>OZ241340.1:2757500-3259404 GCA_965199975.1 Caulobacteraceae bacterium | reverse complement strand
TGCAGCAGCGGCGCGGCCAAGCGCACCCACGCCTCCGCGTCGCCGCCGATGGCGGTGGTGGCCGCGATCAGCCAGGCGATCATGGGCGGCTTGGAGAAGTAGCCGAACGCCAGGTGGCGCGACCACGCCCAGTACTGCGCCTCGTCAGGATAGAGCTCGAGCGGCGTGAGAAACAGCACCGCCACCCGCAGCAGAGTGACCGCCAAAACCCCGCCCCAGATAAGCGGCCAGGGCGCGGCTCCGGCTTCGGGTGGGGGCGGGGCGGGATCGGTCAAGGCGGCTGCGTTTAGCGCCTGCCGAGCCCGACCGCACAACCCCATAGGCCGGCGTATTGCGGCGAAGCGACGCGATCGCCCCCACGCCCCTGTGGCGACACGGCCACGCCGCATTCCAACCTCGCCCGTGTCATCGAACCTTCACCGATATGTCGCCGCGTCTTTCATTTTCGCGGCTAATCGCGGTCCTGACCGCCCCGACGAGCGCCCGCGAATGCGAGCGCCTCGGCGACGGACCAGGGGACGTTGAGACCATGTCGATCATGAGGAAGCTCGCCGCCGGCGCGGCGACGACCGTCTTGGCCGCCTGCCTGTTCGCAGGCGCAGCGAACGCCCAGGAGACGAGCGGCGGCTTGAACGGCGCGATCACCGACGGCGCGGGCAAGGCCGTGGCCAACGCGCAGGTCACGGTCACCTATCTGCCGCGCAACGAGGTGCGCCACCTGACCACCAACGCCTCCGGCGAATTCACCTTGCGCAACCTGGAGCCGGGCGGCCCATACAGCATCACCGCGTCGGACAGCTCTCATGAAGCCAAGACCCTGACGGACGTTCAGGTGCCGCTCGGCGCTCCGGCGCAGATCTCGTTGGCGCTCGGCGGTTCCGACAATACGGTGGTGGTCCGCGCGACGCGCAGCACCGCCGGAAACATCCTGCAGACCGGCGCTCGCTCGACCTTCACCAGCCGCGACCTGCAGAGCCTGCCGTCGCTCAACCGCGACATCAAGGACATCGCGCGCCTAAATCCGTTCGTGACCATCGATCCGACCAATTCAAACGCCTTGATCATCGCTGGCAATAGCAATCGTGCGAACACCATCTACGTCGACGGAGCGAAGATCTCGGACGATTTCGGCCTTAACGGCAACGGTTACCCCGGCCAGCGCCAGCCGATCCCGTTCGACTCGATCCAATCGCTCAATGTCGAGATCGCGCCGATGGACGTGCAGTATGGATCGTTCACCGGCGGCCTGCTGAACATCAACACCAAGTCCGGCTCGAACACTTTCCATGGCGGCGGCTTTTATGAGTACGACTCGGACAAGCTGGGATCAGGTGAAGTGCTGCGTGATCGCGCTACCGTGTTCAACTTCAAAGAGAAATACTACGGGCTCGACCTCGAAGGGCCGATCGTCAAGGACCATCTTTTCTTCTCGTTCGCCTATGAGAAGTATGAAAGCCAGATCAACAATTCGTTTGGTGCGCAAGATTCCACTGCGTTGAACAAGGTTCCTGGTGTGACCAACGCCGAGGTGGCGCAGGTCTCCAGCATCTTGCAATCCAAGTACGGTTTCGATCCCCTCGGCGTGACGGTGACCTCGCCACTGCCAGTCACCGACGAGAAGTTTTTCGGCAAGCTGACCTGGCAAATCAACAACCAGCAACGTCTCGTTTTTGAGGTGCAGGACCAGGCGGGAGTGACGACGTCGACTAACGACCAGTCCACCAGCGGACGCAACCTGTCGTTCCTGTCCGACTGGTACGAATTCAACCAAAATGTTCGTTCGTATATCGGTACCCTGTATTCTGACTGGACGCCCAATTTCCACACTGAAATCAGCTACACGCGCCGCGATGTGGAGAACATAAGCAACTCTCTGGCTGGTAACGACTTCGCCTATTTCCAGGTTCGCCAGGCGGCGATTGGGTCGCAACCGGGTGGCACGCTGTTCGCCGGGCCGAACATCTCACGCCAGGCCAACGCCTTGACCGTTCGCGACCAGGTCGGCCGCATCCGCGGCACCTACACGCTGGGGCAGCACTCGATCCTTCTCGGTTACGAGCGCGAGCAGGTCGACGTGTTCAACCTCTTCGTCCAAAACGCCAACGGCAACTACACATTCAATTCGATCGCCGACCTGCAAGCCGGCAACGCCTCCAGCCTGGTTTACGCCAACGCCTTCGACAACGTGAAGAACGACGGCGCCGCCAACTGGGGCTACGTAATCGACACCTTCTACCTGCAGGACGAGTGGCGTCTGCGCTCGGATTTGACTCTGAAGGCGGGCCTGCGCGCCGAGCTTTATGAGCAGAGCGACAAACCGCGCAACAACACGTATTTCGCCCAGCAGTACGGCCTCTCCAACCAGGGCACGCTGGATGGCGACAATGTGATCATGCCGCGCCTGGGCTTGAACTATCACCCGGACCCGACCTTCAATGCCTATGTTGGCGCGGGTCTGTTCTCCGGCGGCAGCCCGAACGTGTGGGTCTCGAACAACTACACCAACACCGGCAATCTGCTGGGACAGTTCGCCATCTCCTGCGCCACGCCAGGCGCGGCAACCTGCAGCCCGGCGCTGAACAACGTGAACGGTCGCCAAGTCAGCCCGATCGCCCAGGCCGGCAACGCCGCCAGCGCCAACGCAGGCACGGGCATCACCAACGCATTGAGCCCCGACTTCGAGCCGGAATCGGTATGGAAGTTCACCGCGGGGTTCCAGAAGACCTTCAACATCAGCGGTTATCCATTCATCGGCCAGTACACCAGGTTCGGTGGCGACGGGCTGGCCCACAATTTGTTCGATAGCTGGACTTTGCATGGGGACTACCAGTACCAGCACACCAACAAGGCGATCTATTGGACCGACCTGCTCGATACGGTCGGCACGGTCACCAAGGCGCCCGACGGACGGCCTGTGTTCGACGCGACCCGCTTCAACGCCAATGCAGCCACGGGGCGGCTGGCGCGCGCCAACGCCTACGATCTCCTGCTGAACTCGACGGACAAGGGCTTCGTGGCGACCTACGACATCGGGCTGCGCAAGGACTTCGATTGGGGCCTGAGCGTCGATGTCAGCTACACCCATACGCACGCCGAAGAGGTCAATCCGGGCACCAGCTCGGTGGCGCTCTCCAACTACGCCCAAAACGCCTTCTCTGATCCCAACAATCCCACCGTATCGATCTCCAACTACAACATCGCCCAGCAAATCAAATTCAACATCAACTACTCGCGGCGAATTTTCGGGGATAACCTGACGTCGATCCGCCTGTTCGCTTTCCGCCGCTCGGGTCTGCCCTACAGCTACACCTTCCAGGCCACCCTCCCGGGCACGACCAATACCGTCGGCTCGGGCACGCCGATCGATACGCAGTACAATCTTGCCGGCGCCGTCGCCAACCGCAGCAACGAGCTGCTCTACGTGCCGAAGGCCGACTCCACCGGGAACATCACGGCGACGAGCGATCCGATCGTGCAGTACGGCTCCAGCTTCGCCAACTCCACCTACGTCGCGGCCAACGGGCAGGTGCTGAGCGGCGTCGCGGGCTTCAACCAGTTCCTGAAGGATACGGGACTGATGAAGTACAACGGCTCGATTTCTCCGCGAAACGCCTTCGACTCGAAGGGTTTCACCGATGCTGACATTGAGATCAGCCAGGAAGTTCCCGTCTTCTTCCCCTACAAGGCAGCGAAGGCGCAGCTATATTTCGACATTTTCAACATCGGTAATCTGATCAACTCCAACTATGGCGTGCTGGAGCAGTACGGCTTCCCGTACTTCGCCTCCGACGTGGTGGCGCTGAATTGCCAGACGCAAGGCGCCAATTGCGCTGGAGGAACGCAGAACAAGTACCAGTACCAGAGCTTCACGCGGAAAATACCGACGGTGACGACCAGCGCCAACGGCCTGCCGCTCTCGCTGTGGGCGCTGAAGATCGGCTTCCGCTACAAGTTCTGATCGGCCCGGGCCGAGACGCGCAGGGCGGCCCAGGCCGGGGCCGCCCTTTCGTGTTCGGGAGCCGCGGTTGACGCCCAACGCCGCCGCTTCCACCTAGGCGCGCTCACCAGGAGGGCCGCACGGCCGTGATCCCGCCGCCCACGCCGCGCGTGCCCGCCGAATGGGCGCCGCACCAGACGATGTGGCTGGGCTTCCCCAGCCATGCGGAGCTGTGGGAGGACGACCTCGCGCCCGCGCAGGACGAGTGCGCGGCCCTTGCGCGGGCGCTGGCCGGGCCGGGGCGCGAGCGCGTGCGCCTGCTGGTGGCGGGCGATCTCGGCGAACGCGAAGCGCAAGCGCGGCTCTCGGGCGTGCGAGGCGTGGAGGTGGTGCGCGCCGAGTTCGGTGACATCTGGCTGCGCGACACGGGGCCCATCTTCCACCGCTGCGGGGAGCGCTATCGGGCGGCCGCCTTCCGCTTCAACGGCTGGGGCGGAAAGTATCGGCTGGAGGGCGACGAGGCGGTGGCCGAGCAGATCGCCGCCGCCGCCGGCGCGCCGCGCACCGACCACGACTTCGTGCTGGAGGGCGGCGCCATCGATCACGACGGGTTCGGCACGGTGCTCACCACCGAGCAGTGCCTGCTCAACCCCAACCGCAACCCGCACTGGACCCGCGCCGACGCCGAGGCCGCCCTGCGCGACAGCCTGGGCGCCGAGGCTGTGCTGTGGCTGGGCCGGGGCCTCGCCAACGACCACACCGACGGCCACGTCGACAACCTGGCGCGCTTCGTGGCGCCGGGGGTGGTGGCCGTGCCGGTGGCCTGGGGGCGCGACGATCCCAACGCTCCCGCCTTCGACGACGCGGCGCGCCGGCTCGCCACCGCCAAGGACGCGCGCGGCGCGCCGCTGCAGGTGGTGCGCATCCCATCGCCCGGCCGCATCGTCGGCGAGGCGGGCGAGGTGGTCCCCGCCAGCCACATGAACTTCATCATCGCCGACGGGGCGGTGATCATGCCTGTCTATGAGGAGCGCGCCAGCGCGCTCGCGCTGGAGGCGCTGGCCTCGCTGTTCCCCGAGCGCGAGGCCATCGGCCTGGCGTCGCGCGCGCTCCTCACCGGCGGCGGCTCGTTCCACTGCATCACTCAGCAGGAGCCGGCCTGATGTCGCGCACGCTCACGCTCGGCGTGATCCAGACCTCGTACGGCGAGGACATGGCCGCCAACATCGCCAGGACGGCCGATTTCGTGCGGGCCGCGGCGGCGCAGGGCGCGCAGGTGATCCTGCCCTCCGAACTGTTCCAGGGGCCGTACTTCTGCGTCACCCAGGAAGAGAAGTGGTTCGCCACCGCCTTCGCCTGGCGCGAGCATCCCTGCGTCGCCGCGCTGGCCCCCCTGGCGGCGGAGCTGGGCGTGGTGATCCCGATCTCGATCTACGAGCGCGAGGGGCCGCACTACTACAACAGCCTGGTCATGGCCGACGCCGACGGATCGCTGCTGGGCGTCTATCGCAAGAGCCACATTCCCGACGGGCCGGGCTACCAGGAGAAGTACTACTTCCGCCCGGGCGATACGGGCTTTCGCGTGTGGGCCACGCGCCACGGCAGGATCGGCGTGGGCATCTGCTGGGACCAGTGGTTCCCCGAGGCGGCCCGCGCCATGGCCATGGCCGGCGCCGAGGTGCTGCTCTATCCCACCGCCATCGGCTCGGAGCCGCACGACGCCTCGCTCGACACGCGCGATCCGTGGCGGCGCGCCATGCAGGGGCACGCGGTCTCCAACGTCATCCCGGTGGCGGCGGCCAACCGCACCGGGCACGAGCCCGGTCCCCGATCGACGGGAGGCGGCGGAGGCCAGAGCTTCTACGGCTCCTCCTTTCTGGCCGACCACCGCGGCGACCTGGTCGCGGCCTTCGATCGGGAGGACGAGGGCGTGCTGAGCGCCACCTTCGACCTCGACTTCCTCGACCGCCACCGCGCCGCCTGGGGCTTCTTCCGCGACCGCCGCACCGACCTCTATGCGGCGACGGGGCCGGGGCGGGTGTTCGAAGCGCCGTGATCGAGACGCAGCGGCTGATCCTGCGCCAGTGGCGCATGGGCGACCGCGAACCGTTCGCCGCGCTGAACGCCGACGCGCAGGTGATGGAGCACTTCCCCGCCCTCAAGACGCGGGAGGAGAGCGACGCCGCCGTCGACCGCCAGGTCGCGCTCATCGCCGCGTGTGGCGCGGGCTTCATGGCGCTGGAGCGCAAGGCCGACGGCGCCTTCCTGGGCTTCGTGGGCGTCAAGCCGACCTCGCCCGACCTGGGGTTCGGCGGCGCGCCGGAGATCGGCTGGCGCCTCGCCCGCAACGCCTGGGGCCGCGGCTACGCCAGCGAGGCCGCCCGCGCCGCCCTGGCCTGCGCTTTCCGCCGCGGCGCCGCGCGGGTGGTGAGCTTCACGGCGACCACGAACCTGCGCTCGCAGGCGGTGATGGCGCGCATCGGCCTGCGGCCCACGCCCGAGCTCGATTTCGACCACCCCGAATTGCCACCGGGTCACCGGCTGGAGCGGCATGTCGTCTATGCGCTCGACCGCGCGGGGTGGCGCGCCGTCAGTTGATCGCAGCAGCGCCACCTTGTCAAAGACCGGGGCGCACGCGGGCGCCCTCGCCCGCGGAAGCCGCAGGCGGGTGGGGAGGTGGGACGGAGCGCGGGCCGGGGGCCCGGAGTACCGTTGATGTGTGTGGGAGTTTCGGCCCCCGACGCTGATCGCTCCGCCATGGCCGCTCTCCAGGGGCTCCCGCCATCGGGCATTGTCCGCCCAGGTGCAGGAGGGCCGTCGCGCGGGCTTGTGATCCCCCACGCGCCCGCAACCGTGCTCCCACAGCTGCGGCTGGGCGGCGCAGGCGCATCCTCGCGCGCCTGCGGACGCGGCGATTTGGTCAGGGCGCTACACCACCGGCCGTCGCCGCCAGAAATCCCGCACGTCCACTCCCCACGGCCGCCTCGGGCGCGGATCCGAAGACGCCCTCCCCATGCCGTGGGGTGAGAGAACACTACGCGCGGTTTGGGCGAGGGGGAGAGGTGGTGGTCTGTGCCCGGTCTTTCCCCGTATCGCGGGATGTGGGACGAGGCGCTGCATGGAGGCGGCTGCGATCTATGCCCCGGGAGTGCGGGGTAGAGCGCACCTCGGCGGCCGCGTCGGTATCCGCAAGCGGACCATTCGAGTGTCGGCTATGGGTGGGTAGCGGACCCAGGTCTGCGCCGGTCGGATCGGTTCGTCGCCCAGTTCATTCAGAGCTTATGCACACCTTGAGCTTCCCAGGCATCGGCCCCGTCCCCACAATCGGTCAGGGAACTTGGCGCATGGGCGAGGTTGCAAATAGACGGGCTGAGGAAGCCGAAGCTCTGAGGACCGGCGTCGATCTCGGCCTGACGGTTGTCGATACGGCGGAGATGTACGGCGACGGCGCGACGGAAAGCTTCCTCGGCGAGGCGCTGGCGGGACTGCGCGACCAGATCATCCTGGTCAGCAAGGCCTATCCTCAGAACGCCGGTCGCGGTCGGCTCGAGCGGGCGTGCGAAGCCAGCCTGAACCGGCTTCAGACTGACCGTCTCGACCTCTATCTTCTCCATTGGCGCGGTTCGGTTCCCCTGACGGAGACGATCGAAGGCATGGAGGCGCTGAAGCGCGCGGGCAAAATCCGCGCTTGGGGCGTCAGCAACCTGGATCTGGCTGACATGGACGAGCTGTCCGCAGCCGGCGGCGCGAACTGCGCGACAGATCAGATTCTCTACAACGTGACCCGTCGCGGTCCCGAGTACGACCTCCTGCCGGCGCTGGCTGAACGCGGTGTTCCGGTAATGGCCTACAGTCCAGTGGAACAGGGTCGGCTCCCTCGCGGCGGAGCCTTGCAGGCCGTCGCCGATCGCCATGGTGTCACGGCGTATCAGGTGGCGCTGGCGTGGGCCGTGCGCAGCGGAAACGTCTTGGCCATCCCCAAGGCGGCGGACGCATCGCATGTGCGGCAGAACCGTCTCGCGCTTGACCTCCTACTCACCGACGAGGATGTCGTCGACATCGACGGGTCGTTCTCGCCACCCAAGCACGCGAGCCGTCTGGAGATGCTCTGAGCAGCGCAGCAGCGTTGGCTTGTGAGCAGGCCCGCTCCTGCGACCTTCGGAGTCACCCAGCCGGGCGTGCCCCTGACCAAGCCGAGACGCCGCCCGGGCGAGCCGGCTGAAGGCCAGGATGCCGCTCTCGCGCGTTGACGTGTCATGGCCACTCCCTCGAGCGACGGAACTGAACGCAATACGGATCGCCTGGAGGGCTTCAGCGATGCGGTGCTCGCGATTGCAATCACCCTTCCCGTCGTCGAGCTGCACGCGCCCAAGCCTGACGATGGCGACCTGGCAGCGGGCTACCTGAAGCTCGCTCCTGAATATGGCGCCTACGGCCTGAGCGTGATCCTGATCGGGCTGTATTGGACTCACAGCCACTTTAGCGGCAAGCTACTGCAGAAGACCGATCATGGATACAATCTGCTCAGTATCGGCTTCCTTGCAGCCGTCAGCGTCACGCCATTTCCCGCGCGACCCCTGATCGAACATCTTGCCGGTGATGCGGAGAGCCGGACCGCCGCCCTGATGTACCTAGGTATTGCAGCAGCACCATCAACCTGGTGGTTTGTCCGGTGGCTCTACGCAACGGCTAAGGCCCTTCCAGATTCCAGGCTGACAGATGCTTACCTGTCGCGAGTCACTGTTAAGTATGGTCTCACAGCCGGAGCGTTTTGGCTGGCCTTCGCTTTGGCGTTTTGGAACGAGCGCGTTGGACTGTTCGTTGCTGCACTTACAACATTGGTTTACGTCATTCCACCGGCCAGCCCCACTTTCAAGCCTGAGTCCGCCGCCGAGTGCTGAGCTTCGCGCCGCGGGGCTGACGCTGACGATGTCTGCAACGGGTCGGTTGCGGTTGTTGGCTCTGTGCCGAATAGCGGACGTTCGCAGTGGTACGGCGCATGTCCGGTTTCCGGAGCCGATCCAATGGCCGCTTATGGCGCATCTCAGACGCTCTTTCGACTAGCCAAACGTACCTCGCCGGGCTCAGTGCAAGAATATCTCCACTCGGCGGTTCTGTTCGCGGCCTTCGGGAGTGCCGTTGTCACGCACGGGGAGCTCGTCGCAGAAGCCCAGCACCTCGGCGGCGTTCAGGCCCAGCGTCTTGAGCGCCGACGCCACGCTCTGCGCGCGCGAGCGCGAGAGCGCGCAGTTGCCGGCGTAGGCGCCCGAGCTGTCGGCGAAGCCGGCCAGCACGATCGACTTGTCGGAGGAGCGCTCCATGCGGTCCAGCACACGGCGCAGGTCCTGGCTGGCGCGCGTGTCGAGCTCGGCCGAGTTCGTGCGGAAGCGGAAGCTGGTGCCCAGCTGCTCGGCCCCGTCGCGCAGCTTGCAGTAGGCCTGCCGGTCGCCCGTCCAGCGTGCGGAGAGCTCGCAGGCGGCGGTGGGCGCCTGCGGGTCGCGCGCCACGCTTTGCGAGAGGTCGAGGTCGACGAAGCGGTCGGCCTTCACCACCGCCTGTCCCGCCGCCGAGAGGGCGAAGCGCACGAAGTCGGCGATCGCCGGATTGGAGGGGCTGGCCGCGGTGTACAGGTACAGCCGTCGGCTGAGCGGATAGTTCTCCGTCTTCACGCTGAAGCGCGTCGGCTCCAGCGCCGCCGCCGGCCCGTCGCTCACCGCCACCGCGCGCGTGGTCTTGACGTAGGGTAGGCCGACGAAGCCCACCCCGTCGGGGTCGGCGGCCACCGCCGCCTCCAGCTCGACACTGTCCTCGAAGCGCTTGGCCTGGCCGAGCGGCGCGCCCTTGAGCACCAGATCCTTGAAGGTGTCGTAAGTGCCGGACTTGTCGTCACGGGCGTAGAGGTGGATCGGCCGGTCGCCGCCGCCGAACTCCGACCACGACGTGGCCTGGCCGGAGAAGATGCGGCGCAGGTCAGCGCGCGACAGCTTGGCCACGGTCGAGCCCGAGGGCAGCACCACCGCCACCCCGTCCAGGCCGACCACGTGCTCGTTGGCCGTGGAGCGCATGTCGCCCATGGCCGACAGCGTCTGCGCCTCGTCGGGCTTGATGGCGCGCGAGGCCATGCCGATGTCGGCGGTACCCGTGGCCAGATCGGTGAAGGCAGTGGCGCTGCCGTGGGCGCGCACCTCGATTTGGATGTCGCGCCCGTCCAGCCGGGCCGTGACCACGCGCTCGGGGATCGGCTTGCCGCCGTCGCTGCGCTGCTGCATGGCGATATCGGTGGCGCCCTTGGAGGACAGCCACGCCTTGACCAGGTCGGGCCCGAGCTCATCGCCGATGGTGTTGGAGCCGGAGAGGCGCAGGTAGTAGCCGCCCGCCGGCGCCTCGCCGCCGGAGGCCGTCGCCCCCGCGCCGTGGGGATGGCCGAACAGCCTGAATAGCACCCACAGCAAGGCGAGGAGCGCCAGCAGCAGAACGCCGCCGACCACCGCCGGGCCCGCCCCGCCGCCCCGCGGCGTCGGTCCCGTTCCGCGCGCCGCCTGCAGGCGACTGCCGCATTCCGGACAGGTGACGTCCGGCGTCGGCATGGGGATGAGCTCCTTGGCCGCGGCCTTGGAGCATTGGCTGGGGAGGTTGGTGCAGAGGCCCTGGGTCACGGCGTCAGGTTTCCCGTCGGATGATCTTCATGGCGTCGCGCGCGGCGGTGTTCCACGCGGCGACCTCGGGATTTGTGGCGTCGCCGCCGTGGGCTTCGCGCACCTTGGCGACGGCGGCGGCGATCTGGTCGCGCGCGGCGGTGCGGCCCTCGTCGCTGGTGAGCGCGCCGCCGGCGAGCCCGGCGTCGATCACGCCCTGAAGGATGAACACCTCCGCCTCGCCCAGCGCCTCCCCCGCGCCCGTTAGGTCGGGGCCCAGCACCAGGGGGTCGAGGTCGAAGCCGTCCGCGTCGCGCCGCGTCAGCACCAGCTGGTCGCGCCCGCTCGCCTGGCTCCGCACGGAGGTCACCGCGCCCAGCGCCAGCCCCACCAGGAGCGCGGGCTTGAGCCGCGCGCCCACCTGCGCCCGGTCGGCGACGAATAGGTCGGGGAACTGCGAGCCGTCGCCTTCGGTGTGCACCTCCAGCGTGGCGCGGGCGCGGCCCTCGGCCAGCCGCGCGTCGTAGCGCTCCTTGAGGCCGCGCACGACGCGGGCGAACCGCAGCGGGAAGAGGTTCACCAGGGTGACGAGCGCGATCTCGTCGGTCCCCTCCCCCGCACGGATGAAGTCGACGTCGCCCGCGGCGCGGGCATTCTTGAACGCGCGCTCCAGCTTGTCGACGAAGTCCTTCTGGTCCGGCGGCGTGGGCAGGATTACGGCGAAGGACTCCACCGCGCGCGGCGCCACCGTCTTGCCGGGGAAGGACTTGTTCACCTCCGCCTCGTCGAAGCTGATGAAGCGGCCGGCGCCGCGGGCCAGGGCGGCGGCCTCACGATCCAGCCGCTCCTGGTCGTCGCCCCACTGGTCGCGCAGCTTGTCGATCACCGACACGCCGATCACCCGCTCGCTCTTCTCGGTGACCAGGCGCTGGTGGGCCGAGGCCACATCCTCGGCGCTGGCGGCGGTGAGCGCGTTCTGCAGGTCGCCCTCGGCCAGGCGACGGGAGAACAGCGCGAAGGTCGGCTGACCGCCCAGCGCGTCGAGGATGCGCTGGCGAAGCTTGGCGGTGTGGGTGCGCTGCTCGTCCTCGCTCAGCACCAGCTTGCGGCGGGTCTTCTCCACCGCCGCGGCGTCGCCCACGGTGGTGACGTAGCTGGGCTGGGCGGCGGGCGCGGCGCCTAGCGCGCCGGAGCGCGCCTGCACGCGCTTCATCGCCCGGTCCGCGCCCTCGGTCACCACGCGCTCGGCGGTGTCGATCGACGCCTTGAGGTCCACCAGCTCCGAGCGCAGGTCCTCCATCAGCGTGCGCGAGAAGCGGCTGGCCTCGGCCAGGGTGCGCGCGGTGTACTGCTCGCGCAGCAGGAAGCCCGCCTTGGTCATCTCGCGTTCGCGCGAGCCGGGGATGAGGCGGAACTCGTTCCAGTGGCGTTCCACTTCGCCGAACTGCCGCTCCAGGTCGTCGGCTGAGGCGTCGCGCTTGGCGGTGAAGTCTGCGACCGCCGACAGCCGACCGTCGAGGTCGACCAGCAGCGCATCGACCACCCGGCCGGACTCGGCCACCGAGCTCACCCCGTTGCGCCAGTCCTCGAACAGCGAGGCCTCGACCCTGCCGCGGATGGCGCGCGCCAGGTTCTTGCGGTCGCGCGCCGCGGCCTGGAAGAACTGCGGCACGCCGGCAGAGCGGAAGTTCTGGCTCCAGGCCGTGGCGAACAGCGTCTTCAGCTCGTTGAGCCAGCGCGCCCGCTCCGCCTGCTCGGCCAGGCCGACGTAGTGGGTCTCCCACTGCTGCCATTCCTCGCCGAAGCCCTGCCAGCGCTTGGAGCCGTCGGTGTCGATGATCGGCCGTTCCAGCCGCAGGTGAGCGTCGGTGACGCGCCAGTCCTCGCGCTTCTGCCGGTCGGCCACGAACTCGGCGTCGGCGCGGGGGCGGGCGGACTCGAGGTAGCCCACCCCGTCCTGCCAGTTGTTGTAGGCGAGCTGGCGCAGACCCTGCACCTCGAAGTCGTAGGTCAGGCTTTCGCGGATCGCCTCCTCGGGGAAGGCGATGCGGCGCACGCCGAACGACAGGAAGCGCACCGATCGCTGCCCGGTCTTGGCGCCCGGCGCGGTCTCGGGCGAGGCGTCGCCGTTCTCCGAGTTCTCCATCCGCACCAGCCCATCCCAGTTGACCTGGCGGGCGACGACCACCTTCTGAAACACAAAGTCGGCCAGGATGTCGGGAAGGTCGCGGTCGATGCCGGCGCGGTAGCCCTGGTCGTTGGCGTCGGTGAAGGCGTAGGCGCCGTTGTACCAGAAGCCGCCGGGGTTCCTCACCGGGCCGCCGCCGTTGACCACGTCGAACGGCGCCCAGGCGCCCGCGCCCATGGCGTTGAGTTCCAAGAGCGCGGCGTAGGCGTTGGCGTGGTAGTTGCCGGTGTTCCACTTGGCCGGCGGGTTCAGGTCCGGCAGGTACATGTAGAGCACGATGCGCGCCCGGCTCTGGTCCGGGTACATCGAGCGGATCTGCGCCACCGCGTCGACCACCGCGCCCGAGCCCGTGCCGCCCGCCAGGCCGCAGAAGATGTGGAACACGACGTCGGTCGAGCGCGCGCCGCGCTGCTGCATGTCCTGCACGATCTGGCTCACGCCGTCGCGGAAGCGCCGCGCGTTGATCGCGAACAGGAAGCGGCCGAGCCGGCGCTTCTGCCCGCCCGCCGCGTCGATGTTCAGGCTGGCCAGGATCTCGCCCCAGGCGGCGCGGTCCCCGATCCACGGCTTCAGCTGCGGATAGCTGTTGAGGTCGTCGACGATGCTGTTGAGGTTGGCCTGGGCGATCAGCATCTGACTGCGGCGCGGCAGCTGAATCGAACGGCCCAGCACCGTCCAGGCCGGGTCGCCGTCGACGAACGACTTGGGATCGCTGTCGACGAACAGGTAGTCGATCACCGCGCCGTCGGGCTCGCGGTCGCGGAAGGCGGCGTACATCGACTTGCGCAGCGCGCGCAGGACACGCCCGCCCGTGCCGCCCAGGCCGATCATAAGGTGGTTCATACCTGCCCGCCCAAGCCGCACTTCCCCCGCACCTATAGCGTGAGGCTGACCGACTTGCGAAGCGGCCAACTGGCGACCGAGCGCTGGCCTCGCCCGCCCCGCCGTCGCCGCCCGGCGCGGGCGCCATGTCGGTTTCCCGGAGCTAAGCCAAAGACCATTCTTGGCGCCAAGCTGCCGCATAGGACCCGCCCGAGCTCGGGCTTGTCGTGTCGGGTCCTCAGGGCTGTCGTCCCTATACCGCCATTCGGACGTGAGCTCGTCTACGTGGGCGTCCTGAGCGAGACCTTCAGCGCCGTCTCGATCCGTCGGTCCGGGACCAGCCAGATCGCGGCGACTGCGGCGTAGAGGGCGTACGACGCCACGGGGATGGCGAACGCCAGCCCGATTGCACTGATATACATCAGCGGCGTCAGGTTTCCCTTCGAGTCGCGCCCAAGAGCAGCTCGTAGCGGTGAAACGGGACCCTGCAACCGCACGATCATCGTCTGCATCAGCCACCAACTGAACGCAGCCGCCAACAGCGACACGCCGTAGGCCGCCACGGGGATGGCCGCCATCTGGTGTTCGCCCGTCCACGCGGTGGTGAACGGGATCAGGACAGCCAGAACAGGAGGTTCAGGTTGGCCCACATCACCGCTCCATCCACCGCCGGAACGAGCCTGAAGAAGTGGTGGTGGTTGTTCCAGTAGATGGCGACGTAGATGAAGCTGAGGGCGAAGCTGAGGAAAGTCGGCCACAGCGCGGCGAGGCTCGCCAGGTCGCCCCCGTGCGGCGGCTTCAGTTCCAGCACCATGTGGTGATGATCACGGCGACGACGCCGTCGGCAAGCGCGAGAAGGCGTTCCGAACCCATGGCCGCCTCGTCCCGCTCAGAAGGGCGGCGCACGGCGGGCGCGCTGCTCGCGCGCGGCCTCCATCCACCATGCGAGTTCGTCGGCGAAGCGCGGGAAAGCACGCTCCAGCGCCGCCCCGCCCTCGCCGGAGGGCTGGCCCTCCGCGTCGAACGCGTGCGCGACGCCGCCCACCGCAAGCGTGCTCGAGATCACCACCATGCCCATTTCAGACAGGATGCCGTGCCAGGCCAAGCCCGAGCGCACGCCCGCGAAGCGGCCAGCGGAGTAGCTGACGATCGCGGCCGGCCGCCAGAACCACTCCTCCAGAAAGTGATCGGTGAGGTTCTTCAGCCCCGGCTGGATGCTCCAATTGTACTCGCCGACGACGAAAACGAAGGCGTCCGCCGCCTTGATCTTAGCGGCGAGCGCTTCCAGCGCCGGCGGAGCCTCACCGGGGTCGTGCTCCTTGTACATGCGGTCGAGCATGGGCAGGTCGAGCGCCTTGGCGTCGATCAGCTCCGCCTCCGCCCCGCGTGCGGCGAAGGCGGAGACGAGGTGCTCGGCCAGCTTGATGCCCTGTCGGTCCCATCGGTACGAGCCATAAAAGATCAGGATCCTGTCGCTCACCTCGGCCACCCTCCGCTCCGGATCATCTTGTAAGCCGCCAGGCCGCGTCGACGAGCACGATCTCGGCGTCGCAGCTGCTCTCTCGGCGCGCGACGAAGGTTGCGACCGTCGCGTTGGCCAACAAGACCGCACGCATGGCGTGGAAGATCATGACCAGCGGCGAGCGCTATCGAGAGCCGCTCGTTCAGCCGGCATAGCCATCAGGCGCAGGCGCGCCGACAAGCTTGGGAAGGGAGCCGACGACTAACGCATCCAGCCGGTCGATACCGAAGTACGGGAGAACCCATATGCGCCAGTGCGCCTCGAGCGCGTGTTGTTGGTCGGGACCCATCCTCGCGGAGGCATTATGGCCAGCGGTCACGTGCACCGCACCAACAGGTCGAACACATGGCCGCACCGACCAACCGGAAGCGAACGTCGAAAGCACCTTGCCAAGGGAGCGCCGTCCACACGTGGCGCTAGTTCGCCCTGTGGGCAGTGATGAGAGTGTCGATCTCGTCGGGTCGCGGGTTGGTGAACTCCAGCCGGACGCGGCCGTCGGCCTGAGTGGTGATGACCGCCGGGATGGAGCTGGCGCTCAGAGCCCAGCCGGCCGGCAGGATCACCTCGTTGTGGGCACGTCCGAAGCTGCGCCTCCAGACGAGCTCGCCGTCCTGAAGGCGATAGCGATCGGCGTCGATGTAGGTCTCGCTCATGCGCAGCCGCTTGGAGCCGCCGGGCGGCACGGGCGCGTAGCGAAACACCACCACCTCGGTGTCCGGCGTGACCGTCAGATCGGGCTCGTGCACCCCGGCGCGAGAAATCGCCTCGCCCTTCAGCACCTGCGGGCGCAGCGCCTCGCCTGTGTCGAGATCTCGGCCGCCAGGATCGCGCACCACGCTGCCCGTGCGCACGACGTTGACGTAGTCGTCTGCGCCAGCCTTCGTCTCCGTGTAGTCGTGGTAGAGGCTGAAGGCGTGGGTCTCCGGCGGCTGCAGGTCGTAGACGATGTCGCGCGTTTCGCTGGCCCGCTCGCGGACCGCCAGCGTTGTGGGGTCGGGTGAGGGGAGTGGCCGCGCGTCAGGCCGAGCGCGCAGCTCAAGCGGGGCGGGGCCAGCAGCGTCATTCCAGAAACTGATGCGCACGCGCCCGTCCGGGTCTTGCAGCACTTGGCTGGGCACGTTGCAGGCCATCAGCTCGTAGCCGGCCGGCAGCACGACGGTGTTGCGGCGGATGCCCAGCGAACGGGAGAAGACCAGTACGCCATCGGCCTCGACGCGGTAGCTTTTCGGGTCCGCGTACGTCTTGTCGATGCGGATGCGGCCGCCGCCGCCCTGCGGAACAGGCCGCGCCAGGTGGATGCGCAGGTACTGGTCCGCCTCGTCGCCCTCAACGCCGTCGCTACGTGCGGCCTGAGCTGAGATGGTCTCGTGCGCCAGCGGCCGTCCGGTGGCCCTGTCGGTGACGGTCTCGTCCGAGGCTTGGGAGCCGCGGCGGATCGGGTTGTCGTAGACCCGAGCGCCGGGCGTGGTGGCGGTGACGTCGTAGAGAATGCGGAACTTGCCCGAGCCGGGTGCGAGCAGCTCGTAGCGCGTGTAGGCGTCAGCTTCGCTCTGGCGTGGCGCAGCCCAGGCTACGCTGCCCCCCATGGCGACCATAGCCAACGCGACAAAGCCGACAACTACTCCTGATCGCATTCACTCTACTCCGAGCCGCGACGCAGAGTGCACGGACAGCCTGCAGCGTCGAGAGAGCTCAGATTAGGGCCGATCACAAGCGAATCACCAAGTCGTGCTGGGAGCGCAAATGATGGGGGCGACCTCGGCGGGGGCGTTTGTTCTTTCCCTCGCCTCGGAGCCGCTTGGCTCGCACTCAGGCCGCCAGAAAGCGTTCGTCGCCGCAGGCCCACCCGACGAACAGCGGGCTACGATCGGAGGGCCGCACCTGCTCGATGACACCGACCTCACCAACGACACCGACCAGCCGAGCGAATCGCTGGTAGTCGGCGAGCCAGCGTCGATCCGGCGAAAAGCTGTGGACGACCATGGCCGCAGCGCTTGCCGAGAAGCGCTCGGCTTCGATCACCGCCGCGGCGGTGCGGTGCAGGAGCTGGTAGCGCACCGCGCCGTCGATCTCACCTTCGATCCCGAGCAGTTCGGTGATCGCTTGAAGCCGTTGGATCTTCCCCGGTGAGGCGCCTTCCAGCCACTCCGAGACCGTCGGTCCGAACGGCTCCTCCACCTTGCCCTCGACCGTCAAGGCCACGAGGCCAAGCTTGGTACGCAGCAAGGCGAACACGTCCGACTGGCTCTCGCGGCGTCCACCTGGCAGCGCCGTCTTGTGCTCGGGAAGCGCGAGCAGGAGCTCGGCCTCTCCCATGAGGGGCTGCAGGACGGCGGCGATCTCGCTCGGCAGCCCGTCAGCGGCCTCCCAGCTGCTGGCCATGGTGCGAGCCGAGTAGCCCATGGCCCATTGCAGCTCCGGCTTGGCCAGAAACTGCCGCCAGGCCTTGGGACCGGAGGTAGGGACGTAGACGCGGTTCATGGCGCCACCATGATGCACCGAGGAGGGTAGGTCACCAGCGAGCGGGCGGGCTGGAACCTGGGCCGGAGGTGCTGAATCCGCTCAGTTGCGGCGTCGATCGTACGTGGGTGCTCGCTACACACCGTCGGGAAACGCTGCTGTTGTTAGGGTAGGTGTTAGGGTAGATGACGAAGGGTCCCAAAAACCTCAACGAATACAACGGGGGTTGGCGCACTCGACAGGATTCGAACCTGTGACCTCTGCCTTCGGAGGGCAGCGCTCTATCCAGCTGAGCTACGAGTGCAGGTGTCGCGGTCGGCTTGGTCGGGGAGGCTTAGTCGACGCGGCGGACGGGTGCAATCATGGCGGCTTCCGCAGGGCGGCGGGGTCGGGTGCGCTTGCATGCGCGTCGGCGTCGGTCGGCGAAGCCATCAACGCGGATCGCGCGTTGGGGCGCTTGAGACGATGGAGAGACCGTCAAGACCATGGGGATACCGACCTTTTTCGCCGCCGCTCTGCTGATGGTCGACGCCGGCTGCGTCCGGGCGCGAGCGCCTGATGGAGCGCCGGTTCGAGCCGCAACGACCCGCACCGCGGCTCCTGCGCCCCGTCCCGTGAGGGCGGCCACCTCGGCGGCGGCGGCCGCCCGCTTCACCGCGCCGCTGCAGGCGTACGCCAGCGCAGACGGGCAGGTGCACCTGCTGCGCCCCGCCGTCGCGCAGGTCTCGACCGGCGCGGCGGCGGTGGGAACGTTGGCGTCTCCGGGGTGGCGGCTGGTGTGGGACGGTTCGGCGGCCACGCCCGGCCGGGTGGTCGTACGGCTGTCGCTGCCCGTAGCTCCGGAGGGGGCGCAGACGCGCAGGACCGAGTACCTGCAGGTGGGCCTCAGCCGGGAGACGGCCGCGGTGCGCGGCTGCCTGACGGCGGGCCTCAAGGGACCGTCGGGCGCGCACATGCCCGACCGCAAGATCGACGGCCGTCGCTTCAGCGTCTGGAGCAACGGGGATGCAGGCATGAGCCAGCAGATCGCCGCCACCGACCTGCGCACGGTGGTGGACGGCGCCTGCTATGCGGTGGAGCGCTTCAGCTATGGAGACACGGCCAGTCCGCGCGACGGCTCCATCACCCTGTCGCAGGCCCAGGGTGCGGCGATGATGGACCGAGCGCTGGCCAGCCTGCAGCTGGGCGCCTTCGCGGCCGATCAGGTGGCGCGGCCGCCTGCGGTGAAGACGCCACCCGGCGCGCTGGCCCGCTGAGGCGCTCTCAGCCGAGCCCGAAGAGTCGGCTCGCGATGTAGAGGGCGACCCCGACCAGGCCGCCGACCAGCGTGCCGTTCACCCGGATGAACTGCAGGTCCGGCCCGACCTGCAGCTCCAGGCGCTCGACGATGGCGCGCGCGTCCCAGCCCTCGACCACCTCGGCCACATAGCGGCCGATGGCGTGACGGCGCGGGGCCAGCGTGCGGCGCACGAAGATGCGCGCCCCGCCGTTGAGGGCGCTCTGCACGCCGGGATCGTCCTCCAGCCACGCGCCCAACGCCTGCAGCAGCGCCGAGAGCCGGGTGACGAGGGCGCTCGATCCGCCGCGCCATTCGCCCTCCAGCCGCGCGGCGACCTCCAGCCACAGCCTGTGGGCGTGCGTGCGCAGCCGCGGGTCGTCGAGCAGGCGCGCCTTGAGGATCTCGCCCTGGGCGCGCAGCTCGGGATCGGCGGCGAGGCGCGTGATCCATCGCTCCACCGCGGCTCCGAGCGCCTCGCGCCACGGGTGCTCGGCGTCCTGTACGTCGGTGAGGAGCTGCAGCAGGCCGGCGGTGATCTTGCGGGCGATGGCGCGGTCCACGAAGTTGGGCAGCCAGCGCCACGACTGCGACTGCACCTTCTCCAGGATGATGTCCTGGTGCGCCTCCAGATAGCCGGCCAGGAGCGCTGCGCCGCGTTCGACCAGGGGCTGGGAGCGACCCTCGTTCCACACCGCGGCGAGGAGCGCCGAGGCGGTGGGCGCGGCCGGGGTGGCGCGGGCGGCGGCCAGCGCGGCGGCGCCGACCAGCTCCTCGAGCGTCCCGCCGGGGAGGCCGCGGGCGAGGCCGGGGGCCATCGCCACCAGCCGCTCGGCCACCGCGTCCGTCCGATCGGGGCGGCGCAGCCAGCGGCCGCCCCAGGCGGCGAGCTCCAGCTTGGTCAGCTTGGCGTCGAGGCCGCGGGGGCTGAGGAAGTTGTCGACGATGAAGCGCCCCAGCGCCGCGCCGATGCGGTCCTTGGCGCGCGGGATGATGGCGGTGTGGGGGATGGGCAGGCCGAGCGGGCGGCGGAACAGCGCGGTGACGGCGAACCAGTCGGCGCAGGCGCCCACCATGGCGGCCTCGGCGAAGGCGCGGACGTAGCCGAGCGCGGGACCCAGCGCCGGCCAGCGGAGGGCGAGGAGGCTCGTCGCCACGAACAGGGCGGCCATGGCCACGAGCAGCCCCGTCGCCAGCGCCCGCATCCGCGCCAGTCGCGCACGGCGCGGGTCGGGCGGCGGCCGCGCCGCGGCGGCGCCGGTCAGGCGGCGGCGCGCTTGGCCTTGCGCACCTTGCTGACCGCCCGGTCGCGCTTGAGCCGCGACAGGTAGTCGGTGAACAGCACGCCGTCGCAGTGGTCGATCTCGTGCTGGATGCAGGTGGCGTAGAGACCGTCCGCCTCCTCCTCGGCGCGCTCGCCCTCCAGCGTGGTGTAGGTCAGGCGCACGCGGGCGGGACGCTCCACCTCGTCGAACACCTCGGGTATGGAGAGGCAGCCCTCCTCGTAGACGGCCCGCTCCTCGGAGCTCCAGGTGATCTGCGGGTCGACGAAGACCTGCGGGGCCTTGGCCTCGTCCTCCTTCGACAGGTCCATGACGATGACACGCCGGGGCACGCCGATCTGGATGGCGGCCAGGCCTATGCCGGGCGCATCGTACATGGTCTCCAGCATGTCGGCGACGAGGCCGCGCACCTCGTCGGTGATCTCGCCCACCGGCGTTGAGACCGACTTCAGCGCCGCCATGTCGTCGGCCACGTCGAGGATGCGTCGAAGCGCCATGCGCGGCGATGTAGTCGGGGAGGGGGAAGGCGGCAAGCGAGGCCCGCGCGCTTGCGCCCGCTTGTGGCGCGGTGCGACGCCCGGCAGGCTCCCGCGGGATGACAGCCGCTGCTCCGTCCGTCGCCGCCGATCCCGGCGCGCCCGCCCCGCGGCGGCGCAAGCGCTCGCTGGGCGAGGTGATAAGCGCGCTGCGCAAACCAAAGGTGGCGGTGATGGCGGCGCTCGGCTTCTCGTCGGGCCTGCCGTTCATGCTGATCGGCAACACCTTCAACTATTGGCTGGGCGACGCCCACGTCGACTTGGCGGTGGTGGGCTTCGCCTCCTGGGTAGGGTTGAGCCTATCTCTGAAGTTCGTGTTCGGAGCCATCGCCGACAACGTTCGCCTGCCGTGGCTTGGCCGGCTAGGGCGCCGCCGCGG
The DNA here is from genome assembly GCA_965199975.1 of Caulobacteraceae bacterium. Taxonomy (GTDB): domain Bacteria; phylum Pseudomonadota; class Alphaproteobacteria; order Caulobacterales; family Caulobacteraceae; genus JASLDZ01. The sequence continues at coordinate 3,238,366 of OZ241340.1, read as the reverse complement.
CTGGATGCTGTTCGCGCAGGTCATGGTGCTGTGCGGGCTGGCCGGCATGGCGCTGAACGACCCGGCGCATCGGCTGGCGGCCTGCGTGGCCTTCGCGGTGCTCGCCTCGTCCGGCGAGGCGCTGCAGGACTGCGCCGTGGACGCCTGGCGCATCGAGTCGGCCGAGAGCGAGGCCGAGCTCGACATCCTGACCAGCGCCTACTCGCTGGCCTACCGCGTGGCGATAATTCTGACCGCCTCGGTGATCCTCTACATGGCGCAGGCGATCGGATGGCCGAAGAGCTATGCGGTGTTCGCCGCCCTCGTGCCGGTGGGCATGGTCGCGGCGGTGCTGGCCAAGGAGCCGTTGCGCACGGCGGTGCAGATGGCCACCCGCGCGCGCCACCGCTTCGACCCGCGCCGGGCGCTGGATGCGGTGGTGCAGCCCTTCGCACAGTTCTTCCGCAAGCTGGGATGGGTGGCGTTCCTGGTGCTGGCGGTGGTGACCACCTATCACTTGTGCGACTACCTGCGCGGCCCGGTGATCAACCCGTTCTACGGCCAGGTCGGGCTGCAGAAGCCGCTGGTGGCGACGGTGCGGCTGGCCATCGGCATCCCCGCCTCCATGCTCGGCATCGCGGCGGGAGGCGCGGTGGCGGCGCGTTTCGGACGCTTCGCGGCGCTTCTCGTCGGCGGCGTGCTGCAGCCCCTGGCGGTGGCGGCCTTCGCCATCCTGGCGGCCACGGGACCGGACACGCGGGTGTTCGGCATGATCATGGCCTTCGACGACTTCTCGATGAGCTTCGCCGGGGTGGTGCTGATCGCCTACATCTCGACGCTGACAAGCCTGGGCTACACCGCGACCCAGTACGCCCTCCTCACCTCGGCGTTGAACTTCACCGGCAAGATCCTCAAGGGCTTCTCCGGCAGCTGGGTGAAGGACCTCGCTCGCGCGGGCGGCGACCTGACCCACGCCTACGCCGCCTACTTCGTCTACGCCGCGGCGGTGGGCGGGCCCGCCCTGCTGCTCGTGCTGTGGCTCTCGGCGGTCGACCGGCGGGCGCGAAAGGCGGCGGCCCCCATCGACGCCGAGGCGCTGGCCTCCAGCCCCGCTTGAGCGCGCGTCGGCGAGCGCGCAGCGTCGGAGCATGAGCGTCACGGCGCCCGACCTGTCCAAGCCGCTGGAGCCGGGGCTCTACGTGGTCTCCACTCCCATCGGGAACCTGCGCGACATCACCCTGCGCGCCATCGACGTGCTGGCCGCCTGCGACCTGGTGCTTGCCGAGGATACGCGCAGCGCCGCGCGCCTGCTGTCGGCCTACGGCCTCTCCGCCAAGGTGGAACGCTATGACGACCACGTCGGCGCCGAGGTGCGGCCGCGGGTCCTGGCGCGGCTGGCGCAGGGCGCGCGGGTGGCGCTGACCACCGACGCCGGCACGCCGCTCGTCTCCGACCCGGGCTATCGGCTGGTGCGCGAGGCCGCGGCCTCCGGCGCGCGGGTGTTTCCCATCCCCGGCGCAAGCGCCGTGCTGGCCGCGCTGGCGGCCGCGGGCTTGCCGACCGATCGTTTCCTCTTCGCCGGCTTCCCGCCGCCTAAGACCGCCGGTCGTCGCGCAGCCTTCGAGGCGCTGGTCGCCACACCCGCCACGCTTGTCTTCTACGAGAGCGGGCCGCGCCTGGCGGATTGCCTGGCCGACATGGCCGCGGTGTTCGGTCCGCGCGAGGCGGTGGTGGCGCGCGAGCTCACCAAGCTGCACGAGACGCTGTACCGCGGCTCTCTCGACGCGCTCGCCGCCGATCCCGCCTTCGACGCCCCCAAGGGCGAGATCGTGGTGCTGGTGGCTCCGGGTGAGGAGCGGGCCGCCAGCGCCCTCGACGTCGACCGGGCGCTCGCCGAGGCCCTGACGCGCGCCGGCCCGGCGGAGGCGGCCGGCGAGGTGGCGCGCGCCCTCGGTCGCTCACGGCGCGAACTCTACCGCCGCGCCCTGGAGCTCAAGGACGCCGCGCCGTGACCCGCGCCGAGGCGGAAGCCGCCTTGGACGCCGCCGGCGCCGCCCCCGACGAGGCGTTTCCCCTGTTCGACGCGGCGCTCGCCTGCGCCCTGCACGAGATCCCCGACCGCGATCCCGCCGAGGCGCGCGCCCTGTGCAGCGAGGCGGCTCGCCGCCTCGGCGAGCGGCTCGCCGTGCTGGCGCCGGAGGACGCCGTCTGCGAGGCGCTGGGCTCCGAGCTCGGCCTCGGGGGCGACCTCTTCACCTACGACGACCTGAAGAACGCCGACCTGATCAGCGTATGCGCGCGCCGCCGCGGCCTGCCGGTGGCGCTGGGCGTGCTATTCCTGGAGGTCTGCCGCCGCTGCGGGATCGAGGCGGCGGGGGTGGACTTCCCCGCCCACTTCCTGGTGCGCATCGAGACGGGTGACGGGCCCATGGCGCTCGATCCCTTCACCGGCGGCCAGGTGGTGATGCCGTCCGACCTCGTGAAACGCGCCTTGCGGGCGGGACTGACGCCCGGCGTGGTCGACGACCTGGAGCGCCTGATGGCGCCCATCTCAGACCGCCAGGTGGTGTTGCGGCTGCAGAACAACATCTTCGCCCGCGCCATCCGCTCCGGCGACTTCGCCCAGGCCGAGCGCTCGGCGCTGCGCCGCGCCCTGCTCCATCCCGCCGACCACCACCCGTGGATCGACGTGGCCGCGGCGCGCGAAGCGCAGGGGCGCCTTGCGGGCGCGCTCGAAGCCCTGTCCAAGGCGCAGACGCTCGACGGCGGCGCGGCGCTGGCCGCGCGCGTGGCCCGCGAGCGCGTGCGGTTGCGACTGAACTAGGAGAGCGCGTCATGGCCCTGCAGGTCGCGATTCAGATGGACCCCATCGGCCAGGTGGACGTGTCGGCCGACACGTCCGTGCTGATGGCCGCCGACGCGCTGGAGCGCGGCCACCAAGTGTGGACCTATCACCCCGACAGCCTGGCGCTGGAGGAGGGCGGCCTGCGCTGCCGCGCCCGCGCGCTCCACGCCCTCACCTCCGACCAGGGCGCCCACGCTCGCGAGGGCGACGCCGAGACGCTCGATCTGGGCGAGGTCGACGTGGTGCTGCTGCGCCAGGACCCGCCGTTCGACATGGCCTACATCACCTCCACCCACATGTTGGAGGTCGTTCACCCACGCACGCTGGTGGTGAACGACCCGCGGGAAGTGAGGAACGCTCCGGAGAAGCTGTTCGTCACCACCTTCCCGGGCGTGCAGCCGCCCACGCTGATCACCCGCGACCCGGACGAGATCGCGGCCTTCCGGGCGCGCGAGGGCGACGTGATCGTCAAGCCGCTCTACGGCGCGGGTGGGTCGGGCGTCTTCCGACTCAAGGCTGACGACCCGAACCTCGACAGCCTGCTCGAACTGTTCTTCGCCGCCTCGCGCGAGCCGCTCATCGTGCAGACGTTCATCCCCGCCGTCTCCAAGGGCGACAAGCGCATCCTCATCGTCGACGGCGAGCCGGTGGGCGCGATCAACCGTATCCCGAAGGCGGGCGCGGTGCGCTCCAACCTGCACGTCGGCGGGCGGGCGGAAGCCGTCGAGCTCACGGCTCGCGACCGCGCGCTGTGCGCCATCATCGGCCCGGAGCTGAAGCGCCGCGGCCTCGTCTTCGTGGGCGTCGACGTGATCGGCGACTATCTGACCGAGATCAACGTCACCTCGCCCACCGGCGCCCAGCAGCTCAAGCGCTTCACCGGCGTCGACGCCTGCGCCCTGATGTGGGACGCCATCGAGGCGAAGAGGGCGGCTGACCCGCGCTGATCTCCACGTCTTCATTGAGTTCCGCGAGCGGCAAGGCCACGCCGAGGTCGAGCTCGGCCTCCGCTCCAACGAGCCGGGTCGCCAAGCATGCCTGGCCTTCCGCGCGCGACCAGATGATCGCCTCCGGGCGATCGGGTTCCAGCATGACGAAATGCGCCAGGCTCTCGATCTGCTGATATTCGTCGGCTTCGGGCACGAGGTCGAACCGGCGGGTCGAAGGTGAAAGCACCTGGAAGAGCGCCTTGGGCTCGGTCGCCTCGAGATCTCCTCCCGCACCACGGCCACGTTCCACGGTCACGTCGGGCTGGCGCACATTTCCCGCACCATCCTCACGGCCAGATCGCTGGCGACAGGCTTGCAAGGACCGCCCCTCAACCTGCGCTCGAGGGCGAACAGCAGGCTTGCGGCGACGTAGGCGTGATTGCGCCTGCCGCCGGCCATCAACTCGCGGTCATTGTCGAACTTTAGCACCGGCGCGGCGTCGACCAGCTCCCAGGTTCCCTCCCGGTCAAGGCGTCAGGTGAGGAACTCGTCGGCGATCATCCGCTGGACGGCGGCGTCTGTCATGGCGGCGATATACCACGAGGTGGGGCGCAGGGCCCGCCCGCCGCAAATCCGCTATGCTCGCGAATCGTCGCCGCTGGGCGGCGTGAGGGGAGAGCGAAGCGCATGGCCTTCGATCCTGGCATGGTCGCCGATGCGGGGGCCGTCAGCCTCGCGCTGGCGGCCGGGCTGTGGGCGCTGGGCCAGCGCCGCGCGGCCGGCAGGCGCATCGCCGAGCTGGAGGACGAGCTCGAGCGCGCCCCCACCGGCCGCGAGCCCGACACTTCCGCAGAGGCCTTCGACAGCACGGTCTTCACCGTCGATCGTACGGGAGCGCAGCTCGCCTCGGGCCTGGACAGCCTGTCGCCGTGCGCCCGCGCCCTCGGCCTCGGCGAGGCCGACGGGGCCGGCGCCGTCTACGCCGCGCTGCGGCGGTCGGACCCCGGCCACGCGCGCCAGCTCGACGCGCTGGTGGCCTCGGGTGCGCCCTGCGACTTCGAGGTCGCCGGTGCGGACGGCGAGGCGGTGGTGGAAGTGCAGGGCCGCGCCTCGGGCGCTTTGGCTTGGTTGCGCCTTTCGGTCCACGCTGGCGAGGGCTTGCCCAGCGCGGCGCGGTTCGCGGCGGCGGCCGATGCGCAGGATCAGCCCTCCTGGCTGGTGGATGGCGAAGGGCGGCTCGTCTGGGCCAATCGCGCGTGGCTCAAAGGGGCGGAGGCGGCCTCCGTGGCCGAAGCCGTCGCGCGCGACCTCGCCTTCGACAAATCGCTCGCCCAGGTGGCCGAGGAAGCCGCGGCGAAAGGCGAGCGGCGCGAGGCGCTGCGCTGGGTGGCGCTGGCGGGCCGCCGCCGGGCCTTCCAGGCCACCGCGCAGCCGTTGGAGGGCGGCGGCGCCGCCGCCTGGGCGCTTGACGTCACCGAGGCGGAGGAGACGGGCGAGGCGCTCAAGCGCCATGTGGCCAGCCACGACGACACGCTGAACCGCCTGGCCGACGCGGTGGCCATCTTCGCCCCCGACAAGCGGCTCGCCTTCCACAACACCGCCTTCGCCGAACTCTGGGCGCTGGAGCCCGCCTGGCTGGCCGAGAGCCCGGCGCACGGCGAGGTGCTCGACCGCCTGCGCCAGCGCCGCCGCCTGCCCGAGAGCGCCGATTACAGGGGCTGGCGCGAGCGCGAGCTCGGCTTCTACGAGGCGCTGGAGCCCGCCCCCGACGAGCTTTGGAGCCTGCCTGACGGGCGCACCCTGCGCGTGGTGCGCCAGCCGCACCCCTTCGGCGGCCTGCTGCTGCTGTTCAGCGACATCACCGGCGAACTGCGCCTTCGCGCCCAGTACAACGGCCTCGTGCTCGTGCAGCAGGCCACGCTCGACAAGCTGAACGACGCGGTGGCGGTGTTCGGCTCCGACGGGCGCCTGCGCCTGCACAACGACGCCTTCGAGCGTTTCTGGAACATAGGCCAGCAGGCGCTGGTCGACGCCGGCGACTTCGACGGCATCGTCGAGCTGTGCCTGCCGCTGGTGCATGACCGCGGCTTCTGGCGCGAGCTCAAGGCGCGCGTGGCCGACCCCGACCCGCAGGCCCGCGCGCCCGTGGCTGGCGAGATCCGCACCTCCGACCGGCGCACGGTGGTGTTCCAGACCCGGCCGCTGCCCGACGGCGCCACCCTGATCGCCTTCGACGACGTGACCGCCACGCGCGAACTCGAGCAGGCGCTGGTCGACCGCGAGGGGGCCCTGGCCGAGGCGCAGCGGCTGAAGCGCGACTTCGTGGGCAACGTGTCGTACGAGCTGCGCACGCCCCTGACGACGATCATCGGCTACTCCGAGCTGCTCGACCACATGGGCGAGGCGCTGCCGGAGCGGTCCCGCGGCCACGTGGCGTCCGTTCGGCAGGCCGCCGCACAGCTGGCGCGCTCCATCGACGACGTGCTGGACATGGCGCAGATCGACGCCGGCGAGATGGCGCTCTCGCTCGGCGACGTCAGCGTGGCGCGCCTGCTGCACGACGCGGCCGACCGCAACGAGCGCGCCGCGGAGGCGGCGGGCGTGGCGGTCGTCGTCAACGTCGATCCCGACCCCGGCGTGATCCGCGCCGACGCCAAGCGGCTGTCGCAGGTGCTCGATCACCTCGTCGGCAATGCGCTGCGTTCCACGCCTCCGGCCGGTGAGGTGACGCTGGATGCGCGCCGCGCCTTCGGGGAGGTGCAGGTTCGCGTGCGCGACAGCGGCCGCGGCATTCCCTTCCACGTGCAGGCCCACATCTTCGACCGTTTCGTCGGCCGCGACCGGGGCGGCCCGGGCTTGGCGCTGGCCCTGGTCAAAGCGTTGACCGAGCTGCACGGCGGTTGGGTGGCGCTGGAGAGCGAGCCCGGCGCCGGTGCCACCTTCACCTGCCACCTCCCCGAGCGCGCCTACGCCGGCGCCGCGGCGCCCGAACTCGCCCTTTAGGCGGCCGGCGCATCCGGCTGCGCTTCCGGCCGGGTGTCGAACACGGCGGGAAGTTCGAGGCAGCGCGCCTCGATCCTCAGCAGCCGCGGCCCCACGGAGGCGCCGAAGCGCCGGGCGGCGATCATCTGCGGGACGAGGTGGATGTCGGCCAGGGAGAAGGCGTCGCCGTAGAGATACGCGCCGGCGTAGAGACCCGCTTGCCGCTCCAGCTCGCCCAGGCCTGCGTCGATGTAGCTGCGGCACCAGTCGGCGACGGCCGCATCGTCGGCGCCGAACTGCGCCTTCAGGCGGCGCGCGACATTGAGGTTCTGCAGCGGGGCGACATCGGTGGCGATCAGGGCGCACATGGCGCGTACGCGGGCGCGGCCCTCGTGGTCGGCGGGCAGCAGCGGCGGTTGCGGGCGGGTCTCGTCCAGGTATTCGAGGATTGCGGGAGCCTGCACCAGGCTCAGCCCGTCGATCTGCAGGAGCGGCACGCGGCCCTGCGGATTGCGCGCCAGATAGGCAGGCTCCGCCTGCTCGCCCTTGAGGATGTTCACCGGCGCAACCGTGAAGGCGACGCCCTTCCAGGCTAGCGCGATGCGCACTCGCCAGCTGGGGCTGGAGCGCCAGTAGCCGTTCAGAACCGTCTCGGACATTGTCTTCACTCCACGGAGAAGGCGACCACGCCGACACCCTCGACTCCGCCTTCGACCCGCTGGCCCCTGATGACGGGCCCGACGCCCTCCGGCGTGCCGGTGAAGATCAGGTCGCCCGCCTTCAGCTCCCAGAGCCTGGAGGCCTCGGCGATGATTTCGGGCGCGCTCCAGATCATGTCAGCCAACGACGCGTCCTGGCGCACCTCGCCGTCGACCGCCACGTGGATGCGTGCGCCTTCGGGCGGCGCGGCGCCCTCCATGCGGCGGATGGCGGAGATCGGGGCCGAGTGGTCGAAAGCCTTGGCGGCGTCCCACGGCTGAACGGCCTTCTTCGCCAACCCCTGCAGGTCGCGCCGGGTGAGGTCGACGCCCGCGGCGTAGCCGAACACCCAGTCCAACGCCGCCGCCGGCGTCACGTCGAACCCGCCCGACCGGAGTGCGATGACGAGCTCGATCTCGTGGTGAAGGTCGCGTGTGGCGAGAGGGTAGGGCACGGCAGCGCCGTCAGTGACGAGGGCGTCGGCCGGCTTGGTGAAGAAGATCGGCGGCTGGTCCTTGGCGTCGCCGCCCATCTCCTTCACGTGCGCGCCATAGTTGCGGCCGACGCAGAAGATGCGCCGCACCGCGAACCTGAGGTCTTCCCCGGCGACCGGTGCAGACACCACGGGAGGCGGAGCGAAGGCGTAGTCGGTCATGGCCGGCGGAATACGCCGCGGCTCCGGCGCGGCAAAGGCCCGCGCTGCGATCGCAGGATCGCGCGGGGCCCAGGCGCTTCGGCTCAACGCATGTGCGTCTGCAGGTCCTTCCACATGTCGAGGTGCTGCTGCACCACCGGCACGATCTGCGCCGCCGTGGTCTTGAGCGCGGCATTGTCGCCGTGATCGGCATAACCATGCATCAGTTCCAGCGCCTGCTGGTGGGCGGGCACCTGCTGGTCGACGTAGGTGCGGTCGAATTGGCGGGCGGGCGAGGCGCGCAAATCAGCCACCATCTTCGTCTGCTCGGGGCTCAGCACCGGCGGCGCGGGATCATGCCCCATGCTGTGGCGCACTGCGGCCTTGATCATGCTGGTCGACTTAGTGTGGTCGCGCACCATCATTTCGGCGGCGTGGCGCACGCGCGGATTGCGAGTGCGCGTTTCGGCGATCTTGGCCTCGGTGATCTCGAACTTGTCGGAGGCGGCGGCGGTGCGGACGAAGTCGGGCGCAGGTTGCGCATTGGCCGAAGCGGCGAAGGCCGCGGCAGCGACCGCAAGCGCAGGAATGACGAGCTTCATGGAATGCTTTCCAGGTAAAAATGCAGGTCCCAGCGACCCGCTTCCCTGCCTAAGCGTCGATCCGACGCCCCTGTTCCTGCGGAACGGCCGAGCTTGCGCGACGTTCGCTGAAAGACGTCATCGCAGCTGAGGAGAGTGCCGGATGTTGGGTTGGGCGATCGTCTTCGCGATCCTGGCCGTAGTGGCCTACTACATGGGTTTCGTCGCGCTGGCCGGGCTGGCCGGGACCGCGGCCAAAATCCTGTTCCTGATCTTCCTCGTGTTGCTCGTCGTCAGCTTCGTGATCCGCGCCTTCCGCGGGCGCTCAGTGATGTGACGGCGAGCGCCTCAAACGTCTATCAGGTGCGACCGGGCTGCTGAGGAGACGCCGGCTCGGTCGATGGCGTGCCGGCCGGCGACTGTTTGGGCGAAGGGGACGGCGTGTCGAACCTGCGCCCCTGCGCTCCTGCGCCTGACGCGCCTCCGGACGTGCCACCCTGGGCGAGCTTCGGCGCATGCAAGGCCCAGATGCCGAACAGGGCCACTACCACCAGAGCCACCGAGACGATCAGCACGATGAAGGCCGAGCGCCCAGTGCGGCCCTGCGCAGCACGCACGCCGCTCAACTGCACGGCGTCGCCTGCGGCGTCCGTCGCGCCGGGGGCGGCGGTGGGGTCGGGTCGGGAGGTGGGCGACGGCTCGGTCACTGAACGGCGGCTCCGTGGAACTCAGGCGAGTTGAACGCGCCCAGTGGTCGCCACAACGTGCGGCGCAGGGCCGCCGTTCCGGCTCAGCTTCCTGCGAAGTGCAGGAACACCTGGGCCGCGTGATGCATGGGCGCGGCGCGGCCAGCAGCGCTGACCGAGCCTTCGTCTCCCGCCGCCTTGATCTGGAGCGCAGGCCCCGGCACGCCGGCGGCGGACAGCGCTTCGGCGACCCTCACGGCGCGCCGCTGCGACAGCGTGTCGGCTGAGACCGCCGGCCCCGCCGCGGCCAGCCCCACGATCTCGCCCGAACGCAGGGTGCAGCCGCGCACCCGCGCCACCGCACTCGCCAGCACTTGGCGAGCCGACGGGGTGAGCTGGTCCGAGGCGTCCTGGAAGTAGACCGGGAAGGCCAAGTCAGCGCAGCGCGCCGCGGCCAAGGCGGAGCTTGGAGGTGGTGGCGCCGCGCCGCGCCCCATGTCGGCGCACCCGCCCAGCATCGCCAGTATAAGCCCAGACGCGCCCGCGCCGGCGATGATGGAAGTGCGTGTGATCACGTCTTGGGTTCCCCGTTAGCCCAGAAGTACTGCTTCTTCTGCAGGTCGAAGTAGTAATATCGCCGCCGCCGCTCGTCGAAATACTGGTAGTGTGACGCATTATAGCCTGGTTTGCAGGCCGCGCCATGGCAGACACCGTTGTAGGCGGCTTCCGGACCGTCGTCCAAGCGCGGAAGCGGCACATCGATCCGCCGCATGGCGCATCCCGAGACGAGGGCGCAAGCCGCCGTCATCGCCAGCACCGCTCCCCGCGCCCACATGCACGTCCTCCCCCGCCAGTCCACGCGACGGTTGAAGTCGCCAGGATCAGTCTTCCCGCGGGTCCGTCAAGCCGAGACTGCGCGCGAGAGGCCGGAACCGTCGCCGCGGTGGCCCGTTGGCGCGCCATGAGCGAGCCGCCCCCAGCTCCGCCGGCCACAGCGCCGCCGGGTGGCGAACGCGTGGTGGTGCGACGCGTGCGTGCTGTCGTCAACCGAGCGTCGGGCAGCGCCGGGAGTGACGCCGACGCCGTCTTGGAACGCGCCTTCGCCCATCATGGGCTCGACGCGCATGTCGCCGCGGTCGATCCCGAGGGGGTAGAGCGCGCCGTGCACGCAGCGGTGGACGCTGGGCCCGACCTTCTGGTGCTGGTCGCCGGCGACGGGACGGCGCGCTTCGCCGGCCAGGTCTGCGGTCCCGATGGCCCCCTGCTCGCGCCGCTGGCCGGGGGCACCATGAACATGCTGCCGCACGCCCTCTACGGCCCAAAGCCCTGGCGCACGGCGCTCGAGGACATTTTGGCGAATGGCGAGGTGCGTGACGTCTCCGGGGGCGAGGTCGACGGGCGGGTCTTCTTCGTCGCCGCCATCCTCGGCGCCCCGGCGCTCTGGGCGTCGGCGCGTGAGGCGCTGAGGGCCGGGCGCATGCGCATCGCCTGGCTGCGGGCGGAGCGGGCGCTGCGGCGCGCCTTCGCAGGGCGCCTGCGTTTCGCGCTGGACGGCGGGGATCGGTGGCGGGTGGAGGCGCTGACTTTGATGTGCCCGCTGATGTCGCACAGCGGCGTGGCGCCCGACGCGCTCGAGGCCAATGCGCTCGATCCAAAGGGGGCGGCCGAAGTGTTCCGGCTCGGCGCGAACGCGCTCCTCCCCGGCGGTTGGCGCGCCGACCCCTCGGTGACCACGACCGCTTGCCAGGCGGGGCGCGCCTGGGCCCACGGTCACATCCCTCTTGTGCTCGACGGCGAGCCGCACCGGCTGCCGCCCGAGGTCAGCTTCCGCTACCTGCCGAAGGCGTTTCGCGCCTATGTGCCGGCGGGCGCTCACGAAGAGGCCGGCGCAGGATCGAGCGAGGGCGCATGAGGTTCGTCCAGCTCAGCGACGTCCATTTCGGCGGCGAGTGCGCCGAGGCGGCGGAGGCGGCCACCGCGCTCTGCCGCGACCTCGCGCCCGAGCTCACCCTCGTCACCGGCGACGTGACGCTGAACGGCCTGCCGCGTGAGTTCGAAACCGCCGCGGCCTGGATCGACCGCCTGCCCAGGCCCTGGCTGTGCACGCCGGGCAACCACGACACGCCCTACTGGAACCTGCTGCTGCGCTGGCTGCAGCCGTTCAACCGCTACCGCCGGTGGATCGGGGAGCCCTATGGCGGGAGCTTCGCCTCGGCCGACCTACGCGTGGAGATGATCAACACCTCCCGCGGCGCTCAGCCGCGCCCAGACTGGTCGAAGGGCGCGATCAACCTGGAGCGTTGCCGCGAGGCGGCTGCGGCGCTCGCCGACGGGCCCGCGGGAGCGCTGCGCGTGATCGGCTGCCACCACCCGCTGATCGACCTGCCCGGATCGCCCGTGACGGGGGGCGTGCATCGCGGCGCGCTGGCGGCCGACCTGCTCTCGGAAGGCGGCGTCGACCTGATCCTCACCGGCCACGTGCACGTGCCCTTCGCCATCGCGACGCCTTACGCCGACCGCCTCACCTACGCCGTGGGGGCCTCCACCCTGTCACGCCGCGTGCGGGGCGCGCCGCCGGGCTTCAACGTGCTGGACGTCGACGACGGCTGTGTGAGGGTGACGGCGCAGGGCTGGACGGGATCGAGCTTCGAGCCCTGGCGTGAGTGGGAGCTGCCCCGCCGCCGCTGAGCGCCGCCGCCTCCGTGCGCTTGTCGGCGCGGCGCGGGCCGCCTAGAGCGGCCGGCATGGATTTCGTCATCGCGGTCGACGGGGCGGCGGCCTCGGGCAAGGGCACGCTGGCCGCCATGTTGGCCGCCGACTACGGTCTGCCTCACCTGGATACGGGCCTGCTTTATCGCGGCGTGGGGTGCGCTGTGCTGGCGGCGGGAGGCGACCCGTCCGACGCCGAAGCGGCCGAGGCCGCGGCCCGCACACTGGACACCTCGGCCCTCGACAATCCGCACCTTCAGACCGGGCCGGCGGGCGAGGCCGCCAGCCAGGCGGCCGCCCATCCCGGCGTGCGCGACGCCCTCTACCAGCTGCAACGCCGTTTCGCCGAGCAGGCGGGGGGCGCGGTGCTGGACGGGCGCGACATCGGCACGGTGATCGCGCCGGAGGCGGGCGCCAAGCTGTTCATCGACGCGGCGCTGGATGTGCGGGCGCGCCGCCGCTGGCTGCAAGTGCAGGCCAAGGGCGATGTGCGCCCGCTCTCCGCCATGGTGGATGCGCTGGCGCGCCGCGACGCGCGCGACGCCTCGCGCGCCGCAGCGCCCATGGCGCAAGCGAGCGACGCGGCCAGGCTCGACACGACCGAGCTCGACATCGCGCAGGCGGCCGAGGCGGCGCGCCGCATCGTAGCTGAGGCCCACGCCCGCTGGCGCAACGCGCGGGGCTGACGCTTCGCCTTGCCGCGCAGGCGGTTTTCCGCTATGTAAGCACAAGCCGATGCGGCCCGTCGCATCGCCGAGATGTCGCGTAGCCGCCGCTCACCCGGTGCGCAAATCCACCCGCGCCGCTCCGGACGATATCCACGGGACCTCAAACTCCACTTTCCGCTTCATGCGTATTCGCGCGTGCGAGCGCTCGGCTTCAACCCTTAACCCCGCGGTCGTCGTGCTCCCGAGTGGAGCCGGTGGCCCGCACCGTTCGGAGATACCTGTTTGGCTGACGACATGAGCATGACCAGCATGCAGCCCTCGCGCGACGATTTCGCCGCGCTGCTGGAAGAAGCCTTGGGCGGCCGCGATCTTAGCGAAGGCACCGTAGTCCAGGGCCTTGTCACCGGTGTCGAGAAGGATTTCATCATCGTCGACGTCGGTCTCAAGACCGAAGGTCGCGTGCCCGTCCGCGAGTTCCTGGACGGCGAGGGGTCGGTCGCGCCCAAGAAGGGCGACACCGTCGAGGTGTTCCTGGAGCGTGTTGAGAACGCGCTGGGCGAGGCGGTCATCAGCCGCGAAAAGGCCAAGCGCGAAGAGGCGTGGACGCGCCTCGAGGTCGTGTTCGCCGAGGGCCAGCCTGTGAACGGCGCCATCGTCGGCCGCGTGAAGGGCGGCTTCACCGTCGATCTCGGCGGCGCCTCGGCCTTCCTGCCCGGCTCGCAGGTCGATATCCGCCCCGTGCGCGACGTGGGCCCGCTGATGGGCAAGGAGCAGCCCTTCGCCATCCTCAAGATGGACCGGCCGCGCGGCAACATCGTCGTCTCGCGCCGCGCCATCCTCGAAGAGGCCCGCGCCGAGCAGCGCACCGAACTCGTCGGCCAGCTGCACGAGGGCGAGGTGCGCGAAGGCGTGGTCAAGAACATCACCGACTACGGCGCGTTCGTGGACCTGGGCGGCATCGACGGCCTGCTGCACGTCACCGACATGAGCTGGAAGCGCGTCAACCACCCGAGCCAGGTGCTGGCGGTGGGCGATACGGTGAAGGTGCAGATCGTCAAGATCAACCCCGACACCCAGCGCATCTCGCTGGGCATGAAGCAGCTCCTGGCCGACCCGTGGGACGACGTGGAGGCCAAGTACCCGGCCGGCGCCAAGTTCACCGGCCGCATCACCAACATCACCGACTACGGCGCCTTCGTGGAGCTGGAAGCCGGGGTCGAGGGCCTGGTGCACGTTTCCGAGATGAGCTGGACCAAGAAGAACGTTCATCCCGGCAAGATCGTCTCCACCTCCCAGGAAGTCGATGTGATCGTGCTGGACGTGGACGCCGCCAAGCGCCGCGTGTCGCTCGGCCTCAAGCAGGCGCAGGGCAATCCGTGGGAAGCCTTTGTGGCCGCCAACCCGGTCGGCTCCACCGTCGAGGGCGAGGTCAAGAACTCCACCGAGTTCGGCCTGTTCATCGGGCTGGACGGCGACATCGACGGCATGGTCCACCTGTCGGACATCGACTGGCAGGCGCCTGGCGAAGAGGCGTTGGCCAAGTACCACAAGGGCGACCTGGTCAAGGCCAAGGTGCTAGATGTGGATGTGGAGAAGGAGCGCATCTCGCTCGGCATCAAACAGGTGGGCGGCGACCCGGTGGGCGACGACACCTACCGCCGCGGCCAGACCGTGACGGCCACCGTCGGGGAGGTCACCTCGGGCGGCCTGGAGGTCACCTTCGGCGACGACGACGCCAAGATGAGCGCCTTCATCCGCAAGACCGACCTCTCGCGCGATCGCCAGGACCAGAATCCCGAGCGCTACGGCGTGGGTGACCGGATCGACGCGATGATCACCAACATCGACAAGGCCACGCGCCGGGTGTCGCTGTCGGTCAAGGCGCTGCAGCTGGCCGAGGACAAGGAGGCGATGGACAAGTTCGGTTCCTCCGACTCCGGGGCTGCGCTGGGCGACATCTTGGGAGCCGCACTGCGCGAGAAGGCCAAGGGCGGGGACTGAGCCCCCGCGTCATCGGCGCTCGAATAGAAAAACCCCCGCACGGATGCATCCGTGCGGGGGTTTTTTTCGCAGTGGTGCGCGATGTCGCAGAGCCCGTGAGCGGGCTTGCCCGGTCGGCGCGACTATATCACATGTTAACGTGCTTGGCGCCGACGGGGCGATCGGCGCGCGGAGCCCGAGTGCGTCATGATCAAGTCAGAGCTCATCACGAAGCTGGCGGCCGAGAATCCGCAGCTCATCCGCGTCGACATCGAGCGCGTGGTGGGCGTGCTGGTGGAAACGCTCTCGCAGGCGCTGGAGGATGGCCGCCGCATCGAGCTGCGCGGCTTCGGCGCCTTTTCCGTGCGCGATCGCCGGGCGCGCGACGGCCGCAATCCGCGCACGGGCGAGGCGGTCGCCGTTGAGGCGAAGGCCGCCGTCCTGTTCAAGGCGGGCAAGGAGATGCGCGCCCGTCTCAACATCGAGGCGGAGGACGAGGCGGTCGCTCCCCGCCCCGTCGCTCTGAACGGGCGCTAGCCAGCGGCAGGGCTTTGCTGCAGGGTTCCCTCGACATCGGGGGCTTGAAGCATGTCCATGGTCGGCGAATTCCGGACGTTCATAGCGCGCGGCAACGTGGTCGACCTGGCCGTCGGCGTGATCATCGGGGCGGCTTTCGGCAAGATCGTCACGAGCCTTGTCAACGACGTCATCATGCCGCCGATCGGCCTCGCCACCGGACGGGTGGACTTCGCCTCACTGAAGTGGGTGCTGCAGCCTGCGAACTCGGCCGCCAAGCAGGCCGAGGTCGCGATCAGCTACGGCGCCTTCCTGAACACGCTCATCCAGTTCCTGATCGTGGCCGTCGTCATTTTCCTGCTGGTGAAGGCCGTCAACATGCTGAAGCGGGAAGAGGCGGTCGCGCCGTCCGAGCCGCCGGCGCCCAGCCCCTCCGAAGGCCTCCTGCGCGAGATTCGCGACCTCCTCGCAGGCCGGCCCGCCTCGCCCCTCTCTTAAGGCGCGGGGAACCCGGCGGCGGCGGCCGCGCTCCCGCCGGGTGAGCCTGCAGCTTCCCGATTGGCCGGCCTTCGGCCTCGCCGACGACATCCGCCCAGCATTGGCGAAGACGCTGGCCGCCGGCCGGCCCGCCGCCCTCGCGACTTTACGAGCCGCCGTCGGCGGCGCGCCGCGGCCGCCGGGCGCGCAGATGCTAGTTTCCGAAGCGGCGCTGTGCGGATTCCTCTCAGGCGGCTGTGTGGAGGGCGACATTCTGCTCCATGCCCAAGCCTGCCTGGACGACGGGGCGCCGCGCCGGCTGATCTACGGCGAGGGCGGCCCACCCGATATCCGCCTGCTCTGCGGCGCGCGCATCGAGGTGCTGGTCGAGCGCATACCGCCCGGCGACGAGGCCGCGGCGACTCTGCTCGACCTCTCCAAGCGCCGCATCCCTGCTCTGTGGGCCACCGACGGGGAGCGTCGCGCCTGCCGGTCGGCGCAGGGCGGCCCGCCGTCCGGCGCCTGGGCGCTGGTGCGACGCTACGATCCTCAGCCGCGCCTGGTGGTGGTGGGCGGCGATCCCACGGCGATGGCCATCGCCACCCTGGCTGTGAGCATGGGCGCCGAGACCCACCTGGTGCGGCCGCGCGGGCCCGAGACGCCGCCGCCGACCCCGAGCGTCGTCTATCACCGCGGCCCTCCCGAGCGCGCTCTGGACTCCGTGCCGCTCGACGCCTGGACCCATGTCGCTGTGGCCACCCACGATCTGGAGGTGGACGAGGCGGCCTTGATCGCGGCCCTGGGCTCGTCGGCGGCCTACGTCGGCGTCCTGGGCGCTAGGCGGCGCATCCCGGAACGCCGCGCGCGGCTTTCGGCCCGTGGCGTCACGCCCGAGCAGTTGGCGCGGCTACACGCGCCTATCGGGCTCGACCTCGGCGGGAAAGCCCCGTTCGAGATCGCCGTGGCGGTCATGGCCGAGATCACCGCGGCCCTGCATGCCGAGGCCCCACCGCCGCTGCAGACGGTCGACGCCCTGGCCGCATAGGCCACGCCCCGCCGTCAGACCGCGGCGGGGCTGCGGCCGCGCACCCTGGCCAGGAAGCTGTCGATCGGGTTCTCGGTCTTGTGGCGGTGCATGATCACGTACTGCTGCACGAGCGTCAGGAAGCTCGACCAGGTCCAGTAGATCAACAGACCCGCTGCGAACCTCGCCATGAAGAAGGTGAAGACGATCGGCATCAGCTGGAAGATCTGGCGCTGGGTCGGATCGATCGCGGCCGTCTGCGGGCTCATGGCCTGCACCAGCCATTGAGCGCAGCCGTAGAGGATGGCGATGATGCCGATATGCAGCGGGCCGGCCAGGAAGCCGCCGATGGTGGGGATGGTCGCGGGATCGAAGGGCAGCAGGCCGAACAGGTTGACGAAGGTGGTGGGGTCGGGCGCCGAGAGGTCGTGCACGAAGCCGAATGGTGCGTGGCGCAGCTCGATGGCGATGGTGAACACCTTCGACAGCGCCAGGAAGATCGGGATGGGGATCAGCGCCGGAACGCACCCCGCCAGCGGATTGACCTTGCGCGCCTTGTAGAGCGCCATGGTCTCCTGCTGCTGCTTGGCCGCGTCGTCGGGGAAGCGCTTCTTGATCTCCTCGATCTCAGGCGCCAGCTTCTTCATCTCGGCGGTGGAGGCGAAGCTCTTGTTGTAGAGCGGGAAGGTCAGCGTCACCCGCACGATGGTCAGCAGCAGGATCGCTATGCCGACCGAGCCCGTGAGGATGGAGAACTTGCTCAGCAGCCAGAAGATCGGACGGGTGAGGAACCACAGCCGCCCCCAGTCGATGGCGTCGGAAAAGTGCGCCAGGCCGAGCGCCTTCTCATAGTGCTCGAGCACGGCGTCCTTCTTGGCGCCGGCGAACAGGTGGCGCGTCTCGGTGGCCTGCGCGCCAGGCGCGAGTTCGATGGGCTGACCGACGTAGTTGGTCTCGAACACCTCGACCCCGCCCACGTTCGTGGCGCGGTACTGGGCGCGCACCTTGGCCTGCGAGGGGGCGAGCGCGGCCATCCAGTATTTGTCGGTCAGTCCATACCAGCCGCCGGAGGTGTCGAAGGCGTGCGTGCCGTCGGCCTTCATCTTCTTGAACGTGATGTTCTGCAGGATCGGCTTGCCCGATCCATCCAGCACCGTGCCGGTGGCGCCTTCGAAGATGCCGAGCGTGGGCTGCGGCTCGCCCTGGCGCTGCACCGAGGCGTAGGGGGCGAGCTTCACGGGCGCCGCGCCGGTGTTGCCCACGGCGTCGGTGACGGTGAACATGTACTGGTCGTCCACCGCGACGGTGCGGGTGAAGGCGAGACCTTGGCCGTTGTCGAAGCTCAGCGTCACCGGCTTGCCGGGCGCGAGCACGTCGCCGGCCGATTTGGTCCACATGGTCTTGGCGTCGGGCAGGCCCGGCGCGCCGGTCCAGCCGAAGTCGGCGAAATAAGCCTGCTTGGCGCCTTCGGGGCGGAACAGCTCCACCGGTGGCGATCCCTTGGCCAGGGTCTCGCGGTAGTCCTTGAGGAAGAGGTCGTCCAACCGCGCGCCTCGCAGCGATAGCGAGCCCTGCAGCGCCGGCGTGTCGATGGGCGTGCGTGGGCTACGCGCCACGGCTTCCGCGCGACTGACCAGCACGGGCGAGCCGGGCGGCGCCGCGTCGGGCGTGTGAGTCTGGGCGGCGAGCGCGGCGTGGGCGCGTTGCTCGGCCAGCCGATGCTTCTCCTGCGGCTGCAGGAAGAAGACCTGGTAGGCGATCAGCACCAGGGCCGCGATCACCATGAAGGTGATCGTGCTGCGCGTGTTCTCTTTGTCCATGCCAGGGCTGCAGGAGGGGGCCGGACGCGCAAGCGGGCGCGTCTTCAGCGGATGATCCGCGGCCTAGCAGACGCGAGGCGGCGCCGCAAAGCGCGCGCGTGTCAGCGCGACAGGTCGGCGGCGATGCTGTCGGCGAGGCGGGAGAGGAGGGCGCTGACATCGGCCGGAACCGAGGCCGCATCGCCACCCGCCGAGGGCGAGGTCAGGCGAAGGGTGCGCCCGGTGTAGGCGATGGCCGCAGGCCCGCCGCCCAGCGGGCCGGCGGCGGTCGCGCGCGCGTCCACCGTAAGCGTCCAACTCACGTCCATCACCGCCTGCCCGCCGTCGTGAGAGATGGCCAGCACGTCGACGACGAGGCCGCGCCCCAGCGGCGGTTTGGGCGCGTCGGGATAGGTGACGGAGCCTAGCGGCAGGCGCGCGGCCAGGTCCTGCGTCAGCACCTTGCGCATCTGGCTGCCCAGGGGCGCGCTCCATTCGGCGAAGTCGTGCAGGATCACGCGGTTGCCGCCGGCTTCCTGCACGATCTGGGGCCGATCGAGGTTCGCCGGAATGTGCACGGCGTCGATCCGCACCGGCAGGACGGTTCGGCCGGCCGCAGGCGCGGAAGGGGCGGCCGCGTCCAGCGTGTAGAGCTTCGTCGGCGTTGAGGCGCAGGCGCCGAGCGCCAGGGCGGCGCCTGCGCCCAGGAGGATGCGGCGGCTCATTTGCGGTCCTTCACCTTGCCCCGGAGCACGGCCTCCGGATGGCGGCCGAGGTAGTCGGTCAGCGAGCGGATCGAGCGCGCCGCCTCGGTCAGTTCGCGAATGGCGCCGGGCAGGCTGGCGTCCTGGCTCGCCCCGTCGCCGGAGAGCACGCCATTGGCGGCGGCGGCCGTCTGGCTGAGCTGGTCGGCGGCGGTGTTCAGCTTGGTGATCAGCGGGCCGACCTGCGGATTCACCTTCTTCACCATCTGGTCGACCTGGTTCAGCGTCGAGTCGAGGTGGTCGAGGCTGTCCTTCACCTTGGGCGAGCCGGTGAGGCTGTTCAGGTTGGCGGTGAGCTTGCGCACGTTCTCGCCGATCTCCGCCAGCGGCACGGCGTTCACCTTGTCGAGGATGCCGTTCGCCTTGTCGATCAGCCCGGACGTATCGGCTGGGGTGACGGTGGGCAGCATCGGATTTGCGCCGCGGCCGTAGACGATGGCGCCGGCGGCCGGATGCGAAACGCGCGCGAACTCGACCGAGCGCGGGCCGATAAGGGGCGGGTTCTGCGTCAGCCGGATGCGGTAGCCGCGCGCGATCATGGCGCTGAACGCCGCGTCGGTCACCTTGCGCCAGTCGCCGGTGGGCGGCGGCGTGGCCACCTCGTCGAGGTTCAGCCGTGTCGGCTGGATCGCTATGGTGATGGGCTGGCTCACCACGCCGGTGCGTCCGTTGAGGCGGAAGCGCGCCTCCTTCACCGCGCCGATCTGGCGTCCGGCCACGCTCACAGGCGTGCCCTCGTCAACGTCGCCGACGGGCCCGTCGAAGGCCAGGTCGTAGAGCACCTGCGGTCCGCGGTCGCCGGCGATCGCCTTGCCCTTGTCGGTGTAGAGCTCGAACTCGGCGCCCGGCGGGCTTTCGGGCTCGGCGGCGTAGCGCGTGGGCGTGTCGAACTCGACGCCGCCGACCAGCGCCGCGTTGGCGGGGGCGAACTGGGTGGAGATGGCTCCTCCGCTCAGCGAGATGGTCACCGGGCTCGCCATCCAGAACAGGCTGTCGGGGCGCACCAGCGTGTCGTTCGGCGCATCCACGAAGACGTGCACGCGAAACACCTGCGGGCTGGCCAGGATGATCTCCGCCACCTTGCCCACGTCCAGCCCGTGATAGAACACGCTGGCGCCGGCGCGCATGGAGCCGACCTGCTTGGCGCTCAGCCAGTAGTAGCGACCCTTCGCGTCGGGGGTGACCGGCGGCGTCCTGTCCAGCCCCTTGAACCTGCGCGTCGGCGCGCCGGGCCCGGGGGCCATGCCGATGCTGACGCCGGCCACCGCGGCCTTGAGCGAGGCGACGTCGGTCAGGCTCGGATTGGCCCCCACGAGCCAGAATTGCGTTCCGGTACGCAGTATGGGTTTGGTGCGGGGGTCGAGCCGCAGCGTCATGTTCACGCGCTGGCCGTCCTTGGAGATGACGATCCTGGTGACGCGCCCGGCCTCTAGGCCTTTGTAGATCACCTTGGTGTCGCCAGGCGTGGCTCCGGCCGCGTTGGGGAAGCTCACCACCACGTCGATGCCGTGGTGGGCGAAGGCGCGCAGCGTCAGGTAGCCCACGATGATGAGCGCCGCGAGCGGCACGGCCCACACGATCCCCGGCCAGCGGCCCACCGCTTCGCGTGCGGTGGTCCGGCGCTCGGGCGCGCGGGGGCCCTTTCCTTCGCCGCGCGCGGGGGCTCGGCCGGGCTCGTCGCCGGGCGGCGCGGGGCTGTCGGTCACGCGCGTCTCCTGCAGGCGTCCCACATGAGGCGGGGATCGAACGAGCTTGCGGCGATGATGGTCAGGATCACGACGCCTGTGAAGAAGGGCGCCGCGGGTTCGGCGCGACCATAGAGCAGGTCATTGTAGCGCGTCACCGGCACGAAGCAGGCGATCACGAAGGGATCGACCATGGACCAGCGCCCGATCTCCTCGATGATCCGGTAGATCCTGGTGCGCCAGCGCAGATGCTTGGCGGCCGGTCTCACCACGGCCCACAGGCAGACGCCCATCCCGCCCAGCTTGGCGAAGGGGATGGCGAAGGACGCGGTGAACACCAGCGCCGCCAACCCCATGAAGCCGGCCTGCACCAGGTCCTTCACGCCCTCGAGCACGTTGTAGCTGGTGGGCGTCAGCCCGATCGGCAGGGTTGCGATCGGATAGATGTTGGCCGGCACGTACATGACGAGCCCCGCCAGCGTCAGCGCCGCGGCGCGCGCCACCGCGTTGGGCTTGCGGGCGTGGACCATTTTGGCGCAGCGCGGGCAGGCATGGCCCTCGGCCTCGACTGGCAGCACGAGCTCGCAGTGCGGGCAGGTGACGGCGTCCTCGTCCGCAGGCGCGGGATCATCCGGCAGGATCGCGCGCCAGATCGCCGCCTTGTCTAGCGTGGCGCGGGTCACCAAGGCGAGGAGACCGGCGCCGATGAAGCATTGCGCGCCCAGGCCTACGAACGTCGGGATGGTGGCCGACAAACGCGCATAGGCCACCCATAGCCCCAGCAGGAAGACGTCGGGCATGGCCCAGGTCTGCAGCACGTTGGCGTGGCGAAACGCGCGCCCGATCCAGGCGGGACGCCGCTCGAAGCGCAGCAGACCGAGCACGAGCGTGAGAAGGCCGAAACGCGCGAAGGGCAGGATCACCACGAACAGCGTGATGACCACGCCCAGCAGCGGCCAGCCGTCCTGCCACATGGAGACGCCGCAGGAGGCCAGCACGCTCTGGCGCGAGACGCCGAGCACCGTCGTCGTCAGAAAGGGGAACAGGTTCGCCGGCCACAGCAGCAGAAAGGTGGCCGCCGCGCAGGCCAGCGCCGCGTTCAGGCTGCGGCCGGTGGTGCGTTCGAGTTCGGTGCGGCAGCGGCCGCACTTCACCACTGCGCTACGGCGCAGCACCGCAGGTTCCTCCTGCAGCTCGCCGCAGTCGGGACAGCCGATCGTCACGCCGCGCGCATGCCCATGGGCGCAGCTAAGCGCGCGGCGCGTGGCCGTCAAACACCATCGCTTCCAAGGCGAGAGGCGCAGGCGCTAGAAGGGTGAGCACCGTTCAGGAGACCGCCGCGTGCCCGAGGCGCTCGAAGCCGACTACGTCATCGTGGGCGCGGGCTCCGCCGGCTGCGTGCTCGCCGCGCGCCTCAGCGAGAACCCCGCGGTGCGCGTGCTGCTGCTGGAGGCCGGCGGCGACGACCGGCCGTGGCGCGCGCCGGGCCAGGCCTGGTCGAACCTGATGGTGCACGTGCCGGTGGGCTACGCCCGCACGCTGAAGGACCCCAACGTCAACTGGATGTATCGCACCGAGAAGGATGCGACCTCGGGCGGGCGTCGCCACAGCTGGCCGCGCGGCAAGGTGCTGGGCGGCTCGTCGTCGATCAACGCCATGCTCTACGTGCGTGGCCAGCCGCAGGATTACGACGGCTGGGCGCAGATGGGCTGCCGCGGCTGGAGCTGGGACGAAGTGCTCCCCTACTTTCGCAAGGCGCAGCGGCGCGCCGCCAAGGGCGACGCCGACCTGCACGGCGGTGAGGGTCCTTTGCATGTGCAGGCGCAGGACGGCCACGCCGTGACCGACCGCGCCATCGCCGCCGGGGTCGAGGCCGGCCTGCCGCCGCGCGACGACCTCAATGGGCTCGACCAGGAGGGAATCGGATGGTTCGAGGTCACCCAGCGGCGCGGTTGGCGATGGTCGGCTGCGCGCGCCTACCTGCATCCAGCGCTGAAGCGGCCGAACCTGCGCCTGCTCACCCGCGCCCACGCCCGCCGCGTGGTGATCGAAGGCCGGCGTGCGGTGGGCGTGGAGTTCGACCACGCCGGCGAGACGCGAACGGCCCGCGCCCGCGCCGAGGTGATCCTCTGCGGCGGGGCCGTGAACTCGCCGCAGCTGCTGCAGCTCTCCGGCGTCGGCCCCGGCGCGCTCCTGGCCGGGCACGGAGTGCCAGTGAAAGTGGACCGCCCGCAGGTCGGGGAGGGCGTGCAGGACCATTACATGCTGGGCGCCCGCTATCGGCTGAAGCCCGGCGTCGTCAGCGTCAACGAGGCCACCTTCGGATGGCGCTTCGCCCTGGAGGTGGCGCGCTACGCCCTCCTGCGACGCGGCCTGCTCACCCTCTCGGCGGCGCACGCCGGCGCGTTCGTGAAGTCCAGGCCGGGGCTCGAAACGCCCGACATCCAGTTCCACATCCTGCCCGCCACCACGGACCTGAAGGCCAAGGGCGCGCGCATGTTGCTGGAGCGCCAGCCGGGGCTGACGCTCGCCCCGTGCCAGCTGCGGCCGGAAAGCCGCGGGTCGGTGCGCATCGCCTCGCCCGATCCTCACGCGCCGCCCGCCATCCGCCCCAACTACCTCGCCGATCCGCTCGACCAGCAGGTGGCTGTGGCGGGCCTGCGCTGGGCGCGCCGGCTGGCGACACAGCCGGCGTTGGCCGCGGTGATCGACCACGAGGACGCGCCCGGCTCGGCGCATGAGAGCGACGCCGACCTGCTGGCCTACGCCCGCGCCACCGGTACGACGCTCTACCACCCGGCCGGCGGCTGCCGCATGGGGCCCGATCCGGAGGCGGTGCTCGATCCCGAGCTGCGCGTCCGCGGGGTGGAGGCGCTGCGGGTGGTGGACGCCTCGGTAATGCCGCGGCTGGTCAGCGGCAACACCAATGCGCCGGTGATCATGATCGCGGAGAAGGCGGCCGACCTGATCGGCGGCCGCTAGCGTCAGACCGGCTCGCCCCTGAGCAGCCGCGGCAGGTCGCCCAGCCCGCCGCCGGCCTCGCGGGCGAACAACCGCCGCGCCGGCTCCACCGCCGCCGCGGCCGCCAGCGCCAAGCCGGCCAGCATGCGCAAAGGTCCACGCGGGGCGGAGAGGGTGCGCGCCAGTAGGTCGACGCCGAGCCCCAGCGCCGCGCGGTCGAAGCGCCGCCAGCGGGCGTAGCGCTCAAGCACCGCCGCGGCCCCCCAGTCCTCGCCTAGCCGCCGCGCGTCGGCGACCACCTCGGCCAGGGCGGCGGCGTCCTTGAGGCCCAGGTTCAACCCCTGGCCGGCGATGGGATGCACCGCATGCGCCGCATCCCCCGCCAGCGCGGTGCGCGGCCCGGTGAGCGCGTCGGCCAGCTGCACGCCGAGCGGAAAGGCCTGGCGTGGACCAGCCAGCGTGAGCCGTCCGACGGCCTCGCCGAAGCGGTGGAACAGCAGCGCCTCGAAGCTCGCGGCGTCCATGGCCACCAGCGCTTGCGCCTCGGCGTCCGGCGCGCTCCATACCAGGCTGGCGCGCTGGCCGCGCAGCGGCAGCAGCGCCAGCGGGCCGCCGGGCGCGAACACCTGGCGCGCTACGGCGCCGTGCGGCCGCTCCAGGTCGAGCACGGCGCTGATCCCGGTCTGGCCATAGCCCGCCTGCAAGACGCCGACGCCCGCCGCCTCGCGAACCGCCGAGCGACGCCCTTCGGCGCCGACGACCAGCGGGGCCGTAAGGGTGCGCCCATCCTCCAGCCGCACGGCCGCGATGGGGCCCTCGACCTCGACGCCGGCGACCCGCGCCGGGGCGATCGCCTCCACCCCCGCCTCGGCCATGGCGGCGGCGAGGGCGGCTTGCGCCCGGGCGTTCTCGACCAGCCAGCCCAGGGGTTCGTCCGCCGCCCGCGCCTCCGCGTCGAGATCGCTGGCGTCGAAGGCGAGGCCGCCGAGCGCGCCGCCCGCCGCCGCCGGGCCGAGCCCCGCCGCCCGTTCGACCACGATGGCGCGCACCGGCTGGGCGTGCGCCTCGAGAGCGGGCCCGAGACCCAGAGCGCGCCACACGCGGAAGGGCGCGTAGGCCACCGACGACGCCCGCGCGTCGCCCGCGCCACCGGCCGCCCGCGCCTCGACCATCTGCACGGCGAAACCGGCGCGGGCCAGCGCCAGCGCGATCGTCGCGCCGACGAGCCCGCCGCCCGCCACGATCACGTCGCTGGTCGCCGCCGTCATGGTTGGGCTTGTGCGCCGCCGGACGCCGCCCCGGCAAGCCGTGGAACGGAGCGGGCGCGCCCTCGTTGGCCGCTCATGACCGCCGATCCCGAAACTCCCTCCGGCCGCACCCCCGAAAGCCTCCCCGAAGGCTCCACCGACGCGGGCAAGGACATCGCCCAGGACGGCCGCTCAACCGATCCCGGCGAGTTGCAGGGCGATGCCGCCATCGACGAGGACGAGTTCGGCGACGGGATCTGAGTTGTCGCCTCAGCCGGCTTTCTCGGCGGCGGGCGTCCACTCGCCCTTCGCCGCCAGCCCGTTCATCGCGGCGCGGTGGGTGAAGGCGGCCTGGGCGGCCTCCACATTGCCGTGCTTGCCTCCCCAGGCCTTCTGGGCGGCGTGCTGCAGGGCGCGGCCGTAGGAGAAGGTCACTGGCCAGGGCAGGGCGCCCGTGCGGTTGACGGCGTCGAGATTGGCGGTGGCCTCAACGTCCTCCTGGCCGCCGGACAGGAAGGCGACGCCCGGCACGGCGGCCGGCACGCAGGCCTTGAGCACGGCTGCCGTACGTTCGCCGACCTGGGCGGGTGTGCAGCGCTGTGCGCCGCCCAGACCCGGCACGATCATGTTGGGCTTGAGGATCATGCCCTCCAGCGCCACGCGCAGGTGGACCAGCTCGTCGAACACTGTGTGTAGGGTGAAGCGCGTCACCTCCTCGCAGCGGTCGATGTCGTGGTCGCCATCCATCAGCACCTCGGGCTCGACGATGGGCACGATGTCGGCCGCCTGGCAGAGGTTGGCGTAGCGGGCCAGCGCCTGGGCGTTGGCGCGCACCGCGCCCGCGGTGGGAACGCCGGCGGCGATGTCGATCACGCCGCGCCATTTGGCGAAGCGGGCGCCGCGGGCGCGGTAGTCCTTCAATCGCGCGGGCAGGCCGTCCAGACCGTAGGTGATGGTCTCTCCTGGAAAAGCCGGCAGCGGCTTGGCGCCTTCGTCGACCTTGATCCCCGGCAGCGACCCCGCGTCCTCGATGATCTTGATCAGCGGCGTGCCGTCCTGCGCGTTCTGCTTGATGGTCTCGTCGAAGAGGATCACGCCGGAGATGTGCTGCATGGCCTGCGCGTCGCGGAACATGAACTCGCGGTAGGCGCGCCGGTTGGGCTCGGTGTTCTCCACCTGGATGGCGTCGAAGCGCTTCTGGATGGTGCCGGTGGACTCGTCGGCGGCCAATAGCCCCTTGCCGGGGGCGACCATGCGGATCACGATCTCGTGCAGCGACGACAGGTCCATGGGCATGCGGCTCTCTCCGGCGGGGGTCGACGCTCCTTAAGGCGCCGCGTCGCACCCCCTCAAGCCGGACAGCGCTGTCAAAGACCTGCGGGTGCGCGCGGGCGCCCTCGCCCGCGGGTGCGCCGCGAGCGGGTGGGGAGGTGGGACGGAGCGCGGGCCGGGAACCCGGAGCACCGTGTGTGTGTGGCAGTTTCGGCTCCCGACGCTGTAGTCCGCTCCGCCATGGGCGCTCTCCAGGGCTCCCGCCAACGGGCATTGTCCGCCCAGGTGCAGGATGCCGTCACGCAGGCTCGTTTGGCCCCTGCGCGCCCCCGATGACGCTCCCGTCACCGAGGCTGGACGGGCGCAGGCGCAATCCGGCGCCCTGCGGACACGGCGATTTGGTCAGGGCCTTCAAGCCACCGGTCGTCGCCGCCAGATACCCCGCACGTCCGGAGGGGGTGGATAGATTGGCGCGAATCCCCCGCGGGTCCCCGCATCGGCGTGGCGCTGGTGCACGGCCGAAAGCGGACGATGCGGACGTCCGCCATGGGTGGAAATCCGACGCGGTCGCCTTCATTCTACCGCCGGGGCGTGACGGCGGAGGAGGACGCGGTGAGACAAGCGGTACTCAGGGCGCTCAGTGCGGCGTTTTTCCTCGTCTGTTGCGGGGAGCAATCACTGGCGGCTCAGCTTGGCACGGCTATTCGAGTTCCACGAGCCGACAATAGCACCCTGGAGGTGACGTTATTTGATCGTGAGAGAGGACAAGCCGATAGAGCGCTCCTCATTGTGACTGGATCGGATTGTAAAAACGCTGCTTCTCAACGGTGGATCGGACAGGTTGTTGCAGGAGCCCCGTTCCGCTGGATTGCAGTTGTGGAAAAGGACGGAGCTTCGCCGGAAGATCGCTGTGGAGCCGGTTATGAACACCATGCCACAGAAGAGGCGCGCTGGTTTGACACACTAGCAGCTATGCATGCACTCAAAGAAAAACTTCACTTGAGGAATGAGCGAGCGTTCCAAGTGCTTTCCATTTCCGCAGGAGGCCTCACCGGTTGTGCGGTGGCAGGTGCTACCTCCGACGTAAGCGCCTTGGCGCTACTGAGCACTGGAGGCGGACTGACCTTTGCTCAAGAAATGGCGATCACCGATAAGGACCATCCTCGTATTCGAGAGCAACAGGGCTGGGTTCAGGACCATCCTCAAATCGGCCGAACATGGTTGGGGGAGACGAACCCCGAGATCTGGTGGTGGTCGGCGCTTCCGAAACGCTGTCTGCCACTTCTAGCTACATACCACGGCCGAGTGCTGGTCGAGCAAGGCGACGAGGACGATGCGGTGCCACTGGCAAGTGCAACTTCCCTAGTGGATGGCCTCAAGCATGAGCACGTTGCGGTTGATTTTGTCCGGTTCCACACCGGCCACGACCTTGGGCTCTCTAATCTCCCGTCACAAGAGAACGGCATCGCACGCGCCCTAAGTTGGTTGGCGATTGACGCTGCGAAGCGTAGCCCGCAATGAACGTGAAGGTCCGCTCAGGGTCGAAAGCAGAAGTTGCGTTCTCACCACCAATCGGACAGTGGAGCGCCACCGGGCGCAGGGGTCGGGACGCAGGGCGTCCTTCGATAGATTCGACACGCCTGCGGCGTGTCGAACACTGGGCTGGAGACTGACGCCGTTTGCAGTGCGGGCGCCATGATCTTTCCCCCAATTCGCTGCGAGGTTCGGAATCTGGCGGAGTGGCCGCCGGCGGGATGCAGCTCGCCGAGCCTGCAGGTTGAGCTTGATGGTTGCGCCGAGCCTCGGCATCCATCTGCTCAACGTCCCGACCTCTCCGGCCGGCCGCCGAGGGCGGGGCGGGTCCACCGACCCGAAGAGCCGAAGGCGCGCCGCGACGCGACGCGGCGTCGGTGGCGCTCAGCCGTCCGCAGAGACGTAAGACACGCTACCGAAGCGACCCGCGCACGCCGGCTTGCACTTGGCCGGCGCCCCGCCTCACGCCCCCGGCGCGCTCGGGTCCAACAGCTTGTGCGCGTGCACGATGACGTAGCGCATGTGGGCGTTGTCCACCGTCGACTGGGCCTTCGATTTCCAGGCGGCGTGGGCCGCGGCGTAGTCGGGATAGGCGCCGACGAAGTCCAGCTTGGAGAGGTCGCGGAACTCGGGCGCGCCGCCCAGGCTCTTCAGCTCGCCGCCGAAGACGAGGTGCAGGAGTTGCTTGGAGGCGGTGTCCGGCATGGGGCTCTCACGCGCGCACGGGATCGGCGGGCGCCGTCTGCCTAGCGGCGGTGCGCTGCAGGATCAACGCCAGGAGCGCCGGCGTGCAGCATACCAAGCCCGGCGTGCGCGCATCGGCCGAGTTGAAGACGAGCGCCGCGCCCTCGCGGTCGGTGACCGCGGCGCCCGCCTCGGCGGCGATCACGGCGCCGGCGGCGATGTCCCACTCGCGCTTGGGCGTCACCGAGATGGCGGCGTCGAAGCGGCCGGCGGCCACCAGCGCCATGCGGTAGGCCAGCGCATTGCGCCGGGTGACGGAGATGCCTGGCCAGGCGTCCGCCGGGAACTGGCCCGGATCGCCCACCACAGAGCAGCCGGCCAGCTCGTCGCGGCCGGTGGGCTGCACGCGCGCGCCGTTCATCCACGCCCCGCCGCCGACCTGCGCGGCGTAGAGTTCGTCCAGCTCCGGGGCGAACACCACGCCGGCCACGGGGCGGCCCGCCTCCACCACCGCCAGCGAGACGGCGAACCAGGGGCGGCCGCGGATGAAGGCGGTGGTGCCGTCGATCGGGTCGACGACGAAGACGCGCTCGCGGCTCAGGCGCGCGGGGTTGTCGGTCGTCTCCTCCGACAGCCAGCCGTAGCCCGGCCGGGCTACGGTGAGCTCACGCTGCAGCAGCGCGTCGCAGGCCAGGTCGGCGTCTGTCACGGGAGAGGCGTCGGCCTTGCGGCGCACGTGCAGGCCCGCCGCGCGCATGTCGAGCATGAGGCGCCCGGCCGCGCGGGCGGCGGCCTCCAGCAGCGCCAGGTCGCTCACGCGCCGGCGACGGCCAAGCCGTCGACGAACAGGCTGGGGCTGTTGCTGGCGCCGCGGATCTCCAGGTCGGAGGCCACGACCAGCCGGGCGTAGATGTCCACGAGGTTGCCCGCCACCGTCAGCTCGGTGACGGGATAGGCGGGGGCGCCGCCCTCCCACCACACGCCCGACACGCCGGCCGACCAGTCGCCGGTGTTGGCGTTGATCGAGGGGCCGAACATTGAGGTGACGTGCAGGCCCTCGCGCGTCTCGCCCATCAGCTCGGCCGGCGCGCGCGCGCCCGGACGTACGGTGAGGTTGTGCGGCGACACGCCCGCGGCGCCGGCGCCGCCGCGGCTGGCGCTGCCCGTCGTGGCCAGGCCGAGCTGCTTGGCGCTGGCGGCGTTGAGCAGCCAGGTGGTGATCACGCCCTGCGCCACCAGATCACGCGGCGCGACAGGGGCGCCCTCGTCGTCGAACACCGCCGAACCGAGGCCGCGGACGCGCCAGGGCTCCTCGGCGATCGTCACCTCGGGGGCGAACACCTGTGCGCCGAGCTTCTCCTTCAGGAACGATACGCCACGCGCCACCGCCGGCCCTGAGATGGCGCCGATGAAGGGCGACAGCAGCGAGAGCGCGACGCGGTTCTCGAACATCACCGGCGCGGTCCGGCTGGAGATCTTGCGCGCCCCCAGGCGCGCGACGGCGCGACGGCCGGCCTCGGCGCCGATCGCCTCGGGGCTGGGCAGATCGGACTGCCAGCGAGTGCTGCGCCCGTCACCGCCGCGCTCCATGCCCGCGCCCTCGCCCGCGATGGCCGAGGCGCCCACCGAAAAGCTCGACGACGCCTGCGTGCCCGCAAAGCCTTGCGAGGTGACCAGCCACCAGCGCGAGGCGCCCCACGAGGCCGATCCGCCGTCGGTGTTGGTCACGCCGGGCGCAGCCCACGCCGCGGCGTCGGCGGCCGCAGCGCGCGCCTCCAGCGCCTCGGCTGACGGCTCGGCGATGTCGAGGAGGTCGAGGTCGCGGAACGGGCCGGTCGCCAGAGAACCGGCGGGCAGCAGGCCGGCGTAGGCGTCTTCCGGCGCGAGGCGCGCCATGGCCACGGCGCGTTCCACCAGCCGCGCGCGGGCCTCGGCGGAGAGGTCGGAGCCGGAGACCGAGGCGGGCCGCCCGCCCACGAACACGCGCAGCGAGAGGTCGCGGCTCTCCTCGCGCTCGACCTCCTCCAGCTCGCCCCTGCGCGATGCGACCGACAGCGCCCGGCTCTGGGAGCCCACCGCCTCCGCCGCGTCCGCGCCCGCGCGCAGGGCGGCCTTGACCACATCGTGCAGCAGGTCTTCGTCCATGCGGGAGCGGGCGTCCGGTCGGTTGGGGAGCGCAGCCATATGGCCGGGCCCGCCAAGCCTCACAAGCCCGCGCCGGTGGCGGGTGCGCGCACTGACGGCGGCCACGGGCGGGGACGCCCAGCGCGCCGCCGCCCCACTCGCTCTGCAAAACAGAGAGCTCCGGTTGCCAGGCTGGAGACTCTGGGTACAGAGTTCCGCCTCGCCATCTTGGCGAGGAGGGTTCGGACATGAAGACCTTGCTGATGGGCGTGTCGGCCTTGGCGATGGCCTTGAGCGCTGCGGGTTCGGCCGGGGCCGCCGCAGGGGCGGGAGCGGAGGCGCGCGTCGCCGCCCAAGCGCCCCCCGCATCTGTGGACGCCAACCGCCTCTTCCCAGACAGCCGCATGGTGGTGCGCGACCGCATCAGCGTGGAGGTGGTGGGCCACGGCCCCGACCTTGTGCTCATCCCCGGCCTGTCATCGTCGCGCGCCACCTGGCGGCGCACGGCGGAGCGGCTGCGCGGGCGCTACCGGCTGCACCTCGTGCAGGTGGCGGGCTTCGCCGGCGAGCCTGCGCGCGCCAACGCCCAGGGGGCGCAACCCTCGCCCGTGCTCGTCCCCACCGCCGAGGACATCGACGGCTACATCAGGAGCGCGCGGCTGGCCCCCGCCACGCTGATCGGCCACTCCATGGGCGGGACCATGGCGCTGTGGCTGGCCGAGAACCGGCCGGCGGACGTCAAGCGCGTGCTCCTGGTGGATGCGCTGCCCTTCTACGGCGTGCTGATGGGAGGGCCGGCCGCCACCGCCGAGAGCCTCAAGCCCGTCGCCGAGGCCATGCGCACGCGCATGTCTGCGTCTGGCGACCACGCCGCCGCGGCCCGCCCGATGATCGCCATGATGGTCACCGCCCCAGCCGACGTGGATCGGGTGGTCGGCTGGTCGGGCGCGAGCGACCGCAAGGTCGCGGGGCAGGCGATCGCCGACGACATCACGCTTGATCTGCGCCCCGACCTCTCCGCGGTGCGCGCGCCGGTGACGCTGGTCTATCCTTTCGATCCGACGATGGGCATGCCGCAGGACAAATGGGACGCGCTCTACGCCTCGCAGTACGCGCCGCTGAAGGGCGCCAAGCTGGTGCAGGTGACGCCCTCCCGGCACTTCGTCATGTACGACCAGCCGGCCAAGTTCGACGCGGCGTTGGACGCCTTCCTGACCGGCGGGTGAGCGAAACGGACGCGCCATCGCTGCTGGTGCTGGGCGCCACCAGCCTGATCGGCGCGCACCTGCCGGCGCAGGCGGCGGGGCGACGGCTGGTGGGCGTGAGCCGCGCGGCGCGGTCGGGGCGCGGCTACGCCTGGGCGCAGGCCGACCTGAGCGCGCGCGACGCGGCCCTGCCGCCCGCCGCCGAGGCACTGGCGCTGTGCCCGATCTGGCTGCTGCCCGAGGCCTTCGGCGCGCTGGAGCGGGCCGGCGTGCGGCGCATCGTGGCGGTCTCCTCCACCAGCCGCTGGACCAAGGCGGCCTCGCCCCACGCCGCCGAGCGCGAGGTGGCGCGGCGTCTGGCCGAGGGCGAGGCCGCGCTGGAGGCGTGGGCGCAGGCGCAGGGCGTCGGCTGGACCGTGCTGCGGCCCACGCTGATCTACGACGAGGGGCGCGATCGCAACGTCTCGCGCCTGGCCGGCCTGGCGCGGCGCCTGCGCGTGTTGCCGCTGGCGGGCGACGGCCGCGGTCTGCGCCAGCCCGTGCACGCCGCCGACCTGGCCAAGGGCGCGATCGACGCCCTCGCCAGCCCCGCCGCGCGAGACCGCGCCTACGACCTGCCGGGCGGCGAGACGCTGACCTACCGCGCCATGTGCGAGCGGGTGTTCGAGGGCCTGGGCCGGCACCCGCGGCTCCTGCCGCTGCCCCCCGCCCTCTGGCGCGCCGCCCTGGCGCTGGCCTCGCCGCTGCTGCCCGGCGCCACCGCCGCCATGGGCGGGCGCATGAGCGAGGACCTCACCTTCGACGCCGCCCCCGCCGAGCGCGACTTCGGCTGGCGGCCGCGACCCTTCCACCCCGACTTCTCGCTGCAAGCCGCCTCCGATCCGGCTGCCGGCGAACCTTCCTAGAGGCCGACGGCGCCAGCCAGGAGGCTCGGTGGCGCACCCCGAGGCGCTCTCGCGTTCGCCTGACGCTGGGTCGTCGGCACGAGGCCGAGGAAGGCGGACATCGGGCGGCGCGCTTTCGCCAGATCAGGGCCTGCGTTCGACGCCCGTTGGGGTGACGGCGCCCGCCGTCGTGATGCGATAGAGGGTCTCGAGGTTGCGCGCCTGCGGGCCGTCGACGGTCGTGCGCTCGACGCTGAGCATCCGCGCGCCCCGGTCCCAGGCGATGTCGCCCGGCTCGATCGTGCGCCAGCAGCTCGCGATGCGCTGGTGGAAGGTCTGGTGCGGGGCTGGCTGCAGGGCGATCACGCGCAGCACGGTCTCGGTTCCGGCCCCGCACATGTGCATCGGCCCGCCGGGCCGCGAGGCGTAGTCCGACGACAGGATGAGCACGCGCCCCGGCAAGGCGCCGACCAGGCGCGTGGAGTCGAGGCTGCCGGCGAAGACGCCCTCCTCGACCGGCAGCACTGTGCGCATCGTGCGGCCACCTCGGGTGACGGCCACCACGGTGGCGGCGCCGCGCTGGCCGATCCTCAGCTCACCGCCGGGAATGGACATCCTGTTCACCGCGGCGCTCGCCGACACGGCGAGCCCGCAGAGCAAGAGCGTCAACGCGACGCCCATCGGGAAAGAGCGTGAGGTCATGCCGCGATGCGCCCGATCGATGGAGAGGCGCGACCAGACAGCGCGATCGTCGCCGAGTCCACCGCAGGCTCCATCGTCACAAGATCGAGGAGCCCGCGCTCACGATGGCGCCGCGCGCGTCGGCTGCATCGCGGTGGGACATTGACCGGACGCGCGATCCTGGACTTGCTTCGCCTCGCGCAACGGCGGAGGCGGACGCCCGCGTGGCGCTCGACCCCGGCGAGCTGCGGCGGAAGAGGTTCAGCGATGCGATGGCCCAGACTGCTCGGCGGTTCCATCGGCGCAACCGCGCCCGTGCCGGCGCCGGGGCCGGCGGGGGCGCCGGCTCGCTTCGGCCTTGATCGCGCGCGGATGTTCGACCTGGCGCTGACCAGCCGGCTGGCGGAGCTGGTCGCCGCGCCGCCCTCGCCGCCCGACGACGCCTGGCGCGAGCGCTTCTTCGATGCGGCCTGGAACGCTTCGATCGAGGTGGGCTCGAGAGCAGTATTCGAGGGTCCCGACGGGTTCAGCTACCTGCGCCTGCAGATCCCGACGCCGGCCAAGGCGTTCGAGTCCAACTCGCTCGCAAACCTCGCGGCAGGCGCGGTCGAACATGCGACCGGGGCCGCGCTGTTCGCGACGCCCGAAGCGACGGAGCCGGCCTTCGTGTTCTCCATGGGCCTGCTCGACAGCCTGCTGCGGTTGGACTCCTGGCGCGGCGATCCCCTCGACCTGGCGGAGCTGGCGCGCAAACCGCCCGTCGCCGCCGACGACGGCATGGAGACGCTCACGGCCTCCAAGGGCCGCAGGGTGCTGGTGGGCGCGCCCTCCGCCGACTACCTGCCGCCGGCCACCGCCCGCGCGCTTCACCACCACCTGACGGCCGGCTGGAAGATGGCCGATCCGCGGGTGACCCTGTTCGTGGACCCCGCGATGGCGCCCTCGCGCAACCTGATGCTGAGCCGCAGCTTCGAGGAGTTCCCGGATCCGCAGCATCGCACTGCGCAGGTACGGATGCTGCTCTGGTACCTGCCGCCTCGCCGCTCGATCCTGCTGCGTCCGGCGAAGACGGCTGTGGAGACGATGACGCCGCTGTCGCAGTTGTTCTCCGCCCCCGCGTCCTGAGCCGCCGCATCTTTCGGCGACTTGGGCGCGCCAGGGTATCGCCGCCCGCCGCCCGGTCGATCGCGGTCACGTCGCGGGCCGCTGACCGACGCGGCAGGCTAGGGCGTGGGCGGCGTCGCGTGCGCCAGCACCTGGTCGCCGCCGGCGGCGACGAGCTTGCTCCAGCTCCGGTGCGCGCTCCACGCCGCAGCCGCGGTCAGCGGGCCCATGAACACGCTGAAGCCGATCTTCAGCGCGGCGACCATCGGCCAAGCGAGGAACATCGCCCAGAACAGCGCGGCGGACGCCGCACCCACCCACAGCCCGAAATGCAGCTGCGCCGCCGCGCCTGGGCGGCCGCGCGACAGGCCCCATCCCGCGCGCATGACCAGATACCCCGTCAGCACGACGGGCACGACCGCGACAGTGACGGAGATGGCGATGGGCCAGAGCGACTCGGTCATGACGCTTACGGCGATGGCGAAAAACATGGCGTTCATCAGCGCCCCGCTGACCGCCAGCGAGCCGGTCCGCATCACGTCGACCAGCTCCCAGGAGACCGGCCGCGCGCCAGGGGCAAGCGTCCCCGGGGCGAGGTAGCGCGGGGGTCGCCCGCCCCCCGGCAGGCTCGAGCGCCGCAGGAGGACGACGCCGCCGATCGCGAAGGCTGTGCAGATCGCCAGGATCACGGCCATCGGGCCCGGTGTCGCCAGCCGGGGCGCGACCTCCCCGCGCGCCACGAGCAGGGCCGCGCCCGCCGCGACCGGGCCGCTCAGCAGCACTGGCCACACCGCATGGGCGCTCCAGCGACCGACCGGCTGGAGACCAGCGCTGAACACCAGGAGCGGGATGGCCAGCAGCCAGAACACGGGCGAGCCCCGCGGACTCCCCGGCCCGGGAACCAGCACGACGGTCCAGGCGAGGGTGGCGACCATCAGCGTCATCAAGGTGAGGATCAGCGCCCACTGCGCGCTCCGCTCGACCTGCAGCGCGGCTGCACGCGCCGCCCAGCTGTGGTTGACGCAGGCCGATCCGACCGTCTCCCGGACCCCTTGGGGCGGGCCATGGTGACCCGTTCGGTGCGTCCGGTGACGGCTCAAGATCCCGCCCTCCCCCAAAGCTTGGCGGCAACCTTCACGATAAACACCCGTTCCTCAGTAACCGGATGGTCGCGTCAGCGTCATCCGTCCGGTGTCGTCCGCACACTACAGTCAGGGGCATGACATGAGCCGTATTTTCCTCATCGCTGCTACAGGGATCGCCTTGGCGGCGGCGTCTTCAGCTTCGGCGCAAAGCTTGAAACTGAAGGAGATGGCTGCGCACGACCGCGAGCAGGTGGCCAATCTCGCGCGCCAGACCAACGCGGCCTGCGGAACACACATCGTCTTTCAGGTCGACTACGCGTCCTACTCCCACGTGCTGGACGACGAGAACAACCAGAATCCCTGGGCCTACGTCGCCAACGTGACGGACGCGCTGAAGCACGTCTGCCAGAGCGACGCGGGCAAGCAATCGGTGGCCGCCAAGATCCGGACGGTGA
This sequence comes from Caulobacteraceae bacterium, assembly GCA_965199975.1. Lineage (GTDB taxonomy): Bacteria > Pseudomonadota > Alphaproteobacteria > Caulobacterales > Caulobacteraceae > JASLDZ01. Next base: position 3,202,174 of record OZ241340.1, on the reverse strand, counting down.
CGGTGTCGAACGGCGCGGCCGAGTCCGAGAGCCTGTCCAGCGGCGCGTTCCACTACATTGTGCCCTACGCCGGACACAGCCCGCAGACGGTGATCGCCTGGTTCGAGGCCAATCTCTGACGGACGCGATCTACGTCGCTCGGTACACCTGAGCCACGGCGCCGCCCGCAAACGCCCTCGAGCTGATCAGCTTGAGCGGCGTCGGCGCGGCGAGCGCCGAGAAGAGCGGGCGGCCTTCGCCCAGCGCCACGGGCGCAACAAGCAGCACGAACTGGTCGACCAGCCGCCGGCCGACAAGGCTGCGAGCGAAGCTGACGCCGCCGTGGGCGATGATCGGCTTGCCGTCCCTTGCTTTCAGCTTGGCGATCTCCTCCTCCAACTCCCCGCTCGCCACTTCGGCGTTCGCCCAGCTCTGCCCACCGGTTTCATCCGGCCCCACTGGCGTCTTCATTTCGCGCAGGATGGCCGGACCCAGGCGTGAGAAGACGGCCTTTGGGATCTGGTTCATCGGCGGTGCGAACGCGTCGGTGGCGCTCGGCCAATAGGCGGCCATGGCGCGGAAGGTGCGGCTGCCCATGATGTGCAGGCCCCCGCCCCGGAGGGTCTCGACAGACCAGGCCTTCGCCTCCTGATCACCGCCGAACATCCACGTATTGCGACCCTCCAGGTCGCTGACGAAGCCGTCGAGCGACATGGTCATCTTCAGGATCAGGTCTCGCACAGCGTCATCCTCCCGGCGGTTTCCACCTTAGGCCTCGCCGGTCACCACCGCGAGTTCATTGCCGGCGGGGTCGCGGAAGTGGAAACGGCGGCCGCCGGGGAACGGGAATATCGGGCGGGTGACGGCGCCGCCGGCCGCCTGCACCTTGGCCAGCATGGCTTCGAGGTCGTCGGCCCAAAGCACCACCAGCGGGGCCGACGGCGCCTCGGCGGCATCGGCCTGGAAGCCGCCCTCCAGGCCCTCGTCGAAGGCGGCGTAGGTCGGGCCGTAGTCGACGAAGCGCCAGCCGAACGCCTCGGCGTAGAAGCGCTTGGTGGCGGGCGGATCGCCGCCGGGCAGCTCCACATAGTCGATCTTGCCGTCGATCTTCATCTGCGCCTCGTTGATTTCACCGCCCGCGGGAGATCGAGCCCAGCACGCCGCGGATCAAGGCGCGGCCCACCTGGTTGGCCATCTGGCGGCCTAGGCTGGAGCTCGCCGCGCGCATGGCGGAGGTGAGCATGGCGTCGGCGAGGCTGGGGCGGCCGGAGGCGCGGGCGGCGACCTGGGCGGGGGCGCTCGCGGGCGGCGCGGCGGCGGCGGCCTTGGCTTCGGTGCGGGTCTTGAGCACCTCGTAGGCGCTCTCGCGGTTGACCGCCTGATCGTAGACGCCGGCGACGGGGCTGTTGCGCATGGTGGCGGCGCGCTCGTCGGCGGTGACGGGGCCGATGCGCGAGTTCGGCGGGCGGATGCGCGTCTTGCGCACTATGGTGGGGGCGCCGCTCTCGTCCAGCGCCGAGACCAGCGCCTCGCCCACACCCAGCGCCTGGATGGCCTCGCCCGTGTCGAAGGCGGGGTTGGCGCGAAAGCTCATGGCCGCGGCCTTCAGCGCCGCCTGCTCGGACGGCGTGTAGGCGCGCAGCGCGTGTTCCACCCGCATGCCGAGCTGCGCCAGTATGGTGTCGGGCACGTCCTGCGGATTCTGGGTGACGAAGTAGATGCCCACGCCCTTGGAGCGGATCAGCCGCACGACCTGCTCGACCTTCTCCAGCAAGGGTTTGGGGGCGTCGGTGAACAGCAGGTGCGCCTCGTCGAAGAAGAACACGAGGCGGGGCTTGTCGGGATCGCCCACCTCCGGCAGCGCCTCGAACAGTTCGCTCATCAGCCACAGCAGGAAGACGGCGTATAGCGAAGGATCGTTGATCAGCTTGTCGGCGGCGAGCACGCTGACGAAGCCATGGCCGGTGGTGTCGCAGCGCATCAGGTCGCCGAGCTTCAGCGCCGGCTCGCCGAACAGGTGGTCGCCGCCGGAGGTGCGCATCTGCAGCAGGCCGCGCTGGATCGAAGCGATGCTTGCGGGCGCCACGTTGCCGTACTGCGGGCCGTAGGTGGCGGCATTCTCGCCCACGTGCCGCAGGGCCGCCTGCAGGTCGTCCAGGTCGAGGAGCAGCAGGCCCTCCTGGTCGGCCACGTGGAAGACCACGTTGAGCACGCCCGCCTGCACGTCGCTGAGTTGCAGCAGCCGCGCCAGCAGCACCGGACCGATGTCGCTGATGGTGGCGCGCACGGGGTGGCCCTGCGCGCCGAACAGGTCCCAGAAGATGGTCGGGCAGGCGGACGGTGAGAGCTGAACGCCCAGCGCCTGAGCCCGGGCGTTGAGCTTGTCGGAAGGTTGCGCCGGCTGGCTGATCCCGGAGAGGTCGCCCTTCACGTCGGCGGCGAACACCGGGACGCCCGCGCGGCTGAAGGCTTCGGCCAGCACCTGCAGGGTGACGGTCTTGCCCGTGCCGGTGGCGCCGGCGATCAGGCCGTGGCGGTTGGCGCGATCGAGTCTCAACGCGACCGGCGCGCCGTCCTCGCCCAGCCCTACGAGGATCTCACCTGTGCGAACGTCCATCCAGCCCTCCCGCAGCTCGGGCGAGGCGTAGCACGCGCTCGCCGCCATAGGGTGGATCAGCGCGGGGGCGGCAGGAGCGTTGGCTCGTCCTCGGCGGCGGCTTGCAGCGGTGGCCGATCGTCGGACTGGTCGGCGGCGGTGGCGACTCTGTCGTGGGACCTGGCCGAAGCCTCGAGCGCGGCGAGCACGTCATCGAGGGCGCCCTTGACCTGCACGACGATAACCGCCGGCTTTCCCTCCTCGGCCTGCCCTTTGCCGCCGAAGTACAGCCAGCAATCACCGGTCTCCGGCAAGGGGGCCGCATAGAGCACATGCTCGGCGTTGACGGCGACTTCGCCGTGGACGCCGACGAATTTCACGAAGCGGGCCATGCGGCCCTCAGCGCGCGACGGCGGCGATCGTTGCGTGCGGTGTTACGGGTGCAGCGGCAGGAGTTGAGGTGGGGGCGGGGGCGGCGATCGCCTGCGCGATCAGCACGCCTGCCGTGAACAGCGACGCGCCCGTCGTCGTGATGATTTCGCGCATGCGCCGGTACGCCCCTTAACGACTTGTTAAGGCAACGTAGCGCGGCTGCCGCGGTTGCGGGAGTCCTCATCGCTTCACACGCGAGCCGCCGCGCCGCCCAGGCGGCGTCAGCGGCTGCCCACCACCTCCATCCGGCGCTGCGCCTCGTCGTTGGCGCGCGTGGGCGCATCGGCGTAGCGACCGAATTCCATGCGCGCGACGGTGCGGTTGTGCACCTCGTCGGGCCCGTCGGCGATGCGCAGGGTGCGGATGCCGGCGTACATCTTGGCGAGCCCCGCGTCGGTGGTGACGCCGGCGCCGCCGAAGGCCTGGATGGCGTCGTCGATGATCTTCAACGCCATGCGCGGCGCGGCCACCTTGATCATGGCGATCTCGGCGCGGGCGCCCTTGTTGCCGGCCTTGTCCATCATGTCGGCGGCCTTGAGGCAGAGCAGGCGGCACATCTCGATCTCGGTGCGCGCCTCGCCCACGCGCTGCTCCCACACCGACTGGTCGGAAACGCGCTTGCCGAAGGCCACGCGGCTCTGCAGGCGACGCACCATCTTCTCCAGCGCCGTCTCCGCGACGCCGATGGTGCGCATGCAGTGATGGATGCGGCCCGGTCCGAGCCGGCCCTGCGCGATCTCGAAGCCGCGCCCCTCGCCCAGGAGAAGGTTCGCGGCGGGCACGCGCACATGGTCGAGCACCACGTCGGCGTGGCCGTGGGGCGCGTCGTCGAAGCCGAACACCGGCAGCATGCGCTTCACCTCGACGCCCTTGGCGTCCAGCGGCACGAGGATCTGGCTCTGCTGGGCGTGCTTGGGGCCGTCGGGGTCGGTCTTGCCCATGACGATGGCGATCTTGCAGCGCGGGTCGCCCACGCCGGACGACCACCACTTGCGGCCGGTGACCACGTAATCGTCGCCGTCGCGCTCGATGCGGGTCTCGATGTTGGTGGCGTCAGACGAGGCGACCGCGGGCTCGGTCATCAGGAACGCCGAGCGGATCTCGCCCTGCATCAATGGTCCAAGCCACTGCGCCTTCTGCTCGGGCGTGCCGTAGCGCTCCAGCACCTCCATGTTGCCGGTGTCGGGCGCCGAGCAGTTGAACACCTCGGAGGCGAAGCCCACCCGCCCCATGATCTCGGCCAAGGGCGCGTATTCGAGGTTGGTCAGGCCCGGCCCGTCGAAGCCGAAGCTGTCATCGAGCTTGGGCGCGCCGGAGTGCGGCGGCATGAACAGGTTCCACAGCCCGTCGGCCTTCGCCTTGGCCTTGAGCGTCTCCATCACCTCCGGAACCTGCCAGCGGTCGGCGCCGAAGGCGGCCATCTGCGCTTCGTAGGTCGGCGCGGCCGGAAGAACGTGGGCGTCCATGAAGCGCTGCACCCGCTCGATCCAGTGGCGCTGGCGGTCGGAAAAGTCGAAGTCCATGGGTGCGCCCTCCCGAGGCGACATGCAGCGTCATCGTGGGTGATCAGCATTCATCTTGATCCCCACGCCCGGCCGCGGCAATGCCGATCAGCCGTCCTCGCCTCCCGCGGCCTCGGCCCGCAGCACCACGGCGCAGGCATGGATCACCGCGGCCATGCGCAGGGCGGCCTGCATGACGGCCGGGTCGGTTCCGCCCGTGCGCAACTCCTTCTCGTGCGCGTCCAGGCAAACGCCGCAGCCGAAGATGGCCGCCACGCTCAGGCAGAGGAGATCGAAGTCCGTCTTGGCGATGGGCGGGTCGCCTAACTTCCTCATGCTGAGCCGCGCCGGCAGCGTGGCGTACTGCGGCGTGCTCATCGACCTCACCGCGCGGTAGTAGACGGCGTTCATGGCCATCAGCGCCGCGGCGGCGCTGGCCGCGGCGCGCCAATCGCGGTCGAGCCCGCCGTCGCCCAGCGCCTCCAGCACCCTGGGTTCGCCCAGCGCATAGGCGCAGGCCACGGCGCAACCGCTGCGCCGCGTGTCCGACAGCACCGGATCGTCGTCGAGCAGCCGCAGGCTCTCGGCCACGTCGGCGGCGGTGACGGGCAAGGCGGCGGCGAGGTCGGTCAGGGACATGCGGCGCTCCGGTGGCGGCTGAGGGGTGGCGGCGCTATCCAGGGCGCGTGCTCCCCACCTTGCGCCAGCTCCAGTACCTCACCCTGCTCGCGCGCCACGGTTCGTTCAGCAAGGCGGCGCAGGCGGCGCACGTGAGCCAGCCGACGCTCTCGGCCGGCATCCAGGAGCTTGAGCGCACCCTGGGCGGCCCGGTGGTCGAGCGGGCGCGCGCGGGCGCTGTGCTCACCGCCGTGGGCGAGGCCGCCGCCCGGCGCGCCGCCGAGGTGCTGGCCGCCGCGGAGGACCTGGTGCAGGCGGCGCAGGCGGCGGGGCGCCCGCTCTGCGGCCGCTTCCGCCTGGGGGTGATCCCCACCATCGCGCCCTTCCTCCTGCCGCGCGCCCTGCCGGCGCTGCGTGCGCGCTTCCCCGAGCTGCGCCTCTTCCTGCGCGAGGAGCAGACGCAGCGCCTCGCCGCCGCCCTGCGCACCGGCGAGCTCGACGCGGCCCTGATCGCGCTCCCGGCGGACATCACGGGCCTCGACACCGCCACTGTGGGCGAGGACGCGCTGGTCGCTGCGATGCCCGCTCACCATCGTCTCGCCGACCGTACGGTGATCGACGCCGACGACATGGCCGACGAGGAGCTGATCCTGCTGGAGGACGGCCACTGCCTGCGCGACCACGCCCTGGCCGCCTGCCGGGTGGAGGGCCGTGGCTCGGGCCACGAGACCGCCTTCGCCGCCACCTCGCTCGCCACCCTGGTGCAGATGGTGGGCGCGGGGCTGGGCGTCTCGCTGCTGCCGGCCATGGCGGCGCGCGCCGGCTTGGCCGACCTTGCCGAGGTGGAGACCCGACCACTGGCCGACGCGCATGCCCGGCGCGAGATCGTGGTGGCGTGGCGCGCGGGATCGAGCCGCGGCGCGGAAGCGCGGCTCCTGGCTGAGGTGCTCCGGGACGCCTGAGCGGCTCACGCGGACACCGGCGCCGCCTCCTGCGCCAGCACCGCGTGCATGGCGGCCGGCGAGCGCGCCGCCCGCAGCTGCTCGCGGATGTCGCGGCGGCGCAGCAGGCGCGAGGCGCGGGCGAGGGCGCGCAAGTGATCAGCCCCCGCGCCAGGCGGGGCGAACAGGGCGAAGACGAGGTCGACCGGCTGGTCGTCCACCGCCTCGAACGGCCCCGCCTCCTCCAGCCGCAGGAACACCGCACGCATGCGCTCCAGGCCCGGCAGCTCGGCATGCGGCAGCGCGACGCCCGCCCCGACGCCGGTGGAGCCCTGCGCCTCGCGCTCGCTCAGCACCGCCAGGATCCGCGCCGCGTCGCCGCCGAACTGGCGGGCCGCCACCTCCGCGACGGCGGAGAGCGTCTGGCGCTTGGTCCCGCCGCCGGAGCGATCGACCACAGCGGTGGCGTCGAGCAGGTCGCCGATGTCCAAGCCCTTCGCCTCAGCCCGCGGACGAGGCGCGGCCGCGCTCTGGGTCGAGCCAGCCGATGTTTCCGTCGGTGCGGCGGTACACCACCGACAGGCCGCCGTGAGCCACGTTGCGGAACAGGATCACCGGTGCATCGGTGAGGTCGAGCTCCATCACGGCCATGGAGACGGTGCCGGTGCGCACCTCGGCCTGCGTTTCGGCGATGATGGCGGCGGCCGGCGCGCCGTTCCCGGCCGAGCCGTCGGCGCCCCATTCGTCGGTGGCGAGGTCGTCCTCGTCGTCGGGCGCGCGCAGCACTGTGTAAGGCGTGAGTTCGGCGCGGGCCGAGCCGCCGCCGATGTGCGGCTTGTGGCTGACCAGTCGGCGCTTGTAGCGGCGCACACGCGTTTCGATCTTCTTCAGCGCCGCATCGAAGGCGGCGTGGGCGTCCCCTGCGATCCCCGAGGCCACCAGGCGCTGCCCCGTCGCCAGCCGCACCACGACGTCGACGCAGAAGCCGTGGCCGTCCCGGCGCACGTGCACGTCGGCCTCGCCGCCGCGATCGAAATAGCGGGCGATCCCCGCGGTGAGGTCGTCGGTGATCCGCTGTCGCAGCGCCTCGCCCACCTCCATCTGCTTGCCCGAGACCTCCACGTCGAACCGGGCTTCGGGGGGAGCTTTGGCGTCTGGCAGCATAGGGACCTCCATCGTGGGAACGCGGCGCCCGCCACGCCCTGCGCGAGGACCGCAGGCAGGCCTGGACCAACGCCCTGCGCGCAGGGCGGTTCAAGCCCGCGCGCAAGCCGAGGCGCGGTGAACGCCGCGTTAAACCCGCAGGCGCTAACCGGGCGCGACCCCCATGCCCGTCGAGCGCACCCTTCATCATTTCCCGCTTGACCCCTTCTCGCGCCAGGTGCGCCTGGCGCTGGGGGAGAAGCGGCTGGGCTACGTCGAGGTGGTGGAGCGCTACTGGGAGCGCCCGGCCGCGCTGCAGGCGCTCAACCCTTCCGGCCTCGTGCCCGTGCTGATCGAAGGCGGCGTGGTCGCCTGCGAGAGCCGCGCGGTGCTCGAGCACCTGGAGGAGGTGCATCCCTCCCCCGCGCTCTTGCCGTCGGACCCCGCGAGCCGGGCCGAGGCGCGCCGGCTGCTGCAGTGGTTCGACCGCAAGTTCGACTACGAGGTCAATGCGCTCCTCCTCCATGAGAAGATGGAGAAGCGGCTGCTGGGTCTGGGGGCGCCCTCGCTGCCCAACCTGCGCGCCGGGCGCGAGGCGCTGCGCGAGCACCTGGGCGTGCTGGAGGCGCTGCTCGCGCAACGCGATCACCTCGCGGGCGAGCGGCTGTCGCTGGCCGACCTCGCCGCCGCGGCGAACCTGTCGGTGATCGACTATGTCGGCGAGCTGCCGTGGGACGCCTTCCCGGCCGTGCGCAGCTGGTACGGCCGGCTGAAGTCGCGCCCCGCCTTCCGCCCACTCCTGGCCGACCGTCTGCCCGGGCTGGCGCCGGCCTCGCACTACGCCGACCTGGACTTCTGAGGCGCCGCGCCGCCGGACCTGCGGGCTCTGCGCGTTCCGCGTATCTCGTCCGCTCTCCCGTCGAGGCCTCGGCCTGGCGAGTCTACGCCCGCTTCGACGAGGGGGGAAAACTTCGGCCCGATCGTCTAAGGGTGGGCATGCTCGCGCCTGACGCCAAGACGCGCATCCGCGCCGAAGCGCTGGCCATGGGCTTCGACGCCTGCCGCGTCGCCTCGGTGGAGGCGCCGTGGGCGGCGGGGGGGCGGCTGGCGGAATTCGTGGCCGAGGGCCGCCACGGCGACATGGCCTGGATGGCCGACACGCTGGAGCGCCGCGCGCATCCGCAGGCGCTGTGGGGCGAGGCGCGCTCGGCGCTGGTGCTCGGCCTCAACTACGGCCCCGACCATGACCCGCGTGCAGCGCTGGCCGACCCTACCCGCGGGGTCATCAGCGTCTACGCGCAGGGGGACGACTACCACGAGGTGGTGAAGGGGCGGCTGAAGCGGCTGGGCGGCTGGATCGCGCGCACCTTCGACAGCGAGCTCAAGGTGTTCGTCGACACCGCGCCGCTGATGGAGAAGCCGCTGGCGCAGGCGGCGGGGCTGGGCTGGCAGGGCAAGCACACCAATCTCGTCAGCCGCGAGTTCGGCTCCTGGCTGTTCCTGGGCGCCATCCTCCTGCCCTTCGCGCTGGAGCCCGACCCGCCCGAGCGCGAGACCTGCGGCTCGTGCCGCGCCTGCCTGGACGCCTGCCCCACCGACGCCTTCCCCGCGCCGTTCCAGATCGACGCCCGCCGCTGCATCTCCTACCTGACCATCGAGCACCGCGGCCCCATTCCGCTCGAGTTCCGCGAGGCGCTGGGCGCGCGCATCTACGGCTGCGACGACTGCCTCGCCGCCTGCCCCTGGAACAAGTTCGCCCAGACCGCCCGCGAGAGCGCCTTCCACGCCCGCGACGAACTCAGGTCCCCGCCCCTGGCCGAACTCCTGGCGCTGGACGACGCCGCCTTCCGCGCCCTCTTCCGCAAGAGCCCCGTCAAGCGCCTCGGCCGCGAGCGTTTCCTGCGCAACGTGTTGTACGCGGCGGGCAATTCGGGGGATGGGGCGCTGACGCTGGCGGTGGAGCGGCTGGCGCGGGAGGACGCCTCGGAGGTGGTGCGCGACGCGGCGGCGTGGGCGCTCGTGCGGCTGGCGGGCGTCTCCGGCGTCCCGGCGGCAAGCTGAGCGCCACCGGGGGGGCGAACACTGAGCAGGTGAGTGCCACAGCCCGGCATGGACACCTGCGTCCGGGCTGCAATCTCAGCGGCCTGCCCACCGCCGGCAGGCCTCCCGCCGGCGCGCGCTGGCGCCGGAGCGTGCCTCTAACGCGACCGAGCACGGCGGCAGCTCCCACACGTCCGCTTTGCGGAAGGACGGCGAAGCCCGCTTTCGACGCGTTGCGGACCTCTCTGGCCTTTGGCGAACGTCTGAGGGCCGGTAAGCTGTTGGCCCGACACGTGCGGCCGAGCGAGATGATCCAATGCAACGACTGGCAGTGACGATGCTTTTGTGTGCGATTTCATCGATCGCGCGAGCTGATGACCCTAAGGACGCTCACGAGGCCTTTCGTGAGGCCGTTCAGCGATACCAGATCTTTATCGTTCCGCACTGCGCGCCTGAGGACGTCAACACATACGTCCAAGCACGCGCTAGCCGAGATCGCGCATTCATCCAAAGCCTGGAGAGAACAACACTGATGGCTGATTACCGCCAAGCCATCGCCGAGCAGGCGGAACGCGATAGCCGAACTTTCTATGAGTGCGCCGGGCCCCCGCCTCCGCCTGGATCAGCCCCACCTGACCCCGTGCAGCTCCACCTACAACATCAGAAATCCCTGGCCGCCCATTTTCAGGAAGGTGATCGCCAATTCGAGACGATGGTGCAGCTTAGAGATGCGTTCGTCGGTGCCGGAGATAAATAGTAGCGGCAGACAACCACCCTCAGCGGACACTGCATGCGCCCGCTTCCGGGAGGCGGCCTAGATAGCGCTTCGGGCGGCCGCCCCGCGCCTCACCCTGTCGCCGTGTCGCCGCCCGCCTTGGGCAGCACGCCCAAAAGCTGCATGCGGAAGACCAGCACCGCGCCGCCCGGGATGTCGCTGCCCGCGCCCGTCTCGCCATAGCCCAGCGCAGGCGGCACGTAGAGCATCCACTCGTCGCCGGGGCGCATCAGCGGCAGCGCGATCTGCCAGGCCTTGATCAGGCCGGCGATGGGGAACACCGCCGGCTCGCCCCGCTTGAACGAGCTGTCGAACACCGCACCGTTCAACAGCGAACCCTCGTAGTTGACCTTCACCTCGTCGTCGATCGTGGGGTGGGCGCCGGCGACAGGGCCGGCGTGGACCACCTTGTACTGCAGGCCGGAGGGCAGCGAGACGACGCCCTCCTTCAGCTGGTTCTCGATCAGGAAGGCGCTGTCGTGGCCGGTGGCGCCCCCCGTCTTCGGCGGCTGCTGGGCGTGGCAGGCTGCGGCGGGGATCGCCAGCAGGGCGGCGAAGATCGCGAGCGGCGCGGCGCGGCGGAAAAAGGGCATGGGCAAGGGTCCTGGTCGGGATGGCGTCTGTCAGTGAACGTCGCGCAGGGGATGGCCGGCGTCGCGCAGCGCCTGGGCGAGGGCGTCGGTATGGGCCGCGTCGCGCGTCTCGACCACCACGTCGAACTCGGCGCCCTTGGCCGGCACGTCGAGCGCCAGTCGGTTGTGGCGCACGTCGATGATGTTGCCCCCGGCCTGGCCGATGAGGGCGCACACCGCGCCCAGCAGGCCCGGCCGGTCGTCGCCCACGATGCGGAAGGTGGCGATGCGCCGCTCGCGCACCAGTTCGCGGGTGAGCACGCTGGCCAGGAGCCGCGTGTCGATATTGCCGCCGCACAGGATCAGGCCGCAGCGCCGGCCGCGGAAGCGCTCGGGGTAGGCCAGCAGCGCCGCCAGGGCGGCGGCGCCGGCGCCCTCGGCCACGGTCTTCTCCACGTTGGCGTACAGGGCCACGGCCTCCTCCAGGAAGCGCTCCTCCACCAGCAGCACCTCGTCGATCAGGGGGCGGGCCGTGGCGTAGGTGAGATCGCCCACCGCCTTGACGGCGATGCCCTCGGCGATGGTGGCCCCGCCCACCTCGCCGGGCAGGCCGCGCATGCGCGCGGTGAAGGAGGGATACATGGCGGCCTCCACGCCTATGATCGAGATGGCGGGCTTGAGCGCCTTTGCGGCGGTGGCCACCCCCGAGATCAGCCCGCCGCCGCCGATGGGCACGGGCATGACCTCGAGGTCGGGCGCGTCCTCCAGCATCTCCAGCGCCAGCGTGCCCTGGCCGGCCATGACGTCGAGGTTGTTGAAGGGGTGCACGAAGACGAGGCCGCGCTCGTCACGGATGCGGCGCGCGTGGGCGTCCGCCTCGTCGTAGGTTCCGCCGTCGAGGATCACCTCGGCGCCGAAGTCGCGGGTGTGCTCCACCTTCACCGTGGGCGTGGCGCGGGGCATGACGATGGTGACGGGCACGCCCAGCTGAGCGCCGTGATAGGCGAGGCCCTGCGCATGATTGCCGGCGCTGGCGGCGATCACGCCGGCCTTACGCTGAGCGCCGTCCAGCTGCAGCAGCGTGTTCAGCGCCCCGCGCTCCTTGAAGGAGGCGGTGAACTGCAGGTTTTCGAACTTGACCCACACCTCGGCGCCGGTGATGGCCGAGAGTGTGCGCGAATAGCGGCACGGCGTGCGCTCGACGCGGCCGGCTATGCGCTCGGCGGCGGCGCGGATATCGTCGAGGCAGAGCATGGGCCGCCGCCTTTACGGGGCGGAGCGGGGCGGCTTCAAGGCCCTGGCGCGGATCAGGCGTGCAGGGCGCGCCAATGGTCCAGCCGCCGCATGGCCTTGCCCGGCAGCGCCGAGCCGCGGCCCAGCGGCAGCGCCTCGGCCACCTGGCGCACCCGGTACTCGCCGCTGCGCATGATGCTGGCCAGCGACGGCCGGCCCACGAAGCCGTGCGCCACACGGCGCGTGCCCGAGCCCAGCGACAGCTTGAAGCGGTAGTCGCCGGGGCCGAGGTCCATCTCGCGGTAGCCGTTGGCCGGCGCCCAGCGCAGGATCTCGTCGAACAGGAGCACGCCGGGCGAGTATTTGCAGAACTCCGGGTCGTGGCTGATGAACCAGGCGTGCACCACGCCTCGGCCGAGCACCGACAGGTTGGCCGCCACCAGCCGCCCGCCGACCTCGAGCGTGAACAGCGCCACCTGGAAGCCCGGTTCCGGATCGCGCCAGGCGTTCTCCAGCACCGCGAGCGGCCAGCCGGCCTCGAAGATGTCGGGCTGGTTTGTGCGCGCATACTGCTCGCGCTTGAAGGCGATCAGGCTGTCGAAGGCGGCGCGGTCGGTCGAGAGCGCGGTGAAGCGCACCTCGCCGTGGTCGCGCTCAAGTTTGCGGCGCTTCTTGGCGGCGTCCTTCAGCACATCGGTGCCCGCGGCGCGACGACCCGCGGCGTACGCGTCGTAACCGTCCGACAGGTCGGCGATCAGCGAGTTGGAGTGGGCGTAGAGGTTGGGCGCGAAGTTCGGACGCGGCAGGAAGTTGTAGAGATCCAGTCGCTGCACGCCGAAGGCGCGGGCCAGCCGCTCGGGATCGACCTTCACGTCGGCGCCCGCGACCAGCGCCTGGTAGTCGCTCATGGGCGAGCCCATCGGCATGGCGGTGAAGCGGCCCACGCGCGCCGGCATGAAGCCCATCGCCTGCCCGTCGTCGCGGCGCACCACCGCCACCCGGGCGCGGGTGGCGTCAGGGCCGCCGGCGCGGCACAGGGCGCGAGCCCATTGCGGCGAAAGGAAGGGATTGCCGAACTCCAGCCGCGCGTCCTGCAGGCGCGTCCAGGCCGCGATGTCGGCTTCGCCGAGTTCGAAGGGGTGCAGCACGTCGATCTGCATGGGCCTGGCCGGGTCGGTTGATCAAAGGTTCACCGACATCGTCAACGCCGGTTCACCACCCGGTGCAAGCGTGGCGCCACACCGCTGCGGCCAGGAGCGTCGCGGCTGACGGCCTGGAGGTCGAAGGCGTCGGTGCGCTCGACCCTCACCCGGGCGAACTGGCCGGGCGAAAGCGAGGCCCCGCCACGGATCCGCACCACGCCGTCCACCTCGGGCGCATCCCACGCCGTGCGTCCCACGGCCACACCGTCGCGGCCCACCGCGTCGACCAGCACGCGCAGATCGCGCCCTAGGTGGCGACGCAGCCGCTCGCGCGATAGGCGGCCGGCATGGGCGAGGAGCCGCTCGCGCCGCGCCTGCTTGACCTCTTCTGGCACATGCCCCGGCAGGTCGCGCGCGGGCGCGCCCGCCACGTTCTCGTAGGCGAACACACCGACGCGATCGAGCCGGGCCTCGGTCAGCCATTCGAGCAGATGCTCGAAGTCGGCCTCGCTCTCGCCGGGGAAGCCGACGACGAAGGTCGAGCGGATGGCGAGTTCGGGCCGCACCGTTCGCCAGGCGGCGATCCGCTCCAGCACCCGGTCGCCGTTGGCCGGCCGCTTCATCGCCTTCAAGATCGAGGGCGCGGCGTGCTGGAAGGGGATGTCGAGGTAGGGCGCGAGCCCCCCGCCCGAGCCGTCGCCCATCAGCGGGATGACCTGATCCACGTGCGGGTAGGGGTAGACGTAGTGCAGCCGCACCCAGGCGCCGTAGGGCTGCGCCATGTCGCCCAGCTCGCGGGCGAGGTCGGTCATGTGGGCGCGCACGGGGCGGCCCTCGAACGTGCTCTGCGCATAGCGCAGGTCCAGCCCGTAGGCGGAGGTGTCCTGGCTCACCACCAGGAGCTCCTTGACGCCCGCCTCCAGGAGCGCGCGCGCCTCGGCCAGCACCTCGGCGGCGGGGCGGCTGGCGAGGTCGCCGCGCAGCTGGGGTATGATGCAGAAGCTGCAGCGGTGGTCGCAGCCCTCGCTGATCTTGAGGTAGGCGTAGTGCTTCGGCGTCAGACGCAGGCCCTGCGCGGGAACGGGGACCAGCTCGGCGAAGGGCTGGGGCGCGTGGCGGCGCACCGCCTGCGTAACCGCCTCGTAGGCATGCGCGCCGGTGACGGCCGCGACGCCCGGCGTATGGGCGCGGATCAACGCCTCCTCGGCGCCCAGGCAGCCGGTGACGATCACGGGCTTGCCGCTGGCCTGCGCCTCGGCGATCGCCTCCAGGCTCTCGGCGCGGGCGCTGTCGAGAAAGGCGCAGGTGTTGACGACCACGGCGTCCGCACCGGCGTAGTCGGGCGAGGTGTCGTAGCCCTCGCCCTTCAGCCGGGTGAGGATGCGCTCGCTGTCCACAAGCGCCTTTGGGCAGCCCAGGCTCACCATGCCCACACGGCGGCGGGCGGCCGCAGGCTCGGCGGGCGTGGGGGCGGTGGACATGGAGGGAGCGATATAGGCGTTTGCGGCGGGCGCGTCATTGTGGCCGGGGGTCGCGCGGAGGCTGAGGGTCTTGTCGGAGACTCTGCGGACGGCTGAGCGCCACCGACACGGCGTCGCGTCGAGGCGCGCCCTCGGCTCTTCGGGTCGGTGGACCCGCCCCGCCCTCAGCGGCCGGCCGGGGGGCCGGGGGGCCGGGGGGCCGGGACGTTGAGCGGGTGGATGCCGGAGCTCGGCGCAACCACCAAGCTCAAGCTGCAGGCTCGGCGAGCTGCACCCCGCCGGCGGCAACGCCGCCGGCTCTAGCTTTCGGCTGTCGAGCGCAGCGCCGGTTGAACGCCACTCCTCGGCGAACTGCGGCAGTTCCCGCGGCGCCGATCACACGCCGGCAAACGCCTTCACTCCCGCCGCAGCAGCTTCTCCGTCACCAGCGTTCCCCACCAGCCGGCCTGGAAGTCGGCCTTGATCTGTCTGGGGTCGTAGTCCGCAAGCTGCGTCCACTGGTCGAAGGTCAATCCCTTGGGCTCGCCCTTCGCGAAGTAGCGCGCGAAGGTGTAGTCCAGCACGCCCGTCTTGCCTTGGCGCACGTGCAGGGTTCGGAAGGAGAGCTCGCGCTTCAGCGCCTCGCGCAGCGGCAGGCCCAGCCGCAGGTGGGCGTAGAGCACGCTCATCACCCCGGCCCGGTCCGCCCCGGACTTGCAGTGCATCACCGCCGGATACGCCACCCGGTCGAACAGCGCCTTGGCGGCCGACACCTGTGCGGCGGTGGGCGCCTCGCGCGAGGAGATGGCGAAGTCCACCAGCTGCAGGCCGAACCTTGCGCAGGCCTCGCGCTCCAGCACGTAGAAGCCGGTCTCGTAGCCGCCGCCGCGCAGGTTGATGACCGTCCTGATCCCGTTGTCGCGCCACCAGCCCAGCTGGAACGGCCAGGGCTGGTTGATGCGCACGAGGTCGGGGCTGATCCAGTGGGCGTTCTGGAAGCCCAGCCGCAGGTAGGCGTGGTCCTTCCACGCCATGTCGGCGTAGGCGGCGAGGCGCCCGCGGGCGGTGGTGAGGTCGAAGCGAGGCAAGGCGGGCAGCTTACAGCGGGGAAGGCGCGAGGTCGCGCGACTTGACACCGGGCGGGGGTGGATGGAAGCCCGGCGCATGGCCCCACCGTCCCCGAGCGGCGGCGCGCTGGGCGCCGCGGCCTCGTCACGCGAGACGGCCCTGCGGCTGTTTCGCAGCTATCTCGCGCCGCGCTGGCGCCGCCTGCTGGTGGCCTTCGCCTGCGCGGCGCTGACCGCGGCGCTGACCGCGGCGCTGGGGTGGATGCTGAACCCGGTTGTCAAGCGCGTCTTCATCCAGCGCCGCGTGGACAGCCTGCTGCTGATCACCGGCCTGATCATGCTGCTGGGCCTGCTGCGCGGGCTGGCGCAGATCGGCCAGTCGACAATGGTCAACCGACTAGGCCACCAGATGGTCGGCCAGATGCAGGAGCAGCTGTTCAGCCGCCTCCTACGCGCCGACCTGGCGCAGCTGCGCTCCGGCCACTCCGGCGCCTACGTGTCTTCGGTGCTCTACGACGCCACCCTGATCCGCGAGGCGGCGACGCAGGGCGTGGTCAACTACACCCGCGAGGCGCTGACGGTGGTGTTTGCGCTCGTCGCCATGCTGTTCCAGGACGTGGGGCTGACGGTGATCGCGCTGGTGGCGGCGCCGCTCTCGTCGGGGGTGATGCGCCGCTTCTCCAAGCGCACCCGCAAGGCCGCGCGCGGGGCGATGGAGGAGACCGGCGCGCTGTCCACCGCGATCATGGAGGGGCTGGACGGGGTCAAGCTCGTCAAGATCGACAACCGCGAGGCCTATGAGGAGGGCCGCGTCGCCGAGGTGATCGACCGGCGCCAGCGCCACATCATCAAGGGCGCCGACGCCCGCGCCATGGCCCCGGCCGTGACCGAGACGCTGACGGTGTTCATCACAGCGCTGGTCATCCTCTACGCCGGCTGGCGGGCCACCGACGGCCACCTGACGATCAACAAGCTCGTCGCCTTCCTGGTGCTGCTGGCCATGGCCTCGCAGTCGCTGCGGCAGGTGGCGAACCTGCAGGCGGTGTTCTCCGAAGGGCTGGCCGCCGCCGCGCGCCTGCTGGCCGCGCTCGACGTGCGGCCGGAGGTGGGCGACCGCGCGGGCGCCACGCCGATCCGCCTGGCCGAGGCGCGCCTGCGTTTCGAGGACGTCGGCTTCGCCTACGGAACGGGCGCTCCGGCGCTGTCGGACGTGAGCATCGAGGCGCGGCCCGGCCGCACCGTGGCGCTCGTCGGTCCGTCCGGGGGCGGCAAGTCCACCCTCCTCAACCTTGCGCCGCGCTTCTACGACGTGAGCGCGGGGCGCGTGACCATCGACGGGCAGGACGTGCGCGACGTCACCTTGGCCTCGCTGCGCGATCACATCGGCCTCGTCACCCAGGAGCCCTTCCTGTTCGACGACACCATCCGCGCCAACATCGCCTACAGCCGCCCCGACGCTTCGGACGCGGATGTCGAGACCGCCGCGCGCGCCGCCGCCGCCCACGGCTTCATAAGCGAGCTGCCGGACGGCTATCTCACCGCGGTGGGCGAAGCGGGGACGCGGCTCTCCGGCGGCCAGCGCCAGCGCATCGCCATCGCCCGCGCCTTCCTGAAGGACGCGCCCATCCTCCTGCTCGACGAGGCCACCAGCGCGCTCGACACAGAGAGCGAGGCGCAGGTGCAGGTGGCGCTGGATCGGCTGATGGCCGGCCGCACGGTGGTGATGATCGCCCACCGCCTTTCGACGGTCAGGAACGCCGACCGCATCTATGTGATCGACGCCGGCCGGGTGGTGGAGAGCGGGGACCACGCGGAGCTGGTGGCGCAGGGCGGCCTCTACAGCCGCCTGGCGCGGGCCCAGAACCTGGACGTGCTCGGCGTCGCCGCCCCCGAGCCCGCCGCCTCCAAGCTGGCCCCCGAGCCCGCCGCCTCCGCCGCGTGAAGGGGGTCCTGCGCAGGCCCGGCGTGCAGCGGGCGTTGGGGGTTGTGCTCGCCGCTTACCTGCGCCTCGCCCTGCGCCTGATCCGCTGGCGCCACGAGGGGCTGGAGCGCGCCGAAGGGGTGTGGGAGGCGGGAGGCGGGGTGGTGGTGTGCTTCTGGCATGCGCGCATCGGCCTCTCGCCCGCCTGCTGGCCGCTGGACCGGGCGCAGGCCCCACGCGCCCTGATCTCGCTCTCGGCGGACGGGGGCTTCGTGGCCGAGGCCATGGCGCGCCTGGGCTTCCCCGCCATCCGCGGCTCGGCCGCCAAGCCCGCCGACCCGGCCAAGGCCAAGGGCGGCGCCCAGGCCTTCCGCGAAGGGCTGCGCTGGATCCGCGCCGGCAACGGCATCGCGGTGACGCCGGACGGCCCGCGCGGGCCGCCCGAGCGCATGGGCGACGGGCCGCCGATGCTGGCGCGCCTCGCGGCCTCGCCCACCCTCCTCGTCGGTCTCGCCGCGCGGCCCTGCATCCGCCTGAAGAGCTGGGACCGCGCCGTGATCCCGCTGCCCTTCGCCCGCGGCGCCATCGTGTGGGACGGGCCGCTCGCCCCACCCGTCGCGGGCGCCGACCTGGCCGCGGTCGGCGCCGACTGGGCGGCGCGCCTCACCGCCGTCAACGACCGCGCGGAGGCGCTGCTGCGCGGATGACGCCGCTGCCGCTCCTGGCGTGGCGGATGGCCGCGGGCCTGCTGGAGCCCCTCGCCCCCGCCCTGCTGCGCCGCCGCGCCGCCCGCGGCAAGGAGGAGCCCGCGCGCCTTGGCGAGCGGCTCGGCCGACCGTCGCTGCCGCGCCCGCCCGGCCCGCTGGTCTGGCTGCACGGGGCGAGCGTCGGGGAGGGGCTGTCGCTCCTGCCGCTGGTCGAGGCCCTGCGCGCGCGCCGCCCCGACCTCGTGGTGCTGGTGACCAGCGGCACCGTCACCTCCGCGCGCCTCCTGGCCCAGCGCCTGCCGCCGGGCGTGCTGCACCAGTTCCTGCCGGTGGATGCGTCGGGAGCCGCGCGCCGCTTCGTCGCCCACTGGCGGCCCGACCTCGCCGTCTTCGCGGAGAGCGAGCTGTGGCCCAACCTGTTGCACGCCGCCCGCGGCGCCGGTGCGCGGACCGCGCTGGTCTCCGCACGCCTCTCGC
This sequence comes from Caulobacteraceae bacterium, assembly GCA_965199975.1. Lineage (GTDB taxonomy): Bacteria > Pseudomonadota > Alphaproteobacteria > Caulobacterales > Caulobacteraceae > JASLDZ01. The sequence continues at coordinate 3,183,569 of OZ241340.1, read as the reverse complement.
CGCAGAGCCTGCGCGGCTGGAGTCGGGCGCCTACGACCGCGCGCTGGCTCCTCGGCGGCTTCGACGTCGTCATGGCGCAGGACGACGCGGCCGCCGCCGGCCTCGCGCGGCTGGGCGCCCGCGACGACGGCCGGCTCAACCTCAAGCGCGCCGGGGCCGATCTGCCCATCGATGCGGCGGCCGTGGCGCGCACCCGCGCCGCCTTCGCCGGCGCCCCGGTGGTGCTCGCCGCCTCCACCCATGCCGGAGAGGAGGCCGCGGCGCTCGACGCCTTTCTGCAGCTCGACGCCCCCGACATCCGCCTGGTGATCGCGCCGCGCCACCCCGAGCGCGGGCTCGAGGTGCTGGAGTTGGTGCGCGACCGGCAGGTCTCGGTGGCGCTGCGCTCGGCCGGCTTCACGCCGGAGTCCACCCGCGTGCACGTGGCCGACACGTTGGGAGAGCTCGGCCTCTGGTACGCGCTGGCCGACGCCGCCTTCGTGGGCGGCTCGCTCGCCCCAGGGCCGGGCGGCCACAACCCGCTGGAGCCCGCGCGCCTGGGCACGCCGGTGATCAGCGGACCGCACGTGGACAACTGGACCGACGTGTACGCGTCCCTCGGCGACACGGTCGTCTACGCCGCCGACGCCGCCGACCTCGCCCGCGCCTGGGCGGCCGCCCTGCACGACCCGGCCGCGGCGCGCGCGCGGGCCGAGCGCGCCCGCGCCGTCGCCCGCGCCGCCGACGGGGGGCTGACCGCCGCCGCCGACCGGCTCGTCGCCCTCCTGCCCGACGCCTTGGCGTGAAGCTCGCCACCCCGAGCGTCTGGTACCTGCGCGACCCGCCCGGCCGGGCCGTGCGGCTTCTGCTCGCGCCGCTGGGGTGGCTGTGGGCGGCGGCGACGGCGCGGCGCATCGCGAGCACTGCGCCGGTCGACCCGGGGGTCCCGGTGATCTGCGTCGGCAACCTCACTGTCGGCGGCTCGGGCAAAACGCCGGTGGCGCGCGCCCTGCTGCAGCGGCTGAGCGCGGCCGGGGTGGAGGCGCACGCGCTCTCCCGCGGCTACGGCGGTCGGCTTGAGGGGCCGCACCGGGTCGATCCCCTGCGCGACACGGCCGCCGAGGTGGGCGACGAGCCGCTGCTGCTCGCCCGCGACGCGCCCGCCTGGATCGCACACGACCGCCTCGCGGGGGCACGCGCCGCCGCCTCGGCGGGCGCGCAGGCGGTGGTCATGGACGACGGCCACCAGAACCCCGCCGTCGCCAAGGCGCTGAGCCTCGTCGTGGTCGACGGCGACACGCGCGAGGGGCGCTGGCCGTTCGGCGACGGGGCGGTCTTCCCGGCGGGGCCGATGCGCGAGCCGCTGCGCACGGGCTTGGCGCGCGCCGACGCGGTGGTGTTGCTCCTGCCGCTGGGCGCCGAGTCGCCCGATCCCGACCTTCTGCTCGACTTCGGCGCGCTTCCGGTGGTCTGCGCCGTGGTCGAGGCCTCCGCCCCGCCGCCGGCCGGTCCGCAGCTCGGCTTCGCCGGCGTCGCCAAGCCGTGGAAGGTGGCCGAGGCGCTGCAGGCTGCAGGCTGCGAGCTCGTCGACTTCGCCCCCTTTCCCGACCACGCCGCCTTCCGTGAACCCGACCTGCAACGGCTGGCGGCGCACGCGCGCGCCCACGGCGCCGGCCTCGTCACCACCGAAAAGGACCACGTGCGCCTGCCCGCGACCTGGCGCGAGCGCGTCACAGCCTGGCCGGTGCAGGCGCGCTTCACCGATCCTGCGGCGCTGGACGCGCTTCTCGCCCGCGCGCTGGGGCGCCCCCTCGCCGCGCAGGCCGGCCGCGCCTAGATTGACGCCATGAACATGCACGACCGCGAGCTCGACGCCCCGGCCCAGCTGCACTACGGCGACGGCGACTTCGCCGTGCTCAAGCCGGGCCGCTGGGTGGAGTGCGCCGTCAGCGGTCGGCGCATCCCGCTGGAGGCGCTGCGCTACTGGAGCCCGGCCCGCCAGGAGCCGTACGCGGGCGCCGCCGAGGCGCTGGCGGCCGCCAAGGCGCACGATTACCAGGTGTGAAGCCGCAGGTGTGGCGCGCCGCCGTCGCTAAGGGAGCGCCAGATTGATGTCGTTCTGCGCCCGCCTCCGCTGCCTGGCCGGCCTGGCGATGCTCGCCGGCCTCTGCGCCCAGCCGGCGTGGGCCGCCTGCGCGGTATCGTCCGACGCCGGCGCCGAGGTGAGGCCCTTGAGGATGAGCAGCCAAGCAGACGCCAGCCTCGTCATCTCGATGAGCATGGCCCCCAAGCTGCTGCACCTCGACTACGCCGCCGCGCTCAGGACCCGTCCGGCGTGCGACCTCGGCGGCCGCAGCCGCGTAGCGATCCCGCAGGCGACGGGCGCGCCGATCGCGCTGACCGTGCCGGTGACAGATCTGCTCAAGGCGATGGCGGCCTCCAAGGAAGGCCACGCCGCGCCCGTCGACGGCTATTACCTGGCGACGGTGACGCCGACCGAGTTCACCGGATGGCGGCTCTACATCGCCATGCCCGACGCGGCCATGCTCAAGCGCGACATGGCGCAGGCGCTGGCCGGCGAGCTCGCGCCCGTGTTCCGCAACGGTCCGCAGAACAAGACGGCGCTGTTCGTGCCGAAGGGCTGACCCGACCGGCGGCGCGCGTCAGGCGTCTGCCGCCGCTTGCTGCGCGTAGGCCTCGGCGGGCCAGCGTTTGTGCACCCAGAACCACTCCGAGGGCGCCTCGCGTATGCGGGCCTCGACGAAGGCGTTCAGCTGGGCGACGCCGGCCTGCAGGTCGCGTTCGCGATCGCCGGTGGCCTCCAGCACGATGGGGTCGTGGATGGTGACGCGGAAGCGCGCCTTGGGCAGGCGCTTGACCGACATGGGATGCAGCCTGCGCCCGAAGCGCAGCGCCAGCCGCGTGGGGCCGCCGGCGGTGCGCACCGGGCGGCCGAAAAAGGGCGCCTCCACGCCGGTGTTGAACTTCTGGTCGTTGAGAAAGGCCACGGCCTCGCCGCCCTTCAACGTGTCCAGCACCTCGCGTCCGCCTTCACCGCCGCCCTTGGGCGCGAACAGCTCCACGCCGTAGCGGGCGCGCGTCTCGATGATGCGTCGATCGAACCACGGGTTGTTGGCGGCGCGGTAGGTGACGCGGCAGCGCAGGCCGGTCGAGACGATGGCCGCGGCCATCACCTCCCAGTTGGCGAAATGCCCCGAGACCAGCACCGCCCCTTCGCCTGAGGCCGCCAGCACGTGGAAGTGCTCTGCGCCGACCACCTCCACCCGTCCCGTGGCCGGCGTGATGCGGTGTGTCAGCGGGAACTCGAACAGGGTGCGCCCGAGGTTGTCCCACTGCGCCGAGAGCAGGCGGTGGCTCTCCTCCGCATCGAGTTCGGGGAAGGCGAGGCGGATATTGCGCTCGGCGAGGCGGTGCAGCGACGTCAGCGGCCCCACCACCCGGAACAGTATGCCACCGGCGCCCGAGACCCAGCTCACCGGGAAGAGCCGCAGCAGCCCGCTCAACGCGTCATAGGCGGCCATCTCCGCGCGCCACGCGAGGCGCTGGGCGCGGCTGGCGGGAGGAGGCGACACGGCCGCGGTCTAGGCGCCCCCCGCGGCGGGCGCAATGCGGCGCGCGGTCAGCCGATCGCGCCCGAGCTGATGGTCTGGCCGCCGTCGATCACGATGGCCTGGCCGGTCATGAACGTGCCGGCGGGCGACGCGAGGAAGACTGCGGCGCCGGCGATCTCGTCGGGCAGGCCGATGCGCTTGAGGGGCGTGGAGGCGGTGGCCTGCTCCAGGATGCGCGGGTTCTCCCACAGGGCCTTGGCGAAGTCGGTCTTGATCAGGCCGGGCGCTATGCAGTTGACCCGCACGTTGTGCGGCCCGAACTCCACCGCCAGGTTGCGCGCCAGCTGGAAATCCGCCGCCTTGGAGACGTTGTAGGCGCCGATCACCGGCGAGCCGCGAAGGCCGCCGATCGACGAGACGATGACGATCGCGCCATCGCGCCGTTCGATCATCTGCGGCGCGACCATGTGGATCAACCAGTTGTTGGCCAGCACGTTGTTCTCGAAGATCTTGCGGAACTGATCGTCCTCAATGCCGCCCATCGGCCCGAAATAGGGGTTGGAGGCGGCGTTGCAGACCAGGGTGTCGATGCGGCCGAAGGCGGCCATCGTGGCGTCGACCAGGCGTTGCAGGTCGGCCTTGGAGGAGATGTTGGCGGGGACCGCGATGGCGCGGCCCTCGCCGTAGCGGGCGTTGATCTCGGCGGCCGCCTCGTCGCACGGGCCGGCCTTGCGCGAGGAGACCACCACGCGGCCGCCCTGCTCGGCCATGCGCTCCACGATGGCGCGGCCGATGCCGCGGGAGGAGCCGGTGACCACGGCGACGCGGTCGGTCAGGTCGAAAAGGCTCACGGGCGGCGTCCTCAAGGGGCAGGTGATCGCCGATCACCGTCGCGCCTGCGCCCACCGCCGGTCAAGCCGGCGCGGCGCTCAGGCCGCCTGCACCACCTCGCGCGCCTCGCGCACGAAGACGCCGCCCGAGCCAACCCAACCAGCCACAGGCTGGGGCTCGCGCGCGCCCAGCACCAGGCGACCGTCGGACGGAAGGAGGGCGGCGAGGCGCTCGGCCACGCCGCGCGCCGCCACCGGGTCCATGTGAGGCAGCACGTCGCGGCACAGGATCACGTCGAAGCCGCCCAGGCTCGCCAGGCTGTCCATCAGGTTGATGCGCGCCCAGCGCACGCGCTGGCGGACGTCGGGCTCGATGCGCCACATGTCGTCGGCCTTGGCGAATGACCGCAACAGGAGGCGGATCGGCAGGCCGCGCTGCACCTCGAAATGGCTGTAGACGCCCGCGCGCGCCTTCTGCAGCTGGCGCGCCGAGAGGTCGGAGCCGAACAGCTGCAGCTCCACCCCGCGCAGCGCCTCGGACTGTTCGGCGGCGGCGAGCGCCAGGGAGTAGATCTCCTGCCCCGCGCCGCAGCCGGCCGACCAGACGCGCACGGTGCGGCTGGCGCGGCTGCGGGCGATCTGCGGAATGGTCTCGCCGACCAACCGCGCGAACATGGCCGGGTCGCGGAAGAAGGCGCCGTCCTGCGGCGCCAGCGCCTCCACCAGCGCATCGATCAGGCGCGCGTCGCCGGTGGTTCGGGCGCGCGCCACGAGGTCGGCGGCCGAGTCGGCGCCTTCGCGCCGGGCCACTGCGGAAAGGCGCGTCTCGGCCACATAGGCCAGGTCGCCGCCCAGGTTCAGGCCGGCGCGGTTCAGCGCCACGCCGTGGAGGAAGTCGGTGTCCTGGGGCGTCACAGCAGGCCCGCCTGGGCGAACTTCGCCACGATGATGTCGCCGTCGAAGGGCTTCATGATGTACTCGTCGGCGCCGCGCTCCACGGCGTCGGCGATGCGGGCCGGGTTGTGCTCGGCGCTGCAGAACACCACGACCGGCGCCTTGCCTCCGGGCTCCTCGCGCAGCTGGCGCAGGAACTCGAGGCCGTCCATCACCGGCATGGTCCAGTCGAGCAGCACCACGTCGGGCATGGCGGCTCGGCATACCGCCAGCGCTTCGGCGCCGTCGCCGGCCTCCAGCGTCTCGAACTCGAGCGCCTGGAGGATGCGGCTGGCGACCTTGCGCACGACGCGGCTGTCGTCGACGACAAGACAGGTCCTCACCGAAGTCCCCCCACAAGGTCCGTCATGGCCCTTGGTGCGATCCGAAGATGGACCGGTCGGGGTTAAGCCCGGGTGAGGCGGCGCGGTGAATCGCCGTTCACGAAGACGACCGGAAGCTTACTGCGGGGCCCGCGCGCGCAGCAGCACGCGCCCCTCCTCCACCGTCGCCTCCACCCGCCCGCCGACGGCGGCGAGGAGGTCGTGCAGGTAGTAGCCCTGCACCCAGTGGCCGGCGAGGCCCTCGCCCAACGGCCGACCGGCGAGGCCGTCCGCAACCTCCGGCCGCAGGCGCGCCCGCGCGCCGACCGCCTCGACCGCCAGAAGCGCCGCCCCGTCGCGCACGACGCCCGAGATGCGCGCCACCCCGCCCGTGGGCAGGGCGCCCGCGCCCAGCTGGGCCAGGTTGAGCAGCGCGCGGGCGCCGGGCTTGCCGAGGCTCGCCGTCTCCACCCGCCAGTCGAGGTCGGCGCGCACGTGGGCGAAGACGCCTTCCACGAGCTTGTGCAGGTCGCGCACGTCGAAGGTGTCGGCCGCGGCGCTGGCGCCGAAGGCGATGCGCGAGAAGGCCAGCATGTCGACCAGCTTCTTGGCCGAGCTGGTCACGAGCTTGAGCGCGTCGTCGCGCATGTCGGCGGCGGAAGGGTCGTCCAGAAGGTCCATGCCCGAGACGATGGCCGAGGCCGGGCTGATGAAGTCGTGGCACATGCGCGCCGCCAGCGCCGCGGCGAGATCGGCGGGCATGACGAGGGGAGCAGAGGCGGCGGCCTCGTCGGCGGGGAGATCGAAGTCGCTCATGCGCGGGTCCGTGGCGGAGGGGCGGCCGCGACTATGCCACGGCCGGGCGCGTGCGACACGATTCGCGGTTGAGGCCAGGCGCGCGAGCGGGCAAAAGCACGCCGCGACCGACAGTGCGAGGGGGGCCCTCCGCCGGTCGCGCCGCCAGTCCCGCGCTCTCGCGCCGCGCCCGCCCGGGCCCGCGCATGCGCCATCCCCCGAGGTTCATGACCGACGCCGCCCTGCGCCATTCCGTCGCCCCGCGCCCGCCCGAGAGCCGTGCGCCGGCGGTCGTGGGTTGCGGCGTGGTGCTCGTGGTGGCGGCGCTCGGCTTGGTCGGCGCGCGCTTCATGCCCGTCGTCGCTCCGCCGCGGCTGCCGGCGCCGCCGGCGGGCGCGGTCGCCCTCGCGCCCAGCGTCCTGCAGGTCGTGGTGCGGCCGGGCGAACGGCTGCCGGAAGCCCTGCACCGCGCCGGCGTGGCGTTCGGCGAGGCGCGCGTCGCCTCGGCGCTGCTCGGCCGCGCGTTCGACGTCGCGCACCTGCGCGCCGGCCTCCTGCTGCGCGCGGTGGTGACGCGCCCGCACGGCGCCGCCGGCCCCCCGCGCCTGGAGCACGTGACGCTCGCCACCGGGCCGGCCAGCGCCGCCACCGTGCGCCGTGCGCCCGACGGAGGTTTCACCCTGGCCCGCACCTCCACGCCCCTGCACGACGAGACGACGGTCGCCGCCGGGGTGATCGAGGGCTCGCTCTACGAAAGTGCGGTGACGGCCGGGGCCACGCCTGCGCTGGTCTCCCAGGCGGTGAAGCTGTTCTCCAAATCGCTGGACTTCGCCCGCGACATCCACGGCGGCGACGCCTTCCGCCTCGTATTCGACCGTCGCGCCGACGGCCGCGGGCGCACGGTGGAGGCGGGGGACCTGCTCTACGCCGAGGTCGTCGTCGACGGGCGGGCGCGGCGGTTCTACCGCTTCGAACACGACGGCGAGGTCGACTATGTCGACGAGGTCGGCACGCAGCAGAAGGCGCTCCTGCTCAAGACGCCGCTGGACGGCGCGCACGTCACCTCGTCGTTCGGCATGCGGCTGCATCCCCTCCTCGGCTACACGCGCATGCACCCCGGCATCGACTTCGGTGCGCCCATTGGCACGCCCGTGTTCGCCGCGGGCGACGGCGTGGTGGAGGAGGCGCGCTGGGCCGGCGGCTACGGCCACTGGCTGAAGCTCGGACACGCGAGCGGCTGGGAGACCGGCTACGGCCACCTGTCCGGCTACGCCGCGGGCGTCAGGCCGGGCGTGCGGGTGACGCAGGGCCAAGTGGTCGCCTATGTGGGGTCGACCGGGCTCTCCACCGGCCCGCACCTGCACTACGAGATCATGCGCGGCGGGGTGAAGATGAATCCTCTGACCGCCGAGGTTCCCATGGGCTCGACCCTGAGCCGCACCGACGTGGCGGCCTTCGCGGCGGAGAAGCGGCGGATCGACGGCCTCTTGGCGCCGCATTCGGTGCAGGTCGCGGCGCTGGCGCTGCGGCCGCGGGGAGGCGGCTGAGGCCGTCTGGCGACACCGTTCGGTTCATCGACGGTTCATCTTGAGATGTGCGACGCGCACCTTCGCAAGATTCATGCTCGCCCTTTGAAACTCCTAACGCACCTTAACGTTCTGCGCTGTGATCCCCATATCGTAGGGGAAGTGAACAGACGCAGGAGCGTCCCATGCGCAAGTTGATGACGGCCGCGACGGCGGCCCTGACCCTCGCCGGCGCCGCAGGCGCGGCCACCACCGCCTCGGCCCAGCATCACGGTGGTGGTGGTGGCTTCCACGGGGGGGGAGGCGGCTACCACGGTGGCGGGGGCTACCGCGGCGGCGGCGGATATCGGGGTGGCGGGTACCGTGGTGGCTACCGCGGAGGATACGGCTATCGCGGCGGCTACGGCTACCGGGGTGGATATGGCTACCGCGGAGGGTACGGATATTACGGCGGTGGTCTTCTGACCGGCCTCGCCGTCGGCGCGGCGCTAGGCGGCGGCTATTATGGCGGATATGGGGGCTACGGTTACGGCTACCCCGCCTATGGGTACGGATACTATCCGTATGGGTATTCGAGCTATTACGGTTATCCCTACTAGCCGTCAGGAGAACGTCACTGCGAAAGCCCCGGAATTCTGTTCCGGGGCGTTCGTGTGTTCGCGGCCGTCGCTGTGTAGAACATGGCCGTGAGCACGGGCCTGGATCAGCTCAAGGAAGCGGCTGGGCCTGATGGCTGGTCGGAAGATGCCGAGCTGCTCGCGCCACGGCTCGCAGAATGGCGCGGACGCTGGACGGGGCGCACGCCGCTCCTCCTGCGGCCGCGGTCCACAGCCGAGGTGGCCGCGGTGGTGGCCGCCGCCCATCGCACACGCACGCCGCTGACGCTGCGGGGCGGCGGCACCGGCCTGGTTGGCGGTCAGGTTCCCGATGGGGAGGTCCTGCTCTCGCTGGAACGCATGGCCGCCGTGCGCGAGGTCTGCGCCTGCGGCCACGTCATCGTGGTCGAGGCGGGCGCGACCTTGCAGGCGGTGCAGGACGTCGCGGCGGCGGTGAACCGCAGCTTTCCGGTCGGCCTCGCCTCAGGCGGTTCGGCCACCATCGGCGGCATGGTCGCCACCAACGCCGGGGGAACGGCGGTGCTGCGCTACGGCTCGATGCGCGAGCAGGTGCTGGGCCTGGAGGCGGTGCTGGCCGACGGGTCGGTGTGGAACGGCCTCTCGCGGCTGCGCAAGGACAACACAGGCTACGACCTGCGCGGGCTCCTGATCGGCGCCGAGGGCACGCTGGGCGTGGTCACCGCCGCGGCCCTGAGGCTGCGCCCGCAGCTCGCCTCGCGCGCAGCCGCCTTCGCGGGCGTGGCGTCGCCTGAGGCGGCGCTCGGGCTGCTGAACCGGGTGCAGGCGGTCGCCGGCGGCCAGGTCGAGGCCTTCGAGCTGATCTCGGGCGCCGGCCTGGACCTCGCGCTGCGCCATCTGCCCGGCGCCCGCTCGCCGCTCACGGCGGAGCACCCCTGGCTCGTGCTGGTGGAGGTCGCCTGCGCCTGCGCTGGCGAGGCCGAGGCGCTGCTACAGGCCGCGCTGGAGTTCGCCCTGAGCGAGGACCTGATCGCCGACGCCGCGGTCGCGGCCTCGGAAGCCCAGCGCCATGACTTCTGGGCGCTGCGCGAAGGGCAGTCCGCCGCGCAGAAGGCGGAAGGCCCGGCGTGGAAGCACGACATCTCCGTCCCCGTCGCCGCCGTGCCGGAGTTCCTGCACCGAGCCGGCCAGGCGATGGAACGGCTCTCGCCCGGCGCGCGGGTGGTCGCCTTCGGCCACGTGGGCGACGGCAACATCCACTACGACGTGCTGGCCCCGCCCGGCGCCGATCCCGTCGCCCACATGGACCGCGCCGGCGAGGCCATGCGCGCCGTCCACGACGTTGTGCACGCCCTAAGCGGCTCGATCTCGGCCGAGCATGGCCTGGGCGTGATGAAGACGACCGAGGCGCTGCGCTACAAGGACCCTGTGGCCGTCGCGATGATGCGCGCTATCCGGACGGCGCTGGACCCGCACCGCATCCTCAACCCGCGCGTGCTGTTCTAGCTAGCGACTCGAAGACGCCGACGGTCCGCCTGTGCCGCCTCGGGCCGAACGCGGCGCCTCATCGCCGCGCCGGGCGGTTCTCCTCGCAGCCGCGGCGCGCCAGTTCGTCGGCGCGTTCGTTGAGGGGGTGGCCGGCGTGGCCCTTGACCCACTTCCAGCTCACCTCGTGATGCGCGCGCGCGGCGTCGAGGCGCTTCCACAGGTCGTCGTTCTTCACCGGCGCCTTCGCCGCGGTGCGCCAGCCGCGCGCCTTCCAGCCCGAAATCCACTCGGTGATGCCCTGGCGCAGGTACTGGCTGTCGGTGTGCAGCTCCACCGTGCAGGGGCGCTTGAGCGCCTCCAGCGCCGATATGGCGGCGAACAGCTCCATTCTGTTGTTGGTGGTGGCCGGCTCGCCGCCCCACAGGTCGCGTTCGTGCGCGCCGCTCATCAGGATGGCGCCCCAGCCGCCCGGCCCCGGGTTCCCGCTGCAGGCGCCGTCGGTGTAGATCACCACCTTAGCGTTCATGCGCCCAGCGCCTCCATCAGCGGCCGGTCGGCCAGGGCGCGCAGCTGGTCGAGCCGCGCGGCGTATTCGAGCGGGTCCTTGCGCTGGACCAGGGCGCCGGGGGGCGTGGCCTCCCAGTCCGCCAGCCGCGTCAGGAAGAAGCGCATGGCCGCGCCGCGGGCGAAGAGGCCCAGCGCCGCATGCTCCGACGGCGCCAGCGGGCGCACCGCCTCGTAGCCAGCGACGAGCGCGCGGGCGCGGGCGGGGTCGAGCCGATGGCCCGGGAAGGCCCAGCTGACCAGCATGACCGCCAAGTCGTAGGCCAGCGCGTCGATGCAGGCGAAGTAGAAGTCGATGGCTCCCACGAAGGCCGCGCCGTCGAAGAACACGTTGTCGGGGAAGAGATCGGCGTGGATCACGCCCGTGGGCGGATCGCGCAGCCATTCCCGCTCCAGCGCGTCCAGGTCAGCCCGCGCCTGCGCCGCCAGGCCCGGCCGCAGCCGGTCGGCCAGGGCGGCGTGCGCCTCCAGCAGCGGCCGCCAGGCGCCGGGGCCGAGCGCGTTGGCGCGCGCGAGGGCGAACCCCTCGCCCGCGGCGTGCAGGCGGGCCAAGCCCTCGCCCGCCGCCCGGCAATGCGTCGCATCGGGATCGCGCACGGAGAGGCCGGGCAGGAAGGTGACGATGGCGCACGGCTTGCCACGCACCTCGCCCAGGAGCGCGCCGTCGCGGGCGGCCACAGGCGTCGGGCAGGGGAAGCCCCGGCCGGCCAGCCAGCGCTTGAGCTCCAGGAAGAAAGGCAGGTCGTCCGCGCGCACCCGCCGCTCGTAGACGGTGAGGATGAAGCGCCCGGCGTCGGTCTCCAGCAGGAAGTTGGAGTTCTCGATCCCTTCGGCGATGCCCTTGAAGGCGGGCGCGCGGCCGAGGTCGTAGCGGGCGAGGAGCGCCTCCAGCTCCGCGTCGGTGATGTCGGTGTAGACGGCCACGCCCCCGCATGGCCGCTCGCGCCGCGGCCGGTCAACCCGCTCGGTCTCCGCACGCGCGGTTCGTTGCGGCGGCCGGGGGGAGGGCGTACATCGGGGGCCCACATCCGAGACCCCGCCATGCGCCGCCTCCTCCCCGCCCTTCTGGGCGTCGCCCTTGCGGGCGCGCTCCTCCCCGCCGCCGCCCACGCCCAGAGCCAGCGTGAGGACGATGCGAAGCGCCAGGCGCAGTCAGAGGCCGACGCCAAGAAGAAGGCCAAGGCCAAGGAGTGGGACACCTCCCAGGCGCCCCTGCCCGACGTGAAGAACTCCGGGCCCTGCCCCTTCGTGAAGGTGCTCTACGACGCCGCGCGCCAGGTCGAGCTGAAGGACGGTAAGGAGAGCCCGAGCGCGGTCGGTTTCACGGGCGAGATCCAGAACATCCGCTCGGTCTGCCAGTACAAGGGGGCCGAGCCGATCCGCGTGCAGATGTCGGTGAACTTCGAGTTCGGCCGCGGCCCGCAGGCGCAGGGGCAGACCCACGCCTACCGCTATTGGGTGGCGGTGACGAAACGCAACGACGCGGTGCTCGACAAGCAGGAGTTCGCGGTGCCGGTGCGCTTCGTGCCGGGGACCGACCGCATGAACTACAGCGATCTCCTGAAGGACGTCGTGATCCCACGCGCCGACAACAAGGTCTCGGGCACGAACTTCGAGATCCTGGTGGGCTTCGACGTGACGCCGCAGCAGGCCGACTTCAACCGCGAGGGCAAGCGCTTCCGCGCCAACGCCGGCGCCCAGGTCGCCGCCCAGTAGCGGCCGACCCTCTATGAGCGACCTCAAGGGCCGCCTCGGCGACGCGGTCGCGCGCGCGTTCGCCGCCGAAGGGCTGGACACCGCCCACGCGCGCGTGACGCCGAGCGACCGGCCCGACCTTGCCGACTTCCAGTCCAACGGCGCGCTCGCCGCCGCCAAGGCCGAACGCGCCAATCCGCGCGAGCTGGCGGGGCGGGTCGCGGCCCGGCTGGAGGGTGAGCCCATGCTCGCCGCGGTGGAGGTGGCGGGGCCGGGCTTCATCAACCTTCGCGTTTCCGATGCAGCGCTGACGCAGCGCGTGCGCGCCCTGGCCGACGATCCGCTGGCGGGCGCGGCGCCGGTGCGCGATCCGCGCCGGGTGGTGATCGACTTCGCCGGCCCCAACGTGGCCAAGCCCATGCACGTGGGGCACCTGCGCTCGTCGATCATCGGCGAGAGCCTCAAGCGCCTGTTCCGCGCCCGCGGCGACCAGGTGTGGGGCGACGCCCACTTCGGCGATTGGGGTTTCCAGATGGGCCTCCTGATCACCGCGGTCGGCGACGAGCAGCCGGGCTCGCCCTTCCTGGCCGTGGGCGACGGGCCGTTCCCCAAGTCGAGCCCCATCAGCCTGGAGGACCTGGAGCGGCTCTATCCGCTGGCCGCGGCCCGGGCGAAGGCGGAGCCCGAGTTCCGCGACCGGGCGCGCCGCGCGACCGCCGAGCTGCAGGCGGGCCGGGCCGGCTACCGCGCGCTGTGGCGCCACTTCGTGCAGGTGAGCCGCACCGCCCTGCAGCGCGACTTCGCGGCGCTGGGCGTCACCTTCGACCTCTGGAACGGCGAGAGCGACGCCGACGCCTACATCCCCGAGATGATCGGCGACCTGCGCGACAAGGGTCTGCTGGAGAAGGACCAGGGCGCCGAGATCGTCCGCGTGGCCGAACCGGGCGACAAGCGCGAGCTGCCGCCGCTGCTCGTGGTCTCGTCGGAAGGCTCGGCCATGTACGGTACGACCGACCTGGCCACGATCCGCCAGCGTCGAGCCGAGATCGATCCGCAGCTGATCCTCTACTGCGTCGACCAGCGCCAGGCCGACCACTTCGAGCAGGTGTTCCGCGCCGCCTACAAGGCCGGCTACGCCGATGCGGGCGGCCTGGAGCACGCCCCCAACGGCACCATGAACGGGCCCGACGGCAAGCCCTTCAAGACTCGCGCGGGCGGCGTGCTCAAGCTCGGCGACCTGATCGCCATGGCCACCGACAAGGCGCGCGAGCGCCTGCGCGAGGCCGACCTCGGCGCCGGGCTGCGCCCCGCTGAGTTCGAGGCCACCGCGCACAAGGTGGCGGTGGCGGCGCTGAAGTTCGCCGACCTCTCCAACTTCCGCGGCACGAGCTACGTCTTCGACCTCGACCGCTTCACGAGCTTCGAGGGCAAGACCGGGCCTTACCTGCTCTACCAGGCGGTGCGGATCAAATCGCTCTTGCGCAAGGCCGACGCCGAGGGGGTCGCGCGGGGCGAGATCGTCATCGCCTCGCCGGCCGAGCGCGAGCTGGCGCGGGTGCTCGACGCCTGGGCGCAGGCGGTGGACGAGGCCTATGAGCGCCGCGCGCCCAACGCCCTCGCCGAGCACGCCTACCGCCTGGCGGCGAGCTTCTCGCGCTTCTACGCCGCCTGCCCCGTGCTGGCCGCCGACACGCCGGCCGAGCGCGGCTCGCGCCTCGCCTTGGCCGCCACGGCGCTGCGGCAGCTGGAGCTGGCCCTGCAGATCCTGGGCGTCGACACGCCGGAACGCATGTGAGCCGCCTCGCCTGCCTGCTCGCCGGGTTCGCGGCCCTGTTCGCCTGCGGCGTGGCGCGGGCCGAGCCGGTGGCCGCCTGCGCCCTCCCGCAGGACGTCTCGACCCCGCCGCTGCGCTCGCCGCCGGCGGACGAGGTGCACGCGGGCGTTCCGACCGCCGCCTACCTGCTCTCGCTGATCTGGTCGCCCGAGGAGTGCCGCAGCTATGGCGATCGGCCAGGGGCGCAGGTGCAGTGCCGCGCCAACAGCTTCGGCTTCACCGTGCACGGGCTGTGGCCCAACGGCCCGGCGCGCTATCATCCGCGCTACTGCCGCCCCGTCGCACCCGTCGCCGTGGCGACCGTCAGGGCGAACCTGTGCATGACGCCCTCCGCAGGGCTGATCCAGCACGAGTGGGCCGCGCACGGCGCCTGCGGCTGGGCCACGCCGGTGGACTACTTCCGCCAGGAGCGCAGCCTGCGCGAGCGCCTCGATGCGCCCGACCTCGCGCCCAACGCCGACGGCTTCCTCACCGCCGGGCAGGTGCGCGACGCCTTCATCCGCCGCAACGCGTCCATCCCCCGCGATGGGCTGGACGTGCACGTGGGTCGGGACAACCGGCTGGAGGAGGTGCGCGTGTGCTACGATCTGGCCTTCCGCTACGCCCCCTGCCTGAGCGGGACGGGCGCGCCCGACCGCGCATCCATCCGCATCACCCCGCGCCGCTGAGGCGCGCCCCCGCTTGCACGTTGACGCCGCGGCGGCGTTCCGGTCCCCTGGCGTCACCGCTTGCCTGGAGTCGCCCGCCGTGCGCGCCCTCGTCGTCTCCGCCGCCCTCGCCGGCGTGCTCATTCCCGTGCTGAGCGGCTGCGCCAGCTACGATCCCAACGACCGACGCGTGAACGCGCGCTTCGCCTGCACCGATGGGGGACGCCTGCGCGTGCAGTTCCGGCTGGACCGCAAGGAAGCCGAGGTGCGGCCCGACCGGATGCGGCCCGTGACCCTGCCCGCCACCGGCGCCGCGCGGGGCCGCTCCTACGCGGGCCTTGGCCCCGACGGCGGCGCCTACAGCCTCGACGGCCTGGGCGACCATGTCGAATGGCGCGCGCCCGGCGCCGCGCCCGTCACCTGCGACGAGACGCGCTGACGGCGGTCGCGCTTTCCCGCGGCGGGTCGCCCGCCTAGGATGGCCGGATGGCCGCCCTCACCGTCGACGACATCTACGACCTGCTCGCAGCGGAGGCCCCTGTGGAACGCGCCGACCTAAAGCCGGAGGCGACGCTGGACTCGTTGGGCATCGCCTCGCTCGACGTGATCAGCGTGCTTTTCGCCCTTGAGGACAAGTTCGGCGTGGTGGTCGAGCAGGCCGACGTGGAGGACGCCAAGACGCTGGGCGACTTCACCGACATCGTGATGACCAAGGCGGCGGCCGCTCCCGCGGCCTGATCCCGCCGTGCCGGTGCGCGATCCCGACCGCCGCGTCGCCGTCACCGGCCTCGGCTGCGTCTCGGCATTGGGGCAGGGGGTGGAGCCCACCTGGGCCAGGCTGATGGCTGGCGAGGGGGGCATCCGGCACGTGTCGCGCCGCGTGGCCGACGATCCCGACCTGGCCTTCGAAGGACCGGCTGCGCCAGTGGAGTCGCTGGACCCCGCGCCCCTGATCGCGCGCTTCGGGCCGCGCCCGCTGGCCAACCTCGATCCCCTGGCCGCCTTCGCCCTCATCGCCACTCAGGAGGCGCTGGTGCAGGCGGGGCTGCTCGACCATCCCGTGCTCGGCGAGCGCACGGCCATCGTCTACGGCTCGGGTGCCGGCGGCAACGCGACGGTGGAGGAGGGCTACCACCGGCTGTTCGCGCGGCGCACCGGCTCGGTGCATCCGCAGACGGTGCCGCGCCAGATGTTGAGCGCGCCGGTGAGCCACATCTCCATGAGCTACGGCCTGCGCGGCCCGGCCTTCGCGGTGGCCAGCGCGTGCGCCTCGGCCTCCCACGCGCTGGGCGAGGCCATGCACATGATCCGCGCCGGCCGCTGCGAGGTGGCCATCGCCGGCGGCACGGAAGCGGCGCTGACCTACGGGTCGTGGCGCGCCTGGGCGGCGCTCAAGGCGATGGCGCCCGACACCTGCCGCCCCTTCTCGCGCGATCGCCAGGGCATGGTGCTGGGCGAGGGCGCCGCCACGCTCATACTGGAGAGCGCCGACCATGCGGCGGCGCGCGGCGCGCGGGTGCTGGGCTGGATCGACGGCGAGGGCGCCTCCTCGGACGCCCATCACCTCACCGCGCCGAGCGGGGAGGGCGCGGCGTCGGCCCTGCGGCGCGCCATGGCGGACGCCGAGCTCGCCAGCGGCGAGGCCGTGCTGGTCTCCGCCCACGGCACCGGCACGCCCCTGAACGACGCGGCCGAGACCGCCGCCCTGCACGCGGTGCTGGGCGAGGCGCTGGACCGATCGCTTGTGATCGCCACCAAGTCGGCGCACGGCCACCTGATCGGGGCGGGAGGCGCGCTCGAACTGCTCATCGGCCTCTTGGCGCTGGAGCGCGGCGCGGCGCCCCCCGTGCTCAACTGGCTGGGGCCCGACCCGGCCTGCGCCGTGCCGCTGGCGCTGGCGCCCGAGCCGATCGACTACACGGCGCTGGTCTCGTCCTCCTTCGCCTTCGGGGGGCTGAACTCGGTCCTGGTGGCGCGCCGGGCGAGGTGACGCCGAGGCGCGGAGGGGTTACGAATATTTAACGACGCCCCCGCCGGCCGGCCGGTGCAGGGTCGCCGCCTCATCTGCGAAGGGCCCCGCATGTCGAAGTCGTCCTGGTTCCGCGCCGCCGCCACGGCCGCGCTTCTCTTCAGCGCAGGCGCCGCTTCGGCCGCCGCCCCGGTCGATCCCTCCACCCCGCCCGAGACGCCGCACTATGGAACCTGGGGTTTCGACACCGCGGGCATGAACAAGGCGGTGGCGCCCGGGACCAGCTTCTTCGACTACGCCAACGGCGACTGGATCGCCCGCACCCAGATCCCGCCCGACAAGACCAGCTACGGCGCCTTCGACATCCTGGCCGACCTCTCCGAGGCGCGGGTGCACGGCATACTCGAGGCGGCGGCGCAGGCCGGCGGGCCCACTGACACGCCCCGGGGGAAGATCGGCGCCATGTACCGCGCCTTCATGGACGAGCAGGCGATCGAGGCGAAGGGCGCCGCCCCCTTGAAGCCGGACCTCGACGAGGTGCGCGCCGTCAAGTCCCGCGATGAGTTGGCGGCGGTGATGGGCAAGTCGGCCACCGGCTTCCAGGCCGCGGTGTTCGACGTAGGCATCAACGCCGACGACAAGGACCCGACGCGCTACGCCGTGCAACTCGGCCAGAGCGGCCTGGGATTGCCTGACCGGGACTACTACCTCGCGCCCCAGTTCGCCGCCAAGAAGGCCGCCTACCAGGCCTACATCGCGCGCATGCTCACCCTTGCCGGCTGGCCGAACGCCGAGGCGCAGGCGCCCCAGGTGCTGGCCTTCGAGACCAAGATCGCCCAGGCGAGCTGGACGCGCGCCGAGCAGCGCGATCCCGACAAGGTCTACAACCCCACCGAGACCGCTGCGCTGGACCGCATGGCGCCGGGCTTCGCCTGGCCGCGCTTCTTCCGCGCCTCCGACCTCGGCGACGTGAAGACGGTGATCGCCACCACCAACACGAGCCTGCCCAAGATCGCCGCCATCTACGCCGCCACCCCGCTCGACACCCTCAAGGCGTGGGAGGCGTTCCACATCGCCAGTTCGGCCGCGCCCTACCTCTCCAGCCCCTTCGTGCAGGCGCGCTTCGACTTCTACTCCAAGACGCTGGGCGGCCAGCCGCAGATGCCGGTGCGCTGGAAACGCGCCGTGCGCGCCACCAACGGCGCGCTGGGCGAGGCGGTGGGCGAGATCTACGTCGCCAAGTACTTCCCGCCCGAGGCCAAGGCCAAGATGGAGAAGCTGATCGCCGACCTGAAGTCGGCCTATCGCGAGCATATCCAGGCCGTGGACTGGATGGGCCCCGCGACCAAGGTCGAGGCGCTGAAGAAGCTCGCCGCCTACGACGTGCAGATCGGCTACCCTAAGAAGTGGAAGCACTACACCTACGCCGTGGCGCCCGGCGATCTCTACGGCGATGTCGAGCGCAGCGAGGGGTGGGAATGGAACTACCGTGTCGCCCGGCTGCACCAGCCGGTGGACAAGGACGAGTGGGACATGTCCCCGCAGACGGTGAACGCCTATAACAACCCCACCTTCAACGAGGTGGTGTTCCCCGCCGCCATCTTGCAGCCGCCGTTCTTCGATCCGAAGGCCGATCCCGCCATCAACTACGGCGCCATCGGCGGCGTGATCGGGCACGAGATGACCCACGGCTTCGATGATCAGGGCCGCAAGTACGACTCCACCGGCAAGCTACGCGACTGGTGGACCGCCGCCGACGCCGCCCGCTTCGAGGCCAAGTCCAAGGTCCTGGGCGCCCACTACACCGCGATGGAGCCCCTGCCCGGCCTGCACATCAAGGGCGACCTGACCATGGGCGAGAACATCGCCGATCTGGGTGGGTTGACGCTGGGCTACGCCGCCTACCACACCAGCCTGGACGGCAAGCCCGCGCCGGTGATCGGCGCCTTCACCGGCGACCAGCGCGTCTTCCTCGGCTGGGCGCAGGTGTGGCGTGAGAAGCTGCGCGACGACGCCTTGCGCCAGCAGGTGACCTCCAACGAGCACAGCCCGCCGATGGCGCGGGTGAACGGCGTCGTGCAGGACGTGGACGCCTGGTACTCGGCCTTCCACATCAAGCCGGGCGACCCGCTGTACCTCGCGCCAGCCGAGCGCGTGCACATCTGGTGAGCTGAGCGCGCGCCCTGCGCCGCGGCGCAGGGCGCGCGCTCATGCCTCGGCGAGGCCGCGCCGCCGGCCGGCCGCTTCGCGAGCCGGCGTCAGCCCTTCTGCAGCTCCGCCACCATTTCCGGCACGGCGATCTTGTAGTCCGCGACCAAGCCGTAGTCGGCGACCTGAAAGATCGGCGCGTCGGCGTCCTTGTTGATGGCCACGATCGTCTTGGAGTCCTTCATGCCGGCCAGGTGCTGGATGGCGCCGGAGATGCCGACGGCGATGTAGAGGTCCGGCGCCACCACCTTGCCGGTCTGGCCCACCTGGTAGTCGTTGGGAGCGTAGCCGGCGTCCACGGCGGCGCGCGAGGCGCCGATCGCGGCGCCCAGCTGGTCGGCCAACGGCTCCAGCACCTTGTGGAACTCCTCGGCCGAGCCAAGCGCGCGGCCGCCGGAGACGACGATCTTGGCGCCGGCGAGCTCGGGGCGGTCGCTCTTGACCACTTCCTCTGAGACGAACTTCGCCTCGTCGCCTGCCGCTTCGCCCGCGCCGGCGTTCTCGACCGAGGCAGAGCCGCCCTCGGCGGGGGCGGCCTTGAAGGCGGTGGGGCGGATGGTGGCGACGACCTTGGCGTCGGCGGTGCGCACGGTCTCCAGCGCGTTGCCGGCGTAGATCGGGCGGGTGAAGGTCTTGGCGTCCACCACCTCGATCACGTCCGAGATCGGCGACACGTCCAGGAGCGCCGCAATCCGCGGCATGGCGTTCTTGCCCGCCGAGGTCGAGGGCGCCAGCACCGCGTCGTAGCCGGCGGCCATCGGCACGACCGCGTCGGCCAGCGCCTCGGCCACCCCATGGCCCAGCGCCTCGCTCTCGACCAGCAGCACCTTGCGCACGCCCGCGACATTCGCGGCGGCGTCGGCGGCGGCCTGCGCGCCGGAGCCCGCCACCAAGACGTCGATGTCGCCTCCGATCGCCTGGGCGGCGGAAAGCGTCTTCAGCGTGGTGTCGCGCAGCGACTGGTTGTCGTGGTCGGCGATGACGAGGACGGCCATGGTCAGATCACTCCCGCTTCGTTCTTCAGCTTCATCACGAGGTCGGCGGCGCTTTCAACCTTGATCCCGCCGGCGCGCTTGGGCGGCTCGGCCACCTTCACGGTGGTGAGGCGCGGCGCGGTGTCGGCGGCGAAGTCGGCCGGCGTCTTCTGGTCGATCGGCTTTTTCTTGGCCTTCATGATGTTGGGCAGCGACGCGTAGCGCGGCTCGTTCAGCCGCAGGTCCACGGTGACCACCGCCGGCAGCGCCACCTCCAGCGTCTGCAGCCCGCCGTCCACCTCGCGGGTGACGGTCGCCGTGTCGCCCGCGACTTCGAGCTTGGAGGCGAAGGTCGCCTGCGGCCGGTTGAGCAGCGCCGCCAGCATCTGGCCGGTGGCGTTGTTGTCGCCGTCGATGGCCTGCTTGCCCATCAGCACGAGTTGCGGCGCCTCGGCCTCCACCACGCCCTTCAGCACCTTGGCCACCGCCAGCGCCTCCAGGTCCTGGTCGGTAAGGACGAGGATTCCCCGGTCGGCGCCCATGGCCAGCGCCGTGCGCAGGGTCTCCTGGCACTGCTGCGGGCCGATGGAGACGGCCACGATCTCGGTGGCGACGCCCTTCTCCTTCAAGCGCACGGCTTCCTCGACGGCGATCTCGTCAAAGGGGTTCATGCTCATCTTGACGTTGGCGAGGTCCACGCCCGAGCCGTCCGCCTTCACGCGCGCCTTCACGTTGTAGTCGATCACCCGCTTGACGGGCGTGAGCACCTTCATCGACGTTCCTCGAGGCTGCGTCTCTATGGGGTTGCGCTGCACAAAGGCGTGACGGCGGCCCGCGTCAAGGGGCGGGCGGCGCTTGCCGCAGCGTCAACGGGCGCCCATACCAGCGGGCATGGATCGCGTGATCACCCGCGTTAAATACATCTTCCTGACGGTCTTCGCCGTGTGCTGCGTGGGCCTGTGGACCTACCAGATCCTGTATGTGATCCCCCGCGACCGCTGCGAGCGCTCCGGCCGCTGGTGGACCGACCGGTGGCGCGCCTGCGCCGACCCGGTGCGCCTGTCGAGCTTCACCGGCCGGCCCGACCGCGCGCCGCCGCCCTCTGGCGCGGCGCGGCGCTGAGCTACCAGCCGCGCCGGCGGCCGCCGCCGAACTCCGAACCGGCCACCGAGATCGCCACCACGCCGTGGCAGTGGGCCACGGGCTTGACCACCGTGGCGTAGCCGCCTCCGCCATAGCCACCCGAGCCGCCGCCGATGGAGGCGCCCACCTCGCCGTGGGGGGTCTCGTCGCAAGGCGGCGGCTCGCCGTCGCCCAGATGGGCCGGGCGCACGGGGCCGTTGATGAACATGTCGATGTTGCGCCCCTCCTCGTCCTCGTCGAACACCTGGGCGGGCGCGGTGGAGGCCACGAGCAGCGCGCCGGGCGGCGAGGGCGGGCGCACCGCGCGCACCACCACCGTGTTGCGCGCGTCGCCCGTCGCCCGCGCGAAAGCGTCGTCCTGCCCCGCGGAGGTGGACACCGGCTGCGCCTCCCCCCCGGCCGCGGCCGCGGCGACCGCCGGAAGGGCGAGGAGTGCGATGGCGGCGAAGGCGGCGGCGCGGCGCATGGGACGGCTCCGGAACTCGGACGCACGGTCGCCAAGCTTTGCGGCGCCGCGATGACCAAGCCGTATCGCGCATGGCGCCCGTGCGGTTCCCGCGGGCGATGTCGTAGTGCACGCATAGAAACCCGCCCTTGTGGCGCCCGCGTGAGCCCGCTTTCCTTAGCGCCCGCCTGGCTGGAGCGCCCGCATGACCCCATCCACCCGCCGGACCGCGCTCGCCGCTCTGGCGTTCAGCCTGATCGCCGGCGCGGCCCGCGCGGACGCTTTCACCTACAATGGCTGGCGCATAGACACCGACGACATAGGCGGCCCGCTGTCGCCGGAGCTGCAGGCCTCGCTGCGCGCCCAGCTCGACATCGTCGACGCGGTGAGGATCAAGCCCGAGATCGCGGCCTTCTTCCACACCGTGGCCATGGCGGTGATCCCGGCCAGCCGCGGCGGGGCGGGAGACTACAGCTTCGAGAACCACCGCGTGCAGATCGCCGCCAAGGTCGACCCGCCGGAAAATCCTGTGGTGCTGCACGAGCTCCTGCACGCCTACCACGACCAGAAGCTCGGCCGCCGCAACCCCAAGCTCCTGGCGCTGTACGACGCCACCAAGGCCTCGAGCGCCTTCCCGCCGCAAGCCTACATGCTGAAGAACCCGGGCGAGTTCTTCGCCATGTGCGCCAGCGTCGTCCTGTGGGGCCGCGCGGCCCGCCCGCCCCTCACCCGCGAGAACGTGCGCGCCAAGGCGCCGGCCGTGTACGACTGGATCGTGCAGGAGTTCGGGCTGCAGGGCGTGTGAGCGAGCGCGGCGGTTGTGGCGCCGCGCGCCATCGCCTAGTCTCTACTCGTTCTCCGGGGGGCCGCGCGCGAGCGGCTGAGAGTCGGCTGAGGCCGAGACCCGCCGAACCTGATCCGGGTCATGCCGGCGAAGGGAGAGGAACCGGCGCCTTCGGGCGCTCCCCGCCCGGCGTCGGCCCGCCCCTCCGCTTGGAAGGTCGCCGATGAACGCCCTCACCCCGCAAGGCCAGATCCCCACCGGCCGCATCGACACCGGCCCGCTCCCCGGCAGCCGCAAGGTGTACGTGGCGGGCGAGCGCTTCGCCGACCTGCGCGTGCCGTTCCGCGAGGTGGCGCTGCACCCCTCCGCTAACGAGCCGCCGGTCACGCTCTACGACAGCTCCGGCCCCTACACCGACCCCCAGGCCGCCATCGACATCGAGGCCGGCCTGCCCCGCGCCCGCGACGCCTGGGTGCGCGCCCGCGGCGGCGTCGAGGAGGTGGCCGGCCGCGCGGTGAAGCCGGAGGACAACGGCCGCGTCTCCGCCCGCCACGCGGTGCCGCAGTTCCCCAACCTGCCGCGGGTGATGAAGGGCGCGGGCCCGCGCATCACCCAGCTCGAATACGCCCGCGCCGGCGAGGTCACCGCCGAGATGGAGTTCATCGCCATCCGCGAGAACATGCGCCGCGAGCTCCAGCTCGAGCAGATCAGGGATGGCGAGGCCTTCGGCGCCGAGCTGCCCGACGTGGTCACCCCCGAGTTCGTGATGAGCGAGGTGGCCCGCGGCCGCGCCGTGATCCCGGCCAACATCAACCATGGCGAGCTGGAGCCCATGGCCATCGGGCGCAACTTCCTGGTCAAGATCAACGCCAACATCGGCAATAGCGCGGTCACCTCCTCCATGGCCGAGGAGGTGGAGAAGATGGTCTGGGCGATCCGCTGGGGCGCCGACAACGTGATGGACCTCTCCACCGGCCGCAACATCCACAACATCCGCGAGTGGATCGTGCGCAACTCCCCCGCTCCCATCGGCACCGTGCCGATCTACCAGGCGCTGGAGAAGGTCGAGGGCGTGGCCGAGGACCTGACCTGGGAGGTCTACCGCGACACCTTGATCGAGCAGTGCGAGCAGGGGGTGGACTACTTCACCATCCACGCCGGCGTACGCCTGCCCTACATCCCGCTCACCGCCAAGCGGGTCACCGGCATCGTCAGCCGCGGCGGCTCGATCATGGCCAAGTGGTGCCTGGCGCACCACCGGGAGAGCTTCCTCTACGAGAAGTTCCCGGAGATCTGCGAGATCATGCGCGCCTACGACGTCACCTTCAGCCTGGGCGACGGCCTGCGCCCCGGCTCCATCGCCGACGCCAACGACCGCGCCCAGTTCGCCGAGCTGGAGACCCTGGGCGAGCTCACCCGGGTCGCCTGGGACCACGGCTGCCAGGTGATGATCGAGGGCCCCGGCCACGTGCCCCTGCACAAGATCAAGGCCAACATGGACAAGCAGCTCGCCACCTGCGGCGAGGCGCCGTTCTACACGCTGGGGCCGCTCACCACCGACGTGGCGCCGGGCTACGACCACATCACCTCCGCCATCGGCGCGGCGATGATCGGCTGGTTCGGCACCGCCATGCTCTGCTACGTCACGCCCAAGGAACATTTGGGCCTCCCCGACAAGAAGGACGTGAAGGACGGGGTGATCGCCTATAAGATCGCCGCCCACGCCGCCGACCTCGCCAAGGGCCACCCCGCCGCCCGCGCCTGGGACGACGCGCTCAGCCGCGCCCGCTTCGAGTTCCGCTGGGAGGACCAGTTCAACCTGGCGCTCGACCCCGAGACCGCCCGCGCCTTCCACGACGAGACCCTGCCCAAGGACGCCCACAAGACCGCCCACTTCTGCAGCATGTGCGGCCCCAAGTTCTGCAGCATGAAGATCAGCCAGGAGATCCGCGACACGGCCGCCAGGCAGAACGACGTGGAGGCCACCAGCGCCGAACAGGGCATGGCCGCCATGAGCGAGAAGTTCAGGGAGACGGGTGGCGAAATCTACGTCCCGGCGGAGTAGGACAGGCACATGCCGACCGTCCTGCGTGTCGGCGGCTTGCGCCTCTACTTCTACAGCCACGAGCCGAACGAGCCGCCGCACGTCCACGTCGACGGCGGCGATGTCTCGGCCAAGGTCTGGCTGCAGCCCGTCGCGCTGGCGCGCAACCTCGGCTACCCTGCACGCGACCTCACCCGCATACTGGCGCTTGTGCGAGAGCACAGGGCCGACCTCCTGGAGGCGTGGCATGGGTATTTTGGCGACCGCAGCTGACGAGCGCGTGGCCGACGTGCGCTTCGACGCCGACCGGCTGATCGTCGACCTCAAGGACGGCCGCACCATCGCCGCGCCCCTGGCCTGGTACCCGCGCCTGCTGGACGCCACGCCCGCGCAGCGCGCCCGCTGGGAGCCCGCCGGCGCCGGCTACGGCATCCACTGGCCGGAGGTGGACGAGGACCTCTCCACCGAAGGCCTGCTGCGCGGCGCCCCAGCGTCCGCCCGCGGCTGAAGCCCACCGGCGAAGGAGCCTCGCCCATGACCACCGTCGCCACCTGCCTCTGGCTCGGGCCGGACGTGGAGGCGGCGGTCGCCTTCTACGTGTCGCTGCTGCCGGGCTCGCGGGTGGAGCGCGTGCTGCGCGCGCCGGGGCCCTGGCCGGGCGGGCCGGGCGGCGAGACGCTGCTGGTGGAGTTCACCCTGGCCGGCCAGCGCTACCAGGGGCTGAACGGCGGCCGCGCGGCCGACTTCGGCATGGCCGCCTCCATCGCGGTCACCTGCCCCGACCAGGCCGAGGTCGACCGCCTGTGGTCGGCCCTCACCGACGACGGCGGCGCGGAGATCCAGTGCGGCTGGCTGCGCGACCGCTGGGGCGTCCCCTGGCAGATCGTCCCCGAGGCCCTCCCCCGCCTCCTCCACGACCCCGACCCCGCCGTCGCCGCCCGGGCGTTCGCGGCGATGCAGGAGATGGTGAAGCTGGAGGTAGCGGGGTTGGAGCGGGCGGCCTCAGGGTGACTTCACGGGCATCGAAGCACCGCTGAACACTCGGTATTGACCCTAAGCGCGCCGTGTCGGAGCCTTCTCCTTAGCTTAGGGGGCATTGATGGGCGAAGGTGGTGGGTTAGGGGCGGGGGCTAGCCGCACGCACGTGGTCCGCCCAGGAGAGACGCTCTCGAGCATCGCTCAGAAGAATGGCCTGAGTTGGCACGCGCTTGCACGCGCCAACCACATCCTCCGCCCCGACGAACTCAGGGCGGGGACCACGCTGCGCATTCCAGCCCCGATGGGTGGGTCTGTACCCAAGTCGCCATTACCGCCGCCGCCACCGCTGCCCGGACCTCCGGGCGGCCCTTTGCCGCCGACGGCGAGTCCGCGCCTTGGCGACCTCTCAATGCGCTACGAGACATCTTTTCGTCCGGGACAAGAAGCCGAAGCAGCCGGTGTCGTATCTACAGGGGTTAGCGATCCTGGCGGCGTCTCTTACGGAGCCTATCAGCTCGCGAGCTCAGCCAAGGGCGGTCATCAAGTTCAGGCCTTCCTCTGCGCCAACGGCCTGCCCTGGGCGGCGCGCTTCGCGAGCAAGGATCCGACCACGGCTGCAGGAGACTTCGCGAAGACTTGGCACGAAGTTGCAGGGAAGGAAGGCATGGTCTTTTTCTGGCGCAGCACGCCTACATCGAGCGGACACATTAAGCCCCCGTCGTCAATTATGTGCGCAAGGCTACAGGTCTCGATATCGCGGGCAGGTCCCGGCCAGTCCAGAACGCCGTGTGGTCGGCGTCGGTCCAGCATGGGCAAGCTCCTCGCATAATCGCGGAGGCCGTGCGCAGGATCGGCCCGCCTCCCGAGGGCGGTGACGCAAGACAATATGATCGATCTCTTATCAACGCAATATATGACGTTCGTTCTGAGTACACGGGAGGGCGAATTGCAATCGGCCATCACCCTATCCACCTCAATCCAACGGTCATAAAGGTTCTTGATCAGAGATATACAAATGAACGTCGTGAAGCTCTTGAACAGGTGAAATGAGATGGGGAAGCTTAACACAGGTGTTGCGGTCGTTGTTCTGGCTGCGATCGCGTACTTAGGAATTTCCACATACACCGCGGCCGAGACGCCCTACGACAAGTGCGTGGCGGCTTCGGGTGGTGTGATGCCGGCGATCAAGGCGTGCGGGGCGAAGCAGCAACAGTCCAACTACGGTCAGCTCAACCAGACCTACTCCCGCGTCCTTCGTTCGACAGCGCCCAAGTATCAGCCAGCGCTCCGCGCGGCTGAACGCGCTTGGATCGGTTTTCGGGATGCGGAATGCGCCTTTAGGCACGCCTCCGAGGGTGGTGGCCAGGATGCGTCCCTGATTGCAAGCCAGTGTCAGGCGGAGCTGACGTCCGATCGGGTCCGGCAGCTGAACGCATATATGCAGCACGCGCATTAGCCTGATCGGCGTCGTCGCTGGAGCCCCCCATGGCCACCCTCCCCCGCCTCATGCCCACCCGCGCTGAAGGGGAGACCTTCGGGGGCGTCACCTATCATGTGGATGGGGAGCTGGTGCCGGTGCTGACCGTCGATGTCAGCGCGGCGCCCGTCTACTTCGAGCACCACATCCTGTTGTGGAAGCACCCGCGGGTGGCGATCCGGCTGCGGCCGGTGGCCGGCGCGCTCCGCCGCATGATCGCGGGCCTGCAGGTGTTCGTGACCGAGGCGTCCGGCCCCGGCATGATCGCCTTCTCGCGCTACGGGCCGGGCCACATCGTGCCGGTGCACTTAGCCCAAGGGCGCGAGCTGGAGGTGCGCGAGCACCAGTTCCTCGCCGCCACAGAGGTCATCGACTACGCGTTCAGCAGAGTGCGCGGCGTCTCCAACATGCTGTTCGGCGGCGCGGGCTTCTTCGTGGATAGGTTCCACAGCCACCGGGGCGACGGCGTCCGGGCGGATCGCACGACTACGGCAAGGTGTTCGAGAAGGAGCCGGGCCGCGGGCGAGCATCGACATCGAGCCCTGCGGCTGGCTCTACAGGGCGCCGCAGGTGCGCATGGCTGCCACCATCGACCGGCTGAGCTCGGGCCTCTTCGGCGCCAAGGTCGACCTGACCCTCAACCGCTTCACCGAGCCGAGGCGGGTGGGCTGCAGAGCATGCACCTGCATGCGCCGAGGTAGGTGCGAAGGGCGTCGGCGGCGCAGCGCACCGCTGAGGCACGGCTTGTCCACACAAGGAGTCAAAGAAAGCGTCGAGGGCTGATGATTCGGCGCTTGGCGAGGGGCGGGATCGGGGAGACCCTCCCCTTGTCGGAGCCGCCTCGGCGGCGCCGAACAGGAGCGGAGGGGATCGCAGGGATCGCGGTCTCCAAGCCCGGCGCCAGCGCCTTTCGGGGTGTCGGCGCAGGGATCGGGGGTGGATCGGGCGCCCCTTCGACTTCGACGCCCGGTCGCCGCCGGGCCGGCCCTTCGCGGGGTGCAGGTCGCAGGTGGCCAGGCGCAAGGAGGTGAGGGCGGCGCACGCGGATCGCGGCGCGGCGATGCCGGGGACGGCGCGGGGCTCACGCCTCGGGACGCACTCCAGCGACGGCGGGACGCGGATCGCAGGCGCCGCCCTCCTCCTCCGAGCTTCCGGCCGGCGCGCGGTTGGGGAGGGTGCGCCTTCGGGCGTGGCGTCCTGGATCGCGCCGTAGGGGTCGGGAGAGGGGCGCGAGGCGGCGGGCCTTCACGGGGCCGCAGTCTCCGCTCCGTCTCCGTGTGCCCGCACGGCCGCCGGGCGCGAGATTGACGCCGCCCCCGTCGCCGCGCGACGCCTCCCCCGATGTCCACCGATCCCGCCCGTCCCGCCGCGACGCCCGGCGGCGCAGCGTGCGCCGACGCCCCGTTGGGGGCGCGCCTGTCGCCCTGCGGCCCGCTGGTCGACGCGGCCGCCGCGGACCGCACCCGCGCGGCGCTCGCCGCCGGCTGGACGTCGGCGCTGGACGCCGCGTGGCCGGCGCTGGCCCCGGTCGCGGCGGCGGCGTCGTACCTCGCCGGCCTGTTGGCGGCCGACGCCGGACGGCTCTCGCGCCTCCTGGAGACTTCGGCCGGGACGTCGCTGGAGGCGCTGCTCGAACAGACGCTGGCGGCCGGCGGCGAGATCGACGCCGCCGTGCGGCTGCGGCGGTTAAAGGGCGAGCTGCACCTGCTCGTCGCCCTGGCCGACCTGGGCGGCGTCTGGTCGCTGGAGGCGGTGACCGACGCGCTGAGCCGCTTCGCCGACGCGGCGGTGACGAGCGCGCTGGCGTTCGCGGCGGCCGGCGAGCGCGCCGCGGGGCGGCTGCTGGGCGCGGCCGACGACCCGACCGGGCCGGCGCCCGGCCTGTTCGTGCTGGCGATGGGCAAGCATGGGGCGGGGGAGCTGAACTACTCGTCCGACATCGACATCAGCGTGTTCTACGCGCCCGAGGCCCTGCCGCTGGCGCCCGGCGTCGAACCCGAGCGCGCGGCCCTGCGGCTGGCGCAGGCGATGGCGAAGGCGCTGGGGGAGCGCACCGCCGACGGGTATGTGTTCCGCACCGACCTGCGGCTGCGGCCCGACCCGGCCTCGACGCCGGTGGCCGTGCCGGTGGACCGGGCGCTGGCCTACTACGAGAGCGTCGGCCAGAACTGGGAGCGGGCGGCGCTGATCAAGGCGCGCCCGGTAGCGGGCGACCTGGCGCGCGCGCAGTGCTTCCTGCGCGAGCTCACGCCCTTCGTCTGGCGGCGCGCGCTGGACTATGCGGCCATTGCAGACATCCAGTCGATCGTGCGCCAGATCCAGGCCCGGCCGGGGGCGGACGAGCCCGGCGCGGCGGGCGCCGACCTCAAGCTGGGGGTGGGCGGCATCCGCGCCATCGAGTTCTACGTGCAGACCCAGCAGCTGATCCTGGGGGGGCGCCACCGCGACCTGCGCAGCCCCCGCACCCGCGACGCCCTGGCCGCGCTGGCCGCCGCCGGCCACGTGGCAGACGCCGACCGCGCTGCGCTCGACGCCGCGCTCGTGGCGCTGCGGGGCTGGGAGCACCGTGTGCAGATGCGCCTCGACGAGCAGACCCACCGCCTGCCCGAGGCCGA
Organism: Caulobacteraceae bacterium; assembly: GCA_965199975.1. Classification (GTDB taxonomy): domain Bacteria; phylum Pseudomonadota; class Alphaproteobacteria; order Caulobacterales; family Caulobacteraceae; genus JASLDZ01. The sequence continues at coordinate 3,154,171 of OZ241340.1, read as the reverse complement.
CGCCGCCCGCGCCGAAGTGGCCGCGCTGGCGGGCCGCGCGCTCCCGGCCTTCGACGCCGAGGTCGCCGCGCTGCGCGCCGACGTGGCCGAGCGCACCGGCGCCCTGTTCGCCGACGCCGAGGCCCTGGCCTCGCCGCTGGGCCCGCTGGTCTTCACCGGCGTGGAGGACGACGCGGAGACCCTGCGCACCCTCGCCCGTATGGGCTTCGCCGAGCCGCAGCGGGCGGCGGCGGCGGTGCGCGGCTGGCACCACGGGCGCATCAACGCCACGCGCACCCCGCGGGGACGCGAGCTGTTCACCCGCCTCGCCCCGCGCCTGCTCGCGGCCTGCGCGGCCACCGGCGCGGCCGACGTCGCCTTCGCCCGCTTCGGCGCCTTCTTCGCCGGCCTGGGCTCGGGGGTGCAGGTGCAATCGCTGCTCCTGGCCCAGCCGCGGCTGTTCGCGCTACTGGTGCGCACGCTGGCGCTCAGCCCCCGCTTGGCGGACGTGCTGGCGCGCCGCCCGGCGGCGCTGGACGCCCTGCTCGACGAGGGATTCTTCGCCCCCCTTGACCTCGAGGGCCCCGAGGCCGCCGTGGCCGCCGCCGGGCGCGCGCACGGCTTCGAGGGTGCGATGGACGCCGTGCGGCGCGCCCACCGCGACGAGGCCTTCCGCATCGGCATGCAGGCGCTGACCGGCGAGGCGGCCGCGCCGGCCGTCGGCCGCGCCTTCGCCCGCCTCGCGGATGCGTGCCTGGGGGCGCTGGCGCCCGCCGCCCTGGCCGAGGTCGAGCGCCTGGGCGGCGCCTTCCCGGGCGAGGTGGCCGTGATCGCGCTCGGCAAGTTCGGCGGGCGCGAGATGACCGCGGGCTCCGACCTCGACCTGATGACGCTGCACCGCGCCGCCCCGGACGCGGTCTCGGCGGGCAAGGGCTGGGGTGCGGAGACGGTCTACGGCCGCTTCACCCAACGGCTCGCCGCGGCGCTGTCGGCGCCCACGGCCGAGGGCGACCTCTACGCGGTGGACCTGCAGCTGCGCCCCTCCGGCACGGCGGGCCCGGTGTCCACGTCGCTGGGCGCCTTTTGTCGCTACCACGGCGAGGAGGCGCAGACCTGGGAGGCGCTGGCGCTGACCCGGGCGCGAGTGGCCTGGGCCTCCTCGCCGGGGCTTGCGACGGACGCCGCGGCGGCGATCGAGGCGGCGCTGCGTCGGCCGCGCGACCGGGCCGCCACCGCGTCCGACGTGCGGGATATGCGCGCGCTGATGGCGCGCGAGCGGCCGGCGCGGGGGCGCTGGGACCTCAAGCTCGCGTCGGGCGGCCTGGTGGACATCGAGTTCGCCGCCCAGCACCTGCAGATCGTCGGCGCGGCCGAAGGCGGCCCGTTGGACACCGGCACCGCCGCGGCGCTGTCGGCGCTGAGAGCGGCTTGCGCGGCGCCCCCCGCCGTGCTCGACGATCTCGCCGCCGGGTGGGCGCTCCAGGCGGCGCTGCAGCAGGTGCTGCGGCTGGCGAGCGACGCGCCGGCGCCCGATCTCACAGCCGAACCCGTGGGACTTGTCGACCTGCTGTGTCAGGGCGCCGGGGCGGCGGACCTCGCGGCGCTGGAGCGGCGGCTCGCCGCGGCGCAGGCGGCCGCCCACGCCGCCTACCTCGCCGTCACGGCGTGACCGGGCCGCCGCCGTACAGCCAGTCGAGCCTGGCCATGGCGCGGGCGGGATCGCCGCGCTCGAGCGCCCGCGCGGCGCCGAAGACGAGCCCCGCCACCGGGTCGGGCAGGTGGAACAGCCGGCCGTTGCGGGCGGAGGCGCGCTGCACCCGGCGCACCCGCGGCAGGCGCTCTGCGGCGTAAGCGGCGAGCCGCGCCTCCGCATCGTCACCGTTCGCCCCCGCCAGGGCCTCGGCCGCCGCCCAGCCGTCCTCGACGGCCATGGCCGCGCCCTGGGCCAGGTAGGGCAGCACCGGATGCGCCGCGTCTCCCACAAGGGCGAGACGGCCCCGCGCCATGGCGTGCGCCGGCGGCCGGTCGTGCAGCGCCCAGCGCCACACCTGCGGCGCGGCGCGGACGAGGCTGGCGACCGGTTCCGGCCAGTCGCCGAACAGGGCGGCGAAAGCGGCCGGATCCCCCGGCGCGCGCCAGCTCTCGCCTTCGCCGCCGCCGCGCTCCGACACGCCGACCAGGTTGACGAGGGCGCCGCCGCGCATCGGATAGTGCACGAAGTGGCGCCGCGAGGCGGTCCACACGCCCGCGCCCACAGCGAGGTCCGCCGCCAGGGCGTCCGCCGGAACCAGCGCGCGCCAGGCGGTCTGCCCGGAGGGGCGCGGCCCCGTCTCGCCGGGCGCCACCGCGGCGCGCAGCCGCGAACGCACGCCGTCGGCGATCAGCACGGCGTCGGCGAGGAGGGTCTCGCCGCCCTCCAGCCGCACTGCACCGTTCGGCGCCACGTCCGCGACGCCGGCGCCGAGCCGCAGGTCGGCGGCCCCACGGGCGCGTACGGCGCCGAGCAGGATCGCCTGCAGGTCGGCGCGATGCGCCTGCAGGTAGGGCGCGCCCCAGCGCCGCGCGGCCGCCTCCCCCAGCGGCAGGGTGAGGAGACGCCGGCGGTCCGACGCGCGGCGCACATCGATGGCGTCGGGCGCGCAGGCCGCGGCGCGCAGCTCCGCGCCTAGGCCCAGGCGGTCGAGCACGCGCACGGCGTTGGGGCCGAGCTGCACGCCGGCGCCGGCCTCGCCCAGCTCCCCGGCGCGCTCCAGCAGCACCGGCCGCACGCCGCGGCCAGCCAGCGCCAGGGCGGCGGTGAGGCCGCCGACGCCTGCTCCCACGATCGTGACCCGCACCGCGCCTCGCCTCCCCGCTTGACCTTCGTCGCTCGGGCGCGAACCATGCCTCCCTTGCGCCGTGAACGGAACGGCGCGCGGCGGCGTTTTGGAAGCGGAGCCTGGCTCCTGGAGGTCGTGAATGGTGCTGGAGCTGCGCGAACCCGGTTTCGCAAGCCCCCGCATCTCGGCTTGGACCTACGGCGCCGCCGCGCGCGTCGCGCCCCACCTCGTCGACACCACCATGCTGTTCGCCCCCCGATCCGGCGGAGTGAAGCGCTATCTCCTGGCCAAGCGCGCCTGGATGGCGGCGAACCGGGCCGACCTGCGGCACACGCTGGTGATTCCGGGGGCCGCCACCCGCGACGTGGGCCGCGGCATGCTGCAGATCGCCTCGGCCCGCCTGCCGTTCGGTGACGGCTATCGCTGGCCGGCCTCCACGCGGCGGTGGGCCGACAAGCTGGTGGCGCTGCGCCCCTCGGTGATCGAGGCGGGCGATCCCTACGCCCCCGGCCGCGCCGCCCTCGACGCGGGCGAACGCGTCGGCGCGCCCGTGGTTGGATTCTGCCACTCCGACCCCGCGGCGCTGGCCGCCCTGCACCTGGGGGAATGGGCGGAGCCCCCGGTGCGCCGACGCTGGGCGCGCCTGTTCCGCCGCTTCGACCAGGTCGTCGCGCCCTCGCGCCACATCGCCGACCGCCTCGCGGCCGCAGGCGTTTTCGGCGTGCACGTGACGCCGCTGGGGGTCGACACCGAGCTCTTCACCCCCGAGCGCGCCGATCCTGCGGGCGTGCGCAGCCAGCTGGGGCTCGACAGCCGCGCCCGCCTCCTCGTCTTCGCCGGGCGCCCGGCGCGGGAGAAGAACGTCGACGTGCTGCTCGACGCCGTCGACCGGCTAGGTCCGCGCTACCACCTGCTGCTGGTGGCGGCGGGGGCGGGGCTGCGCCCGCAAAGCAACGCCACCTTCCTCGACTACGAACCCGATCCCCTGGCCGTGGCGCGGCTGATGGCCAGCTGCGACGCCTTCGTGCACGCCAACGACCACGAGCCCTTCGGCCTCATCGCGCTGGAGGCCATGGCCTGCGGCCTGCCCATGGTGGGCGTGGCCTCGGGCGGCATCGCCGAGATCGTCGACGAGCGGGTCGGCCAGCTGGCGCCCCGCGCCACCCCGGCCGCCTTGGCCGAGGCGATCACCGCCCTGTTCGAGCGCGACACCCCCGCCGTGGGCGCCGCCGCGCGGGCGCGGGCGGTGGCGCGCTATGGGTGGGACGCGACCTTCACCGACCTCTCGGCGCTCTACGACCGGCTGGCGGGACATCCCCGAACGGCGCAGATCGTGCCGTTGGGCATGCGCCCCCACTGAGTCTAGGACGGGGCGGGCCTGAGGACTTCGCGCGCTGGCGAGCCCGCCGCCATGTCGCTACACCGCGCGTATGCGCACCGACCAGCCCGTCCCCGTCCGCCTCGCCGACTACCGGCCGCCGGACCATCTGGTGGACACCGTAGAGCTCGACTTCCAGCTGGAGCCGGGCGCCACGAGGGTGCGCGCCAAGCTGGCGATCCGTCGCAGCGCAACCGCCGGCGCGGACGCGCCGCTCACGCTCGACGGGGTGCGGCTGAAGCTCCTGTCCGCCGCGGTGGACGGCCAGCCGCTGGGCGAGGGCGACTATCGCGTCGAGCCCGAGCGCCTCGTCGTCACCAGCGCCCTGCCCGAGCGGTTCACCTTCGAGACCGAGGTCGAGATCGACCCCGCCGCCAGTACGGCGCTGGAGGGGCTCTACATGTCGGGCGGCCGCTTCTGCACCCAGTGCGAGGCGCAGGGCTTCCGCAAGATCACCTACTTCCCCGACCGGCCGGACGTGCTGGCGCGCTACAGCGTGCGCATGGAGGCGGACGCGGCGACCTATCCGCGCCTCCTCTCCAACGGGAACCTGGTCGAAAGCGGTGCGGCGCAGAACGGCCGCCACTACGCCGTGTGGCGCGATCCCTTTCCCAAGCCCTGCTACCTCTTCGCCCTGGTCGCCGGCGTGCTCGACGAGCTGCCCGACGTGTTCCGCACCGCTTCGGGCCGCGAGGTCGAGCTGCGCATCTACGTCGACCCGGGCCAGGCGCCGCGCGCCCTCTACGCCATGGACAGCCTCAAGCGCGCCATGCGCTGGGACGAGGAGGCCTACGGGCGCGAGTACGACCTCGACCTGTTCATGATCGTCGCCGTGCGTGACTTCAACTTCGGCGCCATGGAGAACAAGGGGCTGAACATCTTCAACAGCTCGCTGCTCCTGGCCGACCCCGAGACCGCCACCGACGCCGACTACGAGCGCATCGAGAGCGTGGTGGCCCACGAATACTTCCACAACTGGACCGGCGACCGCATCACCTGCCGCGACTGGTTCCAGCTGTGCCTGAAGGAGGGCCTCACCGTGTACCGCGACCAGGGGTTCTCGGCCCAGGAACGCGGCGCGGCGGTGCAGCGCATCAAGGACGTGCGAGCCCTGCGCGCACGCCAGTTCCCCGAGGACCAGGGGCCGCTGGCCCACCCGGTGAGGCCCGAAAGCTACGTCAAGATCGACAACTTCTACACCGCGACCATCTACGAGAAGGGCTCCGAGCTGATCGGCGTCATGCGCACGCTGGTGGGCGAGGACGCCTTCAAGCGCGGCATGGACCTCTACTTCGCGCGCTTCGACGGCCAGGCCGTGACCATGGAGGACTTCCGCGCCTGCTTCGCCGAGGCGTCGGGCCAGGACCTTACCGCCTTCGCCCGCTGGTACGCCCAGCCGGGCACGCCGCAGGTGCGCATCGAGGCGCTCTACCGCTCCGACCTCAAGGCGCTGCAGTTGAAGCTCACCCAGGCGCAGCCCGGCCGCGCCGACGCCCAGCCGCTGGTGATCCCTATCCGGCTTGGCCTCATGGACGAGGAGGGCCGCCCGCTCGCGTTCACGCCGCCCGGCGGCGGCGCCCCCGTGCGCGAGCATGTGCTGGTGCTCGACCAGTTCGCCTCCGAGGCGACATTGGAGGGTGTGGAGCGCCTGCCGGTGTTGTCGGCCCTGCGCGGCTTCTCGGCCCCGGTGACGCTCACCACCGACGAGCCGCCCAAGGACGCCTATGTGCGCCTCGCCGACGATGCGGACCTGTTCAACCGCTGGGAAGCCGCGCAGGGCCTCGCCGCCGACCTCATCCTGCGCCGCGCCGCGGGCCTCGCCGACGAGCTCGGCGAGGAGCGCTACGCCGATGCGCTCGGCCGCGCGCTGGACGACCAAGGGGCGAGCGACGCGTTCAAGGCGCTGCTGCTGGCGCTGCCGAACGAGACCGAGCTCGCGCTGATGCGCCAGCCGGCTGACCCCGCCGCGCTGCACACGGCGCGCGACACCCTGCGGGCGCGGCTCGCGGTGCACCTGGGTCCGCGGCTGCGCGAGCTGCACGGCGCGCTGCAGTCGGTCGCCGAGTTCACGCCCGGAGCGGCCGAGGCTGGCCGGCGCGCCTACCGCAACGCCGTGCTCGACCTCCTCGTCGCCGACCGCTCGCCCGACGCGGCCGAGCGCGCCCGCGGCCATGTGGAGGCGGCCGCCAACATGACCGACGCCATGGGCGGCCTCGTCGCCCTGTTGGAGGTCGGGGGCGATGTGCTCGACGAGGCGCTGGCGGCCTTCTACGCCAAGTGGAAGGACGAGCCGCTGGTGGTCGACAAGTGGTTCTCCCTGCAGGCGCGCGACCCGAGCGACGCCGCACTGGGGCGCGTGATGGGGCTGACCGTGCACCCGGCCTTCGACGCGCGCACGCCGAACCGCCTGCGGGCGCTGGTCGCCACCTTCGCCGGCGCCAATCCGGCGCGCTTCCATGCCGCCGACGGCGCAGGCCACCGTTTCCTGGCCGACCAGATCCTCGCCGTCGACGGCTTCAATCCCATGATCGCCGCACGCCTGGTCGAGCCGCTCTCCGGCTGGCGGCGCTACGTCCCTGCGGTGGCAAACAGCATGCGCGAGGCGCTGCAGCGGATCGTGGATCATCGCGGCGTGTCGAAGAACGTGCTGGAGCTCGCCGCCAAGGCGCTCGGCGCGGAGGCCGCGTCAGCCGCGACAGGCTGACTCACCCCTCATCGCGCGCTGGCGAGGGGGTCACCCCAAACCTAGGATGACCGGATGTGAGTCGGGCGGGGGGCGGCGCGACGGTCGTGGCGGGTGTCTGGCGTGCAGGAAGGGTCGGCGCGGGCGAGGCGGCTGACCGCGCCTGGGTCGGCGTGACCGCGCCCCGCCTCGTCTTCGGCGCGGCGTCGTTGTTCGCAGTCGTCCTCATCACCCTGGCCGTTCTACGCGAAGGTCGGCGGGAGGGCGCCCAGCCGCTCGCGACTTCCGCGGCGCGCAACGTGGCCGCGCGTGCGCAGGCCGCCGTCGTGCGCCTGCGCCTGGCCGCACGCGGGGGCGCCGCGCTGGCGAGCGCGCGGCCGGACGCGCCGCTCGATGCTGCTGAGCTGGCGCGGCGCCTGGCGGGACCGGGCGTCGCGGCCGCGGTGATGGACCAGGGTCAGGTCGTGGCGCAGTCGCCTGCGAGTGCAGCCGGGTGGGCGCAAGCCCGCCTGCGGGCCCAGGGTCGTGACTGGGTGGGCGTGGCCGCTCCGGCCGACGGCGGCGCGCCTCGCACCTATGCCGCCGCGGCCGCCGGCGCGGGGCGGATGGTGATCGTCGCCCAGGACCTTTCCGGTCTCACCTCGGGCGTGGGCCACGCGGTCGTGGCGGACGCGAGCGGCGCCATCCTGGCCGGTGGCGCGGGCGATTTCGCGGGCCGCCTGGGTGCGCCGATCGCCGAGTTGAGGGCCGCCTCGGCGCAAGGCCGCACGATCGTCACGGTGGACGCGCGGGGCGCACGTCAGCGCGCCGCCCTGGCTGTCTCCCCCGACGGTCTCCTGGTCGCAGTGATCACCCCGCGCATCGGCGCCGACTTCTGGCTCGCCATCATCAGCCTGCTAGGGCCCGCGGCCGCGGCCGCGGCGGCGCTGGCGCTGCTGGCCGTGCGCAGCGAGCGCGGGCGTCGGGCGCAGCTCGCCGCCCAGGCGCGCGACGTGCGGTTCCGCCAAGCGGTGGAGGGCGCGCGCTGCGGCATATGGGAGTGGCGGCTGCGCGAGGACGAGGTCTACCTCTCAGACGTCATGGGAGCCATGCTGGGCTGGGGCGGCGCCGGAGCGGTCGCGGGCGCGGAGGTGCTGGCGCGCATCTCGCCCGAGCATCGCGAGCGGCTGGCCCAGGCGGTGCGCGGCGCGCAGAGCTTCGGCGCCCTGGACGTGAGCTTCGCCGCGCCTCGCGCCGACGGCGGCCTCGTGTGGATCGACATGCGCGGCCAGGCGGCCGACCCGGCCGATGCGCGCGGCTACGACCGGCTGATCGGCGTCGCCCTCGACGTCACGCCCGAGCGCGAGGCGCAGCACCGCGCCCAGGCCGCCGAGACCCGCCTGCAGGACGGCGTCGAGAGCGTCGGCGAGGCCTTCGTGCTGTGGGACCGGCGCGGGCGCCTCGTCATGTGCAACCGCGCCTACCGCGAGTTCTTCCATATCGAGCCTCAGGCGCTGAAGCCCGGCGCCGCGCGCGAGGACCTGCAGAAGATCGTGCGCCTGGCCATCCGCGCCGAGCGCGGCGATCCCGCCCGCAAGGGCTGGCGCGAGGCCGAGCTCACCGACGGGCGCTGGCTGCAGATCACCGAGCGCCGCACCTCGGACGGCGGCCTCGTGCTCACCGCGGCCGACATCACCGCGCTCAAGCGCCAGGAGCGGGCGCGCGAGGAGAAGGAGATCGCCCTGCGCGACGCCGTGGGACGCCTAGAGGCCAGCCGCACCGAGCTTGGGGAGCTCGCCACCAAGTACCACGACGCCAAGGTCCGCGCCGAGGAGGCCAACCGCGCCAAGAGCGAGTTCCTGGCCAACATGAGCCACGAGCTGCGCACGCCGCTCAACGCCATCATCGGCTTCTCCGAGATGATGTCGGCCGAGATGTTCGGGAAGATCGCCGAGCGGCGCTACGTCGAATATTCGCGCGACATCCTGGTCAGTGGGCAGCACCTGCTGGCGTTGATCAACGACATCCTCGACATGTCCAAAATCGAGGCGGGCAAGCTGAACCTGCGCAAGGAGCCGCTCGACGTGGCCGAGGCGGTGGCCGAGGCCGTACGGCTGGTGCGCGCTCGCGCGGAGACTTCGGGGCTGGAGCTGATCGTTGAGGCGCCATCGTTGCTGCCGAACGTTCAGGCCGATGAGCGGGCGTTCAAGCAGATCCTGCTGAACCTGCTTTCCAATGCGTTGAAGTTCACCCCTACAGGCGGTCTCATCCGGGTGCGAGCGCGCCAGGAGGGGGGTGCGATCCGCATCGCCGTGACCGACAGCGGCATCGGCATCGCCAAGTCCGACCTCGCCCGCCTGGGCCGCCCCTTCGAGCAGGTGGAGACCCAGCACGCCAAGACGACGCACGGCACCGGCCTGGGCCTGGCCCTCACCAAGGCGCTCGTCCACCTGCACGGCGGTCGCTTCGATCTGGAGAGCAAGCCCGGCGTCGGCACCACCGCCGAATTCACCCTGCCGCTCGCGGCCGTCGACGGCTCGCGGGAGCAGCGGGTGGCGTGACGCCGTTCCGCGGCGGGGGAAGGGGGCGATCAGCCTCCGCGCGCGGCCTTGCCTTTGCGCGTCTCGCGAGACTTGGCGCCGGCGGTCCGGGGCGCCTTGTGGCCCCCCCGATGCGGGGTGCGCTCCTGAGCGGGCGGCAGCTCGGGATCTGAACGCGCGATATCGACGCCGTCGTCCTCGGCCTTGGCGATCGCCGCTTCGAAGCGGGCGAGCGCGTCACGCACGATCTCGAAGCGGGTCTCGCGTTCGAACACGCGGATGGCGCCGATGTCGGACTTGGTGAGGTGCCCGCGTCGGCAGATGAGCGGCAGCAGCCAGCGCGCCTCCGCATTCTTGCGGCGGCCGATGTTGATGGAGAACCACTGCGTGTCCTCGAACCCGGGCCGGGGCGGCGGCTTGGCGAAACGCTCACGCGGCGGCTCGAACGCGGCCGACGGGGGGGCGCTCGCCACCAGGTCCTCCGCCGAAGGGGAGGCGGCCCGGCGTTCACGCACCAGCCACGCCACCACGGCCTCGGGATCGGCGTCCGAAAGCAGCGCGCGGGCGACGGCGAGGTCGTCCTCCGCCGCCTCGCCTTGCGGGCGAAGCTGCGCGATGAGCCGCTCCTGGTCCTGCACGCGGATGTCCTCGGCGGAAGGCGCCGGACCCCAGCTCGCCTCGATCCTGGCGGTGCGCATCAGGGCCTCGGCGCGCCGACGCTTCGGATAGGGCACGAGCATCGCCGAGACGCCCTTCGCGCCGGCGCGACCCGTGCGGCCCGAGCGATGCTGCAGAACCTCCGCGCCAGCCGGCAGCTCGGCATGGATCACCAGCTCCAGGTCGGGAATGTCCAGGCCGCGGGCCGCCACGTCGGTGGCGACGCAGACGCGGACGCGCCGGTCGCGCAGCGCCTGCAGGGCGTGGGTGCGCTCGCCCTGGCTCATCTCCCCCGACAGCGCGACGACGCTGAAGCCCCGCTCCACCAGGCTGGCGTGCAGGCGGCGCACCGCCTCGCGCGTGTTGCAGAAGACGAGCGCGCCGCCTGCCTCGTGGAAGCGAAGGAGGTTGACCACGGCGTGCTCGGCGTCGGACGGCGCGATGGCGATGGCGCGGTAGTCGATGTCGGCGTGGCTCTCGCCGCCAGCGTCCACGCTGATCCGCAGCGCGGCCTTCTGGAAGCGCGTGGCCATGGCCACGATCGGCCGGGGCAGGGTGGCGGAGAACAGGAGCGTGCGCCGCTCCTCCGGCGCCTGCTCCAGGATCGCCTCCAGCTCCTCGCGGAAGCCGAGGTCCAGCATCTCGTCGGCCTCGTCGAGCACGACCGCGCAGAGCGCCTCCATCCTGAGGTTTCCACGCTCGAGGTGGTCGCGCAGGCGGCCGGGCGTGCCGACCACGATGTGCGCCCCGGCGTGGAGCAGCCGCTGCTCGCGCCGCGGGTCCATCCCTCCGACGCAGGCGACCACTTTCGCTCCGGCATGCGCGTAGAGCCACTCCAGCTCGCGCTGCACCTGCAGGGCCAGCTCGCGCGTCGGCGCGATCACGAGCGCGAGGGGCGCGTCCGCGGACGGCAGGGCGCCCGCCACGCGCAGCAGGTCGTCGCCCAGCGCCAGGCCGTAGGCGACGGTTTTCCCGGAGCCGGTCCGCGCCGAGACCAGGAGGTCGCGTTCCGCCGTCTCGGGCTTTGCGACCGCGAGCTGGACGGCGGTGAGTTCGTCGTAGCCGCGCTGTTCGAGCGCCAGGGCCAACGCGGGCTGGATGTCGGAAGGGAGCATGGCTCGAACGTCTCGGGACCCCGAACGCGGGGCCGCCCATGAAGGAGATTGGGGCGCGCCGGCTCGGCAGGGGCTCGCGCGAGCGGTGGCATACCACACATTCGCCGCCCCCGTGGGAATGCCGGCCTCGTCGACATCCCGCCGTAGGTCGCCGACGTCGCGACCGCTCGCGTCCGGCGAGAGACCGTACGGCTCGAGCGGGGCTTCGCCTTCCGGCCGCTTGCAGACGCGACCAGGGCGACCACGCGGTGATCTCTTTCGGTTTAGTCCCGCTCGGGTGGGATGGAACGGCTCGAGGCGACGCCCGGACTACTCGGCCTCGGCCAGGGCGTCGCGCTCCCAGTCCAGGTATTCGGGCTGGGCGAGGAGCAGGCTGGCGTATTCGCCGGCGACGCCGGTGTCGCCGAAGTCGGACAGGGCCACGCCGTAGGAGCGGAAGCGGGTGGCCACCGGCGTGAAGAAGGCGTCGGCGATGGACCAGGGCCCGGCCAGGAAGGGACCGGCCTCGGCGAAGCGCGCGCGCAATCCGCTCCACAGTTCGACCATGCGGCGGACCTCGGCTCGGGTCGGCTCGGTCGTGTCGCGCCGCTCGCTCAGGCGCAGGTCCATGGAAAGCTCGCCTCGGATCGAGGGGAAGCCCGCGTGCATCTCGCACGCCGCCGCACGCGCCAGAGCGCGCGCCGCCGGATCGGCCGGCCACAGGGCGGCGGCGGGCGCCTGCTCGGCGACCCATTCGCTGATCGCCAGCGAGTCGGCGATGACCAGGCCGTCGTCGGTCTTGAGCACAGGCACCTTGCCGGCGGGGGCGCCGGCGATGGCGATGGCGGCGGCGGTGTCCTCCCGGCGCAGGCGCACCAGCGTCTCGTCGAAGGCCAGGCCTGCGCGCTTGAGCACCAGCCAGGGCCGCATGGACCAGCTGGACCACGCCTTGTCGCCGATCACGAGTTCCATTGGCCGCCGTCTCCGTTGTCGCGCTGCGCTATGGCGTGCACGGACGCCGGAGGCTAGCGTCCTGATCAACGAAAAGGGACGGGGGACGGCCAAGGTGAGCCAGGGCGCCGAGACGCCGCGCTTCGGGCGCGGCTACATGGGCTGGGCGATGGCGCTCCTGCTCGCGATCTACACCTCCAATTTCGTCGACCGCCAAGTGCTGTCGGTGCTGCAGCAGCCGATCAAGGAGGAGCTGAAGCTCACCGACGGCCAGCTGGGGCTGCTGCAGGGCTTCGCCTTCGCCATCTTCTACTCGATCCTGGGCATTCCTATCGCGCGCTTGGCCGAGCGGCGCTCGCGCAAGACCATCATCGCGGTCTCGGTGCTGGTGTGGTCGGCGATGACCGCCCTGTGCGGAACCGCGGGAAGTTTCGCCACCCTGTTCCTGTTTCGTGTGGGCGTCGGCGTGGGCGAGGCGGGGGCCAGCCCGCCGGCGCACTCGATGATCGCCGACTACTATCCGCCGCAGAAGCGCGCCACGGCGCTGTCGATCTACTCGCTGGGCATCCCGCTGGGCTCGCTGCTGGGCGCGGTGCTGGGCGGGCTTGTGGCGCAGCGCTATGGCTGGCGGCCGGCGTTCTTCGTGGTGGGACTGCCGGGCGTGGTGTTGGCGGTCCTGTCGCAGTTCACCCTGCGCGAGCCGCCGCGGGGGCATTCCGAGGCGGTGGGCACGCGCCTGGGCGACCTTGTGGGCGACGGGCTGGCGGACGTGGAGCAGGCCGCGCCCAGCTTCGGCGCGGTGGTGCGCCGGCTGCTCTCCAAGCCCGCCTTTCTGCACCTGGCGGCGGGGGCTACGCTGGCCTCCTTCGCGGGCTACGGCGTCAACGCCTTCGCCGCGCCCTACTACATCCGCATGTTCGGCCTGACGCTGGCGCAGGTGGGCCTGGTTTTCGGCGTGGTGGCCGGGGTCGGCGCAGGCGTCGGCGTTCTGGCGGGCGGCGTGATCTCCGACCGCGCCGGCCAGGGGGACCGACGGTGGTACGCCTGGGCGCCGGCCATCGGGCTCCTGGTGGGCGCCCCGCTCTACATCACAGCCTTCCTGCTGCCGAGCTGGCAGGCCTCGGTGGCGCTGCTGTTCGTGGCGGGGTGCTTCACCTACACCTACCTGGGGCCGGCCTTCGGGGTGATGCACAACATGGTCACCCCGCGCATGCGGGCGACGGCCACCGCGCTCCTGTTCCTCATCATCAACCTGATCGGCCTGGGGCTGGGGCCGACGGTTGTGGGCCTCCTCAGCGACGCCTTCGCCGGCCACGTCTTCCAGTCCTCAGCGATGGCGGCGCAGGGAAGCTTCCACGCCCTGTGCCCGGGCGGGCGCCCGGCGGCCGACGCTGTGGCGGCGCTGGCGCCGGCCTGCCACAAAGCGTCCGCCACGGGCGTGCGCTGGGCCATCGTGATCGGCGCGGTGGTCTACGTCTGGGCGGCGGCGCACTACGCCCTGGCCGCGCGCACCCTGCGGCGCGACCTGGAACCCTGAGGCGCCGTGTGCGCTCCGCCCCCGCAGCGGAGGCGCTAAGTCCATGGCGAAGCCCACGAAACGCACCGATCCCGGGCTGTGGGAGACGGTGAAGGCGGACGTGACCGAGGGCGACAGAGGCGGCGAACCGGGCCAGTGGTCGGCGCGCAAGGCGCAACTCGCCGTCACCGAGTACAAGCACGAGGGCGGCGGCTACGTCGGCGAGCGCGACCCCCACAATTCGCTCAAGCAGTGGGGCGACGAGGACTGGGGCACGAAGAGCGGCGAAGCCTCGAGCGACACGCACGAGCGCTACCTGCCAAAGGCCGCGCGCGAGCATTTCTCGCCGCAAGAGTACGCCCGCACCACAGCCAAGAAGCGGGCCGATACAAGGAAAGGCGAGCAGTTTTCGGACCAGCCAGGGGACATCGCCCGGAAGACCGCGCCCTACCGCCACGGCGGCGATCCGTCGAAGACGACCAGGGCCGAGCTGTACGAGATGGCGAAGCGAAGGAAGATCGAAGGCCGCTCGCGCATGAGCAAGGCCGAACTCGCGGCGGCGGTGGGCGCCTGACCGCCCGGGCCGACGACCGCGTCGCCACCGCGCAGGGGCTTGGCGAGGGTGATAAGCCGCTTGACCTCCTGCTCGGCTGGGCCGCCTTCGCACCCCTGGCGGCGGCGGGCGTGGGCGTGTGGCTGCTGAGGGACCACCTGCTGCTCACCCTCTCGCTCATCGCCACCGACGCGTGGGCCGGCGGCCTCCTGTGCTTCTTCGCCGGCGTGCGGCGCGGCCTGAGCTTCTCCGAGCGCCGCGGCGGCGCGTGGACGGAGGTGGCGACCTTCCTCGCCCTGTTCGTCGCCGGCGTGATCGGCATCGCGCTGGCGCAGCCGCTGCTGCTGGCGCTGGGCTTCGTAGGCGCAGGCGTGGCCGACCTGTTCGCCGCCCGCCGGGGCGAGGCGCCGCGCTATTTCGCCCGCCTGCGCCCTGCGCAGTGCGTGGTCGCCGCGTTGGCGCTGGTCAGCGTGGCGGTGCGGCTGGCTTGACTCGGGCGCCGACCTGCGCCCATCCGCCCGGCGCATGATCTCCCGCTACGCCCGCCCGGAAGCCGCCGACATCTGGTCGCCGCAGACGCGTTACCGCATCTGGTTCGAGATCGAGGCGCACGCCGCCTCGGCTATGGCCGAGCTGGGGACCATCCCGCAGGCCGCGGCCGCCGCCATCTGGGCCGGCGGCGAGCACGCGGTGTGGAACCCAGACCGCATCGACGAGATCGAGCGCACCACCCGCCACGACGTGATCGCCTTCCTGACCCACGTGGCCGAGGTGGTCGGCCCCGAGGCGCGCTTCCTGCACCAGGGCATGACCTCGTCCGACGTGCTGGACACCTGCCTCGCGGTGCAGCTCACCCGCTCGGCCGATCTCCTGATCGAGGACGTGGACTTGGTGCTGGCCGCCCTCAAGCGCCGCGCCTTCGAGCACCGCATGACGCCCACCGTCGGCCGCTCGCACGGCATCCACGCCGAGCCCACCACCTTCGGGTTGAAGCTCGCCGGCCACTACGCCGAGTTCCAGCGCGCCAAGGAGCGGCTGGCCATGGCCCGCTTCGAGGTGGCCACCTGCGCCATCTCCGGCGCCGTGGGCACCTTCGCCAACGTCGATCCGCGGGTGGAGGCCTACGTGGCCGACAAGCTGGGCCTGGCGATCGAGCCCGTCTCCAGCCAGGTGATCCCGCGCGATCGCCACGCCGCTTTCTTTGCGGCGCTCGCGGTGGTGGCCTCCAGCGTGGAGCGGCTGGCGACCGAGATCCGTCACCTGCAGCGCAGCGAGGTGCTCGAGGCCGAGGAGCCGTTCGAAGTCGGCCAGAAGGGCAGCTCGGCCATGCCCCACAAACGCAACCCCATCTTGACCGAGAACCTCACCGGCCTGGCGCGGCTGGTGCGCTCGGCGGTGATCCCGGCGCTGGAGGACGTGGCGCTCTGGCACGAGCGTGACATCAGCCACTCCTCGGTGGAGCGTGGCATCGCGCCGGACGCCACCGTGCACCTCGACTTCGCCCTGCGCCGCCTGGCGGGGCTGATGGAGCGGCTGGTCGTCTACCCGCAGAACATGCGCCGCAACCTCGACCGGCTGGGCGGGCTGGTGCACAGCCAGCGCATCCTGCTCGCCCTGACGCAGAAAGGCATGAGCCGCGAGGACAGCTATGCGGCGGTGCAGCGCAACGCCATGCCGGTGTGGCGCGGCGAGGGTCGCTTCCTCGATCTGCTCAAGGCCGACCCCGAGGTCTCCGCTGCGCTGAGCGACGCCGAGCTGGAGGCGCTGTTCGACGAGGGCTATCACCTCAAGCACGTGGACACGATCTTCACCCGCGTGTTCGGGACAGGCGCCTGAGCTGAGCGGCGCCCTTCAGTCGATGCGGTAATGGATCGGTTTGAAGCTGTAGTTGTTCGATTGCAAAGCCGAGCAGGCGGTCAGCCCGATCACCAGATCGGCCTGCGCCCGGAAGCTGACATGGTCGCCCGCGCGGCTGAGCGGCGGCTCCACCTTCAGTTCACCCGTGGCGGCGTCCACCGGAACGTTCATGAAGACGTTGAAGGCCGAGGGGATGGCGTCGGGCTCGACCCCGTAGGGTGCGAGCGCTTCGGCCAGGTTGCCGAAGCAGCCGCGGTGAGGATGAGCATCCCCGTAGATGATGCGGAAGGTGTCGGCCGAACAAGGCGTCAATAGGAAGTCGTGGCGGCCCACGGTGTCCTCCTCGATCACCAGCAACACGCGCGAGCGGTTGGAGTAGAGCCTGTCCCCGGTAGTCAGATAGATGCGGCCGGCATAGTCCAGCGTGCGGCCCGAGGAGATCACCTCGCGCATATCCTCCCGGGCGTAGGCCAGGAGATCGGCCACCTGCTCGCCCTGCGGATCGATCACCGTGAGGCGGGCCCCCTTGTCCAGCGGGAAAGCCACGCCGGAGCGGGGCGCGATCACCTGCATGCCTGCGGGCATGCTCACGAGAGCAAGGCCGCCAGATCGTCGCCGCCTTGGTCCGGAACGGGCCGCTCCAGCGGGCAGCGCCAGCCGTCCTGCACCGCGCGGCCGCTGTACTGGCGCGCCTCGCTCATCTCGCCGTGACGGGTCAGCATGGGGTTGAGCGAGCCCTGCAACGCCTCGTCGCGCTCCAGGATGGCGCCTCGCAGCTTTTCGTAGAGGCCCTCGGTGCGCAGCCGCTCGAACTGGTCGTGCAGGTTGAACACGATGGCGGGCAGGCGGAACCGGCGCGCCTCGCGGCTGGCGTGCGGGTGCAGGCCCACCGCGAAGAAGGCCTCTCCGCCGAAGGAGAGCGAGAAGTGCGGGCTGTCGGCGGCGACCGCCACGCGCGCATCGGCCTCGACGCCGCGCCACACGTCCTTATCCGTCAGTGACTGCAGGCGCGCCCACATGTGCCGCTCGAACTGCGCCTCGTCGAGGTCGACAGGGTCCTTGAAGATCACCACCAGGCTCTGGAACAGCCTAGGCTCGGCCCGATAGCGCACCGCGAAGGCGTGAAGTTCGTCGTGGATCGGCAGGTCGTTCCAGGCCGAGCGGATGTCGCGCGCCAAGAGCACGTGCATCTGGCGCTTGCTCACCGCCGCCTTGGCTCCGACGCAGGGGAAGGCGCTGTCCTGAATGAACGTGTGGAAGGCGTCGATCAGCGAACCGTCAACGTCGCCTGCGCTGGCGAGCCCGCCCGCAACATCCAAACCCATCGTGTCGTCTCAGCGGCGACGACGGCCCCCCCGGCCGCCCACACGACAGGTATGGGGATGGCGCGGCGCGAAGCCAAGTCCTTCCAAAGATGCGCCTTTCAGCCCCGCATCAGCTCCGCGCGCGCCGCATTCAGGAGCGCGTCCATCTTGGCGCGCAACTCGCCCGCGTCGATATCAAGGCCGTTGATCCGGGCGTCCTCCATCAGCTTGGCGAACACGTCCTGGTCGCCCGGCTCTTTGAGGTCGGCACGCCAGACGCTGAGCACATAGTCCTCGAGCTCGGCGCCGCTCTTACCGAGCTTCTCGCCCATCCAGTAGCCAAGCGCCTTGTCGCGCTTGGCCTGGGCGTGGAACTCGCGCTCCTGGCCGTGGGCGAAGCCCGCCTCGAAGCCGCGTTCCCGATCGTCGTAGAGGCTCATGCCTGCCGCTCTCCTGTCCGTATCCGCCCTAACGCGCGGGGTGGCCAGCGGGATCACCGCCGCCTTCAGGGGCCTCGCGCACCAGGTTGAAGCGCGCATAGTCCACCACCCAGCGCCCATCGGGCTCGGGGAAGATCACGTCCTCGTAGTAGCAGTTCCAGCACAGTTCGGACGGGATGTAGGAATGGCGGGCATGAACGCGGCTGACGAAGGTCGAATCAGTTCCACTGAGGACGACGACGATCTCGGATTGGGACTTATTCAAGCTTTCACGCGTGGCGCCGTGCAGCGGGCTGGCCTCGTCGATGACGTGCGTCACCGTCCAGCTCAGCGCGAACAGGGGCGAGCGCGAGCGCACGAGCGGCAGGTCGACCAGGCGGCGATGGGCGATGCCTTCCGGGGTGATGGTGTTCTGCGCCAGGCTGACCGAGACCTCGGCTTCAAGGATCTGGTTGTTGCGCCGGTTGGCGACGCGGAAGATGAAGGCCTGTCGTCCCTCGAAGGTGGTGATCAGCGCCTTGTCGGCGAACAGCACCCGCGCGGTCGGGCGCGACACGCGGGCGAAGATCAGCCCCGTGGCCATGGCGGTCACGGCGATGTTGAGGAAGGCTTCGCAGGCGACCAAGCCATTGGCCCAGGCCGAGCGCGGCGAAATGGCCCCATAGCCGATGGTCCCCAGCGTCTCGACGCTGAAGTTGAAGCTGTCGGCGAACGAGCCCGGCCGCGCCCCGTTCAGTCCGTGCGGGTCCAGCCAGTAGAGCAGGCCGAAGAGGAGGTTGATCGCCAGGTAGAGCGCGACCGCCAGCAGGGCGAACTGCCACCAATGCATGGTCATCAAGCGGTGGTAGACATCCACCACCCCGTCCTGCGGACGGTTGCGCACGGTGATATCGCGCCGCGGGGGCTGGTCCAGGCCCGATCCGCGCTCGACGAAGCGTGGCAGCGGCGTGCGATACACCCGCTTGGCGTCGACGTCGTCGCTCATGCTCATGCGGCGGCGCTCCCGGGCGCCCGCGCGTTTGCGCGCGAGGGGCCGTTCCGTTAGGTTCCCGCCGCCCTATATCGCTTTCGCCCCCGAGTCGAAGCCGCGCGCGACCTCGCAGCGCGGCCGCCGTCGTTTGAGGCCGCGCCGACCCGGTCCGGAGAGTTCGCAATCACCATGACCCGCCGCAAGAAGATCTACGAGGGCAAGGCCAAGATCCTCTACGAGGGTCCGGAGCCCGGCACGCTGATTCAGTATTTCAAGGACGACGCCACCGCCTTCAACGCCCAGAAAAAGGCGGTGCTGGAGGGCAAGGGCGTGATCAACAACCGGATCAGCGAGTTTGTAATGACCCGCCTGAATCAAGTCGGCATCCAAAACCACTTCATCCGCCGGCTGAACCTGCGCGAGCAGCTGATCAAGGAGGTTGAGATCGTGCCGCTGGAGGTGGTGTGCCGCAACATCGCGGCCGGCAGCCTGGCCACGCGGCTCGGCATCCCCGAAGGCCAGCCGCTGCCGCGCTCGATCATCGAGTTCTACTACAAGGACGACAAGCTGGGCGATCCCCTTGTGACCGAGGAGCACATCACCGCCTTCAACTGGGCCACGACCCAGGAGATCGACGACATGCTGGCCACCACGCTTCGGGTCAACGACTTCCTCTCCGGCCTGTTTGGCGGCGTTGGCATAACGCTGGTGGACTTCAAGATCGAGTTCGGCCGCATCTGGGACAACGAGGAGTTCAGCCAGCTGCTCCTGGCCGACGAGATCAGTCCCGACTGCTGCCGGCTGTGGGACAGCCAGTCCAACGAGAAGCTCGACAAAGACCGTTTCCGCCGCGACATGGGCGATGTGATCGAAAGCTACACCGAGGTGGCCCGCAGGTTGGGCATCATGAAGGAAATGCCGCGGGTGATCGAAGGCGGCGGCGGCGCAGCCAACGGAAACAGCGTGCATTGATGCGCGCCAGGAACATGCAGCGCTGATGCGGGCCACCGTCGTCGTCTTCCTCAAGCCCGGCGTGCTGGACGTGCAGGGCAAGGCCATCGAGGGCGCGCTCGGCGCACTGGGTTTCCAGGGCGTATCTGACGTACGCGTCGGCCGCATCCTGACCTTCGACGTCGACGCGCCGGACAAGCCGGCCGCGCAGGCGCAGGTGCGCGACATGTGCGACCGCCTCCTAGCGAACGCGGTGATCGAGACCTACAAGGTGGAGGTCGTTTAAGGCGAACATTACGTCGGGCGTCGGCAGTTATTTCTAGATTGGGCGAGAGAGGGCTTCGGTGTTCAGTTTAGGTGCGAAGAAACAGAAGGTTGACGTTGGCCTGACACCGCTGGTGGCTCCACCGCGCCTGTCTCAGCGGACGCAGACATTTTCTCCTTTCCCCCCCGAAGCATGCGATGCTGCGCCGGTTGTACCGGAGCTTATTTCGCCTCCTCCTCCTTCTGCATTGGGAGCAAATTCGTCCGCCGCTTCTCTGCACGCACTCAGTCAAGAAAGCCGGGATGTCTTGATTATCGGGATGCGTGGAGATCCTGTCGATTCGACAAACGAGATACTGATTAACCTCCTACCTCATCTCCGCTTTGTTCCTCAATTCGACTTTCCAACCATAGATTTCGCGACAATAATTCTGAAAGAAAAGGTTTTAAGTATATCATTTAACCCCCTGACGGCCGCCGAGTTTCTCTTCGAGCGGCTACTGGATACCGCTCCATTGCTTAATTACATCGCTTCTCGGTGTGGATGGGAGGGCGAGCTTGCGATTAGCTTTGGAGACACGGGTCATCCCGGCCATATTTCTTTTTCCTCCCGTCGAGATGGAATGCTGATCCCTGATTGTTTCTATCTTCGTTCTGAAGCTTATGCCGCGATGAGAGCCCAGTTTTCGGTAAAGGCTCCGTGGAGCGATCGCAGTTCTACCGTGCTGTGGCGCGGCTCGACCACCGGTGTTGGGGCTGTTCATTGGAGTGATTTGGCGCGAACTAAACTCTGCGTCGCAGCCAAAAATGCCCCCGCTGGTATGAGCCTTGACGTTGGATTTACGCACGTTGTCCAAGCGCGTTCATTGACGGAGGAGCAAGAGATTAAGGATGCAAACCTTATGCGTCCTTGGGTACCATCCAATGAGTTTTCGGCATACAAGTACCACCTAGATATTGATGGAAATACAAATTCCTGGTCCGGGCTCTTTCTGAAGCTTCTTTCCGGTGGCATCGTGCTTAAAATAGAATCGGCCGCTGGAGACCGTCAGTGGTACTATCGACGTTTACAGCCTTGGTTGCATTATATCCCAGTTGATGCGTCTCTTTCCGACCTTTACGCCCGCATTGACTGGGCCATGCAGAACGATGACCGGTCTCGCCAGATCGCTGAGATGGGACGGAAGCTGGCGGAAAGTATGACACTCGTCGCTGAAGCTGATTTCGCTGTTGCAGTCGTAGATCAAGCGCTAGCCTGCTCTGCACAAGCGAGGGCGGCTAGAAGATGAACTCCGCCGTCATCGTCTTTCCCGGGTCCAACTGCGACCGCGATTGCGCGGTGGCGGTGGAGCGCTCCACCGGCGTGCGGGCGCACATGGTGTGGCACGGCGAGACCGCTTTGCCCGCAGGTCTCGACCTGATCGTGCTCCCCGGCGGCTTTTCCTACGGGGACTATCTGCGCTGCGGGGCCATGGCGGCGCTCTCGCCGGTGATGGCGCCGGTGATCGCGGCGGCGCAGCGTGGGGTCGCGGTGCTGGGCGTGTGCAACGGCTTTCAGATCCTGTGCGAGGCAGGGCTGCTGCCGGGGGCGCTCCTGCGCAACGCAAGGCTGAAATACGTCTGCAAGCCCGTCGCGCTTGACGTCGTCCGCGGCGACACTCGCTTCACTTCCGCCTTCGACGAACGCCGGGAGGCGATCATGCCCGTGGGCAACGGCGAGGGTAACTTCTACGCGGAGGAGGCGACGCTCGACCGGCTGGAAGGCGACGGGCAGGTCGTTTTCCGCTATCGCCAGAATCCCAACGGCTCATCGCGCGCCATCGCGGGGATCGTAAACCGGGCCGGCAACGTCATGGGGCTGATGCCCCACCCCGACCGCGCCTTTGAAGCTGACCTCGGCTCGGACGACGGGGCGCGCGTGTTTCAGAGCGTGGCGCGCGCCACCTAGCTGGGATGCGCCTCGGTTTCAGCCTCGGCCCGCGCGGCCTTCTCCCCCACCCAGCCATCCTCTCGCAGCTTGGCGGCGGCGTCGTCAGCGGCTGTGGGGCTAAGGTCGGTGGGGCCGAGTTCGCCGGACGCCACCGCCTCGTCGGCTATGCCCGGGCCGGTCTCGGCTACGGTGTCGTCGAGGTTGGAGGTGTCGTCCACGGACGCCATCAGCTCTCGCCTTCGCCGGCGGTGCGCCGATTTGCGGCCAACGTCTTGGGGCCTTGCGATTCCAGGTGGGCGTGGGCGTTTCGGTTGAGGCGGTCGCCGCCCTGCGGCATGCCGCCCGAGGGATCGTCCAGGTCGGCGTATTCGCCGAGTTCGCCGGCGGCCGGACCGGCGACGGTGGCGTCGCGCACGTCCTTGGCGGCATAGCTGGACGGCTCGGGATGCGCCGTCACATGTTCACCTCGGGCCTGGTCGTTGGGGACTTCCGGCGGGGTGGCGGCGTTCTGCGCGGTCGCCTTTTCGGAATGGACATTGCCGTGCGCCATGCTCAGCTCTCCTGCGAGCGGAACGGGCGCTGGGCCGCAGGCTGGCCAAGCGCGGCCTTATCCTCTTCGGGGGGGTAACCGGGCTCGGCATCCGGCGTCCTCTGCGCCTCCGTCATGGGCAGGCCTGTGTCCGGGCTCGTCGGCGCAGTGGCGCGGATCAACCGCTCGGTCTGATCCTCCTCGTCGCCGCCGCCGGAGAGATCGCGCTGCATCTGCAGATCGCGCGCGCCCATGCCCAGCCCCTGTTCGCGGCCGCGGGTGACCTGCAGCGCCGATGGATTGTAGACGTCGTCCGGACCCGCGCCCGCATTGGGAGCGCCCAGCTCGTCGTCGTCCTTCTGCGCGGTCTTGGGATCGGGCGTGTCGGCCATGAAAGCTCCTTGAACGGTCTCCTGCAAGAACGGGCCGGCGCAGCGGGCCGTTCCGACGCCGCCCCTCAGTGGCGGAACACCCGCACGCCGGTGAAGGCCATGGCCACGTCGCGCACATCGGCGGCGGCGATCACCTCGGCGTCGCGGATCGAGCCGCCCGGCTGGATCACCGAGGTCGCCCCGGCCTCGACAGCCTCGATCAGCCCGTCGGCGAACGGAAAAAAGGCCTCCGAGGCGCAGGCGCAGCCTGCGAGGTCGAGTCCGAAGTCCTTCGCCCGCAGCGCGGCGATGCGCGCCGCATCCCTACGGTTCATCTGCCCCGCGCCGATCCCCAGCGTCTGTCCGCCGCGGGCGTAGACGATGGCGTTGGACTTGACGTGCTTGGCCACGGTGAAGGCGAACAGCATGTCGGCGACCTCGCCGTCGCTTGGCGCGCGCCGCGTGACCACCCGAAGATCGCCGGCGGTGATCCGCGCCGTGTCGCGCGCCTGCACGAGGAGCCCCGCCGCCACCGAGCGAAACACGTGCCCCTCCGCGCGAGGGTCGGGCAGCGCGCCGGTGACGAGGAGGCGCAGGTTCTTTTTGGCGGCGAACACCTGCGAGGCGGCGTCGGACGCCTCGGGCGCGATCACCACCTCGGTGAAGGTCTCCACGATGGCGCGGGCGGTCTCCTCGTCCAGCGGCCGGTTCAGCGCCACGATGCCGCCGAAGGCCGAGACGGGGTCGCACTGCAGCGCGCGGCGATAGGCCTCCAGCACGCCCGCGCCGGTGGCCACGCCGCAGGGGTTGGCGTGCTTGATCACGGCCACCGCCGCCTGCTCGGCCGGGTCGAACTCGGCCACCAGTTCGAAGGCCGCGTCGGTGTCGGCGACGTTGTTGTAGCTGAGCGCCTTGCCCTGCAGCTGGCGCGCGGCCGCCACGCCCGGCCGCGCCTCGGCCGTCCTGTAGAACGCTGCGGTTTGGTGCGGGTTCTCGCCATAGCGCATCGCCTGGATGCGCCGGCCGCCGACGGTGACGTGGGCGGCGTCGGCCTCGCCCGTCTGCGCGGCGAACCAGCCGGCGATGGCGCTGTCATAGGCGGCGGTGCGGGCGAAGGCGCGGGCGGCCAGCTTGCGGCGCAGATCGAGCGTGGTGGCGCCGTCCGCCTCCAGCGCCGCCAGCACCTCGTCCAGCCCGTCGCGGTCGACGCACACCGCCACGTGGCCGTGATTCTTGGCGGCCGAGCGGATCATGGCCGGGCCGCCGATGTCGATATTCTCCACCACCGTGGCGGGCTCAGCGCCCGAGGTGACCGCCGCCTCGAAGGGGTAGAGGCTGACGTAGAGGAGGTCGATCCCGCCGATGCCGTGCGCCTCCATGGCGGCGGCGTGGGCGGGAGCATTGCGCACGCCCAGGAGCCCGCCGTGCACCACCGGGTGCAGCGTCTTCACCCGCCCGTCCATCATCTCGGGGAAGCCGGTCAGCTCGGCCACGTCGCGCACCGGCACGCCCGCCGCTGTGATCGCCGCGCGGGTGCCGCCTGTGGAGACCAGCTCGACGCCGCGCGCGTGCAGCGCCTGCGCCACCTCTACCAGGCCCGCTTTGTCGCTCACGGACAGCAGTGCGCGCTTGGGCTCGACGCGGTCGGGGGCGGGCGGCAGATCGGGAGCGGCGGGCATGGGGCCACCTTCGGCTCTAGCGGTGGAGCGGGGTCGCCCAGGCGCGCGGCGGGTCCGCGCGCGCGGACAGAGCGCCCGCGCTCCCCGGAGGTGACCCTCCTCGAGCGCCAGTCACGCGGGCGGCCGCGCTTTAGCGCGCCGCGTCGGGGGCGGCAACGCTGGAGAGCGCCTCGCGCGCCGCGGCTAGGGCCCGGGCCAGGGCGTCGGGGGCGTAGGGGCGCGCCTCGCCCAGCCCCCACACCGGCCCGGGCCCGGCCGGATCGCCAGGCGCGCGTCCCACTACGTGCAGGTGCAGCTGCGCCACGATGTTGCCGAGCGCGCCGAGGTTGAGCTTGGCCACCGCAAAGCCCGTCGCGGCCCCCACGCGACGCACCGCCCCGCCTGCGCGCACCGCCTCCTCGATCAGGAGTGCGCGATCGCTGAGGGCCAGGTCCTCCACCTCGCGCAGGCCCTCGCGGCGGGGGATAAGCACCAGCCACGGCCAGCGCGCATCGTCCTGCAGCCGCACGCTGCACAGGGTGAGGTCGACGACCTGACGCGAGCCGGCGAGAAGGCGCGGGTCGAGCCCGGACCCGCCGGTCGTGCGTGCTTTGTGTGTTTCGTCCGGTCGGGCGGCGTGGCGGGTCATGCCCCGATCCTACCATCGCCCGGAGAGGCGGGGATGAACCGGCGCGGCGAGATGCGCTGACCTAGCCGAGCGCAAGGCCGCCGCCCCCCCCGGAAGGCGCGCCTTCCTCGGACTTGCGCCGAGGTCCCGGCGATCCGCGAACGCCACATCGCCGTGGCGCACCACCCTGGGCCCTCGGCGCAAGGCCGAGGAAGGCTGGAGAGCGGGTCGCGCCCTACGCCAGCGGGTGCGCCAGCAGGCAGGCGGCGAAAGCCAGAAGGCCCGCGTCGCGGTTGCTCTTGAACAGGCGCAGGGCGAGGGGCGCGTCGTCCACCCGCACGCGGCGCGCCTGCCAGGCGAGGTGCAGAGCGAAGCCGAGCCACGGCAGGTAGGCCCAGGGCCGCGCATGCGCGACGGCGAGCGCGGCTGAAAGCAGGAGCGCGCTGGCGATGTAGAAGACAGCCACCCCGCGCGGCGCGGAGGCGCCCAGGCGGCGCGCGCTGGACTTCACGCCGGCCAGCGCGTCGTCCTCCAGGTCCTGCAGGGCGTAGACGGTGTCGTAGCCGAGCGTCCAGGCGATCCCCGCCGCGTAGATAAGGAGCGCCGGCGCATCGAGGCGCCCGCTCGCCGCCGCATAGCCCAGGAGCGCGCCCCAGTTGAAGGTGAGGCCCAGCCACGCCTGCGGCCACCAGGTGATGCGCTTCATGAAGGGATAGGCGGCCACCAGCGCCAGCGACAGCACGCCTAGGCCGATGGCCGCGAAATTCATCTGCAACAGCACGACCAGGCCCACGAGGCTCAGCGCCACCACGTAGCCGAAGGCCGCCTTGCGCGAGATCAGCCCCGCGGCCACCGGCCGTGCGGCCGTGCGCGCCACCTTCCGGTCGAGGTCGCGGTCGACGACATCGTTGAAGGCGCAGCCCGCCGCGCGCATCACCGCCGCGCCCACCGCGATCAGGAGGAGGAGGCGCGCCAGCTCCCACCCCTGCGCCCCAGCCAGCGCCACGCCCTGCCAGCCCGGCAGCATCAGCAGCCATATGCCCGCCGGCCGGTCGAAACGGCCGAGCTTCAACCAGGGGCGAAGGCTCGACGGGGCGCGGCGGTCGACCCAGTTGCCGCGGGCGGCGTCGGGCAGGGGGGCGTCGGTCATCTTCGCGCGTGCTGTAGCGCAGGCGCGCGCGGCCTCCCACCTGTCGTCGCGTGCCGCCGCCCTTCGTGCATCACAGAGCCTACCGCGCCGACATGCCGGCTGGGCACCGCTTTCCCATGAACAAGTTCGAGCGGCTGGCGCAGATGCTGGTGGCTGAGGGACTGTCGCCCGACGGCTTCCATGAGCCCGAACCTGCGAGCTTCGAGCTGCTGAGCGCCGTGCACGACCCCGCCTACGTGCGAGCGGTTTTCGATCAGAGCCTCCCGCCCGACGCCGTGCGCCGCCTCGGCCTGCCGATGACGCCGGCGGTGGCGGCGCGGGCGTGCGCGGCCGTGGGCGGCACGTTGCTCGCCGCGCGACTGGCGCTGGCGCACGGCCTCGCCTGCAACACCGCCGGCGGCAGCCACCACGCGGCGCGCGGCTACGGCGCGGGCTTCTGCGTGTTCAACGACGTGGCCGTCGCCACGCACGCATTGCTTGACGAGGGCGCGGTGGCGCGCGTGCTGGTGGTCGACCTCGACGTTCACCAGGGCGACGGCACCGCCTTCATCTTCAAGGGCGAGCCGCGGGTGGCCACCTTCTCCATGCACGGCGCCAAGAACTTCCCCGCCCGCCGCGCCGCCTCCACCCTCGACGTCGACCTGCCCGACGGCACGCAGGATGCGGCCTACCTCGCCGCCCTGGCCGAGCACCTGCCTGATCTGCTGGATGCGCACGCCCCCGACCTCGTCTTCTACAACGCCGGCGTCGATCCCCACGTGGACGACCGGCTTGGGCGTCTGGCGCTGAGCGATGCCGGGCTCGCCGCCCGCGACGCCTACGTGATCGAGACCTGCCTCGCCCGCGGCGTCCCCGTCTGCGGCGTGATCGGCGGCGGCTACGGCGCCGACATCGACGCGCTGGCCGACCGCCACGCCACGCTGCACCGCGCGGCGGCGGCCACCTGGCCGCAGGCGTCCGGGGCGGCTCGGCGTCCGCGAATATGGTAGGCTGATGCAACGCAAGACTGGGGAGCCCGAGGATGCCTCGTCATGGCGCGATCGCCGCAGCGCCTATGGTCGCCGTCGCGATGATGCCGCTCCGGCGCACGCAGGCTGGAAAGCGTCGGGAGCGGAGGCGACGGCCGCCGCGAAGGATCCCCGCGTCGCCGCGGCCCTGGCGGCGGTCGAGGTGGTGGATCGCGCGCTGGTGAGCGGGGACCACGCCGCCTTCGCCGCGTCGATGGCTGACGACCTGGTGGTCAACCATTCCCAGAACACCCTCTCGCAGAAGGGGGCCACCTCGCAGCGCAACGCCGGCGGGCTGATCAGCTACACGCGCTACGACCGGACGACCGAGTATGCGGGCCTGCGCGGCGCGATGGTGCTGCTCATGGGCGAGGAGCTGTGCGTGCCGCGTTGGCCCAAACCGCGCGCCGGTCAGGAGGTGCGCCGCCGCTTCACCGACCTGTGGCGCGAGGACGGCGGCCGCTGGCGCCTCACGGCGCGCCAAGCGACCATCATCTCACCCTGACGCCGACCGCCGCCGCGAGGCGTGCGCCCTTCATGTCGGCGGCCGGGCGTCTATAAGCCGCCGACATGGCCGACCCACATCCGACCGACCTCTGCGGCCTCGCTCCTATCGCGCGCGAAGCGCGGTCGTGGCCTTTCGAGCAGGCGCGCGCCTTGTTGCGCCGCATCTTGACCCTTCGTCTGGAGGGCGGCGAGCGCGACGAGGCGTTGGCGCTCGTCGAGCACGGCGCGGGCGAGCGGCTGGCCGAGCGCTTTCCGGCGCTCGTCGCGCGTCCGGTGGTGCTGGAGACCGGCTACGGCCCCTCGGGCCTGCCCCACATCGGCACCTTCCAGGAGGTGGCGCGCACCTCCATGGTCCGCGCCGCCTTCCGCGCGCTGACGGGCGAGGCCATCCCCACCGAGCTCATCTGCTTCAGCGACGACATGGACGGCCTGCGCAAGGTCCCGCCAGGCCTGCCGCACCAGGACTGGCTGGAGGAGGACCTCGGCAAGCCGCTCTCCGAGGTGCGCGATCCTTTCGAGGAGGAGGCGAGCTTCGGCGCCCACAACAACGCCCGCCTGCGCCGCTTCCTAGACGGCTTCGGCTTCGCCTACACCTTCATGTCGTCCACCGAAGCCTACCGATCCGGCCGTTTCGACGCCAAGCTGCAGCGCGCCCTGGAGAGGTTCGACGACATCCAGGCGGTGATGCTGCCCACGCTCGGCCCCGAGCGGCGTGCGACCTACTCGCCCTTTCTGCCGGTCAGCCCCACCACCGGCCGCGTGCTGCAGGTCCCGACCTTGGAGCGCGACATCGAGGCGGGGACCATCGTGTTCGAGGACGAGGATGGTTCGCGGGTGGAGACGCCCGTCGTCGGAGGCCACGTCAAGCTGCAGTGGAAGCCCGACTGGGCCATGCGCTGGTCGGCGCTCGGCGTCGACTACGAAATGAGCGGCAAGGACCTGATCGACTCGGTCAAGGCTTCGGCCAAGATCTGCTGCCTCCTGGGCGGCGCACCGCCGGAGGGCTTCTCCTACGAGCTCTACCTCGACGAGGAGGGGCAGAAGATCTCCAAGTCGAAGGGCAACGGGCTGACCATGCAGGAGTGGCTGCGCTACTCCACCCCAGAGAGCTTGGCCTACTACGTGTTCCAGTCACCCAAGTCGGCCAAGAAGCTGAGCTGGGACGTGATTCCCAAGGCCACCGACGAATACCTGCAGCAGCTCGACGCCTATCCCGGGCAGGAGGCCGCCAAGCGGCTGGACAATCCGGTGTGGTCGGTCCACGGCGGCGCGCCGCCTGCCGCGGGGTCGCCGGTGTCGTTCGCGCTGATGCTGAACCTGGTCTCGGCGGCCAACGCGGGCTCCACCGAGATGCTGTGGGGCTTCCTGGAGCGCTACGTGCCGGGTGCCACGCCGCAGAGCCAGCCCCTGATGGATCGCCTCGCCGGCTACGCCCTGGCGTATTACGAGGACTTCGTGCGCCCCCGGAAGCGCTTCCGCGCCCCCGACGCGCGCGAGCGGGCGGCGTTGGCCGACCTTTCAGAGCGCTTCGCCCGACTGGGCGAGGGCGCCACGGCCGAGGACCTGCAGAGCGAGTCCTTCGAGGCCGGCAAGGCCGCCGGCTTCGACCCTCTGCGCCAGTGGTTCGGCGCGCTCTACGAGGTGCTGCTGGGCCAGCCGCAGGGCCCGCGCTTCGGCTCCTTCGCCGCGGTGTTCGGGGTGGAGCGCACCCGCGCCCTGATCGCGCGCGTGCTGGCCGGCGAGGACCTGGGCGTGCTGGAGCCGGCTCCCGGCTGAGGCCGCGCCTCAGCCTCCCATCGCCTCCAGCCAGGCGGCCGAGCGCATCTCTTCCAGGCGCGAGGCGGTGCGTGCGAACTCGAAGGCGCCGTCACCTGCAGGATAGAGAGCGTCCGGCTCCCCGTCGGCCAGCACAACGAGCTTGGCGCCCGCCTCGTAGAGGGCGTCGACCAGCGCCACGAGCCGCGCCGCCTCGTTGCGCCGCTCGGGGCCCAGGCGCGGCACGCCCTCAAGGAACACGGTGTGGAAGCGCCGGGCGAAGGCCAGGTAGTCCTGCGCGCCCAGCGCCTGGCCGCACAGGCTGGCGAAGGCGGCGCGCACCTGGCCGCCGGCGGCGCGCGGGAAGACGAGCTTGCGGCCCATCACGTCGACCGTGGCCCCCGTCTCGGGCGCGCCGTCGAGCAGCGCGCCCCACAGGGCGTGGAAGCCGGCCGCGGCCGCGGGGGTCAGCGGCGCGAACCACAGGTCGCGCCCGCGCAGCCGCTCGAGACGGAAGTCGCGGGGGCCGGCGACGGCGACCACCTCCATGCGCGCCTCGAGAAGGTCGATGAAGGGCGCGAACAGCTGCCGGTTCAATCCGTCTGCGTAGAGGTCGCTGGGGGGGCGGTTGGAGGTGGCCACCACGGTCACGCCGCGGGCGAACAGCGCCTCGAACAGCCGGCCCAGGATCATGGCGTCGGCGATGTCGCGAACCTGCAGCTCGTCGAAGCAGAGCAGGCGCGCGCCGTGCGCCAGCACGCCCGCGGCGGGGTCGATCGGGTCGTCTCCCTTGGCCGTGCCGAAGGCCGCCCGCCGCCCCGCGGCGTCGCCCGATCGCCAGGCCGCGATCAGCGCGTGAACCTCGGCCATGAAGGCGTGGAAGTGCACGCGCCGCTTCCGTGCGACCGGCGCGGAGTCGAAGAACAGGTCCATCAGCATCGACTTGCCGCGCCCGACCGGCCCCCACAGGTAGACGCCCCGCGGCGGCGCGGGCTTCCTGTGCAGGAACGGCAGGGCGAAGCCCGGCTCGGCGGCGGCGTTCAACTCGCCCTCCAGTCGCGCCAGCGCCTCGACCGCGCCGGCCTGGGCGCGATCGGGCGCGATCTCGCCGGCGGCGAGGGCTTCGCGGTAGGCTGCGCGGATGCTGAGCGGCATGGCCGCGCCCTCTAGCCCAGCGCGGCGATCGCTGCGACCGTTCGGTGCGGCGTTTTGACAAGGGCGCCGACTGGGCGTTCACTCCGCATCCGCGACCTCGGAGGCTAAACGCACATGTCTCTCGCCACACCCGCCGCCGTGATGCCCGACCCCTCCGCTCCGGCGGCCGTGCATCCCGTCACCGCCGAGGATCTGCGCTGGGCGCTGGCCCGCGGATGGGAAGACTTCAACGCCAAGCGGGGCGAGATCATCATGCTGGCGCTGATCTACCCGGTGGTGGGCCTCGTCGCCTTCGCCGCCGTCGCCAGCGACGACGCCCTGGCGCTGGCCTTCCCCCTGGCCGCGGGCCTCTCGCTGATGGGCCCGGCGCTGGCCAGCGGCTTCTACGAGATCGCCCGCCTGCGCGAGGCCGGCGAACCGGCGGCGTGGAGCCATTTCTTCGACGCCTGGCGCGGGCGTTCCGGCGTCTCGCTGGCGCTGATGACTCTGGGGCTGGCGGTGATCTTCGCCCTGTGGGTGGCGGCGGCATGGGGGATCTACGCGGCGCTGTTCCCCACCCAGCCCTACGTCGGACTGGCCGACTTCCTGCAGCGGGTGTTCACCACCCCGCAGGGGTGGGCGCTGATCCTGGTCGGCAACGTGGTCGGCGCGGTGTTCGCCATGGCGGTGCTGGCGGCGAGCGCGGTCTCCTTCCCCATGTTGATCGATCGGCAGGTGGACGCGGCCGCCGCCGTGCGCACCTCGCTGCGGGCTGTGGCCAGGAGCCCGGCCGCCTTCTTGCGCTGGGGGGTGATCGTGGCGGCGCTCCTGCTCGCCGGCTCGATCCCGCTGTTCGTGGGGCTGGCCATCGTGCTGCCGGTGCTGGGCTACGCCACCTGGCACCTCTACACCCGCGCGGTGGTGCGGATCTAGCCGGGCAGCAGCGCTTCGGGCCGCAGCGGGCGCACCTTGTCGTCGCCAAGCACCGCGGCTGTCGGCGGTCGCACGAACAGGCCGTCGAAGGCGCGGTCCAGCAGGTTGAGACCGCCGGCATAGGCGCCGAAGGCGGGAAGGATCAGGCGTTCCCCGTCGGTGGCGAAGCAGCGGCGGCGCACCACGCGCCCCGCGGCGGAGACGCGGGCTGCGGGGTGAAGGTGGCCCGCCACCTCGCCCGGCTGAGGTTCGGGTCGCGGTTCGTGGCGCAGGGTCAGGCCCGCGACCTCGACCTCGTCGGTCACCTCTCCCGGCAGGAGGCCGAGTGCGGTCTCTGCGCCTTTGCGGTCGTGATTTCCCTCCACCCACACCAGCGTGCGGCCGAGCGCCAGCGCCTCCAGCCGCGCCCGGTCGCCGGGGTCGAGCCGGGCAGGCGCGCGCGGATCGTGGAAGCTGTCGCCCAGGAGGATCAGCCGCCGCGGCTCCGTGCGCGCCACCTCCGCCTCCAGTCGGTCGAGGGTGGCGCGGGTGTCGAAGGGCGGCAGCAGCGAACCGCGCACGGCGTAGGCCGACCCCTTCTCAAGGTGCAGGTCGCCCGCCACCAGCGCGTGGGCCTGCGGCAGGTGCAGCGCGCCCGAGCAGGTGAGTCCGCAGCGCACGCCCGCCACGTGCGTCCACAGCGTGCCGCAGGGGGTGCGGGCCATCAGGCCGGACGGGGAGGGGGCGAAGGCGAGGGCGCTCACCCGCGAGGTCTAGCGCAACAGCGAACGGAGCGGGAACGAGTCATCGGGTCGCGGCGAGGTTTTTCGCGGGGCGTTTCCCGTGTCTCAGCGGAGGCCTGAGCGCCACCGACGACGCCGGTCGCGGTGAGGCACGCTGCGCCTGCAGCTCCTCCATTGGGCCCTCGACCCGCCCACGCTCTGCGGCAGTCTCCAGCTCCGGTGTTCGACGCGCCGCAGGCGTACCTCGACGTGACCGAGCACGGCGACAGCGCCCCACGCGTCGGCTCTTGCAGGAAAGGCGAAGTCCGCTTGCGATCCTAACTCGACCTTGCCCGCCAGCATGGCTGGAGCTCTCGCATCGTCTCGTTGATCCACGCAGTCACAGAGGGTTGTTCATAGCTTGAGATTGAGATCCCTATTTGAGAGTCATCCCCACTCTCCAGTGGAAGATGAACTTTGCTCGTTGATCCGTCCACCCCCTTCCGCAACGGGGCTAGCTTCACCTCACCCTACGGCATGGCGAGGCCGTTTTGGATCCGCGCCCGAGACCGTGGAGGAGTGGACGTGCGAGGACTGTGGCGGCGGCGGACACGCGGCTTGACGGCCTTATCCAAACCATCGTGTCTGGTCCTGGGGCGGCGTCCGGTTCCAAGGTGGCGTCCGCCTCCGGGTCCCGGCGTTCGCCCGGTGACCCGCATAGAAGGCAGGACTAGGCGCGCCCCATCAGGCGGCGGCCTGCGCCGTCACGCCGGCTTCGTTCAGCCACTCCAGGATCTTGGCCTTGGGTTTGGCCCCCACGCTCATGGAGGCGAGCTTGCCATCCTTGAACAGCATCAGCGTCGGGATGCCGCGGACGCCGTAGCGACCGGGGGACATGGGGCTCTCCTCGGTATTGACCTTGGCCACGATCAACTGGTCAGCCAGCTCCTCGCTGATCTGGTCGAGGGCAGGTGCGATCTGTTTGCAGGGGCCGCACCACTCGGCCCAGAAGTCCACCAGCACGGGTTTGTCGGCCTGCAGCACCTTGGCTTCAAAGGTGTCGTCGTCGACCTTTACGGTGGCCATCGAGGGTTCACTCCACTTGGTGCGCGGCGCAGACTCGCCGCGGTCCTGTCGCAAGAGGTAGGTCCAGGCCCGCCCCCCATCAAGCCGCACGCCGCGCGCGCGCCAGCTCCTGGGCGATCACATTGTCTGGAACCACCATCAGCTTGGGACCGTCGGTCCACACCAGCGCCGCTTCCACCCGGCGGCCGGGGAACACCTCGCGCAGCACCGCCACATAGAGCGCCATCTGCATCAGGTAGGCTGGATCGGCGCCCTCGATCCGGTCGGGCGAGGGGCGGTTGGTCTTGAAGTCGATCACCAGCACGCGCTCGGGCGTGACCACCAGCCGGTCGACGCGGCCGGAGACGGCCAAGCCCGGCGGCAGCTCGGGCGAACCGCCGGCGATGGCCATCTCGGCGCGGCCGCCCGCTCCCCATACAGGGGCGAAGCGCGCGTCGGTGAGCACGCCCATCGCCGCGTCGGCCATCTCGCGCCGTTGCTCGGAGGTGAGGTCGCGCTCGCGGGCCAGAAGGTCGGCGGCGGCCTGGGCGCGGGCGCCGGGCGGCAGGTCGGGCAGGAGCTGCAGCAGCCGGTGGATCAGCTCGCCCCGGCGGAAGCGGCCCAGACCACCGGCGGCGGCCAGCGGCGAGGGCGCCGGTCCCCGCAGCCGCTCGGCCTGGCGCGAGGGGCTCGCCAGCGCAGCGAGCCCGGGTTCCAGCGGCGCGGGCGCGGTCAGCCAGTCCGGGTCGGCGAGGGCGGGTTGCGGCTCGGCGGTGAGCGCCAAGGACGGGACCGGATCGGGACCGCAGCGACGGACGCTCAGGTCGCCGAGATCCACCGTGCGCACGGCCTCGGCGATCCCCTCCTGCGCGAAGGCCGCCTGCACCAGCGCATACCAGCTGTCGGCGGCGGGCGCCGTGAGGTTGCCGGGCAGGCGCCCGCAGACGATCAGCCGGTCGCGAGCGCGGGTCAGGGCCACGTAGAGCAGCCGCAGACCCTCCTGCGCCTGCTTCGCCTTGAGCCCGTCCTTGGCGGCGCGGCTAGCCGGCGTGTCGCCCATCCCCCGGGGGGCGAAGACGAGCCCGCCGTCGCCGGTCGCCAGGAGCGGCGGCCAGCGTTCGGGCGCGCGGCCCAGGGTGTCCGGCAGGATCACCACCGGCGCCTCCAGCCCCTTGGCGCCGTGCACGGTCATCACCCTCGCCTGCGCGCCGGCGCCTTCCAGCTCGCGCTTCACCTCGACCTCGGCGCGCTCCAGCTCGGCGCAGAAGCGCTCCAGGTCGCGCACGCCACGGCCTTCGGCGGCCAGCGCTTCGGCCAGGAGCGCCTCCAGCGCATCCTCCGCCTCGGCGCCCAGGCGGGTGAGGAGGCGCTGGCGCATGGTCAGGCCGTCGTCGTCGAGGCGGCTCAGCACCCGGCCCAGCCAGTCGAACGGCGTGCGCCCCTCCTGCGCCTCGTGGCGCGCCTGGGCGAGGAAGGCCTTGGCGGCGACCCACGCCGGCCGCTCCTGCGCGCGGCGGTTCAGCTCGGGCCACAGGCGGGCGTGCTCGCCCCGCGGCTGGGCCAGGTCGTAGAGGCCCTGCTCGTCCACGTCGCAGAAGGGCGAGCGCAGCAGCTCGGCCAGGGTCAGGTCGTCCCACGGGTAGAGGGCGAAGCGCAGCAGCGCGCGCACGTCGGCGAAGAGCGCGTGGTCGGAGAGGTGCAGGCGATCGGCGCCGGCCACCGGGATGCGCGCCTTCTTCAGCGCCCGCAGGATCTCCTCGAACAGGGCGTCGCGACGGCGCACCAGCACCAGCACGTCGCCGGCGTGCACGGGCCGCCACTCACGCGCCTCCTTGTCGAAGACGCCGTCGCCGCGCGCGATCATCCCCGCCACCTCGGCGGCGATCCGCGCCGCCAGCCGCTTGATCGCCGACTGCGGGGCGGGCGCATCGAGCGGCGCGTCCCAGGCGTCGGCCTCCTCGTGCGGCTCGTCAGCGAACACCGGCCACAGGTCGACGCAGCCCGCGTGCTCGCGCCGCGGTCCGCCGACGATGTGGCGCACCACCTCGTCGCCGAGCGGCGGGTCGAGGAGGCGCGCGTCCGGGTTGGCGAACACGGCGTCCACGAACGCCAGCACCTGCGGCGTGGAGCGCCAGCTCTCCCGCAGGTCGACGCTCTCAAAGGCGCGTCCGGCGGCTTCGGCGCGAGCCGCACGGCCCTGGATGCGCTGCAGGAGGCCGTTCGGGTCGGCGCCCTGGAAGCTGTAGATCGACTGCTTGGGGTCGCCGACCACGAAGCTGCCGCGCTCCAGCTCGCGCCGCGGCCGGGCGCCTTCGCCCGCCAGGAACTCGTCGGTGAGGGCGTCCAGTATGGTCCACTGCTCGGGGGCGGTGTCCTGCGCTTCGTCCAGCAAGAGGTGCTCGATCCCGCCGTCCAGCTTGAACAGCACCCAGGCGGCGTCCGTGCGCACGGTGAGGAGCTCGCCGGCGCGCGCCACCAGGTCGGCGAAGTCGAGCGCGCCCTGGGCCTCCTTCTCTCCCGCGTAAAGGCTGGCGTAGGCGGTGGCCAGCACCAGCGCCTGCACGGTGTCGCGCGCCTGTCGCGCGGCGGTGGCGAGGCGGCAGGTGTCGTGCAGCCGCGCCTGCTCGCGCCGGAGCCATTCGAGCGTGCCGGCGTCCACCGCGCGTGTGCCCAGCGTCTTCAAGGGTTCGCCCTTGGCGGTGGCGAAGGCGGCCCAGCACTCGGTGAACGCCCCCGGCGAGGTGGCGGCGCACTCGGCCAGCTTCGCCAGCTTGCCGGAGAGCCTGACGTCGGTCGCGGAGCCGGTCAAAGCCAGGGCGGCGGCGGCTGCGCGCCACTGCGCCCAGTCGCACTCCACTGCCGCGGCCGCCTCCAGCGCTTCGGGATCGGTGGGCGCCTCGGGGAAGCCGGCGCGGCGCCACACGTCGTCCTCCAGCGTGCGGCCGAGTTCGGCCGCCTGGCCCTCGTAGGCGACCACCGCCTCGCGCTGGACTTCGAAGCTCGCCAGCATGGCCTCGAAGGTGCGCAGGTCGAGTTCGGCGGAGAGGTGGGCGTAGGCCAGGCCGAGCCGACCCTCTGCGTCGGCGAGGGCGCCTTCGGCGAGCCGCTCGCGCGCTTGCGCGGAGACCTCGCGCTGGGCCGCGTCCTCCAGCACGATGAAGCCCGGCGTCACGCCGGCCTCCAGGGGGAAGCGGCGCAGCAGCTGCTCGCAGAAGGCGTGGATGGTCTGGATTTTCAGCCCGCCCGGCGTCTCCAGCGCGCGGGCGAACAGCTTGCGCGCGTCGGGGAGGTCGCCCGTCGCCTCGCCGATCGCCTCCAGCTCCCTGCGCAGGGTCCTGTCGTCGGCCACGGCCCAGCCGCCCAGGCGCTCGAACAGGCGGCGCTGCATCTCGGCGGCGGCGGCCTTGGTGTAGGTGACGCACAGGATCGCCTCAGGCCGCGCCCCGTGCAGCAGGAGCCGCGCCACCCGGCTGACCAGGGTGGAGGTCTTGCCCGAGCCGGCGTTGGCGGTGACCACGACGTCGACCGCGGGGTCGGACGCCTGCACCTGCGGGGGAAGGGCGGCGCTCATCCGCCCCGCCTCGCCGGGGGCTTCGCCCTCGCCGCCCATGACGTGCCACTCCCACACGCGCGCGAGGTGGTCGTAGTCCGACCGGTAGCGGCCGAGGAACTGGGGGGCCGACCAGGAGGGATAGGGCGTGTCCGGATCGTCGAAGCGCGTTACGCGCGCCTTCAGCCCGGCGAGCGCCTGCTCGGCGAGCGCGGCCGATGTCCCATCCGCCGCGCCGCGCGCCTCGGCCGCGCCGGGGTCGCGCCGGCGGCCGGTGAGGCGCACGTAGAGCAGCTCGCCCGGATCGGCGGCCCCCACCTCGGCGAAGCCGCCCTCGCGCAGGATGGCGGCGGTGAGCGGCAGCTGCGGCGAGAAGCCCGAGCGCACCTGCTTGTCGCTGGGGGCGGCGCCGGTCTTGAAGTCCAGCACGTCGGCGTAGGCGGCGCGGCGCTCCAGCCGGTCGGCCTTGGCTGTGAGGGTGAAGCTTCCGCCGGGGGCGTCGAACGCCAGTTCACCCCTGCGCTCCACATGCAGCTGGGCGCCGTCGCGGCGGGTGCGCTCGAACTGCACCGCCCAGCGCGCCAGGTTGGCGGCCAGCGCCGCCTCGCGCGCCATGCGCCAGGACGGCAAGCCGGCGCGGTGCAGCTCGCCCGCCAGCAGCGCCGCGAAACGATCTTCCGCACCCGGATGAAGCGCGTCGTCAACGAATTTCTCGAAGGCCGCGTGGATGGCCGTGCCGCGGGCCAGCGCCTCCACCGGTGCGTCCGGCCGCTCCAGCGCGCGCAGGCGCAGCACGTAGCGGGCGTAGGTGGCGTAGGGATCGCGCACCCACTCCTCCACCCGGGTGACGGCGAGTTCGCGGGGGCGCGCGGCGATGGGCGGCTTGGGCCGCGGCCGCTCGGCGGGCCTGAGAGCGGCGGGGGCGGGGCGCGCCGGCGCGTCCAGGCGCTGAGCCCATCCGGCGACCTCGGGGCGGGTGGGCAAGGCGAAGGTCGAGCGCTCGCCACGCCAGGCGCCGCGGGCCAGGGTCTCCAGCCGCCACAGCCAGCGCGAGCGCACGGCGGGCTGGCCCCCGCGCCGCTCGCTGTGGATCAGCACCACCTCGGGCGCGCAGGCGCCCTGCACGAAGTCGTGGGCGGCCAGGCCCACGCGCCTTTCGGGCGGCGGCAGGCCCAACTCGGCGCGCATGGGGCGCGAGAGGAAGGGGTCGGATCGGGCGGGCGCGGGCCACACGCCCTCCTCCAGCCCGGCCAGCACGGTGAGGTCCGCGCGCACCAGCCGCGCCTCGATCAGCCCGAGCATGCGCAGGCGCGGGTGCCGGGCGCCGCCCGTGCGCACCGTCTCGCCCGCGAGAAGCTCGGCCACCGCCTGCGCCCAGCCGGCGCGCGTGACCGGCGGCAAGCCTGCGCCGTCCTGCAGGACGCCCGCGACCAGGGCGGCCGCGGCCTCGCCGCCGGGGCCGCCCCACAGCTCGCCGAGCCGGCCTCCATCGTCGGCGGCGGCGATTTCCGCCGCCTCGGCCAGGGCGCGCATGGCGGCGGGAGCGTCGGCGGGCCCGGCGGCGAAGGGCGCCGCTGCGTGGGCGATCGCCGCCTCCAGGGCGCGGGCCAGCGCCTGCGCCTCCGCCGTGTCCTCGGGCTTCGCGGCGAGGCGTTCGTAGAGGTCGCCCCAGCCGCGGGGGCGCGGCCCGCGCAGGCCGCGCCGCTCCAGCCGCCGTCGCGCCAGGTCGAGCACGGCGGCGGGCTGGCCGAGGTGGGCGAGCGGGTGCTTGACGATGGCCAGCAGCGTCGCCGGATCGAGCGGGTCGGCGACGGCGCGGGCGATCAGCGCCAGCAGCACGCCGGCGGGGAAGTCGGCCAGCGGCGCGCCGGCGGAGCTGTCCACCGCGATCCCCCAGCGCGACAGCCGCGCAGCCACGCGGCGCGCCAGCGCCGGGTCGGGCGTGACCAGGGCGGCGGTGCGGCTCGGCGTCTCCAGCGCCTCGCGCAGCATCACCGCGACCTGGGCGGCGGCGTCCTCCTCGGTGCGCGCGGTGAGGACGGCGAGGCCCTCCAGCCCCTCCGCCACGGGATCGCCGCCGCCGGCCTGGGCGGCGAGGTCGCCGATCACGCGCAGCCAGTCGGCTGTGGCCTCGGCCGGGCGCAGGGCCTCGTTGAGCACCCGCTCGCGCGCCTCGCCGCGGCGTCGCGCCTCGGCGTCCTCCGGCGCGGGCCACGCGCGGACGTCCGCGCGCGCCACGCCGGCGCGGGCGAGCAGCGCCTTCATCGCGCCCTGGGGGTGGCCCGCGTCGACCTTCGCCCAGGCCGCGTCGGCCAGGCGCCGGTCGAGGCCGGGCAGCACCACCGCGCCACGGGGGGCGTCGGCCACCGCCGCGAGGAGGTCGGCCACGGCGGGCGCGCCGCCGGTGGAGCCTGCAGCGATCAGCGGATGGCGCGGCGGCCGGTCGCGCCACTGGGCGGCCAGCGCGCGCAGCAGCGCCACCTGACGGGCGCCCACGTCCATGAGCCCCAGGGCGTCCAGCCGCTCGGGCCAGGCTCGGGTGGCCACGCGCAGGAAGTCGGCCGAGACCTGCCAATGGCGCGCCAGTTCGCCCTCCACCAAGGCGTCGACGCGGTCCTCGGAACCGGCCTCCTCCAGCTGCAGGCCGTCGAGCAGGGCGGCCAGGGCGTCGGCCAGCTGCAGGGCGGCGCGCGCGTCGAGCGTGCGGCGCAGCAGGCGCTCGTGCTCGACCACCAGGCGCGCCAGCTCGAAGCGCCGGCGCAGCGGAGAGACCGCCGGGGCGATGGCCAGGGCGGTCTCCCCGGGCTCGAACGGGGGCTCGCCCTCGTCCAGGTCGCCCAGCACGCGGATCTGCGGCAGGAGCACGGCCCGGCCGCCGGTCGCGGCCACGAAGGCCTGGGCCAGGTCGCGCGCCGCGCGTCGGGTGGGCAGCAGCAGCACCGCATCGGCGAGCGCCTCGGGACCCTGCGGCGTCAGCGCGTCCCACAGGCCGCGGGCGAGGTCGTCCAGGAACGGGCGATGCGCGGCGATGGCGAACCAGCGCGGCCCCTCTCCCGACAGGAGATCGCGCGCCGGCGGCGGGGCGGCGAGGGCGGCGGGCGGCGGCATGGCCGCAGGATGCGATCCGCCTGCGTCGGTCGCGGTCGCAGGCGGCGGGCGCGCGGGCGGGTCGGCGAAGAGGTCGCCGGTGGTCCCGCCCCCGGTCATGCGGCGGCTAGCCGAGCCTCGGCGGCGTCGCGAGCGGCGGGGTCGCCCACATGCATCCAGTCGCCGTCGAGCGCCACGCCGTGCAGCCGGCCGGCGGGCGCCTGCGCCATCCAGACGGAGGTGAGGCTGAAGGCCTCCTCCGGCCAGGCGTAGATCGGCCGGGGATCGGTTATGTGCACGCCCATGTAGACGTAAGGCGCCTGCGCCGCCCCCGCCACGCCGCGCCGCAGCGTCGCCCCGCCGCCCTCGTCCAAAAAGGCGTCGCCCGGGCCGTCGAAGCCGAGCGCGCGGTCGCGGTCGGCTAGGAGCATGGCCGTGTCCATGCGCGCCGGGTCCCAGGCCGCGGCGAGCGCCGGCAAGGCGGGCGCGCGCTCCAGCCAGACCGAGTCGATGTTGGCCACCCACACCGGCGCCTCGCCGAGATGCGTGCGGGCGCGCTTGATCCCGCCGCCGGTCTCCAGCGGGACCGACACGTCGCGCTCGTCGGAGATCGCGATGGCTGGCCCGCCCGCGCGGGCCTCGAGGTGGGCGATCAGTCGGTCGGCGTGCGCGTGGACGTTGACCACCGCGCGCACCACGCCCGCACTCATGAGGCGGTCCAGCATGTGATCGATCAGCGCCCGGCCGCCGACCTCCACCAGCGCCTTGGGCCGGTCGTTGGTGAGGGGGCGCATGCGGGTGCCGAGGCCAGCGGCCAGCACCATGGCCGTGGTCGGGGCGTCGCTCATCCGCGCGCCTCGGGCGGGACGTGGGCGTCGAGCCAGCGCGCCAGGGGGGCCAGCTCGGGCTCGCGCAGCGTCTCGTCCAGGTGGCCCCACATGCGCGGCAGGAACTGCAGGTAGCGCGCCTTGCCGTCGCGCCCCGCCAGCCGGTGGAAGACGCCGATGATGCGCACGATGTTGAGGGCGCCGAAGGTCGCGAAGTCGCGCCGCAGGGTATCCGGATCGATGCGGTCGCCCTCGGCGGCGAGGTAGCGGGCGAGCGCATGCGCCCTCAGCTCGGGCGACACGTCGCGTCGCGCGTCGTGCAGCAGCATGGAGAGGTCCCAGGCGCGGGGCGCACGCACGGCGTCCTGGAAGTCGAGCAGGCCGACGCGCGCGGCGCCGTCGCGGTGCGGCAGCCAGACCAGGTTCTCCGCGTGGTAGTCCCGGTGGCACACCACCTCGGCCGTGGCCTGCGCCCGCGCCCGCACGGGCGCCCACACCGCCTCCCATCCGGCGCGCGCGAGGGGCGAGAAGGGCGCGACGCGGCCAGCGCGGGCAGCCAGTCGAGGAACAGGTCCCCCGCCGTCTTCAGCGCCAGATCGTCGTAGACGAGGAGCGGCCAGCGCGCACCGGCGCCTTCGAGCACCTCGGGCGGGGCGACGCGATGCAGCGCCGCCAGGGTGTCGATCGCCGCGTCATACAGCTCGCCTTCGTCGCCGCCGCGGGCGAGCACCGCGGCGAACAGATCGTCGCCCAGGTCCTCCAGGAGGGCGAGACCCGCCGCCTCGTCGTGCGCCGCGACGGCGGGGGCGGAGAACCCCTGGGCGCCGAGCCAGCCGGCCGTGGCCACGAAGGCGTCCATCCGGGTCCCCGCCAGCCGCGCCATGGCGGTGTAGCCCAGCGCCGTGCGCTCTGCCGCGGAGGCGCCCGGCGCTGCGGTTGCGCCTTCCGCGGCGGGGGGCGCGTCCATCAGCATCAGCGAGGGCCGGCCGGCGGGGCGCAGCCTCGCGTAGGCCCGGGTGGAGGCGTCGCCGGCTATGGGCTCGCTCGGCGCTTCGGCCAGGCCGTGGGCGGCCAAAAAGGCGGCGCGCGCCGCTGCGCGGTCCGGCAAGGGCGGGGCCGCGGGGAGGCGGGGATCAGACGAGGTCGCGCTCACGTCCCATCCATGAACCATGCCCGGCGAGGCGCGCAACGCGGCCGCCCGCCGCGTCGGCGGTTGCGATCTCCAACGCCACCTCGAGCCGGTCGACGGGGAGGGCTCCCTCGAGCCGCTCCGGCCACTCGATGATCGCGCAGCCGGTCTCCAGCGCCTCGTCCAGACCCAGCTCGTCGATCTCCTGCGGCCGGCGCAGGCGGTAGAGATCGAAGTGGGCGATCGTGAAGTCGCGGCCCTGGTAGGGTTGCACGAGGGTGAAGGTGGGGCTGGGAACCTCCTCGCCCGGCGTCGTGAGGGCGCGCACCAGCCCGCGCGCCAGGGTGGACTTGCCCGCACCCAGCGGGCCCGAGAGGCACACCGCCTCGCCCGCCCGCAGCCGATGCGCGATGGCCGCGCCAAGTTCGGCGGCGGCCTTGGGCGTCGGCAGGTGCAGGGTCGGCGGCTCGGCCACGCAGGGCGTGTCCCACGCACCGCACCCGGCGCCAACCTCGTCGCGCCGCAGCTTGCGCGCGCGCCGGTCTGCGATATGCAGCCGCGGCGATCCGCGCCGACCTAGGGCGCGGCGGAGACCGGCATGGCCAAGATCACCTACGTCGAGCATGACGGGACCGAGCACGCGATCGACGTGAAGCCCGGCCTTTCCGTCATGGAGGGCGCGGTGAAGCACGATGTGCCCGGCATCGACGCCGATTGCGGCGGCGCCTGCGCCTGCGCCACCTGCCACGTCTATGTGGACGAGGCCTGGCGCGAGAAGACGGGCGAACCCTCCGCCATGGAGGAGAGCATGCTCGACTTCGCCGAGGGGGTGCAGCCCAACTCGCGCCTCTCCTGCCAGATCAAGGTGACC
This sequence comes from Caulobacteraceae bacterium, assembly GCA_965199975.1. Classification (GTDB taxonomy): domain Bacteria; phylum Pseudomonadota; class Alphaproteobacteria; order Caulobacterales; family Caulobacteraceae; genus JASLDZ01. Next base: position 3,111,404 of record OZ241340.1, on the reverse strand, counting down.
GACGCGCTCGAGGGCCTGCGCGTCTCCATGCCGGAGACCCAGCACTAGCCGGCTTTCGCGGCCCCCCGGGCGAGGAAGGCGGCGAAGATCGCCTTCGCCTCGTCGCTCTGAAGGCGCGCGGCGAAGGCGGTGTTCTCCACGTCCATGCGCGCGGCGAGCGGCTCGGCCGGGCGGCGCATGAGGCGCTTGGCCTCGCGCAACGCTTCGCGCGGGGCCTTGGCGAGCGCACGCGCCGCCTCGCGCGAGGCGGCGTCGAGCTCGGCGGCGGGGAGGGCGCGGTTGGCGACGCCGGTCGCTACGGCCTCGGCGGCGCCGAGCGCCTGACCCAGCACGAACATGGCGAAGGCGCGCGCATGGCCGATGCGCTGCACCAGGAGCTGGCTCGATCCCGCCTCGGGCACGAGGCCCAGGCCGACGAAGGGCGCGGTGAGCCGCACGGTCTCGGACACGAACACCAGATCGCAGTGCAGCAGCATCGTCGTGCCCACCCCGACCGCGATCCCCGGCACGGCCGCCACGACAGGCGCCTGGGCGGTGGCGAGGGTGCGCAGGAAGCGCCCGACCTGGCGGTCGCCCTGGCGCACCGTCCCGGCGCCCACGGCGGCGAAGTCGGCAAGGTCGTTGCCGGCGGTGAAGGCGTCCGACGTGCTGGCGATCAGCACGGCTCCGACGGCGGGATCGGCGTCGGCGCGCTCGAGTCCGTCGGCCAGGGCGGCGTACATGGCGTCGGTAAGGGCGTTCTTCTTCTCCGGCCGATTCAGCCGCAGAGTGAGGACGCCGTCCTCCAGGGTGGTCAGCACGAGTTCGGTCATGGCGCCACGCTAGCGGGCCCGGGCGCCTTGGGCTACCGGCTCAGTGCAGCGTCGGCTCCGCTTTGGTCGCGCCCCGCCAGCCGGCGGCCGGCAGGTGCAGGTCGCTGAGGGTGAAGGCGGCGGCCAGGCATTGGGCGGCCATCACCGCCGCGAAGCATGGGGCGCTGGCGAGCAGGTCGCCCAGGGCTGCATCCAAATGCCCCTCGTCCTCCCCGGCGAGAGAGGCCTGGGCCGTAGCGATCACGTCCAGGATCAGGCGCTCGTCGCCGCTCACCCCGCAGCAGCCGGGCGCGTGCAGGCGGATGCGCCGCCCTCCCGCCGCACCGATCAGGCGCACGAAGACGAGGAGGTGCGCCAGCGCCGCGTCGGCCTCGGCGCCGAGGAGGCCGCTGAAGGCGCGGTGCAGCGCCGGGCAGTCGCCATGGCCCAGCGCCACGGCCCGCACGCCGAACAGCACGAGGTGCTCGGCCTGGCTGAGGTCGCGCAGGTCGCAGGCCCGGTCGGTGGCGGCGGGTTGGATGAGGGACATGCGCGGCGCTCCGGATCGGCCAACCTGGGTCGCAGGCTGACAGAAGTGCGAACGCCTCGCAATCACATTCTCAGGCGCGTGCGTTCACGCCTGCATGGTCCAGCCCTCTACGCCCATGGCGGCCTGGCGCAGGGCTTCCGAGCGGGTGGGGTGGGCGTGGCACGTGCGCGCCACGTCTTCCGAGGCGCCGCCGAACTCCATGGCCACGGCGTATTCGCCCACCATCTCGCTCACCGAGGGGCCGATCAGGTGCGCGCCCAGGATGCGGTCGGTGGTGGCGTCGGCCAGCACCTTCACGAAGCCCTCAGCCTCGTGGTTGACCTTGGCGCGGCTGTTGGCGGCGAAGGGGAACTTGCCGACCTTGTAGGCGACGCCCTGCGCTTTGAGCTCCTCCTCGGTCTTGCCGACCCAGGCGACCTCGGGCGAGGAGTAGATGACCCCGGGGATCACGTCGTAGTTCACGTGGCCGGCCTTGCCGGCGATCAGCTCGATCACCGCCACCGCTTCGTCCTCGGCCTTGTGCGCCAGCATGGGGCCATAGGTGACGTCGCCGATCACCCACACCCCATCCGCTGTCGTCTTGTAGTGCGTGTTCGGCATGAAGCCGCGCCCATCCGTCGCGACACCGACCGTCTCAAGGCCAAGGCCCTCCGTATACGGACGACGCCCTACGGCCACCAGCACCACGTCGGCCTCCAGCGTCTGCGCGTCGCCGCCTTTCACGGGTTCCAGGCTGAGCTTCACGCCTTCGCCCGCGGTGTCCGCGCCCGTCACCTTCATGCCCAGCTTGAAGGTCATGCCTTGCTTGGCGAGGATGCGCTGGAAGGCGGTCGCCACCTCGGCATCGGCTCCCGGAACGATGCGGTCGAGGTATTCCACGACGGTCACCTCGGAGCCCAGCCGGCGCCACACCGAGCCGAGCTCCAGCCCGATGATGCCGGCGCCTATCACCGCCAGCCGCTTGGGGACGCTCGGCAGCGCCAGGGCGCCGGTCGAGTCGACGATCCGCTCCTGATCCACAGCCACGCCAGGCACGACCGACGGTTCTGAACCGGTGGCGATCACCACGTTCTTCGATTCGAGCGTGCGCTCGGCGCCGTCCTCGCCCGTGACCACCACCTTACCCGCGCCGTCGAGGCGGCCGGCGCCCCTCACCCAGTCGACCTTGTTCTTCTTGAACAGGAACTCGATGCCCTTGGTCAGCGTCACGACGCTCTTGGCCTTCTGGTCCTGCATCGTGGGCAGGTCGAGCTCGGGCGTCACCTTTATGCCCAACCCCGCGAAGTCTTTGCTCGCCGCCTCGAACATCTCCGACGCATGCAGCAGCGCCTTGGAAGGGATGCACCCCACGTTGAGGCAAGTGCCCCCCAGCGTGCCACGCTTCTCCACCACGGCCACCTTGAGGCCCAGCTGCCCGGCGCGAATGCCGGCGTTGTAGCCGGCGGGTCCGCCGCCGATGACGACTACATCGTAGGTGTCAGGCATCTTGCATCCTTCAGCGCGGTGCGGCGGCGGGGCGCCCGTAGGCGCGAGGCTCGTCGGGGTCGGACCAGTCGAGGAGCGCCAGCTCTTCGATCCGAATGAAGTCGCGGACGTTCGCCGTGACGAGCGTCCAGCCGCGTGAAACGGCGTGGCCAGCGATCAGCACGTCCACATCCTGGATGGGCGAGCCGCGCCGCTGCAGATCGGCTTGAACCCGCGCTGCAGCGAGCGCATCGGCGGCGGTGAAGGGCTCGATCGTATAGGCGTCCAGGAATTCGTCGAGCCGGGTCAACTGAACGTCGGGCCGCGCACTGACCAGCGCACCGAATGCGAGCTCCCGCAGCACGAGCGCGGAGACGATGATCGGTTCGCCACCGTTCGCCGCCGCGCTCAGGAGCGCCCGCAGATGCGGCCTGCATCCGCGCAGCACGGCGACGACGACATTGGTGTCGAGGGCGAGCATCAGTCGTCGCAGCTCAACAGCGGCTCCATTCGCAGCTGCAGCGGCCGTTCCGGAAAGGGTTCCTCGCAGATCGCGTCCAACCTGGCCCAGAAGGCGTCCCAGTCGCGCATGATCGGCTCGAGGATCACCCTGTCTCCGTCCTTGCGGACGCGCACTTCGCGGCCCTCGAAGCGGAACGCTTTGGGCAGGCGCACGGCCTGACTGCCCCCATGGCTGAACAGCTTGGCGCGCGACTCGACAACGAGATCGTCAGCCATCGATCGCTCCCGTATCTACGACCTGTAGATACGAGGCCCGATGCGGCAGCGCAAGCTTCACACGTCGAGCAGGAGCCGCTTTGGATCCTCAACCGCGTTCTTCACGGCGACAAGGAAGGTCACGGCCTCCTTGCCGTCGACGATACGGTGGTCGTAGCTCAGCGCCAGGTACATCATCGGGTGGATTTCCACCCTGCCGTCCACCGCTATGGGGCGCTGCACGATGTTGTGCATGCCCAGGATGCCGGCCTGCGGGATGTTGAGGATTGGCGTAGACATCAACGAGCCGTAGATGCCGCCGTTGGTGATCGTGAAGGTGCCGCCCTGCAGGTCGTCCATGGCCAGCTGGCCATCGCGCGCCTTCTTGCCGAGCGCGCCGATGGCCTTCTCTACGCCCGCCAGGCTGAGCTGGTCGGCGTCGCGTACGACCGGCACGACCAGGCCCTTCTCGGTGCCGACGGCCACGCCGATATCGTAGTGGTTCTTATAGATCAGGTCCTGACCATCGATCTCGGCGTTGACGGCGGGCACTTCCTTCAGCGCGTGCACCACCGCCTTGGTGAAGACGCTCATGAAACCGAGCTTCACGCCGTGCTTCTTCTCGAACATATCCTTGTACTCGGTGCGCAGCGCCATGATCGCGCTCATGTCCACCTCGTTAAAGGTGGTGAGCTGGGCGGCGGTGGCCTGCGACTCCTTGAGGCGGCGCGCGATTGTCTGGCGCAGGCGCGACATGCGCACCCGCTCCTCGTTGGGCCGCTCGGCGCGCGGAGCGTCGGCGGAGGCCTGCACCTGCGGGGTGGGAGCGGCAGGCGCCGGCGCCTTGGCCTGCGCGCCGCCGCCGCCGGAGGCCGCCTGCAGGGCGTCTCCCTTGGTTATGCGTCCGTCTTTGCCCGAGCCGCCGATCTGCGAGGGGTCGAGCTTATTTTCAGTCACGATTCGCTGCACCGAGGGCGCGAGCGGCGCGCCCGCGGGCGTCGGCCCCTGCTGGGCGGCGGGCGGTTCGTTGGCCGGGGTCTGCTCGCCCGCACCGGAGGGCTGCTCCTTGGGCGGCACCCCGCCGCTCGAGGTGCTGCCGATCCGCGCGATGACCTGATTGGGGGTGACGGTGTCGCCGTCCTTGGCGAGAATTTCGCTCAACACGCCATCGGCCGCGGCGGAAACCTCGATCGCCACCTTGTCCGTCTCGATCTCGACGAGCACCTCGTCGCGCTTCACCTTGTCGCCGGCCTTCTTGGTCCAGGTCCCGACCGTGCCTTCCGACACGCTCTCGCCCATCACGGGCACTGTGACGTCGACGGCGGCGTCGGCGGGCTTGGCGGCGGCGGTGGTGGAGGCCATTGGGTCGGGCGGGTCCTAAGGTCGGGGGTCAGGCGAAGGCGTCGGTGAGGAAGACGTCCAGTTCGTAGGCGTGGCGGCTGGCGATGCCGGCGGCGGTGGAGGCCGAGGCGGGACGGCCGACATAGCGGGCGCGCTTGGAGAGCGTGGCGGTGCGCTCCAGCGTCAGTTCCATCCAGGGATCGACGAAGCTCCAGCCGCCCATGTTCTTCGGCTCCTCCTGCACCCAGATCAGCTCCGCGTTGGCGAAGCGCGCCAACTCCTTGCGCATGGACTGCATGGGCCACGGATAGAACTGCTCAAGTCGCAGAATGTAGACGTCGTCGCGCCCATTGGTCTCGCGCCGATCGAGGAGGTCGTAATAGACCTTGCCTGAGCAGATCAGCACGCGCTTGATCTCGCCGTCGGGCCTGAGCGTGAGCGAGGTCTTCGGCGCGCCCGTGCGCCCTTCGCGCGGCTGGGCGTCATCCCAGAGCACGCGGTGGAAGGCCGATCCCTCGGCCATGTCGGACAGCGACGAGACCGCCTTCTTGTGCCGCAGTAGGCTTTTCGGCGTCATGATCACCAGCGGCTTGCGGAACGGCCGCTTCACCTGCCGGCGCAGGGCGTGGAAGTAGTTCGCGGGCGTCGTGAGGTTGCACACCTGCATGTTGTCCTCCGCGCACATCTGCAGGTAGCGCTCCAAACGCGCGGAGCTGTGCTCGGGGCCCTGGCCCTCGTATCCGTGCGGCAACAGCATCACGAGGCCGCTCATGCGCAGCCACTTGCGCTCGCCCGAGGAGATGAACTGGTCGACCAGCACCTGGGCGCCGTTGGCGAAATCGCCGAACTGGGCTTCCCACATCACCAGCGTGTCCGGGTCGGCGAGGGTGTAGCCGTACTCGAAACCCAGCACCGCCTCTTCCGACAACGCCGAGTCGATCGCCTCGAAGCGCGCCTGGCCGGGCCGCAGGTGCTGAAGCGGCACGTAGCGGCGCTCGTCGACCTGGTCGATCACCGCCGAGTGGCGCTGGCTGAAGGTGCCGCGCACGCTGTCCTGGCCGGACAGGCGCACGGGAGTGCCTTCGTCGAGCAGGGTTGCGAAGGCGAGCGATTCGCCTGTCGACCAGTCAAGGTTTTCCCCGCTCTCGATCGCTTCGCGACGGCCGTCGATCACCCTCTTGAGCGTCTTGTGGATGTTCACGTCCTCGGGGATGGCCGTCATCTTCAAGCCGAGGTCGCGCAGCTTCTGCAGGGGCGCGGCGGTGTATCCTGGGCCGGCCTCCTGCGCGGCGGCCAAGCCCTTCCACTTGCCGTCGAGCCAGTCGGCCTTCTCCGGCGTGTAGTCCTTGCCAGCGTCGAACTGGGCGCCGAGGTAGGTCTCGAAATCGGCCAGCATGGCGTCTACCTGCTCGGCCGTCGCGACACCCTCCTTGATCAGCCGCTGCGTGTAGATCTCGCGGGTGGAGGGTTGCCCTTTGATCTTGGCGTACATCAACGGCTGGGTGAAGGTCGGGTCGTCGCCCTCGTTGTGGCCGAAGCGGCGATAGCAGAACATGTCCACCACCACATCGTGCTTAAACTCCTGCCGGTATTCGGCCGCCACCTTGGCGCAAAACACCACCGCCTCCGGATCGTCGCCATTACAATGCAGGATCGGCGCCTCAACCATGAGCGCGGTGTCGCTGGGATAGGGCGAGCTGCGGCTGAACTGCGGGCTGGTGGTGAAACCGATCTGGTTGTTGACGATGAAATGCAGCGTGCCCGCGGTCTCGTATCCCTCGATGCCCGACAGCATGAAGCATTCCGCGACCACGCCCTGCCCAGCGAAGGCGGCGTCGCCGTGCAGCACCAGCGGCAGCACCTTGGAGCCGGTGCAGCCGGGGTCTTCGCGTTTGTCGAAGGTCTGCTTGGCGCGCGCCTTGCCGATGACCACTGGATTGACGATCTCGAGGTGCGAGGGGTTGGCGGTCAGCGACAGGTGCACGCGGTTGCCGTCGAACTCGCGGTTCGACGAGGCGCCCAGGTGGTACTTCACATCGCCCGAGCCGCCGATGTCGGACGGCACCGACGAGCCGCCCTGGAACTCGTGGAAAATCACCTCGTAAGGCTTGCCCATCACCGCGGCGAGCACGTTGAGCCGCCCGCGGTGGGGCATGCCGATGACGATCTCGTCAACCCCGAGCGCGCCGCCACGCTTGATCACCTGCTCCATGGCCGGCACCAGCGCCTCGCCGCCGTCCAGCCCGAAGCGCTTGGTGCCGGGGAAGCGCTTATGCAGGAAGCGCTCGAAGCCCTCGGCCTCGATCAGCTTCCTGAGGATGGCGATCTTGCCTTCCGCGGTGAAGGTTATCTCCTTGTCCTTGCCCTCGATCCGCTCCTGGATCCACGCCTTCTGCTCGGGGTCGGAGATGTGCATGTACTGCACACCCACCGTGCCGCAGTAGGTGCGCTGCAGTATGGCGACGATCTCGCGGATGGTGGCCGTCTCCAGCCCCAAGACGAAATCGAGGAAGATCGACCGGTCGACGTCGCTGTCGGCGAAGCCGTAGGTGGCGGGATCGAGTTCGGAGGTGTCGCCGCGCGGCGACAGGCTGAGGGGGTCGAGGTTCGCAGCCAGGTGCCCGCGGATACGGTAGGCGCGGATCATCATGATGGCGCGCACCGAATCGAGCGTCGCGGCGCGCACCGCCTCGGGCGAAGCGGCCCCGCCGCCGGCCGCTTCGGCCCTGGCCTTAATGCCCGCCCCCACCTTGGCTTCCACCGCCGGCCACAGGCCGTCGAGCGCGCTCATCCAATCGGGGCGCGCGGCCGCGGCGGCGGCTGGACGCGACCAACTGGGGTCGACCGCGGCGGCTGCAATGGCCTTGGGCTGTTCGTGCAGCGCGTCGAAATAGGCGCGCCAGTCGGCTGGCACGCTGGCCGGCTGCGTGGCGTAGCGAGCGTAAAGGTCCTCCAAGAACGCCGCATCGCCGCCGTAGAGGAAGGCCGTCTCGGAAAGCTGCTGCGTGATCCGCCCGGAGTCGTCCGCCATCGTCGGTGCACCTTAGCTGGCGTCCGGCGACATTCGCGCGCTTGGCCGGACGCGGCCGTCATATAGGGTGGCGGGGCGCCGAAGTCCTCCCCCTAATCCACCCGACGTGCGCGCGCCCAGGCTCTGAGCACGCGCCGCGTGAACGGCGCGTTGACGGCGCGGCTCAGCCCTTGAGCGCCGCCAGCAGCGTCTCGCCCAGCGCAGCCGGCGAAGGGCTGACCTTGACCCCGGCCCGCTCCATCGCGGCGATCTTGGAGTCCGCATCGCCCTTGCCGCCCGAGACGATGGCGCCGGCATGGCCCATGGTGCGCCCGGCTGGGGCGGTGCGCCCGGCGATGAAGCCCGCCATGGGTTTTTTGCGCCCACGCCTGGCCTCATCGATGATGAATTGCGCCGCGTCTTCCTCGGCCGCGCCGCCGATCTCGCCGATCATGATGATCGACTTGGTGGCCTCGTCACCCAAGAACATCTCCAAGACGTCGATGAACTCGGTGCCCTTCACAGGGTCGCCGCCGATACCCACCGCGGTGGTCTGGCCCAGGCCGGCGTTGGTGGTCTGGAACACCGCCTCGTAGGTCAGCGTGCCGGAGCGTGAGACGACGCCCACCGAGCCCGCCTTGAAGATGTTGCCCGGCATGATGCCGATCTTGCACTGGTCGGGCGTGAGCACGCCTGGGCAGTTGGGTCCGATCAGCCGTGACCTGGAGCCCGAGAGCGAGCGCTTGACCTTCACCATGTCCTCGACCGGGATGCCCTCGGTGATGCACACGATGAGCGAAATCTCCGCGTCGATGGCCTCGAGGATCGAGTCGGCGGCGAAGGGCGGCGGCACGTAGATGACGCTGGCGTCGGCGCCCGCCTGCTCCTTGGCCTCCAGCACGGTGTCGAACACCGGCAAGCCCACCGCGGTCTGGCCGCCCTTTCCGGGCGTGACGCCGGCCGTCATCTTCGTGCCGTAGGCGACGGCCTGCTCAGTGTGGAACGTCCCCTGGCTGCCGGTGATGCCCTGGCAGATGACTCGGGTATTGCGGTCGACGAGTACGGACATTCAGGCGACTTCCTTCACGGCCTTAACGATCTTCTCCGCCGCGTCGGCCAGATCGTTGGCGGCGATGATGTTGAGGCCCGAGGCATTGAGGATGGCCTTGCCCTGCTCGACGTTCGTACCCTCCAGACGCACCACCAGCGGAGCCTGTAGCCCCACCTCCTTCACCGCCGCGATCACGCCCTCCGCGATGATGTCGCAGCGCATGATGCCGCCGAAGATGTTGACGAGGATGCCCTTCACGTTGGGATCGGCGGTGATGATCTTGAAGGCGGCCGTCACCTTCTCCTTGCTGGCGCCGCCACCCACGTCGAGGAAATTGGCGGGCTCGGCGCCGTACAGCTTGATGATGTCCATAGTGGCCATGGCCAGGCCCGCGCCGTTGACCATGCAGCCGATCTCGCCGTCGAGCGCGATGTATGCCAGGCCGTACTTGGAAGCCTCGATCTCCTTGGCGTCCTCCTCGCTCTCGTCGCGCAGCGCCACGATGTCGGGGTGGCGGAAGAGGGCGTTGCCGTCGAAGGAAACCTTGGCGTCCAGCACGCGCAGGTGCTGGTCTTGCGTGACGATGAGCGGGTTGATCTCCAGCATGCTCATGTCCTTGGCCGTGAAGGCGGCATGGAGCTGGCCGAGCAGCTTGGCCGCCTCTTTCGCAAGCCCGCCTTCCAGCTTCAGCGCCGCCGCCAGCGCGCGGCCGTGGTGGGGCATGACGCCGGTGGCCGGGTCGACCTGGATCGTGACGATCTTCTCAGGGCTGGAGTGCGCCACCTCCTCGATGTCGATGCCGCCTTCGGTGGAGGCCACCACCGCCACACGCGAGGTCTCGCGGTCGATCAGGAGCGAGAGGTAGAGCTCGCGCGCGATGTCCGACGCCTCCTCGATGTAGAGGCGATTGACCTGCTTGCCCGCCGGCCCTGTCTGGTGGGTGACGAGCACACGGCCAAGCATTTCGCGAGCGTTGGTCTCGACCTCGTCCGCGCTTTTGGCCAGCCGTACGCCGCCCTTCGCGTCGGGACCTAGCCCCTCGAACTTGCCTTTGCCGCGGCCGCCGGCGTGAATCTGGCTCTTCACCACGAACAGCTTGGAGCCCATCGCCTCGGCCGCCTTACGCGCCTCCTCCGGCGTGGTCGCCGGCTCTCCGCGAGATACGGGCGCGCCGAACTCCTTGAGGACCGCCTTGGCCTGGTGTTCGTGGATGTTCATGGCGGTGACGGGCTCCGGGGGCGGACGGGCGGGCTATAGAGGACGCGCCTTCGCCTCCGCAACCGCAGCCTACGTCCACCCCGCGTTAACCACGCCGCGCACAGAGTCGGGACTCACCTTTCCGGAGAGTTCGCGCATGTCGGCGTACGCGCAGCCGCAAGGCGTCGCACCCCAGCCCCGTCACGACTACCGCCACTGGCCCGCGGTGCGGGCGGTGATCCTGGCGAACCCCGGCTGGGTGCACGGCGACGCCGAGCTTCTGGCCGCGCTGAATCTGCGGCCGAGCGCCGGCAACGTGGTCGAGTTCGGCCCCTCCGCCCTGGCGCGGGTGGAGCGCGACCGCGACGCCGAGCGCGGCGCGCGCGAGGAACTGGAGGCGTTGGCCGAGGCCAACTACCGCGCGCAGACCGCCGCCAACGCCGCCATCGTCGACCTCTTGGACGCCGTCGACGCCACCGACCTCGCCGCCCGCGTCGACAGCGCCGCGCGCGCGCGTTTCGACCTCGGGTGCGGGGTGCTCGCCACCGAGCAGGGCGGCGCTCCCGCCGGCTGGCGCAGCCTGCCCGCCGGCTTCGTCAACCAGCTGCTGGGGCCAGCTCCCGCCCGCATCGGCGCGCCCGTCGCCACCGAGGTGCTGTTCGGCGCCGGCGCCGGGGAGGTGAAGAGTTCGGCGCTGGTGCGCATCGCCCCCTGGCCGGGCCGCGACGGCGGCCGCCCCGGCCTCCTGGCCTTTGGATCGCCCGATCCGCTGGGCTTCACCCCTGACATGGGCGCCGAGCTCGTCGCCTTCTTGGCGCGGGTGGTGGAGCGCACGGCCGACCGGTGGTCGCCGGCCTGAACCTCGCGGGCGAACCCGTCCGCACGGCCGTCGACGCGTGGATCGGCTGGCTGGCGCACGAGCGGCGCTCGAGCCCCCGCACGCTCGAGAGCTATCGGCATGGAGCCGAGCGCTGGCTCGCCTTTCTGGAGCGCCACCGCGGCGAAGCCCTATGTGGCCGCGACCTCGGCGGCGTGCGCGCGCAGGAGTTGCGCGCCTACCTCGCCCGGCGCCGCGAGGACGATCCGCTGACCGGCGAGGGCGCGCTCCAGCCCCGCTCGGTGCAGCAGGCGCTGGCGGCGATACGTTCGCTGCACCGCTGGCTCGACCGGCGCTGCGCCATAGCCTCGCCCGAGCTCGCCATGGTGCGCGGCCCGCGCGTGAAGCCCACCGCGCCGCGCCCCGTCACCGAGGCGCGCGCCCACGACCTGATCGCAGGCGCGGCTGACGAGGAAGGCGACCTCGCCGCCAAGCCGTGGGAGGCCGCACGCGACGCGGCGGTGCTGATGCTCCTCTACGGCTGCGGCCTGCGCATCTCCGAGGCGCTCTCGCTGCGCCGCGCCGACGCGCCGCTGGGCGAGAGTCTGCGCATCACCGGCAAGGGGGGCAAGACCCGGATGGCGCCGGTGTTGCCGAAGGTGCGCGCCGCTGTGGACGCCTACCTCGCGGTCCTTCCGCGCGCGCTCGCGCCCGAGGAGGCGCTGTTCCGCGGCCGGCGCGGCGGCGCGCTCGGTCCGCGACGGGTGCAGGCCTTGATGGAACGCCTGCGCGGGGGCCTCGGCCTGCCGCCCACCGCCACCCCACATGCGTTGCGCCACAGCTTCGCCACCCACCTGCTGGCCGGCGGCGCCGACCTGCGATCGATCCAGGAGCTGTTGGGCCACGCCAGCCTCTCCACCACCCAGAAATACGCCGCGGTCGATGCCGCGGGCCTCATGGCGAGCTACGCCAAGGCGCATCCGCGGGCCTGATCGGCGCGCGTGGTCTGCGCGTCCCACCTTCAGGGCGCGGCCGCCAGGAAGGCGCGGCCGGTGGCGTAGTCGCCGACCGGGATGAGGGTGGAGACCACGCGGTCGGCTGCAGGGCCCGGGAAGGCCAGCTCCAGCCGGACGCTCTCGCGGGGGTCCAGCGCCGCCAGAGCGTCGGCGGCCGCGGGTGGGAAGCGGAACAGCACGCCCGGCTCCAGCCGCTTGGGCGCCGGTCCGCGCGCCTGCGCGAGGATGACGCGCGCGGCCTGCGGCGGCGGCTGGCCGCCCGGGGCGAGGTACGGGTCGGGCGCCAGCTCGGGGTCACGCATGACCAGGCGCGCGGCATAGGCGCGGCCTGCGTCAGGCGCGGCCACATCGGCGGCCAGCACCAAGCCCGGCCCCTCCAGCCGGGCGAGGCCGAAGGCCAGCGGCCGGCCGCCAAGCGCGACGTGGGTCGAGAGCGCCCAGCGCGGGCCGGGGGCCCACGGCCGCTCAGCCACCCAGCCGCCACCGCGGCCGGGCAGGGCGAGGCGGCCCTGGTGCGACCACGACAGGAACGCGCCACGCACGCGTTGGGCGGCGATGCGCAGCTCGGGGCTCTCGCAGGCGACGGCGCGGGCCTTGGCGAGTGCGCGGTCGCGCGTGGCGTCGACCTCGACCCTCGGCGCTCCGGCCCCCAGCGCGGCCGAGCGCGCCTGCAGGGCTCCCGCCCGCAACGAGCCCATCACGCCGGGGCTGAACAACCGGCAGCGACCGCCCGCCTCCTGCATCAGCGTACGCTCGTAATAGGGCGTGAACGATACGCCGGTGGCCTGCGCGGCCCCCGCAACGCCCGTCAACGCGATCGCGCCGAGCGCCGCGCGCCGGATGCTGTGATCGACCATGCAGCACTCCGGGACGGCCGCAGCGCATGCGGTTCGCGCCACACATACGGCGAAGCTAGGCCGAGGTCATCCAGTCGGGCCGTACCAGCCGGGTTGGACGGCCAGCGGCGGTGAGCGCGCCGTCGCTGCGGTCCAGTCGCAGCAGGGCCAGCGCCTGGGCGTCGTGGCGAGCCACGATCTCGCCCGCGCGCAATTCGCCCGCCAGCACCTCGGTCCCCGCGCACGGCGCCTCGCCTTCGAATGCCAGCGGCAGCACGCGCGAGCGCACCCCGCCGCGGCGCTTCATACGCGAGGTGGTCTCCTGGCCGACGAAGCAGCCCTTGGAGAAGTCGACGCCGCCCAGGAGGTCGAGGTCGGCTTCGGTGGCGTAGGCCTTGTCGGAGAGACCGTCGGCCACGGCCTCGGCCACGCCGAGGGCGAAGCGATGGGCGAGGGGGTCGCCGCCGGCCGCCCCAGTAGCCTCAACCTCGCCCAGCGCGCGAAACCCCAGCGCGGGCCAGCGCGGATCGGCCCGCCATGCGGGGGAGGGCGGCGCCGCCACGCCCCACAGCGCGTGCACTGGCGTCTCCTGCGGGGCGATCTCGACTGAGGCGCGCAGGCGGAACATGGCGAGGCGCCGCAGCAGGTCGTCGCGCGCGTCGATGTGCACGTCCAGCCACACGCCGTCGGCCTCGCCCCACAGGAACAGGTCGTACAGCACGCGGCCCTGCGGGGTGAGGAGAGCGCCGGCGCGCAGCTCGCCCTGCGCAAGCGCCTCGACCTCCTGGGTGAGCAGGCGGTTGAGAAAGGGCCGCGCCTCAGGTCCCGAGACGTGGATCACGGCGCGGTCGTGCAGGCGGGCGACGAGGGCGGTCATGGCGGCGATATCGGCGCCGCCTCCGCCAAGCGCCAGGGCGGCGGCGCTCGCGGACGGGGGACGGTCGCGCTAAGACGCGGCGGTCCATGCCGCCGACCAGCTTCCCCATCCTGTTCGTCACCTCCGGGCGCATCGGCGATGCGGTGCTTTCCTCCGGGCTCCTCGCACGGCTGGTGGAGGAGGCGCCGCAGGCGGACTTCACCATCGCCGGCTCGCCTTTGGTGCTGCCGCTGTTCGCCGACACGCCCCGGCTCGCCGGGCTCATCCCGCTGGAGAAGCGCCGCAACGGCCTGCACTGGCTCCATCTTTGGCGGCGCGTCCGCGGGCGGCGCTGGGGGCTCGTGCTCGACATGCGCGGCTCGGGCCTGGCGCGGGTGCTGCGGGCTCGGCGGCGCGCGGTGCGCCGGCCGCAGCACCCGGCGCAGGAGCCCATGCACAAGGTTCTGGAGGCCGCGCACGTGCTGCGGCTGGACGACGATCCGCCCGCGCCGCACCTCTTCACCTCGGTTGAAACCGAGGCGGCCGCCGAGCGCCTGCTCGCCGGCGGCGAGGGCCCGCTGCTGGCGATCGCCCCGGCGGCCAACTGGGTGGGCAAGGCCTGGGCGGGCGAGCGCTTCGCCATGCTGGCGGCGCAGTTGCTGGCGCAGGGCGCCCCGATGGCGGGCGGGCGGCTCCTCCTGGTGGGCGGTCCCGCGGACAGGGCGGCGGCCGAGCCCGTGCGGCGGGTGCTGGCGCGCGCTCAGGTGATCGATGCGGTCGGACGGGTCGACCTCCTCACCGCCTACGCGGCGCTGAAGCGCGTGCGCCTGTTCGTCGGCAACGACTCGGGGCTGATGCACATGGCGGCGGCGGCGGGCGCGCCGACGCTCGGCCTGTTCGGCCCGTCGGACGATCGGCTGTACGCCCCGTGGGGGCCGAAGGGGCGCGCCCTGCGCGGACCGCGCAGCTTCCAAGACTTCAAGGCGGCCGATCCCGCCCTCAACCAGGCGCTGCCGCACATGCGCGACCTTTCGGTGGAGGCGGTGCTGGCGGCGGCCACCGCGCTCCTCAACGACACCCGGGCGGACTTCGACCATGGCTGAGACCTACGACCTGATCGTGCGCGGGGGCGAGGTGGTGAACCACGCCGGGCGCGGGGCGGCCGACGTGGGCGTCCGCGCCGGCCGCGTCGCCGCCATAGGCGACCTCGGCCAAGCGAGCGCCGGCGAGGTGGTGGACGCCGCCGGCCTCACCGTGCTGCCCGGTGTGATCGACAGCCAGGTGCACTTCCGCGAGCCCGGCCTCGAGTGGAAGGAGGACCTGCAGACCGGTGGCCGCGCTGCGGTGCTGGGCGGCGTCACGGCCGTGTTCGAGATGCCCAACACCGAACCCGCCACCACCACGCCCGAGGCGCTGGCCGACAAGCTGGTGCGCGCGAAGGGCCGCATGGACTGCGACCACGCCTTCTACGTCGGCGCCACCCACGCCAACGCGCACGAGGTGGGCGAGCTGGAGCGGCTGCCGGGGTGCTGCGGGATCAAGGTCTTCATGGGCGCCTCCACCGGCTCGCTGCTGATCGCCGACGACGAGGGCGTGGCCAGCGTCCTGCGCAATATCCGCCGCCGCGCCGCCTTCCATTCGGAAGACGAGGCGCGCCTGGCCGAGCGTCGCCCGCTCGCCCGCACCGGCGACTGGACCAGCCACCCCGAGGTGCGCGACGTACAGAGCGCCATCCAGTCCACCCAGCGGCTGGTGCGGCTGGCGCGCGCGTGCGGCGCGCGCATCCACGTGCTGCACGTCTCCACCGCCGAGGAGGCCGAGTATCTGCGCGCCCACAAGGATGTGGCGAGCGTGGAGACCACGCCCCAGCACCTCACCCTCGCCGCTCCCGAGGCCTACGAGCGGCTCAAGGGCTTTGCGCAGATGAACCCACCGGTGCGCGAGGCGCGTCATCGCGAAGGCCTGTGGCGCGCCATCGCCGGCGGGGTGGTCGACGTGCTGGGTTCCGACCACGCGCCGCATACCCGGGAGGAAAAGGCGCGGCCCTACCCCGCCTCCCCTTCGGGCATGCCCGGCGTGCAGACGCTGGTGCCGGTGATGCTGACGCACGTGGCGCAGGGGCGGCTCAGCCTGGAGCGCTTCGTCGACCTCACCAGCCACGGGCCGCAGCGCGTCTTCGGCCTGGCCGACAAGGGCCGCCTGGCGGAGGGGCTGCATGCCGACATGACCATCGTCGACCTCAAGGCGCGCCGCACCATCGCGCACGACCAGCAGGCCAGCCGCGCCGGCTGGACGCCCTTCGACGGCTTCGAGGCGACCGGCTGGCCGATGATGACCCTCATCCGCGGCCGCATGATCATGCGCGACGGCGAGGTGCTCGCCCCCGGCGGCGGCGAACCTGTCCGCTTCCAGGAAACGTTGGCGGCCGCGTGACGCCGTCCACGGCCCCCGAGCGCGATCCGCGATACGCGCCCGCCCGCCTGGAGGTGGCGCCGCAGCCCGACGGCGGGCTCGTGCTGTCCAATCCGACGCCGGTGGCGGGGGTCTTCGCCACCACGAGCGGACCGCTCGACCATTGGGGAGCGGCCGCCCCGGATCGCGTATGGCTGGCGGAACGCAGCGGCCAGGGCTGGCGCACGATCGGCTATGGCGAGGGCGCCGCGCGGGTGGCGGCGTTGGCGGGCGGGTTCGCCGGGCTTGGTCTCGGCCCCGAGCGGCCTCTGCTGATCTTGGCCCGCAACGGGATCGACACGGCGGTGGCCACCTATGCGGCCATGCGCATCGGCGCGCCCGCCGCGCCCGTCTCTCCGCAATACGGCCTTCCGGGCGCCGATCCCTCGCGGCTGGCGCACGCCGTGGCGCTGATCCGGCCTGCGGCGGTGTTCGTCGACGACGCCGCGCTGTTCGCGCCTGCGCTGCAAACGCTCGACGCCGATCTGCCGCGCATATCGGCCGGAGGGCTCGAGGCCGTCGCGCCCGGGACCTGGGTCGGGCTCGAACAGCTCCAGCACGCGGCCGCAGCGGCGGACACCGGACGCAGCGAGCTGCCCGCCAAGCTGCTCCTCACCTCCGGCTCGACGGGCGCGCCCAAGGCGGTGGTGCTGACCCACGCCAACATGGCGGTGAACGCCGCGCAGATCGCGGCCTGCTTCGACGACCCCGAGCCGCCGGTCACCGTCAACGCCGCGCCGTGGAGCCACAGCCTCGGCGCCAATGCGCTGCTGCACATGACCACCCACCGCGGCGGGACGCTGTATGTGGATAAGGGCCAGCCCGTCCCCGGCCGCTTCGATGCGACGCTGCAGGCGTTGGCCGAGGTGAGCTCAACCTACCACAACATGGTGCCCGCCGGCTGGGCGCTCCTGGCCGATGCGCTGGAGCGCGACGACGCGCTGGCCGCCACCTTCTTCGCCCGCCTGCGCGTCATGCAGTACGGCGGCGCGGGCCTGCCGCAGTCGCTGCTTGACCGCGTGCAGGCCGCTGGCGTGCGCGCCACGGGCGAGCGCATCACCTTCGCCGCGGGCTACGGCATCACCGAGACGACGCCCACCGCCACGAACGTGCACTGGTTCAACGGCCGCGCCGGCCTGCTGGGCCTGCCCGTGCCCGGCACGGCGGCGCGGCTCGCACCGGTGGGCGACCGGCTGGAGCTGAGGCTCAAAGGCCCGCAGATCGCGCCGGGCTACCTGCAGGCGGACGGGGCGCTGCGCCCGCTCGACCTGGACGAGGAGGGCTGGCTGCGCACCGGCGACGCGGTGCGCCTCGCTGACGAGGGCGGCGACCCCCGGCGCGGCGGCCTCGTTTTCGACGGGCGGCTGGTGGAGAACTTCAAGCTGGCCACGGGCGCCTTCGTCGGCGCGGGGCCGCTGCGGCTGGCCGTGCTCTCCGCCGTCGGCGGCGTGGCGCGCGACGTCGTGGTGTGCGGCGAGGGCCGCGCAGGCGTGGGCCTGCTGCTCTTCCTCAACGGCGAGGCCTGCGCAGGCCTGCCCGGGGCGGCCGCCGCGGCGCACCTGCGCCCGGATGTGCGGGAAGCGGTCCGGACCGGTCTGGCGAAGCTCAACGCCAGTGCGCCGGGCGTCGGCGGCCGGGTGGCGCGGGCGATGCTGCTCGACCACGCGCCCGACGTCGCCTCGGGGGAGATGACCGACAAGGGGTATCTGAACCAGGCCTTGGCCCGCAGCCGGCGCGCGCCGCTGATCGAAGCGCTCTTCATCGACCCGCCAGGGTCGGAAGTGATCGACATGACGAAAGACGAAGGACGGGCGACGTGACCGAACCCATGAACGGCGCCGAGGCGGTGCTCGCCACTCTGGCCGATGCGGGCGTCGAGGCCTGTTTCGCCAACCCCGGCACGAGCGAGATGCAGCTCGTGGCGGCCTTCGACCGCGAGCCGCGGGTGCGTCCGGTGCTGTGCCTGTTCGAGGGCGTGGCCACCGGCGCGGCCGACGGCTACGGCCGCATGGCCGGCAGGCCCGCCGCCACCGTGCTGCATCTGGGACCCGGGCTCTCCAACGGCTCGGCCAACCTGCACAACGCGCGCCGCGCCGGCAGCCCGGTGGTGAACCTGGTGGGCGACCACGCCCGCGCGCACGCGGTGAACGACGCGCCGCTGGCGTCGGACATCGAGAGCCTGTCGCGCCCGGTGTCTGTGTGGACGCGACGCGCCGTCTCGGCCGACGACGCGGCGCTGGGCGCCGCGCAGGCGGTGGCGGCCAGCCTCGGGCCGCAGCGCGGCCCCGCCACGCTCGTCCTGCCGGCCGACTGCGCGTGGTCGCCCGCTCTCGGCGCGGCGAAACCCATGGCGGCCGTAGCGCCACCCGCCGTGCCGCCGGCGCGGATCGAGGCGGTCGCCGCGGCGCTGCGCGAGGCGGTTCGACCCGTTCTGCTCCTGGGGGGGCGCGCCCTGAACGAGGACGGCCTCGCCGCGGCGGCGCGCATCGCCGGGGCCGGCGTGCGGGTGATGTGCGACACCTTCGTCGGCCGGCTGCCACGGGGAGGCGAGCGCTTCGCTCCCGAGCGCATGCTGTATTTCGGCGAGATGGCGGTCGACGACCTCGCCGGGGTCGACCTCGTCGTCACGGCGGGGACGCGCCCACCTGTCGCCTTCTTCGCCTATCCCGGCAAGCCGATGACGTTGACGCCCGAAGGCGCGCGCGACCTTGCGCTCGCGGCGCCGGAGGAGGATGCGCCCTCCGCCCTCAAGACCCTGGCTGACGCGATGGGCGCACACCGCGCGGAGACCGCGCCGCGCCCGCGGCCGGAGACGCCAGTGGGCGAGCTCAACCCCTACAGCCTGGGCGCCGCCATCGCCCGCTCCTTGCCCGAGAATGCGGTGGTGTCGGACGACGCAGTGACCGCCGGGCTGCCGATCTTCACCCAGACGGCGGGCGCCGCGCGTCACGACTGGCTATTCCTCACCGGCGGCGCAATCGGCCAGGGGCTGCCCGTAGCCGTAGGGGCGGCGGTGGCGCGACCGGGCGCCAAGGTGGTGTCGCTGAATGGCGACGGAGCGGCCGCCTACACCCTGCAGGCGCTGTGGACGATGGTGCGTGAGGGCCTGGACGTCACCGTGGTCGTGGTCGCCAATCGCCGCTACCGCATTCTCGACATCGAGCTGCAGCGAACGGGCGCCGGGCGAGCCGGGCCCGCCGCGCGCGGCCTGCTCGACCTGAGCCGGCCCGCGATGGACTGGTGCGCGCTGGCCGCAGGATTCGGGGCGCCGGCGGAGCGGTGCGAGACGGCGGAGGCCTTCGACGCCGCCTTCGCCCGCGCCATGGCCGAACCGGGCCCGCGCCTCATCGAGGCGGTCGTTCGCTGAGGCCCGGCGGGTCGCGACCTCGCGATCGCCGGGCCTCAGCGGTCGCGCATCAGCCCTTGTTGCCCGGCAGCTGGCACGGACGCCCGTCATTGGCCGACTGCTGGCAGGTGAGCAGCTGCGACACCACCGGCGTCGCCCCCTTGGCGAAGTAGATCACCCAGCCCGGCTTGCCGTCAGAGCACGCCGTCTCCACCACGTATCCTCCCCCGCCCAGGGTCCCGATATAGCGCGCGTTGGACACCTTGCAGCTGCTGCGGCCCTTGGCGGCGAGCGCCGCGGAATACTGGCCGTAGAGAGCGGTCGACTGGGTGAGCTGGCAGCTCTGGCCCAGCATCCCGGCGCGCACGCAGTCGTACACTTCGGTCTTGCCGGTCGGGGTGGTGGGCAACAGGGCGATGGCGCCGTCCGGCCGATTGGCGCAGGCGACCTCCACAGCCGAGCGTCCGCTGGAGTCCGTGCCGATCATCCGGTCGCGGTTCACCTGGCATTGATAGCCGGCCGCGGCGAGGAGCTGGCTGTAGCGCGTACGCTCCTGCGCCGGGTCGACCTTGGTCAACGTACAACCGCCACCGAGGCCAGCGGCCTGCGAACAGTCGATGGCCTTCTGGAACTTGCCCGCATCGTCCTCCGCGATGACGAAGCCCCCGGACGCCCCGCAGGCCACCTCGTAGTACGAGGCGTGGTTCTTGTCGGAAGCCCCGATGTAGCGCCCGTCGCTCACCTGGCAGGTGCGGCCGGACGCCTGGACGAGCGGCTGCAGGCTGGCGAGCGCCTGGGCCTTGGTGGTCAGGGCGCACTGCTGACCGGTGCCGAGGAGCGCGAGGCAGTCGACCGCCTCCGGCTTGGCCGCGCCGCTGGGCACGCCCAGGCGGAAGCCCCCGCCGCCCTGGCAGGCGAGCTCGTAGAAGGTCTCGCTCGTGCCCGTCGACGTGCCCATGTAGCGCGCCTTGTCCACCGCGCAGGGGCGGCCCGCGGCGGTGGCGAGGGCGGTGAGGCCGGGATTGGGATCGGCGTCGGCTGGCAGCACGCAGCGCGTCTTCTGGTCGGCCACGGCCAGGCATGGGTAGGCGAGCGGCTTGGCGCCCGCCGTGTTCAGGATCAGGAAGCCGGGTCCGTCCGAACAGGCCGCCTCGTAGATTTCTGTCTTCTTGCCCCCGCTGCTGCCGCCGCCGCGGTAGGCCGCATCGGTCATCGTGCAGCGCACGCCAGCGGCTTGCAGCAAGGCCGGCGCATCGGCCTTGCCCTTGGACAGCTGGTCGGGCGTGATCTTTGCGGAGTTGGCATCGGCCGCGGGCGCCTTGCCCGAGTCGGCCGGGCCCCTGATCCGGCCGCTGGTGGTGGATCTGTCGATCTCATCGCGTCCGCTACCGCCGGGTGTGGTGGCGGTCTGCGCGTGGGCGACCAGCGGCAGCATGAGCGCCGCGGCTGCTGCGAGCGGGGCAAGCGGGAAGAACCTCATCCTGGGCGCGATCCTTTGGCCGCCGTCGAAAAGCTGCGGCGTTGCGCCTCAACTAAGCCGCTGCAGGCGGCGCGGGTCAAGCGGTGCGGCCCGCTCAGCGCCCCGTCTGCCCGCGGTGGCGCAGCTTGGCGTCGGCCAGCACGCAGGCCGCCATGGCCTCGGCTACGGGCGCGGCGCGCAGGCCCACGCACGGATCGTGGCGGCCGTGGGTGGCGACCTCGACCTCGCGACCCGCCGCATCCAGCGAGCGCCGCGGCGTGGCGATCGAGGAGGTGGGCTTCAGCGCGAGGCGCGCCACCAGGGGCTGGCCGGTGGAGATCCCGCCGAGCACGCCCCCCGCATGGTTGGAGAGGAAGGCGGGCGCCCCGTCCGCGCCAGCGCGCATCTCGTCGCCCGCCTCGCGCCCATCCATCGCCGCGGCGGCGAAGCCGGAGCCGATCTCCACGCCCTTGACCGCGTTGATGCTCATCAGCGCCCCGGCCAGCTCGGCGTCGAGCTTGCCGTAGACCGGCGCGCCCCAGCCGGCGGGTGCGCCCAGCGCCTCCACCTGCACGACCGCCCCGGCCGAGGAGCCGGCCTTGCGGCAGGCGTCCAGGTGCGCCTCCCAGGCGGGCAGCACGGCGGCGTCGGGGGAGAAGAAGGCGTTGCGCTCCACCTCGTCCCAGTCGAAGCGGGCGGGGTCGGCGGCGAGCGCGCCCACCTGCACCACCCCGGCGCGGATCACGATGTTCGGCCCGAGCACGACGCGCGCCACCGCGCCGGCCGCCACGCGCACCGCCGTCTCCCGCGCCGAAGAGCGGCCGCCGCCGCGGGGGTCGCGATGGCCGTACTTCGCGTCGTAGGTGAAGTCCGCATGGCCGGGGCGGTATTGCGCGGCGATCTCGCCGTAGTCCTTCGAGCGCGCGTCGGTGTTCTCGATCAGGAGCGATATGGGCGTGCCCGTGGTGCGGCCCGCATGTACGCCGGAGAGGATGCGCACCTGATCGGCCTCGCGCCGCTGGGTGACGAAGCGGCTGGTCCCCGGCCGGCGCCGGTCGAGCCACGGCTGGATGTCGGCCTCGCAGAGGTCCAGGCCGGGCGGGCAGCCGTCGACCACGCCGCCGATCGCGGGCCCGTGGCTCTCGCCCCAGGTGGTCACGCGGAAGAGGTGGCCGAAGCTGTTGTGCGACATCGCCCGACGCTCATAGCCGAGGCGCAGGCCCGCGCGCTATGAGCGGCGCCATGGACGACCTCGCCCCGGACGCCGACCCCTTCGCCCTCTTCGACGCCTGGATGGGCGAGGCGCAAGCCAATGAGGTGAACGACGCCAACGCCATGTCGCTCGCCACCGTCGACGCCCAGGGGCTGCCCGACGTGCGGATCGTGCTCCTCAAGGGGTGGGGGCCGCAGGGCTTCACCTTCTATACCAACCGCGAGAGCGCCAAGGGCCGCGAGCTGGAGGCCGCGCCCCGCGCCGCCCTGGCCCTGCATTGGAAGAGCCTGCGCCGCCAGGTGCGGGCGCGGGGCGCGGTGACGCCGACCTCGGAGCGCGACAGCGACGCCTACTTCGCCAGCCGCTCGCGCCAGAGCCGCATCTCGGCCATCGCCTCGGACCAGTCGCGCCCCATCGCCGACCGCGCGGCGCTGGAGGCCAGAGCGGCGCAGGCGGCTTCGCGCTTCGAAGGGCGCGAACCCGAGCGGCCCGCGCACTGGGGCGGCTACACCCTGGCGCCCGCCGAGATCGAGTTCTGGCGTGACGGCGCCCACCGCCTTCACGACCGTATCCGCTTCACCGCCGATGGGCGGGGCGGCTGGCGCGGCGCGCGGCTGCAGCCGTGAGCGAAGGCCGCCTCGATCCCGAGGTCGAGGCCTTCTTCCGCGCCGGAGCCGGTCGCGGCGCGCCCGCCGATCTCGTCAAGGAGACGCCCATCGCCGCGGTGTTCCTGATGGGCGCAACGGCCTTCAAGCTGAAGAAGCCGGTGGATTTCGGCTTCGTCGACTACTCCACCCTGGCCAGGCGGCGATGGGCCGTCGAGCGCGAGTTCCGCTTCAACGGCCGCCACGCCGCCCACGTCTACCTCGCGGCCCTGCCGGTGGTGCGCGACGGCGGCCGCCTGCGGCTCGGCGCGACCGGCGAGGCGGAGGCGGCGGTGGAGTGGGCGCTGGAGATGCGCCGCTTCGACGAGGACGCCATCCTGGCCAACGCCCCCACGCGGGTGGACGGCGCCTTCGCCGAGCGCCTCGGCCGCGAGATCGCCGCCCTGCAGGCGCACGCGCCCCTTCGTCCGCAGGGGGGGGGAACATGGGCGCTGGGCTTCACCATCGCCTCCAACGCCGAGCAGCTGCGCGCTCTGGCGCCGGTGCTGGGCGGGCCCGATGTGGAGGCGCTGATCGCCGCGACCGCCGCCGCCTTCGCCGCCGCCGGGCCGCAGCTGGAAGCGCGCCGCGCCGCCGGCCTGGCGCGCCACTGTCACGGCGACCTGCACCTCGCCAACCTCGTGGTCGAGGCGGACGGCCGCTTCACCCCTTTCGACTGCATCGAGTTCAACGACCGGCTTAGCGACATCGACGTGGGCTACGACGTCGCGTTCCTGATCATGGACCTCCTGGCGCTCGGCCGGGTCGAGGCCGCCTCGCGCGTGCTGCACGGCTGGCTCGACGCGGCCGCTCGCTGGCAGGGCGAGGCGGCGTTCACGGGACTGGCGCATCTGCCGCTGTTCCTCGCGGTGCGCGCGGCGGTGCGCGCCCACGTCAGCGCCCACGCCGACCCTGCGCAGGGCCGCGCCTACCTCGCCGCCGCGCGCGCGCATCTGCGCCTCGCGAAGCCGGTTCTGCGCGCGGTCGGCGGCCTGTCGGGCTCGGGCAAGTCCACCCGCGCTCGCGCCCTGGCCCCCACGCTCGGCGCGCCGCCCGGCGCGGTGGTGCTGCGGACCGACGAGGTGCGCAAGCGTCTGTGGGGGGCCGGCCCGCTCGATCGCCTGCCGCCCGCCGCATACGCGCAGGGCGAGAGCGCTCGAGTCTACGCCAGGCTGCTGGAGGAGGCGCGGCTGGCCCTGCGCGCCGGGCGCGCCGTGGTGCTGGACGGCGTGTTCCTCAAGCCCGCCGAACGGGCCGCCGCCGCCGGCCTGGCGCGCGAGCTCGGCGTTCCCTTCCAGGGCGTGTGGCTGAGCGCTCCGGCCGAGGTGCTGCGTGCGCGGATCGCCACCCGCTCGGGCGACGCCTCGGACGCCGACACGCAGGTGCTGGAGGCGCAGCTCGCCGTCGATCCCGCCCCGCTCGGACCGGGCTGGGCCGAGGAGAGGCTGGACTAAGGCGCTGGCTCGGTCACGGCGACGCCGTCTGCACGCAGCCTGTCGAACACGCCTCCCCGCTGCAGCAGGTCGGTCAGGCGGATGACGGCCACCGTCACGCCGGGCTTCTCCAGGGCCGACCGGAGCGCCTGCGTCGTATCGTCGACACTGCGCGCGCCCAGCGCCCGCCCCGTGGGCGTGTGAAGGAAGACGACGAGGGGCGTCGCGGCGGGATCGGTGTTCGCGCGCACGCCCGCCAGATCGCCGATCGCCCAGGCGCGCCCGGCCGCGGCGAGGTGGTCCAACCCGAAGCTGACGCCGGCGGAGGCATCGGCCAAGGCCCGCTCTCCTTCCGCCTCGGGGAGGCCGACGAGTTCCCCCAGGACCCCGCCGGCCTTGTAGGATGCGACCCGCTGCACCTTCACGTGATGCTGGCGCGCGATCCTGGTCGCCGTGCGGGAGGGCTCGGAGATGTCGACGCCGCGCGATCTGACGAAGTCGATCTCCAGGAACAGCGCCGCCCAACCCGGCTTGTCGCGCCGCGGCGCCGAAGGGTCGCGTCCGAGCTTCACCAGGGCGCTCCTGTAGGCGGCCTCCACGCCGGGCGGCAGCGTGGCGTCCAGCCTGGCGCCGTTGGCCATTCGCGAGTGCGCCAGCGCGCGCAGACCGTCGCCGAGGCCACCCGTGCCCTCGGGCGGAAGCAGCACACGATCAGCGGTGGCGATGACCCTCGCCAGCGGCGCGCTGTTCCAGGTGAGCCCCTTGGGCAAGGGCTCGATCGCGCCGAGCACCCAGACGGTGGATGCGCCGCGAACCAGCTTCCACAAACGCGGACTGCGGGCGGTGACGACCACCGGTGAGGCGGTCGAGGCTTCCGGTCCGGTTGAGGGCGGGGCCGGTGCAGACGCGACCGCAGCGGTGCTCGCCATCAGAGCGAAGGCCGCGAAGGTGGCGGCGAGCTTCATGATCCTCCTCGCGCACTCCGCGGACATGTTGGGCGTCGCCGCAGACCGCCCATGGGTGCGCAATCGGCGCTTCCCAGGGCTTATGGCAACTTGGCCTTCTCGAAGCCCGACCACACGTCGTCGTAGTCGAGCTGCATCGCCGGGGTCTGCATGGCGAAGGCGGTGGGCCGGAACACCCAGCGGCTCTCGAACATGAAGGCCATGGTCCCCTCGATCCGATGCGGCTTGAGATCGGCGGTGGAGGCCTTCTCGTAGCTCGCCTGGTCGGGGCCATGGCCGGCCATGCAGGGGTGCAGCGACGCGCCGCCCGGCGAGAAGCCTCCCGCCTTGGCGTCGTAGGCCCCCTCGATCAGGCCCATGAACTCGTTCATCACGTTACGGTGGAACCACGGCGGGCGGAAGGTGTCCTCGGCCACCATCCAGCGCGGCGGGAAGATCACGAAGTCGAGATTGGCCACGCCGGGGGTATCGGACGGCGAGGTCAGCACGGTGAAGATCGACGGGTCAGGGTGGTCGAAGCTGACCGTGTTGATCGTGTTGAAGCGCGAAAGGTCGTATTTGTAGGGCGAGAGGTTGCCGTGCCAGGCCACCACGTCCAGCGGCGAATGGTCGAGCGTGGTCTCCCACAGGCCGCCCTGGAACTTCTGGATCACGCGGGTGGGGCGGTCGATGTCCTCGAAGGCGGCGACCGGGGTGAGGAAGTCGCGCGGGTTGGCCAGGCCGTTGGCGCCGATAGGGCCCAGCTCGGGCAGTCGCAGCAGCGCGCCGTAGTTCTCCGCCACGTAGCCCCTGCTGCGCCCGTCGGGCAGCTCTGCGCGGAAACGCAGGCCGCGGGGCACCACGCCCACCTCGCCTGGCGCCAGGTCGAGCGCGCCGAGTTCGGTGACGAGCTTCAGCCGCCCCTCCTGCGGCAGGACCAGGAGCTCGCCGTCGGCGGAGTAGAACACCTCGTCCACCATGGGGGCGGTTGCGAGGTACACGTGGGCGGCCACCCCCGCCTGCTCGGCCGGCGAGCCGCCGCCCACCAGCGTGGTCAGCCCCTGCACGAAGCTTGTCGGCGCCTCGGGCCAGGGCAGGGGGTCCCAGCGCAGGCGGTTGGGCGAGGGCTGCGCCTCGGCGAAGGGGCCCGAGCGCAGCCGGCCCGCATCGACCGCCGTATAGGGTCCGTGCTGGGCGGTGGGGCGCAGGCGGTAGAGCCAGGAGCGGCGGTTCTCGTGGCGCGGTGCGGTGAAGGCCGCGCCCGAGAGCTGCTCGGGATAGAGGCCGAAGGGCGGGCGCTGCGGCGAGTTGCGGCCGCGCGGCAGGGCGCCTTCAACCGCCTCCGTCTCGTGGTGGGCGCCGAAGCCCGACATGTAGCCCGCCGCCTCCGGGCCGGTGCGGCCGCCGAGCGCGGCGGCGCCGCTCTCCACCACGCGATCGACGCCCATGTGCGCATCCTCATCGTCGCGGCCGCACCTGCCGGCGGCCCTGCGGCGATCCTAGGCCCCTGCGCGCCGCCATAGAAGCGCCGCCGTACGCAGGCTTGCAGCGGAGGCGCCTGCGCGGCTAGCGTCGCCGCCCTCACCAGCCCCGGATCCTCATGCGCCGTTCGCTTCGCCCGCTCCTCGCCGCCGGAGCGGCCGTGTCGCTCGCCCTCGCCGCGAGCGCCCACGCGCAGACCGCGCCGCTGGGCCCCGCCAAGCGCGACGGCGTGTGGGGGCAGAGCTACAGCGACCTCAAGCCCGAGGCCGGCGTGCGCTTCGGCCAGCTGCCCAACGGCCTGCGCTATGCGGTGAAGCGCAACGCCACCCCCGGCGGGCAGGCGGCCTTGAGGCTGCGCATCGGCGCGGGCTCGCTGCAGGAGCGCGACGACCAGCAGGGCCTGGCCCACTTCCTCGAGCACATGGCCTTCAAGGGCTCCACCCACGTGCCCGAGGGCGAGATGATCCACATCCTGCAGCGCAAGGGCCTGGCCTTCGGGCCGGACACCAACGCCGCCACGGGCTTCGACCAGACCGTCTACCAGCTCGACCTGCCTGAGACCGACGCCGACACCCTCGACACGGGCCTCATGCTGCTGCGCGAGACCGCCAGCGAGCTGACGCTGAGCCAGAGCGACATGGACAGCGAGCGTGGCGTGATCCTCTCCGAGGAGCGGCTGCGCGACAGCCCCGCCTATCAGAGCCAGAAGGCCGAGCTGGGCTTCCTGCTCGCCGGCCAGCGGCTGCCGCAGCGCTGGCCGATCGGCAAAGTGGACATCATCAAGACCGCCCCGGTCTCGCTGATCCGCCGGTACTACGAGGCGAACTACCGGCCCGACGACGCCACGGTGATCGCGGTCGGCGACTTCGATCCCGACGAGATGGTGAGGAAGATCACCGCCCGTTTCGGCGACTGGAAGGCCAAGGCCGCCGATCCCGCGCCCGCCGACCTCGGCCAGGTGGAGACGCGTGGCGAGGCGGCCGAAGTGTTCGCCAAGCCGGGCGCGCCCCAGGAGGTGCAGCTCACCTACGCCGCGCCCTACGACGACACCGCCGACACCTTCGCGCGCGAACAGCGCGACACCGTCGAGCAGCTGGCGTTGGCCGTGCTCAACCGCCGGCTCGACCGCATCAGCCGCCAGCCCGACGCGCCCTTCATCCAGGCGCAGGCCTCGCGCACCAACGTGGTTAAGTCGGCCAAGCTGATGGCGGTCAGCGTCGACACCACACCCGATGGCTGGGCCCGTGGCCTGGCCGCGGCGGCGCAGGAGGTGCGCCGCGCGGGGCAGTTCGGCGTGACCGCGCCCGAGCTGGCGCGCGAGATAGCCGAGATGCGCACCCAGCTGGCCAGCAAGGCGGCCGGCGCCGCCACGCGCAAGACCCCGGCCGTCGCCGACGAGATCGTGGAGGTGGTCGGCGAGGACGAGGTGCTGACCGGCCCCGTGCAGAACGCCGCCCTGTTCGAGCGCTACGTCAAGGCCGCCACCCTGCCGGCGGTGGACGCTGCGTTGAAGGGCGCATTCCAAGGCTCGGGGCCGCTGCTCACCCTCTCCTCCAGCCAGCCGGTCCCTGGCGGCGAAGCGGCGCTGCGCCAGGCTTACGATGCGGCCGCCGCCAAGCCGGTGACGGCGGATGTAACGGCGGCCTCCAAGCCTTGGCCGTACGGCGGCCAGGCCTTCGGCGCCCCAGGCAAGGTGGTCGACCAGCACGCCGTGGCCGACCTTGGTCTGGTGCAGGCGCGCTTCGCCAACGGCGTGACGCTGACGGTGAAGCGCACCCCCTTCGCCACCGACGAGGTGTACGTCGCCGTCTCGCTGGGCGACGGGCGGCTCGGCCTGCCGCGCGACCACGCCTCGCCCCTGTGGGCGGCCGCGGCCCTCACCGCCGGCGGCACCAGGGAGCTGACCGCCGACCAGATCGAGCAGACGCTGGCCGACAAGGTGGTCTCCGCCCGCTTCCAGGGCGCCGACGACGCCTGGCGCTTCACCGCCAAGACGCGCCCGGCCGACCTGGTCGTGCAGCTGCAGCTCCTGGCCGCCTACACCTCGCGGCCCGGGTTCCGGTCCGAGGCGTTCGATCGCTACAAGGCCGGCCTCTCCGCCGCCCTGCCGCAGATCGAGTCGACGCCCTCGGGGGTGCTCGCGCGCGACCTGCCGCGCCTGCTGCACGGCGGCGACGCCCGCTTTCAGACGCTGCCCACCGCCGCCGAACTGGCGCCCGTCACCGCCGCCGCCCTGCCGGCCATGGTCGGCGCGGCGCTGGCCTCCGGCCCCGTGGAGATCGCCATCGTGGGCGACGTGGACCCGCAGGCGGCGATCGCGGCCGTGGCCTCCACCTACGGCGCCCTGCCGCAGCGCCGGCCCTATGCGCCCCCCGCCGCCGCCCGCGACACGGCCTTCCCCGCGCCGGACGCCGCGCCGGTGGTGGAGACCCACGCCGGCCGCGCCGACCAGGCCATCGCCTTCGCCGCCTGGCCGCTGCCCGGCTTCTACGCCGACCCCCGGGCCGCCCGCACGCTGGACGTGACCGCCCAGGTGCTGGAGACGCGCCTGGTCGAGAAGGTGCGCATGGCCGAGGGCGCCACCTACTCGCCCAACGCCGGCTCGACGCAGAGCCAGGTCTTCCCGCACTACGGCGACCTGCAGGCTCTGGTGGAGACGCCCCCCGCCAAGATCGCCGGCTTCTGGCGCGACCTGGGCGCCATCGCCGCCGACATGCGCGCCCGCCCCCCCTCCGCCGACGAGCTGGCGCGCGCCAAGAAGCCGCTGGTCGAGACGCTGATGAAGCAGCGCCAGTCCAACGAGTTCTGGCTGCTGCGCCTGGCCCGCGCATGGGGCGATCCGCGCGCACTGGACGCCATCCGCAGCCAGCTTCCCGACCTGCAGAAGGTCTCGGCCGCTGACGTCCAGGCCGCCGCCCGCGCCCGGCTGAACGACGCCAAGATGTGGCGCCTGGTGGTGCGCTCACCCACCCCCGCGCCGGGCGCGCCCGAAGAGGTGCCGATCCCGGTCAAGCCCCCGACAACGCCCGCGCCCGCGACGACCCCGGGCTCGCCCATCCGCGCCCCGACGCCCGGCACCAAGACGGGCGCGCCTTCGCCGGCCCCCTCGACGGCGACGCCGGCCGCGCCGGGGAGCGCCGCGCCGCGCTCCTAGCGCCGCCCGAACAGCCGCTCGATGTCGTCCAGCTTGAGCTCCACCCAGGTCGGCCGACCGTGGTTGCACTGGCCCGAGCGGGGGGTGGCCTCCATCTGGCGCAGGAGGGCGTTCATCTCCTCGCCCGTCAGCCGCCGGCCCGAGCGCACGCTGCCGCGGCAGGCGGCGGTGGCCAGCACCTGCGCCAGCCGCTCTTCCAGCGCCAGCGGCGAGCCGGTCTCGGCCAGGTCGTCGGCGAGGTCGCGCACCAGCCCGCCCGTGTCCGCCCTGGCGCCGAGGAGCGCTGGCGTCTCCCGCACGAGGACGGCGCCCGGGCCGAACGCCTCCAGCACCAGGCCCAGCGCTTCCAGCGCGGGCGCGGCGGCGGCCACGCGCTCGGCGTCTGCCGGATCAAGCTCGACCACCTCGGGCAGCAGCAGCGCCTGGCGTTGCGCGCCGCCGGCCGCGGCCTCGGCCTTGAGCCGTTCGTAGACCAGCCGCTCGTGCGCCGCATGCTGGTCGACGATGACTACACCGTCGCGCGTCTGCGCCACCACGTAGCACTCGTGCAGCTGCGCCCGGGCCGCGCCGAGCGGCCGAGCCTCGGCCAGCTCGCCCGGCGCCGCGTCGACGGGAACCGACGCCGCCCAGGGCTCGACGCGGGCGGAGGGTTCGGCCAGCCCCGGCAAGGCGGCGGCCTCGCGCCATGCGCCCGCCGCGCTCCATCCCCCGGCCGAGGGCGGCGGCGTCCATCCTGGATGGCCGCCCGAGCCAGCGCCTCCCGCCCGCAGCGTCTCCAGCGTGGCCTCGGCCAGCGTTGAGGAGGCGCGCCAACCCTGGGCGGCCAGCACATGGCGCAGGCCGCCGACGATCAGCCCGCGCACGCCGGCGGGGTCGCGGAAGCGCACCTCGGCCTTGGCGGGGTGGACGTTGACGTCGACCAGCTCTGGCGCGAGGTGCAGGAACAGCGCGGCCACCGGGTGGCGGTCGCGCGCCAGCACGTCGGCGTAGGCGGCGCGCAGGGCGCCGGCCAGAAGGCGATCCTTCACCGGGCGACCGTTGACGAACAGGTGCTGGTGGCGCGCGTCGCCCCGGTGGAAGGTCGGCAGCCCCACGAAGCCCGACAGGCGCACCGCGTCGCGAGCCTGATCGACGGCCAGCGCATTGGCCTCGAAGTCGCGGCCCAGCACCGAGGCCAGCCGGGCCAGCCGCCCCGGCTCGTCGGGCGCTTCGGGCGCGAAGCGGAATACGCGGCGGCCATCGATCTCAAGCGTGAAGCCCACCGTCGGCCGGGCCATGGCGTGGCGCTTGAGCTCGTCGGCGATGGCCAGCGCCTCGGCGCGCTCGCTCTTCATGAACTTGAGCCGCGCGGGCGTGGCGTGGAACAGGTCGCGCACCTCGATGCGCAGGCCGTGCGGCCCGCCGGAAGGGCCGGCGAATGCGGCAGGGCCGACCGCGCCGACCGTCCCCGCCTCGACCTCCAGCCCGTGCGCCTCGCCGCCGGCGCGGGGGCGGCTCGCCAGCCGCAGCCGCGAGACCGAACCGATCGAGGGCAGCGCCTCGCCGCGGAAGCCAAGGGTGGCGATCGCCAGGAGGTCGGCCTCGCCGTCGGCTCGCTCCGGCAGCTTGGAGGTGGCGTGGCGCTCCACCGCCAGCGCCAGTTCGTCGGCGTCCAGCCCGCAGCCGTCGTCGGCCACCAGTATGCGGCGCAGGCCGCCGCCCTCCACCTGCACCTCGATGTGGGCGGCGCCGGCGTCGAGCGCGTTCTCCACCAGCTCCTTGACGGCGTTGGCAGGGCGCTCGACCACCTCGCCCGCGGCGATGCGGTCCACGGTGCGCGACGGGAGGCGGCGGATGGGCATGGGACTCGCGCAGGATAGTCCGCTCCGCGACGCCGTCACAGGGGCGGCGCCGCGCCGCTCAGGTCACCGCATCGGGCCGCAGGCGCGGGTTGCGCCAGACTTGCAGGCCGTCGGCCATGTTCATCGCCTCCTGCGACTTGGCGCCCTGGGCCCAGACCATGCGCGTGGGGTGCTCGTTCTCCAGCACCCAGCCAAGACGCCAGAACAGATCGAAGAGGTCGCCGTCGAGCTTGCGCGAGTGGGTGCCGAGGCAGATGCGCGCGACCCGCGCCGACAGCTCGCGCCGGGCGGAGCGGCAGATGTCCATCTCCCCGCCCTGCACGTCCACGTGCACGAGGTCCCAGAGCGGCTCGGCGCGTAGCAGCTTGCGGAACGACCACATCTTGACCCTGCGCGTGTGGGCGATAGGGCGGCCCAGGTAGTCCCCGTCCCGATCCATCGGCCGGTTGCCGTAGGTGGTCGCGGCCGCCTCCGTTTCGGGGAACTCGGCATGCCCGTCGCGCACGCCGACCGCCGCCTCCAGCAGCGTGTGCCGGTCGGGGTCGAAGCCGTTGTCGATCAGGTGCTGGCGCAGGAAACCAAAGTGGTGCGCATCGCCCTCCACGGCGGTCATGGCGATGTCGGCGATCCCGTGGCGGCGCGCCATCACCGCGCCGCCGACGCAGGCCGGACCCCAACCGGCTCCAAGCTCCATCACCCGATAGCGACCGCCTTCGGCGGAGAGCACGCTGCGGCTCAGCGCCAGCCACTCGCCCGCGCCCCAGTGCCAGTTGCCGGGCATGGGAAGCCCCACCAGCACGCCATCGAACGGCTGGATCTCCGGCCACATGTTGGCGACGCGGGTGCGCAGGCCGTATTGTTCCGTGACGAAGCCTGGTTCGGCCTTGGCGTCGGGATCGACCAGGCGCTCCAGCACCGGAATTTCGCTCTCGTCGAAGCCGAAGTGGCTGTAGAGGCGAAGGGTGTCGCGGTGCATCGGTTGGTCGCCGATGCGCAGTTCGTAGTCACTCATCGGTCACTCGCAAGACTTGTCGCCTCCCACCCTGTGTGCTCAAGACTAGAGAGGCCGCTCTGGCGAGGCAACGCCGCGCCTACCCTGGACACGGGCGCGGACGCGGCGTAGACGCTTTTGCTTCGGCGCACTCCAAACGCGCCCTCCACCGCCACGACCCCGCGCCCTGGCGCGGACGAGGGCGGAGAGGCCCCCCGTCGGCGCGTCGCGCTCGCGGGGGTTGACTGCGTTTGGCGGCGGGTCGGCGTGAGGTAAGGCATGTTCGAATCCCTTGGCGACCGCCTGACAGGCGTCTTCGACCGGCTGACCGGTCGCGGCGTGCTGTCGGCCGCCGATGTGGACGAGGCGCTGCGCGAGGTGCGCCTGGCGCTGCTCGACGCCGACGTGGCGCTGCCGGTGGTCAAGGAGTTCGTCGCCAAGGCCCGTGTCGAGGCCACGGGCGAGGCGGTGATCAAGGCGGTCAAGCCGTCCGAGCAGGTGGTGAAGATCGTCCACGACGGGCTGGTCGACATGCTGGGCGGCGAGGAGCCGGTCGGCCTGCAGCTGGAGGTCACCCCGCCCAGCGTGATCCTGATGAGCGGCCTGCAGGGGTCGGGCAAGACCACCACTTCGGCCAAGCTGGCGGTGCGGCTCTCCAAGGTCGAGCGCAAGAAGGTCTTGATGGCCTCGCTCGACACGCGGCGACCGGCGGCGATGGAGCAGCTGGCGACGCTGGGCAAGCAGGCCGAGGTCGACGTGCTGCCCATCGTGGCCGGGCAGAGCGCGCCCGACATCGCGCGCCGCGCCCTGCAGGCCGGCAGGCTCGGCGGCTACGACGTTGTGATCCTCGACACCGCAGGACGCACCACGCTGGACGAGGCGATGATGAGCGAGGCGGCCGAGATCGCCCGCATCAGCTCCCCCACCGAGACCCTGCTGGTGGCCGACGCCCTGACCGGCCAGGACGCGGTGAAGACCGCCAAGGCCTTCCACGAGCGCCTGCCGCTGACCGGCCTCGTGCTCACCCGCACCGACGGCGACAGCCGCGGCGGCGCAGCGCTTTCCATGCGCCATGTCACCGGCCTGCCGATCAAGTTCCTGGGCGCGGGCGAGAAGATCGACGCGCTGGAGGTGTTCGACGCGCGCCGCGTGGCCGGCCGCATCCTGGGCGCGGGCGACATCGTGGCGCTGGTCGAGAAGGCCTCGGCCGAGATCGACCACGCCAAGGCCGAGCGCATGGGGAAGAAGCTGGCCAAGGGCCAGTTCGACCTCGATGACCTGGCCGAGCAGCTGCAGCAGATGAAGAAGCTGGGCGGCGTCGGCGGCATCATGGGCATGCTGCCCGGCGTGCGCGGGATGAAGAAGCAGCTGGCCGAGAGCGGCATGGGCGGCGAGGCCGGCGACAAGATGTTTGCGCGCCAGGGAGCGATCATCTCGTCGATGACGCCTTCCGAGCGCAAGAAGCCCGACGTGCTCAACGCCTCGCGCAAGCGCCGCATCGCGTCGGGCTCGGGGGTGGAGGTGTCGGAGGTGAACCGCCTCCTCAAGCAGCACCGCCAGATGGCCGACATGTTCAAGGCCATGAGTCGCGACGGCGGCAAGGGCATGATGAAGATGGCCGCGGCGCTCGGCGGCATGGGTGGCGGCGGTGGCGGCGGCATGCCGGGGCTGCCCAAGGGCTTCACCCCGCCGGGCGGCGGCATGGGGGGCGGCGCGGCCGACCTCGCGCGGCTCAAGGCGCTGGGCGGCGGCAAGCCTCCCGGCGCGCCGGGAGAGGGCCCCGCCCTTCCCCCCGGCCTCGATCTTGGAAAGCTCGGTTCGCTCGCCGGCCTCGGCGGCGGTTCGCCGTTCAAGAAGAAATAACACAGACCTCAAGGACAGAAGAGACAAGCAATGCTGAAGATCCGACTTTCCCGAGGCGGCGCCAAGAAGCGCCCCTACTACTACATCGTCGTCGCCGACAGCCATGCGGCGCGCGACGGCAAGTTCATCGAGCAGGTGGGCACCTTCAACCCGCTGGTGGCCAAGGACAGCCCAGAGCGGCTGCGCCTGAAGCTGGACCGCATCCAGGAGTGGTTGGGCAAGGGCGCCCAGCCCACCGACCGGGTGGCGCGCTTCCTATCGGCCGAGGGGCTGGTGAAGTGGGAGCACGGTGACAACCCCAAGAAGGGCGAGCCCGGCAAGAAGGCGCAGGAGCGCGTCGCCGAGAAGGCGCAGCGCGAAGCCGACCGCAAGGAAGCCGAAGCCAACGCCAAGGCGGAGGCGGACGCCGCCGCCGCCGAGCGCGCCGCCAACCCGCCCGCCGAGGAGCCCGCGGTCGAAGAGGCGCCGGCCGCCGAGGAGGCGCCCACTCCTGAAGCCGCCCCCGCCGTCGAGGCGCCGGAGGAGGCCGCCTCGGGCGAGGCCGCCGCCAAGGAAGAGACAGCCGTCGAGGCGTGAGCCCGAACGGGACAGCGCCTGAGCGGCCGGCGGGGCTCGTCCTCGTCGGCCGCGTGGCGGGCGCCTTCGGCGTCCGCGGCGAGGTGCGGATCACGAGCTATACTGAGGAGCCCGCCACGCTCCTCGGCTACGGTTCCCTGCTCGACGATCATGGAGCGCCCGTGCTGGAGCTGAGCGGCGGTCGAGCGGCCAAGTCGCCCGAGCTGATCGTCCGCGCCGTCGGCGTCGACAGCAAGGAGGCGGCCGATGCGTTGCGCGGCCTCAAGCTGCACGTTCCCCGAGACGCCCTGCCGGCGCCGGAGGAGGACGAGTTCTACCTGCACGACCTGATCGGCATGGAGGCGCGCGATCCCGATGGCGCGCCGCTCGGCCGCATCAAGGCGGTGTTCAACCACGGCGCGGGTGACATCCTGGAGCTGGACCCTGGCGACGGGGGCCGCAGCCGGCTGATCCCCTTCACCCGCGAAGCCGTGCCCGAGGTGGACGTGGCGGGGCGAGCGCTGGTGCTCGTCGAGGACTCCCTTCCCACCTGATGGGGGAGGGGAGCTACAGCAGGCGCCCGACCGTGTCGTCCAGGAAGGCGGCGTCGAACACCTGGGGCCAGTCGGCGATGGGGGGCGCGTAGGCGTTGGCGGCGCGCGCGTCGACATCGTCCATGCGCGCCAGAGCCCCCTCGATGGCGGCGACCACGCCGGGCACGGTGGGCTCGCCCGCCACGATGTTGCGCGAGACGCGCTCGAACCACGCCGCCGGACGGTTGGAGAAGGTGTTGGTCACCACCAGCGCGCCCGTGGTGGCGAACTCGAAGGGCATGACGCTGGGGTGCGGCGCGTACATCAGGCTGATCCCCAGATCGAGCTGGCGCACCAGGTTCCCGTACTCCGTCTCGCCGAGCTTGGGGGCGAAGACGAGCCGGTGGCCGCCGCCTAGGTCGACGGGCGGCGCGGGCGCGAGGCAGCCCAGACCGGTGAAGCTCCAGCGCGCATCAAAGGCTCCCCGGCTGCACAGCGCCTTCAGCGCCAGCTCGACCAGTTCGTAGAGGTTGCGCGCCGCGTGCCCCTCCGGGCGCGCGTAGATGGCGCAGTGGCGCGTGCGCCGTGCGCGCATGTCGGCGGCGCTCTGTTGGGGAAGGCGCGCCACCACGTGCTCGAAGGTGGCGTAGTCGCAGCCCGCCTGCGCGTGAGCCTTGGCGCGAAACAGGCCCAAGTCCTCCGCGGCGAAGAAGTCGCGCAGCGCCGAGCTATTGAAGATGGGGTAGCTCGGCAGCTGGAGGGCCCAGTCGCTCACGGCGCGCACCGCGCCGTAGTCGTGGAAGATGGGCTCGTACTCCTGCACCAGGCTGATCACTCGCGGCTCGTCGGTCAGGGCGGCGAGGGGCGAGGCGAAGATCACGTCCCAAGAGGAGTAGGCTAGGAAGCGGTCCTGGGGCCCGATCTCCAGCCGGTCGACTTCGTGGCGGGCGCGGATATCCAGGCCGCAGAAGGCGCGGCGCAGGCGCGGGTTGGCGGTGCGCCACAGGAAGTAGTCGGGGTTGGCGCGGTGCTCCTCCAGCGTCAGCACCGAGAGCCGCAGGTTGCGCCGCTCGGCCCAGGGGCGCAGCGCCGCCAACAATTCGAACAGGGCGCGGTAGCCGCCGAAACTGATGTCCGGGTTCAGCCGCGGCATCACCACCCAAAGGGTGCGCGGGCGCCCGGCCACGACCGTGCACGGCATCGGCGCCAGACGCTCGCCCAACGCCTGCGCACGCTCCATCAGCGCAGGCGCTGTGACGCCGGGAATGGCCGCCTCCAGAGCCGACGCCAGCGCGAAACGCGGGCTGCGCCCCTCCTCGCGGCCGCTGACCAGCCAGTGGTGGAAGCCGCAGGCGAGCCGACCCTCCCGCACGGCCTCGCGCACATCGGCGTGGAAGGCCAGGTACCAGCCCTCGCAGAAGCGCGCGTTGGGCGAGCAGCCCTCGTGCATGCCTCGGCGCACATAGTGCCCCCAGGGATCGACCCAGCCTTTAGCGCTCGGGTCGGCGGCGAGGTATTCGGCGAAGTACCAGTCCTCGTCGAACTCGGCCTTGATCAGCGCCAGCACCGGCGTGAGGAGCGGCTCGCCCGTCTGCTCGGCGGCGACCTCGACGACCACGGGGGCCGGCGCGAGCGGGTCGAGCCAGCGGCCGAGGCCCGCGGCGTAGGCGTGGGCGTCCAGGTGGCGGAAGTGGCGCAGGTGCAGCCGCGCCTCGGCGTTGGCGGCGAGATAGGCGCCCGCGTCGAAGCCGTCCGCGTCAGGGGCGGGGCCCGGCTGGCCGCGCAGGGCGGCGCGCGCCTGCACCGCGTAGGAGGGGAAGCGTCCCTCGGCCGCCCCCAGCGTGAGCCAATGGAACAGGCCGGAGACGACGCGCCCCTCGGCGATCGCCTGCGCCACGTCCGGGTGGGCGCGCCGGTACCACGCCTCGTCGAACAGGGCGTTGGCGTTCAGCCGGGCGAAGTCGGGCTGCGACAGGTAGAGCGCCAGCGGATCGTGCGGCGGCGCCCGGGCGAACTCCGGATACGTTTCGCGCAGCGCCTCCATGAATACGGTCGGCTCGAAACCAAGGGCGAAGCGGCCGCGCGCCTGCGCGGCCGCTTCGTCTTCCGCTTCGGGGTGCGGGGCGAGGGCGGCGACGGGCATCGCAGATCGAATCCGTGTTAAACCTGTGGTTGTGTTTTTGTGATCAACCTCTCTACGTTTGGTGAACGGCGATTCGTCGCCCACCGCCCGCACAGGCGCTGACATGAACCCGGCCGACCTCACCCTGGTGGACCACCTCAACCGCCACGCGCGAGCCCGGGCGCACAAGCCCTTCGTGGTGCTGAGCGAGGGCGACGGCTTTCGGGTGCTCACCTATGGTGAATTGCACGCCCGCTCGCTCACCTGGGCCGCGCGGCTGCGCGCCGCGCCCCTCGCGGAGGGGGCGCGCACGGTGGCGATCGTGCTGGCGCATGCGCTGGACGTCTATCCAGCGGTCCTGGGCGCAATGCGCGCGGGCCTCCTGCCGACGATCCTCGCCCCGCCGTCGTCCAAGCAGGACCCGCAACTGCACTGGGCCGCCCACCGCGCCCTGTTCGCGCGCATCCGCCCGGCGGCGGTGATCGCGCCCGAGGTTCACGCCGAAGCGCTGGCGGCGCTGGCGCAAGACGCAGGCGCGCCGCTCGTCACCGTCGCCTCGCCCGCCGCGTCGCCGGAGGCGGACGCCCCGCTCGCCGCGGGCCTCGCAGCGCTCCTGCAGCATAGCTCGGGCACCACCGGGCTGAAGAAGGGCGTGGTGCTGACCCACGCCCACATCGGCGCCCACGTCGACATGTTGTCGCGCCGGCTGGAGCTCGGCGAGGCCGACATCGTGGCGAGCTGGCTGCCGCTCTATCACGACATGGGGCTCGTCACCGGCTTCCTCATGCCGCTGGTGCTGGGCGCGAGCGTGGTGACGATCGACCCTTTCGCCTGGACCGCCGACCCGTGCTCGATCCTGCGGCTGGTCGAGCGCCACCGCGCCACGGCGAGCTGGGCGCCCAACTTCGCCTTCGCCCACATGGCCCGCGCCCGCGACCCGGCCGAGCGCTTCGACCTCACGAGCGTGCGCGCGCTCATCAGCTGCTCGGAGCCATGCCGCCCGGAGACGATGCGCGCCTTCATGGCCGCCTTCGGCGACTGCGGCCTCTCGGCCGGCGCGCTGGCGACCTCCTACGGCATGGCCGAGGTGGTGTTCGCCGCGACCCAGACGCCGCCCGGCCAGCCCCCGCGCGTGCTGCGCGTCGACCCCGACAGCCTCGAGCGCAGGGGCGTGGTGGCGCCGGTGGCCGACGGCCCTGCGCCGGCGCGGGCCTTCCTCTCCTGCGGGACGCCGCTGCCCGGCGTGCGCGTGCGCATCGAGGGTGTGGCCGAGGACGAGGCGGGGACGGGCGAGATCCTGCTGCGCTCGCGCACCCTCTTCGCCGGCTATCACGCCGCCCCCGAGCTCGACGCCGACAGCCTGAGCGCCGACGGCTGGCTGCGTTCGGGCGACATCGGCTTCCTTCACGAGGGCGAACTCTACGTGTGCGGCCGCCGCAAGGAGATGCTGATCGTCCACGGCCGCAACCTCTACGCCGGCGACATCGAGGCGATCGCCGGCGCAGTGCCCGGCGTGAAGCCCGGCAGGGCGGCGGCGGTGGGCGTCGTCGACGAGGCGGCGGGCGCCGAGGAGTGCGTGATCATGGCCGAAGCGCAGGACCCCGCCCTCACGCCCGAGGCCGAGGCCGACCTCGCCCGCGCGGTGCGCGAGCGGCTCGAGGCGGCGTTGGGCCTGCATGTGCGGCGCGTGGCGTTCGGGCCGCCCGGCTGGGTGGTGAAGTCCACCAGCGGCAAGATGAGCCGCATGGAGAACCTTAATCGCCTCAGGGCGCACGATGCGGCTGGGGAGGCGGCGAGCGCCGCCGCACCCCGGCCGGAGGCGGCCTCTCCCGGCCCGGACGGCGCCGCCGCGGCGCATGCCCCTCCGCAAGCCTGGTGGCGTCGACGGATCGAGGGCCTGGCGCCGCGTCGGCGGCTGGTGGCCCTGGCCGACTCCACCGGGCTCGCGCTCGAAGCCGCCGCCGACCGGGTCGACCCGGTGGTGGACGCCATAGGTCGCGGCCATGACGCCGAGGCGGACCCGGCCGCACACCTGATTGCGCCGCCCGAGGCGGCCGAGGCTTTCGAGGTCGCCGAGCCGCAAATCTCCGCGCCCGATCCTGCTCCACTCTCGCCGCGCGATGCGGTCGCGCTGGCGGTGGAGCAGTGTTTCGGCATCCCGGCCGCCGCGGTTCACGACAGCCTCGGGCCGGGCGATGTCGGCGGCTGGGACAGCCTTGGGCACACGATCCTCATGCTGCGGCTGGAGCGCATCTCCCGCCGCGAGGTGGACGAGCGTGTCGCAGCCGCGCGCTGCGTCGGCGAGATCGCCCTCGCCCTCGGATCCACGCCCGACGGCAAAGCAGAGGCCGCCGTCATCGACAGGAGCGCCGCATGACCCACGCCGAAAGGCTCGAAGGCGTCGTGGAGGAGGTGGTCGAGGGTCGCGACCCCACGCGCCTGTTCCTCGCCCGGGCGCAAGGCTTCGACGCCCGCGCCCTCTACGGCCAACCCTGGGACGACGTCGCCCAGCTGGAGCGCACGTGGCGCGCCTCCGTCCGCCGCTGGATCGATGCGGCGCAGGACGTCGGCGCGCGCCTGTGCATGGTGCTCGCGCCCGATGCCCATGCGCTGCACGCCGACGACCTGCCGGAGGGGATGGACTTCGCCACACCTTCCCTGGCCGACCGTTTCGTCGAGCTGTTCGCGGACACGCCCGGCCTCGAGCTGATACACCCGCGCGAGGCGCTGAAGGGCGCGCGCGGGCCTGTGGAGGTCTTCAAGCGCAACGACAGCCATTGGACCAGCTTTGGAGCCTACGCCGCCTACCGCATGGTGATGGAGCGCGTCGGCCAGGGAGCCCGCGTCCTCGGCGCCGACGAGGTGCGCTACGTCTGGCGCGAGGAGACGGGCGACCTCGGCTGGATCTTCGATCCGCCGCGGCGAGCCGCCGCGCCTCAGGCCGAGGTGATCGCGCCCCGCGCTCGGGTGGTGCTCGACCGCTTCGACGAGCGCCGCGCGGCGCTGAAGGTGTTCGAGATCGACGACGCCTCGCTTCCCACCTGCGTGGTCGTCCGCGACAGCTTCGCCACCGCCATGGGGCCGCTTCTGGTGGAGAGCTTCCGCCGCACGGTGATGGTGGGGGCCCGCGAGCGCTTCTTCCCGGAGATGCTCTACGACGAGCGACCCGACGTGGTGATCCTGGAGCGGGCCGAGCGGACCCTGCCTTTCGGGGTCGTCGACTGGGGACCGACGACCTGGCGCGAATGGTGGCCCGATCCCGGTGGTGACGCCCAGGCCCATGCCGCCGACGCGCAGGCGCGCCTGCGGCTTGGGTCGGGCGACGCCGCCGGGGCGCTGGAACGCGCCTCGGACGCCATCCAGCATGAGTGCACGCCGGACCGGCTGTTCACCCTGGGCCGGGCGCGGATGCTGAGCGCAAACCCCGGCGGCGCGGCCGAAGCCTTCGCCGCGGCGCTGGCCGCGGAGCCGGCGCGCTGGGCCTTCGCCTTCCACCTGGGCCTTGCGCTGCAACAGGCGGGCCGGCTGGCCGAGGCGCGCGACCTCTTCGCCCGCTGCTGCGCCCTGGCCCCCTGGCATCCGCTCGGCTTCGAACGCTTCGGCGCGGCCAGCCTGGCTCTGGGTGATGGCGCAAGCGCCGAGCCGGCGTTGCGCACCGCAGCGCGGCTCGGAGCGGGGGAGATCGCGCCCACCCTCATCACCACGCAGACCTCAGGCGGCGGCGCGAATGCGCTCTAGGAGCTGGGGGTGGAGGTCTGAATTGGCCACCAGCGCCGAGCCGCCCTCGGGGGTGAAGGCGCCGCCGTCGATGTCGCTGACCTGGCCGCCGGCCTCCAGCACGATGAGGCCGCCGGCGGCGATGTCCCAAGGCTTCACGTCGCGCTCCCAGTAGCCGTCGAAGCGGCCGGCGGCGACGTAGGCCATGTCGAGCGCCGCCGAGCCGAACCGGCGCACCCCCGCAACCCGCGGCGCGATCTGGTGCAGCTCCTTGAGGAAGGGCGTCAGCCCCGGCTTGCCCTGAAAGGGGATGCCCGTGGCGAACAGGCAGTCGTCGAAGCGCTTGCGGCCCGATACGCGCAGGCGCTTCTCCTGGTTGATAAAGGCCCCGCGGCCCTTTTCGGCCCAGAACATCTCGTCCAGCGCCGGGGCGTAGGTGACCGCGGCCACCACCGCGCCCTCGCGCTCCAGCGCGAGGTTCACCGCCCAGCTGGCCAGGCCGTGCAGGAAGTTGGTGGTGCCGTCGAGCGGGTCGACGATCCAGCGATGGGTCTTGTCGGTGCCCTCCACCATGCCGCGCTCCTCGCCTAGGAAGCCGTAGCCGGGGCGGACCTTGGCCAGCTCCTCGAACAGCGTCTCCTCGGCCTTGAGGTCGGCGGCCGAGACGAAGTCGGACGGCCCCTTCTTGGAGACCTGCAGCTCCTGCACCTCGCCGAAGTCGCGCACGAGGCGGCGCCCCGCCTTGCGGGCGGCGGCGATCATCACCTGCAGGAGGGCGGAGGGCGTGCTCATGGGGCGGCGCTCTTAGCCCATGCGGGCGCAAAATGGCAGGGTGAAGAGCCCAACGCTCATCGGCTTCCCTCGGGCCGAGCCCCGGCGCGGCAGCTGTCGCCGGGCCAATGACCCCCGCTCCCGCGCCGCTCGCCCCGCTCGCTCCGGTCCATCCGTTGACGCCTTCCGAACGGAGCTAGGCGGACCTGCCGGACATCGCGGCTGAACCGCTACAGTACAAGATCGTTGTGGCCGAGTACGACCTGCACTAGACTGTCGCCCATACGGCGGACGGCGGACGGCGATCGGCGCACCCGCGAGCATTTCCACACCACGTCACACCACGTCACCGAGGGAGCCAGCGACTCCTAGTGCGCCGTCTTCGTCAACTGGCGCCTGCTACATGCGGGTATGACGGGGGACAACAGCGCCTGGGCGCATGACTTCCGCCGGTGGATAATCGAGCCGACAAAGCGGCGACCAGGATGCATAGGGGCAGTAGATTGGACATAAGAAGGAATTTATGTCACCTTTTTCCCAGCATAAAGTTGAAAATACACTGTATCAACTTGGTCGCAGATAAACTGAACACATTGCTCACGTCGTAAAAGAATACCGGCTGCTCCTTGGGCATGCTGGAAAGTTTGCGTTCAGATCGACCAGCTATGGGTGGTCGAGGTAGCAGCCGACGCTCGCACTTCGTCGCTGGAGCGCTCTTGGGCGCTCTGGCGGGTGTCGCAAGCCCCGCAGCCGCTCTGGAGCCGCCGCCCACGGCCGCGACGCGCATCGAAGTGCAGGCGTTCTGGTCCTCTTTCAGGGCCGCCGTTCTGCGCAACGACGTCGCCGCCTTGAAGGGTATGACGGTGCTCCCGCTGAAGATCGTCTCCGACGGAGCCACGCTGGGGCATGTCGGAAGCGCTGGTTTTACGAAGTTTTTTACCGCAGAACTCCGGTGTCCCTTAGACGGCGCTTCCCCCCTCGCCCAGACAATCAGTATAACGCCGAACGTCAAGCCAGAAACATTGAGGTTTTTTGAGCTGAGCAACTTAGGTTTCGCAAAAGTTGGCGCCAAATGGCGGCTTCA
Organism: Caulobacteraceae bacterium; assembly: GCA_965199975.1. GTDB lineage: Bacteria > Pseudomonadota > Alphaproteobacteria > Caulobacterales > Caulobacteraceae > JASLDZ01. Next base: position 3,068,155 of record OZ241340.1, on the reverse strand, counting down.
ATCCATCGAGTGCCTTGGGCTAGACGAGTTCAAGCATCGCACTGAGGGTCAATGCGACACTCGAACGTAATTCGCCGTTTCCTCCATCGGAGTGCTCATCGGTTAACGCGTAAGCCCATCGAGAGACCCGCTCCAGCGCCTCCCATTGGATCAGGTTCAAGGCCGGGCGTCAGGCGGGATTGAAGAAGCCAACTTCACCTCGGCCAGGGCATTCGCCTGCCGCTGCGCCACGGCCTCTTCTGAGAAACCCTCCAGCGACTGCTCGAACAGCTGGAACCAGTTGAGCTCAGCGCCGAGGTGCAAGAAGGCGGCGCCCAGGCCAATCGCCGCACGGTCCATGAAGACGAACTCGCGCGGGATGGTGACGGGGCCTAGCTCCTTGAGCTGCTGGCGCACGCGGAAGGCCTCGCGCCGGCCGTACTCGCCGGGCGCGGTGCCGTTGGCCACGGTGCGGGTGCGGTCGTCCAGAATGGGTCCGTAGATGAAGCGCGCCCACAGGTTCAACGTGTCGAGCAAGGGGTCGGACAGCTCGGAGAAGCCCCAGGCGGCGTAGGCGCCCCGCTGCTCGTCGCGGTCGTCCACGTGTAGAGCGCGGTAGAGGCGCACCACGCCGGCCACGAAGCGCGGGGGGAAGATGCGGATGCAGCCGAAATCGAGCAGGTTCAGCTGCTCGGCCCCCGGCGTCAGCGAGTAGTTGCCCAGGTGCGGGTCGCCGTGGATCACCCCGATGGAGGTCATCGGCCGCCACCAGGCGTCGAACAGCAGGGTGGCGACGCGATTGCGCACCTCAAGCGAAGCGTTCTTGAAGGTGAGCAGTCCCGAGCCGTCGAGCCAGCTCATGGTGAGAAGACGGCGCGTGCAGAGATCTTCCATGGGCTCGGGGGTGACGATGTCGTCGCGGCCGGAGAAGAAGTTGCGATAGAGGCGCATGGCGCGGGCCTCGCGCTCGTAATCAAGCTCCTCGCGCAGTCGGTCGCCGATCTCGGCCAGCGCTTGTGAGCCGTCGATGGACTTCTCCATCCGGCTCATCAGCCCCAGCAGCGTGCGCAACTGGCCCAGGTCGCTCTCCACCGCCGACTGCATCTCGGGATACTGCAGCTTCACCGCCAGCTTGCGGCCATCCAGCGCGGTGGCGCGGTGCACCTGGCCGAGGCTCGCGGCATGCGCGGCGTCCGGCTCGAAGCTCGCATAGCGGGTCTCCCAATTGGGACCGAGTTCGGCGGCCATGCGGCGGCGCACGAAGCCGCGGCCCATGGCGGGCGCATTGGCCTGCAGCTGCGCCAGCTCCTCGGCCATCTCGGGCGGCAGGAGATCGGGCACGGTGGCGAACATCTGCGCCGCCTTCATCAGGGGCCCCTTGAGGCCGCCCAGCGCCTCCTTGATGGCGCGGGCGTTGCGCGCGTCGGCGTCGCCGCCCGCGAACAGCCGGTTGGCCCCGAAAGCCACGCCCGCACGCCCCACCCCGGCCCCCACCTGTGCGAAACGGCGCACGCGGCCGGAGAGGCGGTCGCGCTCTGGGTCTAGGGTCGGGCGCTCGGTCATGCGCAGCCATGTGGGAAGCGCCGAGCGACTTCGTCAGGGCGGCGCTTGATCTCAGCTTGGCAAGGCGGCTGAGTCGGCGCCTTGTGCCGGCCGCATCGCGCCGCCTGCGGCCGCGTAAAGGAGACACCCCGATGATCCGCCCGGCCTTCGCCGCCCTCGCCCTCGTCGCCGCCGCCGCGGCGGCTCCCGCCATGGCGCAGGATTCACCGAATCTCTCGGCCAAATTCATGACCTGCTACGCGCGCGCCGGGTCCAGCATCGTGCAGCGCGGCGTGTGCAGCCAGGCTGAAGTCGGCAAGCAGGATGATCGCCTGAACAAGGCCTACCAGCAGATGATGGGCCAGATGAGCCACGATCCGGCCGCGAAGGCCGCTCTGCGAACCCAGGAGCGGGCCTGGATCAAAGAGCGCGACTACAGCTGCAAGATCAACAGCGAGACCATCGACGACGGTTGCGTGGTCATGAAGACGGCGTCGCGCGCGGACGAGCTCGAGAGCCGCATCCACTTCTGATCGAAGCCAGAACCGCAGGGCGTGTAGCCCTGCGGTTCTGTCGATCAGGCGGCGCCTTCGCCAGCCTCGCCCAGCCTCGGATACTTTTCGCCCTCGGCCGAGGCCTTGAAGCGCTCGATCGAGTCCATGATCACCTGCTCGGCCTCGGCGGCGTCCCCCCAGCCGGAGATGTGCACTTCCTTGCCCTTCTCCAGGTCCTTGTAGTGCTGGAAGAAGTGGCCGATCTGGGCGGTCAGCGTCTCGGGCAGGTCGGTCCAGTTCTTCACGTGGCTGTAGGAGGGGTGGAGCTTGTCCACGGGCACCGCCAGCACCTTTTCGTCGCCGCCAGCCTCGTCGGTCATGCGCAACACGCCGACGGGCCGGGCCCGGATCACCGCGCCCGGCACCACCGGAGTCATGCTGACCACCATGATGTCCATGGGGTCGCCGTCGTCGGCGAGGGTGTGGGGAATGAAGCCGTAATTGGCGGGGTAGAACATGGCCGTGTGCAGGAAGCGGTCGACGAAGATCGCGCCGGAGTCTTTGTCCAGCTCGTACTTTACAGGCTCGCCGCCCTGGGGGATCTCGATCACCGCATAGACGTCGTGCGGCGGCGCCTTGCCGGTGGGGATCTTGGAGATGTCCATGGGTCTCGTGCAGGTGACGCGCCGCCGGCGGGCGCAGGCGATCGGCTTATGGCGCGGAACGCCTAGGTGCGGAAGCTGGCGAGGCCGACCTGAGGCTTACGTAGCCCGGTCGGCGGCGGCGGCGGCGGCGGCGCGTCGCGTCCACCCGCCCGCCGCCAATCCGCCGCCCAAAGCCAAGTAGGTGACCGCCATCGCGCGGGGAGACAGCACGGACTCCCATCCGGGCGTGAAGCGTTTCGGGGTGATGGTGTAATCCACCAAGACGGAGAGCCCCGCCATGGCGGCGGCCTTCCCGACCACGTCGACGGGCCGCCGCCGCCCCCGACCGAGCCAGGTCTCGTAGATCGCCGCCCAGAAGCCCGTCGCGGCGAGGTGTGTGGCGAAGCCGACACCGGTCGTGCGCCACCCCAGGCGCGGACCGGACGCCGCCGCCCGCCCATTGAGCCAATGGCTGGTGGCGTTCAGCGGCTGGAGAGCGCCCTTGCGCTCGCGACCGGCCAGGACGAGCAGGGCCACGCTCGAGGCGACGGTCGCCAGCGCAGTCTGCGCGGCGATGCGGGCGAGGGAGATGGGCACGGCCGCCGCTCAGGTCGGCGCCGCTTCGTCTCCGCGTCCGACCCGCGCGGTGTAGTCGCGGGTGAGTTGGTCGACCTTCTCGTAGATCCAGCGGCCGAACGTCTCCGTGTCCTCGATCGCCCGGTCGATGGCCTCGGCGTTCCGGGCCTGCCCAGCGAGCTCCGCGCTGGTCTTGAGGGAGCGGAACGCCACATGGCTCAAACCGGCGAAGCTGGCCGCCACGAAATAGTCCTTCATCACCGTGTCTCCGGTCACGGCATGTCCCAGCTCCGCAACGGCGCCGATCGTCGAGGTCACCATGTCCTTGAGCTTGGACGGGGTCTCGTCGAGTGCGGCGAGAGCTTGCTCGATGCTGTGCATGTGCTGCGCGACGACCCGCGCCTGCTGATCGAGTCGCTGGCCGATCTGAGGATAGTCTCCCGCGTGGTCGGCTTGCCGAGCATAGACGGTACGTGCTTCCGCACACATGGCATGGGCGTTCTTCAGCGCGGCGACGTAGACTTCGAGCGCAGTGTGGGCGGCGGCCATGGCGAACTCCGGGTGGACCGCTCCAACGAAGGCTTCACCCCACGGTTCCCGCCCGACGTTGGCGCCAGATGGCCAGCTAGTGCGTTGACGCTCCACGTCTTTTTGGATCGCCCCATGCCCGCTCCCCTGATCGCCTACGTGGCCACCCTCGCAGCCTTCCTCGTATTGGAGGGCGGCTGGCTGAGCTTGGCCGGACCGCGTTTATACAAGCCCGAAATCGGCTCGCTGTTGGCCGAGAAGCCGAGACTGGCGCCGGCTGTGGTCTTCTACCTGCTGTACGTTGCGGGGCTCGTGTGGCTCGTCGTGCTGCCCGCGCGCGACTCGACGTGGCCGCATGGCCTGCTCAACGGCGCCGTGCTCGGCTTCATCGCTTATGGAACCTACGATCTGACGTGCGCCGCGACGATGCGAACGTGGTCGGTGAAGGTCACCGTCGCCGACATGGTCTGGGGCGCCGTCGCGACGGGGATCGCCAGCGTGGCGGGCGTGCTGGCGGTGCATACGTTCGCTGCCTGACCGCGGTGACGCTGGACAAAAGGTGGGCGCGCCGCGAGATGGCGTTTCAGCCGCCCGGAGCCTTCCATGCCCTTCCGTCTGTACGACGCCGCCGTCCCGGTGTTCGACGCCACCCTGTCCGACATCGCCGCCCTGCTCGATAAGGCCACCGCCCAGGGGGGCGACGAGGCCAAGCTGATGACGGCGCGGCTCGCGCCCGACATGCATCCCCTGCCCAAACAGGTGCAGATCGCCTGCGACATCGTCAATCGCGCCTGCGCGCGTTTGACCGCCACCGATGCCCCGTCATTCCCGGACACCGAAACCAGCTTCGCCGAGCTGAAGGCGCGTATCGCCCGCACGCAGCAGGTGATCGCCGCCATCGATCCCGCCGCCTTCGACGGGGCCGAGGATCGCCAGATCGAGATGACCTTTCCCGGCGGCGCGGGCTACCGCTGGACGGGCGCCGAGTTCCTGACCAAGTTCGCCCTGCCCAACATGTTCTTCCACGCCACCACCGTCTACGCGCTGCTGCGGGCGAACGGCGTCTCGCTCGGCAAGAGCGACTTCCTGCAGCACCTGGGCATGCCGCACATCACGCCAGCCGCCGCCGCCTGAGGCTCGCGGCGGGTCAGTAGATCTCGAACAGCCCCGCCGCGCCCATGCCGCCGCCCACGCACATGGTGACCACCGCGTGCTTGGCGCCGCGGCGGCGGCCCTCCAGCAGCACGTGGCCGGTGAGGCGCGCGCCGGTCATGCCGTAGGGATGGCCGATGGCGATGGAGCCGCCGTTGACGTTGTACTTTTCCGGGTCGATCCCCAGCCGGTCGCGCGCATAGAGGCACTGGCTGGCGAAGGCCTCGTTCAGCTCCCACAGGTCGATGTCGCCGACCTTGAGGCCATGGCGTTCGAGAAGGCGCGGCACCGCGAACACTGGCCCGATGCCCATCTCGTCGGGCTCGCAGCCGGCCACGGCGAAGCCCATGAAGCGGCCGAGCGGCTCGAGCCCGCGCTTCGCGGTCGCCTTGGCCTCCATGATCACCACAGCGGCGCCTCCGTCCGACAGCTGGGAGGCGTTGCCGGCGGTGACGGTCTTGCCCTCGCCCTTCACCGGCTTCAGCGAGGCCAGGGCCTCCAGCGTGGTGTCGGGGCGGTTGCACTCGTCGCGGTCGACCGTCACCTCGCGCCGCGAGGTCTCGCCGGTGGCCTTGTCGACCACGTTCATGACGCTCGGCATCGGCACGATCTCGTCGGCGAACTTGCCGTCGCGCTGGGCCGCGGCCATGCGCTGCTGCGAGCGCAGGCTGTATTCGTCCTGCGCCTCGCGGCTCACGCCGTAGCGCTCGGCCACGATGTCGGCGGTGTCGATCATCGGCATGTAGAGCGCCGGGTGGGTCTGCATCAGCTTGTCGTCGATGAAGCGGTGGGTGTTGGCGCCGCCGCCGAACTGCACCAGCGAGATCGACTCCACGCCCGCGCCCACCGCCACCTCCACCCCGTCGGCGCGCACCGCGTTGGCGGCGATGGCGATGGCGTTCAGGCCGGAGGAGCAGAAGCGGTTGACGGTGGAGCCTGCGGTCGAGACCGGGCAGCCCGCCCACATGGCCGCGTCGCGCCCGATGTTGTGGCCCGTGGCGCCCTCGGGATAGCCGCAGCCCACCACCGCCTCCTCGACCTCGGCCGGGTCGAGCCTGGCGCGGCTCATGGCGTGCTGGATGGCGTGGCCGGCGAGCGCTGCGCCGTGGGTGTCGTTGAAGCCGCCGCGCACCGACTTGGCCAGGCCCGTCCGGGCGTAGGATACGATCACCGCTTCGCGCGCCATGGTGCAGCTCCCTAGGATATCGTTGTTCAGTCACGCCGCTGGTACCTCCGCCGTGGAGCGCGGGCAATCGCGCCCTCGCCAGAGGGGGCGTCATGCAGGCGTCATCGATCTTCGACACAGAGGCGGCCGTCCGCCCGCGCGGCCTCGAGGGACTGCACGCATGCGCAAGGTGATGGCGATCGGGGCGCTGGCCGTGGCGCTCGTGGCCGTGGCGTGGATCGGCTTCGCCGCGGCCCATCCGCATCGCAACGTCATCATCTTCGTGGCCGACGGCCTGCGCTACGGCGCGGTCAACCCGGTCGACGCACCGGCCATGAGCGCGGTGCGCCGCGAGGGCGTCGACTTCGCCGACAGCCACGCGCTGTTCCCCACGCTGACCACGCCCAACGCCTCGGCCATCGCCACCGGCCACGGGCTGGGCGACACGGGCGACTTCTCCAACTCGATCTACGCCGGCGCCCCCGCGCTGAAGGCCGCCTTCCTCTCGCTCGTCCCCTTCCTGGAGGACGACCCGACGCTGGGCGAGATGAACACGCGCTATGGCGGAAACTACCTGGGCGAGACCTCGCTCCTGGCCGCCGCCCGCGCCGCCGGCTTCCAGACAGCGGCCATCGGCAAACTCGGCCCCACGGCGATCCAGGACGTGACCGTACGCGGCGGCCGCACCACCATCGTCATCGACGACGCCACCGGCCAGCCCGATGGCCTGCCGCTGGCCAACGACGTCAGGAACGCCATCGTCAAGGCGGGCCTCGACCCGGCCGCGCCCGACCGCGGGCTCAACGCCTATCCGGGCAACGACATCGCGCCGGGCGTGGCGGTGGCCAACGTCGAGCAGCAGACCTGGTTCGCGCGGGTGGCCGCCGAGGTGCTGCTGCCGCGCTTCGCCCACGCGCACAAACCCTTCGTCATGGTGTTCTGGTCGCGCGACCCCGACGGCACGCAGCATAACCAGGGCGACAGCCTCAACACCCTGACGCCCGGAATCGACGGCCCCACCACCCGCGCGGCGGTCAAGAACGCCGACAGCGACCTCGCCCAGCTGCGCGCCGCTCTGCGCAAGCTCGGTCTCGACAGGACCACCGACGTCGTGGTCACCGCCGACCACGGCTTCTCCACCACCTCGAAACAGAGCGGCACGAGCCCCGCGGCCAAGGCGAGCTATCCCGACGTTCCGGCGGGCTTCCTGCCGCCGGGCTTCCTGGCGCTCGACCTCGGCCGGGCGCTGAACCTGCCGGTGGCCGAGCCCAACGGGCTCGACTTCGCGGCCGTGGGCCACCCCCGCCACGCCAGCGCCATCCTGGGCCGCGACCCGCAGCATCCCGACATCGCCATCGGCGCCAACGGCGGGTCTGACGAGATCTGGCTCCTCACCCCGCTCGGGCGCGCGCTGGCGCCGCGCATCGCCGACGCCATCGTGCGCCAGGACTACGCGGGCGCCCTGTTCGCCGCCGACAAGCTGGGAACCGTCGCCGGCGCCCTGCCCTTCAGCGCCATCGGACTGGAGGGCGAGGCGCGCACCCCGCGGCCCGATCTGATCGTCAGCTTCAGGAGCGCCTCCACCGGCTGCATCGACGCACTGGTGTGCGGGGTGGACGTGGCCGACACCGACCTGCAGCAGGGCCAGGGCATCCACGGCAGCTTCAGCCGCGCAGACACGCGCAACATGATGGCGGCGGTGGGGCCCGACTTTCGCCGTCGCTTCATCGACTCGGCGCCCGTCGGCAATATCGACTGGGCGCCGACGGTGGCGCGCATCCTGGGCCTGCACACGCCCGCCCACGGCAAGCTGGTGGGCCGGGTGATGAGCGAGGCGCTGGCCAAGGGCGCAGCCGCCCCGGCCGTGACGCGTCGTCGCCTGCGCTCCACGCCTGCGGCCAACGGCTTCGTCACCGTGCTCGACCGCGAGGAGGTGGACGGCCATGCCTACGCCACCGCTGCGGGCGCGCCGGGGCGCACCCTGGGGCTGCGCCCCGGCGGCTGAGGCTCGCCTACGTCACGCAGTTGCAGCCGTGGCGCCACGCAAGCTTGGTGGAAGCGCAGCGAGCGCGTCGCACGCCCCAGCTAAGCGCCGTCGCGGACGAGACGCCTCACGCGCCGTCACGGGGACGTCTCTCGCATGCTCACCTCAGCTCGGCCGCGCCTCGCGCGCCGCCTGTTCGCGGCCGTCGCCTTCGGCGCCCTCGCCACCGCCGCCCACGCCGCCGAGGCCCCGGCCGCCGCCGACGCGCCGGTCGTGACGCGGCCGCAGAGCGGCGCGGAGGGTGGCGCCGCCCGCCAAGCCGCCGCCGACACGGGCGCGGTGGTGGTCACCGCCAGCCGCACCACCCGCTCGGCGGTGGCGCTGGGGTCCAAGGAGATCCAGAAAATCCTGCCCGGGGTGAGCCCCCTGAAGGCGATCCAGACGCTGCCGGGCGTCCTGTACGAGACGGCCGATCCGTGGGGCAACAACGAGCAGAACGTCTCGCTGTTCGTGCACGGCTTCTCGACCCAGCAACTGGGCTTCACCATTGACGCCATCCCGCTGGGCGACCAGCAGTACGGCAACTACAACGGCCTCTCGCCCTCGCGCGCGGTGACGAGCGAGAACGTCTCCAGCGTGGTGCTGTCCTCAGGCGCGGGCTCGCTGGGCGTGGCGTCCACCTCCAACCTGGGCGGCGCCATAGAGACCTTCTCGAGCGATCCCTCCAAGGCGTTCGGCGTGGACGTGCGCCAGACCTTCGGCAGCTACGACACCTATCGGACCTACGCGCGCATCGACACGGGCGATATCGCGGGCACGAACAACCGCGCCTATGTCTCCTTCGTGCGCCAGGACCAGCGCGCGTGGGACTTCGATGGCCAGCAGGGCGGCGATCAGGTCAACGCCAAGTTCGTGCACGAGGGCGAGCACGGCAAGCTGACGCTGTATGGCGACTACGACACCAAGATCGAGCCCAATGAGGACGCCACCGGCTTCGGCAACCAGCAGACCGCGGTGGCCAAGGGCTTCACGCCCTATACGCGACCCTATCTCTTCCCCGACCTGCAGAGCGGCCTCGATTACCTGAAGACGGGCGCGCTGCCAGGCACCCCGCCGGTGGCGCTAGGCAACAACTTCAGCAACTACTTCAGCGCCGCCCAGCGCGACGACATCCTGCTCTACGCCAAGTACGACTGGAATCTCAGGCCGGGCATGACGTGGTCGAATCAGATTTACTATCACAATAACTTCGGTCGCGGCATCGTCGCCGGCCCGGTCAACAACGCTGGCTTGCCGGCCCTGTTCGCCACATACTTCCCGCAGTTGATCGTGGGCGGCAGCGCCACCAGCGCGGGCTCGCTGGCCAACATCTCCAACCTGTTCGGCGGCACGGGTTACGAGGTGCGCACCACCGAGTATGGCATCAACCGCGGCGGCCTCATCTCGACCTTGAACTGGACCCTGGGCCAGCACACCATCGAGGCGGGCGTCTGGTACGAGCACGACCGCGATACCCAGCACCGCGTCTGGTACCCGTTTTCGGCCGCCAACACCGACCTGACGCCCTACGACATTCCGAGCGGCCCCGCGGTTTTCGAGCAGTACGTCTTCCGCTTCGACGTCGACGACGTGCAGGCGCATCTGCAGGACCAGTGGCGCATTCTGCCCACCCTGCTGCTGCAGGCCGGCTTCAAGTCCAGCCTGCAGACCGCCAAGGGCACGGTGCTGGTGCAGCAGAAGAACCTCGCCAGCAACACCAACCCTACGAATTACCCATCGGGCACGATCGTCTCCAACGAGGGGTTCCTGCCGCAATTCGGCGCGGTATGGGATATGACGACCCACGAGCAGGTGTTCGCTAACATCCAGAAGAACCTTCGCCAGTTCGTCCCCTATGGCGCCGGCTCCAACTTCTACGGCTCCTCACCTTGGAGCCTGGGCAGCCAGGCCGCCTTCGATTTGTTCAAGCAGACCGTGCAACCTGAGCACTCATGGACCTACGAGGTCGGCCTGCGCTCGCGTCGCGAACTCAATCTCGGGCCCTTGATCTCTATCGAGGGCCAGGCCGAATATTATCACGTAGATTTCTCCAACCGCCTGTTCAACATTGCAGCATACAATTTCATCAACCCCGGCGCTTCGATCCTGGTGAACGTCGGCGGGGTGACAACCGACGGGGCGGATTTCGCCGCCACGCTGAACTTCGGCAGTCATGTACACGTCTACGATGCGGTCTCGTACAACAGATCAAAGTATGATCAGGACTACAGCACCAGCGTGGGCGGGGTGGCCACGCCGGTGCCGATCGCCGGCAAGCAGGTTCCGCTGACGCCCAACTGGCTGAACAAGACCATCCTGTCGGCCACCTACGGGCGCTTCGAGGCGCAGCTGTCGGCCGACTACGTGGGCGAGCGCTTCGTCACCTACCTCAACGATCTGTCGGTGAAGAGCACTTTCCAGCTCGGGCTCGAGGCCAGCTACCAGCTGCCGCCCCTGAACGTGCCCTATGTGCGTTCGGCGCAGGTCAGCGTGAACGTGATCAACCTGAACGACGATAACGGCGTCTCCACGGCCGTGGTCACCGGCGCCTCGGGCGGCTACCAGGCCTTTCCGCTCACCCCGCGCGAGGCCTTCGTGACCCTGGCGGCCAAGTTCTGATGGGCGCATTCACCCGCCGCGGCGCCCTGGCCGCGGGCGGCGCTGTGGCGGCGATGGCGGGCATGGCGCACGGAGCGGCCCACGGGGCGGAGTGGCCGCGCAGGATCGAGGTGTTCGGCCACCGCGGCGCCTGCGCCTGGTTCCCCGAGCACACGCTGGCCAGCTACGCCCGCGCCATCGCCGATGGCGCCGACTACGTCGAGCCCGACCTGTGCGCCACCAAGGACGGCGTGCTGGTCGCGCGCCACGAGCCGGACATCACCGAGACCACCGACGTGGCCGCCCACCCGGAGTTCGCGGGCCGGCGCACCACCAAGACCATCGACGGCCACGCCGTCACCGGCTGGTTCACCAGCGACTTCACCCTGGCCGAGCTGAAGACGCTGCGCTGCAAGGAGCGCCTGCCCAAGATCCGCCCGCACAACGCACGCTACGACGGCGCCTTCCAGATCGTCACCTTCGAGGAATACCTCGACTTCATCGCCGCCGAGAGCGCCGCGCGCGGCCGCATGATCGGCATGGTCCCCGAGCTCAAGCACTCCACCTGGTTCGCCGCCCAGGGCCTGTCGCTGGAGGGGCGTTTCCTCGAGACCCTCGCCGCCCACCCCTACGCCCGCACCGCGCCGCTGGAGATCCAGTCGTTCGAGACCGAGAACCTGCGCGCGCTGCGCCGCACGCTGGGCCGCCCCGCCAACCTGCGGCTGATGCAGCTGACCGGCGAGCCCGGCGAGCCCCCCGCCGACGTGGCCGCCGCGAACGGCCGCGCCACCTGGGGCGACCTCACATCGGCGGCCGGGCTGAAGGAGATGGCGACCTACGCCGACGTGGTCGCCCCCAACGCCCGGGCGATCATCCCGCTCGCCGCCGACGGCCGGCTGGGCGCGCCCACGCCGCTGGTGGTCGACGCCCACGCCGCCGGCCTCCTCGTCCACACCTGGACGTTCCGCCCCGAGAACACCTTCCTGCCGGCCGAGTTCAAGGATGGCGCGGGAGAGGCCGTGCGCAACCGGCAGGGCTCGCTAGGCGAGATCCGCCGCTATCTGGCCGCCGGCGTGGACGGCTTCTTCACCGACGACCCCGCCATCGGCCGCGCCGCGATCGCAGGCGAGGGTCACGAATTGACCAGCCGATAGCGCAGCCAGACGAAGCCGCCGTCCAGCACCTCGCAGCTCTCCAGCGTCATGCCGGCGACAGGCGGCGCATCGCCCGCGTGGGCCTCGTCGGAGTCGAACACGCTGGGCGCGCCGCGGGCGCCGTCCACCACCGGGCAGACCACCAGGCTTAGCGCATCGACCAGGCCCACGCGCAGGAGCGCGCCGTTGGCCCCGCCGCCGCCCTCCAGCATCAGCCGCTCGATTGCGAGTTCGCGGTTCAGCGCCTCCAGCGCCGCGGCGAGGTCGATCTCGCGCTCGCCGACGAAGATCCAGGAGACGCCGTCGGCCTTCAGCCCGGCCAGGTGTGCATTCGACACCCGCCGCGTCAGCAGCACCACGATGGGGTCGCCGTCGATGTCGGCCCTGCCCCAGGCGATCTTGCCCTCGCCATCGAGCACTACGGCGTAGGCGTCTGCGTCGCGTTTCACGATCCGGTTCGCGCGCTCCGGCGCTGCGCCCGACCGCTCGGGGTAGGCGTCGCCCCCCTTGGCGAACTCCTGGCCGGTGACGCGGCCCACCAGCCACGAGCCGCCGCCCAGCTTGTGGTGCAGCGTCTCGAACAGGTCGCCGCCGCGGTTGGCCTCGGGCCGCCAGCGGCTGGTCAGGATGCGCCCGTCGACGCTCGCGAGCATGTGGCAGGTGACGTGCGGCTTCATCGGAGCGTCTTCCAGGCGATTGCGGCGGCGAGGAGAACTCCGTCGCCACCGCTGCGGTCCCGACGCTCAGCGGCACGGCGTCGCCGATCAGCGCACCGCGTAGCCGAACTTGCGGATGATCGCCTTGGCCTGCGGGCCCTTCAGGAACGCCAGGAATTTGCGGGCGGCGGGGTTGGCCTCGCCGGTCTTGAGCAGCACCGCGCCCTGATCGATCGGCGCATGCAGCCGCTCGGGCACCACCCAGCGCGAGCCGCCGGGGGTGGCGATCACCTGGCTCAGCGCCACGAAGCCCAGCTGCGCCGCGCCGGTGGCGGCGAACTGGTAGGCCTGGGTGATGGAGGCGCCCTGCACCAGCCTGGGCTTCAGCGCCGCGTATACGCCGAGCCGGGTCAGGGTCTCGACCGCCGCTTGGCCGTATGGCGCGGTGGCCGGGTCGGCGATGGCGAGCTTGGCGAAGCGGTCCGCGTGCCTCAGCACCTCGCCGCGACCGTCCACCAGCCCCGGCGTGGCGGAGTACAGCACGAGCGTTCCGGTGGCGTAGGTGAAGCGCGAGCCGGGCGCGGCGTAACCGTCGGCCTCGGCCTTGCGCGCCCGCTCCACGTCGGCGGAGAGGAACACCTGGTAGGGCGCCCCGTGGCTGATCTGGGTATAGAATTGGCCCGAGCTGCCGAAGCTCAGCACCGCCGTGTCGCCCGTGGCTGCATGGAAGGCGGCGGCGATCTCCTTGGCCGGCTCGGTGAAGTTGGCCGCCACCGCCACCGGTACGTCAGCCGCCTGCGCGGGCGCGGCGACCAGGGCGAGAAGACCGGCGAGGGCCAGGCCGAGGCTGCGACGGATCATGTGCGACGCTCCGCACGGCAAGCGCGCCGCAAGCGCTGTAAAGCATAACTGCATAACGAGATGAAGGGGCGAGCTACGCCGTCCAGGCCCCCGTCGCGCCCTCGAAGAGGGTGACCGTGCGCCCGCCGATCCACACCGCGCCGTCCCCGTCGCGCTCGACCGCGACCCGGCCGGTGCGCCCGAGGCGCGTCCCTTGGGCGGCGACGTACGGGCCCTGCGTGCGACCGCTTGCGAACAGCCACTGGGCCACCGAGGCGTTGAGGCTGCCGGTGACGGGGTCTTCCAGCGTGGTCTCCTGCGCATCGGGGAAGAAGGCGCGCAGCTCGAAGGCCGCTTCGCCGCCCGGCGGATGAGGACCGACGAGGCCCACCTTGAGGGCGGCCGCGTTGTCGCGCGCGGGCTGCGCCGACAGCACCGCCTGCGCCGAGCGGAGCAGGAGCGCGCGCCAGCCCGGCCCGTTGTCGACCCAGCGCGCCTCGACGACCTCGTCGGCCGCCACGCCGGTGAAGGCCAGCGTCTCGGTGAATTCGGCGGGCGTAAGCGCGCCCTCGCGTATCGTCGGCGGAGCGGCGAAGGCGAGGCCCGCATCGGTGCGGCGCAGGGTGACGAGGCCGGCGCCGCATTGCTGCACGACCTGGCCGTCGCTCGCCGCGCGCCCGCCCGCCTCCAGCCAGGCGTGGGCGCTGCCCAGCGTCGGATGGCCGGCGAAGGGCAGCTCGTGCTCGAGGGTGAAGATGCGCACGCGGTAGTCGGCGGCGGGATCGATGGGACGCAGGAGGAATGCCGTCTCCGACAGGTTGAGCCAGCGGGCGGTGGTCTGCATCGTTTCGGAATCGAGGCCGTCCGCGTCGTGCACCACGGCGAGGGCGTTGCCGCTGAAGGGCGCCTGGCCGAATACGTCGACGAGGCGGAAGGGCAGGGACATGGGTGGGCTCCTCAGGGCTCGGCGCCCCGACTTATCCCCCTCCCGACGGCCGGGGGTAGGATGATGTGGAGGTCAGGGCCTCCGCCGGACTGTCCAGCGAGGGAGTCCGGAGCGTTCGCAGTTTGCAAACCCAGTGCTCGCAAGGCGTTCGCCGCTCCGACCGGACAGTCCGGCCGGACTCTTTTGCGCCGGACTATCCGGCGCGCATCGATCCGCCGCGCGAACCGCGGGGTTGGGCCGCGGGGCCTGCGGGCGTAGGGAAGGGAGACGGAGGCCCACGAGCATGATCCACGAGCAACGCGCCAAGCCCGAGTGGGCCATGGGTCCCTTCGCCTGGGACGATCCCTTCCTGCTCGACGACCAGCTCAGCGACGACGAGCGCATGATCCGCGACGCCGCCCACGCCTATGCGCAGGACAAGCTCCTGCCGCGGGTGATCGAGGCCTACCGCGAGGAGAAGACCGACCGCGCCATCTTCGACGAGATGGGCGCGCTGGGTCTGCTGGGCGTCACCGTGCCCGAGGAATACGGCGGGGCGGGCGCGGGCTACGTGGCCTACGGCCTGGTGGCGCGCGAGGTGGAGCGGGTCGACAGCGGCTACCGCTCGATGATGAGCGTGCAGTCCTCGCTCGTGATGTTCCCCATCCACGCCTACGGCTCGGACGCCCAGCGCCGCCGCTACCTGCCGAAGCTCGCCACCGGCGAGTGGGTGGGCTGCTTCGGCCTGACCGAGCCCGACGCGGGTTCGGACCCCGCGGGCATGAAGACGCGCGCGACGCCATTGCCCGGCGGTGGCTACAAGCTGGACGGCGCCAAGACCTGGATCTCCAACGCGCCGATCGCCGACGTCTTCGTGGTGTGGGCCAAGAGCGAGGCGCACGGCGGCGCCATCCGCGGCTTCGTGCTGGAGAAGGGGATGATCGGCCTCTCGGCGCCGGCGATCAAGGGCAAGCTCTCGCTGCGCGCCTCGATCACCGGCGAGATCGTCATGGACGGCGTCGAGGTGGGGGAAGAGGCGCTGCTCCCCGGCGTCTCGGGCCTGGCCGGCCCGTTCGGCTGCCTCAACCGCGCCCGCTATGGCATCAGCTGGGGGGTGATGGGCGCGGCGGAGGACTGCTGGCGCCGTTCACGCCAGTACACGCTGGATCGCAAGCAGTTTGGTCGCCCGTTGGCCGCCACCCAGCTGGTGCAGACCAAGCTCGCCAACATGCAGACCGAGATCGCGCTCGGGCTGCAAGGGTCTTTGCGGTTGGGCCGACTGTTCGATGAACACAAGGCGGCGCCGGAGATGATTTCCATCATGAAGCGCAACAATTGCGGCAAGGCGCTCGACATAGCCCGTGTCGCGCGGGACATGCACGGCGGCAACGGTATCTCGGAAGAATACCACGTGATGCGCCACGCCCAGAACTTGGAGACGGTGAACACCTACGAGGGCGCCTACGACGTGCACGGATTGATCCTCGGCCGCGCCATCACCGGCATCCAGGCCTTCTTCTGACGCCGCCGCTCGCCACCATCGGCTACGAGGCCGCGACACTTCCCGACGTGATCGGCCGACTGCAGGGCGCGGGCATCGAGCTTCTGGTCGACGTGCGGGCGGTGGCGGCCTCGCGCCGGGCGGGCTTCTCCAAGACCGTGCTGGCCGCCAGCCTGGCCGAGGCGGGGATCGGCTACCTGCACCTGCGCGACCTCGGCACCCCCAAGCCCGGCCGCGAGGCCGCTCGCGCCGGCCGGTGCGAGGAGATGCGCGCCATCTTCGCCGAGCACATGGAGGCGCCCGCCGCGGGGCTGGCCTTCGCTCGCCTGTTGGAGGTGGCCGCCGAGCGCCGCGCCTGCCTCCTCTGCTACGAGGCCGACCCGGCGTGCTGCCACCGCGCCGTGCTGTCCGAGCGCGTGGCCGCACGCACGGGCGCGCAGGTGGTCGACCTCCAGGTCTAAGGGCGGGCGAGGTCGCTGAAGCCGCCGAGGACGGCGCCTCGGGCGGCGACGGCGGTGATCACCTCGGGGGCGGTCAGCGCCGCCAGCTCCTCGGCATAGCGATAGCCGGGCGCCTCGCCCTCCCAGCCTGCGGCGGTGGCGGGGTGGGTGTAGAGCTCGGAGAGGCCCGGGGGCAGGTGGCGGATCAGGCCCGCCACGCGGGCGGGCGTCATGGCGCCCGACCAGGCCAGGCCGAACACCTGGTCGGCCACGGCCACGCCGTGCGCGCGGAAGCGGGCGCGCACCAGCCGCGCCCAGGGATCGGTGGTCCAGGCGGAGCGGGGGGTGGCGGCCGGGTCCACCGCGCGCAGCACCGCGAGCGGCTCGACCGGCGCACGGCTGGCCGCGAGGCCATGCTCGGCGCCGACCCTCAGGATCGCGCCGGCGATGGTGGGGTGCAGGTGGAAGTGCTTGTGGGTGTTGACGTGGTCGAGCTCCAGGCCCGTGCCTGCGAAGGCGGTGAACTGGGCGCGCACCTCGGCCAGCAGCTGGCGACGCGCGGCGGGCTTGAAGAAGATGTCGACCGCCGCCGCCGCCATGTCGCGCCGGAAGACGCCGTCCGGCGCGGCCAGGTCGGGCAGCTCGGCGGGAGGCAGAAGCGTTCGGCCCTCCACCAGCACCAGGTGAAGGCCGACGCGCAGACCGGGCAGGCGTTGCGCCCTCGCCACGGCGTCTGCGGAGGCGCCGCCGGCCACCATCAGGCTGGCGGCGCGCAGGACGCCGTGCGTGAAGGCGTGCTCGACGGCCTCGTTTACCTCGATCGAGGCTCCGAAGTCGTCGGCGGTGACGATCAGGCGCGGGCCGCTCACCGCGCGCCGGCGCCGTGGGCGAGGAGCCAGCGTGAGACCACCGAATCGTCGCCCTCGCCGTAGGTGCCCGCGATGCGCACCAGGGCGCGGCCGTCGGAGGGGCGCACCACGAAGCGCGGGAAAAAGTAGCCCGCCTCCTCGTCAGGACGTGGCGTGTGCCGCGCCAGCAGGAGGTCGCCGCGGTACGGGCCGGTGGAGATCACCCGCAGATCGCTTCCGGCGGTGACGTAGCGCTCCGCCCCGCTCGCCACGTTCACCGCGTGGATCGCGGCGGACGTGGCCCAGCCGTCCGCCGCGAAGTAGAGGAACCGCCCGTCGGGGGAGAAGACGAGCTGGCCCAGGGTTGCAAGATTGTGCTCGGGCCGCTGGTCGAAGCGCGTCTTCAGCACCCGACGCAGGCATCGGGCCGGGCCGTGGGGGCGGGTGATCCACAGAGAGCCCAGCTTGTCGTCGGCGTCGATCGCATGGCCGGTGGGGGCGTCGCGCACGATCGCCACGAGACGGAACGGAGGCCGGGCTATGCGCGCCGACGCCATCGTGTCGCTGGGTACGGTCGTGGACGAAACGCCGCGCCAGGCCATGTCGCCGCGCCGGCACGCGGGGGCGGCGAAGCCGGCCGTGGCCGCGCCGAGCGCGACGAGGAGGGCCGCTCCCGCCAGAGCGGCAGCGGCGATCCTCACGCCGCCTTGCGTTCTTTGAGGAAGCTGGCGAATTCGACGCCCTCGCGCAGGCGGCGCTTCATCATGTCGAAGTCGGTGACCATCTCCTTGACGATCTCCCCGATCTTACGCGGGCGGAAGTAGAACTTCTTATAAAAATCCTCGACCGAATGGAAAATCTCGTCGTGGGTCAGCACGCCCGGGTAGTGCAGCGGCGCGATCTGCACGCCGTTGGCGTCGATCAGCTCGGCATGGTCGAGGTCGAGCCAGCCTTCCTTCACCGCCTGATCGTAAAGGTAGGTGCCGGGATAGGGAGCGGCGAGCGACACCTGGATGGTGTGCGGGTTGATCTTTCGCGCCCACGCCTTGCTCTTCTCCAGCGTTTCCTTGGTTTCGCCAGGGAGACCGACAATGAAGGTGCCGTGGATCTGGATGCCGAGGTCGTGACAGTCTTGCGTGAACTTTTCGGCGACCTCGACGCGCATGCCCTTCTTAATATTGTGCAGGATCTGCTGGTCGCCCGACTCATAGCCGACTAGCAGCAGGCGCAGGCCGCCGGCCTTGAGCTTCACCAGCGTCTCGCGCGGCACGTTGGCCTTGGCGTTGCACGACCAGGTGATGCCGAGCTCCCCCAGGCCCTTGGCGATGGCTTCGGCGCGCGGCAAGTCGTCGGTGAAGGTGTCGTCGTCGAAGAAGAACTCTTTCACCTGCGGCCACATCTGCTTGGCGCGGCGTAGCTCCTCGACCACGTTCTCAACCGAGCGGGTGCGATAGCGGTGGCCGCCCACGGTCTGCGGCCACAGGCAAAAGGTGCAGCGGCTCTTGCAGCCCCGCCCGGTATAGACCGAGATGTAGGGGTGCTTGAGGTAGCCGATGAAATAGTCTTCGATCTTCAGGTCGCGGTGATAGACGTCGATCACGCTCGGCAGGCTGTCCATTTCCTCCAGGATCGGCCGGTCGGGATTGTGGACGACATTACCCTCCTCGTTGCGGTAGGAGAGGCCCAGGATCTGCGACCAGGCCACGCCGTCGGCCACTTCCTTGATGGTGAAGTCGAATTCGTTGCGGGCCACGAAGTCGATCACCGGCGCATCGTGCAGGCTCTCGTCGGACTTCACCGCCACCTTGGCGCCGATCATGCCGATCTTGAGCTTCGGATTGGCCGTCTTGAGCGCCTCGGCGCATTTTACGTCTGAATCGAACGACGGCACCGAAGTGTGCATGACCACGAGGTCGAAGTCGTCGGCCTGCGCGGTCACCTCGGCCAGCGTCGTCCCGGCCGGAGGCGCGTCGATCAGCTTGGAGTTCTCGACCAGGGCGGCGGGCTGGGCCAGCCAGGTCGGGAACCAGAACGAGCGGATCTCGCGCTTGGCCTGGTAGCGGGAGCCCGCGCCGCCATCGAAACCATCGAAGGAGGGGGCCTGGAGGAAAAGGGTGCGAAGCGGCATGGACGGAGACCTCAGACCGGCGACATCTCGCCGTCGCGACCGACGTGGAAGCGCACGCCGCGCCAGTCCACCTTGCGGGCGGGGGCTGCGGCCAGGAAGACTGCGAAAGATAGGAGATCGCGCGCCGGTGTCAGCCACCAGGGGCCCGTCTTGGCGCCGACGAGCCGGTCGACGCGGCGTTTCAGCCACAGGCGGGCCGCCAGCGCCGAGGCGGCGACCCCGGCCGCAGGCGACAGGGCGGCGACGCCGAAGGGCGTCTCCAGCATGAGCGCGATCAGCGCCAGCGCGAGCGGATAGGTTATGATGCTGCCCAGATATCCCCACGGGTCCAGCCCGCGGATGGTGCGGTTCCAGCGCAGCTCGTGGCGCCACAGGTCGGCGAAGTGCGGCTCGTCGCAGCCGTGGCTCAGCACCATGGGCGGCAGCGCCACCGTGCGGCCCAGCGCGCGGACGCGGCGGCCGATTTCATAATCGTCGGCCAGGACGTCGGCCACCGCGGCCAGGCCGCCGATCTCGTGCAGCACCGCGCGGGTGACGGCGATGGTCGAGCCCATGCAGGGCTTGGCCGCATCGATCCGCACCGCCAGCGCCACCTGGGGCAGGAAGCCGTAGGAGATGCCCATGGCCGCGAGCCGCGCCGAAAGCGTCCGGCGCGCGGCGCGGCCGGCATAGTAGCAGGTCACCGCCCCCACGCCCGGCGCGCCGAGCGCGCCCACCACCCGGCGCAGGTAGTCGGGGGCGACACGCATGTCGCTGTCCGAAAGCACGAACACCTCGCCGTCGGCGTTGGCCGCCAGGTTGATGAGGTTGGAGACCTTGCGGTTGGCCCCGTGGCCCTGGTCGTCGAGAACCACATCGACCCGGCCCGGGTGCTCGGCGGCGAGGCGGCGCGCCAGCGGCAGGGCGGCGTCCGCCGCGCTCTGCAGCCCCAGCCGCAAGCGGAAGCGGCCGGGATAGTCCTGCTCGATGAAGGAGCGCAGGTCCGCCTCGAGTTCGGGTTCGAGGCCGTGCAGCGGCTTGAGCACGGTCACGTCGGGCGCGTCACCGGCGCCGAAGACCGGCGGCGGCGGCGGCGTGAGAGCGTTCAGCACGCGTTCGGAGGCGACCGTATACCCGACCCCGGCTGTGGCGAGGGCGGCGGCCAGCCATCCCGGCGTTTCCTGCCACAGCATGTGCACGGCCGCATGGTCCTCCGCCTCCGCCTCGGGCTTTTGAGCGCGCCCATGGCGATCGGCTAGCGACATCGCCTGTCGCCCGGTCTAGATGCGTCTCATGTCAGCACTGACACGTGATCCGCAAGCGCGGCGTCGTCGCAGGTGGGAGAGGCGGCTTTGAGGCGCCCGCTCCTCACGGCCGCCGGCGCCTGGTTCCTGCTCGCCGGCGTGGGCCATGCCCAGGCGCCGGCGGCCGCGCCCAACGCGCGGGTCTCCGCGGCCGTGGCCGCAGCGCCCGACGCCTTCTCCGCCGACGATCCTTGGGAGCGCAGCAACCGGCGCTTCTTCGCCGTCGACCAGGTGATCGAACGCCGGGCGCTGCGGCCTGCGGCGGTGTTCTACGGCCATGCCGTGCCGGGATTCGTGCGCGCGCGCATCCGCTCGGCCTTGTCGAACCTCACCGAACCGCTGGTCTTCATCAACGATACGCTGCAGGGTCGCCCCGGCGCGGCGGGCAGAACCTTCGTGCGCCTAGCCGTGAACACCACCTTCGGCCTGGCCGGCCTCTTCGACGTGGCCGGCCGCCAGCTGCCGCACCACGACAACGGGTTCGCGATCACGCTGGGGCGCTGGGGGGTGAAGAGCGGGCCTTACGTCTACTTGCCGGTGCTGGGTCCCTCCACCGTGCGCGACCTGGCGGGCTCGGGCATCGACATCGCGGCCAACCCCCTCACCTGGATCCGCTACCCCGCCGACGAGATCGTAGGGCCGGTGACCACCGTCGCCGGCGGGCTGGACGCCCGTTATCAGGCCGACGGCGACCTCAGGGCGTTGAAGGCGCTCTCCACCGACGAATACGCCACGCTGCGGTCGTTCTACCTGCAGAACAAGCAGGCGCAGATCAGCGGCGGCCAGCTGAGCCTGGGCGACCTGCCCTCTTTCGACGACCCCGGCGCCGGCCCGGTGACCGCGCCCGCCGCGCCCGGATCGGTCGCACCCACGCCGGGCGCACTGACCGCGCCCGAGCCGGCGCTGCCCAACGCCCTAGCCGGCGACGCCGGGGCGCTGCCTGCGCCCGCGCCGCCGCCGCCGCCGGTGTCTCCGGAGGCGCGGCTGGCGCCGCCGCTCGACGAGGAGGCGCCGCTGGCCACGATGGCGCGGCGGGCCGAGCGTGCGCCCCGGCCTGTTTTCCTGGCATCCTTGCGCTAAGGATGCGCGCGCTCGCGGGCGCGCGTTGCGGAGGCGCGGTGGCCGACATCACCCTGGTGACCGGAGCGTCGGGTTTCGTCGGCTCGGCCGTGGCGCGCGCGCTGATCGCCCGTGGCGAACGGGTGCGCCTCCTGGTGCGCGCCACCTCGCCCCGCACCAACGTGGACGGGCTCGACGCCGAGGTCACTGTGGGCGACCTCGCCGACGCCGCCTCGCTGCAGCCGGCCTTCGCAGGCGTGCGGCGACTCTATCACGTGGCCGCCGACTACCGCCTGTGGGCGCGCGACCCCGAGGAGATCGTGCGCAACAACCGCGAGGGCACGGCCAACGTCATGCGCGCGGCGCAGGCCGCGAGCGTGGAGCGCATCGTCTACTGCTCCAGCGTCGCCACGCTGAGCCTCAAGGGCCTGGCGCCCGGGACGCCGTCGGACGAGACGCGCCCGCTGACGCCGGAGACCGCCATCGGCGCCTACAAGCGCTCCAAGGTGGTGGCCGAGCGGCTGGTCGAGGCCATGGTGCAGGGCGAGGGGCTGCCGGCGGTGATCGTCAACCCGTCCACGCCCATCGGCCCGCGCGACGTGAAGCCCACCCCCACGGGGCGCATCATCGTGGAGGCGGCGACCGGCAAGATGCCCGCCTTCGTCGACACCGGGCTGAACATCGCCCACGTGGACGATATCGCCGCCGGCCACCTCCTGGCCATGGAGAAGGGGCGCATCGGCGAGCGCTATGTGCTGGGCGGGGACGACGTGGAGCTGCGCGACCTCCTGGCCGAGATCGCCCATCTCTCCGGGCGCAAGCCTCCGACGGTGGCGCTGCCGCGCGGGCCGCTGTTCCCGCTGGCGATGGCGGCCGAGGCGATCGGTCAGCTCACCGGCAAGGAGCCCTTCGTCACCCGCGACGCGCTGAAGATGGCCGCCTACAAGATGTTCTTCTCCTCGGCCAAGGCGAAGGCCGATCTGGGCTATACGGCGCGGCCCTGGCGCGAGGCGGTGGGCGACGCCTATCGCTGGTTCGCCGGGCACGGCTACCTCGGCGCATGATCGCGGTGGCGATCTCGAGCGTGTCGCTGGCGATCTGGCTGTATCTCGTGCTGTTCCACGGCCGCTTCTGGTGGGCCTCAGAGCGTGACGACCGCCGCCTCCCGCCGCCTCCGGCCGCGTGGCCCGCCGTCACCGCCGTCGTGCCCGCGCGCGACGAGGCCGACGTGGTGGCGCGCTCGATCGGCAGCCTGCTGGCGCAGGACTACCCCGGACTTTTCCGCGTGGTGCTGGTTGACGACGGCTCGTCCGACGCCACCGCCGAGGTCGCCCGCGCTGCGGCGGCGCAGCAGGGGAGGGCGGATCGGTTGGAGGTGTTGCGCGCCGCCCCGCTCGCCGCGGGTTGGACCGGCAAGCTCGCTGCGGTGGGGCAGGGTGTGGCGCACGCGTCGGCGGAAGCCGCGCCCAAGTATCTCATGCTCACCGACGCCGACATCGGCCACGCGCCCGACGCGCTGCGCAAGCTCGTCATCCGCAGCGAAGGCGACGGACTGGCGCTCGCCTCGATCATGGTGAAGCTGCATTGCTCCACCGCCGCCGAGCGCTTCCTGATCCCGGCCTTCGTATACTTTTTCCAGATGCTGTACCCGTTCCCCGTCGCCAACGATCCGCGCCGCAAGCTGGCCGCGGGGGCGGGAGGGTGCATGCTGGTCAACGCCCAGGCGCTCGAACGGGCCGGCGGGATCGCCGCCATCCGCGCCGCCTTGATCGACGACTGCACGTTGGCGGCGCTGCTCAAGCGGCAGGGGCCGATCTGGATCGGGCTGACGCGGACCAGCTGGTCCTTGCGCCCCTACGAGACGCTGGCGCAGGTGGGGCGCATGGTCTCGCGTTCGGCCTACGCCCAGCTCGGCTACTCGCCCTGGCTGCTCGCCGGCACGCTCGTCGCCATGCTGCTGACCTACGTGGCGCCGCCGGCCTTCGCGCTGTTCGGGCACGGCTGGGCGCGCTGGGCGGGCGCGGCGGCGTGGCTGCTCATGGCGGTGAGCTTCCTCCCGACGTTGCGCCTCTACCGCCGCTCGCCGCTGTGGGGGCTGGCGCTCCCGCCGATCGGCGCGACCTACTGCGTCTTCACCTTGCAGTCGGCGCTCGACACCTGGCGCGGGCGCGGCGGCATGTGGAAGGGCCGCGCCCAGGCCCAGAACCGAGCGGCCGCTTAAGCATGGACGCACACGCACCTTCCGCCGCCGCCTTCGCCAGCGGCAAGGACCACCGCTCCGAGAACTTCCCGGTGGCGGCGCTGTTCTCCAGGCCGTTCCGCGCGCCGGTGATGAGCTACTACCGCTTCGCGCGCGCCGCCGACGACGTGTCGGACGCCGCCGCCGCCCCGCCGCATGAGAAGCTGGCCGCGATCGCCTCCCTGCGCGCCACCCTGGCCGGTGAAAGCGACGCCGAGCCCACCGCGCTCGACCTGCGCCGCACCTGCGCCGAGCGCGGGCTCGACCCCCAGCACGGCCTCGACCTCCTGGAAGCCTTCCGCCGCGACGTGACCCAGCTTCGCTATGAGAGTTGGGAGGCGCTGATCGACTATTGCCGCGTCTCGGCCATGCCGGTCGGTCGCTACGTGCTCGACGTGCACGGCGAGGACCGCGCCGCCACCTGGCCCGCCTCCGACGCCCTGTGTGCGGCGCTGCAGGTGATCAACCACCTGCAGGACTGCGGCGACGACCGGCGCGACCTCGACCGCGTCTACATTCCCGCCGACGCGCTCGCCGCCGAGGGGATCGGCGTCGACGCGCTCGACGCGCCCGCCGCCTCGCCGGCCCTGACCCGGGTGGTCCACGATCTGGTGCGGCGCACCCAGGGCCTGCTCGACCAGTCGCGCCCCTTCGCGGCGCAGGTGCGCGAGCGGCGGCTGGCCTTCGACGTTGCCGCCATCCAGCGCCTCGCCGAAGGGCTGTGCGCGCGCCTCCTGCGCCACGATCCGCTGTCGGCGCGCGTGCATCATACCAAGCTGGAGATGGCCGGGCTGGCGGCGCGGGCGGGGCTGGACGTGCTCGTCGGACGCGGCCGTCCTGCCAGTGTGGGAGCGCGAGCGTGAGCGAGACCGCGGAGGCGCCGATGTCCGGGAACAAGGAAGCGGCGCAAGAGAAGGTGGCGTCGGGCTCGTCGTTCTACGCGGGCATGCGCATCCTGCCCCCGGCCGAGCGGGCTGGCATGTACGCCGTCTACGGCTTCTGCCGCGTCGTCGACGACATCGCCGACGACCTGGAGGGTGACCGCGCCGCGCGCACCGCCGAGCTCAACGCCTGGCGCACCGACCTGGCCTCGCTCTACGCCGGCGGCGATCCTGGCCGCGCGGCGCTGGTGGCCGACGCCGTCGCGCGCTTCGGCCTGCGGCAGGCGGACTTCTTGGCCGTGATCGACGGCATGCAGACCGACGTCGACGGCCCCGTGCGTGCGCCCACCCTCAAGCAGTTCGACCTCTACTGCGACCGCGTGGCCAGTGCGGTCGGGCGCCTGTCCGTGCGCGTATTCGGTATGCCGGAGACGGAGGGCGAGGAGCTCGCCTATGGTCTCGGCCGCGCCCTGCAGTTCACCAACGTGCTGCGCGACCTGGACGAGGACGCCGCCATCGGCCGCCTCTACCTGCCGCGCGAACTCCTGGCCGAGGCGGGGATCGTCGGCGACGATCCCTTGGCGGTTGTGGCTGACCCGCGCATCGACGCCGCCGCCCACGCGCTGGCCGCCCTTGCCCGCGAGCACTACGAGACGGCCGACCTCGTGCTGGGACTGAAGCCTCCGGGCAAGCTCGCGGCGCCGCGCCTCATGAGCGCCGTCTACGGCAAGATCCTCGGCAGGATGGAGCAGGCCGGCTGGGCGCCGCCGCGCGAACGCGCCCGCATAGGCAAGCGCGACCTCCTGTGGATCGTGCTCCGCCGGGGCCTGCTGGGCTGAGCCGTTTCCCGAGCGGCCGCGCTCGCCTAAGAACTTTCCATGCCGCGCCGCAGCGATCGACCCACCCGCCAGGCCTCCAGTCCACGCGCGCACGTGATCGGCGCCGGGCTGGCGGGGCTGGGCGCGGCGGTGGGGCTGGCGCAGGCGGGCTTCCGGGTGGAGCTGAGCGACCAGGCGGCGCAGGCGGGGGGCCGCTGCCGGTCGTACTTCGACCGCGAGCTCGGGCTCGTCATCGATAACGGCAACCACCTGGTGCTGTCCGGCAACGCGGCGGTGGCCGACTACCTGCGCACCATAGGCGCCAGCGCGCGGCTGGTCGGTCCCGAGGTCGCCGCCTTCCCCTACGTCGACCTGCGCGATGGCGCGCGCTGGACGCTGCGGCCCAATGACGGCGCGTTGGGCTGGTGGGTGGCCTCGTCCGCACGACGCATCCCCGGCACACGCGCGCGCGACTACCTGCCGCTGGTCGGCCTGATCGCACCCTCGCGCGACGCCCGGGTCCGCGACGTGATCCCCACCCACGGCCCGGTATGGGAGCGGATGCTGGAGAACTTCCTCGTCGCCGTGCTGAACACCGAGGCGGCGGACGGGTCCGCGCGCCTGGCGGCCGCAGTCGTGCGCGAGACGCTGCTCAAAGGGGGCGCGCACTACCGGCCCCGCGTGGCCGAGCCGACGCTGGCGGCGGCCTTCGTCGATCCCGCGCTGGCCTGGCTCGCCAAGATGGACTCGAGGGTGCGCACGGGCCGGCGGCTGCGGGCGCTCGACATGCAGGACGGTCGGGTGGCGCGGTTGCGCTTCGGCGACGACGTGGTCGAGGTCGCCCACGGGGAGCCGGTGGTGCTGGCCCTCCCGCCCTGGTCGGCGACTGGCCTTCTGCCCGGCCTGACCGCGCCCGACGACTTCCGCGCCATCGTCAACGCCCACTTCCGCATGGCCCCGCCCGCAGATGCGCCGCTCATCCTGGGTGTGATCGGCGGTACAGCGGAGTGGGTGTTCGCCTCCCCCGAGCGTGTCTCGGTCACCGTCAGCGCCGCCGACCGGCTGGTGGACGAGGACCGCGCCGCGCTGGCCGCCCGCATCTGGGCCGACGTGCGCGCCGCCCTGCAGCTTCCCGCCGACGCGCCGCTGCCGCCCTGGCAGGTGGTCAAGGAGAAGCGCGCCACCTTCGCCGCCACGCCCGAACAGGACCGCCGGCGCCCGCCCGCCACAACGCCCTTCGCCAACCTGTGGCTCGCCGGCGACTGGACGCAGACGGGCCTGCCCGCGACCATCGAGGGCGCCCTGCGCTCCGGCGCGCGGGCGGCGGAATTGGCCGTGAACGCCGTTTAGTGTAGAGCGGCCCGCTTTTCCGCCCGGCCGCTTTCCCCTGACCTGCATGTACGACGCCGCCCTGTCCGAGCCCGCCGCCGTGGTGGGCGCCGGCCCGCTCGATCCCTCCACTCTGGACGCCGCCGTGAGCCGCGCCGCGCATGCGCTTGGCCGGCTGCAGAAGCCCGACGGTCACTGGGTGTTCGAGCTGGAGGCCGACGCCACCATCCCGGCCGAATACGTGCTGCTCAAGCACCACCTGGGCGAACACCCCGACCTCGAGCAGGAAGCCGCCATCGGCCGCTACCTGCGCCGCATCCAGTCGGCCGAGCACGGCGGCTGGCCCCTGTTCCACGGCGGCCCCTTCGACGTGTCGGCCACGGTGAAGGCCTACTTCGCCCTGAAGATGATCGGCGACGACATCGCCGCTCCGCACATGGCCCGCGCCCGCGAGGCGGTGCTGAAGGCCGGTGGCGCTCAGACCGTCAACGTCTTCACCACCCTGCAGCTGGCGCTCTACGGCGCGGGATCGTGGAATGCCGCGCCCGCCATGCCGGTGGAGCTGGTGCTGCTGCCGCGCTGGTTCCCGATCCACATCTCCAAGATGAGCTACTGGGCGCGCACCGTGCTCGTGCCGCTCCTGGTGCTGATGGCGCTGAAGCCCCGCGCCCGCAATCCGCGCGGCGTGCGCGTTCCCGAACTCTACGCCCCGGCCCACACGCCCGCCCCGGCGCGGCCCACCCACCAGAAGCGCAGCTGGCGCATCGGCTTTGGCCTGCTGGACCGGGCGCTCAAGGCCTTCGCGCCGTTCTGGCCCAAGCGGCTGCGCGCCAAGGCCATCGACCGGGCGCGGCGCTTCGTGGTGGAGCGCCTCAACGGCGAGGACGGCCTGGGCGCCATCTACCCCGCCATGGCCAACAGCGTGATGATGTTCGACGCGCTGGGCTACGCGCCCGAGCACCCGGACCGGCTGATCGCGCGGGTGGCGGTGGAAAAGCTCCTCGTCCACCGCGAAGACGGCGAGATCTACTGCCAGCCCTGCGTCTCGCCGGTGTGGGATACGGCGCTCGCCGCCCACGCCATGCTGGAGGCGGGCGGCGGCGAGGCCGAGTGCAAGGCGCTGCACGGCCTCGATTGGCTGAAGCCGCTGCAGGTGCTCGACGTGAAGGGCGACTGGGCCGAGCGCCGCCCCGACGTGCGCCCCGGCGGCTGGGCCTTCCAGTACCGCAACGACGCCTACCCCGACCTGGACGATACGGCCGTGGTGGTCATGGCCATGGACCGCGCCAGGAAGCGCCTGGACCAGGACGGCTACGACGAGGCCATCGCCCGCGGCGAGGAATGGACCGTGGGCCTGCAGTCCAAGGGCGGCGGCTTCGCCGCCTTCGACGCCGACAACACGCATTCCTATCTCAACAATATCCCCTTCGCCGACCACGGCGCCCTGCTCGATCCGCCCACCGAGGACGTGACCGGGCGCGTGGTCTCGATGATGGCCCAGCTTGGCGAACCCGCCGACAGCGCGCGCCTGCAGGCGGCGATAAAGTACCTCGAAGCCACCCAGCTCAAGGAGGGCTCCTGGTTCGGCCGCTGGGGGATCAACTACATTTACGGCACGTGGTCGGTGCTGTGTGCGCTGAACGCCGCGGGCGTCGACCCGAAGTCGGCCATGGTGCGCAGGGCCGTGGAATGGCTCGCGCGCATCCAGAACGCCGACGGCGGCTGGGGTGAGGACGGCGACAGCTACCGGCTGGACTACGACGGCTACAGGCCGCACGCCTCCAACCCCTCGCAGACGGCATGGGCCGTGTTGGGCCTGATGGCGGTGGGCGAGGTGGGTAGCGAGGCGGTGAAGCGCGGCGTCGCCTGGATGCTCGCCCACCAGGAGGCCGACGGCCTGTGGAGCCAGGAGCACTACGTAGGCGGCGGTTTTCCGCGCGTCTTCTACCTGCGCTATCACGGCTATCCCAAATTCTTCCCCCTCTGGGCGGTGGCGCGCTACCGCAACCTCATGCGCGCCAACGACCGCGAGGTGGCGTGGGGCATGTGAGCCGCTTGGTGCGACAGGCGTGATCCTGGTCGTCACGGGCCTCTTCAAGGAAGCGGCCATCGTCGCCGGTCCTGGCGTGCGCACCGTCTCAGGCGGCGGCCGTTCGGCGCTGCTGCGCGAACGGATCGAGGCGGCGCTGGCTCCGGCCGATGTCACCCACGTGCTGAGCTTCGGCGTGGCGGGTGCACTGCAGCCGGGCTTGCGGCTGGGCGAACTCGCCGTCGCGGCGACGGTGCGCGACGGCGCCCGCCGCCTCTTCCCCGACCCGGCCTGGACCGCGCGCCTCGCGGCGCTCACCGGCGCGCGCCCCGCGGACGTGGCGGGCGTGGATGCGGCGGCCGACACCCCGCAGGCCAAGGCGTCGCTGCGCCTGCGCACCGGCGCGGCCCTGGTCGACATGGAGAGCCACCTCGCCGCCGCCGCTGCGCAGGTGCGCGGGCTGCGCTTCGCCGTCCTGCGCGCCGTCTCAGATCTTCCGGACGACGCCCTGGCGCCAGCAGCGATCGCCGGCATGCGCGCCGACGGCGGCATCGATTCCGCCGCGGTCGCCCGTCGCCTCCTGCGCGACCCCCGCCAGCTCCGGGCGCTGCTGCGCATGGCCGCGGGCTCGGCCACGGCTTTCGCCGCGCTCAAGCGCGCGCGCAGGGCCGCGGGCGTCGAACTGGGGGTCGGCTAGAGCGCGCTGGATCATGTGGAGCCGCGTGTCCCGCAGCCCCGCCTCTGCGGACCTGCGCCGAGGCCGAAGGGGGCGCGCTCTTGCCGCTCTCGGGCTTTCGGATCGTTGCGTCCTCGGCGCAAGGTCGACGAAGGCGGGATCACGCCGGCGTGCTTCCGTCTGAACGGTTCGGGCTCCAAACCTGCAGGCGGATCCGCGCTGACGGCGATCGGTCGAAATTAATCGCAACAACCGGCTTCCATGCCGAAGCGGATCGCCTATCTGCACATTCTCTACTCATCGGTACGGAATGCACATCATGGCTAGACTGCAAGACAAGATCGTGCTCATCACCGGCGGCACGACGGGGATAGGCGCGGCCACGGCGCGCCTCTTCAAGGCCGAAGGCGCCACGGTGGTGGCTACGGGGGCCAACCCGGACAGTCTCGCCAAGGCCCGCGCGGAGCTGCCCGGCGTGGAGGTGGTGCTTTCCGACCAGGCCGATCCCGCGGCCTCCAAGAGGCTGGCCGACGACGTGGCCGCTCGCCACGGCCGCATTGACGTGCTGTTCGTCAACGCAGGGGTGGCCGCCTTCTCATCGCTGGAGGACCTCACCGAAGAGGGCTTCGACCGGCAGTTCCGTATCAACGTGCGCGGCGCGCTGTTCACGGCCAAGGCCGCGGCGCCCTACATCCCCGCGGGCGGGACCATCATCTTCACGGCGTCTACGGCGGCCTCCTCGGGAATGCCGGACGCCAGCGTATACGCCGCCACGAAGGCCGCCGTGCGGTCCTTCGCCCGCTCCCTCGGCGCCGAGCTCGCGCCCAAGGGCGTCCGCGTCAACGTCGTCAGCCCCGGACCCGTCGAGACACCGATATTCGCCAAGACGGGCCTGAGCGCGCAGCAGGTGGAAGGCTTCAAGTCGGGCGTCACCGAGCGCGTGCCGCTCGGCCGCATCGGGCGCCCCGAGGAGATCGCCGCCACCGTTCTGTTCCTGGCGGCCGACGCCACCTTCGTCACGGGCGAGGAGATCGTCGCCGGTGGCGGGCTCGTCGTGATCTGACGCTCGCGCCGGCGGGTCGCGGCCTCTCTACCGAGCGGCCGGCCTCATCGGCGCGAAGAACGCCCCCGCCGCTCCGGGGAACTCCACCGGGCTGGCGTAGCCTTCCGCCGAGACGGCCTGCACGCCGAAGTCGAAGTCGTCGATCACCGCGTCCTTGACCACGAAACGGTCGGCGCCCACGGGGGCGTCGGCCACGTGGCGCCAGCGGGCTTCAGTGGTGTCGCGCCACCAGACGCGGTGGCGCACCGCGCCAGGGGCGGGCGTCCAGGTGACGGTGGTGTCGTCGCTCAGAGCGCCGTCGATCTTGACGTC
Source organism: Caulobacteraceae bacterium (assembly GCA_965199975.1). GTDB lineage: Bacteria > Pseudomonadota > Alphaproteobacteria > Caulobacterales > Caulobacteraceae > JASLDZ01. The sequence goes on along the minus strand of OZ241340.1, from coordinate 3,037,273 downwards.
GGCGGGGGGCGCGGGGGCCAGGGCGAGCGAGGCCAGGGCCACCGCGTTCACGCGGGTGACGTTGGCGAGGTAGGCGAAGTCCACGCCTGAGAGCACGTCGCCGTAGGCGCGGCCTGCCTCGGTGCGCACCGTCTGGTGCTGGCGGTCCCAGTCCTCCGCGGCCTCGGTGAAGCGCACCGCCGGATAGCCGGCCTCCTGCATGGGGACCTGGTCGCCGCCCCGGCTGTAGCGGTCGACGCGGTAGACCTGCTTGACGGTGAAGCCCGGCGTGTAGGTCTCGGCCACGCGCACGAGGTAGCGTGAGAGCTGGCGCGAAGGGCTGTCGGTCTCGCCGCCGGTGTAGCGGCGGTGCGCGGCCTCGGCGGCGGTCTCGGTCGCCTTGGTGCCTTCGCTGAATACGCGCACGTAGCCGTCCACGTGGGCGCCGTTCTGGCCGTGGGTGTTGCCGACGATGTCGTTGTTGAGCGCGGCCTCCACCCGCCAGCCATGGGCGCGGGCGTAGTTGGCCAGGACCTTGCCGCCGTAGAGCCCCTGCTCCTCGCCCGACAGCACGGCGAAGACGATGGTGGCGGGGTGCTTCTGGCGCGAGAGGACGCGGGCCGCCTCGATCACGGCCGCCACGCCCGAGCCGTCGTCATTGGCGCCGGGGGCGTCGGTGGCGGCGTCCATGACGTCGTTCACCCGGCTGTCGATGTGGGCCGAGATCACCACCACGCGGTCGGGGTCGGTGGTTCCGCGCTGGATGGCCAGCACGTCCTCGATCACCGCGCCGGCTTTGGGCAGGCGCGCGCCGGTGAAGGCGCCGTGCGGGCGCTCCACGGTGAGGCAGCCGCCGCAGGCCTGCGAAATCGTCGCGAAGCGCTCAGCCGTCCAGGTGCGGGCCGCGCCGATGCCACGGGTGGGAGAGGCGGTGTCGGACAGGGTGTGGCGCGTGCCGAAGGCGACGAGGCGGGTGACGGTGGCGCGCAGGTCGGCCTGGCTCACCGCGCCCGCGATCTCCTTCAGGGTCCGGTGCTCGCCCAGCCCTGGCGCGGCCAGCGGCGCGGGAGCGGCGGCCGGCGCGGCGACGGGAGCCGGCCGCACGGCCGTGGCCGGCTGGGGCGAGGCGGCGAGCACCGGCGCCGGCAGCAGGAGGGCGAGGGCGGCGAGGCGGGCGCGACGCATTCGGATGACGACTCCTGCAGGCGGAGGCTCAGGAGTCGCAGGCCCGCGGTGACGGCGCAAGCCGGCGTTGACGCCGCCTTCACAGCCCGCGCGGCACTGTCGCTCGGCGCAGGCGTCGGGGGTGCGGGTGGACGGGTTCGGATCGGCGCAGGCCCTGGAGGTGCGCAGGCTGCGCAAGGCGTTCGGCCGCCCGGCGGTGGACGACCTCGACCTCACCGTGCGCGCCGGCGAGCTCTACGCGCTCCTCGGCCCCAACGGCGCCGGCAAGACGACCACGCTGCGCATGGTGGTGGGGCTGCTGAAGCCGGACGCGGGCGCGATCTCGGTATTCGGCGTCGACGCGCTGGCCGACCCTATCGCCGCCAAGCGCATGATCGCCTGGCTGCCCGACGAGCCCCTGCTCTACGACAAGCTGACGCCGCTGGAATATCTCGAGTTCGTCGCCGGCCTGTGGAGCATCGAGGGCAAGGCGGCGCGCGCCCGCGCGCAGGAGCTGCTGGAGTGGCTCGACCTCTGGGACAAGCGGGGCGAGCGTTGCGAGGGGTTCTCGCGCGGCATGAAGCAGAAGGTGGTGCTGGCCGGCGCGCTGGTTCACGACCCGCGCCTCCTCATCCTGGACGAGCCGCTCACCGGGCTGGACGCCGGGGCCGCGCGCCAGGTGAAGGATCTGCTGCAGACCAAGGCGCGCCAGGGCGCCACCGTCATCCTCACCACCCACATCCTGGAGGTGGCCGAGAGGATGGCCGACCGCATAGGCATCATCCAGGCCGGCAAGTTGCGCACCGAGGGCACGCTGGATGAACTCCGCGCCCAGGCGGGCGGTCGCCAGTCGACGCTGGAGGAGCTGTTCCTCGATCTCGTCGGCCGCCAGGAAAAGGTCGATGCCGCGCCGGAGCCGGCGTGAGGCTTTTCGCCCCCGCCTCCACCCTGTGGCTTCTGAAGAACGAGCTGAGGCTCGGTCTGCGCATGCTGACGCCCGCGCGCAAGAGCGGGGCGAAGGGGCCGGGCGTATGGTTCTGGGTGCGTATCGCCTTGTTCGCGGGGCTGGCCGTCGCCTTCGTCGCCGTGCTGGGCGTGCCCGCGGCGCTGTGGATGCACCGCCGCGGCTTCCAGCCGTCGGGACCCTACTTCCTCCTGCTCGACGTGGGGGCGCTGGGGGTCTTCACCCTCATGCTGGCGCAGGCGCTGAACACCGCCACCCAGGTGCTCTACGAGCGCAACGACCTGGACCTGCTGCTCTCCTCGCCCGTGCCGGCGGGGCGCATCCTCACCGTGCGCGGGCTCGGCATGGCGCTCCTGGCGAGCGCCCTCTACCTCGTGCTGGCCTCGCTGATCGTCGTGCCGCTGGCGTTGGTGGGCGAGCCGCGCTGGCTGGCGGCGCTGGTGGTGATCCTGTGCATGGGGCTCCTGGCCGCGGCCGGGGGGCTGCTGCTGGCCATGGGACTGTTCGCCGTGCTGGGGCCCAAGCGCACGCGGCTCGCCGCGCAGGTGCTGGCGGCCGTGATCGGCGTGCTGATCTTCCTGATCTCGCAGGCGCGCAACTTCCTGCCGCACGACATGCTGGCGGGGATCGAGGCGCGCATCGCCACGATCTCGCGCAGCCAGGTGGGCTCCGCCTCGCCGCTCACCTGGGTCGGTCGCGCCGTGGCGGGCGAGCCCTTGCCGCTCCTGCTGATGATGGTCGTCGGCGGCGCGGCCTTCCTGCTGGCCACGCGCCTGCTGGGCCGGCGCTTCGGCGACAACGCGGCGGCCGCGGCGGCCGTGGGCGGCGCCTCGCCCCGCACCTCGGCCCGGCGCAGCGCCGATGCGGACCGGCTGACCTTCAGCGGCGGGGTGTTCGCCACCCTGGTGCGCAAGGAGCGCCGGCTCCTGGTGCGCGACCCGTGGCTGGTCAGCCAGGTGCTGCTGCAGGTGATCTACATGTTGCCGCTGGGCTTCGTGATCCTGAAGAACTCGGGCGCGCACATGCAGTTCGCCCTGGCCGGGGGCGCGGCGGCGGCGGCCTTCATCTGCGGCCAGCTGGGCGGCAACCTCACCTGGCTGACGGTCTCGGCGGAGGACTCGCCCGAGCTTCTGGCCACCGCGCCGATCTCGCCCCTCACAGCGGCGCGCGCCAAGCTCCTGGTGGCGGTGACGCCGGTGCTCGTGCTGGCCTGCCTGCCGGTGGCGGTGATCGCGGCGCTGCAGCCCCTGGCGGCCATCCCCGCAGCGATCGGCTGCGCGGCCTCGGCGATGAGCGCGGGAATGGTCAACATCTGGCGCGCCAAGCCCGGCCAGCGGCGCGATTTCCGCAAGCGGCGACAGGCGTCGGTGCTGGTCAGCATCGCGGAGATGCTGATGCTGTTCTGTTGGGGCGGCGCCACCTGGCTGGCGACCGCGGGCTTGGCCTGGGCGGCGATCCCCATCGCCATGGCGCTCCTGGCGCTCCTCGCCCTGCGCCGCCCGATCCGGCTGACCGCGGAGGCGTGAGCCTTCAGCGCCCGGGCCTGGCTCCGCGATCGACGGCGTAGTCCACGCCCACCTTGCCGTCGGTCGCGGGATCGACGCTCCAGCCGCCGCCCAGCGCTTTGTAGAGGGCGGTCACGTCGGTCCCGAGCGCCCCGTCGGCCTGGGTCAGCTGGTCCTGCACCGAAAGCAGCGTGGCCTGAGCGTTGTAGACGCTGGTGTAATCGACCAAGCCCACCGCGTACTGCTGGCTGGCGATCTGGAAGCTGGACTGCGCCGCCCCGAAGGCGCCGTTCAGCGCGCTCCACCGCCGCTGGTCGGCGGCGTAGCGGGCCAGGTCGTCCTCCACCTCCTGCAGGGCCTGCAGCACGGTGGACTGATAAGTGAGCAGCTGCTGGCGGTACTGCTCGCGCGCGATGCGCACGTTCGCCTGGTTGCGCCCTGCGCTGAAGGCGTTCCACTGCAGCAGCGCCAGGCCCAGCGACATGGCGTTGCGCCCGTCGAACACACTCTCGATGGTGCTGGAGCCGAACGATCCCAGCGCCACCAGGTTGAGGTTGGGATAGAGCGCGGCGGTCTGCACCCCGATCTGCGCGTTGGCCGAGGCGAGCTGGCGCTCCGAGGCGCGGATGTCTGGCCGGCGGCGCAGCAGCTGGCTCGGCAGGCCCGCGGGGATCGTCGGCGGCACGGGCGGCAGGGGCCGGGCGGCGGCGAGCTCGCGCTCCAGCGTCTGCGGCGGCTGGCCGACGAGCACGCCCAGCGCGTGGACGGCGGCCACCGCCTGCGCCTGCACCTGCGGGATCTGCGCCTGGGTGCTGGCCAGCTGGGCGCGCTGCTGGTTCACGTCCAGGTCGGTGACGAGGCCGGTGCGGAAGCGGTCGCGGATGATACGGAACACGCCCTCCTGCTCCTGCAGGCTGGCGTTCAGCACCACGAGCCGCGCCTGGGCGAGGCGCAGCTGCAGGTACTGGCTGGCCACCTCGGCGGCGATGGAGACCTGGCTGTCGCGCCGGCTCCACACGGCCGCGGCCGTGGAGTCGCGCGCCGCCTCCACCGAGCGGCGCACCGCGCCGAACAGGTCGACCTCCCAGATCGCGTCGAGCCCCGCGGTGAAGTAGTTCACGTGGCTGGGCCCCTGGCCCGACGAGCCGCTCGCCGCCGAGCCGCCGGTGGCGGCGCCGTTCGCCGCGCCGGTGGAGCCGCCGCTCGCGCCGCCCGCCGCCGTGCCGGCCCCGACGATGCCGCCGAGCGGCGAGTCGGCCGTGGCGCTGCGATTGTCGCGCAGCACGTTGCCGGTGGCGGTCACCTGCGGCAGGCCGGCGGCCGTGGCCACGATCTCCTGCGCGCGCGCCTGGCGGATGCGCGAGGAGGCCTGGGCCAGGGTGAGATTGTCACGCAGCGCGCGGGCGACCAGCCCATCAAGCACCGGATCCTTGAACTGCGCCCACCAGGCGCCGACGGGCGTGTCGGCGGAAGTCGTGGCGCTCAGCACCGCGCCCTGCGGCTTGCCGGCGAGGTCGGCGAAGCTCGCGCTCGGCGGCAGCGGCGCGTCGGGCCGGGCGTAGTTCGGGCCGACGGTGCAGGCCGACAGGGCGCAGGCCCCGGCGCAGGCCGTGAGGACGAGGCGTCGGGCGCTCATGCGGCCGCTCCCTGCGCGCTATCGCCCTTGGGCGGCTTGAGGAAGAACACCATGGGCGTGACGATCGCCACGAACCACATCAGCGCCCAGAACACGTCGATGTAGGACAGCATGGCCGCCTGGCGCGTCACCCGCCCGTACAGCGCGCCCAGCGACGCCTGATCGGCCGCTTCAGGCCCAAGCGGGGTGGTGAGCATGCCGCGGAGGGTGTCGAGCGTGGAGGTGTAGATCGGGTTCAGCGGGTTGAGCGTCTCCACCATGCGCGATTGGTGGAACTGCTGGCGCTGCGCCAGCAGCGTCTGCACCGAGGAGATGCCCAGCGTGCCGCCCAGGTTGCGGAACACGTTGAGCAGGGCCGAGGCCTGGCTCGTCTGGTTGGGCTTGATGCCGACGTAGGCCGCCGCGGTCAGCGGGATGAACAGGAAGGGAAGCCCCGCCGCCTGCCACACCCGCGCGAAGGAGGCGTCCCAGAAGCTCAGGTTGGTGTTGAGCCCGCACATGTTGAGCAGCGCCAGCGCCTCGACCACCAGGCCGAAGCCCAGCAGCCAGCGCGGCTCCACCCGGCTGGACAGGAAGCCCACCAGCGGCATCACCACGATGGTCGCCAAACCGCCGACGGTCATGGCGAGGCCCGCGTTGGTGGCGGTGTAGCCCAGCACCTGCTGCAAAAGTTGCGGCAGGAACTGCGTGGTGCCGTAGAGGATCACGCCCACCGTGGTCATCACCAGCATGCAGATCGAGAAGTTGCGGCTTTTGAAGAGGGTGAGATCCAGGAGCGTGTCCTTCTTCTTCACGAGCTCCCACACCACGAAGCTCACGATCCCACAGAGCGCCAGAATGCCGGCGGTGGTGATGATCGGGCTGGAGAACCAGTTCTCGCGCTGGCCGCGGTCGGCGAAGATCTCAAGGGCCGCCAAGCCCGTGCCGATTAGGGCGAAGCCCACGCCGTCGAAGCGCAGGCCGGTGCGGCGCAGCGTCTTGGTCTCCTCCTCGATGGCGGGCGGCTCGGTGATCAACGCGCGCACGAGGAGAAGCGCGATCGCGCCCACCGGCACATTGATCAGGAAGATCCAGTTCCAGCTGATGTTGTCGGTGATCCAGCCGCCCAGCGTGGGCCCGATGGCGGGCGCCAGGATCACCGGGAAAGCGAAGACGGTAACCGCCAGCCCGCGCTTGGAGGCCGGGAAGCTGTCCACCAGCATGGACTGCGAGGTCGGCTGCAGCCCGCCGCCCGCGGCCCCCTGCAGGATGCGCGCCAGGATCAGGAAGGTGAGCGAGGGGGCGATCCCGCACAGGAAGCTGGCGAAGGTGAACACCAGAACGCTCAGCATGTAGTAGTTCTTGCGACCCAAGACGCTCGCCAGCCAGCCCGACGCGGGAATGATGATGGCGTTGGCCACCAGGTAGCTGGTCAGCACCCAGGTGCTCTCGTCGTAGGAGACCGCCAGGCCGCCGGCGATATGGTCCAGCGCGACGTTGGCGATGGAGGTGTCCAGCACCTCCATGAAGGTGGCGATGGAGACCACCAGCGCGATCAGCCACGGATTGCGCCCGCCCGCCGCCGAGCGCGGCAGCGCGGCCGACTTGGCGGCGAGGTCGGCCACTAGTCGAGCACGCGCACGGTGGGCTCCACGCTCATGCCGGGGCCAAGGGGATGGTGCAGGTCGTCCAGGTTGTCGATGACGATCTTCACAGGAACCCGCTGCACCACCTTGACGAAGTTGCCAGTGGCGTTCTCGCTCGGCAGCACCGCGAAGGCTTGGCCTGCGCCACGCTGGAAGCTGTCGATGTGGCCGTGGAACTTGTAGCCGGGATAGGCGTCGACCTTGATCTCCACGTGTTGGCCGACCCGCATGTTCTTGAGCTGGGTCTCCTTGAAGTTGGCGGTGACCCACAGGTTGACGGGCACGATGGCCATCACCTGCTGGCCGGGCTGCACATAGCTGCCCACCGCCACGTTCTTGTTGGCCACGTGCCCGACCAGGGGCGCCACGATGCGGGTGTAGGAGAGGTTGGTCTTGGCGCTGGCCAGCTGGGCGTCGGCCGCGCCGATCTGGGCGTCGGCGCCGCGGATCTGCGCATCGGCGCCCTTCACCTGCGTCGCCGCCTGGGCGATCTGGGCGGAGGCGGCGTCGCGCGCCCGGCGTTGGGCCTCGGCCTGCGAGGCGGTGGAGCGCGCCTGGGCGGCGGCCTGGTCGAGCTGCTGGCCGGCCACCGCGCGCGGGTTGATCCTGCGCAGGGTGAGGTATCGCTCGTAATCGCGCCGGGCCGAGACCGCTAGCGCCTCCTGCCCCGGCACCTGGGCCGCGGACTGGCGGAACTGCTCCTGGTTGGTGGCGATCTGGGCCAGGTTGGTGTCGCGCGTGGCCTGCGCCTGCTCCTTCGTGGCCACCGCCTGGGCGCGCTGCGCCTGCGCCTGCGCCACCCGCTGGTCCTGGTCGACCGGGTCGATCTGCACGAGGAGCTGCCCCGTGCCGACCAGCGCGTTGTCGTTGGCCGCCACGTAGGAGACGCGCCCGGCCACCTGCGGGGCCAGGTGCACGATGTGGGTGTCGATGAAGGCGTCGTCGGTCGACTGGAACTTGCGCGCGTGCAGGAAGAACAGCACGGCCGCGATCAACAGGATCGCCGCGCCCACGATCAGGCCGAGCAGGAGCAGCGGCCGTTGGGCGAGCCCCTTCTTCGGCTTTTTGTCCTGCGCGTCGTCCTTCGGCGGATCGCCGACGCGCGCGCTGTTCGGATCGGGAGTGTCGTCGGCCATCCCAATCCCCTCGCCGCCGACGTTCCCGCGGGGCGGCTTCGTGTCCGCTATCAAAGGCTTGTCCCGAGGGAAAGCCCTAATCTGAACGATTGCGTACACCTGTCGACGGCGCGGCGGTGCGACGCTAGGGTCAGGCGTGACCGACGCCCCGCCGCCCTTCCGCGCCCGCACCATCTTCGTGCAGATCAAGTGCGCTCCGGGCGAGGCCTACGATGTCGCCGCGCGTCTGGCCGACACGGTGCAGCCGACGCCCGAGGTGTGGTCCACTTCCGGCGCCTTCGATCTGTTGGCCAAGTTCGCCATCGGCGACGAGCGCGATCCCGGCCGCTTCGTCACTCAGCAGGTTCAGCGCATCGCGGGCGTGCGCGACACCTACACCATCATCGGCTTTAACGCCTTCACGCCGGACGAAGACCCCGGCTGAGAGCGCCTCAGGTCACTGCGCCGCGGACGGCGAAGCGCGTCTCGCGCCAGCGGCCGCTCACCGCGACGTCGGCCACGCGCCGCGCGGCGTCGAACACCTGAGCGTAGGAGAGGTAGAGGGGGGTGAAGCCGAAGCGCAGTACGTCGGGGTCGCGGAAGTCGCCGATCACACCCTCGGCGATCAGCGCCTGCACCATGGCGTAGCCGTCCGGGTGGCGAAGGCTGACGTGGCTGCCCCGCGGCGCGCCCGGCGAAAGGGCGGAGGTGAACGTCCCCGGCGCCTCGCGCGCCACCGTGGCGGCGAACAGGGCGCACAGCGCCTGCGCCTTGGCCTCCACCTGCGCCATCTCCACGCCCTCGAAGGTGTCGAGCCCCGCCTCCAGCGCCGCCATGGCCAGGATGGAGGGCGTGCCGCACAGCCAGCGCGCCATGCCCTCGCCCTGCCGGTGCGCGCTTTCGAAGGCGAAGGGCGCGGCGTGGCCCATCCAGCCGGAAAGCGGGTTCTGCGCCTGCGCCTGCAGCCTGCGCGCCACGTAGAGGTAGGCCGGTGCGCCCGGGCCGCCGTTGAAGTACTTGTAGCCGCAGCCGATGGCGAAGTCGGCGTCGGCCGCGTCCAGCGCCACGTGTATGGCGCCGGCTGAATGGCTGAGGTCCCACAACGCCAGCGCGCCGGTCGCGTGCGCCCGCGCCGTCCAGCCGGCCATGTCGCGCACCGCGCCCGAGCGGTAGTTGACGTGGGAGGAGACCAGCACCGCCGCCTCGCCGCCCGCCAGCGCCTCGCCCCAGGCCGCCTCGGGCAGGGCGCGCACCTCGACCTCCCCCACGAGCCCCGCCAGGCCTTGCAGCATGTAGAGGTCGGTGGGGAACTCCTCGGCGTCGGCGACGATGACGCGCCGGCCCGGGCGCAGTTTCAAGGCGGCGGCCGCCAGCTTGAACAGGTTGACCGAGGTGGAGTCGGCGCAGACCACCTCGTCGGCCGCCGCGCCGATCAGGGGCGCGATGCGGGCGCCGAGGCGGGCGGGCTGGCCGATCCATCCCGCAGTGTTCCAGCTGGCGATCAGCCCCTCGCCCCATTCGCGCTCCACCGTGCGCGCGACCCGCGCGGGCGTGGCCACGGGCAGGGCGCCCAGCGAATTGCCATCCAGGTAGGTCACGCCCGCGGGTAGGCGGAAGCGAGCCCGCGCGAACCCCAGCGGGTCCCTTGCATCGAGGGCCTCGCATTCGGCGCGGTTGGTGGGGACTGGGTCAGTCACCCGCCGGCGCCTCCAGGGCGAGGAGGGCGTAGGTCGCCAGCCAGTGCTCGCCCATGTAGTCGCCGGTCACGTGCGGCAGGGCGGCTTCCAAGTGCGCGTCGGCGGTCGCCAGGGCGCGACCACGCGTCGGGTCGGCGGGATCGAGCACGGCGGCGATCTCGCGCCAAGCCCAGGCGCGCGAGAGGTTCAGGCCGTCGAGGTGGGCGATCTTGCCGTCGCTGCGGTCGCTGGGCGCCACGGGCGCGAACAGCGTCGTCGGCGCGCCGCGTCCGGCGTCTGGCAAGAAGGCGGCGAACCAGGTGCGGAACCCCTGCGGGCCTAGAGCCCGTAGCATCGCGACGGCTTCGGTCAGGGCGGGGGAGAGGAAGTCGTCCTGACTGGGCTCCCAGGCCTGGCAGGCGACGTCGCCCCCGTGCCAGTCGATCAACGAGGCGCAGGCGAGCCGCTCCAGCTCGGCGTCGCTGCGGGCGCGGGCGTAGTCGAGCGCCAGCGTGAGCGCGAACGCGGTGTTGCCGTGCGCGCCCGCCCGCACCGGATAGGCCGCCAGCGGCAGGAACGAGCGGAAGCGCTCGGCAAAGGCGCGGGCCAGCGGCGCATAGACGTCCGAGCGTCGCCGGCCGTTCTCGTCTTCGCGCAACGCCAGCTCCTCGCCGAGCCTCAGCGCCCAGGCCCATCCGTAAGGACGCTCGAACCCCCGCGCGCCGGGGCGAGCCAAGTAGGCCAGCTCGCCCGCGACGGCCTCCGCGGAGAAAGCCTCGTCCAGGCGTCGTTCGATCTCGACGCGTTCGGGCACGTCGGGGAGCCGCCGCGCCAGGCGGGCCACACACCACCAGCCGTGCACGCATGAGTGCCAGTCGAAGCTGCCGTAGAACAATGGATGCAGGGCGCGGGGAGCGGCTGCGTCCTCCGGCCCGCCCATCACGTGGTCGAGCTTGTTCGGGAACTCGCGACCGAGGTGTCCCAGCGCCGCGCGCGCCAGCCGCGAACCGGTCTCCACATCCAGGGTGCGCGCCATGGCCTCCCGCTTAATGACGGAAGGCGAAGAGATACAGCAGTGCGGTGGTGGCCATCAGCAGCAATCCCGCGGTGGGCGCCTGGGCGCGGATCACGGCGTGGCGGTCCGACAGCGCCAGCAGCCGCACGGGCACCACGTTGAAGTTGGCGGCCATGGGCGAGACCAGCGTGCCGCAGAAGCCCGCGAGCATGCCGAGCGAGCCCACCACCGCCGGGTCCGCCCCGAAGCGGCCCACCAGCACCGGCAGTCCCACCCCCGCCGCCATGACGGGGAAGGCGGCGAAGGCGTTGCCGGTGGCCACCGTCAGCGCCGCCATGCCCAGCGTGTAGAGCACGCTGGCCCCTGCCGGCCCCGCGAACGGCAGCACCGGCGCCAGGAGCTCGCCGACCGCGCGTCCCACGCCGGCCGCCGCAAAGACCGCCCCCAGCGCCGCCAGCGCCTGCGGCAGCACGGTGGCCCAGCCCACCTGGTCGAGGATGCGCCGCCCCTCCTGGGCTGGCGCGGCCAGGGGGGGGCGCAGCAGGGCGTAGGCCAGAGCGAGCCCCACGAGCGCGCCCAGGGCGAGCCCCACCAGCGTCGCCGCCTTGGGATCGACCATTGCGGGCAGGTGCGGCAGGAGCAGCGCGGCCGCCAGCGTCACCACGGGGATGGCCAGGGCCGGGACGAACAGCCGCCAGCCGAAGCGCACCGCCAGCGACGCGCGCGCCTCGAGCGAGGTCGTCGGCGGCGCTCCGACGCCCATGCGCAGCGCCGCCAAGCCGGTCAGCGCCAGCAGCAGCACGCCGTTCAGCCGGTCGCCGAGCCGATCGCCCAGCAGGAACTCGCCCGCCACCAGCGCCCAGAACGCAGCGTTGCGCGCACGGGTCGGATGCGCGCGGTCGGCGGAGGTCAGCGCGGCGGCGGCGGCGAACATCAGCCCGGCCAAGGCGTAGACGGCAGGGAGGCCGATCAAGCGCGCCGCCTGCGCCGGTCGAGCAGCAACAGCCGCGCGCCGTGGATGACGAGCGCGCACAGTGCGACCGGCAGCGCCCAGGCGGAGAGCCGCAGGGGCTCGATGGGGCCCCCTCCGGCTTGGTCCATCACACCCTTGATGAGCAGCACCGAGCCCATGGCCACGAACACGTCCTCGCCGAAGAACACCGCCACGTTGTCGGTCGCAGCGGCTTGCGCGCGCAGGCGCTCGGCCTCGGCGGCCGGCAGCGGCGCGGCGGCCCGCGCCTCGGCGGCGCCCTCGACCATGGGCGCGAGAAGCGGACGCACGGTCTGCGCCTGGCCGCCCAGCGCGGTCAGACCCAAAGCGGCGGTGAGCTGACGCGCCACGAAATAGCCCAGCAGGATGCGGCCGGGGGAGGCGCCGCGCAGCCGCGCCACCAGGCTGCGCGCCTTGGCCTGCAGGCCCTGCCGCTCCAGCACGCCGATCACCGGCAGCACGAGCCAGAGCAGCGCGACCAGCCGGTTCTGCGCGAAGGCGCGGCCCAGCGCGTCCAGCGTGCCGAGGGGGCCGAGTCCTCCGGCGATCCCAGCGGTGAAGGCCGCCAGCACGACCACGAACAGCGGGTTGAGCCGCAGCGCGAAACCCAGCGCCACGGCGACGACGCCCAACAGCGGCAGCATAGGCCTTCACCTCCCCGGCGGCCGATCCTCGCGCGCTTCGCCGGGCTGCGCTAGCGAGGCGGCGTCGCCCCACGGGAGCTTTCTCCATGCGCATCGATCTCTGCGGCCGCACCGTGCTGGTCACCGGCGGCGCACGCGGCATCGGCGAGGCCGTCAGTCGCCGTTTCGCCGAGGCGGGCGCGCGGGTGGCGGTGCACTACGGGGCCGGGCGCGAGCGTGCGGAAGCGCTGGCCCGTGAGCTGGGCGCCGGGGCCCAGGCGATAGGGGCGGATCTCGCGGACCCGCGCGCGGCCGCCGCGCTGTGGGGCGAGGCCGAGCAGCGCTTCGGCGCCGTGCACGTGCTGGTCAACAACGCCGGCGTGGCGATCGCGTCCTCGCCCGAGGGTGAGGACGCCGCCTTCCTGGCCGACTGGGAGCGAACCTTCGCGGTCAACGCCACCGCGCCGGCGCTCATCTGCCGCGCCGCCTGCGCCAGCTTCGCGCTGAGGGGCGATGGGCGCATCGTCAACATCGCCAGCCGCGCGGCCTTCCGCGGCGATGCGCCCGATTACCTGGCCTACGCCGCCAGCAAGGGGGCGCTGGTGGCGCTCACCCGTTCGATCGCCCGCGGCTGGGGGCGGCGTGGGGTCAAGGCCTTCGTGGTGGCGCCCGGTTTCACCCGCACCGAGATGGCGCAGGCCTTCATCGACCGATACGGGGAGGCCTACGCAACCTCCGATCTCGCGCTGCCGACGCTGACCGAGCCCGACGATGTGGCGCCCACGGTCGTCTTCCTGGCCAGCGGTCTTGCCGACCACGCGACGGGTGCGAGCGTGGACGTCAACGCCGCCAGCTACGTGCGCTGAGGCCGACTCAGGTGCTCGCGCGTTGCCGCCTGGACTGAGCGGGAGGCAAGGCGATGCATGCGCGTCATCTGACGGCGATGGTCATGGCGGCGGGGATGGTTGGCGCGCTCGCCGCTTGCGCCTCCGGTGGACCGGGCCTGTTCGACCGGTCGGTCGGCGCCGACCATGTGCACGGTGACGCGGTGGGAGCGACCATCACCGGTTTGGGCAGCGTGCCCGAAGCCCTTCCGCTGGCCATCGGGCACTGCAGCCATTTCGGAAAATCGGCGCAGTATGCGCGGCGCGAGGGCGACTCTTTCGTGTTCCGCTGCGTGGCGCGCTAGCCTTCGTCGTCCGCCGCGGCCGCGTTTGCTAGAGCCGAGCCCATGCCAGCCCTCGATCCCGTCGCCCTCGCCCAGGCGTTGGTGCGTGCGCCTTCGGTCACGCCGGCCGACGCGGGGGCCATGGCGGTGGTGGAGGCGGCGCTCCTGCCGCTCGGCTTCAACCTGCGGCGAATGCGCTTCGGCGGGGTGGAGAACCTCTACGCTCGCCGCGGGGAGGGCGGACGCCGACTTATGTTCGCCGGCCACGTGGACGTCGTCCCCCCAGGGGACCACGCCGCCTGGAGCGCGCCCCCCTTCGCGGCCGAGGTGCGCGGCGGTTGGCTGATCGGGCGGGGCGCGGCCGACATGAAGGGCGCGATCGCCGCCTGGATCGCCGCCATTTCGCGCACGCCGCCGCCGGCGCGCGGCGTGCAGTCGCTGCTGATCACCGGCGACGAGGAGGGCGCCGCCCTCGAAGGCACACGGCGCGTGGTGGAGACGCTGATCGGCGAGGGCGAGCGGGTGGACCACTGCCTTGTGGGCGAGCCCACCAGCGTCGCGCAGCTGGGCGACATGATGAAGACCGGCCGCCGCGGCAGCCTCAACGCCACCGTCACGGTGGTGGGCGTGCAGGGCCACGTGGCCTACCCCGAGCGCGCGGCCAACCCGATCCCAGTGCTGCTGACATTGCTGCAGCGCCTGCAGGCCGAGCCGCTCGACGCGGGATGGTCGGGCTTCCAGCCCTCGAACATGGAGGTCACCAACCTGCACGTCGGCAACAGCGCCGACAACGTGATCCCCGCCGTCGCCAGCGCCCGCTTCAACGTCCGCTTCAACCCGGCCTACCAGGGCGTCGACCTGCTGGCGCGGCTGGAGACGGCCCGCGCGCAGGCGGAGCACGGCTTTGCCGGGTCGGTGCGGCTGGAGGCTCGCGTCTCCGGCGAGGCCTTCGCCACCCCACCCGGCCCTTTCACGGAGCTGGTGGCGAGCGCCGTGCAGGCCGCCACCGGCCGCACGCCGGAGCGCTCCACATCGGGCGGCACGTCGGACGCGCGCTTCATCCGCGCCCTTTGTCCAGTGATCGAGTTCGGGCTGGTTGGCGCGACGATGCACAAGGTGGACGAGCATGCGCCCGTCGCCGACCTCCTGGCGCTGAGCGACATCTATGCCGAGCTGAACCGCCGCTACTTCGCCTGAGCGCCGGGCGCGCCTACATTCGCGCGCCATGTCTGCGTCCGTCAGCCCCGAGATCGAGCGGCTCATCACGCTCCTGTCCAAGCTCCCGGGGCTCGGCCCGCGGTCGGGGCGTCGCGCGGCTCTGGCGCTGCTCAAGCGGCGCGAGCAGCTGCTCGATCCGCTGGCCCACGCCCTGGCCGACGCCGCGGCCAAGGTGCGCGCCTGCTCCACTTGCGGGGCGCTCGACACGCGCGATCCCTGCGCGGTCTGCGCCGACCCCGAGCGTGATCCGGGACTGATCGCGGTGGTGGACGAGGCGGGCGCCCTATGGGCCACCGAGCGCGCCAGAGCCTGGAAGGGCCGCTACCATGTGCTGGGCGGCCTTCTCTCGGCGCTGGACGGCGTCGGCCCGGAGGCCTTGCGCGTCGAGCCGCTGCTGGCGCGCGTGGCGCAGGGCGATGTGCGCGAGGTGGTGCTGGCGCTGCCGGCCACCGTCGACGGGCAGACCACCGCCCACTATTTGGCCGACCGCCTCGCCCCCACGGGCGTGCAGGTCACCAGCCTCGCCCGCGGCGTGCCCGTCGGCGGCGAGCTCGACTGGCTGGACGACGGCACCATCGCCCAGGCGCTGCGGGCGCGCCGCCCAGCCTAGGCCGGAGCGGTCTCAGCCGGCGGCGGCCAGCGTGCAGGCGTCTGACACATGGTCATTCGCGCCGGCGGCCTTGCGGTACTCGGCGCGGGCGCAGGCGAGGTCGCGCCGGAAGGCCGGGTCGTCCAGCAGTCGTTCGACCGTGGCCACGGCCACCGCGCGGCCAGCCTCGACGTCGGTGGGGAAGTGAGCGGCGCAAACGATGCGCGAGAGGCCGTAGTCGCGCGCGCGCTCCAGAAGGTCGGCGCGGCGCTCCGGCGCGATTTGGGCGAGTACGAGCGCGGTGGTCCAGCCGACGGTGGTGTGCCCGGACGGGTAGGAACTGCGTCGGCCGGGATCGGCGGCGGCCGGCGCCGGCACGGGGGTCAGGCCGCACACCCGCCCGAGCGCCAGCCGCTGATAGGGCCGCAGCCGCCCCCAGCCGCGCTTGCCTGCTGAGCTGACGTGAGCGGCGTCGCGCGTCGCGCCGTACAGCAGCTGTATCGTGTGCGGAAGGTGAACCCGGTCGAGCGGCACGCCGAGCGTCTGCGAGAAGCGCGGAAACAGCGCGAGCGCGTCGGCCTGCGCCTGGGCGTAGCGTTCGGGCGAGGCGTGCGCCTGCAGGTCGAGCACCTGCGCCACGTCCAGCCGATCGGCCAATGAGCCCGGTGCGGGCGGCGGCCCGGTGACGTCGCGGTAGTCGATCTCGTCGCCGCGCAGATAGCGTGCGCTGGTCTCGCCCGCAGGGCGCGGGCTCGCCTCCGACTGCTGGGCCCGAGCGGCCCCCGTCAGGCCGAGGCCCAGGACAACCAATGCCACCGCGGTCTTCACTCTGCGCCGTCTCCTCGGCGCGGAAGCGGTCCCAGCGGCGGCGTTCGGCGTCATCCCGCCACGTCCCGCCGGCTCAGGCCGCCGCAGCCTGAGGCGGGCGGATCACCTGGGCCGAGAAGCGCTCCATCTCCTCCATCTGCGGGCTCATCTGCAGGAGGAGGAGGTCCAGGCCCACGCCCTCGTAGGCGGCGATGCGCTCGCCGATCTCCTCGGGCGTGCCGACGAGGTTGGCGCGCAGGCCGCGGTTGGAGACGGAGTACTCGGCGATCTTCATCTCGCGTTCCAGCTCGGTGCCGGAGAGCCACTGGTTGAAGTTGGCGAAGCCCGGCGCGTTCGAGTCGAGCGTGGTGATGCGCTCCACCTCGCGCCGCGCCTCGTCGTCCGAGTCGCGCACGATGGCGTAGGCGGCCATGCCGAACTGCAGCGGCGGCTTGCCTGTGGCTTCGCGCCGCCGGCGCATGTCGGCGATCTTCTCGGCGATCACCTCGGGCGTGTCGCCGTGCATGACGAAGGCGTCGCAGGTTTCGGCGATCAGCGTCTTGGCCGCCTCGCTCTCGCCCCCGGCGTAGATCACTGGGCGTGGCTTGCGGACCGGCTTCGGCGCGCAGATGGCGTCGTGCAGCTGGTAGCGCGGGCCTTCGTGATTGAAGCGCTCCTGCGTCCACAGGCCGTCGACCACCTGCAGCCACTCGCGGGTGCGGCCGTAGCGGTCGTCGTGCTGGTCGAACTGCAGGCCGTACTGCTCGGCCTCGTCCTTCCACCAGGAGGAGACGACGTTGAGCGACAGGCGCCCGCCCGAGATGTTGTCGATGTTGGCCGCCGCCTTGGCGAACAGGGCCGGCTGGTGGAAGTTGGGGCGCACCGCCACCATCAGTTCAAGCCGCTCGGTCACGGCGGCGGCTGCGGCGGCGGTGGACCAGGCGTCCAGCGCCGGCGCGTCGGTCCCCTTGATGTCGTTGAGGTTCAACTCGGCGATCAGCGTCAGGTCGTAGCCGATCCGCTCGGCGCGGGTGAGCACGCGCTTCATGTAGGGCCAGCTGGCCTCCATGCCCTCGTCGGGCACGTTGCGAAGCCAGCCGCCGAAGACGGGAGCCCAGAAGCCGTAGCGCATGGTCAGGCGGCCTCCCGCCGCGCCAGCGCGATCTCACGCTGGATCATCTCGACGAGCCGGTCATGCGGGTCGTAGCCCAGCACCTCCAGCGGGTTGGCGACGAAGTTGGACAGGGCGTTGATGTCGTAGAAGCGCGCCACCCCGTCGCGGTCGTCGATCATGTACTCGATCCCGCCCACGTCCAGCTGCGCGGCCTGGGCGACCGCCTCGACGGCCTGCACGATTTCAGGCGGGGGCTCGAAGCGCGCGATGGAGATGCTGACGCCCGCATCGGCGCGGTCTGCGGCGCACACGTCGGCGGGGCACAGGTCGAAGGTGGAGCCCGCGCCGCTCAATGCGATGGCGTAGAGGAAGCGCCCGCCCAGCGTCTCGCAGCGATACACGCGCCCGTCACGCGCCGGCACGTATTCCTGCACCAGCGCCACGCCATCGACGCCGGTCGGTGTGGACCCCTCCTGCGCGTAGAGCGCCAGGTCGCCGGGATCGTCATAGCGCACCATGCCCGCGCCAGAGCCGCCGATGTTGCCCTTCACCATCACCGGCCAGCGCAGCTCGGCGGCCGCCCGCGCTACGTCGGCGCGGCGGTGCACCACGCGGGTGGCGGGCGTTTCCAGGCCCAGTGCTGCGAACAGCGAGTGCTGGCGCGCCTTGGAGCTGTCGATAGCCAGCGCCGCGGCCCCGTTCAGCACCCGCGCGCCGGCGTTGGCGTAGTGGGCTAACAGCGCCTGGGTGTAGAAGATGGCGTGCTCGTCCTGGCGCAGGAATGAGCTCATCGCCAGCCGGTTGAACACCACCGGCGCCGGCAGCGCCCGGTCGGCCGGGTCGAACACGTGGTCGGCGAGCGTGACCGCCTCGTAGCTGACGCCCGCGCGGTCCAGCGCCGCCCACAGGGGGCGGAACCACTCGGGATGCTCGTAGAGGACGAGGAGGTCGGCCATGGGGGCGGTCTAGGTCATCAGCTCATGGCCGGGTAGCGGCGATGACGCAAAATCGAGACTCGGCGTGAGGCGGGGAGGTTGGCGCCTGGCTAGCCGGGTTCGTCGGCTTCGAGCAGGCCCTTGAGTTCCTCGGCGGCCTGCTTGCCGGTCTGCACCAGCTGGGCCTCGTCGTCATGGAAGGCGAAGCCGCTCTGCAGGAGCCCCTCGTCGTGCTCGCGGAAGAGCTGCACCCAGCGCCGCGCCGAACGCTCAGGATGGCCGATCGCCCGCAGCGTCATCTCGGTGGCGCGTAAGGAGGAGAAGAAGGTCTCGCGCACGATGTCGGCGACGCCCAGCTCCATCAGCTCGTAGACATGCTGGCGATTGCGGGCGCGCGCCACTACCCGCGCTTGCGGGAAGTGTTCGCGCAGGAGGCGCGCCGCCGCCGCCGACGGCTCGGGATCGGGCAGCGCCAGCACGATCACGCTGGCTTCAGCCGCGCCGGCCGCCTGCAGCAGGTCAAGCCGCGTGGCGTCGCCGAAGTACACCGTCTGCCCGAAGCGGCGCAGGGTCTCCAGCGCCTCGGGGTCGGAGTCGATGGCGGTGAAGTCGACGCCGCGCCCGCGCAGGATGCGGCCCACGATCTGGCCGAAGCGGCCGAAGCCGCAGATCAGCACCGGCGCGGGCGTCACCTCCGCCAGCCCCTCGGGCGTCGGCTTGGGCGCGGTGACGAGCCGCGGCAGCAGCCAGCGCTCCGAAAGCGAGAAGATCACCGGGCTCGCCAGCATGGAAAGGGTGATCACCAGCGTGGCGCGCGAGGCCGCCGCCTGCGGCAGAGCGCCCGCCGCCACCGCCGCGCCGAACAGCACGAAGGCGAACTCGCTCCCCTGCGGCAGCGCCAGGGCGAAGCGCACCGCGGTGTCCTGCGCCTGCCCGCGCAGCCGGCCCAGCGCGTATCCGACGCCCGCCTTCACCCCCAGGAGCACGATCACGCCGAGGAGGATGTCCAGCGGCTCGTGCAGGGCGAGGCGCAGGTCGGCGCCCATGCCCACCGACATGAAGAAGAAGCCGAGCAGCAGCCCTTCGAACGGCTCCACGTCGGCCTTCAGCTCGTGGCGGTAGGGGCTCTCCGACAGCACCACCCCCGCGGCGAAGGCGCCCAGCGACATCGGCAGCCCCGCCGCCCCCGCCAGCGCCGCCGCCCCGGCCACGATCAGGAGGGCTGTCGCGGTGAACACCTCCTGCGACCTGGCCCCCACCAGCCGGAACAGCGGTCCGATCAGGTAGCGGCCGCCCAAGAGGATCACCGCCACGCCCACCACAGCCTTGAGCACCGCCGGCCAAACGGGGCCTCCCGCTGCGTGGCCGGCGAGGAGCGGGATCAGGGCCACCATCGGCACTGACGCCAAATCCTGGAACAGGAGCACCGCGAAGCTGTCGCGCCCCGACGCCTTGGTCAGGAGCCCCCGCTCCGCCAGCATGGGCAGCACGATGGCTGTGGAGGAGAGCGCCAGGCCCAGCCCCACCACCAGCGAGGTCACCGGATTGGCCCCCGCCAGCCGAGCCGCGGCGGCGAGCGCAGCGCCGGTGAGCGCCACCTGCGCCAGCCCCAGGCCGAACACCGAGCGGCGCATGGCCCAGATGCGGCCCAGCCGCAGCTCCAGCCCGATCAGGAACAGGAGCATGAGCACGCCGAGCTCGGCGATCTCCGTGATGGCGTCCACGTCGGTGACCAGCCGCAGGCCCGAGGGCCCGATCAGCACCCCGGCGATGAGGTAGCCCACGATCGAGCCCAGCCCCGCCCGCCGCGACAGCGAGACCGTCACCACCGCCGCGGCCAGCAGCACGGCGACGATGGTGAGCATGCCCCCCGGCATCGGCGGCGTTCTCAGCGCCTGACGGGTGGTGGAAGCTTCAACGGCCCCTCATAGCCGGTCAGCCGCCAGGCCCCGCCCTCGTCGTCGAAATCGAACACGCATGGGCCGCCGTGTGCGGTGGTCACGCACACGCGCCCGTCGCCCACCGGGCGCACTAGCGCCGCCAGCGCCAGGGTGGAGGGGATCGGACGGGCGGGGTCGTAGCCCAGGCGCACGGCCTCGGCGCGGAACACCGCGGGTTGCACCAGCGCGTCCACCGCCACGTCCACCAGCGGGCCGGCCAGCGCTGCGCCCAGCGTGGCCCAGCTGCCCGTGCCGCTGGCGCGCGCGGTCTCGCCCAGCACCCGCGAGCGCAGCTGCGTCTTCAGCGCGCCACGGTCGACGTGCGCGTCGAAGCCTTCGCGGTCGCCGTTGCGCACCGCCACCAGGAAGGCGTGGATGTCGTTGGCCGCCGAAAGCCTGGGCACGGTGGCGCAGCCGGAGGCGACGAGGGCCAGGGCGGCGGCGAGACAGGGGCGCAAACGCATGGCGGCGACCCTAGCCCATCGGCGAGAGGCGGGTCGACCGCCTCTCGCCCGATCCCCCTCAGACCGTTTCGGGCTGCAGCGCGGGGTAGTCGGCGTAGCCCTCGCGGCCCTGGCTGTACCAAGTCTTCATATCGCTCGCTGCGAGCTCGGCCTCGCGGCGCAGGCGCGCCGGCAGGTCGGGATTGGCGATGAAGGGGCGTCCGAAAGCGATGGCGTCGGCGCGGCCCTCGTCCAGCGCGCGCTGGGCGCTGGCGCCGTCGAAGTCGGAGTTGAGCACGAAGGGGCCGCCGAAGGCCGCCTTGATGGCCGGCGACACGGGCGCTGCCGTGCCGGGCACGAAGGTGCTGTCGGCCGCGCCTTCCCGCGCCTCGACCCAGGCCACGCCCGCCGCCTTGAGCGCAGCGCCCGCCGCAGCGAACAGGGCATGCGGATCGCTGTCGTCGACACCCTGCACCGCGCCGTTGGGCGAGAGGCGCACGCCGGTGAGATCGCCGCCCACCGTGTCGGCCACCGCCTGGGCGACCTCGCGCAGCAGCCGCACGCGGTTGTCGACGGGGCCGCCGTAGATGTCGGCTCGGTGGTTGGCGCCGTCGCGCAGGAATTGGTCTATGAGGTAGCCGTTGGCGGCGTGAATCTGCACCCCGTCGAAACCTGCGGCGATCGCGTTGCGTGCGGCGCGGCGGTAGTCCTCGAGCAGGCGGGGGATCTCGTCCGTCCCGAGCGGCCTCGCTTGCGCGTAGGGCTGCTTGCCGTCGTAGGTATGGGCGTTGCCCGGCGCGGTCGTGGCCGACGACGAGACGGGCGCATCCCCGCCCAGGAAGCTCGGGTGCACGATGCGCCCCATGTGCCACAGCTGGCATACGATGCGTCCGCCAGCGCCGTGCACCGCCTCGACGACGGGCTTCCATCCCTCGACCTGCGCCTGCGTCCACACGCCCGGCGCATACGGCCAGCCCAGCCCCTCGCGACTGATCCCCGTGGCTTCCGAGATGATCAGGCCCGCGCTGGCCCGCTGCGCATAGTACTCGCCCATGAGCGGCGTCGGCACGTGCTCGCGCGTGCTCCGGCCGCGGGTGAGCGGCGCCATGAGCATGCGGTTGGGCGCCTCGATCGCGCCGAGGCGGATCGGATCGAACAGGGAGGGCATGGCGGGCTCGGCGCGGCGCGGCTCCAAGCGCCGCAGCGGGCAGGTAGGCCCGCCCCGCCGCCGCCGCCAGTCGAGCGTGGCGCAGGGCTCCTGTCGACCCTGTCAGCCTCGCTCACACTCGGCGTGAGCGAGGCTGACAGGCGCATTGACAGGCTTCGGGCCTTTCCCTTACTTGCCCGCTCCCTCGCGGAGCGCAGCTGGAGGGGGCCGTAGCTCAGTTGGTAGAGCGCCTCGTTCGCAAAGCATGCTTGGCTTCATCTAGCGCAAAACTTGGGGCCACGTCGGCATTTAGCCGCCTCATCAGCTCTTAAGCTCAAATCTAGCCTGCGGACTAGCGACGCCAACTTGGCGCGCCGAAACGTCCCGGCGTGCCCCAGACAGACGCTTTGGGCCGCGCAAATCGGTGCTGCACCGAATTCTGGCACCGAATTTTGATCTTTTTCTTGCCTTAGCGTCAGCCGCTAGCCGACTTATCTAGCACGACAGCGACCGCCTCCGGCAGAGAGACGGGCAGTATTCGCAAGCAAAAAACGGCGGGCCGCCCCCAGCCCAGAATATTCTGGCCGCTCGGGCTCATACGCCCGAAAATCCGCCGGGTGGCGCGCGATCCCCAACATTCCGAGACGCGCTGAGTGCGCTCTCAAGTCAAGCCAGCCCCCCCACCAAGGTGGGCTCGACTAGTTACACCACTAGAGCAATCACGTGGCGCTCACATTGGGAGAACGGCCATGGTTAAAGATGCGATGTTTTCAATATCAGGAGCGGCTACCCAGCTGATCTCCAGACTTTCCGAGCCTCTGCCCTCTGAGCCGTACGATGAGACGTGGCGACAGCGGTGGCGTGCACTAGAGCGCGATATAGCCGACCTCTCGATCCTCACTCAGGCCGGAATGATGCTAATGGGGTTTGATGGCAATGCATAAACGCAAACTGAGCTCGCGCACAATCCACCCTCAGAGATTTTTGGATGACGCAGCGTTGACGGCGCTGGAGCCTGGAGCGACCGCCTACCGTGTCTGGGACATCGAACTCGCTGGCTTAAACGTGCATGTCATTCCAACAGGCGCCAAGACCTTGAGCTTCTACTACAAAACGGAGACGCATGCGCGGTGGTACACCCTGGGCAGGTTTCCGAAGCAATGCTCCGCTGCCGACGCTCGCCGAGAGGCGCTAGCCGTTGGGGCTAGCGTCTCGGCTGGCGAGGACCCCCAGGCGGGACGCCAAGTCGACCGGCGTGATGCGATGTCGGTGGGCTGGCTGATCTCCGCCTACTTAGAACGCGGTCCACTCAGCCGTCCCGCCAAGCGAGAAACCAGCTGGAAAACGGACAGATCCAACCTGGAGAGGCACGTACGACCGGTGCTGGGCAAGGTCTCGCTGGGACGTATTCGCCGAGACGACGTTGGCCACCTCATCGCGCAGATCAGAGACGGTGGGACAGCGGGTGTGATCCGCACGAGCCGGCAAGGCTATGCGCGAGTCCGTGGAGGCTTGGAGCCTGCGCGGCGCGCCTTATGCGCCACCTCGGCCATGTTCACCTGGGCGATCGAACAGGGCTACCTCAAAGACAATCCGGTCAAGGGGTTTAGGCTGCCAAAGGCGCCGGCGCGTGAGCGCTTCCTGTCGGCGGAGGAGGCTAAGCACCTATTCACGACGCTGGACAGGCTGGAGCGGGAGGAAGGCTTCAACTCGGGGTTCGGAGACATTCTCCGGCTCCTGCTCCTCACCGGCGCTCGCAAGATGGAGATCCAGGCTCTGCAGTGGCGCGAAATCGATCTGGTGCGTCGGAGGCTCATTCTGCAGCCGGAGCGTACCAAGTCCGGCGGCGTTTCGGGGACGCGTGTCATCCCCCTTAGCGAGGCGGCTTGTGATATTCTGCGCCATCGCCTGAAGACGGAGGAGAGTGTCTTCCCCGCCAACAAAGGCGCAGGCGCTCACACAACAGGACTTCAGAAGGCTTGGAGCGAGCTGCGCGAGGCTGCTGGCTTCCAAGGCCTTCGTATTCACGATCTACGACACAGCTTCGCCAGCCTTGCCCTTCAAAATAGCGAGAATATCTACACCATCAGTCGAGTTCTGGGCCACTCCAGCACCCGCACAACTGAGCGCTACATGCACCTTTCTGATACCACAACGCAGGCGCTTAGCGAGCGCACGAGCCAGCTGATCATGGGCAGATAGGTGGAGGAGCACATGGTGGATCTGCGCGGCGGGAGGGCAAACTTCTGGGCGCTGGAGGAGCTCGGCCGCATCCGCCTCTCACAGACGTTTTACCTCCGAGATTTCCTCTACAGCGAGATCGCCGCTGCCTTCGGCCTGCCTAATCAGCCCGTCGACCAGGACCTTCTGGTTCAAGCCGGCCGCCGCCTTTGCGAGGAGATCCTCGAGCCGCTGCAGGCGACGTTCGGACGGATCCACATCCGCTCGGGCTACCGCTCACCCGAGCTCAACGCCTTCGGCCACGAGGCCGGTCTCAAGTGCGCTCGCAACGCCTACAGCTATGCCGATCATATCTGGGATATGCGCGACGCAGAGGGGAATGCCGGCGCTTGCGCCTGCGTCGTGATCCCCTGGTTCCAAGAGCGCTTCAGCGAGACAGAGTGGCTCAGGCTGGCGTGGTGGCTCTATGACCACGTAGCGTTCCACCGCGTCGTCTTTTTCAGCAAGCAGACCGCCTTCAACATCGGCTGGCGCGATAATCCCAAGCAAGAGATCAGCGCCACGCTCGCTCCAAAAGGGGTATTGGTTAGTCCTTGTCGAGCTCCGATCTCAGTGGAAGATCGCGCGGCGCTCTACGCGGGCTTCCCTCCTGTCAACTATGCGCCAAGCCCAGGCTGAGGATGAAGGCCCATGGATCGCTCGGGTCAGAGACGGTCTTGCTCAGGCTTCCATGCAGCTGGTCACGTGCGGTGTAAGGTCAGCGACCGCAGCCGCCGCCCCACGCGAAGGAGGGAGCCATAGGTGGGTAGGAAAGCCTGCGGCAGGCTGACGCATCGCAAGCTGATGTGGTGCTCGAAGCGCGGCGCCCCCATCGGTTTCGTCAGCATGTCGTAAACGATACGTAAAGAAGCCCCCTTTGCGGCTGTGTCCAACGCCAGCCGCCTGACGCCAGGGGTTCGCTCATGCCTTCGACAACGCTCACTATCGATGAAGTGTACGGCGGCGGCGGCAACAGCGGAGCATATTACAAAAACGACTACATCGTCATCCACAACGAGACCAACGCCGCTTTCAGCCTGGCTAACTATTCGGTGCAATATTCATCCGCTGCCGGATCAACCTGGGCCGCCACCAACCTCTCCGGCTCGATTGCGGCCGGTGGATATTACCTGATCCAGGAGTCCGCCGGAACCGGTGGGATGGCGGCCCTACCTACGCCGGACGCCACGGGCACGCTGGCGCTCTCGGGTACGGCCGGCAAGGTAGCGCTGGTCAGCAGCACCACCCTGCTCACCGGCGCCATGCCTTCGGGCGGCTCAGTTATCGACTTCGTGGGCTACGGCTCCACCGCCAACGCCGAGGGGAGCCCGGCGCCTGGGCTCGACAACACGCACAGCGCGGTGCGCATCAACAATGGCAACACCGATACCGACAACAACGCCACCGACTTCACCTCCGTGCTCGACGACGCCACCCACACGCCGTTCAGCAGCACGTCGGCGGCTCACGCGGCGAATGGCGGCGGCGCGACGAGCCTGTCGATCGCAGGCGTCACGCAGGCGGAGGGGAACAGCGGGACCACCAACTTCGGCTTCGTGATCACCCGCAGCGGCGACACCACAGGTTCGACAACGGTGCACTACGCCTCCGCCGATGGCACGGCGACCACCGCCGATAGCGACTACACCGCCCTCTCCGGCGACCTGACCTTCGCCGCCGGCGACACGCAGAAGATCATCAACGTGCTGGTCAACGGCGACACCCGCAACGAGCCGAACGAGACCTTCACCGTCGCCCTCTCCGCCCCCACTGGCGGCGCGACGTTCGGCGCCGGCGCCGCCACCGCCACCGGCACGATCACCAACGACGACCTCTCGGTGCTGAAGATCGGCGCGGTGCAGGGCGCCGACCACACCAGCCCCTACGCCAACCAGTCGGTCACCGTGGCCGGGGCCGTCACCCAGGTGGTGAGCAACGGCTTCTACGTGCAGGACGACGGCGACGGGAACGACGCCACCTCCGACGGCATCCTGGTGTTCACCAGCAGCGCCCCCACCGTGCAGGTCGGGCAAGCGGTGATGGTGACCGGGACCGTCTCCGAGTACGCACCCACCACCAACACCGACGCGCTGACGGTCACCCAGCTGGCTCCGGCGACGAACGGCATCGTCGTGACCGACGCGGCGACCACCCACGTGGTGGCCCCGGTGATCATCGGCGCCGGCGGCCGCCTGCCTCCCACCGAAGTCATCGCGTCGGACAACGACCTCGCCACCTTCCACCCGACCACCGACGGTCTCGACTTCTACGAGTCGCTCTCGGGCATGGTGGTGACGGTAAAGAGCGCCCAGGCGGTCGACTCCACCTACCAGGGCTCGACTTGGGTCGTGGCCGACAACGGCGCCGAGGCGACCGGCCTCAACGCCCGCGGCGGCATCACCATCTCACCGAACGACTTCAACCCAGAGCGCATCCAGGTCTACAAGTCGACCAGCCCCAACTATGTGGTCGGCGATCACCTGGGCGACGTGACTGGGGTGATCACTTATTACAGCGCAGGCGGTGCTCAGCCGACGCCCGGCGGCAATTACGAGCTTCTGCCCTCCAGCACCCTGCCGACGGCGGGGGTGGGCGGTGTGCTGGCGCGACCGGTGACCACCCTGCAGGGCGACGCCACGCACCTGGCTGTCGGCGCCTACAACGTGGAGAACCTCGACCCCACCGACCCGCAGGCCCGCTTCGACCTGCTGGCGAGCGACATCGTCACCAGCCTCAAGTCGCCCGACATTGTCTCGCTCGAGGAGATCCAGGACGCCGACGGCCCCGGCACCGGCACGAACTACTCGGGCATGGCGACGGCTCAAAAGCTGATCGACGCGATCACGGCGCACGGGGGCCCCCACTACCAGTACATCGAAATCGCTCCGACCGCGAACAATCAGAACGGCGGCGAGCCCAACGGCAACATCCGCACCGGGTTCATCTACAACCCGGACCGGGTGACCTACGAGACCGGCTCGGCCCAGCTGATCAACGACGCCACGCCCGGCCAGGGCACCCGCACCGGCGGCGACGCCTTCTACAACTCGCGCCACCCACTCCTGGCCAACTTCCAGTTCAACGGGCAAGAGATCACCGTCGTCGGCGTGCACAACTATTCGCGCGGCGGCTCGCAGGAGCTGTTCGGAGCCAATCAACCCGCCACCAACAGCGGCGACGATGTGCGGCTTGATCAATCCACCGAGCTTGGCAACTTCTTGACCAACTACAAGGCGGCGCATCCGAATATCATCGTGGCGGGTGACTTCAACGCCTACTACTTCGAGCCATCACTGCAGGTACTGTCCTCGTCGTCGGGCGCAAACTTGACCAACCTCGTGCAGACGCAAGCGACTACCGAGCGCTACTCGACCGAGTACGAGGGCAATGCGCAGCAGATCGACAACCTGCTGGTCTCCCCGTCGCTCTTGAACGGCGCCCAGTTCCAGACCCTGCACGTCAACTCCGGGCAGGCCGTCGCCAACCAGGCCAGCGACCATGATCCGATCGTGTCGCTGCTCAGCATCCCCGCGGCCGCGGGGCCCACCATGGGCGGCGGCGGCGGCGGCGACACCATGACCGCCGACGGCGAAAGCCCGCCGAGCGGCTCGACGCAGATGGGCGGCGCCATGGCCTCGACGCTGACGGGTACGTCGAATGATGATTCGCTGACCGCCGGTTCGTCGGGCGACACCCTGCTTGGCGGGAACGGTTCGGACACGCTCACGTCGGGCGCTGGCCACGACCAGATCTTCGGCAACATGGGCGACGACCACATCGTGGTGACCATGGCCAGCCAAGGCGCAACTGGTTACGGCGGCCAGGGGAATGACCTGATCGACGCCTCGCACTCGAACGCGCCCAACTACCTGTCGGGCGACATTGGCAACGACACCATCCTCAGCGGCGCAGGCTTTGAGACGGTGCTGGGTGGTCAGGGCGATGACAGCCTCGTGGGCGGGGCAACCGCCGGGGCGGGCTCGCTGCAGCTGCTGTTCGGCAACCAAGGGAACGACACCATCAGCTACGCCGGTGCGGGCTCGGTGGAGATCTTCGGCGGTCAGGATAACGATACCCTGTCGATCACAACCAGCGGCCAGGGCCAGACGCACTACCTGTTCGGCAACTTGGGCGATGACACCCTGACGGCGTCCGGCGGCTTCAACTCGCTCTACGGCGGGCAGGGGAATGATGTGGTGTCGGCCGCTAACGACCAGAGCGGCCACAACTACCTGTCGGGTGACATCGGCAACGACCAGATCGTCACCAGCTACGGCGGCTTCGACACCGTGCGCGGCGGGCCGGGCGCCGACACGATCACGCTGAGCTACCACCGGGGCGGCGGGGCCGACACGGTGCTGGTTGGCGCGGGGGACAGCACGGCCCAGCCCGGCGCGGGCGAAATCAGCCTGGACCACATCACCGGCTTCGACTTCTCTCGCGACAAGATCGTGATCACGGGCCACGCCGCGGGCACGACCGCTAACGTCACCACCTACACGGACAGCGCCTCCAGCAGCACGGAGGCGCAGGCCTTCTCGGCGGCCTACACCTACGCCTACGGCGACAGCACGAGCGCGCACACCGCCCACGTGGGCGCCACCGAGTACCTAGCCGTGCAGGAGAGCTACGGCGGGACCAGCGCCGTCTACCTGTTCACCGCCGACCACACTGCGGTCGTCTTCACCGGCGAGGGCGTCTCGTCGTTTCAGGCGAGCGCCATCGCTGGGGGATGACAGGCTCCATCGGCTCAGCGGCTCCGCCCGGCGGAGGTGCTGGGCCGTAGGCGCGGAGTTCACCCGTTCAGAGGCGCTGAATAGTACGCCGATGTGAGCTACGGCGCACTTCGGCCGCAGAGTCGCAAATGACGCTCTCGTCGCGCGAGCGATGGGGCTACGCAAAGAAGCACCTAATCTCCTCATTATGGCCGACGTGACGACTAGGTTGGATGCAGATTAGCGGTCGATGAAAGGCGTCTGCATGTCGACCTGCGTGATCTCAACGGTGTGGAACGAGGCGGCGCGCCTGCCCCGCTGGATCGCGCACTACGGCGCGGCTGTGGGGCTCCAGAACCTCTTCCTCAGCGACGACGGAAGTGATGACGGGTGCACCCAGGAGCTGGGCCCGGTCAACGTGATCCGCCGGCCCCGTGGCGTCTTCGACGAGCGTGAGCGCACGACGCGCCTCAGCGCCTGGGCCGACGAGCTGCTGCAGCGCTACGACACGGTGATCTGCGCCGACGCCGACGAGCTCCTCGTCCCCGCCGACGGCTCGACGCTGGGCGAATGGCTGGGGCGTCCGCATCCGCCGACGGTCACCGCCCTGGGCTTCGACGTGATGGAGGTTCCGGGCCTCGACACGCCGCTCGATCCGGCGCGCCCGCTCCTCGCCCAGCGCCGCCATGCACGGCTCAACCCCACCTACTGCAAGCCGCTGGTCACCCGCGCGCCGATCCGCTGGCGACCGGGGCTGCACTTCTCCGACGCCACCACCGCCTTCGACGACCTGCTGCTCCTGCACACCCGCTACGCAGACCGCGCCCAGGCGGTGGCGCGCCTGGCGCAGCTGCGCACCGTCGAGGTAGCCGATCAGGCCGCCTTCTCCTTCCATTGGAAGGCCGCCGACAGCGCCATCACCGACGTGCTGGACGCCGCCGCCCGCGCCCCCTGGCGCGCCCTCACCCCCGCCGACGCCCGACACTGGGAGGCGCTGCTGCAAGCACGCCTGGCCGGCAATCCCCCCTAACGCCGTCAACCTCATCCGCCCGCTCTGGGACGAGCACCCCAGCTGGTTCATCCTTCCAGCCGACTTGCGATGTGAAGGCTGCTAACGCCCCGTTGCGTCTCCCGGTGCGTGCTGGACTTGCACCGCGACACGCCCCGACGTGACGTCATGGAAGACGACTCACGTATCGAGCGGCTGACGACGCTTTTGGAAGAAGCGCTGGATCTAGTGGTGCAGGCCGACGCCACCCGGCGCCTCGCTAAGATCAGCCTGCTTTGCCGCGAGGCCGCCGAGCTGGCGGGTTCGGGCGATGATCGTCCAGCGGCTTAACCAGCTCGGTGAGCGGAGCCTCCAGGCCCTGCGCAAGCTTGAGCAGCACGGTCACGGTCGGGTTGCGGATGCCGCGTTCGACCCCCGACACATAGGTCCGGTGGATGCCGGCATGGTCGGCCAGCTCCTCCTGCGACCAGCCTTGCGCTTCACGCAAACGCTTCAGGTTCGCGCCCACGAGGCGCTTGGCGTCCATAGGCGCGAGAGGGCGACGCCGCAGCTGATCGATCTACAGCCGATCAGTCTCAATTATGTTGACTGCACCGCCCCTGCGGAGCGCTTGGTGCCGAACCGAGACTCATCGGATGCAGGAGACGATCATGGCGGCGGCTGGGGTGTTCGTGCTGAGAGACGATCGGACGTTGGCGCCGTTGCAGAGCGCTGAGTTCGCCCGCGAGAGTGACTTCCAGGCGCTGGTTGGCGACTTTCCCGAACTCCTAGCCGGCGAGCAGATGAACGCGGCCAGCCCGCGGCGCTTCCTGCTGGTGGATCGGGAGGTTGGCATACCTGCAAGTACAGGCGGCGATGGCCGCTGGCCGGTGGACCACGTCTTCCTTGACCAGGACGGCGTGCCCACGCTCGTAGAGATCAAACGCCAAAGCGACGTGCGGCTGCGCCGCGAGGTGATCGGCCAGCTCATGGAGTACGCCGCCAACGCCGTAGCCTACCTGGCGCCTGAGAGCCTGCAGGCGAGCTTCGAGGCGCGCTGCCTCGTGCAGGAGCTGGACGCCGGGGCCGAGCTGGTGCGCCACCTGGGCGAAGACGGGAACGCAGAGAGCTTCTGGCGCGCGGCGGCCGACAACCTGCGCGCCGGGCGCGTGCGGCTGGTGCTGGTGGCCGACCTGATAGCCCCTGAGCTCCGCACCATTGTGGAGTTCATGAACCGGCAGATGCAGCCCGCCGAACTCCTAGCGGTGGAGCTGCGCCAATATCAGGGCGAAGGGCTGCGGGCGCTAGCGCCCTTGGTGATCGGCCAGAGTCAGGAGATCGCGCAGCGGCGGCGCGGCACCGGACCCGCCGCTACCTGGACGCCAGAAACCATTCTGGAGGCGCTTACGGCCGACGAGACGTCGCACGCGGCAGCGTCTGCCATCGTAGCGTGGATGCAGGCGCAGGCCGACGGTGTGAACCTCACCAGCTCCGGGGCCATGGGTCCAAAGGTCCAAAAGGATGGGGCTTGGCTCTACCCCTTCCTGCTCAGCCGCCGAGGCGAAGTGACCTTCTTCTTCGACTACTTGGCCGACAAACCGGTCTACGCCCCGCACGCGCGCCGACGCGCCTGGGCTGACGATCTGGCTGCAGCGGGGCTGCCCATCGACCCGCGCGAGGTGGATGGGCGCCAGAGCGTTGCGCTCGGCGCCTTCTCGCCGGAGATCACCGCCGCCTTCCTCAGGGCCATGGACGGTTTTGTGGAGCGTCTGCGATCAAGCTGAAGCTCACCTGCGCTCGTAAAGGCCGTTTGGGTTCATCCGAAGGCCTCCGCTGCGCCGATGCACGCGACCGCGCTCTTGACGTTGGTGCGGCGGGGGATCCGGGCGGGGGCTGCGGTCAGTGAGGTAGGCGAGCGCCTGGCTTGTGCTGTCCACCTGATCGTCGTGTCGGCCGTGAGGAAAGCTTAGAAGCTCCTCTACGTAGGGGCCGAGCCACGTGGCCTCCCGCGGCAGGTGGACTTGCCCCGCTTCAAAGCGGGCGGATTGCGCCAGAAGCCGCGCCTCCTTGTCGAATTGAGCCGGGCGCAAGATGGAGCGGAAGTTGGCCGAAGCGCGGAGGTCCTGCGCCAGCGCGCGACCCAGCTCGGTGTTCTCGATGAGGGTGGCGTGGGCGCTGTGAAACTCGCTCAGCTCCTGCACCCGCCTTCGCAGCTCCGGCATCTCAAAGCGGCCGCGGATCACATCGAGGAGGTGGTAGTCGGTCCCTACGGCGCCCCAGACCGTCCCCACCGAGAAGTCGCTGGCCTCGCCAAGCGTCGAGGCGGTGTCCCAGGACACCACCCTGCGATCAAAGCTCTCAGGCGGTTCATCAGACCAGCGCAGCCAATCACGCTTGATGACCGCGCCTCCCGCTGGCGTCGGTCGCTGCTGGTACTGCGCTTCAAAGACAAGGCTGCCCTGAGCCCGACGGACCGCCTCAAGGACCTCGAGTGGTTCGCGAGCTGCATGCAGCTCTTCGCCAGCCTCTCGGATGTAGCAATCGCCTGGGCGCGCGCTCAAAGCGAAGCTTGATCGCTCGCTTGCGATGGCGGGCAGGCTTACCACCTCCCAGTCCTCCTTGCCGAGCACGTGGCCCACCAAATCGTCCTCATGCAGCCGCTGCATGATCAGGACGATCGCGCCCGTCCCCTTCTGATTAAGGCGGCCGATCAGCGTGCCGTCGTAAAATTCAGCGACGCGCCGTCGCTCGGCCTTTGATAGAGCCGCAAGCGCTTTAATGGGATCATCGACCACGATGAGATCGGCGCCAAGGCCAAGAACGCCGCCGCCGATGCCAGAGGCAAAGGCGTAGCCGAAGCCAGTGGTTCGAAGTTCGCGATCGCGAGGGCGCTGACTAATCAGCTCGAATTGCGGGAAGGCGCGCTGGTACCAAGGCGTTCGGGCGATCGCCCGTCTCTGGATGCTAAATTCCCGGGCCAGACTCTCGGTGTGGCTAAGGCACATCACCTTCTTGGTTGGATCTCGCCCTAGGGCGAACATTGGCAGACTTACTGACGCCAACAGCGATTTGCCAGAGCGAGGTGGCACGTTGATGATCAGGCGCTTGAGTTCACCTGACAATACACGTGTAAGCATGTATGCAAGATGCTCGTAGTGCCAATTGCGCTCGAAGGTGACGCCGGGCTCAAGCTCTAGAAAGGCACGCTCAAAAAAGGCGTTCAGGTCTTGACGTAGGTAAGCCCGAAAAAGACGCGCGTCATTCGCCATTGCCATCCCCCTGTGCGGGACCTTTGACTTCACCTTCTTCCCCATGCATGATTCCGCAGCGTCGCTTCGCCGCGTCCATTATTAGCCTTTCGTCGTCAGTCATATCATCCAGGTCCACGTCGTTTTGCGTCGAACGCTCGCCACGTTGCGCCAAAAGAATATTAAGGAACTTGATCGCCAGCTTAGCGTCCCCGCTGGCTTCACTCGCGATTCTTCGCAACATGATCTGGCTGAAAGTAAGCTCTTCACCCCCAATTTGGTGAGAGAGTGCAAGCAGGTCGTCCATGTCACGCACGACGCGGTCTCGCGCTGTGATTTCAGGGGCGCGCTCCCCCTTCTTCCTTACTCCGCTTGGATTGCCTGACTGTCCCTTCTCCCACCTCGGGCCGGGTGGATTGCAATAGCCGGTTCCATGGCCATCGCCGTAGCTGCGGCCGGACCCGCACTTGAGGTGCTTGCCCATGGCGCGTCACTCCGCCTGAGCCGGCTGGGACCGCTGTACGGCCAGCTCTGCGAACGTAAGCCCTGTGCCCTCGTGGATCGCGGGGACGCCTACCGCTTCTTCAAGGCGATGAAGGGAGACATCGACAAAACGCGGATCAAGCTCCATGCCCATACCCACGCGTTTGGTGCGGTGCGCGGCCACGAGCGTGCTGCTCGACCCAGCGAACATGTCCAAAACCACGCCTCCCACGTGTGTCACGTCGAGGATGGCGTCGGCGAGGAGGCCGACCGGCTTAGAGGTAGGGTGTCGAGCCAGGGCTGCCGCGCGCTCCGCACCAAAGGCGGCGTAGCCGGGATACGACCAGATCGTCGTGCGGTTGCGGCCGTATTGCCCTTGCCGCACGTTGTCGATGTGCGGCGTCTCGCCTTTCCTGCACACATGGATGAATTCAGCTTGATTTCGGTAGGTTCCGCCCATGCCTCCGGTCTGCTTATCCCAGACGCACGTCGTAAGATGCTTGAGTTTGGCGCTGCGCGTCGCTAATGTCAGGGCGCACATGCTGCGGAAGTCGATGAAGAAATCAAGAATGCATCCAGCGGGTATGAAGGCATCGACGGCGCTCAAAAAGGCCTCAAAGAAAGCCTGCATCTCCGCATCGCTTCGGTTCGAGCCCTCGACAAATTCTCCATGGCTCCGACTGCAAACGCCGGAAATTTTCACTCCATAGGGCACGTCGCTAAGCACCATCTGCACAATGCAAGATGCCAAGAGCAGCTCGTAGTTATTTGACTCTTTGGCGTCACCGCACATCAGGCGATGAGGGCCAATATCGAATATGTCTCCCACCCGAGAAATAGGTGTTTCTGGAAGCTCTCTTATCTCTTCGTCAGCTGCGTCTGCCGGGATCTTAGCGAACAGCAGGGTATCTAGCTCAGCCGTCTCGAAGCCAGTGAAGCGCAGCAGATCCGCATCAAAATCGAGCACCTCTTTGAAGGCATCCGTCAATGCGTCCATGTCCCAGGCGCTCAGCTCAGCGAGCTTGCTGACGCTGATCCGTAGCGCTTCAACCTCGTGCGGGCTGAGCCCATCCACAACAGCGACCGGTAACGACTCATAGCCTAGAGCTTGCGCAGCGCGGAGGCGCTTGAGGCCGTCAATGACTTCGCCGTCGGAAGTGCAAAGCACGGGAACGTTGAATCCGAACCGGCCAATGGCTGCTTCTAGCTTCTCCGCTTGCCCTTTTCTCGATTTTCGCAGCGTGCGCTTCGGCAATTTGAAGCGCTCAAGCCTCCAGGTTTCCAGCCGAACCGCTCTACTAGCGGCATTATCACTTGGTGATGCGCCCGCCTCCGTTGGCTTTTCGGCTGCAGGAGGGCGAATGCGCGTTCGCGGACTTGAAGAAACCATGGCAGATCCTTGGCGCCAGGAGCGCGCTAGTTGAAGGATTTCTGCTGGTCCCTTGTGACAAGCTCTAAAGCTTATCGAGTCCTGCTGCCCCGAAGGGAATGCCTGAATGCCCGATCCGGCCGCGCAAATCAAGGGGCCATCGCAGTCGCAGCTGCGACATTCCGCGTGCTACCGATCCTCTGGCAAGAACAACTTTGGCTCGAGTCCCGTCGGATCAGCCTGCCCTGATAAAAGTACTGGTAAGCGGCGCCTTGGCAGCTTGCGTATTCCGCGACTTGAGCGAGACCTCTGCTCGCCGGTGCCGGTGTAGCTTTCCCAAGCGCTACTTTCGGTGCTGGGAACGTCCATTTGAAGGTTGAAGACGTCGGCGATAAGCCGGCGCCGCAGGCGAGTTGACAAGGCTGCGTCGTCTCCCTTACGTGCCGCCTCCCTCCAGGGGGGCCGTAGCTCAGTTGGTAGAGCGCCTCGTTCGCAATGAGGAGGTCAGGGGTTCGACTCCCCTCGGCTCCACCAGGGCTACCTCGGAGCCTTGCCGCTCCTGGGTTGCGAGGGACCCAGACAGACGCTTGAGACCGCATCGGGAGGCGCTGCTACGCCACTTGCTACGCGGGAGCGTCCATGCCGGTCGTCACAAACGTCTTCCGCCGCGGTCTCTCCTACTGTTTTAGGGTCCGTATCCCGACCTCGCTTCAGGCTCGAACGGGTAGACGCGAGCTCTGGCGCTCGCTTGCGACCGCGGCGGCATCTGAGGCGCGAGTGCGCGGGGTGGTGCTGCACCGGTTGACGCAGGCCCTATGGCGCGATCTTGAGCAGGCGGTGGACACACAAGAGACCAAGACCCTCATCGATCGATGGCTGCACGCCGAGATTGTGGAGGATGCCAGGCTCAGGGATGCGCCAGAGGGTGAGCGCTACGTGGGGCTCGTACTCAGACACGAGCCCCTCTGGATGCCCGACACCATCGTCCAGGAGCTCACGCATGAGGAGCTGGACGAGGCGCGATCGAAACCTCTGACTTCCCCCCTCTACCTGCGGGAGGAGGTCTCCGCCTTGGAGCTTCGTCAGGAGGCGCAGGAGAAGGTCTACGGTCAAGCCGAGAAGCGGCGGGCAGCCGCCGACGAGACGGTGGCCATCGAACATGTGCGCACCCTCTTCAAGAGAGCGGGGATCATCGCGGACGAGTTCAGCGCCCCGTTCGAGACCGCGACGCGGATGATGATCCGCGCGCAAGCCGACCTCCTCACAGTCATAAGGCTGCGAACCAGCGCCGGATGGCGGGAGCACATCGATGATGATCCGGCCGCCGAGATCATCGCCAAGCTCCCGCAAATCGAGGTGAGTCAAGCCGCTGCTCCGAAGACCACCAACCAGCCCGCTGCGCCCAACATCGGGCCTCGACAAGGAGCGTCGGGGCTGACCCTCGGAAAGGCCGCTGCTGTCGCGATCCCAGAGCTGGCACGGCTGGCGAATTGGAATGGCAAACGCATCGGAGACTACGAGAAGGCTGTACGAACGTTCATCTTCTTCAGAGACGGC
Organism: Caulobacteraceae bacterium; assembly: GCA_965199975.1. Taxonomy (GTDB): domain Bacteria; phylum Pseudomonadota; class Alphaproteobacteria; order Caulobacterales; family Caulobacteraceae; genus JASLDZ01. The sequence continues at coordinate 3,001,039 of OZ241340.1, read as the reverse complement.
GAGGACATCGACATAGCCGATATCACGCCAGCGATAGCTGGGGCTTTCAAGACCGCGATGACGCATTACCCAACAAACGTCAGGAAGATGCCTGCCTATCGGAACCTCCAAAGCTTCTCGGATCAAGTCGCAGAAGCTGAGAGGCTAGGTGAGGCAAACCTTCTGGCGGCCACCACAATCAACACGAAGTACGTCACGCCTATCCGGACGATACTGGCCTGGCACCGGGAAAACGGCGTTAAGGTCGGCGATCCTTTCGATGGCATCCGCGCGCGAACTCCTCGCCAAATCGATCCGAAGAGACAACGTCGCGACTTCACTAACATGGAAGTAAAGCGTCTGTTCTCACAGCCACTTTTCACGGGCGCGCGAAGTCTTTCGGGCCCAGGACTTTACCGCTCCGGTGACGCGAGGGTCAACGATTGGCGGTTCTGGCTGCCCATGATCTGCCTCTTCACTGGGATGCGTCTTAATGAGGCATGCGGCCTTGAGCTCTCCGACATCAAGAATAGAGACGGCATCGAATTCATTCATGTTCGAGATGAAGCTGAAGGGCAGCGCCTGAAGTCGTCGGCGGCGCGCCGGTTTGTGCCGATACATCCCTCCCTGATTAAGGTTGGCTTCCTCCAGCACGTTCTTATTTTGCGTTCGCAAGATCACTCGCGCGTCTTTCCTGATCTTGAACTGGATAAGTATGGTTACTACAGTGACGGTCCGTCGCGGTTCTTCAGTCGCCTTCTGGATCGCATTGAGGACACTGATCCCGATGAACCCGGCTCGCTTACGTTCCACTCGAGCCGCCACACCGTGATCTCGCGCTTTAGAGCCGCCGAGGTACGCCAGGATGTGTCGGAGAACATCGTCGGGCACGAACCCGGCAGCGTGCACGCCGGCTATGGCAACGCGGGCGACATCCCCACGCTGAAGGCGGCCATGGAGAAGCTCGGCTACGGCGACCTTGATTTGACGGCGGCGATCCAACCTTACGCGTCCGCTCCCTAAGACAGGTATAAGGGTTTGGATAAGCTTCGATGTCAGGTTCTTTACGTCTTCTTGGCACGTTCTTGCGCTCCCCGCGCAATCAAACCAGACTTACCCCCTCGCTGAAGGCAAGCCTCCTTGCTGTTACGGATTACCACCGACCCAAACGTATCGCCAAGTTGCCTTTACTTGCGCCAAGGCGCGACGAGAGGCTTTCATACTTGTCTCTGAATAGGGCTCCCTCAGAGGTAGGCAGATCGTCCGCATCCAACAAGACACAATGATTGACTTACAGCGGTGATAGTGTATTACGCGCGGGGGCGCCAGCGGGCGGTTATTGGAGGCCTAGTGCCTCTCAGGTCGGGATGCTCAAGCTTCTAACTTATTAAAGGAAATTTTCGAGGCCGCAGTGTTGTCGCCTCCGGCGACGGGAGTCCGAGCGGACCGGGCACCGCCTCCGGCGGCTTGATCCCGGCGCGCTCGTTCTCCCAGGTCCTTGACAGCGAGGCAGTGGCTTCATACTTGCTCGTTGTCGCAGCGATATTCTTCGGCGATGACTGCCCTCACCCCGGCGTAAGCCGGGCGGCGGAGCCTAGCTCTGCCAAAATTCGTCCCGCTGAGCCACGGCTTGAGCGACTATTCCGAAAAACAATCATGGAAGTCTATCCAAGCAACCTCGGTGCGCTTAGGCGTACAGAGTCAACTTCGCTTAAGAATTGCCTCGATCAGCTACTTGAAGCTGCTGAATACCTCGTAGACCCACACGGGTGGCCTATCACCGCCCTCTTCCACCTTCCGGCCACCTACTTCAGCCCGTCTCCTGAGAACTTCTGGAGACCGAACAATGATGCTGATGATTTCCGCCGGATTGCCCGCCGCGCTATAGAGGCATATCTCCGTTCACAGGAGATTATCGGCCTGGCCCGATTGTTTCCGGGCCTGATCGGTATCGAGTTCGGGCAGCGATTGCCGGAACGACAAGCCGCAAGGCTGTCACTGCGTCTCCGGGGCGCTCTCCACAAGCGGGTCGACGACCTGGGGGCACGTGGCCTAATCGAGCTTATTGACGCTTGGCCGGAAAGCAGCGGCGTTGATGTGGAGGACACCTCTCATGTCGATTGAGTGGAATGACTTCGCGTCGCTCGAAGCGGCGATCCCCCTGCAAGGTCCGGATGACCGACCCTGGCTGTATGTCGTAGACGACCTATCGCTTCCCCAAAGCTCGCAACTGGCTACAGATCGGCCGCGTCCCTACAGGCACCTGACGTTCGGGGCCACACGAAAGGAGTGTATCAGCGCCGTCAACTTTGCGTTCGACCGTCGGGAACAGACCCTTATTGAGGTTGCGGACACCTTCCCGTTGAGGCTGCATCTATCGCCAAGCCCTAAACTCCGCAACTACATGAGGGGGAGGCACGGAGACGGAGACATCGAACGGCTTCGTGCCTGGGTCACCTCTGGATTGGCGCACCTCGTAGACCTCCTTGATGAGAAGGCACTGACCACGATCCTGCTCATGTTCGATCCATTGAGCTTGGATTACGATGCAGCTAAACTCGATATGATGAGCGAGCTCTTGGCTGAGCTTCACCACAAGGCACTGCACGCGGCTACACAGGGGCAGGCAGCGGCCCTCAAGGTCTTCTTCGAGGGCGACGTCTACGCCGCCCACCAACCGACCCGAAGGCCACCGCGCGGGACGCCCAAGGCGCTGAGACGGACAAGTTCGGTGCGCCGCACCTAACTAGAAGCTCTGGATGCCCGCCAGATGCCCCGAAATGGCCGCTGGCGGGCACATCTCCTTAGAGCGTTCCGTCCCTAGCCCTAGCACGCAGATCGCGCAGGCGCCCCCTCCAGGGCTCGGCAATCGATATCAGCTATTCACTAGCTGATGCAGCCTCTTGGGCCTCCACCTCAGCTAGGGCTGCGCGCCCCTCATCGAAGGTCACGATGGTTTCGGGCAGGCCGATGAGCAGCAGGGGACCGGGATTGCCGACGCCTCTATGCAGCCGATCATCGAGCTTGCGCCAGTGCGTTGTGGCCTCGCCGAACTTGTCGCTGACGAATAGGCTTGAGAACGCCTCCCGAAACATCTGCCCACGCGCTCGTCTGTCGACGACAATCCGCCGCTGGCGGCGCGTGGGTTCGTAGCCCCACTCCGCCATAGCTGGAGGCAGGATGGTGTGCTGACCGTGAGGAGTTGGCCGCCCATCGGCTACAAAGGGGTCTGGCGGCTGAGCGTCCCGGACCGAGCTGCTCACCGGATGTTTCTTCCGATCCAGTGATCCTGAAGACCCACGAGCTCAATCCGCATCTGGGTCTGCCGCCCGTGATCGTAGGCCAGCGGACCGCTGTAGGACAATGATGACCTCCAAACACCTAGCGGTGATCGTCACTTTCCTCTCAGCTTGCGCGAGCGCTTCATGCACTCGGAGCGGGTCAGATCACCCTTCTGACTTTCTCCCCCGACGCCTGGAACGTCGAGAGCCCTTTGCTGGCGTCCCGGAGCTAGCAATGGTATTCTCTTCCGGAGCTAATTTTTGGACCGCCTGGCGTGAAGGCGCGGGTTCGCGACTTTGTCTTACCGCCTCCCTCTTCTTCAGACCAATGCTAAGCGCATCCCTATACGAAGGATGAACCTCCCAGAGGAGACCATCATCAAGAGCGGTTTCGGTGAGGAGCTCAGGTCTTTCCTCAAACCTGACGAAGTCGGCGTTGGGATAAACGCCCTCCTGTTCTTTTCTCCCTACGATGAACCCAATGCGATAGAGGAAGTGCGCCAATTGAAGATGGCGCCGATAAGGAACACCATCGATTTCTCCAATCGACCCGGCACCAACAGAGTTTACATAGCCGCGGGCAATTTGCGATAGCAACTCGTTCGTATCGTATCGCGCCGGCGCATTGGAGAAGGCTTCGATTAGTTTCTCAAGTCCCGCAAACTGATGGGAGTGCTCTTTGTAGATGTCGTTAAGCCTAAGTCGGCTGTAACGCTTCATAACCCCGCTAATTTCGGCAATGCCAATCCTTGGCTTTGCATTTCGGTTGGCCTCGACCCCCGCGAGCCGGCAGAGTTGCGACATCCATCGCGGACGCCCAGCAGAAAGGATGCGAATAGGCCGAAAAGGGGGCACCATGCTTGACCCCCAACGCATCCTCGAAGCGAAGGCATAGTCCAACAGGGCATCAGCATTATGTCGATAGTCAAGTCGCAGTGGCGCGGCCTCTTTAGAGAAGTTTCTTTCAAAGTAAGAATATATTTTCTTGCTCAGTATCGTTTGCAGATCGCCCGCCGACCACGAAATATCTGTTACGTATTGCTCGCACTTATCGAGGTCTTCATTATCGCGGAAGTTGCTCCAAACGTCACTCCTGACGGAAGCTCTGATATTTAGCCCTTTGAACTCGCGCACCAATGACCGGCAAGCGGAAAAGAACGTTGAGATTAACATCTGCTGTTCCGGCGTGTCTATATAGGTTGAGTCAATATCATCAACCAACAACCATACTTTTCGGTCGCTATAGGTCTGGAGCGCTCGGCGGAGAAGCTCTTCGTGGTTACCGTATTCTTTGATAGTGATCTCGACAGGTATCTTAGACGACTTCACCCTCTGTAAAAGCGCGCCGACAATACTCCGCTCGCGAAAACCAGCCATCTCACTGCTCTCAACCAGGGCCATCGCGTTTTCGCTAAATGCAAAACCTACAGTCTTCCCAACCTCATAGTTTATCCTTGCACAGATAACGCGGCTCCAGTATCCCTGACACTGCAGATAGCTCTTGTAGTTCGGTTCCAGGATGCCAATTAGCTTCTCTCCCGTTGTTTTTATAACTATAGGAGAAGTTGCATCCTTTTCTAGGTCAAAGGCAAGCTTGGAGAGAAGCGCTGACTTTCCCATACCTTTACGAGATCGAGCAATCTCGAGTGGCTTGTCTTGCGACAAGAAGGCCTTAAACGCCGGCTGGTCGACGAAGTAAGAGTCTAGAACCTCTGGAAGCTCATCTTCTCCGGCATCATTCCCGAAGAGGGCTCCGTCCGCGAAGTCGATCACAAGTGCGGGCTTCTCGGCATCGGTCAAGTTAAGGGCTGGCAAGAAGGCCTCGACGGCAAAGGGGTGGTTTAAGCGACTCGGGATTGAGCGGCGGGGAGCATAGCTCCACCGCCGAGTTTGCCCAAGGCTCCTCGAGCCGTTCGAAAACCTCCGTTTCCGAGCCAGCTTCCCAAACCGTATCGAAAATAAGACCCGACACGGGTTCCGATGCGGTCTAGATGAGATGCACCTAAACGATACAAGGGTGCGCAGCGTGTCACGAGTTTTCGCCTACTGCCGGGTCTCCACCGCCGACCAGACCACGGCCAATCAGGTGCTTGAGATCGAGGCCGCTGGCTTCGCGCTCACGCCAGCGCGCATCATCGAAGAGACCGTCTCAGGGTCCGTCGCGGCGAGCGAGCGGACGGGTTTCTCCAAGCTGCTGGACCGGCTTGAAGCGTCGGACGTGCTGGTGGTGACAAAGCTAGACCGTCTTGGGCGAAATTCGATGGATGTGAGGAGGACGGTCGAGGCACTCGACGCGTCCGGTGTGCGCGTCCACTGCCTCGCCCTTGGGGGCGTCGACCTCACCAGCGCCGCAGGGAAGATGACCATGTCCGTCATCGCCGCTGTCAGCGAGTTCGAGCGCGACCTGTTGATCGAGCGCACCCAGGCTGGGCTCAAGCGCGCCAAAACGCAGGGCAAGCGCCTTGGCCGCCCCCCAGCTTTGACCATTGCGCAACAGACGGACGTGCGTGCGCGTCGGGTTGGTGGTGAGTCGCTGGGCGCGCTGGCGAAGGCCTTCAACGTCTCCCGCGCCGCCATCCAGCGCATTGAGAAGCGCGAGGTGGCGCGATGAATGGGCTGGTCATACGCGAACCCTGGATCAGCCTGATCCTGTCAGGCGCGAAAATGTGGGAGCTGCGATCACGCGGAACGAACGTGCGCGGCCCCATCGGCCTAATCCGGAAGGGCTCGGGCTTGGTGGTGGGGATGGCCGAGCTGACCGACTCGTTGCCTCCGCTGGTGGACGCCAGCGCCTTCGTCCGGACTGAGGCACTGCACGGTGTCACCCCTGCTATGCGGGCGGAGGTGATGCGGCAGGGCTGGACCACGCCTTGGGTGCTCAAGGGCGCGAGGGCGTTGCGATCTCCGGTGCGTTACGTCCACCCCGTCGGAGCCGTGACCTGGGTGAAGCTGGATGAGCGCACGTCGCACAAGACCATGCAGGCTTGCATGTAGTCGAACCGCCTTTTCAGTTAATTATGCGATGCAGGTTTATAAGGGGTTGGTCGCGAAATCGCTCCTGACCGGCCTTCAAAGACGCTTGAGACGTATAGCTCAGGAGGCATTGAGAGACACAGCATAGAATTGGATGTCTTAGCTTTGTCGCCCACTCTTTATCACCATGCCTTCATTGCGCCGACCCTAAGAATTGACCTACCCTTACACCCCAGGGTGAAATCGCGCATCACACATCCTAAGGCCTGCGTGCTACTCGCAGGCCGAGCCGCCGACCTCATCACAATTAAATTTTCTTGTTGAAGCAAAGTGCATCCTCCGGGGAGTGCTTGCTCTGGAGCCCGTCCGAACGAAGCTACCGAGTTCCTTCTCCACCGCTCAGACATCGCCTCTTGCACCGACTGCCCACGGTCGTAAGCGATTGCTTGCAGGGCTTCTCCTAGCCGCAGGATGCTATGAAGCTCGCTGGCGCGGATATGAGCGCCGACGCCACCTCTTCCGAACCGCTCAGCCCGCAAGCCGCGCGGATCGCGGCCTTGGCTTGGCGAGCCCCTAGCGAACCGCCGCGGCTGCGTTTTCGCAGAGCGGGGCATCGATGGCGTAATCCAGCTCGCCCGCTCCCTGCCGATACTGGCGCACCAGGCGGAGGTGGTCGTCGAAGCCCCGACCTCCCTCGTTCGGCTGCTTGGCGGCCTCCAGGGCATGCAGGTGAGCCCGCGTCGGCAAGTCCGTCGCCTGTCAGCGAGCATGTCTGGCGCCCCTTGGCCACGGCTCCCATCGTACCCTATCCTTCAAGCGTCGGAGGGGCTCCTGGCCCGCTCAGGTCTGGGATCGGTATCGTTTTTAAACGCCAGCGGGAAACATACATTTCATGATGACGTCGGCCATTCATTATCCTAGTGCCAGAATACTCGATCTCGCCACAATGAAGAGAGCGATGTTGCTCTGGGACCGGTACAAGGTCATTGTTCCTTATAAGGGCTTTCATCTCGGACACCTCGGCGAGATTGCAGAGGCATGGTCGCTTATCGGAGGCGAGATTATACCCACAAGCAGCGACAAGGCTCGCGCGCATGAACAGATCAGTCAGTTTATTCGCCATCGCAGCAGGCTTAATCCCCAGTTTTTCTACGGGACACCACGAAACATTGACAGAGTTGATCGTCACGTTCCGGAAATGTATGAGGTATTCCCGCAGAAGTTCCTTGGTAAGACCTGGGATGAATTAGAACAAGTTGGGATGACTACCGCTCAATCAGAAGCAAACGAACGGCCGATGACGGAGTGGGGAGGACTCGTTGTAATGGCGAAACTAGCTGACGCATGTGCCGGCAGCACCTTCGCCCGCGTCACTGATCGCCGAGATGCCTACCGCGCCATTGCCTCCGAAAGCTTCATCAATGGCACGCGTGTCGAGATCACGGAAAGAACAGACGAGGCAATGGTGTTGCCTGTTTTGTTGAGTCTTGTAGATGCTTCAGACGTTCCGTTGGCCAAATTGATTGCGTATAGGGCAGAAGAAAAGGACCCCTTTCTTCGCCATAACATGCTTGCTACGATCTCAAAGCATATCATCGGATTGAGAAAAACGACTAATCTAGCTCAAATAAGAGAAAGGCAGGAAGCGTTTGAGCACGCAATGAAGGTTGATCTTTTTCGACTACGGGATGAACTTAGAAGCAACAAGGTCAAGTTTGTCACTTCGACCGCGGTTTTGACCGGGATCGTTGGTGCTTTCGCGGTAGCATCCGCTCTTACACACGGTGCTGTCCAAATTGGCGCGGGACTTGTCGCTGCCGGTACAGCAGGAGCGCGAATGAAGGATTTTTCGGAACTTTTTGGTAGCGGACTGGACCTGGCGGATAAGCAGCGCAAGTTGTTAGAACTTCACCCAATGGCTTATATGCATGAGATTACCACTTAACATAGGAGCTTACTTCTGGACAATTCCGTAAGTAAACGAGGGGCATTGAGTTTTATAGTGAGCACATGTGGCCTTATGAAGGCTTGAGCATATTAAAGGCTTCTTCGAGTCTAGGTTTATCGGCCTCGGCACGTGGTCGATCGCGCCTCTCCTCCGGCAAAAAAGACCGCTGCGACGGCGTTGATTTTGCTACTCACTGACGCTACGCAACGCCCGATTTCGCGTTTCCTGCTGCTGCAAAGTGCGTCTGCTGCCCGCAATGAATAGGTCAGGGGTTCGACTCCCCTCGGCTCCACCAGGCAGTTCCCGTAACTCCCTGAAATGCCCGCGATTAGCTGCCTCGGCCTGGGTGTCACCCCAACTCCCACTCCAACTTGTAGCGCGGGCTGAGCGGAACCGCGGCGGAAGAAGCGGGCGTAACCCTCGCCGAGTTTGATACGCTGATCGCCGCCAAGCCGGGCGCCGCCGCTCATAGCAAGACGCCCCCGGAGCCGAACTCCGAGGGCGCCACAGCTAGCGGATGAGGGGAGGCCGCTAGCCGGCTACGACGTCCCCCGTCTGCAGGGTTACACCCGCCGTCCCTTGGGAGAAGAAGAGGGCGGTGTGAGAGGCGTCGTTAGCGAACAGGTAGAAGCCCGCGCCCTGAGCGTTGGCCCCGGAGACCTGCACCTCGAGGTAGGAGACGCCTGCAGCGAAGTGCCCGCCAGCGCCGTAGGCGTAGTCGTAGGCCCCGGCGTAGTCGCTCGCCGCAGCCAGAGCCACATTTCCCGCCGACAGCAGACCGGGCGTCACCAAGCTGGGCAGGCCGGCGAGGTGGATTTGATCGCCGCCGGCCGGCGAGCCGTCAGATGCGGTGACGGCGTGCTTGAAGTCAAAGATGCGGTCGAGGTTCTCCGTGCCGGCGACCCCCACCGCTCCTGGTGCGGCGGCGGTGCTGTCGCCAGTGGCGTAGACCACGCTTGCAGCCCCCTGCGCGCTAAGAGGCACGCTTAGACTCAACAGGCCACCAACCGATAGCGACAGGTCGGCGTTGGATAGGTGAATGTCATCCGAACCGCGGCCGCCGATGATGGTGTCGTAGCCGCCGGCGTTCGGACCTCCTCCGGAGCCGGCGTAGATTACGTCGGAGCCGAGATCGCCGGAGAGATAGTGCGAGCCGGCGCCCACGGCGTAGAGGTGGTCGCTGCCCTGACCGCCGTAGAGCGAGCCGGCCGACTGCAGCACCATGGTGTCGTCGCCCAGGTTGCCGAAGCCCATAAGGTGACCCGTGCCCGAGAGGCCGACCACGTCGTCGCCCTGACCGCCGAACACCTGACCGTCACCGGCCGTGACGCAGCTCAGGAGGTCGTTCCCCTGGTTGCCGAAGATCTGCTGCAGCGTGCCGGCCAAGCCCGGCTGGTCGCCAGACCTCACCACGTCGTCGCCGGGTCCGGCCAGCACGATCTCAGAGCCCTGGCCTGAGTAGACAAAGTCATTTCCGGCATCGCCCGAGACGAAGAGCATGTGATCGCTGGCGGTCACCGCCCGGGCGTCGATGGCGTCGTCGCCCTGGCCGCCGTAGATGGTCTCGAAGCCTGAGCCGGCGATGATCACATCGTTGCCGCCCTGGCCGTAGAGCATGTCGTGGCCAGCGCCGCCGTGCAACGTGTCGGCTCCGCCCAGCCCCTGCAGGATCGTCATGTCGCCTGGCGACGTGCCCGCTCCATCGACATTGGCGCCCGAGCTGATCGAGTCGGCGCCCGCACCACCGGAGAGAGAGTCAGACCCGCCGCCACCGAAGATGAGATCGTTCTGGTCGCCGCCAACGAACACGTCGGAACCCGAGCTTCCGCTGAAGGCCTGACCAAAGGTGGGACCGTTAGTCTCGGATCCTGGCGGCGTGCCGCTGCTCGAGTCGCTTGGCGACGAAAGACCGAAGAGCTGATCAGTCGTGAGCCCGTGGGCAGCGAGCGTGAGCCGCGCGTCGGCGCTAAGCAGAACATCCAAGGCCATTGCTACACTCCAGGTTGTGCAACCCAAGGTGCTCGCATGGTGTGAACGAAGTCGAAAAAGGCAACCTAAACGCGCGTTAACAATGCGGTTCCGCTCCACCGGAATCGAAGGCTAGGTCGTCTAACCGTGGTCTCGCCGTGTGGGTGGCGTTCCCCTCGCTGAGGCTAGCAGCTCAGCTCGCGGAACGGCGGTCGCTCCCCATCTCGGAACCATGCTCGCTTTCCTCTACGTCGTGGCCTTCCTGTCGCTCCTGGCGACGCTGGCGACCCTGGGACTAGGCCTCTATGGCTTCGCCCGCGGCGGTGAGATCAACAGCCGTTGGGGCAACCGGCTGATGGGCTGGCGGGTGAAGACGCAGGCGATCTCCATCGCCGTGCTGATGCTCTGCGCCTGGCGGATCAGTCAGGCGCACTGAGCGTACTCGTCTCCTCGACGAGGAACGCAACATGAGCGACGTGCCGAACCAACTGCCCGATCCGGAGCCCGCAGAGCCCCCGATCGGCCCCGGTCCCGATCTCCCGCCGGCACAGCCGGGCGAAGATCCCGGGATCGTCGATGGCGCTCCAGGCGGCGACGCTCCCATCTGACCGTGGCTCAAGAGCTGCCCGAGCTACCTGCGCGCGCCTTCGAGAAGGTCGACGCGGGCGATGATCGCGACTTCTACGCGCCTGCCAGACTGGTGACCCACATCGACGAAGGCGCCGTCGCTGCGCTCACTACCTTCTACCGCGAGACACTGTCTGAAGGCGGGGTCCTGCTCGATCTGATGTCCAGCTGGGTCAGCCATCTCCCACCAGAGGTGGCGTACCGCGATGTCGTGGGCCACGGCATGAACGCCGAGGAGCTCGCCGCTAATCCGCGGCTCACCGGGCGCTTCGTTCAGGACCTGAACCGCGACCCGATGCTGCCGCTTCGAGACGCCGGCTTCGATGCGGCGCTTTGCTGCGTGGGGGTTCAGTACCTGCAGCGGCCCGTCGAGGTCTTCTCTGAGGTGGCGCGAACGCTGAAGTCCGGCGCTCCCTTCGTGGTCAGCTTCTCGAACCGCTGCTTTGCGACAAAGGCCGTGGCTATCTGGCGGAGCCTCGACATCGCCGGGCAGGCGCGGCTGGTGCAGCTCTACCTCGACCGTTCAGGCTTTAGCAGCATTGAGGCGACGGTGCTCGCCGATGGGCGCCTCAGCGATCCTTTGGTGGTGGTCACTGGTCAACGCTAGCGAGCTGTCCCTTCTTCAACCACTTGCGGCGTGTGCGTCATCAGGTGGCGCATCTGCCAGCGCAGCGTCATGGCTTGGCCGACCAGCCAGAAAAGCACGAGGAAGGCGACAAGGCCGCCGAAGACGAACGCGCGTGGACGGGGCATGGTTTGAGACTACGCTTCAAGCCGGCCCCTCGGAGACCTCCGTTCGTCGGGAAAGCGGCGCTTCGATCGGGTGTGAGCGGATCGCGTCGGTTTGGCTGACGTTGCCTTACCTGGCGCGCCTTCGTCGGCGCATGAGGAGTGCACCATGTCCACCACCACCAACGGCCACGCCCAATCCGGCTTCGGCAAGCTGGAGTCCGTCGCAGGCGACGCCATCGGCAACCACGACCTGGAGGCGAAGGGGACTGCGAACCAGGTCGAGGGCAAAGCCAAGGAGGCTGTGAGCTCCGCGCAGGAAGCGATCGGAGACGCTGTAGGAAAGGCGCGCGACGCTGCCTCCAGCGTGAAGCAGGCCTACGAGGGCGCGTCGGACAAGGCCCAGGAGATCAAGGGCAAGGTCGATCCGCTCGTGCAGGAGAAGCCTTACTTGGCGCTCCTCGCCGCCTTCACCCTCGGCTTCGTCGTATCGCGACTTCTCGCGCCGGGCGGCCCTAAAGTGGTCTACGTCAAACCTCGCGGCTAATGGGGGCAGGAGCTCGACCAGGGTGCTCCAGTGAGCACCCTGGTCTGACCTTTGAAACGCAAGATCAGCGGCGTGGCCGGACCGAACCCCGCATGGCCGAGCACCGCCCGCGCGTCGCGCGCAAGCTCGCGCAGATCGCGCTGGGCCTCCAAAAACGAGGTCGAGCCGAGCCCGTGTCGGTAGCTCGCGTTCCGCCTGTCCCGCGGCGCTCCAGGCTCTTAGCTCTTCGCACCCGGCTTACCGCGTGCCGTCTGGACACCGGCTGAACTCAGCTCGCTGCGGCTCGTTGCGGAGTCCTGCAACAGGAGCGACCCATGACCGACGTGCCTGCCAACGAGCCCGACGAGATGCCTCCGATGGATGAGCCCACCGGCATCCCAGACGGAGAACAGCCCATCCAACCTGACCAGGGTGGCGTCGGCAACGCCTCGCTCGCCTAACCGTGGCCTCAGATCACGACGACCTGAAGCCCAAGCTCAAGGAACTTCGCAAGGCCCAGCTGGAGCGCCTCACTCCTGCCGCCCAGCGAGCAGCGGAAGCGCCTGGCGATCACGAGCAGCTGGTGGATCTGATCAAGGTCTACACAGCCATCAAGGCGATCGACTACGCGATCAAGCACTACGACGAAAACTGAGGCGCTGCGGCGTCAGGTATCCCTGGCGTCGTGACCCTCTCGAATTAGAGCACCTTCCGCTTAATCCGGCTCGTAGCCTGCGGCGGTGATAATCCGGCTCGTAGCCTGCGGCGGTGAAGTAGCCGACGCAGTCGCTGGGCGTGAGCGCGTCGATGGCGGAGGCGATGGCCTTCCAGAGCTGGTCGACAGTGCGGACTGCGGCTTTGCGTAGGAGCGCCTTGAGCTTGGAGAAGGCGTTCTCGATGGGGTTGAAGTCGGGCGAGTAGGGCGGGAGGAAAAGGAGTCTGGCTCCGGCGGCCTCTACGGCGTGCCGCACAGCGGCGCCCTTGTGGGCGGGCAGGTTGTCGAGGATCACGACGTCGCCGCTACGCAGGGTCGGGACCAGGACCTGCTCGATGTAGGCCAGGAACCAGGCGCTGGTCATGGGTCCGTCGAGCTTGGAGGCGGCGTCGACCGTCGCGCCTCTGCCGGCGACGCTGGAGGCGGCCTTCGACGCCGCCGACGCCGACAACCCGGCTCTGGCGCGCAGCCGCGAGACCGCCCGCGCCTCCGAAGCCGCCGTGCGGCTGGCGCGCGCTGACTACGGCCCGGACGTGGTCCTGCAGGGTGCGCTGGGCTATGTCGGCGCCGTCGCGCCCTTCGCTGCGCGCGACTATGATCGCGACGTCTCGGCGGCGGTGGTCTTGACCCAGCCGATCCTCACGGGCGGCCTGGTCGCCTCGCAGGTGCGCCAGGCGCGCGACCAGGCGGCGAGCGACCGGCTGAGCGTCGAGACGGTGCGCCGCCAAGTGGTGCGCGACGTCGCCCAGGCGTGGAGCGCGGTTCTCTCCGCTCAGGCCGAGACGAAGGCCAGCGCGTCGCAGGTGGAGGCCGCGCAGTTGGCGCTCACCGGCGCGCAGGCCGAATACGCGTATGCCCTGCGCACCACGCTCGACGTGCTGATCGCCGACCAGACGCTGCGTTCGGCCCAACTGGCCCTGGCGCAGAGCGGGCACGACGCGCTGCTGGCCCAATCCGCCCTCCTCATGTCCACCGGCCAGCTGAGGGCGGAGCCGCTCCCCTAGTTCGCAATCGCCGCAGCGAATGTCGTGTTCTGGAGGAACGCCGATGTCGGCTCACCGCGGATACCGCTGAAGAGGTCGGGCTATTGGAGGCGTTGGAGACTGCGCACAGGGTTTCGGCGCCGCACCGCCGAAGGAGGGGCCCGGCCGGCTCGCCGACTGCGCGACGGATCGTGGTCGTCGGCGCGCCGGCGATGCGCTCGCCCATCCTAAGGACGATTCGGTCACCCTGACGCCCTCCGTGCGCGATCCGCCGTCGGCCTGAGCGTCAGCCGAAATGGCGCCGCGGGCTTCGGCGCCGAGACGGGCTCAGTGTTGGGTCGCGACCGGCGAATCGGGGTTGAGCGACAGGGCGGGCGGCGGACCTCCCACCGCGCACAGACCCAGCTGCGCCTGGCGCAGCTCGCAGCGCGTGAGGGCGCCGCCGCCGCCCGCTGGCGCGGCGACGGACGGCGAGGCGGCTGGCGAAGCGGCCTCGGTGGCCGCTCCGGCGGCGGTGGGGGGCGGGACGCCGGCCTTCTCGCGCGCGATGATCTCGGTGGCGGAGACGAAGGGCTTCAGCTCGGCGGCGGGCGGCGGGATCGGCGGCAGGGGGCGGTCGTCGTGGGGGCGATCTATACGGTCGTCCTGGCGCGGCGGCTTGGGGTCGTGCAGGCCCGGCACGCCTATGCCGTCGGCGGCGCGCACCAGCGGCTCCCACGGCGTCTGGCCGATGTTTCGCACGCGGCGGAAGTTGGTTGTGGGGTCGATCACGTCGAGGTCGGGCACGAACAGCGCCGCCTCCAGAAGGCCCGTGTTGGCCAGCACCGACACGCGCGCCGCATACTCGTTGTAGCGGTCCTGCAGCAGGCGGATCTGGGCGTTGTTGAGTTCCTGCTCGGCGTTGAGCACGTCGATCGGCAGGCGCAGGCCGAACGGCTGCTCGCGGCGCACGCCGTAGAAGGCGCGGGTGGTGGAATCGACCGCCGAGGAGTCGGCGGCGAGCTGGGTGCGGGCGGCGACGAGCTGGCTCCAGGAGACGGAGGTGTTTTGCACCGCCGTGCGGCGGGTGGCCTCGACCTGCTCGCGCGCCTGCTCGCGCTGGGCCACCGCCTGGCGGATCTCTGAGGCGTAAAGGCCGCTGGTGAAGAGCGGCTGGTTCAGGCTGATCACGCCGGTGACCACCCGGCTGCGCGAGGCCAGGATGCCGCTCTGCGCATAGGGCGTCACCGGGCCGGTCTGGCCGGAGAGCTGGGCCTGGATGGTGGGCAGGTACTGGCGCTTGGCCTCGGTGACGCGGAACTGCGCCGACTGCTCGGCGAACTGGGCGGCGAGGAGCTGGGTGTTGTGCGCCTCAGTGGCGTCGAAGGCGGCGTCCAGGTCGGGGGGCAGGGCGTCGAGCACCGGCTCGGGCGCGAGCTGCCCCGGGGTCTGGCCGACGGCGTTGAGGTACTGGGCGCGGCTGATCTCCAGCTGCGCCTGCGCCTGCGCCACGCTGTTCTGCGCGAGGGCGACGCGGCCGAGCGTGATGTCCACGTCGGTGCGGGTGACCTGGCGCACGCCGAACTCGGCGTTGGTCTGCTCGAGCTGGCGCTGCAGGGCGGAGAGATTATCGCGGTAGGCGGCCAGCGTCTGGGTGTCGCGGCGCACCGCGGTGTAGGCGGCTATCACCTGCTGCACGATGGAGATCTCGGCATTGCGCACGTTCTGGCGCTGGCTGAGGATGTTGGCCTCGGCCGCGTTCAGCGCCGCCTTGGTGCGCCCGCCGGTGTAGAGCGTCTGGGTGACCGACACCGTGCCGGACGAGGTGCGGTTCTCCTGGTGCGCGGCGACCCCTGCCAGCTGACCCTGCTGGGTGTTGTTGTAATATCCTCCGCGCGCCTCCTGGTACTGACCGGTGACGCCCACACTCACCGTCGGGCCGAGGCCCGCGCGGGTCTGCACGTAGGTCTCGTCGGTGGCGCGCAGGGCGGCGCGCTGAGCCTGCAGCGAGGGGTTGTGCGCGTAGGCGAGGCTGATGGCCTCCGCCAGCGTCTCGGCGCGGGCGGGCAGGGCGGCGGCTGCGAGGGCGAGCGCCGAGGCGGTCAGCCGCAGGGCGGCCGCGCATCGTGTCGGCATGGAGGTGTGGGCCCGTTCTGGTGTCGCACGCCCCCGCGCGCGGCGCGTCTTAGACCGGCCGCCTCCTACGCGCCAACGCGGCATGGTCGCCGCAGGGCCCCGCGCCTCGACGGCGCGGACGATCTGTGTTCAAGCCGCCACGACCTCGCGGGCGAAATGGCGTGACGACCTCCTACTACGGCAATTTCAACCCCGAACTCCTGCGCTGGATGCCGCTCACTGCGCGCGATGTGCTGGAGCTAGGCTGCGGCGAGGGCGCTCTGGCCGCGGCCTATAAGCACCGCAACCCGACGGTCCGCTATACCGCCATCGAAACGCACGCACCCTCCGCGGCTATGGCCCGCGCGCGGGTGGACCGTCTCGTCGAAGCGGACATCCAGGCGATGGACGCGGGCGCCTTCGCCGATCTCGGCCGCTTCGACGTGATCGCCATGGGCGACGTGCTGGAGCACCTGTCCAATCCCTGGGCGGTGCTGCGGCGTCTCCACGACCTGCTGCGCGAAGACGGCGCGCTCGTGCTCTCGGTGCCGAACGCCGGCCATTGGTCGGTGATGGCCGAGCTCATCGGCGGCCGCTGGCCGGCGCAGGACTCGGGCCTGTTCGACCGCACCCACCTTCGCTGGTTCACCCTCGACTCGCTGCGCCGCATCCTTGCCGACAGCGGCCTGACGACGGTGCGGGCGCGTCCACGCCAATTCCTCTTGAACGAGGCGGCCGCCGGCGCGGCCATCCCGGTGCTCGCCGAGGCCGCGGTGCGCCTGGGCGTCGACCGCCAGGCCTTCGAGACGCAGGCGAAGACCCTGCAGTGGGTGGTCAACGCCCGCCTGGCCGACACGCCGCCCCCCGAGCGACTGCACATCCACTTCGCCGCCATGACGCCGGACTTCCTCGACGCTCGCATGCGCCTGCCCGCCGAGGCGCTGATGTCGGAACCGTCGATCGACGTCAGCTATGGCGAGAAGGCCATCGCGCCGCCGCGGCTCGCGGTGGACCAGCCTAAGGTGATGGTTGTCCAGCGCCTCGCGCTGCCCGACGCTGCGGCGGTGGCGCGCTTCGTGCGCGACGTCGAGGCCCGCGGCTGGGCGCTGGCCTACGAGATCGACGACCACCCGGGGCTGATCGGGCGCGTGCAGCGCTCCAACGTCGGCCAGCTGCTCGACTTCGCGGTGCGCGGCTTCCACGCCGTGCAGACCTCCACCGACCGGCTCGCCGCAGAGTTCGCACCCCGCGCGGGCCCCGTCGGCGTGTTCCGCAACGCCATCCTCGATCTGCCGCCACCCGTTGCGCAAGACCGGGTGCGCGTGTTCCACGGCGCCCTCAACCGCGAGGGCTTCACCGGCGAGGTGGCTGTGCGCCTGGGCGAGGTCGCCGCGCGCCACCCCGAGGTGGAGTGGGTGGTGGTGCACGACCGCGCCTTCTTCGAGCGGCTGCCGGCCGAGCGGAAGGTGTTCCTCCGCGCCCAGTCACACGCCGACTACCTGGCGCAGATGGCGCGCTGCGAGGTGGTGCTCTCGCCGCTGGAGGGCGCGCCCAGCGAGATGTTCAAGAGCGACATCAAGTTCCTGGAGGCTGCGGCCTGCTGCGCCGCCATGATCGCCTCGCCCGCCGTCTACGCCGACACCCTGGAGGACGGGCGCACGGGCCTTCTCGCCGCCGGTCTGGACGACTGGGCGCCGGCGCTCGACCGGCTGTTGGGCGACGCCGGCCTGCGCGCGCGCCTGGGCGCTGCGGCGCGCGACTATGTGCAGCGCGAGCGCATGATGGCCGCGCAGGTCGCGCCGCGCATCGCCTGGTATCGCGCGCTCTGGCGCGATCGCGACCTTCTGGCCCGCGAGGCGGCGGCGCGCCGTGAGGCCGCTTCGGCCTGATCGCCGCGCGGATTCGCGCCCGCGCCTGCGATTGACAGCGGCGGGCCGCGTGCGCATGTGCCGCCGCGCGCCAAGCTTATCGCCCGCGGCCAGGGACGGCCGCCCCACTCGCGACACCTCACGCGTGCAACGGAACCCCTGATGGCCGCCCGACGCCCGAAAGAGAGTCCGCTGCGCGTCGCCCTTCGGCTGGGCACGGCTCCGCTCGCCTTCGCCGGCGTGTTCAGCCTGGTCTCCAACCTGCTGTACCTGTCGCTGCCGATCTATACGAACCAGATCTATTCGCGCGTGCTGATCAGCCAGAGCCAGGCGTCGCTGTGGGTGCTCACCTTCGGCATCCTGTTCGTGTTCGGCATTTCGACCGTGATGGACGTGATCCGCAAGCAGGTGCTGATCGACTTCGGCGTAGTGTTCGACCGCTACCTCTCGGGCCGGGTGTTCGCCGCCCTGTTCGACCTCGTCGCCCAGCGCCGCGCCACCCCGCGCTCGCAGGCGCTGCGCGACCTGGACATGTTCAAGTCGACCATGACCGGGGAGGCGGTGTCCATCCTGTTCGACGTGCCGTGGATTCCGATCTTCATGCTCTCGCTTTTCTTCATCGGGCCCCTGATCGGATGGGTGAACATCATCGGCGGCGCGCTGCTGCTCTTGCTCGCCTTCCTGCAGGACCGCGCCACGCGGCGCACCATGGAGGCGGGGAACGACCAGTCGATCGAGAGCTACGCCTTCACCGAGGCGGCGCTGCGCAACTCCGAGGTGGTGCGCGCTTTGGGCATGCTGCCCACGCTCGGCACCGAGTGGGCGCGGCGGCGCCAGGCGATGAACGAGCGCACGGCGCGCTCGCTCGAGGTGCAGAACGCCTATTCCAACACCATCCGCATGTTGCGGCTGTTCGTGCAGATCCTGACCATCGCGGTGGGCGCGCTTCTGATCATGGAGCAGAAGCTGCCCTCGGGCATGCTGTTCGCCAACATGATCCTCACCGCGCGCGCCCTGCAGCCGATCGACCGGCTGGTGGCCTCGTGGAACCAGCTCGTCGCCGCCAAGGGCGCCTACGACCGGCTGGAGGGCCTGCTCGACACCTGGGAGCCGCCCACTCCCGTCACCCAGCTGCCGCGCCCCACCGGCCACGTGACGGTCGAGCAGATGGGCTTCGCCATGCCCGGCGCGCCGCGCCTGCTCCTGTCCAACGTCAACTTCGAGGTGCGCCCCGGCGAGACGGTGGGCGTGATCGGCCAATCGGGCGCCGGCAAGTCCACCCTGGCGCGCATGCTGGTGGGTGTGTGGAAGCCCTTCAGCGGCCACGTGCGGCTCGACGGCGCGGAGATCTTCGCCTGGGACCGCGCCAACTTCGGCCGCGTCGCCGGCTACCTGCCGCAGGACGTGGAGCTGTTCGCCGGCACGGTGCGCGACAACATCGGCCGTTTCCGCGAGGACGCCACCGACGAACAGGTGATCGCGGCCGCCAAGCTCGCCAACGCCCACGAACTGATCCTCACCCTGGCCAAGGGCTACGACACCGAGCTGGGCGACGGCGGGGCCGTGCTCTCCGGCGGCCAGCGTCAGCGCATCGGCCTGGCCCGCGCGGTGTTCGGCGAACCCTCGCTCGTGGTGCTCGACGAGCCCAACGCCGCGCTCGACGCCGCGGGCGAGGAGGCGCTGCTGGTGGCGCTGGCCGCCCTCAAGGAGCGCGGGGCGACCGTGATCATCGTCTCCCACAAGGCCAGCGTGTTCCGCTCGGCCGACAAGATCATCTACCTCAAGGATGGCCGGGTGGAGCTGTTCGGCCCGCGCGACGCGGTGTTCGCCCAGCTGGCCAGCCCCGCCGGGGCCCCGCGTCCCGCCCCCGGGCCGGCCCCGGTCGGCGCCCCCGCGCCTGTCGCCGCCGTGCAGCCGCCCGCCGCCGAGCCCGCCCAGGAGATCGCGGTATGAGCTCCCAGCTCCCCGTCCGCACCGAGCCGCGCGCGGTCGGCTTCGGCTTCGGCCCGGAGACCGAGGGCGAGGTGGTCCCCGCCCGCCTGGCCAAGCGCATTTCACGCCACATCGCCATGGGCATGGGCGTGGTGCTGGTCTTCGTGGTCGGCCTGGGCCTGTGGGCCGCGCTATCGCCCGTGGCTGGCGCGGTGCCCGCCCAAGGCACCGTCAAGGTCGAGAACAACCGCAAGACCATCAAGCACCTGGAGCCCGGCACCCTGCAGCGCATCCTGGTGCGCGAGGGCGACCACGTGGCCGCCGGCCAGGTGATGTTCGAGCTCGACCCCACCCAGGCGCAGGCGCAGGTCTCCACCCTGGCCGCCGCCAACGACAGCCTCCTGGCCGAGCGCGCCCGCTGGGAGGCCGAGGCCCGCGGCGCCGCGTCCATCGCCTTCCCCCCCGAGCTCCTCGCACGGCGCGCCGACCCCCAGGTCTCCGCCGCCATGGAGAGCCAGCAGGCGCTGTTCCTCGCCCGCCGCGCCGCCCTGCAGAGCCAGGTGGAGGTCGGCGCCCAGCGCGCCGCCGAGCTCGGCTCCCAGATCGACGGCCTCAAGGCCCAGGTCGCGGCCACCAACAGCCAGATCGGCTACAACACCGACGAGCTTTCGGGCGTGCAGAGCCTCTACCGCGGCGGCTATGCCCCCAAGACGCGGCTCCTCGCCCTGCAGCGGCAGGACGCGGGGCTGAAAGGCCAGCGCGGCGACCAGAGCGCCTCGATCGCGCGCGCGCAGCAGTCCATCGGCGAGACGCGCCTGCAGGTGCTCTCCACCCGCCAGGCCCGCATCCAGGAGGCCGCCCAGGGCCTGGAGACGGTGCAGGACAAGCTCAGCGACGTGCAGCCCAAGCTCGCCGCCGCCCGCGAGCTCATGGCCCACACCGAGGTGCGCTCGCCTGTGGACGGCACGGTGCTCAACCTCACCCAGTTCACCGAGGGCGCGGCCATCGGCTCCGGCGAGACCCTGGCCGAGGTGGTGCCCACAGGCGCGCCGCTGGTGATCCAGGTGCAGGTGCGCCCGCAGGACGTGCACGCCGTCCACGTCGGCCAGCGCTCGCTGATCACGCTGACGCCCTACAACTCGCGCACCACCCCGCGCATCTTCGCCCAGATCATCAGCGTCGCCCCCGACCAGACCCTGCCGCAGACCGCCGGCGCCGTGGCCGAGGGCGTGGGAACGCGCACCCCCTACTTCCTGGTGGACATGCGCATCCCCCCCGACCAGCTGAAGCGCCTGCCGGCCGACGTGCGCATCTACCCCGGCATGCCGGTCGCCACCTCCATCGTCACCGGCAGCCGCAGCATCCTCGACTACGTGCTGAGCCCCTTCAAGGACATGATGTCCAACAGCCTGCACGAATAGCGGGACGAAGCCGGGGACGAGTCCGGCGATGTCGCGCGGAACGAAAACGGCGACGAACAGCGCGAGCCGGCGGCGACTTCGGCGACGAGAGCGAGACGATTGCGACCCCCCGGCAGCGTGTGCGGCTCACGCCGCCATGCGCGGGCGCATCACCAGCCACGGCGTGGGCGTGGCGCGCCACTCCCAGGTGGCGGCGAACTCGTCGAGCGGCAGGGGCAGGGCGTCGGCGAGCTCGGCCGGCGCGGGCTTCAGCCGCCCGCGCACCACCTCCACCTCGTGGGTGGCCGCGAAGCGCGCCTGCAGAAGCTCGGTCACGCCGGGCCGCATGCCGGGGTGGGTCTCCACGATCAGGTCGGCCCGCCGCAACGCGCTCGGCGCCGCCTCGGTGAGGATGTCGGCCTCGGCCCCCTCGGCGTCGATGAACACCAGCGTGCGGGGCCCGACCTCGCCCACCGCATCGACGTCGAAGCGCTCGCGCACCTCCACCCGGCCGGCCACGTCGTTGCGCCGCGCCAGCTCGGCGCAGGCGGCGCGCGCCTTGGGGTCGATGTCGTAGGCCTCCACCCGCGCCTGCGGCATCAGCCGCGCCAGCCCCACGGCGTAATAGCCCTCCGCGCAGCCCACATCGATCACCCGGTCGACGCCGCGCGCGGCCAGCGCCATCAGCGCGGGATGCAGCTCGGCCTCGTAGGTGCCGATCAGCCGCGGCGCGAGCCCGCCTTCGGAGGCCTCCGCGATGTAGGCCATGCCCGCGAACGGCCCGCCGCTCACCCGCCCGCCGTGGTTCGCGATCAGCTGGGCCGACAACTCCTGCGAGCGCCACTTCAGCAGCAGCCGCAGGCAGCTGTTGGCGTAGGCGTCAGCCTGGGTGCGGCCGCCCCGCACGAAGGCGGCGGTGTAGTCGACCAAGTGAGAGGCGACGACGGGGGTCAGCGACACGCTGGCGCTCCTGTTTTCCTTTCGGATTTCCGTAGCGGACCCCCGCGTCGCAGGCCAGCCTCCCGGCGACCCCATCTGAACGCGAGCTGAATGCGCGCGCAAATGGAGCGCGGTTCGACGCCCGGGTTGAAAAGCTCGTGCGGTGCGGCGCCGTATCCCCGTTGCGGAGCGGCCCGGGATCGGGCAAAGAGAGCGCGGGTGTGCCGAGTCCGCCGAGAGGGGCGGGGACGCGTGCTCGATCAACTTTCCCGCCCTCCGCCCGATCGTGGGCTCGGGCGAGCGGGCGAAGCAACGCAACGGGTTTTGGGAGAGCATCATGGCTAGCACGGTTACTTTTATTGGTTCGAAGAACAGACGACGTCACTGGTACCGACGGTAACGATACCATCTTCGGCGGCGGCGGCAGCGATACGCTGTTTGGCGGTAGCAGGTGCCGACTCCATGGGCGCGGGTCGCGACTCACTGGGTGCCGGTACCAGCGCAAACGACATGACCTTCATCTTCGGCGGAAATGACGCCGACATGATTTATGGCGGCAACGGCATGACATACTGTTCGGCAACATGGGCAATGACAGCATTTTCGGGGGTCAGGGCTCTGAGTCGATCTACGGCGGCAACGATCAAGATCACGATCACACGACGGCGACCGTAGGCAGCTCTGAAATCTTCGTGTCGGGTGACAACGGTAACGACACGATCACGATTGGCGCTTGGGTTCGCACACCGTTCTCGGCGGCATGGGCAACGACACCCTGATTGACCACGGCCGGGTGGCGACTCCTTCCACGAGCTGTTCGGTAACCAGGGCAACGATACGATCACCGCGGCAGCGCGGGCGAATGTCGATCTTCGGCGGCAGGGCAACGACACGATCACTGACTGGCGGCGGCGCCACCGGCGACCATGACCACTACGGTCTTCGGTAACCAGGGCAACGACACGATCACGTCGACCGGTGGCTTCGACAGCGTGTACGGCGGCCATGGGTAACGACACGATCATGGCGACGGTGGGAACGACGTCCTTCATGGCGATGTCGGCAACGACACGATCACGACCACCGGCATGACCGGGCGGTGAGACGATCTACGGCGGCGCCGGTGGTGACACGATCAACGCCGCGCTCATGGCGCGGTGGTGCGGCTGGTGCGGCTGACTATTTTGTGATCGGAAATGGCGAGTCGTCGGCTCAGGCCGAACTCCTCGACCACACGGGCTCCACGACGACGACCAACGGTATTGGCAATTTGGACAACATTACCGGCTTTACGTCTGGTAAGGACCACGTCGTTCTCGGCGGCCATAATAATCTGTACGTTACCGGCTCGATGGCTCATCCGCAAAACGTGCACCGTCGGTACGGCCACGGCTGGCGGCATGGGTGATGCGACGGGCTACAACGCCGCCTACGACTACGCTTACGGCAACAGCACGAGCGGTGCGACCAGCCACTTCGGCAACTTCGAGTACGTCGAAGTGCAAGTCACCGGAGGGCCCAGCGCTGGCACCTATGTGTTCACCAATGACGCCAACCACACGGCGGTGTTCCTGAACGGCGTGATCACGCCGATCGCGAACAACGACATCCTCGCCGGCTGATCTTTCGGATCATCGTTATAAGTTATTGGGGCCGCCCTTCGGGGCGGCCCCTTCTTTTTGAACCCAGGGCCCATCCGACGATGGTTGCGATCTACTGGAACCCCGAGGCGTACGACACGTCGGGCGCGCGGCTGATGGGCCGGCACGCCGCCGGCGAAGGCTTCATGCGCGGCTACATCCGCCACGGCTCCGCCCCGAGATCACGCTCTGGAACGCCGTGGCCAAGCCGGCCGCCGACCTGGAGGCGCTGGTCCGCAAGCTCGAACCTTCCGACAAGCCGCTGCGCTGGATCGAGCGCGGCGACATGGCCAAGCTCAAGACCGAGGGCGTGATCAACCTGCCGGTGCCGGGCCTGGGCCAGTACGCCTGGGCGCGCGAGCTCGGCGACGTGCGCGCCTTCTCCGTCTGCGGCGTGACCCACACCACGGTGACGCCTCGCGTGCTCGACATCCTCGTCGACCAGACGCTGGCGCCCACCCGACCGTGGGACGCGCTCGTCTGCACGTCGCGCGCCGTGAAGGCGAGCGTGGACGCCCAGAACGAGCTGGTCGACGCCTGGCTTACGGAGCGGCTGGGCGCCAGGCGCACCCCCAAGCCCCACTATGCGGTCATCCCGCTCGGCGTGAACACCGGTGACTTCGCCGCCACCCCGCTGGCCGCCGCGAGTGGCGCGAGAAGCTCGGCATCGGCGACGACGACGTGGCGGTGCTCTACGTCGGCCGCTGGAATCTCACCTCCAAGATGAACCCGGTGATCATGGCCATGGCGCTGGAGCGCGCCGCGGCCCGCGCCTCCAAGAAGGTGCACTGGATCCTCGCCGGCTGGGCCGACGAGGACAAGGAGAAGCCCTTCAAGGACGTGGTGGAGGCGCACCTCGACAAGGTGCAGGCGCACTGGGTGGATGGCCGACCCGCCGACACGCGCCGCTCGATCTGGTCGGCGGCGGACATCTTCATCTCGCTGTCGGACAACCTGCAGGAGACCTTCGGCCTCACGCCGGTGGAGGCGATGGCCGCGGGCCTGCCCTGCGTGGTCACCGACTGGAACGGCTACAAGGACACCGTGCGCCATGGCGTGGACGGCTTCCGCATCGCCACCACCACGCCCCCTGCGGGCCTGGGTCGCGACCTGGCCTTCGCCTTCAGCCAGGACTGGATGGGCTATGAACCGTTCGTGGCCGCCGTCTCGCAGTTCACCTGCGTGGACCCCGAGTCGGCCATGCGCGCCCTGCTCGACCTCATCGAGCAGCCGGAGCTGCGCCGGCGCATGGGCGAGGCGGCGCAGCGCCACGCGCGCGACACCTTCGACTGGTCGCGCATCATTCCGCAGTACGAGTCGCTGTGGAACGAGCTGGACCTTCGGCGCCTCGCAGCGCCTGCCGAGCCGCCACGCTCGCGCAACGCGGGCGAGAACCCGTGGCGGCCTGATCCCTTCCGCATGTACGGCGGCTACTCGACCTCGTGGATCACGGCGAACTCCGTCGTCTCCGCCATGCCGGGTCTCACCTGGGACGCCGCGGCAGCGTTGATGAACAAGCCGCTGGTGCGGCTGATGCCGCAGTACCTCCCCCACCCCGAGGAGGTGCGCCGCCTGCTGGAACTGCTCGGCGGGGCGTCGCAGATCGAGCTGGGCGACCTGCTCGCGCCGTTCCCCGCTGGCCGCCGGCCCTTCCTGGAGCGCGGCGTGCTGTGGATGGCCAAGTACGGGATGCTGCGCCTGCTGGACCGGCCAGCCATCCTCAACTCCTGAAGATGTCCTCGCGATGAGCACGACCCTGGAACCGGTGCGCGAGAAGACCGTGCTGCACGTGGGCTGTGGCGAGAAGCGGCGGGACAAGCTGCACCGCACCTTTCACGGCGAGGATTGGCGCGAAGTCCGCTTCGACATCGACGCGGGCGTCGAGCCCGACATCGTCGGCGACATGACCGACATGCCGGGCGTCGCTTCGGGATCAATGGATGCGCTGTGGTCGTCGCACAACGTCGAGCACCTGCAGGCGCACCAAGTGCCGGTCGCTTTCGCGGAGTTCTTCCGCGTCTTGAAGCCTGGCGGCTTTTGTCTGATCACCTGCCCCGACATCCAGGCGGTGGCCAAGCTGATCGCCGAGGACAAGCTGGAACAGCCCGCCTACGCCTCGCCCTCCGGCCCGATCACGCCGCTCGACATGGTGTTCGGCTATGGGCGCCAGATCGCACTCGGCCACATCTTCATGTCGCATCGCACGGGCTTCACGCCGACGACGCTTGGGCGACACCTGCTCCGCGCCGGGTTCGACCCGATCAAGGTCAGGCGCGGCGACCTGTTCGATCTCTGGGCCGTCGCCCACAAGCCGAACGCCTGACCTGCGCGCCCACACCGCTTGCGAGGCGGTATGCAAGCTCGGCGGTCCCACCTTCGGGCGACGCGGGCCGTCGCCCGTAATCCGCCCGCAGCACCGCCTGCACCTCCGGCCAGTCGACCGGGTTCTTGCGGTCCAGGGAGGCGCGCCAGCGGGACCACAGGGTGGTCGGCGGGCGGGCATCGCGGGTGGCGAGGTCCTGTGCGGCGGCGGCGGCGACGCGGGGGTCGAGCGGGTCGCACACCCGCCGCCAGCGGCCCACGCCAGGGGAGAGGGTGGGGTTGGCGCGCAGGATGCTGGCCTTCACGTAGGGCACGGGGCCCTCGACGAGCTCGCGCCACAGCACGCCGCAGGGATTGTAGGCGAGCCTCCGCGCCAGGGCGCCGTGCTCCTCGGCGACGTAGGCGGCGGCGAGGCGCAGGCCCGCCTCCAGCAGGCGCCGGCTCAGGCCGAGCTCGTAGCGCTCGACCAGCGCCCACTTGCGCAGCGCCGGGTCCACCGGATCGCGCAGAAGCTCACGGAAGGCGGGCGAGCGGTGGGCTGCGGGGCTCAGCACCAGCAGCCAGCTCTGCAGGTGGCGCCCGAAGGCCTCCGACTCGATGGCGCCCCACATGTCGGCCGGGGTGGCGGTCAGGGCGTCGAGCCAGCGGCCCAGGTCTGCGAACGGGCCGTAGACGCTGTCGTTGACGAGGAGCAGCCGCTCGGCCTGCAGCTCTCCCAGGTGGAGGAGGGCGTGGCGCCAGTTTCCGAAGTCGTAGCCGACGTTCTCGCGCGCCAGAACGAGATCGCACAGGGCCTCGGCGGCGCGGCCTTCCTCAGCCGCCAGCCCTCCGGCCGCGACCAGCACGACGCGGTAGCCGGCGCGTCGGATCGCCTCCAGGTGCAGGCGCACGTAGGCGGGCAGCCGGCCCTGCGGGTGGTGCTGGGAGAAGATGCAGAGCCGCGGCGCGGCGCGCAGCGACTCCACAGGGCTCATGCGGGGGGCGCCAGCGTCATCTCCCACGCGCGGGTGACTACGGGCCTGCCGGCGGACTCCACCTTGAGCACGGCGCGGTAGACGCCGCGGGGCCAGCCGGTGGGGGGGCGGCGCTTGCCGGCCAGGATGTAGCCGATCTGCTCGTTGGCGCTCAGCGGGGGCTGGACGGCGGGGGCCAGCACCTGGCCGCCGGGGCCGATCAGGGTCAGCGAGAGGCGGTCGCCGGCCTTGAGGTCGATCAGGCGCGCGTAGGCGGCCAGGATCGGCGCCGTGGGTGCAGGCGGGGCGATGGCGCCGGCCTCGATGGCGGCCATGTCCACCGCGCGGTCGGCGAAGCCCGTGTTGACCACCACGCGGGTGAGGTAGGGCGGGGTGCGGCGCCACAGGCTGGCGCCCGAGCCGCAGGTGCGCGGCGACGCGCCCGGGGGCGTCCCCGCTCCGGGGGCGAAGGGGTCCACCGCCTGGCCGGCGTGGCTGATCCCGACGTGCAGGTGGGGGAATTCGGTCTCGCCCGAGAGGCCGACGCGGCCGATGGGCTGGCCGGCGCGCACGAGGTCGCCCGGCTTCACCCGGATCGAGCCGCGGGCCATGTGGCAGGACTGGCTCTCCCAGCCGTTCCCGTGGTCGATCACCACGGCGTTGCCGCAGTTCTTGCCGTCCAGGTTCTGCAGGCCGCGGGTGCGCACGGAGACGTCGGGCTCGCCGTCGCGGGTGCGCAGCACGCGGCCGGGGGCCATGGCCAGGACGTCCACACCCCGGCGCATGTCGGCGAAGTCGCGCAGGCGGATGTCGGTGCCGTTGTGGCCGTCCTGGGTGTCGGAGCCGCAGGTGTAGTCGGCCGCGCCTGGGCCCGGGTCGCGGTCGAGGTAGCGCTGGACGAAGCAGGTGCGGCCGAGCTCGCAGGCCAGCGGGAAGTCCAGCACCGGCGCGCCGGCGGGAGGGGGCGGGGGCGCCGCACCCAGGAGGAGCGGCAGGGCGGCGGCGGCGGCCGCGGCGATGAGGCGTCGACGCATGCGGGGCTTCTCCTCTAGAACGGCGCCGCGCGCCACGGGTCGGCGCGAGACGAGGTGCGGCGGATGGGCGATCGCGCGGACGTGCTGTTCGTCCACAACAACTTCCCCGCCCAGTTCGGCTTCATTGCGGCGGCGCTCAAGGCGCGGGGCTGGCGATGTGCGGCGATCGGCAGCCCCACGGCGCGCTCCGCCGACATCCCGGTGCGCCACTGGAAGCTGGGGCGCGGCACCGGCAAGGACGTGTTCGCCTACGCCGTGCGCGCCGAGGCCGACTTCCTGCGCGCCCAGGCCGCGGCCAAGGTGGCGGTGGACCTCAAGGCGCGGGGCTTCGATCCCGACGTGATCGTGGGCCACCCCGGCTGGGGCGAGACGCTGCTCCTCCACGACGTCTTCCCCCGCGCCCGCCAGGTGCTGCACGGGGAGTTCTACTACCACGCCACCGGCGCCGACGTGGGCTTCGACCCCGAGTTCGGCCAGCCGGGCGAGGACGAGCGCTGGCGCATCGAGGCCAAGAACGCCACCCTCGCCCTGGCCTACGTGGGCGCCGAGGCCATCGTGGCGCCCACGCGCTTCCAGGCCAGCCAGTTCCCGCCCGTGTTCAAGCCGCGCCTGCACACCATCCACGAGGGCGTCGACACCGACCGCATCAAGCCGCGGCCGGACGCCCGGCTGAAGATCAAGGACGGGCCGACGCTCGATCGCTCGACGCCGATCGTGACCTTCATCAACCGCAATTTCGAGCCGCTGCGGGGCTTCAACGTCTTCATGCGCGCCCTGCCGGCGCTGCTGGAGGCCGCGCCCGACGCGCACGTCGTGCTGATCGGGAACAAGGGCCAGCGCGGCTATGGCGGCGACGCCGGCGAGGGCCGCACCTGGGCCGAGCGCATGCTGGAGGAGGTGGGCCCGCGGCTCGACATGAGCCGCGTGCACTTCATGGGCGCCGTGCCCCACGACGTGATGCTGGACGCGGTCTCGATCGCGGCGGCGCACGTCTATTACACCTATCCGTTCGTGCTCTCCTGGTCGTGCCTGGAGGCCATGGCCTGCGAGGCCTACGTGATCGGCTCCGACACGGGGCCGGTGCAGGACGCCATCACCGATGGGGTGGACGGGCGCCTCCTGCCCTTCATCGACACCGAGGCGCTCTCGGCCGCCATGATCGAGGCGTGCACCCAGCGCGAGCGCTTCGACGACATCCGCAAGGCGGCGCGTCGCTCGGCCATCGAGCGCTGGGACCGCACGCGCCTGTGCGAACCGGCCTGGCTCAAGGTGATCGACGAGGCGCGCGCCGCCGCCCTGGCCGTCTGAGCGCCCTTCGTGGAGCGTCGCGTCGATTTTCTGATCGCCGGCGTGCAGAAGGGCGGCACCACCGCCCTGCATGCCCAGCTGCAGCGCCACCCGCAGCTCGGCCTGCCCGACGAGAAGGAGCTGCACTTCTTCGACGACGAGGCGCAGGACTGGGCCGCGCCGGACTACGCCGGCTATCACGCGAAGTTCGCGGGCCTGGAGGGTCGCGACCGGCTGGGTGAGGCGACCCCCATCTACGTCTACTGGACGCCGTCGCTGGAGCGCATCGCCCGCTATCGGCCGGACATGCGGCTCGTGCTGATGTTCCGCGACCCGGTGGAGCGCGCCTGGTCGCACTGGCGCATGGAAAAGGCGCGCGGGTTCGACGCCGCCCCCTTCGCCTGGGCCATCCGCGAGGGCCGCGCGCGGGTGGACGACCCCGCCTCGCCCGGCCAGCACCGGGTGTATTCCTACGTGGAGCGTGGCTTCTATGCGCCCCAGCTCGCTCGCGCATACGCCCTGTTCGGGCCCGAGCGGGTGCTGGCGCTGCGTTCGGAGGATCTCGACGCCGACCCCGCCGCCACGGTGGCGCAGGTGTCGCGCTTCCTGGGCGTCGCGCCCCCCGCGGCGCCGGCGCCGGCGCTGCACGCCAACGTGGGCGTGAGCCGCGACCTGGGCTCGAAGCTGACCGACGAGGACCGCGCGCTCCTGGGCGCGCTCTATGCAGACGATCTGCAGGCCTTCGCCGCGCGCTCGGGGCTGGACGTCTCGGGCTGGGCGCAAGGCTGAGCGTGCGGCGGTTGCCCCTGGGCCGCGGGGCTGCTTTGTCTAGCCATCTGAGGCGGGGGAGGGCGGTCATGCGCACGCGATGGATCACGGCTGCGGCGCTGGCCGCTGTGGCGACGCAGGCGCAGGCCGCACCCACGCCCGCTCCTGCGCCTGCACGTATCGACCCCGCCGCCCTCTCGGCCACGGTGAAGGTGCTGGCGTCCGACGCCTTCCAGGGCCGCGCCCCCGGCACGCCGGGCGAGGCGCGCACGGTCGACTACCTGGTCGGCCGCCTCAAGGCGCTGGGGCTCAAGCCCGCCGGCCCGGGCGGAAGCTGGACGCAGGCCGTGCCGCTGGTGCGCACCCGGCTGGGCGCGCCGGTGGCCATGGCGGTGGCGGGGCTTGGCGCCCCGATTCGCTGGGCGCAGGCGCAGGCGGCCTACGTCTCCACCGTGCGCCCGGTGGACGCGCTGAGGATCGCCGGCGCGCCCATGGTGTTCGTGGGCTACGGCGTGCACGCCCCCGAGCGGGGGTGGGACGACTTCAAGGGCGTCGACCTGCACGGCAAGGTGGCCGTGGTGCTGGTCAACGACCCCGACTTCGCCGCCGCGCCGGGCGAGCCCGTGGCCGGCAAGTTCGGCGCCAAGGCCATGACCTACTACGGCCGCTGGACCTACAAGTACGAGGAGCTGGCGCGCCGCGGCGCGGTGGGTGCGCTGATCGTCCACGATGCGCCCGCCGCCGGCTACGGCTGGAGCACGGTCATCGCGCCCCAGGGGGAGAGCTACGACGTGGTGCGCCCGGCCGGCGCGCCCCAGCCGCTCCTGATGCAGGGCTGGCTGCAGCACGACGCGGCGGCCGCCCTGTTCCACCGCGCCGGCCTCGACCTGGCCGTGCAGGAGGTCCGCGCTCGCCGGGCCGACTTCACCCCGGTCGCGCTGGGCGGCGCGCGCTTCGCCCTGTCCGCGCCCGTCGCGCATTCGCAGGTGCGCAGCCACAACGTGCTGGCCGAGCTGCCCGGCGATGGAGCGCCGAACGAGACGGTGATGTACGGCGCCCACTGGGACGCCTACGGCGTGGGCGCGCCCGACGCGCAGGGCCGCACGATCCGCCCCGGCGCCAACGACGACGGCCTGGGCGTGGCCGGCGTGCTGGAGATCGCCCGCGCCTTCGCCCACGGCCCGCGCCCGCGCCGCACGGTGGTGTTCGGCTTGTGGACCGCCGAGGAGCGCGGCCTCCTGGGCTCGGAGTGGTACGCCGAGCATCCCACCCATCCCCTGGCCACCACCGCGGCCGACCTCACCATGGACATCCTGCAGACGGCCGGGCCGGCGCGCGACGTTGTGCTGGTGGGCGCAGGCCAGGACAGCCTGGAGGGGGACCTCGCCCGCGCCGCGGCGACGCAGGGCCGCACGATCACCCCCGACAGCCATCCCGAGCGCGGCCTGTTCTACCGCGCCGACCACTTCTCCCTGGCCAAGCGCGGGGTGCCGACGCTCCTCCTCATGGCCATCGGCGGCGGCCCAGACCTCGTGTCCGGCGGCCGCGCGGCGGGCGACGCCTGGGTCGCCCGCTACGTCGCCGAGCGCTACCACAAGCCCGGCGACGCCTGGAGCGCCGACTGGGACCTGCGTGGCGCCGCCCAGGACGTGGCCCTGCTCTACGCCGTGGGCGCCCGCTTGGCCGACGACCGCGCGTGGCCGACCTGGAACCGCGGGTCGGAATTCAAGGCCATCCGCGCCGCCACGATCGCCGCACGCTAGGCTCGCCTTCCATCGCCTGGCCGACTGAAGCCGCTGCCTGCGGCGCGTACGACTCCTGCGGAGGCTGCCGATCCGAAAACCCGCGTCGATCTCGCCAACGGTTCCGCCCGGGTGCAGCCGATCCAAGCTGGCTACGTCGACGCTGTGCAGTGTTTTGGGAAGAGCGGCGCTTCTGTCCAGGGACGGTCTAGACGACCCCGTGGTCGGACTCACGGCGCAGCTGGCGGCGGCCGGATTGGCGCTCGACGCGATCGTCACCGAGTCGGGCATCGCCGCGAGCCCCAACCTTGCGCGCATTCCCCTGCCGGCCTGGGGGGCGCTGGCTGTCCTGATCGTGGCCAGCACGTTGATCGGATACGCGGTCTTCCTGGCGCTCAACGCCGAGGTCTCGCCCACGCTGGCCAATACCTTCAACTACGCTGCGCCGGTGATCGCCTTGCGCCTGTCCGCCTTGCTGCTGCACGGGCCGCTGACCCTCCCGAAGCTGGTCGCGGGCGCGATCACCTTGGCGGGCGTGGCCATGATGATCGATCGCAAGGCGCTCGAGGCGCATACTCCTCGCAAGCCGCTGAGAAACGCGTGAGACCCGACTGCGCGCCGTGAATCAGCCGCTCGGATCCGGTCGTAGCGCGACTTCAAAGGCTGGTTTCAAGATCCGAAAAGTCGGAGCACGACGAGCGCCACCCGCTCGCCGCGCGCGCTCTGCCTGATCCGACCCGAACGCTCCAGCTCGGCCAGTCCATGCAGGGCCGCCCAAAGCGTCTCGGTGGCGACGGAGACATCGCCGCTCGACGGCGGGACGACAGCCGCGAGCGCCTCGAAGGCGTCCCTGAGCTCCAGCCGGGTTTCGGCCTGCGCGAAACGCAGTCCGCTCGGCAGAGTGAACATGGCTTCGTAGAGCGCCGGATGCGTCCGGGCGAAGGTGAGATAAGCCAGCGCGACGTTCTCGAGCCCCTCGCGGTGGTCGGGCGATTCGTGCGCCGCCTGCCGAAGCGCCGTCGCGATCGTGCTGGAAGGCGCCGACGACGGCGTCGATCCGCCGTCCGACCCCGCGAAGACCGCGCCGCATTTCACCAGGCTGCGGCGACAGACGGTGCTGAAGGGCGTCGGCCACAACCTGCTGCAGGAAGCGCCCGACTTCTTCGCGGACGCCGTGCTCGAGCTCGGCCAGTGAGCGTCGACGGCGAGCCGACCCATGAGGTTTTGTGGTCGAACCGCAGGCTCCGATGACCTTGCCCGAGGCAAGGTAGAGATCGGCGCTGATCCGCACCTTGACCAGGGCGGAGCCGATCGCGGCGGGCGTGTTGTTCGTCCCGATCTCTGCGAAGCCCCGCGCACAGAGATCGCCCATCGCCGGATCGGGGATGTCGAGCACGTCGAGGGTGATCCTCTGCACGTCTGCGCAGGCCGGCACGTGGCAATCGGCCAGGTTGCGGGCGACGGCGCGGCCGTTGGCGGGGTGGAAGTAGCCCTCCTCGCTCAAGGCGCCTCGAAGCCCGACGATGGGCAGGGGCGTGCCGATCGCAACCGGGCTGAAGGGTGCAGAACCGTCAGCCACGGTCGGCGCCGTCCTGTCAGGGCCATCCCTCGGCCTGCCGCCGGCGGCCTTCCTCCGAGGACGCGAGGAGGTCGTCGATCAGCCGCGTCAGCCGCACGGCATGGTCGAAATCGGGCGAGGTGCGGGTCTCGTTCGTGATGTCGTCGCGCAGGCGCGCGTACACCCCGCCGACGTTCACGGCCGGGTCGGGCAAGGAGGCCAGCTCCCCCTCGTCCACCGCCTGCACCTCGCCGTCGAGGGAGAGCGCCAGGCGACCGGACTGGAAGCCACGCGGCGCGCCGCCGCTCAGCGACAGCTCGCCCTTGTCGCCCACGACGGTCAGATTGAAGGGCGTGTGGCCTTCCGGGCGCCCGCCGGTGACCTGGGCCACGAAGGTTCCTCCGGAGCGCAGCGCGCCCTGCGCGATGAGGTCGTCGAAGGTCCGGCGCGCGATCGAGCGGTCTTCGCCCAGCACCGCGACCTCCGGATACTGCCGGGTCGCCAGCGCCGAGGCGTCGGCCAGCTCGCCCAGGAGCAAGCAAAGGGCGCACGGGTGACCCACTCCGAGGAGCGAGTGTTCGCACGGACGGCCGCCGGGTGACTACAGCCGTTGCGGGCCGCTTGTAAGAGGTCGGCCGCCCGCCTTTAAGCCTCAGCCTGGGCGGGCGAGCCCGCGCGGCGGCTGGATGGAAGGCTGCTGCGAAACCGTCGCCGGTACGTGTTGGGGCTGATCCCGACGATCTGCTGGAAGCGCGTGCGGAAGGTGACGGTCGCCTCGAATCCTGACGCCAGCGCGACGCCGTCCAGGGAGTGCGGAGTCGTCTCCAGCAATTCCTGCGCGTGACGTATCCGGGCGTGCAGCAGCCACTGGTGGGGCGTCGTGCCCGTCTGTTCGCGAAAGCGCCGCGCGAAGGTCCGGGGGCTCGTGGCCGCTCGGGCGGCGAGCGCCTCGATGCTCAGCGGCGTGTCCAGGCGGGAGAGCATCCACTCCAACAGGGGCGCCAGGCTGTCGTTCGACCGCGGCGGGTCATGCTGGATGAACTGCGCCTGGCCGCCGTCGCGCTGAAGGGGCGCCACCGCAAGGCGGGACGCTTGTGCGGCGGCGGCCTGGCCGTGATCCCGGCCGACGAGATGCAGGCACAGGTCGAGGGCCGCCGAGGCGCCCGCCGCCGTGAGGATGCGTCCCTCGTCGACGAACAGCACTTGAGGATCCAGCGAAACCTTCGGAAAGCGTCTGGAGAAGTTGGCGGCTTCGACCCAGTGGGTCGTCGCCCGAAGGCCGTCCAGCAGGCCCGTCTGCGCCAGCACGAACGCTCCGGTGCAGAGGGACGCGACGCGCGCGCCACGCGTCCACGCATCGCCGATCGCCTCCAGCACCTTCGAGGACACAGGCGCCTCAGGATCGAGCACGCCTGCGATGATGACCGTGTCGGCGGCGGCGATACGGTCGAGGCGGTGCGGCGCAAGAATATCGAAGCCTTCGGTTCGCACACGCGGTCGCTCGCTGCAGACTTCGACGCTGTAGGCAGCCTCATCTGCAGACAAGCGGGCGCGACCGAAGATCGCGGCGGCGATGCCGACCTCGAAAGCGATCACGCCGTCGAGGGCGAGGACGGCGACCGTGTGCATGCGCGCTCCAGCGAGGGACAGGATCCAAATGAGCCGCTCGGCCCGGCCCTGTCTCTAGCTCCGCCGGCGGTTGGCAGGAAGTGAGCAGTTTTTGTCGTTCCTGCCGCTCACCTCAAGGGGAAGGCGGGTGTAGCCACGGCCATGGCGAGCTGGAGAGACGCACCGTGAGCGAAACAGCGATGACCCTCACGCACGGCGGCGAGCCCCTCGCGGTCGACACGGGCCGCACCAAGAACGAGCGGGCGGTCGAGCTCGCCTGCGGCTGCAAGCCGCTCCCCGTAGTCGCGGCATGACCGTCGCCGAGACGCTTCGACGGGGCGAGCTGAAGCAGCTGAGGCGGCTGGAGGTCGTCGCCTTCGTCGAAGCGGTGACCCTGCTTCTGCTGCTCTGCGTCGCCGCGCCCCTCAAGCGCTTCGCAGGCGTCTCGAACGCCGTGCATGTGATGGGACCCGTGCACGGCCTGGTGTTCGTCGCCTACGCCTGGACGGCGATCCAGACCGTTTCGGGCGGCGGCTGGACCGCGGCCGAGGCCACCCGGCTGCTGCTCGGCGCGATCGTCCCGTTCGGCGGATTCTTCAACCTGGGTTTCCTCTCCCGGAAAGCGGCCGCCCTCGCATGAGCCTCGACGCGGCCTACCCGTGGCTCAAGGCGCTGCACGTCGCCGCCGCGCTCACCTTTGTCGGTGGGCTGATCCTGTCGTCCGTCTTCCTGCAGGCCACCGCTGCGGATCTCCCCGTCGCGATCGCCATGGCGAAGGCGGTGCGGCGCTGGGACCGGATGGTGACGACGCCGGCCATGTTGCTGGTCTGGGCGCTGGGTCTGACCATGGCCGTGACGGCGCATTGGTTCACGGCCGGTTGGCTACAGTTGAAGTTCATTGTCGTCGTTGTTCTGTCGGCGTTACACGGTATGCAATCGGGACGTCTGAGACGGCTCACCGGCGGAGCCGCCGTGAAATCCCTGGCGTTCGCACCTTGGGTTGTCGCATGCGCGATCATTATCGCTCTGCTTGCGGTGGCTAAGCCTTTCTGATCGGTTCATTCCTCGAGATTGAACGCTCTCTGCGAACGCGATCGCCGCGTCGAAGCTCATGAGCCCGGAAGCAGGACGAGCTTGCCGTGCGCGCTACCGCTGAGGCTGATCTTCATAGCCTCGCGCCAGTCCTGGAGCGGAAAGGTGCGGGCGACGGGCACCCTGAAGCGGCCTTGCGCCGCCAGCTTGGCGAACCGCTCGAGCGCGGCGTAGCCCAGTTCGGCGCCGAGGCTGTCACGCACGCCCAAGGCCTGCGCGACCGGGCCGTGGTTGCTGACCGTGACGATCCGGTGCGCGTCGCCGCCCGCGACAGCGACCAGAACGGGCAGCACGTCTCCGACCGGGCTGGCGTCGAAGATCAGGTCCGGGGCGCCGCCGCAGATCTCGCGCACCCTTTCGACCATGCCGTCACCATAGGGAGTCACCTCGACGCCCAAGGCGCGCAGGTCGTCGGCGAAGGTGTCGCCCGCCGTGGCGACCACGCGCACGCCGGCCATGCTCGCCATCTGGGCCGCGCAGAACCCGATCATCGTTCCGGCGGCATGGACCAACAAGGTCTGACCCGGCGCCGCGCCCAGGATGGCCAGGCATCGGTGGGAGGTTTCGACCGCCATCGGCAGAGCGGCCGCGTCGACGGTGTCGAGGCCGTCCGGCGTGCGCGTCCAGACGTTCAGGACGGCGAAGTCCGCCGCCCCTGCGGTCGGATACTCCCGGAATTCCGGGACGCCGAGCACCCGGTCGCCGACCCGCACGTCCGACACGCCATCGCCCAACGCGTCGACCGTCCCCGCAACGTCCAGGCCGACGCCACGTGGCAGCGCGCCAGACATCAGCCCGCGGCACAAGGCCCAGTCTGCGGGGTTGAGGCCGCAGGCCTGCACCCGCACCCGGATGTGGCCGGCTCGTGGTTGAGGCGTCTCGGCCTGCTCGAGGCGCAGCACGTCGGCGGGCTCGCCATGGTCATGGAAGCGAAGCGTCCACATCGTCTTGTCTCCTTTGAGAACGTGGGCCGATCAGCCGGAGTAGTCCGGCCGCTCGATGTCGGCGATGATCCCCACCTCCCGGGGCTCCCAGCCCAGCTCCGCCCGGGTGGCTGCGCTCGAGGCGGGACCGTTGCCCGCGACCCACGTCGCCAGCGGCCCGAAGTGCGCCTCCGCCTCCTGCGGCGTGAGCGAACGCGCCGGCACTCCGAGCTGGCGGCCGATCGCCTCGGCGATCAGGCGGTACGGCACCCCTTCCTCGGCGACCGCATGGTAGGCTCGGCCCCCGCCGCCGCGCTCCAGCGCAAGCGTGTAGACGCGCGCGGCGTCGAGCCGGTGCACGGACGGCCAAAGGTTTGCGCCTTCGCCGACCCAGGCTGACACGCCCTTCTCCCGCGCCACCGCCGCGAGCATGGGGACGAAGCCGTGCGTCTCGCCCTGCCCGTGCACCGATCGCGGGTTGCGCACCACCATGGCTCTCAATCCGCGCTCGGCGAGCTTGAAAGCGGTCTGCTCGGACGCGCGCGGGAACTCCGGGTTGATCGGCGGCCGCTCGTCCTCAGCGAAGGTTCTCCCCGACGGCAGCAACCCCACGCCGCCGGTGATGAGGATGGGCCGATCCGAGCCGGCGAACGCCTCACCGCACGTCTCGATCGCGCGGGTCTCCTCCTCCGACATCTCCTTGATCTTGGAGAAGTCGACGCCGAAGGCGGTGTGGACGACGCCATCGGCGTCGCGCGCGCCTCTGCGGATCGCGTCCAGGTCGCCGAGGTCGCCCAGCAGCGGCGTCACGCCGGCGGCGGTGAGCGCCTCACCCTTCTCCTTGGATCGCACCAGGCCAGTGACGGTGTGGCCTTCAGCCACGAGGTCACGAGCAATCACTGAGCCGATCCAGCCGTTGGCGCCGGTCAGGAAGACACGCATGAGCAATCTTTTTCGAGTGGCGCGGGTCTGTGCTAAACCCGCCGAGTCAGCGGCTGACATATGTCGTCTGTCAGTGACTGACAAGGGGCCGGTCGATGGCTGCAGGAGAGGATGACGTGCGCGTCCGCCTGCAACGGGCGGCGTTGGAGCTGTTCGCAGAGCGGGGGTACGACCGGACCACCGCCGCCGAGATCGCCGCGCGCGCCGGGGTGACGGAACGCACCTTCTTCCGCAAATACCGTGACAAGCGCGAGGTGCTGTTCGACGGCGAAGCCGTCCTGCGGTCTGCGCTCACCGACGCGATGGCGACCGCACCCGGCGAGCTCGATCCGTTGAGCGTTCTGCTTCTCTCCTTCCGCTCGGTCCTGCCGCTTCTAAAGGCCAACCGATCCCTCTCGAAGCCGCGGCACGAGGTCATCTCGGCCAACCCCGCGCTGCACGAGCGCGAGTTGGCGAAGACGGCGGCGCTGGTGGAAGCACTCGCCGAAGCCCTGCAGGCACGCGGTGTGACCCGGCTGAGAGCGCAACTCGCCGCGCGGATCGGCATGGACGTGTTCGCCTCTGCGACCATCGCCTGGCTCGACGATCCGCAACCCAGCCTCGATGAGCGGCTGGCGAACGCTTGGTCCGAACTTACGGCGCTTGTCGTAGGCGGTCGAGGGCAGGGCTGAAGCAACGTTGCTGACCATCCTGACTTTGGGCGCATCCTTGAGCCCGCGACGCGCTAGCGCCGGACCTTGGAGCGGCTCCAGAAACAAGACCCTTCGCCGCTGGGCAGGCCGAGATCAGGTCTCTTTCGGCGTCGAGCCTGGGAAGCCCTTGACCGAAACACCGCCCTCGGGCGTGAGCCGCTCCCACCGCGAGCCTGCTTGGCCGTGGTGCTCTATGAACATCGTCTGCCGAAACCAGACGCCGGCGCCTGCTCTTGGATGGCGTCGATATAATAGCAAAGAGCCTCCCGGCCGTACTGCAGACCCGCCGCCCGATCGGCGTACACGCTCGCCCCGCATGCGTCGGCCTGCACCTCGATCGGCTGGGCATGGCGCCGCTGCCCGGCGGCGAGGCCGACGCGAGCCCCGCTGTGCGTCGTCCCATCACGCTCCGGGTCGGCGTCAGCCTGTTCCCGCACGACACCTCCACCGCCCCGCGCAAAGGGCCGACCGCCTGTTCCCAGATTTCTTGCATTGGCGCGAGGTCGAGGCGGACGGCCGCTTCGCAGCCTTCGAGCAGCCGGAGAGGGATTGCAGACGATGGCGGCGCAGTCCCTCAGCCGGCTTCGGTACGCGCCACCAAGCCGTCTTTGAAATGGACGATGGTCCGAGCGAAGGCCGCCATTTCCGCTTCGTGGGTGACCATCAGCACGGTGACACCGCCGCCTCGGTTCAGCGTGGTGAGGAGCTGCATGATCTCGACCGAGCGTTCGCTGTCCAGGTTGCCGGTGGGCTCGTCGGCCAGGAGCACGTCCGGCTCGGTGACGATGGCGCGGGCGATGGCGACCCGCTGCTGCTGGCCGCCGGAGAGTTCGGCCGAGGTGTGGGTCGCCCAATCGGCCAGACCCACCTTGTCCAGCGCCGCCATGCCCTGGCGGCGGCGCTTGGCGGCGCGTTCGCCGCGGTAGAGCAGGGGCAGCTCCACGTTCTCCAGGGCGGTGGTGCGCGCCAGGAGGTTGAAGCCCTGGAACACGAAGCCGAGATAGCGCCGCCGCAGCAGCGAACGCTGGTCGCGGTCCAGTCCCTCGACGTGCACGCCCTTGAAGGTGAACGAACCCGACGTCGGCACGTCCAGGCAGCCCAGGATGTTCATGGTGGTGGACTTGCCGGACCCCGACGGGCCCATCACCGCCACGAAGTCGCCCTGGCCGATGTCGAGGTCCACGCCCTTGAGCGCCTGGAACGCCGTCGCGCCCTCGCCGAACTGCTTGGTGACGCCGCAAAGCGAGATCAGGGGCGCCGCCACGCCTAGCGCGCCGCCTTGGCGAGCTGACCGGTGACCACCTGCAGGCCGGCGTGCACGCCCGGCCCGGAGACTTCCGTGCGGCTGCCGTCGGTATCGCCCACGATGACGGGGACGGCGCTGGGCTTGCCGTCGACGCCTACGGTGAAGATCTGCTGGCGTGCGCCGCGGCCGAAGGCGGCGTGCTTGGCCTTGGGCTGCTGCATGCCGGGCGGCCCGGCGCCGATCGACACCGGCCCTTTGTCCGCCTTCAGGGCGGGCTCGAAGCGCAGCGCCGCGTTCGGCGCGAGGAGCACGCCGCGCCGCTGGCTGGTGACGATGTCGGCGGTGGCGGTCATGCCCGGCTTCAGAAGCAGGTCGGCGTTGGCGACGCTCAGTACGGCCGTATAGGCCACCACTGTCGAGGTGGCGGTGGAGGTCGTGCCCGCGCTGTTGACCGTGGGGGTGGCGTTGGCGCCCAGGTCGACGCGCGTGACGGTCGCGGGAAAGACGCGGCCGGGATAGGCGTCCACCGTGAAGGTGGCGGGCGCGTCGGCATGCAGCTGGCCGACGTCGGCTTCGTCCACCTTCACCTCCAGCTTCATGGCCGAGAGGTCCTCGGCGATCGTGAACAGGGTGGCCACGTTGAAGGAGGCCGCCACCGTCTGCCCCGGCTCCACCTGGCGCGACAGCACCACCCCCGTCACCGGGGCGTAGATCGTGCCCTTCGACAGGTTCGTCTCGTTGGTGGAGACCGCCGCACGCGCCTGCGCCACCTGGGCGCGGGCCTGGGCGACGTTGGCGATGGCGCGGGCGCGGTCGGCGCGCGCGGTGGAGAGTTCGGTCTGGGAGGGCACCTTGCCGCCGGAGAGGCGGAACACCTGCTCCTCGCGGGCGAGGTTGGCGGTGGTCTGCTCCACCGTCGCCTGCCCCTGCTGCACCGTGGCCTGGGCGGCCAGCAGCGAGGCCTGGCTCTGCACCAGCGCGTCTCGCAGGCGCGAGAGGTCGAGGCGGGCGAGGGGCTGGCCCTTGGTCACCCGGTCGTTGTTCTGGACGTAGACGGCGTCGACCAGCCCCGACTCCTCGGAGCCCACGTTCACCTGCTTGGTCGGCGCGAGGTTGCCGGTGGCCGAGACGGTGACGGTGAGGTCGCCCCGCTCCACCGGCTGCTGCGCATAGTGGATGGGAGGCGGACCCCGAAAGCAGCGCGACAGCAGCAGGAGCGCCAGCAGCACGCCCACGGCGATGGCGGCCCACTTGGCGAGGCGTCGCCAGGCGGGCGGCTTCCTGCGGTCCAGAAAGGCGTCGAGGTCGGTCTCGGTCATCGGGCGGAGCCGCCTTGGGTGAGGGGGGCGGATTCCCAGCCGCCGCCCAGCGCCAGGTAGAGCTGGATTGCGGCCAGCGCTTGGTCGCCCTGGCTGGCGGCCAAGGCGTCGCGAGCGGAGAGCAGAGACTGCTCGCTTGTGAGCAGGGTGAGGAAGTCGGTCAGCCCGGCCGAATACTGGCTGCGGGCGTAGAGGGCGGCCGCCTCCGCGGCGTCCACCGCCACGCGCAGCTCGGCCTGGCGCCTGCGGGCGGACTCGAGCGACTGGCTGGCGTTCTCCACGTCTTCCAGCCCGCTCAGCACGGTGCGCTTGTAGGTGGCGAACGCCAAGGCGGCGCCCGCCCGGGCGGAGCGTACCTGCGAGCGCAGGCGCCCGGCGTCGAAGATGGTCTGCGTCAGGCCGGCGAACAGGGCGCCGGTCAGCGTGCCGCCAAGGTCGCCCACCGCAGCGGCGGCCGTGTTGAAGTTCCCGGAGATGGCGAGCGCAGGGTAGAGCTGCGCCTTGGCCACGCCGATCTGCGCGGTGGCGGCGGCGAGCTGGCGCTCGGCGCTGCGCACGTCGGGCCGCAGGCGCAGGGTGTCGGCGGGTACGCCCACGCCGATGGTCGGCGGCGGGGCGGGGATGCGGCGCGGCGCCGAGAGCACGCCACGCAAGGCGCCGGGCGCCTGGCCGGTGAGCACGCCGATGCGGTTCACCGCGCTGGTGAAGTTTGACTGCAGCGTCGGGATGGTGGCCGCGGTCTGGGCGCGCTGCACCCGCGCCTGCTCCACGTCGAGCGAGGAGACGAGGCCGGCCTGCACCCGCCAGCGGGCGATCTGCAGGTTGTCGTCCTGGGTGCGCAGGGTGTCGCGCGCGATGGCCAGCCGCGCCTGGGCCAGCCGGGCGTCGATGTAGTTGGTGGCCGTCTCGGCGGCGACCGAAGTGCGCACCTCCGCGAGGTCGAAGCGCGCCGCCGCCTCCGACGCGCGCGAGGCCTCGACCGTACGACGCAGGCCGCCGAAGATGTCCGTCTGCCAGGAGGCGTCCAGGCCCAGCGACAGCTGGTTGGACGAGGAGCTGCCGCCGGTGTTGATCACCGCGCCGCCGGTGGCGCTGTCGCCCGTGCCGACCACCAGGCTGGAGCCCGCGACCCGGTCGAAGTTGCGCGTCAGCCCCGCCGAGCCGGTGAGCGACGGCAGCTGTTCCGCGCGTGACTGGACCAGCGCCTCGCGCGCCTGGGTCAGGCGGGCGACGGACTCGGCCACCTGCAGGTTCGAGGCGGTGGCGCGCCCGATCAGCTCTGTCAGCAGCGGATCGTCGAAGCGTCGCCACCAGGCGGCGAGGTCGTGCGGCGCCTGCGCCGCCGAGCCGGGCGCCACCGAGTACGCCTGCGGCACGCCGAGGGTGGGCGCGCCCGGCGCACGATAGTCCGGCCCCAGCGCGCATCCCGACAGGGCCGTCGCCGCGACCGCGGTGGCCAGCCGGCGCGACCTACTCATGGCGCAGCGCCTCGATGGGGTTGAGCGCGGCGGCGCGCTGGGCGGGCACATAGCCGAACACCACGCCCAGGACCGAGGAG
This sequence comes from Caulobacteraceae bacterium, assembly GCA_965199975.1. Taxonomy (GTDB): domain Bacteria; phylum Pseudomonadota; class Alphaproteobacteria; order Caulobacterales; family Caulobacteraceae; genus JASLDZ01. The sequence goes on along the minus strand of OZ241340.1, from coordinate 2,958,393 downwards.
AAGGCCAGGCTGCCCGCCACCACCCAAGGGTCCATGAGGAAGTCCACCTTCAGGAGCCGGGCCAGCAGGAGCGACAGGGCGACGGCCAGCGCGATGCCGATCGCTCCGCCCAGGGAGCACAGCACCACAGCCTCGGTCAGGAACTGCAGCCGCACCTCGCGGGCGAGCGCGCCGATCGCCAGCCGTATCCCGATCTCGCGGGTGCGTTCGGTGACCGACACCAGCATGATGTTGACGATGCCGATGCCGCCCACCACCAGCGAGATCGAGGCGACCGCGGCCACGAGCCCGGTCAGCACGCCGATGGTGCCCGAGACGGTGTCGGAGATCTGCTTGACGTCGATCAGGCGGAAGTCGCTGTCCTGATCCGGGCCGATGTGGCGACGCTCCCTCAACAGGCGTTCGACATCGCGCCCGACGGCGGCGTTGTCGTAGGCGGGATCGACCCCGATCACGATGAACAAGATGTTGGTGTTGCCGACGAGCTGGCGCTGTGCGGCCCGCAGCGGCAGCAGCACCACGTCGTCCTGGTCCTGACCGCCGCCGCCTTGGCCACGCTCCTTCATCACGCCGACCACGGGGCACGAGAGCGTGTTGAGCCGCAGGCGCCGTCCAAGGGGGTCCTCGTCCTGGAAAAGGTTCTTCTGCACGGTCGCGCCGACGATGCAGACGGCGCGGCCCGCGCTCTCCTCCGCGTGCGAAAAGGCGCGGCCCGAGGCGAGCTTCTGGTTCTGCACCTCCATCCCGTCATCGCTCGTGCCGGTCGCGGTGGTGGACCACTTCACCCCTTCGTTGAAGGCGGCCACAGCGGTCTGGGTCTGTCCGGCCACGGCGCGCACGCCTGCGACCTGCTCGCGGATCGCCGCGACGTCCCCCGCCAGGAACGGCCTCGGCGCCGCGCTGCCGGCTGCGCGCCCCTGCGTGTTGGGCGCGACCAGGAGCGTGTTGGCCCCAAGCGCGCTGATCTGGCTGCGCACCGAGGCGGTCACTCCGTTTCCCACCGTCACCATGGTGATCACGGCGGCCACCCCGATGACGATGCCCAGCACTGTCAGGAACGACCTGAGGAGATGTCGCTGGATTTCGCGAAACGCGAGCAGGAGCGACGCCCCGAACATCAGCCTCCGCTCCTAGAGACACGCCGACGGGGAATCCGCTTGAGGGGCGACCTCGGACGAGGCCTGGATTTGACGACGAACGCGGCGGCGTTCAAGCGTCACGTCTGATGCGACCGACGCCAGACCCCACCGCGCCCGGACAGGAGAGCGTCTGGACCTTTCCGCGCCCGCCGATCCTCGAACCGACGCCTCGGCGTCTGCGCATCGTGCACAAGGGCGTGGTGCTGGCCGATACCGTACGTGGCCTGCGCCTGCTGGAGACCAGCCACCCTCCCACCTACTACCTGCCCCGCGACGATATCGCGCCCGGCGCGCTGGCGCCGGGTCGCGGCTCCTCCTTCTGCGAGTGGAAGGGGAGCGCCAGCTACCTGGACGTGCTCGTCGGCGACGACCGCCTGGCGTCGGTCGCCTGGACATATCCGCGCCCGGCCGCGAACTACGCCAGCTTGGCGGAACATGTCGCCTTCTACGCGGCTCCGTTCGACGCCTGCTACGTGGGCGAGGAGCGGGCGCAGCCTCAGCCGGGCGGCTTCTACGGCGGCTGGGTCACCTCTCTCCAGGCAGGCCCCTTCAAGGGCGTCCCCGGCAGCTCCGGCTGGTGAACTCACGACGCGGCCTTGCCGCGCGATCATCTGAAAGACGCCTTGGCGCGCGGTGCATCAGCCGGGCTATACAACGTCTTCCAGATCGCGGGGGCCGTAAGCGTCCCGAAGCTTCCGTCCCGCTGATCGACGCCGCGATGATGGTCCACAGGTATGGCGGGATTGAACGGCCGACGGCGCTGCTGGCGAAGCCCGCCTCGGCGTTCAAGCCAGGCTGCCGTTTGGGCTTTGAGGAACTCGATCGCCCCACGCAGGCGCACGGCGCTCCTCCCAAGCTCCTGACCCCGCGAACTCGCCGCCGCCGGCTATGGGAGCTGAAGCCAGGGCGACACTGCTGACGCCAGCTGAGCGGCAAGCGGCGGAGGGCCGTTTGCTATCCAGAGCGGACCCTAATCTCCTCCCCTGCGCAGCGGGGGAGGTGGCGGCGCAGCCGCCGGAGGGGGCCCCGAGCGCGCGACCGCGGCCTGCAGCACCGCCCAGGCGGTCTCGTCAGCATCCGCCATGACCTCCGCCGCCGGGAGTCTCAGCGTGGCCACCCCGCGCGCCGCCAGCCAAGCATCGCGTTGCGCGTCCCGGGCCGGCGTGTCGCCCATCCCGTGCGAGGCGCCGTCGACCTCCACACACAGCTTGGCTTGCGGGTAATAGAAGTCGAGGACGTAAGGGCCCATCGGATGCTGGCGGCGCACGCGGGGCGAGCTGTCGGCGACCGCCCGCAGCCGCAGCCAGAGCCGCACCTCCGGCGGGCTCATCTCGCGCCGAAGACGACGGGCGGCGTTCAGCGTGCGCGAGCCGGTCCTCATCGTTTGAACGTAGCGTGCGCGCGGCGCCCTCCACCATGCTACGCATGGTCCTCCTCCCCCGCTGCGCGCCGGATTGCGCCTGCGCCCGCCAGCCTCGGTGACGGGAGCGTCATCGGGGGCGCGCAGGGGCCAAACGAGCCTGCGTGACGGCACTCCTGCACCTGGGCGGACGATGCCCGATGGCGGGAGCCCCTGGAGAGCGCCCATGGCGGAGCGGACTCAGCGTCGGGAGCCGAAACTCCCACACACACACGGTGCTACGGGCTCCCGGCCCGCGCTCCGTCCCACCTCCCCACCCGCTCGCGGCGCAGCCGCGGGCGAGGGCGCCCGCAGGTCTTTGACACGCTCTCGATCCCAACCCGCCTTCCTCGGCCTTGTGCCGAGCACCCAGCGATCCGCGCATTCTGCGGCGGATGCGGCGCACCAGCCTGGGTCCTCGGCACAAGGCCGAGGAAGACAGCACTGGCCATGGGCTAGGCGCCCGCCGTCACATCCTGGCTTGCGCCGTCGCCTTCGCCGTCCATCGCGCCGTCCAGCCACAGCGCCTCCGCGATCAGCTCGGCTTCGTTCTCGGCCAGCACCATGTCCTCGGCGCCGCCGCTCACGCGTTCGCGGCCGATCTCCAGCATGGCGGGGACGGCGAAGGGCGACACGCGGGTCAGCGCGCGGTGCACGATACGGCCGCGGATGCGCTGGAGGAGCAGCGCCAGGCGGCCCACGTCGAGCAGGCCGGCGGCGGCGTCCGTCCTCGCGCAGCGCAGCATCAGGTGGTCGCCCTGGTGGCGACGCAGCACGTCGTAGATCAGGTCGGTGGAGAAGGTGACCTGGCGGCCGGTGCGCTCCATGCCGGGCATGCGCCGCTCGATCAGGCCGGCGATCTGGGCGCAGGCCTTGAAGGTGCGCTTCATCATGAAGCTCTCGTCGAGCCAGGTCTCAAGATCGTCGCCCAGCATGTCCTCGGCATAGAGGGCGTCGAGGTCGAGGTCGCCCAGGGGCTTCAGCGACCAGACGCAGAGCGCGTAATCGTTGCAGACGTAGCCCAAAGGCCCCACGCCCGCGCGGTCGAGCCGGCGGGTGAGCAGCATGGCCAGAGTGGCGTGGGCGAGCCGGCCCTCGAAGGGGTAGCAGATGAGGTAGTGGCGCTTGCCGCGCTGGAAGGTCTCCAGCAGCATCTCGTCCGGCCCCGGGATGGCGGAGCGTTCGCGCTGGATCGCCAGCCACTCGCGCACGTCGGGCGGCAGCTCGGCCCAGCGGTCCTCGTCCCACATCAGCCGGCGCACGCGCTTGGCCAGGAAGGTGGAGAGCGGAAACTTGGAGCCGCCCCAGGAGGGGATCTTGGGGTCCTTGTCCTGGGCGGGGGTGACCAGCGCGTCCATGCCGGTGATGCCGTGGTAGCTCCACACCTGGCCGGCGAACAGGAAGGTGTCGCCCGCGGTGAGCTGCTCGAAGTACCACTCCTCCGCCTCGCCCACCTTGCGGCCGGGGAAGGCGCGCTTGCCGTTGGAGACGCGGATGTTGAGCGTGCCGGCGGTGACGATGGCGCCCACGTTCATGCGGTGGCGCTGGGCGACCTGCGGGCTGGTGACGCGCCACAGGCCGTCCGGCCCCTGCACGATGCGGCGGAACTTGTCGTAGGCGCGCAGCGCATAGCCGCCGGTGGAGACGAAATCGACCACCGTCTCCCAGTCCTCCCAGGCGAGGTCGGCGTAGGGGGCGCAAGCCGTGACCTCCTCGTAGAGGGCCACCGCGTCGAACGGCTCGGAGCAGGCGACGCCCATGACGTGCTGGGCCAGGGCGTCGAGGGCGCCGGGGTGCGGCGGGTCGCCGTCCAGCGCGTTCTCGGCGATGGCCTCCTTGGCGGCGAAGCACTCCAGCACCTCGAAGCGGTTGGCGGGGACGAGGAGGGCGCGGGACGGCTCGTCCATGCGGTGGTTGGCGCGCCCGATGCGCTGCACCATGCGGCTCGAGCCCTTGGGGGCGGAGAGCTGGATGACGAGGTCCACGTCGCCCCAGTCGATGCCGAGGTCGAGGGTGGAGGTGCACACCACCGCGCGGAGCTCGCCCCGCGCCATGGCGGCCTCGACCTTGCGGCGCTGCTCGGCGGCCAGCGAGCCGTGGTGCAGCGCGATGGGCAGCGCCGCGTCGTTGATCTCCCACAGCTTCTGGAAGGCGAACTCGGCCTGCCAGCGGGTGTTGACGAAGACGAGCGCGGTGCGCGCAGTCTCGATGGCGGCGTAGACATCGGCCATGGCGTGCTGGGCGTGGTGGCCGCTCCAAGGCGCCGCGCCGCCTGGGATCAGCACGTCGACCACCGCGCTCGCGCCGCCTTGGCCGCGCACCAGCTTGGCCGCGGGGTGCAGCCAGGCGCGCAGGCGATCGGGCTCGTCCACCGTGGCCGAGAGGCCGACGCGGCGCATGGCGGGCGCGAAGCTCTGCAGCCGCTGCAGCGCCAGCGCCAGGAGGTCGCCGCGCTTGGAGGCGTGCAGGGCGTGGATCTCGTCCAGGATCACGCACTTCAGGTCGGCGAAGTACGCCCGGGCGCCGTCCCACGCGCAGAACAGCGCCAGCTGCTCGGGGGTGGTGAGCAGGATGTCGGGAGGTGTGCTGCGCTGGCGCTGGCGCTTGGCGGAGTTGGTGTCGCCCGTGCGGCTCTCCACGCTCACCGGCAGCGCCATCTCGGCCACCGGCGCGTCGAGATTGCGCGCCACGTCCACCGCCAGCGCCTTGAGCGGCGAGACGTAGAGGGTGTGCAGGCCGGCGCCGGCCGGTCGCGCGCCGCGGGCCGCCAACTCCACCAGCGAGGGCAGGAAGCCCGCCAGCGTCTTGCCGCCGCCGGTGGGCGCGATCAGGAGCGCATGGTCGCCTTCGCGCGCCGCCTCCAGCATGGCGAGCTGGTGGGCGCGCGGCGCCCACGCGCGGGCGGCGAACCAGTCCGCGAAGCGGGGCGGCAGGAGGGGCGGCGCATGGGCGTCCATCGCGGGCGCCGCTCTAGCACGTTCGCGTCCCGTTCTCTCGCGCCTCGCTGGCGGCGGTCATGTCACCGGCGAGGGCGAGGTCCAGGCTTAGCGATGCAGCATCTCGGTGGGGAGGCCGGTGGTCGAAGGCATGCTGGAGATCGCCTGCGGGCTGATCACCGAGGTGGGCGTGCCGGCGCCAATTCCCAGTGCGGGCGACGCCGCCGCGAAGCCGGACGCCGCCGCCGTGGCGGAGGCTTGGTCGGCCTGCAGGTCGCGGCAGTAGGGCGCGCACATCGCCTCGGTTCGCGCTGCCCCTCGAAACACGCTGACGGAGGCTCCGCCTGCCACGCTCACGTCGCCGCGGAACACCACTCGGCCGAGGGGATCGATCACGGTCACGTCGGTGGCGCCCGGCGCCTTGCCGCTGACGTAGACGGTGCGGCTGTCGATCACCGCCACGTCGACCACCGAAGGGCTGCCCACGACGACCGACTGCGCGGGCCCGGCGAGCGGCAGGCGCACCGAATGGTTCAGCGGCACCGACATCGCTGCCGCATGCGCGCCGGCGGCGAACAGCGTGAACAGCGTGGCGACGGCGAGAGGGCGGGCGGGCATGGCAGAAGCTCGCAAGGGCGGAAGGTTTCGTCGAAGCCATTAAGGTGCGGCCGGAATGGTCAACAAAGCTTCAAGACGGAAGGTTTCGACCATCTTGGACGTTCACGAATTGGAAACCATGAATGCTGTTCGGCCTTCACCCGGTGTTAAGCGCCGGGCTTCATGGTCCCTCTCGTGTTCCGGGGTGAACGAGCGAAGTCTCGCCCCCTCCACTCGGGCTTCCATCCAGGAGACAGACAAATGACCCAGTTCATGAAGCGTTTCGCCCAAGACGAGTCGGGCGCCACCGCCATCGAGTACGGCCTGATCGCCGCTTTGATCGCCTGCGCCATAATCGGTGGCGCAACCTTAGTCGGAACAAACCTCAATTCCAAGTTTAAAGCCGTGGCAACCACCGTTGGCACGACCGCGCCGGCTAGCACCTAACAGCAAAGCATGGGGCGGCACGTTATGATTAAAATCTTGCCGCCCCATCGCTTATTTGCCTTATTTCTACGAAATGTTCGTGGGACTACAGCTGTAGAGTATGGAATTATTGTTGCTCTACTTGCCATCGCGTTGGTGGGTGCCCTCACTTTGCTGGGCGGAAACTTAAATAGTTTAATGAAATCGATGTCATCTACTATTGCGTCAACGCCACCGAATTAAGAGTGCTTTCGTTCGCAACGGGGTTGCCGAAGTGATTGTTTTCCTTCAAGTCTGCGTCCCTTGTCTTTTCCCCATCTTATTGGTGATCGCGGCTTTAAAGGATGCGACTAGCTTTACCATTCCAAATTGGATTTCCTTATCTGCTCTTATTGTGTTTGTACCGGCGGCTCTGCTCGCGGGATTGACACCCGCCACGATAGAACTGGCGTTAGCAGTAGGATGCGGAGTCCTTATTTGCGGAATCGCAACGTTTGCACTTGGGTGGATCGGCGGAGGCGACGCCAAGCTGATGGCCGTCTGCGGACTTTGGCTCGGCTGGTCCTCGCTCCTTCCATTTATTCTTGTCACATGCATTACGGGCGGTGCGCTTGCCATACTCCTGCTGGGCCTGCGCAAGGTCGGCGGCGGCCTTCCGCAGGCTTTACCTGGTTGGGTGCGGCGGCTGGCGACGTCGGGGGAAGGAGTTCCCTATGGCCTGGCGATAGCCATCGGCGCTCTTGCCGTGTTCCCAATGAGCCCGGTGGCTGCGACTATCGGGCGCGCTCTACGCTGAATCTAAGGCGCGCCGACGGGGGGCGATTTAGCCGCCCATTAACCCTGTTGCGCGAAGGTGGGGGTGCAGCGGCCGATCTTGGGCGCGCAGGAGAGCCTCCAGCCGATGGCGCAACCCCGCATCATCCTGATCAGCTTGGTGGCGCTGGTGATGGCCCTGGGCGCCGCTTTTCTGGCGCGCGGCCTGGCCGCGCCCAAACGCCACGCAGTCGTCGTGGTCGCCACACCTGCGGCCAAGCCCACCATGCGAGTCCTCGTGGCCAAGCACGATCTCGCCGTCGGCGACGTGGTGGGACCTGACAGCATCAGCTGGCAGCCGTGGCCCGCCGACGCGATCAATCCCAGCTTTATCGTCCAGGGCGCGGCGCAGGCGCAGGCCACCTCCACCAATGGCAAGATCGCAGCGGCGGCGCAGGGGGCGGCCGACACGGCCAAGGCCGTCGTCACCGGCGACCTCGGCCCCGCGGCTCCCATGATGGGCTCGGTCGTGCGCGTGGCCATGGTCGCCCACGAGCCGATCGCCGCGGCCAAGCTCGTCAAGGGCGGCGCGGGCGGGATCATGGCCGTGTCGCTCGATCCCGGCATGCGCGCCATGTCGGTGCCGATCACCGCCGAGAGCGCGGCCGGCGGCTTCATCCTGCCCGGCGACCACGTCGACGTGCTGCTCAACCGCAAGGCCGACCTATCGACGGGCCAGGCCGCCGGCACCAGCCTGGTGCTGAACAACGTCAAGGTGCTGGCCATCGACCAGAACACCCACGCCGCCGAGCGCACCGCAGCCGTGGTCGGCGCCACCGGCACGCTCGAGGTCACGCCCGAGCAGGCCGAGATGCTCGTCACCTCGCGCGCGCAGGGCGACCTGACGCTGATGTTGCGCGCCTACACCGACGCCCAGGGGCCGACGCAGATCGGAACGGTGCATGCCGCCGCCGCCGCAGGCGTAGTGCACGTCTTCCGATCCGGCCAAGCCACCGATGTGAAGGTCGCGCGATGAGCCGCCTGCCCCTCCGCCTCGCCCTGTGCGCGGCCATAGCGACGGCGCCGGGCCTCGCCTCTTCCCAGCCGGTGCTGGCGGGCGCGCCCACGCGCGGGAGCTTCCAGCCGGCCGGCGCGCGCTTCGCACCCTCCACGGATGCGGGGCCCCCGGTGGCCATGCCCATGCGCGCCCCGCCTTCGGCCGAGATCGTCCGGGTGGGCGTGGGCGCCTCGGCGGTGCGCACGCTGTCGCTGCCGCGCGGCAAGTCGGCCATCGTCGAGTTGCCGGTCGACGCGCGCGACGTGATGGTGGCCAACCCCCGCGTGGCCGACGTGGCGCTCTCCACCCCGCGGCGCATCTACGTCATGGGCGCGAGTTCGGGCCAGACCGACGCCACCTTCGTGGACGGCATGGGCCGTCAAATCCTGCGCCTCGACATCCGCGTCGACCAGGACACCTCCGCCCTGCAGCAGACCCTGGCGCGGGTGTTGCCTGGCGCTTCGATCCACGTCGAGTCGGCCAACGACAGCGTGATCCTTTCGGGCGAGGCCGCCAGCGCCGCAGAGGCCGACAAGGCCGCCCGCCTGGCCGCCGCCTTCGTCAGCGACCCCAAGCAGGTCGTGAACATGATCGCGGTCGCCGGCGGTGAGCAGGTGATGCTGAAGGTCAGGATCGTGGAGGTGAACCGCACGGTCTTAAAGCAATTAGGGTTCAACCTAAATGCCATACTCGGACAAGTGGGACTGCCTCAATATTCCTTCATGAACAGTCCGACTTACGGGATTAATGGATCCTATCTCGGAACGGGCTCGGCAGGATACAGCTACAACACCACGCAAAACGCTGTCGGGTATCCGATCACTTCGGTTGATCCCGTCACGGGACTTCCAAACGTTTCAACCGTTCCTGAGCTTGCCCGCAACGGCAAACTGTTTTCGTACCTAACGAGTGCAGGAAGTCGGGGCCTGAATAGCGCTACGGCGATGATACAAGCCTTTGAGCGCGTCGGGCTCGTCCGCACACTCGCTGAACCGAATCTCACCGCGATTTCTGGGGAAAGCGCGAACTTCTTGGCAGGTGGCGAGTTTCCGGTGCCGGTGGGTGAGGATAGCACCGGCCGCATTACTGTCGAATTTAAGAAGTATGGGGTCGGACTTGGCTTTACGCCAGTAGTTTTAAGCTCTGGCCGTATATCCCTGAAGATTTCTACAGAAGTTTCAGAGCTCACGAATGCAGGGGGCTTTACCCTCAGCAACTCGTCTTCGGCAGGAGGCGCCACAAGTTCCGCGCCTTCACTATCCATCCCCGGCCTGACGGTTCGCCGGGCGAACACTGTGGTGGAGTTGCCGTCAGGCGGGGCCATGGCCATCGCGGGATTGATGCAGTCGCAGACCAAGCAAAACCTCGACAGCTTTCCCGGGCTGTCCTCGCTGCCGGTGCTGGGCGCGCTGCTGCGCTCGCGCGACTTCCAGCAGAACGAGAGCGAGCTGGTGGTGATCGTCACCCCCTACCTCGTCAAGCCGGTGCGGCCCGACCAGTTGTCGACGCCGGCCGATGGTCTGCAGATCGCCGACGACCTGCAGACCAACCTGCTCGGCCGCATCAACTCCGGCTTCAACAAACCCCCGGCCAAGACCGCCGGCCAGACCTACCAGGGGCCCTTCGGCTATGTGGTGGACTGACCCCGCCCGCGCGCCCGCGCGGCTCCTCGTCTGCGGCCTGTCGCTCGGCGTGGCCCTCGCCGGCTGCGCCACGACGCCGCGCCCCGCCGCCAAGGCCGCGCCGACGCCGCCCGGCTTCGTGAAGGACGCCAAGACCCCGCTCGACCAGTACGCCGTCCTCATCGACCGCAGCCCGGAGACCGTGGCGCTGTCGGTGCACGCCACCGGCGTGTCGGCCGCCCAGCACGCCGCGCTGCAGCACTTCGCCGAGCGCTGGCGCGACACCGGCGGTACCGAGGTGATCGTCGTGCAGGCGCCGGTGAACAGCGCCGAGCCGGCCGACGCGCATGTCGCCGCCCGCGGCGTGGCCGCCGTTCTGAACGCGCTCGGCGTGCCGCCTTCGCGCCTGCGCATCGCCGACTACGACGCCGCCGGCGCCCCCGGCGCGCCCGTCTACGCGCGCTACGAGCGCTACGAGGCGAAAGGCCCCGATTGCGCCCAGGGCTGGAGCAACCTGGTGGCCACCAAGAGCAACAAGACCTCGCCGCACTTCGGCTGCGCCGGCGCGGCCAACCTCGCCGCCATGATCGCCGACCCGCACGACCTGGAACGGCCGGCCGCCATCGCCCCGGCCGACAGCGTGCGACGCTCGACGGTGCTGGACAAGTATCGGCGCGGGGAGATCACCTCCTCGGCCAAGGACGACCAGGCCCAGGGCCTCGCCTCGGAGGCCGGGCGTTGACGATGACCAAACACGATCCCGCCCCGCTCGACGACGAAGATCCCTTCGCCGACAGCTTCGACAGCTTCGACGAAGCCGAGGCCGTGGCGGACGACGCGGCGACAGTCTCAGCTTCCGAAGCGCCGGCGGACCTCGCCCCCGCCGCCCTGGAGGCGCCCGCGCCTGCCGAGGCGGCCGAAGAGGCGCCGTTCGACTGGTTCGCGGAGTTCCCGAAGGCGGACTTCGCAGCGCCCGAACCGCGCGCCGACGTCGCGATCGGGCCCGCGCCAGCTGGTTTGGAGGCGCCGGAACCGGACGCGCCCGAGGCTGATGACGCGGCCGATGACGGGGACGTCCACGCGGCCCCCACCGTCTGGATCTCGGACGCCGACCGCGCCGCGCTCGCGGCCGAGCCGATGCCGGCCCCGAACGCGCCCATGGTCTCGCATGAGGCCGGGCTGGAGGCCGATTCGGTCTTCGCGCCGGAGCCCGACGCCGAGGCGTTCGACGTCGCCCAGGAGCCCGAGGCGCTTGCGGACGCGCCGAGCGTGCCCTCGGCCTTCGACGATGCGCTGACCGAGCCGCAACCCTTCGACTTACTCGCCGCGCCTATCACCGAAGAGAGCTTCGCCGACTTCGCCTTCGACGACCCCGAGCCTGCACCCGCGCCGCGCCCCGTCGCCGAGATGATCGCCTCGGCCGATGCGGCGCTGGGCGAGGCGATGGTTCCGCGCATCGCCATCCACGTCTTCGCCCAGCGCGCCGAGACCGCCGCGATGGCGCAGACCGCCGCGGCCGACCGGCGCCTGCAGCGCGCATCGACCGCGGTTCGGCCCGGCGGACTGCCAGAGGCGCTGGCGCTTTACGGCTCGTCGCCGACCCCGGCGCTTGTCATCGTCGAGAACACCGCGCCGGCCGCGCAGCTCCTGGGCGATCTCGACCGGCTGGCCGAGGTCTGCGACCCGGGCACCAAGGTCGTAGTGATCGGGGAGGCCAACGACATCGGCCTCTATCGCGAGCTGATCCGCCGTGGTGTGAGCGAATATCTCGTTCCGCCGCTCAACGCGCTGCAGCTGATCCGCACCATCAGCAGCCTCTACACAGACCCGGATACGCCCTTCGTGGGCCGCACCATCGCCTTCGTGGGCGCCAAGGGCGGCGTGGGCTCCTCCACCCTGGCGCACAACTTCGCCTGGTGCCTGGCCGAGCGAATCGAGGCGCAGGCCTGCGTGGTCGACTACGACCTCGCCTTCGGAACGGCCGGCCTCGACTTCAACCAGGACCCCGTACAAGGCCTGTACGACGCCCTCGCAAAGCCGGATCGCCTCGACGCCACCCTGATCGAGCGCATGCTGGCGCGCTGCACCGATCGCCTCTCGCTCTTCGCCGCCCCGGCCACGCTGGACGACGACTACGACATCTCGGCCGAAGCCTACGAGGAGGTGAGCGGCAAGATCCGCTCGACCGCGCCCTTCATGGTGCTCGACCTCCCGCACGTGTGGTCGGGCTGGATGCGCAGGACGCTGCTCGCCGCCGACGATGTGGTGCTCGTGGCGCAGCCCGACCTCGCCTCGCTGCGCAACGCCAAGAACATGATCGAGGTGATCACCAAGGCGCGCCCCAACGACGCCCCGCCGCGCCTCGTGCTCAACCAGGTGGGCCTGCCCGGCCGCCCCGAAATCCCGCTCAAGGAGTTCGGCAAGGCGCTGGGGATCGAGCCCTCGATGATCGTGCCGTTCGACGCCAAGCTGTTCGGCCAGGCGGCCAACAACGGGCAGATGATCGGTGAGGTGAACCCAAAGGCCAAGGCGTCCGACGCGCTGCTGCAGTTCGCCCAGGCGATCACCCGACGCGAGGCGGCCGCGGCCAAGCCCAAGTCGCTGGTCGAGCGCCTGCTGAAGGGCGGCTGATCGGTGTTTGGAAAACGCCCTGTCGGCGCCGCGGCCGTCGCGCCGGCCGCCCCGCTCGCCGAAGCGCCCCCGCCGGCGGCGGGCGCCATGGAGATCGCCACCCGGCCGCAGCGGCTCGACATTCAGCCCAAGCACGCCGCGCGCGCCGCCGAGCCCTCCGCGCAGGAGACGGAGACCGCCCCCGCATCGCCCCCGAAGCCGCTTCCCGCGCAGGAGCCGGCGCGAGCGTCCGTCGGCAGCGGTGTGGTCACGCAGATCGTTCGAGAGCAGAGCGACTATTATCACGCCACCAAGACGACCATCTACACCGCGCTGCTGAACACGATCGATCTGGGCCAGCTCGCCCAGCTGGATCACAAGGTCGCCGCTGTTGAGATCCGCGACATCGTCGCCGAGCTGGTGGCGATCAAGAACGTGTCTATGTCGTCGTCCGAGCAGGACCACCTCGTCCAGGACATCATCCACGACGTGCTGGGCTACGGCCCGCTGGAGCCGTTGCTGGCGCGTGACGACATCGCCGACATCATGGTCAACGGCGCCGGCCGCGTGTTCATCGAGGTCAACGGTAAGGTGCAGCTGACCAACGTGCGCTTCCGCGACAACCAGCAGCTGATGAACATCTGCCAGCGGATCGTCAGCCAGGTCGGCCGCCGCGTCGATGAAGCCTCGCCCATCTGCGACGCCCGCCTGCCCGACGGCTCGCGCGTCAACGTCATCGCCCCGCCGCTGGCCATCGACGGGCCGACGCTGACGATCCGGAAGTTCAAGAAAGACAAGCTCACCATGAGGAACCTCGTGGAATGGGCGTCGATCTCGCCGGAGGGCGCGCGGGTGCTGGGCGTGATCGGCGCCTCGCGCTGCAACGTGCTGATCTCGGGCGGCACGGGCTCGGGCAAGACCACGCTCCTCAACTGCATGACCGCCTTCATCGACCCGACCGAGCGGGTGGTGACCTGCGAGGACGCGGCCGAACTGCAGCTGCAGCAGCCCCACGTGGTGCGGCTTGAGACGCGCCCGCCCAACCTCGAGGGCCAGGGCACCATCACCATGCGCGACCTGGTGAAGAACTGCCTGCGCATGCGGCCCGAGCGGATCATCGTGGGCGAGGTGCGTGGGCCCGAGGCCTTCGACCTCCTGCAGGCGATGAACACCGGCCACGACGGCTCAATGGGCACGCTGCACTCCAACTCGCCGCGCGAGGCGATCAGCCGCCTGGAATCGATGATCACCATGGGCGGCTACGGCCTGCCCTCGAAGACCATCCGCGAGATGATCGTGGGCTCCATCGACGTGATCATCCAGGCCGCGCGCCTGCGCGACGGCACGCGGCGCATCACTCACGTGACCGAGGTGCTGGGCCTGGAAGGCGACGTGGTCATCACCCAGGACCTCTTCCTCTACGAGATCCAGGGCGAGGACGCCGACGGCAAGGTGGCCGGGCGCCACCGCTCCACCGGCATCGCGCGCCCTCGCTTCTGGGACCGCGCCCGCTATTACGGCCTCGAGCGCGAGTTGGCCGAAGCGCTGGACGCGGCGGAGTAGCGCTGCGTGGACGCCAACCTCCTCTTCGTCTTCGTCGCGGTGTTCGGGTTCGTCGCCGTCGTCGGCGTGGGCCTTGCGGCCACCGCGGGCGCCGGTTCGAGCGGCGCGCGCGCCAGCAAGCGCGTGCAGGCGGTCGCGGGGCGCGCCGTCGGCGGCCGCGGGACCGCCAAGGCCACGGCCCAGGATGCGGCCGGCGCGCGGCGCAAGCAGATCCTCCTCGGCCTCAAGACCAGCGAGGCGCAGGGCCGCAAGGTCAAGATGACGCTCCAGTCGCGCATCCTGCAGGCGGGGCTGAAGATCCAGGTGAAGACCTTCTGGATCATCTCGGCCATCCTGGCGGTGGTGGGCATGGTCGGGGGGCAGGTCGCATCGCATATGCCGCTGGCCGCCTTGGGGGCCGGCTTCGTGGCCGGCTTCGGCCTGCCCCGCTGGTGGCTGTCGATGCTGGCCAAGAAGCGCAGCAACAAGTTCCTCAGCGAATTTCCCAACGCCATCGACGTGATCGTGCGCGGCATCAAGTCCGGCCTTCCGGTCAACGATTGCCTGCGGGTGATCGCGACGGAAAGCCCTGAACCTGTCAGCAGCGAATTTCGCCGCCTGGTCGAAAACCTCTCGGGCGGGCTGACGATGGATCAGTGCATGGAGAAGATGTACGCGCGCATGCCGCTCTCGGAAGTGCGTTTCTTCTCCATCGTCCTCGCCATCCAGCAGAAGACCGGGGGAAATCTCGCCGAGGCGCTGGGCAATCTCTCGACGGTGCTGCGCTCGCGCAAGCTGATGATCGAGAAGGTCAAGGCGCTGTCGGGCGAGGCGGTGGCGTCCGCCAGCATCATCGGCTGCCTGCCGCCGGGGGTCATGGGGCTCGTGTCCGTGGTCTCGCCTGGATACATGACGCCCCTGTTCTTCACGCCGGGCGGGCACATGGCGCTCGGCATCGGCATCGTGATGATGGGCATGGGCACCTTCATCATGAAGCGCATGATCAACTTCAAGTCCTGACGCCGATGATCGAGGCATTCTTCGACAATCCGGGCAACATGATCGCCATCGGCGTGGCGGTGATGACGTTCGCCACCGTGCTGACCTTGGCGCAACCGCTGTTCAAGACCGACAAGCTCGATGCGCGGTTGAAGCTCGTGTCGAACCGGCGCGAGGAGCTGCGCCGCGCCTCGCGGGCCCAGCTCGCTGCGCGCGACGCGGGCGCGCTGCGCCACGCCGAAGGCAACGTCACCAAGCGCGTGGTCGAGCGGCTGCAGCTCTCCAAGCTCCTGGAGGATCCGAAGCTCGTCGATCACCTGGCCCAGGCGGGGTATCGCGGGCCCAAACCGCTGCAGGTGTTCTACTTCTTCCGCTTCGTCACGCCGTTCGCCCTGGCCGTCGTCGTCGGCGTCTACGTCAACGTGCTCAATCCGCTGCACTGGCCGCCGATGCCGCGGCTGTGCGCCACCTTCATGGCCTTCGGGCTCGGCTTCTACCTGCCCACGCTGGTGCTCAAGAACCGCATCGCCAAGCGCGCCGCATCGGTGAACCGCGCCTTTCCCGACGCGCTCGATCTCCTGCTGATCTGCGTGGAGAGCGGCATGTCGGTCGAGGCGGCGCTGCAGAAGGTCGGCGGCGAGGTCGGCACGGCCTCGATCGAACTGGCCGAGGAGCTGTCGCTCCTCACCGCCGAGCTCTCCTACCTGCCCGAGCGCCGCCAGGCCTATGAGGGGCTGGCGCGACGCAACAACCATCCGGGCGTCAAGGCGGTGGTGACCGCCATGATCCAGGCGGAACGCTACGGCACGCCGCTGGGCTCGGCCCTGCGGGTCATGGCCAAGGAGAATCGCGAGATGCGCCTGGCCGCCGCCGAGAAGAAGGCGGCGCAGCTGCCGGCCAAGCTCACCGTGCCGATGATCGTGTTCTTCCTGCCGGTGCTGTTCATCGTGATCCTGCAGCCGGCCCTGTCGCGCGCGCTGGGCAAGAAGCCGACGCCGGTGCAGACGCCGGCGGCCGCGCCGCGCTGAGGCGGCGGCGAGGTCAGCGGCGGCTGGCCGCCTGCAGGTAGGCGAGGTTGCGGTCGGCGAGCTCGGGCGGAAGGTCGCGCCGGATCAGGCCCTCGGCCTCGCCCAGCTTGCCCTCGAGCCCCAGCACCAGCGCCAGGTTCTGGCGCTCCTGGATGCCGGCCTGCGGGGAGGCGGCGGCCTGGCGCAACAGGCCCTCGGCCTGGGTGGTCTGGCCGTGGGCGGCGAGCGCCATGGCCATGTTGGAGAGCACCGCCGGATTGGCGGGCGAGAGCGCCAGCGCCTGGCTCCACGCCTGCTGGGCCGCGGCCGGCTGCTTGGTCTCGGCGTAAGCCACGCCCAGGAGCGACAGGGGCCGCCAGTCGGAAGGGGCGACCGCCTGGGCGCGCTGCAGAAAGCTGATGGCGTAGAAGCTCTGCTTGGCGCCGATGCGCGCGCGCGCGGCCTCCAGGAGGGCGGGTTCGTCGGCGGGCTTGAGCACCAGCACCTTGTCGGCCGCCTCCGCCGCCTCGTCGAAGCGGTTCAGCGTGCGCAGCGCCGCGGCCAGGTGCACGCCGGCGTCGGTGTCGGCGGGATTGGCGTCCACCACCCGGACCCAGAAGGCGGCGCGCGCCAGCGGCTCCTGCCGGTCGGCCGCTGCGCGCTGGGCGGGGTCGAGCGTGGGTATCGCCGCCACCGCCGTCTTCGCCCCGGAGGTCGTCGGCTTCCTGGCGCCGAACAGCCCCGCGTGCGCCGGGGGGGCCACGCCGAATACGCCGGCGGCCAGCGCCGAGGCGAACAGGGCCGCGGTTGCGGCGGCGGCGGGCTTGCGACATGTCATGACGGAGGCGCTCGCGGACGGAGAGGGGCGGTCGCCTCCAGCTATCCGCCCTCCCGTTCAACGAACCGTTAAGCATGATCGCCGAGTTCGCGCTTCCCGCCTGCGACAGCCTCACCGATACCCCGCAGGCCGCGCCCGTCGTCATCCGGCTGATGCGGCCCGGCGCGCCTGACCTTCCGGACACGGCCGCGCTCGCCGATTTCGACGGCCAGGCCGGGCGGGTGCTCGCAGTGGTCGAGGGTGACCGTCGCGCCGTGCTGTTCGGCCTGGGCGAGCACAAGGCGGAACATCGCGCGGCGGCGGCCATGGCCGTGCGCGCCTTGCCCGGCAAGCTTGCGGCTGGCGAGTACCGCTTCGACGAGATCGGGGGGCTCGCCGAGTCGGATCTCGCCCTCGCCTGGGCGCTGGGCGCGCGCACCTTCCGCGCCTTCAAGAGCGAGGCGCCCAAGCCCGCCGCCCGCCTGGTGGTCGCCGCCGAGGTGATGGCGCAGGTCCGCCCGGTGGCCGAGGCGTGCGCGCTGGCCTGCGACCTCGTCGACACCCCCGCCAACACCATGGGCCCAGCGCAGATCGAGGCGGCGGTGCGCTTGGTGGCGCAGCGGCGCGGCGCCGCCGTCGCGGTCGTGGTTGGCGACGACCTCCTGGCTGCGAACTACCCGGCCGTGCACGCCGTCGGCCGCGCCGCCACGGCCCCCCGCGCACCGCGCATGATCGAGCTGAGCTGGACCGGGCCGGGCGGGGAGGGGGCGGCGCGGCTCGTTCTTGTCGGCAAGGGCGTGGCCTTCGACACCGGCGGGCTGGACCTCAAGCCCTCCGCCGGCATGCGCTGGATGAAGAAGGACATGGGCGGCGCCGCGCATGCGCTCGCGCTCGCCGACCTCGTGATGGAGCGCGGCCTGCCGGTGCGCCTCACCCTCCTGATCCCGGCGGTGGAGAACGCGGTCTCCGGCGACGCCATGCGCCCGGGCGATGTGCTGGCCACCCGCGCGGGCGTGACCGTGGAGGTCGGCAACACCGACGCCGAGGGCCGCCTGATCCTGGCCGACGCCCTGGCGCGGGCGGGCGAACTCGAGCCCGACCTCACCATCGACCTCGCCACCCTCACCGGCGCGGCGCGGGTGGCGCTGGGGCCGGAGGTCGCGCCCGTCTACACCGCCGACGACGCGCTGGCCGCGGCGATGGCCGAGGCGGCGGCCGAGACCGCCGACCCCCTGTGGCGCATGCCGCTGTGGGCGCCCTACGACGAGGCGCTGGCCAGCGAGACGGCCGACATGGCCAACGATGCGGCGCCCTGGGCGCAGGCGGGCTCGATCACCGCGGCGCTGTTCCTGCAGCGCTTCGCCCCCAAGGCGGGCAGCTGGGCGCACCTCGACATCTTCGCCTGGAACGCCCGCGGCCGCCCCGGCTGGCCGCAGGGCGCGCAGGCGCAGGCGATCCGTGCGCTCGATCGCGTGCTCGCCGCCCGCTACGGCGCGGCGGCGTGACCATGACGCCCTTCGACGGCGTCGCCTTCGCCGATCTCGAAGGCGTCGAGCCGGCCACGCGCTATCTCGCACCCGATCCGCGGGTGTGCTCGGCCTGGGAGGCGCCGCTGCTCAGCGCGCCAGATGCGGCCGCCGCGCAGGTCGACCAGCTGCTGCACGGCGAGTCGTTCGCGGTGCTGGGCGAGCGCGAGGGCTGGACCTACGGGCGGGCGGGGCGCGACGGCTACGTCGGCTGGGTGCGCGCCCAGGCGCTGGCGCCGGCTGGGCCCGCGCCCGATCGCAGGGTGACGGCGCTGCGCACCTACGTGTTCTCGCGCCCGCACCTGAAGTCGGCGCCCCTGGGCCTTGTCTCCATGAACGCGCTGTTGGCGACCCGCGAAGCGCAGGACGGATTCGTCGCTGCGGCCGGGGGCTGGGTATGGTCGGCCCACACCGCCCCCATCGGCGCCGCCTTCGCGTCGGACATCGCGGGCATGGCCGAGCGCTTCCTCGGCGCGCCCTACCGCTGGGGCGGGCGCGACAGCTTGGGGCTAGACTGTTCGGGCCTCGTGCAACAGGCCTTCTACGCCTGCGGTCGCGGGTGCCCGCGCGACAGCGGCGACCAGCGGCGCATGGGGCGGCCGGTCGCCAAGGCCGAAGCGCGCCGCGGCGACCTGGCGTTCTGGCGGGGGCACGTGGCGGTCATGCTCGACGCCGGGCGCCTGCTCCACGCCAACGCCCACCACATGGCCGTGGCCGTCGAGCCGCTGGACGCGGCCGCCGCGCGCATCGCCGCGGCCAGCGGCGGCGAGGCCGAACTGCGGCGCGTCTGAGCCCGATGGCTTAGCAGCCCGGGCGGCGGCTCAGTGACCGCCGCCGTTGCCGGGGTTGCTGTTCATGGTCGGCGCCACGCCGGCCGCGCCACTCGTCGGCGCCACCTGTGTCGAGCTCTGTTCGGCGGTCGGCTCGCGGCCACTTACCGCGACGGGCTGTTTGGCCCCGGCGCCGGGCGTCTTGGCGACGTCGTTGCCGGTCGCGCCCTTGGGGCCCTTACCGGCCGCGGCCGCCGCGTCGGTCTGGGCGGCGGGGTTGGGCGCGGGGATGGCCACGGGGCTGGAGCTCTGCTGGCGCAGCCAAGCGATGACGTTGATGCGGTCTTCCGGCTTCTTCAATCCTACGAAGCTCATCTTCGTGCCCGATATATAATTCTGAGGGCCGGCCAGGAACATGTAGATGTGGTTATAGTCCCACACCGGCGTTTTCTTGCCGAAATCCTGCATGGCCGAGCTGTAGGCGAACCCCGCATGGGTGCCCGGCGGGCGGCCGATCACGCCCCAGAGATTGGGGCCGGTCTGGTTCGGGCCGCCGTTGGCGAAGTTGTGGCAGCTCTGGCACTTGGTCGAGACGGTCTGGCCGGCGCTGACGTCAGCGGTCTTCAGCACCGTGCCCCAGTCGGGCGGCACGTCGGGCTTGGCGTCGCCGCCGTCGGTGGCGGTTTCCTGGATGGCGATCACGTCCCCCGCCTTGGCCGGCGGCTTGACGGTGAAGAACATCTGCGTGCCGACGCCCAGCAGCATCATGAAGAGCGCCGTGCCCAGGATCGCCCCGAACAGCTTGTTCCAGCGGAGGTCGTCGTGCATGTCGCCCTTGAGCGCCGAATCGTCAGGAGGCGCAGGCTCATCGGGCGTCGGCTCCGCGATGGCCGCGCGCCGCCCCCAGGCTTGCGTGGGCCGTCTTCTACACGCTAGCGCCCCCTGCGCAACCGGCTGCGCCGCCTGGAGTCCGCGCCCCAAGTGACCCCTTTGATTCTCATCCCCGCGCGGATGGCCGCCACGCGCCTGCCGGGAAAGCCCCTGGCCGACATCGGCGGCCAGCCCATGATCGTGCGCGTGCTGCGGGCCGCCGAAGCGGCCGAGGCTGGCCCCGTCGCGGTGGCCGCGGGCGACCGCGAGATCGCCGAGGCGGTGAGCGCCGCCGGCGGCCGCGCCGTGCTGACCAATCCCGATCTGCCTTCGGGCTCGGACCGCATCATGGCGGCCCTTCGCGAACTCGATCCCGCAGGCGCCCATGAGGCGGTGCTCAACCTGCAGGGCGACATGCCCTTCCTGGCGCCCGAGGCGGTGGCCGCCTGCGCGGCGCTCCTCGCCGACGAGCCGGCCTGCGACATCTCCACGGTGGTGGCGCCCGAGGCCTCGCCCGCCGACCGCGACAACGCCGACGTGGTCAAGGCGGTGTGCGCCTTTCCGGAAGGCGCGGAACCGGGCGCGGATCGGGGCGTGCGGGGCCGCGCCCTCTACTTCACCCGCTCGCGCCTCTACGGCGAGGGGCCGGTGTGGCGCCACGTCGGCCTCTATGGCTACCGCCGCGCCGCGCTGGAGCGTTTCACCGCCGCTCCGCCTTCGCCGCTGGAACGCCGCGAGAAGCTCGAGCAGCTGCGGGCGCTGGAGCTGGGCCTGCGCATGTGGGCGGTCGTCGTCGCCGAGGCGCCGCTCTCCGTCGACACCCCCGCCGACCTCGCCGCCGCTCGGGCCCGCGCCCGCGCCTGAGGCTCGCGCCATTGTGACGGCGGGGCGACGATCGCGTCTTGCCGCCCCGCCCCCCTGCGCCTATGTTCATCGCACCTTATGCTCATTGAAAGCATAAGGTGGTCGCCACGGAGCTGCTCACGCTCCGCGGCGGTCGCTTCGCCGCTGAAATGCTCAGTTTGAGCATATCGGAGATCGCCCATGCCCGCCGACGGTTCGCTGCTTCTCGACCGCCCCGCCGCCCCCTTCGCATGGAGCCCCGCCGTCGCGGCGGCGACCGCGGCTGTGCACGACAAGCTGGGCGATCTGGTCTCGCCGCTGGAATGGCGCCTGCAGGCCCCGCTCATCGCCGAAATCAACGCGCTGAAGGCGGCGCGCGGCGCGGTGATCCTCGCCCACAACTACATGACGCCCGAGATCTTCCACGGCGTAGGCGACTTCGTAGGCGACAGCCTGGCGCTGGCCAAGGAGGCCGCCCGCAGCGACGCGCCGGTGATCGTGCAGGCGGGCGTGCACTTCATGGCCGAGACGTCGAAAATCCTCTCGCCGGCGAAGCGCGTGCTGATCCCCGACCTGCGCGCCGGCTGCTCGTTGGCGTCGTCGATCACGGGCGAGGACGTGCGGATGATCAAGGCGCGCTATCCGGGCGTGCCGGTGGTCACCTACGTCAACACCACAGCCGAGGTGAAGGCCGAGACCGACATCTGCTGCACCAGCGCCAACGCCGTGCAGGTGGTGGAGGCCGCCGCCGCCGAGTGGGGAACCGACCGGGTGATCCTGATCCCAGACGAGTTCCTGGCCAAGAACGTGGCGCGCCAGACCTCCGTCAAGATCGTCGCCTGGCGCGGCCGCTGCGAGGTGCACGAGCGCTTCACCGCCGCCGACATCGCCGAGATGCGCGAGGCCTATCCCGACGCGCAGGTGCTCGCCCACCCCGAGTGCCCGCCCGAGGTGATCGAGGCCGCCGACTTCGCCGGCTCCACCGCGGCGATGAGCGACTACGTGCTAACCCGCAAGCCGCGCCAGGTGGTGCTGATCACCGAGTGCTCGATGGCCGACAACGTGGCCGCCGAGGCGCCGGGCACGCTGTTCGTGCGCCCCTGCAACCTGTGCCCCTACATGAAGCGCATCACGCTGGAGAACATCCGCGACTGCCTCCTGCTCGACCGGTACGAGGTGACGGTGGACCCCACCGTCGCCGAGCGGGCGCGGTCGGCGGTGCAGCGCATGGTCGACCTGCCGCCCCCTGCCGTCCCGGCGCGCTACGACTTGGTCAAGGCGCGCCACCACGTCGACGTGGAGCTGATCTGAGCGCCATGGCCGAGCCCCGCATCGAGCGGATCGCCCACGACGGCGTGCTGGTGATAGGCGCGGGCCTGGCCGGGCTCTCCGCCGCCCTCGCTGCGGCGCCGCGCAGGGCGCTGGTGATCTCGCCCGCGCCGCTCGGCGAAGCCTGCGCCTCCGCCTGGGCGCAGGGCGGCGTGGCGGTGGCGCTGGGCGCGGACGACAGCCCCGCCCTGCACGCCGCCGACACCGAGGCGGCTGGAGCCGGCCTGGTCGACCCCGCGGCGGCGCGCGTCCTCACCGAAGCCGGGCCCGGCGCCGTGCGCGCGCTGGCGGCGCTGGGTGCGCCGTTCGACCGCGATGGCGCGGGCGGCTTCGTGCAGAGCCTGGAGGCCGCCCACGCCCGCCCCCGCGTCGCCCGCGTCGGCGGCGACCGGGCGGGGCGCGAGATCATGCGCGCCGTGGCCGCCGCGGCGCTGGCGTCGCGCTCCATCGAGGTGTGGACCGACGCGCGCGCCCGACGCCTGCTGCAGGACGCCTCGGGCCGGGTGCGCGGCGCCCTGGTCGCGCGCGGAGGGCGGCTGGTGGAGGTGACGGCCGCCGCCGTGGTGCTGGCCACCGGCGGCCTGGGTGGCCTCTACGCCGAGACCACCGATCCCTCGGCGGTGCGCGGCGAGGGGCTGGGCCTAGCGGCGCTGGCGGGGGCGGTGATCGCCGACCCCGAATTCGTGCAGTTCCACCCTACCGCCATCGACATCGGCCTCGACCCCGCGCCCTTGGCCACCGAGGCGCTGCGCGGCGAGGGCGCGCGGCTGGTCGACGCCGCGGGCCGCGCCTTCATGGCCGACTACGATCCGCGCGCCGAGCTGGCCCCGCGCGACGTGGTGGCCCGCGCCATCCACGCCGAGCGCGCCGCCGGCCGCGGCGCCTTCCTGGATGCGCGCGAGGTGGTGGGGGCTGAGTTTCCCCGCGCCTTTCCGACGGTGTTCGCCGCCTGCATGGGCGCGGGCGTCGATCCGCGCCTCGCGCCCATCCCGGTGGCGCCCGCGGCGCACTACCACATGGGCGGGGTGGAGGCCGGGCTCGACGGCGCGACCTCGCTGCCCGGCCTGTGGGCGGCGGGCGAGGTGGCGGCGACCGGCGTGCACGGCGCCAACCGCCTGGCGTCCAACAGCCTCCTGGAGGCGCTGGTGTTCGGCGCCCGGGCCGGCCGCATGGCTGCTACAGCAATGGCACCGGGGTCGGTTCCCGAGCCCGCGCCCGCGGCGCCCGACCTGCCCGCGCGGGCGCTGGCCCGGCTGCGGCGGGCTATGGGTCGCCACGCCGGCGTGATCCGCGACGCGGCGGGGCTCGGCGCGCTGGTGGATGAGGTGGACGTGCTGCAGGCGGAGCACGGCGCGGCGCCCACCCTCGCCGCGGCCCGCCTCGTCGCCCAGGCCGCGCTCGACCGGCGCGAGAGCCGCGGCGCGCACTGGCGCAGCGACTATCCGGCGATGGCGGCCGAGGCGCGCCGCACCTGCGTGCAGTTGTCGGCCGATGGCGCGCGCGCGACCCCCGTGGGGGCGTCGACGCAGGCGCGGGCGGCATGAGCCTCGACCTGCAGGCTCCGCCCGATCTCCTCGTCGCCCCCGTGGTGGAGGCGGCGCTGCGCGAGGACCTCGGCCGCGCGGGCGACGTCACCGCCGCCCTGCTTGACGCCGACGCCCGGCTGGAGGCGGTGATCGTCTCTCGTCGCCCCGGCCGCATCGCCGGCCTGGCCTGCGCGCGGCTGGCCATGCACGCGCTGGACCCGCAGGCGACGCTCGACGCGGTCCTGGCCGATGGCGACGATGTGGAAGCGGGCGGCGCGGTGGCGCGCATCGCCGGGAACGCCCGCGCCCTCCTGAGCGCAGAGCGGACCGCGCTCAACCTCATGGGCCGACTGTGCGGCGTCGCGACCCTGACGCGCGCCTACGTCCGCGCCATCGAGGGGACCGGCGTGCGCATCGCCGACACCCGCAAGACCACGCCCGGCCTGCGCACCCTGGAGAAGTACGCGGTGCGCTGCGGCGGCGGCCTTAACCACCGCTTCGGCCTCGACGACGCCATCCTCATCAAGGACAACCACGTGGCGGCCTGCGGCGGCGTGGCCGAGGCGCTGCGCCGGGCCCGCGCCGTCGCAGGTTGGCTGACGCCGATCGAGGTGGAGATCGACCGCGTCGACCAGCTGGACGACGCCCTGGCCGGCGCGCCCACGGTGGTGATGCTCGACAACTTCGCCCTCGCCGACCTGCGCGAGGCCGTGCGCCGCACCGCCGGGCGCGTGCGGCTCGAGGCGTCCGGCGGGGTCACGCTGGAGAGCGTGCGCGCCATCGCCGAGACGGGCGTCGACGCCGTCTCGGTAGGCGCCCTCACCCACTCCGCTCCCGTGCTCGACCTTGGGCTCGACCTGGGGCCCGACGTGGTTGGCTGACCGGAACCGGGGCGCCGCCGGCGGGTTGGATTTCCCATCCCCGCAAGGAGTTCCGCCATGGCCCACGCCCCGCCCATCCCCCCTGACCAGCAGAGCGACAAGGTCGAGGGCGAGACGCAGCCGTCCATCGCCAAGCCGGATGTGGCGCGCGATCCCGCCGGAGGCACAGCCGACGTGAACCTCAAGGAGGAGGGCGAAGCGGGCGACCGCACGCAGAACTTCACGCCCCACCTGCGCACCCAGGACCGCTGAATCATGGCCGAAAAGCACCCGAACTCGCGCGAATGGGGCGGCCCCGGCTCGTCCGAGCAGAACGCCAGGAAGCCGGGGGCCGAGCCGCCGCACGAGGATGGCGATCCGCCGATCGAGCCCGGCCCGCACAGCGACGAGCGCTCACACGTCTCGGGCGGCGGCGGCGAACTCGACTCGCATCACACGCACGACCCCGTCACCAAGAGCTGATGGACGTGGGTGATCAGGCGGAAGGTAAGGGCGCCAAAGGTGCAGGCGTGACCACCGCGGGCGTCTCGACCTTCGGCGCGGCTACCTCAGTTGGAAGCTTCAGCACCGCCGACGTCAACACGGGTTGCGCAGCGCTGCGTGCGCTCACACCCCGCGGGTGTCCGAAGCCGTAGAACACGTGTGCGCCGATGCGCGCCACCTGCAGCAGGCCGCCTCCCCAGTCCACCTGCAGCCCCACCACGTGGAAATGTGTCGCGCCGCCGATCTCGGCGAGCTGGTAGCCGCCCAGCGCCCGCGTCGCCACGCGCTGGGCGCGCGACCAGGCGGCGGCGTCGCGCCGGGCGGTGATCGATCCGTTGCAGGCGAAGGAGAACTGGCAGGCGCGGCCTGCCCGCTGGAACACCACGCCGCACACCGACTTGGGGAAGCCCGGCTTCCTCGTGCGGTTAAGCACGACCTGCGCCACCGCCTCCTGCCCCTCCACCGGCTCGCCGCGGGCCTCGTAGTAGATGGCGTCGGTCAGGCAGCCGAGGTCGTGCCCGGTGGCGGCAAGCCGCAACGGCGGCCTCGGCAAGAGGAAGGCCCACGAGAAGCTCGGCGTGGAGCGCGGACGCAGCGCCGGCGCGGTGCTCTCGAACGCTTGGCGGATGGCGCCGGCTGGGGTGGAGGCCCCCGGTCCACCTGCGCCCGCCCCGCGCGTGCCCAGCGCTACCGCGCCGCCTAGCGCCAGCCCCGTGCAGATCCCCGCCATCGCCACGCCGGCGAGGGCGCGCGGGTTTGACAGGGAAGGGACGGTCAACGGCATGGAGGCGCTCGGCGACGGGGCCTCGGCGCCCCCGCATGACTTCGACTCATCGTGGTTAACGTCTCGCTTCCGGAGTCAAGCGGGCGCTTGGCCGTGCCCCGGTTGCAGCGCTGCGTCTCCCGCGCCAGGGTGGGTCGAGACACGTGGGGAACCGGGCGCATGGTGATCGTCGACGACCTGAGGGCGCTGACCAAACCTCAGCGGTCCGCCTTCATCGCCAGCCTGCTGGGCTGGACGCTCGACGCCTTCGACTTCTTCATCCTCACCTTCATCGTCAAGAACATCGCCGACGACTTCAAGGTGCAGGTCAGCGCCGTGGCGTTGGGGATCGCGCTGACGCTGATCGCCCGGCCGTTCGGCGCCTTCGCCTTCGGCTGGCTGGCCGACCGCTTCGGGCGCCGCCCCGTGCTGATGCTGGACGTGCTGCTTTTCGCCGCACTCGAGCTGGCCTCGGGATTCGCACCGAACCTGGCGGTGCTGCTCGTGCTGCGGTTGCTGTTCGGCTTCGCCATGGGCGGCGAGTGGGGGATCGGGGCTTCGCTGGCGCTGGAGTCCATTCCGGCCAAGAGCCGCGGCGTGGTCTCCGGCATCCTGCAGCAGGGCTATCCCTTCGGCTTCCTGCTGGCGGCGCTGGCCAATCTGTTTGTGAGCCAGATCGGCTGGCGCGGCATGTTCATGCTGGGCGCCGCACCCGCGCTGCTGGTGCTCTACATCCGCAAGAACGTGCCCGAGAGCCCCGCCTTCGAGGCGGTGCGCGAACGGGCCAAGGCGTCGCGCGCCACCCGCGGCGCGCCGCCCGCGCTGGCGCAGGCCGCGCTCGGGCCGGTGCGCCTGGGCGGGGTGCTGAGCCTGCTGGGCGCGCTGATCGCCCTGCCGCTGCTGCTTGGCATGGGGTCCGGCGCGGTCCCGCTGGACTGGCGCGCCGGCCCCGTGCCGCTGGTGACGGGCTACGACCCGCGCCTGCTCATGCTGACGCTGGTGGCCGCCATTCCGGTCGTCATCGGCGTGCTGCTCGCCTCCGCCGGGCTGTCGCGGGCGGACGCGGCGACGCGCACGCATCTCCTGCTGCAGCTGCGCACCTTCTGGCTGGCGGTGGCGGGGGCGGTGGTGTTCGGCCTGATCCTGTTCTCCACGGCCAAGCCGCTGCATGCGCTGAACATCGCCGTCTCGAGCGTGACAAAGGCGGCCGCGGCGCTGCTCGCCCTGTGGTTCCTGTGGCGGGGCGGGATTGGCGTGCGGGCCTCGATGCGCGGCGTGGCGCGGCCGGCCGACGATCCGACGAGCTTCTTCGGCTCGCTGGGCCAGCGCTGGGGGCTGTTGATCTACGTCGTGGTGCTGATGACCTGCTTCAACCTGTTCAGCCACGGCACGCAGGACCTGTATCCGACCTTCCTCAAGGTGCAGCACAAGTTCGCGCCGCTGCTGGTCACCACCCTGACGATCGTGCTGAACCTGGGCGCGATCACCGGCGGGCTGATCTTCGGCGCCCTGTCCGAGAAGATCGGGCGCCGGCGCGCCATCGCGCTGGCGGCGGTGCTGGCCCTACCCATCATCCCGCTGTGGGCGGGGTCGGCGACGCCGCTGATGCTGGGCGTGGGCGCCTTTTTGATCCAGATCGCGGTGCAGGGCGCGTGGGGCGTGGTGCCCGTGCACCTCAACGAGCTGTCGCCCGATGCGGCGCGCGGCGCCTTCCCCGGCTTCGCCTACCAGCTCGGCAACCTGATCGCCTCGGGCAATGCGGTGATCCAGGCGGGCATCGCCGAGTCGCACGGGAACGACTACGGCCTGGCGCTGGCGCTGGTGGCCGGGCTCGCGGCGGTGCTGCTGGCCGGCCTGGCGCTGTTCGGCCCCGAGGCGAAGGGCGTGCGCTTCGGCGGCGCGCAAGCCCCCGAAGGCTGAGCGCGGCTACGCCAGGAGGTCGGCGGTCTCGGGGTGGCGGCGCATCCACGCCGCCGCGTAGGGGCAGACGGGCGAGATCTTGAGCCCGCCGTCGCGGGCGTATTCCGCCACGCCCTGCATCAGCCGCCCCGCCGCACCGCGCCCGCGCAGCGCGGGATCGGCGAACACGTGCGGCACGATCAGCACGTCCCCCTCGCGCCGGTAGTCGGCGTAGGCGAGGCGCCCGTCCTCCTCCAGCTCGAAGCGCGAGCGTGCGGGGATGTCACGGACGGCGGCGCTCACAGCAGCCACGACCGCGGCATGGGATAGGCCTCGCCCTGGGCGGCGCGGATCAGGCCGACGACACAGCGCACCAGGAACCACACGGTTATCGCAAGGCCCATTAGCCCGCTCAGCACGAAGAAGATCACACCCACGCCGTGCAGCAGCAGCAGCGGCATTCCCATGATCGCCAGCACGATGCTGATCGCCAGCGCGATAAGGGTGATCCAGAATGTGTTGATCTGAAACACGTAATGGCTGAGCGCGCGCGGCGACGCTTGCGCCTTCTGCACATAGGCGATGACCAGCCCGATCAGCGTCGACAGGCCGCCGGTGAAATAGCCCAAGAGGTAGAGCACGTAGATGACGATCGGCATCGTCATCGACTCTTCGGCGACATAGGGCGCGGGAGGTGGGATGGAGGCGGCGGGGGCGTCGGTCATGTCTGAGGCTCCAACGGGTGGACGCGCGGAAGGTGACATGGCCGCGGGGAGCGCGCGAGTTAAGCTTCCGTCACGCTTGCGCGGCCTTCACCCGCGGGCGAGGGCGACCTCGACTCCGCCCGCGGCGGCATCCTCCAGCGCCTGGGGCTTCTCCACCCGCACGCGCACCCGCAGCGCCGCGGAATTGCGCAGCACCGCGGCGGCCAGCTCCTGCGCGTAGGTCTCCACCAGCTCAATGTGGCCGCGCCCCGCCAGCGCCCGGGCGAGCGACGACAGGGTCTCGTAGTTCAGCGTGTCGCCGATGCCGCGCACCTCGCCCGGCGCGAGGTCGGCCTCGATGTCGACCACGAGCGGCTGGGTGCGGCCACGCTCGTGCGGATGCACGCCGATCTCGGCCTCGAGCCGAAGGCCCCGCATGAACACGGCGAGCCGCTCGGGCCGGGGCGGCGCCCAGGGGCGTGGATGGGGCGGGGCGCTCATCTCAATCCCGCTGCACGTCGGGCGTGCGCCAGCCGAGGTGCTGGCCGGAGTCGACGGCGATCATCTGGCCGGTCACCGCCTGCGCGCCGATCAGGTAGCGCAGGGCGCCGGCGAGATCGTCGGGCGTGACGGCGCGGGCCAGAGGGGTGGCGGCGACCTCCTGCGCGAAGGCGTCGTCGTCCTGGTGGGTGGAGGCCAGCGTCGGCCCGGGGCCGATCCCGTTCACGCGCACCCGCGGCGCCAGCGCCTGGGCTGAGGTGCGCGTCGCCGTCCACAGGGCGCACTTGGACAGGGTGTAGGAGAAGAACTGCGGATTGGGCCGCAGCACCCGCTGGTCGAGCACGTTGACGCACAGCGCCTCGCCGTCGGAGGCGGCGGCAGGGACCTGGGCGGCGAAGGACTGCAGCAGGAAGACCGGCGCGCGCAGGTTGGCGGCCATGTGCGCCTCCCACCCCTGCGCGGTGAGCGCGCCCAGCCGGTCGTCCTCGAACAGCGAGGCGTTGTTGACGAGGAGCGTCAGCGGCCCCAGCGCCGCCCCGGCCGCAGCGACGAGCCGCGCGGGCGCATCGGGCTCGGCCAGGTCGGCCTGCACGCGCGCGGCCCGGCGGCCCAGCGCCTCGACCTCGCGGCAGGTATCCTCGGCCGCCTCGCGGTCGCCGCGATGGTGCACGGCCACGTCGAAGCCGGCGTGCGCGCAGGCCAGCGCCAACGTGCGCCCTATGCGCCGCGCAGCCCCGGTGACGAGCGCCGCGCCGGCCACGTTTCGCGCCTCAGTCGACGCGGTGGAACTCGAAGAAGTTGATCGCCGCCACGGCGATCACGAACAGGAGGATGGGAGCGAGGGCGGCCATGACGCTCGCATACGGCGATGGACTGCGGGCTTCAAGCCGAGGGCGGCCGATCGTCGAACACCTGGACCTTCGGACGGCGGCGCGGCCGCACGATCGACCAGCCGAGCAGCACCAGCGCGACGCCCCCGGCGAAGGGCGCGGCGCCGAAGATCAAAGCCAGGACGATCCCGCCGCCCGCGCCGCTCTCGCCGCGCAGCACCCCCAGCAGCGACGGACCGGCCACGGCGAGCGTGCAGGCCCCGCTCAGCAGCGCAATCAAGAGACCCACGGCCAGGATCAGCCCGCCGACGAAGCGGCCCAGCGCGTCGTGCCCCTCCTCGCTCACAGCGCGCGGGCCTCGGCGAGCGCAGCCGCGCCGGGCGCGCCGGGGCGGTAGAAGGTGTTGTAGGTGTCGAAGGGGATGATCTGCCCGTCGGGCTGCACGAAATGCACGCAGGAGCGCTTCACCGTGGCCAAGTCGAAATTGTAGCGGTCGAGGAACCAGCTCACCACCACGCGGAAGGTGTGCTCGTAGCCGAGGCCCTGCGGCGTCGCGACCTCCGGCAGGCAGCACAGCAGCGACGACAGCTTGTCGGTGGTGTTGCCCTGCACGGTGGAGAGCGACAGGAGGTCGAACACGCGGCGCTGCAGCTCGGGAAAGGCCTCGAAGGCGACGGTATTGGGCGCGGCCTCCACCAGCATCTCGCGCGGCAGGAGCGAGGTGACGGGCGTCACCTGCTCGCCGTTGCGCAGGCCGTAGCCGATGCAGATCTGGTCGGGATTGCAGGGCAGCGGGATCAGGTCCTCCAGCGCGAACACGCCGGCCTCGGCGATGCGGCGGCGAACCTCGGTCAGCACCATGCGGTGGCGTTTCGGGTCGAAGCCGTCGTTGCGGCCGGCGTCCTGGATCGGCTGGAAGGTGACGCCGCGCACGCAGCGCCACTTCAGCGCGAAGCGCACGATGTTGGCGATCTCGTCGTCGTTGACGCCCTTCTTCAGGGTGACGACCAGCGTCGTCGAGACGCCCGCCCGCTCCAGCGCCTCGAGCGCCTGCACGCGCACCGCCGAGAGGTCGGCCCCGCGCAGCTCCATCAGGGCGTCGCGCTTCAGCGAATCGAACTGCAGGTAGACCTCGAAGCCCGGATTGTACGCCGCCAGCCGCTCGGCGAAGCCCGGCTCGCGCGCGATGCGCAGGCCGTTGGTGTTGATCATCACGTGGCGGATCGGGCGGCGCTTGGTGGCGTCCAGCACCTCGAAGAACTGCGGATGGATGGTCGGCTCGCCGCCGGAGAACTGCACGAGGTCGGGCTCGCCCTCGCTTGCGACCAGCGCGTCCAGCATGGTCTCGATCTCGGCCAGCGGCCGGTGGGCCTCGCGCTGGTGCGAGCTGTCGGCGAAGCACACCGGGCAGGCCAGGTTGCAGGCCTCGTTGATCTCCACGATGGCCAGGCAGGAGTGCTGCTCGTGGTCGGCGCACAGGCCGCAGTCCCAGGGGCAGCCGTGTTCGGTGCGGGTCTGCACCTGCAGCGGGCGGTCGCCGGGCTTCACCCAGTCGCGCTGGCTCTTCCAATAGGCCAGGTCGTCGGCGATCAGCGTCTTCTGCACGCCGTGCTCGCGGCAGCGCTTGAGGTAGTAGACGCAGCCGTCCTCGCTCACGACCTTGGCGGGCGCGAGGCGGTAGCAGCGCTCGCACAGGCTCGTGGTCTGGCCGAGGAAGAGGTAGGGCGCGGCCTTACGCGGGAAGGGCGCCTCGGCCAGTGAGGGCGGGGCCGCCGGCGCGCTCGCGGGCGAGATCTCGAGCGTAGAAGACGACGCCATAGCCGATGAGCCCCGCACAGATCAGATGGAAGACGTTAAACGGCCCGATCACCCGTGGGTAGGGCTTGAGGAACTCCCAGGCGAAACGCTGCACCCCATAGGCGATCGTCAGGGCGTAGAAGCCGCGCCGCATCGCCCACGGGGCGCGTGTCGCCAATCCCGCGAGCCAGATCGCCAGGAACAGCAGCATCGACAGGCTCTCGTACGCCTGCACCGGGTGGCGGCCGATCCCGTCGCCCAGGTCGACGGCCCAGGGCAGGGCGGTGGGCACGCCATAGGTGTCGTCCGGCAGGCCGGCGAACAGGCAGCCCCACCGGCCGACGGCGCAGCCCAGCGCGAAGCTGCCCACGAACACGCCGCCGGTCGAGCCCTTCACGCCGCGCGCGGCCTTGTAGAGCTCGACGCCCAGTATGCCGCCGGCCAGGGCGCCCACGATGGAGTGCGACAGCGTGGCCGGGCCGCCGTTCAGCGTGTTGAGCGAGCCGGCGAGCCAGGCCCCTGGCGCCGCTCCCGCCGCCAGGGCGAGGAAGTATCCCGGCCCCGCCGCGTGGGCGAGCCGGATGGTGGCGTCACGAAAACGCCAGCGGCGCACCGCCCAGCCCAGCGCGGCCGCGCTCGTCCAGGCCGCGGCTGTGAAGGCGCCGTGCGCCCAGCTCGCGGTCGGCACGTGGATCATGGCGCAAGCCTCGCGCGGCGCTCGCCATGCGGCAAGTCGTCGGCGCGCGAGACCGGCGGACCGACCGCGCCTATATGAGCGGCGATGTCGGATGCCCTGGTCGAGGTCGAGCCGCCCCTGCCGCAGGGCGCCGTGGAGGTTCTGCGCTCGTCGGAGGGGGAGGAGGCGGGCCCGAAGCTCACCGGGGCCAAGCTGATCGCCGACTACGTCAAGCGCCTGCCCGATACGCCCGGCGTCTATCGCATGATCGGCGAGGAGAACGAGCTGCTCTACGTGGGTAAGGCGCGCTCGCTGAAGAAGCGGGTGGTGCAGTACGCGCAGGGGCGCGCCCACAACCAGCGCCTGCAGCACATGGTGGCCATGACCCGCGCCATGGAGTTCGTCACCACCCGCACCGAGGCGGACGCCCTGCTGCTCGAGTCCAACCTGATCAAGCGGCTGAAGCCCCGCTTCAACATCGTGCTGCGCGACGACAAGAGCTTCCCCGAGATCGTGCTGCGCCAGGACCACGCCGCCCCGCAGCTGCGCAAACATAGAGGGGCTCACACCATCAAGGGCGAGTACTTCGGGCCGTTCGCCTCGACCTGGGCGGTGAACCGCACGCTCAACACGCTGCAGAAGGCGTTCCTGCTGCGCTCCTGTTCCGACAGCGTCTACGACAGCCGCACGCGGCCCTGCATGCTGCACCAGATCAAGCGCTGCTCGGCGCCGTGCACCGGCGAGATCACGGCCGAGGGCTACGCCGAGCTTGTGGGCGAGGCGCACGACTTCCTGCGTGGCCGCTCGCGCGCGGTGAACAGGCGTCTCGTGGCCGAGATGGAGCAGGCCGCGCAGGACATGGAGTTCGAGCGCGCGGCGCGTGTGCGCGACCGCATCCGCGCGCTGGCGGGCGTCACCAACGAGCAGGGCATCAACCCCGAGCACGTGGACGAGGCCGACGTCATCGCCCTGCACCATGACGGCGGGCAGACCTGCGTGCAGGTGTTCTTCTTCCGCGCCGGACAGAACTGGGGCAACCGCGCCTACTTCCAGCGCCTGGCGCAGGTGAACGAGGAGGGCTGGAGCGACGAGGCCGTCACCCTCGATAACTTCCTGGGCCAGTTCTACGACGACAAGCCCGTGCCGCGCCTGGTGCTGCTCGACCGCGACGTGCCCAACCGCGAGCTCTACGCCGAGGCGTTCCGCCTCAAGGCGGACCGCAAGGTGGAGATCCTCGTCCCCAAGCAGGCGGAGAAGAAGCGGCTGGTCGACCACGCGGCGGCGAACGCGCGCGAGGCGCTGGGCAGGCGCATGGCCGAGGGCTCTGCGCAGGTGAAGCTGCTCTCCGGCCTATGCGAAGTGTTCAAGCTGGAAGGCGCGCCCGAGCGGATCGAGGTCTACGACAACAGCCACATCATGGGCACCAACGCTGTCGGCGGCATGATCGTGGCCGGGCCGGAGGGTTTCCAGAAGTCGCAGTACCGCAAGTGGAACATAAAGCCCGGCGAGCTCACCCCCGGCGACGACTACGCCATGATGAACCAAGTGCTGCGCCGCCGCTTTACGCGCCTGCAGAAGGAGGAGGCCGAAGGCGTCGAGGCGCCCAAGCCCGACCTGATCCTGGTTGACGGCGGGGCGGGCCAGCTCGATGCGGCGCTTCAGGTGATGGCCGACCTCGGCGTCGACGACGTGGCGGTGGTGGGGGTGGCCAAGGGGCCCGACCGCGACGCCGGGCTGGAGCGCTTCTTCATGCCCGGCCGCACCCCCTTCATGCTCGAGCCCAAGGACCCGGTGCTCTACTACCTGCAGCGCCTGCGCGACGAAGCGCACCGCTTCGCCATAGGCACCCACCGCGCCAAGCGCGCCAAGGCGCTGACCAAGAACCCGCTGGACGAGATCGACGGCATCGGGCCGGCGCGGAAGCGAGCCCTGCTGCAGGCCTTCGGCTCTGCGCGCGGCGTAAGCCGCGCCGACGTGGCCGACCTCCTCAAGGTCGAGGGCGTCAACGCGGCCCTGGCCGAGCGCATCTACGCCACCTTCCGCAGGGAACTCCCGGCCACCTGACGCCGTAGCGGGAGCTGCGCCCGATCCCCATATCCGCGGTCAGAGGAGATACGTTGATGTTCTTCAAGAAAACCGCCGAACTGCCTGCCCAGGCCGACGCTCTGCCGGGTCGCACCGAAGCCATTCCCACCTCCGCCACCCATCACGTGAACGG
This sequence comes from Caulobacteraceae bacterium, assembly GCA_965199975.1. Lineage (GTDB taxonomy): Bacteria > Pseudomonadota > Alphaproteobacteria > Caulobacterales > Caulobacteraceae > JASLDZ01. The sequence goes on along the minus strand of OZ241340.1, from coordinate 2,923,873 downwards.
GAAGGCGCTGAAGGGCCCCTATCCGGAGGGCTTAGAGGTGGCCGAGTTCGGCATGGGTTGCTTCTGGGGGGTCGAGCGCATCTTCTGGCAGGTCCCGGGCGTCTACGTCACCGCGGTGGGCTACTCGGGCGGCTACACCCCAAACCCTAGCTATGAGGAGGTCTGCTCCGGCCGCACCGGTCAGAACGAGACCGTGCTCGTGGTGTTCGACCCCAAGGTCGTCACCTACGACCAGCTCCTCAAGACATTTTGGGAAGGGCACGACCCCACCCAGGGCATGCGCCAGGGCAACGACAAGGGCACCCAGTACCGCTCGGCGATCTACACGCATTCCGACGTGCAGCTACGCGCCGCGGAAGCCTCCAGGCGCACCTACCAGGAGGCGTTGTCGAAGCGCGGCTTCGGGGCGATCTCCACCGAGATCAAGCCGGCGGGCGAGTTCTATTTCGCCGAGGGCTACCACCAGCAGTACCTGGCCAAGAACCCGGGCGGCTACTGCGGCATCGGCGGCACAGGCGTCGACTGCCCCGCGGGCCTCGAGGTCGACGCCTAGCGCAGGATCGTGACGCCGTTCCCGCATCGCGCTATGCGCCTTGCGGGAACGGGGTTCCGCGGGGGCGTGCATGATCCTGGAGTGGCTGGCGCCGCGATATTTCCGCGTCGGCAACCTCACCGTGATCGAGGGCGCCCGCACTCTCCGCTTCGGTGACGGTCAGGGGCCGGAGATCGTGGCCGAGCTCGCTCCTGGGGCGGCGGCCCGAATCGCCGTGCATCCCGAGCTCCGCTTCGGCGAGGCGTACATGGACGGGTCGCTGCGCCTGCATCGCGGCGACATCTACGAGCTTCTCGCGCTCGTCGGCCGCAACTTCCAGTTCGACCCGCTGCACAACCGCTTCCCCGCCTGGCGGCGCATGCTCTACGCCGCCCAGCGGCGGCTGCAGCAGCTGAACGACCGCAAGGCGTCGCGTCACCACGTGGCGGTGCACTACGACCTGGCGCTCGACCTCTACAGCCGCTTCCTCGACGACGACCTGCAGTACTCCTGCGCCTATTTCGAGCGCCCGGGCATGACGCTGGAGGCCGCCCAGGCCGCCAAGAAGGCGCACATCGCCGCCAAGCTCGCCCTGCGCCCCGGCGACCGCGTGCTCGACATCGGTTGCGGCTGGGGCGGCATGGCGTTGACGCTTGCGGCCGAGTGGGGCGCGCAGGTGCAGGGCGTCACCCTATCCACCGAGCAACTCGCCACCGCCCGCGCCCGCGCCCAGTCGATGGGCCTGATGGACCGGGCCAGGTTCGACCTGATCGACTATCGCGACGTGACCGGCCCGTTCGACCGCATCGTTTCTGTCGGCATGTTCGAGCACGTGGGGCGGCCCAACTACCAGGCCTACTTCGACCGCGTGGCCGAGCTCCTCACCGACGACGGCGTGGCGCTGATCCACGCCATCGGTCGCAAGGACGAGCCCAGCGTCACCAACCCCTGGATCCACCGCTACATTTTTCCGGGCGGCTACATCCCGGCGCTTTCCGAGGTGCTGCCGGCGATCGAGCGCGCGGGCCTGTGGATCACCGACTTGGAGGTGCTGCGCCTGCACTACGCCGAGACGGTACACCACTGGCGCGCCCGCTTCGCCGCCAATCGCGCCGAGATCGTGGAGCTCTACGACGAGCGGCTGGCGCGCATGTTCGAGTTCTACATGGCGGTCAGCGAGGTCTCCTTCCGCGAGGGCGGCCACATGGTCTGGCAGGTGCAGCTGACCAAGCGCGTCGATGCCCTGCCGCTCACCCGCGCCTACATGGCCGACGCGCCGGAGGCGGTGGAGGCCCCGCCGCGCCTGCGGGCGCTCTCCATCGCCGCGCAGTAGCGCGCCTACTTATTGGTGCGGCCCCGGTGGTCTGGGCTGATGGCGCCGGTGCGGTCCACGTCCTGGTCGACATCGCCCTCCACCGTGTTGTCGCCCTCGATGTCGGCGGGGTCTTCCCGCTCGCCGGTGAGGCCGCCCGCGCGGGTGACGCCGCGGCTCTCGCCTATGCCGGGGTTGGTGGCGAGGTCGTCGGCGGGGAGCGGATCGGGCTCGTGGCCGGAGGCGGGGTGCTTGTTGGTGCTCACGGGAGTTCTCGCGGCTGAGGGAGGGAGAACGCCAACCCCGCCGCGCGTACGGCCGTTCCTACGGCTCAGCCGCCGGCGTGACGTCTCCCGCCGGTGACGGCGCGACCCGCCGCGCCCACACCGTCGGCGGCGAGGCCCACGCCGGTCCCCACCACCTTGGCGCCTGTCTTCACGCCCACCGAGGCGACGGTCACCGCCGCGCCTGCCACAGCGGTCGCCACGCAGCCGCTGACGAGCGGCGCGGCCAGGACGGCGGCCAGAAGGGCGGCCAGAGCGGCGGGACGGATCATCGGGCGACTCCGGAACTCGCGGTAAGCTGCCTGCGACACCTTACGGAAAGATGGCGCCTCGCCTCGCAGCCGTCGTGGGCGAGACGCAGCCGCTCCCGCCCCCTACATACGCCGCCATGCCGCCCCGCGCCTCCTCCGCCCGCCCGCCGCTGGCCGCCTTGCGCGGCGTCGCCCTGCAGGACGGGCCCGTGCGCCTGTTCGACGGGGTCGACCTGCAGCTCGAGCCCCGCGCCCGCACCTGCCTCGTGGGCCGCAACGGCGCGGGCAAGTCGACCCTGCTGAAGCTGCTCGCCGGGGGGATCGCGCCCGACGAGGGCGAGCGCTTCGTCCAGCCCGGCGCGCGCTTCGCCCACGTTCCGCAGGAGCCGGTGATCGAGGGGGAGACGGTGCGCGACCACGCCACCGCCGGCGGCGCCCCCGCCTGGCGCGCCGAAGCCGAGCTGGAGGCGTTCGGCCTCGACTCCGACAAGCCGACCCACGGCCTCTCCGGCGGCGAGATCCGCCGCGCCGCGCTGGCTCGCGCCTTCGCGGAAGAACCCGACCTGCTGTTCCTCGACGAGCCGACCAACCACCTCGACATCGCCGCCATCGCCACGCTCGAACGGCGAGTGCGCGAGGCGCCTTCGGCCGTGCTCGTCATCAGCCACGACCGCGCCTTCCTGGAGCACGTCACCGACCGCTGCTTCTGGCTCACCGGCCGGCGCGTGCGCGTGCTGGACAAGGGCTTCGCCGCCTTCGACGCCTGGTCCGAGGAGGTCGAGGCGGCCGAGGCCGAGCGCGCGCGCCGGCTCGACAAGGAGATCGAGCGCGAGGCCTACACCTTCGGCCGCTCCATCACCGCGCGCCGCTCGCGCAACGAGGGCCGCGCGCGCCTCCTGGCCGACCTGCGCGCGAAGAAGGCGGCGCTGATGAAGGACCAGCCCCGCGCGCTCGACATGGCGGTGGACGCCGGCGGCGCCAGCGGCAAGCGCGTGGTCGAGGCCAAGGGCCTCTCCAAGCGCTGGGGCGATAAGGTGGTGGTTGACGGCCTCTCCACCCGCATCATCCGCGGCGATCGGGTGGCCGTCGTCGGCCCCAACGGCGCGGGCAAGACCACGCTGGTGAAGCTGCTCCTGGGCGAGACCGCGCCCGATGCCGGCGAGGTGAAGCTCGGGACCAACCTGGAGGTCGCCTACCTCGACCAGTCGCGCGCCGCCCTGAAGGAGGACGAGACCCTGTGGGACGCGCTGACGCCCCTGGGCGGCGACAGCCTCCTGGTGCATGGCCGCCCTCGCCACGTGGCCGCCTATGCGCGCGACTTCCGCTTCACCGACGCCCAGCTGCGCCAGCCGGTGCGCACCCTCTCCGGCGGGGAGCGCAACCGGCTGCTCCTGGCGCGCGCCCTGGCCCAGCCCGCCAACCTGCTGGTGCTCGACGAGCCCACCAACGACCTCGACATGGAGACGCTGGACCTCCTGGAGGACATGCTGGCCGACTACGAGGGCACGCTGATCCTGGTCAGCCACGACCGCGACTTCATCGATCGGCTGGCCACCTCCACCCTGGCGCTGGACGGGCGCGGCCACGCGGTGGAGACGCCTGGCGGCTGGAGCGACTTCGTGCGCCAGAACCCCGGCTTCCTCGATGCGCCGGCAGCGGCCGCAGGCGGCGGGGCGCCGCCGCGCCCCGCCGCCGGCAAGGCGGCGGGGCCACGCGCCAAGCTCTCGTTCAAGGAGCAGCATCGGCTGGGCGAGCTGGAGCGGCTGATCGCCGACCTCCCCGTCCGCATAGCCGCCGACGAGGCGGCGCTGGCCGACCCGGGCCTCTACGCCCGCGATCCCGCGCGCGTCGGCCGTCTCGGAGCCCAGGTGGAGGCCGCCCGCGCCCAGCTCGCCGCCGCCGAGGAGGCGTGGCTGGAGCTGGAGGGCAAGCGCGAGGCGCTGGCCGGCGCCTGAGCGCGTCAATCGCCGGTTAACGACGTGTGGGCATCCTTGCGCGCCGAGAGTCCATCTGCGCCGCCGGAGGGCGCTCGCCATGCGCCGCGCTTTCGTACTCCTCCTCGCGGCCGCCGCTTCGCCGGCCGCCGCCCAGACGCCGGACCGCTACGGCTACGCCCCCCCCGCAGCACAGCTTCCCATGCGCCAGCCCGTGCGCACGCCGGCCCTGCGCGCAGAACTCGCCGCCCCCACGCCTGCACAGCGCGTCCAGGCCGCCGCGCCGCGGCTGCGGATGCTGAGCTGGCCGGGCAAGGGCGTCGCCGAACAGGCGAGCGTGCTGCGCGCCTCGGCGCCCGTGGCCGCCACGACCTTGCGCCCGGCGCCCGCGGTCCGCCCGACGCGGTCCTTCACCCCTCCCGTGGCTCCCTCCACGGCCGCGCCGCGCGCGACCGCGTGGACGCCGCGCACCCGCTGGACCGCGGGCGCGCCTGTCGCGTCGGTCCTGACCCCCGCCGTCGCGCCCTCGCCCACCGCGGGCGTGGGCCCGGCGCCGCGGCCGACCTTCATCGCCCCGCCAGGGCTGATCGCCCAGTCGCCGGTCGCGCCGCCGGCGCCGGTCGTCGCCCGCGCCGCGCTGCAGGGCGCGGCCGCGCTGGGGCCGCCGCAGACCCCCTGGTACGAACGCTGGCCGGACGCCGCCGCGGCGCCCGACCCGACGGTGCATGCGGGCGTTGGCGCCTCGCTCGCCCCCGGCACGCCGTCCGCCCCGCCATCCACCGCGCCGCTCACGGGCTATGCGCCACCACCCACAGGAGCCGCGCCCGTGCGCACGGCGTCGGCCGCACCCATGCCGCGGAGCACGGCCAAGTACTATTCGGTGCACACCGCCTACGGCCACGCCCCCGACCCCGCGCCCATCCCGCCGCAGTTCTTCGGCCCCACCGCCGACCTCTCCGCCCCGGAGACGCCCGAGCCCGCCCGCGCCACGCTGACCGCCAATCCCACGGCGGCCAAGGCGGCGGTCAACGCCGCACGGCTGCAGCAGGGCGCGGTGGAGTAAGCGCTCGCGCCTACCGGCGCGCGGCCTCGACGGCGACGCGCTGCATCGCCTGCAGTTCGCCGATGCCCTTGCGCGCGAGGCTGAACAGCGCCTCGAACTCGTCGCGCGTGAAGCCGCGCTTCTCGCCGGTGGCCTGGATCTCGACGATGTCGCCCGCGCCGGTCAGCACGAAGTTGCTGTCGGCCTCGGCCGCGGAGTCCTCCTCATAGTCGAGGTCGAGCACGGGCTGGTCGCCGTGCACCCCGCAGGAGACGGCGGCCACCTGGTCGCGGATCGGGTCGCGCTTCAGCACGCCCTCGGCCTGCAGCCAGCGGCAGCAGATGGCCAGCGCCGTCCACGCGCCGGTGACGGCGGCGGTGCGCGTGCCCCCGTCGGCCTGCACCACGTCGCAGTCGAGCGTGATCTGCCGCTCGCCCAGCGCCTGCAGGTCGACCACCGCGCGCAGCGAGCGCCCGATCAGCCGCTGGATCTCCTGGGTGCGCCCGCTCTGCTTGCCCTGGGCGGCCTCGCGCCGGCCGCGGGTGTGGGTGGCGCGCGGCAGCATGCCGTACTCGGCCGTGACCCACCCCTGCCCCTTGCCGCGTAAAAAGGAGGGCACGCCGTCCTCCAGGCTGGCGGTGCATAGCACGCGCGTGTGGCCGAAGCTGACGAGGCAGGAGCCTTCCGCATAGCGGTTCACCCCCGTCTCGAGCGTGACGGAACGAAGCGCATCGGCGGCGCGGCCTGAGGGTCGGGACATGGCGGCCTTATCCCTCGCCGCCGCCGCCCGGGAAAGGGCGACGGGGACGTTGGAGAACGGCCTGTGCTATCCGTTGGCGCCGCTGGTGTTGACCGTGCCGTTGACGCCGTTCGGGAAAAAGCCGCCCTTCATCACCGACTGTTTGTTCAGAAACACCTCGTTCAGCACCTGCGCGCTCGTGCGGGGGTAGGTGAGGCTGTTCGCGTCCGTTGGGACGAGGTTCGCCTGGCCGTTCAGGACGAGGGGCTGGTCGTCGTCGGTCGGCCCGTCGAGGCTGTCGCGCGCATCCGAGATCTTACCGGCGTCGGCTATGATGGTGGGGAACTGGGCTGGCATGGTGATGCCCTTGCTGTAGATCAGCGTGTTGGCGATGGCCGCGTGGCCTGCTTCGACCGCCAGGATGCCCGCGGCTGCGTCCAAGTAGGTCTTGTTGCTGATCAGCCCGGCTGCGCCCTGGTAGGCGGAGGTGCCCACCTCGACGAACAGGTAGGCGGCGAGCAGGAAGTTCGCGTCGCTGGCGTAGGGATCGAACGACTGCCCGGCCCCTACCGCGCCAGCGGACTGCGCCGCCATGGAGAAGGCGCTGGTGGGCGAGGTGCCCAGGTCGATCGCCGGCTGTGCGATCGCAGCGGCGCCCAGTTGCGAGCGGATGAAGGCGATGTGGTGCAGCTCGTCCTGCACGAGGATCTGCGCGTAGGCGCGAACCACAGGATCGTCGAAGCTGTGCTGGCGCCCACCCGTGGCTGCGCCGAACGTTCCTACGCCGGTCACAAGGGTGGGATTGTTGGTGGCGATGGGCACGCCGTTGACGATGTAGCTGTAGAAGTTCGCCTCGAGGTACTCGAGGTTCAATGCAAAGTTCAGGATGTCCGCATCCGACGACGGCGTCATCTGCTGCGCCTCGGCCTCACCGGCCAGCGCCATCGCCGCCGCGGCCCCGACGGCGAGGCCGCCTGCGGCCTTGAAGAAGTCGCGCCGCCCCGCGCGGCGCTCCGCGCGGCTTTCAAGAGCTTGGATGAGCGGCTGATCGTGCATGGTCGACCCTTCTGGTTAGCGCCAACTTATCCTTGTAAAAGCGCACTTAAAAGCGCTTTGTTGATATTTAACATAGGTTTACTCGCCCGCACCTTCGCGTCGAGGCGGGTCCCCTTCGAGAGCATCAGCCTCCAGGTCCGCGCCCCTGCGCGTTCAGACTGCGCTCATCACGTCGGCGTGATATGCGCTTGCGTCGTCCGCGCGGATCGGCCCGCGCGCTGGAGCCCTGAATAGCCCATGTCGGAGGCCCGTCCCCGGGGACGCCCGATCCCGCGCCGCCGCCGGGGCGTGCTGAACAGCCTGCTCTACTGGGGCGCGGTCGCCGCCGTGTGGGTGCTGATCGCGGGCGTGGTCACCGTGCTGATCTTCGCCCAGGGGCTGCCCGACACCGGCAAGCTGACCAGCGTCGCGCGCCAGCCCTCGATCTCCTTCCTCGACCGCTCGGGCGCGCTCCTGGCGGTGCGCGGCAGCCAGTATGCGCCGCCGGTCGACCTCGATGCGCTGCCGCCCTACGTGCCGGGCGCCTTCATCGCCATAGAGGACCACAACTTCTACCACCACATGGGTTTCGACCCCGCCGGCATCGTGCGCTCGCTGATCTACAACGCCACCCACCACGGCGGCCCGCTGCGCGGCGGCTCGACCATCACCCAGCAGCTGGCGCGCAACCTGTTCCTGACGCCCAGCCAGAACTACAAGCGCAAGATCCAGGAGCTGATCCTCTCGGTCGAGCTGGAGTGGCGCTTCTCCAAGAAGCAGATCCTGGCGCTGTATCTAAACCGGGTGAGCTTCGGCTCCGGCGCCTACGGCATCGAGGCGGCGAGCCAGCGCTACTTCGCCAAGCCCGCCCGCAAACTCACCATCGGCGAGGCGGCGCTGCTGGCGGGCCTGCTGCGCGCGCCCAGCCGCTACAACCCCGTGGCCGACCCCGATCGGGCGGCGGATCGGACCAAGATCGTGCTCGACCGCATGGTGGACACCCACGTCATCACCCGCGAGCAGGAGGACGCGGTCTTCAAGCAGCCGCTGGTCTACAACAAGCAGCTGGCCAGCCAGCACGCCCAGTACTTCGTCGACTGGGTGGACGCCCAGGTGCGCCGCATCATCGGCGAGCGACAGGCGGAGGACCAGCGCGACCTGGTCGTCGAGACCACGCTCGACCTTCCGATCGACGCCGCCGCCGAGGCCGCGGTGCGCCAGGGTGTAGCCGCCGCGAAGGGCCAGGGCGTGCAGCAGGCGGCGCTGGTGGCGCTGGACGGCGAGGGCCGGGTGCGCGCCCTGATCGGCGGCACCGACTACGTCGCCACCCCCTTCGACCGCGCGGTGGCCTCGCGCCGCCAGGCGGGCTCGACCTGGAAGCCCTTCGTCTACCTCACCGCCATGGAGGCCGGGCGCACGCCCAACACCGGCGTTGTCGACGAGCCGGTGACCATCGACGGCTGGACGCCCCACAACTACACCAACCGCTACCTCGGCCCGATCACCCTGCAGACGGCGCTGAGCCAGTCGATCAACACCGTGGCCGCGCGGCTGGCCGACGAGGTGGGCCGCCCGAACGTGGCCCGCACCGCCGAGCGGTTGGGCATCACCTCGCCGATCAACACCGATCCCGCCATGGCGCTGGGCACGAGCGAGGTCTCGCCGCTGGAGATGGCCCAGGCCTTCGGCGCCTTCGCCGACGGCGGCCGGGCGGTGCACGCCTACGGCATCGAGCGCATCCGCACCGCCGACGGGGCGGTGGTCTACCAGCACCACCCCGACGACCCGCGCCAGGTGATCAACAACCCGCCGCTCGCCTACATGGACCAGATGATGCGCGCGGTGATGCGCCCGCCCGGCACCGGCGCGGGCGCGGCGCTGTCGGGTTACGACCTGGGCGGCAAGACCGGCACCACCTCAGACTACCGCGACGCCTGGTTCATCGGCTTCACCGGCGGGTTCGTCACTGCGGTGTGGACCGGGCGCGACGACAACTCGCCCATGCACAGGGTGACCGGCGGCGGGGCGCCGGCGCACATCTGGAAAGCCTTCATGTCGGCCGCCCTGCCGCGCCTGGCGGTGGGGCCGATCCCGGCGGGTCCCAACCCGCCGCCGGTCGCCGCGCCCGTGGATGATCCGGTGGCCGACCTGCTCAACCGCACCGGCGAGGACGGGGAGGGCGATCCCATCCCCGGCGCCGACGCCGCCCCCGCCGACGATCCGGGCGCGCGCAGGGACGCGCCGCCTCCCAACTGATCGCTGCGCGGCGGGCGCGTCGGGCGGGCTCAGTGCCCGCCGGGGGAGGTGCGGTCGATCTGCACGGCCTTGGCGCGGTAGAAGGCCGCCGAAGCCGTGGCGCCCTTCGCCGCAAACCACCGCGCCGCCACCTCGGCGCCCAGCACGGCGGCGCGGAACTGCTTGATCCCGGCGTCGGGGTCGTCGCGCACATCCACGCGCTCCCCATCGCGGAAATCGCCGATCATCCAGTCCTCGCCCGCGTCGATCACCCCGCGCACGGGCCGCCCCGCGCGCATCAGCCCGTAGAACAGCACAGGGGCCCGGCCGCGCGCAGGGGTGACGCGCACCACGCCCGGGCCCTGCGCGAGGCCGGCGGCGCACGCCCCGATCCACGCCGTCGCGCCGGCCGGCATGGCGCGGGGCGCCATCAGCCGGCATCCCGAGGCCCGGTCGGTCCTTAGGGGCGGCGGCTGCACGGCGGCGGCCGAGGCGACCAGGCCGATCGCGATCGCGAGCGCCGATCGGCGCAAGGCGCCTGCTGCCGAACCCGTGGCCGTCATCGCCCAAGCCTCCTCGTTACGTCCGTGGCCCAGTCATTCACGCGGGCGCGCCGCCCAAAGCATGCAGGGCCGCGCCGTGCGTTTTCAGCCAGGCGCGCGCTTGCGCCAAGTCGGACCCGTACAGCTCGCGGTTCAGCGCCCAGAAGCCGGCGGCGTGATCGGGCTCGCGCAGGTGCGCCGCCTCGTGGGCCACCACGTAGTCGAGCACCCACGTCGGCGCGCACACCAGCCGCCACGTGTAGCGGATGCGGCCGGGCGCCGCGCCCAGCGACGGCCTGCATGATCCCCAGCGGCCGCGTGCGTCGGCCACCGAGACGACGGGCGCCGGCTGCCCCAGGCGGGCGCTGAGCCCATGCGTCTTGGCGCTGAGCTCGGCCAGCGCCTCGCGCCGCAGCACGCGCTCCACCGCGCGCGCGAAGGCGGCCCCATCGCCGGAGGCGACCAGCCGTTGCGGCGCATCGGCCACGGCGGGGCGCAGGCTCCCCGCCACACGCATGGCGGCGCGCTCCAGCCGGCAAGGCGCGCCGCGCACGGGGATCACCGCGCCGGGCGCGAAGGGCCGCGCCTGCGGCAGCTCGGCCAGCCGCGCCGCGATCCAGTCGGCGCGGGCGTGGGCGAAGGCGAGCGCCTCGGTGAGGCGTGCGCGGCTGGGCGCAGTGGCCACCACCTCGCGGGCGGCGGGGGCGAGGCGCAGGCCCACCCGGCGGGCGCGGGAGTTGACGGCGAGCCGCACGGGCGCGCCCGCCACCTCGATCACGTCGCCCGCCTGCAAGCGGGGCGCGCCCGGGCTGCGGCTGAGGAACGGCAGGCGCGCCACGGCCCGCCGCCCGACGTCAGGCGTGGCCGACGGGCTGCCCGTCCTGGCCGGCCTGCTCGAGCTGCTGGCCCTGGGCGCGCTGGGCGGCGTAGACCGTGCCGAAGTCGATCGGCTCCATCAGGAAGGGCGGGAAGCCGCCCTCGCCGGTGGCGTCGGCGATGATGCGCCGCGCGAAGGGGAACAGGTGGCGCGGGCACTCCACCAGCAGCACCGGCTCCATGTGCTCTTGCGGCACGCCCGACACCTCGAACAGACCGCCGTAGACCAGCTCGATCTGGAAGGCCGGCTGCTTCTCGGGGTCCTGCGCCTGCACGTTGAGCTTCAGCTCCACCTCGTAGAGGCTGTCGGGCCGCACCCGTGCGCTCATCTCCACGCCAAGCTCGATCTGCGGCGGGCCCGACATGCGCAGGCTTTCCGGGGCGCGCGGGTTCTCGAAGGAGAAATCGCGCATATACTGCGCCAGCACCCGGATGCCGGGCTGCTGGCCCGTGGCTGAAGGGTCCTGGCCTTGGGGCGCGGGCGTGGGAAAGTCGGTCATGGAAGGGGCCTGACGGCTCGGATTTGGGCGCGGAGGCCGCGCGGGATCGGCGAGGCGCCGCGCTAGCACGCGGCGTGCGAGGCCGCCAACCGTGCACGCGGCGTCAAGCTCTTGGGTCGCATCGTCACGCGGCGCCTGACGTGGGCGCGAGACCGGACTATATTGTCCGGTGCAGCCGGAGCCGGCGCGTTCTCCCGCGCGTTGCGCCCCGCAGGTCGGAAGTCGAAGCCCGTGTCCCTGCAAGTGATCGAACTCGTCCTTTTCGCCGGCTTGGCCGCGATCGTGCTGTACATGCTCTACAGCGTGCTCGGCCGGCGCGTGGGCCGCCAGCCGCAGGAAGAGGTCGCGGGCCTCGGCGCAGGCGTTGGCGGCGCGCAGGTGGACGCGCGCGTCGCGCCCCCCACCGTCGAGCAGCAGCATCCGGGCCTGGCCGCCCTCAAGGCGCGCGACCCGGCCTTCGAGCTGGCCAAGTTCCTGGACGGCGCGCGCGGCGCGTATGAGCAGATCGTGCGGGCCTTCGTCGGCGGCGACCGCGCCGGGCTCAAGGGCATGGTGCAGCCGGTGGTGTTCGAGGCGTTCGAGCCGGCGATGGCCGCGCGCGACGCCGAGGGCCGCACCGAGACGGTGGAGTTCGTGCACCCGCCCCGCGCCGACTTCGAGGACGCCGACGTGACGGGCGCCTTGGCGCGGCTGCGCGTGCGATTCCTAGCCGAGCTGCGCCAGATGGTGCGTAAGGACGGGACGGACGGCGATGCCGTCGACCGGCGCACCGCCGAGATCTGGACGTTCGAGCGCAGTCTCGAGGGGCGCGACTCCAGCTGGCTCCTCGCGCGGGTCGATCCGGCCGAAGCCTGATCCTCCGCGGCGGGGGGACACGCGTGCGCCTGCCTCACGCCGCCTGGGCGGGTGCGACATGCGCGCTGTTGCTCGCCGCCTGCGCCTCGACCACCCCGCCTGCACCCGCACCGCCCCTGGGCGGCCACGGTCGCCCGGCCTATCCCTCCGCCCTCGCGCCCGCGCCGCCGCCCGTCGCCCACGCGCCTGTCGGCGCCGCCGCCTTCCTCGCCCTGCCGGGGTGGGAGGAGGAGGATCACGCAGCCGCCTTGCGCGCCTTCCAGGCGGGTTGCGCCGCGTCGCGCGATCCCGCCATGCGCCAGGTGTGCGCGAAGGCGCGGGCGCTGGGCGCGGAGGCGCCTGAGGGCGCCGCCAAGCAGTTCTTCCAGTTCAACTTCGTGCCGGTGGCCTTGCCCGGCGAAGGCGTGCTGACCGCCTATTTCGCCCCGGAATATCCCGCGCGCCGCGCGTCCGAGGGCGTATTCACCGCCCCAGTCCGCCCACGCCCCCCGGCCTCGCATGCGCCGGCTTGGTCGCCTGCGCCCACGCCCTTCGCCGCCGACGCCTCGGCCGACGGCGACGATCCGGTGGGCGGCCTGCTGACGGCGGGGGCCTCCCCGGCGCCCGTCGTTCCGCTCGCCGTGGCCGACCGGGCCGCGATCGAGGCCACGTCCGCGCCCGACGCGCTGGCCTGGATGCGGCCTGAGGACCTGTTCTTCCTTCAGGTGCAGGGATCCGGCACGCTGGTCTTCCCTGACGGCGGGCGGGCCAAGGCGCTCTACGCCGGCGACAATGGCCGCCCCTTCGTGGCCATCGCCCGGCCCATGGTGCGCGAGGGCTACCTGCCGCGCGAGCGCGCCTCGGCCGACTCGATCCGCGGCTGGCTGGCCGCCCACGCCGGGCCGCAAGCGCAGCAGGTGATGGATCTCAACCCGCGCTACGTCTTCTTCCGCCTGGCGCCCGACGATGGGCGCGACCCCGCCGGCGCGGCCGGCACGCCGCTGACGCCGGGACGCTCGCTGGCGGTCGACCCCTCGCGCCACGCCTACGGCGAGCTCTACTGGGTCGACGCCTCGGCGCCGGTGCTGAACGGCGCCTTTCCGCGCTACCGCCGGCTAGCGCTGGCGCTGGACACGGGCTCGGCCATCCGCGGCGAGATCCGCGCCGACCTCTACACTGGGCGCGGCGTGGCGGCGGGGGCCGAGGCCGGGCGCGTGCGCCACACCCTGCGGCTGGTGCGGCTCGTGCCCGTCGTCTCCTCCGGGGGGTGAGGCCGTGCGCCGGCCGCTGCGCCCCGAGGAGCACCGTTTGTGGGCGGTGGTGGCCGCCACGGTGCAGCGCACCTCGCCCGCGGTGCTGCACCCGGTGGCCGACGTGTCGGCCCCGGCTCCTCCCGCCGAACGCGGCCCGTCGCGGCCTGCGCCGCTCCCGCCCCGGCGGCCGGACGCGCACGACATCGCCACCCTCATGGCGCTGGGCGTCGGCGGCCGCTCGGGCGGACCGTCGGTCCCGACGCCCGCCGCAGACCCGCATCCGCCCGCCATCGAACCGAACCGCCGCCGGCGCATCGCCCGCGCCCGCGACCCCATCGGCGGGCGCCTCGACCTGCACGGCCACGACCAGGACCGCGCCCGCGCCGCCCTGCACGCCTTCGTCCAGCGCGCCCAGGAGGACGGCGCGCGCGCGGTGCTGGTGATCACCGGCAAGGGCCGCACGGGCGGGGGCGTGCTGCGCGCGCGGGTGCCGGAGTGGCTGTCCGAAGCCCCCTCCCGCGCCATCGTCGCGGGCGTCTCTCCAGCCGAGGCGCGCCACGGCGGCGAAGGCGCCCTCTACGTCGCGTTGAAGCGGACGGCTTAGGTTTCCACCAACAGGCCGCCTTCCGCGGCACAAAGCCGAGGAAGGTGGGTGGATGTCAGCCTTGCGCGCTCGAGAGACGCCCCTCGGCGTCCAGATCACGCCAAGCTTGCGGGCCGCCGGAGCGTGAGGCGGCGGCGTGCACGCCGCGCGCGACGGCGCGGGCGAGGCAGGCGGCGGCGTGTTCGCCCAGCACCGTCAGGCTGCGCGCCCAGGGGTCGGGCAGGGGGCGCAGGCCGGTGGCCAGGGCGAAGACTACGTCGCCGTCGAAGGGGGTGTGGACGGGGCGGATGGCGCGGGCGAGGCCGTCCTGCGCCATCACCGCCAGGCGTCGCGCCTGCGAGGGGGTGAGGGCGGCGTCGGTGGCGACCACCGCCAGCGTGGTGTTCTGGCGCAGCCCGGGAGCGAGCTTGGCGAGGCCCCAATCGTCGGGGGTGAAGGCCAAGTCGGGGGCGGGCCGCAGGCCTCCGAACTCACCGTCGAGTTCGTCCGGCCACGCCCAGAACGCGCGGGAGCCGGGGACGACCACCGAGCCCATGCTGTTGACCGCCGCCAGCGCCGCCACGGTGATCCCCTCGTCGCCCATCAGGCTGGCCGAGCCGAGGCCGCCCTGCAGCCGCCCGGCGCGCGCGCCGTAACCCGCGCCCTCGGCTCCGAGCCCGAAGGCTCCGTAGGCGACGGCCTGCGCCGCCTCCAGGCCGAGCCTGCGGTACGGCGGCTGCAGCCCCCAGGCCTTGTCCCCGTCGCCGGCGAGGTCGAACAGAATGGCGGCGGGCACGATGGGGGCGGTGGGCACGCCCGGGCCGAAGGCGAAGCCGCGGCCCTGCTCAGCGAGGGCGGCGACAACGCCGTCGGCGGCGGCCAGGCCGTGCACCGAGCCGCCGGAGAGGCAGACGGCGTCGATCCCCTCCACCAGCCGGCCGGGGTCGAGCAGGTCGGTCTCGCGCGCGCCGGGAGCGCCTCCGCGCACGTCCACCGCCGCGACGCAGGGCGCGTCGAACACCACCACGGTGCAGCCGGTGGCGGCGCGCAGGTCGACGGCGGAGCCGACGCGCAGGCCGGCCACGTCGGTCAGGAGGTTGAGCGGGCCGGGACGGGCGGCCACGGCCCTACTCGGCGGCGATCGCCTCGACCGCGTCCAGCGTCTGCGGGGCGAGGCGGCTGGGGGCGCCGTTGCGGGCCAGGAGCGCGCGCAGGTCGCGGATGGCGGGGAACACCTCGTTGTTCCAGTCGCTGCCCTGCGCATCGTGCGCGGCCTGCTCCAGCTCCATGATCTCCTGGTCCTCCTGGAAGATGTTCTCGGTGAACCAGGTCACGAAGGGCCACAGTGCGTCGAGGATCAGCGGAACGCCCGGGCGCTTGACCGAGAGGTAGCCGAAGGTGCGGTTGGTGCGCTGGGCGGCGTCGAGCGGGGTGTAGCCCAGCCACACGTCCAGAGCGGCCTCGCCGCCGACGAACACGCGCAGGCGCTGGTGGGGGTATTCGGTGCGGATGGTCATGCCGTCGCCGCCGGCCATGAGCTCGCCGCCCTCGGAGAAGTTCTTGCCGATCAGGCCAACGATGGCCTTTTCACCGAGCGTGCCCTTACCCGCGGCGCGCACGAAGGTGTAATCGACCTCGCACCAGTCTTCGCCCTGACGACGCCCGGTCAGCTTGGCCTTGATCAGGCCCATCTGCTTCCTGTGCAGGAACTGGTGGTTCATGTCGAACAGGTTTTCGTGCGCGAAGGTGTAGTGGCACTTCAGGGTACGATCGAGGCGCCGCGTCTTGAACTTGGCGTCGGCCTTGCCGGCCAGCGCGGTGGGCTTGCGTTGCTCGGCGAAGCGGGGATCGCCCGGATAGATGAACACCATCCCGTCCACCTCGGCCACGGGGTAGGTGCGCACGCCGTTGGGCAGGGTCTTGCCGCCGAGGTAGGGCACATCCACGCACCGGCCGCTGGCGCCGTCGTAGGCCCAGCCGTGATAGCCGCACTTCAGCTGGTCGCCTTCGACCACGCCCATGCTGAGCGGCACCTGCCGGTGGGCGCAACGGTCCTCCATCGCGAAGAGGCGGCCGCTGGAGTTGCGGAACAGAACGATGGGCTCGCCGGCGTAGTGCACCGCCTTGGGCGTATTGGCCTTGAGTTCGGAACCCCACGCCACCGGATACCAGTGGTCGGGGTGGGAATCGACGCGACGCAGGTCGACACCGGCGGTGGGCGCGTTGGCGATGGGGCCCTCGAAGCTTCCGTCCGCACCCATCGCCGCCTCCCTCAGCCGCGCCTGGTGCGCGAGCCTCAAGCTTACTCGGCGGCGACGGCCTGGGGCGAGCGCTTTTTCGCCTTGCGGATATCGATGTTGGTCAGCCGCCCCTCACGAATGTCCGCCAGCTTCTCCTCCACGTGGGCGGAGAAGACGTAGTCGGCCGGGCGCGCCTTATCGAGCGGGATGTCCTTGACCATGGACCCTTCGGTCTTCACGCCCTTCAGCGCCAGGCCCAGGAGTTTCAGCGGGCTCTTGACCGAGTCCATCACCGCGGTGCCTTCAAAGCCGCAGTGGACCATGCAATCGGCGCACTTCTCGTAGTTGCCGACGCCGTACTTCTCCCACTCCGTATCCTCCATCAGCTCCTTGAAAGTCTTTACGTAACCTTCGCCAAGCAGGTAGCAGGGCTTCTGCCAGCCGAACACGGTGCGCGCCGGCATCGACCAGGGCGAGCACTCGTAGGCCTGGTTGCCGGCCAGGAAGTCCAGGAACAGAGAGGACTGGGTGAACTCCCATCGCTTGCCGTTGTCGCCGCGCTTGAGGATGTCTCGGAACAGGTTCTTGGTCTTCTCGCGGTTGAGGAAGTGCTCCTGGTCCGGCGCTCGCTCGTAGGAGTAGCCTGGCGAGACGGTGATGCCGTCCAGCCCGATCTCGGTCATGTAGTCGAAGAAGGCGGCGGTACGCTCGGCGTCCGCGCCTTCGAACAGGGTGCAGTTGATCTGGGTGCGGAACCCCTTGGCTTTGGCCAGCTTGATGGCCTCGACCGCCTTGTCGTAGACGCCGTCCTCGCACACGCTTCTGTCGTGCATCATCTGGTCGCCGTCCAGGTGGATGGACCAGGTGAAGTAGGGATTGGGCTCGTACTGGTCGATCTTCTTCTTGAGCAGCAGCGCGTTCGTGCACAGGATCACGAACTTCTTCCGTTCGATGAAGCCCTTGACGATCCTGGCCATGTCCTTGTGCAGCAGCGGCTCGCCTCCAGCGATGGAGACGGCGGGGGCGCCGCACTCGTCGATCGCCTCCATGCACTGCTCGTAAGAGAGGCGCTGATTGAGGATCTCATCGGGATAGTCGATCTTGCCGCAGCCGGCGCAGGCCAGGTTGCAGCGGAACAGCGGCTCCAGCATCAGCACCAGCGGGTAGCGCTTCCGGCCCGTGAGGGCCTGCTTCATCACGTACGACCCTATCCGGGCCGTCTGCATCATGGGAAGGCCCATGGAGTCTCCTCGAAGCTGTTCTTGGGGTCCGGAGCGTCGCGCTACGCGACGGGTTCCGGCTGAGCGGGCTTGACGCCCACGGAAGGGTTAGCGACCGGGCTGCGCAGCTCGGCAGGCAGGCGGAACTCGATATGCTCCTCGATGCCGTTCATTTGCGTCACCTCGACCGGGCCTAGGCGGCGCAGGGCGTCGATCACCGAGAGGATCAGCTCCTCGGGAGCCGAGGCTCCGGCAGTTAGGCCCACGGTGTTCACGCCCGAGAGCCACGCCGGGTCGAGCTCGCCACCGTCGGCGATCAGGTGGCTCTCCACCCCCATCTCGCGGCCGATCTCGACCAGGCGGTTGGAGTTTGAGCTGTTCTTGGCGCCCACCACCAGGATCAGGTCGGCCACCTTGGCCACGTCGCGCACGGCGGTCTGACGATTCTGGGTGGCGTAGCAGATGTCGTTGACGTCGGGCCCGGTGATGTCGGTGAACTTGGCGTTGAGCGCTTCGATCACCCCGCGTGTATCATCCACCGAGAGCGTAGTCTGGGTCACGTAGGCCATGGGAGTGTCGGTGGCGATGTCGAGTGCGGCGACGTCAGCCTCGGTCGCGACTAGGTGCATGGGCGCATCCACCTGGCCCATGGTGCCCTCCACTTCGGGGTGGCCGGCGTGGCCGATGAGCACCAGCGTGCGGCCGCGCGAGGCGTAGCGCTTGCCCTGGTTGTGCACCTTGGTGACCAGCGGGCAGGTGGCGTCCAGGATCGGCAGTTGGCGCGCCTTGGCGTCGGCAACCACGCTCTTGGCCACGCCGTGGGCTGAGAACACCGTGATGGCGCCGGTCGGCACCTCGTCCAGCTCCTCGACAAAGATGGCGCCCTTGGCCTTGAGGTTCTCGACCACGTGGCGGTTGTGCACGATCTCGTGGCGCACGTAGACGGGGCGGCCGTAGCGCTCGATCGCGCGCTCCACGATCTCGATGGCGCGCACCACGCCTGCGCAGAACCCGCGAGGCTGCGCCAACACCACCCGCATGAAGGAGACTCCCGCCGAGCGGACCGCTCCTGCTCCTTGCGGAGCGAAGCGGCGTTCATCCGCGCCGATCTGCAACAATAGGGCTCCGCGGCGCGAACTTAAACCCCGAACGGTACAGTACGCTTTCTAAGCCCCAGGGTGCGCCCCCAGCGCCACAGGCCGCGCCGCGCCTCCTCGCCGCGTGGCGTCATCCGCCGCATGCGCCTATATCCGGGACGACACGGGCCTGCCGCGCGGGCCGCCACGCACGCTCGCCCCCCATGCTCGACGACCACCGTATGGTCCGCCCCTGGCGGATGATCGAACGCCGCAAGAGCCGCAAGATTCGCGTCGGCAAGGTGGAGGTGGGGGGCGATGCGCCCATCACCGTGCAGTCGATGACCAACACGGTCACCTCCGACGCGCAGGCCACCATCCGCCAGATCCACGAGCTGGAGGAGGCTGGCGCCGACATCGTGCGGGTCTCTTGCCCCGACAAGGAAGCGACGGAGGCCTTCAAGACCATCGCCAAGGCGGTGAGCGTGCCGCTCGTGGCCGACATCCACTTCCACTACAAGCGCGGCATCGAGGCGGCGGAGGCGGGGGCGGCGTGCCTGCGCATCAACCCCGGCAACATCGGCTCCAAGGACCGGGTGAAGGAGGTCGTGCAGGCCGCCCGCGACCATGGCTGCAGCATGCGCATCGGCGTCAACGCCGGCAGCCTCGAGACCCACCTCCTTGAGAAGTACGGCGAGCCCTGCCCGGCGGCCATGGTCGAGAGCGCCCTCTTCCACGCCGACATCCTGCGCGACCTCGACTTCCACGAGTTCAAGATCAGCGTGAAGGCCAGCGACCCCTTCCTGACGGTCGCCGCCTACACCGAGCTTGCCGAGGCCATCGACTGCCCCCTGCACCTGGGCGTCACCGAGGCCGGCCCGCTGCGCTCGGGCACCGTCAAGTCGGCGATCGGCCTGGGCAACATGCTGTGGGCCGGCATCGGCGACACCATCCGCGTGTCGCTGGCCGCGGACCCCGTGGAGGAGATCAAGGTCGGCTTCGACATCCTGAAGTCGCTCGGTCTGCGCCATCGCGGCGTGAACATCATCGCCTGCCCCTCCTGCGCGCGTCAGGGCTTCAACGTCATCGACACGGTGGCGCGGCTGGAGGAGCGGCTGGCCCACGTCTCCACGCCCTTGTCGCTCTCGATCATCGGCTGCGTGGTCAACGGCCCCGGCGAGGCGCTGATGACCGACGTGGGCTTCACCGGCGGCGGCTCGGGCAAGGGCACCGGCATGGTCTACCTGGCCGGCAAGGTCGACCATAAGCTCGGCGACGTGGACATGGTCGAGCACATCGCCGGCCTGGTCGAAAAGAAGGCCGCCGAGCTCGACGCCGCGGCCGCGGCAGAGGCGGCGCAGCACTCTCCGTTGGCCTCCGAACGCACGCTGGCGAGCGTGGCCGCAGAATAGAGCGGCGCATCGGAACAGGCGTCGCCGGGACCGGTTGAGCGAGGGAGACGGCGCGCCGCCATGGTCAAGCTTTCTCTAGGGAGATCAATCACATGCCTGCACGTTTCACCACGCTCGAGCACCAGATCGACGCCGGTTTCAAGGACGTCAAACCGGACGCCGCGATCAAGCAGATCGAATATTGGGAAGACCAACTGAAGGACGCCGAATTCCACGGCGCCAAGACCTTGGTTCATGACCTCGGCGCGCTGAAGAAGGCGCTCCACGCCGACACGCCGGACACCGCCGCCATCAAGACACTGGTCGCCAAGCTGGGCGGCGAAACCACCCGCAGCGCCTCGCATGCCGAAGGCGCCGCAGCCGAGAAGCTCAAGACTGTCGGCGCGAAACTCGAGAAGATCGGGGCCTGATCCGCCGAGGGGCGACGGTGGCGCGTGAGCTTGGGCGCGGTTAGAAGCGCCGCGACATGAGTTTCGCCACCGTCGCTCCCCCCGCCTTCGACCTCAACGCCGCCATGGCGCGCTCTGCGGCGGCGGCTGACGCTGCGCTGGAGCGCCTCCTGCCACATGCTGTCGGCCCCGGGGCCCGCGTGGCGGAGGCGATGCGCTACGCGATCTTCGCTGGCGGCAAGCGGCTGAGGCCATTTCTCGTGCTCGAAGGCGCCCGCCTGTTCGATGCGCCGGACGAGGCGGCTCTTCGAACTGCAGCCGCCATCGAATGCGTGCACACCTACTCCCTCGTACACGACGATCTGCCGGCCATGGACGACGACGACCTGCGCCGCGGTCGCCCCACCACCCACAAGGCCTTCGACGAGGCCACCGCCATCCTCGCGGGCGACGCGCTGCAGTGCCTGGCGTTCGAGCTGATGGCCGACCCTCTTGCCCACGCAGACGGCGCGATCCGCGCGCGTCTGGTGGTCGAGCTCGCCCGCGCCTCGGGGGTGGACGGCATGGTCGGCGGCCAGATGATGGACATCCAGGCGCCCGACAGCGGCTTTTCGGTGCGCGACATCGCCGTCTTGCAGGGCATGAAGACCGGCGCCCTGTTCCGCTTCTCCGCCCTGGCCGGGCCGATCCTCGGCGGCGCCTCGGCCGACGACGAGGCGCGCTTCTCAGCTTTCGCCCGCGACTTCGGCCTGGCCTTCCAGGTGGCCGACGACCTGATCGACGCAACGGGCGACGCCGCCGAGGCCGGCAAGGCCGTGGGCAAGGACGCCGACGCCGGCAAGGCCACCTACGTCAGCCACCTGGGCGTAGCCGGCGCCCGCGCCGAGGTGGAGCGGCTGGCGCAGGACGCAGCGGATGCGTTGGCCCCCTACGGCGCGGCGGCGCGCCCCTTGCAGGCGCTGGCCTTCCACATGGTGGGACGACGCACGTGAGCCTACGGCCGCATTTCAGGAACGGTTCAGGCGCGTCGGCGCTTGTGGCGACATGACCCGCCCCGCCCTAGCCGCCGCCTTTGTTCTCGCCATCGTTGCGCCCCTCACGGCGCACGCCCAGGCCTCGGACCCCGGCGCGCAGACGGTCGACCGCTTCGACGTGGCCTTGCTTTCAGCCATGAAGAGCGGACACGCCGCGGGCGCGCAGGGCCGTTTCACGCGCATACTGCCTGCCGCGGATCAGGCTTTCGACTTCGCCACCATGACGCGCGTGGCGGTTGGACCGAAGTGGACGGCCATCTCCGCCGCCGAGCAGCAGCAGCTGGTCACCGCCTTTGGTCGCTTCACCGCCGCCAGCTTCGCCAAGAATTTCGACAGCTTCGACGGCGAGCGCTTCGTCGTGGATCCCTCGGTGCAGACGCGCGGCGTCGACAAGCTGGTCAAGAGCCAGCTGATCGCCAAGTCAGGCTCGCCCACCAGCTTCACCTGGCGGATGCGCCAGGCGGGTGCCAAGTGGAAGATCGTCGACGTGTTCTACAACGGCGCCATCAGCCAATTGGCGTCGCAGCGTTCGGACTTCCAGTCCACGCTGGACAGCGGCGGGGCCCCGGCGCTGGTGAAGAAGCTCAACGACAAGACCGAGACGCTGCTGAAGGGCTGAGCGCGGAACGGGCGGCCTGCCGGCGGCATTTCCGTAGCGACCCAAGCGGAGCCGTACGCGCCATGACCGACCATCCTGCCGAGACCATGCCGCTGGGCGATGCGCGGCTGATCCCCCTAAGCGACCTCACCGACCTCGTGCTGATGGATCGCGCCGGGGGCAAGCTCGGTGCCCTCAAGGAGGCCTATGTCGACAAGCTGACGGGCAGGGTCGAGTTCGTGATCGCGGCCACCGGCGGCTTTTTGGGCGTTGGCGACAAGTTCCACCCCATCCCGTTTTCGGCGCTGACCTTCAATCACAAGCCCGAAGGCTACGTCGGCGCCTTCACGAAGAAGGATCTCGAAGCGGCTCCCGCCTATGACCGCGACCAGCTGAGCGGCAAGCAGTATGGCTGGAGCGATTCGGTGAGACGCTATTTCGCCGACATCGCGGTGCGCCCGGCGGACCCGGCGCGCTGACGGAACGTCTTTTTAAGGCCAAGGTTAGTGCGATGATCGCAGCGGGCGCGCAGGGGCGTCTCCCGCGCGACGAGGGGAGCTCGACATGATCACCATCCTACTGATCGTCCTGATCGTCCTGGCGCTGGGCGGAGGTTTCAGCGGCAGGGGCGGAAACTATGGCCGTTATGGCGGCTTCGGACTCGGCGGCATCCTCGTGATCGTGCTCATCGTCCTGCTGCTCATGCACGTCATATGACCTGATTGCGGTGGCGGCGCATGCCGCCACCGCAATCCATCGACGGGGCTGCCGAGGCCGCACTTTCAGCCCGCTGCGGCCGGATTATCGCCTCGGTTCGGCGGCCCCAGGAGGGCGGGCTCAAAGATCAGCGCGCACACGAGCGTCCAGAACAGCGAGATCATTAGAAGCTTGCCCATGCTGGCGGTGCCCGGATGGCTCGACAGCATCAATGAGCCGAAGGCCGCGCCGGTGGTGAGCGCGCTGAACAAGACGCCCCGCGCCAGGCTCGACTGCAAGAGCTCTCCCTGACCGCCGCGCCAAGCCATCACGAAGTAGATATGGAAGGCCACCCCCACCCCAACTAGCAGGGGGAATGCGATGATGTTGGCGAAGTTGATCGGCTGGCCGATCGTCACACAGGTGCCCAGCGTCAGGAACACCGAGAGCACGATGGGCGCCAGGGTGAAGGCCACCTCCTTGATGGAGCGCAGGGCCGCGAACAGCAGCAGTGTGATGGCGATCAGCGACAGTACCCCGGCCTTGACGAAGGCTTGGGCGATGGTTGCGCCCGCTCCCTGGATCGAGATCGGCGCGCCGGAGGCCTCGGGCGCCACCCTCAGCACGGCGCGGGAGAAGCGCTCCAGCGTGGCGTTGTCGTTGGCGTCGCCCTTGGGCGAGACCTGGATGCGCGCCTGACCCGTCGTCGTCGAGAGCCAGTCGGCGCGGATGTCGGGCGGCAGGCTGGCGACCGTGACCGGCTCGGCCGTAAGGAGAGCGCGCACTTGGTCGAGCAGCACGTCCAGAGGCGTCACCACCACCTCGGCGGCGTGCGCGCGCATCTGGGGCGGGGCGGCGGCGAGGCGAGAGAGATCGCCTGCGAGCCGGCGTGCATTCGCCGCCGCGGGACCCGGCGTCTCGCCCGCCGCTGCGCCCAGCGCGGAGGCGGCGATGCGCAGGGCGGCGACCACCTCGGGGTCGGTGGGCGGCCGGGAAGTCTCCAGCGGATTGATGGTGAAGTCGAGCAGGGAGTTGGCGTCGGCGATGGCGGCCAGCTTCTCCGGCTGATCGGAGGGGGTGAAGCTCGTCAGGGTGATGGTCTGCGCCACCTCGGGCAGGGCGTCGAGGCGCGTGGCCAGAGCGTCGGCGGCCCGCACGTCGGGCGCCAGCACGTCGATGGTGTTGGGGTTCTCCTGTGGATCCTTGAACAGGTCGGCCAGGGTGGACATGGCCTCGCCGTTCGGGTTGCGCAGGTGGAAGGGGTTGAAGTCGAACCGCACCAGCGGCAGCAGCGCCACCGACACCACCATGGCCGCCACGAAGGTCCACAGCACCGTCTTGCGGTGATTTACCAGGTAGTCGTCCACCGGCTTCAGCTGGCGCCAGCCGACCTCCAGCCCCTGGTCGCGCGGCCTGAACAGCACGAGCAGCGCCGGCAGCAGCGTCAGCGCCAGGAGCAGCGCGAACACCATGCCCACGCCGGCGATGACGCCGAGTTCGGAGACGCCCACGTAGTTGGTGGGCAAGAAGGCGAGGAACCCCAGCGTCACCGCCGCGGCCGCCAGCGTCAGCGAGCCGCCGAGCGCACGGCCGGTGCGCTCAAGCGCCGGGGCGATCCTGGGGTGCTCCAGCCGCTCGGCGCGGAAGCGCACGCTGAGCTGGATGCCGAAGTCCACGCCGAGGCCCACGAACAGGGGGATGAAGGCCACCGAGATCAGGTTGAAGGCCCCAACCAGGAGCGTGCCCATGGCGGTGGCGATCGCCAGCCCCGCCAGCGTGGTGATCAGGATGGCGGCCACCAGCTTGGCCGAGCGCACCGCCAGCCACAGCATCAGCAGCACCGCCCCCAGCATGACGCCGGTGACCACCCACACGTGATCGGCCAGCGAGGCGAACTCCTCGTCTGACAGGGGGACCGAGCCGGTGAGGCGCACGCGGATGCCGTGCGCGGCGTCTAGCCCCAGCTCGCGGGCGGCGGTGCGGATCAGGCCCGAGCCTTCGGCGCCCGGCTGGAGGGCGGCGTAGTCGAGCCGCGGCTTGACCAGCACGAAGCGGCGGGTTGGCGCGGTGAGGCCTCCCTTCGCGCCACCCTGCGCCACCAGCGCCTGCCAGGAGAAGAAGGTGGGGCGCCGCGCCAGCACGCCCTCGAAGGCGTCGGCCAGGCCCTTCACGGGCGCGTCCACGTCGGCCAGCTTGGCGTCGCCCGAGCTCACCCCCTGCGACAGCGTGGTCAGTGTCTGCGCCACGCCGCGCAGCGATGGGTCGGCGGCGAGCGGCCCCAGGAAGGGCTGCGCCTGGATCAGCTGGGCGGTGGTGTCGCGCACCTGCGGCAGCGACTGGAACAGCAGGCCTTCGCGCGCGAAGAACGGCCCGCCGTCGGGGCGGCGCACCGTCTCGAAGGCCTTGGTCTCCTGCTGCAGGCGTGCGCTCAGCTTGGCGGCGCCCAGTTCGGCCAGCTCGGGGGTCTGGCCGTCGATCACCGCCACGATCAGGTCGTCGTTCTGCGGGAAGGCCTTGGACACGGCGATCTCGTCCTGGCGCCAGTGCACCGACGAGGCGATCAGCTTGGCCGTATCAGTGTCCATGCGGAAGTGCGTGATCGTGAAGGCCAGCGCGCCCGCCACGGCGGCGAGCGCGATCAGCGCCACCGCCCAGGGGCGGCGGCAGCTCAGGGCGACGAGCCGGGTGATCAGGTCGGACAGCAAGGTTCGGGTTCTCTCGCGGGCAGGTGGTAGCGGAGCCTTGCGGCCCACGCCACGTCAGCCCGGCAGGTATCGCAGTTTCAGCGTGAGGGTCTGGGCGTCGTCGCCGTGCATGAAGGCGGCGCGCTTGAACTTGGGCGGGCCCAGGCCGAAGGGCGCGTCGTTGGAGAAGCCGACGCCTTCCTTGGGGATGCCGATGAAGTTCTGGTCGACCTCGTGGTTGTCGTTCTCGTCGGAGTAGGCCTGGATGGCGTAGCGACCGGCGGGCAGGCCGGGCACCACCACCGTCGTGACGCCCACCAGCGCCGGCGCGGCGCCGCTCTGCACGCAGGCTTTGAGGAACTCCGCCTTGGTGCACACTTCCAGTCGCACGTGGCCCACGGCGCGGCGCACGTTGGTGACCACGACGGTCAGCGGGGCGCCCGGCTGGGCGTCCGCCGGCGCGGCGGCGAGCAGGGCCGCGACGCCCGCCAGGGCGGAGAAGATGGATCGGCGGGCGCGCATTGCGGCGCAGACATACGCTGCGGCTGTCGCCGGGTGAAGGTCACCCCGCTTTACGTCGACGCCAGCCTCGGGGATGGTTCCCGCCTTCGCTTCAAGGATATCGGCTCTCCCATGCTCCGTTCCGCTTCCGTCGCCGCCCTGGGCCTAGTTCTCCTCGCCGGCCCGGCTGTGGCCCAGAGCGCACCGTCGCGGACCGCAGCACGCAGCCCTGACGAGCCCGGCCGCGCGTCAAAGCGCGCCGCCAAGCCGAGTCGCACGCCCGACGAGCCCTCCACCGGCCCGCAGGAGACCGACACCCAGGCCGGCGAGGACGCCCGCACAGAGCGCGCCCGCGCCAACCGTCTGGCCGACGCCGACATAGCTCTGGCCCCTGTGCACGAGATCCGCCGTGTGACCCACCACAGCGCCACCATCGGCGGCCGCTCTATCGCCTACACCGCCACGGCCGGCACGCTCACCATCAGGAACGATGAAGGCAAGCCCACCGCCAGCATGTTCTACGTGGCTTATACCGCCGGCGGCGGCGCGCCCGATCCGCACCGGCCGGTGACCTTCTTCTACAACGGCGGCCCCGGCTCTTCGACGGTGTGGCTGCACATGGGCTCGCTAGGCCCCGTGCGGGTGACCACCGACAGCCCCCAGGCCACCGCCGGCCCGCCCTTCCGCTACGGCAACAACCCCGACAGCCTGCTCGACACCTCTGACCTCGTGTTCCTTGACGCCATCGGCACCGGCTTCTCCCGGCCGCTGGGCGACACCGAGCTGAAGGCCTTCTGGGCCACCGATCCCGACATCGACGCCTTCGCGCGCGGCATCGAGCGCTACCTCACCATGGGCGGCCGCTGGAACAGCCCCAAGTTCATCTTCGGCGAGAGCTACGGCACCACGCGCTCGGCGGGGCTCAGCTACCGGCTGGCGCAGGACGGGGCGCAGCTGAACGGGGTGATGCTGCTCTCCTCGATCCTCAACTACGGCCGGCGCGACCCGGGCTTCGACCGGGAGCTGGTCAACTATGTCCCGACCTACGCGGCCACCGCCGCCTACCACCACAAGATCGCGGCCACCGCCGACGCCGGCTACCTGCGCCAAGTACGCGACTGGGCAAACGGCCCATACGCGCACGCGTTGGCCGAAGGCCAGGAGCTGTCCGACGCCGAGCGCCAGCAGGTGGCCCAACAACTCGCCGCCTACACGGGCCTCTCCACCCGCTTCATCCTCGACAGCGACCTGCGCGTGGAGCCCGGCGCCTTCCGCAAGGAGCTGCTGCGCGACCAGCGCCGCACGCTGGGCCGCTACGACAGCCGCTTCACCGGCATAGATGTGGACGCGGCGGGCGACAGCCAGGAGTTCGATCCTTCGGACACCGGCATCTCTGGCGCCTTCGTCTCGTCGTTCCACGACTATCTGGCGCGCGACCTGGGCTTTTCGACGGACCTGACCTACCGACCGACGTATTATCAGAACGGGCTGCAGTGGAGCTTCCAGCATCGCTCGCCCGGCTCGCGCGGGCCCTATGGAGGGACCAACCAGGCCGACGTGGCGCTCGATCTCTCGGCGGCCATGCGCGAGAATCCGCACCTGCAGGTCTATTCGTTGAACGGCATCTACGACATGGCCACGCCGTTCTTCGGCACCGAGTACGACCTCAATCACATGCAGCTCGACCGCACGCTGCACGCCAATCTGCACTTCGCCTATTATCCCAGCGGCCACATGGTCTACCTCAACCAGGCCGCCGCGCACGAGATGAAGGCCGACCTCGTGCGCTTCTACGCTGAGGCTGCGCCGCGCTGAGGGGCTGCGGACGCTGCGCCGCATCCACCGTCCGGTAATGGCGTTGATCTAAGACTGCGACGCAACGCGCGAGTCCGCCATGCCTCCCGGCCAACGCACCTCCGTCGTCATTCCTACGCAGCGCCGCCGCGAGCCCCTGGCGCGGGCTCTGCGCTCGGTGTTCGCGCAGGAGGGCTTGGAGGCCGACACGGTCGAGATCGTGGTGGTCGACAACGACGTCGAACCCTCCGCCCGCGAGACTGTGGCGGCGCTGCAGGCCGAGGCGCCCTTTCCACTCGTCTACGTGCACGAGCCCCGCCCGGGCGTGGCGACCGCGCGCAACACCGGCGTGCGCGCGGCGCGAGGAGAGCTCCTGGCCTTCCTGGACGACGACCAGGAGGCGCAGCCCCGCTGGCTGGCCGAGCTCCTCGCGGGGCGGGAGCGGCTGGGCGCCCATGTGGTGTTCGCCCCGGTGCGTGCGGCGCTGCCGGCGCAGGTGCGCCGCCACCGCCGCTATTTCGAGCACTTCTTCACCTTCGCCGGGCCTACCACCGAGCAGCGGGTCCACAAGGGCTACGGCGCCGGGCGTTGCCTGGTGGAGCGCGCCGCTCTGCCCGATCCCCAGGCGCCTTTCTCCACCGCCTTCAACCTCACCGGCGGCGAGGACGACGAGCTCTTCGTCAGGATGCTTGGACGCGGCGCCGTGATGGGCTGGAACCCCGCCGCCTGGGTGTGGGAGCATCCGGCGCCCGAGCGGATCAACCTGCGCTACGCCATGCGGCGCACCTTCACCTACGGCCAGGGCGGCACCAACACGCCGCTGCTGCACGACCCGCCGCAACGGGTGAAGGCCCTCGCCTCGCAGGTCACCGGCATGGCGCAGGCGCTGCTGCTGGGCGCCGCCTCGGGCCTGCTGTGGATCGTGCGCCAGCCCGATCGCGCCTTCGTCTACGACAAGGCGGCGCGCGGGCTGGGCAAGGTGTTCGCCTCGCCACGCTTCCAGCTGCAGTTCTACGGGCTGGCGCCGGGGCAGCGGCCTGGCCGCTCGGCGCCGGGCGCGGCTGCGCAGGTCGTCGGCGAACGCTGAGCGCACAGGGTCAGCTGCGGAAGCGGGTTGCCGCCTGCGCGCGGCGCATGGCAGGTGGCGGCCATGTCCGCGCCCACGCCCGAGGGGGAGGCCCGCCCCGCGTCGTCGCCCCGCGGCGGGCGGGGCCTGGGCCACGTCGCTCTGGCGCTCGGCCTGACCTTCGCCGCGGGGATGGTCGACGCGACCGGCTTCCTGGCCTTCGGCGGCGTCTTCGTCTCCTTCATGAGCGGCGACACCACCCGGCTGGGCGTGGCGCTCGCGCAGGGGGCGTGGCCGACCGGCGTGCTGTTCGCCAGCACGATCGCCCTCTTCGTGGTGGGCGCCGCCATAGGCCACGCGCTGGCGGCGACGGCGGGACGATGGCGGCGCGCCGCGGTGCTGACGCTGACGGCGCTGCTGCTCGTGATGGCGGCGGCGGCCGGGCGGCTGGCGATGGGCTCCGCGGCCCTGATACTCACCGCGCCCGCCATGGGCATGCTCAACACCGCCATCGCCCATGCCGAGGGGGTGGCCGTCACGCCCGCCTACATCACCGGCACGCTGGTGCGGCTGGGCCACGGCGTCGCCGACTGGGCCCTCGGCCGGGGCGGCGGCGCGGTCGCCGTGTTGCTGCCGATGTGGCTCGCCATGCTCGCGGGTGCAGGCGTGGGCGGCTCGGCCTATGCGCGCTGGGGGCTGACGACCCTGGCGGCGCCTGCGGGCCTCATGGCCGTCCTCGCCATCCTCGCCGCCGCCGCCACCGCCCTGCGATCCTCCCGGAGCGAGTCATGATCCGACCCCGCCGCGCCCGCATAGTGGCCACGCTCGGCCCCGCCAGCAGGGCGCCGGACATGGTGCTGGCCCTGGCGAAGGCGGGCGCCGACGTGTTCCGCCTCAACTTCAGCCACGGCTCGCACGAGGACCACGCCACCACGCTGGAGGCGGTGCGCGCCGCAGAACCCCAGGTGGGGCGGCCCCTCGCGGCGTTGGCCGATCTGCAGGGCCCGAAGATCCGCCTTGGCCGCTTCGCCGAAGGACGCATCCCCATCGCGCCGGGGGACCGGCTGCGCCTCGACTCCGACCCGGTGCCGGGGGACGCGCGCCGGGTGTGCCTGCCGCACCCTGAGCTGCTTTCGGTGATGCGGCCCGGCGGCCTCCTCCTCGTGGACGACGGCAAGGTGCGGCTGGAGGTGACCGGCGCCGGCGAGGGCTGGGCCGACGTGAAGGTGGTGCAGGGCGCCGAGCTCTCCGACCGCAAGGGCCTGGCGCTGCCCGGCGCGGTGATCCCCGTGCCCGCCTTAACCCCCAAGGACCGCGAGGACCTGGCCTTCGCCCTGCGCCTGGGTGTTGATTGGGTGGCGCTCTCCTTCGTGCAGCAGCCCTCCGACATGGCGGAGCTGCGCCGCATCGTCGCCGGGCGCGCGGCGTGCCTGGCCAAGATCGAGAAACCCGCCGCGCTGGACGACCTCGACGCCATCCTCGACCTCTGCGACGGCGTGATGGTGGCTCGCGGCGACCTCGGCGTCGAGCTCGAGCCCGAGGAGGTGCCGGTGGCCCAGAAGGCCATCCTGCGCGCCGCCCGCGCCCGCGGCGTGCCGGCCATCGTCGCCACCCAGATGCTCGAGAGCATGACCCACAGCGCCACCCCCACGCGGGCGGAGGCGTCGGACGTGGCCAACGCCGTCTACGAGGGGGCCGACGCCATGATGCTCTCCGCCGAGAGCGCCAGCGGCCAGTTCCCGCTGGAGGCGGTGAGCATGATGGCGCGCATCATCGAGCGGGTGGAGCGCGACCCCACCTGGCCGGCGCTCATGCGCGCCGAGCAGACCGCGCTGGCCGAGGAGGACGCCGACGCGCTGGTCGCCGCCGCGCGGCGCGCCGCGGACGTGGGCGGCACCGCCTGCCTCGTAACCTTCACCGCCAGCGGCTCTTCCGCCCGGCGGCTGGCGCGGGAGCGGGCGCTGCAGCCGGTGCTGGCCATCACCACCGACGAGGGGGTGGCGCGCCGCCTCGCCCTGGTCTGGGGGCTCGAGCCGCGTGTGGCGGAGGGTCCGCAGGACCTGGAGGAGGCCACCCGCATCGGCGTGCGCCTCGCCTGCGAGCTGGGGCTGGCGCAGGCGTACGAGCGCATCCTGATCCTGGCGGGCACGCCGTTCGGCTCGCCGGGCTCCTCCAACCTCATGCGCTTCGCCCACGCGCCGGGGCCGGACCGGCGGCGGTGATCGAGCTCGCCCCAGGCGTTTGGGTGGGAGAGGGCGAGCTCGTTTTCACCTACACCGCGGGCACGGGGCCGGGCGGGCAGAACGTCAACAAGGTGGCCACCACCGCCCAACTGCGCTTCGACGTAGTCGGCAGCGCCTGTCTGCCCGAGCGGGTGCGCGAGCGGCTGCCGGCGCTGGCCGGGCGGCGCATGACGACGGCCGGCGAGGTGGTGATCACCGCGGGGCGCTTCCGCACCCAGGGCCAGAACCGCGACGACGCCCTGGCCAGACTGCGCGAGCTCGTCGCCGCCGCGGCTGCGCCACCGCCGCCCAAACGCCGCCCGACACGCCCCACCTTCGGCTCGCGCCAGCGCCGCTTGGCCGGCAAGGCGATCCGCGCCGACGTGAAGGCCGGCCGCGGCCGGCCCTCGGCCGATGAGTAGGCGCTCTACTTGGCGATGGCCTTTCCCGCCATGATCCCCAACACCAGGAAGATCACGAAGCCGATCAGGAATAGGATGAAGAGGATCTTGGCGATGCCGGCGAAGGCGCCCGCCACGCCGCCGAAGCCGAGCGCGCCCGCGATCAGCGCGACGACGGCGAAGATGATGGCCCATTTGAGCATGTCGCGCCCCCTCGAAAACAATAGCGCTTCAACGCGAGCCAAGCTTGGCCGTTCCGGATCATGGCGTGGGCGGCGGCGGCCCGATCTTGCCGGGCGCGCCGGCGTAGAAGGTAAGGTCCAGCCGCTTGCCCGTGGAGTAGTTGCGCCCCTGCACATGGCCGACCGGGCGCGGCGTGAAACCGTCGCGGGCCGCTTCTTGCGCGAAGGCGGGAAGTTGGCGGGCGTCGATCAGCGCCAGGCGGCAGCGCCGCTCGCCCGCTACGAAGTCGGCGGCCGGCGCGGGGGCCACGAGCGCCGTGCGCGTACCGCCCAGGAACACCAGCGAGGGTTCGCTGTAAGCGGATGAGGCGAACACCGTGTCCGGGCAAGGGGCGACGCGCCGCGCCTCGGCGGCGATGCGGGGGCTGACGAACACCGAGGTCAGCTGCGGCGCGGCCACGGCATAGGCGTTCGTCGCCCCGAGCGCCGCCGCCGCTCCCGCGGCGCCCAGCGCCCGGGCCCTGCGCCCGGTCGCCATCAGCGCTCCCGCCGCCAGCAGCGCCAGCACGGCCAGTACGGCCAGAACGCTTGCGAGGGGATCGTCGATGCGCTGCACGAGGTGCAGGGCGAGGGGTCCCAGCAGGGCGAAGACCAATCCCGCCGCCAGCCACACGACGCCATAACCGACGCCGGCCCAGCCCCAGGCGCGCGGCCGCGCCCAGCCGCCCGGCGCCAGCGCCGCGGCCGCCGCCGTCGCGGCCAGCGCCGGATAGAGCGGCAGGACGTAGTGGGGCAGCTTGGTGGCCACCGCCTCGTAGACGATCCAGGTCGGGACCACCCACCAGATGCAGAACCGCACGGCGTCCGAACGCCGCTCGCGCCAGATCCACGGCACCGCCATGATCAGCGCGAAGGCGCCCGGCCAGAAGGTGACGCTGAGCAGCGCCAAGTAGTAGCCCGGCGGCTGGCCGTGGTGCTGCTCGCCGCCGGCGACCTTGCCCAGCAGGTTGTGGCCCACCGCCTTGGTGAAGAAGGCGCCGTGGCTGATCACCCCGATCGCCACGAGCCACGGCAGGGCGATGGCGAGCGTGATCAGCACGCCCCAGCCGGCGTGAAGGCGCTTCAGCCATCCCCACTCGCGGCTGGTCGCCCCGACGCCCAGGATCGTGGCGCCGACCACCAGCAGGATTATCGGGCCTTTGAGCATGAGGCCCACGCCCACCGCCGCCCAGAACAGCGCCGCGGTGGCGCGCGGGTGGGCCATGACGCGGGCGCGCATCGTCCATACCCGCGCCAGCATGGCCTGCGCGAGCAGCGTCGCCGCCAGCAACGAGGCGTCGATCTTGGCCATGCGCGCCTCGAAGCCGAGCAGCACGCTGAAGGCCATCAGCAGCGCCGCCACCAGCCCCGCACCCGGGCCGAACAGCACGCTCCCCACGTAGGCGGTGAGCAGCACCGCGGTGGTGGCGGCCAGGAGCGAGGGCAGGCGGTAGGCCCAGATCTCGCGCGCCTGCGGGTTCGACAGCGCCGAAACCGAGGCCGCCTGCAGCCAGTAGATCCCCGCCGGCTGCAGGTAGCGGGCGTAGCCCTGGTAGCGGATGTTGATGAAGTCGCGCGTCTCCAGCATCTGCTTGGTGGACTGGGCGTAGCGGCTCTCGTCGCGGTCCACCGGCGGCAGGCGCGACTGGCCGGGCGCGAACATGACCAGCGCAACCAGCAGCAGCAGCGCGTAGTGGCGCGCGCGCAGCCCCGCCTCGACCCCCCAGCCCTTCAGGAGGGCGTCGCTCACCCGTGGTCCGCCTGCGCCAGGTCCTCGACGGCGGGGGCGGGCGCGCGGGTGCGCCGCGTGAGCCAGATCACGCCCACGAGGTCGACCACACCCACCAGCGCGCGTCCCCAGTTGGTGTACTTCGAGCGGCCATGCGTGCGCGCCCGGTGGCGTACGGCCATGTTGATGAGCGGGTGGCCGTAGCGGGCGAACAGCGCCGGCAGGAAGCGGTGCATGCCCTCGAACACCGGCAGCCGCAGGAAGTCATCGCGGCGGAACACCTTCACGCCGCAGCCCGTGTCGGGGCAGTGGTCGTTCAGCACCGCCTGGCGGAAGCCGTTGGCCAAGCGCGTGGCCACCAGCCGCGAGCGCGGGTCGTCGCGCCGTACGCGCACACCCGCGACGAGGGGGGCCGGGGCGCCCGCGGCGCGGGCGGCGGCCAGCATGGCGGGGAGGTCGGCGGGGTCGTTCTGCCCGTCGCCGTCCAGCGTGGCGATCCACGGCGCGCGGGCGGCCAGCACGCCGGTGCGCACCGCCTGGCTCTTGCCGCAGCGCCGGTCGTGGCGGACGAGGCGGACCCTCGGGTCACGCGCGGCCAGGGCGGTGAGGCGGGCGGGCGTGTCGTCGGTCGAGCCGTCGTCCACCCACACCACTTCGAAGGGGGCCGCGCCGGGGGCGCCCATGGCCGCCAGCACTTCGGCGCACACGACCCCGACGTTCTCCGCCTCGTCGAGCACGGCGATCACCACCGCAGCCTGGGGCGCCTCAGCATTCGACATGGGCGCCCTCCTAGCCGAGCCGGCGCGGTTTGTCCCGGCGTAGGCGCATGCACGCGTGTCCGTCCGGACTGTCCGGTGCGGAGGCGCAACTGCTTGTCGGGCAAGCAACTATGCGGCCGGACTCAGGAGTTCGGACAGTCCGGACGGGGTGGGGAGTCCGGTGATCCATTCGCCCAGTCTATCAGTCGGGCGGGCGAGGGGGATAAGTCGCGCCGACCTGCATTCACGACAGTCGCCTCCTCGACCATGTCCCAAGGGTTCGGCGGTCCGCGAACCGGGGGTGTGACTCGGCGGCTGGGGCTTCGGGACGAGCCCGACAACGGCGGGATACCCCGTGCGCCGCCGTGCACGGTCTACTCAGCCGTCCAGCCGGCGGTCCAGCTCGGCCTGCTCGCGGCCGATGCGGTGCAGGCGGGCCCAGGTGAAGTAGCCCGTGTCATGGCCATCGTCGAAGGCCAGGCGCACGGCGTAACGGCCGACCGGAGCGGCGGCGGTCAGCGCGATGGCGGCGGGCACGCCGGGCAGCGGCGCGAAGTCGGGGCCGCCGTGGCCGCGGTCGGCGGCGCTGGGGGTCATGGCGCGCAGCAGTCGCGCGGGCAGGGTGAAGGTGGCGCCGTCGTCGAAGTCGACTTCCAGCACGCGCGCTGTGCGGCGCAGGCGCAGTTCGGTCGGCCAGGGAGCTTCGTCGCGAGGGGCGCCGTTCACGCGCCCGCCTCGGACGCCTCCGCGTCGAGCTTGCGCGCCTCCTCGGGCAGCATGACCGGCACGCCGTTCCGGATGGGGTACGCCAAGCCCGCGCCGCGGCTGACCAGCTCGCCGCGAGCGGTGTCGTGCTCAAGCGTCTCATGGGTGACGGGGCAGACGAGGATCTGCAGCAGGCGGGGATCGGGGGCTTCGGCCATGGGCGGCTCCTACTGCATGGAGGGGCCGGCGTCGTCCTCGTCTTCGGAGGAGGCGGCCTCGATGCGCAACAGGGTGGTGAGCGCCGCACGGCGGGCGGCGAAGTCGGGAGCCTCCAGCAGCGCCTGCTTGCCGGCGGTGGCGAAGGGGAGGGCCATGCACAGGCTGTTGACCAAGCCCTCCTCGGGCGCCTGCTCGGCGGCGCTCCAGTCGACGCCCAGATCGCGACGCTCCAGATAGGCGCGCAATGCTTCGAGCAGCGGCGTGCGCTCGGCGGCGGGCTGGCCGTCGTCGTCAGGCGGCTGCAGGTCGGCCTCGTACGGCGTGAAGTCGGCGCGCACCTGCCGGTAGGGGGAGGGCGCGCTCAGTTCCTGGCCGACGCGGAAGCGGCACAGGCCGGTGAGGGTGATCAGGTAGCGTCCGTCCCCCGTCTCGGCGAAGGAGGTGAGGCGGCCGACACAGCCGACCGCGGCCAGGGCCGGGCGCTCACGGTCGCCGCCGGCGCGGGTCTGCACCATGGCCAGCAGGCGGTCGGCGGCCATGGCGTCGTCGATCATGTTGAGGTAGCGCGGCTCGAAGATGTTCAGAGGCAGCTGGCCGCGAGGCAACAGCAGCGCCCCGTCCAGCGGGAAGACGCTGACCACCGCGGGCAGGTCGCCCGCGTGCCGGTAGCCGGTCGCCACCTCGCCCGCCATCACGCGAACAGCAGCGAGGAGAGGCGCTTGCGCCCGGTCTTGGCCACCTCCGAGCCGAAACCCGCGGCTTCGAACACGGTGAGCAGCTGCTTTTTGGCCGCGTCGTCGTTCCAGCCACGGTCACGGCGCATGAGCTCGAGCAGCTCGTCGGAGGCCCCCTGCAGGTCTCCACGGGCGCTGAGCGCCGTAGCGAAGTCGAAGCGGGCTTGATGGTCGTTCGGGTCGGCGTCGAGCTTGGCGCGCAGCGGCGCATCGTCTGCGGCGACGGGGCCGCTCTGCAAGGCCAGCTGGGCGCGCACGGCCACGAGTTCAGCATCGCCGGCGTCGGCGGGGGCCATGCCCGCGATCTCGCGCGCCCGCTCGGCGTCGCCGAGCTGAAGATAGCAGCGCGCCAAGCCCGCGATCGCTTTCACGTTCTGCGGCTCGAGCTGCAAGGCGTGGGCGTAGGCTTCGGCTGCGCCGGCGGCGTCGCCCTCGCCCAGCACCTCGCCCGCGATCTGCAGCACCTCCTCGACGGTGGGCTCCGCGCCGGGCGCGTCGGCGCCGGGAGCGCCGCCGGGCACGCCGGAGGAGGCGGCCAGCTCGTCGATGAAGGCCTTCACCTGGCTCTCGGGCAAGGCGCCGGTGAAGCCCTGGAAGGCCTTGCCGGCGTCGATCACGAACACCGCCGGGATCGACTGCACCTTGAACTGGCCGGCGATGGCGGGGTTCTCGTCGATGTTCACCTTGGCCAGGCGCACCTTGCCCTTGGCGGCGGTGACCGCCTTTTCGAGGGCGGGGCCGAGCTGGCGGCAGGGGCCGCACCAGGGCGCCCAGAAGTCGATCACCACCGGGCGGGTGCGGCTCTCCTCCACCACGTCGGCCATGAAGGAGGCGTCGGTCACGTCGAGGATGTCGCCGCCGCCTTTGGGCGAGCCCTCGCCCGC
Organism: Caulobacteraceae bacterium; assembly: GCA_965199975.1. GTDB lineage: Bacteria > Pseudomonadota > Alphaproteobacteria > Caulobacterales > Caulobacteraceae > JASLDZ01. The sequence goes on along the minus strand of OZ241340.1, from coordinate 2,887,338 downwards.
CTTGGGTTTCGGTTGCTGCAGGCCGAAAAGCGCCATGGTCGTCACGTCTCCGAGAGGCTCGCCGTCTAGATGGACCTCGCGCCCGCCCGCTTCAATCGGACGCGTGGGCGAAGCCTGTGGCCCGCGGCGTGCGGCCCAGCGCCCGGAGGAACGCGCGGAAGCCCGCCTGGCTCACGGCAGTGGTGGCCGTGTTCTCCAGCGGGTGGAAGTTGACGAGATCGGCGTCGAGCAGCGACTCGTCGGCCACGAAGGCGACGGCGTGCTCGGGGTCGTTGATCAGCGCGAAGGCGGTGACCGAGCCGGGCGTCACCCCCAGCGCCGCCATCATCCGCGCGGGCGAACCGAACGACAGCCGCGTTGAGCCGATCTGCGACGGCAGCGCTTTGAGGTCGATCACCGCGTCCTGCAGGCCGCTGACCAGCCAAAGGCGGCCCTTGGCGTCCATGAGGAACAGGTTCTTGGTGTGTGCGCCTGGCAGCCGCGCCTTGATCTGCGCGCCCTCGCCAACGTGGAAGACGGGTGGGTGCTCCAGCGTGCGATGGGCGATCGCGTGCGAATCGAGGAAGTCGAACAGCTCGGCGCGGGTGTGCGGCGTCATCGGCGGAGGGTCACGCCCAGGCTGAAGGCGCGGCGCGCCACCCCGTCGATGCGCCGGCCGATCACGAGATCAAGGTCCATGTTCCCCGCATGCGGCGTCCAGCGAAGGCCCGCCTGATCGCCCGCGAAGCCGCGCTCGCGCCCGAAGTGCTCGGCCATCAGCGAGACGTCGCGCCCGAGGTCGAGCACGGCCTGCGCGCCCACGAACGCCTCCACCCGCCGGTCGGCTGCGATCCACTGCGGCCCGGCGTTGAGGTTCACCTGGAGCCGCTTCAGCGGGTGGAATGTCGCGACCGCCAGCGCCGTGCCCGCCTGCATCTGGCCGAGGGTGGCGTCGTAGGTGAAGCCGCCTTCCACCGCGAGCCCGAGGCCCGTGCTCTCGTGACGCAAGGTGTACTTGAGCGCGGGGCCGAGCAGGGCGTCGACGCCCGTGCCCGTGTCCCCCGCCTGCGAGCCGGCGGCGGCGGCTCCCGTCGCGCGGCTGGGCTGCACGAAGCCGCCGATCTCGAAGTCGGGGAGCGCCAGCGGCGTGCAGCCGGGGCCCAAGTTAGCCAGCCCCGCGCGGGTGTTTAGGTAGGTGCCCCAGGTCTCGAAATGGCAATGGCCGGCCGTCTCCGCCTCCGAGTCGTCGACCACGTGTGCGCCGCCACCGGCCCAGGCGGGCGTGGCGATCAGGCCGGCGAGGGCGAGGGCGAGAAGGCGGCGCACCCCGCCGTTTGTGGCGCCTGTCGACGACGCCGCAAAGACGCGCCGCCACGAGGACATAAAGCATCGCTTATGCCTCGGTTGCCGCTCCCCGCCGCGGCGGCTATACGCCCGGCCAGCACTCCCTGCCCGATCCATCCCAGGAGCCCCGCGTGGCCGACTACATCGTTCGTGACATCTCGCTGTCGGGCTGGGGCGACAAGGAGATCGCCATCGCCGAGACCGAGATGCCCGGCCTCATGGCGCTGCGCGAGGAGTTCGGGGGCGACAAGCCGCTGAAGGGCGCGCGCATCGCGGGCTCCCTTCATATGACCATCCAGACGGCGGTCCTGATCCAGACGCTGGAGGCGTTGGGCGCCGACGTGCGCTGGGCGTCCTGCAACATCTTCTCCACCCAGGACCACGCCGCCGCCGCCATAGCCGCCGCCGGCACGCCGGTGTTCGCCGTGAAGGGCGAGACGCTGCCGGAATATTGGGACTATGCGCACAAGATCTTCGAATGGGCCGACGGCGGCTATCCCAACCTGATCCTCGACGATGGTGGCGACGCCACCCTGCTCTGCGTACTTGGGCCGAAGGCCGAGAAGGACCCGTCGGTTCTCGACCATCCGCAGAACGAGGAGGAGGAGGCGCTCTACGCCACCATGAAGCGCTACCTCAAGGAGAAGCCCGGCTTTTACTCAGCCATCCGCGACGCCATCACCGGCGTCAGCGAGGAGACCACCACGGGCGTGCACCGCCTCTACCAGATGGCGACGAAGGGCGAGCTGCCGTTCCCGGCCATCAACGTCAACGACAGCGTCACCAAGTCGAAGTTCGACAACCTCTACGGCTGCCGCGAGAGCCTGGTGGACGCCATCCGCCGCGGCACCGACGTCATGCTCTCGGGCAAGGTGGCGGTGGTGTGCGGCTACGGCGACGTGGGCAAGGGCTCGGCCGCATCGCTGCGCCAGGGCGGCGCGCGGGTTAAGGTGACCGAAGTCGACCCGATCTGCGCCCTGCAGGCGGCCATGGAAGGCTACGAGGTGGTGACGCTGAAGGACGCGGCGCCGGACGCCGACATCTTCGTCACCGCCACCGGCAACAAGGACGTGATCACCGTCGACGACATGCGGGCGATGAAGAACAACGCCATCGTCTGCAACATTGGTCACTTTGACAGCGAGATCCAGGTCGCCGGCCTGAAGAACTTCAAGTGGGATGAGATCAAGCCGCAGGTGCATCACGTCGAATTCCCCGACGGCAAGAAGATCATCCTGCTGTCGGAAGGCCGCCTGGTGAACCTGGGCAACGCCACGGGCCACCCGTCGTTCGTGATGTCAGCGTCCTTCACCAATCAGACGCTAGCGCAGCTGGAGCTGTGGACCAACGGCGCCAAGTACGAGAACAAGGTCTACACCTTGCCGAAGCATCTCGACGAGAAGGTTGCAATGCTCCACCTTGAGAAGCTGGGCGCCAAGCTGACCCATCTGAAGCCCGAGCAGGCGGCGTACATCGACGTGCCGGTGCAAGGCCCCTTCAAGCCGGAGCACTATCGCTACTGACGTGCTGGCGGCGGCGAAAACCTGCGCATGGCGCGAAGGGCGCTCGTATCCCGCGCCTTGGCGGAAGGGGGCCGCGTCGCTAGAATTCGTCCCACGCGTCGCCGTTGAGAGGAGCCCGCCCGCATGGCCATGACCCTGGAGGACGCCGAGCGCGTGTTCGGCCGCGCCCACGGCCGGCTGCGCCACCGCGACGGGGAGCGCTGGCGCATCGCGGCGGACTCCCGGGCGCTGCCGGTGTGGGCCCCGGTGGCGGCGGCCGCTGTGGTGGGGCTGGTCTCGGGGGCGCTGCTGCTCGGCGGGCGCCGGCTGGCCCACCAGGCCGGTCACACCCTGCCGGGTGACTGGCTGGCGCGGCTGGCGGCCGAGAAGCGCCTCACCGACGCCCTGCTCGACGCCGGGGTGGACACGCATGACGACGAGCCCATGAAGCGCGGCGCCATCCTGGCCCGCACAGCCTACGTGCTGGTGCGCCAGGCGCTGCAGAAGGAGGGCGCCGTCTACCCCGCCCTGCGCGGCGAGGGGAACGGGGGAGCCGCCAAGTCGCTCGCCGCCGACCAGTTCGACATCAAGTCGGCGCTCTTCGACCTGTGGGAAGGCGACCGCAGCGATCCTCGGTGGGGCAAGGCTTGGCGCGCTTTGCGCAAGCTCGTTGATCAGGTCAGCGCCGATGAGACCAAGGTGCTGTCCGACCTGCACGCAAAGCTGACTCCCAAAGCCAACGCACGGATCATGCGCGCCATCAACCGTGAAGGCGACCGGCTGGCCTGACGGCTCGCCATGAAGCCAGCCGGTCTCAGATCGGCGAAGGCATAGCCAAGGGCTTGCCGCGGCCGATGCCGATCAGCGCCACCCCGGCGAGCACCAAGTCGACGGCGACGATGACGCCGATGAGAACCGTCGCCCCAAGCGGGCTGAGCAGGAAGACCAGCACAGCCAGCACGATGTCGGCGATCCCCGCGACCATGAGCCACCCCCAGCGGCCCGTGTGGCGTTTGCGCTGGTCGAGCGAGAGCATGATCATGCTCACCCCGTCGATCAGGAGATAGGCCGCCACGATCATCGCCAGAACGCTGGCTCCCGCCACAGGATAGAAGGCGATCAGAAGCCCCGCTACGACAGCGATGACAGCCGACACCACGCTCCAGACGCGGTGCGTGTGCCGACCGCCCGCGAAGGTGGCGACGAGGCCCAGCACGCCGGCGAGGAAGATGAGCACGCCCAGGAGGCTGGTCGCCGCCGTCCCGGCGGTGAACGGCGCGATCAGGGCGATGAGGCCCAGCACGATCAACACGGCCCCCTCGATCGTGAACCAAATCGACGGGTGGGCGGGCGTCGCGGCGGCGGTCGTCGGGGGAGGTGTGGTTCCGAAGGTCGCCATGGCCGCTCCTTGCACAAGCTCGGCCACGGAACACGCGAGAGGCCGGGCGGCTCCGTCGGCTCAGAATGTCGAGACCAGCGCGTCGGCCGTGGCGACCGGGTCGTTCAGCGTACGGTCCATCAGGAAGGAGGAGTTGGGCTGGGGCGTGTTGTGGGTGCCCTGCGCCAGCCAATAGTCGCCGGGCCGATCAAGCAGGCCGTCGATCAGGGCGAAGTTCGAGTTCAGCCACGGCGGCGCCAGCATGGAGAAGCGCCCGGCCGTCGCCGCGAACAGCGCAGGGTGATGGGCGGACGACGCCCAGCCGGAGACCACGCGGCGCGCCTCCAGAAAGCGCACGTGCTGCGCCAGGGACAGAGCCTGCGGATGTACGATCTCGACGCCGTGCGCGGCCAGCCGCTCGATCAGCGCCTCTTCGTTGAGGAGGTGGGAGACGCCGCCGACCAGTCGCGTCTTGGCGAAGAAGGCCGGTCGCGCCTCGGGCGGCGGTCGCGGCGTGCTCGCGGTGAGACGCTCGCCCATGCACTGGGTGAGGCGCGCGAAGGCGCGGTGGGCGCGGGCGCCGGGAAGGAAGCTCTGGCCGGGAACGAGCAGAGCGTCGAAACGCATCGGCCGGTCGACGTGGAGGAAGTGCTCGGGCGTGAGGCCCAGCGCCTCGAAGGCGGCGCGGGCGTAGGGGGTGGCGAACCAGGCGGCGGGCGCGCCGTCGCCGTGGATCACCAAGCGAGTGCGGGGCGGGAGGCCTTGGGTCCAGGGCCACAGGCGCGACAGCGTCTCCACCAGGAAGTGGCCGAAGTGATGTACGTAGCGTCCGGCGTAGACGTAGTCGAAGCCTGCAGGCGCGGCGGGCTTCCACGCCGCGGGCCTGAGCGGGCTTTCGGGGATCTGGCGCAGCGGCTGCAGGGGGTCGAGCCCGCGCTCCACTCCCAGCTCCACCGGCCGGTCGCCTGCGTCGAAGACGCCCCAGCGGCCCTCCTCCACATGGGGCGTCGCGTAGACGTTGCGGTGCAGTTCCAGCTGTGGGTCGGCGTCGACGAGCTCGGCGCGGCCACGCAGGTGGGCTTCGGTGCGGCGCGACAGGCCGGCCGGTTCGGGCGTCACGCGGGCGGCTCCGCCGTGGCGCGCAGGCGCGCGCGCAGCGCGGTGGAGCTGGCCGGGTTGAGCGGCGCGCGCAGATAAATCCACGCGGGCGGGGCCATGTCGGCCAGCTCGGGCGCCTCACGCGAGGGATGGCGCGCCGCGGCGAAGCGGCGCGCCATGGGCGCGGTGCGGCTGAGACGGAGCGCGCCCGGGCGCGCGATAACCGCCACGGGCACCTCGTGCATGATCTGCGTCCAGCCCCGCCATCGGTGGAAGGCGCCCAGGTTGTCGGCGCCCATCAGCCACACGAAGCGCACGCCGGGGAAGCGCGCCCTGAGCGCCAGCACGGTATCCAGCGTGTAGGGCGAGCCCAGACGCGTCTCGGCGTCGCAGACCACCATGGCCGGGCCGCGCGCCTCGGCGCGGGCCGAGGCCATCCGCTGGGCGAGCGGGGCGGTCTCGTCGGTCCCCTTCAGCGGGTTCTGCGGCGATACGAGCCACACCACCCGGTCGAGTCGAAGGCGCACACGCGCGGTCTCGGCCACATGAGCGTGCCCGTCGTGGGCGGGATTGAACGAGCCGCCGAAAAGGCCGACGCGCAGGCCGCGCGCCAGCCGCAGCCCCAGGCGGAGCGCATCGGGGCGGCCGGCGGCGGGCCGCGCCCGGGCGGGTCCGGCGATCCACACGGGTTCAGCGCCCCCGGGCGACGATCACGGGGCCCATGACTCCGGCTCGGGCGCTGTGGCGGCCGCCTCGTCGGCGCGGTTCTCGCGCACCCGGCCATAGGCCGCGCGCAGAAGCTCGCGCACACCCTCGCCCGAGACGCCTGAGACGATGGCGACCGGGCCGCCGCACGCCTCGGAGAGCGCCGCGCGCTGCAGTTCGCGCAAGTCCTTGTCCAGGGCGTCCACCTTGTTGAGCGCCACCAGCTCGGGCTTGTCCTCCAGCCCCTCGCCGTAGGCGACGAGTTCCTCGCGCACCGTGCGGTAGGCCAAAGCCACGTCGTCCTGAGTGCCGTCGACCAGGTGGATCAGGACCGCGCAGCGCTCCACGTGGCCCAGGAAGCGCACCCCCAGGCCCAGGCCCTCGCTCGCGCCCTCGATCAGGCCGGGGATGTCGGCCAGCACGAAGCGCTCCTCGGGCGAGAGGTCGACCACGCCGAGGTTGGGGGTGAGGGTGGTGAACGGATAGTCGGCCACCTTGGGCTTGGCGGCGCTGGTGGCGGCCAGGAAGGTGGACTTGCCGGCGTTGGGCAGGCCCACCAGCCCTGCGTCGGCGATCAGCTTCAGCCGCAGCCACAGCCAGCGTTCCACGCCGTCCTGGCCGGGCAGCGCGAAGCGCGGCGCCTGGTTGATCGGCCCCTTGAAGCGGGTGTTGCCCCAGCCGCCGTTGCCGCCCTTGGCCAGGCGGATGCGGTGGCCCACAGTGGCCAGGTCGGCGACGATCGTCTCGCGGTCCTCTTCCAGCACCTCGGTGCCGACGGGGACCTTGAGCACGATGTCCTCGGAGTTGGCGCCGTGCATCTGGCGGCCCATGCCGTGGCCGCCGGTCTGCGCCTTGAAGTGCTGCTGGTACCGGTAGTCGATCAGGGTGTTCAGCCCCTCCACCGCCTCCATCCACACGTCGCCGCCGCGGCCGCCGTCGCCGCCGTCCGGCCCGCCGTACTCGATGAACTTCTCGCGCCGGAACGACACGGCGCCGCCGCCCCCGTTGCCGGAGCGCACGAACACCTTGACCTGGTCGAGGAACTTCATCTCTCGCCCGTCATGGCCGCCCCGGTGGGCTGCGGCAAGTCAGGCGGCGTAGGCGCGAAGGAAGGTGTCGAGCGCGGCCTCCACGTTGGCGACCATGTCAGCCTCTGTGATCGGCTGGGCGATGTTCCACAGCCGCCGCCGGTAGAGCCCTGCAAGGCACAGTTCGAAGAACTGGCCTGCCGCACGCATGAGCTCGCAGGGGCGCATGACGCCGGCGTCGATGAAGCGTTGCATCCGCTCGGCCAGGGTCGCCTTGCCCAGCTGCGGTCCCACCTCGTAGAGCGCCTGACCGACCTCTGGGAACCGCTGACTTTCAGCCACCACCAGCCGATGCAGCGTCACCACGTCGTCGGACAGCATCAGGCGCACGTAACCCATGCCCAGACGACGCAGCGCCGTCTCCATGTCCGATGCTCTGTCGCCCTCGGCGATCAACTCCAGGCGCGAGCGGCCGCACATGTCGGCCATCACAGCGGCGAACAGGTCCGCCTTGGAGGGGAAGTAGGTGTAGAGCGTGGCCTTCGACCCGCCCGCCTTGGCGCCGATCGCCGACATCGAGGCGGAGGCGTAGCCCTCGCGTAGGAAGGTCTCGCGGGCGATATCGAGGATCGCCTGGCGGCGAAGGTCGCCGCGTGTGGTCCGGGGGGCGCTCTCGGCGAGGGACATGACCGGTTCGTACACTTTTGCCTTGACGAAGGCGATGCTGCAGCGCACATACGTCGCAGTTCAAGACCGTACAGTATGGTCAACTTTTCCGCTTGTCGAGGGGCTTCCGTGGTCGGTTCCGTGCTCACAACGGCGCGCCGCAAAGGGCGGCGCTTGCGCCGCGCACTGGCCGACGGCGTCTTCGGCCTGTCCACGGCCTTCGCGCTCATGCTGGTGGGCTGCGCGCCCGACCTCGGCCCCGCCGCCCGACTGCGCACCACGCCCAGCCTGATCTCTACGCGAAGCTTCGCCACCCCGGCGCAAGCGTGGCCCAGCGACGCCTGGTGGACCGCCTACGGCGACCCTCAGCTCGACGCGCTGGAGACCGAGGCGCTGGCGGGCTCGCCCGACCTCGCGGCGGCGGCGGCGCGCTTGCGCCAGTCGCAGTCCATCGTCGAGCGCCAGCAGGCGGCGGGCAAGCCGCAGATCAGCGGCGAAGCCTCTTCGCAGACCACCCAGCAGAGCCTCAACGAGGGCTTCCCCGACACCTTCAAGAGCTTCCTGCCCGCGGGCTGGCACACTCAAAGCCGGGCGGCGATCGACCTGCAGTGGGACCTCGACTTCTTCGGCGCCAACCGCGCCCGCATCGCCGCGGCCACTTCGCAAGCCGACGCCTACGCCGCCGACCGGGCGGCCGCGCGCCTGCAGCTGACGACCGCGGTGGCCGCCGCCTACGCCGAGCTGGCGCGCCTGTATCAGGACCGCGACGCGGTGATCGACGCGCTGAACGTGCGCCAGCAGAGCTTCACCCTCATCAGCCAGCGCCTGCAGAACGGGCTGGAGACGCGCGGCGCGCAGGCGCAGGCGCAGGCCGGCATCCCCACAAGTCAGGGCGACCTCAAGGCGTTCGACCTGGCCATCGGCCAGCAGCGCCACGCCATCGCCGCGCTGCTGGGCGAGGGCCCCGACCGCGGCCTGGCCATCGCCCGCCCCTCGCAGGCCGTGCTGCGCTCCATCGGCCTTCCGGCCGACACCGGTATCGCGCTGGCCGGGCGCCGCCCCGACCTCGCCGCCGCGCGGCTGCGCGCCGAGGCTTCGGCCGACCGGGTGAAGGCCGCACGGCGCGACTTCTACCCCGACGTGACGCTGGGCGGCTCCTACGGGCGCGCCTCGCTGGGCGTCGACAGCTTCTTCTACGGCGACAGCCACGTGGGGTCGCTCGGACCGGCTCTGACGCTGCCGATCTTCACCCTCGGCCGGCTCGAAGGATCCTTGCGCGGCGCGCGCGCCGAATATGACGAGGCGGTGGCGCTCTATAACCGCACCCTCGCCAACGCCCTGCGCGATGTGGCCGACGCCACGGCCGCGCAGGCCTCGGTCTCCGCCCAGCTGCTCGATGCGCAGTCAAGCTTCCGCGCCAGCCAGGAGGCGTATCGCGTCGCCTACCTGCGTTACCAGGGCGGGCTGTCGCCCTTCCTCAACGTGCTCACCGCACAGTCCACGCTGATCGACAGCCGCCGCGCGGTGGCCGACCTGCAGGGCCAAGCCTTCGCCCAGGATGTCGCCCTCGTGCGCGCTCTGGGCGGAGGGTATGTCTCGCCCGCCGCCGCGTCTCCCACCAAGATCGCCAGCGCCGCGCGCTGAGCCCCCACGCACACCGCCTTCCCGGACCGCCCGCCATGCCAGACGACGCCAGCCCCCCGCCCTCCGCCGCCATCAGCCGACCGACCGTCGGGCCGGCGCTGGGCCCCGATCCCGCCGTCGCCGCAGCCGGCCGCCGCTCGCGTATGCGCAGGCGGCTGTTCAGCGGCCTCGGTGTCGTCGTGGTGCTGGCGATCGTGCTGTTCGCGCTGTGGTACGTCTTCATCGGCTCGCGCTCGGTCTCGACAGACGACGCCTACGTCGGCGCGGACTCCGCGCAGATCACCCCGCAGGTGGCGGGGCAGGTGCTGGAGGTGCGCGTCTCCGACACCCAGGCCGTGAAGGCGGGCGACGTGCTCGTCACCCTCGACCCGGCCGACACCCGCGCAGCGCTTGAGCAGGCGCAGGCGCAGTACGGCCAGGCCCAGCGCAAGGTGCGCCAGGACTTCGCCACGAACGACCAGTTCGAGGCGCAGATCGCCGCGCGCGACGCCGACCTGGCCCGCGCCGCCGCCCAGCTCGTGGCCTCGCAGTCCGATGTGGACCGCACCCGCATCGACCTGCAGCGCCGCCAGCGCCTCGCCAACTCGGGCGCGGTGTCGGGCGAGGAGCTGACCACGGCTAAGAACGCCTACAACACCGCGGTCGCCAACCTCGCGGCCACCAAGGCCGCGGGCGTGCAGGCGCAGGCCAACAAGAAGGCCGCCGAGGGGCAGCTCGCCGCCCAGCAGGCGCTGACCACGGGCTCCGACGTGAACTCCAATCCCGAGGTGGCCGCCGCCAAGGCCATGCTCGACGTGGCGCAGCTCAACTTCAGTCGCGCGACGATCCGCGCGCCGTTCGACGGCGTGGTCTCCCAGCGCAACGTGCAGGTCGGCCAGCGCGTGGCCGTCGGGGCCAACATGATGACGGTGGTGCCGGTCGACAAAGTCTACGTGAACGCCAACTTCAAGGAGTCGCAGCTGCGCAAGGTGCGGCCCGGCCAAGCGGCCGACGTCACCGCCGACCTCTATGGCGGGCACGTGGTCTACCACTGCCATGTCGTGGGCTTCTCGGGCGGCACGGGCTCGGCCTTCGCAGTGATTCCGGCGCAGAACGCCACCGGCAACTGGATCAAGGTGGTCCAGCGCCTGCCCGTGCGCATCGCTTGCCCGCCGGCCGAGCTGCGCGCCCATCCGTTGCGCGTGGGCCTCTCCACCGCGGTGAAGGTCGACATCGGCGACGCGGGCCCGGGCAACGCGCTCTCCGCGCCGCCTGCGTCACAGCATCCGGGGGCCTGACGATGCCCGCGCTCCCGCCCAACACGGCGGCTGGCGGCGACGGCATGGTGCCTGCCGTCGCCGTGCTCGAGCCGCCGCAGGCCGAGCGCGCCAAGCTGGGCCCGCCCCCTACGGCTGCGGATGCGCCGTTCACCGGCTCGACCCTGTGGATCGTGGGGCTGCTGCTGGCGCTCGCCAACTTCATGACGGTGCTGGACACGACCATCACCAACGTGAGCGTGCCCAATATCGCCGGGGGCCTCGCGGTCTCGCCCAACGAGGGCACCTGGACAATCACGAGCTATTCGGTGGCCGAGGCCATCACCGTGCCGCTGACGGGCTTCCTGGCGCGGCGCTTCGGCACGGTGACGGTGTTCACCACCGCCATGATCCTCTTCGGCGTCTTCTCCTTCGCCTGCGGCTTCGCGCCCAGCCTGGGGGCCCTGGTGTTCTTCCGAATCTGTCAGGGGCTGTGCGGCGGCCCGATGATCCCGCTGTCGCAGACGCTGCTCTTGCGCGTCTTCCCGAGGCGCATGGCCGGCCAGGCCATGGCCTTGTGGTCGATGACCACGGTGGTGGCGCCCATCGCCGGGCCGCTGCTCGGCGGCTGGCTGTGCGACAACGTCGGCTGGCCATGGATCTTCTACATCAACGTGCCCTTCGCGCTGGTCGTGGCCCTCTTCGCCCGGCGCCTGCTCAAGCCGAAGGAGACGGTCGGCGTCGCCGCCAAGGTCGACAGCGTGGGGCTGGGGCTGCTCGTGGTGTGGATCAGCGCGATGCAGATCATGCTCGACAAGGGCAAGGAGCTCGACTGGTTCGCCTCGCCGCTGATCGTCACCCTGTGCGTGGTGGCCGTGGTGGGCTTTGCGGCCTTCATGATCTGGGAGCTGACCGCGGCCGACCCGATCGTGAACCTGCGCGTGTTCCGACACCGAAGCTTCGCCACGGCGTGCACGGTGCTGGGCCTGTCGTACGCGGGCTTCTTCGCGGCCAACGTGCTGCTGCCGCTGTGGCTGCAGACCAATCTGAACTACACGGCCACCTGGGCGGGGAGGGCGACCGCTTTCGGCGGCATACTGGCGATCGTATTCTCGCCGATCGTCGGTCGCATCGTAGGTAAGGTGGACCCGCGGATGTTGATCACCTTCGGCATCTCGTGGATGGCCGCGATGATGCTGTGGCGCAGCCACTTCAACACTGAAGTGCCGTTCAGCGTGCTGATCCTGCCTACCTTCCTGCAGGGCCTGGGGATCCCGTTCTTCTTCATCCCGCTGATGACGCTGGGCACCGGTTCCCTCCCGCCGGACGAGACGGCCAGCGGGGCGGGCCTGCTGTCGTTCGTGCGCACCACGGCCGGCGCCTTTGCGGTGTCGCTCTCCACCACCGCCTGGGACGACTCGGCCAGCAGTGCTCGCGTGGCGCTGCTCAACCAGCCCGGCCAGTTCCAGCAGGCGCTGGACGCGCTGCAGCGCACCGGCCTTTCCGCGGCGCAGGCGGCGCGCCAGTTCGAGGGGATCGTGCAGACGCAGGCGGTGATGCTGGCGACGGACAAGATGTTCTTCATCATCTCGTTCATGCTGTTCGCCGCGGCCGCCTCGATCTGGCTGGCGCCTCGGCCGCCCAAGGGCGCGAAGACGGCGGCAGGCGCGCACTGAGGCGCCGGCTCTTCCCGCGCCTCGTGGCGCGGGGGTAGAAGGCCGATCATGTCGATCCAGCCCGTCTCCTTCCGCCTCCACGCGGGAGATCCCGACCGCTTCGCCCGCGACCTCGGCGCCTCCTTCGAGCGCTACGGCTTCGCGGTCATCGACGGCCACCCGATCGCGGCGCGAGAGATCGCCGACGCCCTCGCCGACGCGCGCGCATTCTTCGCCCTGCCCGTCGAGGAGAAGCTGCGCCACCGCCCGCCGAACGGCCGCGGTCAGCGCGGCTACACCCCCTTCGGCGTGGAGACCGCGAAGGGCGCTGAGCACTTCGACCTCAAGGAGTTCTGGCACGTGGGGCGCGACCTGCCCGCCGGGCACCGCTTCGAAGACCACATGCCCGCCAACGTGTGGCCCGACGCCGAGGTCCCCGGCTTCAGGCGCCACTTGAGCGCGCTCTACGCCGGGCTGGACGACATGGGCGCCCACGTGCTGGCGGCCGTCGCGCGCCACCTCAAGCTTCCCGACGACTGGTTCGCGGGCCCGGTGGAGCACGGCAACAGCATCCTGCGGCTGCTGCACTATCCGCCGACCGATGGAACCGGTGAAGGCGTGCGCGCAGCGGCTCACGAGGACATCAACGTCATCACACTGCTCCTGGGCGCGGAGGAGGGCGGCCTGCAGCTCCTCGACAAAGACACCGGCGAGTGGCTGGCGGTGAACCCGCCTGCGGGCTCGATCGTGGTCAACATCGGCGACATGCTGCAGCGCCTGACCAACGGCGTCCTGCCCTCCACCAGCCATCGCGTGGTCAATCCGGCCCCCGAGCGGCGCGGCGTGGCGCGCTACTCCACGCCCTTCTTCCTCCACTTCGCTTCGGACTTTTGCATCAAGGCGCTGCCCTCCACCATCGGGCCGGGGCGCCCGGCGCCGCTCGCGCCGATCACCGCCCACGACTTCCTGCAGGAGCGGCTGCGCGAGATCCGGCTCGCCTGATCGCCGCGGCGCTCAACGTTTCTTCATGCTCTGAGGCGAGGTTCACGACCGAGGCGAGGCGAGGCGAGGAGACCTAGGTGCCTGCAGCGGCGATCCCGCCCGACGAGGCCGAGCGTCTGGCGGTGCTGCAGTTCCTGGGCTTCGACCCGGACGCGGAGCGACCGCTGCCGCTCGGCGCCTTTGATCGTGCGGCCAGGCTGGTGCGCTTCGCCTTTCCGGGCGCGCAGGCCAGCGTCACCCTCATCACCGGCGACGAGCAGGTCGTCGCAGCCGATGGCTGTTCTAGCGAGGGCCCGTGCGCCCGCGGACCGCGTGAGGCGGCGCTATGCGCCCACACCATTCTCGAGGACGACGTGCTCTGGTGCCAGGACGCTCGGCGCGATCCTCGTTTCCGCGACAGTCCCTTGGTCACCGCGCCTAAGGGCGTGCGGTTCTACGCCGGGGTTCCCGTGCGCGCCGGGGGGCGCAGCTTGGGCGCCCTGTGCGTCCATGCCGCCAAGCCGCGCGCGTACGACGCCTCGCTGGCTCTTCAGCTGTCCGAGATCGCCGCCATGGTGGGCGATGCGCTGGAGCTGCGCCTGAGCCACGACGCCCTCCTCGCCGCCGACACCGCCCGGCGCGAGGCCCAGCGCGAGCGCGACACCGTTCTGGAAGTGCCCGTCGCCCTTGTCTTCCTCGACCGCGACCTGCGCGTGCGCCGCTGCAGCCGCCAATGGATACTGGACTACCTCGGCCCCTCCGCGCCCAGTCCGCTGGGACGCCACCTTTTCGAGCTTCTTCCCGGCACCAAGCGATTCCAGGAGGCGTTCGACCGGGTGCTCGCCGGAGACGCCGACCGCGGCGAGACCGCCTTTCCCGGTCCCGGCGGCGGCATGCGGTACTGGCGATACGAGTCGCTGCCTTGGCGCGACGGCGACGGCGTCCTCGCGGGCCTCAGCATAACGAGCCTGGACGTGACCGAACTGGTCGAGGCGCGGTTCGCCGCGGAGCGCTCCGAGGAGCGGCTGGAGCTGGCCCTCGACATCTCCAATACGATGGTCTGGGAGATCGACTCGCAAGGCGGCGATCTCCACGCCTACGGCGCCGTGGAGCGGATCTTCGGAGGCGCGCCCGATCGCGCAGCGCTCGCGGGCGATCCCTTCCTGGCCGTCTGCGAAGCCGATCGGCCGGCCGTGCGCGAGGCGTGGCGCCATCACGTGGAACACGGTGCGCCCTACGCGGTGCAATTCCGCGTCGCCCGCGTCGACGGCGTGGGCGAACTCTGGGTGGCGGCCACCTCCAAGGTCAGGCCCGCGGCGGACGGGCGTCCGGCGCGGGTGATCGGCGTCATGTGCGACGTGGACGAGCTCGTTCGGGCCCGGCTGGACGCGGAGCGTTCGGAATCGCGTTTGCAGATGGCGCTCGACATCTCCGACAGCGTGGTCTGGGAGCTCGAGCCGGGCCGCGGCGTCGTCGTCACGGGGGCGGTGGAGCACATCTTCGGCGGCCAGCCGGCGATCGAGGCCTGGAACGGCGACCTCATGATGGGGGTCCACCCCGAAGACCGCCCCGCCGCGCGCGAGGCGTGGCGTCGGCACGTTCACGAGGGCGAACCCTACGCCGTGGAGTACCGCATTCACCGGCTGGACGGCGGCGAGACGTGGGTCGCGGCTTCCGCCGAGCTGCGGGCCGGGCCGGAGGATGGGGCGCCGCGCGTGATCGGCGTCGTCCACGACGTCACCGCCATCAAGCAGGTGGAGCTGGCCGGCCAGCGCGCCGCCCAGGAGGCCGAGGCCGCCAGCCGGGCCAAGAGCGAATTCCTGGCCAACATGAGCCACGAGCTGCGCACGCCGCTGAACGGCGTCCTGGGCGTCGCCGGAGCGCTCTCGCGCACCGGGCTCGACGCCGACCAGCAGGAGATGATCGGGCTGATCGAGACCTCCGCCCGCTCGCTCGAGCGCCTGCTAAGCGACGTGCTCGACCTGGCCAAGATCGAGAGCCAGGCCTTCTCGCTCCAGCCCGAGCCGGTGGACGTGGCGGGCCTCGTGCGCGGGATCGGCACGCTGTTCCAGTGGCGGGCCCGCGACAGGAGCCTGCGTTTCGACTGCGTCGCCGCCGCCGAGCTGGCCGCGCCGCGGATGGTGGACGAGACGCGGCTGCGCCAGATACTCACCAACCTCCTGTCCAACGCCATCAAGTTCACCGAGCACGGGCGCGTGTCGTTGTCGGCGCGGCTGGAGGGCGAAGAGGTGGTGTTCGAGGTGCAGGACACCGGCATAGGCTTCGACGACGCCGCCAAGGCGCGCCTGTTCGAGCGCTTCGAGCAGGCCGACGGCTCCATCACCCGGCGCTACGGCGGCACGGGCCTGGGCCTGGCCATCTCGCGCAGCCTGGCGCAGCGCATGGGCGGCGGGCTCGACGCCCGCTCGACGCCGGGCGCGGGCTCGACCTTCACCCTGCGCCTGCCGCTCGCCCTGTCGCAGGAGGCGTCCGTGACCCCTGCGGCCCTGCCTGCGCCGCCAGCGCCGCGCGCCGCGCCTGCACGGGTGCTGCTGGCGGAGGACCATCCGGTGAACCGGCGCGTGGTGGAGCTGATCCTGGCGGGTGCGGGCGTCGAGCTGACCAGCGTGGTCGACGGCGCGCAGGCGCTGGAGGCCCTGGCCCAGCAGAGCTTCGACCTCGTGCTCATGGATGTGCAGATGCCCGTGCTCGACGGGCTGAGCGCGACGCGCGAACTGCGCTCGCGCGAGTCGGCCTCGGGCGCGCGGCGCACGCCGGTGCTGGCGCTGACCGCCAACGCCGGCGCCGAGCAGGTGGCCGCCAGCCGGGCCGCCGGCGCCGACGAGCACCTCTCCAAGCCGGTCACCGCCGAGCGCCTGCTCGATGCGGTCCGTCGACTGGTCGCGCCGTGCGCCTCGCCCTCGAGCGCCGTCACGGCGCGGGCGGGCTGAGGTTCACGCGCCGGCGCAGGCCGCCAGATCGTCCTGCGCCACGATGCGGGCGTTCGCCCCTATGCGCCCCGCACGCCGGCGCACGCCGCCCCCCGGGCGCCGGGCCGACCACCGCAACGGCGAGGGCAGCACCGCCGCCAGCCGCGCCGCCTGCGCCGGCGTCAGCCTGTCGGCGCCCTCGTGGAAGTCGCGCTGCGCGGCCGCCTCCGCGCCGTACACGCCCGGCCCCCACTCCACCACGTTGAGGTAGACCTCGAGGATGCGCCGCTTGCCCCACAGCGTCTCGATCAGCACGGTGTAGCCGGCCTCCAGCCCCTTGCGCAGGTAGTCGCGCGACGGCCACAGAAAGACGTTCTTGGCGGTCTGCTGGCTGATGGTGGAGCCCCCGCGCAGCCGCCCGCCTTCGGCGTTGCGCGCCGCCGCCTCGCGCAGCGCCTCCCAGTCGAAGCCGTCGTGCTCGCAGAAGCGCGCGTCCTCCGCGGCCACCACCGCCCGCGCCAGGGCGGGCGAGATGGCGGAGAGCGGTCGCCAGCGCTGGTCGTAGCCCCGCCCCTGCGCCAGCCGGATCAGCATCAGCGCGGTGGGCGGCGGCGGCACGAGGCGCGTGACCGCGACCTGCGCCGGCGGCAGCAGCACGGCGAAGAGCACGACCGCGCCCAGGCGCGCGCGCCAGCGCCCCCGTCGCGGCCGGCCGGGCGGGGCGGCGTCAGCCAAGGGCCAGCACGCCCGCGCCGCCGCCCTCGTCGCCCCAGACCGCGTGCTCGCCCCCCGGCGAGACGGTGAGCGCGGTGATCGGCGCCCCGCTCGCCGGGCGGAGCACGCTGCGGCGCGAGCCCTGCAGCTCGGCGACCCACACCTGCCCGTCGTCGCGCCCGGCCACCAGCCGCAGGCCGTCGCCCGCGCCCGCCACACGGGTCACGAGGGGAGGGCGGCGCTCGGCAGCCGCCTCCGCCTCGTCGGCGCCGATCTCGACGGCGTCCTTGCCCATGGGCCCGTTCGCGCCGGCGAACGGCCAGCAGACCGCGCCGGCGGCGCCGGCGGTGGCGAGGAGGGCGCCCTTGGCCAGGAAGGCGGCTGAGCGCACTTTCGAGGGGTAGCCCGACATGCGCATGTCCCGGGCGTCGGCCACGCGCCAGCCGTGCAGGTCGTTCTCCTGCATGGCGCTGACCACGAAGCGCCCATCGGGGCTCCACCACACGCCGGTGTGGCTGCCGGCCCAGGCGAGGGCGCCGGGCGTCTGGCTCTCCACCCGCGCATACCAGAGCTTCACCCCGCCGTAGGTGGCGGCGGCGAGGCGCCGGCCCTTGGGATCGAAGGCCAGGGCGCTCACCGCGCGCTCGTGGGCGAAGCGGCGTCGGAAGCCGGGATCGGCGGCGTCGCACACGTGCACCTCGCGCCCCGAGGCGAAGGCGATCAGGCCGGAGGCCGGATGCGCGGCGACCGCGTCGACCCAGCGGCCGCCGAGCGCGGCCAGCTCCACCCCGGCTTCGCCGCCGGGACGCGACCAGACGAGCCGGCCGTCGTCCCCGCCGGTCACCACCCCCTCGCCGGAGGGATGGGGCGCCATGCACAGCGCCGCGCCGTCGTGCGCCTCGCAGATCGACCCGTGCTCGAAGCGGACCGCGCCGTCGGCCAGGGCCAGCGCCCAGCCGTCGCGCGCCCACAGGGCGGCCACGACGTAGGCGCCGAGGTGCATGGGGTCGGGCTGTGCGATCGGTTCGGGCATGGGGCCATGGGGCGGCGGCGGGCGCGGAGTCGGCTTTACTTGAGCGGCCATCGCGGGCAAAGCTCGCTCCCGATCGTCGCCCGCCACGACCTGCGCGGGCGCTTGGAGACCCCTGAATGGCTGCAAAGCTCTCCTCGCCCAGCGGCGGATCGCGTTACTCGCTGGGCACCTCGGCGGACATGAACGTGACGCCCATGGTGGACGTCATGCTGGTGCTGCTCATCATCTTCATGGTTGCCGCGCCCTTGGCCACCGTGTCCATCAAGCTCGACCTGCCGCCGGCGACGCCGCCGCCCGCCAGCATGCAGAAGCCCAAGCCTCCCACCGTCATCTCGGTGCAGCGCTCGGGCGACCTCTTCATCGGCCCGCAGCACACCACGCTCGCGGCGCTCGGCGGGGACGTGACCCGCGCGCTCGCCAGCCCGCACCCGCAGGAGGAGACGGTCTACATCCGCGCCGACAACGAGGTGAAGTATTCGAGCTTCATGTCGGTGCTGAACGCCCTGCAGGACGGCGGCTTCTTCCACATCTCGCTGATCACCGAAGACCGTTCGAGCTGAGGCCAATCCCTATCCGAGGGCTGTGGGCGCCGCGTCTTCGCTGACGCGGAGCCCCTTCCCAGGCTGATGCTCGGCGACGCCGGCGCGCGCTGATCGACACGGTCACACGCTCGATGCGTAAGCGGCGTCGCTGCGGCGCGAAGCGCTCGCACCCAGCCGCGTTTTGGCGTCTTTTGAAACGGCTGACGGCCGCGCGGACGGCTTCTCCGGAGGTGGTCGTTGAGCCTGCGATCAATGTCGATTGCCGCTGCTATCGGGTGCGCCTGCGCGACCGCCGTCGGCGTGGCGAGGGCCGATCCGCCCGCCTTCGATCTCGTCGGCCCCACCCTCCAGGTCAGCATAAGCCACGCGGGCGTGACCCTGCCGATCGCCGAGACCCCCAACCTGAGTGAAGGCGACCAGCTCTCCATCAAGGCCGACCTGCCGGCCAGCCAGTCGGTGCATTACCTGCTGGTCGCCGGCTTCCTGCGAGGCGCGACCAACCCACCGCCAAAATCCTGGTTCTTCCGGGCGCAGACCTGGACGCCGAAGGGTCGGGACGGCTTGAACGTCAAGGTGCCGGCGGGGGCCCAGCAGGCGATCGTGTTTCTCGCCCCGCAGACCGGGGGCGACTTCAACACCCTGGTGGGCGCTGTGCGGGGCCGCCCCGGCGCCTTCGTGCGCGCCACCCAAGATCTGAACCAGGCGTCGTTGGACCGCGCGCGCCTGGACGCCTTCCTGTCGGGGCTCAGCCTCAGCGCAGCGGACGACCCGGGACAGCTGAAGACGGTTTCGCCGCTTCTCGCCCGCAGCCTCACCATCAAGCTGAACACCGACTGCTTCCAGCGCGCCCCGGACCTGCAGGCCGCCTGCCTGATGCAGGGCCAGGACGCGCTGATTCTCAACGACGGCCACAGCCGCTCCATCGTCGAGGCGCTGACCTCGGGCCCGTCGGCCGACCTCGCCTTCCAGCTCGGCGCCTCGCCGGCCGCGGGCTACGGCGTCTCGAGCCCCTACATCGGTGCGGCGTTCGATATCGCGCGCATCCTGCAGTCCTTCCGCACCGCGCAGTTCCAGTACATCCCGGCGCTCGGCCGGACGAGCGGCGACCGGCTGGCGCTGGTGCTCAACGCGCCCCCCTCGTTCCAGAACCCGCGATCGGTGATCGTGGCGGCCTTGCCGCCGGTGGAGCCGCCGCAGTCGCCGCCGCTGCGCGCCGTGGATCCGGCGGGCGCCTACTGCGTCGCCCGGCCTGACCTCGTGCTGCCGGTGGAGGGCGCACCCCTCGTCTACGCAACCGGCTACGCCCACGACATGGTGCTGCGCGCGACAGCGAAGGACGGTGCGACCGTCGACCTTCCCGTAACGGCCGAAGCCGCAAAAGGCGGCCTGGTGATCGATCCCAAGGCGGTCGCTGCGGCCAAGCTGACCGGTCGGGTCGAGGGCGCGCTGCACGGCTATTGGGGCTTCGCCACTTTCGATGGCCCCGCCTTCCGCCTGCAGGCCTCGCAGGCCGCGCCCTGGCGGCTCGCGGAGGCGGACCGGCAGTCGCTTGTCGCGGGGCGCGCCGATGCGGTGAAGCTGGAGGGCGGGTCCGCCGCTTGCGTGTGCGAGATCGCTCTGCAGACGCCTTCCGGCGAGCTCCGCACCGTCGCCTGGAAGCCGGCGGGCGCCGACTCCGTCGTCGTCACCGCGCCGCTGGCGGACGTAGGCCCGGGGCCGGCGTCCCTGCGCGTCGCCCGATACGGCCGCGAGGACGCTGACGTCGTACCGGTGCAGGTGCTCAGCCAGGCTGCGCACCTGGAGCGCTTCACCCTCCATGCTGGAGACGCGGACGCCGTGCTGACGGGCGCGCGCCTCGACGAGGTGGCGAGCCTCGCCTTCGCGGGCGTGGACTTCGCGCCGCGCGCGCTGGAGGCGCGCGACGGCGCCGATGCGCTGGCGCTGACCGCCATCGATCCGGCGGCTGCGGTGAAGCTGCCAGTCGGCCGGTCCGCGGTCGCCAAGGTCGTGCTCAGGGATGGGCGGACCCTGCGCGTCAAGGGCACGGTCGACGCCGCGCGTCCGCAGGCGGCGTTGATCGGCCTGAGCCAGGCGCCGCCTCCGCCCGCGCCCTTCAAGCTCGGCGCCGCGACCGAGGCGCCTCGCGGGGCGCTGCTGACCTTCTCGTTGCGCGCCGATGGTGCGACGCGGTTCACGGGCGGCGAGTCGGTCGAGGTCGCCACGCTGAACGGCGCGGGCGCCGCCACGTTGACGCTGGCGAACGGTCTCACCGAGGCGGACCCCCAGGTTCTGGTGGCCGCGCTGGACACTGGCGAGGCGTTCGGGCCCTCGACATTCGGTCCGCTGCGATACCGGGTGCTTCAGGGCGGCGCAGCAGGCGACTGGCGGCCGTTGGCCACCCTGGTGCGGCTGCCGAAACTGCGAGGACTGGCGTGCCCCGCTGCAGGCGAGCGGCGGTGCCGGCTCAGCGGCGACGACTTGTTCCTGATCGAAGCGGTCTCCAGCGACGCGGCCTTTGACGACGCCGTGCCCGTCAGCGACGGCTACACGGCGCAGACGGTGTCTGTTCCTCGCCCCCGAGACGGTCGGCTCTTCGTTCGCCTGCACGACGATCCGGGCGTGGTCAGCGAAATCGCCTTCTGAGGCGCGCGGTTGGACCGGGGGGAAAATCGGCGTAGCGAGACGGCGGTCGTCGCAGCTGGCGGAGGAAGGTCCATGACGCCGAGGACGCTGGGCGAGCTCGACGCAATCCGCGCAAGTTGCCGCAAGCTCGTCACCACCCGCTCGGCGGCTTCGGCCGCGGTCTCCGCGATCCCGGTGCCCGGGCCCGACGTCTTCGCCGACGTCGGCATCCTCATGGAGATGATCCCGCTGATCAACCGGCGCTTCGGCCTCGCGCCGGAGCAGATCGAGGCGCTTCCCCCGGGCGTGCAGGGCGCCGTGCTGGGGTCGGCGACGCGGCTGGGCAGCGCCCTCATCGGCAAGACGATGACCAAGGACCTGCTCGTCATGGTGCTCAAGAGGGTGGGTGTGCGGATCACCGCGAGGACGGCGGCCAAGTTCGTGCCCCTGCTGGGCTCCGCCGTCGCCGCAGGCATCAGCTTCACCGCCATGCGCATGCTGGGCAACAGTCATGTGGACGACTGCTACCGGGTGGCGCGCATGCTGATCCCCCACGAGCCGCCCCGGGTGTCCGGGCCGTCGATCCCAGCCTAGCGGCTACGAACCGGCGCCGACGCACGCCAGATCTGCACGTCGAGGAGCATCCATTGGATCGGACCGCCGCTGCGCAGTTTGCCTGGACCACGCCCCCTGAGGCCAGGACGGGGCGACGCATCAGCAATTCAGGCGGCGATGTCCGTTAAGGCGAAGCTGGCGCTCGACGCGGCGCGCGCGAGCGTCGAATAGACGTCATGACCCGCTTGCCAACCCTTCTGGCCGCCTTTGCGGCCGCCGTCGTCGCCGTTGCGCCGCCGGTCCTGGCGCACGCGCAGGCTGGGCCGGCCCCCGGCGAGGCCCCGATCTGCACGGACCGGCCCACCAAGGGCACCTCCACCTGCACCGCCGAGGTCGGTACGTTCCAGGTGGAGAGCGACGTGTTCAGCGGCACGTTCCTGCGGCTGGACGGGGTGTCGACCGACACCTACCTCGTCACCAACCCCACGCTCAAGTATGGGGTGAGCAAGAGCCTAGACATCGAGGTGAACATCGCGCCGTACGAGTTCGTGCGCACGAGGTCCGGTTCGGCTGGGGTCGATGTGGAGGGAGGTGTCGGCGACCTCTACCTGCGGGCCAAGTACGCCGCCTATAACAGTGCGGACGGCAGGTTCGCGTTCAGCATCGTCCCCTATGTCAAGGCGCCTACGGCGCGCTCCGGGATCGGCGACGGGGCCTGGGAAGGCGGTGCGGTGGCGGCGATCAGCTACAAGATCACCGACAAGCTGAGCCTGGCGCTCTCTCCCGAGCTCGACGCCTTTGAGGACAGTGCGGGCGACGGGCGCCACCTCAATCACATCGAGGTGGGCAGCCTGAACTACAGCCTACCCGACAGCGTCACCATCTCCGGCGAAATCTTCGGCGACTGGAACTACGACCCCGCGGGCGAGATCGACCAGTATTCAGCCGACGTGGCCCTGGCTTGGGGCGTCACGAACTTCCTGCAGCTGGACGCCGGCCTCAACTTCGGCCTCAACCGCTACACCCCCGGCGTGCAAGGCTACGTGGGCGTGTCGAAGAAGTTCTGAACGCGCGCGCCGACCGGGCCCTGCGCCGCGCCGCCGCGCTCGAAAGGAACATCTTGCCAACGAGAACGAAAGGTGCACAAATCCCGGCGTCGGCGGGAGCCGCGCCCGAGGAAGATCACATCCCCGGACGCCTCGGAATCGTGGCACAGGGAAGGGCGGAACGATGAATCAGGTGGCTTTGAGGCTCGTGGGCAAGGAAGACGGCGACAAGCAGCGTGCGCTCGAGGCCGCGCTCTCTCAGATTGACCGGGCCTTCGGGAAGGGCTCGGTCATGCGGCTGGGCAGCCAGTCCAAGCTGGAGATCGAGGTGATCTCCACGGGATCCTTGGGTCTGGACTTGGCGCTGGGCGTAGGCGGCGTCCCCAAGGGACGGGTGATCGAGATCTTTGGGCCCGAGTCGTCGGGCAAGACGACGCTCGCCCTGCACATCGTGGCGGAGGCGCAGAAAGCCGGCGGCACCGCCGCCTTCGTGGACGCCGAGCACGCGCTTGATCCCTCCTACGCCGGCAAGCTTGGCGTAAACCTGGACGATCTTCTGGTCTCCCAGCCCGACACGGGCGAGCAGGCGCTGGAGATCACCGACACCCTGGTGCGCTCGGGGGCGGTGGACGTGATCGTCATCGACTCGGTGGCGGCGCTGACGCCCAAGGCCGAGATCGAGGGGGAGATGGGCGACAGCCTGCCCGGGCTGCAGGCGCGCCTGATGAGCCAAGCGCTGCGCAAGCTCACCGCCTCGATCTCCAAGTCCAGGACCATCGTAATTTTCATCAATCAGATCCGAATGAAGATCGGGGTGATGTATGGCAGTCCGGAGACCACTACCGGCGGCAACGCGTTGAAATTCTATGCCTCGGTGAGGCTGGACATTCGCCGTACCGGTTCGATCAAGAGTCGGGACGAGGTGGTTGGCAACAATGTTCGAGTGAAGGTGGTCAAGAACAAGGTGGCCCCGCCGTTCCGCGAGGTCGAGTTCGACATTATGTATGGAGAAGGTGTCTCGAAGATCGGAGAGATCATTGACTTGGGTGTCAAGGGCGGAATCGTTGAGAAATCCGGCTCGTGGTTCTCCTACAACTCGACGCGCATCGGGCAGGGGCGCGAGAATGCGCGCGAGTTTCTGAAGAACAATCCAGACATGGCGCGAGAGATCGAAACCGCCGTGCGCAAGAACTCTGGGATGATCGCCGAGGAGCTGCTGGGTTCGCCCGAGATCGATGAGGACTGAGCATGGGCGCCACCCCGCTCGCCGCCTGGGCGACGGTGCGGGGTCGGCGGGCGTGGTGCGCGTGCTAGAGAGGGCTCCTTCCCGGGAGATTTCGACCTATGCCGCACGCGCACGACGACCCGTCGGAGCTTTCAAAGTTGCAGCGGCTGCAACTCGGGCTCGTGAACATGCAGCAGGCGATGCAGGCGTCGGGCGAGCGGCTGGTGCTGGTGCTGGAGGGGCGCGACGGCGCCGGCAAGGACGGGACGATCAAGCGGATCACAGCCCATCTCTCGCCACGGGCAACGCGGGTGGTGGCCCTGCCCAAGCCTTCGGACCGGGAGCGGGGGCAGTGGTTCCTGCAACGCTATGTGGCGCACCTGCCGGCGGCGGGTGAGTTCGTCATTTTCAACCGATCCTGGTACAACCGGGCGGGCGTCGAGGTGGTGATGGGCTTTTCCACCGAGGCCGAGCAGGCGGAGTTCCTGCGCGACGCGCCCGACTTCGAGCGCATGCTGGTGGAGAGCGGCATCCGCCTCCTCAAGGTGTGGATCGACATCTCCAAGGACGAGCAGGAGCGCCGCCTGCAGGCGCGACGCACCGACCCGCTCAAGGCGCTCAAGGTCAGCGAGATGGACAAGGTCGCCCAGGCCAAGTGGAACGCCTACACCGAGGCCCGCGACGTGATGCTGACGCGCACCTCGACCGCGGTCGCTCCCTGGTGGTGCGTTCACGGCGACGACAAGCCACACCTTCGCCGCGACGTCATCCACCACATCCTGAACCAGGCGGCGCCGGCGGAGGTGGCGCGCGACGTTCATGGCCCAGACCCCGAGCGCCTGTTCCGCTTCGAGCCGCAGGCCTTGAGCGACGGCAGGTTGGCGCGCTGAACACCGGAACATAACAAAACCGTAGCCGTTTCCCGCAAAGCTTGAGTCGCCCGGGAGGCGGCTTGCAGGGAGGCGGCCATGCGATCCATTCTTCTGTTCTTCGTCGGGGTGCCGGTGCCGGTGATCCTGTTGCTCGCCCTCTGCACCCATCATTTCTGAGCGCGCACGATGAGCCTCGATCGCGACGATCCCGCCACGACCGGCGGCCATGCGCTCCCCGCCGTTTCCTGGACCGCGGTGGCCGCCGGCGCGGCGACGACGTTGGCCACCGCCTTCACACTCGACGTGGCGGGCGCCGCCTTCGGCTTGTCCATGGCCTCGCCATGGCTGCAGACGCGCGCCTCGCTCGCCGGTTTCGATCCCGCCTCGGGTGCATGGGCGATCGCGGCCGGCGTGGCGGCGCTGGCGCTGGGCGGCTACGTCGCTGGCCGGCTGCGCACCCACTGGTACGGCGTGCACGCCGACGAGACGCACTTCCGCGACACAGCCCACGGGCTGCTGGTTTGGGCGCTGAGCACCCTCGTAGGGGTGGCGCTCACGGCCACGGTCCTGGCGCCCTACGCCGCCGCTATGGCGGACGCCTCGATGGCCATTCCCATGCCGTCCGCCGGCGGCCCGACGTCGACCATCGTCGCTCAGGCCGACCGCGCCGCCCATATAGCGGCTCAGGCCGCGCTCTTCGGCGCGATTGGGCTCTTTCTTGGCGCTTTCGCCGCGGGCGCCGCCGCGGCGCTCGGCGGATTGCAGCGCGACGAGGCGGCCGTGCGGCGCCCGACCTGATGCCGCAGGCTTAGGCCGTAGCCGCCGCAGTCTCGCGGTAGTCGGCCTGGGTCTTGGCCCGCACCTCGTCGGGGCCTACCCCCGGCGCGAGTTCGCTCAACGTCACGCCTCCGCCGTGCCGGTCGATAGTGAAGACGGCGAGGTCGGTGATGACGAGGTCGACCACCCCGGCGCCAGTCAGCGGCAAGTCGCAGGCGTGGAGCAGCTTGGGGTTTCCGGCCTTGTCGGTGTGCTCCATCACCACGACTACGCGCTTGACGCCGGCCACCAGGTCCATGGCGCCGCCCATGCCCTTGATCATCTTGCCGGGCACCGTCCAATTAGCGAGATCGCCGCGCTCGCTCACCTGCATGGCGCCCAGGATGGCCAAGTCGATATGGCCGCCGCGGATCATGGCGAAGCTGTCGGCCGAGCTGAAGAAGCTCGTGGTCGGGAGCGCGGTGACGGTCTGCTTGCCGGCGTTGATCAGATCGGGATCGACCTCGTCGTCATACGGGAAGGGGCCGATGCCGAGCATGCCGTTCTCGCTCTGCAGCGTCACGTTCACGCCGGCGGGCACGGAGTTGGCCACCAGCGTCGGGATGCCGATGCCGAGGTTGACGTAGAAGCCATCCTTCAGTTCGCGCGCCGCGCGGGCGGCCATCTGGTCGCGGGTCCAGGGCATGGGCTTCAGACCTCCTCGCCCGTGCCGGCGGGCGTGGCCGGGTCGGCGCGCTTGCGGGTGGTGCGCTGCTCGATGTGCTTGTCGTAGCGCGCGCCCTGGATCAGCCGATCGACGTAGATGCCCGGCGTGTGGATGCAATCCGGGTCAAGTTCTCCGGGGCCCACGATCTCCTCCACCTCGGCCACGCACATCTTGCCGGCGGTGGCCATCATCGGATTGAAGTTCCGCGAAGTTTTGCGATAGACGAGGTTGCCCTCCGGGTCGGCCTTCCACGCCTTGACCAGCGACACGTCGGCGCGCAACCAGCGCTCCATCACATAGGTCTCGCCGTCGAACGCCTGGGTGGGCTTGCCCTCGGCGACCACCGTGCCGACGCCGGTCCTGGTGAAGAAGGCCGGGATGCCCGCACCGCCAGCGCGGATGCGCTCGGCCAGCGTGCCCTGGGGGTTCAGCTCCAGCTCCAGCTCGCCCGAGAGGTAGAGTTCGGCGAACAGCTTGTTCTCGCCCACGTAGGACGAGATCATCTTGCGGATCTGGCCGGCGTTCAGCAGCACCCACAGGCCGAAATTGTCGGCCCCGCAGTTGTTGGAGATCACCACGAGGTCCTTCACCCCGCTCTCGCGCACGGCCGGGATCAGGTTCTCGGGGTTGCCGGAGAGGCCGAAGCCGCCCGACATCAAGGTCATGCCGTCGAACAGCAGGCCCTCGAGCGCGGCCTTCGCGTCCGGGAAGATCTTGCGGCTCATGCGGCCCCTTGGCTGGCGTCTCGGTCCCTGGCGCCGGGTCTAGCGCGGGTGGCGGGGCGCGTCACCTCAGCCGCGCACGCGCACCATAGGCGCGCCCTCGATCATGCGCCCCACCCTCGCCGCCTGCGCGAAACCCGCCGCGCGCACCTGCGCCAGCACCGCGCCCGCGCCCGCCTGCGCGACGCAGACGAGCAGGCCCCCGGAGGTCTGCGGATCGCACAGGAGATCGCGCCGCCACGGAGCGAAGCCGTCAGGCAGGGCGACGGCCGCGCCGTAGCTCTCCCAGTTGCGCCCCGCCGCGCCGGTGCGCACGCCGTCGCGCGCCAGCACCTCCGCCCCCGCCAGGATCGGCGCGGCCGCCGCGTCGATCTCCACGCCGAGGCCGGCGCCGCGCGCCATCTCCAGCGCGTGGCCGAGGAGGCCGAAGCCCGTGACGTCAGTCATCGCATGCACGCCCCCCACGTCGGCCAGTTCGGCGCCGATGGCGTTGAGGCGGGTGGTCGAGTCCAGCAGGGTCGCGTAGCCGGCCGCGTCGAGGCGCCCCTGCTTCAGCGCCGCCGAGAACACCCCCACGCCCAGCCCCTTGGTGAGGATCAGCACGTCGCCCGCCTGCGCCGTCCGGTTCCTGAGCAGCTTGTCGGGATGCACGAGGCCGAGCGCGACCAGGCCGTAGATCGGCTCGGCGCTGTCGATGGAGTGGCCACCGGCGATGGGGACGCCCGCCGCGGCGCAGACGCTGGCGCCCCCCTCCAGGATCCGGCCGATGATCTCGGGCGCGAGCTTGGCCACAGGCATGCCGACGAGCGCCAGCGCGAAGATCGGCCGCGCGCCCATGGCGTAGACGTCGGACAGCGCGTTGGTGGCGGCGATGGCCCCGAAGTCGAAGGGCTCGTCGACCACGGGGGTGAAGAAGTCGGTGGTGGCCACCAGCGCCTGCGTGGCGTTCAGCCGCCACACCGCCGCGTCGTCGGCGGTCTCGGTCCCGACCAGGAGATCGGGGAAGGCGGCCGCGGCCGGGGTGCGCCGCAGGATGTCGGCCAGGACCGCGGGGGCCAGCTTGCATCCGCACCCCCCGCCATGAGCCACATCGGTGAGGCGCGGCGCGTCGTCGGTCATTTAAGCGGGGTCCAGCCGAGCATCAGGCGCGCTATATCGGATGCGGGATGCGGAGGCCCAAGGCCCGTGGACGGCGGCGTCGACACTTCAGCCAGCGAGATCGTCCGCCGCGAGGCGGCTGCGCGGCTGCGCGCCCTGCCGTCGGTCGGCCGGCTGCTGGAAGGCTGGGCGCAGGCGGGCCAGCCCCCAGGCGCGCGCGTCGCCGACGCCCTGCGCGCCGTCCTGGCGCAGGCGCGCGCGCGGGCGCACCGCGGCGAGGGCGAGGCGCCGTCGGAGGCGGAGCTCATCGCCGCGGCCAGGTCGCGCCTGGCGGCCGACGACGCGCCGGTGCTGCGGCGCGTGATCAACGCGACCGGGATCGCGATCCACACCAATCTCGGTCGCGCCCCCCTGGCGCGACGCGCGGTGGAGGCGATGGCCGAGGTGGCGGCCGGCTACGCCAATCTGGAGTTCGACCTGGACGCCGGCGCCCGCGGCGCGCGCACAGCGGGCGTCGAGCCCCTCGTGTGCGAACTCACGGGCGCGGAAGCGGCGCTGGCGGTGAACAATGCGGCGGCGGCCGTGCTCCTGGCGCTGTCGGCGCTGGCCGGCGGGGGCGGCGAGGTGATCGTCAGCCGCGGTGAGCTGGTCGAGATCGGCGGCGGCTTCCGCATTCCCGAGGTGATCGCCCAGGGCGGCGCCCGGCTGGTGGAGGTGGGAAGCACCAACAAGACGCGCCTGGCCGACTACGCCGGCGCCGTCACCGAGCGCACGCGCGTGCTGCTCAAGGTGCACCAGAGCAATTTCCGGGTGGTCGGCTTCACCGCCGAGGCGGGGCTGGCCGAGCTGGCCGAGCTGGCGCGGGCGCGCGGCCTCGTCCTCATGCACGACCTGGGCGGGGGGGCGATGGGCGACCTGCGCCGGCCCGACCGCCGGCCTGACCGCAGGCGCGAGCCGACCGTGCGGGACTCGCTCGCCGCCGGGGCCGACGTCGTGGCCTTCAGCGGCGACAAGCTCATGGGCGGCCCGCAGGCGGGGGTGCTGGCCGGCCGGGCCACGGCGATCGACCCGATGCGCCGCCATCCGCTGCTGCGCGCGGTGCGGCTCGACAAGGCCACGCTCGCCGCGCTGGAGGCGACGCTCGCCCTGCACCGCGATCCCGATCTCGCCGCGCGTGAGATCCCCGTGCTGCGCATGCTGGCGCAGGACGAGGTGACGCTCGCCGCGCGGGCGGAACGGCTGGCGCGGGCCCTGGCGGGCGCGGTCGAGGCCGAGGTGGTGGCCACCGAGGCGTTCGGCGGCGGCGGCGCGCTGCCCGGCGAGGCCTGCGCCAGCCGGGCGGTCGCCGTCACGCATCC
Organism: Caulobacteraceae bacterium; assembly: GCA_965199975.1. Classification (GTDB taxonomy): domain Bacteria; phylum Pseudomonadota; class Alphaproteobacteria; order Caulobacterales; family Caulobacteraceae; genus JASLDZ01. The sequence goes on along the minus strand of OZ241340.1, from coordinate 2,857,923 downwards.
GGCGCTGTCGGTCGACGACCTGGCCCGGCGGCTGCGGACCGGGCGCCCCGCGGTCGTCGGGCGCATCGCCGACGGGCGCCTCCTGCTCGACCTCTTCGCCGTGGCCGACGAGGAGGTCGAGGCGCTGGCCGCCGCGGTGCGCACCGCCGCGGGCGCCGCGGGGGCCGCCGCCCCGTGATGCGCCGGGTGATGGGCGTGATCGGCCACGTCGACCACGGCAAGACCACGCTGGTGAAGGCGCTCACCGGCGTCGACACCGACAGGCTGCCCGAGGAGAAACGCCGCGGCGTCTCCATCGCGCTGGGCTTCGCCCGCCTCGTCCTGCCGGAGCTCGAGGTCGACCTCGTCGACATGCCCGGCCACGAGCGCTTCGTGCGCACCATGGTCTCCGGCGCCACGGGGGTGGACGCGGTGCTGCTGGTGGTGGCCGCCAACGAGGGGATCAAGCCGCAGACGCTGGAGCACGTGGAGGTGGCCGCCCTCCTCGGCGTGCGCCGCGCCGTGGTCGCGGTGACCAAGGCCGACCTGGCGGACCCCGCCACCCTCGGCTTCGCCGGCGGGGCCGTGGCGGCGCTTCTCGCCGAGCGCGGGATCGTCAGCGGGGCTCCGGTGGCTATGTCCGCGCCACGCGGAGAGGGGCTGGACGCCCTGCGCGCCGCCCTGGCCACGGCGCTCCTGGCCGCGCCCGCGGCGGCCGACGACGGCTTCGCCTACCTGCCGCTGGACCGCACCTTCTCACTCGCCGGTCACGGCACGGTGGCGACGGGCACGTTGCGGCGCGGCGCGCTGGCGGTGGGCGACAAAATGGCGCTGATGCCGGCCGGCGCGCCCGTGCGGCTACGCGGCCTGCAGGCGCACGGCGCCGCCGTCGAGGCGGCGCAGCCCGGCGGGCGGCTGGCGGCGAACCTGCGCGGCGTGGAGCCGGCGGCGGCGGGCCGAGGCGTCGCGCTTGCGCCGCCCGGCCTCCTGGCCGTCTCGCCCTGGTGGACGGTGGAGCTGACCGCCGCGCCAACCGGACCGGGGGTGGCCGGGGGGGCGCGGCTCGTCCTCCTGCACGGCACGGCCGAGGTCGCGGTGCGCGTGCGGCTGCTGGAGGGTGAGCGCCTGGCTCCGGGCGCCGTCGGCCTCGCCCAGCTGCAGGGCGCCCAGCCCCTGTGTGCGCCGGCGCGGGAGCGCTTCGTCCTGCGCCTCGCATCGCCGGCCTCGACGGTGGGTGGTGGCCGTGTGCTCGATCCCGAGGCGCACCGCCTGCGCCGCGGGAACGCCGAGGTGCTGAGGCGCCTGCGCGCGCTCGCCGGGGCCGAAGCGGCGCAGGTCGTCGGGCAGGAACTGGCGCGCGCGGCGGCGCGAGGCGTGGGCGCCCTGCGGCTGGCCCGTCTGGCCGGCGTCGGGCTCGCCCGTGCGGCGGCGCTGGCCGGAGCCGCCGACGCCGTGGCGCTGCGGGGCGACCTCTGGATCGCGCGTGCGGCGTGGGAGGCGGCCGGCGGCCGGCTCCTGCGCGAAGTGGAGCGCGCCGAGCCCGACGCCCTGCCGCGCCGGCGCCTGGCCGAACGCCTGCCGGAGGTCGGCGAGGCTGTGCAGGGCGCCTTGCTGCAGCGCCTCGCCGCGGCGGGCGCCCTGCGTTTCGAGGGGGCCTCGGTCCGCCGGGTGCGGACGCTCAACGATGCCGCGCGGGCGCGTTCCGAGCGCGAGGTGTGCGCGGGCTTGGCCGAAGCGCTCCGCCAGGGCGGCCTCGCACCCGAGGCGCCCGCCGGCGATCCCCGGGTGGTGCGGCCGGCGGTCGAGGCGCTGGTGCGCGCGGGCCTGGCGGTGCGCACCTACGACCGGGTGCAGAAGCGCGAGGTGGTGTTCCACCGCGAGGCGATCGAGCACGCCCGGCGCGTGCTGCGACCGCTGCTGGCGGGCGAAGGCGTGCGGGTGTCGGACGCCGGCGCCGCGCTCGGCGTCTCGCGCAAGTTCAGCGTGCCCCTGCTCGAGCACCTGGACGCGGTGCAGTTCACCCGCCGCGAGGGCGATCGCAGGGTGCTTGGCCGCGGCGCGTCGGCCTGATAGCCGGGAGGGCGGAGGCGAACGGGGTCTGGTGGCCCTCCTGGTCTTCAAAACCAGCGGACCGCCAACCGCGGTCGGTGGGTTCGATTCCCATCCGCCTCCGCCAGATTTCTTGATCGCCTTGTTATGGCGCATAAAGAGTAGGGGCATTAACGAACAACGCACCCCAACTTCCACCCAACAGCATACGCCGGTCGTCAGGCGCACAACAATTACGCGGAGGCGATGGCTAACTGAAGGCCTTTCGTCTTTGGATTACTTAATCTTCGTTCTCGTCGCTGATGTGGGCCGATTCAGGCTTCTATCTCCAGGACGATCTTGCCACGAGCGCGGCCGTTTTCGGAGAGAGCAAGCGCCTGCTTGATCTCGCCGAAGGGCAGCGCCGCGTCGATGTGCGGGCTCACCTTTCCGGCTTCGACAAGATCCACGATCGTCGTGAGGTTTCGAGCGCTCGGCCGCGTGAACGATCTTGCGACCCGCACGCCGTAGCGCTCAGCCTCCCCATCGGGGAAAGCCACCACAGTGACCATGAACCCACCCTTCCTCAACGTCTGGAACGCGCGCTGGAACGTGTCGCCGCCGACGGTGTCGAAGACGACGTCCATGTCGTGGGCGGCCTGCTCGAAAGGCTGGCGAGTGTAATCGATGACCTCGTCTGCGCCGAGCTCGCGGACGAAGGCCTCGTTGCGCGCGGAGGCGACGGCGGTGACGTGGACGCCCTTGGCCTTGGCGAACTGCACCGCGAGCGAGCCGACGCCGCCCGAGCTGTTGGTGATCAGCAGCCGCTGCCCGGCGGCGAGGCCGGCTTCGTCGAAGATCGCTTGCCAGGCAGTGGAGCCGGCCAGCGGTAGCGCCGCCGCCTGCACGACATCGAGGTTCGACGGCGTACGCACCACGTCCGCCGCCTTGGCGAGCGCGTACTCGGCGAAGGCGCCGGTGTGGACCATGCCGAAGATCGCATCGCCCGGCGCGAAGCTGTCGACGTCGTTGCCGAGCGTCTCGATCGTGCCGACCAACTCGCCGCCCATGTGAACGGGGAGCCTCATGCCCAGCCGCTCGCCGGCCCCGCTGCGGATCTTCCAGTCGATCGGGTTGACGCCCGCGGCGCGCACCTTGACCAGCACCTCGCCGGCCATCGGTTCTGGCCGATCGACCTCCTCGATCCGGATCACGTCATTGTCGCCGTAAGCTCGAATGAGCACAGCCTTCATCTTCCGATCCATGAGGACCCCATCCAGCTGTTGACGCTCCAAGTGTAGCCGCCCAGATACGCGATGCGACGCCAAACGGCATCGCGCAAAGGCCACTTTGCAACCACTCTTCAGCATCTACCGCGTCGAAAAGCGACCCGGCGAAGCCTTGCCGCCGCACGCGCACGCGGAGGGCCAGCTCACCTTCGCCGCGTCCGGTCTGGTGCAGGTCCGCACCGAGGCCGGCGTCTGGATGGTGCCGCCGCAGCTGGCCGCCTGGGTTCCTTCGGGGATGCGTCACCAGCTCGAGATCATGACCGAGGCGGAACTCTGGATGGTCCACCTGCGGCCGCAGGCCCTGCGGTCGTGGGCCAGCGGGGCGGCGCTGGACCGCGCCTTCGCCCTACGGGTCGCCCCGTTGCTGCGGTTGCTGTTCGCGGAAGCCGTTCTGACCGATCCCGCATCGGCGAAGGCGGAACTTCTTGTAAGGCTGATGCTGCACGACCTCAGTGCGATCGAGGACGCGCCGACGTTCCTGCCGCTGCCCGTGAGCGCCGTGGGCCAGCGCGTGGCCGAGCTGACCCTGGCCGATCATCGCAACCGGCTCAGCATCGCCGAATTGGCGGACTGCGGCGCCACATCGGTCCGGACCGTGAGCCGCCTATTCCCCGCTGAGACGGGGATGACCTTCAAGGCCTGGCGTCAACGCGCCAGGATCATCCATGCGATGGACCGGCTCGGGCGGGGCGCCTCCATCGCGCAGGTGTCCGCAGTGTGCGGTTTCGCCAGCACCGCCGCCTTCTCCTGCGCTTTCCGGCAGGTCACGGGACTGACGCCGACAGCGTTCATGGACCACTCTCAGGCGAGGGCGCGCCCGTGAAGATGAGTGACGGGGTTGAGTGGGGCCTGCACTGCCTCACGCTGCTGGCCGTTGCGCCGCTGGGGACCGTCCTGCCGAGCAAGGCGCTGGCGGAGTTCCACCGCGTGTCGGAGAGCTACCTGCTGAAGCACCTGAAGGCGCTCGCCAAGGCCGGGCTGCTGAGGTCGGTCGCCGGGCCCGCGGACGCTTCCGACTGGGGCGCGAGACGGCGACGATCACGGCATTGAATGTCGTCGACGCGATCGAGGGTGTCGGACCTGCATTCCGATGCAAAGAGATACGACGGTGCGGTCCCGCGGCGGCCGCGGCTTTGGCGTACCGCACGCCCTGCGGCATCTACAAAGCGATGGCGCAGGCCGAGCAGACTTGGCGCGCAGCCTTGAAGGAGATTCGACTTGACAATCTCGTAGCGGACCTCGGCGAAAGCGTGCCGTCAGGGTTCGTGCCCAAGGCGCAGGCTTGGGTTCAGTCCGTAGCGCGGGGCTGATGGTGGCCCCCGTTTCGCATCCACTCGTCGCCGTGACCGGAGCAGCAGGCGCGCTTGGACGACGGGTTATCGACGCGCTGCACAAGCGCGATCGCACGCGGATGGTTCGAGCCGCCCCGTAGACGACCCTAGGAGGGCTCTAGAGCTGGTTGGTAGGGGCAGCTGACAACACTGCCTCTCGGCACGGCTTACGCACACTGGTGACGCTAGTGGTGCTGCATGAGTCGGGGAGAGCGGGGAGTTTGGGGAGAAGATCGCCGGCTCTGTGGCGAACCCCGATGCCAGCCTCTCCGTGACGAGATGGTCGAGGTCGCCGCTCTCGGGCGCGACCTGATAGGAGGTGGAGGTGATCTCCTCGCAGGCCCTCGTTCCTCCAGCTCCGCCGGTGCGCACGCGCGACCTGCCGGCTTGGCGCGTGCTGATGCTGATGACGCGCAACGTGCTGGAGGTGTGGTCGCAGGCGAGCTTCGAGCAGCTGGTTGTCCGCTCCAAGACCTTCGGTGGCCGCGCGGTGCTGATCAACGATCCGCACGGCGCCCGCCATGTGCTTTCCGGCGGTGACCGCTATCGCCGGCCGGTCTCCGCGCTCCGGCTGGCGCGGCCGGTCGTCGGCGACGGGCTCCTGTTGGCGCAGGGTGCGGAGTGGAAGCGCGAGCGCCGCATGCTCGCGCCCGTATTCAGCCCCACAGGCGTCGGGCAGCTGATCCCGCACTTCCAGGCCGCAGCCCAGGCGCTGGTGTCCCGCCTGGAGGGGGCCACGAACGCCAACCTCTCGGCGCAGATGCACCAGACGACGCTGGACGCCACCCTGCGCGCCCTGTTCTCGCACGCCGCCGATCAGGCCGAGCGGCTCGCTTTCGGGCGCATGATCCGGCGCTATGGACGAGGCGCGGGGCGGCCGACCCCCTTCGACGCCTTCGCACGTAGCGAGAGCGACCACGGCTGGCTGCTCGGCGGTCGCAGGCGCTTCGTTGCGGATCGGACGGCGGCGCTCCAGGCTTTGGTGCAGGCGCGCCGGAGCGCGGCTGGGCACGCCGACGGGCATGGCGACATGCTGGGCCTCTTGCTCGCGGCAAGAGACCCCGAGACGGGCGAGGGGCTGTCGGACGCCGAGGTGGGCGATCAGGCGGCCACCATGCTGTTCGCCGGCTTCGAGACCACCTCGCGGCTCCTGTTCTGGGCGGCCTACCTCCTGGCGCTCGACACCGACGAGCAGGATCGCCTGCGCGAGGAGGTGCAAGCCCACCCGCCCGCGCAGATCTCGACCCTCGATGACCTGCGCCACTGGCCACGCCTACGGCTGGTGCTGCTGGAGACGCTTCGGCTGTACCCGCCCGCTCCCAACATCGTGCGCGAGGCGGTGGAGCCCGACGAGGCCGCGGGCGAGCCGATCCGGCCGGGCGATCAGGTGTGGGTCAGCCCCTGGGTGATGCACCGCCACCGCAAGCTCTGGGAGGACCCGCTCGCCTTCGATCCCGACCGCTTCGAGGGTCAGGCCGCGCCATGGACCGGCGGCGCCTTCATGCCCTTCGGCGGCGGCCCGCGCATCTGCATCGGCGCGAGCTTCGCCATGGCGGAGGCCCAGATCGTCATGGCGACGCTGCTCGAACGCTTCCACTTCGACGTGGCGGGTCAGGCGCCCGTGCCGCCAAGGGCGCTGCTGACCATCTTCCCGAGCCGCGAGCCAAGCTTCAACCTGCGGTCCGCGCCCCTTAGCCGCTTCTTGAAACCGGTCAAACGATGATCCGAGCATACGTCATGATGGATCGCCTTCGCGCAGCTATCAGGCGTGCAGACTGGTTGTCTATGCTTGACCCGGCGCCAGATGTAAGCCCTCCTTCCGCCAGTGCCGGATGAAGGAGCGTTCCCGTTGACGACTTTGGACCCGAATGACGGATATGTCGTGCTCATCAACACCTTCAGCGTCGAGCCGGACAAGGCGGAGACGCTGTTTGCCGAGCTGCTCGAAGCGACCGAGAAGGGCATGAAGTCGCGGCCGGGCTTCGTTTCGGCCAACCTGCACGTCAGCAGCGACAGTAAGCACGTCACCAACTATGCCCAGTGGCGCAGCCAGGAGGACATCGCTGCGATGATGGCCGATCCGAACGCGCAGGCCCACATGAAGCGCGCGGCCGACATCGCGACCTCGTTCGAGCCGATCTACTACGAGTTGCGCGACAGCGTAACGGTGTAGCTCGATGGCGCGCTACTGGGTCGGAGTTGCCAGCCGCGACCATGTTCGCACCGCAGTCGACGGCGGCTTCTTTCAGTCAAATCATGGTAAGGAGGCGCCACTCAAGCGCATCGCGCGTGGGGATCAGGTGTTGTTCTACTCGCCGCGCGAGGAGATGGCGTCGGGTGCCCCCATCCAGGCGTTCACCGCCATCGGCGAGGTGACCGACGACGAACCGCGCCAGGCGGTCCAGTCGGAGACGTTCAAGCCCTTCCGGCGTCAGGTCCGCTATGAGGACGCGAGCGACGCCGCGATCCGACCGCTGCTGGAAACGTTGTCGTTCTCGCGTGGCGGAAGCAGTTGGGGCCAAGTGCTCCGGCGCGGCCTGTTTGAGATCGAGGCCGAGGACTACGCCGTGATCGCAGCAGCGATGGGCGTTCAGAAAGCGGAGGCATGAACAGCCTCGTCCTCGCCACGGCCGGCGGTGCCGGCCGAGCGATCATGCCCAGCGCTGGCGCGCTGGCATCAGCGCCACTCCTGGTACCGGCACCCGTATGAAAGACGCATCGTCGCGCAGACCGGCGACGGCGAGTGGCTCCGCGACACCGTTTGTCAGGAACGACTTTGACCGCAATGGTTGCCGAAGATCTTCATGCCGTCGCTTGCGTCGGGATGACCGGATGTCCCTTGAGCGCCTGAGCGAATGTCGCTCCGATCAGGACGCAGAACCCGATTGCCGACACGCCGAAGATCAGCGTCGCGTCGCCTCGCGATACGAGCGTGGTAACTCCCGCCAGCAACGGGAAGGCCTGGAGGGCATGGATGCTGAGGAAGTGCGGCGCACGCAGGTCCCCGGCGACCGCGCTCCAGCCGAACAGCGGCAGCCGCCTGCCTTCACGACCGATGCCGTGGCTGTTGCGCGCGCCCATTAGAATGCCGGTGCCGCCGCCGATGAAGCAGGTCACAACCAAGCCGAAGATCACCGCCATGACCATAACCGGATGCGCGTCGGCCGCGGGACGGTGGGCGATCTCCCAGGCGAGCGGCAGGTTGGCCGCGACGAGCAGGGTTGCGAAAAGGCCCATTGAGATGAAGATGGCCGAGTCCATCGGCGTCCGGTGGTTGAAGTGCGACTCGCGGGCGCGAGCCGCCTGCCAGCCGATGCACCCGAGCTCCCAAGTCGAGCAGATCAGGACCATCCACACCGTGAGCATGGGCGCGAACGCGTGGGCGCGGTCCGGGCGGACGAAGCCGAACATCCATGACAGGGTGATTGCGTGGATCCCGATGGAGAGCAGAAACCTCGTTGGCTTGGTCGCCACGGACTCGTCGTTGACGGTGCGCGGGTCGAAGCGCGACCACAGCAGCCCGACCGGTACGAGGGCGAGCAGGATGATGCCGTAGGCCGCCAAAGCGGGCTGGGCGAGCAGCATCGGCAGGAACGCCAAGGCGGCGTTGATTATGCCATTGTCGGCGCTCATGATCCCAATCCGATCTGTCCGGCGATGGCGAACCGCAGCATCAGGAAGAGCACCAGCCCCACCGGGCCGACCATGAACGTGGCGAGCAGGCACGGCAGGATCAGCAGGCGCGGCAGATCGGCGGCCAACCCCTCCCGCGCGATCCAGGTGCCGACGAACAGGTCGAAGGCGAGATAGTGGATCCATCCCGCCGCCAGCGCCGCATCGCTGCTGAAGAGGCGTCGGACCGCAGCGATCGACCCGAACCCGCCGCCCGTGCCGTCGCGAATGCCGCGGGTGAGCAGGATTGCGTAGGCGACGCCAAGAACGGCGGGCACCGCGATGGTCGTGCCGGTCCAGATGATCGGTTGGACCGAAGCCGGCGTGAACAGGCTGGCCGACAGAAGGAGCCACGACAGCATGGCCAGCGCTCCGCCGGCGGAGAAGGCGCGGTTGGGTGACATGAGCATCGCTCCCGTCGGCTTGATGGTGGAGATCAGCAAGCGGGAGAGGACGCCTGTTGAGGTCGTCTCCTCCCGCTCGATGCGGAGACGCGTCCGGCGCCCCCGAGCAGCTTCACGCGCTGAAGAACTCCAGCAGCGCCTCGCCGACGAAGTTCGGGTTCTCGTCGCCGATCCAGTGCCCCGCCTCCGGGATCACCTTTGTGGTCACGTCGACGCCGACCCCCTTCCAAGCCATGTCGAGATACGGCGCGATCGAGGCCTCGCCCGCCATCGCCAGCACCGGCATGGTCAGCGGCTTCTCGTGCAGGATGGCGAAGTCCTCCGCGTCCTTCCACACTGCGGCATAGTAGAGGATGCCGGCCCTAAGCGCGCCAGGCTTGGAAATCTCACGAGCATAGGCCTCGAAATGCTCGGCGCTGAGGTGGACGTTGCCCGAATACGCGATGTGGTAGAACCACCACGACAGCATCTCGCGCTCGCGGCCGCGGATCAGGAACTCGGCCGCGTCGGGGACGGTGAACAGCGACAGGTGCCAGTTGGAGTTGAGCGACCAGTCCTTGGTCGGCGTCATCGCCTGCTCGTAGCCGAAGGTCGGCAGCGTGAATTCGATGAACGCGACCCGCTCGACGCGCTCGGGGTAGTCGCGGGCGAAGGCGGCGGCGGTGCGCGTGCCGAGGTCGTAGCCGGCGAGGTACGCCTTCTCGACGCCGAGCGCGTCGAGAAGGCCCTTGAGGTCGCCGGCCATGGTCGTGCCGTCATAACCGTCTGCGGTGATCGACGACATGCCGGCGCCACGCTGGTCGAGCGCGATCACGGTGAACCGCTCGGCCAGAATGGGCCCGATCGCATGCCACATCAGCGAGTGCTGCGGGAAGCCGTGGAGGAGAACGAGGACCGGCCCCGTTCCCGCCGTGCGGTAGTGGAGATTGACCGGGCCGAGCTGGACCCGCTTGCTGCTCCAGGTCTGGAATTCCATGTCACCTACTCCGTTTTGAGCATCGATAATGCTCGATGTGGTTGATCGATCGGACGCGCGCTGGCGTCAGACGAAGGGCGAGACGAAGGTCTCTTCGGATACGATGAAGTCGCAATGCTCGAGGTCGATGAAGCTCGCCTCATCGGGTCTGATGACCCTCATGTACTCGGCGTCGGCGAACAGCCGGCCGATCGCGTCGACGTCATCGAACCAGAGCTCGGTGATGCCATCGTACTTGACCGGCGGCATGCCCGGCAGTTCGACCGGCAGCGCGTGCTGCTGAACGTAGCGGCGCACCGTCTCCTTGACGACCGCCACCGACATGAACAGCGCCGCGTGCGAGTGGCGGTGGTAGTCGACGAACGCCTCGTGGGTGAGCGACGGCTTGCGCTTGAGCAGGATGCTGAACTTGATCACGGGTGTCTCCTTGGCAGCGTGCCGGGCGGCGAGAGTGCCGGAGGGCGTTTATGTATGCAACGCTTACATCCAAGTGGGGGCTATGACGAAGACAAACAAGGCCGGATATCATCACGGCGATTTGCGCCGCACGCTGGTGACCCAGGCCGCGGTGCTGCTGGAGGAAGTCGGCAGCGAGGCGCTGTCGCTCCGCGAGCTCGCGCGTCGAGCCGGCGTGTCGCCACGCGCGCCCTATCAGCACTTCGCCGACAAGGAGGCGCTGCTGTCCGCGCTGGCGGCGGACGCGTTCCGGGCGTTTGGGGATGCGCTCGCGAAGGCTGATGCGGTCGCCGTGCGAGGTTGCGAAATCGAGGAACAGGCGGTCGCCTATGTCCGGTTCGCACGCGCGGCGCCGGGGCGGTTCCGACTGATGTTCGGACCGCGCCGCGTGGAGCCGGGGGACGACCTCACCGCCTCAAGGGCGTACGCCTTCGGCTTCCTGCGTGGAGCGGCCGAGCGGGCGGCAGCGCCGGGCGAGGACGTCCGCGCGCTGGCGCTGGGCTACTGGTCATTCGCACACGGCCTGGCGGCGCTGCTGCTCGACGATCGCGTCCACGAGGAGCTCAGCGGCGACGGCGACGCCTCCGTGCGCCGGATCGCTAAGGCGCTGCTCGGTATACGACCGGGTCGGGCACCCGGCGTCGGATAGCTCATGCATTACTCTAAGATCAGCCGCTCATCAAACTTGGGCGAGCAATGCCGGCTCCCGAAGGATCGAAAAACGAGAATGAGAATTCGTTCTGGAAACTCGATCAAGGTCAGGCGCAGTTCGGTTGTGAGCCCTCCCGGAAGCGGGCAGCGTTGTTCTCCTACTCGGCTCCAAAGGCTTCACGGGCGACGGTCACGGCGTTCAACGCGGCAGGAAAGCCGGCATAGGGGATTATCTGCAGGATCGTCTCGATGATCTCATGCCGGCTCGCGCCGACATGCAGCGCCGCCTGAATGTGGACCCTGAGCTGGGCGGTAGCGGTACCCGTCGCCGTCAGCGCGGCGACCGTCGCCAGCTCGCGTGTCTTCAGGTCCAAGCCAGGACGGGCGAAGATGTCGCCGTAGGCGAACTCGACAATATAGCGCCCCAGGTCGGGGGCGATATCCTCCAGGCTTTTCACGACCTTTGCGCCATGCGTACCGCTGACGGCCTCAAGCTGCGCCAGCCCGCGCTGGTAACGACTGTCATCCACGCTGATTCGCTCCCGTCTCGCTTCTCAGGACCATTCCGGCATGGTGCAGAACATCGGCGGCCACCAAACCACCTTCGCCGGTTGGGCCTGTGTCGTTGGTGTCATCGATGCGGCTACCCATGACCCGGTAGCATTCCTGGAAGGTGTGCGCCCGTCCGGCCCGCGTCTCGTGATGACGGCCGCCCAGCAGCAACTCGTGCCGGATACGCCCGTCCGCCGTCACCCACATGCCGATGTAAGGATGGGGTGCCGCACTCATGCCGGGTTTCCGACCGGACGCACCACGATCTCGGTGGTATCCACGTCCGCCGGTTGCACGATCGCATGGAGGATGGCGCGGCCGATCGCGTCGGGCTGGAGCGCAACCGCGCGGAAGGTCGTCATCTCCCGGCGGGCGGCGTCATCCGAGATGCTGTCGGCCAGTTCGGTTTCGACCACGCCGGGACAAACGCTGGTGACGCGGATGCGGTCGTTCTCCTGACGCAGGCCGTCCGAGATCGCCCGCACCGCGAACTTGGTCGCGCAATAGACCGCTGCGGTCGGGGAAACCTGAAGCCCGCCAATCGAGGCGACGTTGACGATGTGGCCCGCGCCTTGCGCGTTCATAGTCGGCAGCACGGCTGCGATGCCCCACAGCACGCCCTTGATGTTCACATCCACCATCCGCTCCCACTCATCGACCTTGAGCGAGGACATGGGCGAGAGCGGCATGACGCCGGCATTGTTGACGATCACGTCGATGCGCCCGAACTCATCGAGCGCAGCCTGCGCAAATGCGGCCACATCGTCGCGGACGGTCACGTCGAGACGCCGCACACGCACTGTGCCGCCCGCAGTAGTGATTTCCGCGCGTAGCCTTTCAAGCCGATCGGTCCGGCGCGCGCCGAGCACGACGATCATGCCCGCGGCCGCCAGGACGTGGGCCGTCGCCTCGCCGATGCCGCTGCTTGCGCCTGTGATGAGTACGATCTTGCTCATGGTCCTCGCCCTCCAGTGGTCGACGGAGAGATAAGGGAGCGGATCAGCGCTACTATTGCACTAATCGTGCATGCCTTGGTAAGCAGAGCTGGACAATGCCGCTCGATCTCAACGCCCTTGCCACGCTGGCCGTTGTCGCCCGCACCCGCAGTTTCCGCGCCGCCGCCGATCGGCTCGGCGTCACGCGATCGGCCGTGAGCCAGGCGGTCCGCAAGGTGGAAGACGCGCTCGGCACTGCGGTGCTGCGACGGACGACGCGGAGCGTGGCGCTGACCGAAGCGGGTGAGGCGCTGCTGGATCGGGTCGCGCCCGCCCTCGCCGAGATCGACGCTGCCGCACAGGCCGCTACCACGCATGACGGGCAACCGGCCGGTCTATTGCGTTTGGCCGTGTCCTCGATCGCCGAAGGCTTCCTGTCCGGCGATCTGCTGGCGTCGTTCCTCGCTGGCCATCCGGGCGTTCGGCTCGATGTTCTTGTGACCGATACGGAGTTCGATATCGTGGCGGCCGGGTTCGATGCCGGCGTGCGGCTGGGCGAGGTGATCGAGCGCGACATGATCGCACTACCGGTCGGCAAGGATCAGCGCCAGATCGTCGTCGCCGCACCCGCCTACCTTGCGGTGGCCGGAACGCCGCTTCACCCGCGCGAGCTGACGCAGCATCGCTGTATCGGGTGGCGATCGTCTATCGAGGCCGCGCCCTATCGTTGGGAGTTTACCGAGGACGGCCACGATTTCGCCGTCTCGGTCGAGCCTCAGATGACTACCAACGACATGGCGTTGATGGTGAAGATGGCCCGTGCTGGCGCGGGGCTGACCATCGGTATGGTCGAAACTTTTGCGCCGGTGCTCCACACCGGGGAGCTACGCGCGGTCCTCGAACCCTATTGCCCGCCGCTGCCGGGCTTCTTTCTGTTCTATCCCAACCGGCGTCACCTGCCGATGACGCTGCGCGCGCTTGTGGATCATGTGCGGGATCAGCGCAAAGGACGCACCTGACGACTGGTTGGCGATGCAGTTCGGACTTCCACCAAGAAGCGCCGCGCGACCTGGGAGCGCTAGTGCACCTACGCTGAGAACCACATGTTTGGGTAGCGGCGCTAAATCGCCAAGACTGATGCGATCGCCTGACTCCTATGTGGCTCCTAGCGCAATTTAGGTGCTTAGAGACCTCCGCCTCACCATGCACTAAGCGATTGAGATGACGAGTAGAAAAGAAAGTTGCCGCGACCGCCACCCTCGGCGTGAAGTCCGAGAGGACCATTCGCAACAGACGTAACGCCGCCATCGCGGCTCTACGTGGACAGCTGGGGCTAGGAAGCGGGAATTGGGCGGTTCGGCATTGGGCGGTTCGGCGATTTCTCTGCACCGCTACTGGGACTTGGCGAGCTGCCGGGCATGCAAGATTAAAGGGCGATGCACCCCCAGCCCCAGCCGGCGCGTCGCCCAATGGGAGCACGAGGCCGCCATCGACGCCATGCAGCTGAGGCTGGACCGCGAACCTCACGGCGCCGCGCTGCGGGTGCTCCTGTTGAGCAGGCGCACCCCCAGCTGCTCCTCCAGGCGCCGCACGACGTCGCTCAGCGTAGAGGCCGAGATTCCCAGCCGCTGGGCGGCCGGGCGAAAGCCGCCCGCCTCCACCACCGCCGCGAACAGCCGCAGCTGATCCAGCCCAGGGCCCATTCGTTCACCCCCCCAAATGGCCCTGAAGCGGGCTGAGGATTGCCGTGGCGGCGAAGTTCTCCACCCGTCTGGTCAGGCGAGATCCAGCGCCGTCGCGATGTTGTAAGCTAGAGCCGGAGCTGCCGCACCGGCTCGTTTAAGAGCGGACCTGCCCGGCGTCGCGGTGAACAGGCGTCTGACCACCTATCTGCCCACCTCACGGTACGTGCAGGCTCCTTTCAGGGTCTCGTCGTACCGGATCTACAAACCGCCCCTGATCAACTCTGCGCCGGTGGGTTTTGGATCCGCGAAGGAGAACGCCGGCCGTCGACGATGTCGAGGTGGTCAACTTCTCGCTTGAGGGCGATAGAAGGCGCCACCACGCCGCGCCCGTGGCGGCTCAGAGGAGCCCCGAGATGGAGACTGACGGCTTCACGCTCGTGCTGACGCCCGCCCAGGTAGCGGCCGCGATCTCGGGCGGAACACTGGAAGGGCCGGCCAGCAACGTCACGCGCGCCTGGGGCGGGGCGAAGCTCCTGCTCGGCGGCCTGGAGGAGATGACGGCCGCCGGTCTTCTGCTGGCCCCCGACCCGACCCTGGTCACCAAGGTCGGAAGTGTGGCTCTGGGCACCCACGGCGTGGATACGCTCCAAAGCGGGGCGCGTCAGCTCTGAAGCGGTCGGGAGACGCGAACCCTCACTAGCGAGGGAACTGCGGCGCTCGCCGCGGCTCTTGGCGTGGGCGAAGCCGACGCCCGTAAGATCGGCGAAGACGTAGACCTCGCCGTGCCGATCGTGCTGTCCCTCGGGCTGGGCGCTCTGCGTGTGGCGGCCGTTCGCGGCGGTCGCATCGTGCTGGCGGAGCACGAGGCCGCTTCCATCCGCGCCGTGGGCGGCCACACCCTGCTCAAGCACGTCGCCCAGACGGACGCGCAGCTCGCCGCTAGGCTGTCCGCTCAGAAGAGCATAGCCGCCGCCTCGACCTTCACCTCGCTCAAGGAGGCCGAGGACGCCGTGTCGGCAGTCATGCGGACGCAGCGGTCAGCTATCGCAGCGTGGGCCCGGACCGCCGGGCCTAAGGCCACGCAGCCGTTCTCGATGGCGATGCCCAGGGGCGTCGGACGAGTGCTGACGAGAGGCGTCGCGTCGCCGGTGGTCGGCAAGGCGGTCAGGGTCGTCTTGCGCAAGGAGGCTTTCAACGGGAAGCTGTACTACGTTCTAACGGCGTATCCCGCACCATGAAGACGCGCTCGCCCTACCCGAGACTCTCCAATCTAATGGAGGGCTATCTCCACCAGGATTTTGATTTCTCCTACGACAGCGACGACGACGCGATCCGGGATTTCGCAATAACTCAGAGCAAAGCGGACGTGAGACAGGCCGTCGACGAGCTGGACCGGCTGCTCGCTGAACCGCCCACAGGGCTCCTGGAGCGCTTCAAGAATGACGTCAGCCGCTGGGACTTCATCATCGGTGAGACGGATGACGAGGCCAGGGGTTGGCTGTTGAAGACGCGAGGCCTTCTCGTGGAGGGCTTTAGAGGCGCCTAGCAAGCCGATCAGCCGCTCCGTCAATCTCGACCTTAAGTCGAGGCAGGAAGTTGAACGCTCTTGGTGGTTCGGCGAACGTCTGGTTCTTGGAGCCAAGCCAAGGACCGCTCCTGGCGCCGAGTTGACGCACGCCATGCCGAGGTTGACCCGCTACGCCCGCAGTCACACGCCCGCTACGGCGTCCGTTTCGTTTTCGTCTTTGGAGCCGGCAGCCCCGCGGCGGAAACGCGGAACAGCTCGCTCAGCCAAGCAGCGTCGTCCCAGCGCTCAGGATCGATCAACATGCACGGCTTGGCTCCCGGGTAGGGCGGCGCATAGCTCGCATCAGAAGCGAAAGTCTGCCCCGCTGGGGTCGGCTTCACGAACAGCTGGTCGTCGCAGACCATCGCAACCATGCGGTCGCCGCAGTAGAGGCCATACTCCCCGAACATCGCCTTAGCCCTGACGTCGCCCGCGCCCGATCCCTGATCGACGATGAAGGCGACGGTCTTTGCATCTGAGGCCATCGCAGCATTCTGGGGGCGCTCAGCTGGGTTGGGAAGGCGCTTGCGCGCACCGGACGGGAACGTCCGCAAGCTGGAGCAAACCGAAGGGCGGCTCCTGGCGCCGAGCCCGGGTCGAGAAGCCCCGCCCTTACTCGCTGACGCGGCAGCCAGCAGGCGGGTCCTGTGGGTAGCCCGGAGGGAGTCAGCGCACGCGAACGAGGCAGTCGAGGGAGATCATGGTTTCCGGCTCGGTTTCGAGGTTGTCGGCGAACACGATCCGGTAGGCGCCAGCAACGGGGAAGGCCCGCACCGGCTTGCCGTCAACTGCGCCGAGTTGACGCGACGGGTGTAGAGAGAGGCGGCGGATGCCGGGTCGGAAGGGCGCATAGTTATTCTGCTCGTCGACGAGGAAGGCCCACCTGGCGCCCCGCACCACGGCTAGGCTGCCAATCCGACGGTCCATATCGGCCGGTAGGGTGATGTCGATCCGGTCGCGCCCTGTCCTGCAGACCAACCCTTCAGGGTCGGGATGACCTGCGGCCAGGGCAATCAGGGCGGCGAGAACGATCATTGTGGGCCTAGAACTGAACGTGCAGGTGCGGTGGCGAGCCCTCGTCGATGACGACGTGGCCGCCGGCGTCCCGAGCCGCCTTGACCAGGGCGGCCTTCTCCTCCGCGCTGAGCCCGTTCTTGCGGAAGTCCACCGCCGTTGCAACCAAGTGGCTGCTGATGTAGCGGTGCTGACCGACCTGGCGACGTATCACCTGCGCCATGTCGACGATGGTCCCTTCCCGCGATTTACGCGCCGCCCGGTCCTTCAGGAACACCGCGTGGATCTCCGTAAGGGCCGCCTTGTCCTTGTAGATGTTCCACTCCGGACCGACGAACTTGCCTCACATGGCGGCGGCCTGCTCGTCCGGGCCCCGGTAGGCGCTGGTGACCGCCAAGTCCTTACCCGTCGCTTGGTTAAAGGCGGCGGCGACCCTAGCCACGTAAGCCCTGGCCGCAGCGTCGAGCACGACATCGGCTTTAATGCTGTAGTGGTTCGGCACGACTCGTTGGCAGGTATAGCATCAAGGTTGTCATTGTTCATGGCATAACCCCCTCCATCTGCCCAGGCCGGCTCACATATGATCGGACTCCAGCAAGCGATATGCCGGAGCCGAGTGCGCGGCGACCTCCGCAATGGCTCGCCCGCTGCCGCCGCCCTCCCTCTAGATAGCTGCCGTTGACGTGAGGCCGATCTGGAGCGGCACCACGTTGTCAACTCCTCCCCCAACCTTCGGCCCTTTGAAGCCAACGGTCAGGCTGGCGGCGACCAATTTGAATGTCGCATAGCTGGAGCTAGGCTCATGTCCCTTTTTTGGCGCTCAGCAGTCGGCGGCCTCGACCTGACCGCGGCACAGCCGGCGTCCGCGATCTACGATGGAGCGGACAGAGGGCGCCGCTCGCCGCCCGTTCGCTTCCAGTCTCGGCGGCGGGCAAGAACGGCTCTCCCACGAGCTACGGATGGCCGCCCCCGCCCTTGACGATCCAGGCGTCCGCCGCACCGTTGGCGAACTGCACGACGGACCCCTCCTCGCCGTCTACGGAAACGGGGCCGCCCGTGAACTCGACCGTGTCGCGCCCGCAGCGCGCCGGCTCGACGCCGAGGTCGTAGGGCAGCACGTGCGCCTTCGACAGGTCCGGGCGGAGCACCACGAGGTGACGATACAGACGGGGTTCCGGGATGCCCGTCACGCGTTCGACGGTCGCGATCACCGCGTAGGTGCGGCCGGCCAGCCGCAGCCGGCAGACCTCCCGCACGCTGTCGAGGCGTCGTCCTTAGAGAACGTGGCCTCGTTGAAGGGCACGGACCATCGTCGCGCGGCTCAGGGGTGCGGCGCCCTGATACGACATCGCAAAGGCCGTCGCCGGCAGCGAAGCGGTTAGTAGGACTGCTGCGAGACGTCGGAAGCTCATTTCAAATGGGCCAGGACATAGTTGAGCTTGTCGGCATAGTCCGGGTCGCCTCCTTCGTTGTACCTGCGGGCCAGAAAGCCCGCATCGATCGTAGTCCAGCCGATGATCTGGTTGACCAAGGATGCGTGGTGATAGTTGATCTTCTCCTTCAGGCGGAGGGTGGGGCTGATGGCCGGATTGCTCGCCCGTATGTCGGGTACGGTGCTACGCTCGGTTTGAGCGATCCGGCTGAAGCTGTCACCCTTACCGATGTGCTGCCGCATAAGCGGGTCCGCCGGGTCCACGACCGAGGTGGTCGCAACCTGGACCGCCTTGGTGAAGATCAGCGCGATCGCCGCCCTTACGTTCAAGGTCGGATCGTTGATGGGCGTGTCGGCCAACCTCGCCCGCAGATCCGGGCTCACGACCAGAGCGGAGTTTTCAGCGCCCGCCTTCAAGACCCTGTAGCCCGGGTCTCCCAGATTGCCGATCTGTGCGACGCGTCCTCGCCAAGAGGGGGCGGTAGGCCCTCCGCTCTCGATCAAGAGCAGCGCCTTGATCAGCCGGAACGATGGCTCGACATAGCCGCGGGTCGACCCTAGCCGGGCGGTGTAGTCGCGCAGTTCGCTTTGCACCGTTTGGTCGTAGGCGGCCGCGCGCGGGTCGGCGACCGCGGCGTCCATGGTGGCCGTCCATTTCGGCGACAGCATCAAGCGACCTCGCGCCTGCGCTCATGGGCGGGCGGCTGCTGCAAGGTAGCCCTGCGCCGCGAAGGAGCAACCGGAGTTAGTAGCCAGCGCTGGCGGTCGGCAAACGTCAGCTTTCGGGAGCCAACCCAGCGTCCGCAGTTGGCGCTCCCAAGCCGCGCTTCACTACGTCGGTGCACTCGCCGGCAAGGACGAAGGGAGATCATGGTCGCGGGGGCTCATCGCCGGAGGCGAGCATGGCTCAGCGCGACTTCTTCCGATCTCCCCAACCGGCCTGGAACGCCAGACGCATCGTAGGTCCCAAGCCGCCCTTCAAGCCCAAGCACGTGTGGGCGATCCGCCAGCAGCTGAAAGCGAACGGACGAGTGCGCGATCTGGCGCTGTTCGACTGCGGGATCAACGCCAAGCTGCGTGGATGCGATCTGGTGAAACTTCGTGTCAGCGACGTAGCGCCGGGCGGCCTCCTGCGCCTGCGGGCGACGGTGATCCAGCAGAAGACAGGGCGACCCGTCCCGTTCGAGATCACTGACACCACGCGCGAGGCGCTCACCGCTTGGCTGGCCCTGCGAGGCCGGCGGACAGACGACTGGTTGTTCCCAAGCCGGAGCCGCCGAGGCGATCACATCAGCACGCGCCAGTACGCCCGGCTCGTCGGCCGATGGTCGCTATGATCGATCTCGAGCCGCGCGCGTACGGCACTCATAGTCTGCGGCGAACGAAGGTGGCGCTGGTCTACAAGAAAACAGGCAACCTTCGCGCCTGCCAGCTCCTGCTCGGCCACCGCAAATTGGAGAGCACCGTCCGCTACCTCGGCATCGAGGTGGACGACGCGCTCGCCCTCTCCGAGCAGGTCGACCTCTGAACCGCCGGTAAGCGGACATCGCCGACGTTCGCCAAGGGTGGATTGCAGCCTCAAGCTTCCGGGTGTCCAATGCTCTCCATGGACGCCTCTCTCACGATGCTCGGCGAGTTCACGCGAGATTTGATCGGACTTCCGATCACCCACGTTTGGCGTGGTCACGGCTCTGCGATCTTTATCGAATTTGGCGATCTAACCCCCAGCAAGCTCGTTCGCAAGGATGGGAGCACAGGCAACCCCAAAGGACAATACGGCCTGATGATCCGACGCTGATTGGCGTATTGAGAGGAACGTTCCATACTTTGCGGTAGCACAAGTGATGAAAGCATCATTGAAGACCGATTGGCAGCGCTAAAGGGGATGGCTCTCCAAGAAGCTCACGTGGTCGGGCACTTGCCTGAACTCAGCCTGCGATTGACCGAGAGCACCTACGTAGTCACTTTTCGAAGCGATGAAGGAAACCCTCAGTGGGCGCTGGCAGATCGCCGCCGCGGCCCCCCGACTCGGTGGCTGCACGTTAGAGACGGTAGGTTGGAAGTAGAACTTGATCCTGGCGTTAGGGCCAAGCCAACTTCTGATTAGGGTCGAAAGCCGTCGTCTGCGTCACGCCGGAAAGCGGACGTTTGAGCCCCTCGCGCGAACGTCCGCTGTCTGGAGCTGGGTCAACGGCCGCTCATGGCGCGGAACTGCCCCGAAGTCGTCCGGCCAAGGCCGAAGCCATCGCTGCCCGGCTGAGGGGCGCTTACTCGCCACCGTCAGCGAGCTGACGCTCCACCCTGCGGTCGGGAATGAGCCACAGCGCGGCGACGACGGCGTACAGGGCGTAGGACGCAAGAGGTGCGATGAAAGCAAGGATGATCCCGAGCAGGTAGAGCAGCGGCGTCAGCTTGCCCTTGACGTCACGCCCCAAGGCTCGCCGAAGGGGGGAGTCGGCGCCCTGAAACTTTAGGATCGCCAGCTGCAACAGATACCAGCTCAGGGCGCTGCAGATCAGCGAGCCGCCGTAAAGGGCGATGGGCACGGCCGCCAAGTTGTGCTCGTCCATCCAGGCGGTGGTGAAGGGGATTAGGGAGAGCCAGAACAGCAGGTTCAGGTTGGCCCACATGACCGCGCCGTCGACTCGTTTGACAAGCTTGAAGAAGTGATGGTGGTTGTTCCAGTAGATGGCGACGTAGACGAAGCTCAGGGCGAAGCTGAAGAAGGTCGGCCACAGCTCGGTGAGGCTGGCCAGATCGGTCCCGTGGGGCGGCTTCAGTTCGAGCACCATGATCGTGATGATCACGGCGATCACGCCGTCGGTCAGCGCGGTGAGTCTTTCCGATCCCATTCCGTTTCCTGCAGGCCGCGGCCCGAACCGCCTGCTGCGGCTCATACGCCCTCGGGCGGCGCACCCCGCGGCCCTTCCGATCGCTCCAACCCCGGGCGATCCCAAGCTGCAAGGTCCGCGGCGGCCTCGTAGGTGCTCTGAAGGAAGGCCATCAGAGCCGCGTCGGGGTCGACCGCCGCGCGAACGGCCGCGTAAGGCAGCAGGAACTCGCCCAAGTCGGCATCGAAACGGGCGGCTGCGGGCTGGACGGGGGCGTCGGCATACGCCGCAGGCGCGGGGTAGGCGTAGGCGTAGAACGCGGGGCCGGGAACGGACCCGCCGCCGGGCCAGAAGCCGACGCTGGCGACCTCCTGGCAGTAGCCGTCGCGCGCCACCGCGTCGGGCATGTGGTCGACGCCGCCAGGATGGGCCGGGGCCGGGCGACCGGAAAAGCGGGTGACGGCGAGGTCGAAGCCGCCCCAGAACAGGTGCACCGGGCTGCACTTGCCGGTGAAGCGCGTGCGGAACCGCTGGAAGACGCGCTGCACCTGGAGCAGCGCGCGCCAGTAGCTGCGCGCGGCCTCGCCATCGAAGGCGCGGATCGAGACGTCCTGCGGGAACGGGACAGCGTCCGGGATCTCGCACGGCATGGCGTCGATGCGCACGCCGACCCCGAGCTGCTCCAGGGCCGACCGCGTCGCGGCGTGGAAGCCCGCCACGCTCTGGCCGTTCAGCGGCACGGCGCCCTCGCGGCCGTCGGCGGCGCGCACCACCAGCGCCTCCTTCAGGAGGTCGAACTCCATATCGAAGGCGCCGCCGTCAGGCGCGGGGATCCAGCCGGTCGCCAGGCCGCGGGCCGAGACGTAGAGCGGCACGTGCCAGCTGTGGTTGACCCAGGGGGTGAGCGCCATCCGCACCTTGCCGACCACCTGCGTGAAGAGGTGAATGGCGTCGGTGGTGGCCGACAGGCCGGCGACTTCCAGGTCGGGCCAGGCGCTCGGCGAAGCTGGGGTCATGGCTCTCTCGATCGGACGGGGATTGGCGACGGCGGGTCGCGCAGGCGAGACGAAGGCACGGAGAGCTTAGGGCTCTCCGTGCCCGCTCGTCAGCTCCTGAAGAACGCCAAAAGGTCGGCGTTGATCACATCGGCGTGGGTGGTCGGCATGCCGTGGGGCAGACCCGGGTAGGCCTTGAACACCGATCCCTTGATTAGCGCCGCCGACTTAGGTCCCGTATTGGCGAAGGGCACCACCTGGTCGTCCTCGCCGTGCATCACCAACGTGGGCACGTCGATGATCTTCAGGTCCTCGGTAAAGTCGGTCTGCGAGAAGGCGGCGATGCCGTCGTAGTGCGGCTTGACGCCGCCCATCATGCCTTGTCGCCACCAGTTGCGGCGCACGCCCTCCTTCACCTGCGCGCCCTCGCGATTGTAGCCGTAGAACGGCAAGGTGAAGTCGAGGAAGAACTGCGCCCGGTTGGTCGCCGTCTGCAGGCGCACGTCGTCCAGCACTTCGATCGGCAGGCCGTCGGGGTTCGTCGCGCTCTTGACCATGACGGGCGCCACCGCGCTGATCAGCACCGCTTTCGCCACCCGTTCGGCGCCTCGCCGGGCGACATAGCGGGCCACCTCGCCGCCGCCGGTGGAGTGGCCGACGTGGATGGCGTCGCGCAGGTCGAGCGCCTCGAACAGCTCGACGGCGTCGGTGACGTAGGTGTCCATGTCATGGCCGGTCGAGCCCTGACTGGAGCGACCGTGGCCTCGCCGATCGTGGGCGATCACCCGGTAGCCCTGGGCCAGGAAGAACATCATCTGGCCGTCCCAGTCGTCCGAGCTCAGCGGCCAGCCGTGATGGAATACGACGGGCTGCGCGTCCCTGGGGCCCCAGTCCTTGTAGAAGATCTCGGTCCCGTCCGTGGTCGTGATGGTGGGCATCTCAGGTCCCTTCCTTGCAAGCGTCGAGAGGGGGTTGAGTTCAGGCGGCGTCGACGAGGACGATCTCGGCGTCTTCCTCGGCGGTGACAATCAGAAGCGGTTCGTCGATGATCGCCGCCCCATCGCGCGTCTCGAGGCGCACGCCGTTGACGCTCACCGCTCCCTTGGCGGGCACGAGGTAGGCGTGGCGCTGGTCGGCCAAGGCGTACTGCGCGCTCTCGCCGGCCTTGAGCGTGGCGCCGACGATCCGCGCGTCCGTGCGGATCGGCAGGGCGTCGGCGTCTTCGGCGAGGCCGCTGGCCAGGGTCACGAAGCGTCCCGAGCGCTCGCCCTTGGGGAAGGGCTTGGCCCCCCAGGAGGGGGCGGCGCCGCGCGTCTTGGGCTCGATCCAGATCTGGAAGATCTTCGTCGCGTCAGGCTCGCGATTGTACTCGGAATGGCGCACGCCCGAGCCTGCGCTCATCACCTGCACATCGCCGGCCTCGGTGCGGCCGGTGTTGCCCAGGCTGTCCTGGTGGGTGATCGCGCCTTCGCGGACGTAGGTGACGATCTCCATGTCGGCGTGCGGGTGGGGCGGAAAGCCCGTGCCGGCTGCGATGGTGTCGTCGTTCCAGACGCGGATCGGCCCCCAGCCCATGCGCGCGGGATCGTGGTAGCCGGCGAATGAGAAGTGGTGCTTGGCGTCGAGCCACCCGTGGTTGGCGCCGCCAAGCTGGGCGAAGGGCCTACGTTCGATCATTGGAGGTCTCCTGAAGAGCGCCAGCCGCTCCGACGAGCGAATGATGCAGACGGACACGCATCCAAGAAATAGAAAGATCTGCATCACACCGGTGCCGAATCTTGATGCGACGCCTTCCCGATTTCGAAGCCTGGGCCATCTTCGCCAAGGTCGCCCAGCTCGGCTCCTTCGCACGTGCGGCCGAGGAGTTGGGGCTGTCCAAGCCCACGGTGTCCAAGGCGATCACCCGGCTGGAGGCGCAGCTCGGCGCCTCGCTGCTCAGCCGCACCTCGCGGCGGCTGGCGCTGACGCAGAGCGGGCGCGCCAGCCTGGAACGTGCGACCCGGATCTTGGACGAGGGTGAAGCCGCGGAGGACGAGGGGCTGGCGCAGGCAGGCGCGCCGCGGGGCCGGGTGCGAGTCAGCACGCCGCTGTCGTTCGGGGTCGCCTACCTGGGCGAGACGCTGTCCGACTTCATGCAGGCTTATCCGCAGATCACCCTCGACCTCTCCTTGAGCGACCGTCACGTCGATCTCGTCGCGCAGGGCGTGGACATGGCCATTCGCATCGCCGCGCTCGAGGACTCATCGCTGCTGGCGCGGCGGCTCTGCACCGTAAGGATCCTGCTGGTCGGCGCGCCGAGCTACCTCGACCGCCACGGCCGCCCCACCCACCCGGCCGAACTCGAGCGGCATGCGGCGATGATCTACACCGGCACCGCCAACCCGGGCGTCTGGCGCTTCGACCATCTCACTTCCGGGCAAGCGATGGTCGAGCCGCCGGCCCGGATCTGGACCGACAACGCCGACATGCTGACTCCCGCCCTCGTCGCCGGGGCCGGCCTTGCGTTGCAGCCGGAATTCCTGGTTTGGCGCGAGCTGCGGGCGGGCACGCTGGAGGTTGTCATGACCGACTGGTCACCGCCCGTGTTGGGGCTCCACCTGGTGATGCCGCCTAACCCGCATCGGCCGATGCGAGTCCAGGCACTCATCGAGCACCTCATCACGTCGCTCGCGCAACCACCGTGGCAGGATACGGCACCCTTAGGCGAACGGCCGCTCGCCGGACGGCAGTGAGCGGCCGCTTTTGGCGCGAGGTGGTCGTGTGGGTGCCTCCGCCGAGCCTCCTACGCCCAGGCGGGTCGCTCCGGGATCGAGTGCAAGCGTTCGCTGTTAGGGGCGTGCGGCGCGTCGCCAAGCGCCACCTCGCTGAACCTGGATGATAGCCCCGTGCCCGACGCCTCATGCTCCGACGTCCTCCGCCCAACGAGGCTCGGAGACTTGCAGTTGAAGAACCGCATTGTAATGGCTCCGCTCACCCGCAGCCGCTCAAATGATGAAGGCGTCTCACCGACCTTCGCTGCCGACTATTACAGCCAGAGGGCCGGAGCCGGGCTCATCGTCAGCGAGGCCACCAACATATCTCCTCAAGCGGTCGGATACGCGCTCACCCCCGGCATCTGGTCGCAGCCGCAGGTCGAGGCCTGGCGCACAATCGTGGATGCCGTGCATGCGCGAGAGGGGGTGATCTTCCTCCAGCTCTGGCACACGGGCCGCATTTCGCATCCCGACCTTCAGGGCGGCCAGCCGCCCGTCGCGCCCTCGGCGATCAAACCCAAGGGGCAGGCCTTCACCAAGGACGGGATGAAGGACCACGTCACGCCGCGGGCGCTGGAAACGCGGGAGATCCCCGGCATCGTCGAGGACTATCGCCAAGCGGCGGCCAACGCCAAGGCCGCGGGCTTCGACGGTGTCGAGGTGCACTCGGCCAACAACTATCTGCTGGAGCAATTCATCCGAGACAGCACCAACACGCGGACGGACGCATACGGCGGCTCCATCGAGAACCGCCTGCGCTTCCCGCTCGCGGCGATCGACGCCGTCCTCGAGGTCTGGCGCCCTGAACGCGTCGGCGTGCGCATCTCGCCGGCGACCACCATGCCCGGAGAGACCCCGCTCGACAGCCATGTCATGGAGACCTACGGCGCCTACGTCGACGCGCTTTCCACGCGCGGGCTGCTCTACATCCACGACATTGAGGGGGTGACGCAGCAGACGCGCGACGTTCCCGACGGCGTGGATTTCGCCGAACTGCGCAAGCGCTTCAGCGGCGCCTATATCGCAAACAACCAATACACCCTGGAGCTGGCGTCGGAGATGCTGGCGAAGGGCGACGCCGACCTGTTCAGCTTCGGCCGGCCCTTCCTCGCCAACCCCGATCTGGTCGAGCGCCTGCGGACCGGGGGCCCCCTGGCGGAGGCGCCGAAGCGCTACTGGTACGGCGGCGGCTCGGTCGGCTACTCGGATTGGCCGGCTATGGCGAGGTCGAACGGCGGGTAGATCGGCCGGGCTTCCCGTCTGCGAGGCGTTCGCACGGAACATGTTGTGAATGTTGAGCCTTTCAGACTGCGAACCTGACCGGAGATCGAGATGGCGGAAGCTGGCGCTATGTGGTCGGAGCGCATAACGCTCACGTTGAATGGCGAAGCGCGTGATCTCCACGTCGATCCCTGGACGACGTTGCTCGACCTCGTGCGCGAGCGACTGGACCTCACCGGCTCGAAGAAGGGGTGCGATCACGGCCAGTGCGGCGCCTGCACCATGCTGGTTAACGGTCGCCGTGTGAACAGCTGCCTCAAGCTGGCGATCACACTCGACGGGGCGGAGGTGACGACCATCGAGGGGCTGGCCGAGCCGGACGGCAAGCTCCACCCCATGCAGGCGGCCTTCGTCGAGCACGACGCCTTCCAGTGCGGCTACTGCACGCCCGGCCAGATCATGTCGGCCGTGGCGCTGGTGCACGAGGGGCGCGCGCGCTCCCGCGAGGAGATCCGCGAGTACATGAGCGGCAACATCTGCCGCTGCGGCGCCTACACCAACATCGTCGACGCCATCCAGGACGTGCTGGGCTCCGGCTCCGGCGAGGATGGGCGCGCCGAGGAGCACCAGCAGGGAGCAGCCGCGTGAACCGCTACGGCTATGTGCGCGCCGAGACCTTGCAGGACGCGGTCGCGGCCCTTGCCGGCGACAACGCCTATGCGCTCGCGGGCGGCACCAACCTTGTCGACCTGATGAAGTACGACGTGGAGAAGCCCTCCACCATCGTCGACATCACCCGTCTGCCGCTCGCCTCGATCAGCGAGATCGAGAGCGGAGGCCTGATGCTGGGCGCGCTCACCGCCAACGCGGACACCGCCTACGACGCGCGGGTGGTGAGCCGCTACCCGCTGCTGGCCAGCGCCATCCTGGCGGGCGCCTCGCCGCAGCTGCGCAACGCCGCCACAGACGGCGGCAATCTCCTGCAGCGCACGCGGTGCTTCTACTTCTACGACCCCTGCACGCCCTGCAACAAGCGCGAGCCGGGCTCGGGCTGCCCCGCCAAGACTGGGCGCAACCGCATCCTGGCGATCCTGGGCACGAGCGAGCAGTGCATCGCCACCCACCCGTCCGACATGTGCGTGGCGCTGGCCGCGCTCGAGGCCAAGGTGCACGTCACCGGCCCCTCGGGCGACCGCGTCATCGCCTTCGAGGATTTCCACCGCCTGCCGGGTAATGCGCCCGATAAGGACAACACGCTGCAGCACGGCGAGCTGATCACCGCCATCGAGCTGCCGCCTTCCGACTACGGGGCGCACCACACCTACCTGAAGATCCGCGACCGCCTGTCCTACGCCTTCGCCCTCGTGTCGGCGGCCGCGGCCATGACCATCGAGGACGGGCGAATGACCAGGGTCCGCCTGGCGCTCGGCGGCGTGGCGGCCAAGCCCTGGCGCGACCAGGACGCTGAACGCGAGCTGGAGGGTCGCACCCCGGAGGTGGCCGCCTTCAAGGCCGCGGCCGACCGCATCCTGCGCCGCGCGCAGGGCTACGGTGACAACGACTTCAAGATCGAGCTGGCGCGCCGCGTGATCGTGCGTGCGCTCTCCCAGGCGGCCGCGGGGACCCCGCAGTCGCAGACCGACAAGCGCATCCAGTAGGAACCGCACACCATGGCCGACGGCGACGTCTTTTTCGGCAAGCCCACTCCTCGCATCGACGGCGACGCCAAGGTCACCGGCAAGGCGAAGTACGCGGCCGAGCACACCACCGACGGGCTCCTCCAGGGGTACGTGGTCTCCAGCCGCATCACCAAGGGGCGCATCGTCGGCATCGACACGGCGCGCGCCATGGGCCTGGCGGGGGTGGTGAAGGTCTACACCCACCTCGACGCCCCCAAGGAGAGCCAGAACGACAAGAAGTGGCAGGATCAGGTGGGCCCCCCCGGCGCGCCGTTCCGCCCGCTGCAGAACGACCGCGTGCTCTACGCCAACCAGCCCGTCGCCTTGGTGGTGGCCGAGACCTTCGAGGCCGCGCGCGACGCGGCCGCCCTCGTCGAAATCGTCTATGCCGAGGAAGAGCACATCACCGACTTGGACGCGGTGAAAGGCCAAGCCTACGAGCCGCCCAAGAAGCGTGAAGGCATAAAGCCGCCACCGAAGCCAAGGGGCGACGCCGACGGCGCCTTCCAGGCCGCGCCGGTCAAGTTCAGCCAGAACTACCGCGTCGCGATCGAGCATCACAACCCGATGGAGCCCTTCGCAACAACGGTGATCGTGGGCGACGACGGCGAATACACGATCTATGACAAGACCCAGGGCCCGCAGAACGTTCAGGAGTATTTGGTCGCCGGCTTCGGGCTGAATAAGAAGAAGGTCAAGGTGGAGACGCCCTTCATGGGCGGAGGCTTCGGCTCGGGCCTGCGCCCGCAGTACCAGGTGTTCCTGGCCATGCTGGTGGCCACCGACCTGGAACGCTCGGTGCGCGTGACCATGACGCGCGACCAGATGTTCACCTTCGTCTACCGGCCCGAGACGATCCAGGCGGTCACCCTGGGTGCGCAGCCGGACGGCAAGCTCACCTCCATCCGCCACCATGCCACCGCCGGCACCTCTCACTTCGAGGATCACCAGGAGGTGGTCGTGAATTGGTCAGGCCTGCTCTACGACTGCGCCAACGTGAAGCTCACCTACGAGCTGGCGAAGATCGACACCTATACGCCGGGCGACATGCGTGCGCCGGGCGCGGTTCTGGGCGTCTACGCCATCGAGTCGGCGATGGACGAGCTGGCGCATGAACTGAAGATCGATCCCGTCGAGATCAGGCTGCGCAACTACGCGGAGAAGGACGAGAACGAGGACAAGGAGTTCACCTCCAAGGCGCTGCGGGAGGCGTTCCAGCAGGGCGCGGAAAGGTTCGGCTGGTCCGACCGCAACCCTGAGCCCCGCTCGATGCGCGACGGGCGCGAGTTGGTCGGCTGGGGCATGGCCTCGGCCGTCTGGGAGGCGCAGGTGACCCAGTGCGAGGTCGACCTCACCCTGACGCCGGACGGGCGCTGCGAGGTCACGTCGGGCTTCCCGGACATCGGCACCGGCCAATACACCACCCTGGCGGTCGCCGCCGCCGACGCCACGGGCCTGCGCATCGACCAGATCGACGTGCGGATCGGCGGCTCGGAGCTGCCCGTCGGCGCGGTCTCGGGCGGATCGTGGACGGCGGCCTCCTCCGCCTCGGCCGTCCTTGAGGCAGGCGAAGCGCTGAAGGAGCAGCTGCTGAAGGCGGCGGGTCGGATCGAGGGATCGCCCCTGAAGGGCGCTAAGCTGGACTTTGTCGCCCTCAAGAACGGCCGCATCCTCCTGAAGGATGAGCCCGCTGCTAGTCATTCGCTCGCCGAAGTGGTCCGCGCCTCCGGTCACGACCGGATCATCGCCAAGGGCAAGGCCGCCCCCGACAAGAAGATCACCGCCAAGTACAGCTCCTATACCCACTCCGCCGTGTTCTGCGAGGTGCGGGTCGACGAGGAGCTCGGTCAGGTGCGCGTGACCCGCATCGTCAATGCGGTGGCCGCAGGGCGTATCATCAATCCGAAGACCGCGCGCAGCCAGATTCTAGGCGGTGTGGTGATGGCGCTCGGCGCGGCCCTGTCCGAGGAGACCTTGCTGGACAACGACCTGGGCCGCTTCATGAACCACAACCTCGCCGAGTACCACGTGCCCGTGAACGCCGACGTCGAGAAGATCGAGGTGATCTTCGTGGACGAGCGCGACGACAAGACCAGCCCGGTCGGCGCCAAGGGTTTGGGCGAGATCGGGATTGTGGGAACACCCGCCGCGATCGCCAATGCCGTCTTCCACGCCACGGGTCGTCGGGTCCGCGACCTGCCCATAACGCTTGACAAGGTGCTCGGCCTTAGCGAGCCGACGACCTAGTCGCTGGCAGCGATGCACCAACAGGCGTCCGTCCACGGCGGACGCCTGTCGCCTTCTATGCGCCGTGCTTACCAGTCGCCGCGGCGAAGATCTGGGCGACGGCATCCTTGAGGAGGTGCGCCTGGTCGGGATCGCCCTGCTGCAGAGTATGCATGAACTGCTTGGCCTGTTCGAAGCCGATGTGCGGGGGCAGGGGTGGCACGTCGGGATCGGTGCGCACGTTGATGATCACCGGCATAGTGGCGGCGAGCGCCTCGTCCCACGCGGCGCCCATGCGCTCCGGATCGTCGACGTAGATGCCCTTCAGCCCAATCAGCTCGGCAAAACGATCGTAGCGAAGGTCGGGGATGTCCTGGGTGGACTCGAGCTTGGGGAAGCCTTCCATGACCCGCTGCTCCCAGGTGACCTGGTTGAGGTCATCGTTGACCCAGACGCAGCAAATCCACTGGGGGTTCGACCACTTGCGCCAGTACTTGGCCACGGTGATCAGCTCGGCCATGTTGTTCATCTGCATGGCGCCGTCGCCCACCAGCGCGATCACGGGCCGCTCGGGATGGGCGAACTTGGCCCCGATGGCGTAGGGCACCGCCGCGCCCATCGAGGCCAGCCCGCCGGAGAGCGACATCATCATGCCCGCGCGCACCTTGAGGTCGCGGGCGTACCAGTTGGCGCAGCTGCCTGAGTCGCTGGTGACGATCACGTTCGCCGGCAGCCGCGGCGACAGCTCCCAGGCGACGCGCTGCGGGTTGACGGGGTCGGCGGGCGCGTGGGCGCGCTCGTCCATCAGCGTCCACCAGTCGTGCATGCCGGCCTCGATGTGCGCGCGCCATGCCCCCCCCTGCGCCTTCTGCTCGAGCAGCGGCAGCAGCGCGCGCAGGGTCTCGGCGGCGTCGCCCTCCAGATTCACCTCGGTGGGGTAGCGGATGCCCAGCATGGTGGGATCGATGTCAATCTGCACCGCCCGCGCCTGGCCGGTCTTCGGCAGGAACTCGGCCCAGGGAAAGCCCGTGCCGATCATCAGGAGGGTGTCGCAGCCGTCCATCATGTCGGACGACGGCTTGGAGCCCAGGAGGCCGATCGTGCCCGTCACCCACGGCAGGTCGTCGGGCAGGACGGCCTTGCCCAGCAGGGCCTTGGCGCAGCCCGCCTGCAGCCGCTCGCACAGTGCCACCACCTCGTCCGCCGCCCCAAAGGCGCCGGCGCCCACCAGCACGGCGACCTTCTCGCCCGCGTTCAGCACCTCGGCCGCGCGGCGCAGGTCGGCCTCGTAGGGGAGCACGCGCGGGCGGGAGTAGCCCACGCCTGAGCGCACATAGCCGTGCGCCCGCTTGGGTGCCTCGTAGGGCGTGTCGGAAAGGTCGTTGGGCATGACCACGACGGTCGGGGCGCGGCGGCCCAGCGCGGTGCGGATGGCGCGGTCTAGGATCACGCCCACCTGACCGGGCGTCGTGCCCTCCTGCACGTACTCCGCCACGTCGGCGAACATGCGGTCGAGGTTGAGCTCCTGCTGGTAGGAGGCGCCGCGCACCGAGCGGGCCGCCTGGCCGGTGACGGCCAGCACAGGCTGGTGGTCCAGCTTGGCGTCGTAGAGGCCGGTAAGCATGTGGCTGGCGCCGGGGCCGCCGGTGGAGAGGCACACGCCGAGCTGGCCCGAGAACTTGGCGAAACCGCAGGCCATGAAGGCGGCCATCTCCTCGTGGCGCGCCTGCACGAAGTCGAACTGGGAGCCCTGCTTCACGAACCCGCGGAGCACGCCATTTATACCGTCGCCTGAGTAGCCAAAGATCGTGCGCACGCCCCAGTCGTACAGGCGGCTGACGAGGAACTCGCCGGTGGTCTGCGACATGTGAGGCTCCTGCTATGTTCCCTATCGCAACGCGTCGCCCGCCGTTCCGATCAGCCTAGCCTGAGAATGGCTACCTCGACGGTCAAACGCCAAACCAAGCCCCGGCTAAGAGCTCCGCTTCGAGTGTTAGCGCTGATTGAGGAGGCCATCAGCAGGTCGCCTCAGAGGTATGCTCTCCGGCTCTGAAGGTCGTCTTTCTGGAGCGACGCGGGAGTCCGCTGCTGGCGCCCATCGGCCGGCAGCGCGAGCCGGCAGCCGAGTTCCCGCCGCCTGCACAAGATGCGACTCGGCGAGCTGGGCATGTGCTTCAGCTGACTGCGACGCGGCTCGCCCCCTGGAACCTACCCGAATTTAGCTCCATGGTGGCGGTATGGCCACGGCCCTCCCACGCCTGCCTCATGTGCCTCTGCAATCGGGTGTGGGCGCGTACCTCATGCTTACCCGGGCGGAGGTGCATGGTAACTCGATCGTCATCATACCTTTCGACCAACGTCTTGGTGGCCCTCGCCTCACGATACCTAACACTACGGGCGCCCAGGGGTTCACGGAGTGGTCGCTCGACTTCCATAAATATTGGGTCCCCACGGCAGCGCCGCCAGAACTCAACAGTCCGGAAGGGCTGGATGCCTTGGGGCACGCACTAGTTGACAACGCGACACCCGGCGTCGATCGCCCTGCGACGGCTCAGGGAACACGCAATGATGTAGGATCAATCTGGTTCGGTGACACCGGTCATAATTTCGTTAAATCGTTTGTGCTGCCAAGTCCAAATCCGCTAGTGTTCACGCCGTTAGTCATCAACTATACAATCCATGGCGAGCACACTGTCGACGAAGGCTTCGTCATCCGCTATGCGCGCCGACTGCGTGACGGAATCATTCTTGTCTCCTACGGAGAGGGGCGAAACTGGAAGCAAAATATGGCATTAGAGGATATTTGGATGCCGCAGGTCTACGCCGTCTGGACCAAGAACCAACGCGAAATAATCGCTACAGCTAAGCAGATGCTGAGGCGGTGAAGCTGGTGACTTTCATCGTAGTAATGTTGGTGCTGATCGCACTTGATGTGCTGATTGCGATATCTGGGTCTCTCTATGCGGGCCGAAGTGCCGCAATCCTGATAGTCTTGTTCTTTGGCATCATGGCCGTGGCGGTCTGGAAGCGGTGGGACGGAGCACTTTTTGCCCTGCATACGCTCGCGATCGTCGGATTACTGCTGCGTGGTGTCGTGGTCACCGAGGGGGCTGTGCTGCCATCCCTAATTCGCAGCCTGATCTTGCTTGCGGTAGTTAACGGCCTCGTATACGCGACGATAAAGCTTCGGCCGCCGACTTAACCACAGATAGCCCGGGCGGGATGCTCTGAAGAGCGTCGGCTTGGCGCGGCTATGACGGAGGCCCTGGCAGCCCGCGGCGGACCGATCGCCGCCGCGCGCCTTGCGGCCGAGCTGGACCTCCTGGCCTTCGGGCAAGGCTACGCCGCATGAGTCGAAGCCGACGATGACGACGCGGCGGGTCTGGAGCCCTACGCGCTAGCCGCCCTCGACGAACTGCGCGCGGCGGCGCGGACTCTTGGCTGATCAATCTACCGAAGACCAACGCCCGACTTGGCGTCGGCTCCTGCCATCAGCATGCTTGCGGAGAGCGACGCCTGGCGGCGCGCACCGAACGTCTGGAACCGGGAGGAAAGCCAGCGACCGCTGTTGGCGCCGAGCTGCCGCCAGGCCACCTACCGGCTAACCGAGTGTGACTAACTCAACCATGGGCGAGAGCAAGGTCGCCGGGCCTACAAGCCTCCTTTACAGCTAAAGCTGCCCGACCGCGTCCGGCCGCTCTCGAACTGACGACGCCCCGCGCTGCTCGGGCTGCCGCTCGGCGAAATTGTTGAAGCCGAACAGTTGGAACGCTCGCGGCGGCGGCGGCTTGTCACGGTGATCACCGGGGAGGCAACAATGATCTCGGACCCCTCTGTTCCCGACACCGCGCGCCGCAAGCGGCGCGATCGCGACGACCCGAAGGGCGCTGTCGCCGACCAGGCGGTGACGATCGGCAAGCCCAGGGATGAGGTCTACGCCCGCTTCCGCAACTTCGCCGATCTGCCCCGCTTCATGCGCAATCTTGAGCGCGTGGATGATCTGGGCGACGGGCGTACTCACTGGGTGGTCAAGGCCCCCGCCGGTCGCACCGTCGAATGGGACGCGATCACCACCGAGGACGAGCCCGGCCGGCTGATCGCCTGGGAGAGCGCGCCGGGCGCGGACATCGTCAACCACGGCTGGGTCGAGTTCGCCGATGCGCCGGGCGAGCGCGGCACCGAGGTGCACGCCCGCATCGTGTACGAGCCGCCGGGCGATGAGCTCGGCAAGCTGGTGGCCGAGCTCTGGGGCAAGGAGCCTGGTCAGCAGGCTCACGCCGACCTTCGCCAGCTGAAGATGCTGATGGAGACCGGCGAGATCGCCACGACCGCCGCGCCTGACGCCGCCCCCCGGTACGACACGTCCAAAGCCTCGCCTGAGGCCCGCGCCGCCGAAACGCGCTAGGCGCCTCTCACCCACCAATTTCAGGAGCGAACCGCCATGCGCGCCCTCACCTGGCACGGCAAGCACGACGTGCGTGTCGACACCGTGCCCGATCCGAAGATCGTCAACCCGCACGATATCATCATCAAGACGACCGCCACGGCCATCTGCGGCTCGGACCTGCACCTCTACGATGGGATGATCCCGACGATGGTCCCCGGCGACATCCTGGGCCACGAGTTCATGGGAGTGGTGGAGGAAGTCGGACCAGCGGTGACCAACCTCAAGCGCGGCGACCGGGTGGTGAACCCCTTCACTATCGCCTGCGGGCAGTGCGGCCACTGCAAGGACGCCTTCTTCGCCGCCTGCGAAAACACCAATCCCGCAGACAAGGCGCCGATGATGGAGGCGCTGTACGGCTTCGCGGGCGCCGGCCTCTATGGATACTCGCACATGATGGGCGGCTACGCCGGCGGCCAGGCGGAGTACGTACGCATCCCCTTCGGCAACGTCGGTCCCATCAAGGTGCCTGACGGGCTGGACGACGAGCAGGTGCTGTTCCTCTCGGACATCTTCCCCACCGCCTACCAGGCGGCGGAGAACTGCAATATCCAGCCCGGCGACACCGTGGCGGTCTGGGGCGCCGGGCCGGTCGGCCTCCTCTGCGTCAAGAGCTGCTTCCTCCTGGGGGCCGAGCGGGTGATCTGCATCGACGAGCACCCGCATCGGCTGGAGCTGGCCAAGGAGGCGGGGGCCGACGTGATCGACTTCCACGAGGTGGAGGTGAATAAGGCGCTCACCCAGATGACCGGCGGCCGCGGGCCCGACCACTGCATCGACTGCGTGGGCCTGGAGGCGCACGGCTGGGCGATCGACAACGTAATCGACTTCGCCAAAACCACGCTGAAGCTGTCGTTCGATAGGCCGCACGTGCTGCGCGACATGATCCTGGCCTGCAAACCGGGGGGAACTCTGTCGATCCCGGGCGTATATGGCGGGGTGCTCGACAAGGTCCCTTTCGGTGCGGCCTTCGGCAAGGGGCTGACCTTTAAGATGGGCCAGACCAACATGCCCAAGTACCTGGGGCCGCTGATGCAGATGATCCTGGAGGGGAAGGTCGACACCACCTTCATCATCAGCCACCGACTGTCACTGGAGGAGGCGCCCATCGGCTACAAGAACTTTCACGACAAGCAGAACGACTGGACGAAGGTGGTGCTGCGCCCCAACTGAGGCCCGCCTCCTCAGCCATGAAAGAAGGGCCGTCGGATCGCTCCGGCGGCCCTTTCTGCTAGATGGTCTCTACGCCTACCGGGCGGAGCCCGGCTCGGCCATGCTGCGGTGCATTTCGGCCAACTGCGTCTCAGGCAGTATGCGGGTCGCGGCCACTTGCATCTTGTTCTTGAAGCCGGCGACCACGTCGCCCTCGCCCTTCATCAGCGCCTCGAAACCGGCCTTGGCCACCATGGCCGGGTCGTCGTTCTTGGCGTCGCCCACCTTGGTGTCTAGGAGGTCGGCGCGCTCGAAGAACTCCGTCTCGGTAGCGCCGGGCAGGAGCGCGGTGACGCTGACGCCCGTGTCCTTCAGCTCGTTGCGAATGGCGAAGGAGAAGGACTGCAGAAACGCCTTGCTGGCGTTGTAGACCGCTTGAAACGTCCCCGGGATCTTGGAGGCGATCGACGAGGTGATCAGGATGCGCCCCTTGCCCGCCGAGCGCATGTCGCGCCCGACGGCGTGGATCAGCGCGATCGTGCCCTTGATGTTGGTGTCCACCACCTTCATCGCTTCCGTCAGCTCCTGGTCGAGAAAGGCGTGGCCAAGGCCGATACCTGCGTTGGCGGCCAGCGCATCAATGGGACGCCCCTTCAAGCGGCCGTAAAGCTGGTTCACCCCGTCCTCGGTGGACAGATCGCACTCGACAGCGTCGATCACTTGGCCACCCTCGCTCTCCACGGCGGTCTGCGCATCACCCAGGTCGCGGTCTGCGGCGAGCACGAGGTCGTAGCCGTTGGCGGCGAACTGGCGAGCGAGCTCTAAGCCTATGCCGCTGGAGGCGCCGGTGACGAGGGCGAGAGGACGGGTGTCGGGCATGGCTTGATCCTGGGTGAGTTAAGTTCAAGCGAACAGCCACCGCCCGGCGTTCCTACGGACGAGCTTAAAATCGCAGATCTTTTCGTCGCGGATCGTGGCCGATTGATCCGCGCGATGCGCGCTAGGTTCTCTCGAAATCAAGCCCGACCTGACTCGGCCACGCGGAAGGTTTGACGATGAGGATGGGGGTCCTGTCCGGCGTGACTGCTCTTTGTGGCCTCGCGATCGTGCGCGGAAGCGGCGCTGCTGAACCGTCCAAGCCCTCGACCGCTCGGGCCATATCCATGCTGGGGTGGGCTCCTTCTAAAGCCGTAAGGAGGCCGGAGGCCCACGGCGAATGGGGCGCCGCTGAAGCCTGACGATCTCACCGCGGCGAGCCGCACGCTGCCGCGCGGAACGCAGGCTCAGGTGAAGAACAAGGACACTGGCAAAGCCGTGACGGTGACAGTCAACGTTCGCGCACCGTACGTCCGCGTCGGATCGACGTCACGCCAAGAGCGCAGAAGCGCTTGGGATGACGAACAGCGCGTGGCTAGCGTCGAGGTGAAGCCGCCGCCTCCGAAGTGACGCAGAGAGAAGGCGTTTCGCGACCACCGCCTCCCGGCTCATCCCGGTCATGAGCTGCAAGCGAACGACTACTGGGCGGATTGTAGGGGGCTACGTGCCGCTTAGGCCGAGGAAGGCTGTCTTCGTTTGGCCGCCTTCGTCAGGGCTCGTGCAGCGAGCCCCGCTGCGATGAGACCACCCGTCACCAGCGGGTGCGTGCGGACCTGGGTGTAGAGGCTCGCCGGAAGCACGACCCCCGGGTGGCCGCCGCGTACACGCCCGGTCTCGACGGAGGCGTGGAGGGCGCCTTCAGGGTGTCGCGGAGCTTCGCCTCGGCGCTGAAGCGCGATTACTATCGATGCGGTTCGGTCCAGCACGTCCGGCAATAGCCCCTTGAAGATGTTCAGCACCGGTCCGGCTATTCCGGCTGTAACCTCCCGCCTTGGGTGCCGGGCAAGCTCCAAGATGGCGGAGGCGACGACTTCCGGCCGGTAGACGGGCGCCGGCAGCTTCGGCTCGCGGTCCATGTAGTTGCGAGCCCGCCCCGGCAGCGGTGTGTCTATAGAGCTTGGCTTCACCAGCACCACGTCGATCGGTGCGCCCTCGTCGATCAGCTCCATGCGCAGGGCGTCGGTGAAGCCCTTCACCGCGTGCTTGCTGGCGCAGTACATGCCCTGCATGGGGAACGACACATCGGAGGCGATGCTACCGATGTTGATGAGCACGCCGCCTCGCTCGCGCATGTGCGCCACGGCGGTCAACGAGCCGTAGACGATGCCCCAGAAGTTGGTCTCCATCAGCCGTCTGTGATCGGCGTCGTCGACCTCCTCAAGCCGACCGTAGATCGTCAGTCCCGCGACGTTGACCCAAGTATCCAAGCGACCAAACTCGGTGACGGCCAAGGTCGCGGCAGCCTCGAGCTCTTCGCGTCGACTGACGTCCCCGGCATGATGGGTAGCGCGGCCGCCGCGATCGCGCAGCTCCTGCGCCAGTCCAGCAAGCATCTGTTCGTCACGCGCCACCAACACGACTGCCGCGCCTTTAGATGAGGCCATACGGGCGGTGGCCAAGCCTATGCCGCTCGACGCTCCGGTGATGACGAGAACCTGCTGGTCCAAGGACGGAGGCGAACGGCCCCTCCGCCGCGTTGGCGAGGGCGTTTCGGAATGAGTTTTACTGCTCATGGAAACTCCGACTAGACATAAGCCAATTCGGCTCGCCTCGACCCCGACAACCGTCGGCAGTGATGAACGGCCGCAATCACCAAGTTCGCCGCTCCAGGCACGCTACAGACTCGGTTTCCACGCGCGGCCTTCCGACTCCACGTGGCCACCACGGCGTAGATAAAGCCCGCGGTATGCAGAAGGGCCGCGGCGCGCATCGCTGCGAATCGCAGCCTGAGGAGTAAGCGATCAGTACCAAGTGGGCGCCGAGTCTCCTGTCCCTCGACTCCTTGCGCCAAGGTGCGCAGACGCGACTATCGCTGCACACTTGCTTCGTAATTAGCCAAGTGCCTGCCCGGGTTTCCCAGCCTCAAGCCGATCCAGCGCCATCCCCAATACGTCCTCGTCCCGTAAGAATAGGGCAGCGAACGGCATGGACTCCGACCGACCTGTCCCGAAGCCGTCCTTGCTCAGGATCAAGTCCGTGGAAGAGACTTTGACCTTCAGGTCGGAACTGCGCTTAGCGGCGACGGTCAGAAGTTCGGCTAGGCGGGTGAGATCGAGGTTCAACGAAGGCACTCCGGTGCAGGGTGTCCGGCAACCCACCGATCAAGCCTACGTTCCCCCGCCGCCGTGAGCGACGTTCACCGCCCAGGCGGTGGGCTCTTCGGCGGGTCAAGCCAGCCAGCATCTCGATCATCACCGACGGGCTGCGCTCCTACGGCGCGGCCATGCGGGAACTCGGCAACATCGAAAAGCGCGAGGTGGGCCGCTGGGCCAACAACCGGGCGGAGAACAGCCACCAGCCGTTCCGACGACGAGAGCGCGCCATGCTCCGGTTTAGGAGGACGAAGACACTCCAGGCCTTCGCCTCGGTCCACGCCTCCTTCCACAACCATTTCAACCAGGAGCGCCACCTCACCAGCAGAGGGACCTTCAAGGCCAACCGCTCAGCCGCACTGGCCGAATGGCGAACCCTCGCGACCTAACCTCGGCTGGGGCGGGGGAGCTGCGTCTCAGCGGGGACAGGTTGCCTTTGGGCTGACGGCACCGCCACCCACCCGGGCAGCATGTCTCTTGGCCGAGGGACCGCCCGCAGCTCCCCTACACCTCACCACTCCGAGCGGATCGCGCTGATGCGCGTCTTGCTGCGGCGGCTCGACGACTGGCCTTGGAAGCCGTGCTGACGCCCTTCTGTCTCCAGCGCACGATCGTCACCTGTGTTCCCGTGAACCGGGAAAGAACCGGGAAGAGATCGGTTGAACCGAGCAGCCAGCGTAGGCCGAGTCGACGTCCGCTCCCAGGAATGTCGTGTTCCTGGAGCCAAGCGAATGTCTGGTCCTGGCGCAAAGCTGACTGAGAGGCCAAGTGTTATTCAGACCGGGTGGGCACCGATCACGCGCAGGAAGATGAAGTAGAGGACGCCGGAGAGCGTCATCGCCACCGGCAGGGTCACGACCCAGGCCGAAGCGATGTTGCGCACCGTGCCCCACTGCAGGCCTGAGCCGTTGGCGACCATGGTCCCGGCCACCCCGCTCGAGAGGATGTGAGTGGTCGACACGGGCGCGCCGTTGAACTCGGCCAGCAGGATGGTGCCGGCGGCCACCAGCTCGGCGGCGGCGCCTTGGCCATAGGTGAGGTGGCGCTTGCCGATCTTCTCGCCCACCGTCTTCACAATGCGCTTCCAGCCGACCATCGTGCCGAGCCCCAGCGCAATGGCCACCGCCACCTTCACCCACAGCGGGATATACCGAACGCCGTCCTCCATGCTCTTGTGATAGGCGCCCAGCGCCTTGGCGTCCGTCTCTCCATAGGCGGCGGTTAGCTTCGTCTTGTCCTTGGTCAGCCGGCGGAGCACATCGGAGGTGACGTACATGTCGTTGCGCATGTTCTTCACTGCGCCCGCGGGCGTGTGGCGCACGCCGCCGTAGGCCTTGAGCCGTGCATCGATGCTGCCGCCCAGCACGGCGATGGCTGAGGCCACCTGCGGGGTGTCGACCTTCTTGCTGCGCAGCGCCTGGTTCACCGTGTCGCGCGCGGCGTCGACCGACGGAGGCGGCGCGCCGCCCGCGTGCGAGCGCAGCGCCGCCTCGCCCGCTTGCGCCACCTGCAGGAAATGGGGCGTCGCCGCATCGCTCATGGTGCGGTTGACGGAGAAGGCGGTGGGCGCCGCGCCGATCAGGATCAGCAT
Source organism: Caulobacteraceae bacterium (assembly GCA_965199975.1). Lineage (GTDB taxonomy): Bacteria > Pseudomonadota > Alphaproteobacteria > Caulobacterales > Caulobacteraceae > JASLDZ01. Next base: position 2,817,872 of record OZ241340.1, on the reverse strand, counting down.
GATCAGCCCCATGCCCTTCTGCCCGTCGTTGCCGCCGTGGGCGAAGCTCACGCCGGTGCAGGTGAGGATCAGGAGGCCGCGGATGTGCCAGGGCGGCGGCTTGTCGCTCTCAGGCTCACTCCAAAGCTGCTTGTCGCGCAGCAGCGGCTTGGCGATCAGGAGCAGGATGGCCGAGCCGATGAAGCCCATCAGCGGGCTGAAGAACAGCTGCTCGAACACATTGATGGCCGCGCCCCAGTCCACTCCCGAGGTGGCGTGGCCTGCGGGCGTCATTAGCTGGTTAGCCAGCCCCACACCCAGGATCGAGCCGATCAGGCAATGCGTCGAACTGTTGGGAATACCGACCCACCAAGTGGCCAGGTTCCAGATCACCGCCGCCAGCAAGAGCGCGAAGATCATGGCGTAGCCGGCGGCCGAGCCCACCTGCAGGATCAGGTCCACGGGCAGGAGGTTGACGATGGTGTAGGCCACCGCCCCCGACGAGACGACCACACCGGTGAAGTTCCACAGCCCCGACCAGATCACCGCCGCGGCCGGCGGCAGGCTGTGGGTGTAGATCACAGTGGCCACCGCATTAGCCGTGTCGTGAAAGCCGTTCACGAACTCGAAGCCCAACGCCACGAAGAGCGCCACGGCCAGGAGGCCGAACACCCCCAGCGCCAGCGGCTCGCCGACGCGCGCGATGTCGTGGAACAGGCCGTAGAAGCCGTAGCCCAGGCCTGCTGCCAGGATCAGGCCGAAGACGATCGGCGTCGCCGGATGCAGCGGCTTGTCGAGGTCGACGGCTTTGCGCTCGCCGCCGGGGACCGTGTCGCTGACGGGGAAGGTCGTGATCATGAGACACTCCGATGGAGACCGACGCCATCACGCGCCGCCGAGCTTGTCCCGCGAACTTTTTGTGGCGACGGCTCAGGGCGCGCGACTGGGCTGCAGGGGCATGCCCTTTCCAGCGCCGCCCTGATGTCTGCCGTCCCACACCTCCTTAACTAGGCGGACAATCAGACGGCTTGAGCAACTCTCGTTGAGCGATGAACAAGAGAGCTTTTTTACCCCGCAACGATTGCGCCTGCCTGGAAAGAGCCCGCCGTGACGCCGGTGAAAGCTACCGCGGTGTGGTCGGCGGTGAAAACATAGACGGCGTTGGTTCCGCCGTAGCTCTCCGCCACCGCCAGGTACTGGGTCGCGCCCGCGTGCGCGGTGTGTACCGAGGTGCCGTCGCCGTAGGCGTAGAGGTAGGCGGAGGAGAAAGCCGCCGCCTCCGAGCTGTTGGCGGCGCCGTCCATGTATGTGATCACATTAGCCGTGGTGCCCGCCGCGTGGCCGGTCACCACGATGTGGTCGCTGGCGAAGTCGAAGCCGGCGATGTGGTCGAGGTTGGTCTCGCCCGCGCCCTGCGCCGCGGTCGAGTCGCCCACGCCCACCAGCACGGTGTCGCCCGCGTTCGAGGCGTGGCCGGTCAGCGTGATCGTGTCCGCCCCTGGGCCGCCGCGCACGGTGTCGAAGCCGCCAAAGCTGGTGACCACGATGTCATCGCCGAGGTCGCCCGAAAGGTAGTTGCGGCCGACCATGTCGTTGGCCGCCGAAACGAAGTCGTCCCCTTGGCCGCCGTAGAGGCTGTCAGCGCCGCCGGTCGCGTTAAGGGTGTCCGAGCCCATGTTGCCGAAGGCGTAGCGCAGCTGGCCCGGTTGGGTGGCGGTCAGCGTGATGGTGTCGCTGTCCTGGCCGCCGAACAGCTCCACCCCGCCAGACCCGGCGTAGGAGAGGTGGTCGTTTCCCTGGTTTCCTAGCAGGATCTGCATGGAGCCCGTGCCCGCGGTCGCGCCGCCGACGATGCTGTCGTCGCCCAGGCCGCCCAGCACGGTCTCGAAGCCTGCACCGCTCAGGATGGTGTCGTTTCCGATGTCGCCCGAGATGTAGTTCGGCGCGTTCGAGCCCGAGGCGTCGACCACGTCGTCGCCCTGGCCGCCGTAGACGCTCGCGCCCTGGCTGGCGGCCCCCAAGATGATGCGGTCGTCGCCCATATTGCCCAGCAGCTGGTCGTGCCCTGCGCCCGCCACCAGCGTGTCGGCGCCGCCGCCGCCGAGCACGAGGTCGCCGCCCTTGCCGGCCATGATGAAGTCGTCGCCGAGGTCTCCGGAGATGTAGTTGGGATGGATGGAGGCCGAGGCGTCGACTACGTCGTCGCCCTGGCCGCCGTAGACCGAAGCGCCCTGGCTGGCGGCCCCCACGACGATGTGGTCGTCACCCATGTTGCCCAGAAGCTGGTCATGACCTGAGCCCGCGACGAGGGTGTCGGCTCCGTCGCCGCCGAGCAGGGTGTCGCCTGCCGAGCCGGCGGTCAGCGAGTCCCCGTTGGTTGAGCCGGTCAGCGTGCCTGGCGTTGCGCCCCCGGTCTGGGTGGATCCGGTGGGCGCGGTTCCGCCGCCGCCCGCCATGGTGTCCCCACCGCCGCCACCGCCCATGGTGGGCGCCGCACCGAGCGTCAGTTGCGCCAGGATCGGATCGTGATCGCTGGCCGCGCCGGCGCCGTTCGGGTCGGTGGCGGCGTGGGCGAGTTGGCCGGTGTTGACGTGCACGTCGTCGAACAGCGCACCGCCGACGAGGTTCGGCGTGACCAGGAGGTTGTCGAGCTGCTCGGAGTCGCCCTCGAAGTTGTAGGAGTAGCGTTCGGCGGCCGGCAACGTGGTGACGAGGTTAACCAGCGTGGGCTGACCGGTGGTCGAGTTGGTCTGGCCGAGGTCGGTCAGCGCCTTTTCGAAGTAGAAGCCATTGAAGTCGCCTTCGACCAGGATTTTAGCGTCGGGGTTCGCCGCCTCCAGCCCCTGCATGTAGTGCAGCACGGCGTCAGCTTGCGCCGTGCGGCGGGCGTCGCCGCTGATCACCGGCGGCTGGTCCTGGCCGTAAAGCTCGTCGCTGCCGCCACGGGAGTAGTCGTGCACGTCGATCACGGTGACGGTTTGGCCGTTGAAGACGAAGTCCGCGGCTAGCGGCTCGCGCGAGTTGTGGAAGGTTCCGCCCGCCTGATCGTAGGGCGCGTTCGGATCGTCGACGACTACCAGGGCACGCCGGGCGCCGCGCTCACGCCCAACAACCTGCCGATCACCGAGCTCGACACCTCCAACGCCCAGGTCACCTTCGAGAGCGCGGGCCACAGCATCGCGGCGACCATCATCTGCGGTTGGACGCCCGCGCCCTTCGCCGATGCGGGGCGCTCCGCGAGGGATGCTGGACGCGCCGCCTATGGTCGTGGACGTGGAGCAACGGCGAGGCGGCCGGGTCCATCGAGGTGGTGGCGGACCTGGCCCGCCCCGAGGATCGCCACCTGGAGCTGATCTTCCGGGCCAACGGGGAACCCTGCCGCCAGCGGATCGAGGTGGAGGCCCTGCCCATGCGGTTCGGCGGGCTGCGCTACTATTTCCGCTGTCCGCGCTCGGGCCGCCGGTGCGAGGTGCTGGTGAGCGTAAACGGCTACTTCGCCTAGATCCGCGCCAACCGCCTCGCCTACGCCAGCCAGTCGGAAACCGAGCTGGACCGCATGACGCGCGCTAGGGACAAGCTCGCCGCTCGCCTCTGGCCCAAGGAGGGCGCCGGCGGCCCACCTCGCGGCGACAACCGCACCCGCCTGTTCGACCGCTGGGCCGAGCTGGACATGGCCGTGGAGGATTCGATCGATGCGCGCCTGGTCGGGATGGCCGCCAAACTCGGGATGCTCGAACGCCGCACCCGGCGTCGGCGGGCGAAAACGAAGTGACCACCTCCCGGCACATGCCTCTAGGACGCCGAGAGAGGCCCGTGGGCGGCCTTCATGGGTCAGGGTGCTGTGTGGACAGCGGAAAGGCGCAACGTCCGTCTTGGCGGACAGGAGTTCATCAATGGGTCGCCAAGGCAGATACTGAACCTAGAATCGGCACCGTTAGCCGACCTTCGGATGATGCCGAAGGTGGCCGCTAGGATTGCCCATGTGCGGGCTTTTAGAGCGGAGAGTGCTAGCAAGCCTACAAGAGAAATGGCGGCGTTTCCTACCCGCTTTCACACCAGCTATATTCCAGTCGGGCCGTGTTTGGCGCTAGCCCAGGTCAGCTCTGAGCGACGGGAATACCTGCTTATAGGCTGGATTGAACCGCCAATAATACCGAGTGACAAGCTGCGCCTAGTTCTCGATGCAATTCTATATATGTTCGGAGTGGCAACATCTCGAATGCATGTAAGCTGGGCTTTGCCATAAGCGGACGCCTAAAGAGCGACATACAGTATTCGGCCAATTTAACATGGAATACCTTTCCATGGCCGGAGGTGAGTGCAACGGGCCGCGAGCGTGTCGAGCGCTTGGCGCAAGCCGTGCTGGACGCCCGCGCCGAGCACCCCGGCGCGACACTCGCGGACCTCTACGACCCCGACCTCATGCCGGCGAACCTGCGCAAGGCGCACCGGACGCTGGACGCGGCCGTGGACCGCCTCTACCGCCCCGCCCTCTTCGGCGCCGACCGCGAGCGCGTGGAGCACCTGTTCGGCCTCTACGAACGCATGGTGGCCGGTTTCCTCGCCACCCCCGCCCCCGCCAAACGCGGCCGTCGCAAGGCCGCCGTCGCCTAGCGCCGCCGGGGTCCTTGTCGGGACTGGAGCAGCTGCGGACGGCAGCCCGGGCGCCCATTCCGGCAGACGGGGGCGTCGGACGGTGAACGGTCGAACGGTGAACCGCCCCCGGTCGGCCGACTTGCGCTTTCAGCGCCCGCGCCCGGCGGATGATTCCCTGACAAGCCGGCCACTGGCGGGGTCGTAGACCAGGTGGCGGCCGTCGATCGTGTCAACGACGTAGCCGCCGTGACCGTCGTAGCCGTAGGCGCGGACCCAGAGACGGTGAGACGCCGTGCGCGGCAGCTCGCCCGGGTTCGCCACGATCTGTCCGAGAGTGACGACGACCGGCGGGCAGCCCGGCCGATAGAACGTTAGCACGGGCGTGGTCGGGCCTGCGTCGGCGGCAAGCAGGTTGGCTCCCGGGTAGGCCGCCACCAGGGACCGTCCGTCGTCGGCGACCTGGGCGTTGGCAAGCGGTGTCGGGGCCTGCCAAAGGTCGCGGCGCCCGGATCCCGCAAGTCGTCTCCAAACGACGACGACGCGCCCCCGCGCGTCCCTTGAGGCGCATACCTTGCCCGAAAGCGAGCAGACCGTGACGGGCGTGGGGGCGAGCGGAGCGTCCGCCACGGCGATATCGAAGCTGGCGGCAGCCGTGCAGATAGTTAGAAGAGCCACAGGGAGCAGGCGTGTCATATGCTAAACACCTCGCCGACATGCATGGCGTTCAGAGCATCGACGACAAGGTGCAGGTGTCGGCTCGGACGAGGTTGCCGATGTTCACCAAGCTCTGAGTGTCGGTGAGGTAAGGGCTACCGACATTGCACTCGTCAGGATTGGTGATCGTATGGGCGAACTCGTGGGGCGGGGTCACAAACCTGTTGGTGGAGGCACCCGCAGCGTTATCGGCAGCTCGGGGAGCAAGATCGGCCGTGTTGAGTTCAATCTGATGCGTGCCTTCCAGGACGAAAGAACGGTGGAGACCCGTCGGGGTCGCAGACGCGGGCATTTTCCAAACGGTCACGGCCCAATTACCCGGTGGATGTAGAGCCCAGCGGACATCGAAGTTAACAGGAACCCTGGGGCCGAACCGTGGTGCTCTGGACGTGGCCTTTGCATTAACGAACAGTCGGTTGCTCCACACCTTCCACATCGCCCTGTCGATGCGCGTGTGAGCTCTTCGTTTCTCTTCGTAGGTCCATACGCTAGTTACGCCCGGCCAGAAACGCCACTGATAGTACCAGTCCTCTTGAACGAAAATACGACCTGACACGAGGTCGAGGTCGACCGTTCCCCAAGCCTGCTGTGAAGTTTGATGTGACATGGCCCGTCGACCCGCTACGCTGCGACGCTCTCGATCTGCACATGCACGCTCAGCCCGGCGCGCTCGGCCAGCAGGATCAGAGCGTCGAGGCTGAACTTGCCGATGCGCCCGCGCAGCAGGTCGCTCAGGCGCGGCTGTGTCACGTCCAGGCGTCGTGCGGCCTCGACCTGCGTCAGGCTCCACCCCGCCACCACCTGTTGGACGGCGATCATCAGCTCCGAACGCATTCGCATGTTGGCCGCCTCGGCGGGACTGTCCTCCAGGGCGTCCCACACGCTGGCGAACACCTGGCCGGGAATGTCGTTCGTCGTCGTCATGACCCGCTCCGTGTCAGGGCTTTCCGCCGCGCCTTGGCGAGGTCGAGGTCTCGCTTCGCCGTCGCCTGCGTCTTCTTCTGGAAGGCGTGCAGCACGTAGACCGCCTCCTTGTAGTCGCCCTGAGTAGGCTAGCAGGTAGGGTTGGATAGTCCCCGAAATATTGGAAGTGCCGACCTACTGAAATGATGTCAGTTTCCGTCGCCGCCTCGCTCGGCTCGCTGAAACGGCTCTTCTGAGGTGCGGCCAACCGATGATCGACCACCTGCTTCCTCCATCGCATGGCTTTAAGCGACTGATCCCGGTCAGTCAGGGCGAGTGGGATCACGGGTTTCCACGAGGAAAAGGCGCTCCATGGCGCCCGCATCGGTGGATGCTGGATCAAGCTTAACATCAGCCATGTGACATCTCAACAACTACCTGGTCACCGCCTGAGGCGCAGTGGCTCAAGACATTATGCAGCCACTCCGGCGTGAGAGGGGAGGGCAACACTGCGTAATCCTATGCAGGCGCGCGGGTGTGTGCTGCTTTTGGTGGGAAGGCGCGGGGAGCGTGGGGAGTTCGGGATCAAAGCTGCCGCAGTCGCGGTCTGACCCGCCCATAGTGTAGATTGAGGAAGACGCACTAGCGCCCGTCGGCATCCCGATCGCTGCTTGGCGCTCGCCCGAGATGAACGCACTTCCAGGCTGAGGAGAGGTTGCGTTCAGACGGCTTCGGTTATCCACCTGCCTCGTTCGGTTCAGGACGTCATGAGGATCCCCATGAAACGCCTTTTGCTCACCGCCGCTGTCGCGGTCACCGCCTGCGCCGGCCTCACTGGTGTGGCCTCTGCCCAGTCATACGCGCGCGGCTTAGCGCCAGGAGGCGTCCAGCCCGGCACAGACTTCGGCCGGCAGCTGGACGCACTCGAAAGCCGCTTGCGTGCGGGTATTGGCGGCGGCTCCGTCGATCGTGGGGAAGCCAACCGCGCCCTTGGAGCCTTAGCCTCCATTCGCCGCGACCTCGATGCAGCTCGCCGGGACGGTCTGCCGACGCCTGAGCGCGTGCGCTTGCAGGAGCGCCTCGATCACCTAAGCCGCTCGATCCACTGGATGCGCGAGACGCCGACGGGCGGCCCCTACGGCCGCGGTGCGCCTGCTTCACATGCGGCCTGGAACGCCGGCCGCTTCTGGAACGGGGCTCCTCCCGGCCCTTACGAGCGGATCGGGTGGCTTCGCCAGCGTATCCAGCATGCAGTCGATAATCGCGCGCTAGACCGCCGCGACGCCGCGCGTGTCACGGGCGATCTACGGTCCATTGAAGTTCAGGCACGTCAGCTCACCGACCGCGATCACGGCAGCCTGAACGGGCCGGATCGGGCCTACCTTCAGGATCGTCTCGACCGCCTGAGCCGCAGCTTGCACTGGGACGAACGCCGCGACTTCTGATCAGCCAGGGGTGGGCGCGGGTCGTGGCCCCCCCACCCCGCACTGATAAGCAGACTGCAACTGGCGAAAAAGCGCGCGCCCCACAACGATGATCGAGCCGAGAGGCGCGGTGGCGAACGTCGCCCTTCGGACTGGACGTCGCCGTCGGCAACCGGACCCTTAGCGGTCCGCGTGGCGTCCGGGCAATAACCTACCTACGACGTAAGCTTCTGCCTCAGCATCGGCCGGTTCCACCGACTCGCCACGCTCTAGTCTTCCCAGAACGTCAGCAGTTCCCTCAACCCACATCTCTCTGTTGCCGTCGAACGCACGGAGCGCAGGACGATCTGTCATTTCTCGGACCATAGCACGCTGCGTGGTGTTCAAGGCTTTATAAGCTTAGGTGGACATCCGCCTCCGCCAGTTTTCTTCAACCATTCGCACCGTGCAGATGCTGGGTGGCTGAGAACTTCGTTTGCGCGTTCAGGGGCCGCGCCATGCTTGCGGCCCCCTTCTGACGCTTCGGCTCAGCGGAGCAGTCCTGCACCCCTCAGCGCCTTGAAGATCGTCTCTGCGACATCGGGCCCGAGCGAAGTGCGGCTCCCCGAAGCAGCCCCGCCTTTCCCTGCACTTGGCGGCGCCGGCCGAGGGGAGGCGGTTGAGCGGCGGACCTCGAGCAATCCCCAGGACCGGGCGATCTCGCGGCTGGAAGACACGCCCGCCTCGAGGATCCAGGGCGCCGCAGACCCGCAGGCTTCATCTCCACGCGTCGAGATCGGCGCGCCGTGCCCAAGCCCGGCTATACGATGCAGCTCCACCGCCACCGAGCCGTCGGGGCGGAGCCAAGCGACATGTGTGTGTCGTCCCTTCGTGTGCGGAAGCGCGGCTGAACGGATGGCGCCGTGGACATCGCACCACTGGACGACCAGCGCCTGAGCCGCCGCCGGCGTCACGGTGGTGTCAGCGTCGCCGTACCAGATCGCCACGCTCGGCCAGCGGGCGGGCGCCGGCGCAGCGGCGCGCACCTTATCGCCCCACGCGCCCGCCGGCAGATCCGGAATGCGGCGCATGGCGCCGAGGGCGTCGTTCACGCCACGAGCGGCTGCGTAAGGCAAGCCGGCGACGACCGCGCCACCGTCAAAGGCTTCCGGGTAGGTCGCCAGCATCACCGTCGTCATGGCGCCGCCTGCGGAGAGGCCGGTGATGAATACGCGCCGTGCATCGGCGCGCAGCGCGGCGATCGCATGGCGCACCATCTGCGCAATCGAGGCCGCTTCCCCGGCGCCTCTTTGCGTATCGCCCGGCTCGAACCAATTGAAGCAGAGGTTTGCGTTGTTGGCCCGTGTCTGCTCGGGACACAGCACTGCGAAGCCATAGGCGTCGGCGAGTTCGACCCAACCTGCGCCGCAGGCGTAAGCGGCCGCCGTCTGGCCGCAGCCATGCAGAACGACGACCAGAGGCGCGCCGGGGGGCAGCCCTTCCGGAGCATGAAGCCACATCCCCAATGCGCCCGGATTGGCTCCGAAGTCGGCCACGCGCTCGAGACCGCCTTGGCGCTCCGTTACTTCAGCGGCCGCGTTCGCAACCGCCTGCGCTCGAGCCAACAACTCGGCGACCGTATCCCCGATCCCTGCCACGCCATCCTCCGCCGTCCGCTCCGATATGGATGCTGCAGTGCAGCATTGCATCGGGCGCAGCCTAGGGTCTCGGACGCCAGGATGCACGGCGGCACCAGGGCCGCTCGGCGCCACGAGTATGCGGAGCGCGCGGTTTCCGTTCGAGGTCGAGCTCCAGCTCATGTCTTGGCCGGAGAGGTGACCTTCATGCAGGCGAGCTAAGGTATCTCAGCAGCAGGTGTTCCAGTTCGCACGCACGATGAGCGGATGTGTGTGACGCGAGCACACGCTTGCGCGCCGCCTTCCCGACGGCGACGGCTTCGCCCACGGCCGTTCGGCGAAGCCGGCGGAGCACCTCTTCGGCGTCTTCTGCGGTGATGATCTCCGAACCCGGAGAAAACAGAGTGTCTAGCCCCGCCCAGCTGTCCGAGATGACCGGGGTGGCGCAGGCGGCGGCCTCGAACAGGCGCACGCTGGGGCTGAAGCCCGCGGCGATCATGTCGGCGCGGGTGACGTTCAGGGTGAAGCGGCTCTGCGAGTAGAAGGCCGGGTGGTCGGCCGGAGGCAGGTGCTCGATGCGCTCGACGTTGGCGGGCCAGATGATCTCGACGGAGTATAGGGGGCCGGCGACGACGAAGCGCAAGTCGGGCGCACGGCGGGCGGGCTCCAGCAGCAGGCGATCCAGGGTGGGCTGGCGGTCGGGGCTGTAGGTGCCGAGGTAACTCAAGTCCCAGCGCTTCGGCAGGTCGAGCGGGCGGTAGCGCTCGGCGTCGACCGAGCAATAGAGCGCGCGGGCGGCGGGCGCGCCGTAGCGCGTCTCCAGGAGGTCCAGCGTCAGGCCGCCGGTGAAGGAGAGGTAGAGGTCGTAGCCGGGTATCAGCTCGGGCGTAAGGTACTCCCCGTCGCCGGCCGCCAGCTTCGCCAGCGTCACCGGCGTGTCGATGTCGTAGAAGGCGGTTATGCCCTGCGCGCTCGCCTGCACCCAGCGGCCGACCGCCACGCCATCGGGCGTGTAGGAACCGACGATCACCGCATCGGCGGCGGCCACCTCGACGCGCCAGGCGTCGAGCGCCTGCACGCCGTCGTAGAACTCCAGGCGCGCATAGGGCGGGTCGGTCAGGTCGCGGCGGTCGCCGGCGTACCAGGGCTTCTCGCGTTCCAGGAACAGCACCTCGTGCCCACGCGCGGCGAAGGCGCTGAGCAGAGCCCGGTAGGTGGTGGCGTGGCCGTTGCCCCAGGAGGACGACAGCGTCAGCCCGATGACAACGAGCTTCACGCGGCGCGCGCCCGCCGCCGCTCCGCAAGCTCGACGAGCAGGGCGTCGACCTCGGCGCCGCGCAGGGCGTAGGTGTGGTGGCGCAGGATGCGCGCCCGGGCCGCCTCGCCGATGCGCCGCGCGCGTTCAGGGGTGAGGGCGGCGAGATGGTCGGCCACGTCGCGCCCGTCGCGGGCGACCAGCACCTCTGTGTCGGGTTGCAGGAACTGTTCGACGCCCTCCCAGGCGTCGGTGATCAGGCAGGCGCCTGCGCCGGCCGCCTCGAACACGCGGGTGGCGGGCGAGAAGCCTACCTCGGCCATGGAGTCGCGCGCCACGTTCAGCACGGCGAGCGAGGAGGTGTTGAAGGCGTTGTGGTCGGCGGTGCCGAGATGGCCGGTGCGCTCCACGTTGGCCGCCATGGGCTTGTCGCCCCAGCCCGAGCCGCCCAGGCGGAAGCGGCGGTCAGGCAGGCGGGCGGCGGGTTCCAGGAAAAAGCGCTCCACCCGCGCCTCGCGGTCGGGCAGGCGGTTGGCGAGGAAGTTGAGGTCGCCCGCGAAGCGCGGCTCGGGCGGGACGGGATGGTGGGTCGCGGGGTCGAGCGCGTTGTAGATCGGCCGGCACAGCCGCGCGCCGATCGCCTCGTAGGCGGCGACCACGGGTGGGCCGCCGCCGTAAGTGAGCACGGCATCCAGCTTCGGCAGCACGCGGTGCAGCGGGTGGTCGGGGGCGGCGCGCACCTCCGCCAGGGTGGCGGGAGCGTCGACGTCCCAGAAGATGCGCAGCGCGTGCGGTGCGGCGGCGGCCGTCACGCCCTCCAGCAGCAGGTCGTCGAACACCCCCACGCCGGAGGCCTTGACCACCACGTCGGCATCGGCCGCGCGGGCGATCACCTCGGCCGCGGCGTCCTCCCGGGCGGGGTAGACCACGACCTGCGCCCACTCCGGCGGGTCGATATCGCGGTGGCTCTGCCGGTCGAAGGCGTCGGGTTCGTAGAAGGTGACGTGGTGGCCGCGCCCCGCCAGCTCGCGCAGCAGGCCGCGGTAGTAGGTGGCCGCGCCATTCCAGTAGGCGGACAGCAGGCTCGACCCATAGAAGGCGATCCTCACGCGGCGGTCTCCGGCACGGGCGCGGCCTGCAGGCGCGCGACGATGGCGAGCAGCTCGTCCACCCGGTGGGCGCAGGTGTGGCGGGCGCGGATGGTCTCCAGGCCGGAGCGGGCGAGGTCGGCGCGCAGGCCCGGGTCGTCATGCAGGGCCCGCAAGTGGCGCTCGGCCTCGGCGCCATCGCGGGCGACGAGGAAGTCTCGGCCCGGGCGGAACAGGTGCTCGGCGTCGTCCCAGGGCGCGCTGACCAGCGGGATGCCGCAGGCCAGCGCCTCGAACACGCGGATGGTGGGGATGCCCGGCAACTGGCGGGCGTAGAAGCGGCGCGGCACGTGCACCGTCGCCAGCTTGCGGGCGAACACCTGCGGCGCCCGGGCGTTGGCGATCCAGCCCCGGTAGTCGGCGCCGTACCGGGTGAGCAGCGCCTGCGCTTCGGGCGGGTAGCGTACGCCGTAGACCTCCAGCGGCAGGCCGGCGGCCTCAGCCGGCGCCAGGAGGAAGGTCTCAAGCTCCGCCACGCGCTCGCCGTCGCCCCAGTTGCCGATCCACACGAGGCCGGCGCGGGGCTGCGCCTCGGCGGGCGGGTGGAACAGGCTGACGTCGGCGGCCTCGTGCCAGGTGAAGACGCGCCCCCCCCAGCCCCAGCGGCGATAGACCTGCGAGAGCGCCTCGCCGAAGGCCAGCACGCCGTCGTAGCCCTCCAGGTCGTAGGCGACCATCTCGTCGGGCGCGCTCACCGCCCGGTGGTGGGTGTCGTGGAACAGAAGGGTGAAGCGCGCGCCCCGCGCCCGCAGGCGGCCCAGGTCGGCGACCAGCGCCGGCTCGTTCCACTCGTGCACGATGACGAGGTCGGCGCCTTCGCAGGCCGTCGCGGAGTCGAAGTCCGCGCCGTAGAGGGTGGAGTCGAGGTCGGGATAGGCCTCGCGCCACGCCGCCAGCCCGGCCTCGCCGTGATCGGCCAGGAGGTTCTGCAGGCTCCAGGCGTCCCGCGGCTCGTAGGCGGTCACCTCATGACCGCGGGCGCGCAGTTCGCGCAGCACGCCGCGCAGGAAGTGGGCGTTGCCGTGATTCCAGCAGGAGGCCAGCGAATGGGTGAAGTAGACGATCCTCACGCCGCCGCTCCGGCAGGAGCGGGGGCGGTCAGCACCTCGCCGTGCACAGCGCGTACGCCGTCGACGAAGGCGTCCAGCCCATAATGCTGCGCCCGCTCACGCGCCGCCTCGCCAAGGCGCGCCGCCTCGGCTTCGTCGTCGAGCAGGCGCTGCAGCGCGGTCGCCAGCATTGCGGGATCGCGGGCGGGGACGAAGACCACAGCGCCGTCCCACAGCTCGCGGAAGGTGGGGATGTCGGAGAGCACCAGCGCGCAGCCGGCCTGCGCCGCCTCCAGCACCGCCAGGCCGAACGGCTCGTAGAACGCGGCGGAGGCGAACACCCGAGCCAGCGCCAGCGCGCTCGCCAGCTGGACTGGGAGCGCGCTGCCCATCGCCAGCGCATAGGTCGGCCGCACGCCGTCGCCCTCGGGGCCGATCGTCGGACCGAAGGCGAGCACGGGCGCGTCGATCATCGCCGCCGCCGCATCCAGGGCGGCGAGGTTCTTGCCACGGTCCCACAGCCGGCCGGCGGTGACCACCTGGCGGCGCTTCGACAGGCCGAGGTCGGGGGCCGGGGCGCGCCCGTTGTGAACGACCGTCGGCGCCACGCCGTAGGCCCGGGCGGTGAGGTCGGCGAAGGCGGCGCTGGGAGCGATCAGCGCGTGGCAAGCCGCGTAGCCCTCCGCTAGGAGTTTGGTGCGCCAAGCGAAATCCGCGGGCGGCGGCGCGCTTCCCTCCACCGCCGCCCACCACGTGCGCAGGCAGGAGTGGGCGGCGCCGACCACCGGCTGACGGAAGCGCGCGCCCGCCGCCAGCGCAGGGCTGCTGAGGTGCACGAGGTCGGCGCCTGCGTCGGCGGCTAGCTCCGCCAGGGCGGCCCCTGCGGCGCGGACCTCGCCTGCGTCGGCGGCGAGCCAGTCCAGCGGCAGGCCCGTTTCGATCACCTCGGCGGCGACGCCCTGGGCGGTGATGCGCTGGTCGACGTCGGGAGCGGGGCCGAGCACGGCCAGGGTCACGCGATCGCCGCAGGCGGCAAGGCCGCGGGCGAGATCCAGCGTGTAGGTCCAGACGCCGCCCACCGCATCGGTGGTGAGGAGTACGTGCGCCGCGAACCTTCCCGCGGAACGGGCGCCGATCACACCGCCCCGACGCGCAGCCGCGGCGGCTCGGCGGCGGCGTCCGTGAGACGGTGCTCGCGCCGCAGCCAGCCGGCGAGATCCTCCAGCCCCTCGCGCCAGTCCAGGGGCGCGGCGAGCCCCAAGGCGGCATGGGCCGCCCGGGCGTTGGAAACGTAGTAGCGCTGGTCGCCCGCCCGCCACGGCGCATAGCGGATACTGGGCTCACGCCCGATCAGCTCGCCGATGCGGCCCAGCACCTGGCGCAGGGAGACGGCGTTGGCGGGGCCGCCGCCAAGGTTGAAGGCGCGCCCGCTCACCCGCTCGATCCGCGACCAGGCGGCGAGGTAGGCGGCCACGGCGTCGTCAACATGCAGGATGTCGCGCACCTGGCGGCCGTCGCCGTAGATGGAGAGAGGCTCGCCGCGCAGGGCCGAGATCAGGAAATGGGCCACCCAGCCCTGGTCCTCGGTGCCCATCTGGCGCGGGCCGTAGATGCAGCTCATCCGCAGCACGCAGGTCGGCAGGTCGAAGCTGCGGGCGTAGTCCAGCACGTACTGGTCCGCGCCGCCCTTGGAGCAGCCATAGGGGGTGTGGAAGTCGAGCGGCCGGTCCTCACCCACGCCCGCGGCGCGCACGGCGGCGTCGACGGGAGCATAGGCGTCGTCGACCAGCTCCAGCGCGATGTCGCCCAGGTCGCCGTAGACCTTGTTGGTGGAGGCGAAGATCACCGGCGCGCTGCGGCCGGCACGGCGGGCGGCTTCCAGCACGTTGAGCGTGCCGAGGAGATTGGCTTCGAAGTCGTCGCGCGGCGCGTCCAGGCTGGTGGTGACGGCGACCTGGGCGGCGAGGTGGAACACCGCGTCCACGTCCGCCGCGGCGGCCTCGACGGCGGTGCGGTCGCGCACGTCGGCGTGTACGAAGCGGACGCGGCGGGGATGGCGCGCTTCCAGCCAGGATAGGTTGCGCTCCACGCCGGGGCGCACGAGGGCGTCGAACACCACCACCTCGCAGCCCTCGCCCGCCAGCCGGTCGGCGAGGTTGGCGCCGATGAAGCCCGCGCCGCCGGTGATCAGGACGCGGCGGCCCCCCGTACCGCTCACGCGACCAGGCCCCGCATCTCGAGTTCCTTGCGGGCCTCGACCACGCGGTCCTCGGCGTCCTGGCGCGCGACCCATTCGGCCAGTTGCGCCAGGCCCTCGGCGAAGTCCTGCTGCGCGCGGTATCCCAGCGCCGACTGCGCCAGGGTGAGGTCGGGCACGTTGTGGCGGATGTCGCCGGCGCGGGCCTGCTGGGTGATCTCTGGCTTGAGGTCGGGCCGCCCCATGGAGGCGGCCTGCAGGGCGGCGACCTCGTTGACCGAGCGCCGCTCGCCCGAGCCGATGTTGAACACGCCGCCGTTCGCGCGCGGCTGGTGCAGCGCCAGCACGAAGGCGCGCGCCACGTCCGACACGTGGACGAAGTCGCGCTGCTGCTCGCCGTCCTCGAACACCATGGGCGCGCGGCCGTTGGCGATGCGCGAGGCGAAGATGGCGAGCACGCCCGTGTAAGGGTTGGAGAGCGCCTGCCCCGGGCCGTAGGCGTTCCACAGCCGCAGCGCCGCGCCCTCCATGGCGTACTGGGCGGTGAGCGTCAGCGTCAGCCGCTCCTGCACGTACTTGCCGATGGCGTAGACGCTCTTCAGCGCCGGCTGCTTGGTCTCGGGCGTCGGGACCGGGACCAGCGGGCGGCCCTGGGCGTCCAGCGGATCCCACGTGCCGTCGGCGTTTCGGGGGCCGCGCACCACGCCCTCGCACAGATCGCCGCCGGCGGTGCGGTAGAGGCCCTCGCCGTAGATCGACATGGACGAAGCGACCACAACGCGGCGCACGGGCGCGTCGATGATCTGCTGGAACAGCACCGCGGTGCCGTAGTCGTTGACCGAGGTGTAGCGGTCGACCGCATACATGCTCTGGCCAACGCCGACCTCGGCGGCGAGGTGCACCACCGCATCCACGCCCTTCAGCGCGCGTCGAACCGCCGCCTCGTCGCGGATGTCGCCGACGATCAGCTCGGCGTCTCGAGGGAGCTCGTCGGGGCGCGCGCGGGTGGGGTGCACCTGCTCGATCAGGCTGTCGAGCACCACCACATCGTCACCCCGCTCAAGGAGAGCGCGGGCCAGATGGCGGCCGATGAAGCCGGCGCCGCCTGTTATAAGGACGCGTTCGGCCATCAGCGGGAGACGAACTTCGAGAAGCGGCTCTTGCCGCCGCGCTCCTCGGCGGTGGCCTGGATGCGCGTGGGATCGGTGATCGTCTCGGCGGCGCTCATGGTGGGCTCATCGGAGGGGCGGGGTTGGGCGGCTATGGCTTCTTCTTCATCCAGGTTCCTTGCCCCGTCAAACGCCAAAGCCAAGCTAAGCGCCTCTTAGAGCGCATGAATTGCCTCGCTTTGATGACGCGGCTAAGGGACGCCCGGTCGGTGGCTGCGGCGCCGATCGAGACAGCGGGGGCGGGCGTTCGGATGGCGCGGGGCAAGGTCAGGGTGGGGATCGTCGGCGTGGGCAACTGCGCCTCCTCGCTCGTGCAGGGGCTCTCCCACTACGCGGAGGCTGCCGAGAACGCCCCGCCGCCGGGCCTCATGCACGTGGACCTGGGCGGCTACCATGTGGGCGACGTGGAGGTGGCGTCGGCCTTCGACATCCACGCCGGCAAGGTCGGCCGCGACGTTTCAGAGGCGATCCGCATCGCCCCCAACAACACGCTGGAGTTCGCCCGCGCCCCCGCCGGCGGCGCCAAGGTCGAGCGTGGGCCCACGCTCGACGGCCTGGGCAAGTACCTGACCGGCGAGATCGAGGAGTCCGCGGCGCCCGCCGCCGACGTGGCGGGCGTGCTGCGCGACAGCGGGACCGAGGTTCTGGTCTCGTATCTTCCCGTCGGTTCGCAGAAGGCCACCGAGTACTACGCCGAGCAGGCGCTGGCGGCGGGCTGCGCCTTCGTAAACTGCATCCCGGTGTTCATCGCCTCCGACAAGGCCTGGGCGCAGCGCTTCACCGATCGCGGCCTGCCGATCGTGGGCGACGACATCAAGAGCCAGGTGGGCGCCACCATCATCCACCGCATGCTGGCCAACCTGTTCCGCGAGCGCGGCGTGCGGTTGGACCGCACCTACCAGCTCAATTTCGGTGGCAACACCGACTTCAAGAACATGCTGGAGCGCGAGCGGCTGGAGTCGAAGAAGATCAGCAAGACGCGCGCCGTCGCCTCTCAGCTCGACGTGCCGCTCGATCCCGACGACATCCACATCGGGCCGTCCGATTACGTGCCGTGGCTCTCCGACCGCAAGTGGGCGCACATCCGGCTGGAGGGCACGACCTTCGGCGGCGCACCGCTGAACGTCGAGCTCAAGCTCGAGGTGTGGGACAGCCCCAACAGCGCCGGCGTGGTGATCGACGCGGTGCGCTGCGCCAAGCTCGGCCTGGATCGCAAGCTCGGCGGCCCGCTGATCGGCCCCTCCAGCTACTTCATGAAGTCGCCTCCGCGCCAGTTCACCGATGACGAGGCGCGCGAGCGCACGCGCATGTTCATTGATGGCGAGGCCGACCCCGCATGAGCGACCTCTCGCAGGACGCCATCCGCGAACGCGTGGAGGCTTTGGCGCCCTGGTTCCACGACCTGGACCTCGAGGGGGTGAAGACCGCCTCGGACCACTTCCTGTGGGGCTATCCCGAGATCAAGTGGAGCCGCTTCGCCCACGCCGTGCCGACCGACCTCACCGGCAAGAGCGTGCTCGACATCGGCTGCAACGCCGGCTTCTACAGCCTGGAGATGAAGCGCCGAGGGGCCGCGCGCGTGCTGGGGATCGACTCCGACGATCGCTATCTGGAGCAGGCGCGACTGGCGGCGCAGGTGCGCGACGCCGACATCGAGTTCCGCAAGCTGTCGGTCTACGACCTCGCCAAGCTGGGTGAGCGGTTCGACCTCGTGATCTTCATGGGCGTGCTCTACCACCTGCGCCACCCCCTGCTGGCGCTGGACCTGATCTGGGAGCACGTGGCCTCCGACCTCCTCCTCTACCAGTCGCTGCAGCGCGGCTCGGAAGAGGTCGCGCAGGTGAAGACCGACTACGACTTCTTCGACGACGCGCACTTCGATACTCCGGGCTATCCCAAGCTGCACTTCATCGAGCAGAAGTACGCGGGCGATCCCACCAACTGGTGGGCGCCCAACGCCGCCGCATCCGCCGCCATGCTGAGGAGCGCGGGCTTCGAGATCGTCGACCAGCCGGAGGCCGAGGTCTTCCTCTGCCGCCGCGCCGAGCGGGGCGAGTTCGCGCGCGCCGTTTACCCCGCTGGAGCGCCTGAGTGATCGAAGCCGTCAAGATCTGGAACGAGCCCAACAACAAGTCGCACTGGGACCCGAACCTCGATCCCGAGTGGGACCACTTCGCCGCCATGACCAAGCTCGCGGGGCAGGCGATCGCGGCGGAGAACGGCAAGCTCACCCGCGTCTTGGGCGGCATGTCGCCCATCGATCCGCACTTCGTCCGCCGGCTCGAGGCCAAGGGCGTGATGGACCACGTGGACGTGCTGGCCGTGCATGGCTTCCCGCTCGACTGGAACCTGTGGATGATCGACGAGTGGCCCGCCAAGCTGGCCGAGATCACCGCGGTGACGACCAAGCCCGTGTGGGTGACCGAAGTGGGCGTCTCCTCCTTCGGCGCCGAGGAGGTGCAGGCGTGGGGCGTCAGGCGCACCGCCGAGCTCCTGGTTGGCCAGGCGCCCCGCATCCATTGGTACAGCCTCTACGACCTGCCGCAGGCCTGGGGCGCCACGACGCGGCACAAGGAGGCGGAGGGCTCGTCGTACTACCGGCACTTCGCCATGGGCCTCCTGCGCGAGGACGGGAGGCCCAAGCTTGGGCTGGAGGCCTACGCCCCCTACGCCGCCGACATGGGCCTGTGCCAGTGGTTCCACTTCGAGGACCCCAGGCTGGACGAGGCGGTCGCCTGGTTCCGCCGCCTGGGCGTGCGCCACGTGCGCACCGGCCTCTCCTGGGCCGACAGCTTCCGCCCGCATGCGTTGGCTTGGTTCGACCGGCAGATGGCGGCGCTGGAGGACTTCGCCACCACCGTCACCTTCTGCTTCACCCCCGAGCACCGGGGCGTCGAGCCGCACCATTCTTCCCCTCCGCAGGTGGCCGAAGAGTACGCCGAGTTCTGCGCGGCCATGGTGCGCCGCTACGCGCCCGCCGGCGCCGCTGCCCTGCCCACGCCCGCCCTAGCGTGACCCTCGACCTGCACTGGGTGACGCCGCAGCTGGCGGTGGGGGGGCGTGTGGCGCCCGACGAAGCGGGCGCCCTCTCCTGCGAGCACGGGATCGGCGCGGTGGTTGACCTGCGCGACGAGGAGAGCGACGACGCCGCCGCGCTGGCTAAAGCGGGCGTCGCGTTCCTGCATCTACCCACGCCCGACATGCACCCGCCGCGCGTCGCCGATTTGGAGCGCGGCGTCGCTTTTACAGCCGAGCGCTTGGGGCGGGGCGAGCGGGTGCTGATCCATTGCCAGCAGGGCATCGGCCGCTCCGCGGTGCTGGCGCTCTGCGTGCTGGTCGACGCTGGCGAGGCGCCGATGGCGGCGCTCGCCCGGGCTAAGGCCGCGCGCGAAGTCGTCTCCCCCAGCCCCAGCCAGTTCGAGGGCTGGTGCGGCTGGCTCCGCGCACGCGGAATCGTCCCGCCCGACGCTGACACTTTCGGCCGCATGGCCTACCGCCACCTTGCGAGCGCCTCGGCGTGAGCGCGCCCGCCACCATGCGCGCCGCCGTGGTGACCGGCCCCGGGGTGGTCGATATCCGCGAGGTCGCGCTTCCGCAGCCCGGAAGAGGGCAGGTGCGGCTAAAGCTGCAGGGCTGCGGCGTCTGCGCCTCCAACCTCGGCCCGTGGTCAGGTCCCGAATGGATGAGCTTCCCCACCGAACCCGGCGCGCTGGGCCATGAGGGCTGGGGCGTGGTCGACGCGCTAGGCGAGGAGGTCGAGGGGCTGGAGGTCGGCGACCCTGTCGCCGCCCTGACCTACGCCGCCTACGCCGAGTACGACCTCGCCGACGCCGCGAACGTGGTCAAGGCGCCCGCCGCCGTGGCCGGCGCGCCCTTCCCCGGCGAGCCTCTGGGCTGCGCCATGAACATCTTCCGCCGCGCCGACATCCACGCCGGGCAGACGGTGGCCATCGTGGGCATCGGCTTCCTCGGCGCCATCCTCACCCGGCTGGCCAGCCACGCCGGCGCGCGGGTGATCGCCGTCTCGCGCCGCGCCTATTCACTGGAGGTGGCGCGCGCCATGGGCGCGGCTGAGACGATCCCGATGGACGACCACTGGGCCATCGTCGAGCAGGTCAAGGCGCTCACCGACGGTCGCATGTGCGAGCGCGTGATCGAGGCTGTGGGCAAGGCGTGGCCGCTGGACCTCGCCGCCGACCTCTGCGGCGAGCGCGCCACCCTGGTGATCGCCGGCTACCACCAGGACGGGCCGCGCCAGGTCAACATGCAGCAGTGGAACTGGAAGGGGCTGGACGTGGTCAACGCCCACGAGCGCGACCCCGCCGTCTACGTCCGGGGCGTGCGCGAGGCGGTGGAGGCCGCCGCCTCCGGCCGGCTGGACGCCACCCCGCTCTACACCCACACCTATCCCCTGGAGCGTCTGGGCGAGGCGCTGGACGCGACGCGCGACCGACCCGACGGTTTCCTCAAAGCGCTGGTCGTCTGTCCGTGAGCCGGCCCCGCGTCGGCTTCCTGGGCGTCGGCTGGATCGGCCGCAACCGCCTGCAGGCGATCGCCGACACTAACCTCGTAGACGTCGTCGCTGTCTCCGATCCCTCGCCCGAGGCGGCGCAGGCGGCGCTGACGATCGCGCCGGGCGCCGCGTTGGCCGACGATCTCGACGGCCTTCTCGCATTCGGTCTCGACGGGGTGGTGATCGCCACCCCCAGCGCCTTGCACGCCGAGCAGACGATTCGCGCCCTTGAGGCCGGCTGCGCGGTGTTCTGCCAGAAGCCGCTCGGCCGCACCGAAAGGGAGGTGCGCGCCGTCGTGGCTGCCGCGCGCGCCGCCGACCGGCTCCTGGCCGTGGACCTCTCCTACCGTTTCACCAAAGCCATGGTGCGCATCCGCGAGCGCATGCAGGCGGGCGATCTGGGCCGCGTCTTCGCCGTCGATCTCGTCTTTCACAACGCCTACGGTCCCGACAAGGCGTGGTTCCGCGACCCGGCCCTCTCCGGCGGCGGCTGCGTGATGGACCTCGGCGTTCACCTCGTCGACCTCGCGCTATGGGCGCTCGACTTCCCGGAGGTGACGCAGGTCGCCTCGCATCTCTACGCGGGCGGCGAGCCGTTGGGCCGCGATCGGGGGCAGGTGGAGGACTTCGCCGTCGCCACCCTGACGCTGGCCACCGGCGCAGTGGTGCGCCTCGCCTGCTCCTGGAACCTCCCGGCCGGCTGCGACGCCGTGATCGAGGCGAGCTTCCACGGGGAAAAGGCCGGTGCGTCCCTGCGCAACGTCGACGGTTCGTTCTTCGACTTCACAGGCGAAATCACCCGCGGATCCGACCATCGCGAGATCGTCGCCTCGCCCCCCGACGATTGGGACGGCCGGGCCGCCGCCGCTTGGAGTCACGATCTGGCGAGCGGCGGCCGCTTCATCTCGGATGCCGACAGGCTTGTGAACACTGCGAGCGTCTTAGATGCAATATACCGAAACGCCGCGGGCGCCTGAACACCAGTTCCCCGTCGACGAGCTCGCATACATCCAGGCCAACGCCATCAAGCGCGACCGCGAGGGGAGTACACCTTCAGCGACGGCGCCAGCTACGCTTGGCGCGGATCTAAAGCCTATGCCGACGTCCGGTACCGCTACGGCCTCCGTGTTGACAATCGCGTAGCTGAGCTCCTCGAGCATGTTGGCGTCGCCAGCCATCGGCGGGGAGCGCAGCTGCGACATCACTCCCCTTGGGAAGCGGGTGACGTTGCGCGTGGACGTGGTGAACCTGCTGGATCACAGCTATCAGCAGCGCAACGGCAGTGGCCTGGGCATCGCGGCGGCTCACTTCGGCCAGCGCCGCGGCCTGTTTTCGGCGTGACGGACAACTTCTGAGGCGGTGCGAATGGCTTCGACGGCGGACGCCACAGCGAGGAAGGCCAGCCGGAGCCACCTGTCGCTCTCCAGCGTCCATGGTTCGGTCAAGACGCCCGAAGCGGGCGCAGGCTTCCTAAAGCAGTATCGCGCCTTCGCCGGCCCAGCGCTCCTGGTCAGCGTCGGCTACATGGACCCGGGCAACTGGGGCACCGATCTGCAGGGCGGCGCTCAGTATCGTTACGGGCTGATGTGGGTCGTGCTCATGGCCAGCCTCATGGCCATAGTGCTGCAGGTGATCGCAGCCCGGCTCGGCGTTGTGACGGGAAAGGATCTGGCGCAGGCCTGCCGCGACGAATATCCGCCCTGGACGCGCATTCCCAACTGGTTGCTGGCCGAGGTGGCGATTACGGCCTGCGATCTGGCCGAGGTGCTCGGCAGCGCCGTGGCCATCAACCTCCTGTTCCACATCCCCATCCTGTGGGCGGTGCTGATCACCGCCTGCGACGTGCTCCTGCTCCTGGCGCTGCAGCGGCTTGGCATGCGGTGGATCGAGGCCGTGGTGCTGCTTCTGGTGGCGACCATCGCCGTCTGCTTCGGGCTCGAGCTGTTCGTGCTGCCGCGGACCATCCCGAACTTCCGCGAGATCGGCGCGGCGATCCTGCAGCCCGGCCTGCGCGAGGCTGGCATGGCGACGGTGGCGGTAGGGATCATCGGGGCCACGGTGATGCCCCACAACCTGTACCTGCACTCGGCCCTGGTGCAGAGTCGCCGTATCCGGCCGGACGACGAGTCGAAGCGCGTCGCCATCCGCTGGAACACGGTGGACGCCGTGGTGGCGCTGAGCCTCGCCTTCTTCGTCAACGCGGCCATCCTCGTCCTGGCGGCGATCACCTTTCACGGGCGCTCGGGCCTGAACGTCGCCGGCGTACACTACGCCTTCAACGCCGACACCGACTGGATCCGCGTCGCCTTTCTGACGCTGGCGCCGCTGCTGGGGACGTTCGCGGCCAGCCTGCTGTTCGCCGTGGCGCTGCTGGCCAGCGGCCAATCCTCCACCATCACCGGCACGATCGCGGGGCAGGTCGTGATGGAGGGCTTCCTCAACCTGCGCGTCTCACCCTGGCTGCGGCGGCTGATCACCCGGCTGATCGCCATCGTGCCCGCCGTGGCGGTGATCGCCATCCGGGGCGGGGGCGGGGTGAACGACCTCCTGGTGCTGAGCCAGGTGGTGCTGGCCCTGCAGCTTCCCTTCGCCATGTTCCCCCTGCTGCACCTGACCGGCAAGCGCAGCCTGATGGGCCGCTGGCGCAATGGTTGGTTCCTGCTGGCGACGGGCTGGGGCAGCGCGGTGCTGATCACCGCCATGGACCTCTACGGCCTGCCCGGCGCGCTCACCAACACTCTCAAGGCGTTCGGCGGGGGCTGACATGCGCAGCTTCGCCGACCTGAGCGAGCGCGAGGTCCTGGCGCTGGCCACCGCCAGCGAGGAGGAGGACGGCCGCGTCTCCGCCGACTTCGCCCAGCACCTGCGCGAGCACTGTCCCGGCAGCATGCGAAGACGGTGCGGCCGCTCTGCGACCGCCGCGGGTTTAGGGATGGCGGCATGCGCGATGGCGTTCGCTGAGGTGGCTCGCGCGCAACCCGCTTCTAATCCTGTGCTTCAGGGCGCGGCGCCCGCCGTGCCCCGATCGGTCATCGTGCGGGCGAGCGACAACACACCGGCCAAGCTCGACCACATCCTGCCGGAAGTCGCAGGCGCCAAGATCGCGGTGACCAAGAAGAGCGACGTCGCCAAGCTCGATCAGGCTGCGCCCATCCACCCCGACGCGGCTGCGCCCCGGGAGCTGTTCGCGCATATGCCGGGTGTGCTGGTCTCCGAGCAGCAGACGCTGACTCAATTCAACTTCAACTATCGCGGCCTGGGCGATCCGCAGGCGTCGGAGTCGATCCTTGCGCTGCAGGACGGCCTGCCGATCTCCGCCGACTGGATCGGTGCGCCCGTCCTCGCCTTCCTGCCGCTCGCGCCGGGCTTGAGCGAGGTGCAGCTCGTGCGCGCCGGGTCGGGGCTGCTCTACGGGCCGCAGGCGTCCGCGATCAATCTCGTGTCCCGCCGGCCCGGCGCGGGCGCGCCGCGCTCCGCATCGTTCGAGCAGATCGGCGGCTCCGACGGCGCCTACTCCAGCTACGGTGCGGTGGAGGGGTCAAGCGGACCGTGGAGGTACCGGGCGCAGCTGGGCTATGTCGCCACCCAGGGCGAGCGCCGGAATGGGTCGTCCCATGTCGGCGAAGGCGACGTCTACCTCGGCTATGCGGCCGACGGCCGTCGGCTCTGGTATCTGGACGCGCACCTCTACGGCGCGCAGTCGGGCGATCCCGGCCGCATCGGGTACGCCCAGTTCAAGGCGGACCCTTCCGTCGCCTCCACGCCTTTCAACAGCGACCGGGTGAGCCGCTACGCGCTGACCTTAGGGAATGAGACCGACTTTGGCGGCGGCCTGAAGTTCGAAGGCAAGCTCTGGTACGCCTACCAGGACCTCGCCAGCCGCACGGCCGCCAGCCAGGCGCCCGGCGGCCCCCCGCCGCGCCTCACCACCCTGCAGGACCAGCTGTTCCGCAGCGAAGGCGTCGACCTGCGGCTGGTGCAGCGGTATGGACGCGGAGACGCCTTCACGCTGGGCGCGGTCGCATATCACGACAATGCGCCCCTGCGGCAGTGGACCGACCCAGACTTGCAGGCGGCGCGCAGCGATCCGAACCGAACGCCGATCCTCCGCCAGGCCCGCGCCACCGATTATGGCGCGATCTTCGCCGAAAACGTCTTTCGCCTGCCGAAGCGTGTCCATCTCGTGCCCTCGGTGCGGCTGGAACGCGAGACGGAGAGGGTGGGCGAGACGCTGCGCCCGCCCGCGTTGAGCCGGCCTCTGATCGACGTTCGCGTGGGCCACACCGTTCCCCTCTTCGGTATCGGCGTCGGCAACGACTTCGGGCGACAGAACGAGACCTACTTCAGCGTCACCCAGGGCTATCGCCCGGTGCGCTTTCTCGACATCGCCTCGCCCTACCGCGACACGACCGGAACGAAGGCTGACCCGTCGCGATCGGTCAGCTACGAGGCGGGGGTGCACGGCACGCCGCTCAAGGGGCTATTCTACGATGCGGGGATGTTCTGGATAGAGGTGCACGACCGGGTTGAGACCCTCGCGCTGAGCCCGATCGAGATCATCGCCCACGTCACCGGCGACACTCGAGAGCGCGGTTTCGAGGGCGAGATCGCCTACGACCTGATTGCGCGGCCCGGCGCCGGTCGCCTGCGCGCCTTCGCCAACCTGAGCCTGCTCGATGCGCGCTTCACCTCGAGCGCCACGCCCGGGCAGATCGGGAAGGTTCCCGCCTACGCGCCTCACGTGCTGGCGCGCTATGGTCTCACCTGGCGCGGGTCCAAGCGCTACGAAGCGAGCCTGACGGCCCTCTCGGTCGGCTCGCAATACTGGCAGGACTCCGATGCGGCAGGTTTCGCGGCCGGCGCGCTTATCCCGGCCAGGATCGCCGCCCACTCCGTCGTCGACCTCGACCTGGACTACCGCCTCTCAAGACGCGTGAAGCTGCTGCTCGCCGCGACGAATCTCTTCGATCAAAGATACACATCGAGAATCTACCAGGATGGGGTCGAGCCGGCCTTCGGGCGACAGTTGCATGGCGGGCTCGCCCTGGCGTTCTGATATGGAGCCCGAGCTGAACAGCAGGCCAGCCGCCATGTGAAGAGCGCTCGTGCCTCCCCGTCGCGGAGCCGGAGTCTCTATGCGCCTGCAGCCGGCGCGCCTCAGCACGAGTGGGGGAGGTTGCGGGGCTGGCTGAAGCGGAAGCTGATCTCGGGCCGCGCCGCGCTCTCGTCGCCCACACCCATGACGGCGCTGCGCAGCACGAGGCCGCCCGCGAGCATGCAGACCGCCGCGAGCTTGCCGAAGCCGTCGGCGGCGTCATCCTCCTCGTTGGCGCGGCATAGCCACGAGGCGCCCAGAAGCGCCAGGGGGGCGATCACGCCGAGCCCGGTGGCCACATACTTTTCGGTCCGGCCAGCCGGCGTGTTCAGGGCTTGCTCGACGCCGACCTCCTTGAAGCGCCGCTCCTGCGCCAGGCTGGCGGCGAATTCACTCACCAGGGCTGCGGCTGCGAGCCCTTCCAGCGCGCGCTGCGCGGCGCGATCGCGCTCGAACAGGCGCAGCGCTGCGCACCCGGAGGCGAAGGACGACGAGCCGAAGCGCATCGCCAGCGCCCGCGGCGCGGCCGCCCAGGTTGGCACCGACGTCGCTGAGAGGAGCGAGGCGGTGTAGACCGAGAGGCCCATGCCCGAGATCGCCGCGGGCACATGCGCGGCGTCGGCCACGGGGCGCAGCCAGCGCAGCGCCTTCACCCGGTCGGCCAGCCAGCCCGCGGCGAAGGCGGGCAGGGCGCCGCTGGTGAAGATCACGAGGACCCAGGTGCCGATCGACATGGGCGAGGTCGGCTTGGCCACCCGCAGCATGTTGTAGAAGCGCTTAGGGGTGTGCAGGTCCCAGACCAGGAGCGCCGAGCCTAGGGTAGGCGCCAGCGTCATCAGCCATCGCGCGCGGCGCACCAGCGGCCGGAAGCGTTCGCCACCGGTCACGCCCGCCAGGCCGCCGATCAGCGCCGAGGAGCCGGAGAGGCCGGCCATGAAGATGTAGGCGCCCACCGCCCAGTTCTCGAACGGCGCCTTCTTCAGCTGCGGGCGGCCATAGTAGGTCGGCCCTCGCCATCCGGGCTTGCGCCCGTCGCCTGCGCGCGGGGACGGATGCTGCAGGGTGGATTTGTGCTCCCTCTCGCCGCCCTGCCGCGGGTCGGGCTGCGCCGAGCCCCGCGGCCGACGGTTGGTGTCGGTCATGACCGGGCTGTCGGTCATCGGCGTGCGCCCTTGGCGGCTGAGGCGAAGGCCAGGAGCGCGGCGCCCGCGAACATCGCCATGGCCGTCAGCCCGGCCGTGAGCGCCGGCTTCACCCGCAGCGAGGCGCGGGTGGGCGCAACGGGCAGATTGTAGGTTTCCGGCCGCGCGGTGAGCAGGAAGAAGGCGTTGAGGTATTCGATGCCGCCGGTGGCGCCAGGCGTGTCGGGCGCACCGTAGAGGTAGGCGCTCTTCACCCCGCGCTCGTGCAGGTGTTCGACCCGCGCCTTGGCGCGCTCCACGAGGTCGCCCACCTCGCCGAACTGGATCGAGTCGGTGGGGCAGCTCTTGGCGCAGGCGGGCTCCAGCCCGCCCTTCAGCCGGTCGTAGCAGAGGGTGCACTTGTGCGCCTTGCCGTCGAGCTTGGAGAGGTCGATCACCCCGAACGGGCAGGCGGGCACGCAGTAGCCGCAGCCGTTGCAGATGTCCTGCTGCACCACGACCGTGTCGAACTCGCTCTTCCACAGCGCCCCGGTGGGGCAGGCCTCCAGGCACGGCGGGTTGTGGCAGTGCTTGCACACATCGCTCATCATCAGCCAGCCTGACTGGAAGGGAGTCTCGACGTCGGCGCGCACGCCCTTGTCGCCTTCCACCTCGATGAAGCTGACGTGGCGCCAGGTGTTGGCGGAGAGGGCGCTCGTGTTGTCGTAGCTGTCGCCGGTCAGGCCGAGGTCGTCGGCAGGGAGGTTGTTCCACTCCTTGCAGGCCACCTCGCAGGCCTTGCAGCCGATGCAGACGGTGGTGTCGGTGAAGAAGCCGTAGCTCTTGCCCGCCTCGATCTTCACCCCGGCCGTGAGCTCGGACTCATCGGGGATCATCCGCTCGAGCGTCGGTTCGGTGTAGTCCTGGCGGCGGGGAGAATATGCGTTCATCGGGCCATCCTCACGCCTCACACAGGTCGACGGACTTGGCGATCATGCCGATCACCGCCTTCCCGTCGGTGTAGCGCACGCGCACCTTGGCTTGGCGATCGGCGAGCGGGCGCAACTCCCACGTCTCGGTCGCCGCGTTGGGGCCCAGGATGAAGAGGTGCGACACGCCATCGCTGTCGGTGAGCTGGAAGCGGCCCTCCTGCACGATGGTCACCACGCCGGTCATCTGCGCCATGGGTGCGATCTCCCGCGTCTTTCTCAAGACGCCGCTCAACGGAGGTTGCCCCGGGACGTGGCCGCGCGCTAGCCTGTTCCCACGCGACCGAGGCCGCCCTGGCGATTTCGGTCGCGTGACCGACGGTAGGGAGTGTGCACGGCATGGCCAAGCTGCGCGAGGGCCTGATGAACCGGGCGTCCCGCTTCCTGCGGGATTGGACGCTGCCGCGACAGTTCGCCGGCGGCGATCCCCTGAAGGCGGCGGCCAAGAGCACGCTCTCGCAGACGTGGCGGCCGCGGCTGGAGGAGGCCGATGCGGTCGGCTCCAGCGTCTGCCCCTACTGCGCGGTGGGCTGCGGCCAGCTGATCTACGTCAAGGATAAGAAGCCCATTCACATCGAGGGCGACCCGCGCTCGCCGATCAACCAGGGCACGCTCTGCCCCAAGGGGGCGGGCACGCTCGGCATGCTGCTCTCGCCCAAGCGCGAAAACCACGTGCTCTACCGTGCGCCGTACGCCACCGAGTGGGTGCGCAAGCCCCTCGACTGGGCGATGGAGCGGGTGACGCAATTGACCAAGCAGGTCCGCGACGAGACCTTCGTGCACAAGCTGCCGGACGGGCGGGTGGTCAACCAGACGCTGGGACTGGCCACGCTGGGCGGCGCCACGATGGACAACGAAGAGAACTACCTCATCAAGAAGCTGTTCGGAGGTGGTCTCGGGCTCGTGTCCATTGAGAACCAGGCCCGTATTTGACACTCCTCATCGGTCCCCAGTTTGGGGACCACCTTCGGGCGCGGCGCAGCCACCATGGCCGTTTGGGACGTGGAGAACGCCGACTGCGTGCTCGTGATGGGCTCCAACATGGCGGAGAACCATCCGATCGCCTTCCGCTTCGTGGTGGAGGCGCAGCGCCGCGGCGGCAAGGTCATCCACATCGATCCGCGCTTCACCCGCACTTCGGCCCTGGCCGACATCCACGCGCATATGCGTTCGGGCTCGGACATCGCCTTTCTGGGCGGCCTGATTCGCTACATGCTGGTGCACGACCTCTGGTTCAAAGAATTCGCGCTCGAGTTCACCAACATCTCGACGATCATCGAGAAGGGCTACGAAGACCCCGAGACGCTGGATGGGGTGTTCTCAGGCTTCAACAAGGACACCAAGAGCTACACCGAAGGCACTTGGCAGCCTGAAGGCAAAGTCCAGTCGGCGGCGGCGGGCACGCGCGAGCCGCCGATGAAGGACCCGCCCGAAGGCGCGCCCTTCGAGAGCATGACCGACGGTCCCCCCTCGGAGGACAGGACGCTCCAGCACCCCAACTGCGTCTACCAGATCATGAAGCGCCACTACGCCCGCTACACGCCCGAGATGGTCGAGCGCGTGTGCGGCGTTCCCCAGGCCACTTTCGAGAAGATCGCGCGCACCCTGGCCGAGAACTCCGGGCGCGAGCGCACCACCGCCATCTGCTACGCCGTCGGCTGGACCCACCAGACGGTGGGCGTGCAGATCATCCGTGCGGCGGCGATGCTGCAGGGGCTGATGGGCAACATCGGCCGGCCCGGCGGCGGTGTGCTGGCGCTTCGCGGCCACGTGTCGATCCAGGGATCGACCGACATCCCGACGCTCTATCACATCCTGCCCGGCTATCTGCCGCAGCCCAGGGCCGACGCGGCGCACAAGGACCTCGCCAGCTACCTCCAGCACGAAACGCCGGCCACCGGCTGGCTCGCCAACACGCCCAAGTACGTCGTGAGCCTGCTCAAGGCCTGGTACGGCGACGCCGCCACCGGGGACAACGGCTTCGCCTACGCCAACCTGCCCAAGCTTCTGGGCGACTCCAGCTATGAGCCGATGACGCTGTCGCTGGCCAACGGGCTGATCAAGGGCCAGTTCGTCTTCGGCCAGAACCCGATGGTGGGCGCGGTCAACGTCAACCTCATCGAGAAGGGGTTCGCCAAGCTCGAGTTTCTCGTGGTGCGCGACTTCGCCATGACCGAGACCGGCGACTTCTGGCGCGACGGCCGACGCGTGAAGTCGGGCGAGGTCAAGCCCGAGGACATCGCCACCGAGGTGTTCTTCTTCCCCGCCGCCATGCCCGGCGAAAAGGAGGGCACGGTCACCAATACGAGCCGCCTCGTGCAGTGGCACGACGCGGTGGCCGAGGCCGCGGGCGACAGCCGCAGCGACCTCTGGTTCGTGCACCACATGGGCAAGCGGCTGAAGCAGCTATACGCGGGCTCGACCGACGTGCGCGACGCGGCGATCCAGCAACTGACCTGGGACTACCCCGAGAAGCCCGGCGACGATCGCGGCGAGCCCGAAGCCGAGGCGGTGCTCAAGGAGATCAATGGCTGGACCACGGCGGACCGCAAGCAGGTCGCCAAGTTCGCGGATTTGAAGGAGGACGGCTCCACCGCCGCGGGCTGCTGGATCTACACCGGCGTCTATCCGGCGGAGGGCCAGAACGTCGCCCGCGCCAAGCGGCCCGACGCGGTGGGCGAGGATACGAGCCACCAGGGCTGGGCCTTCGCCTGGCCCGCCAACCGGCGCACGCTCTATAACCGCGCCTCGGCCGACGGGGCGGGCAGGCCCTGGTCCGAGCGCAAGAAGATGGTGTGGTGGGACGAGGCGCAGTCCAAGTGGACGGGTCACGACGTGCCCGACTATCCGCTCGACAAGCGTCCCGACTACCGGCCGGACTGGTCGAAACACCCGCGCGGCATGGACGCCATCGGGGGCGACCTGCCCTTCATCATGGAGGCGGACGGCAAGTGCCAGATCTTCGCCACCACCGGGCTGAAGGACGGGCCGCTGCCGACCCACTACGAGCCGCTGGAAAGCCCAGTCCGCAATCCGCTCTACCCCGGCCAGCAGGCCAACCCCACGGTGCTGCGCTGGGGTCGGCCGGGTAACGAGACTCACGAGGTCGCCGACCCGCGCTTCCCTTATGTCTTCACCACCTACCGGCTGACGGAGCTGCACTGCGGCGGCATCCCCACCCGCATCATGCCCCACACCGCCGAGCTGCAGCCCGAGGCCTTTGTGGAGGTTTCGCCGGAACTCGCCGAGGAGCTCGGCATCGAGAACACCGGATGGACGGTGATCTCCTCCCTGCGAGGCGAGATCGAGGTGAAGGCGCTGGTGACCCAACGCATGCGCCCCTTCGTCATCGACGGGCGCACCGTGCACCAGATAGGCATGCCCTGGACGTTCGGACCCAAGGGCTACGCCCGCGGCCAGCCGGCCAACGTGCTGCTGGCCATCTACGGCGACGCCAACACCTCGATCCACACCACCAAGGCGGTGACGGTGAACCTGCGCGCCGGCCGGCTCGGCGATGCGTCGAGCGTGGTGCACGCGCCGCAGGCCGCGGCGGCCGTCGAATGAACGCCCCCGAGGCCGCGCTCGGCCGCGACGCCCTGGAAAGCATGGACGAGGTGCTCTCAAAGCGCCCGGAGAAGGACGACCACCGGCTGACCGAGGTGACCAAGGCCCTGTGCGCCTGGCGCGACGCCTTGATCGCACGCCATCGCCAGGCCCCGCTGCAAGCTCAGGACCGCGACCGGCTGGAGCGGCTGAACGCGGTGATCGGCGTCGTGGTCGGTGTGCAGTTCCCTCAAGCCGCCGTGCCGTGGGACGACTTCACCGCCGCCCGCCGCTGGCTCGCCGACCTGCTCGAAGCCTCGCAGACCTCGCCCGCATAAGCTTCGCGGCGATCCGAGGCGACGGGTCGCGCCTCGCCGCCTTGTGCCGCGCCGTCGCGCCGCACATATTTCGAGCTTGGCGGGCGCCTTGTCGCGCCCCCGTGCGTTGCCGCCCGTATCGTCTCAACAGCTCTAGGAGAGCCAGCCTATTCGCCGCCCCATGCAAGCGCCACCCGTCAAGGACGGGCCGCGTATGAACGAAGACATCCGCGTCCCCCGCGTCCTTCTGATCGATCAGAACGGAGAGAAGCAGGGGATCATGCCCACTATATCGGCGATGGAGGCGGCGCAGGAAGCGGGGCTGGACCTGGTCGAGATCGTACCCACGGCCGATCCCCCCGTGTGCAAGATCCTCGACTACGGCAAGTTCAAGTTCCAGGAACAGAAGCGTAAAAATGAGGCGCGCAAAAAGCAGAAGGTCGTCGAAGTCAAGGAGATAAAGCTGCGCCCGCAGATCGACACTCATGACTACGATGTGAAGGTCCGCGCCATGCACGGCTTCTTCGAGGAGGGCGACAAGGTGAAAGTCACCCTGCGCTTTCGCGGGCGCGAGTTGGCTCACCCTGAGCTCGGCATGAAGCTGCTGCAGAAGGTCAAGGCCGACTTCGATGAAGTGGCCAAGGTCGAATACGAGCCGCGCATGGAAGGCAAGCAAATGATCATGATCCTGGCCCCGCGCTGAGGGCATCCGCGGGCTGCGGAGGTTGCCTCCGTGGCCCGTCTCCGCTACACGCTCCGCCCTTCCAAGGGACCGCCTGGCCAACGGCATGCCATGGCGGCCCATCATGCTGTCCATAGAGGACGGTCGCCCGCAAGGGCCTCCGCGAGCAAAATGCCCAAATTGAAGACCAAGTCGGGCGTCAAAAAGCGCTTCAAGATCACGGCGTCTGGCAAGGTGAAGGCCGGCGTCGCCGGCAAGCGCCACCGCCTGATCAGCCACAACGCCAAGTATATCCGCCAGAACCGCGGCACCAAGGTGATGACCGAGGCCGATGCGAGGATCATCAAGCTGCACGCCCCCTACGGGCTCCGCTGATCTTCCGCTTCGTGATCGCAACATCATTCCAAAACTCAAGGTGAGATGACATGGCTCGCGTAAAGAGGGGCGTGACCGCCCACGCCCGGCACAAGAAGGTTCTCGAACAGGCGAAGGGCTTCTACGGCCGTCGCAAGAACACCATTCGCACGGCCAAGGCCGCCGTCGACAAGGCGGGCCAGTACGCCTACCGCGACCGCAAGGTGCGCAAGCGCCAGTTCCGCGCTCTGTGGATCCAGCGCATCAACGCCGCCGCCCGGCTCGAAGGCTTCACCTACAGCCAATTCATGCACGGCCTGGATCTTTCCGGCGTCGGCATGGATCGCAAGGTGTTGGCCGACATCGCCGGCGCCGACCCGGCCGCCTTTAAGGCCGTCGCCGAGCAGGTGCGCGCCGCCCTGGCGTGACGCGCGGCTCCAGGCGACGATGAGGCCGTCGCGGCGCCCGCGGCGGCTTTTCATGCGCGCAGGGTAGGTTCGCTCGCGCGAAGGTGCAGGGCGCGTGACCAAAGCAGTTGGACGCGCGAGCTACGCTCTATCTCCGCCTCATCCGGCCCCGTGCCGAAGGTTCGGGCTGGTGGCTTTCCGGGGTGGTACGCTCGCCTGCTCGGGTTCTCGGCACAAGGCCGAGGGAGGCGGTACGAAGGACCGGCGCGCCCCCACCTGATCCGGTCAGCCTAGACAGTGATCACGCCAGCGCGCCATGTCAGCGCACCAAAGGGAGCGGCTCCCCACCGCAAGCGAAATCTGGCGTCCCCGTCAATTTTCACGCGACCGTAGATGCACAAAGCCCGCCGCGGGGATGAAGCGCGACGGGCTTGGCGATCTCGACGATCTTGAGGGCGTTTCCTCCCCGAAACGCCAGAGGCTCGGACGTCTCAGCGCCCGTTGTCCTCACGGGGCGTAACAACGCCAGAAGCGTGGCGGCGTCAACGCTTGTGGCGCTTTCCCACCGCAAACACGGCGATTAAGACGAATTTGCCACACCGCAACTGACGTTACCGTCAAGACGGTGGCGGCTCCAGCGTCGAGCCGCCCAGCATGCGGCTGAAGAAGGCCAGATAGGTGCGCCACAGCTGCAGCTGGCGCTTGGGGCCGTGGATGCCGTGGCGCTGGCCGGGGTAGAGCATGAGGTCGAAGGGCGCGCCCAGCTCCTGCAGCTTGGCCATCACGCGGGTCGAGTTCTCGAACACCACGTTGTCGTCGGCCATGCCGTGCAGGAGGAGGAGGCGCGCGTTGAGGTCTTTCAGCCGCGGCGTCACCGCCGCGGCGTTGTAGGCGGCCTCGCGATCCTGCGGCTTGCCCATGAAGCGCTCGGTGTAGGCGGTGTCGTAGAGGCGCCAGTCGCTGGGCGGGCCGCCCGCCGCGCCCGCCTTGAAGGGCGTGCCGGGGGTGGTGATGAGGCGCAGCGTCATGAATCCGCCGTAGCTCCAGCCGGTGACGCCGATGTGCGCCGGGTCGACGAAGGGCTGGCGCTTGAGCCAGGCCACGCCCGTCAGCTGGTCCTGAACCTCCACATCGCCGAGGTGGCCGGCGATGGGCGCCTCGAACTTGACGCCGCGGTTGGACGAGCCGCGGTTGTCGAGCTGGAACACCACGTAGCCCGCTTCGGTGAGCAGCTGGTCGGTGGCGCTTCCCCAGGCGCGCGTCACCTGCTGCACGTCCGGCCCGCCGTAGACCTTGACCACCACGGGGTAGCGCCTGGCCCGGTCGAAACCTGCGGGCTTCTTCATGTACCAGTGGAGGGGCGTGCCGTCCGCGGCGGGCAGGGTCCCAAACGCGGTCGAGGGTTTGTGGTCGAGGTAGGGGTAGAAGGGGTGGCCGGGCGCCAGCCGGTTCTCCTCTATCCAGCGCAGGCGCTGGCCGCCGATGGCGTAGAGCGCGGTCTGCGGTGGGGTGTCGGGGTCGGAATAGGTGCCCACGAAGCGCGTGGCGTCCTGGCTGACCGCCGTCGACCACCAGCCATGCCCGTGAGTCACCGCCCGCGGCTCGCCCGGCGCCTTGTAGCTCACCTCGTAGAGCTGGCGCTCGGTGGGGCTGTCCTTGGACGCGGTGAAGTAGAGGAGGCCGTGGGCCTCGTCGACCGCAGCCACCCCCGGGGCGTGGGCGCCCGCGCCGGTGGAGGCGCCGGTCACCGGCCAGTCGCCGTGGGTGATGGCATGGATCAGCCGCCCCTCGCGCGAGTAGAGGTAGAGGTGGTTGAAGCCCGTGCGCTCCGAGCCCCACACGAAGGCGCCGTCCTTCAGGGCGGTGAAGTTGTCGTTGAGGTCGATCCACGGCGTCTGCGCCTCGTGCACGATCACCTTCGACGCGCCCGTCGCCGGGTCGACCATCAGGAGGTCGAGCGTCTGCTGGTCGCGCGCCAGGCGCTGCACGTAGAGGGTGCGGCCGTCCTTCGACCAGTCCACGCGGGCGAGATAGACGTCGGTGTTCGCGCCCAGGTCGACGCGCACGGGCGCGGCGCCCGGCGTCAGCGCGCGTACGTAGAGTTGCACGATGGCGTTGGGCCGCCCCGCGCGCGGGTAGCGCTGCTGCACCACCGTGGTCCCCTCCACGCCGATGTCAGCGCGGGGCACGATGTCGACGGGGCCTTCGTCCACGCGGGTATAGGCGATGCGCGTGTCGTCCGGCGCCCACCAGTAGCCGGTGTAGCGATCGAGCTCCTCCTGGGCGACGAACTCTGCCGCCCCGTAGGAGATCACGCCCTCGCCCTTCGGGCTGAAGGCGCGCTCGCTCGCCCCCGTCGCCAGCGGCAGCACGTAGACGGTGTTGTCGCGCACGAAGGAGACGTAGCCGCCCTTGGGCGAGACGCGGCTGTCGGTCTCGTCGCCGGGCGTCTTGGTGAGGCGCCGCACGCCGCCGGTGGCCGGGTCGGCCAGGTAGAGGTCGCCGTTGAGAGGCACGAGGATCGCCTTGCCCTGCTCGTCCCAGCGATAGTCGACCACGCCCTGCTCGGAGATGCGCTGGCGCTCGCGTCGACTCTTTTCGGCTTCCGAGAGCACGGCGTTCTTGGCTTCAAATGCGCGGGCGTCGACGAGGCGGCGCGGTTCGCCGCCGGCGGTGGGAACGGCCCACAGGTCCAGCGTGGTCTGGTCGTCCGGCTTGGCGCGCAGGAAGGTCACGAGCTTGCCGTCGGGCGAGAAGGCCACGCCGCGCGCTGTTGGGCCCGCCAGTTCTGGCGCGGCGAAGGCGCGCTCGGGAGTGAGCGACTCGGCGCGGGCGGCGGGCGCAAAGGCTGCGACCGAGAGCAGGAGGGCGGCGGCGAGGGAGCGCGTCATGGGGGTCCGGGGCGGCTGAAGGCGCGGCACGCTGGCGGAAAGCGCGCGCGAGGTCCACTGGCGGGGCTGCGCCGACCGCGCGACGTCCTTAAGTCCGGGCGTCCTGCAGGAGCCGCTGATGTCCGAAACCGACTACGTCCTGCCCAAGGTCTGGACCTGGACTTCCGGCAATGGCGGCCAGTTCGCCAACATCAATCGCCCGACCGCCGGCGCCATCCACGACAAGGCGCTGCCCGTGGGCGAGCATCCGTTCCAGCTCTACTCGCTGGCCACTCCCAACGGGGTGAAGGTCTCAATCCTGTTCGAGGAGCTTCTGGCCGCCGGCTACACAGGCGCGGAATACGATGCGTGGCTGGTGAAGATCGGCGATGGCGAACAGTTCGGCTCGGGTTTCGTGGAGGCGAACCCCAACTCCAAGATTCCCGCGCTGATCGACCGCCGTGGCTCCCAACCGGTGCGCGTCTTCGAGACGGGCGCCATCATGCTGCACTTGGCGGAGGCTTTCGACGCCTTCCTGCCGAAAGACGGCGAGGCGAGGGCCGAGTGCCTCTCGTGGCTGTTCTGGACGCACGGCTCGGCTCCCTTTCTGGGCGGCGGCTTTGGGCATTTCTACGCCTATGCGCCGATCAAGATCGAATACGCCATCGACCGCTACGCGATGGAGGCCAAGCGCCAGTTCGACGTGCTGAACCGCCGCCTGGCCGACAACGCCTTCCTGGCGGGCGAAGCCTACACCCTCGCCGACATGGCCGCCTGGCCCTGGTACGGGCAGGTGCTGATGAATCAGGTCTACCAAGCGGCCGAGTTCCTCTCGGTGCACGAATACCCGCACGTGCGCCGCTGGGCCGAGATGATCGCCGCACGCCCGGCGGTGAAGCGCGGCCGGCGCGTCAACCGCAGCTTCGGCGACCCTGCCGAGCAGTTGCGCGAACGCCACTCGGCATCGGATTTCGAGGCTCCGCCCACTGGCGGCTGAGGCTCGCGCCGGCGCGGCGAGGATCCGCGGATCCGCTAGGAGCCAGCGCCGCCTCTCCGCGTTCACCTTGCGATCGCCGCTGGCTTCGGCCTTGGGGCGCAGGACGCGGCGGGGCTCGGCGAGCTCGGCCTTCAGGCGCGGAGCTGTCTATGCACTTCACCGTCAACGGCCGTCAGGTCGAGGCGCAGGTCGACATCCGCACCTCGGTGCTCGATCTGCTGCGTGAGCACCTGGGGCTATCGGGCAGCAAGAAGGGCTGCAACCAGGGCGCGTGCGGAGCCTGCACCGTGCTCGTCGACGGCGTGCGCATCAACTCCTGCCTAGCGTTGGCCGTGCAGTACGAGGGCCGCGAGATCACCACGGTGGAAGGCTTGGCAAAGGGCGGCGAGCTGTCGCCTCTGCAGAGCGCCTTCATCGAGCACGACGGCTTCCAGTGCGGCTACTGCACGCCGGGCCAACTGTGCTCGGCGATGGGCATGGCCGACGAGGCCAAGCGCGGCGTGCCGAGCGTGGTCACCGAAGACTTGGCGGCGAAGGGCGTGCGGCTCGACAACGAGGAGGTGCGTGAGCGGATGAGCGGCAACCTGTGCCGCTGCGGCGCCTACAACGGCATCATAGCCGCCGTGGCCGAGACCTTCGCCCCGGAGGCCGCAGCGTGAACCTCTTCACCTACGACCGCGCCGACAGCGCTGACGCTGCCGTGCGTCTGGCTCAGGTCAGCGCCGCGGCCAAGTATCTTGGCGGCGGCACCAATCTCGTCGACCTCATGCGCGAGACGGTGGAGACGCCAGACGCGCTGGTCGACGTCACCCGCATCGACACCGACATCACCGAAACGGACGATGGCGGGCTGATGATCGGCGCGGGCGTCACCAACACCGCGCTGGCCACCCATTGGGCGGTGCGTACGCGCTATCCGATGCTTTCCCGCGCCATCGTGGCCGGAGCCAGCGCCCAGATCCGCAACGTAGCGACCGTCGGCGGAAACATCCTCCAGCGCACCCGCTGCACATATTTTTACGACGACGCCGCGCGCTGCAACAAGCGCGAGCCGGGCGCAGGTTGCGACGCCATCGACGGCTTCAACCGCATTCACGCAATACTGGGAGCATCGCCCGACTGCGTGGCCACCCACCCGTCGGACATGTGCGTGGCGCTGGCCGCGTTGGACGCGGTGGTCCACCTCAAGGGGCGCGATGGTGAGCGCACCCTCAGGCTCGTCGAGCTGCACCGCCTACCGGGCGGGCGGCCCGACATCGAGACGGAGCTGAAGCCTGGCGAGCTGATCACCGCCGTCGAGCTGAAGTCTTTCGGCTTCTCGGCGAACTCCGCCTATCGCAAGGTACGCGACCGGGCCTCGTACGCCTTCGCGCTCATATCGGTGGCGGCTGCGCTCGAGATCGAAGGCGGGCAGGTTAAGGATGTGCGCTTGGCGCTCGGCGGTGTCGCCGCCAAGCCATGGCGCGCATCGAAGGTGGAGGCCGCGCTGAAGGGCGGCCCCGCCACGCAGGACGCCTTCCGCGCGGCCATGGAAAGCGAACTCGCCGACGCAGCGCCCTTGCGCGACAATGGCTTCAAAATCGAGTTGGCGAAGCGCACGGCTGTGGCCGTGCTCGCCGATCTGGCGGAGGTGAGCGCATGAGCGTTGTGCAGGACACGATCCAGGCGGTCATGAAGAAGGCCGTGGCGCTCGCCCCCGATGGAATGATCCCCGGGGGCCATCCCGATCCGCTGATCCGCGAGAAGCACGGCCTAATCGGGAAGCCGATTTCCCGTGTTGACGGCCCGCTGAAGGTACGGGGGGAGGCCACCTTCGCGGCCGAGTTCGCGATGGAAGGCCTTTGCTATGCCGCGCTGCTGCACTCCACCATCGCCAGGGGCCGCATCGTCGAGATTGATACTGCCGCGGCCGAGGCTGCACCTGGCGTCGTCTTGGTGATGACGCACAAGAACGCCCCGCGTCTCAAGCCTACGCCCGGGTTTGGCAGCAACGACAAGGCGCTTGGCGGCGATGACATCCCCGTCATGCAAGACGACGTGGTGCATTGGAACGGCCAACCGGTCGCGGTCGTGCTGGCCGAGTCGCAGGAAGCGGCCGATCACGCCGCCAGCCTGATCCACCCCGTCTACGAGGCCGAACCGGCGACGACCTCTTTGGCTGACGCCAAGAGTCAGGGCCCGCAGCCTGGAATGTTCATGGGCTCGCCCCTGAAGATCGAGACCAACGACGCCGAGGCGAAGCTCGGCGCTGCGCCCGTCAAGGTTGACGTGAATTACACGACGCCGCGCCATAACCATAATCCTATCGAGCTGCACGCTGTGACCATGGCGTGGGACGGCGACACTCTGCGGGTGCACGACGCAACTCAGGCGGTCTCGCACGCGGCCTGGACGATCGGGCAGGTGTTCGGCCTCAAGGAAAACGCAGTCCACGTCACGTCGCCTTACGTTGGCGGTGGGTTCGGCTCCAAGACTCTTTGGCAGCACCACATCATAGCGGCGGCGGCGGCCAAGCTCGCTCAGCGGCCCGTGCGTTTGGCGCTCTCGCGTGAGAGCGTGTTCCGCATCGTCGGCGGGCGCACCGTCACCGAGCAGCGCGTGGCGCTGGGTGCGCAGAAGGACGGGCGTTTCGACGCCATCGTGCACACGGGCGTGGTGGCCATGACCTCCCACAACAACATGCCTGAACCTTTCATCCTGGCGACGATGAGCAGTTACGCTTCCGAGAGCGTCAAGCTCGAGGTCGACACCGTGGCGATAGATATGGTCTCGAACACCTTCATGCGCGCGCCGGGCGAGGCGGTCGGGACCTTCGGTCTGGAGTGCGCCATCGACGAACTGGCGCACGAGATGGGCATGGACCCGGTCGAGCTTCGCCTGCGCAACGAGCCAGAGAAGGACCCCACCACGGGACTGCCGTTCTCGCAGCGTAACGTGAAGGGGGCCTGGCGCGCCGGAGCCGAGCATTTTGGCTGGAGCGCGCGTGGGGCTCCCGGCGCCCGGCGCGAAGGCGAGTGGCTCATCGGCGTTGGCTGCGCCATGGCCTCTTACCCGTATCACCGCATGCCCGGGGGCGCGGCGCGGCTCACCCTGACCCGCGAGGGCAAGGCTACGGTCGAGATCGCCGCCCACGAGATGGGAATGGGAACCGCCACTGCGCAGGCGCAGGTCACCGCCGATCGACTGGGCCTCGGGATGGACGAGGTGGAGGTGCACTACGGCGACAGCACCATGCCGGGCGTGGTGCTGGCCGGCGGCTCGCAGCAGACCGCCTCGATCGGCATCAGCGTGATCGGAGCTCATCGCAAGCTCGTCGAGGAACTCATTAAGCTCGCGGGCAACGACTCGCCTATCGCCGGGCTCAAGGCCGACGACGTCGGCGGTTTCGATGGCGGGCTGTGCAGTTTGGACGATCCGTCGCGCTGCGAGAGCTACGTCTCCATCCTGACGCGAGCGGGGCGCGACAAGGTGTCGGCCATGGCCGAAGCTCCGCCGCCGCTGGAAGTGCAACACTGGTCCATGCACAGCCATGGGGCGCTGTTCTGCGAGGTGCGGGTCAATGCGGTGACGGGCGAGACGCGGGTGACGCGCTTTCTGGGATCATACGACGTGGGGCGCATCCTCAACGCCAAAACCGCCGCCAGCCAGTTCCGCGGCGGCATCATCATGGGCCTGGGTTTGGCGCTGATGGAGGACACGCTGTTCGACGAGCGCACTGGGCGGATCATGAATCCCTCGCTCGCCGAGTATCATGTGCCCGTGCACATGGACGTGCCGCAGATCGACATCATCTGGAACGACGAAGCCGACCCGCATGCCCCGATGGGCGCGCGCGGCGTAGGCGAGATCGGGATCACGGGGGTCGGCGCCGCGGTGGCCAACGCGGTCTTCAACGCCACCGGGAAGCGTGTCCGCGACCTGCCTATCACGCTGGACAAGCTGCTCTGACGTCCTCCGCCCGATGGGGAGGGGCGGCAGGGAGGTGTTGAAGCTCTGCTCGATATGATGGTTGAAGGGGTGCGATCTGCTCACCTCCCGGAAAGCCGTCACATCGCAGCCCTTCAACCATCACAGGGGGGATCTACGCTCGCCGCATCGTTGCAATCATCGCCGGGTGGAGCAGCCACTCGCCTTTCTGGTCTGGATAGGGCGAACGCCCGTTGGCGTTCAGCCCATGGATATGGCGCACGGCCGCCATCCCCTCCGCCACCCGCCCGAAGGCGGCGTAGCCAAGATTATCGCCTTTGGCGCCGGGATGGGCGTCGAACGAGGGTTCCGCACCTACGCAGATGAAGAAGTTGTCGGTCGCCGTGCCCGGCTGGAAGCGGCCGAGCGAGATCGTGCCGGCAAGATGGCGCAGCCCCGTCTGCGTGGTGCTCTCGTGAACGATGGGCGGAAATGGGTGCGTGCCGAGCTTGGGCGCCGCCACGATATCGCCGTCCTGCGGCGCGCCCGGCGGACGGGTGACGCGGAAGAAGGAGGCGCCGTCGTATTTCTTGGCATCCACATAACGCAGGAAGTTGGTCGTGGTGATCGGCGCCTTCTGCGCCTCCAGTTCCACCACGATCCGCCCGTACTTGGTGGCCATGGCCACCCGCGGCTTCCCCGCTGCGGCCCAGGCGCTCGCCGGCATGAGGAGGAAGCCCGCACCGAGCAGGTTGCGGCGGGAGGGGGTGGCGGCGCTCATCGGGTCCTCGGCTCTGCGGTCGGCCCTGCATACACTGGCGTGCGGCTGCGGCGCGACATGGCTGCACTGACGCGCGCGGTCGTGTAATCGATGTCGCAAGGAGGCCGCCGCGGTCCGCCAAGGACCGGCCGCGACCCGCAGGAGACGCCGTGATCCCCGACTTCGACTTCGCGCTGGGCGAAAGCGCCGAGATGATCCGCGACACCACTCGTGAGTTCGCAGCGGGCGAGATCGCGCCCCTTGCCAAGCGGATCGACGCCGAGGACTGGTTTCCCCGCGATGAGCTGTGGCCCGCCATGGGCGCGCTCGGCCTGCACGGCGTCACCGTGGAGGAGGAGTGGGGCGGCCTGGGCCTCGGCTACCTCGAGCACGTGGTGGCGGTGGAGGAGGTGTCGCGCGCCTCCGCCTCCGTCGGACTGAGCTACGGGGCGCACTCCAACCTGTGCGTCAACCAGATCCGCCGCTGGGGCACGCAGGCGCAAAAGGAGACTTACCTGCCCAAACTCGTCTCCGGCGAGCATGTGGGCAGCCTCGCCATGTCGGAGGCCGGCGCCGGCTCCGACGTGATCTCCATGAAGCTGCGCGCCCGCAAGATCGACGGCGGCCATGTGCTGGACGGTTCCAAGTTCTGGATCACCAACGCCGCCTATGCCGACACGCTGGTGGTCTACGCCAAGACCGGCGAGGGCTCGAAGGGCGTCACCGCCTTCCTGATCGAGAAGGACATGCCGGGCTTCTCCATCGGCCAGAAGATCGACAAGATGGGCATGCGCGGCTCGCCCACCTCGGAGTTGGTGTTCGCCGGCTGCGAGGTGCCGGACCAGAACGTCATGGGCCCGCTGAACGGCGGCGCGGGCGTCTTGATGAGCGGGCTCGACTACGAGCGCGCCGTCTTGGCCGGCATACAGCTCGGCATCATGCAGGCGTGCCTGGACGTGGTGATCCCCTACGTCCGCGAGCGCCAGCAGTTCGGGAAGCCGATCGGGTCGTTCCAGCTCATGCAGGCCAAGGTGGCCGACATGTACGTGGCGCTGAACTCCGCGCGCGCCTACGTCTACGCCGTGGCGAGGAGCTGCGACGCCGGGCGCACCACCCGCTTCGACGCGGCGGGCGCGATCCTCCTGGCCAGCGAGAACGCCGTGCGCGTAGCGCTGGAGGCGGTGCAGGCGTTGGGCGGCGCCGGCTACACCAAGGACTGGCCGGTGGAGCGCTACATGCGTGACGCCAAGCTGCTCGATATCGGCGCCGGCACCAACGAGATCCGCCGCATGCTGATCGGGCGCGAGCTGATCGGCGCGCCCCCGCCGCCCATCGCCCAATGAGCGCGCCGGTCCTCTCCACCGAGCTGGCGGCGGGCTCGCCCGAGGCGCAGGCCAACGCCGCGCACAATCGCGCCTTGGCGATGCGGCTGCGCGCCGACGTGGCGGCCGTGGCGCTGGGCGGCGGCGAGCGTTCGCGCGAGCGGCACGTCGCCCGCGGCAAGCTCCTGCCCCGCGAGCGGGTGGAGCGCCTGCTCGACCCCGGCGCGCCTTTCCTGGAGATCGGCCAGCTGGCCGCAGGCGGCCTCTACGACGGCGAGGTGCCCGGCGCAGGCCTGATCGCCGGCGTGGGCCGGGTGAGCGGCCGGCTCGTCATGATCGTGTGCAACGACGCGACGGTGAAGGGCGGCACCTACTACCCGCTCACCGTGAAGAAGCACCTGCGTGCGCAGGAGATCGCGCAGGAGAACCGGCTCCCCTGCGTCTATCTCGTCGACTCCGGCGGCGCGAACCTGCCGCACCAGGCCGAGGTCTTCCCCGACCGCGACCACTTCGGCCGCATCTTCTTCAACCAGGCCAACATGAGCGCGCAGGGCATCGCCCAGATCGCCTGCGTGATGGGCAGCTGCACC
This sequence comes from Caulobacteraceae bacterium, assembly GCA_965199975.1. Classification (GTDB taxonomy): domain Bacteria; phylum Pseudomonadota; class Alphaproteobacteria; order Caulobacterales; family Caulobacteraceae; genus JASLDZ01. The sequence goes on along the minus strand of OZ241340.1, from coordinate 2,774,353 downwards.
GCGGGCGGCGCCTACGTGCCGGCCATGAGCGACGAGACAGTGATCGTGCGCGGCCAGGGCACCATTTTCCTCGCCGGTCCGCCTCTCGTAAAAGCGGCCACGGGCGAGGTGATCACCGCTGAGGAGCTGGGCGGCGCCGAGACCCACGGCCGTCGCTCCGGTGTGGTCGACCACGTGGCCGACGACGACGCCCACGCGCTGAGCATCGTGCGCGACATCGTCTCCACCCTGGCGCCGCCCGCACCCACGAGCGTCAACACCGCGGCTCCGCGCCCGCCGAAGTACGATCCGCAGGAGCTCTACGCGGTGATCCCGCAGGACGTGCGGGCGCCCTACGACGTGCACGAGGTGATCGCGCGGCTGGTGGACGCGAGCGAGTTCCACGAGTTCAAGGCGCTCTACGGCGCATCGCTCGTATGCGGCTTCGCCCACCTCGGCGGCCTGCCGGTGGCGATCCTGGCCAACAACGGCGTGCTGTTCAGCGAGAGTGCGCAGAAGGGGGCGCACTTCATCGAGCTGGCCTGCCAGCGTCGCATCCCGCTGCTGTTCCTGCAAAACATCAGCGGCTTCATGGTCGGCGGCAAGTACGAGGCCGAGGGCATCGCCAAGCATGGCGCCAAGCTCGTCACCGCCGTGGCCACGGCAAGCGTGCCGAAGATCACCGTCTTGATCGGCGGCAGCTTCGGCGCGGGCAACTACGGCATGGCCGGGCGCGCCTACTCGCCGCGTTTCCTCTTCACCTGGCCCAACAGCCGCATCAGCGTGATGGGCGGAGAGCAGGCGGCGAGCGTGCTCGCCACCGTGCACCGCGACGCCGACAGCTGGACGCCGGAGCAGGCCGAGGCCTTCAAGGCCCCGATCCGCGCCACCTACGAGACCGAGGGCGACCCCTGGTACGCCACCGCGCGCATGTGGGACGACGGGATCATCGACCCCGCCCAGACGCGCGACGTGCTGGGGCTGGCGCTGGCCGCCACCCTCAACGCCCCCATCCCCGAGCGCCCGGCGTTCGGCGTTTTCCGGATGTAGGCTTGGGTGCTCAGCGGCTCTCGTCCGCGCGCTGCAAGGCCTGGGCGAGCGCGTCGGGGTCGTCGGGCGCGACGATGCGCAGCCCCGGTTGCGGGTCCAGGCCGCATGCCGGCGACGCGAAGACGCGCACGCCCGCCGCCAGCGCCGCCAGCAGGCGGCGTGGCTGATCTTCGACCAGGGCGGGCTGGACGAGGGCGTCGATCCCCTCCCATCCCTGGGACGGGCGCAGGCGCACGCCCCGCCAGAAATCGGCGCCTTCCAGCTCAGAACCCAGCGGCGTGACCTCAAGGTCCAGCGCCTGGGCGCACGCGCGCACGGCATACGCGCCCTTTCGCGCGATGGTGGGGCCCCCGAAGGCGATGCGCCGGATCGGCCCGGCGCCGAAGGCGCGTCCGACCTGGCCCGCGCGCCAGGGCAGGCGCACGGCGCGGTCGCCGAACAGGGCGGCGACCTCCGCGTGCGGCGCGACCAGATGCGCGGCGGCGCCCAGCGCCTGCGCTTCGGTCTCCGCCAGCCACGCCGGCGCCCTGTAGTCGGCCAACGTCGCCCGCTCTGGATGGGCGGCGAAGGCCGCGTCCAGCCGCGCCTGCAGAACATCCGACGGGAGGCGCGTCATCAGCACGGTGACTTCGCGCCCGCCCAGATGGCCGCCACGCCACAGGTGGGGGAGGTAGGACTGGGCCACCGTCAGGGCGGTGACGTCGGGGGTGAGCCGGGCGGCGAACGCAGCGGCGATGCGCCGCGCACCCTCCACCTCGGCGGCCCGCCGCCGCGGGCCCTGCTGGTGGGCGAGCCGCACGGCGACGCTGCGCCGGAGCGCGGCCAGCGGCGCGCCGATGTCCGGCGCGAAGGCGGCGCGATCCCAGTCGCGTTCGCGCCGCGAGCTTCTGGGCGTGGCGAGGCGGTCGGCAGGGCGTCGCGCGGCGCGGACGTAGTCCTGCAGCTCGGGCCACGCCTCGTCGAGCAGGAAGGCCGCGCGCTCCTGCGCCCCGTTGACCCGGCGGGTTGCGCCGCGGTGGACGACGCATGCGGTTTCGCCACAGCTCGTGCAGCTGCGGGCGCCGCGTTGCGGCTCAGCGCCTGCGTCGGGCGAGGTTGGCGCAGGCGCGGAGCTTTCGGCCGCGTCCACCAGGCTCACGTGCAGCATCTTGGCGTCGAGCCGCACGCGCAGCTGCAACTCGCGCCAGGGTGCGAACCGCAGGTCGACGTAGTTCCAGGCCACCGTGGCGTCGCGCCCGGCTTCGGCGGCCGAGCCGGGCACGATGCGCGAGTGCGCATGGCGCTCCACGATCGTGCATCCCGCCGAGAGCGCCACGTCGTACAGCGCGTTGGAGAGCTGGCAGAGCCCGCCGCCGACCACCGGCTCGAGGCAGCCCTGCCGGAGCATGCGGCCATCGGCGAAACCGCGCATCCGGCTCGGCGCTCCCACATGGCGCCAGAAGCCGAACACGACGTCGGCGGGGATGACGAGCCCGTCCAGCGCATGGGCGGCCAGGCGCAGGTTCTCCACCTTGCCCCGCTCCAGCGCCCGTTCGCCGGCGAGCGTCTCGGTCCACAGCGGCGTCCGGCTCGTGGCGACGTCCACGCCGGTGGTCGACGGCGCCCGGTGCAGGCGAGGCGGCCCGGCGGCGCGGTCGACGGCGGCGCGGCGCACGCGAAAGGCCCAGGCCTTCGCCGCGAACACGGCCCTGGCGCCGCGACGGGGGAGGGTCGGGTCGGGGGGAGGCGGCGTATCGCTCAATCCGATCCCCGGCTGCGTCGCGCCGTTCGCGTCGCCGCCCAGCAAGCACCGTCGCAGGCGTGTTGCATAGAGCCATGCACGCCATTTCACGTCGGCTTCCTGTGCGCAGCGACCGCGCGGCTGTATGACGGCGTCATGCTCACGCGCCTGCTCATCGCCAACCGGGGCGAGATCGCCTGTCGCATCATCCGCACCGCCCGGCGGATGGGCGTGCGCACGGTGGCCGTATTCTCCGACGCGGACATGGACGCGCCGCATGTGCGCATGGCCGATCAGGCCGTGCATATCGGCCCCTCGCCGGCGCGCGAGAGCTACCTTGTGGGCGCGCGCATCCTTGCGGCTGCGCGAGAGAGCGGGGCCGACGCCATCCATCCCGGCTACGGCTTCCTCTCCGAGAATGCCGATTTCGCCCAGGCGGTGATCGATGCGGGGCTCGTGTGGGTGGGGCCGAAACCTTCCAGCATCCGCGCCATGGGGCTGAAGGACGCCGCCAAGGCGCGCATGATCGCCGCGGGCGTTCCGGTGACGCCCGGCTACCAGGGCGAGGACCAGGCGCCCGCACACCTCAGGGTCGAGGCCGACGCCATCGGCTATCCCGTGCTGATCAAGGCGGTGGCCGGCGGTGGCGGCAAGGGCATGCGCCGGGTGGACGAGGCCGCCGCCTTCGACGACGCGCTGATCTCCTGCAAGCGCGAGGCGGCGTCCAGCTTCGGCGACGACCGGGTGCTGATCGAGGCTTACATCACCGCGCCCCGCCACATCGAGGTGCAGGTGTTCGGCGACAGCCATGGGAACGTCGTCCACCTCTTCGAGCGTGACTGCACCCTGCAGCGCCGCCACCAGAAGGTGATCGAGGAGGCGCCCGCCCCCGGCATGGACGCCGCCACCCGCGAGGCCGTCTGCGCCGCGGCGGTGAAGGCGGCGCGTGCGGTCGACTATGTCGGCGCCGGCACCATCGAGTTCATCGCCGACGCTAGCGCGGGCCTGCGGGCCGACCGCATCTGGTTCATGGAGATGAACACCCGCCTGCAAGTGGAGCACCCCGTCACCGAGGCGGTCACCGGGCAGGACCTGGTGGAGTGGCAGCTGCGCGTCGCCTCGGGCGAGCCTCTGCCGCTACGCCAGGACGAGCTCACCCTGAACGGTTGGGCCATGGAGGCGCGCCTCTACGCCGAGAGCCCGGAGAAGGGCTTCCTGCCGTCCACCGGCCTGCTGGAGCGCCTCGAGTTGCCGCGCGACCGCGTGCGGGTGGACAGCGGCGTCGAGCAGGGGGGCGTGATCTCCCCGTTCTACGACCCGATGATCGCCAAGCTGATCGCCCATGCCCCCACCCGAAATGCGGCCGCCGCGCACTTGGCGCAGGCGTGCGACCGCACGGTGGTGTGGCCGGTCGCCGCCAACGCCGGGTTTCTCGCCGCCCTGTTGCGCGACCCGCACTTCCTCGCCGCGGAGGTGACCACCGGCTACATCGAGACCGCGCTCGACACCCTCCTGGCTAGTCGCGAGCCCGCCGCCGCCCCCCTCTCCGCCGCCGCCGCCCGCCTGGCGCACGCGGGGGAGGGGCCCTGGGCGGCGCTGGCGGGCTTTCGCGTCAACGCCCCGCCCATCGCCGCGACACGCCTGCAGGTGGACGGCGCCGCGCGCGAGGTGGCGATCGCCGCCTCGCCCGCGACCGAGGCGGCCGTGCTCGAAGTGGGCGCAGGGCTCGTCGTGGTCGACCGCGGCTGGCCTCATCTCGTCCAGCCCGATCGCACCGAAGGGCGCGGATCGGCCGCCGCCGGCGACGGCGCCATCCTGTCGCCCATGCCGGGCCGAGTGATCGCGGTGGAGGTCGAGGCCGACGCGAAGGTGGTGAAGGGCCAGAAGCTCCTCACGCTGGAGGCCATGAAGATGGAGCACACCCTCACCGCCCCCTTCGACGGGGTGGTCGAGGCGCTGGCCGCCGCCGCGGGCGCCCAGGTGCGCGAAGGCGAGACCCTGGCCCGCATCCGCCGCGTCGAGCCGGCGGCCTGATCCGCAACGCCTCGCCAGCGAGGCCGGCGGGGCGTTGCGGAGCCGGACTGCGAGACCCGAGCCGGCGCGTGTCGCGCCCGCTCGGGCACGCGCTCAGATGAATATGCGCTTAGAGGTGGACACGACGCGGGGAGCGGGATGCTCGACCAGCGTGCGCAGATGGGGCGCCAGCACGCCTGTGAAGGCGAACTGCCAGATGGCGGTGGGCAGCGAAGTGAAGGTGTTCATGGAGGCGTCTCCTTCAGGGCTGGGATGGCCGGAAAAGAGACGCGAGCGGCTCTCGGGTGTGTCCTTGCGGGTCAGCCTTCCAGTCGGTGTCGCGTCGAGGATGCATATGTGCCGATGCAACGTGAAATGCAAGCGTTTTCGCTCAGGGTTCGGAACAAAAGTCGTGAAGACGTCATATTTGGACGTCTGCGGGTATTGCTCCGCGTTCGGAATGTAAAGGCGGAGCCGCCTGCGCGGCTCCGCCGGCTCGGCGCGGGCGTCGCCTCGAGGGTGCGGCGGCGAAGAGCGGCCCGCACCTTTCACCCGCCCCCACGCTCGCGCTAGAGCACCCCCGACCATGACCGACCTCGCCGCCCTGGACGCCGACCTTGTGGCCCGCATCGCGGCAGCCCCCGACCTCGCCGCGCTCGACGCGGTGCGGGTCGAGGCGCTGGGCAAGCAGGGGTCGGTCTCGAGCCTCCTCAAGGGCATGGGCGCGCTCTCGCCCGACGAGCGGCGCGAGCAGGGGCCGCGGGTCAACGCGTTGCGCGACCGCATCTCCGCCGCCCTGGCCGTCCGCCGGGCGGCGCTGGAGGGCCTGGCGCTCGACGCGGCGCTCACGGCCAAGGCGCTCGACCTGTCGCTGCCGGCGCCGTTCACGCGCACGGGCTCGGTGCATCCCACGCTGCAGGTGAAGGAGGAGATGGTCGCCATCTTCGCCGACCTGGGGTTCAGCGTGGCCGAGGGACCGGACATCGAAGACGACTGGCACAACTTCACCGCCCTGAACTTCCCGCCCAAGCACCCGGCGCGCGAGACGCACGACACCTTCTTTCTCGCGCCCGATGCGGCGGGCGAGCGCAAGGTGCTGCGCACCCACACGAGCCCGGTGCAGATCCGCACCATGATGGCGGGTGCGCCGCCGTACCGGATCGTCGCCCCCGGTCGCACCTACCGCAAGGACAGCGACGCCACCCACACGCCCATGTTCCACCAGCTTGAGGGCCTCGTCATTGATCGCGAGATCACCATGGGCCACCTGAAGTGGACGCTGACCGAGTTCGTGCGCCGCTTCTTCGAGACCGACGAGATCACCGCGCGCTTTCGCCCCCACCACTTCCCGTTCACCGAGCCCTCCGCCGAGATGGACATCGGCTGCGACCGCTCGGGTGGCGAGATCCGGGTGGGCAAGGGCGGCGACTGGCTCGAGGTGGTGGGCTGCGGCATGGTGCACCCCAAGGTGCTGCGCGCCTGCGGCGTCGACCCCGACGAATGGCAGGGCTTCGCCTTCGGCTTCGGGATCGATCGCCTGGCGATGCTGAAATACGGCATGGCCGACCTGCGCGACATGTTCGCCGCCGACACCCGCTGGCTGGCGCACTACGGCTTCTCGCCCTTCCAGGCGCCCAGCCCCTCCGCCGGCCTGAGCTGAGGGCCGTTGTGGATCCCAAGCTTCGCACCACGGTGATCTGGCTGGCGGCCGGCGGCTCGCTGCTCATCCTCTTCTCGCTGCAGCTGATGGGCGTCGTTCCGCGGCCGTGGGGCTTCATCGCGGGCCTGCTCGTGCTCGCTGCGGCCTGGCTCGGATTGAGGAGAGGCGAGCGACGGTGAGCCGCCTCGCCCTGCGCCCGTACACCGAGGCAGACCGCGCGGGGGTGATGGCCATCTTCGACGCCAACGTGCCCGCCTTCTTCGGGGCGGACGAGCGGGGCTGGCTCGAGGACAGCCTCGACGACCTCGACGGACCGGCCTTCCTGGTGGAGCTCGACGGCGCGGCGATCGCCTTCGGCGGCTACGAGGTCTGGGAATACTACGACAAGGCGCTGCTGACCTGGGGCATGGCGCACCCGCGCACTCACGGGCTGGGCGTCGGCCGCTGGCTGCTCCTGGCGCGTTTGGCGATGATCGCGCGGGAGACGCCGGCGACCTCCTGGGTGAGCGTCGACACTTCGCCCCGGGTGGCGCCGTTCTTCCTGCACCACGGTTTCGAGATCGCCAGCGTGTGGCCGCATGGCTACCGCGCCGGCGGGACCATGCACGTGCTGCGCTTCGATCTCGCCGCTGCGAACGCCGCCGACCTGGACGCGCGGGCGCGGCTCGCCTACGGCGAAGCTCTGCGCCATCTGGAGAAGGCCTCTTCATGACCGACGCCGCGAAGGGCTCAGGCGGCGGCGCCCGACAAGAGGGCGGGCCCTGGAAGCTGTTCGCCGACAACAGCTTGTCGATCGCGCTGTTCGGCCTCTTCGCCGTCTGCCTCGCGGCCCACAGCGTCGCGGGGTGGCGAAGCTACGACGAGGCGCTGCGCGAGGCGCGGCTTCCGCAGGTCAGCTACGGCGCCTTTCTGCTGACCGGCACCTTCCAGTACGCCATCTTCAACAACTGGCAGGCCGCGGTGCTGCAACTGGGCGTGCTGGTCAGCTTCTCCACCGTGCTGCGCCAGCGCGGCGCGGCCCACTCGCGCAAGTCCGACGGCGAGAAGACCGGGCGCGACTCGGACGGCCGAAACAGCGAGGACAAGGGTGAAGACGGCGACGGCAAACCCGTGCGCCCCTCCGCGGAAAGTCGTCGACGCGTGACCGAGAACGTGCAACTCAACCCGTTCCAGAAGAACTGGTTTTATAACAACTCACTTTCGATCGCGATGTTCGGTCTTTTCGTGATCTTTTTCGCGCTGAACGGTTGGACGGGGAGTCGCTCCTATAACGAAGAAGAGATGATCCGGCACGTGGCGCCCCTGGCGCTTGGGCCCTTCCTGTGCTCGTCCACCTTTTGGTTTGAACTCTTCCAGACGTGGCAGGCGGAGTTCGTCGCCATCGGCTTGTACATCGTGATGAGCATTTTCCTGCGCCAGGAGCGCTCGCCGGAATCGAAGACGACCTCCTCGCGGACAGACGACACCGGCGAAACCAACGAGTAGCCGCTGGCCGCGCGCCGCCCTAGAGACCCGCCATGAAGTTCACCCTCTCCTGGCTGCGCGAGCACCTCGACACCTCCGCCACCGTGGACGAGATCGCGCGGGCGATGACCGCCGCGGGGCTCGAGGTCGAGCATGTGGACGATCCGGGCGTGAAGCTCGCCGCCTTCTCGGTGGCGAAGATCGTCGAGGCTGTGCAGCACCCCAACGCCGACCGCCTGCGCGTCTGCCAGGTCGATACGCGCGACGGGCGCAAGGAGATCGTGTGCGGCGCACCCAACGCACGGGCGGGGCTCACGACCATCTATGCGCCGCTGGGCGCCTACGTTCCCGGCAGCGGCATCACGCTGGAGGCGCGACCGGTGCGCGGCGTAGTCTCCAACGGCATGCTGTGTTCAGGACGCGAGCTGGAGGTCTCCACCGAGGGCGACGGCATCGTCGAGCTGCCCGGCCAGTTCGCGGTGGGGGCGTCGGCGGCCGAGGTGTTCGGCCTGGAGCCTGTGATCGACTTCGAGGTGACCCCCAACCGGCCCGACTGGCTAGGTGTGGCGGGCATCGCCCGCGACCTCGCCGCGGCCGGGGTCGGCCGGCTGAAGACCGCCGGCGTGGCGTCGATGGTCGGCGGCTTCGTATGCCCGGTGAAGGTGGTGCTCGATGCGCCGGAGACCTGCCCGTACTTCGCCGGTCGTCTGATCCGCGGCGTGCGCAACGGGCCGTCGCCCGGCTGGCTGCAGGAGCGCCTGCGTTCGGTCGGCCTGCGCCCGATCAACGCGGTGGTGGACGTCACCAACTTCCTGACGCTCGACCGCTGCCGCCCGCTGCACGCCTACGACGCCGCCAAGCTCGTGGGCGACTCGCTGCACGTGCGCTTGGGCCGCCATGGCGACCACGGCGACGAGCACCTGCTGGCGCTTGACGGCAAGCGCTACGACCTGGCGCCCGGCGCGTGCGTGATCGCCGACGCTGGCGGCCAGCGGCCCATCGACCTCGGCGGCGTGATGGGCGGCGAGAGCACCGGCTGCTCGGAGGTGACCACCGAAGTCTTCCTAGAATCCGGCTGGTTCGATCCCGTGCGCACCGCCGAAACCGGGCGACAACTCGGGATCGCCTCCGACGCCCAGTACCGCTTCGCCCGCGGCGTCGATCCGGGCTTCCTGCTGCCAGGCCTCGACCTTGCTACGGCGATGATCCTGGAGCTGTGCGGCGGCGAGGCGTCCGAGCCGGTGATCGCTGGCGCGCCGCCCGCGCCCGTGGCCGACATCGCCTTCGATCCCGCCTACGTGAAGCGTCTGTCGGGACTGGACCTGCCGCGAGAACGCATCCTCGACATTCTTGCGGCGCTGGGGTTCGAGACCGCCGATGCGCAAGGCGCGAGCGTGCGTGTCACCCCGCCCAGTTGGCGGCGTGACGTGGACGGGCCCGCCGACCTCGTCGAAGAGGTCACGCGCATCCAGGGCTTCGCAGATCTGCCCTCGACGCCATTGCCCATGCTGACCGTGGCTTCGCAAGGCGTGCTCGACATCGGTCAACGGCGCGTGCGCACGGCGCGGCGTGCGCTGGCCGCGCTGGGCTATCGCGAGACGGTTGGCTGGTCATTCACCTCGATGCGCAACGCCGAGCTGTTCGGCGGCGGCGCGCCGGAGCTGCGCCTCGCAAATCCGATCGCGTCGGACCTCGATTGCATGCGGCCGAGCGCGCTGCCCGCCCTGATCGAGGCCTGCGGCCGCAATGCCGCCCGCGGCTTCGCCGACTGCGCCCTGTTCGAGATCGGGCCCGCATTCTCGGGCGACCGGCCGGCCGACCAATGGACGTCTGTCGCCGCGGTGCTGGCGCCGCACCCGCCCCGCGACTGGCAGGGACTGACCGGGACAGATGCGTTCCTGCTGAAAGGACATCTGATGTCCCTGCTGGAGACGATCGGCGCCCCCGCCCTGCAAATCGTCCAAGGGGCCGCCAGCGCGTGGTGGCGCCCGGGCCAGTCCGCCCGGCTGCAGCTTGGGCCCAAGGCGGTGGTGGCCGAGTTCGGCGCCTTGCACCCCCGCGTGCTCAAGGTGCTGGATGTGGCCGGGCCGGTCTACGCCTTCGAGCTCAGGCTCGAAGCCGTGCCCGCGCCGCGCCGCAAGGGCGCCAAGTCACGGCCCTCACCGGCGCTCTCCCCGCTCATGCCGCTGCGGCGCGACTTCGCCTTCGTGACGCCCGAGGACGCGCCGGTGGGCGACCTCGTGCGGGCGGTGGCCGGCGCCGACAAGGCGCTGATCGCCTCGGCGCGGGTGTTCGACGTCTACCGGGGGCCGGGGGTGGCCGCGGGCGAAAAGTCGGTGGCGATCGAGATCGAGGTGCAGCCGCGCACCGCCACCCTCACCGACGCCGAGATCGAGGCGCTGTCCGCCAAGGTCGTGGCCTCCGCGGTCAAGGCTGGCGCGCGGCTGCGGAGCTGACGGCGGTGCCGACCCCTCCCGCGCCGAGGACCAAGCCCGCCGCCGAGCTGTGGCTTGAGCGGGGCCTCTTCGCCTCGCGCTGGCTGATGGCGCCTTTCTACGTCGGCATGATCGGCGCGCTGTTCGCGGTGCTGTTCGTGTTCGGCAAGGAGCTGCTTGAAGGTCTGGCGCACCTGGCCAGCCTGAATGCCGAGGGGGCGATCCTGCTCGCCCTGTCGCTGATCGATCTGTCGCTCACCGGCAACCTGCTGCTCATCGTGATCTTCTCGGGCTATGAGAACTTCGTCTCGCGCATCGACACCGCCGCCGACCAGGACCGGCCCGGCTGGATGGGCACGGTCGACTTCTCCGGCCTGAAGATGAAGCTGATCGCCTCGATCGTGGCCATCAGCGCCATCGCGCTCCTGCGCGCCTTCCTCCCGCTGGCCGAGGCGGGGGCGGGGGAGGGCGGCCACGGAGCGGCGCCGGTCGATCCTGCGCGGCTGGGCTGGATGGTGGGCATTCACCTCACCTTCGTGGTCTCGGGCGTGTTCCTGGCGCTGATGGACTGGATCGCCTCGAAGACGCCGCGTCACGCCGGCTCGCATGATTGAAGCGACAGGCCGCCTCGCCCGCGAAGGCGGCCACGAGGTCGCCTGGCGCCGGCGCGAGGGCGCGGGCCCCACCCTCGTGTGGTTCGGCGGCACACGCTCGGACATGACCGCCACCAAGGCCTCGGCGCTCGACGGCTGGGCGGCGGAGACGGGCCGCGCGATGCTCCGCTTCGACTACTTCGGCCACGGGGCCTCCACCGGCGCCTTCGAGGACGGGACCATCGGCCGCTGGCGCGAGGACGGCCTCGCCGTGGTGGACGCCCTCACGCAAGGGCGGCTGGTGCTGGTGGGCTCGTCGATGGGCGGCTGGATCGCGTCGCTGGTGGCGGAGGCGCGGCCGCAGCGCACGGCGGGGTTGCTGCTCGTGGCGCCCGCCGTCGACTACACCGACAAGCTGGTCGCGCCGGCCATGAGTGAAGCTGACCGCTCCGCGCTGGCGCGCGACGGCGCCTTCCACGATGCGGCCGAGGGCGAGCGCTACACCGCCGCCTTTCTGGAGGACGGGCGCCGCTGGTCGCTGCTGCCTGGCCCCGCGCCGATCGCTGCGCCCGTGCGCATCCTGCAGGGCGGCGCGGACGCGGTCGTCCCCTGGCGCCACGCCTTGGCCTTCGCCGAATCGCTGCCGGGCTCCGACGTGGTGTTCACCCTGGTGCGCAACGGCGACCATCGCCTCTCGCGCCCGCAGCACATCGCGCGTTTGATTCAGGCTGCCGGGGAGCTGTGCGCTTCGGCGGCGAGCACCGCCGCCAGCCCCTCCGCATAGCCGCGATAGGCCGGCCGCCATCCCAGCGCCGCCTTGGCGTGGGCGTTGGAGACGCGCTTCGACTCCGACCAGAAGCGTTGCGCCATGGGCGAGAGCGTCGCCGTCTCGAACGCCTGCAGCGGTGGCGGGTCGAGGCCCAGCAGGCGTGCGGCGCAGGCGGTCACGTCGGCGGCCGGGGCGGGCTGGTCGTCGCACACGTTGAAGGCCCCGCTCGCACGCCTCGCGAGCGCGCTGTCGAGCGCCGCGGCGAGGTCGTCCACGTGGATGCGCGAGAACACGTGCCCCGGCTTGTCCAGCCTGTGGGCGCGCCCCTCGCGCAGACGACCGAACGGTGAGCGCCCCGGCCCGTAGATGCCGGGTAGGCGCAGCACGGCCAGGGGGAAGCCGCCGCGGTCGGCCAGCGCCCGCCAGTCCGACTCGGCCTCCACGCGGCGCACGCCTTCGAGGCTGCGCGCGTCCAGGCTCGAGCCCTCATCGACCCAGCCGCCCGCCCGGTCGCCGTACACGCCGGTGGTGGAGAGGTAGGCCGCCCAGGCGTGCGGCCTACCGGCGAGCACCGGCCCGAACGCGCGCAGGGCGGGGCAGCCCTGCGCGCCCGGGGGTGCGGCGGCCACCACCGCGTCGGCTTCGCCCGCGGCCCGGACGAGCGCGCCGGCGTCGTCGGCGGCGAGCGGTTCGACGCCCAGCGCCGCCAGCGCCGCGCGCCGTTCGGCCGAGCGGCTGACACCCGCCACGCGCCAGCCTTGGCGCAGCAGGCGCCGGGCGAAGGCCTCGCCCGTGAAGCCGCAGCCGTAGATCAGCGCCTTCGAACCCATGCTCTCCGCGGTATCAGGGATGTGCCTGCTTGCAGAGCCATCGGGACGCCGCATCTATCGCCGCAACGGCTCCGGCGCGCTGGAGCACCCTGAGTAGTAGCGGTCACGCGGAGTTCCCACACATGAAGAGCATAGGCTTCCTCTCTTTCGGCCACTGGTCGGCGTCGCCGCATTCCGCCGTGCGCTCGGCGAGCGATGTGCTGTTGCAGTCCATCGACCTTGCGGTGGCGGCCGAGGAGCTGGGCGCGGACGGCGCCTACTTCCGCGTGCACCATTTCGCCCAGCAGCTCGCCTCGCCCTTCCCGCTTCTGGCGGCGGTGGGCGCGCGCACCAGGCGCATCGAGATCGGCACCGGCGTGATCGACATGCGCTATGAGAACCCGTTCTACATGATCGAGGACGCGGGCTCGGCCGACCTGATCAGCGGCGGGCGGCTGCAGCTGGGGATCAGCCGCGGCTCGCCCGAGCAGGTGATCGAGGGCTGGCGCCACTTCGGCCATGCGCCGGTCGAGGGCGAGAGCGACGCCGACATGGGCCGGCGCCACGCCGAGGTCTTCCTCGATCTCCTGAAGGGGCGAGGCTTCGCGCAGCCCAATCCGCGGCCGATGTTCGCCAATCCCCCCGGACTGCTGCGGCTGGAGCCCCACGCGCAAGGCCTGCGCGAGCGCATCTGGTGGGGTTCGGCCTCCAACGCGACGGCGGTCTGGGCCGCGCAGCAGGGCATGAACCTGCAGAGCTCCACCCTGAAGGCCGACGAGTCCGGCGAGCCCTTCCACGTGCAGCAGGCCAAGCAGATCCGGCTCTATCGTGAAGCCTGGGCCGACGCCGGCCATGCGCGCACGCCGCGCGTCTCCGTCTCCCGCTCCATCTTCCCGCTCGTGGACGATCGCGACCGCGCCTACTTCGGACGGGATGCGGCGAGCGACCAGGTCGGCGTGATCGACAACATGCGCGCGGTGTTCGGCCGCTCCTACGCCGCCGAGCCCGACCGGCTGGTGGAGGAACTGCAGCGCGACGAGGCCATCGCCGAGGCCGACACCGTGCTCCTGACCGTGCCCAACCAGCTGGGCGTGGCCTACAACGCCCACGTGCTGGAGGCGGTGATGACCCACCTCGCCCCCGCCCTCGGCTGGCGCGACCCGCCGGCGCAGCTCAAGCGCGTCGGCTGAGACAGCTTGGCTTCGGCGGCGACTTAGCCTGGCGCTAGCCGCCGGAGCCGCGCACCTGGAAGGTGGCGGTGTTGCCCGTGGCGCTCGCGCCGGCGAAGGCCGAGTTCACGGCGCCGGCGTTGACGGTGGAGGTGGCGTGCACAGCCCCGTCGGTCTGTTGCGTGGTGGTGGCTTGCACGCCGCCGTTGCAGCTGGCGCAGGTGTAGACCGCCACCGCGTTGCCCACGGCGGTGGCGTTCGCCTGCCCGTCGCCGCCGTCAAAGCCGGTGAAGGTCGCCGACGCGGTGACCGGCCCCCGCTGGTACTGGTCCGAAGCCAAGCTGATGCTGGGCCCGGCGTTGCTGACGAGGATCGCGTTGCCCACGCCGTCGGCGTCGACCGACGCGCTGTTCCAGGCGTTGAGCTTGAGGTCCGACAGGGCCTCCACCGCGCCGCGATTGTCCTGGCTGGCGTACATGTCGACGGCGCCGTCGGTGGCGATGGTGACGGTGTTTCCTGTCGACGTGGCCTGGGCCTCCACCTGGTCGCCGCCCAGCTGATAGGCGCCCACCGCCGCGTGCGTCACGTCGCCCGTCATGCTCTGCAGGATGGTGGTCTCGACGGGCGTCGACGTCGCCTGGATGTCGACCTCGTTGGAGGTGGCGGTGGCGGTATGCACGCCTTCGTCCGCCGTACCGCCATCCGCTGCGACCCCCGTATCCGCCGCCACCTGGCCGCCTTGCGCCTGGGTGCTCTGCACGTTGATCGCGCCGTCGGCGGCCTGCCATCCCTGCGTATTGCCGATCGCCGTAGACTCGGTGGCGATGGCGCCGGTGAGGCCGCCGGTCTGGGTGTAGCCGTTGGCGGAGATTATGGCGCCGCCATCCACCGTCTGCGTGGTCATGCCGCTGGTCTGGCCGCAGCAGGCGACTGCGGTTGCGGCGTTGCCGGTGGCCGCGGCCGTGGTCTGCACCTGCGCGCCGCCCGAGCCGTCGACGATCACGGTGGGGTTCGCACCCACGTAGACGCCGCCCACCCGTTGGGTGGAGGTGAAGCTCAGGTCCTGATCGCCGCCGAACGCCGTAGCGGCGTTGCCCAGCGCCACGGCGTTCACCGCGACGCCATCGTCGGCCGACTGCACGTGCAGCGACTGGTTGGCGATCACGTCGCCCAGCGCCAGCTGGCCGTTCACCACCTGCGATCCGCCGTCCTGGGCGGCTGCGGGAAGCGCGAGGAGGCTAGTAGCGGCCGCGCAGAGCCACAGGCGCCGAGCGCGCGTCCCAGCGGTGCGGATCATCGCGCGTCCTGCCATTGTTGAGGTCGAGGTTGTTGTAGGCGGGGGTGAATCCCCCGGTGACGCCCACGGTGGCGTCGCCCAGCGGATCTGCGCCGATGCAAGCCGAAGGCCCCGGTGCGCCGTAGAGGTTGGCCACCATCTCGGTGACGCCGCGCTCGATCAGCGCGCGCACCGCCAGCTGCACAGGCTCCAGCCCGCCTTCGCCGGCAGAGACGTCCACCACGTTGGTGTCGAAGAACTTGAAGAAGCCCACGCCGACCTGACGGCCGATGATCTGCTTCTGGTAGGAGACGACGTCGACCACCTCCATGGTCTTGGTCTCGACCAGGCGCAGGTCGATGGCTACGTTCATCACGTAAGCCTTGGCGGTCAGCTCGCCCGAGCCCTTGGTGGCGTTGACCTTGCCGCCCTGGCCGTCGAAGCCGACCGAGCGGATGTTGTAGTTGAGCTCGGTCACGCCGCCGACAAGGTAGAAGTCTGAGCCTGGCACCTGCCCAGCCACGATGCGGCGGTAGGGCGCGCCGGCCGGCCCCGCGGCGGGGTCGACGGCGTCGGAGATCAGCTTGTTGTTGGCGTACTTGAGTTCGAGCTCGGAGACGCTGGTGTCGTAGCGCTCGACCATGGGCACGCCGGCCTTTGCCAAAGCGCTGATGGCCATGAGCGAGGCGCCCTGGGTGATCTCGCGCCCGCCGTTGTCCTCCGCCTTGCCGGTGTAGTCGGCGATCCGGCCCACGGCGATTCGGGGCGCGCGCACGCCATACTGGTGCGCATAGGACGCCAGGCACACCAGCGCCGGCGAGTACGGCGTGGCGTTGGCGGTGACTGGCGCATTACCGATTGTCTGCGCGTACTTGCCGTCGGGTCCGGCGATGGGGCTTACGCAGGCGGAGAGCGCCAGCGTCCCCACGCAGGCCAGTACGGTCGCCCGCACCGCGCGACCCTTGGCGGATCGATCAGGAGCCATTGCCGCCATCCAGGTTGACCTGTCCATTCAGCACGGTCGTCGCAGTGACCGGCGCGTTGTTGGTCTGGGTGGAGTTCACCACCACCGTGTTGTTGCTGCCCGTGACCGAGACCTGCAGGTTGTTGCCGATCGCGGTGCCGCCCACGGCGCCTGCGCCGGTGTAGGTGTCGGCCGCGCCGGAGGTCCGCTGCGAGAAGAAGACGCTGCCGTCCTGGCCCGTCTGCGTCACGCCGTCGACGATAACGTGGTTGTTGTTGGCGTCGGTGCTGCGCGAGACGTTCACTGGGCTCGACACTTGGCCGGAAGTCCAGCCATAGCCGGCGTTGAACTGCGAGCCGCCTTCGGAGGTTTGCGCCAGCGCCGGCGCGGCCAGCATCGCCAACGCCACGCAGGCCCCGATCGCACGCGAGGCGACGATGGATGTCCGCGTTCGGTGCAAGGCGCTCCTCCTGCACGGCCGGCGCGGGCTTGCGCGGCGTGTCACGGCGGCACATCAACCATGATCCTCCTTAACCAACCTCAAACGCCGACAAGATCATGGGTCGGTCTGACCACCGCGTGCGTGAAGCGCTATCCCACGCACCTTGGCCGCCGATGGCGCTGGCCGCGGTGCTCCTAGCGCTGTTCGCTCTCCAGCAGCTCGTCGTATTCGAGCGTCTGGCCGACGCCTTCGGCCTTACGCCGGTCGAAGTGTCGCGCGGGTGGCGGCCGCAGACCCTGGTGACCTCGCAGGTCGTGCATCTCACCTGGGCGCAGGTCGCTCTCAACGCCCCGAGTGTGGTCGCCTTGCTCCGGCATAGCGCGGCTGCTGGGCGGGCGGGCGAAGGTGTCGCCGCCTTGCCGGCCCCTCTGCTTGGGAGGCGGGGTGGTCGCTGGGCCCACGAAAGCGGCGGTCCACCCGAAAGGCCCTTTCTCGTCGGCGCTGCATCGG
>OZ241340.1:0-2752500 GCA_965199975.1 Caulobacteraceae bacterium | reverse complement strand
CTAATCTGCGCAGGGTTAGCCGGCCCCTAAGGTGAGGCCGAAAGGCGTAATCGATGGGAATCAGGTGAATATTCCTGAGCCAGTGTGAAGTGACGGATGCCGTGTGTTGTCCAACCTTATTGGATTGGGCGGGCAGCGAAGGTGTCCCTGGAAATAACTCACACAGAGACCGTACCCGAAACCGACACAGGTGGACTGGTAGAGCATACCAAGGCGCTTGAGAGAACCATGCTGAAGGAACTCGGCAAATTGCACGCGTAACTTCGGGATAAGCGTGACTCTGCTATGCGCAAGCACTGTAGAGTGGCACAGGCCAGGGGGTAGCGACTGTTTATCAAAAACACAGGGCTCTGCGAAGCCGCAAGGCGACGTATAGGGTCTGACGCCTGCCCGGTGCCGGAAGGTTAAAAGGAGGTGTGCAAGCACCGAATTGAAGCCCCGGTAAACGGCGGCCGTAACTATAACGGTCCTAAGGTAGCGAAATTCCTTGTCGGGTAAGTTCCGACCTGCACGAATGGCGTAACGACTTCCCCACTGTCTCCAGCATGGGCTCAGTGAAATTGAATTCCCCGTGAAGATGCGGGGTTCCCGCGGTCAGACGGAAAGACCCTATGAACCTTTACTGCAGCTTCGCCTTGGCGTTAGCAACGACATGTGTAGGATAGGTGGGAGGCTATGAAACCGGGGCGCCAGTCTCGGTGGAGCCATCCTTGAAATACCACCCTTGTTGTTGTTGACGTCTAACCGCGGCCCGTTATCCGGGTCCGGGACATGGCGTGGCGGGCAGTTTGACTGGGGCGGTCGCCTCCCAAAGTGTAACGGAGGCGCGCGATGGTAGGCTCAGAGCGGTCGGAAATCGCTCGACGAGTGCAATGGCATAAGCCTGCCTGACTGCGAGACTGACAAGTCGAGCAGAGTCGAAAGACGGCCATAGTGATCCGGTGGTCCTGCGTGGAAGGGCCATCGCTCAACGAATAAAAGGTACTCTAGGGATAACAGGCTGATTTTGCCCAAGAGTCCATATCGACGGCAAAGTTTGGCACCTCGATGTCGGCTCATCACATCCTGGGGCTGGAGCAGGTCCCAAGGGTTCGGCTGTTCGCCGATTAAAGTGGTACGTGAGCTGGGTTCAGAACGTCGTGAGACAGTTTGGTCCCTATCTGCCGTGGGTGTACGAAGCTTGAAAGGATCTGTCCCTAGTACGAGAGGACCGGGATGGACATACCTCTGGTGGACCTGTCGTGGCGCCAGCCGCGCAGCAGGGTAGCTAAGTATGGACGGGATAACCGCTGAAAGCATCTAAGCGGGAAACCCACCTTGAAACAAGGCTTCGCCGAGAGCCGTGGTAGACCACCACGTTGATAGGCCGGGTGTGAAAGCGCTGCGAGGCGTGAAGCTTACCGGTACTAATCGCTCGATCGGCTTGATCGCCTTCTCAGAAGTATCCATGCGCGGCGATCATGTCGTCGCACAGCATTTTATCTTGCACGATGTTTCTCTTCATCACGCTCTCATCCGGCCCGTTGACTCGGTGGTTTTGCCGGGGGTTCCCCACCCGATCCCATTCCGAACTCGGTCGTTAAGTCCCCCAGGGCCGATGGTACTTCGTCTCAAGGCGCGGGAGAGTAGGTCGCTGCCGGGTCTACCGGCCGGATGAAGCGTGAAAAGCCAATGACCCTTCCATCATGATCAAAGAGCTTTGCCGCGGGGTGGAGCAGCCCGGTAGCTCGTCAGGCTCATAACCTGAAGGTCGTAGGTTCAAATCCTACCCCCGCACCCAAGCTTTCATCGAGCGTCGCCGTGCTTACGAGCGGTGCGGTACATCCCGATTTGTATCGAAAGTCACCTGTCCCTAGCCTTGAGGCGACGTAAACCGCTCGCCCGCTAACGTCGCCTCTGAATTGAGAGGCGACGACGTGGTGCAAGGCTCGATCCAAGCGAACGCGCCGGAGATGCGCCCGCTACAGCAGCGCGCGTCCTGGGCTTATAGTACGATGTTAGGCGCTCTCGTCGCCGCGGCCGTTTTAGCGCCGCTCGTCGCTTACACCCGAGTTCATGCGGCAGCGGCGCTTGAGGATGACGGCTTCTATTACGCCCAAATCGCACGCGCGATGGCCGCTACAGGGCGCAGCAGTTTCGACGGATTGGGGCTGACCAACGGCTATCACCCGCTATGGCTGCTCGTGCTCGCCGCCAAGACGTGGCTCTTCGGCGACGCCACCTGGTCGGTAATCGCCATCGAAGCGTTGTTCCTGGGCGGTTCGGCCGCGCTGATCGTCCGCAACGCGCGCGTGTGCGGTTGCGGGCCGCCGCTGATATTCGCCGCTCTGTTTTCCCACTACGTTGGCGCCATGTCCGGTCTGGGCATGGAGGTTTCACTCTTCGCGTTGTGTGCGGGCGTGTTCATCGCTCTCCTCGCATCGCCGCCGACGGGGCCGGACTGGCGTGACGGCCTCTGGCTTGGCGCCGCGGCGGGGGCCTGCATCGGCGCGCGCATCGACTCTGCGGTCTTCGTGGCCCCCATGCTCCTGATCTGCGCGCGGCCACGCCTCAGCCGGCTGACCGCCTTCGCGATCGTGGGGTTAGGCGGGCTGATCTACGGCGGTGTGAACCTAGCGGTGTTCGGTTCGGCGCTGCCGGTCTCCAGCGCAGTCAAGTCGCTGGGCGGGCTGCAGGTCAACCACCGCTTCATCGCCCAGATGGCGGTGGAGGCGCGCGCCTTCGGCCGTCACGGCGGCGGGCGCATGCTGCTCACCCTCGCGGGCTGCGCCATCGCCCCGCTCGTCGCCCTGCTCGCGCCCCGCGGATCGGTGGCGCGTACGATCGGATTGGGGACCGGGATCGGCGGCGTGCTGTTCCTGGCCAAGCTGCTGTTCGATTCGTCCTGGCAGATCTGGCCCTGGTATAGCTTCCCCCTGGTCTTCTCACTGGCCACGGCGCTCCACGCGCTGGGGCCGCGTCTGGACGGAACCGGACGCCGCGTGCGCCTCAGCATCGCAGCGCTGGGCGCGGTGGCGGTGGGCCTTGTGGGCCTGCGCGCCGGGCGTATCGCGCTGAGCGCGCCTGCCGAAGAGGGCTTCTACGCGGTGAACCGCGCCGGCGCCGCGCAGGTCGCACGCATCACCGACGCCGCGCCGGTGGCCATGGGTGATCGCGCAGGATCGTTCGCCTGGTTCTATCCAGGCCCGGTCGTCCAGCTCGAGGGGCTGGTCAACGACGCGCGCTGGTTCAAGCTTCTAAAGACGCGCGAACCGCCGCTCCCCGAGCTCTGCCGGCGGGGCGTACGCTTTGTCGTCGGCTACACGCCCGATCTCGCGACCTACGACAGCCTGTCCGTGCCCCTCGTGCGGCCGCACCTCACACAATACGCAGCGCCGGTGCTCACCGTGCGACATGGCGACGAACTCGCCGTGGTGAGGGGCGCCCCGACGTCGGCCGCCACCGATCCCCCGATGGACAACGACCCGGTGCTGCGCCTTTGGCGGCTGCACTGTGACGCCGCTCCCGTGGCGCCCGCGCCACCGGTGGGGGCCGCCCACAGCTGATACGCCCCGGGTGAGGTCGCGTCGCCTTGACCGGCCTTCCCGCGCTGGTCAGAACCCGAAGATGGCGGGGGACAGGCCGACGTTCTGGATGCGGCTGCGCCGTGACCTGCTGTTCATGCGGGCGCTGCGCCGCACGTTGAAGCGGGTGAAGTCCATCCGCCCCGGGTCGTCCACCCTGATCTGCGACAACCTGGAAGCGGCGGTCGACCGCTTTCCCGAAAGGGACGCCCTGAGCTTTGAAGGGCGCACGCTGACCTATGCGCAGATGGACGCCATGGCCAACCGCTACGCGAATTGGGCGCGGGGACGGGGCATCACGCGTGGCGCCGTAGTGGCGATCTTCCTGCCCAACCGGCTCGAATACATTCCGATATGGTACGGCCTCAGCAAGGTCGGCGTGGTCTGCGCGCTCATCAACAATCAGCTCGCCGGCGCCGGCCTCGCCCACTGCATCGATATCTCGCGCGCATCCCACTTGATCTGCGACGCCGAGACCGCCACGGCGTTCGAGGATGTGCGTGCAGGGCTGACCAAGCCTGTCATGGAATGGGTCGTGGGCGGTGGGGTGGCGTCCGGCGCGGTGCGGGCCGATCGCGACCTCGACCGCAGCCTCAGGGGCGTCTCGGCGTTGCGCCCAACCCGCGAGACGGCGCGCGCCGACATCACCGCCGGCGACACGGCGCTCTTCATCTACACGAGCGGCACTACCGGCCTGCCCAAGGCGGCGCGCATCACCCACGTGCGCGCGCAGCTCTACCTGCGCGGCTTCGCCGCCGCCACCGAGGCGGGGCCCGACGACCGCGTGTTCGTCGCTTTGCCGCTCTACCACTCCACCGGGGGGCTGTGCGCCGTGGGGGCGGCGCTCCTGAACGGCGGCCTCCTCGTCATCAGGCGGCGTTTCTCGGCGTCGCAGTTCTGGGCCGAGGTGGCCGCCGAGGGCGCCACCATGTTCGTCTACATCGGGGAACTGTGCCGCTATCTGGTCAATCAAGCGGAGACGCCGACCGAGCACGGCCATCGGATTCGGCTCGCGTTCGGCAACGGGCTGCGCGGCGAGGTGTGGCGCGAGATGCAGGCGCGGTTCCGCATCCCGCGCGTGCTCGAGTTCTACGGCGCTACGGAAGGCAACGTCTCGCTGATCAATTTCGACGGCAAGGTCGGGGCGGTGGGGCGCATCCCCCGCTGGCTGCGCAAGCGCTTCAACGTGCGCATGGCCGCGCACGACGTGGACACGGGCGAGGTGCTGCGCGACGGCCGCGGGCTCGTACTGGCGCCGCGCGCGGGCGAGGCGGGGGAGGTGCTGGGCCGCATCGACGCCGCGGATCCGCGCAATACTTACGCCGGCTATTCCGACCGAGCCGCCTCCGAAAAGAAGGTGCTGCACGACGTGGTGGAAAAGGGCGACGCCTGGTTCCGCACGGGCGACCTGATGCGCCAGGATGGGGAGGGCTACTTCTATTTCGTCGATCGTGTCGGCGACACGTTCCGCTGGAAGGGCGAGAACGTGGCTACGGGCGAGGTCGAGGCCGCGCTGATGCAGGCGCCCGGGGTTGAGGAAGCCAACGTCTACGGCGTGGCGGTCCCGGGCCAGGAGGGGCGCGCGGGGATGGCCTCGCTCGTCGTGGGCGAAGGCTTCGACCTCGCCAAGCTGGACGCGGCCATCGCAGGTGCGTTGCCGGCCTACGCCCAGCCGCGTTTCCTGCGCCTGCAGCCGGCGATCGCGACCACCGGCACGTTCAAGCACAAGAAGGCGGATCTCGTCGCCCAGGGGTTCGATCCGGCGGCGATCAATGAACAGCTCTACGTGCGCGAGCCCGGCGCCGGCGCCACGCCGCTGACGCCGGATTTGCACGCCAGCATTCTGTCGGGTGGATTGAGGCTCTGAGTCTCAGACAGCGGGCTTAGGCGCGCGCGGGCGGACACGAAAGCGGGCGGCCGAGGCATCGGCCGCCCGCTTCGCATGCGCCTCGCCGCCAACCGGCGGCGGCGTTTCAGTAGCGGGCGCGCACCGTCACGCCGAAGGTGCGCGGGGCGCCCAGGAAGGCGTCCAGCACGCCTGTCGCGTTGCTGGGCACGTTCTGGTAACCGCTGTCGAAGGCCACCTGCTTGTAGTCGCGGTCGAACAGGTTCTCCGCCCACACCTCCAGGCTCCAGCGATCGTCACGAGGCGCGAAAGCCACGCGAGCGTTCATCAGCCAGAAGTCCTTCTGCTGCTTGTCGGGGTCGAGGTCCGAACCGGTATTGTAGTTGGAGGAGAACTTGAAGCCGGCGTTGAACCGCACCTTGTAATCGTCGTTGATGTCGTAGGTGTAGGTGCTGGACAGCGAGGCCGAATAGAGGGGCGCCAGCGACAGGCGCGAACCGCGCGAGCCCTGGAACCCAGTGCGGGCGATCAGGTCGGCCAACTCCGCACCGCTCAGGTCGTAGCGGGTGTCGGCCACGGTCAGGCCGCCCTGGAACGACAGGTTGTGGATCGGGAACCAGTAGAAGTCGGTGTCCAGGCCCTTGCTGGTGATCTCAGGCACCGAGTCCACCACGAATACCAGGCCGTTGAAGGTGTTGAGCTGGAAGTCGGTGAAGTCCTGGTAGAAGAAGGTGGCGTTGAGCAGAAGCTTGCGATTGAACAGCGTCGCCTTCTCACCCACCTCGTAGGACTGCACAAACTCGCCGCCGAACTCGGTGCTCTTCTGCGGCGTGATGGTGGCGATGGTGCCGGGGTTGCAGCCGGGGTCGACGCCGATGGCGCATTGGGTGCGGTCGAGGTTGAACCCGCCGCCTTTATAGCCCCGCGCGTAAGAGCCGTAGACCAGCAGGTGCGGGTCGAAGCGGTAGGTCAGCTTGCCCGTGCCGGTGACCACCGATTGGTCCTCGTGCTGGTGATTGGTGAAACCGTTGAAGCCCGGGCTTTCGAAGGGAAGGCAGCCCGCCGGCTCGATGATCTGCGCGATCGGCGCCAATGACGTCTTGGTCGCGCCTGCGGGCAAGGAGTTGTAGAACAATCCGACGCGCGCCAAGGCCGCGCATGCCGCCCCGCCACCGATGTTGGTGTCCACGTTGTTCAGCGTCTTGTCGTCCAGCGTGTAGCGCAGGCCGATGTTGGCTTCGAGCTTATTGGTGATGTGGTAGGTGTTGTTGGTGAACACCGAGTAGCTGTCGTTCGATTGCCGGTATCGATCTTGCGAACCGTCGCCTCCCACGTAGTTCGCGCCGCCGGGCGTGAACAGGTTGAAGGGGCTTCCGCGCAGGAACAGCGGGCTCGCTCCGCCGGAGAACAACAGGCTCAGGTAGGAGCCGAATTGGTTGCCGAACCGAATGCTCTGGTTGCTGCGCAGATCCTCGTGCGCGTAGAAGCCGCCGATCAAGTAGTCCAGCTTGCCGTAGGTTCCCGCGAAGCGAAGCTCCTGGCTGATCTGGCGGAACTCGTTGGAGTTCGTATCGTCGCTAGGCAGGTACAGCAGGTCGGCGGTGGAGAAGTCGGCGTCGAAACCGGCCACCTGCTTCCAGTCGCGCCAGGCGGTGATCGAGGTGATGGAGGCGTCGATGCTGGGCAGGCGATAGTCCACCTGCAGCGACACGCCGCCGTCGGTGACGTTCGAGCCGTCCTGCCGGTTGGAGAAGGCGTCGCGGCTGTAGGGGTGGGTGCCGTCGCCCTCGCCTTCGCGGCCGCCGACCAGGGCGCTGATCAGCTCGTTCGCCTCGCCGGCGCGGGTCACCACCGCGATGCAGCACACCTCCTGGCGGTGGCTGTAGTCTGCGATCAGGCGCGCGGTCAGGTTCTCCATCGGCTTGGCGAGGAGCTGCCCACGGATCGTGTAGAAGTCCCGGTTGGTGTCGTAATCCTTGGTGCGCGGGCCCTGGCCGGTGTCGACGTCGAAGAAGCCGTCGCGCTGGCGGTCGGCGATGTAGAGGCTGCCGGCCAGCTTGTCGGCGATCAGCGGGCCGGTGACTTCGGCCGAACCGCCGTACTGGCCGTAGTTGCCGGCGCTGAACTCCGCGTTCGCGCCGAACTTGAAGGAGGGCGCGGCGGTGACGATGTTGATCACGCCGGCCGAGGTCGACTTGCCGAACAGGGTGCCCTGCGGACCCTTCAGCACCTCGATACGCTCCACATCGCCCAGGTCGCCGAAGCCCACGCCGTTGCGGGGGCGGTAGACGCCGTCGATCACCACGCCGACCGAGGACTCCAGGCCCGGGTTGTCGCCGACGGTGCCGATGCCGCGGATGCGCGCGGTGGTCGAGCCTTCGCTGGTCGTCGAGGTGACGACCAGGCCCGGCGTCAGGAGCGTCAGGTCCTTGATGTCCTTCACACCGGTGTCCTGCAGCAGCTGCTTGTTGACCGTGGTGACCACGATCGGCACGTCCTGCAGGTTCTGTGTGCGCTTCTGGGCGGTGACCACGATCTCGGGCGTGGAGCTGTCGTCGGCGCGCGGGCGGATCCGGGCGGAGGGGCCGGTGGGGCCCGGCACCTCGGGTGTGGCGGTCGCGGGCGGCAGGCGGCCGCCCTGCCCCGGGGCCGCGGGATTGGCCGCATCCTGGGCGAACACCGGCGCGGCGAGCGCCAGCGCGATGGCCAAGGTCGAAGCTCCGGCGCAGGCCGACGTGAAGCGCATGTTGTTTCCCCCAGGCGGCGTGGCCGCGAGTTCCGACGCCGAGCTTGGCCGCTCGAACTTGAGGATAGGTTAGCGACGTTCACTCTCGCGCGTCCAGCCCCGCGCATGGCGATAGTGACGCAGGGGAAGGGTGGAATTCGCGTTCTCGTCAAAGCGTGACTTGCTTGCCGCGGCGACGCAGGGCGGCCACTTGCACGCCATGCCCGTGTCGCCCGCCTACCTCGCCGAACCGCGCTTCGCCGCCCTCGGTCCCGACTTCGCAGATCCGGTGCGCGCGGCGGCCTTCCCCAGGCAGGAGCTGCGGCTGTTCGATCGCCGGAACGCCGCGACGGTGGGGCTCGACACCCTCAGCGACGCCGAGGCGGTGGAGGCCTTCGGGCGCTTCTCGGGGTTGGCCGGCCAGGGGCCGCCGCTGGCCATGCGCTATCACGGCCACCAGTTCCGCAGCTACAACCCCGACCTCGGCGACGGGCGCGGCTTCCTCTACGCGCAGATCCGCGCCTCCGACGGGCGCCTGCTCGACCTGGGGACCAAGGGTTCGGGGACCACGCCCTGGTCGCGCGCCGGCGATGGGCGGCTGACGCTCAAGGGCGGCGTGCGCGAGGCGCTGGCCACCGCCATGCTGGAAGCGCTGGGCGTGCCCACCTCCAAGACGCTGGCGCTGGTGGAGACGGGCGAAAAGCTGGTGCGCGGCGACGAGCCCTCGCCCACCCGCTCGGCGGTGCTGACGCGCCTCTCGTGGAGCCACATCCGCTTCGGGACCTTCCAGCGCCACGCCTATTTCGGCCGCACCGACCTCCTGGCGCAGCTCGTCGATCACGTGGTCGAGCTCTACTATCCCGAGCTCACGGCCTTCATGGGCGCCGCACGCGCGGCGGCGCTGCTGCAGGCCGTGGTGGCGCGCGCGGCGCGGCTGGCCGCGGCGTGGATGGCCGCGGGCTTCGTGCACGGCGTGCTCAACACCGACAACATGAACATCACCGGCGAGAGCTTCGACTACGGTCCCTACCGCTTCCTGCCCTACAGCGACCCCGACTTCACCGCCGCCTACTTCGACCAGACGGGGCTCTACGCCTTTGGCCGCCAGGCCGAGGCGGTGTTCTGGAACCTGCAGCAGCTGGCCGCGTGCCTCGTGCTGCTCGCCGACGACCAGGCGCCGTTCCTGGAGGCGGTGACCGGCTTCGAGCCCGCCTATCGCGCCGCCTTCGCCGACGCGCTGGTCGCGCGCCTGGGCGTCGCCACGCGCGGCGAGGACGACCGCGTGCTGGCGCAGGCGACGTTGCGCCTCCTCGCCGAGGGTGCGCCGGGTCTTCGGTGGGAGCCCGTCTTCTTCGACTGGTTCGGAGGCGAGGCGTCGCAGGCGCGCGCGCTCGGCGGACCACGCGCGGGCCTCTACGCCAGCGACGCCGGCCAGGCCTTCCGCGCCGCCCTGCGCGGCTATGCGCCGCGCGCCGGCGTGCGCCTGGACGAAACGGTGTTCACGCGCAAGGAGCCCGAAGAGCTGCTTTACGACGAGATCGAGGCGATATGGTCCGCTATCGCCGAGCGAGACGACTGGGCGCCGTTCCACGCCAAGCTCGCGCGGATCGAAGCGGTGCGCCACGCCTACGCCCTGGCAGGAACGGCGGCGGCAGGCTGACGTTCTGGGCGCGACCTTCACGCGGCCCTCGCGCGGCCGCACCGCTATCGGGAGCCCCGCCATGGCCAAGGACGTCGACGAAGCTCAGCCGCAGTACCACACCGACTGGCGGGTGATCCAAGAGTTCGACACGATCAAAAATCTACCGTTGGCGTTGGCCGAGAACGCCCGCAAGCGCTCGATCGGCGCGCTCAATCAAATTCTCGCCGACACCATGACATTGCGCGATCTCTACAAGAAGGCGCACTGGCAGATCTCGGGCGCCACCTTCTATCAGCTGCACCTTTTGCTCGACACGCACTACGAGGCGCAGGCCGCGGCTGTGGACAAGATCGCAGAGCGGATCATGTCGCTGGGCGGCATCTCCTACGCGACCCCTTGGGACGTGGCCGAGGCCACCAGCCTGCAACGCCCGCCCAAGGGGCGCGAGGACGTGCCCTCCAACCTCAGCCGCCTGCTGGAAGCGCACAGGAAGTGCCTGGCCTACATGCGCGAGGCCGCCAAGGAGGCGGCGGACTATGGCGACGACGGCACCAACGACCTGATCGTCTCCGACCTGATCCGCACCCATGAGCCGCAGGTGTGGTTTCTGGCCGAGCATCTGGCGCCCGGTCCGCTGCTGCCCGAGACCAGCGCCGAGGCGGGTAACCAGCCGCGGCGCCCGTAGGCTTGCGAGCCGCGCTGTATCCAACGGCTCGCAGGCGCCCTGCGGGCCGTTTCCCGGTCAGCGCTCGCCGGCGACCGGGACCTCGATGTCGAGCGTGGGCTTGAGACCGCGCGAGAGGCGGGCTACCCAGACGTAGAGCACCGCCGTTAATGCCGCGAAGCCGGCGAGGCCCAGCCACTCGCTCGCGCCCTCGAAGCTGTCGCCGACCACCCCCAGCGGCGAACCCCTGCCCGTGGCGGCCACCACCGCGGCGATCACTACGCCGACCAGGCTCTCGCCGACGATCAGGCCCGAGGCCATCAGCACGCCCATGCGCTTCATGGGGTCGCCGGCGGCATGCCCGCGCTTGTCGGCGGCGCGGTCGAAGGCCCAGCCGAGCACGGCGCCGACGCAGATCATCAGCGTCACGTCTTGCGGCAGGTAGACGCCCAGACCCACGGCCAGCGGCGCGAGCCTCGGCAGGCGGGCGCGACCGAGCAATTCGTCGACCAGGATGATGACCACGCCGATGCCGGCGCCCGCGCCGATCAGGTCCCAACGCAGGTCGCCAGTGATCACGCCGCGAGCCAGCGCGCTCATCAATCCCGCTTGTGGCGCGGCCAGTGCATCGGGGCCGGCGCCTGGCGCGCCCACGAAGCCGTAGGCCTTGGACAGCACGTTCAGCACCGGCGGGATCACCGCGGCGCCCACCAGCACGCCGACCAGCAACGCCGCCTGCTGCTTCCAGGGCGTGGCCTCCACCAACTGGCCGGTCTTGAGGTCCTGCAGGTTGTTGTTGGCGATGGACGCCACGTTGAACACGAAGCTCACCAGGAACAGCGTGAAGGCGATCAGCGCCTTGCCCGAGTCGGGCCCGGCCGCCGCCTTGAAGCCCACCACCAAGAGCAGCGAGGCGGCGACGGTGGCGAGGATCCCCACCCCGGACAGCGGCGAGTTCGACGAGCCGATCAGGCCCGCCATGTAGCCGCACACCGCCGAGACCAGGAACCCCATGATGACGATGAAGAGCACGCCGCTCAGCACCAGCGGGATGGTCAGGTTCCCCAGCGCCGCGTGGTTGGCGAAGTCGGCCAGCTGCCAGCCGATGGGGACGAGGCAGGCCAGGCCGATCAGCGTCACGATGCCGATGGGCATGTCGCGCTCGGTCAGCGGCAGGCTGGCGCCGTCGCCGGCGGTGCGGGCGCGCTGGGCGGCCACGGCGCCGCGCAGCCCGTTCACGATGGGGCCCACGAGCTTGGCCAGTGTCCAGATGGCGGCGATGCCGATCACGCCCGCCCCCACCAGCCGCGCCTCCGAGCGGAACACGCCGTTGACGAAGGTGGCGAAGCTTCCGGCGGGCACGCTGTGCAGCGAGGTCAGGTAGGGCACCGCACCAAGCCAGGCGATCAGCACGCCGATGAACATGGCCACGCCTACCCACAGGCCCACCAGGTGGCCCACGCCGAGCAGCGCCAGCGAGAGCCCAAGGTTGACGCCCGTGCCGGCCGAGCCCGCGCCTAGACGGAAGGTGTGGGCGATGTTTCCGGCGAACAGCTTGGTCGCCACCACCAGCGCGAAGCCCGCCGAGGCCAGCGAGCCCCAAAGCACGGTGAGTAGCCCCGCCTTGCTCTCCGCCTCTGCCGCGGGGTTCTCGCCCTTGGCGCCGGCGCCCACCTTGAGCACCTCGGCGCAGGCTACGCCCTCGGGGTAGGGCAGGTCGCTGTCGGTCACGAGCGCCCGGCGCAGCGGGATCGAGTACATCACGCCCAGGATGCCGCCGAGCGCGCAGATGCCGAACGAGGCCCAGAATGGGAAGCCCGTCCACCAGCCGACCATGACCAGGCCCGGCAGCACGAAGATGATGGACGAGAGCGTGCCGGCGGCCGAGGCCACCGTCTGCACGATGTTGTTTTCCTGGATGGTGGCGTTCTTGAAACTCTTCAGCACCGCCATGGAGATCACCGTGGCCGGGATCGAGGAGGCGAAGGTCAGCCCCGCCTTGAGGCCGAAGAACACGTTGGCGGCGGTGAAGACGGTGGTGATCAGCCCGCCGAGCACGAGGCCCCGCAGGGTGAGTTCGACGCGCCCGTCGCGCTCTGCCGCCATGGTCTGTCCCTCGCCCCGCGGTTCGCCGCGCTCCACGGCTAGCGGCCCGCGCGGCGGCGGTCAAAGCGCATGGCGCCGCGCGGCCATTACGCGGCTGTCATGTGACGCGGTCGTCAGCGCCCGCTAAGGAGGCGGTCGAATGATCTGGGCGAGGACGCAATGCGAGCATTTCTGTTGGCCGGCGCGGCTTGCGCGGCCATGACCGGCGCTTCGACGGCGCAGATCGTGGGCGCTGGGCAGACCGCGGGCGCGGCCCCCGCTTCGGGTGGCGCAGGCGTCACCGGCACGCGCGCCGACGCGGCCTTGGCCTCGGCCAATCCGCTGCTCGCCGCCTGGACGGGCCCCTACGGCGGCGTGCCGGCCTTCGACAAGGTGCGCGTCGCCGATTTCGAGCCGGCGCTGAACGCGGCGATGGCGCAGGACCGCCGCGAGGTCGACGCCATCGCCGACAATCCCGCGCCGCCCACCTTCGACAACACCGTGCTGGCCATGGAGCGCAGCGGGCGCACCTTCGGCCGCGTGGGGGTGATCTACGGAATCTGGACCTCCAACCTGAACACGCCCGACGTGCAGGCCATCGACCAGCGCATGTCTCCCAAGCTCGCCGCCTTCCAGGACGAGACCACCCAGAACGCCAGGCTGTTCGCGCGCATCGACGCCATCTACCAGAGCCGCGCCAAGCTTAACCTCACCCCCGAGCAGGACCGCCTGGTGTGGCGCATCTGGACCGATTTCGCTGAAGGCGGCGCCAAGCTCGCGCCACAGCAGAAGGCGCAGCTTTCCAAGATCAACCAAGAGCTGGCGGGCCTCTACACCAGCTTCAGCCAGAACGAGCTCTCCGACGAGGAGACCTATGCGCTCGTCATCACCGACAAGGCGCAACTCGCCGGCCTGCCGCAGAGCCAGATCGACGCGGCGGCGGGCGAGGCCCAACGACGCGGCAAGGCGGGCGCCTGGGTGATCGCCAACACCCGCTCCTCGATGGAGCCCTTCCTCACCTATTCCTCGGACCGTGCGCTGCGCCAGCAGGGCTTCGAGATGTGGACCACCCGCGGCGACCACCCGGGGGCGCATGACAACAACCCCATCGTCACCCGCATCCTGGCCCTGCGCGCGCAGAAGGCGCAGCTCCTGGGCTATCCGACCTACGCCCATTGGCACCTGGCCGACGCCATGGCCAAGACGCCCGACCGCGCCATGGCGCTTATGATGTCGGTATGGACGCCCGCCAAGGCGCAGGTGCGCCGCGACGTGGCCGACATGCAGGTGATCGTCGACAAGGAACCCAAGTCTGAGAATGGGGGCGGGTTCAAGATCCAGCCGTGGGACTATCGGTATTATGCCGAGAAGCTGCGTAAGGCGAAGTACGACCTCGACCTCAACGAAGTGAAGCCCTACCTGCAGCTGGAGCATGTGCGCGAGGCGATGTTCTACGCCGCCGGCCGCATGTATGGCCTGAGCTTCACCAAGCTGTCCGGCATCCCGGTGTTCGACCCGCAAATGAGCGTCTACGAGGTGAAGGACCGCGCCGGCAAGCGCGTCGGCCTGTGGTACTTCGATCCCTACGCCCGGCCCG
Organism: Caulobacteraceae bacterium; assembly: GCA_965199975.1. Lineage (GTDB taxonomy): Bacteria > Pseudomonadota > Alphaproteobacteria > Caulobacterales > Caulobacteraceae > JASLDZ01. The sequence goes on along the minus strand of OZ241340.1, from coordinate 2,738,378 downwards.
GCAAGAACTCCGGCGCCTGGATGAACGCCTACCGCGAGCAGTATAAGATGGATGGCGGCCAGACCACCATCGTCAGCAACAACGCCAATTTCGTGCGCGGCAAGGCGGGCGAGCCCATCACCATCTCATTCGATGACGCCAAGACCATGTTCCACGAGTTCGGCCACGCGCTGCACGGGCTGAATTCCAACGTGACCTACCCCACGCTGTCGGGCACCAACGTGGCGCGCGACTATGTCGAGTTTCCCTCGCAGTTCAACGAGAACTATTTCCTGACGCCGGAGGTGCTGAAGATCCTGGTCAATGACAAGGGCCAGCCGATGCCGGCCGAGCTCGTGGCCAAGATCCGCCGCGCCCACACCTTCAACCAGGGTTTCCAGACGGTCGAGGCGCAGGCCAGCGCACTCGTCGACATGAAGATGCATTTGGCGGGCTCGACGCCGGTGGAGCCGCACGCCTTCGAGAAGACCACCCTCGCCGAGCTGGGCATGCCCAGCGAGATCGTCATGCGCCACCGCATCCCGCAGTTCGGCCACGTCTTCGCGGGTGAAGGCTACGCCGCGGGGTACTACGGATACCTTTGGGCCGAAGTCTTGGACCACGACGCCTACGAGGCCTTCACGCAGACCGGGAACGCCTACGACCCGGCCACCGCCAAACACTTCCACGACGACATCCTGCAGGTAGGCAACACGGTCGACCCGGCGGTCGCCTACCGCACCTTCCGCGGCCGCGACGCCACCGCCGACGCCCTCCTGCGGGACCACGGCTTCCCCGTCGCCACCGCTTCACACTGAGAAAGACCTAGTCATCCCGAGGTCCCCGGCGAATGCCGGGGTCCAGATGAAGACGCGGAAGTCGGGTCTATGGACGCTGACACCGCCCAAGGTGTTTGTATCTGGATCCCGGCATTCGCCCGGAACCTCGGTGTAGGACTTACCTCTTCGCCGCGATGATCCTGTCCAGGGTGTCGCCCTTGTCGGTCTTGTCCAGGTGCGGGTAGCGCAGGCCGCCCGTGTAGGCGATGCGGACGTTGCGATAGCGGTCGCCTTGCTTGACCAGCAGATCGACGCCGCCCGATGACTTGGCCGCGGTAACCGCATCCTTGAGGTCATCGCCGTCGTAGGCGCGGCCGTCGATTGCAACGATGCTCTGGCCCGAGGTCAAGCCTGCCTTGAAGGCTGGGCTGTCCCACAGAACGTCGGTGATCGTGGCGTCCTTGTTGGCCACGCTCATGCCCAGCGAATAGGTCAGGTCGATCCCCTTCCGCCGCGTTTCGGATTGCTTCCACATCTTGGACGGTGTGTCGGTGTAGACGAGGCGGTAGCCGCCGCGGTCGATCCCGCCGAGCGGCGCGCCCGCCGCATGTCCGTAGAGGCGGGCGTTGAGCCAGCCCGCCCAGTCGTAGGGCGTCACGCCGTTCAGCGTGCGCACAACATCGTCGAAGGTGTAGGTGTGGGTTACGAAGCTGCCGTTGTCGACGCCGAAGAAGGCATGGGCGAAGTCGTCGAGGCTCTTCTTGCCATGGGTCTGCTCGCGGATCAGCGTGTCCGCGTCGAGCCACACCAGGAGGCCCTCGGTGTAGTAGTCCTCCGGCCGCTGCCAGGCGCGCCAGGGCTCGGGGCGGCGCTGGCTGATGATGGGCTCGTTGGTGGTGTCGATCAGGTCGCGCCAAGCGCGGCCGCGGCGCACGTCGAGGCCCGCGGCGGTCATGGCCAGCTCCTCGCGGTACTCCTCGGGCGTCCACAGGCCGGAGCGGGCGGCCAACACCGTGCCCCAGTACTGCGTCTGGCCCTCGTAGACCCACAGCAGGCTGTCGCGCATGGGAACGTTGTAGTTGGGCGTCCACAGGTCGGCCCCGCGGCGGAACTTGCCGTTCCAGCTGTGGGTGTATTCGTGGGCGAGGAGGTCGCGCCCGCCGGTCATCTTGTCCCACTCGCTGAAGTAGGTCTTGCCGTCGCCGTCCTCGCTGGACTGGTGGTGCTCCAGGCCGTTGCCGCCGATCTCATCTGAAAGCATCAACAAGAAGTCGTAGTGCGCATAGTGATGTGACCCGTAGAGCTTGTAGGCCTGCTGCACCAAGTTGCGGTGAACCTCCAACTGTTCGGGCGTCACCTCCAGGTACTTGGGCGCGTCGGCGACGAGGTCGAGGTGCACTGGAACCGCCGCGCCGGGGTCGAGGTCGATGCGCTTGGCGTAGCGGCCGGTCAGGAGCGGCGAGTCGACCAGCGTGTTGAGCGTCGTGCGCTTGAAGGTGGTCACGCCGCCGGCCGGCGCGCCCGTGGGCTCCACCGCGCCGAACACCGTCCAGCCCAGCGGGGTCTTCACGCTGGCGTCGACCGGAATCTGGCGGCTGTAGTAGCCGGCCGGGTAGAGCACCACCGCGTTCCACTGCAGGTTCGCCATGTCGGGCGAGACGGTGATGCGCCCCTGGCTCCCGGTCGTCGGCGACAGGTACTGGAAGCGCACGTCCAGCGCGCTGATGCCCGCCGGCACGTCCACGTGGTAGGCATAGACGTGCACGGGGTCGCGCACCCACTCCAGCGCCTTGCCGCCGGCGGTGATGAACAGGCCCGCCACCTTGTCGATCGGGCCCGAGGGCGAGTGGTTGCCGGGCAGCCACTGCGGATACAGCAGCGTCATGGGGCCGGGGCCGGCCACCGGGATGGTCTCGCGCACGTTGAAGATGCGGTGCGCGGTGTCTGTGATGTCGACGGCCAGCGTCATGGCACCGGGGTAGGGCGTGTCGCGCGGGGTTGCGATCGGCGGAGCAGGCGGCGCGCTTTCCGGCTCGGCGGCGGGGGCGCCCTGTAGGGCGGCGAGGAGGGCTAGGGCGGCGGCGCTGGACAAGACGGCTCAGTCTCCGGTCAGGACGGAGCGATGCGCCCCGGGAGCGACATTCCTCCGGGCGGCGCCAGGACGCAAACCGGGATGGAGAACCGGACTGCGCCGGCGTGAAAAGAGTCCGTCGGGACTTTCCGGTGCGAGCGTGCAACACCAAGGCGTGCAAGCGATCTCGGCCGTGTGCGCCGCCGGACTGCGAGCCGGGAGTCCGGCGGCTGCGCGACCGAGCGTGAAGCTGGATCGACTCACCCGCGCCACTCTGACCCGGCTCGGGAGCGCGGGAAAAAGGCTCAGCGTGCGGCGGTGTCGCTGGCGGCCGGGCGGCCCACCTGGTCCTGTCCGAGGCCGCCGCCGAGCGCGCGGTACAGCGAGACGAGATTGGAGGCGCGTGACAGCCGCGCGGTGATCAGCGTCTGCTGGGCGGTGGCCAGGTTCAGCTGCGCGGTCAGCACGTTGAGGTAGGTGTCGATGCCACGCTGATAGCGCGCCTGACTAAGCTGCAGCGTGCCGGAGGTGGCCTGCACAAGCCGCTCCTGCGAGGCGACCAGCCCGTCCACATTGGCGCGAGCTGCCAGCGAATTGGCCACGTCGGAAAAGGCGCTCTGGATCGCCTTTTCATAGGTCGCCAACGCCGCGTCGCGCTGCGCCCGGGAGTAGGCCAGGTTGGCGCGGTTCTTGCCGAAGTCGAAGATCGGCAGGGTGACGTTGGGGCCGAAGCTGTAGGTGCCCGTGCCGGCGGTGAACAACTTGTTGAGGTAGAGGCTCGTGGAGCCGCCGCTGCCGGTCAGCGAGATGGTCGGGAAGAAGGCCGCACGCGCCGCACCGATGTCGGCGTTGTAGGCGCGCAGCTGAAGCTCGGCCTGGCGCACGTCGGGGCGCAGCAGCAGCACGCGGCTGTCCAGCCCGGCCGGGGCCTCGGGCAGGGTGACGAGCGCGCCGCCGAGCGGACCGGGGAGAAGATCGACCGGCACCTTCTGGCCGACCACGAGATCCAGCGCGTTCTGGTCCTGCGCCGCCTGCGTGAGGTAGGTCTGGATATTGGACTGGGCGGTCTCCACCGCCGTCTGCGCCTGCTGCACGTCGAGCAGCGAGGCGATGCCGTACTTGAAGCGGTTCTGGATGATGTCGAGGGTGAACTGCTCGGCCTTGAGCGTGTCACGCTCGGTCTGCAGTCGCTCCAGGTCCGCGGCGTAGGTCAGCCAGTCGGTGGCAACCTCGGCCACGATGGAGATCTGGGTGGAGCGGCGGCCCTCGGTGGTGGCCAGGTACTGGTTAAAGGCCTCCTTGGTGAGCGAGCGCACCCGGCCGAACACGTCGAGCTCGTAGTTGGAGAAGCCCAGGGTCGCGTCGTAGATGCGGTAGTTTCCGGAGACGCCGGTGGAGCTGATGCCGCCACCGACGCCGCCCGTGCCCGTGCCGGTCCCCGTGCCCGTGCCCGTGCCGCCGATCCCGCCCACACCGCCGGTTGAGGCGCCGGCGCCGGTCCCCGTCGCGGACGTGCCGGTGATCCCGTAGGACGAGCTGCGCCCGGTGGTGAAGCCCGCGCCGGCGTTGATGGTGGGCAGGAGGTCGGCGCGCTGCACCCCATACTGGGCGCGCGCCTCGACGATGTTGAGCGCCGCCACCCGCAGGTCGCGGTTCTCGCGCAGCGCCAGCGCGATCACCTGGCGCAGCTTGGGATCGACGAAGAACCGCTGCCACGGCGTCGCCGCGGTGGCGAAGCCGTTCCCGTAGCCGGGCATGTAGGCCATGCCGCCGCTTGGAAGTTGAGGCGGCGTGACGTCGGGCGCGGTCGAGGGCAGACGGGGCTCGAGCGTGCAGGCGGCGAGCGCCGCGGCCGCGGCGGCGGCCAGAAGGGGACGCAGGCGGGGGAGGGGGCGCATGGCGGGGCTCCTCACGCCGTGGCCGGCGCGGCGTCGCCGGCGTCGTCATCGGAGGTCCTGGCGCCCTTCTTCCGCGTCTTGGCCGCCTTGTCGCCGAACAGGCGCCCCACCAGCACGAAGGCCAGCGGCACGAAGAAGATGGCCAGAACGGTGGCCGACAGCATGCCGCCGATCACGCCGGTGCCGATGTCGTTCTGCGAGCCTGAGCCCGCGCCGGTGGAGATGGCCAATGGGAACACGCCGACGATGAAGGCGAGCGAGGTCATCAGGATCGGGCGCAGGCGCAGGCGCGCCGCCTCCAGCGCGGCTTCGACCGCGCTCTTGCCCTGGCGCTCGGCGCCCTCGGCGAACTCCACGATCAGGATGGCGTTCTTCGCCGCCAACCCCATGGTGGTGAGGATGCCGACCTGGAAATAAACGTCGTTGGACAGGCCGCGCACCGTTGCCCCGATCACCGCGCCCAGGATGCCCAGCGGGATCACCAGAAGGACGGCGATGGGCACCGACCAGCTCTCGTAGAGCGCTGCGAGGCAGAGGAAGACCACCACCATCGACAGGGCGTAGAGCAGGCTGGTCTGCGAGCCCGACTGCTTCTCCTCGTAGCTCAGGCCTGTCCACTCGTAGCCAATTCCCTTCGGCAGCTTGCCGACCATCTTGGCCACGCTGTCGAGCGCTTGGCCCGAGCTTACGCCCGGCGCCGGCGTGCCCAGGATCTCCATCGAGGGCAGACCATTGTAGCGCTGCAGCTGCGAGGGGCCGTAGGTCCAGTCGAAGCTTGAGAAGGCCGAGAAGGGCGCCAGCGACCCAGAGGAGCCGCGCACATACCAGCGCTTCAGGTCGTCGGGCTTGGAGCGGTACAGCGCCTCGCCCTGGGCGTAGATGCGCTTCACCCGGCCCCGGTCGATGAACTGGTCGACATAGGTGGAGCCGAAGGCGGTGGCGAGCACCGTGTTGATGTCGCCGATCGAGAGGCCCAGCGCGGTGGCGCGCGGCCCGTCGATGTTGAACTTGATCTGCGGCACGTCGGGCAGGCTGTTTGGACGCACGCCCACCAGCGTCTTGTCCTGGGAGGCCATGCCCAGGAGCTGGCCCTGCGCCTTGACCAGCGCGTCGTGGCCCAAATTGGCCTTGTCCTCCAGCTCCAGGTCGAAGCCCGTGGCGTTGCCCAGCTCCTGCACGGCGGGGGGGACGACGGTGAACACCTGCGCGTCGGGGAAGCCCTGCCAGGCGGCCATGGCGCGCTGGGCGATGGCGGGCGCATGGTTCTTCGCGCCGGAGCGGTCCGACCAGTCCTTCAGCTTGATGAAGGCCAGACCAGCGTTCTGACCCGAGCCCGCGAAGGAGAAGCCCGCGGCGGTGAACACGCCGTCTACGTTGGCGCTCTCATCATCGAGGAAGTGATTTTCCAGCCCCTTCATCACCTCCTCGGTGCGGTTGAAGGTCGAGGTGGGGGGCAGCTGCACCAGCGAGAACATCACGCCCTGGTCCTCGTCGGGCAGGAAGCCCGTGGGCAGGCGCAGGAACAGGAAGCCGAGGAGGCCGACGATCACCAGGTAGACGACGGCGCTTGGGATCCAGCCCCTGATCATCGCCTTCAGCCCGCCCTCGTAGGCGTTCACGCCCTTGTCGAAGGTCTTGTTGAACCAGGCGAAGAAGCTGCCGAACAGGCCGCGGCGGCGCCCCCGCTTCTTGTCGGTCTTCTGCTTGAGGAGGGTGCCGCACAGGGAAGGGGTCAGCGTCAGCGCCACGAAGACCGAGAGCAGCACCGCCGAGACGATGGTCACCGAAAACTGGCGGTAGATCACCCCAGTCGAGCCGCCGAAGAAGGCCATGGGCACGAACACGGCCACCAGCACCAGCGCGATGCCGATCAGGGCGCCGGTGATCTCGTCCATCGACTTGCGCGCCGCCTCCTTGGGCGGAAGGCCCTCCTCCTCCATGATCCGCTCGACGTTCTCGACCACCACGATGGCGTCGTCGACCAGGAGGCCGATGGCCAGCACCATGGCGAACATGGTCAGCGTGTTGATCGAATAGCTGAAGAGCTTCAGCACGCCGAAGGTGCCGAGCAGCACCACCGGCACGGCGATGGTCGGGATCAGCGTCGCCCGCCAGTCCTGCAGGAAGATGAACATGACGATGAAGACCAGCACGATGGCTTCGAACAGTGTCTTGACCACATCTTCGATCGACAGCTTGACGAAGGGCGTGGTGTCGTAGGGAAAGACGTACTTCACGTCTGGCGGAAAGCCTTGGCTGAGCTCGGCGACGCGGTTCTTTACGGCGTCGGCGGTCTGCAGGGCGTTGGCGCCCGGCGCGAGCTTGATGCCGAAGCCGGCGGCGGGGTGGCGGTTGTAGCGCGCCACCACGTTGTAGCTGTCCTGGCCGAGCTCGACGCGACCTACGTCTCGCACGCGGATGATCGAGCCGTCGGTGTTCGTCTTGACGATGACGTCGCGGAACTGCTCCGGCGTCTGCAGGCGGCCCTGGCCGATGATGATGGCGTTGAGCTGCTGGTCGGGCGGCGAGGGCGCGGCGCCGATCTGGCCGGCGGCGACCTGGGCGTTCTGCGCCTGCACCGCGGCCGTCACGTCGGTGGTGGTCAGCGCGTAGGTCTGCAGCTTGTAGGGGTCGAGCCAGATGCGCATGCCGTACTGGCCGCCGAACACCTGGGTGTCGCCCACTCCGTTCACTCGCGCGAGCGGGTCCTGCAGCTGGGAAACGATGATGTCGCCCAGGTCGGCGTTGTTGTGCGAACCGTCCTCGGAATAGAGGCCCACGAACATCAGGAAATTCTTGGTGGCCTTGGCCACCACCACACCTTGCTGCTGCACGGTGGAGGGCAGGAGCGGCTGCGCCAACGACAGCTTGTTCTGCGTCTGCACCTGGGCGATGTCGGGATCGGTGCCCTGGGCGAAGGTCAGGGTGATGGTCGCCGCGCCCGAGCTGTCGCTGGTCGACGAAATGTACTCGAGGTGGTCCAGCCCCTTCATCTGCTCCTCGATGACCGTGGTGACGGTGTTCTGGAGCGTCTCGGCCGAGGCGCCGGGATAGGTGGCGGTGATCGACACGGCGGGTGGTGCGATCGAGGGATACTGCGCGATCGGCAGCGACTTGATGGCGAGCACGCCCACCAGCATGATGATGATCGCGATCACCCAGGCGAAGATCGGGCGATCGATGAAGAAGCGGGACATGACGCTACGCTCCGGCGGCCGCGATCAGTGCGCGGCAGGCGCCGCGGCGCCGCCCGCGGGCTTGCCGTCAGCCGGCGGCTTCGCCGGCGCATTGGCCACCTGGCCGGCCGGCACGGCGCGCACCTTGGTGCCGGGCTTCTGCACCCGCTCGGCGCCAAGGGTGATCAGCTGCTCGCCGGGCTTCAGCCCCGAGGTGACGAGCCAGTTGGCCCCGATCGCGCGGCTGATTGTCACCGGGTGCGTCTGCGCCACGCCGTTGTCGACCACCATGACGGTGGCGTCGCCCTTCGGGTCGCGCGTCACCGCCGTCTGCGGGGCGAGCACGCCGCGGGGGTCGACCGCCTGCTCGATCGCCTCGCGCACGTACATGCCGGGCAGGAGCGTGCGGCTGGGATTGGGGAAAAGCGCCCGCAGCGTCACCGAGCCGGTGGTGGGGTCGACCTGCGCCTCGGAGAAGCGGATCAGGCCCTCCTGAGCGTAGGTCGAGCCGTCCGACAGGATCAGCTTGGCGTGGGCGGTGGGCGCCTTGTTCAGCCCGCCCTGGGTCACCGCATGGGTGAGCTGGAGCAGTTCATCCGACGACTGGCTCACGTCCACGTAGATCGGGTCCAGCGCCTGGATGGTGGCCAGCGCGGTGGTCTGCCCGCTGGTGGCCAGGGCGCCGATGGTGACCAGCGAGCGCCCTATACGCCCCGACACCGGAGCGCGGATCGTCGTGTAGCCGAGGTTGATGCGCGCTGTGTCCACTGCGGCCTTGTACTGCTGCACGTTGGCGCGGGCTTGGCCGTAGGTGGCCTGGGCGTTGTCGTTGTCCTGCTTGCTGACGGCGTTGATCTTGACCAGATCGGAGTAGCGCTGCGCCTGCAGGCGGGTGGTCACCAGGTTGGCCTGCGCGTTGGCCAACTGGCCCTGCGCCTGCTCGACCAGCGCCTGGTAGGGCTTGGGATCGATCCGGTAGAGCGCCTGGCCCTTCGCCACGTCCGTCCCTTCGGTGAACAGGCGCTGCAGGATGATGCCGTTCACCTGCGGGCGCACGTCGGCCGTCACAAACGCGTTGGTGCGGCCCGGCAGCTCGGTGTTGAGCGACACCGCCTGCGACTGCACGACGACGTAGCCCACCTCGGGCGGCGGGGGCGGGGGCGGGGGCGGCTTGTGGCACGCCGCCAACGCCCAGGCGGCCGCGAGCGGCGCTGCGAGGCGATGTGGACGCATGCAGGTGGCTCCCTCGACGGGCCGCCGGCGCCAGGTTGCGCCGGGTGGGAATGAACGTTCACTCCCGTGCGGCGGTGTGGTATGTCGGATAGACCCACCGCGTCAATAGCGCGCAGACGGGACGGAGGGAGTGATGGGCGAAGCGGCGGTCGAGGCGCGGACCCGTTCGCGGTGCATCCTGGACGCGGCGCGCACATGCTTCGCCAAGCACGGCTTCCACGGCGCCAGCATGGCTCGCATCGCCGAAGAGGCCGGCATCAGCGTCGGCCACATCTACCGCTACTTCGAGAATAAGGAGGCGGTGGTAGCGGCCATCGTCGAGGAGGACCTGCTGGAGGCGACCAACTCCATCGCCGAACTCGCGGGGGACCCTGAGGCCATCGCCGAACGCACGATGCAGCATATCCAGGAGAAGGCTCTGGGCGGAGTCACTGCGCTTCGGCTCGAAATCCTCTCCGAGGCGGCGCGCAATCCCCGGATCGCCACCATCATGCATGACGCCGATGCGCGCGTGCGCGTCCTTTTGCGAAGCGCCCTGTTAGGCGACAAGGCCGACTTGGCGCCGGAAGGTGTCGCCGAGGCGCGGATCGAATTAATCTGCGCGCTGTGGGAGGGGCTCGCGCTACGCGTGTTCAAGCAACAGGGCGCCTTGGATCCGGCGCTGCTGCGCGAAGCGAAATCGGCGTTGGCGCGGACCTTGGCCGCGCCGCTCTGACCGGCGAGGTGGTCTCAGACCCCGAGGAGTCGGAAGGCCAGCTGCACGCCGAGATGAACCACCTGCTCGGACGTCAGCAGGATCACTGCGGTCACGCCGGCAAGGCTCAGTGCGGCAGTCATCGTCACCTCCATTACAAGAAGGTCATAATGACGCAAACGTCAGAAGATGGCAAGGGCTGCGGTGCGTCGACCGGAGGTTTTGACGCGCCTGTCGACGATCAGGCGACCTTCACCCGCAGCGCGCTCTCCGGCAGGTCGGCGCCGAACGCGCGCTGATAGAATTCGGCCACCGTCGGCCGCTCCAGCTCGTCGCACTTGTTGAGGAAGGTGAGGCGGAAGCCGGTGCCCACGTCGCCGAAGATGTCGGCGTTCTGCGCCCAGGTGATCACCGTGCGCGGGCTCATGACCGTGGAGATGTCGCCGTTCATGAAGGCGTTGCGGGTCATGTCGGCCACCCGCACCATGGCCGCCAGGGTGCGCTTGCCCTCGGTCGTGTCGTATGTCGGGGCTTTGGACAGCACGATCTGCGCCTCCACATCGTGGGGCAGGTAGTTCAGCGTGGTGACGATCGACCAGCGGTCCATCTGGCCTTGGTTGATCTGCTGGGTGCCGTGATAGAGCCCCGTGGTGTCGCCCAGCCCGATCGTGTTGGTGGTGGCGAACAGGCGAAAATGGGCGTTGGGCCGGATCACCCGGTTCTGGTCGAGCAGCGTCAGCCGGCCCTGCTGCTCCAGAACGCGCTGGATCACGAACATCACGTCTGGTCGCCCGGCGTCGTATTCGTCGAATACGAGCGCGATAGGGCGCTGGATCGCCCAGGGCAGCATGCCCTCGCGGAACTCGGTCACCTGGCGGCCGTCGCGCAGCACGATGGCGTCCTTGCCGACGAGGTCGATGCGGCTGACGTGGGCGTCGAGGTTGAGGCGCACCAGCGGCCAGTTGAGGCGCGCCGCCACCTGCTCGATGTGGGTCGACTTGCCGGTGCCGTGGTAGCCCTGCACCATCACCCGGCGGTCGAAGGCGAAGCCCGCGCAGATGGCCAGCGTGGTGTCGGGATCGAAGCGGTAGCCCTCGTCGAAGTCCGGCACATGCGGGTCGCGCGTGGAAAAGGCGGGCACCTTCATGTCGCTGTCCACCCCGAACGCGTCGCGCACCGAGACTTCGGTGTCGGGGGTGGCGGACAGCAGGGCGTCGTCGGTGGGCGGGGCGGTGTCTAGGGCCATGAAGCCTAATTAGGGGCAGGCTTACGGCCGGTCGACCCTTCGACCTCAGCTTTTCGGAGACGCGCCGGCCGGAGGCGCGCCCGCGCGCACTTCGGTGCGGAAGGCGAACAGCCGGCCCGCGGTGGCCGCGCCGTCCTTTGCGCTGGTCCCGACATTGGCGTGCGAAAGCAGGTCGAGCAGCCAGGCCCCCATCCCCCGGCCCGCCGGCCGCTCCTCCATAACCCGGCAATTTCCCAGCCGGCCCGCGGCCTGCACCAGGCAGACCGCGCCGACATCGGCGGGCGCGTCCGGACGCGCCGCGCCCGCGGGCGGCTTGGAGCGGACGCCGGGATCGAGCCGGAACACCACGTCCGCCAGCGTGAGCGGCGGGGCCGCTGGCGTCGCGGCGCTGGAGGCGACCGGCGGGGTCGTGGGTGCCGGGGAGGGCGTCTGGGCGAGCGTGGCTTTGGGCGCGGCCAGGACAAGGATCAGCAAGACGAGGGCGATACGCATGGCGCCCACCCTAGCGGGCGCCCGTCGCTCAGGCGAGCTTGGCGGCGCGCAGCGTCTTGTATGCGCGGATCACGCGCTGCAGCTTGTCCTCCAGGGCGCGGTCGCCGCCGTTCGCGTCGGGGTGGAAGCGCTTGACGAGCTCGGTGTAGCGGGCGCGGATGGCAGGCCCGTCGCTGCCCGGCTCGAGGTCGAGTTCGGCCAGCGCCCGGCTCTCCAGTCGGCCGAGCGTGCGGCCCGCGGGCGCGGCCGCACGGGCTTGCGCCTGGCCGCTGGCGCCCGCGCCGAACATGCCGAAGGCGTCGGCGTAGGCCCCCGCGCCCTTGCCGGCGGCGCCCGAGCCGAAGCGGGCGGCGAAGGCGGCGGCCTCGCGCGACATGCGGCTGGCCTTGAACTGCCAGGTCGGGCGGTGGCCCACGTGGGCGTCGGCGCGGAACTGGTCCTGCTGGGTTTCAGTCATGCCCTCGAAGTAGTTCCAACCCCTGTTGTACTCGGCCGCGTGCGGCGCGCAGAACCAGTAGAACTCGTCCATGTGCTCGCGCGACTTGGGGGCGCGGGCGGTGGCGGGCTTGCGGCAGTCGGGATGGTCGCAGGCGCGCTCGCCGGCCTTGGGCTCGGGCTTGGGCGCATCGGCGGCGGCCTCCGGCTCGGGAGGGCGCACGCGGATGTCCACGAACTTCGGCTTGTATCGGAACGCGCCGCTCATGCGGGGAGTATGAGGCGGCGAATTTCACCTTCAAGGATTGACACGGCATGGCGAATGGCGAGACCGCCGCGGCGATCACAGAAAAGCTCACCCAGGCCTTCACGCCCACCGCGCTGAGCGTGGAGGACGAGAGCTGGAAGCACGCCGGCCATGCCGGCGCCCGGCCCGAGGGCGAGACGCACTTCGCCGTCGCCGTCACCTCGGCCGCCTTCGAGGGTCTCTCGCGGGTGGAGCGACAGCGCGCCGTATACGCGGCCCTTTCCGAGGAGTTGGCGCCCGAGCGGGTCCACGCGCTGCAGCTCGCCGCCCACGCGCCGGGCGAAGTGTGAGCCGCGAGCGGGCGTCGTTACGGTTTCGCTTACCCCATTCGGCGCATGGTGCGTGCGGCCCCCTTGCGCGCGGCGGCCGGGGACGAACATGTCGGAGCGGTCGGCCCGCAGCCTCCTGGCCCTGCAGAACGGCGCCTCGACCGCGCGCGTGCTGAGCCTGCACAAGGTGTGGCGCACGCACGCTTCGGCCACGCGGATCACGCCGCCGATGTTCGCGCACCCGATGCTCGACCGCTGCCTGGTCATCAAGCACCGGCTGCGCTCCAACGAGGTGGACCTGTTCAAGGGGGGCGCGCGCACCTCGGCCACCAAGATCGTCATCCCGATCGACTCGCACGACCTCAAGCTCGGCGGCCACAGCATCTTCGTGGGCCAGCAGGGCTATGTCCCGGCGCTTGAGCAGGCCTTCGGCACGGGCTTCGACAAGACCGACGATTTCGCCACGCTCGAGCTTCTGGACCTGCTGCCCTCGCTCGATCCCTTCCTGCTGCGCGAGCAGCTGCGTCGCCACGGGCGCATACCCCACCAGTGCTACTTCGAGATGTCCGACGCCGACATCGACCGCATGTTCGCCTTCGTGCGTCGCGAGGTCGAGCAGCTGGTCACCCTGTCGTTCGGCGCGGCCGGCGCCAGCGAGGCGCAGATCTCGCGCCTCACCCAGAAGATCCTGGCCGACGCCGACGACGGCGAGATGGAGCCCCTGCGCCAGACCCTGCGCCTGGCGCCGGAGGAATACCGCGAGGGCATGTTCTGCTGGCGGGGCTTTCTCTACTACAAGTGGAGCCTGAACGACCTGCGCCCGCACATCGGGCCGGTGATGGACCAGCTCTGCCAGCTGCGCCCGATCGGCAAGCTCGACGACAGCCAGCACGTCGCCCTGGCGCAGGCGCGCGCCGCGGTGCGCCGCTCGGTGCAGCGGGCGCTGGCGGTGATCTCGGCGGCGCTCGGCGTCTACGACGACGCCTACGCCAAGCTGACGCGCGACGGGCGGCCCACCGCCTTCCGCGAGTTCCTGCTGGATGCGCCCGAGCTGTTCATGAGCCTGGGCGAGCGCCTGGGCGCGGTGTCGCACGTGACCACCTTCTGGCGCTACCAGTATCCGGCCGGCATGCGCTCGCGGGTCACGCTGGAGGAGCTGACGGACGTGCTCCACGACTTCGAGGGCAGCCTCGCCTTCCCGGAGCCGGTGCGCGAGGCGTCCCAGGCGGCCTGAGCCGCGCCTGTCAGCCGTCCAGCGTTTCGCCCGGGCCGACCCGCACCGAGGTGATCTGGTTGCGCTCGCGCGTCAGCACCTGGAACCGGTGGCCGTGGAAGATGAACACCTGGCCGGGCTCGGGGATGGCCTGCGCCTCGTGGATGACCAGGCCCGCGACGGTCACGTAGTCGGCGTCCGGCAGGGTCCAATCGAGCGCGCGGTTGAGGTCGCGCACCGCCACCGACCCGTCGACCACCGCCGAGCCGTCGGCCTGGCGCACCACGCCGGCCAGGGCGGCGTCGTGCTCGTCCTCGATCTCGCCGACGATCTCCTCGAGGATGTCCTCCAGCGTCACCATGCCCTGCAGCGCGCCGTACTCGTCGACGATCAGGGCGAAGTGGTTGCGTGTGCGCAGGAAGGATTCCAGCTGGTCCTTCAGGTTGGTGGTCTCGGGGATGAACCACGGCTCGCGCGCGACCGCGGGGATGTCGAGCTCGTCGAGCCGGCCTTCCGCCGCGGTGATGGCGCGCGCCAAATCCTTGCCGTGCAGCACGCCCACGATGTTCTCAGCATCGCCGCGGTAGAGAGGCAGGCGCGTATGGGGGCTGGCCAGGGCCTCGGCCACCAGCTGGCGGGGCGGCTGGTCGGCGTCGAGCATCTCCATGGTCGAGCGGTGCACCATCACCTGCTCGACGTTCATCTCGGCCAGGTCGAGCACGCCGCCCAGCATGCGGCGGTCGCGACTTTCCACCAGGCCGCCTGAGTGGTGGAACTCCACCGCGCCGCGGATCTCGGCCTGCGCCTCGCTGGCGTCCAGGCTGGCGTGGGTGTCGAAGCCGAACAGCCGCAGGAAGCGGCTGATGAACCACTGCACCACCGCGATCATCGGCCCGAACACGCGCACCACCATGCTGATAGGCAAGGACAGCGCGCGCGCGGTGGCGTCGGGCTGGGTGATGGCGATCGTCTTGGGCAGGACCTCGGCGAACACCAGAACGAGCGCGGTGGTCAGCACCGTGGCTATGACAACGCCCCAGGCCCCCGGCACGGTGTGCGCCAGGGCGTCGGTGATCAGCGCGGAGGAGAGGATGTTGATCAGGTTGTTGCCCAGCAGCACCGAGCCGATCATCGTGTCCTGCCTGTCGGTCAGGCGATTGACGCGCGCGGCCGCCACGTCGCCCTCGCGCTCGAGCTGATGCATGCGCGCTCGGCTGGCGCCTGTCAGCGCGGTCTCCGCCGCCGAGAAGATGGACGAGACCGCGAGCAGCACGACGATCACGAGGGCGACGGCGCCCAGGGCGGCGGTCATGGCGAAGAGGGGCTCCCGTCGCGGCCTGTCCGCGGCCGCGGGGGCAATCTAGGGCGCCGCGCGGCGAAAGCGATGCGCGCGCGTCAGTAGCGCCAGCTGGACACGTCCGCCCCCTCTGGCGCGGTGGCCAGCCAGTGCGCGGCCATCAGCGGCAGAATGCGCTCGTTGAGGCCCACGCCGGAGGCGCGCGCCCATTCGGGCGTGCGGCCGGTGTAGCAGTGCGGCGCGCGCGACCCGTAGTCGAACGCCGCGTCCGAGTGCGGCGCGCGGGTCTTTCGCAGGGCGTCGTCCAGGAGGTGAACCGCGTTGTTCAGGTAGTAGGTGTCGCTATCGCCGACGGCTATGTGCAGCTTGCCCTCGAGCTTGGGGCCGAGCGTGGCCCAGTCGCGCTGCAGGATGTGGTCGAGGTCGAAGTGATCGCGCCAGTAGGCGACGACAGCCTTGTCGATCACCCCCGTGCGCTTGTCGTACACCGCCGCGGGGTAGCCGTCGGGCCCTACGGGCGAGAACACCGCCTGCCAGGCGTCGTATTGCTGGGCCGAGCGGCCGTGGCCGCCCAGCGCCAGTTCGAACTGGTTGACGCTGCGCATGGTGGCGGTGATCTCGCCGTCGCTCTTGCGGTCCGACACCACCTCGACCGTCCCGAACGGGCCTGAGCGTTCGTAGGCGTTGGCGTCGTCGTAGAGGTTGGCGGCCTGGTAGCGGTGGAAGTCGACCGGGTCTGGGCAGGCGCCCCAGGCGCCGTTCCAGGCGTCCGCGTAGAACACCTGGGTGGCCAGCGTCTCCCACCCGCCGGTGGAGCCGCCGTAGAGCGCCCGCGCCCAGCCCTGCCCGATGCCGCGGTATCGCCGTTCGATCTCGGGGATCAGATCGTCGGTGATGGCGTCGCCGTACGGACCGATGTTCGCCGAGTTCACTGCATAGCTGTCGTCGTAGAACGGATTGGCATGGTTGACCGCCACCAGGATCACCCGCGGCAGCCGGCCCGAGGTCCAGGCGGTGAAGTTGGCGTAGGCGGCGCGCGCGCGCTTCAGGTCTTCGCCCGTGAGGCCGGGCTCCGGCGGCGTCTCGCGCCAGCCGCCGCCGGCATGGAAGCTCGCCTCGAAGTGGTCCTGGTAGAGCACCAGCGGATAGCGCGCCTGCGGATGCTCGCCCCAGCCCGCAGGCAGCAGCACCCAGGCGTCAAGGAATACGTCGCGGCCCCAGAAGCGTGAGAGGCGCTCGTTGCGCACACGCAGGTGCTTGAGGAAGGGCGTGTCGGCGGGGGGCGGCCCCACCTCGGGGATGGTGCGGTCCAGCACCAGCCGCACCACGCCCCCATCGGGAGCCAGGTGCAGCCTCACCGGCGCGCTCATCGGGTTGCCGGGCTTGGCGTTCCACTGCTGGCCCTCGCCCCGGTCGGCGGGCAGCTCCAGCACGCGGCCGTCGGCGCGACGGAATGTGGTGTAGCGGTTGAAGACGGCCTGCACCGTATAGTCGCCGGGCGGCAGGTCGGAGAGACGGCGCAGGGGAAAGCCCTCGGCGTTCTCGTCGATCACCAGGCGCCCGCCGGGCGCGACATCGGCGCCGAACACCTGCTGGCTGTCGTAGGTCTCCACGATCTGGTCGCGGGGCTCGCCGTCGCGATCGCGGGAGATCGCCACCAGCAGCCGCCCCTTCAGAGGGGCGGCGCCCGCGGCTTGGGGCGAGAGCCGCGCCTCGATCCTGAGCGGCGCAGCGGCCGCGGCGGGCGTGATGACAAGGGCCGCCAAGGCGGCGGCGACGAATCGGAGATGCATGGGCGGGGAGTCTCACATCGGCTGACGCGGCGGAAGCCGCCGCTCAATCCGCGCCCTGCGCGCGCAGGAAGGCGAGCACCTCCGAAGGCGCCACGCCGCGCGCCACGAAGGCCTCGCCGATGCGGCGGGCGAGCACGAAGACGAGTGCGCCGCCTCGCGCCTTCTTGTCCTGCGTCATGTGCGCCAGCAGGCGGTCGGCTTGCAGGCGCGCGCCGGCCTGCGCCAGCCGTGTCGGAAGCCCGGCGGCTTCCAGCCCGGCGATCGCTAGCTCGGCCTCGTCCGCGGGGCACAGGCCCTGCGCAAGGGAGAAGCGGAACGCCAGCGCGCAGCCCAAGCCCACGGCCTCGCCGTGATTGAGGCCCGCGCCGAAGCCCGTCTCCGCCTCCAGCGCATGGCCGAAGGTGTGTCCGAGGTTGAGGAGGGCGCGCACGCCCCCCTCGCGCTCGTCACGCGACACGATGTCGGCCTTGATCTCCACCGATCGCGCCACCGCCTGCGCCAACGTCGCGGGGTCGTGCGCCAGGAGGGCGGGGAGGGCGTCGACAACTCCGTCGAAATAGCCGCGGTCGGCGAGGAGCCCGTGCTTGAGCACCTCGGCCAGGCCCGCGCGCAGCTCGCGCTCGGGCAGGGTGGCCAGCACGTCCAGGTCGGCAAGCACCAGGCGCGGCTGGTGGAAGGCGCCGATCAGGTTCTTGCCGCGCGGCGTGTCGATGGCGGTCTTGCCGCCGACCGAGCTGTCCACCTGCGCCAGGAGGGTGGTCGGAACCTGCACGAAGTCCAGCCCGCGCTTGACGATGGCGGCGGCGAAGCCAGCCAAATCGCCCACCACGCCACCGCCGAAGGCGACCACCAGCTCGCCGCGCTCCAGCTCCAGCGCCAGCAGACGATCGCAGACGCGCTCCAGCTCGGCCCAGCTCTTGGAGGCTTCGCCCGGCGGCGCTTCGATCACCTCGGCGGCGATGTCCCCAGCGGCGAGGCTCGCCAGAAGCGTGCCCCCATGCAGGGCGAACACGCTCGCATCGGCCACCACCGCCACCCGGGGCCGCACGAGCAGGGGTGCGATCTGCGCGCCCGCCTGCGCCAGCAGTCCGGCGCCGATCAGCACGCGATAGCTGCGCACGCCGAGCTCGACGCGCACCTCGCGCATAGGGGCGGTCAGGCGCTCGCTCCCAGATGCGCACGCACGGCGGCGTGCACCGCCTCCACCGCCGCCTGGTGCGGTCCCTCACCGGTGTCGACCACCAGGTGAGCCTGCGCGTAGAGCGGGTGGCGCGCGGCTGCCATGTCGGTCAGCACCTCCAGCGGATCGCGCCCGCGCAGCAGCGGGCGGGTGTCGCGCTTGGCGCAGCGTCGCGCCAGCACCGCCGGGTCCGCGCGCAGCCACACCACCAGCGCGCGCGCGAGCAGCAACGCGCGGGTGTCGGCCTGGGCGAAGGCGCCGCCGCCGGTGGCGAGCACCACGGGGGCGCCCTCCAGCAGGCGCGCGATCACGCGACGCTCGCCGTCGCGGAAGGCGGGCTCGCCCAGCTCGGCGAAGATGTCGGACACGCTGCGCCCGGCCGCGGTCTCGATCTCCGCGTCGGCGTCGACGAAGGGGGCGCCCCAGTGCGCGGCGAGACGGCGGCCGACGGACGTCTTGCCCACGCCCATCAGCCCGACCAGCGCGACGGGCCGGTCGGGGGCGAAGGGGGCGGCGAGGGCGGCGGCGGCGGCGCTCATGGAATTGCGGTTAGCACGCGTGCACGCGGCCTTCACCTCGCCCTGCGCTGGATGGCGGCCATGGACGCCGCGCGCATCGAGAGCTTCCTGGAGATGATGGCCGCCGAACGTGGCGCGGCGCGCAACACGCTCCTCGCCTACGGCCGCGACCTGGAGGACGCGCGCGGCTGGCTGGCGGTCGCCCACGGCGGCCTCCTGGCCGCGCCGCCGGAGGGCGTAGAGGGCTACTTCGCCGAGCTGGGCCGCCGCGGCCTTTCCGCCACCACCGCCGCCCGGCGGCGCGCCTCGCTGCGCCAGTTCTACCGCTTCGCCGTGGAGGAGGGGTGGCGCGCCGACGATCCCTCACGCCGGGTGGACGCACCGCGCGCCGGGCGCCCGCTGCCCAAGGTGCTCGACCGCGGCGAGGTGGAGCGGCTGCTCGAGGGCGCGGGCGCGCTGTTCCCGGCCGGCTCGCCCGAGGCGCTGCGCCTGGTCTGCGCGGTGGAGCTGCTCTACGCGGCCGGCTTGCGCGTGTCCGAACTGGCGGCGCTGCCGGCGGCGGCCTTCGGGTCCGATCCAGACCATCTGATCGTGCGCGGCAAGGGCGGCAAGGACCGGCTGGCGCCGCTGAACGCCGCCTCCCGCGCCGCCGTCGCGGCCTATCTGCCGCTGCGACCAGCCTTCCTCCCGAAGCTCAAGGCGGCGCGGCCCAACCCGTGGCTGTTCCCCTCGCGCACGGGCGCAGCCGCCCGGATCACGCCGCGGCGACTGCAGCAGCTGCTCGACGGCGCCGCGGCGGCCGGAGGGCTCGACCCCGCGCGCGTCAGCCCGCACGTGCTGCGCCACGCCTTCGCCACGCACCTCCTCGAAGGCGGCGCCGACCTGCGCGTAGTGCAGACGCTGCTCGGCCACGCGGACATCGCCACCACCCAGATCTACACGCACGTCACGCAGGATCGCCTGCGCGAGACGGTGCTGCGCGCGCATCCTCTCGCGCGGAACCGAACCGCCGCCTGAGGGCTCCCCCGCCTCCACGTCCTATCGGAGGCTTTCCATGAAGATGCGCACGCTCGGCGACGGCCTGGAGGTCTCGGCGCTCGGCTTCGGCTGCATGGGCCTCTCCCACGCCTACGGCGAGAAGCCCGACGAGGCGGCGGGTGTCCGCACCCTGCACGCCGCGGCCGACGCCGGCTACCTGCTGTTCGACACCGCCGAGGTCTACGGCCCCTACGTCAACGAGGAGCTGGTCGGCCGCGCCTTCAAGGACCGGCGCGACAAGGTCAAGCTCGCCACCAAGTTCGGCTTCAGGATCGGCGGCGAACACGGCGTCTCCGGCGGCGTCGACAGCCGCCCCGAGCATATCCGCGAGGTGTGCGACGCCTCGCTCAAGCGCCTGCAGACCGATCACATCGACCTGTTCTACCAGCATCGCGTCGACCCCGAGACGCCGATCGAGGACGTGGCGGGCGCGGTGGCTGACCTCATCAAGGCCGGCAAGGTGCGCCACTTCGGCCTCTCGGAGGCGTCGGCCGCCACCTTGCGCCGGGCCTGCAAGGTGCATCCGGTGGCCGCCCTGCAGTCGGAGTACTCGCTCTTCACCCGCGACGTGGAGGCTGAGATCCTGCCTGCCTGCAAGGCGCTGGGCGTAGGTCTCGTGCCCTTCAGCCCGCTGGGCCGCGGCGTCCTCACCGGCAAGCTGGAGAAGGACGACGTGAAGGACGGCGACATGCGCGCCGGCCTGCCGCGCTTCCAGGGCGAGGCGTGGGAGACAAACCGCGCCCTGGTCGAGGCTCTGGAAAAACTCGCCAAGGCGAAGGGCGCCACCGCCGGCCAGCTCGCCCTGGCCTGGCTACTGGCGCAGGGCGACGCGATCGTGCCCATCCCCGGCACCCGCTCGGCCGACCGCGCACGGGAGAACGCGGGCGCCGTCGACCTCAAGCTCAGCGCCGACGACCTCGCCGCCATCGACGCCGCCGTACCGGCGGCGGCGGTGGAGGGTGGCCGCTACAGCCCGGCCATGGAGGCGATGGTCGACCGCTCGCGATGAATGCGGCGCCGCACAAAATGACAGCGCTGTCCGCTTGCTTTCTTGTGCAGTGCGGCATATAGAGGGCGTGCCCTTCTTGGGCGTTTCCTCCCTATGACTTCAAGCCGTGCCTTCGGGCGCGGCTTTTTTTTTTGCGCGCACGCGGGCGCCCTCGCGACCGGCTGCCGCGTGGGGCTGGGGAGGTGACGCGGAGCGCGGGTGAGGGGCCCCCGGGGACGGGAAGGGATGTGGGAGTTTCGGCTCCCGACGCTGACGCTCCGCGAGGCCGGTGGACGGGGGAGGCTCGACGGAGGGCATTGTCCGCCCAGGCGTAGCGCTCCGCGGCGCGGGCTCTCTCGCCCGCGCGCCCTGGCCGTGCAGTTCCCCGCAAGCGGCCACCCGACGGGCGCAGGCGCATCCGACGCGCCCACAGACCCTGCGGTTTCGACTCCCCGAAGGCGATTCCCGCCCGATCCCGGCCACGGAGCCGCCTCGGGGGCGGGTTCGAAGACGCCCTCCCCGTGCTCCGGGACCACCTGCAGGCTAGCCGCACCAGGGTTGAGGGGGAGAGATGGGGCGCCGTTGACGCGGTTTGCGGGCGGGGGGGCGGCGAGGGCGGGAGTGATGGCGAAGGCTTGCGGGCCAAGGGAGGACGCCGAGCCGGTGCGTGGCGGCGGCCCTGCATGTCCCGCCGGGTTCGCTGGAGATAGGCGCGTTTCCGGCGCGTAAGCGGACAGCGGAGCGCCACCGCGCCCAGGTCGCGTCAAGGCACGCCTTCGGCTCTTCGGCCTTGACCCGCCCAGCGCGCGGCGGCCGACCGGCGAGCGTTGGGACGCAGGGCGTCCCTGGAAGATCGACACGCCTGCGGCGCGTCGAACACTGGGCGGGGGCCTGCCGCAGTGTGCTGAAAGCGCGGCGTTCTACAAGCGAGCCGTTCGCTTGCGGGGGCGGGAGCCGGCGAGTGGCCGCAGGCGGGATGCGCGGTCCCGGGCTTGCCGTTCGCACGCAGGTGGCCGCGCCGAACGGCGGCAGGCCCCCGCTCATTGTTCGACGCGGCCGCAGGCCAAGTCGAAAATCCTAGGACGCTCATCGTCCCGACCCCTCCGGTCGGCCGCCGAGGGCGGAGCGGGTCAAGGCCGTAGAGCCGAAGGCGCGCCTTGACGCGCTCCGCCCTCGGTGGCGCTCAGCCGCCCGCGCAGACGCGGAAACGCCTCTTGCCGTGCGTATAGCCGACCTTCCGAATGTCACTTATGGGTGGTTTGCGGTCCCGCCGATCTCAGCGACGGCGTCGGAACATCTTGACGGCTCGCCCGGTAGGTCCCTGACCGATCACCTCCCGCCAACTTCGGCCTTGCGCGCAAATCCAACCCACGCGCCATCCTTCCCAGAACCCAAGAAGCGACGCTCCCGCAGCTATCGATAAGGCAAGCAGAAGCCCTGCCGCGGTCACCGCGATCATCGTTGGATTAGTGGTGTCGGAAGAGCGGCTGGGATCAATTATCGTGGCGGCAAATACCGTTGCCGCTACGGTGCATACGATGATCGGCGACGCCAATAGTTGGAAGGCAAAGACGCCGGGAAAGGTGGCGACCATCGCCAACGCGAGCCGCTTTCCCATCGACCGGGTCACGGGTGCTACCAACAGACAAAAGGACGCTAGCCAGACCACGCAGGCCAAGCAGAGCCATAGGCCGAAGGCGAGACCGTAAAGGAAAGTTGGGGGCATGCAGTCCCTCGCGAGCGTCCACCGAAACCTAACTCACGAGAGTCCGCAACGGGTCGGAAGCCGTCGTCTGCGTCACGCCGGAAAGCGGACGTTTGAGCCCCTCGCGCGAACGTCCGCTGTCTGGAGCTGGGTCAACGGCCGCTCATGGCGCCAAGCCGCCGGATCGCACACCTCGGACTGGTTGGAGCGGCAAGCCGGGGTGCAGACCACCCTTTCTGAGGGGGCGAAAGCTAATCTCCGTGAGACATGCGGCCTTTAGGCCGGAACCTTCCGAGACGGCGCGAATGTGGTGATTTGGGAGATCCTCCCATCTTCGCCGGCTCGAATCTGGTCGATCCCGCGTGCGTACTCGACACCGTCCGCCTGGACGATCACCCAGCTGAGTACCGCCACGTCGTGGTGCGCCGAGACGTCGCCGATCTCAAAATGCCCGCCTGGGAACCGCTCGTGGAAAGTCGCCATGTCCTGCAGCACCAACGACCGGCCCACGCTCCGATCGTGCCTGACGGTCAGGTACGCAATGTCATCGGCCAAAACGCGGCCGGCGATCTCCTCGCGCTCATCAAGCGACGTCGCGTTCCAGGCGTTCAGGTATGACTGGTAAAGGGTCCAGGCTTCCTTGTTGTCCACGACGTCTCCTCCTCAGGGCTTCGCCTTTGCACCGCCTTGCCAGTCGCCTCGCTTCAGCAAGACGGCGCGCACGGGTGCTGGGGAGAGGCCTAGCGCGAGGCCGTGTCGGAAACTGACAGGATCGAACGCCAGTCGCGGTCCTGCCGGCGCCACTGCGCCATCAGCATGTGGCGTCGTCCGGGATAGCGGTCCTCCAGGATCGAGCTCACGCGCAAGCGATCCACGCGGAAGTGACGAAAGCCCGCCCGCTGTTCGCACCAGGCCGCCAGCACGCGCACCTCGTCGAAATAGACGATGGCGATGGGCCAGACGACTCGCTCCGACTTCGCGCCCTCTGCGTTTTCATAGCCGATCGCGAGCTTGCGCTGACGACGGATCGCGCTTCGCAGCTGCGCGGCATGCGGAGGATCGGTACGCTGTGAGCGGGGGTCCGCGGTGATGAGGCCGAATGGCTCGTCGCGCGCAGGCGAGCCGCCGCTCGCAGAGAGGATTTTCGCCACGGCCGCATCTCCGGCCCGGGCCAGGACGGGATCGCCCCTCTGCCGCACCCAGCCGAGGCCGAGGACTAAGGCCTCCAGTTCGTCAGGGGAGAAGGCGAACTCCGGGAGGAAGAAGCCCTCCCGTAGGCGGAATCCGACGCCCGCCTGTCCGTCAACAGGTGCTCCCAGCCCGCGCAACGTCTCAATGTCTCGGTAGACCGTCCGGAGGGATACGCCCAGCTCGAGCGCCAACTGGGATGCTGTGACAGGCGAGCGGTACGCCCGCAGAGCGGCGATCAGCTCCAAGACACGGTGAGTCCGCGACACGTGATCAGGCCGCCGTTAGTTGTGCGTCGACGCGTAGACGCGTTTCTTAGGATGGTAGCCGTGAGTGAGGTGCACCGGGAAGGTGTAAAGCGGCGTCCAACCGGGATCCCTGATCGGCGTCCAAGAGATCGCAAGAACCGGGTGTTCCTTGCCGTGCGCTACGGGTGCGGCGGGAGAACCCGGTGTATGATGGGGGAAAGATGTCTCCGGAGCCACCCACGCTTGCCGAACCGCGCCGCCGTGACCGTGCGAGGACCGAAGCGGCGCTGATCGGGGCGGCGCTCGCCGAATTCAGCCACAGCGGCTTCAAGGCGGCCACCACCCGAGCCATCGCCGCGCGCGTCGGCTGCTCCGAGGCGCTCATCCAGAACTACTTCGGCGGTAAGGACGGGCTGCTGATGGCCGTCATGCGCTCGGGCGGCGAAGAGCAGATGGGCGCAGCGGGCGACGCCTTCTTCGGCCGCCCCCGGGCGGCCTCCGCGTCGGAGGAGGCGGCCGAGCTGCTGGCCTTCATCGTTTCGGGCATGCGCCGACTGGCGCCTCGCCTGCGCATTTTATTCGACCGGGTGCTGCTCGACCCAACCTTCGGACGGCGCTTCGCCGAGATGACCCCCCGCCGCATGCTGGTGACGCGGACAGCCGAGCGGCTGCGCCTCCTGTGGCCCGGTACGGAAGAGCCCGACGTCACGGCGGAGGCCGTCGTCTCGCTCGGGTTCGAGCTGGGCTTCATCTACCCCGAGCTGCTGCAGCGCACACCGGAGGAGGTGGACGCTTACGTCGGCCACTACGCCCGCCTTCTCGCTCCAGCCTTAAGACTGTCACTTGACTAACTGATCGCCCACTCAGATTGTCCGTCGCGGGTCGGAGGATCGGACGTGACGGTGAACACCTGCGAGGTCCTGGTCCTGGGCGCCGGGCCCACCGGCCTGATGGCCGGCCTCCTGCTGCGCCGCTGCGGCGTGGACGTGCGGGTGATCGACAAGCGCGCCGAGCCCTCTTCCGAGTCGCGGGCCGGGGTCATGTCGGCCCGCTCCGTCGAGCTGTTCGCCTCGTTGGGCCTGGCCGAGCAGGTGTTCGCTCACGGCGTGCCGAACAGCGACTTCGACATCTACGCCGGCGGCAAGCTGGCGGGCGGCTTCCACTTCGACCACGCCCACGCCGTCGACACGCCGTTCCAGTTCATCACCATGATCCCGCAGGCGGGGACGGAGGCGGTGCTGATCGAGGCGCTGGCCGAAGCGGGCCTTCAGGTGGAGCGCGGCCTCGAGGCCGTGGCCTTCAGGCAGGACGCGCAAGGAGTCTGCGTTGACGTCAAGGGCGCGGACGGCGCTCCCAAGCAGATCCAAGCCGCTTATCTCCTGGGCGCGGACGGAGCGCACAGCCTCGTGCGCCACGGCCTAGGTCTCGCCTTCGAGGGCGCCAAGTACCCGCAAGGGTTTCTACTCGGCGACGTGCAGGTGGATTGGGATCTGCCGGACAAGCGCTTCCGCGTGTTCCTGAACGGCGATCGGCTGGGTCTCTACGTGCCCTTCCAAGGTCAAGGGACTGCGCGCGTGATGACGACCGACCTCAACCCGCCGCCCACGGACGATCAGGCGTGGTCTGCGCTGAAGCTGGCCGACCTGCAGGCCGGGTTCGAGGCGGCGGCGGGGCGGCCTGTGCGGCTGCACGACCCCGTGTGGCTGACGCGCTTTTCATCGCAGCACCGGGTGGTCGACCGCTACCGCGTCGGCCGCG
Source organism: Caulobacteraceae bacterium (assembly GCA_965199975.1). Lineage (GTDB taxonomy): Bacteria > Pseudomonadota > Alphaproteobacteria > Caulobacterales > Caulobacteraceae > JASLDZ01. The sequence goes on along the minus strand of OZ241340.1, from coordinate 2,712,873 downwards.
TGTTCGTGGCGGGCGACGCCGCGCATATCCATTCGCCCGCAGGCGGTCAGGGCATGAACACGGGCCTGTAGGACGCGGCCAACCTCGCCTGGAAGCTCGCCGCCGTGCTGAAGCGGGGCGCGGGCGACGCCCTGCTGGACACCTACCAGGCCGAGCGCTTGCCCGTGGCGCATCACGTGCTCGAGCTGTCCGACCGCATGTTCGACGTCAGCGCCTCCCAGAGCGGCTGGCGGGCCAAGCTGCGGGACGCGCTCGCGCCGCTGTTGGTCGGCCCGGCGACCCAGCTGGACCGCGTGCAGGACATGGCCTTCCGAGCGCTGTCGCAGATCGACGTGAACTACGCGGAGGGCCGCCCGTCCAAAGCGGACGGGACTGGGCCCCGCGCGGGCGACCGGGCGCCCGACGCGCCGGTGAGGCGCGGGCTGGACGTGTTCGAACTCATCGCCGGCTACGGCTTCACCGCCCTAGCACTCTCGCGCAAGCGGCTGGACATGGCGACGGCGGATCGGCTGGCGGCGGAGCTCGACGCCCTGCCGGGCGCCGCCTGCCGCATCGTCGCGCGGCTGGAGACGCCGCGTCACTCACGGGTCGAACGCGTGGAGCGCGCCGAGGTGTTCGACCGCTACGGCTTGGACGCCGACGAGGCTCAAGCCTTGCTGCTGGTGCGGCCTGACGGCTTCGTCGCTTGGCGCGCGGGAGACCTCGACGTCGCGGCCTGCCGCACCGCCCTCAGCGCCTGCCTGCATCAGATCCCGACCCACTCCGCGCCTTCCGCGCAGCGCTAGGAGCCCTCTCGATGCCGACCGTTCCCTTCACGACCCAGGCCCGGGTGGAGCGCTTCCGCGACCAGCGCTGGCTGATCGACAAGGTGGTCGAGCTGGCCGGCCCCGAGTTCGATCAGACCCGGCTGCACTACTACAGCGCGCCGATGAGCCCCGACTGGGCCGGTCCGGTGATGGGGCTCAAGGCGGTGATCAAGCGCTGGGATGATCTCGCCCGCGAGTTCTCGCGGCTGGCCCGGCGCTACGAGTTGCAGGCCAAGGCGGCCGAGGCGCAGGGCCGTCACGTCACGGCGAGCGACGGCTTCTTCGCCGCCTCCGTCATGTACGGAGCCGCGCAGTGGCCGATCTTCGAGAACACCGACCTGAACCTCGCCCTCGAGCGCAAGAAGACGGAGTGCTACGCCGCCTACATCCCGCACGCCGACCATCGGATCGAAGCGGTGGAGGTGCCCTTCGGCGACACTACCGTGCCGGCACTGTTCCACCTGCCGCCCGGCTATCGGGAGGGCGACCGGCATCCTTGCCTGGTGATGATCAGCGGCATGGACGCGTTCAAGGAGCTGCAGATCAACAGCTCGGCCGATCGCTTCCTGCGGCGCGGCTTCGCGGTGTTGATGCTGGATGGGCCGGGCCAGGGAACCTGCCTGACCCGCGGCCTGTGGTACGATCCCGACCGGCAGGGCGCGCTGGGAGTCGCTGCCTACGAGGCGGCGGCGGCACGGCCGGAGGTGGACGGTTCGCGCGTCATGATGTGGGGGCTGTCGTTCGGCAGCTTCTGGGCGACTCAGATGGCGGCGGCCGAGCCGCGTTTCGCGGCCCTGGCGGTGATGTACACCAACTTCCAGCCGCGCAACTGGGCCATCTTCCAGATGGCCGCGCCGTCCTTCCGCCAGCGCTTCATGTACATGACGGGCGCCGCCGATGAAGACGAGCTGGAGGGGATCATGGACCGGATGGACGTGGCCCAGCTCGGCCCGAAGCTGCACATGCCGTGCTTCGTCATGTCGGGCGAGGACGACTCGCTTACCGACGCGGCCTGCACCGTCGAGCACCTGAACCGCGTACCCGGGCCCAAGACGCTGGTGATGTACGCGGGCGAGGAGCACGGCATGGGCGGCTCGCGCTCCTCCCAGCTCGGCACGCCTTTCTTCCCGCTCATCGCCGACTGGCTGGCCGACCGGGCCGCGGGCAAGCCGCTGGAGTCGACCTACAACCTCGTGGACACCCTGGGGCAGATGCACTCCGAGCCGTGGGGCGGCGAGCGCGTCCATCAGCACGGCGCCCCGCTCGGCGTTGACCAGCTCTGGTCCGACCACTCACCGGCTGGGGTGAGCTGACGTCCAATCCCCGAGTTCGAAGCTGAGGGGCCGACTCGGGGTGGACAGCGGACGGGCAGGCCATCGTGCTGTAAAGGCCGGCGAGGGTGACGAGTGGGGCCGACATGATCGTGGTGACGGGAGCGAATGGCCGACTGGGACGGGGGGTGGTCGAAGCCCTGCTGAGCGGGACACCGGCGGATCGCATCGTCGCCACCGTCCGTGAACCGGCGAAAGCGAATGATCTCGCTTCTCGCGGCGTGCATGTTCGAGCGACGGACTTTGGCGATGCGGGCAGCTTGTCCGCAGCCTTCGCGGACGCGACGCAGGTGCTGATCGTCTCAGTGAACAAGCTGGGCGCCGAGGCCGTCAAGATGCACCGGGACGCCATCGCGGCGGCGCGCGAGGCAGGCGCTCGGCGGGTGCTCTACACGAGCCACATGGCGGCGCGCTCCGACTCTTCCTTCGCGCCTGCGGTGGACCATGCGGCGACTGAAGCCTTTCTGCGGACGGCTCCGGCGCGTTCACGGCTTTGCGCCACGGGTTCTACGCCGAGAGCGCCCTGCACATGATCGGCTCCGGCTTCAAGGACGGCGAAATCCGGGCGCCTGAAGACGGCCCGGTCAGTTGGACCGCTCGGGCCGACCTTGCCGAGGCCGATGCGCGTGTGCTCGCCGAGGAGGGTCGCGTCGATGGCGTCTCGCCGCCGCTCACCGCCGCGCAGGCGGTCACGATGTCGGACATCGCGGCGATCGCTTCGGAAGTGACCGGACGTGAGATCAAGCGAGTCACCGTGTCGGATGAGGAGTGGCGGGACGCCAAGATCGAGTCGGGGGTTCCGGCGGCGATGGCGGAGATGTTGTTGGGAACGTGGCGAGCCGCCCGGCGCGGCGAATTCGCAGCCGTGAACCCCACGCTCGAAGCGCTGCTGGGCCGCTCACCTTTGACCATGAGGGACATCCTCGCCGGGGTGCTCGCAGCCTAAGGGGGAGCAACGTCCGACTTGGTCGAGACCGCAAGTCAGCCCCCTGCCGAGAACCGGACGTACGCGCCCGCTCGGCTAACGTCCGGTGTCTGGAGCTACGGTAAGGGCAGCTTCTGACGCTTCTAAGACTATGCTGCAGAGAGGGGCCGCTTGGCGTTTCACTTCACGCCGACAAAAAGCGCTGATCACCGCCCGCCCAGCCGATGTAGAGCTGGCAAGGTGTCGGGCTCGCGACGCGCTCGGCGCGATCGACGTCGCCTACACATCCAAGAAGCTGGGCGAACCGCTTGTAATCAGCATGCCAACGTCGGTCAGGCGAAAAGCTGTGGACGACCATCGCTGCCGAACTGGCGCTGAAGCGCTCAGCTTCAATGACCGCCGCGGCGCTACGATGGAGTAGCTGGTAGCGCACTGCACCATCAATCTCTCCCGAGAGGCCGAGCAGCTCCTTGATGGCGTTTAGGCGCTCCAGCTTGCCCGGCGGTGCATCTACAAGCCATTCCGCGATCGTAGGCCCGAACGGCTCGTCGACCTTGCCCTCAATGGCGATCGCCATAGGGCCCTCCCCGGCGCGCACCAGGGCGAACACATCCGACTGGCTCTCACGACGACCACCCGGCAAGGCGGTCTTATGCTCGGGGATCGCCAGCAGCAGCTCAGCTGGGCCGTTGTTAGGGTGGCTGTTAGGGTGATTTCCCAGAACGGCCGAAATATCGAGTAAAATTAACGACGGCTGGCGCGCTCGACATGCGCCATGTCGTCAGTTCGGTTGGGTCGGAGGAATTAGCCGCTAGCGCCTCCGAATCACGAGCTGCAGACGGTCCATAGGAGGGATCGCCGCGCGTTGGGCGACGGCTCGATGTGTCGGATGCCTTATGTCCCCGGGCGTCCCGCGCCAAGATGATGACGCGAGATGATGATGAGGGGTGGCCAGAAACGAAAAACCCCTGCCAAAGCAGGGGTTTAGCGCCAGCGCGTGGCTCCGCGGGTAGGATTCGAACCTACGACCAGCCGGTTAACAGCCGGCTGCTCTACCACTGAGCTACCGCGGAGCAGGCCCGCGCTGGGAGAGCGGGTGATAGCGGCGCCCGCCGCACGGCGCAACCCTGGCCGCCATTGGAGGGCTATGGGTTTTTACGGTGAAGGTGCGTGTTGGCTGGAGTAGACCGGACTTGTCGGGACACGAACGAGACGAACGAGGATGAATGAGGATGCTGTCAGTCAAACGGCCGCTCTTGTCCACGAAGACGCAGCTACGGCGAGCGGGCGGAGGCTAGATAGAGACGACCATGCTGGCGATGGTTTCGAAGCTCCCCCGGCTGTGCAGGTGGCGTTCCTGATTGAGGGGGTTGCGGAACGAGGCGTGGGCGGAGGCCACGACGGTGTTCGAAAGCTTCCACGAGGCACGTTGGAAAACGACGGAGAGGTCGGGGTAAGAGGACGGGCATGGCGAGACTGGGGTTGGTCGAGGTCGACCGCATGGATGAAGGGCAGCGCGCGCAATACGATCGATTCCCCTCGAACCTGACGCGCGCCCTGTTGCTGGCCGATGCCCGCTTGGCCAAGGCGCTTCCCGAGGTGGCGAACGCGATCCGGGCGAGCTCGCTCGACGCCCGGCTGCGCGAGGCCGCGATCCTGCGCGTCGCCGCGCTCCACCGCAGCGCCTACGAGCGGCTGCAGCATTTGGACCAAGCCAAGAAGCTCGGCTGGAGCGACGCCGACATCGCCGCGATTGAAGCGGGCGATCCGCCCGCCGAAGTCGCCGGCGTCCTACGGTTCGTCGACGAATGCGTGCGGACCGGGCGTGACGTCGACCCTCATCGGCGCCAGCACGCTCGACCCACCTCGACGGCTCGCAAGCTCGGCCGGCCGCTCTCGTTCGATCGGGATGCCGCGCTGCGTCGGGCGATGCTGATCTTCTGGCGGTACGGCTACGAAACCACCTCGATCACGGACCTGACGGGCGCCATGGGGATCAGTCCGCCGAGTCTCTACGCGACGTTCGGCGACAAGCGGCGGCTCTTCCTCGAAACCGTGCGGCTCTACGTGGGCGATCCACAAACCACCTCCGTCGCGTTCGACGTCGCGCCGACCTCGCGCGAGGCGGCGCGCGGGCTGCTGACGGCGGCGGCGGCGGCCTACACGGGTGAAGACACGCCCAGTGGCCTCCTCGCCAGCGCGACCGCCAGCGGATCGGCGGCCTCTGCGGATGTGCAGGAGGTGGTCGCCGAGGTGCGGCGCGGCGTCGAACGGCGCCTTAGTGCACGGATCGAAAGGGATGTGGCCGAAGGCGTCCTTCCCGCGTGGGCCGATGCGAGAGCGCTGTCCGGCTTGGTCATGGCGGTGATGCAGGGGATGTCGGTGCTCGCCCGTGACGGGGCGGAGCGTTCGGCGCTGCTGGCGATCGCCGCCGCGGCCCTGGCGGCGTGGCCGGCGCATCCGCCCGTTTCCCTAACGGTTCCCCAACGTGGGATTGCGCACCCCTAGATCGTTGCACCGCAAGGGGTTTAAGCCTTTAGTTGGCCGGATTGTATCGGCGCGCCCGGTCGTTTTCAAAGATCGCTCCCACCAGTGCGACGGCCGGAATTGCGCGACTCGACTCGCCTTTTTGTTCCCTATACGTTCTCATTTGGAAGGGCGGTGTATGCAACTCGATCTTCAGTTCGACACCGGCGCCTCTCGGGGTTTGTCGCGATCGGCGGCCGGCCTCGATCCCTTGCGGGCTAGGGAGTTGATCGAGGCCGCCTTCGGTCCGCTGTTCGTCTGGCGACGCCGCGACCCGGTGAGCCAGTTCGTGCGCTCGCTGATCGCCTCGCGCACGAAGGATGCTGTGGCGGATGCGGTGCTGGCCCGGCTGCGCGAGCGGTTCCGCCGGTGGGAGGCGCTGGCCGGCGCCCGGCCGGACGAGGTGCTGGAGGCGATCGCGCCGGTCGCCTTCGCGGCCGAAAAGGCGGAGCGATTGCCTCGCGCCCTGGCCGAGATTCGCCGACGCGTTGGTGTTTTGCGGCTCGACGGCTTGGCTGAAATTCCGCTGGAGGCGGCCATGGACTGGCTGCAGGAGCTCCCGGGGGTGGGCCAGAAGATCGCCGCCAGCGTGCTCAACGCCAGCACGCTGGACCGGCCGGTGATGATTGTGGACAGCCATGTGCTGCGCGTGGTCGAGCGGTTGGGCTGGACGTCCTCGCCCGATGGCGCCGGGGAGGCGCGCCGGGCGGTGATGGAGGCTGCGCCGCGCGATTGGCTGGGGACGGACTTTCTCGAACTCCACCGCCACCTCAAGGGCTTGGGCCAGACCCTATGTCGCCCGGAGCGGCCCGACTGCAGCGGCTGCCCTCTGGCAGGCGGCTGCCCCGACGGCCACGCGCGCATCGAAGGGCGAGGCGAACGACTGGGCGCGGACGCTCCGCCCCTCCACGCCGGTCTGCGCAGACGTCTGCAGCGGCTGGAGCCCACGGTCGTCTCTGGTCCCCGGCGCAGCGTGGTCAGCCTCGGCGCGGCCGCGCTGGACGCCGCCTTCGATGCGGGAGGGTTGCCGGCCGGCCTGCACCACCTGACCCCCGAAGCGCCAGGATCGGCCGGCGCCGCGTGGCTGGCGCCGCTGGCCGTGGCGGCGCGCGCACCCGCCCGAACGGGGGTGCGCCTGGTGGTGGTTCAGGAGGCCGACGCCCGCCGCGAGGGCGGCGCGCCCCACGCTCCCGGCTTGGCTGCGTTGGGCGTCGCGGCGGACCAACTCGCCGTGGTGCGCGTCGCCCGCGCCGCCGAGGCTCTGGGCGCGGTGGAGGCGGCGCTGCGGCTGGCCGCCGCGCCCGTGGTGATGCTGGAGCTGCGGCGGGGCGAGTCGGCGGCCGACCTCGCCGCCACTCGGCGTCTCGATCTCCTGGCGCGGCGAGCGGGCGTATTCCTGTTCCTGCTGACCCCCACGCTGGACGCCACCAGCGCGGCGGTGACCCGCTGGCGTGTCGGCCCCGCCGCCTCGCAAGGTCGCCGGCGCCGACCTGGCTTGCCCGCTGTGCGCCTGCAGCTCCTGCGCAACCGGGCTGGGCGCACGGGCGACTGGTCCCTGGTCTGGAACCCCCATGAGCGACGTTTCACCCCCGTCGCGCCGCTATCTGCACCTGTGGGCGCATCGGCTCTCGACCGATCGCGCGCGCCGGATGCGGAGCGCGTCGCGGCCGCCGCCTGACGACGGGCCTCCCGATCCGCAGGCCGCGCCCTCACCTTCCGCCCCCAAGGCGGGAGCCGATCCACCGCGCCCGGGCATTGATCCCGCCTTGGCGCCCGGGACCTTCAACCCGGTGGTCGCCACCCGGCTGACCATGGCGGTGCATGCGCCTGCGCCCCTGTCGACGCGGGCCTTGCGCGCCCTGCCGAGTATGACCTCCCGCGATGGCGAGGTGCAGGAAGCGCCTCTCGTGACGGTGGCCGAGGTCGCAAGCTCGCGCGTGCTGGCGGCGGTGGATGCGGTGGCCGAACGCTACGGCCTGCACCGCGGCCTCACCCTCAAGGCTGCGCGCGGGCGGGTTCCGCAGCTGGCGACCGCCCCGCACGACCCCGCGGCCGATGCGGCCGTGCTCGAACGGCTGCTGCGACTGTGCCGACGCTTCACCCCGGCGCTGGCGCAGGCGCCCGATGCGGCGCTGGTGCTCGACATCGCCGGCTGTGGCGAAGTGCACGGCGGCGAGTCGGCGCTGGTGCAGGCGGTCGTCGCCCTGTTCGCCGGCGAGGACCTGGCGCTGCGCTGGGGGTTGGCCGACACCCCCGACCTCGCCGCCGCCCTGGCCCGCTTCGCCGCGCCCGGGGAGGTCGACGGCGTGCGGCTGGAGCCCGGCGTCGGCCTCGCCGCGTTGGCGGCTTTGCCGGTGGAGGCGCTGGGGCTGCCGCCCGACGACGTGAACGCCCTCATCGGGCTGGGTCTGCGACGGATCAGAGACGTGCTGTCGCGACCGCGCACGGCGTTGTCCTCCGCGCTGGACGGGCGGCTCGGCGCGCGGCTGGACGGGCTCACCGGCGCAAGGCCCGCAGCGCTCGTCCTGGCTCTGGAGCCGCCGCGGCATCTGGCGGAACGGCGGCTGCCGGGCGTGCTCAGCGACCACCACGCCGTGGGCCGCCACGTGCGCCGGCTGGCCGAGATGGTTGAGCGCTCGCTGGAGGGGAGGGGGCTGGGCGTCCGTCGGCTCACGCTGGATCTATGGGGGCCTGACGGGGCGCATCGGCGCATCACAGTGCGCACGCCACGGCCGTTGCGCCGGGCGGCCGACATGGCGCGGCTCATGGCGCACCGGCTCGACCTGCTGGGCGAGGGGGCGGCCGGCCCCGAGGGCGTAGACCAGTTGCGCCTGCACGCGGTGGAAGTGGAGCCCCTGCGCGAGGTCACCCTCGACCTGGACGGCCCACAGGCTGACGGCGGCTTCGACGCCTTCGCCCGCTTCGTCACCGCCCGCTACGGCGAGGCGGCGCTGGAGCGCGTGCGCGCCGATCCTACCACCGCCAAGCCCGAGCGCGAGGCGCGGCTCGCCCCCTGGTCGGCGCCGTGGCGCGCGGCGCGCCAAGGCGACACCGCGCCGCCGCCGCCCGCCTGGGGCGAGGCGATCACTCGGCCCGTGCGCCTGCTGGATCCTCCCGAGCCGGTGGAGGTGCTGGCCGGCGTGCCGGACGATCCGCCCGCCACCCTGGTCTGGCGGCGCATTCGCCGCCGCGTGGTGCGCGCCACCGGGCCGGAGCGGCTGTCGCCCGAGTGGGGCCGCGAGCCCGAGCGGGCCGGCGCGCGCGACTACTACCGGGTGGAGGACGAGGCGGGCCAGCGCTTCTGGGTGTTCCGCGAGGGCGAGCCCAGCGATCCGCAGCGCCGCTGGTTCCTGCACGGGCTGTTCGCGTGACGGAGACGGTCCGCACCGCCTTCCCCGCGGCGCTGCGCGAACCCGTCGACGGGCCGGCATTCGTCGAGCTTGGGGCGGCCACCTGCTTCTCCTTCCTGCGCGGCGCCTCCTGGGCGCACGAGATGGTGGGGCAGGCATGGGAGCTGGGCCACAATGCCGCCGCGGTAGCCGATCGCAACACCGTGGCCGGCGTAGTGCGCGCACACGTGGCCGCCAAGGAGATGCGCACCACCCTCGACTTGGCGGAAGACGCGCCCGCGCCCGCGTTCCGTCTTTGCGTGGGCGCGCGCTTGGCCTTCTGCGACGGTACGCCGGACGTGCTGGCCTATCCCGCCCACCGTGAGGGCTGGGGCCGGCTCACCGCCCTGCTCACCCGGGCTGGCATGGAGGCCAAGGCCGACAAGGGCGACACCCAGGTGACGCTCGAGGCGCTGGAGGCGCACGCAGCGGGCCTGAACCTGATCGTGGCGCCCTGCGAACGGCCTGACGGCGACGCCGTGCGCGCGGTGCTCGACCGGCTGCTCAAGGCGAGTGGTGGGCGCACCTGGCTCGCCGGCGTGCGCCGGTTCGACGCGGTGGACGCCGAGCGGCTCGACCTGATGGCGGACGTCGCCGCGGCCAGCGCCGCGCCGCTGATCGCCATGACCGAGGCGTTGACCCACCATCCCTCGCGTCGCCGGCTGCAGGACGTGATGACCTGCATCCGCGAGAAGACGCCCCTGGCCGAGGCCGGTCGCAAGCTGCAGCTCAACGCCGAGCGCACGCTCAAGTCGGCCCGCGAGATGGCGCGCCTGTTCATTGATCATCCCGACGCCGTGCCCGAAAGCGCTCGCTTCGCAGCCCTGTGCGACTTCACCCTGGACGAGCTGGCCTACGAATATCCCAGCGAGCCCGTGCCGCTGGGCAAGACGGCCCAGCAGCACCTGGAGGACCTCTCGCGCGCAGGGCTCGAGACCAAGTGGCCGCCCGCCCATCCGCGTCGCGCCGAGGCGCTCGGCAAGCTGGAGGTCGAACTCGGCTTCATCGCCGAGATGCAGTATGCGCACTACTTCCTGACCGTGCACGACGTGGTGGCTTGGGCGCGCAGCCAAGACATCCTCTGCCAGGGCCGTGGGTCGGCGGCCAACAGCGTGGTCTGCTACTGCCTCAACGTCACCGCCATCGATCCGGTCGAGCACGAGCTTCTCTTCGCCCGCTTCATCTCGGCGAACCGCAACGAGCCGCCCGACATCGACATCGACTTCGAGCACGAGCGACGCGAGTTGGTGATCCAGCACATCTACCAACGCTACGGCCGCCACCGCGCCGCCATCTGCGCCACGGTGATCCACTATCGCCCGCGCATGGCCATCCGCGAGGTGGGCCGTGTGTTCGGCCTGGACGAGGAGGTGACCGCTTCGCTGGCCTCCACCGTCTGGGGCAGCTGGGGCGACGCCCTGCCGGACCACCACGTGCGCCAGGCCGGCGAGGACCCCGACAACGCCCAGCTGAGAGAGGCGCTGGAGCTGGCCAATGAGCTGATCGGCTTTCCGCGCCACCTGTCCCAGCACGTGGGGGGCTTCGTGCTGACGCAGGAGCCGCTCAGCCACACCTGCGCCATCGTCAACGGCGCCATGCCCGATCGCACCTTCATCGAGTGGGACAAGGACGACATCGACGATCTCGGCCTGATGAAGGTCGACATCCTGGCGCTGGGGATGCTCACCGCCATCAAGAAGGCGCTGGTGATGCTGGGCGCGCAGGGCGTGCTCGAACCCGGCGCGGACATGACCGCGCTGCCGGACGGGCAGGTCGACGTCTACAAGATGTGCGCGGCGGGCGACACGGTGGGCGTGTTCCAGATCGAGAGCCGCGCGCAGATGAACATGCTGCCGCGCCTGCGCCCCGACAAGTTCTACGACCTGGTCATTGAGGTCGCCATCGTGCGCCCCGGTCCGATCCAGGGCGACATGGTCCACCCCTACCTGAAGCGGAAGGCTGGGATCGAGCCGGTGGTCTACCCACGCCCGGGGCCCGGCTTCCCGCAGAAAGAGCTGGAGGAGGTGCTCTCCAAGACGCTGGGCGTGCCTCTGTTCCAGGAGCAGGTCATGCGCGTGGCCATGGTCGCCGCCGAGTTCACCGGGGCCGAGGCCGACGGCCTGCGCCGCGCCATGGCAACCTTCAAGCGCACGCAAGGCATGGGCAAGTTCCAGCAGAAGCTGATCGACGGCATGGCGCGGCGCGGCTACGCGCCCGAGTTCTCGGCCGCCATCTTCAAGCAGATCGAGGGCTTCGGCTCCTACGGCTTTCCCGAGAGCCATGCGGCCAGCTTCGCCAAGCTGGTCTACGTCTCGGCCTGGCTGAAATGCCGCTTCCCGGCGGTGTTCTGCGCGGCGTTGCTCAACAGCCAGCCCATGGGCTTCTACGCCCCCGCCCAACTGGTGCGCGACGCGCGCGAACACGGCGTGGAGGTGCGCGTCGTTGATGTGGAGCACTCAAGCTGGGACTGCACGCTGGAGACCGCGCAGGACGGGAGCATGGCCGTGCGGCTGGGCTTGCGACTGGTCGATGGCTTGTCGCAAAGCTGGGCCGACCGCATCGCGGCGAACCGTGGGGCTGGGTACGGCGACTTCGACGCCTTCGTGCGCCGCACGGGGCTGACGCGCGCGCAGATGACCCGGCTGGCGCACGCCGACGCCTTCCAGTCGCTGGGGGCCGGGCGACGGGGCGCGCTGTGGCAGGCGCTGATGGTTGATCGCAAGGCGCAAGCGCCGCTCCTGACGAATCTGCCGCGCCACCTCCCAGCGCCCGACCTGCCTCTGCTGTCGGCGTCGGAGGAGGTGGTGGCCGACTACCGCACCACGCGCCTGTCGCTGCGCGGCCATCCCATGCAGTTCCTGCGCGAGGTGTTCGCCGGTGAGGGATGCGTCCCCTGCGCCCAGCTCGTGCGCATGCGCGACAAGGCGCCGGTGTCGGTGGCGGGCGTGGTGCTGGTGCGCCAGCGGCCGGGCAACGGGCAGGTGTGCTTCATCACCGTCGAGGATGAGGCGGGCGTCGCCAACCTCGTGGTGGTGATGGACGTGTTCGATCGCTTCCGCCGTCAGATCATGTCCGCGCGCCTGCTCGTGGCGCACGGCCGCATCCAGAAGTCGCCCGAGGGCGTGACCCACGTTTTCGTCGAACGGCTGGAGGATCGTTCCGACCTCCTGGCGCGCCTCTCCGAGCCCGACCAGCCCGCCTTCCAACCGGCCATCGCCCGCGCCGACCACGTGCTGACGAACGGCCCCACGGGCAGCAAGGGCGTGAAGCTGACCAGCCTTGCGCCTGCGCCACTGCGCGAGCCCGACCGGGCCCGCCAGGCCCGGCCCGCGGGCTTGGCCAACTCCCACCGCCACCCCCGCGACCTGCGCATCGTCAGCCGCGACTTCCACTGAGCTGCGCCAGGCGACTCCCCGCTTGAAGCTACGCAGCGACGCTATTGCAGATCGGCGATCGGCGAAGCGGAAAGCGCGATTGCGATCGCCTCGAGGTTCTGGTCGCTCGGCGCGATATCGCCGGACGGCGACAGCCTCAGCATGGCCTGCGGCCCCCGCAGCGCCTTAACGAAAACGAAGCGGTAACGCAGGTTCAACATGATCTCGCTCACCTGCGGCGGCGAGACTCTGCCGTTTGGAGACGCCAGACGCGCGCCATCCACCGTGTCGTTCCAGGCCTGGACGTATGCGCCCGCCTCGTCGCGCAGTCTCGCCTTGATGTACGCCCGTCTCGACGCCGTCGCGTCAGGCCCCGAAGCCTGCGGCGCCACGAGGGGGTGCGCGACATGGTAGGCCAGATGCGCGAGCACGAAGGTTGTGTTGTTTGGAAAGACTTCGCCCGGCGCCACCATGTCGTAGAGGTGGGCGTTCGCCAGTTGCGCCAGCAATTCGCCCGTCAGCACCATCACCCCGTGATCCGCCGCGGCGTCGAACGGCCCCAGCTTGCGGACCTCGGACATGGGCCGGAGTGCGATCCCTGTAAGCCGGCCATCCGCCGCCATACGCTCCATCTGCGCCTGGAGCTTCGGCGACGCGGTGATCGCGGCCGACACCTGACCAGCCTGGGCGGGCCCGATGCCTGCACGCAACCTCGCGAGTTCGCCTTCGAGCCGCCCTCCCACGGCAGCCGCCAGCGCGAGAACCATGATCGGCGCCATGATCGTAAGCCTCGGCGGAAGGGCGGAGCTACCCATCGCCAGGTTCCACCCTTTCCGACATGCCGCAACGCCTCGGCCCCGTTTGCGAGCCTGCTCGCCGAACGCCAGCACGCGCGCCCGCCTTGCGCACCCGTGCGGCTCAGCCGATATCCGACCCCAGGCCGCGCTTTCCGGCGTCGCCCATCCTACACGCTCCGAGAGAAAGGCCGTCCCCATGACGGACATCGTCCACACCGCGCTCAACCTCGTGCCCATGGTCGTCGAGCAGACCAGCCGGGGTGAGCGTTCCTACGACATCTTCTCGCGCCTCCTTAAGGAGCGGATCATCTTCCTCACCGGCCCGGTTGAAGACGGCATGGCTTCGCTGATCTGCGCCCAGCTCCTGTTCCTGGAGTCGGAGAACCCGAAGAAGGAGATCGCGCTCTACATCAACTCGCCCGGCGGCGTGGTGACCAGCGGCATGTCGATCTACGACACCATGCAGTACATCAAGAGCCCCGTATCCACCGTGTGCACCGGAATGGCGGCGTCCATGGGCTCGTTCCTGCTGATGGCGGGCGAGCCCGGCCAGCGCATCGCGCTGCCCAACGCGCGCATCATGGTGCACCAGCCCTCCGGCGGCTTCCGCGGCCAGGCCAGCGACATCGCGCGCCATGCCGAGGATATCCTCAAGACCAAGCGCAAGCTGAACGAGATCTACGCCAAGCATACCGGCCGCCCCATTGAGGAAGTCGAGGCGGCGCTCGACCGTGACAACTTCATGTCGGCCGAGGAGGCGCTGGCCTTCGGCTTGGTCGATCACGTCTACGAAAAGCGCGAGGCCGCCGAGGCGGAGGGCGTCAAGAGCTGACGGACCTGAGGGGCCGCCCCTGCGGTGGCCCTCAGCGCTGCGCGGGCGGCGATGAGCGCGATGTCCATGCCGGGTGCGCGGACACAGGTCGCCCGCCAAGGCTCGCCTCCGTTTCGCCGTCCGGCGCGAGCATATGCAGGCGCATGACCCGCCGCCTGATCGCCCTCCTTATCGCGCCGTTGCTGGCGATCGCCGCGTGCGCCAAGGCCGCGCCGCCCTCCAAGCCCCTGCCGCCGCCGGCCGCGCCGCTGCAGCAGGCGGTGCTGGCGGGGGGCTGCTTCTGGTGCATGGAGCATGACATGAAGCTGCCGGGCGTGGTCAGCGTCGACAGCGGCTACACCGGCGGCCACTTGGCCTCGCCCACCTATCAGGACGTGACCAGCGAGACGACCGGTCATCACGAGGCGGTGCGGGTGGTGTTCGATCCACGCAAGACCTCCTACGGCTTCATCCTCAGCCGCTACTGGAAGCTGATCGACCCGACAGACCTCGGCGGTCAGTTCTGCGATCGCGGCCCAAGCTATTCCCCGGCCGTCTTCGTCGCTACGCCTGAACAGAAGAAGATCGCAGAACAGACGCGCGCCGAGGCCGCCAAACAGCTCAGGACGGGAACCATGAAGGCGCCGATCCTGCCACTCGGCCCGTTCTGGCCGGCAGAGGCTTACCATCGGAACTATGCCGAGACCCACGGCGCCGATTACCGCGCCTATCGCACGGGCTGCGGGCGCGACCAGCGGCTGGCGCAGGTGTGGGGCGGGCCGGCGCGCTGAGCGTTCAGCGCGCCCCGTCGTAGGCGGCGATCTCGCGCTTGCGGGCCACCACGCGCCAGCGCCGCTCCAGGAAGCCGGCCAGTTCGTCGGGCGTGATCGTCGCCATGCGTGCGAGCACGGTGGCATAGCCCGCGTAATGGGATGTGAGGTGGAACACTTCGGGCGCCGCCTCGATCAGGTGCTCGCGCTCGTCGGCATCCACGCCCATCAGCACCAGGCTCGCGTCCTCATCGCGCAGACGCGTCAGGAACTTGCCGCCGGCGCGAAGGCCGGGCGTGCCGTAGCTCGTCGCCTCCTCCACGCCCGGGAAGCGGCGGGCCAGCGCCACGACTTCGGCCCAGGTCATCAGCCCAGCGCCGCCAGCACCGCCTCGGCGTGGCCCGGCACGCTGACCTTGCGCCACACCTGCCCGATGACGCCGTCGGGGCCGATCAGGAAGGTGGTCCGCTCGGCGCCCATGTATTTGCGCCCGTACATGCTCTTCTCGACCCACACCCCGTAGGCGGCCATCACCTGCGTGTCCTCGTCGGAGGCGAGCGCCACGTCGAGGTTGTACTTGGCCTTGAACTTGTCGTGGCTCTTGACGCCATCCTTCGAGAGCCCGACCACGACGGCGCCCTTGGCGGCGAACTGCGACGCCAGCGCGGTGAAGGCCTGCGCCTCGGAGGTGCAGCCCGAGGTGTCGTCCTTCGGATAGACGTAGAGCACCACGCGCTTGCCGGCGTAGTCAGCCAGGCGCGCCCGGCCGCCGCCGTCGGTGGGCAGGTCGAAGTCGGGGGCGCGGTCGCCCGCCTTGAGCTCGCTCATCGCATCTCCTCCAGGGTGGCGGCCAGCCGCTTGGGTGCGATGCAGGCCCAGCTGCGGCGCGTCAGCCGCGCCACCTCGTCCCAATCGACGCCCTCGTCGAGCCACATGCCGATCCAGCCCTTGCGGCCGACGTAGGGCGAATGGAAGAAGCGGCCGGGATCGGCGCCCAGCAGCACCTCCTGGCTTCCGGCCGGCGCCTTCAGCGAGACCACGGGCCGCCCCTCGCGCGGGCGGGGCAGGGCGAAGATCTTGTCGCGCACGCGGTAGGTCGGCCCCAGGCGCTCGTCGTCGCGCACGGCTTCGGTCAAGGCCACGCAAATGCGTTCGAGGCGGCCGAAGGCGTCCTTCTCACACAGGCCTCACCAGCACGATCTTCTTGCGCCCGGCGGCGAGCTTGACCACCCCGTCCGCGTTGAGGTCGGCGGTGGTGACGGTCCGGGCCTGCGCGTCGCTCTCGGCCACGTCGTTCACCCGCAGGCCGCCGCCCTGCGCGAGGCGCCTGGCCTCGCCGCGCGATCCTGCGAGCCCCGCGACATCGGCGGTGAGCTCGGCCAGGGACACGCCTGCGGCCAGCCTCGCCCTCTCGATTTCGACGGTGGGGAGGTCGCTCGATACGCGGCCCTGCTCGAAGGCCGCTTCCGCGGCGCCCCGCGCGTTCGCAGCTTCGGCCTCACTGTGCAGCACTGTGGTGGCGGCGTCGGCCAGCACCTTCTTGGCCTCGTTGATCTCCGCGCCGGCCAGCGCCTCCAGGCGCGCGATCTCGTCGAGCGGCAGGTCAGTGAAGAGCTTGAGGAAGCGGCCGACGTCGGCGTCCTCGGTGTTGCGCCAGAACTGCCAGTAGTCATAGGGCGACAGCCGGTCGGCGTTGAGCCACACCGCGCCGGCGGCGGTCTTGCCCATCTTGGCGCCCGAGGCGGTGGTGATCAGCGGCGTCGTCAGGCCGAAGGCTTGGCCCTCGTCCATACGCCGGATCAGCTCCACGCCGTTGACGATATTGCCCCACTGGTCGGAGCCGCCCATCTGCAACACGACCTCGTGACGGCGGCGCAGCTCCAGGAAGTCCACCGCCTGCATCAGCATGTAGTTGAACTCGAGGAAGCTCAACGGCTGCTCGCGCTCCAGCCTGAGCTTGACGCTGTCGAAGGTCAGCATGCGGTTGACGGTGAAGTGCGGCCCGAACTCGCGCAGGAACTGCACATAGCCGAACTGCGACAGCCACGCGTCGTTGTTGACCACCCGCGCCTCGCCGCGCGCCTCGCCGAAGCGCACCAGCGGCCCGAAGGCGCGCAGGACGCCCGCGATGTTCACCTCGATGTCGGCGTCGGACAGCATCGAGCGCGTCGCGTCCTTGCCCGACGGATCGCCCACCTTGGTGGTGCCGCCGCCCAAGACCACCACCGGCGTGTGCCCCGCCTGCTGCAGCCGCCGCAGCAGCATGATCTGCACGAGGCTGCCCACGTGCAGCGAGGAGGCGGTGGCGTCGAAGCCGACGTAGCCCGCGATCGGCCCTGCGGCGGCGCGAGCGTCCAGCGCCTCCAGGTCGGTGGCCTGGTGGATGTAGCCGCGGTCCTGCAGGACGCGCACGAGCTCGGAGCGGGGCTGGAACGTCATCGGCGGCGCTGTTAGCACGCAGGCCATGCGCGTGCTCGGCTTCATGAGCGGAACCTCGCTCGACGCCATCGACATGGCGGTGATCGAGACCGACGGGGAGGCGGTTCAGGCCTTCGGGCCGGCCGGCGAGGCGGCTCTGCCCGAAGCCCTGCGCGAACGGGTGCTCGACGCGGTGGAGGCGGGGCGCCGCTGGCAGCGCGGTGCGCCCGAACCCAACAGCTTCGCCGAGCTGGAGGACGCGGTCGCCGACGCCCATTTTGAGGCCGCCGACGCCTTCCTTCGCGCCCAGGGTCTCGCGTGGAGCGACATCGACCTGATCGGCTTCCACGGCCAGACCGTGCTTCACGAGCAGCCGCAGGGCGGCGCGAATGGCCGCACGCGCCAGCTCGGCGACGGCGCGCGGCTGGCGCGCAGGGCGGGTGTGCCGGTGGCCTTCGACTTCCGCTCCGCCGACGTGGCGGCCGGCGGGCACGGGGCCCCGCTCGCGCCGGTCTACCACCAGGCGCTGCTGGGGCGCGCGGGCCTGCCGCCGCCGTCGGCGGTGCTCAACCTCGGCGGCGTGGCCAACCTCACCCTGACCAACGCGGCGGGCGCGATCACCGCGCTGGACACCGGACCCGGCAACGGGCTCCTCGACCTCTGGGCCGAGCGGCACGGGCGCGGGCGCTACGACGCCGGCGGCGCCCTGGCGCGGGCAGGGCGGATCGACACGGCTGTGCTCGCCCGGCTCATGGCGCACCCCTACTTCCACCAGCCCGCTCCCAAGTCGCTCGACCGGTACGACTTCACCCTGGAGGCCGTCGGGCCCCTTACCGCCGAGGACGGCGCAGCGACCCTGACCGCCTTCACCGCCGAGGCCGTGGCGCTCGCCCTGCGCCAGGCGGGCTGGGCCGGGGCGGCGGTGATCGCCGCGGGGGGAGGGCGGCGCAATCCGGCGCTGCTCGCCGAACTCGGCCTGCGCATCCGTCGCCCGATCCTCACCGCCGAGGCGCTCGGCTGGCGGGGCGATGCGGTGGAGGCCGAGCTCTTCGCCTTCCTCGCCGCCCGCACCGCCGGCGGTCTGCCCATCAGCTTCCCGGGCACGACCGGCGCGCCCGCGCCGCTCCCCGGCGGCCGCATCGCCCGGCCCGGCGACCCCGCGGCGCCGTGAAGGCGCTCGTCCTCGCCGTGGCGCTGGCGCAGGCCGCGCCCGCTGCGGCGCCGGCGCCGGCGCCGGCGGGGAACGAGGTGCGGGTGACCGGCCCGCCCTCGCCGGCGCTCTGGCGCGTGACGCGCGGCGCGGGCGAGCTGTGGATCCTGCCCACGCCGCCCGCCCTGCCGCGGGGTCTGCGCTGGAATCGGTTGCGCTTGGAGGGCGCGCTCGCCGGCGCGCATGTGCTGATCACGCCCAGCACTTTTGCGCTGGAACTCGCAGGCCGGCCCGCGCGCGGCTCCACGGCGCCGTTGACCGAGCGCCTGCCGCCGTCTGTTCGCGCCCGCTTCGCCGCTGCGGTGGCGGCGCTCGACGAGCCGCTGCAACGCTTCGACGCCCTCGCTCCGCTCGAAGCCGCCCATCGGCTGCGAGACGACGCCTGGCGCGCGACCGGGCTCGACGCCGGCCAGCCAGACGACACCGTGCGCGATCTGGCGCTCGCCGCGGGCGCCGCCGTGCGGCCCGCGGCCAGTCGCCATGTGCGCCTCGACGCCGCTGCGCCCGCCCTTTCCGATCGTGAGGCGGCGAGCTGCGTCGAGGCGGCGATAGGCGAGGCCGCATTCGCCCGCGAACACGCCGCCGACGCCGCGCTGGCCTGGGCGCTGGGCGACGTGCGCGCCTGGCTCGCCCAGTCGCGCCCGCCGGCCGTGGCCCGCTGCCTGGACGCCACGCCCGCCTTCGCCGCGGTGCGTGCGCGCGAGCTCGACGACGTGGCGCGCGCGGCCCAGGCCGCGCTGGTGGCGGGCGGCAAGAGCGTGCTCCTCACCAGCCCCGAGCTGCTGCTGCGCCCGGGCGGCCTTCTGGACCGCCTGCGCGCTGCGGGCGATCGCGTGGAGGGGCCCGCGGCGGCGGATCGCTGAAGGTCAGCGTGCCAAAGAGCAAGGCGCGCGCCGGCGCCCGCTTCGCGCGTGCACGCGCGAAGCGGGGAGGTGAGGCGGAGCGCGGGCCGGGAGACCGGGGACCGTTGATGTGTGGGAGTTTCGGCTCCCGGCGCTGGTTTCGTCCGCTCCGCTGCGGTCGCTCTCCAGGGTCCTCGCCATCGGGCATCGGCCGCCCAGGTGCAGGATACCGGCACGTGGGCCTCCTGCTCCCCCCGCGCGCCCAGACATGTTCCCACGCCTGAGGCTGGGCGGGCGCGAGCGCATCCGACGCGCTCGCGGACACGACGATTTGGTCAAGGCCGAAGCCAGCGGCCGTCGTCGCCAAGATCAAGCCCCGCAGCGCCTACGCGCTGAAGGGCCCCGCACGATCACATCCCTCGCGCGGCCGTCCTGGGCGCGGATCCAGGACGCCCTCCCCACGCCGCGGGGGCGAAGACACGCTAAGCCCTCTGCGCCGCGGGGGGGGGGGGGGGGGGGGAGATCGGCGTCTTTCCCTTCGTTTTCCCCGCGCTGGCGCGGCGCCGCGCGAAGCGCCGCAAGGATGCGCCTGCAATCTCTTCCCCGCGAGCCCGGAGGAGAACGGCCTTCGCAACACGGCCGCCCAGATGCCATCCACCAACCAGCCGTTCCCAACGTCTGCTATGGGCGGATTGCGGTCGGACTGAGGAGCGAGCAAGCTCGATCTTCATCACGGGCCTGAGGACAGCCGTGTCGCTCGACCAACTCAGATCGTTGCACGCTGACCCGTCCGGCCGACGCATGGCGGAGATCAAGGCGGTCGCGCACGCCATTGCGCCCATCGCCAGCGACTTCGCTTCCACAGCCCTCTTCTACGTCATGCTGGCGTGCGGACTGGGCGTGCGCGGCTCCATGGGAGTCGGACTCGCCTTAGGTGTCGGGCAGTTCTTCTACATGCTGATCTGTCGAAGGCGAACCTCCGTCATGCAGTTCGCAAGCGTTGCGCTGGTTATCTTGGTGGGTGTTCTCACCCTGGTGACGAATGACGCTCGCATCATCTTCTGGAAGGTGAGCATGATCTACTTCGTGCTAGGCGTTTCCATGCTGCGGCCGGGCTGGATGCGTCGGCACGTGCCGCCGATCGCCTCGAACCATTTGGACCTCCGAGCCCTCGCGCTCTGGGAGCGGGCGTGGGCGGTGCTCTTGATCCTGACGGCTGGGCTGAACCTCCTTCTGGCATTTCACCTGAGCCCGCGTGAGGCCGCGATGGCGTTCGGCGTGTCGGCTCTCGCCAGCAAGGTCGCGCTGTTCGCGATCCAGTATCTCATCCTGAGAAGTCGCGCGCGGCGATCCATGCGGGCTTACCTTCAGGCGGCAGCTTCCGCCTGAGTCCGACTAGGGTCGGAGGCCGCGTTTAGCATCGTGCCATAAAAGCGACTTTTGGCCGAGCTCCGCCGTGCGTGAAGGCCCCTCGCTTACTTGTCACACCTCCACCCGCCGCAGCATCCCCGCCGTTGGGCGGCGGTCGGCTCCACCCCTCCAGTGCGCGGAGAGGTACGCCGCCCGTGCACCCTTCAGCGCCGGTTCGCCCGCGCGCAGACCGCGGCGGGCGCCGCCCTGGCCGAGCAGGTGGGCTTCGAAGCCCGCGCCGCGCGCCGCCTCCTCGCCCGGCCGCCGGGGGGCGCCCGCGAGGGGGACGGGGAGGCGGGGTGTCTCGGCTTGGGTCACGGGCGCGGGCTCCGGCGGCGGGTGGTGAACGCCGCAGCAACCCTGGCGCCACTCAGCGGCGGGAGAGCTCGGCCAGCTGGCGCTGCATGTCCTCCATGCGCCGGGTGAGGTCGGCCAGCGCCTCGCCCTCGGCGGGGGGCGCGGGCTTCGCCGCGGCCGCCGGTTCGGGCCGGACGGCGGGGGCGGCGTAGGGGGTGAACATGCGCACCGTCTGGTCGAACAGGGCCATGTTGGCGCGCACCTGCTCGGCGAACATGTCGGCGCCCGGCGGCTTTCCGGGGGCGGCCAGCGCGGCCGTCCACTGCTCGCGCAGCCGCTCGCCGCCCTGCACGAAGGCGGCGAGGCTGGCCTCCAGGTAGGAGGGCGCCATGGCCTGCATGCGACCGCCGTAGAGGCCGATCAGTTGGCGCAAAAAGGCGACGGGCAGGATGGCGGCCCCGCGCGATTCCTCCTCGAAGATGATCTGGGTCAGCACCTGGCGGGTGATGTCGTCGCCGGTGCGCGCGTCGGTGACCACGAAGTCGACCTCGCGGCGCACCATGTCGGCCAGGTGCTCGAGCGTGACGTAGGCGCTCTGCGCGGTGTTGTAGAGCCGGCGGTTGGCGTACTTCTTGATCGTCACCGGCGCGGGGGCGTCGTCCGCCTTGGGCGGCGGGGCCGCGGTCGTCTGCGACATCGCGTTGTGGTCTCCGCGCCTCTTGGTTGCGGCGCACTATCGCGGAAGCGAACGCCCAGCGCTAGACAGGCGCATGTCCAACGCTCTGGGAGGAGCCGCCATGCCCGAGATCGTCATCGCATCGGCCGCGCGCACGCCGGTGGGTTCGTTCAACGGAGCGCTGGCCGCGCTGTCGGCCCACGAATTGGGGGCGGTGGCCATCAAGGCCGCGCTGGAGCGGGCCAAGGTCGATCCGGCCGACGTGGACGAGGTGATCCTGGGCCAGGTGCTGCAGGCGGGCGAGGGACAGGGCCCGGCGCGCCAGGCCGCGATGGCCGCGGGCGTTCCCGCCGAGGCGCCTGCATGGAGCCTCAACCAACTGTGTGGCTCGGGCCTGCGCGCGGTGGCGCTGGGCTTCCAGCAGATCGCCCAGGGCGACGCCGACATCGTGGTCGCCGGCGGGCAGGAGAGCATGAGCCGCGCCCCCCATGCGGCGCATCTGCGCGACGGCAAGAAGATGGGCGACCTCGCCTTCGTCGACACCATGATCAAGGACGGGCTGTGGGACGCCTTCCACGGCTACCACATGGGCCAGACCGCCGAGAACATCGCCGAGCAGTGGCAGATCAGCCGCGAGGACCAGGACCGCTTCGCCACCGCCAGCCAGAACCACGCCGAGGCGGCGCGCAGCGAGGGCCGATTCGCCGACGAGATCGCGCCTGTCACCATCAAGGGCCGCAAGGGCGATACGGTGGTCGACCAGGACGAATACATCCGCGCGGGCGCGACCTACGAGGCGATGTGCGGCCTCAAGCCCGCCTTCGATAAGCAGGGCTCGGTCACCGCAGGCAACGCCTCGGGGTTGAACGACGGCGCCGCCGCGGTGGTGCTGATGAGCGCGGACGAGGCGGCCCGGCGCGGGATCGAGCCTCTGGCCCGAATCGTCTCGTGGGCCAGCGCCGGCGTCGATCCGGCGATCATGGGGACCGGCCCGATCCCGGCCTCCAAGAAGGCGCTGGAGAAAGCGGGCTGGACCGTGGCCGACCTCGACCTCGTGGAATCCAACGAGGCCTTCGCGGCCCAGTCCCTGTGTGTGCTCAAGGAGCTGGGCCTCGACCCGGACAAGGTGAACGTCAATGGCGGCGCCATCGCCATCGGCCATCCCATCGGGGCCTCCGGCGCGCGCATCCTCACCACGCTCCTGCATGAGATGAAGCGGCGCGACGCCAAGAAGGGCCTCGCCACCCTCTGCGTCGGCGGCGGCATGGGCGTCGCGCTCTGCGTGGAGCGAGCCTGACGCCGGGCCCGCGGTGGCGGCGCGCGTGTACGGCCACCCCTGACGCGTGCGTCTAAACAGCGCTTCCCCGCGTTAAGCTTGTGAAGCCCTGGCGCAGATCCGGGTGCAAAGGGAGCGAGCGACATGGTGGAACGGGTGGCCCTGGTGACGGGCGGCACGCGCGGCATCGGCCGGGCGATCGTAGAGCGGCTTAAAGCCGACGGCTTCAAGGTGGCGGCCGGCTATTCCGGCAACGAGGAGGCCGCCATGGCGACCGCGAGCGAGCTGGGCGTGGTCGTGGTCAAGGGTAACGTCGGCGAATTCGACGATGCGGCGCGCGCCATCAAGGAGGTCGAAGACCAGCTCGGCCCCATCGACGTGCTCGTCAACAACGCCGGCATCACCCGCGACGCCATGCTGCACAAGATGACGCAGAAGCAGTGGAGCGAGGTGATCTACGTCAACCTCGTCTCGCTGTTCAATATGAGCCGCAACGTGATCGAGGGTATGCGCGAGCGTGGCTACGGCCGCATCATCACCATCAGCTCGGTCAACGGCCAGCAGGGGGCCATGGGGCAGACCAACTACGCCGCCGCCAAGGCGGGGGCCTTCGGCTTCACAAAGGCTCTGGCTCTGGAAACGGCGAAGAAGAACATAACTGTCAACTGCGTGGCGCCGGGCTACATCGACACCGAGATGATGGCCACCATCCCCGAGGGCGTGATGGCGAAGATTGTCGGCGCGATTCCCGTGGGGCGCCTAGGCCATGCCAACGAAATCGCCGCCTGCGTGGCGTTCCTGGCGCGCGAAGACGCGTCCTTCATCACCGGCGCCACCATCAGCGCCAACGGCGGTCAGTTCTTCGCTGGGTGATCGTGTCGGCGCAGCCGCGGTGGTGATGCGCCACAGCCACGGTCGACGCATGGCCGCGCCGGCGCCCAAGCCCCGCCCGAAAAGCGCCTGACTCCGCTTCCACTCCAAAATCCATGCGCAGTGGCGTCGAACGCGTGGCGACAGGAGCGGGCTTGGGCTGGGTGCTCCTTGCGGCGACCGCGCATGCGCTTCCCCAGCCCCGCGGCGGCTTTGGTCCTCACGGGGATGTCCCCGTCGGCGGGCGCGCGGGTGGCGTTGCATCATTCGGTGGGCGGCCGGGGGGTGGGGCGCCGCCGCCTTCGTTGCGCGACTACATGTTCGGCGGCGAGACCGGCATGGACCGCCGGTTTGGCGCGACGCCGACAGTGGCGCGCTACAACGCCGATCGGGGCGACGGCTTCGTGCTCGATCGCGTCGCCCGAACGCCGCTGCTGCGCTTCGACGACAGCCAGGAGATCTTCGTCCTTTTCCCTTCTCCGGGCCCCCGGGGCGATGTGATCTACAAGAACGACGCGGGCGAGGCGGTGCTGCGCGTGTCACGCCTGGGCGGAGTGACGCTGTTCACCGACAGCCGGCCCATGGGTGCGGCGGCCTACGTGGTTGGGCAGGCCGGCGCTCTTCGGCCCACGACGTCGCTCGGTCCCAACGGCCTCTTCAGCGTCCTGGCCGAGGCCAGCCGGCGCGCCAGCCGGGCCGCGCAACACCTGATCTCGTTCGACGCACCCGAGACCACCCCAAGTTCCGAGACCGTCTTCGCCGACGCCTTCTCCATCGCCGCCGACGCCTTCGTGCGGATGGGGGCGGCCGGCGGGCGGGGCCGCGGGGTGATTGCGCGCGTGATGGAGGTGAGCTTCCTGCCGGGCCACGCGCCCGACGTCGTGGTGGGCGGCGCCAGGGTGGAGATCGTGATCGCGCCGGAGATGGGCGTAGCAGGCCGGCCTTCCTCCGAGCGGATCCTGTCGGTGCTGGAGCGCTAGGCGCGGCGACGCCTCAGCCCTTGAAGGCGTCCTTGAGGGCGCGCAGTTCGCCGAACGCCTCGGCGGCGGGCTTGCCAGGCCGCAGCTGCGTCGCCCGCAGGAAGGGATTGGCGGCGAGCTCCGCCCCGATGGTCGTCGGCACGCTGGGCTCGCCGCGCGCACAGGCGGCGAGCAGCGCCTCGGCTGAGGCGCGGGCGGCGGGGTCGGTCTCCACCGACAGAGCGAAGCGCGCATTGCCCTCGCCGTATTCATGCGCACCCCACACCACGGTGGCCGGCGGCAGGGCGGCCAGCCGCTCGAGCCCCGCCCAGAACTGCGCCGGCGTTCCCTCGAACATGCGCCCGCAGCCCAGTGGGAAGAGCGCATCGCCCGTGAACACCACCTCGGCGTCGGGCGCGTGCCAGCTGAGGTGGCCCAGCGTGTGGCCGCCTGTCTCGATCGCATGCAGGTTGGTGGCGCCGAGCGCCACCACGTCTCCCGGGCCTTTCACTTCGTCCAGCGGCGCGACGCGGCGCACCTCCTCGGGCCCGACGATCCGCGCGCCTGTGGCCGCTTTCAGGGCGGCGTTGCCTTGCGTGTGGTCCGCATGCCAGTGGGTGTTGACGATCAGGCCGATGCGCCAGCCCAGGCGCTGCGCCAGCGCCAGCAACACCTCCGCGTCCGGAGCATCGATGGCGGCGACTTCGCCGGTCGCGGCGTCGCGCGCGAGGAGGCCGTAGTTGCTCTCCAGACAGCGGATGCTCTTCACGTCCAGCGGCATGGCGCACTCCCTTTGGCGGACTTGGCGCAGGCGCGCCGCTCCGGCATAGCTCGCGGACGCCCCGCCCGTTCCAAGGTCGTCTCGCATGAAGCTCATCGTCGCCGTCATCAAGCCGAGCCGGCTGGACGCCGTGCTCGACGCCGTGACGGAGGCGGGGGCCTCGGGGCTGACTGTGACCGAGGTGCGCGGCTACGGCCGCCAGCGCGGCAAGACCGAGGTCTACCGCGGGGCCGAGTACGAGGTGCGGCTGCTGCCCAAGGTGAAGATCGAGGCCGCCGTGCCGGACGACATCGTCGAGCGCGTGGTCGAGGCGTGCGCCGCCGCCGCCAACACCGGGCGCATCGGCGACGGCAAGATCTTCGTGCTCGACCTCGAGGAGGTGCTGCGCATCCGCACCGGCGAGCGAGGCTCTGCAGCGGTCGCCGGTTAGCGCCTCGGGCGGGCGACTTTCACGTGGCTGTGGAGCGGCGCTTTGCACCTTTGACTCGGCGCGCGCGGTATGGCGTTCTCGTTCCGTTCTTGAGGGGCGGTGGCGGATGGACGAGGCGGTCTGGGCGGGGGTGGGGTTCCGCATCGTGGGGCGCGACGACGCGCGCTTCTTCCGTGCGCCCGGCCTCTACGCCTTCGTGCGCGACGATCCGCGCGACGGGCGGCTGATGCTGTTCGCCGGGCAGGCGGAGAACCTGGCGGCCGAGGTCGGGACTGCGCACCCGAGCTGGGCGGAGGCGCTGCGGCTCGGCGTCAACGAGCTGCACCTGGGCTTCCCCATCGCGCGCCGC
Source organism: Caulobacteraceae bacterium (assembly GCA_965199975.1). GTDB lineage: Bacteria > Pseudomonadota > Alphaproteobacteria > Caulobacterales > Caulobacteraceae > JASLDZ01. Next base: position 2,686,626 of record OZ241340.1, on the reverse strand, counting down.
GTCGATCGCCTGCAGCTGCTGTCGCGCGTTGTGCGCCACGTGCAGCCGATCCTGAACGTGGTCGACGAGGCGCACCCCGCGCCGCCGGCGACGCTCCGGCGGGCGTGAGCCGCCTTAGTCCTTGGCGCGCTCCTGGTAGGAGCCGTCCTCGGTCAGGACCACGATGCGCGTGCCGGCGGTGATGTAGGTGGGCACCATGGTGCGCACGCCGTTGGCCAGGATGGCGGGCTTGTAGGAGCCGGACGCGGTCTGGCCCTTCACCACGGGCTCCGTCTCGGTCACCTCGAGCGTGGCGCGCGTGGGCAGGTCCATGGCGATCGGCACGCCGTCGTGGGTGGAGACGCTGACGGTCATGCCGTCCTGCAGGTAGGCGCTCGCGTCGCCCACGATCTCGGGCGGCACGGCCACCTGGTCGTAGGTCTCGGGGTTCATGAAGTGGTAGCCGTCGCCGTCCTGGTAGAGGAAGGTGTGCGGCCGGTCGTCCACGAAGGCGCGCTCCACCGTCTCGGTGGTGCGCCAGCGCTCGGAGACCTTCACGCCGTCGGAGATGCGGCGCATGTCGAGCTGGGTCACCGGCGTGCCCTTGCCGGGGTGGATGTTCTCGACGGTGAGCACGACGTAGAGCCGGCCCTCCATGTCCACGACGTTGCCCTTACGGAGCGAGCTGGCGATGACCTTCACGGGCGTTCCTCTGGCGCAGCGGCTGCGCCGTCCCGCGCCTCCAATTCGCGCCGTCGTATAGCGATCCGCGCCGAAACCGCCAGCCAAGCCCCTGTCGCAGCCTCCGCCCCCTCCGCGCTTGACGCCTGAGCGCCACGCCGCGCGCCGCCCGCGGCTCGTGGCGCGCGGCGCGATCACGCGCGCCGTGCGGGGCTGGTTCGAGGCGCAGGGCTTCACCGAGGTGGAGACGCCCGCCCTGCAGGTCTCGCCTGGAAACGAGACCCACCTGCACGCCTTCGCCACCCGCGCGCTCGACGCCTCGGGGGCCTTCGCCGCCGACCTCTACCTGCGCACCTCGCCAGAGTTCGCCGCCAAGAAGCTGCTGGCCGCCGGCGAGACGGCGATCTTCGAACTGGCGCGGGTATGGCGCAACCGCGAGCGCGGCCCTTCCCACGGCCCGGAGTTCACCATGCTCGAGTGGTACCGCGCGGGCGCGCCCTACGAGGCGCTGATGACCGATTGTGCGGCGCTGCTGGCGCTCGCGGCGCAGACGACGGGCGCGAGGCGCTTCGCCTGGCGCGGCCGGGCGTGCGACCCTTTCGCGGAGCCCGAGCGCATCACGGTGACCGAGGCCTTCGCGCGCCACGCCGGCGTCGACCTCGCCGCCAGCCTGGGCGCCGACGGCGCGATCGATCGCAACGCCCTTGCGGCCTCAGCCGCCGCGGCGGGCCTGCGCGTGGCCGCAGACGACGGCTGGGGTGACGTGTTCAGCCGCGTGATGGTGGAGATCGAGCCCAGGCTCGGCGTCGGGCGCCCGACGATCCTCTACGAATACCCCGCCATCGAGGCGGCGCTGGCGCGGCGCAAGCCCGGCGACCCGCGCGTGTCCGAGCGCTTCGAGCTGTATGCGTGCGGCCTTGAGCTGGCCAACGCCTTCGGCGAGCTCACCGACCCTGTCGAGCAGCGCGCCCGCTTCGAGGTCGACATGGCGGAGAAGGCGCGCCTGTACGGCGAGCGCTACCCCATCGACGAGGATCTGCTTGCGGCGCTGGCCTGCATGCCGCCCGCGAGCGGCGCCGCGCTGGGTTTCGACAGGGTGGCTATGCTGGCCACCGGCGCGGCGCATATCGACGAGGTGCTGTGGAGCCCCCTCGCGCCCGCGCCTGCGAGCGTCTAGGCCGCCCACATGTCCGCGCTCACCCGCCCAGCCGCCCTGGCGGCCGCCGGCCTCGTCGAGCCCACGCATCTCAACGATCTGGAGCGGGTGGCGGCGCGCTACGCCGTGGCGCTCACGCCCGAGGTCGCCAGCCTGATCGACACGGCCGACCCCGCCGATCCGATCGCGCGCCAGTTCCTGCCCGACGCGCGCGAGCTCGAGTCGCATCCCCTCGACCGCGCCGACCCGATCGGCGACGCGGCGCACACGCCGGTGAAGGGGATCGTGCACCGCTACCCCGACCGCGTGCTGCTCAAGCCCACCCACGCCTGCGCCGTCTACTGCCGCTTCTGCTTCCGCCGCGAAGTGGTGGGGCCTGGGGGGGAGGGGGCGCTGAGCCCCGCCGAGTTGGACGCCGCGCTCGCCTACATCGCCGCGCAGCCGCAGGTGTGGGAGGTGATCCTCACCGGTGGCGATCCTCTGACGCTCTCGCCCCGCCGCCTGGCCGACCTGTCGGGGGCATTGGCGGCCATCGATCATGTGAAGGTGATGCGCGTGCATACGCGTGTGCCGATGGTGGCGCCGAGGCGGATCACGGCCGACCTGATCGCCGCGCTTCAGGCCTGCGGCAAGGCCGTCTGGGTGGCGGTGCACGCCAACCACGCCCGCGAGCTCTCCCCGGCCGCCCGCGCCGCCTGCGCGCGATTGGTCGACGCCGGCGTGCCGCTGGTCAGTCAGACGGTGCTGCTGAAGGGCGTCAACGACACGCCCGACGCGCTGGAGGCCTTGATGCGCGCTTTCGTCGAGAGCCGGATCAAGCCGTACTACCTGCATCACGGCGACCTCGCGCCCGGCACGGCGCACCTGCGCACCGAGGTGGAGGCGGGACGCGTTCTGGCCGGCGGCCTTCGCGGCCGCGTCTCCGGCCTTTGCCAGCCGACCTACGTGCTCGACATTCCAGGAGGCCACGGCAAGGCGCCGATCAGCCGCGACCACTGGCGCGGCGATGCTGTGGAGGACCCCTCGGGGCGACTGCACCCGTACCCGGCGAACGTGGACTGAGCGCGAGCCGCGTCGATCCGCGGCGCTGCAGTTGTTCAGATGGACGGGTGATGGGGCGCGAGCCTAGGGCGCTCGACCCCAAAGTGGTCCGCCAACGCCGCCACGCGGTCCACATATCCGCGTCGTAGTTCGACGAAGGCGCTGTGAGCCGTCGCCCCGTCGTGCACGGCGTAGCCGGCGGCGGCCAGGCGGGCGACGACTTCGCGAATCTCCTCCGCGGGCAGCGGCGCGCCGCTCCTGTCGTCCACGCCGAAGTTGCGCGCGAGGAGGGCCACCATGCGGCAGCCGTCACGGTGGAGCAGGCGGGAGGCGCCTACGTGTTCGCCCTCGACAAAGACGGCGTAGAGGGTGGCCGCGTCCAGCACCACGGCGGTGGCCACCGGCCAGTCCATCTCGGCGCTGGTCGAACGGAAGTAGCCGAGCACGGGCCGAGTGCTGTGGCTGTTCAGGGTGGCGGCCATCCAGTCGCGCCATTCGCGCAGGAGCATCCCGAGCTCCGCGCCGCACCCCAGCTCGGCGTACGTCTCCAAGAGGGCGAGGCCGCTCGGCGGGCGTCCCGTGGTGGTTGTGAGCTTGGCGAGCGCGGCGTCGCGCGCCTGCAAGGCGCCCTGCACTTCCAGGATGTAGGTGATGGCCATGGTCACCACCGCCAGGCCGGAGAAGCCGGAGGCGAGCATGGCGCAGCGCGCCCAGCCCTGCACGTCGCGCCCGCTCTCGCCGATGGTGACGATGGCCGACCCCGCGGTGAACAGGGCGTCCGACAGGCTGCGGATCGGCGGCGTGTAGTCGGTGCGTTGGCCGTACGCGATCAGGCCGAAGCCCAGCACCAGGAAGCCCATCCACAGCACGAAGGTCGTAATGAAGATGAAAGGGGCCAGCGCGGCCGAGATGCGGTTCGGCCCGTCCAGGCTGGCGGCGCGCCGCTTCCAAAGGGGTAGGCTCAGCCGGCGAACACGCGGCGCCACCCGCAGCCACCCGCGCGTGAAGCCCGGCACCACCACGGTGTCGAACACGTCGAGCAGGGTGAGGAGCGCTACGGCGATTCCAAGAGCGATCTCCCCGGCCCGCAAGACCAGATCCGCCGTGATGGCCATGGAGCTGCAACGCGTTCGGAATGGCCAAGCTCCCGCGCCGTGGCGCTGGCGACGTGGGGCCTCTATATCGTCCCCCATGGTTGACGAGGTGCGTCTGAAGAGGCTCCGATTCCGTGCGTGGCGGCGAGGCTTCCGGGAGGCGGACCTGATCCTAGGGCCTTTCGCCGACGCCCATGCCGCAACGATGGGCGACCGCGACCTCGCCCTATTCGAGGCGTTGCTGGAGGTGCCCGATCAGGACTTGTGGTCGTGGATCATCGGCCGCGAGCCCCCCGCGCCGGAGCACGACACTCCCGTGCTGCACGCCGTGCAGCGCTTCCGCGACACCGTCTACGCCTCGGGCCCCCACGTGGGCGGCGGGTGATCGGCCTCCCGGAGCGATTATCTCAAGGAACCTCGCATCTGGGCGAACTTTAGATAGCCAACACCTTTGTAAAGCCGTCAGGGTATGGGCCTGCCAGCGGGAACGCGCCGCCGTGCGAGTCTGTCGAGCTCCGGCCCGTCCATCAGGTCGACGCATTTGGGGATCGTCAAGTCGGCGCCCGACTGGCTTGGATAGCCGCGGTGCACGTAGTCCGACACCAGCTTGCGTGCCGCTGCATAAGCTCATCCTGGGGCCTTTCGCCGACCGCGAGCTCGCCACCATGTCGCCCGACGACCTCAACCGCTTCGAAGCGCTCCTCGAGACGCCCGACCCGATGCTCTGCGCCTGGATCATCGGCACGGAACCGCCGGCTCCCGTGCACGATACGCCGGTGTTGCCCGCCATCCAGGCGTTCCGCGACACCCTCTACGCCGCCGGCCCCCACGTGGGTGGCGGCTGAACCCACCTCGGAGCTAGCGTTTGGATTTCAAGAGCCTCGCCACGGGCAAGGGCCGGCGTGATCTCGCTGGCGCGCCCGAGGGCTTCGACGCGCTGGTGGCGGCCGACCTAGCTCGCGCCGCCCGTGGGCTGACGGTGTTCGTGGCGCGCGACGGGGCGCGCGCCGAGCAGTTCGCCGGCGCTCTCTCCTTCTTCGCGCCCGACCTGCCCGCGCTCGCGCTGCCCTCCTGGGACTGTCTGCCCTTCGACCGCGTCGGCCCATCGGGGGGAGTGGAGGCGGCGCGCACTTCGGCGCTGTCCACCCTGGCGCGGCGCAAGCCGGGCGACGCGCCGCTGGTGCTGATCGTCACAACGCCTGCGCTCGTGCAGCGCGTGCCGCCGCGCGCGGCGATCGTCGCCGCCAGCTTCCAGGCCAAAGCCGGGCAGGACATCGAGGCGGCCGACCTGGAGCGCTACTTCCAGGTCAACGGCTACCACAAGGCCTCCACCGTCTCCGAGCGGGGCGAGTTCGCCATCCGCGGCGGGGTGATCGACGTCTTCCCGCCCGGCGCCCGCGAGCCCGTGCGCCTCGACCTGTTCGGCGACACGCTGGAGAGCATCCGCGGCTTCGACCCCGAGACCCAGCGCTCCACCGACAAGCAGGCCAGCGTCGACCTCCTGCCGGTGTCCGAGGCGCTGCTCGACGACGCTTCCATCAGCCGCTTCCGCAACGGCTACCTGGCCCGCTTCGGCGCGGCGGGCGACGACCCGCTCTACGCCACGGTCAGCCAGGGCGGGCGGCGCGCCGGCATGGAGCACTGGCTGCCGCTGTTCTACGACCGGCTGGAGACGGTGTTCGACTATGCCGGCGACGGCGCGCTCTTCCTCGTCGACCATCTGGCCGAGGACGCCCGCGACGAGCGGCTCTCTCTGGTGGACGACGCCTACGACGCCCGGCTGGAGGCGTCGAAGATGCGCGGCGGCTCCAACTACAAGCCGATCGAACCTCACGAGCTCTACCTCAACAAGGCGGAGTGGGACGAGGCGCTGGGCGCGCGCGCCAGCCGCCGCTTCACCCCCGAGGTCCTGCCCGACGGCCCCCACACCTTCGACCTGGGCGCACGCCCAGGCCGCGACTTCGCTGTCGAACGCGCCAAGGACAGCGTGAATCTGTTCGAGGCGGTGTGCGACCACACCGCCGCCCTCTCCAAGGCCGGTAAGCGCGTGCTGTTCGCCTCATGGAGCGAGGGGTCGTCCGAGCGCCTGCAGTCCATGCTGGGCGACCACGGCCTCAAGGGCGTGCGCTTCGCCAAGGACTGGGCCGACGTGCTGGGCTTCGGCGTGCAGGGCGCGAAGGCCAAGCCCCCGCAGCGCGGCGTGCTGACCGTCGACCACGGCTTCGAGACCGAAAGCCTGGCGGTGATCACCGAGGCCGACATCCTGGGCGACCGACTCTCGCGCCCCAGGAAGAAGCGCCGCGCCGCCAACTTCCTGGCCGAGGCCACCAGCCTCACCCCCGGCGACCTGGTGGTCCACATCGACCACGGCATCGGCCGCTACGACGGCCTGAAGACGCTCGACGTGGCCGGCGCCCCGCACGACTGCCTCGACCTGCAGTACGGCGGCGAGGCCAAGCTCTACCTGCCGGTGGAGAACCTCGACCTCCTCACCCGCTACGGCTCCGAGACCGAAGGGGTGCAGCTCGACCGGCTGGGCTCGGCCTCCTGGCAGACCCGCAAGGAGAAGGCGAAGCAGCGCCTGCGCATCATGGCCGACGGCCTGATCGCGCTCGCCGCCCAGCGCCACACCCGCAAGGTCGACGACATAGACCCGCCCCAGGGCCTGTTCGAGGAGTTCTGCGCCCGCTTCCCCTACGAGGAGACCGAGGACCAGCTCAACGCGATCGGCGACGTGCTGGCCGACCTGCACGCCGGCCGCCCAATGGACCGGCTGATCTGCGGCGACGTAGGCTTCGGCAAGACCGAGGTGGCGCTGCGCGCCGCCTTCGTGGTGGCCATGGGCGGCAAGCAGGTGGCCATCGTCGCCCCCACCACCCTGCTCGCCCGCCAGCACTTCAAGACCTTCTCCGAGCGCTTCGCCGGCTGGCCGCTGAAGGTGCGCCAGCTCTCGCGCATGGTGCCCGCCAAGGAGGCCGCCGCCACCCGCGAGGCGCTCAAGGCCGGCGAGGTGGAGGTGGTGGTCGGCACCCACGCGCTGCTCTCCGAGCAGGTGGGCTTCGACGACCTGGGCCTCGTCATCGTCGACGAGGAGCAGCACTTCGGCGTCAAGCACAAGGAGCGGCTCAAGGCCTTCCGCGCCGACGTGCATCTGCTCACACTGACCGCCACGCCCATCCCACGCACCCTGCAGATGGCGCTCACCGGCATCCGCGAGATGTCGATCATCGCCACCCCCCCGGTCGACCGCCTGGCGGTGCGCACCTACGTGCTGGAGGAGGAGCCGATCACCATCCGCGAGGCCCTGCTGCGCGAGAAGTACCGCGGCGGCCAGGCCTATGTGGTGGCGCCCCGCATCAAGGACCTCCCCGACCTGGAGAAACTGCTGCGCACCCAGGTGCCTGAGGTGAGCTTCGTGGTCGGACACGGCCAGATGAGCCCCACCGCGCTCGAAGAGGTGATGAGCGCCTTCTACGACGGCAAGTTCGACGTGCTGCTCTCCACCACCATCGTCGAGAGCGGCCTCGACATCCCCGCCGCGAATACGCTGGTGGTGCACCGCGCCGACATGTTCGGCCTGGCCCAGCTCTACCAGCTGCGCGGCCGCGTCGGCCGCAGCAAGGCGCGCGCCTACGCCTACCTCACCACGCCGCTGGACAAGGCGCTGACGCCTGCGGCCGAGAAGCGGCTCTCCGTGCTGCAGCAGCTCGACAGCCTGGGCGCGGGCTTTCAGCTCGCCAGCCACGACCTCGACATCCGCGGCGGGGGAAACCTGCTGGGCGACGAGCAGTCGGGCCACATCCGCGAGGTGGGAGTCGAGCTCTACCAGCAGATGCTGGAGGACGCGGTCAACGCCATCCGCACCGGCGGTGACGCGGGGGCCGCGCGCCTGGCCGACAACCGCGCCTGGTCGCCCCAGATCAACGCCGGCGCCGCGGTGCTCATCCCCGACGACTACGTGCCGGACCTGGGCGTGCGCCTGTCGATCTACCGCCGCCTGTCGGAGGCCGAGCGCCCGGAGGACCGCGAGGCGCTCGCCGCCGAGCTGATCGACCGCTTCGGGCCCCTGCCGCCCGAGGCCGACCACCTGCTCAAGGTGGTCGGGATCAAGGGCCTCTGCCGCCAGGCGGGCGTGAGCAAGATCGACGCCGGGCCCAAGGGCGTGGTGGTCGGCTTCCGCCACGACGCCTTCGCCAACCCCGCGGGCCTGATCGCCTTCGTGCAGAACCGCCCGGGCGAGCTGCGCATCCGCCCTGACAGCAAGGTGGTGGTGAAGGGCGAGTTCGACACGCCGGAGACCCGCCTCGCCGCCGCCGAACGCATCGCCAGCCAGCTGGCGCGGGTGGCGATGGCGTAATTGGCTTCCTCCTCGATGGGGGAAGGGCCGGGATGGGGGTGCGCCGCACACGATATCTCCCGCTGGAGACGAAGCGCGCACTGCAAGGCCCTGTCCGGCGTCCCTGCGGACGGCTGAGCGCCAGCGGGTGCGGGCCGCGTCAAGGCACGCTGCGCTCTTCGGCCTTGACCCGCCCCGCCCCCGACGGCTGACCGGAGGGGTCGGGACGTTGAGCGTCCCGAGGGTGGTTTCGACTTGGCCTGCCGGCCGCGTCGAACATTGAGCAGCACCTGCCGCCGTTCGGCGCCACAACCTGCGTTCAAGCCCTGAGGTGGTGACTTGCACGCCGCCGTAGGCCACTCCGCCGGCTCCGCGCCAACAGGCGAGCGGCCGGCTGTTGGCCGCTGCGCCCGCCACGCAAGGTGGCAAGCCCCAGCCCAGTGTTCGACGCGTCGCAGACGTGTCGAAATCTACAAGGACGCCCTGCGTCCCGACCCCCTCCGGAGGCCGTCGCGCGCAGGGCGGGTCAAGGCCGAAGAGCCGAAGGCGCGCCTTGACGCGACCGAGCACGGCGGCATGGCCTCACCGCTGAGACGTCGGAAAAGCCTTATGCACAAACGCCGCTTCCGAGCCGTTCATCGTGGGCTCATCCCAGGCGACTGACCTTCACGCTTCCCCCCCACGAGAGCCCCGCCCGTGAAGTCCCTTCTCGCCGCCGCCCTCTTCGCCGCCATCGCCCTCCCGGCCGCCGGCCGAGCCGGGCGTCGAGGTGTGGAAGCCGCTCAGCCACACCGCCGACATCACCGGGACGATCCACCTCTCCCCCCGACGCATCACTACCGCCAACGGCGCCACCCTGCCGCTGGCGATCGCCGCCGACGTGCCCGCCTTCAAGAGCGACGCCGGGACCTACCCGGCGCGCATCCTGCGCGTGACCCGCCCCGCCGACCCCCCGCTGGGGCGCGGCAACACCTTCTGCGGCGCGCCCGTGCGCTGGATCGTGGTCTGGCGTCAGGCGGGCTACGCACCGGGCCTGGGCATGGCGGTGTTCTCGAGCGCCGCGCGCCCCGCCGGTGAAGGCTCGCGGAGCCTGTGCGGCACCTTCGCCTACGCGCGCTGAGTAGAGCGGAAAGCCGTCGCCAAGGCCCTGCGGTCACCCTACGCTCGCGCCCTCACCAGAGGGTTGCGCCATGAGCCTGATGCAGCTGGTCTACAGCTCCCGCCCGTTCGGCTTCGACGATGCGGTGCTCTACTGCATCCTCACCGAGGCGCGCCGCCACAACGCGCAGGCGGGGATCACCGGCTGCCTGATCTGCCGCGCCGACCTCTACCTGCAGTGGCTCGAGGGGCCGCAGGCGGAGGTCGAGGCCGTCTACGCCCACATCCGCCGCGACAGCCGCCACGACGACGTGGTGCGCCACATCCACGCCCCCGCCGAGGCGCGCCTGTTCCCCGACTGGGCGATGAAAGACGATCCCGCCCGCTCCTGGCTCTGGAGCCAGGCCCAAGTCGCCGACGGCGCGGTGGCGCGGGCTTCGGAGGCCGAGGTCCGACAGGTGTTTGAAAAGGTGGCGAAGAAATTCTAGCGCCGGCTGACACCTGAGCTACTTAGTGGTATCAGACAATGAGATCTGCGCTTCTTCCTTTACCAATGAGATAAGTCACAAAGCTCGCGCAGGCGCCAAACATAAAGAGGGCGTCCGTCTCGTCAACGTTCGCGTTAGTCTGATTTAATAGGGCGTGTCTCACGCCCTGCTCGTCGCTTGAGTACGCGTACAATTTATCAAGTGCAAGTCGTAGGCCTGGATGAATGACCCTTTTCTGATCTAGCCTTTTTAAGGCGTCCGACACGTTGTTTGACTCTGTCAGCATTCGCACAACGCTTTCAACAGCACTTACGCTTTCGTGGACAGATCTTGCCCAGTCGCCAGCCGTCAGCTGAGCGCTTGCCGCACGGAGGTGCTCTCTTGCTCCGTTGTAAGCCGCGTTATTAACGGCATCAAACGCCAGCTTCACGACATCATAATCTTCAGTGCCGACTACGGGAAAAATCGTCTTGTTGTCTAACCGGTAAGCTGCCCGGGCTGTAGAAAGAGCTTGTCGAACAGCATTCTCAAAGCCGGAAGGGCAATCACGATGCCGAACCACAAATTGGACAAAGCCGAAAAATCTTATGTAGTCTCCTCGTTTAACTACCTCTGCTATTTGAGGGACGGCTACCTTAGCTGCGAGGTTTAATTCATCAGCAAATCCATGATCCATCCTGACGTGCTTATCAGTGAGAATAGCTTTCCATCTACCGTCAACCCATGGCCAGACACCTCCAACTGAGCTATGCTTAACATCCTTTAAAATGCTGGTGTAGATAATATCCCACACATATGCTCGGAGCTCTTGATTGATTTCTCCTAAGGCGAGCTGGCTCGGAACTGGCTCCGCGCCTTCTGCCTGGGCAAAGCTGACTCTATATCTATCGATCTCGACCATGAGCGCCCAAGCCGAGAATCGGCTGCTTCCGGAATTCACTATAGCAAGTGGATGGGTAGAAACGAATCGTCGCCGTTCGGCTTCAGCTCCCAATGTAAGACGCTTGGGTCCTCACCTCAGCTCCCCGCTTGCCTCCGCCCGCGACGCCTCCTAACGCGGGGGCCATGTCGCGCAATCTCCGGCCCATCCCGTTCGACATCGGCCCCGTGCACTTCGTGGGGATAGGCGGCATCGGCATGAGCGGCATCGCCGAGATCATGCTGCGCATCGGCTACCAGGTGCAGGGCTCCGACCAGAAAGCCTCGGCCAACACCGAGCGGCTGGAGGCGCTGGGGGCGCGGATCTTCATCGGCCACGCCGCCGCCAACATCGAGGGCGCCTCGGCGGTGGTGTTCTCCACGGCGGTCAAGCCCGACAACCCCGAGTACGCCGCCGCACGCGAGCGGCGCCTGCCCCTGGTGCGCCGCGCCGAGATGCTGGCCGAGCTGATGCGGCTGCAGTTCTCGGTGGCGGTGGGGGGCACCCACGGCAAGACCACCACCACCTCGATGATCGCGGCGCTGCTGGACGCGGGCGGGCTCGACCCCACCGTGGTCAACGGCGGCATCATCAACGCCTACGGCACCAACGCCAAGGTTGGCGACGGCGACTGGATCGTGGTGGAGGCCGACGAGAGCGACGGCAGCTTCCTGCGGCTGAAGTCCACCGTGGCGGTTGTCACCAACATCGACCCCGAGCACCTGGACCACTACGGCGATTTCGAGGCGGTGAAGAAGGCCTTCTGCGACTTCGTGGAGAACATCCCCTTCTACGGCTTCGCTGCGGTCTGCCTCGACCATCCCGAGGTGCAGGCGCTGGCGGCGCGGGTGCAGAACCGGCGGCTGATCACCTACGGGACCTCGCCCCAGGCCGAGGTGCGCGCCACCCGCATCGACATGGGCCCCGAGGGCGCCGACTTCGACGTGCGCCTCAACCCGCGCGAGGGCGAGGCCGACACCTGGAGCGGGCTGAAGCTGCCGATGACCGGCGTGCACAACGTGCTCAACGCCTGCGCCGCGCTGGCCGTGGCGCGCGAGCTGGGGCTGGACGAGGCGCAGATCCGCACCGGCCTGGCCGGCTTCGGCGGGGTCAAGCGCCGCTTCACCACCACGGGCGTCGCCAATGGCGTGCGGGTGGTGGACGACTACGGGCACCACCCGGTCGAGATCGCCGCCGTGCTCAAGGCCGCGCGCGAGGTGCAGGGCGCTAGCGATGGGCGGGTGATCGCGGTGGTGCAGCCGCATCGCTACACCCGCCTGCGCGACCTCTTCACCGAGTTCTCGGCCGCCTTCCACGACGCCGACACGGTGATCGTGGCCGACGTCTACGCCGCGGGCGAGGCCCCCATCGAGGGCGCCGACCGCGATGCGCTGGTCGAGGGCCTGCGCCGCTACGGCCAGCGCCACGTCCTGCCGCTGGAGAGCGTGACCGCCTTGCCGCGCCTCGTAAAGGCGGAGACCAAGCCCGGCGATCTCGTGGTCCTCCTGGGCGCCGGCGACATCACCAGCTGGGCCTATGCGCTGCCCGCCCAGCTCGAGGCGCTGCCCACGTGAGCTGGCGCGCCGCCCTGCCGCCAGTGCGCGGCCGTCTGGTGATCGACGCGCCGCTGGCTCCCTATACCTGGCTGCGCGTCGGCGGCCCGGCCGATGTGCTCTACCTGCCGGCCGACGAAGACGACCTCGCCTGTTTCCTGCGCGGGCTCGATCAGGGCGTGCCGCTCACCGTGCTGGGCGTCGGCTCCAACACGCTGGTGCGTGACGGGGGGGTGGAGGGCGTGGTGGTGCGCCTGGGCAAGCCTTTCGCCGCCGTCGCGCCGCTTGAAGGCGCCTGCATCCGCGCCGGCGCGGCGGCGCTGGACGCGCAGGTCTCCAAGGCCGCCGCCGCCGCAGGGATTGCTGGGCTGGAGTTCTACACCGGCGTGCCGGGCGCAATCGGCGGTGCGGTGGTGATGAACGCCGGCTGCTACGGCCAGGAGACGCGGGACGTGCTGGTCGAGGCCTACGCGCTGACGCGGGCGGGGGAGGCGATCACGCTCTCGAACGCCGACATGGGCTACAGCTACCGCCACAGCGAGGCGGCGGACACCCGGCTGCTGATCTTCACCGGCGCCCTCTTCGCGGGCGCACGCGACGACCCTGCCGCCGTGCAGGCGCGCATGGACGCGATCACCGTGCGCCGGGGGGCGAGCCAGCCGATCCGCGAAAAGACCGGCGGCTCCACCTTCAAGAACCCGGCGGGGCCGCACGGCGAAACGCTCTCGGCTTGGCGCTGCGTCGAGGCGGCCGGCTGGCGCGGCAAGCCGTTCCAGGCGACGGGCGGCGGCGCGATGTTCAGTCCCCAGCACGCCAACTTCCTCATCAACCCCGGCGAGGCCACCGCCTCGGATCTCGAGGGTTTGGGCGAGCGGGTGCGCGCCGACGTGCTCGCCCAGCAGGGCGTCGCTCTGGAATGGGAGATCAGGCGCGTCGGACGGGCGTGAGCCTCAACGCCATTTGGCTTTCGCTGTCGTCATGGCCGCGATGAAGGCGTCGGAGACCACGCACCATCCCTTGACCGGTGCGAATACGAGTTGGTCGTGAGGCCCCGATCCTCCAGGCCTGTCCATGACGAACGCAACGAACCCGTTGTTGTCGCGGAGGCGCAGGCTGGCGAGCTGCGACCACGACCAGGCGCCGGGCCGGATCATCCTGGCGACCTCCACCCCGTGCGGAGAGATCGTCAGCCGCGGAAGGCGCAGCAGCGAGGTCAGGGTCAGGGCCAGTATCGGGACGAAGACGGCGAGAAGCGCGAGCCCCCCCAGAAGCAGGCGCGGGTGACCGCCTGCATGAAGGCATTCCCGCAACGCGAGGGCCGCCAGGGCGGCGAACAGGAAGGCGTTGCGCGCCGTGCGGGCGCGCTCCCGCGTCAAGCTCACCGTGTCGGCGGACTCTGGATCGCGCATGCAGTCAGTCTAAAGCGCGTTCGTCGCATTTCCTCTAGCCTGGCACGCGCGCCAAGCGGCCTTCGCCCCCGGAGCCTCCATGACCATCCTCCCCCTCGCCGGCCGCCGGATCGCCGTCCTCTTGGGCGGCGTGTCGTCGGAGCGGGAGATCAGCCTCTCCACGGGCGAGGGGGTCGTCGCGGCGATGGAGCGGCTGGGCGCCGAGGTTCAAGCCGTCGACGCGGGGCGCGACGTCGCCGCGGTCCTGGCCGCGCTGAAGCCGGAGGTCGCCTTCAACGCCCTGCACGGGGTGTGGGGCGAAGACGGGTGCGTGCAGGGCGTGCTGGAGACGTTGGCCATTCCGTACACCCACTCGGGCGTGCTGGCCTCGGCGCTGGCCATGGACAAGGAGAAGGCCAAGGCGGTGCTCAGCGCCGCCTGCGTCACCGTGCCGGGGGGCGGACTGTTCGATCGCCGCGAGGTGGCGGCCCGTCACGTCCTGCAGCCGCCGTACGTCGTGAAGCCCAATGCAGAAGGCTCCTCGGTGGGCGTGATCCGCGTGCTGGAAGGCGCCAACCGGCCGCCGGCGGAGGTGGGGGCTGACGACTGGGCCTACGGCGAGCGCGTCATGGTCGAGCCCTATATCGCCGGGCGCGAGTTGGCGGTGACGGTCGTGGGCGAGGCGGCGGGTCCGCGGGCGCTGGCGGTCACCGACATCATCTCCGCAAGCGGCTGGTACGACTACGAATCCAAGTACGGCGAGGGCGGCTCGCGCCACGTCCTGCCCGCCGATCTGCCGCCTGAGATCACCGAGCGGGCCCTGCGGCAATCGGAGGCGGCGCATGCGGCTTTAGGTTGCCGAGGCGTGAGCAGGTCGGACCTGCGTTATGACGATCTTAAGGGCGATTTGGTTCTTCTGGAGGTCAACACCCAGCCGGGCATGACCCCCACTTCGCTGGCCCCGGAACAGGCGGCCTATGCGGGGTGGAGCTACGACCGATTGGTGCTCTGGCTCGTGGAGGACGCCTCATGCCTGCGGTGACGCGCGGATCGACCGGGGGAGGCGCGCGCGCGGCCGCGCCCCGCGCCCCGGCGGCCCCGCGCGGCCCGGGCCGGCGCCCCGCCGCAGCTCCGCCCGGCAAGTCGCGCGCAGGGCTCGACGCCCGGATTGCGCCGGCGCTGGCCGCCGCCGTCCTGGTGGCGGGCGGCGTCGCCGTGCTGGCCACGGGTCACCGTCTGCATCGCATCGAGGTCGCCGCGGGCGACGCGTTGGCGCGCGCGCTGGGCCATGCGGGCCTGCGGCTGGAGAAGGTGAAGCTTCAGGGCGTCTCGGAGTATGCGGAGGCCGACATCCTGCGCGGCGCGGGCGTGGTGCGCGACATGCCGCTGGCCGGGCTCGACCTCGCCGCCGTACGCGACCGGGTGCAGGGGGTGGGCTGGGTCAAGTCCGCGCGCATCCTGCGCCTGTGGCCCGACACGCTGGTGATCTCCGCGCAGGAGCGCCAGCGCGTGGCGGTCTGGCAGGACCACGGCGTGGCCAAGCTGATCGACGCCGACGGCCAGGTCATCCCCGAGGCCGATCCCGGCCGGTTCCCGGCGCTGCCGCTGGTGGTGGGGGAGGGCGCCAACGAGGCCGCCGGCGTCATCCTGCCGCAGATCGCGGCGCGCCCGCGCCTGATGGAGCGGCTAGACGCCCTGGTGCGCGTGGACGCGCGCCGCTGGGACCTGAGGTTGAAGGACGGCGGGCTCATCCAGCTCCCGGCGCAGAACGAAGACGCCGCCCTGATCCAGCTCGACGCGCTGGACGGCCGCTCGCGTCTGCTCGAACTGGGTTTCGCGCGCATCGACCTGCGCGACCCGGACCTCGTCACCGTGCGGCCCCGGGGAGGCGCGGACGCGCCCGGCCCGGCCCAGCCGCCCCTCGTCGGGGGACAGTGAGCAGCATGCACGGGCGAGCGGCGGCGCGGACGGCGCCGACGGAGGGGGCGAAAACCATGTCGAACCTCAAGGATCGGCGCGCGGCGCGCGACGGCATCAAGGCGCTGACCGGCCACCGGCAGCCGCTGGTGGCGGCGGTGGACCTGGGCGCCAGCAAGGTCGGCTGCTTCATCATGAAGCCCGACGGCGCCAACCGCGACGCGCGCGAGATCACAGCGGCCGGCGTGGCCCATGTGCGCGCGCGCGGCGTCAAGGGCGCCACGGTGGTGTGCATCGACGAGGCGGCCGAGGCCATCGCCCAGGCCGTCGAGCGCGCGGAGGCGATGGCGGGCGTGTCGGTGCAGGGCGTGGTGCTGACCACCGCCGGCGGCCAGCTCGCCTCCCACCGGGTGCAGGCGCAGGTGAGCCTGGGCGCGCGCCCGATCACCGACGCCGACCTCGGCCGCGCGCTGCAGCTGGCGCTGGCGCAGGCCCGCATGCCGGGGCGGCGCGCGATCCACCTCCTGCCCATCGCCTGGAGCGTGGACGGCTCGCGCGCGGTGCGCGATCCACGCAACATGTTCGGCCGGGTGCTGGGCCTCGACCTCCTGATCGTCACCCTGGCCGAGACCTTCTACGCCACCCTCTCCCACGCGGTGGAGCTGGCGCACCTGCAGCTGGAGGGCGTGGTCGCCGCGCCCTTCGCCTCGGCCTTGGCGGCGCTCGAGGACGACGAGATGGACCTCGGCTGCATCTGCATCGACATGGGCGGCGGTTCGACGTCCGTGGCGGTGTTCGGCCACGGCAGCCTGCTTCACGTCGACAGCCTGCCCGTGGGCGGCCTGCACGTGACGCAGGACATCGCCCGGGGCCTCTCCACCACGATCGCCGGCGCCGAGCGGATCAAGACGCTGCACGGCTCGGCCATCGCCTCGGCCAACGAGGACCGCGAGACGATCGAGGCCCCGCCCCGCGGCGACGACCCGGCCGCCGGCCCGGTGGTGGCGCCTCGCTCGCTGCTGAAGGGCGTGATCGCCCCGCGCGTGGAGGAGACGCTGGAGCTCCTGCGCGAGCGGCTGCGCCAGTCGGGCGTGCCCATCGACTCTTCGGCCGGCGTGGTGCTGTGCGGCGGCGCCTCGCAGCTCACGGGGGCGCTCGAGGTGGCGCACCGGGTGTTCGACCGCCCCGTGCGTCTCGGCCGCCCGCGCCGCGCGCCGCATCTGGCCGAGGCCGCCTCGGGCGCGGCCTTCTGCTCGGCGGTGGGCGTGCTGCAGCGCGCCGCCTTCGGCCCGCGCGAGGCCGCGAGCGCCAGGCGCGCCCAGCCCCGCTACGTCGCCCCGCGCGAGGACGGCGAGGGCGCCAACGTGGTGGCCCGCGCCGCCGGCTGGCTGCGCGCCAACCTGTAGACGCCCAAGGCCCGGTGTGCGTCGTTCCCGCTAGGCCTCCGTTAACCTCGTTCGCCGACCTTGCCGCGAACTCGGGGCCGAACGCATGGGCGCGCGCATCTTCGCGGTGGACGACAACCCCATCGTCACGGGGGTGCTTGCGCTCAAGCTCGAGAGCCTGGGCTACACCGTGCGCGTCTTCCCCGGTTCGGCGGAGCTCCTTACGGCGCTGCGGCGCGACCGGGCGGATCTGCTGATCCTCGACGTGGAGATGCCGGGGCTGAGCGGGCTCGACCTGCTGGCCTTCATCAAGAGCGAAGGGCTGATGCCCGACGTGCCGGTGCTGATGCTGACGGCGGTGGACGATCCTGACTTCGTCGCTCGCGCCCACCGCGCCGGCGCTTCGGGCTACCTGACCAAGCCCTGCGACCTGGACAAGCTCTGCAGCAAGGTGGAGAGCCTGCTCAGCGACGGGGGGGCCCTGTGGGTTGACGACCTCACCACGGTGCGCGGCGTCTCGATCGCCGCCCGATGACCGTGGACGCCCCGGCTCCCGCCGCCCTGCGTGAGTTGATCGAGGCGGTGGGCGCCGAGCCGCTCCAGCCGCTGCTGGCCGAGCTGGGCCGCGAGCTCGAAGGCTTTGCAGCGGCTCCGCCCGGCGACGTCGGCGCCCTGGCCGCGCAGGCGCACGGCCTCGTCGGCGCCGCAGGCGGCATCGGCTTCCTCGACCTGGCCGAGCGCTGCCGCGCGGTCGAAACGGCCTGCAAGGCGGGCGCCGATCCCGCCCCGGCCCTGCGCGAGGCGCTGGCCGCCTCGCGCGCCGCCCGCGCCGTGATCGCAGCGTTGGGCGCACGCGCCACTCGCTGAGCCGCAGCGACTGGCGCCCTGAAGACTTGACCTCCGCATCGCCCGGGTCCAGCCGCCGCGTGTTAGGCTGGCGGTCCCCGAAACCGGAATTCAGCTCCATGATGGCGCCGGCGTGGGTCGCCCTCGCGGCTTCGATGACGGCCGACCCCGCGACGGCGCATGCGCGAGCGCGCATCGTGAGCCTCAAGGTGCTGCCGTTTTTTCAAGACACGGGCGCGTTTGGAACCGACCTCTTCGACCCGAGCGCCGAGTTCGAAAATCCTGAGGTCTCCCAGCCGATCGACGTTCATGTCATGGCCGTCGTCGTCGCCGTGTCTGAGCGGCCGAACTCCACCCTTCCGGGTCCGAAAGTCCATCTGGTCGTGACCACGGGCGGGTACGAGCCCGGTGAAACGAGCACGGTCGTAATGGACAGGACGTTCTCCCCAGACACAGGATGGGGCGGGCCGCGGGCGAGCATCGTCACCTTGGTCAGGGTGAAGAGTTGCCCTTACATCTCGTTCAAGGCGTCTCTCGTCGGTCATGGAAAGGAGCGGATGAAAGAGAGATCGATCCAGCTGCGGTGCGGCCCGGAGTAGGCGATAGGCAGGCTTTTTAGGAGCGAACGACATGATCGATCTGTCGGACGCGGCGCGGGGTAAGCCTGCTCCCCGGCGGCGTCATGCGTCCCGGTCTGCGCCTTCGCCGTACGCCGCCCGCCAAGTCGGCGGATGCGGCCGCCATAAAGCGGCGGCGGCGACTTGGCGCCGCCGACGTCGACCGACGGCTCTGGAGGCCCTATTGATCGCCCGATCATGCGGGCGAGCGTGCTTTCCGCAGTTTTCCACAGCCGCGCGGATCGCGTCCGCGCCGACTCGTTCTAAGTCGTTAACTCAGCATTAAGCACGACGGGGTCCTGATCGGGGGCCGACCTCCCTGAAAGGGACCGCGGAGAACCCGGCGGTCAGGATCCACACCCATGGCGATCAATCTCTCGGCGCCCCGCGCCACAGAACTCAAGCCCCGCATCGTGGTGTTCGGCGTGGGCGGCGCGGGCGGCAACGCCGTCAACAACATGATCGAGACTGGGCTCGAGGGCGTCGAGTTCGTGGTCGCCAACACCGACGCCCAGCAGCTGCAGTTCGCCAAGACCGACCGGCGCATCCAGCTCGGCGTCACCGTCACCCAGGGCCTGGGCGCCGGCGCCCACCCCGAGGTCGGGGCCTCGGCCGCCGAGGAGAGCCTGCCCGAGATCAGCGAGCACCTCGATGGCGCGCACATGGTGTTCATCACCGCCGGCATGGGCGGGGGCACCGGCACCGGCGCGGCGCCCTCCATCGCCAAGGCGGCGCGCGAGCGCGGCATACTGACCGTGGGCGTGGTCACCAAGCCCTTCACCTTCGAGGGCCGCCACCGCATGCGCCTGGCCGAGGCCGGCGTGCACGAGCTGACCCGTTACGTCGACACCCTCATCGTCATTCCCAACCAGAACCTGTTCCGCATCGCCAACGAGCGGACCACCTTCGCCGAAGCCTTCGGCATGGCCGACCAGGTGCTGCACTCGGGCGTGCGCTCGATCACCGACCTGATGGTCACCCCCGGCCTGATCAACCTCGACTTCGCCGACGTGCGCGCGGTGATGACCGAGATGGGCAAGGCCATGATGGGCACGGGCGAAGGCTCGGGCGAGGACCGCGCGCTCGTCGCCGCCCAGAACGCCATCCAGAACCCGCTGCTCGACGAGGTCTCGCTCAAGGGCGCCAAGGCGGTGCTGGTCAACGTCACCGGCGGCCTCGACATGACGCTGCTGGAGGTCGACGAGGCGGCCAACGCCATCTCGTCGGAGGTCGATCCCGACGCCAACATCATCTTCGGCGCGGCCTTCGACCCGGCGCTGGAGGGCAAGATTCGCGTGTCGGTGGTGGCCACCGGCATGGAGGCCGACGCCATCCGCGCCGGCGAGCCGGTGATCCGTCCCTCGGCCCGCGTCGAGGCGGCCGCGCCGCCCAAGCCCGCCACCCTGGCCGCCGCCCGCTCCGCGGCCGTGACCGCGCCGCTCCCCGCCTACACCGCCGTCGCCACCGCGCCCGAGCCGGCCGCGATCGAGGCGCGCCATGTCTCGGCGCGCGTCGAGGACCCCTCCGCGGGCGAGGATCCGTACGGTGAGCCCGCCGACGCGCGGCACGAGGACGCCCTGTTCCTCGACACCGCACGGCCACGATCCGAGACGCTGGGACAGGGTCCGCGCTCCTACAGCAAGCCCGGCCAGCCGCCGCTGCCGGACCCTCGCCAGGCGCCCGAGCGAAAGGGGGGGCTGCTCAGCCTCTTCGGAGGCCGCCATCGGCCTGAGCCGCTTGCGCCCGCGCCAGCGTCCACACCGGCCGCGCCCATTCCCCAGGCGCGCAGCGGCGGTTCGGCCCAACCCATCGCCGCCGAAGCGCCGATGGATGCGAGCGAAGATCTTGACATCCCCTCGTTCCTGCGGCGCCTCGCCAACTAATCGAAACGTAAAGGTGTCGTGAATAAAACGCCCGGAAGCTGAGCTTCCGGGCGTTTTGTTTCGAGGTGGAAGGCGTGAAAGCGCCTGAGATCGATCTCCGCCGCGACTGACGGTCGCCGCTCGTCTCGAACGTAACCTTCTCGTGACGTGAATGGGGTCGCAATGTGGTCGTTACAGGCGGTAACGGGACGTGTGTGGTGAGCGCGGATCGCCTCGCGTAAGCGAAACATGGGCCGTATCTCAGACGGCGAGGGGACGTGTGATCCTTCCATGAGTTCGGCCACGTTCCAGCATACGCTCGCCACGCCCGCGGTCTGTCGCGGCGTGGGCGTGCACAGCAACGCCGCCGCCAAGCTCACCCTGCGCCCGGCGCCCCAGGGCGCCGGGATCGTCTTCGTCCGCACTGACGTGGCGGGCGTCGACCCGCGCATCCCGCTCTCGCCCGAGGCGGTGGTCGATACGCGCCTGCACACGGTGGTGGGCAACGCGGCGGGCGTGAGCGTCTCCACCGTCGAGCACGTGCTGGCCGCCCTGGCCGCGCTGGGCGTCGACAACGCCGTGGTCGAACTCGACGGGCCCGAGGCGCCCATCATGGACGGCTCCGCCCTGCCCTTCGTCACCGCGCTGGACCGCGCCGGCCTGCGCGCCCAGGGCGAGCCGCGCCGCTTCATCGAGATCACCGCGCCGATCGAGGTGGTCGACGGCGCCAAGCGCGCGGCGCTTCTGCCGGGCGACGGCGGCTTCGCCATGGACGTGGAGATCGCCTTCGACACGCCCGCCATCGGCCGCCAGCGCCTGGTGCTCGAGATCGACGAGGCGTCGGTGCGGCGCGAACTCGCCCCCGCCCGCACCTTCGGCTTCGTGGCCGAGGTGGAGGGCCTGCGCGCCGTGGGCCTGGCCCAGGGCGCCGGCCTGCACAACGCCGTGGCGATCGACGGCGACCGGGTGGTCAATCCCGAGGGCCTGCGCTTCGCCGACGAGTGCGTGCGCCACAAGATGCTGGACGCGCTGGGCGATCTCTACGTGCTCGGCGCGCCGCTCTTGGGCCGCTACGAGGCGGTGCGGCCGGGGCACGCCCTGAACGCGGCGCTCACCCGGGCGCTGCTGGCCCGGCCGGACGCCTGGCGCTGGCGCGCCTTCGCGCCGGCCTTCGCCGCCGCGGGCTGAGCGCACGCGCGGCCGACCGCCACGTTGGCGCAAGCGCCTGCGCTGGTGTAGACGCAAGCGCACTGGGGAGCCGTCGCGCGGCCGCTTGCGGCCTTCAGCCACCTCGAGGTCCTGCTCACGTGATCGACGCCCGTCTCCGCCGCGCCGCGCTGGTCTGCGCCGTCGTCGCCACCCTGCCGCTCGCCGCCTGTGCAGGCCGCCCGGGCCTGTTCGGCAAGCATGGCGCAAAGGGCCCCAAGCAGGACCTGGCCTATGAGGAGCGGCCGGTGGAGCTGCTCTACACCACAGGCGCCCAGAAGCTGGACGACCACCAGTGGAACGACGCCAACAAGTACTTCGACGAGGTGGAGCGCCAGCATCCGTACTCGGAGTGGGCCCGGCGCGCCGTTCTGATGGAGGCCTACGCCAGCTACGAAGGCAACCAGTACGAGGACGCCATCGCCGCCGCCGATCGCTTCATCTCGCTCTATCCCGGTAATCCGTCGACGCCGTACGCCTACTACCTCAAGGCCCAGTGCTGGTTCGAGCAGATCGTCGACGTGGGCCGCGACCAGGCCACCACCGAGCAGGCGCTGGCCTCGCTCACCGAAGTGCAGCGCCGCTTTCCCACCAGCGAATACGCGGTGGACGCCAAGCTGAAGATCGACATGGTCAACGACCAGCTGGCCGGCAAGGAGATGAACGTCGGCCGCTGGTACCTGCGCAACAACCAGCCGCTCGCCGCCACCATGCGCTTCAAGACCGTGATCAGCCGTTTCCAGACCACCAGCCACGTGCCCGAGGCGCTGTATCGGCTGGTCGAGGCCGACCTCAACATGGGCATGGTCGACGAGGCCAAGCGCAACGGCGCGGTGCTCGGCTTCAACTTCCCGGGCGACCCCTGGTACGGCCAAGCCTACGGGCTTCTGACCTCCAAGGGCCTGCGCCCGAACGTGACGCCGAAGACCGCGCCGAAGGGCATGTTCGGCCTGTTCAAGCACGCCTGATCTTAGCGCTCTGCGCGCCCGCGGCTTGACGCGAGTCGCGGACGCGCCGACCTGAAGGGCCATGCTGACGGGCCTGAGCATCCGCGACGTGGTGCTGATCGACCGGCTCGACCTGCAGCCGGGGGCGGGCCTGACCGCGCTCACCGGCGAGACCGGCGCGGGCAAGTCCATCGTGCTCGACGCGCTGGGGTTGGCGACCGGCGCCCGCGCCGACGCGGGGCTTGTGCGGCACGGCGCGGCGCAGGCCAGCGCGACCGCGATCTTCGCTCCCCCGCGCGGTCATCCCACCTACGCCGTGCTTGTCGCGCGCGGGCTGGACGCCGCCGACGGGGAGGAGCTGATCCTGCGCCGCCAGGTCTCGGCCGACGGGCGTTCGCGGGCCTTCGTCAACGACCAGCCGACCGGCGTGGGCGTGCTGCGCGAACTCGGCGCCCTCCTGCTCGAGGTGCACGGCCAGCATGAGACGGTCGGCCTGCTCGACGCGCGCACCCACCGCACGCTGCTGGACGACTATGCCGGCCTGCGCCCGCAGGCGCGCGGCGTCGCCGCGGCGTGGGAGGCTTGGCGCGAGGCCGATCGCGCCGCTGTCGCACTCCGCGCCGCCGCCGCCCGGGCCGCCACCGATCGCGAGGAGCTGCAGCTGCGCCTGGCCGAACTCGACCGCCTCGATCCCCGCGAGGGGGAGGAGGAGGAGCTGGTGGGGCGCCGGGCGCTCCTGGGCGGGGCGGAGAAGTCGCTGGCCGACGTGGCCGACGGCAAGAAGGCGCTTGGCGGGGACCGGCTGACCCAGAACGTCGCCACCGCGCTGCGCGCGCTGGAGCGGGCGCGCGACCGCACCGCGCAAGCCGGTGCGGCCGCCGACGATCCGACCCTCTTCCGCCTGACCGTCGCCGCCGAGGCGCTCGACCGCACGCTGACCGAGGCGCACGAGGCGACCGCGGCGATGGACGCCGCGGCGCTCGCCTTCGACTTCGAACCCCAGGTGCTGGAGAAGGCCGAGGAGCGGCTGTTCGCCCTGCGCGCCGCCGCCCGCAAGCTCGGCGTCGCGGTCGAGGGGCTGCCCGCCGCCCGCGTGCGCTTCGCCACCGCCTTGCGCGAAGCCGAGAGCGCGGCCGACGCGCTGGCCGCGGCCGACGCGCGCGTCACGGCCGCCGAGGCCGCCTACCGCGAGGCGGCCGCCGGCCTCTCCGCAGGGCGCAGCGAGGCCGGCGGCCGACTGGCCGCAGCGGTGACGGGCGAGCTTGCGCCGCTCAAGCTCGACAAGGCGCGCTTTCGCGTGTCGATCGAGCCGCTGGCGCTCGAACGCATCGGCGCTTCGGGGACCGACCGCGTGAGCTTCGAGGTCTCGACCAACCCCGGCGCGCCCTTCGGGGGGTTGGGCGACATCGCCTCGGGCGGCGAGCTGGCGCGCTTCTCCCTGGCGCTGAAGGCGTCGCTGGCGTCGCGCGGGGGGGCGGGGGCCGCGGGGCCGGTCATGGTGTTCGACGAGGTGGACCAGGGCGTCGGCGGCGCAGTGGCCGATGCGGTGGGCGCGCGCCTCAAGGCGCTGGCCGCCACCGGCCAGGTGCTGGTGGTCACCCACAGCCCGCAGGTGGCCGCTCGCGCAGATGCGCATTGGCGGGTGGCCAAGGGCGCGGGCCCCGACGGCGCCCTCCTCACCCGGGTCGAGGCGCTGGGCGCGGCGGCGCGGGAGGAGGAGCTGGCGCGCATGCTGGCCGGCCGCGAGGTCACCGACGCCGCCCGCGCCGCCGCCCGCGCGCTGATGCATGCCTGACGGCCGCGTGCGCCGTCAGGTGTTCAACCGCGATGTGGGGGTCCTGACCCAAATTATTCCCAGTCCTATGCTGCACTTGCGGGCGCTGAAACGATCGGACCCCGAGTTTTCGGCTCCCGCACCGCGGCCATGAGCGGCACGCCTCAGGCGCGCCGCTGGGCGGCAGGTCACTCGTTTGGTGGAGGAAGCTGCACGAGGCCCATCTGGGACTTGAGCTGCGCAAGCTCGCCATCGACGGCGTGGGCGTCGCGGAGTGCGCCGAGCTCCTTGTCCGCGGGCGATCGCCTGTCCAGCGGATCGCTGATCACGCCCTGCTCAAGCAGGCTGCCCATGGCGTCGGCCTTGTCGCGCGCGCCCAGCATCTTGTCCTCCGCGCGGCGCAGGGTCTCGCCCACGCCGCCCAGCTTATCGCCTACGCCGGTGATCGACTGGGTGACCTTCACCTGCGCCTGGGCCGCGGTGTAGCTGGCCTTCATCGTGTCCTTCTGCGTGCGAAAGCGCTCGATGCGGTCCTGCAGCTGCTGCAGGTAGCCCGCGAGCTTGTCGACCTGCGGGGTGATGGCGTCGTGGGCGGCGACGAGCGTCGCGCGAGTGTCCAGCACGCGCTGGCGGTGGACCAGGGCGGCGCGCGCCAGGTCGTCGCGGTTCGATTGCACAGCCAGGCGGGCGTCGGCCTGCGCGCCCTCTCCCTCCTTGTCGGAGGCGGCGATCTGGCGCTCCAGCGACTTCTGCTGGGCCACCACATCGGCCAGGTGGCGCTTGGTCTCCTGCACCCCCGTCAGCATCTTCTCGTAGGAGAGGTCGAGCTGCTCGTTGGGGTCTTCCAGCGAGTTCAGCAGCTTGTGCGTCTTGGACTGGAAGATGTCGGAGACGCGGCCCAGTATGCTCATGGCGTCGGTTCCTTCTGCGCGAGCTTCAGCTATTGACCGATAGCACGAGCTGGGGATCGGGGATGGTCGAGGCGTCGCGCTCGGTGTCGATGGGCAGCACGGCGGTGCCCACCGCGAAGAACTCGATCACGTGCGGCTGCCAGTTGTGGCTGCCTTCGTGAAGGATGACGCCGACCACACCCTCGGCCTTGGCTTCGGCAGCCTCGTTCTGCATCCGCTCCATGGCGATCTCGCGCGCATCGTAGAGAGCTTGGCTGAAGTTGGTCAGCTCGACGTTCTGGCCGACGCTGCCCAGCGTCTTGAACATGCCCCGGTGCGCCACGTGGTAGACGCAGGAGCCCATGACCATCTCCAGCGGGCGATAGCCGGCGTGGAGCAGGGTCCAGAAGTCCTGGCCGGAGAGATCCGAGGTGAAGGGCTGGCCCTTCGGCCCCTTGAAGGTGGTGTGCCCCTGGGCATGCACCACACCGGTGCCGATGGCCACGAACTCCAGCACATTGGAGTCCCACTCCAGCCGCTTGACCTCCAGCCGGACGCCCACGACGCCGTCGGCGCCCATGTCTGCGGCCTCGGTGCGCATGCGCGACATGGCCAGCTCCCGTGCGTGGTACATCGCCTGGGAGAGCACATCCATCTCCTGGTTCTTGTTCCACCCGGCGTATTGGATTCCCAGGTGGTAGATGCAGGAGCCGACGCAAAGGCCCACCGGCTCGAAGCCCGCCTTGCGCACCAGCAGGAACTCGTTGACCGAGAAGTCGGAAGTGAACACGCCCCCCGGATGGTTGGCGCTTCGCAGCCCCTTCAGGCGCTCCAGCGCGTGCTGGGGGATCGCGTCGGTCGCCGTCATCAGATCACGCCTTCCTGGTCGTTGAGCCCGTAGGCGCCGCCGCTCTGGAGCTTGGCCCCGAGCAGGGGCGAGAGATCGTCGCGCATGTCGACCACCGTGCGGATGTGGTGGGGCACGCCGTCACGCGCGTGGGTCTGCACCACCGTGCCGATCACGATGTGGCGGCCGAGGTAGCGGTCGGGGTTGTTCTCGCCGCCCTCCTGCTTGAGCAGCTGGCCGAACTGGGTGTGGGCGAGCACGCCCGTGCCCTGGCGCGCGACGTCCTTCTTCAGCTCGTGGTGGGCGGCGCGGCGCACCCGCTCCCAGAACGCGCCCAGGGTTGAGAGGGGTCGGTTGGTCCACGAGCCCGCGCCGCCGGCCTGCCGCCCGGCGTCGGTGAGCCAGTCGTAGCGCGCGCCCACCGCCAGCCCTACCGGAACCACGCCCATCTCCAACAAGCGTACGAACTCCAGCGCAGGAACGGTGGCGACGACCGGATCGGGGTTGGGCGGCAGTGAGCCGATGCGCACCGCAGTGCCCAGAAGGGTGAAGTCCATGCTGGGACCGTCCGCGCCCTGCACCGTGCGCATCTTCACGTCCACCACCGCCGAGGCGCCGCAGGCCACGGCCTCCGCCTTGATCCGGGCCAACGCGCTGGCCCAGCCCGCCGCGTGGCCCTCCGTCCAGCTGCGGCCGTACTGATACCAGCAGGTGCCGCTCACCGTGGCGACGGGGCGCACGCCGTGGCTGCCGGCCAGCAGAAGCTCCGCCGGCGTCATCGTCGATATCCACGGCGTGCGACCGGCGGCGGCGGACTCCAGCCGCGCCTGCACGAAGGGCGGCAGGCGGCCGCTCGTCAGCGCCGTTTCCCATGCCGCCAGCCGCGCCGTCGCTTCGGCCTGCGCCGCGTTGGCGGCGGTCGACCCGCCGCCGCGGCCGAAGAGCGATCCCAAGGACATGCCCGCCGTTCCCTCGTGCGCTCAGAGAAAGCCGTGAAGCACGTCGACCGCCGAGCCGCCGGCGTCAGCCAGGGCCTGCACCTCGTCGCGCACGCCCGCCAGCCAGTCCTTCGCGCTCACCGCAGCCGTGCTGATGACCACGCCGCGGACCGACTTGGCGCGCGTGGCGCTCACTCCGCCGTGCGTAAACGTCAGCCGGTGGACAGCTCGCTCGCCTCTGACCTCGATCTCGGAGACGTGGCTTTCTCTGCTGAACAGCCCGTCGCGCACCCGCTTGACGACGACCCGGTCGGGCAGCGCGCCCTCCAGCCGCGTGGCCAAGGCGCTTGAGAAGGCGCGCAGGTCGCCGGTGGAGCGACGCACCCCGGCGGCGTCGAGATCGAAGCTGTCGATGTCAGTCGCCATGCGTCAGTATGAGCGCAGCCGCGCCGCGCCGTCGAGCCTTCGCGGCTCGGCCCGCTCGCGGGGCTGAGCGCACAGTGCGCCACTTGCGGTCGTGGGTCTTGCGCCACGAGGCGGACGGGTCACAGCTCGAAGACGCACGCAATCGTGTGCACAGCGCTTTGGATCCTGCCCCGCGTGCCGTCCTCCCCCGCCTCCACCGTCACCATCCGCGACGTCGCCGCGCGCGCCGGCGTGTCGTTCAAGACGGTGTCGCGCGTGGTCAACGGCGAGCGTCATGTGGTCGACGACACGCGCGAGCGCGTGCTCGCCGCAATTCGCGAGCTGGGCTACTCGCCCAACGCCGCGGCGCGGGCCCTGTCGGGGCGGCGATCGTATCTGCTGGGGCTCTTCATCGAGGACCCGGCCTCCGCTTACGGCGTGGGCGTGCACATGGGCGCGCTCGATCGCTGCCGCGAGCGCGGCTACCATCTGGTGATGGAGAGCGTCGACACGCACTCCCCCACCGCGGCTCAGGACCTCCAGGCGGCGATCCGCTCCTTGCGGCTCGAAGGCGTGATCCTGCCGCCGCCGACCTGCGACCACGCCGGTATACTAGCGGTCGTGGAGGCGCTGGGCGTGCCCTACGCCCGCATCGCGCCGGACGGTGATCCGGATCGCTCGCCCACGGTGTGGATGGACGATCGCGCCGCCGCGTTCGAGATGACCGCGCACCTCGTGGCGCTGGGCCATCGGCGGATCGGCTTCGTCCGCGGTCCGGCGGGCCACGGGGCGAGCCACCTGCGGCTGGAGGGCTATCGCGCCGCCCTGGCCGCAGCGGGGTTGGCGCCCGACGTGAAGCTGGAGGCGCCGGGCGCCTTCACCTTCCTCACCGGCGTGGCGGCGGCGGAACGGCTCCTCGCCCTCGCCGACCCGCCGACGGCCATCTTCGCCTCCAACGACGACATGGCGCTGGGCGTGCTGTCGCTCGCCGCCCGGCGCGGGATCGCCACGCCGGAGGCGCTGTCGGTGGCGGGCTTCGACGACACGCCCGGCGCGCGCGTGGTTTGGCCGCAGCTCACCACCATCCGCCAGCCTAAGGCCGAGTTGGCCGCCGCCGCCGTGGACCTCGTGGTCGGCCCCGATCTCCTCGCCGGCGATGCGCCCGAGCGATCGCTCGCCTTCACGCTGATGGTGCGGGAGTCGACGGGACCGGCGCCTTGTCGAGAGGCGCCATGAGGCTCCCCGCCTCTGGCCGCTCCGCCGTGGCGCTGGTCGCGGCCGACGTGGGGATGAAGCTCAGCTACACGCCGCTCCTGGCCATCCTTCTGCCCATGCGGATGGAGGCATTGGGCCGCACCGACGGGGTCACCGCCTTCAGCCTGGCCACCCTGGCCGGCGCGGTGGTGGCCAGTGTGGCCAACGTCACGATCGGGGTGCTCAGCGACCGCTGGCGCGGGCGCGTGGACCGCCGCGCCTGGCTGTTCGCCGGTCTCGTGGCGCTGGCGGCGAGCTATGCGGGCATGGCCGCGGCGCAGAGCCTGGTGGCGCTCGCCGCTGCGCTGATCGGGCTGCAGGTGGCGGTGAACCTGATCATGTCGCCCCTCACCGCCATGATCGCCGAACGCTATCTGCGCCGCCCCGCCGGCCTCGCCGCAGGCGCCGCAGGCATGGCGCAGCCGTTGGCCAACCTCCTCGGGGCGGGGCTGGTGGCCTCGCTGGTCGCCTTCGGACCCGCGCCCTACATCGCCATCGCCGCGGCATGCGCGGCGCTGATCCTGCCGTTCGTGCGCACGGCGCCCGAGATCGCGACCGCACCGCCCGTCGTTCCCGACACCCGGGCGCCGCAGGACGCGAGGCCCGCGACCGGCGGCCTGGGCTGGCTGTGGGCCTGGCGCTTCGGGCTCGCGCTCTCCGCAACGTTGAGCGGGCCCTACCTCGTGT
Organism: Caulobacteraceae bacterium; assembly: GCA_965199975.1. Taxonomy (GTDB): domain Bacteria; phylum Pseudomonadota; class Alphaproteobacteria; order Caulobacterales; family Caulobacteraceae; genus JASLDZ01. Next base: position 2,657,318 of record OZ241340.1, on the reverse strand, counting down.
TCCGGCTGGCGGCCGAGCAGGGGATCGGCGCGGCCCACGCGGCGGTGAAGGTCTCAGAGCTGACCGCCTTCGCGTCGATCATGCACATGACCGCCGCCCTGGCCACCGCGCGCGCCGTGGCGCGGGGGCTGGACCGACGGCTGGGCGCTTGGCTCTCGGCCGGGGCCTGGGTGGGGGCGATGGTCGCCTTCCTCTTCGCGGGAAGGGGAGTGGCGCTGGTCGGCGCCTTCACGCTCCTGGGCGTGGCCAACGGCGTGCAGCAGGCCTCCGACGCGCAGCTGTGGCTGGGCCTCTTGCCCGCGCGCCGCAGCCTGGGGCGTGACCTCGGCCTGCTCAACCTCGCCTACACCCTGCCGCAGATGCTGGCGCCGGCGCTCGCCCTGGCGACGCCGGGCGTGGCGCGGGGCGACGTCGCGGGTCTGTTCGCGATCGCGGCGATCTCGGCCGCGGCGGCGGGACTGGCGGCCATTCCCCTCGGCGAGCCCGGCGAGCCCGGCGCGCCCGCGCACAGGCGCCGGGCCCCGCCCGAGCGCGCCGCGTCGCGCGGTCTCTGAGGCGCCAGGCTTGCGCGCGCCCCCGCTTCCGTGGCGTGTGCGAAGCGCGGGGAGGGCGCATGGCCGAGACTGACCTGGAGGCGCTCGACATCGCTTCCGCCGCCGAGGAGCTGGCGCGGCTGGCGCATGCGCTGGCCGCCCACGACCTCGCCTATCACACCGAGGATGCGCCGAGCGTCAGCGACGCGGACTACGACGCGCTGAAGCGCCGCAATGCAGCGCTCGAGGCGCGCTTCCCCGATCTCGTGCGGCCCGACTCGCCGTCGCTGCGAGTGGGGGCGGCGTCCTCGACCCAGTTCCAGCCGGTGACGCACGGCGTGCCCATGCTGTCGCTCGACAACGCCTTCTCCGATGCGGACGTGGCGGAATGGACCGCGCGGATCCGCCGTTTCCTCAAGCTCGACGCCGCGACCCCGCTGGCCTTCACCGCCGAGCCCAAGATCGACGGTCTCTCCGCCAACATCCGCTACGAGCACGGCCGCTTGGTGCAGGGCGCCACGCGCGGCGATGGGCGCACCGGCGAGGACGTGACGGCCAACCTCTTCACCCTGCCCGAGGTCGAGCTGCCGCGCCGCCTGGCGGGGGAGGGCTGGCCCGAGCGCATAGAGATCCGGGGCGAGGTCTATATCGGCCACGCCGACTTCGCCGCCATGAACGCCGCCGCCGAGACGGCGCTCGCCGAGGGCCGGCCGGCGCGCGCCTACGCCAATCCCCGCAACGCCGCGGCCGGCTCGCTGCGCCAGGTCGACCCCGCGGTGACCGCCACGCGCCCCCTGCGTTTCTTCGCCTACGCCTGGGGCGAGGCCTCAGCCGCCTTCGCGCAGACGCAGGCCGAGGCGCTGGCCAAGCTCGCCGCCTGGGGGTTCCGCGTGAACCCGCTGAGCCGACGGGTGGAATGCGAGGCCGCGCTGGCGGCGGAGTATGCGCAGCTGCAGCGCCTGCGCCCCGACCTCGGCTACGATATCGACGGCGTCGTCTACAAGGTCGACCGGCTGGACTGGCAGGCCCGCCTGGGCGCCGTCGGCCGCGTCCCGCGCTGGGCCATCGCCCACAAGTTCCCGGCCGAGCAGGCGCGCACGGTGCTGGAGGACATCGCCATCCAGGTCGGGCGCACCGGGTCGCTGACGCCCGTGGCCAAGCTGCGCCCGGTGACGGTGGGCGGCGTGGTGGTGCGCAACGCCACCCTGCACAACGCCGACGAGATCGCCCGCAAGGACGTGCGCATCGGCGACGTGGTGCTGATCCAGCGCGCCGGCGACGTCATCCCCCAGGTGCTAGGCCCGGTCGATCCCGACCGCTCCGCGACGGGCCCCCAGCCCTTCGCCTTCCCCGCGCGCTGCCCCTGCGCCCTGGAGACGCCGGTGGTGAAGGAGGAGACGCACTCCGGCGCCGAGAGCGTGGTGCGACGTTGCACGGGCGAGTTCGCCTGCCCCTTCCAGCGGCTGGAGCACCTCAAGCACGTGGTCTCGCGTCGCGCCTTCGACATCGAGGGACTGGGCGAGCGCCAGCTGCAGCTGTTCCTCGACCAGGGCCTGATCACGGGGCCGGCCGACATCTTCCGCCTCGCCGCCGACGCGGCGAAGCTCGCCGTGCTGCAGGGGGTGGACGGCTACGGCGAGACCTCCCTCGCCAACCTGCAAGCCGCCATCGAGGCGCGCCGGGTGGTCGCCTTGGAGCGCTTCATCTACGCGCTCGGCGTGCGGCACGTCGGCGAGCAGACCGCCGCGCTGCTGGCACGCCACTACGGGGCGTACGACGCCTGGCGCGAGGCTGTGAGGCGCGCACGCGCCGGGCGGGCCGCCACGGAGGTGCAGGGAGACCTGCGGCCGGCGGTGATCGCCGCCCTCGCCGAATTCGGCGGCGCAGCCTTGGCGGAAGATCCGTGGCCCGACGCGCCCCTGGTTGAGAAAGTGCGGCTGGCCATGCCGCGGCTGAACAAGCCTTCTGCGACCTCAGTGGCTGAGCGCTTCGGGGATTGGCCCGGCGTGGCGGCGGCGGCGCGCGCGCTGGCCGACGCCCAACCCAACGAGGCCTTCCGCGAACTCGCCGGCGTGGGGCAGGTAGGCGAAGTTGCGGCGAGCGCCCTCGCCGACTTCTACGCCGAGCCCCACAGCCGCGAGATGGCCGACGACCTCGCCGCCCAGCTCGACATTCTGCCGGCTGAACGGCCGAAGACCGACACGGCTGTCGCCGGCAAGACGGTGGTCTTCACCGGGACGCTCGAGCAGCTCACGCGCGACGAGGCGAAGGCGCAGGCCGAGCGGCTCGGCGCCAAGGTCGCCGGATCGGTGTCGCGGCGCACCGATCTCGTAGTGGCGGGACCGGGCGCAGGCTCGAAGTTGAAGACGGCGGCGGAAATGGGCGTCAAGGTGATCGACGAGGCCGCGTGGATCGCGCTGGTCGCCGGAGCGTGACGCTCGGGCGACCACCGGCGCGCCGCCGTCGTCGAAAGGGTGAGACATGAGAAGGTCGAACTGGCTGGGTGTGGCTGTGATCACATTGCTCGCCGCCGGGAGCGCCGCCGCATCACCTGCGAGCGGCAGTTGGCGAACGGCCGAAGACGGCGGGGTCGTCGAGGTGTCCGACTGCGGTGTGAGCGTCTGTGGCCGGGTGGTGAGTTCAAAAAGGATCGTCGCCGACCCGATGATCAAGGACGTCTACAATAAAAACCCTGCTCTTCGAGATCGGCTGATCAAAGGCGTGGCGTTGTTCGAAGACATGCATGGGGGACCAGCCGTATGGAAAGGGCGAGTTTACAACCCCGCCGACGGCGGAACCTATTCGGGCACGGTCACTTTAATCGACGCCGAAACGCTGAAGTTGCGGGGATGTATCATCTTCCCCCTCTGCAAGACGCAGACATGGACTCGCTTGCGATAACACGTCAGGCGAACCGCCAGTCCACCTGGCAGACGAGCGTTCATGTTGGCTTGCGCCGAGCCCCCTGCGAAGCTTCGCCGCCCTTGCGACCTGCGGCGGCGGCGAGCGAGCGATCCTGCGAAAAAGAGCGTTTCTCGTTAGGTACGCTCTCGCCGCCCTTGCGGGCTATCTGGCGTTGCTTTTCGGGGTCCATCGAGGCGAACCCGCGGTTGGACTTCCTGGTCGAGCCGGCGGCGGACGTTACACTCGTGGCCATCGATGCTCTCCTTGGGGACTGCGCGACCTGAAGGCCGCTTCGTTCGAGTAACAGGCTGTCATGCCAGGGGTTCCAGTGCGCCGTGACGCACCGCGTCAACCTGGACGGTCGTCGCCAGTGGCCATCACCGACCCGTCAACTGGTCGATCTGCGGGGTCGCTATCCGGCGCGGGACCCACGTCGGGCGCCTCCATGGGCGCGCCGGCAGGATCGATTTCCGGCCCCGATGGCATGTCCGGCCCGGGCTGCGGCGTGACGAAGGGCTCTGACATGGATGCTCCTGGGTGAAAGTCGTCGGGTCTCTCATCGAACGCCTGCCCGCGGCGTTGGTTCGCATCGGGGCGGGGCGTGAATCACCATAGCAGTGGGACGTGACGAGGAGACGGCCGTGCGGCTAGTGGGGTTGTTGCGGAGGCGATGGCGCACCTTCGCGGCGGGGGGCGCCGGGGTCGTGGCCGGGCTCGCAGCGCAACGGGGGGGGCTCCTGCCGGGCGCAGCGTCGCTGGTCGGCTGGGATACCGCCGCCGCGCTTTATCTGGCGCTGTCGGCCTCGATGCTTCTCAACAGCAGCGAGTGCGACGTCCGCAGAAACGCGAAGACGGAGGACGAAAACCGCGCGGTCATCATGAGCATTGTGCTCGCCTGCGTCGCTTTCAGCTTCGGTGCAATCGTAGTTGCACAGCGCGAAGCCAAGGCCGCGCATGCCCATTCCACCGGCGGCCTCCTGATCGTGATGTCGATCCTAACCATCGTGCTGAGCTGGATGGTGGTGCAGACTTTGTTCACAGTCCACTATGCGCATCACTACTTCGGCGACCGCGATGACGACGGCGAGATTGACGGCGGCGTTCAGTTCCAGGGCGATCCGCCGAGCACCTACGCCGACTTCATCTACATGGCGATCTGCGTCGGCTGCTGCTTCCAGGTGTCGGATTTTTCGCTGACGAACACCTCGTTTCGCAACCTGATCACCGTGCACGCCATGTTGAGTTTCGCCTTCAACACGCTGGTGCTGGCGCTGGGCATCAACATCGTGGGGTCGCTGATGGGGATGTGAGCGCGATGTTTCGCCGCCGCGCGCGGCGCGGCGGCGCGTGCGACACGGGTGGCCAAGGGGCATGGGGCCGGGAACCGTGAGCAAATTCGGTCGTTTTTCGGCGATCCTCCGTCCCGGCGGAGTGAATGAGGCGCAGGGTGGTCCGGCGGCTGTCCGGGAGCCGGCTGAGGATTCTATGGCCGCCAAGCAGATCGCCCGCCAGGCGCCGTATATGCGCCGTTTCGCCCGCGCCCTCACCGGCGACCAAGCTCCTGGAGACCTGCTCGTACAGGCCGCGATGGAAGGTCTGCTTGCCGACCCCGCCCAGCTCGACGGCGACCTCCCGCTTCGTCTGGCGTTGTTCCGCGCCCTGCATCGCACGTGGCGTGACCATCCCGCCGGCGGAGGTTTTGCGGAAGCCGGCAACGCAGACCGCAGACTGCAGACGCTCTCGTCCGAACATCGCGCGGCGCTGCTTCTGTGTGCGATGGAGGGCTTCACCCCATCGGAGGCCGCACTGATCATGGAGGTTTCGCCGGAAGTGCTTGGGGAGCGTTTGGCCGAAGCGCAGGCGGAATTGGGAAGTCAGCTCGCCACCGATGTCCTGATCATCGAGGACGAGCCCATCATCGCGCTCGATCTCACTCGCGTAGTATGCGAGCTCGGCCACACGGTCCTGGGCGTGGCCGCGACGCGTGATGAGGCGGTCAAGCTGGCGGGGGAGCGGCGCCCCGGCCTCATTCTCGCCGACGTCCGCTTGGCGGATGGCTCCAATGGCATGGACGCGGCGCGCGACATCCTCAGGCACAACGATGTTCCGGTGATCTTCATAACCGCCTTCCCCGAGCACTTGCTGACGGGGGAGGGGCCGGAGCCCGCCTTCCTGGTGACCAAGCCCTTCCGTGAGGAGACGGTGCGGGCGCTGGTAGGTCAGGCGCTGTTCTTCCACAGCCCGCGCGAGGCCGTTGGGGCTGGGTAGACGCGGAACCGCCGGGCGCCGCGCTGGTTACGTCGGGCGTCTTCATCCGATCCCTGCGGAGCCCTCGTCATGGCCGATGCCACCTCCTCCACCGCGCGCAACGTCGAGAAAGCGGCCGATAAAACCGCCGACCAAGCCGCGTCGGCGGCTTCTCGGATCGCGGAGGACGCCAAGTCGACCGCATCCAGCCTCGGTGAGAAGGCTAATTCGACGACCGATGATGTCAGGCGGCGCGTGGCCGATGCGTCGTCTGCGGCCAGGGATTGGGCAGCCGATCAGTCCGATGTCCTACGTGACACCGTACAGACCAAGCCCTTCATCGCGGTAGGCGTGTCGGCCGCATCGGCCTTCGCCGCTGGCGTCGTCCTTGGCGTCCTTTTGACGCGACGCTGACGGTTTCGTCCTAATGGTGTGCTGCGCCGCGGCGTGCAGCGTCGGCGTCGCGTACGCGTCGACGCTCCAGCAATATCTGAGCCCGCGGCTGGGGCAGCATGGACAGTGTGAGATAGCCCTGGCCTGAGACATCGAGCAGTGCGAAGCGGCGGTCCGTTCGCACCAGCCACTCGGCCCGAGTGATTGAGCCGGAAAGGTCGGCGTCGGCGGCGGTGAGCGGCTCGGGCTCGGCAAGCATGCCGTAGAGGCTTCCACCTTGAGATTCGCGATCGGTGGCGATCTGCCGGTGAGAACGCGTGTTCTGCCCGACTTCGCGCCGCCCCGCTCCGCGAGATTTGAACAGACTGCCGTCCATGCCTTCGCCGGCGCGAAGTCCGTCGATCGTTGGGAGGATTTCCGGCGCGGTGACTTGCTCGTAATGTTGGATCTCGAAGGCGTCGACCAGACCGTCGCCGTTGGTGTCGTAGATCATGAAAGCGCGCAGCGCGTCCGACTGGAACTCGGTGAGTGTGAGCTTGCCGTCGTGGTCGACATCGGCGCGCGCGAACCAGGCGGCGGAGGCGTAAGCGCCGTCCCGATCTCCGTGAAAGGGCTCTCCGGAGGGGCTGATGAAGACGTTTAGCCGCCCGTAGCCGCCGTCGCGCCCCTGACCGGGGGCGTCCGAGCCGCCGAAGCCGCGGGGATCGCCCGATGGCGCTTCACCTCCGGCGCACGCCGCGCCGGCGAGGGCCCCGAGGAGGGCGACGAGGCAGGCGCGGGCGGCGGTTCGCATGCGGCTCGACCTCAGGCGGCGGTGGACAGCGGGAGGCGGGTGCGCACACGCAGGCCACCTCCCACGCGATTGATAAGTTCGGCGTCACCGCCGTGGGCGCGCGCGATGGAGCGCACCACCGCCAACCCCAAGCCTGCTCCCCCCGTCTCGCGCGAACGTGAGGGCTCGCCGCGATGGAAGGGTTCGAACACCTGTTCGCGCTGGTTCTCCGGCACGCCGGGCCCGTCGTCGTCGATCTCCACGACCGCTCCCTCGGCGTCGGCGTATACGCGCGCCCGGGCGCGGACGCCGAACTTCACCGCGTTGGTGAGGAGGTTGGCGAAGAGCCGCCGCAGCGCCAGCACATCCCCGTCGACGATCACGGGCGCGCCGGTCTGGGCGGAGACGTCGAGCCCCGTCTCGGCCATCTCGTCGGCCACGGCCTCGACCAGCGAGGACAGCTCGAGCGGCCGCCGCTCGGGCGAGCCTGCGGTGTCGCGCACGAAGGCCATGGTGGAGGCGATCATGCGCTCCATCTCGTCGATGTCGGCGATCATCTTCAGACGCATGGGATCGGGCGCGGTCTCAATGCGGAAGCGCAGGCGGGTCAGCGGCGTGCGCAGGTCGTGCGCCACAGCCCCGATCATGGTGGTGCGATCGGCCACGTAGCGGCGCAGGTGCTCCTGCATGTCGTTGAACGCCGCCCCCGCCGTCTCGATCTCCGAGGAGCCGGTCACCGTCACCGGCGGCGCGCCCGGGTCGCGACCCAGGCGCTCTGCGGCGGCGGCGAACTTGGCGATGGGCGAGGAGAGGCGGCGCGCGAACAGATAGGCCACCGGCGCCAGGGCGACCGCGCTGAGGGCGAACCAGAGGAAAATCCGCTGCTGCCAGCCGGAGAGGAGCCCCGTGTCCTCGTCGCGCAGCACCCACCAGCGACCGTCGCGCCCTTGCACGTCGGCCTCGAAGGGCGAGACGATGAAGCGCGGGGCGCCATGCCCCAGGCGTGGGTCGCCCAGCTGGCGCTGCAGGGCGCGGACGGGACGGCGGCCGGGGAAGCGGTTTCCTTCCAGGAGCTTCAGCCGCACCCTCTCGACCGGCGTCGCCAGCTGGGCGGCGAGGTCTTCGCGCAGGATCTCCGAGACCGGGTTGGGCCGCGCGGCGCCATGCAGGTCGGGCGTGGCGCGCAGTGTGGCGCGCAGCGTGCGGCCGGTGGGCGTCGTCACGGGCGCCCCTCCCGCCTTGAGTGCGGCGGCGACCTCGGCGGTGCGGAAGAATTCGGGCGGCGGTGCGGGCAGCAGGTAGACGATGGCCAGGTTGATCGCCTGCGCCAGGAACAGGCTGAGCACGATGAGCGCGAACAGCTGCACGAACAGCGAAGCCGAGCGCCGCGGGCGTCGACGCGCGGCGCTCGCGCTCACTTGCAGGCCGCGGTGAACATGTAGCCCTCGTTGCGCACGGTGCGGATCAGATCGCCGCCCCCGCCGCCTTCCTCGAGCTTGCGGCGCAGGCGGCTGATCTGCACGTCTATGGCGCGGTCATAGGCGTCGTTGTCGGGCCCTCGGGCGAGGTCGAGCAGCTGGTCACGGGTCAGCACGCGCTGCGGGCGCTCCACGAACACGCGCAGAAGGCCGAACTCGCCGGCGGAGAGGTTCACGACGACGCCTGCCGGACTCTTCAGCTCGCGCCGCACGAGGTCGAGCTTCCAGCCGACGAACTCGCACCGCGCCCCCGCTGCCGGCCCCCCCTCGGCAGGTCGCTCGCCCCTGCGGCGCAGCACTGCGCGGATGCGCGCCAGGAGTTCGCGAGGGTTGCAGGGCTTGGGCAGGTAGTCGTCGGCCCCGAGCTCCAGCCCGACGATGCGGTCGATGTCCTCGCCCATGGCCGAGAGCATCACCACCGCCGGCCCGTTCTCCAGCGCGGTCAGCCGCCGGCAGATGGCCAGGCCGTCCTCGCCCGGGAGCATGACGTCGAGCACCACGAGATCGGTGGCGCCCGCCTGCAGGGCGCGCGACAGGCCCGCAGCGTCGGCTGCGACGTCGGTGACGTAGCCGTGGCCCTGCAGGAATTCCGAGATGGTCTCGCGGATGCCGGGGTCGTCGTCGACCACGACGATGCGGGCGTGGCCCTCTGGCGCGCTCTCAAGCGTGTCGGTCATGGCGCCGGGCATGCCAGAACATCGCTGTCGGCGTATGTCCGCGGCGACACACGCGAAGGCGTGCATCGCCGCGGAAGGTCACTTGGTCGAAAGGCCCGTGTCGGATCCGTCGAGGTCGTCGGAGTCGATCACCCCGCGCGCCACGTTGGAGTGGCGGAAGCCGTAGATGAAGTAGATCACCAGGCCGATGGCCGCCCAGGTGAAGAAGACGAGCTTCGACTCGATCGCCAGGCTCATGAACAGAACCACGCAGCCGAGGATCGACAACGGCGCCACCACCCATACCAGCGGGGTGCGGAACGGCCGCTTGCGGGTCTTGTCGGTGATCCGAAGGATCAACACCCCAAGCGAGACCGCGGCGAAGGCGAACAGTGTGCCGGCGTTGGAGTAGTCGACCAGCTGGCCCACCGGCAGGAATGCCGCGGCGATGGCCACGATCACGCCAGTGACGATGGTGATCACCCACGGCGTCTTGAAGCGCGGATGCACCGCCGACAGCTTTCCGGGCAGAAGGCCGTCACGCGCCATCACGAAGAACACTCGCGTCTGGCCGAACATCATCAGCAACACGACCGACGGCAGGGCGATGGTCGCCGCCAGCGCGACGAGCTGGCCCATGAACGGATGGTTCACTTCGCGCAGCACGTAGGCCAGCGCCTCCTTCGAGCAGACCAGCGGCGCATGCAGGCTGTGGCAGGCGGCGGAGTCGTACAGCGCGGGCGATCCGTCGGCGAAGTACTTGCCCGTCGCCGGGTTGATAAGCGGCTGGGCGCCGGTAGAGCCGATCACCCCGCCCGACACCAGCAGGTAGAACACCGTGCAGATCAGAAGCGATCCGATCAGGCCGATGGGCACGTTGCGTTGCGGGTTTTTCGTCTCCTCGGCCGCGGTCGAGACGGCGTCGAAGCCCACGTAGGCGAAAAAGATGGAGGCGGCCGCCCCCATGACGCCGGTGCCCTCCGAGCTGAGCGGGTTGCCCCAGCCCCTCGGCGTGAACGGCTTGAAGTTGTTGATGTGGCCGAGCGCCAGCGGCACGGTGATGACCACGAAGAGGCACAGTGCGGCCACCTTGATCGCCACCAGCACGGCGTTGGCCGAGGCGCTCTCCTTGGTGCCGATCACCAGCAGCGAGGTCACCAGCAGTGTGATGATCACCGCCGGCAGGTTGAGCATCCCGCCGGCCTCGCCGCCACGGATGAACCCGAGCTGGATCAGCGGCCCCACCGTCAGCGCATGGGGTATGTGCACCCCCATGTTGTCGAAGAAGCCGACGATATGGCCCGACCAGCCGACCGCCACCGCGCTCGCGCCCAGCGCGTATTCCAGGATCAGCGCCCAGCCCACGAGCCAAGCCACCAGCTCGCCCATCACCGCGTACGAGTAGGTGTAGGCCGAGCCCGCCACCGGCACCATCGAGGCCAGCTCGGCGTAGCACAGCGCCGCCACGGCGCAGACCGCGCCTGCGACCATGAACGAGACCATCATGCCGGGCCCGGCCTTCTGCGCCGCGGCCGCGGTGAGCACGAAGATGCCGGTGCCGATCACAGCGCCGATTCCCAGCAGGGTGAGCTGCACCGGCCCGAGCGAGCGCTGCAGCGACTTCTTCTCCGCGGTCGCCACGATGGCGTCCAGCGGCTTTACGCGCCAATCCAAACGGCAACCCTCCGCCACCTCGCCCGCCGCCGGAGGGCGAGGAACGGTGTCACAGCGTAGGTGACGTGCGCGTGACGGCAGGGTCAAGCACCACGCCGTCGCAGAGCGGGGCGCACCCGCCTAGGATGCCCGCCTCCATGCTCCCTATCCACGACGCCCTGCCGGCCCTGCGCGCGGCGCTCCGCAGCGGGCCGAACGCTGTGCTGGTGGCTCCTCCTGGCGCAGGCAAGACCACGGTGGTCCCGCTGGCCCTGCTCGACGAGCCGTGGGCGGCGGGCGGCAAGCTGATCGTGCTGGAGCCGCGCCGACTGGCCGCGCGCGCGGCCGCGACGCGCATGGCGCAGACGCTGGGAGAGCCGGTGGGCGACACGGTCGGCTTCCGCGTGCGGCTGCAGTCGCGCGTCTCGGCCGCCACGCGGGTGGAGGTGGTCACCGAGGGCGTCTTCACGCGCATGATCCTCGACGACCCGACGCTCGAAAGTGTCGCGGCGGTGCTGTTCGACGAGGCGCACGAGCGCTCGCTCGACGCCGACCTGGGCCTGGCCTTCGCGCTGGACGCACAGGCCGTGCTGCGCCCCGACCTGCGGCTCCTGGCGATGTCGGCCACGCTCGACGGCGCGGCGCTGGCGCGGCTCATGGGAGAGGCGCCGATGATCGAGAGCCTCGGCCGCGCCTTTCCGGTCGAGACCCGCTATCTCGGCCGCGACCCCGCGCTGCGCCTCGAGGACGATGTGGCCCGCGCGGTGCGCCGGGCGCTTGCGGAGGCGCAGGGCGGCGTCCTCGCCTTCCTGCCCGGTCAGGGCGAGATTCGCCGCTGCGCCGAGCGCCTGGCCGAGACCGTTCGCGACTCGTCCATCGACGTGGCGCCTCTCTACGGCGCCCTCGACCCGGCCGAGCAGGACCGCGCGGTGGCGCCCGCCGCGCCCGGCCGCCGCAAGGTGGTGCTGGCCACCTCCATCGCGGAGACGAGCTTGACGCTGGAGGGCGTGCGCGTGGTGGTGGACGGCGGCTTCGCGCGCGCGCCCCGCTTTGATCCGGCGAGCGGCCTTACCCGGCTGGAGACCGTGCGGGTCAGCCGCGCCGCCGCCGACCAGCGCCGCGGGCGCGCGGGCCGCACCGCGCCGGGCGTCTGCTACCGGCTGTGGGACGAGGCGCAGACCCGCGGCCTCACTCCCTTCGCCACCCCCGAAATCGCCGAGAGCGACTTGTCCGGGGTGGCGCTCTCGCTGGCGGCATGGGGCGCGCGCGACCCCGCCGACCTGCGCTTCCTCGACCCGCCCCCCGTCGGCGCCTTTGCGGAGGCGCGCCGCCTGCTGGTCGCGCTTGGCGCGCTCGACGGCGAGGGCGGCCTCACCGCGCACGGCCGGCGCATGGCCGCCTTCGGCCTGGCGCCGCGGCTGTCGCATATGGTGCTGGAGGGCGCACGCCTGGGCGCCGGCCTCCGCGCCGCGCGCATCGCCGCCCTCCTGGGCGAGCGCGGCCTGGGCGGCCACGTCGCCGACCTCACCGAGCGGTTGGGGCGGTTGGAGGGCGAGCGCGGCCCCCGCGCCGCCGATGCGCGTGCGCTCGCCGCGCGCTGGGCCAAGGCGGCGGGCGGCGGCTCCTCGCCCACGCCCCATTCCGACGGGCGCCTCCTCGCCCTGGCCTTCCCGGAGCGGGTCGCCCGCGCCCGCGGCGCACCGGGCGAATTCCGGCTGGTGAGCGGCCGCGGCGCTGCGCTCGACGCCGCCGACCCGCTCGCCCGCACGCCCTGGCTCGCGGTCGGCGAGCTCGCCGGCGGCGGCGTGCGTGACCGCATCGTCACCGCCGCAGCGCTGGACGAGGCGGAGGTGCTGGAGGCCTTTGCTGACCGCCTCGTCACCGAGGACGCGGTGGAAGTCGACGGCGAAGGCCGCGTCACGGCGCGGCGCGTGTCGCGACTGGGCAGGCTGGTGGTCGCCGAGCGGCGGCTCGATCGGCCCGATCCCGAGCGCCTGGCCGCAGCGATGCTCGCCCGGGTGCGCGCAGACGGCGTCGCCCGCCTGCCGTGGAGCGAGGCCGCGGCCGGCCTGCGCGCACGCGTCGGCTTCCTGCGGGGGCTGGAGCCGGCGGCCGGCTGGCCCGACCTCGCGGACATGGCGTTGTGCGATGATCTCGAGACCTGGCTGGCGCCGCTGCTGCCCGGCGTCGCGCGGCTGGACGCGCTCGCCGCCGGCGACCTGCAGGCCGCGCTGCTGGCGCTCGTGCCGTGGGATCTGCAGCGCCGGCTCGACAACGACGCGCCCACCCGCCTCGCCACGCCCGCCGGCACGAGCGTGGCCATAGACTATGCGGCGGAGGGCGGACCGCTGGCCGAGGTGCGCTTGCAGGAGCTCTACGGCCTGGCCGAGCACCCCATGCTGGCCGGCGGCCGCGCCCCGCTGACGTTGGCCCTGCTGTCTCCGGCGCGTCGGCCGGTGCAGATCACCCGCGATCTGCCGGGTTTCTGGCGCGGCTCGTGGCGCGAGGTGCGCAGCGAGATGAAGGGCCGCTACCCCCGCCACCCCTGGCCCGAGGACCCGTTGGCCGCGGCGCCAACCACGCGCGCCAAGCCGCGGGGGACGTGAGCGCGTCTCCCGCGGCCCAGGGCCTTACTGGAACTCGGTGGCGCGCCGGCCGATCAGGGTGACTTCGACCCGGCGGTTGAGCTGGCGGCCCGAGGCCGCGCCGTTGCTCGCCACCGGCGAGTCCTCGCCGTGGCCCTCCAGCTGGAAGCGCGCGGCGTCGATGCCCGCGCCGGAGAGCGCGTCGGCTACCGAGCGGGCGCGGTCGCGCGAGAGGATCAGGTTGGACTGCGCCGAGCCGACCGCATCGGTGTAGCCGTCGATCCGCAGGCGCTGGCCGCCGTGGGTGCGCAGGTAGTCCGCCAGCGGCCGCAGCGTGTCGAGCGCGTTGGCGCGCAGGCGCGCGCTGCCGGTCTCGAACAGCACGTCGCCGATGGAGAACACCGCGCCGTATCGGTTCTGCCGGAAATGGTAAGCGCGCATCGCGGGCGGCGGGGGCGCGGGCGGAGGACCGGCGTCGTCGTCGTAGCCTCGCCGGTCGCGGTCGAAGCCGCCGCGCTCGCCGCCCATTGGGTCGCGGAAGGCGCGATTGGCGGCGCGGGCTTCGCGCACCTCGACCAGGCCGTCGTGATTGAAGTCAAAGTCGCGCATCACGAAGGCGCGGCCGCGCGTGGTGTCGCGCAGCTCGGGGATCAGGACGTGCACGCCGGGGCCGGCGAGATCGTAGGGCCGCTCGGTGTCGGGGCCGCGCCCATATCCGTAACCGCGGTCTGGCTGGGCCTGGGCCGCGCCGGCGGCGGCCACCAGCGCAAGGGCGCCGGCGGCGACGAGGAGGGGCTTGGACATGGCGGTGCGTTTCCTTCTGAGATCGGATGTCAGCTTGGCCGTCGGCGGTTGAACGCAGGCTGACCGAGGACCGGCACGCGCGTTCAGGCGCCGGCCGTGGCGGCGTAGATCATCACCCCGGTGGCGACGGAGAGGTTCAGGCTGTCGGCGCGGCCGCGCATCGGGATCTTCACCGCCGTGTCGCAGGCGCCGGCCAGGTCGGGCGGCAGGCCGTGGCTCTCGTTGCCCATGAGGATCATCGTCGGCCGGCCGTAGTCTGCGGCGCGGAAGTCGGTGGTGGCGGTGAGCAGCGTGCCCACCATCGCGCCGGGCCATGCCGGTCGCCACGCCAGGAATTCGGCCTCGCTCGCCGTGAAGATCGGCGTGGCGAAGATGGATCCCATGGTGGCGCGCACCGCCTCTGTGGAGAAGGGGTCGCAGCAGTCGCCCACCAGCACCACGCCGCCGCAGCCGGCGGCGTCGGCGGTGCGCACGATCGTGCCGAGGTTGCCGGGGTCGCGGACCTGGTGCAGCGCCACCCACACCTGCGCGGCCGTCGGATCGAGGGCGGAGAGAGGCTGCAGGCGTTCGGCGAAGACGGCGACGACGGCCTGCGGATTCTCCTTGCGGCTGACCTTCGCCAGGATGTCGCGGGTGACCTGCAGCACCTCGCCGCCGTGCTCGCGGGTGTAGGCGGCGAGCTTGCGTAGGAGCGGGTGCTCGGCGCCTTCCGGGCCGAACATCAGCGTGCGGGGCGCATGGCCGAGGTCCATGGCCTCCACGGCGATCTTCAGGCCCTCCGCCAGGAACAGGCTTGACGCCTCGCGTGTCTTGCGCAGGTGGAGCGCCCGGGCGGCCTTCACCTGGTCGTTGGCGAGGCTGGTGATCTCGCGCGCGCCGGGCACGGGCCCCATCAGGCGCTCCAGCGGGCAAAGAAGGAGAGGCCGAGCGCGCGGGGGTCCGGCTGGTCCTCCACCAGCACGAGCTCGCCCCAGTCGACCTTGCCGGTGCGGCCAGGCAGGGCGTCGACCAGGGCGTTGCCCAGCGCGGCGCCCGAGATGCGCGCGGCGTAGGCGTTGAGGAGCAGAAAGCTGGCGCGCTCGGAGAGCAGCGCCGTGCAGTCGGCCAGGAGCGCCGGCAGGTCTTCGAACAGCCGCCACACTTCGCCGGTGGGGCCGCGGCCGTACTTGGGCGGGTCCAGTATGATCCCGTCGTAGCGCTGGCCGCGCCGCACCTCGCGGGCCACGTACTTGCGCGCGTCCTCCACCAGCCAGCGCACCGGCGCATGTTCGAGCCGCGAGAGGGTGGCGTTTTCGCGGGCGTAGTTCACCGACTTCTTGGAGGCGTCCACATGGGTGACGTGCGCACCCGCGGCGGCGCACACCAGGCTGGCCACGCCCGTGTAGCCGAAGAGGTTCAGCACCCGCGGCGCCTCGCCGCCCTGGGCGACCGCGGCGCGCACGGCGGCGTCGAGCCAGGCCCAGTTGGCGGCCTGCTCGGGGAAGAAGGCCAGGTGCCGGAAGCCCGTGAAGCGGGCCATGAACTGGGCGGCCCCCCAGGCTAGCGGGAAGCCGTCGGGGGGTGGGGGGCCGCGGAAACGCCAGCGGCCGGCGTCCTCGTCCTCCTGCGCCGCGGCGGGGTCGAATACGGCGTCGGCGGCGTCCCAGCGGGCGTCGGGCAGGCGCGGCGCCCACAGGCACTGCGGCTCCGGCCGCACGGCGGTGAAGCGGCCGTAGCGCTCGAGCTTCCTGCCGCCGCCGGAGTCGAGAAGCGCGTAGTCGGCCCAGCCGGTGGTGGCGAGCGCCAGCGGCTCGGCGGCGAGGAGCGGCCCGTTCACGCGGCCTGCGCGTGCGTTTCACCGCTTAGCCACGGCGCGAGGTCGGCGAGCGCCCGCTCGCTCATGGCGCGCTTCTTGGCGCGGCCGCGATCCACCGCCGCGAGCTTGCGGCCCTGCGCGTCGCGCTTGGGCGCCTCCATCGGCGGCAGGAGGCCGTAGTTGATGTTCATCGGCTGGAACGACCCTTTGCCGCCGTCCAGGTGGCCGCCGGTCACATGGCGCAGCAGGGCGCCGAGCGCGGTGGTCTGCGGCGGCGGCGCGGCGGCCTCCCCCCGATGCTCGGCGGCGGCGAAGCGGGCGGCGAGGATGCCGGTGGCGGCGCTCTCCACATAGCCCTCCACCCCGGTGATCTGCCCGGCGAAGCGGATGCGCAGGTCGGCCCTGAGGCGCAGGGTGGCGTCCAGCACCTTGGGGCTGTTGAGGAAGGTGTTGCGGTGCAAGCCTCCGAGCCGGGCGAACTGCGCGCCTTCCAGCCCGGGGATGGTGCGGAACGTCTCGGCCTGGGCGGCGTGCTTCAGCTTGGTCTGGAAGCCGACCATGTTGAACAGCGTGCCCAGCGCATTGTCCTGGCGCAGCTGCACCACGGCATAGGGCTTCTCGCCGGGCCGATGCGGGTTGGTGAGGCCGACGGGCTTCATCGGGCCGAAGCGCAGCGTCTCGCGCCCGCGCTCGGCCATCACCTCGATGGGCAGGCAGCCGTCAAAGTACGGCGTGCTGGTCTCCCAGTCCTTCCAGTCGCCCTTCGGCCCTTCGAGCAGGGCCTGCACGAAGGCCTCATACTGGTCGCGGTCCAGGGGGCAGTTGACGTAGGCGGCCGCATCGCCCCCCGGCCCCTCCTTATCGTAGCGCGACTGGCGCCAGGCCACCGACATGTCGAGGCTGTCGGCGTGCACGATGGGCGCGATGGCGTCGAAGAAGGCCAGGCCAGCCTCGCCGGTGATGTCGAGCACGGCCTGCGCCAGGGCCGGCGAGGTGAGGGGACCGGTCGCGGCGATCACGCTCGCCCAGTCGGCAGGCGGCAGGCCGGCGACCTCGCCTTCCACAACGCTGATGCGCGGATGTGTGCGGATGCGCTCGGTAACGCGCGCGCTGAAGCCTTCGCGGTCGACGGCGAGCGCGCCGCCGGCGGGAACCTGGCTCGCGTCGGCGCAGGCCATGATCAGCGAGCCGCAGGCCCGCATCTCGGCGTGCAGCAGGCCCACGGCGTTGTGCGCCCAGTCGTCGGAGCGGAAGGAGTTGGAACACACCAGCTCGGCGAAGCCCCCCGTCTGGTGCGCGGCCGTGCCTGTGCCCGGCCGCATCTCGTGCAGCACCACGGGCACGCCCGCTTCGGCCAGTCGCCAGGCGGCCTCCGATCCGGCGAGGCCGGCGCCGATCACGTGCACGGGTGCGCTCATCGCCGCGTCTTACCCGCACGTTCGCCTTGCCGGAAGCGTGCGGCCGGGCGAGGCTCGCGCGGGGACTGAAGCAGGGGCGACGAATGACCATCACACCGGCGGGCGCCGCACGGCCGCGGATCGACGCGCCCGAAGCCGTGATGGACGGGCTGCGCCTCCTGCGGCGCGAGCCGCGCACCTGGCTGGCCTGGGGCGCCGTGTCGCTGGCCTTCAGCCTCCTGGTCAGCGTCAGCCTGTTGGTGGTGAGCGGCCCCGCCTTCACGGCGCTCGCCAACGCGGGTGCGCGGCCCGATCCCGCCGTGGTGGGCGCCGCCATGCTCGGCGCCTTGCCTGGTTGGCTGCTGACCATGGTGCTTTCGCTCGTGTTCTACGCGGTCTTCTACGCGGCCATGAACCGCGCCCTGCTGCGGCCGGCCGAGGGCGGCTGGTTCCACCTGCGGCTAGGTGCGGACGAGTTGCGCCAGGGGCTGCTCTTCATCCTGCTCTGGCTCTTGTTCGCCGCTCTCTATCTCGCCGTGGTGATCGTCGCGGCCGTGACTATCGGCGTCGTCGGCGTGGTCGGGGCGGTTTCCGCGCGGGGGGCGGTGGGATCCGGGAGCGCCCTCGTAATCGGGCTCCTGGTCGGTGTTCTCGTGCTGGCGATGCTGCTGGGCATGCTGTTCCTGTTCGTATGGGTCGGCGTTCGGCTTTCGCTGGCCAGCGCGCTGACGTTCGACACCGGTCAGGTGCGGGTGTTCGGCTCGTGGCGGCTGACGAAGGGCGTATTCTGGCCGCTGTTCGGCGCCTACCTGCTCGCCTTCGTGATCATGGCGCTGATCGGCGTGGCCACGCTCGTGGTGTCGAGCGGGGTGGCGCTGGCGACGGGTGGCCTCGCCGCGGTGAGCGGGAACGTCCTGCGGGCCGACATGAGCTCCGTGGCCGCCTACTTCACGCCCGCTCGGCTGGTGCAGCTGCTGGTCGGCGGCGCGGTCTACCCGCCTTTCCTGGCGCTCCTGGCGGGCGCGCCGGCCAGCGCCTACGCCCAGATCGTGCAATCGGGGGCGGCCGTGCCGGGCGGCCGCTTCGGCGATGCGCGCGCCGAGGTGTTCGGCCCCGTGGCGTAGGCCGCGGCTTTCCCCGCGCACATCGGCCCGCGATGGGCTAGAGGGCGTTCGACGGCCGACCCGGGCCTCCTCTCGCCCGCAG
Organism: Caulobacteraceae bacterium; assembly: GCA_965199975.1. Taxonomy (GTDB): domain Bacteria; phylum Pseudomonadota; class Alphaproteobacteria; order Caulobacterales; family Caulobacteraceae; genus JASLDZ01. Next base: position 2,638,895 of record OZ241340.1, on the reverse strand, counting down.
CCGCCGCCGAAATGTTCCGCCTCCCCATCATCGACAGCGCCCTCGAGGGCTTCCGCATCACACGCGAGCGGCCATGGGCGGTCGGCGTGTGGGCGGCATGGCTGCTCGTGGGCACGGTGCTCGGCCAGATGCTGCTGACGCTGCCCGGCATGCAGGAGCTGTCAAAGCTCGGGCAGACCCCGCCGGGCCAATTCAGCCCCGTGCAGCTCGCCGCCCTAGGCGCGGCCGCCGCGCGGGTGTGGCCGGCCATGCTGGCGGTGACGGTGTTGAGCTACGGCTTCACGGTGGTGGTCTACACCGCGGTGGTGCGCGCCGTGTTCGCGCCCCAGGTGCGCGACCGGCTGTTCTTCCTGCGCCTCGGCCCGGACGAGCTGCGTCAGCTCCTGCTGGCGCTGATGGTCCTGGGCGTGCTGCTCGGCTATGCGGTGGCGGTGCAGATGCTGGTGGCGCTGGCCACGGCGACCGGGCCGATCGCCGGGCCACCGCTCGCCGCCTTCGTGCTCGCCATCGCCGTGGCGACGCTGATCGTCGTGGGGGTGCGCCTGTCGCTCGCCCCGGCCGCCACCTTCGCCGCGCGGCGCGTGCGCCTGTTCGACACCTGGAAGATGACGCGCGGGCTCTCCTGGCCGCTGATCGGCGTCTATGCGACCGCGCTGGGACTCGCGGCGGTGATCTACTTCCTCGCGCTCGTCATTGTCGCGGCGCTGACGTCCACCCTGGCGCTGGTCACCGGCGGAGGGATCGAGGCGATCCGCGCCATGACCCGCCCGGCCGCCACCAGCCTGCCGGCGCTGTTCGCCTGGCCGTCGGTGATCGCCATGGTTCTGAGCGCGGCGGTGGGTACGCCTATCTCGGTCGTGACCTCGGCGGCCGGCGTCGCCGCCTACCGCCGCATCGCCGCGTCGCTGGGCGAGCCGGGCGCCGTTTAGGCCCGCCGCTTCAATCGTGGCCGTACTTCGGCCCCGCCGTGCTTGGCGGCGGCGGCGAGCACGGCCTTCGCCTTGGCGCCGGCTTTCGCCTTCGTTGCGGAGACCGCAGGCGCCGGTGGGCGCGTGGCTGTGGCCGCCAGCGCCGCGATGCGACCCTTGCGGCGTGTTTCGTGGCGGGCGAGCAGATCCTTGAGATAGCGCCCGGTCCAGCTCTTCCCGTTGGCGGCCACCTGTTCGGGCGTGCCGCTGGCCACGATCTCGCCGCCGCCGTCGCCGCCCTCGGGGCCGAAGTCGAGCAACCAGTCGGCGGTCTTCACAACGTCGAGGTTGTGCTCGATCACCACCATGGTGTTGCCTTGCTCGACCAATTCGTGAAGCACCTCGAGCAGCTTCTTGATGTCTTCGAAATGCAAGCCGGTGGTCGGCTCATCGAGTATGTAGAGCGTGCGGCCCGTCGCGCGTCGCGCAAGTTCCTTTGCAAGCTTCACGCGCTGCGCCTCGCCGCCCGACAGCGTGGTGGCCTGCTGGCCCACCTTCACATAGCCCAGGCCCACCTGCATCAACGCCCGCATCTTGTCGCGGATCGGCGGAACCGCCTTGAAGAAATCCGCCGCTTCCTCCACCGTCATCTCCAGTACGTCGGAGATGGACTTGCCGCGGAACAGTATCTCCAGGGTCTCGCGGTTGTAGCGCTTGCCGTGGCAGACGTCGCAGGTCACGTAGACGTCCGGCAGGAAGTGCATCTCGATCTTGATGACGCCATCGCCTTGGCAAGCCTCGCAGCGTCCGCCCTTGACGTTGAACGAGAACCGCCCCGGCCCGTAGCCGCGCGACTTGGCTTCCGGCAGGCCCGAGAACCAGTCGCGGATCGGCCCGAACGCCCCGGTGTAGGTGGCTGGATTCGAGCGCGGCGTTCGACCGATCGGCGATTGGTCGATGTCGATCACCTTGTCGAAGTTTTCGAGACCTTCGATCTTCTCGTAGGGCGCAGGCGCGTCAGACGCGTTGTTCAGCCTGCGCGCAGCCGCCTTGTAAAGCGTCTCGATGGTGAAGGTGGACTTGCCGCCGCCCGACACGCCGGTGATGCAGGTGAACGAGCCTACGGGGATCTCCCCGGTGACGCCCTTGAGGTTGTTGCCGGTAGCGCCGATCAGCTTCAGCCGCTTTTTCGAAAGCGAGCGGCGTTTCTCCGGCACGGGCACCTCCCGGGCGCCGGTGAGGTACTGGCCGGTGATCGAGGCCGATGTGTCCATCACCTGCTGCGGCGTGCCTTCGGCGATCACAGCCCCGCCGTGCACGCCCGCGGCCGGGCCCATGTCGATCACGTGGTCGGCGGTGAGGATGGCCTCCTCGTCGTGCTCGACGACCAGCACGGAGTTGCCCAGGTCGCGCAGCCCCTGCAGGCTCTGCAGCAGGCGCGTGTTGTCGCGCTGGTGCAGACCGATCGACGGCTCGTCGAGCACGTACAGCACGCCGGTGAGGCCCGAGCCGATCTGCGAGGCGAGGCGGATACGCTGGCTCTCTCCGCCCGACAGCGTGCCCGACGCGCGCGCCAGGTTGAGGTAGTTCAGTCCCACGTCGTCGAGGAAGCGCAGCCGGTCGTTGATCTCCTTGAGCACGCGCCGGGCGATCTCGGCCTGCTTCTCGGTGAGCTTGGCGTCGAGCGTGGTGAACCAGCCGCGCGCATCCTGGATCGACAAGGACGACACCTGCGCGATGGAGCAGGCGTCCACCTTCACGGCGAGCGCTTCGGGCTTGAGGCGCTGGCCGTGGCATGCCTCGCAGGGGGTGTTCTGCTGGTAGCGGCCCAGTTCCTCGCGCACCCAGGCCGAGTCGGTTTCGCGCCAACGCCGCTCCAGGTTGGGCAGCACGCCTTCGAAGGGCTTGGTCACGTCGTAGCGGCGCGCGTTGTCGTCGTAGGTGAACTTCACTTTCTCGGCGCCCGTGCCGTAGAGCACCACCTCGCGCGCCTTCTCCGGCAGCTTCGACCAGGCCACGTCCATGCCGAAGCCGTAGTGGCGCGCCAGCGCCTGCAGCGTCTGGGTGTAGAGCGGCGAGGGGCCGCGCGCCCAGGGGGCCACCGCGCCCTTGTGCAGGGTCTTCTCGCGATCGGGGACGACCAGCTCGGCGGTGAACTTCAGCTTCTGCCCCAGCCCGTCGCACACGGGGCACGCGCCCGCCGGATTGTTGAAGGAAAACAGCCGCGGCTCGATCTCGGTGATGGTGAAGCCCGAAACAGGGCAGGCGAACCGCTCGGAGAACAGCAACCGCTTGGGCTCGGTCTCGCCGGGGGCGAGGTCCGCCCACTCCGCGGTGGCCAGCCCGTCGGCCAGAGCCAACGCCTGCGCGATGGAGTCCGAGAGGCGCACCTCGAGGCCCGCCTTCACCACCACCCGGTCGACCACGACGTCGATATCGTGCTTGAACTTCTTGTCGAGGCTGGGCGCGTCCTCGATCAGGTACAGCTCGCCGTCGATCTTCACGCGCTGGAAGCCGGCGCGCTGCCACTCGGCCAGCTCCTTGCGGAACTCGCCCTTGCGGTCGCGCACCACGGGCGCGACGAGGTTGAGCCGCGTCCCCTGCGGCAACGCCATCACCCGGTCGACCATCTGGCTGACCGTCTGGCTCTCGATCGGCAAGCCCGTCACCGGCGAGTACGGCACGCCGATCCTGGCCCACAGCAGGCGCATGTAGTCGTGGATCTCGGTCACCGTGCCCACGGTGGAGCGCGGGTTCTTCGAGGTGGTCTTCTGCTCGATGGAGATGGCGGGGCTCAGCCCCTCGATCAGGTCCACGTCGGGCTTGCCGGCCAGCTCCAGGAACTGGCGCGCATAGGCCGAGAGGCTCTCCACGTAGCGGCGCTGGCCTTCGGCGTAGATGGTGTCGAACGCCAGGCTGGATTTTCCCGACCCCGAAAGCCCGGTGATCACCACCAGCTTCTCGCGCGGGATGTCGACATCCACGCCCTTGAGATTGTGCTCCCGCGCCCCGCGCACGCGGATGCAGGCGTTCGTGTCGGTTGGGGATGCGGGCATGCGGCTTCGGGTCGGCGGGAGGGGATGGGCGGCCTTCCCATGTAGTGCGCGAGCCTCGTGGTGCGATCCCACCACCCGCTTCGGACGCCTTCGGGTCCGGCGAAAAAAGAAGGGGCGGCGACATCGCTGCCGCCGCCCCCTGCTTCATCGTGAAACGCTTCTAGAAAGTCGCGCGCAGGCCGACCTTGAATGCACGACCATAAATTCCTGAATTGGCGAACGTCGCGTTGTAGTTGGTGCCACCATAAGTCGTCGGATCGTATGGTGCATTCTCATCGAGGAGGTTGAGGATGTCGACATAGAACTGGAAGTGCTTGGTGACATCGTAGGCGGCATGTGCGTCGAAGTTCCAGAACGGCTTGACCTTGCATCTGACGGGCGTCGTGCCATCCAGATACGTCGTATTGATAGCGCTTGCGCTCGCTCCGTCGGCGATGCAGACGCCGGTCACATCACCCTGGTCTTCGGCCTGAAGTTGGTACCCGTCAGTGAAGTAGGCGGTGATGCTGACCGTCGCTGGGCCGTACTGAAGGGTGTTCTGCCAGTTCGCCCGGAACTTGGGCGTGCCGCCAGCCGCCACGTCGTTGAACGGTCCAATGGTTCCGGCGTAGTGCTGAGTCGGCGAACCGTTCATCGGATCCAGGTTGAGCCGAAGCACGTAGTTGCCATCGAACACGCTCGTGTAGTGGATATCGTAAGGCAGCGTGAACCGCGCGGTCCCGCCGATGTCGTAGCCGGATGTTGTCTCGGTCCCGAGATTGGTGAACTGGTAGGTGACGAAACCAAGGGTCGGTAGGGCATTAGGAACGTTCGGATCCGGAATGCCAGGAATCGTAGTATATCCTGCTGGGATAGGCGTGCCGGCGTAATACGCCGCCTCCGCCGCGCCCAAATTGGAAGTGTCAGGCGTGATGAAGTCGCGCTTTTTAATTCTGTAGAAGTCGAACGACAGGCTGATTTGGGGGATAGGATCAAGGACAATACCGGCGGTAAAGTTATCCGAGCGTTCCGGCTTTAGGTTTGGATTGGCGACTTGTTGAAGTCCAAGATTGTAGCCCTGTCCATAACCATCGTTGTTGTGGAGTGTCTGAAAACTTAGGGGCGCGGTACCGGTGGTGAAGCCTGTAATCGGGCCCAACGCATCGGATTCGGCGAAGCTGGGAATGCGGAAGCCCTGCGAATAGCTTGACCGCAGGGTGACCTTGTCAAACTGCGGCGCCCAGCCCGCAAACGGCTTGATCCGGCCACCGACCCTCGGGGAAAAGTTATCCTGTCCGGTCGAATAGTCGTCGTAGCGCCCCTGCACATCGATATCGATCTGCTGGAGCAAGGGCGCGTCAAGCTCGAACGATCCCGAGCGCACGTTGCGGCTTGCGGCGGCTCCGAACGGATTGATGCCGAAGAAGCGGTTGGTGCTCATCTGCTCACCGGGCTCGGGGTTCGAGCTGGGGTTGAAGATTGACTCGTAGCGCACCGCACCGCTGATGCCGAGCTGCAAGGGGCCGCCTGGCAGCATGAAGAGATCGCGGCTGAGGTTAGCTTGCACCATTCCCAGCTTCGACGTGGAATACTGATCCACCGTCGGAGAGATCATGTCCCGTACGGTCTGCGTGTTGAGCGACGGATTCACAAAGTTGTAGGCGCCGGTATTTACCGCGTTCAAAAGCCCATTGATAAAAATAGCACCCTTGGTGGTGTTCCGCAGATCGCTCTGCGCACCGGTGGCGTCCACAGAGTAATGCCAATCGCCGAACAGGTTGAAGTCACCCTTTATACCCGTAGCAAAGCGATAGGTTTGCACAAATTGGTTTGTAGAGGCGGGGATATCGCCAAAAAGATATCGAATCGAAGCTACATCGCCTTGCGCAGCATATGGATTGTTTGGATTTAACATGCCATTGGTGGCGTTGCAGTTCACACCTGAAGCGCAAACATACACCGGCAGGACGAGGCCTGGCGTTCCTGCAGTGGAATAGGGTGCAATGCCAACCGCTCCGGGGGTTGCTTGCTCGCGCGCAGAGGATGGGCCCGTGTAGGGTCGTGAAAGAACATTATTCTGGTAGTAATTTGCCGTGAAGTAAGCCTCGGTATTCTCATTTATCCGTTTAGTAAAGCGTAAAGAAGCGCTAAAACGCTTATCATCAGGAGAAATCTGGTTATAGTCGTGAACGAAGTCTTGCTGACAAAGATTGACGGGCGCGGTGATGCCGGTCGCGCCTCCCGCGTTGGCTTGATCGGGCGTGATGGTCACCGCCTTCAACCCGCCGCAGCCTGCGGCTTGATTGAGGAGCCGATAATCGCCATCAGGCGTGTACCCGCCCATTCCATCGGGCGCGAAGGGACGCACCACGGGGACGATGGTGCTGCCGACGCTCAAGAAGGAATTGTCGAACTGAATACCATTGACGACCGTGTTTTGGCGGCAGGTGTGGGATCCGTCGATCAGGCTTACGCCGCAGGTCTGGCTCTGGTCCGAGGTGTTATAGGGGTAACCACGGTCGTGATTGTATAGAGCGTCGTCATGTTGATACTCAAGACCCAGATAGACGTTGTAGCCATCGCTCCTCAAATTCCCGTGGCCGACGAGCAATTGGTAATTGTTCTCTCCACCTCCGCCGTGTTGGGTGGCGCCGCCCTCAGCCTTGAAGTTGACCCCTTCGAAGGTGTGCTTGGTGATGACGTTGACCACACCAGCGATGGCGTCGGCGCCATAGGTCGCTGACGCTCCGTCTTTAAGGACCTGGATTTGGTCGACGATCACATCGGGGATCGTGTTCAGGTCGACGAAGTTGCGCGTGCCGTCGTCGGCAAGCGGATAGTAGGCTGTGCGTAGGCCGTCGATCAGCGTCAACGTCGAGTTGGTGGTAAGTCCGCGCAGCGAAACTGCCGACGCGCCGGCGGCGAAGGCGCCGTTCGAGCTGAACGAGTTCGGCAGGGCGCCGGCGCTGTTGGCGGAAATCTGCTGCACGCCGTCGGCTACGGTCGTGATGCCGCGATTGGTGAGGTCGGTCGATGTCACGGTGGTGATGGGCGCATCCGTCGCCGAGAGTTTGCGGCGCAGGATGGTGCCGGTCACGACTACCTCGTTGGAGGCGCCTGCGCCGTTGGGGCTCACTTGGCCGGCGTTCGGCGCACCCTGTAGGGCGGCGACCGGAGCGGCGGAGTTCTGTCCGTTCTGGGACCCGCCGGCGGGCGCGGACTGGGCGAGGGCCGGCGCCATCGCTGTTACGGCCCCTGCCAGGAGTGTGGTCGCGAACAGGCCGCGCAGGAGGGGGGTCGACGCCATCGGGTGCTCCACATCGCCGGCGCGACGAAGCGCGACCGGGCACTTCGGGGATCATGAATTCGGCGTCATGTTCGCGTCAAAGCAGATCGCAGCGGTGATGCACGCTGACGCATAGCTGTCGCAAAGAGGCAACGGTTTCGCCATGTGAAGATTGCGGAGACGCATTAAAGTCTCGACTTTGGCAAACAATCAGACACAAGTGAGGCGCGGCGTGGGCGCGCGACTTGGCCGCTCGTCTCCGCGGGGCCTTCGGCTAGACTAGGCGCGGGCGTTCAGGGTGATCGAGCTGGCGTCGGCGCGGGCGGCGCGGGCGGTGGGGCCGTAGCCGGCGTGGGCGGCGCGGGTGCGGGCCACCTCCTCGGCGATGGCCTTCACCAGGCCCTCGGTCACGACCTTGGCGGCGTGGACGGCGCGGCCGTGGCGGGCGAGCACGGCCTCGAAACGTTCGGTGGCGGCGCGCAGCGTGCGAAGGCGCAGAGGGTCGGCGCCGGAGAGCAGCGTCGGCTCCTGGCGGATGCGCAGGCTCTCCACCCGATAGATCGTCGCCAGCTCCTGGGTGGCGGGCAGTGTCGCGGCCGCGTCCTGTGGGCGGCGGGCCTCGAACAGCGCCGTCTCGGCCGCGAGGCGTTCGGTGAGGCGCTCGGTCAGCGCCAGGAGCTGGGCGGCGCGGTCGTTCGGGCCGTGGGCGTGCAGGCTCATGGGTGGGCGCCCTGCAGCTTGAGGAGCTCGTGCTCGATGGTCTGAGACAGGCCGACGCCGCCGGCCTTGACCACGCCCTTGGCCATTGCGTCGGTCAGGAAGGAGCGGAAGGCCTGCTCGCCCTCGCCGCCGCCGAAGCTCGCGTCGGTCTGGCCGGCGCCGTTCATCATCTGGCCCAGCATCACCTGCAGGAACGAGCTCTCGAAATCCTGGGCGGTCTTGTGGATCTTGGCCTTGCCGGCCGTCTGCGCCGCGCTCGGCTGGGCCGAGGCGGGAGAGAGGACGTCGAGAGGGGCGGAGGCGACGGCCAGTCCCATCACATGACCTCGATGTCGGCCTGCAGCGCGCCGGCGGCCTTGATGGTCTGCAGGATGTTGATCATGTCGCGCGGCGAGACGCCCAGCGCGTTCAACCCCCGCACCAGCGTCGCCAGCGAGGCGCCGTTGTTGAGCATCATGAAGCGTTTGCCGCGGGCCTCGTCCACCTTGAGCGAGGTCTGCGGAGTGACGGTCGTCTGCCCCTGGCTGAAGGGGGCGGGCTGGGTCACCTGCGGGTTCTCGCTGACCGAGATGGTCAGGTTGCCCTGGGCGATGGCTACGGTTGAGATGCGCACGTCCTGGCCCATGACGATGACGCCGTTGACCTCGTCGACCACCACCTTGGCCGGGGCGTCGGGGTCGACCGGCAGCTGCTCCACCGCGGTCGCAAAGGCGACCATGCCCTCGCCCGAAGGCGGCCGCAGACTGACGATGGTGGGGTTGTCGACGGTGGCCGAGCCCGGGTAGGCGCGGTTCACCGCCGCGGCGATGCGCGAGGCGGTGGTGAAGTCGGGGTTGTGCAGCGTCAGCCGCATGGCGCCCATGCTGGCGAGCTGGAAGGCGGTCTCGCGCTCGACTTCGGCGCCATTGGCGATCTTGCCGGCGGTGGGCACGCCGCGGGTGATCGACGAGCCCGAGGCCCCGCCGGCCGAGATCGCGCCCGTCTGCACGGTGCCCTGCGCCACGGCGTAGGCCTCGCCGTCGGCGCCCAGCAGCGGGGTGACGAGCAGCGTGCCGCCCAAGAGGCTCTTGGCGTCGCCCATGGCCGAGACGGTGATGTCGATCTGCGAGCCCGAGGCCGAGAAGGCGGGCAGGTTGGCGGTGACCATCACCGCCGCCACGTTCTTGGTGTCGATGTTGGCGTCGCGCGTGTTCACGCCCAGCCGCTCGAGCATGGATTCCAGCGACTGCTTGGTGAAGGGCGCGTTGCGCAGGCTGTCGCCCGTGCCGTTGAGCCCCACCACGAGGCCGTAGCCGACGAGCTTGTTTTCGCGCACGCCCTCGAAGCTCACGATGTCCTTGATGCGCGAGGCGGCCCGCGCGGGCGCGGCGGCGCCCATCAGGGCGGCGATCGCGAGGAAGGCGGCTGAGAGGCGGCGGAGCGCGGGCATGCGGCGGGAACTCGGGCGGACGGACGCTCCCCTTCGTGCGATCCCCATGCCATCTCAAAAATCGTTGCGCGCCATGCCTAAGCGCCCCCTTTCGCCGCCGGCTGCGGCAGGACTTGCCGAGCGCGTTAACCGCTCTTCAAAGCCTGCGAGCAAAGACTGCCGGGTATGGTTAAGGCGCAGTCATGAGGGTCGGGCGCTCCACCGGGGCGGCCCCTGCGGGCGCAGGAACCTTGCGCGCCGCGCCGGCGTCCGGCTTCGCGCCTGCGCTGGGCGCCGCACCGGCGGCGGTGGGCGCGCGCGTCGGCGCGGCAGGCGCGCTGGCCGGCCTCGACGCACTGCTGGCCCTTCAGGAACAGGGCGGCCCGTTGGAGCGGCGCAAGCGCCAGATGGCGCGCGGCGGCCGCCTGCTCGACCAGCTCGACGCGGTGAAGCTCGCCTTGCTCGGCGGCGGGTCCGCCGACGCCGCCTTGCTGAACCTTGCGCGCGCGGCCGACGAGTCGCGCGAGTCTGTGGACGACTCACGCCTGCGCGAGCTGCTCGACGCCATCGAGACGCGCGCGGCGGTCGAGCTCGCCAAGCGGGCCAAGCGCCCGGGCGGCTGACAATCGGTCGCGCACCCCTGCGGTTGCGCCGCGTTGAACACAGTTTCGCCCCTGTTATAAGGCCCGCGCCTCTCCAGGGAGGAGGGTAACATCAGCGTGAGAGCGTCCATGCCGGCGACCGCGTCAGTTTTGTTCAAAGCGCCTAATGCTTTGGCCATAACCTACCGTCCAACGAACGACGAGCCGTTCATGAGTGAGCGGCAGTTGAAGTATTTCCGCGAAAAGCTGCTGGAATGGAAGGAAGAGATCCTGCGGGAATCCCGCGAGACAGTCGGCCACCTGCAGACGGAGACCGAGAACCATCCTGATGTGGCCGATCGCGCCTCATCCGAAACGGACAGGGCGTTGGAGCTGCGCACCCGCGACCGCCAGCGCAAGCTGATCAGCAAGATCGATTCGGCGATTCGCCGGATCGAGGACGGGTCCTACGGCTACTGCGAGGATACCGGCGAACCCATCGGTCTCGCGCGCCTCGACGCCCGCCCGATCGCCACGTTAAGCCTTGAGGCGCAAGAGCGGCACGAAAAGCGCGAGCGCGTGCATCGCGACGACTGAGGGTTGTGCAAACCGGCCGTCCGCACCTGTGGATGGCCGTGTACGCATGGTTGACGAAATGTGAAGCGTCATGGAACCGCCGTGATGTTGGTTCATTCACCACGACGTTCGTGCAGAAGCGCGCGGGTTTCTATGCGTCCAGGGCTCCTGAATGGGGTTTGGGCGTGGATCACCCCAGCGGATTTCGCGCATGTTCCATTCCCTGCTGTCGACGTTCTTCACGCCTGCCGCCACCCCGATCTCGGTGGCGCTTCCGGGCGACGATACGTGTGTCGAGCCCGGCGCGCGTGGGCGACACGCCACCGCATTGGCCTATGCCGCGACTCGCAGACGGGCGGCGGTTCTGGCGCGGGTTGAGCGGCGGGGCGTGGACCTCGCCTATTGGAAAGCCGGCGTGCCGGCGGCGCTTCGCCGTGCAGCGTTGATCCGTAGCGAGATCGCCTTCGCGCCCCTGCCCTGAGGGGGCGCGACTTTTAGACCTTTGCGGCGCTTGCGGTTTCGGTCGGCACGCCGGGATCGTCAGCGTAGCCGAAGAAGCCGGGGCCGTGCGCGGCCTCGGCGCGCATGTGCCCGATCGCCGGCAGGACGGCGTCGACCGTCTCCACCACACTCCAGGTGTCGGGCAGCCAGGGCGGCGTGAACTTCTGATCGACGGTGTGGTCGATCATCTCGAAAAACGGCCGCCAGAAGCCTTTGATGTCAAGGAAGACGATCGGCTTCCTGTGCAGATCGAGGCGGCGCCAGCTCATGAGCTCGACCACCTCCTCCAACGTGCCCACGCCGCCCGGGAAGATGGCGAAGGCGTCGGATTGCTCAAGCATGATGCGCTTGCGGTCATGCATGTTCGAGACGATCACGGTCTCCACCTCGTCGTAGATCACCTCGCGACGGCGCAGGAAATCGGGCATCACCCCGAGCACGCGCCCTCCCGCGGCGTGCGCCGCCTTGGCGGCCGCGCCCATCAGGCCGATGCCGCCGCCGCCGTACACCAGCCGTGCATCCTGCGCCGCCAGCGTCCCGCCGAAGTCGGCGGCGGCGTCGAGGAAGGCGGGATCGGCCGCATTGGACGAGCCGCAGAACAGGCAGACGGATAGGCCGGGCGGCTTGGCCGCCGGGGTAGGCGCTTGGCTCATGGGAACGGAACGCTTTCCTCGTCGGCGGCGTGCGGGGCCCCTTGGGGCGCGCGGGGGTGGGGACCCATATAGCGCGAGGATGCGCGAGGGGGGAACGCCGCAGGTGCGGGCAGCGATCATGACGACGGCGACGGCGCTCGCTCTGACGGCGGGGTGCGGCCAGCGTCCGGCGCCGGAGCCGGCCGTCGCGTCGGCCGCCCGCGCCGATCCCGATTTCCGCGCTCCGCCCTCGGTGGTGGCCGCCGAGCGCGATGGCGCGGGCGGCGTGGTCTTGCGCGGACGTGCGCAGCCGGGCTCCGAGGTGCAGTTGCGCGCCCCGAACGGCGGCGCGGCCGCGGTGAAGGCGGGGGCGGACGGCGGCTGGAGCGTGCGCCTTCCGCCCGCCGCCGCCCCCCGCGCCTTCGCATTGTCCGCCGTCGTGAAAGGCCGCGCCGTGCGGGCGGAAGGCGGCGTGCTGGTCGCCCCGGCGCCCCTGGTCATCGCCACGATGCTTCGCGGCGGCGCGCCCGACCTGCCCATCGCCGCGCCCGGCGCTGGATTTCGCTGGACGGGGCTGGACACCGATCCGGGCGGCGGCGCGGCCGTCTCCGGCTTCGCGGCGCCCGGGGCGGCCCTGCGCCTGGCGATCGACGGCGTGACCCGCGGTGAAGGCGCCGCCGAAGCTTCCGGCCGCTTCGGCGTGCTGTGGCTGGGCGGCCCCGTGCCTCCCGGCGACCACACCGTCAGCGTCTCCACCCCCACCGGAACGCGCGCGGTTTCCGTCCGCTTCGGCCCCGTCAACCTCGGCGGCGCGCCCGTGCGCATGACGCTCGAGCGCGAGGGATGGCGCATCGACTGGGCGCCGCCCGGCGGCGGCGTGCAGACGCTGCGGCTGCTCGCGCCCACCTCCATGTCAGGCGCGGCCTCTTGAGCCCGCGTGCTTCGGCCCCCAGCGCGCGGCGCGATGGGACGCCGGCCGCCGAGGGGGCGACGGGCGGCCTCCTCAAGGTCATGGGCGATCTGTGGCGGCTGGTGATCCGGTCTCAGGCGCCAGGGCTCGGCTGGCGGCTGGCGGCGGCGCTGGCGCTGACGGTCGGCGGCAAGGTCGCGGGCGTGATCGCGCCCCTGTTCCTGGGCCAGGCGGTCAACGCCCTGGGCGGACGCCATGGGGCGGCGGTGCAGGTCGGCCTGGGCTTCGCCGCACTGGCGGCCGGATGGGCCGTCATCCGCTTCCTGGGGAACGTCGCGCCGCAGGGCCGCGACCTCCTGTTCGGACCGGTGGGCCAGGCGGCGCAGCGTCGGGCGGCCGCGGAGACCTTCGCACACGCCCTGTCGCTGGGGGTCGACTTCCACCAGACCAAGCGCACGGGCAGCCTGGCGCGCACGGTGGACCGCGGCGCACGCGCCGTGGACTTCCTGCTGCGGGTGCTGGTCTTCAACCTGGCGCCCACCGCGCTCGAACTCGTCTTCGCCGCCTTCGTGCTGGCCAAGGCCTATGACTGGCGCTTCGCACTGTCGGCGGTGGTCACGGTGGTGATCTACGGGGGGCTGACCTTCGCCATCTCTGACTGGCGTATCGGTCAGCGCCGCATCCTCAACGAGGCCGATTCGGAGGCCAGCGGCCGCGCGGTCGATGCGCTCCTCAACTACGAGACGGTGAAGGCCTTCGGCGGCGAGGTGCGCGCGGCGGCGGCCTACGACGAGGCGCTGGGCCGCTACGCGCAGGCCAACGAGAAGGCCAATACGAGCCTCGCCATCCTCAACATGGTGCAGGGCTTCGTGCAGAGCGCGGGTCTGGCGGCCATGGCCGTGCTGGCGGGGCTGGAGGTGGCGGCCGGGCGCCTCGGCGTCGGCGGGGTGACCGCGGCGGTGCTCATCATGGTGCAGCTGTACCAGCCGTTGAACATCCTGGGCTTCGCCTACCGCGAGATCCGCCAGGCTATGATCGACATGGAATCCATGCTGGCGCTCACCTCACAGGCGCCGGAGATCGCCGACGCGCCCGACGCCGTGCGCCTGCCGCCGGCGCGCGGCGCGGGCGGCGACCTGCGCTTCGAGGACGTCGCCTTCCGCCACACCGCGCGCGTCGAGGGCCTGCGCGAGGTGAGCTTCACGGCGCGCCCCGGTCAGACGGTCGCGCTGGTCGGCCCGTCGGGCGCGGGCAAGTCCACCATCGTGCGCCTCGCGCTGCGCCTGATCGACCCGCAGTCGGGCCGGGTGACGCTTGACGGCGTCGACCTGCGCCAGCTCAAGCTCGAAGACCTGCGCGGCGCGGTGTCGCTCGTTCCGCAGGACGTGGCGCTGTTCAACGAAACGCTCGCCGTCAACATCGCCTTCGGCCGCCCAGGCGCCGACGAGGCCGAGGTGTGGGCGGTGGCTGAAGCCGCCGAGCTGGGTCCGTTCATCCGCGCCCTGCCCGAAGGCATGGCCACCAAGGTGGGCGAGCGCGGGCTCAAGCTCTCCGGCGGAGAGCGCCAGCGGGTGGGCCTCGCCCGCGCGCTGCTGGCCGATCCGCGCGTGCTGATCCTGGACGAGGCGACCAGTGCGCTCGACAGCCGCACCGAGGCGGCCATCCAGGCCACCCTGCGCCGCGCCAAGGCGGGTCGCACCATCCTCGTCGTCGCCCACCGCCTCTCCACCGTGGCCGACGCCGACGAGATCCTGGTGGTGCGCGCCGGGCGCATCGTGGAGCGCGGCTCGCACGATGCGCTGCTTGGTCGCGACGGCGAATACGCCGCCCTGTGGCGCAAGCAGACGCGCGAGGCGTGACGCCGGCCGCCCTCGTCGTCGGCGCGTCGGGCGGCATCGGCCGGGCGCTGGTTGAAGCGCTCGTGGCGCGCGGCGGCTCGCAGGTCCATGCCTGGAGCCGGAGCGGAGACGCCGCCCCCGGCGCGATCGCCGCAGCCGTCGACATCGAGGACGAGGCCGCGATCGCGAACGCCGTCGCCGCCCTCGGCGACGCGCCGCTGGCCTGCGTGCTGGTGGCCACCGGCCTCCTCCACGGCGAGGGGGTCGCGCCGGAACGGGCGCTCGCCGAGCTGGACGGCGAGGCGCTCGCCCGCCTGTTCGCCGTGAACGTGATCGGCCCGGCGCTCCTGCTCAAGCATCTCGCGCCGCGCCTGCCGCGAAAGGGCCGCGCCGCGGTGGGCCTGCTATCGGCGCGCGTCGGCAGCCTGGGCGATAACCGGCTGGGCGGCTGGTACGGCTATCGCGCCTCCAAGGCGGCGTTGAACATGGTGATCCGAACCGCGGCGGTGGAGTTGGCGCGCACGCGGCCCGAGGCTCTGGTCGTCGGCCTGCACCCCGGCACCGTGGCCACGCCGCTGAGCGCGCCGTTCCAGGCGCGCGTGCCGCCTGAGCGGCTGCGCACCCCCGAGCGCGCCGCGGCCGATCTCCTGGCGGTGCTCGACCGCCTCGAACCTCCCGACAGCGGCGGCGTTTACGCCTACGACGGCGCGCGCCTCCCCGACTGAGCGCCCCCACCCCGGAGTCCCGACGATGCGCTACCTGCACACCATGATCCGCATCGCCGACATCGACGCGGCGCTGGACTTCTGGGTGACCAAGCTCGGCTTGGTGGAGACGCGGCGCACCGAGAATGAGACGGGCCGCTACACGCTGATCTTCCTCGCCGCCCCGGACGACGAAGGTCGCGCCAAGGCCGAGCGCTCGCCGGAGGTGGAGCTCACCTACAACTGGGACGCCGAGACCTACGGCGGCGGCCGCAACTTCGGCCACCTGGCCTATCAGGTGGACGACATCTACGCTCTCTGCGCCAGGCTGCAGGCGGCCGGCGTCACCATCAACCGCCCGCCGAGGGACGGGCGCATGGCCTTCGTGAAGAGCCCCGACGGCATCTCCATCGAGCTGTTGCAGAAGGGCGAGGCCAAGGCGCCGGCCGAGCCGTGGGCCTCGGCCGCCAACGTCGGAACGTGGTGACCCGTTCGGCGACGCTCGATGACATGCTCGTTCATAGCCGGACGCCGCTGAACGCCGAGCCCTCGCCGGCGCGCCTGGCGGCGGCGTGGATCACGCCACCTGGCGACTTCTACATCCGCACGCACGGCGACATCCCGCGGGTCGACGCCGCCGGCTGGCGACTGGGCATAGAGGGCCGGGTGCGCGAGCCGCTGACGCTCGGCGTCGCCGACCTCGAGCGGCGCTTCGCACCCGTCGAGGTGGAGGCCTACCTGCAGTGCGCCGGCAACCGCCGCGCAGACCTGCAGCCGGTGAAGGCCACCACGGGCGATCCCTGGCGCGGCGCGGCCATCGGCAATGCGCGCTGGGGCGGCGTGCGCCTGGGGGAGGTGCTGCGCGCCGCGGGGGTGGACGAGACCGCCCCCCTGCACGTGGCGTTCACCGGCCGCGATATCGCCATCGAGCCCGAGGACGACGGCGGCGGCCTCGAACCCTATTCCGTGTCGATTCCTCTGGCCAAGGCGCTCGCGCCCGAGACGCTGCTGGCCTGGCGGATGGACGGCGCGCCCCTGCGGCCTGAGCACGGCCATCCGCTGCGCGCGGTCGTGCCAGGCTACGCGGGCGTGCGCTCCTGCAAGTGGCTGGAGCGGATCGAAGTGAGCGAAAGCCCCTGCGAGGGCCGCTTCCAGGCGCGCGATTACAAGCTGTTTCCCGCCGAAGTGACGCCGCAGACGGTGGACTGGTCGCAGGGTCATGTGATCGACGAAATGCCGGTGAACTCCGCGGTGATGACGCCCGAGCCCTTCGCCGAACTCGGGCCGGGTGAAGTGGAGCTGCGCGGCTGGGCCACGGCCAGCGGGCGAGCGATCGTGCGTGTCGACGTTTCCGGGGATGGCGGTCGTTCCTGGTCTCAGGCCGAGTTGCAGGGCGATCACGCCGCCCCCTGGGCGTGGACGCTCTGGCGCGCCCGGCTCGATCTGGCGCCCGGCGAGCATCAGCTGTGCTGCCGTGCCTGGGATGCGGCGGGCCAGACCCAGCCGGAGCGGGCCGACGCGGTGTGGAACTTCAAGGGCTTCCTCGCCACCAGCGTCCACCGCGTGCCGGTGCGCGTGCGCGAAGGCTGACGCGCCTCAGTCGACCTCGCTCAGGAAGCGCATCAGCGCGTCCGCCGCCTGCGACTCGGTCAACATCGGCGCGTGGCCGATACCCGGCAGGGTGACAAGGCGTAGATCCGACGCCCGCGCGGCCATGCGCCGGGCGACGCCGGATTCGAGGATGTCGGAGGTCTCGCCGCGCACGAGCAGCAGCGGCCGGTCCTTGGCGAGGGCGTCGAACAGCGGCCAGAGATCGGGCGCGGAACGGCCGGCGGCGGCGCGGATCGGCTCGGCGATGGCCGGGTCGTAGTCGAGCACGGGCCTGCCCGCCTCCTCGCGGAACAGGCGCCGGGCGAAGGCGGTCCAGTCGGCCGGGCCGTAGTGCGGAAACGCGGCCCCGTTGGTGCGCTGGGCATAGGCGGCGGCGGCCGGCCAGTCGGATACGTCGGCCTCGTCGCCGGTGTAGGAACCTATGCGCGCCAGGCCGGCGGCGCCGATCTCCGGGCCGATGTCGTTCAGCACGGCCGAGGCGACGAGCGACGGCGCGGTGATCGCCAGGGTCATGGTGATCAGCCCGCCCATGCTGGTGCCGACGAACACCGCGCGCGAGATCCCCGCGGCCGCCGCCAACGCCGCCACGTCGGCGGCGTAGGTGGGGACGACGTAGTTGGCGGGCATAGGATCCCAGGCGGAACGACCGCGGCCGCGCACGTCGGCCACGAGCACGCGACGGCCGGCGGCGGCCAGCACGCGAGCCACGTCCTGGAAGTCGCGGGCGTTGCGGGTGAGGCCATGGAGGCAGATCACCGGCAGGCGCACAGGTCCCTGGGAGCCTGGATAGTCGCGTGCGCAGAGGACGAGGCCGTCGGCGGTGCGCCAGGTGCGCCGCACCCACCCGGGCGTCTCGCTCATACGCGGGGTCGGCTCTGGCGGGCGCGCTGCATGCCTCGCATGGTGATCGAAGCGGGGACCCCCGTCCACCCGCAGGGCTTGCTTGGGCGACGCAACCCTGACTGCGCAGTTCAGCGACGGTTCAGTCGCGAGCGGTCAATCTCACAGCATCAGACGGGCCCAAGCGACCCGGGAGGAGGATGTGATGAAGAAGCTGATCTCGGGCGCGATCGCGGCGGCCACGTTGGCGGGCGCGGGCATGACCGGCACCGCCGCCAATGCGCAGCGCTGGGGCTACCACGGCGGATACGGGTATCACCATGGATACGGCACGGGCGCCCTCGTCGGCGCGGGCCTGCTCGGCCTCGCCGCCGGCGTCGCCATCGCCGACCGGCCGCGGGCCTACGGCTACGGCCCGGGCTATTACCGGCCGGCGTACGGCTACGGATATGCGCCGGGCTACGCCTACGGTTACGGCGGCGGTTGCAGCACGGCGTGGCGCTGGGACCCCTACGCGGGCCGTCGTATTCCTGTCCGCCGCTGCTGGTGACAGCACCTTCCTGACGGGCTGACGATCATGGGCCCTGCGCTCGCAAGGCGCGGGGCCTTCTTCATGAGGGGGCGGTCTCTGCGCCCACCGGCTCTGGCGGGCCGAGTTCGCCCTCCCACTTCGCGCTGACGGCGGCGGCCACGGCGTTGCCCACCACGTTGGTGGCGCTGCGCCCCATGTCGAGGAAGTGGTCCACGCCCAGCACCAGGAGGAGCCCGGCCTCGGGGATGTGGAAGTAGGGCAGGGTGGCGGCGATCACCACCAGCGACGCCCGCGGCACCCCGGCGATGCCCTTGGAGGTCACCAGGAACAGCAGCAGCATCAGCACGCGCTGGCCGAGGTCGAGGTGCACGCCGTAGGCCTGGGCGATGAACAAGCTCGCGAAGGTGGTGTACATCATCGAGCCGTCCAGGTTGAAGCTGTAGCCCAGCGGCAGGACGAAGCTGGCGATGCGGCGCGAGACGCCGAAGCGCTGCAGCTCCTCCAGCGTGCGGGGGTAGGCGGCCTCCGATGTCGCCGTGGAAAAGGCGAGGAGCGCGGGCTGGCGGATCATGGCGAACAGCCGGCGCACCCGCCGAAAGCCGATCACCGCCCCCCCCGCCGCCAGCAGCACGCCCCACAGGATGGCCAGGGCGACGTAGAAGCCGCCGACGAACTTGGCGTAGGCCAGGAGCACGCCCAGCCCCTGCGTCGCCACCGCCGCGGCGATGGCCGCGAACACCGCCACGGGCGCGGTCAGCATCACGTAGTTGGTGACCTTGAGCATGACCGCCGCCAGGCTCTCCAGCCCCGTCGTCAGCGGGCGCGCGGCCTCGCCGACGGCGGCCATGGCCAGGCCCAGAAAGACGGCGAACACCACGATCTGCAGCACCTCGTTCTTGGCCATGGCGTCGACCACCGAGGCGGGGAACACGTGCTGCAGGAAGGTCGAGGCGGAGAGCGAGGTCGCCACTCCAGGCGCACCCGTCCCGCCGCTCGGCAAGGCGAGCCCCGCGCCCGGCTGCAACAGCTCGGCGCCGATCATGCCGATGATCAGCGAGACCACGCCCGCGCACACGAACCAGCCGATGGCGCGCAGCCCGATGCGGCCCACAGCCGACCCCTGGCCCATGTGCGCGATCCCCACCGCCAGGGTGGAGAGCACCAGCGGCGCGATGATCATCTTGATCAGCCGCAGAAACACGTCGGTGACGAGCGAGAACCCGTCCGCCCAGGCCTTGGCGTGCGCCGCGTCCGGCGCGAGGCCGTTCACCAGCGCTCCGGCGATCAGGCCCAGCGCCATGCCGGCCAGGATGAAGAGGGTGAACCTGCGCGACATGCCCCGCCCCAAGCGCCCGGCCCGCGCGCTTCCAGGCCCGCGATGTGCGGGGGCAGGCGCGCGCCGGTCAAGGGCCGGTGCGGGCTGAGTGGGGCGGTTGCGGCGTCTCTGCAGATGGCGGAGCGCCACCGATGACGGGTCGCGTCAAGGCACGCTGCGCTCTTCGGGTCGGTAGACCCGCCCCGCCCTCGATGGCCGACCGAAGGGGTCGGGACGATGAGCGTCCCTGGTGGTTTTCGACTTGGCCTGCCGGCCGCGTCGAGCAATGAGCAGCACCTGCCGTCGTGTGGCGCATCCCCCTGCGTTTAGACTTCGAGCGAAGCGTCTCGCATCCCGCCGGCGGTTACTCCGCCGGCTCCCGCCTTCCAACGGCGAGCGGCTCGCCCGTCGAACGCCGCCCTCGCAGCGCACTGTGGCAAGCCCCAGCCCAGTGTTCGACGCGCCGCAGGCGTGTCGAGAATCGACAGGACGCCCTGCGTCCCGACCCCTGCAGCGCGCCGTCGCGCGCAGGGCGGGTCAAGGCCGAATTTTCTGCCGACGACGGCCGGTGGTGTAGCGCCCTGACCAAATCGTCGTGTCCGCAGGCGCGTGAAAATACGCCTGCGCGCCCAGCCGCAGCTGTGGGAGCACAGCTGCGGGCGCGTGGGGGATCACAAGCCCGCGCGACGGCCCTCCTGCACCTGGGCGGACAATGCCCGATGGCGGGAGCCCCTGGAGAGCGACCGTCACGGAGCGAACACGCGTCGGGAGCCGAAACTCCCCCACACATCACGGTACTCCGGGCCCCCGGCCCGCGCTCCGTCCCACCTCCCCACCCGCCTGCGCCCCGGTCTTCGACAAGCTGCGACCCGTTAAGGGCTACTTCGCCAGCGCGCGCTGCAGCTGCGCCTTGCTCATCTTGGAGCGGTTCGGAATGTCGCGCTCGCGGGCCTCGGCGTAGAGCTCGGAGCGGTTGCGTTGCGAGGCGCCCTCGCCTTCGGCCGCCTGCTCGCCGGTGCGGCCCTCGGCCTCGCTGGCCTTGGTGTGGGCGAGGTTGTGGCGGTTCTGCGCCGGCGTGTTCTGGTTCGAGGCGCCGGCCTCGCTGAGGCCGACGGCGATCGCCTGCTTGCGGTCGGTGATGGTCTTGCCGTCGGGGCCCTTCAGCTCGTGGTGCTTGAACTCGTGCATCACGCGCTCGACGGTCTTCTGCTGGGCCGGGATTTCCTTGGCCATGGCGGGTCTCCGTTGCTGCCGCGCCGGAAACGGCCGGGCTTCAGGCGAAGTTGCGGGGCAGGCTGTTGTGGATGTCGATGGCCGCCGATGCGCCCTCGCCCACGGCCACCGCGATCTGGTTGAGGCCGTGCACGATGTCGCCTGCGCCCCACACGTGCTCGACGGCGGTGCGCCCGTGCAGGTCGCAGTCCATGCGTCCGTCCGGCCCGAGCGCGACGCCGAGCTGAGCGGCGATGGCGCTGCGGGCCGTGACGCCCAGGGCCGCGTACACCACGTCGAACACGTGGCGACGCCCGTTCATCTGCAGGCAGCTGATGCGCCCGTCTTCGACCTCGACGTTGTCGACCGGCGTCTCCATCAGGGCGATCCCCGCCTCGGCGAGGTCTCGCCGGCGCTTGTCGGAGAGCGAGCCCTGGGTGGTCACAACCGTCAGCCGGTCGGTGTAGGTGCGGATGAACAGCGCCTCGGCGGCGGCGTGCTCGCAGTTGCCGAGCACTGCGATGCACTTGCCGGCGCTCTCATAGCCGTCGCAGATCGGGCAGCTCTTGAGCAGCTGGCGCTTCACCGCGTCGAAGGCGTCAGGCAGGTCGGGCTCGACGTCGACGACGCCCGTGGCCAGCAGCATGCGGCGTGCGCGCGCCGTTCCCGCCGCGCTTTCGAGGTGGAAGAGACCGTCGGTGGCCGTCACTGCGCTCACCTCGCCGTTCACCGTACGCGCGCCATGCCGGTCGGCCTGGGCGCGCAGCCGGGCGAGCAGGCGCTCCCCGGTGACGCCCTCGGGGAAGCCCGGGCAGTTATGGCTGGTCGGGATCCACTGCGCGCGGCTCTTGCCCGCATCGAAGATCAGCGTGCGGCGGCGCGCGCGGCCGAGGTAGGCCGCCGCCGTCAGCCCGGCGGGGCCGCCGCCGATCACCGCGCAATCGAGCACGCCGTCGTCGGGAGCGATGGGCGGAAGGCTCATGGCGCCGCAGATGGGGGCTGCGGGGCGGATAGGAAGCGGCGGCCGCGTGGGAGCCTTACAGCTTTGAGAGCGCACCGCCCCGCTCTTGCCGCACGCGCGGGGTCTGGACAGCGACGCTTGGCATGGGGGATCACGTCGCCATGAGCGGACGCCTGCTGGTGGTCGAGGACGACGCCTCCACCGCCGAATACCTGTGCAAAGGCCTGCGCGAGGCGGGCTACACCGTCGAGCACGCCGGGGATGGGCGCGACGGCCTGTACCTGGCCTCGTCCTCGGCCTTCGACGCCATCGTCATGGACCGCATGCTGCCGGGCATGGACGGTCTGTCGGTGGTCAAGGCGCTGCGGGCGGCGGGGGTGGAGACGCCCATTCTCATTCTCTCGGCCCTGGCCCAGCTCGACGAGCGCGTGACCGGGCTTCGCGCGGGAGGCGACGACTACCTCACCAAGCCGTTCGGCTTCTCCGAACTGCAGGCGCGGCTGGAGAACCTCACCCGCCGCCGCAGCGGCCGGGAGGTGCAGACCAAGCTCAAGTGCGGCGACCTGGAGATGGACCTGCTCAGCCGTCGGGTGATGCGCGCCGGCCGCCAGCTCGACCTCCTGCCGCGCGAGTTCAAGCTGCTCGAATACTTCCTGCGCAACCGCGACCGTGTGGTGACGCGCACCATGCTGCTCGAGCAGGTATGGGACTACAGGTTCGACCCGCACACCTCGATCATCGACACCCACATCAGCCGGCTGCGCAAGAAACTAGACGAGGGGTTCGACAAGCCGCTGCTGCATACCCTGCGCGGCGTCGGCTACCGCCTGTCCGAAGCGGCGTGAGGACGTGAAGCGGGCGGCGGGCGGAGGAGGGCGGCTCAGCCCGCAGACCTTCGTCGCCTTCGCGGCGCTCCTCGTGCTGGCGGCAAGCGCGGTGGCGCTGGTGATGGTCTACGGCGTCGGCCAGCGCATTATCATCGAGGGCGAGCGCCGCCAGGCCTACGCCGAGCGCGACCTCCTGGAGGAGGTGGCGCTGGAGGAGGGGGCCGACAGCGCGGCCTCGGCCGTGGCGCGGCGCGCCCGCTTCTCCACAGGCGGCGAGCGCTACGGCCTGTTCGACGCTCGCGGGCACGCCATTGCGGGCGATCTCACACGCTACGAGCCCGGCTTCCGCGCCGCCGACTGGCGGCTGGTGCGGTTGGACAGGGGCGCCGGCAAGCGCCTGCACGTCGTGGCCGCCGCCCTTCCCGATGGCGGCTCCATTGTGGTGGGCCGCGACCTGTCGGGCGTCCGCCGCTTCGAGCGCTCCATCCTGTACGGCTTCGCCGCGGCGCTGGCGATCGTCGCCGCGGCGGGCTTCGCGGCGGGGCTGGTGCTCAACCTCCTGATCCTGCGGCGGGTGGACGCCATCGCCGCCACGGCCGAGCGGATCGCCGCCGGCGATCTCTCGGCGCGCACCGCGCTTAGCGACCGGCGCGATCCGTTCGGTCGCGTGGGGGCCTCGCTCAACGCCATGCTGGCGCGGCTGGAGGAGCTGATGACCGGCATGCGCACCGTCACCGACAGCCTCGCCCACGACCTGCGCTCGCCGCTCACCCGCATGCAGGGCGCCCTGGCCCGCGCCCTGCATGCGGGCGCCAGCGAGGAGGAGCGGCTGGACGCCATTGAGGCGGCGCATGGCGAGGTGGAGCGCACGCTGGCCACCCTCTCGGCGCTGCTGGACATCGCCCGCGCCGAGACGGGTCTCTCGCGCGACATGATGCGGGAGGTCGATCTGTGCGCCCTGGTCAACGAGATGGCCGAAGTGTTCGCTCCCGCGATCGAGGACGGCGGCCAATCGCTGGAGGTGGCGACCGACGCGGCGCCGGTCCGCGTCGTCGCTCATGAAGCGCTGCTGCGCCAGGCTGTGGGCAACCTGCTCCACAATGCCTCGCTTTATGCCGGGGACGGTGCGCGCGTGAGCATCGCGGCGGAGTTCGCGCCGAACGGAGCGCGCGTCGTCGTCACCGATACGGGCGTCGGCGTGCCTGCCGACCAACGGGGCCGCGTGCAGGAGCGCTTCGTGCGCCTCGATCCCGCGCGCGGCGCGGGAGGCTCCGGCCTGGGCCTGGCCATCGTGGCCGCCTGCGCCAAGCTCCACCGCGGCGCCCTGGAACTGGAGGACAACAGGCCCGGGCTGCGGGCCGTGCTCACGATTCGTGACATGGCGAGCACGTGAGCAGCGCCATGCGACGCCCGGCCGACTGGCCGAGCGCCGCGTGCCTACGACAGACGTCAGGACGTCTTGGCGTCGTGTGCGCCGTCGCCGCGGCCGCCGTCAGCCACGTTGCGGACGTTGTCCTGGACCACGTCAGGCGTTCCCCCGGTCCCCGGCGAGGCTGAGGCGGGCGTCACCTCAGGCTTGGCGCCTGTGGTCTGTCCGGTGCGCCAGTCCTGGAAGCCCTTGCTGAAGGTCTCGTGGCGCGAGGTGCGATAGGCCGTATAGTCGGCGTCGTACTTCCGGGCCTGCTCGCCGCGCCAACGGTCGTAGTCGGCGTCGTGGCTGGCGAGTTGGCGCGAGCGCCAATCGCGATAGCCCGGCTCATGGTCATGCTCGTGTCCCTCGTCCCGTGCGTCGCCGTAGGCGCGACCGTAGGCGACGAAGCCCTCACGGTCGTTCGGATCATACTGCGTCGTCCGGTCGTGCGAGCGTTGTGCGCTCCGCTGGCTGTCGCCCGAACCGTAGGTTCCGCGCTCGCCGCCGTACTGCTGGCCGCCGCCGCCCTGCCCACGAAATCCGTAGTCGCGTTCGGCGCGGGCGCGCCGCGCGCTTCCGCCGCCGCCCCACCCGCTGTGGCCCCACTCCGCGCCGCCCTGTCCGTAGCTGGAGCCCTGGCTCAGCGGCCCCCAACCGGCCTTGCCGCTCTGGCCACCGTAGCCGGAATCAGTTCCGCCACTGTGGCCGAACCGCTCCTCGCCCTGGAATCCGCCGCCCGAGTCGAGTCGCCGCGACTCTCCGCCCTGCGCGCCCATGCCGCCGTAGTCGTCGCCTTGAAGACCGTCCTGTCGTGAGCCGCCACCGAAATTGCGACCTTGGTCGCCGGGGCCGTGATCATGGCCGCCGTCATCGGAGCGGGGGCGATCGTTTCGGTGGTCTGCGTCTGCGTCGCTCATGGCTTGCGGCCTCCGTTCAAGCGTCTCCCCCCGCCTGGAAACTGAGGCCCCTGCGCCACGGTTCCTCACCGTGGGGCGCCACGGAGGGGCTGCGAAGCGGGCGCCCGCTTCCGACTCGATGCGGGCTCTGCTAAGCGACGATGTGTCGCCTCAGTGTGGCGACGCGTCACGGACCTGCCCGTTGCCGATCGCGATCCCAAGCGCCGTCCCCCCGCCGATCGTTGCGTCTATCGGCGATGTGGGCGTGGATGCACCCTGCGCCGGCATCGGCGCCCATCTGCGCTGCTTCTTCGACGACGTGTCGGCCGCCCCGCTGCCCAACCGCCTGGCGGAGCTCACCGCCAAGCTAGAGGCGGCCCGCGCCGCCGCTGGCGTGCGCCGCCGCACCTGACTGCAGTCTAGAAGTAGTCGGCGAGCATCAAGGTGAGCAGCCGTCCGTCCGTCATCGAGAGGCGTACCGCTTCGCCTGCCGGCCCGTCGCCCCATCCATCGCCCAGCGCTTGGCCAGATGTGTCGTGCACCTGGCCGATCTCCTCGCCTGCACGCAGGCCTGCGCGCGCCGCCGGGCTCCCGAGCGCCACGTGCACCACCTGCGATGCGCGTCCGTCCGTCGCGGGGCGCAGGGCCAAGCCGGACCGGTTGCGCCGGAAGGGCGCGTCGATGCGGCCCTCCGGTGACAGCCAGAGCCGGCTGGCGGCGTAGTCGGCCAGCAGGCGGAAGCGCGACAGCAGCGGATAGCCCGCCAGCAGCGGGGCCTCCGGCGTGTCCCAGCGGTCGAGCAACTCCACCGGAGTCGGCGGCAGGGCCACGCCGGCCAGGCGCACGCCGTCGAGCGTGGCGATACGTTCGGTGGTCACGCCCGCCACGCTGGCCGCCGCCCAGGTCGAGATCCGCTTGCCGCGCAGCCAGCCCTGCGCCTGCGCAAAGGCGAAGCTGGCGCTGAGCGGCGACTGCGCGCCGAGGTCGAACTGCGTCCACACCCGGGGCGCGCCTTGTACTTCGAGCGGCAGCAGGCGTGTCCGCCCCCCATCGGCGGCGAGCGAGATCGCCACCGCGCCGGCCGGCGGCTGCGCCAGCGCCGGCTTGGAGAAGCTCACGCCGCCACGCGCCCGGTCCAGCGCCACGGCGAGACCCGCGAAGGCCTCCGCCCCGAGGATCATCGGCACCTCCTGGCCCGTCTCGGCGAGTGGGCTGAGGTCCACCGCCACCGTGTCGAGCTGGAGAAAGGTGAGTCCAGGCAGGCGAAGCGACACGTCGCGCAACTGCACGCCGGCGGTGGCGACGCCCGCCGTGTCGCGCACCGCCTGGCGTTCGACGCCGGGGAGGCGCAGCCGTCGCGCCAGGCCCACGTCGACCACAGACAGGCTGGCGCCGCTGTCCAGCAGCACGCGCACGGGCGCGCCGTTGAGGAGGCCGCGGAAGATGGCGTTCTCAGGCCCGCTCTCAAGGGCGATCGCGCCGGTGGTGCTTCGTCCGGCGTCGAACACCGCACCGGCCGGCGCATCGAGGAGGCCTCGCAGCTGCGCGCGTGCGGGAAGCCCGGCGCCGGCGAACGCCGCCAGCCCCGCCAGGAAGGCGCGCCGCTCCCGGCTCACAGTGGGGCGCAGGCCCCCGTCAGCCAGTCGGCCACCTCGGCCTCCACCTGCGGCCCCACTTCGGCCAGCACCCGGGCGTGGTAGGCGTCGACCCAGGCGCGCTCGGTGTCGTCGAGCAGGGCGGTCTCGATCAGGCGCCGGTCGATGGGGGCGAGCGTCAGCACCTCGAAGCCCATCATCGGCCGGTCGCCGCCCTCGAGCGGCTCGGCGGGAGTCACGACCACCAGGTTCTCGATGCGGATGCCGTAGGCGCCGGTCTTGTAGTAGCCGGGCTCGTTGGAGAGGATCATGCCCGGCTGCAGCTTGGTCGCCGGGTTGAGCTGGCTGGTGAGGTTGCCCGCCTTGTCGATCCGCTGCGGACCCTCGTGCACGCCGAGGTAGCTGCCCACGCCGTGCCCCGTGCCGTGGTCGTAGTCGAGCCCCGCCGCCCACAGCGGCGTGCGCGCCAGCGCGTCGAGCGCCGCGCCCGGCGTGCCGACGGGAAAGCGCGCGCGGCTCAGTGCGATGTGGCCCTTGAGCACGCGGGTGAAGCGGTCGCGCGGCTCGGGCGCGGGCTCGCCGATGGCCACGGTGCGGGTGATGTCGGTGGTGCCGTCCTCATACTGCGCGCCGGAATCCACCAGCAGCAGCTCCCCCGGCTGGACGCGGCGGTTGGTGGCGCGCGTCGGGCGGTAGTGCACGATGGCGCCGTTGGGCCCGGCGCCGGCGATGGTGTCGAAGGAGAGGTCCTTCAGAGCGCCGGTGGCCTCGCGCAGGCTTTCCAGCTTGGTGACGGTCTCGATCTCGTCGGGCGGCGAGGCCTGCCCCTCGGTGGCCAGCCAGTGGAGGAAGCGCGCGAAGGCTGTGGCGTCGCGCAGGTGGGCGGACCGCGCGCCGGCCAGTTCCGCGGGGTTCTTGGCGGCGCGCGGCGCGGCGACCGGGTCGGCGCCCTTCACCGGCGTGGCGCCTGCGCGCTCGACCGCATCGAACCACCAGGCCGAGCTCTGGGCGGGATCGACCAGCACCTTCATCCCCTTGAGCTCGGCCAGGGCGGGCTCGACCGCCTCGGGCCGCTCCACCGTCACCTGGTTGCCGAGCCAGCCGCGCAGCGCGTCCGAGCCCTTGGCGGGATCGAGGAACAACCGCGCGGTTCCGTCGGCGCGCAGCACCGCCTGGGCGATGGGCAGCGGCGAGCGGATGACGTCGCCGCCGCGCACGTTGAAGAGCCAGGCGATCGACGAGGGCGAGGTCAGCACCGCCGCGTCGGCGCCCGCCTCGCGGATGGCCTCGCCCACCCGCGCGCGTTTCTCGGCCGACTCCTCGCCCGCATGCTCGAGCGCATGCGGCGCGACCTGCGCCTGCGGCTGGGCCGGGCGCGCCTCGCCCCAGGCGAGATCGACGGGGTTGGCGGCCACCGTACGCAGCTCCGCGCCGACGGCCTGCGCCGCGCCGCGCAGGCGCTGCAGGGCGTCGGGGCTGTGCAGGCGCGGGTCGTATCCGACCACCTCGCCCTTGCGGACATGGGCCTTGATCCATGCCGCAACGCCGCCGTCGACGATGTCGTGACGGGTGAAGAGGTCCGGGTCGGTCTGGGCGGCGAGCTGCAGGGTGTATCGCCCGTCGGAGAACACCGCCGCGTCCTCGATCCGCACCACCGCCGCGCCGGCCGAGCCGGTGAAGCCGGTGGCCCAGGCCAGGCGCTCGTTGGCGGCGGGCAGGTACTCGTTGCCGTGCTCGTCCTCGTGCGGGATGACGAAGGCGTCCAGCCCTTGGCGGGCCATCTCGGCGCGCAGGCGCGGCAGGTGGCGCGCGCCGAAATCGGGCGAAGCGTGATCGTCAAAGGTCTGCCGCATGGGAGGCCGTTTACGCCCGGGAAGGGGAGGGCGGAAGCGCGCTCAGCGCCGCCTCAGCACCAGCGTGGCCCATGCGTCGCGGTGGATGCGGTGGTCGAGGCCGAAGCCGTGGGCCAGGTAGGCGGCGCGGACCTGCCGCTCCTGCGTGCGCAGGAGGCCCGACAGGATGGCGCGGCCGCCAGGGCGCAGCGCGCCGGCGATGTCGGGCGCGAGCGCGACGAGCGGGCGGGCCAGGATGTTGGCGAACACGAGGTCGTAGGGGCCGGCGCTGCGCACCCGCGCGTCGTTCAGGCCCGCGGCGTGCACGAAGCGGCAGCGCGCGTGGTTCAGAGTGGCGTTCTCGCGGGCTATGCGCACCGAGATCGGGTCGATGTCGGTGCCCAGCACGTGGAGCGAGCCCGTGCGCGCCGCCGCGATCGCCAGCACGCCCGTGCCGCAGCCCACGTCCAGCACGCGTGGAAAGCGCCCCCGCTTGAGCAGGCCGTCGAAGGCCTGCAGGCAGCCGACGGTGGTGCCGTGATGGCCGGTGCCGAAGGCCGCCCCCGCCTCGATGCGCAGGTTCACCGTATTGTCGGGTGCGCGGCCGCGGTCGTGCGCGCCATAGACGAAGAAGCGCCCCGCCCGCACCGGCGGCAGGCCGGAAAGCGCCATGGCCAGCCAGTCCGCGTCGGCCAGCACCTCGGTGGCGACGCCAAGGTCCGCGTGCGCCGCCAATGAGGCCCGCAGGCGGTCGGCCTCGTCGGCCAGGGTCGGAAAGGCGTCGATGCGCCAGATGTCGCGGTCCTCGTCCTCCTCCAGGATGGAGTAGGTCAGGCCTTCCAGCATGGGATCGGCGTCGAGCGCCTCGGCGGCGGCTTGCGCGGCGGCACGCGGGCCGCGGGCGATGATCTGGACGGCGGGATCGCTCATGCCGCATGGCCTTAGCCGCCTCGTCCGTGCGAGGCGAGCACCGACAACCGCTCTGCGCGTCCGTGCGTTGAAGCTGCGCATGGAACTCACATGACCAGCGTCTCCCGACGCGACCTCCTCGCCGCGGCGGCCGCGACGCCTGCGCTCGCCGCCGGTCGCGCCGCCGCCGCCGCACCATCACCGCGCGCCTTCATGCCGCCCGAGGCCGACCTCGTGCGGCGAACGCTGGCCGATGCGCCCAGCCACGCCATCTCGCTGGCCGACGTGGGCGGTGGCGCGCCCGTCACCGACGCGGAGCTGCGCAAGGCGATCCTGGCCTACGCTCGGGCCCAGCACGGGGCGCGCATACCGGCCGACAAGTTCGACAAGAACTGGGGCCTGAGGCCCGCCTTCTACAACGCACCCAAAGAGCTGGACCTCGCCCTCGCCCAGCGCCGGCTGGACAGTTGGATCGCCGCCCTGCCTCCGCCCTTCGAGAGCTACCGCGTGCTGCGCGACGGCATGGCCGTCTATCAACGGCTGGCCAAGGCGCATGGCTGGACGGCCATTCCCCCGGGCCCCGACATGACGCTGGGCGCGACGGGCAAGCGTGTGGCCGCCCTGCGCGCGCGGTTGGCGTTCGAGGATGTGGGCGTGGCCCGGGCGTCGCGCACCGCAGCCTTCGATGCGCCGCTGGCCGCCGCCGTACGCCGCGTGCAGGCGCGCCACGGACTGGCTGTCACCGGCGTGGTGAGCGGGCGCACGCTGCTGGCGCTCAACACCCAGCCCGCGGCACGCCTGCGGGCGCTGCGGGCCAACATGGAGCGCTGGCGATGGGTCCCGCGCCAGTTTCCCGCCGACCGCATCGAGGTGAACATCGCCGCCGCCACCTTCGACCTCTTCGCGGACAACCGCAGCGCCATGAGCTTCCTCGCCGCCGCCGG
The DNA here is from genome assembly GCA_965199975.1 of Caulobacteraceae bacterium. Lineage (GTDB taxonomy): Bacteria > Pseudomonadota > Alphaproteobacteria > Caulobacterales > Caulobacteraceae > JASLDZ01. Next base: position 2,608,911 of record OZ241340.1, on the reverse strand, counting down.
GCGCCCCGACGACCAGACGCCCATCCTGCGCTCGACCATCACCGACATCGTGCTGAACCCGGAGTGGAACATCCCCGACAGCATCGCCCACAAGGAGATCCTGCCGAAGGAGAAGGCCGACCCTGGCTATTTCGCGCGCGAGGGCATCGCGCGCCGCGCCTGGGGCGGCGGCGACAAGCTGTTCCAAAAGCCGGGGCCCAAGAATGCGCTGGGGCAGATCAAATTCAACTTCGAGAACCCTTACGCCGTCTATCTGCACGACACCCCGGCGCGCACCGCCTTCGGCCACGCCGCGCGCTCGGTCAGCCACGGCTGCGTGCGGCTGGAGAAGCCGCGCGACCTGGCGGTGCGCCTCCTGGCCCCCAACGGCGACGAGCCGGCCGCCACGCTCGACGCCCAGATCGCCTCGACGCAGACGCTGAAGATCGACCTCAAGCGGCCCGAGGCCGTGTTCCTGCTCTACTGGACCGCCTTCCCCGACGGCGAGCAACTGGCCTTCCGCGACGACGTGTACGGCTGGGACGCCCAGGTGCTGAGGCTCTTGGACGCAGCGACCACATCGTAGATTGAACGGTTAACCCTACGCCCGGCATAAGGAGCGCAGTTCCAACGCAGGGGACCCGGACCGCCGCCCACTGTTTCAGGGCGTCCGCCGGGACTGAAGCGCTCATGTATGTGTCCAGGCGTAGCGCCCTCACCGGCGCAGTCTCAGCGGCGGCCGCGGGCGCCGCGATGAGCGGGCGGGGCTGGGCCGCCGAGTTCACCCTCGAGGGCTACAACATCGTCCTGGGCGACCAGCCGCGGCTGGCCCACGTGCACAACCTGCACACCGGCGAGAGCCTGCGCGCGGTCTACTACGAGAATGGCCGCTACATCCCCAGCGCGATGACCGAGCTGATGAAGGTGCTGCGCGACTGGCGCTCGGGCGAGGAGCACCTGATGGACCCGCGCCTGTTCGACGTGATGCACGCCCTGCGCACCAAGCTGGAGGTGTCGGCGCCCTTCCAGGTGATCTCCGGCTATCGCTCGGCCGCCACCAACGCGATGATGCACGAGCACTCGAGCGGGGTGGCCGCCAACAGCCAGCACGTGCAGGGCAAGGCGTCCGACGTGCGGCTGGAAGGCGTGGGCCTGCACAACCTGCGCGCCGCAGCGTTGGACCTCGGCGCCGGCGGCGTCGGCTACTATCCCGTCTCCAACTTCGTCCACGTCGATGTCGGCCCTGTGCGCCAATGGATCGGCGTCTGAGCCGCTGACGGCCGGGCGGTCGCCCTACAGCAGCCCCTTCGCCTTGAAGCTCGCGACCCCCTCGCGGCCGACGACCACGTGGTCGTGCACCACCACGCCGAAGGGACGACCCGCCTCGACCACCTGGCGGGTGATGTCGATGTCCGCGCGCGACGGTTCCGGGTCGCCGCTGGGATGGTTGTGCACCAGGATCACCGCGCTGGCCGAGAGCTCCAGCGCGCGGCGCATCACCTCTCGCGGATAGACTGGCGCGTGGTCGACGGTGCCGCGGCCCAGCACCTCGTCGGCGATCAGCTGATTCTTCTTGTCCAGGAACATCACCCGGAACTGCTCGGTGGCCTCGTGCTGCAGGGCCGCGCGCACATAGGCCATCAGCGCGCTCCACGAGGAGATCACCGCGCGGCGCGCCACCTGCCCGTGCGCCAGCCGCACGGTGAAGGCGTGCACCAGCTTGAGGTCGGCGGCGATGGCCGCGCCCACGTCGGGCACCCGTGCGATCTCCCGTTCGGGGGCGGCCAGCACTCCCTCCAGCGAGCCGAAGCGGGCGATCAGGGCCTTGGCGCGAGGCTTCACGTCGCCGCGGGGCACGGTGCGGAAGAGGTAGAGCTCGAGCAGTTCGTAGTCGGCCAACGCCTCGGCGCCGGCGCGAACCAAGCGCTCGCGCAGGCGTGCGCGATGGCCTTCGCGATGGTTGCTCGGCGCTCCCCCGCTCGTTGTGTTCTCGTCGGCCGTCACCTCCGCAAGATGTAGCGGCGAGGGTCGCCCGTCCAGCGGTGCGACCGCCGTGGTCAGCCCTGGCGCGGCGGCTTGAACAGGCCCTTGGGCGAGAGGGTGAAGATCTCACATCCCGTCTCGGTCACGCCGACGCTGTGCTCGCACTGGGCGGAGAGCGACTTGTCGCGCGTCACCGCCGTCCAGCCGTCGGCAAGGATCTTGGCGCCGGGCTTGCCCAGGTTCACCATGGGTTCGACGGTGAAGATCATGCCGGCTTTGAGAACCTCGCCCGTGCCCGCCTTGCCGTAGTGGAGGATGTTGGGCGCGTCGTGGAAGATGCGGCCGACGCCGTGGCCGCAGAACTCACGCACCACGCTCATGCGGTTGGCTTCGACGAAGGCCTGGATGGCGTGGCCGATGTCCCCCAGCCGCGCTCCGGGCTTGATCACCGCCAGCGCCCGGTCGAGCGCCTCGTACGTCACGTCGATCAGCCGCTGGGCGCGGGGGTTCACCTCGCCCACCGCCCACATGCGCGAGCTGTCGCCGTGCCAGCCGTCCAGGATCAGCCCGTGGTCGATGTTGACGATGTCGCCCTCGCGCAGCGCCCGCGGCCCCGGGATGCCGTGGCAGACAACGTGGTTCAGCGAGATGCAGGTGGTCTTCATGTAGCCGCGGTAACCCAGGCAAGCGGGCACGGCGGCGTGGTCCAGGGTGAACTCGCGCATCCGCCGGTCGAGATCGTCGGTCACGGCGCCGGGGACCACGTACGGCGTGATCATGTCCAGGCACTCGGCCATGAGCCGCCCCGCGCGACGCATGGCGGCGAAGTCGTCGGGGGTGTGGATGTGGATCTGGCCGGTCCGGACCGGGATGTCGAGATCGGCGGAGACGGACAGGGTCATGGTCGGACTTCGTGCGAGCTTGTGGACATATGTAGGGCGGACCTTGGCGGGAACCATGGTCGACGTCGGCGCGGGCGCGCGATCTCAGGCGGTGGCGACGTCCGGCAGCGTCATCTTCATGGCGCCCATGGCGGCGCGCGCCATTCCCAGGTCGGCGACCGGCTCGACCTTCACCTTGTTCTGCAGCGCGCCCATGGCGATCGAGCAGCGGAACACGTACACGCCGCCCGCCACGGCCGCGACGTCTGCGCCACCGCCCCGGTTCTGCGGGCCGGCGAGGCCGCCGAAGCCCGCCGCCAGCAGGTGCGCGCCCGGGGCGATCGCCAGACATGTGAAGCGAGGCGACTTGAGCTGCGCCACCGGCCGGCCGTCGAGCGTGACGTTCATGCCGGCCGCCATGCCGACGAACCCCTCGCGGTAGACGTAGATCAGCGCCTCTCCGGCCGGAGGGCGCATCGCCAGCGCGTCGGATACAGCGTCGGCTCCGCCCGTGCGCACCTTGCGGTTGCCCGCCAGGTTAAGCAGCAGGTAGGTGGTGATGCCGCCGAACATCGTCGCGCAGAGCAGCGGCGTGAACGTCGGCGTCATGTGCGCCGCCAGACTCAGGAACGACAAGCCGAAGCCGGTCACGACCGCGACGGCGAAGCCCGCAGACAGTGCGACGACGTACTTTGAGTTCATGGCGCGCCCCGTCTCCCAGCCGAGGCCTGACCTACAGCATGGCGGTCCGCTGCGGAACCTCAGCCCGGCAACCGTCGCGCCAGGCGCACGCCGTGCGGCGAGACCTCGCAGGCGTAGACGAGCACCCCGACGCCGCGCCCGCGCGCCCGCGCCATCGCCGCGGCGAACGCCGGGTCGAGGTCGGCGGCCGGGGTGAAGGCGTCGCAGTCGTTTCGCTGCACCACGAACAGGATGACGGCGCGATCGCCGAGCGCCGCCATCGCCTCCAGCTCCCTCAGGTGCCGCGTCGAGCGGGCGGCCACGCAATCCGGAAATTCGGCGAGGCCCCGGCGGCGCATCAGATGGACGTTCTTGACCTCCAGCCAGCAGCGGGGGCGGGCGTCGTCCTCCAACAGGAAGTCGACGCGGCTGGCCTCGCCGTAGCGCACCTCGGGGCGGCGGCGCGCGTAGCCGGCGAGTTCCGGGATCGCGTCGGCGGCCAGCGCTTCGGCTGTCAGGCGATTGGGAAGGAGGGTGTTGACGCCCACCGGGCCGCCGTCGGCCTCCACCAGCTCAAGCGTCCACGCCAGCTTGCGGGTGGGGGAGGACGAGTGCGACAGCCACACGGCGAGGCCGGGATCGGCCAGCCCCAGCATGGCGCCGGGGTTGGGCACGTGCACGGTGGTCTCGTCCGCCTCGCCGTCGATCACCACCTCGGCCAGGAAGCGCTTGTAGCGGCGCATCAGGCGCGCGCGCGTCAGAGGTTGCGGAAAGCGCATGCCCGCGCCTACTCACGCGCTGGCGGCAAGGGAAGCGCAAGTCATGGCCGAAGCGTCGGAGGAGGAGCGCCGCGTCACCGCCGCCGTGCTGGTGATCGGCGACGAGATCCTCTCAGGCCGCACGCAGGACACCAATACGCGCGATATCGCCCGCGCCTTCGGGGCCGCCGGCGTCGACCTGCGCGAGACGCGCACCGTGCCCGACGTGCACGCGGAGATCGTCGACGCCCTGAACGCCCTGCGCAGCCGCTACACCTACGTGGTCACCACCGGCGGCATCGGCCCGACCCACGACGACATCACCGCCGATGCGGTGGCCGCCACCTTCGGCGTGGCGTTGAACGAGGACGCCGGGATCGTCGCCGAACTCACCCGCCGTATGGGAGAGCCCCCCAACGCGGCGCGCCGTCGCATGGCCCGCATTCCCGAAGGCGCGCTGAAGGTGCGCAATGCGGTGAGCGGGCCGCCGGGCTTCATGATCGGCAACGTGTTCGTGCTGGCGGGCGTGCCCTCGATCATGCGCGGCATGCTGGAGGACGTGATCCCGCGGCTGCAAGGCGGCGCCGTCACCCTCTCGCGCACGCTGAGGGTCGAAGGCACGGGGGAAGGCGTGCTGGCCGAGCCGCTGGAGCGGGTCGCCAAGGCGCACCCGGCGCTGAGCCTCGGCTCCTACCCCTTCCAGACGGAGGATGGCGGCTACGGCGCGCACCTGGTGATCCGCGGCCGCGACCCGGCCGAGGTGGAGGCTGCGCTGCACGCGCTAGAGGCGGCGCTGGAGACGGTGGGCGTGCCTGGCGTGCAACGGGTGGACGCATGAGCCGCCCTCCCATCCAGTGGTGGGTGCGCGCCGACAACCGCGCCTATGGTCCCTACCTTTCCGAGCGCCTGCCCGGCTTCGTGCGCGAGGGGCGGCTGACCCCGGAGACTTCGGTGGCCAACGATGCCTCCGGCCCCTGGTGGCCGGCGGGGCGCAATCCCTCGCTGGAGGAGCTGTTCGCGGCGCCCGCGCCCACGGCCGCAACCGAGGCGACGCTCCTGCGCGAGCCGCAGCGACCGATCCAGCCACAGCCGGTCGCGCAACAGCCTGCTCCGCCGCAGCCGGCGGCGCCGATACTCGAGCCCGCCGTAAAGCCGGAGCTCCGCGCGCAGGCGGCGGACCTCCGCGCCTACCTGGTCTTCGCCGAGCTTCTGGAGGGCCGCGACGTGCGCTTCGCGGTCGTGCTCGAACGGCTGGGCCTCGTCGCACGCGCGCGGCCGGGCGTCTGGCTGCTGCGCGCGGGCGGCGATGCGGCTGCGGTGCGCAACGCGCTGTCGCAGGCGCTGGGCGAGGGCGAAAGCCTGATGGTGGTGCGCGCCGAGGCCGCCGACTCCGCCTGGTTCAACCTCGGCGGCGAGGCGGACCGGGCGCTGCGCGGCCTGTGGACGCGCTGAGGCGCCCTGTCGCCGACGGCGTGTGCTCGAGCCACTCTTCTTCAGTGGGTGGCGTGCACGATCGCCTTCCAGGCGGCGACGGCCCCGAGCACGATCAGGAGCGACGCCAGAGCGAGATAGGAGACCGCTATCCCGGCCGCGATCGCCACGCCGACCATGCCCTCGTGCAGCTGGCGTATTCTCACGGCGGGCGCGATGATCAGCGGCGCGCCGAAGGCGGCGATGCTCACGGCGGCGGCGAGCGCGCAGGCCAGGAGCGCAGGTCGGCGGAGGCGGCAGGCGATCAGCAGAACCACGATGCTGGGCGCGCCCATCATCGCCATGAACCCCCAACCCCCGTCGTAGGTCTCGAGCAGGCGCGTCCGCCACGTGCCGCCGTCCGTTCCGAAAGCCGCCGGCCCGGCGGTCAGGATGAACCAGAAGGCCGCGAAGGCGGTGATGCAGCCGCTGCGCAACGCCTTCTCCCAAGCTGTGGAGGAGGGATCGAAGACGAGGCGCTGGAGGCGACTGTCGCCGGCGCCGGTCACGCCACGATGTTCCGCAGATCGCGCGCATAGCGCCGCCAGTTCTCGACGTAGTGCGCCGCGCCGGCCCGCAAACCGGCCTGCGCCGTTTCGCCCAGATCGCGCAGCACCTTGCCAGGCGCGCCCACCACCAGCGATCCGTCGGGAATCACCTTGCCCTCGGGAATCAGCGCCTTCGCCCCGATCAGGCAGCCGCGCCCGATGACTGCGCCGTTGAGCACCACAGCCCCGATGCCGATCAGGCTCCCGTCGCCCACCATGCAGCCGTGCAGCATGGCCTGGTGCCCCACCGTCACGTCGCGCCCGAGCGTCAACGGTGAGCCCATGTCGGTGTGCAGCACCGCGTTGTCCTGCACATTGGAGCCCTCGCCGATGGTGATCGGCTCGTTGTCGCCGCGCAGCACCGCGCCCCACCACACGCTGGCGTTCCTGTGCAGCACCACGTTTCCGATCAGCGCAGCGCTGGGTGCGGCCCACCAGGCGCCGTCTTCCGGCACGCTAGGAGCTAGGTCGCCGAGGGCGAAGAGGGGGCCGGCCATGCGGCATCGTTACCATGCGAAGACGGCTGGCTTAACCACCCCGAAACACCGTTAGATCGACCCTGTCAGTGCGATTCGGATGGGCCTTCCGCCCTTCCGGCGCGCGACGTGGACGCGGAGATCCTGGCTTGGCGCCAGCGTTCCTGAGCCCGCCCCGCCCGCCGCCCGGCTCCCCGCCGGGCGTTCCGGTCGTCCTCGGCCCTCCCGCGATCCAAACCCTGAGCGCGTCCTTTGCGGGCGCGCTTTTTTCTTGTCCCGCAGTCTCTTCGACCCCCTTCCGGAGGCGTCCATGACCAAGCGTGCCCTGAAGCGTTTCGTGCGCGAAGGCGAGTTCGAGCAGGGCGAGTTCGCCGATCCCAAGATCCGCCGCCTGCCGGTGGAGCGCGGCTGGTCTCCCACCGCAGGCTACGAGCCGGCGCGCGAGCAGGGCTACCTCAAGACCATCAAGGCCAAGTCCGAAGGCCAGACGCGGCTGATCGATGCGGTGGACAAGCACAGCCTGGTGTTGGCGTTGGGTCCCGCCGGCACCGGCAAGACCTACCTGGCCATCGCCAAGGCCGTGGAGGCGCTGGAGGCGGGCAAGGTGGGCCGCATCGTGCTCTCCCGCCCTGCGGTGGACGCGGGCGAGACCCTGGGCTTCCTCCCCGGCGACGTGGAGAACAAGCTCGCTCCCTACCTGCGCCCGCTCTACGACGCGCTCTCCGACCGGCTGTCCATGAAGCGGGTGCGGGCGCTGATGGCCGAGGGGTTGATCGAGATCGCCCCGGTGGGCTTCATGCGCGGGCGCACCCTCAACAACGCCTTCGTGGTGATCGACGAGGCGCAGAACTGCACCTACGGCCAGCTCAAGATGCTGCTGACGCGCCTGGGCTGGAGCTCGACCATGGTGATCACCGGCGACCCCAACCAGTCCGACCTCCTGCCCGGCCTTTCCGGCCTGTCGGACGTGGCCGAGCGGCTGGAGGCGCTGCCGCACATCGGCGTCGTGCGCCTGGCCGACCCCGACATCGTGCGCCACCCGCTGGTGGCCGACATGCTGGGCGTGCTCTGAGCGGCGTACGGCGGCGGGAGCTTGGCGGCGGCTTCGCCCGCGTCTACGCTCCCGTCGTCACGCACGCGGAGGGCACGCGGTGGACGAGCAGACGCCTGCGGTCGAACGGCACGCCGAACAGCTGGCGGAGCATGCGCCCCACCTTGTGATCATCGCCGAGCGATGGCTCTCCATCGTCATCGCCGCCTTTCTCGTGCTCGCCGCCCTGATCGCCCTCGTCGAGGTCGGCCTGCGCCTGGGCAACGGCATCCTGCACGACGGGATCGACGCGCGGGTGATCGTCACCGTGGTCGACCACCTGCTGCTGGTGCTGATGCTGGTGGAGATCCTGCACACGGTGCGCCAGTCGATCGAGGCGCACGAGCTTCAGGCCGAGCCCTTCCTGATCGTGGGCCTGATCGCCACGGTGCGGCGCATCCTGCTCGTTACGCTGATGACCTCGGACGCCGGGACGAGCCCTCAGACCGTCGCCGAGAACTTCGGGCACAACATGATCGAACTGGGCGTGCTGGCGGGGCTCACCACCGTGCTGGTCGGCTCGATCTTCGTGGCGCGCCACAGCCGCCGGGCCGACGCCCAGGGCGCCTAGTCCTCCTGGCGCACCGCCAGATCGGCGAAATCCAGCTCCTGCTCGACCCGGTGGAAGGCGTCGTCGCCGATGTCGCCCTCCTTGCGCAGGAGGAGGAGGCGGGTGCGCGCGGCCCTGAGCGAGGTGCGGCGCAGCGCCTGGCCGGGCAGGTCGGCGCGGCCCTCACCGTCCTGCGCCTCGGCGGCGGCCTCGCATCGGGCGGCGAGTTCACGGCGGAGCTCGTCGGCTTCGGAGCCGGTGGCGTCGGCGACGGAGGTGAGCCCCGCCTTGGCCGCCTCCACGCGCGCCAGCCGCACCTCGCCGTCGACGACGGTGTCCTGCGGCATGTGCAACAGGAGGAGGAGCGGGCGCAGCGTCAGCCCCTGGATCACGAGCGTGCCGAGCGCCACGCAGAAGGCCGTGAACAGCAGCAGGTCGCGGTGCGGGAAGGCCGGAGGCAGGGCGAGCGCCGTGGCCAGCGTCACCAGTCCGCGCATGCCCGCCCAGCCGATGACGAGCGCGCCCTTGGCCGTCGGCGCCTTCGAACCGGCGGGAAGGTTCGCGCCCCAGATGCGGTTCTTCAAGCCGATGGCTGCGCTGTAGGCGGTGATCCAGCCCATGCGCGTGCCGATGCAGGCGGCCAGGATCGCGCCGGCGAAGAGGGCGTATTCCTCCAGCCTGTCGGTGGGCATCTGCGCCAGGATCGGTCGCAGCTGCAGCCCGATGATCACGAAGCCCAGCGCGTTCAGCACCAGAACGGCCGTCTCCCACACCGCATAGGAGGGCACGCGCATGCGGGCCGACTGCCGCGCGGGCGAGCTGCGCGCCACGGTCATGGCGTAGAACACCACCGTCAGCACCGGCGAGAGCCCTAGCCGCTCGGCCAGGATCCACACGCCGAAGGTGGTCACGAACTGGATGACGATGCTCGACGGCGCGTCCGGGATCATCCCCACCAGAAAGCTCGTCAGCTTGGCGAGCACCGGCCCGACGACGACGCTGCCCACCACCGACAGCAGGAACGCCGGCTGCGCCGCCTGCGTCAGCACCGAGCCGTTCACCGCCACCGCGGCCACCGCCAGCTTGTAGATGAGGAGCGCCGAGGCGTCGTTCAGCAGTGATTCGCCCTCAAGGATGACGACCATCCGGTGGGGCAGCTTCAGGGGCCGCAGCACCGCGGTGGCGGCGGCCGCGTCGGGCGGGGAGACGATGGCCCCCAGCGCCACCGCCGCCGGCCACGGCAGGTCGGGCACGAGCGCGCGGGCGGTCACGGCCACCACAAGCGTGGTCAGCCCCACGGCGACGAACACGAGGCCCGTCAGCGGCAGCCAGTTGGCCTTCAGGTCGCGCGGCGAGGCGTCGTAGGCGGCGTCGAGGATGACAGGCGCCAGGAACAGCGCCAGCACGAGGTTGGGATCGGTCCGCAGCGGCGCGCCGATCGGCGACAGCGCCAGCGCCGCGCCGGCCAGGGCCAAGAGCGTCGGGTAGGGCACGTCGAGCCGGGTCGCCAGGCCGGACAGCGCGACGGCCCCGGCGAGCAGCACGAGCAGGAATTCGAAGGTGGCCATCGCGCCGAGCTTAGCTGCGCAATGCGGTCCCGCCCATGCGCGGCCGCCGCCGTTGCCCGGCTTCGTGCGGGGCGCTAGAGGGACGGCCTCGCACCCCTTGCACCTCACCCGCGGGCTCGTCCCGCCGCTTGGGCGCGCGTGCGTGAGGACCGGACGAGCTCCATGCCCAAGCGCAGCGACATCGCCACCATCCTGATCATCGGCGCGGGCCCGATCGTGATCGGCCAGGCGTGCGAGTTCGACTACTCGGGGGTGCAGGCCTGCAAGGCGCTGCGGGCCGAGGGCTATCGCATCGTGCTGGTCAACTCGAACCCGGCCACCATCATGACCGACCCCGAGCTGGCCGACGCCACCTACATCGAGCCGATCACGCCAGATATCGTGGCCAAGATCATCGAGCGCGAGCGCCACGTGAAGCCTGGCGGCTTCGCCCTCCTGCCCACCATGGGTGGCCAGACCGCGCTCAACACCGCGCTGGCCCTGGAGCGCGACGGCGTGCTCGCCCGCCATGATGTCGAGATGATCGGGGCCCGCGCGGAGGTGATCGACAAGGCCGAGGACCGCCAGAAGTTTCGCGACGCCATGGACAGGCTCGGCCTCGAGAGCCCGCTCTCGCGCGCCGTCCACACCCTCGAAGAGGGCCTCGCCGCCGTCGAGGTCGTGGGCCTGCCCGCCGTGATCCGCCCGTCCTTCACCCTGGCCGGCACCGGCGGCGGCATCGCCTACAACATGGAGGAGGTGCGCGAGATCGTGGAGCGCGGCCTCGACCTCTCGCCCACCACCGAGGTGCTGATCGAGGAGAGCGTTCTCGGCTGGAAGGAGTACGAGATGGAGGTGGTGCGCGACAAGAACGACAACTGCATCATCGTCTGCTCGATCGAGAACATCGACCCCATGGGCGTGCACACCGGCGACAGCGTCACCGTGGCCCCGGCGCTGACGCTCACCGACAAGGAATACCAGCGCATGCGCGCCGCCAGCATCGCTGTGTTGCGCGAGATCGGCGTGGAGACCGGCGGCTCCAACGTGCAGTTCGCCGTCAACCCGTCGGACGGGCGCATGGTGGTGATCGAGATGAATCCGCGGGTGTCGCGCTCGTCGGCGCTGGCGTCCAAGGCCACGGGCTTTCCGATCGCCAAGGTCGCGGCGCGCCTTGCAGTCGGCTACACGCTCGATGAGCTCGACAACGACATCACCGGCGCCACTCCCGCCGCCTTCGAGCCCTCGATCGACTATGTGGTCGTCAAGATCCCGCGCTTCGCCTTCGAGAAATATCCCGGGGCCGAGCCATATCTGACCACCAGCATGAAGAGCGTGGGCGAGGTCATGGCCATCGGCCGCACCTTCTCCGAGAGCTTGCAGAAGGCGCTGCGGGGGCTGGAGACCGGGCTCTCCGGCCTCGACGACATCGATATTCCCGGCGCCGACGACCCCGACGCCGGCAAGGGGGCCGTGTTGCGCGCGCTGGGCCAGCCCACCCCCGACCGGCTGCGGGTGATCGCCCAAGCTTTCCGCGCCGGCCTGAGCGTGGAGGAGATCCACGCCGCCTGTTCCTATGAGCCCTGGTTCCTGCGCGAGATCGCCGAGATCGTGCGCGCTGAAGGTCATGTGCGCGCCGGCGGCCTTCCGCAGGACGCTCAGGGTTGGCGAGACCTCAAGGCGATGGGCTTCTCGGACGTGCGTCTAGGCAAGCTCGCCCGCACCACCGAGGCCGCCGTCCGCGCCGCGCGCCATGCCCAGGGCGTGCGCCCGGTCTACAAGCGCATCGACACCTGCGCCGCGGAGTTCGAGGCGCGCACGCCCTACATGTACTCGACCTACGAGACCGGCGCCTTCGGCCAGCCCGCGGAGGACGAGAGTCGGCCTTCCGACCGGCGCAAGGCCATCATCCTCGGCGGCGGCCCCAACCGCATCGGCCAGGGGATAGAGTTCGACTACTGCTGCTGCCACGCCGCCTTCGCCCTGGCCGAGATCGGCGTCGAGTCGATCATGGTCAACTGCAACCCCGAGACGGTCTCCACCGACTACGACACTTCCGACCGCCTCTACTTCGAGCCGCTGACCGCCGAAGACGTGCTGGAGCTGATCGCCGTCGAGCAATCGCGCGGCGAGCTGATCGGGGTGATCGTGCAGTTCGGCGGGCAGACGCCGCTCAAGCTCGCCCAGGCGCTGGAGGACGCGGGCGTGCCGATCCTGGGCACCACCCCCGACGCCATTGACCTTGCCGAGGACCGCGAGCGCTTCCAGCAACTGCTGCACGAGATCGGTCTGCAGCAGCCGGTCAACGCCATCGCCCGCTCGGCGGCTGAGGCGAAGGTGGCCGCCCACAAGGTGGGCTACCCCGTGGTGATCCGCCCCTCCTACGTCTTGGGCGGGCGCGCCATGGAGATCGTGCGCGACGACGAGGGGCTCGACCGCTACGTCACGCACGCCGTTCAGGTCTCGGGCACATCACCCGTCCTGATCGACCAGTACCTCTCCCGCGCCACCGAGGTGGACGTGGACGCCATCTGCGACGGGACCGACGTCTTGGTCGCGGGCGTGATGGAGCACATCGAGGAGGCCGGCGTGCACTCGGGCGACAGCGCCTGCTCGCTGCCCCCCTTCTCGCTCAGCCCCGCGACCGTGGCCGAACTCAAGCGCCAGACCGAGACCATGGCCCGCGCCCTGAAGGTGCGTGGCCTGATGAACGTGCAGTTCGCCATCGAGGAGCCGCACTCCGCCGAGCCCCGCATCTACGTGCTGGAGGTCAATCCGCGCGCCAGCCGCACCGTGCCCTTCGTGGCCAAGGCGGTGGGCCTGCCCGTGGCCGCCATCGCCGCCAAGGTGATGGCGGGCGAGAAGCTGGCGTCCTTCGACCTCACCACCCACCCCGATGCCCACGTGGCGGTGAAGGAGGCGGTGTTCCCCTTCGCCCGCTTCCCCGGCGTCGACACCGTGCTGGGGCCAGAGATGCGCTCCACCGGCGAGGTCATGGGGCTGGACTGGCGGCGCAACGGCGAGCCCGCCTCCGCCGCCTTCGCTCGCGCTTTCGCCAAGGCGCAGTTGGGCGGTGGCGTGATCCTGCCGAGCGCGGGCGCGGTGTTCGTCTCGGTCAAGGCGGCCGACAAGCCCTACATCCTGGAGCCCGCGCTCTTACTCAAGGGCCTCGGTTTCCAGCTGGTCTGCACGACTGGCACCGCAGATTTCCTGGAGGCCGAGGGTCTCGAGGTCGAGCGTGTGAAGAAGGTGCTGGAGGGCCGGCCCAACATCGTCGACCGCATCAAGGACGGCGGCGTCCAGCTCGTCTTCAACACCACCGAGGGCCGCCAGAGCCTGGAGGACAGCTTCAGCCTGCGCCGCAACGCCCTGATGTCCAAGGTGCCCTACTTCACCACCGCCGCCGGCGCCCTGGCCGCCGCCCAGGCCATCGCGGCGCTGCGCAGCGGTGAGCTGGAGGTGCGGCCGCTGCAGAGCTACGGCTGATCAGCGGGCCCTGGCGTAACGCACGCCGGTCCACACGTAGCGGCGGCCAGCGGCCTTTCCCGGCCGCGCCAGCACGAGGTCATGGAAGCCGTGCGTGAGATGCGGCGAGATGCGCAGCACATGTCGAGCGTCGTCTTCCGGCTGCTTCGGCGAAGTCTTGTCGACCACGCGCGTCTCGGTCTCGGCGTCGAGCACCGGCGTGAGCCGGGAGCCCGTGCGCCGGAAGAGCCACAGCCGGGTGCTCGCATACTCGGTCGCCGTTGTCGCGAAACGCTCGTTCACGTCGACTCCGATCGCGACTTCGTCGGGGGAGATGCGGAACACCGCCGGGTCGATGGACACGTCGGGGATCGTCAGGGTGGCGCTGCGTTTGGGTTCGGGCGCGCTGTCGGCCGCGTCGGCGGCGACCACCGCCCAGCCTGCGCCGCGACGTGCGAGCACGCCCACCCTGAGCGTGCCGAGCGTGTCGTCCTCACCCTCCAGGTCGGCGTCCTGCAGGCCTGCGACCACGACCAGGCCGGGCGGCCCGCCGGGCCAGGGCGCCAGCACCGCCGGATCGGCTGAGGCGGCCTCGCCGACCGTCAAGACCTTGAAGGCCGCAGCCGCGCCCCCCGCGCGCGCCACGGGCGCGGCGGCGAGCGTCAGGGCGATCGTCATCGCCGTGCCCGACGCCCAGCGTCGCCCCATCACCAAGCTCCCTCCCTGCAAACGATAAGGCTAGACCGGAACGGGTTCGCCCGCGATGCTCGCCGCGCGTGTCCACGAAAGGCGTCCCCCGGCCATGATCACCGTCCACCATCTGGAGAACTCGCGCTCGCAGCGGGTGCTGTGGCTGCTGGAGGAGCTCGGCGTGCCCTATGAGGTGGAGCGCTACGCCCGCAATCCGCAGACCATGCTGGCGCCGCCCGAGCTCAAGCTCGTTCATCCGCTCGGCAAGTCACCGGTGATAGACGACGACGGGCGGGTGGTGGCCGAGACCGGGAACATCGTCACCTACCTCTGCCAGCGCTGCGATCCCGAGCATCGCTTCGCCCCCCCGTTCGACGACGAGGCGCGCACGGCGTGGACCTACTGGATGCACTACGCCGAGGGTTCGGCCATGCCGCCGCTGGTGATGAAGCTCATCTTCTCGGTGATGCCCAAGCGCGCTCCCGCTTGGCTGCGGCCGCTGGTGAAGGGCGTCGCCGCGCGCGCGCAGAGCGGCTTCGTCGACCCCCAGCTCAAGCTGCACATGGACTTCTGGGAGGAGAGCCTGCGCGACACCGGCTGGTTCGCCGGGCCGCAGTTCTCCGCAGCCGACGTGATGATGAGCTTCCCCATGGAGGCCGCCCAGTCGCGCGCGGGCCTCGAGCCCGGCCGCCCGCGCTGCGCCGACTGGCTCGCCACATGTCACGCCCGGCCCGCCTACAAGCGGGCGCTGGAGCGCGGCGGCCCTTACGCCTACGCCTGACGCCCGGACCTACGGCGCTTGAAGTCGGGCGGCGACGTTACCATACTCCCGCGCCTCGTGCGCTCGGGCGTGCTCAGCCACTCTTCCTCGGATCGTTTGGACGTATGGACAAGGTACCCATGACCGGCGGGGGCTATGCCTCGTTGGACGACGAATTGAAGCGCCTGAAGACGATCGAGCGGCCCAGCGTGATCGCGGCCATCTCCGAGGCGCGCTCGCACGGCGACCTCTCGGAGAATGCCGAGTATCACGCCGCCAAGGAGCGGCAGGGTTGGATCGAAGGCCGCATCGCCGAGATCGAGGACAAGATCAGTCGCGCGCAGGTGATCGACGTCTCCAAGCTCAGCGGCAAGCAGGTGAAGTTCGGCGCCACTGTCACGGTGGTCGACGAGGACACCGACGACGAGGCCCGCTATCAGATCGTGGGTGAGCACGAGGCGGACGTGAAGCAGGGCCGCCTGTCGCTCACGTCTCCCCTGGCGCGGGTGATGATCGGCAAAGAGAAGGGCGACGTCGTCGAGGTGCCTACGCCAGGCGGCTCCAAGAGCTACGAGATCCTCAAGGTCGAGTGGGGCTGACGCAGGCTTCGCCTCGGCGACCGCTCACGATCTGGGCGGTCACCGACGGCCGCGCCGGGATCGAGACGCAGGCGCTGGGCTTGGCGGAGGCGATCGCGGCGGCGGCTCCTGGAGGGGGCGAGGTCGTCGCCAAGCGAATACGCTGGCGCGCCGGGCTGCAACGGCTGCCCACTCGACTCGTCCCGGCCCCACGGCTCGTACTGGGTGCGGGCTCGGACGCCTTGACGCCTCCCTGGCCCGACGTTTGGATCGGTTGCGGGCGCGCGTCGATCCCGGCGTCGATCGCCGTGCGCCGCTGGTCGCGCAGGCGCACCTTCGTCGTACAGGTCCAGGACCCGCTGCGCGCCTCGCGCCTTTTCGACCTCGTCGTGCCGCCCACCCACGACCTCCTGGCGGGCGACAACGTCTTTCCCATCCTAGGCGCTCCCCACCGGGCGACGCCTTCGCGCCTCGCCGCCGAGCGCGCGCGCTTCGCCAAGCGCCTCGAAGACCTGCCCCGGCCGCTGACCGCGGTGCTGATCGGCGGCCGCTCGAAGACCTTCGACATCCCGCCCGCCACCGCCATCGCCATCGCCGATGCGGTGGCGGCGGTGCTGGCTTCCGAAGGCGGCGCCGCGCTGGTCACATTCTCGCGCCGCACGCCGGCGCAGGCGCAGGCGCTGATCCGCGCGCGGCTGGCCGATCGGCCGGCGTGGATCTGGGAGGGGGAGGGCGCAAACCCCTACTTCGCGTTCCTGGCCGCCGCCGATCGCTTCCTGGTCACCGCTGACAGCATCACCATGACTGCGGAGGCCGCCGCCACCGGCAAGCCGGTGCAGATACTGCCCGTGCGCGGGCGCCAGGCGCGCAAGGACCGCTTCCACGCGGATCTCTCCGCGCTCGGGGTCGCGCGACCCTGGCGCGGCGAAGCGGAACACTGGACGTACGCCCCGCTGCGTGAGACGGAGCGGGCGGCGGCGGAAGTGCTGCGTCGCTGGGCGGATCATCGTCACGTCCTTGATTCCGCGACGACTTTTTGAGCCGGTCCGCTCCCTCATGCCCGCAACTGCAGATCGCCCGCTGGATGGCGTGCGCGTGCTCGTCGTCGAGGACGAGGCGCTCGTCGCCATGCTGCTCGAGGACATGCTGGGCGACCTCGGCGCCGATGTGGTCGCCACCGCCGGCACGGTGAAGGAAGCTGTGGGTCACGCCCAAGGCGGCGGCCTCGACGTGGCGATCCTCGACGTGAACCTCGGCGCGGACTCCAGCGCACCTGTGGCCGAGGCGCTGGCGACGGCGGGCACGCCCTTCGTGTTCGCCACCGGATATGGCGAGGCGGGTCTGCCCGCGGCCTTCCGCGGGCGCCCGGCGCTGCAGAAGCCCTACGGAATCAACGACGTGGCGCGCCTTCTCGCCGCGGCCGTGGGGCGGTAGCGAGCGCTCAGCACCCAGCCGGCGCGGCCGCGCCGCCGGGCTTGGGCAAGATCGACAGCAGCGATTTCAGCATGCCGCCAGGGCCGCCCTGGTGCAGCTCGGCATGCGGGTGGGCAAGGGGGCCGGTGACGGTGACGTAGGTCCCCGGCTTCACCAGGCCCGGGTGCACAGCATCGCCGCGCAGGGTGAAGTTCAGCGTCTCAGCGCCTAGGTCGACGCCGCCTTCTCCCTGCACGCGCCCGGCCGAGGTGGCGAAGACGAGCTTGCTCGCCCGCGCCTTGCCGCCCGCCACGGCGAAGTCGCCGACGAGGCAGTTCATCCGCACCGCCGCCTTCTCGTGGCTGAGCAGGCTGGCGAAGGCGCCGCGCAGGTCGCCTCCCAGCACGGCGGCGTCGGTGCGCTCGACCGCGCCGCGGCCGGTGAGGCTGGCCGAGCCCGAGCTCGCGGCGGCGGCGGCGTGCAGCGTCGCGCCCGAGCCTCTCAACCTTATACGTCCGTCGATCCGCGCCGCGAGGGGGGCGTGCGCCGCCGACGCGCCGAACAGGTCGGGCGTGGCGGCGTCGTGCAGGGCGAGGTCGAGGTCGAGCCCCGTGACCGCGGTGCGCGTGTCGAGGCCGATCGTCCACACCGTCGAGCCCCGCGGCAAGGCGAGCACCAGCGGCGCTGCGCCGACGCGGCCGTGATCGAAGGTCGCCTTCAGCTTCAGCGCGCGGATGGCCATGCCGCCCGCGGGCTGCACGTGCGGCGCCTCGAACGTGATGGCTCCGGTCAGCTTGCGCAGCGGCGCGGCGTTCACCTTGATGTCGGGGATCAGCCCCCCGCCCGCCTTGTGCGGCCGCCCCGTGCCCGACTGGCCGGCGGTGATCAGCACCATCAGGTCGCCCATCGCCAAGTCGGGGCTGGTGAAGGCGCCGTCTAGCCGACGACCCCGAGCTTCCTGCGAGACGGTGAGCGCGCCCGTGACATCGGACGAGCCGGTGCGGCCCCGGATCTGCGACAGGCGGAAAACGGATCCCTCGCGCTTCAGCGAAGCCGAGATGCGATAGGGCGCGGTGTGCGGGAAGGGGACCAGCATCAGCCGCGAGAGGTCGTGCATGTCGGCGCCCGAACCGTCGATCACGCCGTGGATGTGCTGGATGTCGAGCCCCGGCGGCAGCTCGCCCGCGAAGTCGAAGCGTGAGGGCGCCTGCCGCAGCGAGAGCCGCATCGGATAAGGGCGACGATCGCCGAAGGCCACCGCCGGTGCGCGGAAGCTGATCCGCCACGGGCCCAGCTGCGAGACGCCGCCGCCGTCCACATGCAAGCCCATGCCGTCGGCCGCGTCAGGGTCCGCGGAGACCGTCGCATCCAGGCGCGTCCCATGCTCGGCGTCGTCGTAGAGCACCCGGCCGTCGGTGATCTTCAGGCGGCCGACGGTGAGGGGCTGGGATAGCGCGCTGGCGTCGGGCCCGCTCGCCCAGTCGGGGCGTCCGCTGCGGTCGCGCGAGAGGTGGATGACGGGGTGGTCGAGCTCCATCACGGTCGCGCTCGGCCGCAGATGCAGCACCGACGTCCACGCGAAGCGCACCCGCCCGACGCCTACCGAGAGCGCGTCGCCCGGGGCCGCCCAGCTCGGGCGGCCGATATGCGCATCACGGAAGGTCACCTCCACGCCGCTGGGCAGGATGCGCACGGAGGACGCGCCGTCGATGTGGACGCTGCGGTGCAGCCGGGCGGCGGCGATGCGCGCGACGATCCGCGGCGCGCGGCCGAGGAGCACGCCAAGCCCCAAACCCAGAACCAGCAAGACCGCCGCCACGCCGCCGCCGACGAGGCTCCAGCGTTCCCACGGCTTCAGGCGTCGAGGGCTAGCGGGCGTCGGCGCCTGCGGCTCGCGAGGTGAGGCGGAGCGCGATTCGCTCACAACATCGCGGCCAGCACGCGGTCGGGCGGGCGGTGGCCATCGGCGAAGGCGCGGATGTTGACGATGACCTTCCCGCCCATCTCCTCGCGCGCCTCGCGCGTGGCCGAGCCCAGGTGCGGCAGCAGCACCACATTAGGCAGCGCCAGGAGGCGCGGGTCGACGGCGGGTCCGCGCTCGAACACGTCGAGGCCCGCGCCGGCCAGGTCGCCAGCGGCGATCAGCTCGGCCAGCGCCGCCTCGTCGACCACGCCGCCGCGCGCGGTGTTCACCAGGATGGCGTGCCGCTGCATCAGCCTCAGGCGCCGGCGCGAGAGCAGGTGGTAGGTCGCCGGCGTGTGCGGGCAGTTGACGCTGACCACGTCCATGTGGGCCAGCATCTGGTCGAGGCTGTCCCAGTAGCGCGCACCCAGTTCTTCGGCGATCTGCGCCGGGACGGGGCGACGGTTGTGGTAATGCACTTCCAGGCCGAAGGCGCGCGCGCGCCTGGCCAGCGACTGGCCGATGCGCCCCATGCCGACGATGCCCAGCGCCTTGCCACGCAGGCGCGCGCCCATCATCCAAGTCGGCGCCCAACCCTCGAAGCGGCCCGCCTGCACTACCGCTGCGCCCTCGACCAGCCGGCGCGCGCAGGCCAGGATCAGCGCCATGGCCATGTCGGCGGTGTCGTCGGTGAGTACGCCGGGCGTGTTGGTGACGAGCAGCCCGCGTGCGGTGGCGGCGTCCAGGTCGATGTGGTCCACGCCCGCGCCGAAGTTGGCGATCAGCTTCAGCTCCGGGCCGGCGGCGGCGAGCACCTCGGCGTCGATGCGGTCGGTGACGGTGGGGACCAGCACATCGGCGCGGGCGACCGCGGCCTTGAGCGCGTCCACGGTAGACGGACGGTCGGTGGCGTTCAGTTCGACGTCGAACAGCTCGGCCATGCGTAGCTCCACTGCGTCCGGCAGCTTGCGCGTGACCACGACTTTGGGCTTGGTGGCGGCCATGACGGGCGGACGGTCGGCTGGGAAAAACGGGGGGCGAGGCCAGACTGCGCCTGCGCCAGCCTGTAGCTCACGCCTACCGCGTGGCCAATGGCGCGCAGGTGTGGCTGCGGTGATGTTGGCGCTCGCCGCCTGTCACAAGGCGCCGGCGCCCGCTGAGAAGGCGGCGACCCAGCCCGACGGCCGCGAGACGCCGTCAGGCCTGCCCGTGCCGCGCTACGTGGCCACCAAGTTCGAGACGGTGAACGCCCGCTCCGGTCCCGGTGACGACTACCCGGCCGTGTGGACCTATCGCGCCCGCGGCCTGCCGTTACAGGTCACCGCCGAGACGGCGGAGTGGCGCCGCGTCTGCGATCCCGACGGCCAGACCGCCTGGGTGCACCGCCGCACCGTAGCGGAAGCGGCGCGCGTCATGCGTGTGGCCGCCACGCCCCTGCCGCTGCGCGCCAGGCCGGTGGAGACCGCTCGGGTGACGGCCGAACTGGCCGCGCGGGCGACGGCGTCGCTCGGCGTCTGCAAGGAGGGCTGGTGCAAGCTGACGGCCGACAAGACCACGGGGTGGGCGCCGGACAGCGAAGTCTGGGGAACGTCACCGGGGCGCCAGTGCGCCAGCGCCGGCGCCAAGCCCGCAAGCTGAAGCTTGGCCGGTTCAGGCTGGCGCGTTTCACAAACCTCCTCGACCTTGTTGCCCATGTCCCAACGTCGAGCGAACGCATAATGCCGCGGGGCGAGCTACACCTTGAACCCTCGGCACAAGGCCGAGCGAGGCGGGAAGGGAGCGCGGCCTCTTTGACCGGTTTGCGGCCTAGCCTGCGTCAGCGCGTCGGGACGGGGGTCTCGCCGCGGTAGTCGTAGAAGCCGCGGCCGGATTTCTTACCTAGCCACCCGGCCTCCACGTACTTCACGAGCAGCGGACACGGCCGATACTTCGAGTCCGCCAGCCCCTCGTGCAAGGTGTTCATGATGGCCAGCACAACATCGAGCCCCATGAAGTCGCCCAGTTCCAGCGGGCCCATGCGGTGGTTGGCGCCCAGCTTCAGCGCGGTGTCGATCGCCTCCACGGTGCCGACGCCCTCGTAGAGGGTGTAGATCGCCTCGTTGATCATCGGCGCCAGCACGCGGTTGACGATGAAGGCGGGGAAGTCCTCGGCGTTGGCGGTGGTCTTGCCCAGGCTCTGCGCGAAGGCGACGGCGGCGTCGTAGGTCGGCGCGTCGGTGGCGATGCCGCGGATCACCTCGACGAGCTTCATCAGCGGCGCCGGGTTCATGAAGTGCAGACCGATGAAGCGCTCGGGGCGGTCGGTGGCCGAGGCCAGTCGCGTGATCGAGATCGACGAGGTGTTGGAGGCCAGCAGCGTGCCCGTCGCCAGGTGCGGGACGATCGCGCGGAACACCGCCTTCTTGACCTCTTCGTCCTCGGTGGCCGCCTCGATCACGAGGTCGGCCTTGGCCACTTCCTCCAGCCGCGCCTCGCGCACGCGCGGAAAAGCCTCCTCCAGAGCCTGCGAGGTGATCGTGCCGCGGGCGACTTGGCGGTGCAGGTTGCGCTCGATGGTCTCCAGCCCTGCCGAAACGTTCGCGCCGGCCTGATCGTAGAGGCGCACGTCGTAGCCCCCGAGCGCGCAGACGTGAGCGATGCCGGCGCCCATCTGGCCGGCGCCGATCACGCCGACGGTCTTGATCTCAGCCATGCCGCAGGTCGGGCGCGGCGGCGCGCGGACGGGAGTGTTCGCGGTCGACGCTGGGGAAGGAGCGCCAAGGGGTAGCATTTGGTGCGCCGCACACAAGGCGGCGCGGCGCAACGCCGCCTCAGTGCGTCTCCGCCGCGGTCGTCAGCCGCGCGTAGGCGCCGTCTTGGGCGAGGAGGTCGACGTGGCGGCCCTCCTCGACGACGGCGCCGTCGTCGAACACCAGGATGCGGTCGGCGCTGCGCACAGTGGAGAGGCGATGGGCGATGACGATGGTGGTGCGCCCGGCCATGAGCGCCTCGACGCCCGCGGCCACCAGCTTCTCGGTGGAGACGTCGAGCGAGGAGGTGGCCTCGTCCAGCACCAGGATCGGCGCGTCGGCCAGGAAGGCGCGGGCGATGGCCACCCGCTGGCGCTCGCCGCCGGAGAGCTTGACGCCGCGCTCGCCGACCAGCGTGTCGTAGCCCTTGGGGAGGCGTTCTATGAAGGCGTCGGCGCGCGCGCGCCGCGCCGCCAGCGCGATCTCGCCGCGCGTGGCGTCGGGCCGGGCGTAGGCGATGTTCTCGGCGATGGAGCGGTGGAACAGCGCCGGCTCCTGGGGCACCAGAGCAATGGCGCGGCGCAGCGACCGCTGGGTGACCTGCGCGATGTCCTGCCCGTCGATCAGAATGCGGCCGCCCTGCAGGTCGTAGAGCCGCTCCAGGAGCTTGACGAAGGTGGACTTGCCCGCGCCCGTCGGGCCCACCAGCGCCACCCGCTCGCCCGGCGCGATGGTGAGCGAGAAGTTGCGGTACAGCGGCGTCGCCGCGCCGGCGTAGCCGAAGGTGACATGGTCGAACGCGATCTCGCCCGCGGGCTCGCGCACGCCGACCACGAGGTCCTGAGCGCCCTCGCAGTCGTCCACCTGGGGGGCGGTGCGGGCGAAGACCGCAGCGTCCATCACGTCGTCCAGCCCGCGCTGCAGATTGCGAGCGGTCTCGGGGAAGGAGCGTAGATAGCCAGCCATCAGCAGAAAGGCGCTCACGCCGAAGGCGACGTCGCCGGGCGTGGCGCGGCCATGAGACCAGGCCAGCAGCAAAAGGCCCACGAGGCCGGTCTGCAGGACGATGAGCAGGCCGTTCTGGATGATGGAGAGGTTGTTGAAGCGGTTCCACGTGCGGATCGTCGCCTCGCGCCAGTCGGCGGCCAGGGCGCCGAAGCGGGCGTCCTCGCGGGCCTCGGCGCTGTAGCTCTTGACCGCGGCGTTGCCACCCACCGCGTCGGCGATCGCCGCGCCCAGCTCGGAATCCAGCGCGTTGGAGCGCAGGTTGGCGGGCCGCACCCACCGCGCGGTGAGCAGCAGGTTGAGCCCGCCGTAGGCCAGCACGATGACCGCCGTGAAGAGGCCGATCCAGGGCCACCGTAGGCCGATCGACACGGCCATGCCGACGAGCACCACGACCGTCGGCCCGAGCATGAGGAAGACCGCGTCCGACACGTTGTCATAGCCCTGCATTGCGCGGCTGACGCGGCGAACGGTGGCGCCTGCGAAGCTGTCGGCGTGCCACTCCGAGCTGAAGCGCTGCACGCTTTGGAAGGCGCCGGCGACGACCTCCTCCATGTTGGTGGCGGCGAAGCGGTTCATGATGCGGTAGGCGCCGGTGCGCAGGCCGTAGAGCAGGGCGTAGAGCGCCGTCAGCACCGCCGCTGCGGTGGCGGCGGCCGCGAAGGCGCGGCCGGGGCGGCCCACCGCATCCACCAGCCGGCCCGCGGCCCAGGGGATGGCGATGTCGCAGCCGGTGGCGGCCAGCATCAGCGCCACCTGCAGGGCAAGCGACCATGGCCGCCGCGCCCACTGGCGCGCGACGAAGCTCAGGACGGCGCCGTTGGACAGCGGCCGCGCCTTGGTTTCAGTGTCCTGGGAGGCGAGGCTCATGGCGCGTTCATGTAGGCGCGGCGAAGCTGCACGCCACGTGGAACGGCCGGTGCGGCCGAGGGCTTGTAGCCATACGGCCACGCTGGATTTCGCAATGACCCGCCTCCTCACCAACGCCGCCTTCGGGGCGGTTTCGCTGTCGATGGCGGCATGTTCTCAGGGCGGCGACGGTCAGGCCAAGGCCGCGCCCCCGCCACCCGCCGCCGCGCCCCCGCCACACACCGCCGCGCCGCCGAAGGTTCCCGCTCCAAAGCCGCCGCCGCCTACCACGCCCGTCGGTCCTGCGGGGGCTCAGGCGCTGGTCGATAATATCAACGGCGCGGGCTTCGCGCTTGCGCCCGCGGCAAGCGGCGTTGCGGGCGCGCCCGAGAAGGAGTCGGCTCCCGACCCCATGCTGATCAAGGCGCAGGTGTTGCTCGCCCGCGCCGACGCCTCGCCCGGCGTTATCGACGGCCTGCGCGGCTCCAACTTCCAGCACGCTGTTTCAGCTTTTGAATCCATGAACGGCATCGACGACAGCCACGGAATGCTGACGCAGGCGGTCTGGGCCAAGCTCAACGCCACGCCGCCCCAGCCGGTCGCCGCCATCTATACCGTCACCGCGCAGGACGCCGCGGGACCTTACTATCCGGATGTGGGCGAGAACCTCGTCGCCATGTCGAAGCTCAAGCAAGTGGGCTACACGCGGCCGAGCGAGATGTTGGCGGAGCGCTTTCACATGTCGGAGGATGCGCTAAAGGCGCTCAATCCCGGCGCCGACTTCGGCAAGATGGGCACGGTGATCGCGGTGGCCCAGCCCGGCGCAATCGCCATCCCGCGTGTCGACCATATACGCGTCGACAAAGCGCACGCCGCGGTCCGCGCCTACGACCGCGAGGACAAGGAGATCGCCTTCATGCCGGCGACCGTGGGCTCGACCGACAAGCCGTCGCCCACCG
Source organism: Caulobacteraceae bacterium (assembly GCA_965199975.1). Classification (GTDB taxonomy): domain Bacteria; phylum Pseudomonadota; class Alphaproteobacteria; order Caulobacterales; family Caulobacteraceae; genus JASLDZ01. The sequence goes on along the minus strand of OZ241340.1, from coordinate 2,584,597 downwards.
GAGTCCACAAGGTCAACGGCGTCGCGCACGATCCGAAGTACACCTATGATCCGAAGAAGCTCACCTGGGGCCCGAAGAAGCAGGGCAAGTTCGTCGTGCCTTCAGGACCCAACAACCCGGTAGGCGTGGTGTGGATCGACCTCAACGCCCCCAGCTACGGCCTGCACGGCACGCCCTCGCCCAGCGAGATCGGCAAGACCGCCAGCCACGGCTGTGTGCGCATGACCAACTGGGACGCGACGCAGCTGGCGGGCTCGGTTCGCCCCGGTGTGACGGTGACTTTCGTCAACAGCCGGGCTTGATCTGCGCCCGAGTTCCGAACCGGCCACTGCGTCAGCCATCCGCCAAATGTGACGTCGCGGCCCATCGAAACGCAATCGCGGCTAGGTGGCGCAGGAGCGGACCATCACTCGCCATTCAGGAAGAGGATCCGGAGGTCGCCGGCTGGACGAAAGTTTCGGCGTTCCAATTCGAAACGGGTGGCGCTGGTCTTGCGTAGCCCTTGGAGGCAGACGCTGATCAGCGTGCGGGGCGCGCCCTTGTCCAGCGTCAGGTGGAAGCGGCCGATGGGAGTGGCCCAATTTGCGCCCGTGTGGAGTACGTAGTCGATCCGGTCCTCGGGGGGCGGGCGTTCGGCGTGGGCGGCCTTGAAGCGGGTGATGGCGGCGTTCAGCGCCGCGTCGGGGCAGTAATTTTGGGCGTAGACAGCGGCCTCCGCCGGGTCGGAGCCGCCGATCGGCGTCTCGACCCGGTTGCCGACGCTGGGCGCATAGACATGGCGTACGGTCACCTCGCGACCTGCTGGGAAGACCTGCGTCCATACGTAGGTGGGCTGCAGCGCCCAGGCCGGCCGGCCGCCGCGCAGCAGGCCCAGCCGAACCAGGCGGTCGCGGTCGGCTGCGGAGAGCCGCTTCACCGCTGACAGCGTCGCCTTGGCGACCGGATCGAGCGGGAGGTGCAGCGCCTCCAGCTGCGCGGTGTTGTCCTCCTTCTTCAGCGTGGCCTGGCGCATCAAGCGCGCCGGCACGGGCCGTCCGTCCGACCAGGCGTGGAAACCCCATGGATTTCCCGGCTCCGCGGCAGGCTCGGCGACGTTCTCATCGTCCCCACCGTCGGGCGGTTCGACCGGAAGGGGAAAGGCCACGATCGTGCGCACGTCGCGCGGCGAGCGGTTGAAGAAGCGGTAGTTCACCTCCACCCGCTTGCGGGAGATGTAGAGGTCCTCCGCGCGCAGCTCCACATCGGGCGATACGGTCAGGCGAAGGCCGCCGGTGGCGAGTTCGGCGGTCGAGTCGTTGGCGCTCGCCTGTGCGCCAGCGAGCAGCGCCGTCGCCAGCGCGGTCAAGCTCAGCCGGGCCAGCCGACCGGCCGATGGCGACCGGCCCGATCCGCCACGGCGACTACCGATCATGACGCGATCCTCCCGCTAAGACGCAGTCCAGTCAGCCGACTGGCGGCGCGATGCGTAGCTCCCCGTTCTAGCCGAGTCTGAGCCGCGGCGAAGGCGGATCTTCAGATCAGCGCGCCGTGGCAATGCTTGAACTTCTTGCCCGAGCCGCACGGGCACGGGGCGTTGCGGGCTGTCCGCTCCCAGCCGCCGGGGAGCGCGCTCACCGGCAGCTGCTCGCGGGCGCGGGCGTCGAGGTCGCCGCCGCCACCCTGGCCGAAGCCCAGCGCGCGCTCGTTCTCGCCGGTGACGGGATCGAGGTGCACCTCGTTGAAGTCCAGCGGGAAGGGCTGGAACATGCCCTCGGGCTGCTCGAAGCGGAACTCTGTGGTCATCATCCAGCGCGTCACCTGCTGGCGCAGGTCGACGAGCAGCTTTTCGAACAGCGAGAAGGCCTCGGTCTTGTACTCGTTGAGCGGATCGCGCTGGCCGTAGCCGCGCAGGTGGATCACTTGGCGCAGATGATCCAGGTGGGTTAGGTGTTCGCGCCACTGCATGTCCACCTGGGTGAGGAGAGTATTGCGCTCCAGCGTGGTCAGCATCTCCGGGCCGATCTGCTCTGCCCGCTCGACGGCCAGCTTCTCCACCGCCTCGGTCAGGCGGGCGTGCACGTCCTCGGCCGAGACGCCCTCTTCGGCGGCCCAGGTCTTCACCGGCAGTTCGACGCCGAAGATCTCCTGCAGGCGCTCGTCCAACCCGTCCACGTCCCACTGCTCGGCGTAGGCCTTGGGTGGCAGGTGGCGGCCGACGAGGTCGTTGACCGTCTCCTCGCGGAACTCGGCCACCACCTCGGAGAGGTCGCCCGACTCCATGAACTCCTGGCGCTGCTCGAACACTGCCTTGCGCTGGTCGTTGACCACATCGTCGTACTTCAGGAGGTTCTTGCGGATGTCGTAGTTGCGCGCCTCCACCTTCTTCTGGGCGGTGGAAATGGCGCTGTTCAGCCATTTGTGGGTGATGGCCTCGCCTTCCTCCACGCCGAAGGTGCGCATGATGGCGTCCAGCCGCTCGCCGGCGAAGATGCGCAGGAGGTCGTCTTCGGTGGACAGGAAGAACTTGGATCGCCCAGGGTCGCCTTGTCGTCCGGTGCGGCCCCGCAACTGATTGTCGATGCGCCGGCTTTCGTGGCGCTCTGTGCCGAGCACGAAGAGGCCGCCGGCGGCCAGCGCCTGCTGCTTGCCTTCGACGATCTGCGCCTTGATTTCGGCTTCCTTGGCTTCCACCTCGTCCAGCGTCGGCTCGCCGCCGAGCGCCGCCTGTTCTTCGCGCCAGCGCTCCATGCGCATCTCGAGGTTGCCGCCGAGCTGGATGTCGGTGCCGCGCCCGGCCATGTTGGTGGCGATGGTCACGGCGCCGGGCACGCCGGCCTCGGCCACGATGAAGGCCTCCTGCTCGTGGTAGCGGGCGTTCAGAACGCTGTGGGGGATGCCCTTCGTGGGCTTGCCGCCGGTCTCGTAGGCGTAGTCGTCCAACGCACGTGACAGCGCCTCGGACTTCTCGATGGACGCGGTGCCCACCAGGATCGGCTGGCCGCGCTCGCGGCATTCGGCGATCTGGGCGGCTATGGCGGCGATCTTCTCGCGCTCGGTGCGATAGACCTCGTCGTCGTCGTCCACCCGCTTGATGATGCGGTTTGTGGGGATCTCCGAAACGTCCATCTTGTAGATGTCGCCGAATTCGGATGCCTCGGTGGCGGCGGTTCCGGTCATGCCCGACAGCTTGTCGTACATGCGGAAGTAGTTCTGGATGGTCACGCTGGCGAGCGTCACGTTCTCCGGCTGGACCTCCACAGCCTCCTTGGCCTCGATCGCTTGGTGCAGGCCTTCGGAGAGGCGTCGCCCGGTCATCATGCGGCCGGTGAATTCGTCGATCAACATGATCTCGCCGGCGCGCACGATATAATCCTTGTCGCGCGTGTAGATCACATTGGCGCGCAGCGCCTGGTTGACGTGGTGCACCACGCTGATGTTGGCCGCGTCGTAGAGGCCGGTGGAGTCCTGCTCCAGGTGACCGGCCTCGGCCAGCATCTCCTCGACGCGCTCGTTCCCGTATTCGGTGAGCGCAACGGCCTTCTGCTTCTCATCGTGCTCGTAGGTCTCGGGTTCCTTGACCAGCTCCTTCACCAGGAGGTCGATGGTGCGGTAGAACTCGCTGCGATCCTCGGTCGGGCCGGAGATGATCAGCGGCGTGCGCGCCTCGTCGATCAGGATGGAGTCCACCTCGTCGATCAGCGCGAAGGCGTGGCCTCGCTGGACCATGCTTGTGAGCTCGTATTCGAGGTTGTCGCGCAGGTAGTCGAAGCCGAACTCGTTGTTGGTGCCGTAGGTCACGTCGCTTGCGTAGGCGCGGCGGCGCTCCTCTTGCGACAGGCCGTTGACGATCACGCCTGTGGTCAAGCCCAGGAAGCCGTACACGCGCCCCATCCACTCGGCGTCGCGCTGAGCCAAATAGTCATTGACGGTGATCAGGTGCACGCCCTTGTCGGCGAGCGCGTTGAGGTAGACGGGCAGGGTGGCCACTAGGGTCTTGCCCTCGCCGGTGCGCATTTCGGCGATCCCGCCCTTGTGCAGCACCATGCCGCCGACGAGCTGCACGTCGTAATGTCGCTGGCCAAGCACGCGCTTGGCCGCTTCGCGCACCACCGCGAAAGCCTCCTCCAGGAGATCGTCCAGCGTCTCGCCATTTTCCAGGCGCGCGCGGAACTCTACGGTTTTGGCCGCCAGCGCCTCGTCGCTGAGCGCGCTGATCTTCGGCTCGAAGGCGGCGATGGCGGCGATGCGCCCGCGCATGGAGCGTACCGTGCGCTCGTTGGAGGAGCCGAGGAACTTCTTGGCGAAGGCGAGCATGGCGGCGGGCGTCTCAGACGAGAGCGAGACTTTCAGCGGCCGCATCCGGAGCGGGCCGCCGAAGGTCCGATCTCCGGGGTTGATCGCGACACTGTAGCGGCGGGATCGGGCGCTTTGACGGCCGTAGGACGGGCTGCGCGAGGCGCCCGCCCGTGTCCGACAAATCGCTCGACTTGGCGCGGGGGCTGAATTAGGCGCCCCCCTCCACCCTGTCAACGCGACGGGTCCGCCCAGGGGAGGCCGCATGGCCGACGCGTCCACTCAGACACCGGCCACCGTTCAACCGGAGCCCGGAAAGCCTGGGCTGTCCGTCTCGCCGCTGGCCGTGCCCTTTCCCGACATAGGCGCCGTGGACGGCGTAGAACTCGCCGCCGCCTCGGGCGGTTTCTACAAGTTTGTGCGCGACGATGTGGTCCTGATGCGCTTCGACCAGGCCACCGCCTGCGCCGGCGTCTTCACCGATCATGCCGTGGGCTCGGCGCCGGTGGACTGGTGCAGGCTGGCCCTGCAGGCGACCGGGGGACGCGTGCGCGCCTGCGTCGTCAACGCCGGCTGCGCCAACGCGTTTACGGGCCTTCCCGGCATCACCGCCTGCCGCACGGTCGCCAACGCCGTGGCTGTCGAGATCGGCTGCACCGAGGACGAGGTGATGCTGGCCTCCACGGGCGTCATCGGCGTGGTGCTGGAGGCGGGGAAGGTGCTCAACGCCCTGCAGCCGCTGACGCTCGGCCTCTCGCCAGACGGCTGGGACGAGGCGGCGCGTGCGATCATGACCACCGACACCTTCCCCAAGGGCGCCGTGGCGACCTGCGACATAGATGGCCGCGCGGTGAAGATCGCCGGCGTCGCCAAGGGCTCGGGCATGATCGCGCCGAACATGGCGACGCTGCTTTCCTTCATCGCCACCGACGCGGCCATCGCGCCCGGCGCCCTGCACGCCCTTCTGGCAGACGCCACCACCCGCACCTTCAACGCTGTGACGGTGGACGGCGACCGCTCCACCAACGACACCTGCCTCCTCTTCGCCACCGGCCGCTGTGGCGGCGACTGGATCGCCGACGCCGCCGACCCGCGGCTGGCCGGCTTCCGCACCGCGCTGGAAGGGGTGCTGCTGGAGCTCGCCAAGGACCTGGTGCGCGACGGGGAGGGGGCCTCCAAGTTCGTGGAGGTGCGCATCACCGGCGCCGCGTCGGCCGCCTCGGCCGCCAGGATCGCCCGCACCGTGTGCGAGAGCCCGCTGGTGAAGACCGCCATCGCCGGCGAGGACGCCAACTGGGGCCGCGTCGCCGCCGCCGTCGGCCGCGCCGGCGAGCCGGTGGACCGCGACCGCCTCACCATCCGCTTCGGCGACCTGCTCGCGGCCCACGACGGTGGCGTCTCGCCCGGCTACGACGAGGCGGCCATGAGCGCATACATGAAGCGCTCCGAATTGGAGATCGCCTGCGACATAGGCGTCGGCGCCGGCGCCTTCACCATGTGGACCTGCGACCTGACGCACGGCTACATCTCGATCAACGGCGACTACCGCAGCTGAGCACGTCGACGGCGCGTTTCGAGGTCCGATGAACTGCGCAGCTTCTGTCGCGTTCGCAGAATCCAGGTTCAGAGCCAGCTAGGAGCGGAAGAATGGCGAAATCGGCGGAGACGCGCGGCAAGGACGAGACCGCGGCGGCGGCGAAGAAGGTGAAGGCGACGGACAAGCCCGCAGGCGGCGCGCGCGGCGGCATCACCGCGCCCGTGACCCCCTCCGCCGACTTGGCCGAAATCGTCGGCAAGAGTGATCTGCCTCGAAGCGAGGTGGTCAGCAAAGTCTGGGATTACATCAAGAAGAACAACCTTCAGGATCCCAAGGACAAACGGCAGATCAACGCAGACGCCAAGCTGGAGAAGATCTTCGGCAAGAAATCGGCAAGCATGTTCGAAATGAATAAGCACCTGAGCGCGCACCTCAAGGCCGCCAAGGCTTCGTAGACTTTTCGAGCGGCGGCGTCAGCCGTCGTCTCGAGCGGGATTGCACAATGCTCAGTCGTCGGCGCGCGCCGACGACTGAGCATTTGTGTATCCGGCGGCTCCAACGCGAGCTGCACGATGTGGCCTCCATCAGCCGCATGCTGACGCCATCCGGCTTGTCGGCTAAACGGCGGCATGGTCGTCCCCTCCCGCCTCCTTCTGGTCGCCGCCGCCGCTCTCGTGGACGTCGACGGGCGCGTGCTGATCGCCCAGCGGCCGCAGGGCAAGCAACTCGCCGGCCTGTGGGAGTTTCCCGGCGGCAAGGTCGAGGCGGGGGAGACGCCGGAGGACGCGCTGATCCGCGAATTGCGCGAGGAGCTCGGCATCGAAGCCAGGCGTGATTGCCTAGCCGCCAGCGTCTTCGCAAGCCACGCCTACCCGGACTTCCACCTGCTCATGCCGCTCTTCCTGCTGCGGCGCTGGGAGGGCGAGGTGGAGCGGCGCGAGCATGCGGCGCTGAAGTGGGTCAAGCCCATCCAGCTGTTCGACTTCCCCATGCCGCCCGCCGATGCGCCGCTGTGCGCCTGGCTGCGAGACATTCTCTGACACCGCGAGTCTGAAAGCGCCTCTGCGATGCGTTCTCAGCAAGATTGCGAATGCATCTCATCAATAGTGAGATTGGTTCTCATGAGTATTCGCGAAGACTTCAAGAAATTTCTCTGAGCGCGGAACTGTTCGGAAAGGTCTCGACGTTGTATAGACGTCATCAACCCGGGGCGCTTCGCTCCGTCCAGCTTCCAGGGAGACACACATGTCCGCCGGCGTCCACACCGAACAGACCTCCTGCGTTTCCTGCACATTCTTCGACGTCAACGCCCAGAAAGCGGCGGCGGCCGAAAAGGGTGTATGCCGCGCCAACCCGCCCTCGGGCGGCAACGGTTCGACCGCGTGGCCGACCGTGTCGCAGCGCGACTGGTGCGGCCACTTCCAGTTCGACGGCCAGAAGGCCGCCTGATAGCTGACGGGCGGCGCGCCGCCCGTCACTCCAGCCGTGTGAAGGGCGTGAGCCCGGCGTAGCGCGCCGAATCCAGGCCCTTGTTTGTCGTCGCGTCGCCGAACCTCTGGGCGCGTTCGCGATCGAGGAAGGCGGCTTCGACCAAGCTCGCCTGCTGTTCGAGGTTGAGCGTGCTCCAGGCGGGCGGGGGCCACGGATACCGGTAGCCGGGTGAACCGGGGCCGTAGCCTCCGGACATCGCGACCTTCGCCCAACTGGCCAGCGTGGCGGCGGGGGCCGTCTGGAATTGCCAGGCGTGAACCAGCTCATGCATCAACCAGGCCTGGGCCTGCAGCGGCGCGGCGGCGAAATCCGCGGGTGGCTCGCCGGGGAAGAGAATGCGCCGGCCCAGCGTCACCGCGAAGCCGCCGAAGGGGTGGGCGTGCAGCCGCACCCGATCGAGCGCGAGCGCCTCGCCGAAAACGCTGTGCGCCAACGCGCGTTCTCCCGCGGTGAGCGTTCGGCCGCGCAGGCCGGCGGCGCGGCTCAGAGCTTGTGCTCCACCGCGTGCAGGGCGTCGGCGAGGCGCGCCTTGGCCGAGCCGGGCTTCAGCGGCTGCTGCTGGCTCGCGTGCGGCGCCCAGCCTGTCATGGTGACGATCTCGAAGGTGGCGGGAACGCGACCGTCCGTATCGCCGAATCGCTCGACGTAGTGTTCGAACGCGCGCGCCAGCACGGCGCGCGTCAGGGGGCGGCGCGGGCGGTCGCGCAGCACGTTGGTCTCACCCATGGCGCGCAGGTCGCGCAACAGGTCGAGCGGGTGGGCGTAGCGCAGCTGCACCCGGTCCACGTCGGAGACGGGCAGGGCGAAGCCGGCGCGCTGCAGCAGCGCGGCCGCGTCCACCCCGTCGGCGAATGGCGAGACGCGGGGGCCGGCGCCGCCCGCCACCTCCGCCTCGGCCGCCAGCAGCGACTGACGCAGCTCGGTCAGAGTGGCGCCGCCTAGGAAAGCCGCAAGGAGGAGGCCGTCGGGCGCCAGCGCGCGGCGCACCTGCGCCAGGGCGCCCGGCAGGTCGTTGGTCCAGTGCAGCGCCAGGAGCGAGACGACGAGGTTCACGCTGGCGGGCGCGAGCGGCAGGCGCTCCTCGTCCAGCACCACGCGCGCACCGGATCGCGCGCCTAGCATCCGCGTGGAGAGGTCGGTCTCCACCAGCCAGCCCACCCGCGCCGCCGCGGGCGTGTTCGCCAGCGCGCGGCGGAAGGCGCCGTCGCGCGCGCCGATCTCGACGCCCACCGCGAAGTCGCGCAGGATCGCGGAGAGGCGGTCGGCGGCGTCCTCCGCGGCGCGGCGGCGCAACACGTCGGCCGATCCCAGCGTCGCCGCCGCGCGGTTGAGCCGGCGGCGGTGCAGCGCGCGGTCGAACAGGAGGGGGGCGCTCATGGCGTGGGGAGATGGTGCGCTTCCGCCCCCGCGCAAAGCGGGCGCGCCGGTGTGGTTGCGCGCGGGCGCGCGGCGCACGGTCGACCTCCTCCTGCCGCCCGCCGCACTCGACGGCGGCGCCCGGCCCTTCGCTCCCGGTCTTTCGCCCGAGGCCTGGCGCAGGATCGCCTGGATCGAGGCGCCCGTGTGCGACGGCTGCGGCGCGCCGCAGCCGTTCGCCCAGCCGGGCCGGTGCCTGGCCTGCGAGGCCCGCCCCCGCGCCTATGATCGCGCCCGCGCCGCCTGCCTGTACGACGAGGCCTCCCGCGGCCTGATCCTGGCGCTGAAGCACGGTGACCGCACCGACTACGCCCACCTCTTCGCCAAATGGCTCGCCCGCGCCGCCGCGCCGCTGCTGGCCGAGGCCGACTGGATCGCGCCCGTGCCGCTGCGGGCGTCGCGGCTGTTCGCACGCCGCTACAACCAGGCCGCCGAGATCGCCCGGCCCCTGGCTCGCCTCGCCGGGCGCCGCTACCTGCCCGACGCGCTGCAGCGGGTGCGCGAGGGCGGCCAGCGCGGCCGCGGCCGCGGCGCCCGGCGCGCGGCGGCGAAGGGCGCCTTCACCGTGACGCCCGCCGGCGCGGCGAAGCTGTCGGACGCGCGCGTGCTCCTGATCGACGACGTGGTCACCACCGGGGCCACGGCCGAGGCCTGCGCGCGGGCGCTGAAGCAGGGCGGGGCGGCATCCGTCATGCTGGCCGCCGTGGCGCTCACCCCGCTCGGCGAAACGTGGGAGGCGAGCTGACCGGGCGGCGGCCGGCTGCGACTCCTATATGGAACCCCATCCAGCCTCCGGAGCGCCCGTGGCCCACGTCGACATCTACACCCGTCCGTTCTGCCCTTATTGCGCCCGCGCGCTGCAGGCCCTGCGCAAGAAGGGCGCGGACTTCACCGAGATCGACGACGCCTACGCCGACCCCGCGGCCAAGCGCGCCATGGTGGCCCGCGCCGGCGGCGGCGCGACCTTTCCGCAGATCTTCGTGGGCGAGCGCCATATCGGCGGCTGCGACGAGATGATGGCGCTGGACCGGCGCGGCGAGCTCGACGCCCTCCTGGCCGGCTGAGCGCAGTCGGTGCCCCGCGTCGCCCTCCTGCAGTTGCGCACCCCCACCACGCACGCGCAGGCGCTGGAGCACGTGCTGCCGCTGATCGAGCGCGCGGCGGGTGAAGGCGCGGCGCTCGTGCTCACCCCCGAGGCGACCAATGTGCTGCAGCGCGACCGCGTCCGCCTCCTCCCCGCGCTCCTGCCGCTGGAGGACGATCCGGTCGTCGCCGGCGTGCGCGGGGCGGCGGCGCGTCTCGGCGTGGAGGTGCTGGTCGGCTCTGCGCTGGTGCGCAACGGCGAACGCTTCGCCAATCGCTGCGTGCTGATACGGGCCGACGGCGCGATCGCCGCGACCTACGACAAGATCCACATGTTCGACGTCGACCTTCCCGCCCGCGACGGCCACCCGGCCGAAAGCGCGCGCGAGAGCGCGGTCTACGCGCCCGGCGCCCGGGCCTGCGTGGTCGACAGCGCCGCCGGCCGGCTAGGCCTGAGCGTCTGCTACGACATCCGTTTCCCAGCGCTGTACGCCGCTTTGGCGCGGGCCGGCGCGCAGGCGATCGCCGTGCCCGCCGCCTTCACCCGCCCCACCGGCGAGGCGCACTGGGAGACGCTGCTGCGCGCCCGCGCCATCGAGACGGGATGTTGGGTGCTGGCCCCCGCGCAGGGCGGCCCTCACGCCGACGGGCGCTCCACCTGGGGCCGCTCGATGGCGGTGTCACCATGGGGCGAGGTGGCGGCGAGGCTCGATCACGACGACCCGGGCGTCCTGTTCGCCGAGCTCGACCTGGCGGCGGTGGCGACGGCCCGGGCCGCGATTCCCGCCCTCGCCAACGCGCGCGAGTTCGTAGCGCCGTGATCAAGTACGCCCTGCGCTGCGCACGCGAGCACGAGTTCGAGGGCTGGTTCTCCGCCTCCGCCGACTACGACGCGCAGAGAGCGCAGGGCCTCCTCGAGTGCCCGGTCTGCGGCTCGCCCGAGGTGGAGAAGGCGATAATGGCGCCGGCCATCTCGTCCTCCACCCGCGCCAAAGGTGCGGCCGCCGCGCCGCCGCCGGCCAAGCTGCGCCAGATGATGCGCGAGGCGGCCGGGCAGGTGCGAAAACATGTGGAGGCCAACTTCGACTACGTCGGCGACACCTTCGCCCGCGAAGCCCGCGCCATCCACGAAGGCAAGAGCGAGGATCGTGGCATCTTCGGCGAAGCGACGCCGGCGCAGGTGAAGGCCTTGAAGGACGACGGCGTCAAAGTCGCACCGCTTCCGGTCGAGCCTCCGCCTGAGAACAAGTTGAACTAAGCTGTGCGTCCGATCGCACCGGAAAAAGAAAGGCCGCCCCGTGTGGGACGGCCTGGATTGAGGTGGGCGCCCCAGAGGGGGAGGGGGCGTCGGCTCAAGAACGAAGGCGAGCCACTCCGGTTCCGAGAGCGAACGCGCTTTCGCACAAAACGCGGCGGCGTTCTGCCCTCAGCGGTAGACGCAAACCTTGCGATGGTGGCGCGACTGGAGAATCCTGCGGCGGTGCACCACCACCGAATCATGGCGCCTTACCTGCGCCGCAGCGAGCGCGCCTCAAAGCAGAGCGGAAGCGGCTCGCTAGCCGACGATGATGGCTTTCACGGATAGTCCCCCGGTTAGAAAAGGCTAGATTAGCAAGCCAAAGCTAATCCTAAGTGACAGGCCAGGAACAATCTAAGCTGAGAGCTGTGATTTGCAGCGTTGCACGCGAAAGTTCTGCTGCGGATGGCGATTAACGATCTCAATCGTTATCAACATTGGAGTGGACTGTTCATGCAGCCCCGCAGACCATCAGCCGTTGATCGTCTGCACGTCGACGGCGAATGCGGCGCGCTCGCTTGTCAGACCGTCGCCGCCGTGCATCTCCTTCCCCTCGCTTCTAGCTTGTCACTGCCCCTTTCAGCTTGAGCGCTGAGGCGAATGCGAGATTTCATTTCAGGAGGGTGTGCGTACAACAGGTTCGCAATAGAAGTGGTGCCGCCTAGGTGACTCGAACACCTGACCTACGCATTACGAATGCGCCGCTCTACCGGCTGAGCTAAGGCGGCCCGGAGGTCGCGCCTCATAGCGGCGTGGGCGGCCCTTGCCAAGGCGCTGCGTCGGCGAGGAGCGCCAGGAGGGAGGGCTCGTCCGGGCGCAGCCCTGCGCGGAGGCTCGCCCAGCGGGAGGCGGTCAGCGGGGCCAAGCAGGCTTGGGAGAGCGCGAGCACTTCGGCGCCGGTCGAGGCCAAGCCGGCGGCTTCGAGCGCCCGGCCGGCCGAGAGAGAGTGGACGAGTACTGCGCGCAGGCTTCCGCCATCGATCGCCGCCTTCGCCCGGGGCCAGGGACCCGGCACAGTCCCGGTTTCATAGACGGCCAGTCGCTCGGCGTGGCGCAGGCGCCCCGCAGGCCGCAGAGCGCCGGGGGCGAGCACGCGCCCCGCCGGGGCTTTGAAGGCGAGCAGGGCGTCCAGTGCGGCGACATCGCCGCCGGCGCTGGTCACCTCGCCAAAGCCCAGGGCGCGCGCGGCTCTCGCCGTGGCGTCGCCGACCGTGAAGACTGGCAGGTCGCGCACAGTGTGGAGAGCGGCGAAGATGCCTACCGCCGCGGCGCTGGTGAAGGCCAGCGCGGCCACGCCCTCAAGGTCGGCAGGCGCGCCGGCCAGGACGCGGGTCTCCACCAGGGGCTCGACGATCGGCGTCAGGCCCATGGCGACGACCGCCTCGGCGGTGCGTGCCGCTCCCGGCTGGGCGCGCGTGATCCAGACGGCCGCGCCGCCCAGGTCGGGCGACGTCAGGCTGACGTCACCCATTCCAGCCGATCGCCGGCGTCGGCGCGCACGGCGTTGCCGAGCTCGAGCCCGAGGAGGCGCGCCGACGCTTCGTCGGCGTCCGCTTCGCCGTCGCGGCGCCAGCGAGCGGCGCCGTCCGGCGTCAGGGCTTCCACCGAGAGGCGCAGGCGCCCACCCTCCAGGCGCGCCCAGGCGCCGACGGCGGTGCGGCACGAGCCTTCCAGCGCCTCCATGGCGCCGCGCTCGGCCGCGACCGCCAGGCGCGTGGGCGCGTGGTCCAGGGCGAGCGCGTAGCTTGCGCCCACGTCGGCCATCCGCGTCTGCACCGCCAGCGCGCCTTGGGAGGGGGCGGGGGGCGCGCGTTCGGGATCCAGCGCGTGGAGCGGCCGGTCGGCCAACCCCAGGCGCTTCAGCCCGGCGAGAGCGAGTACGATCGCGTCCATCTCGCCGGCTTCGAGCCTGGCGAGTCGGGTGTCGACGTTGCCGCGCAGCATGACGATCTCAAGGTCGGGCCGGTGGGCCAACAGCTGGGCTTGGCGGCGCAGGCTGGCCGTGCCCACCCGGGCGCCGCGGGGCAGGGCGTCCAGGTCGGCGCCGGCGCGGGTGACCAGCGCGTCGCGCGGGTCCTCACGCTCGGGGAAGGCGGCCAGCGCCAGGCCCTGGGGCATGTCGGCCGGAACGTCCTTGCCCGAGTGGACGGCGCAGTCGACGCGACCGTCGAGCAGGGCCTCCTCGATCTCCTTGGTGAACAGCGCCTTGCCGCCGACTTCCAGGAGGCGCCGGTCCTGGATGCGGTCGCCGGTGGTGGTGATCAGCACGAGCGGGGCCACCGTCTCCGGCGCGTCGGGCGCACCGAGCGCGGTGGCGATGCGGGCCTGCACCCAGGCGGACTGGGTGCGCGAGAGCAGCGAGCCGCGCGCGCCGATCCGCACCATGCCGGGGCGGGGCGCGTCGGCGGCGGTCTCGGCGGGCGATTGCATGGGGGCGGGGGGCGGCCTAGGTCGGCGAGGCCTCCACCGCTAGCCGAGCGGCGGGCGCACGGCAATCGACAGCCCTGATCCGGAGCCCACCGCATTCCGCCGCCCCTCACCGTCCTGGGCCTCGAGACCAGCTGCGACGAGACGGCGGCCGCGGTGGTGCGCCTGCGCGGCGATCGCTCGGTCGAGGTGCTCTCGTCGGTGGTGATGAGCCAGGTCGATGAGCATGCGCCCTATGGCGGCGTGGTGCCCGAGGTGGCGGCGCGCTCGCACGTCGAGCACGTCGACGTCGCGGTGCGCGGCGCCATGGAGGAGGCGGGGCTGGGGTTCGACGCGCTTGACGGCGTGGCCGCCACCGCGGGGCCTGGGCTGGTCGGCGGCGTGATGGTGGGGCTCTCGGCCGCCAAGGGGATCGCCCTGGCGCGGCGCCTGCCGCTGATGGCGGTCAACCACCTGGAAGGCCATGCCGTCTCAGCCCGGCTGGAGGGAGAGGCGCCGTATCCGTTCCTGCTGCTGCTCGTCTCGGGCGGGCATTGTCAGCTGCTGGACGTGCGCGGCGTGGGCGACTTCCGCCGCATGGGCGCCACTATCGACGATGCGGCCGGCGAAGCTTTCGACAAGATCGCCGCCCATCTTGGGCTCGGCTATCCCGGCGGCCCTGCGCTGGAGCGCGCCGCGCAGGGGGGCGATCCGTCGCGCTATGGGCTGCCGCGCATGCTGTCGGGGCGCAAGGGGTGCGACTTCTCCTTCTCCGGCCTCAAGACCGCCGCTGCGCGCATCATCGAACGCGAGGTGATCACCGAGGCGGATCGGCGCGACCTTGCGGCCGCAGTGCAGGCCGCCATCGCGCGCCAGCTGTCCGAGCGCAGCGCGGTGGCCATAGGCCGCTATCTGCAGGCGCATGGCGGCGAAGGGCGGCTGTTCGTGGTCGCGGGCGGGGTGGCCGCCAACGGCGCGGTACGCGCGGCGCTGGAGGGCGAGGCGCGGGCGCACGGCATGCGCTTCGCCGCGCCGCCGCTGCGCTACTGCACCGACAACGCCGCCATGATCGCGCTGGCCGGCGCCGAGCGGCTGGCGCTGGGCCTGGTGGACGGCCTCGACGCGCCGGCGCGACCTCGCTGGCCGCTGGATGCTGAGGCGGCGCGGCTGGCGCCCGTCCACGTGCCTGGACGCAAGGGCGCCAAGGCGTGAACGGCCGCTTCCGCACCGTGGGCGTGCTGGGCGCGGGTGCGTGGGGCACCGCGCTGGCCCAGGTGTGTGCGCGCGCGGGTCTCCAGGCGACGCTGTGGGCCCATGAGGCGGACGTGGTCGCCGACATGGCGGCGACGCGGGAGAACCGCGCCTTCCTGCCCGGCGTGCTGCTGGAGACCGGGGTGCGGCCCACCGCCGCCCTGGCCGATCTGGCGGGCGTCGATGTCGTGCTGGCGGTCGCTCCCGCCCAGCATCTGCGCGGTGTGCTGGGCGCCTTCGCCCCCTACGCTTCGCCCGGCCTGCCGGTGGTGCTGTGCGCCAAGGGCATCGAGCAGGGCTCGCTCAAGCCCATGACGCAGGTGCTGGCCGAGACCTTGCCCGCCGCCGCGCCCGCCGTGCTTTCCGGTCCCAGCTTCGCCGCCGAAGTGGCGCGTGCGTCGCCGACCGCCGTCACCCTCGCCTGCCCCGATGCGGCCCTGGGCGAGGCGCTGGCGCAGGCGCTGGCCGCCCCGGGCTTCCGCCCCTACCTCACCGACGACATGGCCGGCGCCGAGGCGGGCGGGGCGGTCAAGAACGTGCTGGCCATCGCCTGCGGCGTGGTTGAGGGCCGTGGCCTCGGTCGCTCGGCCCACGCAGCCTTGATCACCCGCGGCTTCGCCGAGATGACGCGGCTGGGCGTGGCCATGGGCGCCCGCGCCGAGACGCTGGCGGGCCTGTGCGGCCTGGGCGATCTCGTGCTCACCTGCTCCTCGCCGCAGTCGCGCAACATGAGCGTAGGCTTGGCGCTCGGCCGAGGAGAGACGCTGGCGCAGGCGCTCGGCGGCAAGCGCACGGTGGCGGAAGGTGTCGCCTCCGCGCCGGCCGTGCGCGCCCTGGCCCGGCGGCTCGGTGTCGAGCCCCCCATCTGCGAGGCGATCGCCGCCGTGCTCGAGGGCGAGTTGGGGATCGACGCCGCCATCGAGGGCCTCCTGTCGCGACCCTTGCGCCCCGAAGCCGACTGAGGCCGTCCATGCCGCTCTTCACCGTCAGCTGCCGCGACCGCGACGACGCAGGCGACCTGAGGGCGAGGCGGCGCGCCGCCCATCTCGCATGGCTGGCCACGCATGCCGATCGCGTGCGCCTGGGCGGCCCGTGGACGGACGGCCAGGGCCGCTCGACCGGCTCGCTCCTGATCGTCGAGGCCGAAGATCTCGGCGCGGCGGTCGCCTTCGCGGCCAGCGACCCCTACGCCGTGGCGGGCCTGTTCGGCTCCACGGCGGTCGAGCCCTGGCGAGTCGTGGTCGGCGGCTTCGGCGAGCGCCAGGGATGAGGCCGGCCGCAGTCGCGTGCGCCTTGCTGGCCGCGCTGGCGCTGGCGCTGGCGCTGGGGACGGGCCATGCGCACGCGCGTCCCGTCCGTGTCCCACCCGGCGGCTTCCCGCTGGACTGCGTGTATCAGCCGAAGGACTCCGATGAGGGGACCACGAGCTACACCCGCTGCGCGAGGCGCGGGCCGGACGGTTGGCGCATCGCGCCCGTCCACCTCGCCCGCATGGAGTTCCGCCACCGCTTCGCCGAGGCTTTCATCGAAGGCGGGAGCTGGGCCTGGGTGGCGCACGACGGGCGGGCCCTGCCGACCCTGACCTTCGACAACGGGCCCGACCCCTACAGCCATGGTCTCACGCGCGTCCGGGAGGGCGGCCACATCGCCTTCTACGATCGGGGCTTCCGCCGCGTGCTGGCCACCCCCTACGACTGGGCCTCGCCATTCGGAGGCCGCGGCCGCGCGGTGGTCTGCAGCGGCTGCGCGTCTGACGGGACAGAGATGGGTTTCATCGTCGGCGGCCGCTGGGGCGAGATCGACCGTACGGGCCGGGTGGTCGTGCCGGTGACGCTGAGCGCGTCGGAGCTTTCGGCCAGGCTCGCCGGGAAGCGCACGCCGTGAGCGAGGATGGGCGCCCGCGACGGGGCATCGTGCTGTGCCGGCTGGACGAGATCGCCGAGCCGGGCGCCAGGAGCTTCACCTTCCCCGCCGCCGAGCCGGAAGGCCGCCCATTCCACGGCTTCGTGGTCCGCCGCGAGGGCGGCCTGCACGGTTATGTCGACAGCTGCCCGCACACCGGCGCGCCGCTTCCGGCCGAGCCAGACCGTTATCTCGACGCCAAGGGCGAGTGGATCCTGTGCTGGAACCACGGCGCCATGTTCCGCATCGACGATGGGCTGTGCGTGGCGGGGCCGTGCGTGAAGCGGTCGCTGAGGCCGTGGGCGGTCGAGGTGCGCGGCGACGATGTAGTCGCCGCGTAGGCGCTCAGGCGGCGGCGCGCCCGTCGCCCAGGGCGGGGCCGGCGTTGGTGTGCGCGAGCGTCGCCAGCGCCTCGAAGGCGGGGCGCGCGAAGAGGTATCCCTGCTGCAGGGTGGCGCCGAGGTCGCACAGCGCATCGCGTTCGCCCGTCGTCTCCACGCCCTCGGCGAGCACCTGCACGCCCAGGTCGGCGCAGGCGACGAGGATGGCGCGCACCAAGACGCGTTTCACCCGGTCGGCGTCGATGCCGCGCACCAGCTCCATGTCGAGCTTCACGACGTCGGGCTGGAAACGCGACAGGAGCGTCAGGCCGGAATATCCCGCACCGAAGTCATCGATGGCGGTGGCGAAGCCCATGGAGCGGTAGCTGGAGACGATGCGCCCGAGATGCTCGGGGTCCACCCGCTCCTGCTCGGTGAACTCGAAGATCAGCCGGTCGAGCGGGAAGCCGGTGGCGCGCGCGGTGGCCAGGGTGAGCTGGATGCAGGCCTGCGGCTCGTACACCGCGTTGGGCAGGAAGTTGATCGACAGGCGCGCGCCTGTAGCGGGCAGGCCGAGTTGCGCCGCGAGGGTGATGGCCTTGACGCGGCATTTCTGGTCGAAGGCGTAGCGCGAGCGGTCGTCCACCTGGTCGAGCACGCTGATCGCGCCTTCGCCGCCCGCGCCGCGCACGAGGGCCTCGTGCGCCCAGGTCTCGCCGGTGGCGAGCTCGACGATCGGCTGGAACGCCATGCTGAAGGGATGGGTGAACGCGGCGCCGTCACGGCACCCCTCGCATTTCGCGTACGCCATGGCTCGCCGCCTCCCGATCGCCTGCACGATGGGCGCAGGAGGTGAACGCGCGGTTAGCCGCAGATCCCCGCCAGCAAGCGGCGTCATAGGAAACTGTAGGGGTCCACGTCGACCTGCAGGCGCACCGCCGAGGGCGGCTTGGCGCGGGCGCGCCATGCCTCGATGAAGCCCTGCAGGTCCACGCCGCGGTCGGCGCGCACGAGCAGGCGCTTGCGCCGACGGCCGCGCACCAGCGCCAGCGGTGCGTCGGCGGGGCCGTACACCTCCACGCCGTCCGCCTGTGGGGCGGCGGCGGCGAGCGCGCGGGCGTAGGTTTCCAAGACGGCCGGGTTCTCCGAGGAGAGGATCACCGCCGCCAGCCGGCCGTAGGGGGGCAGGCCCGACTCTCGGCGCGCCTCGCGCTCGGCGTCGAGGAAGCGTTCGCGATCCCCGGCGGCCAACGCCTGCAGCACCGGGTGCTCGGGGGCGTAGGTCTGCAGCAGGGCGCGCCCGGGTCGCGCCGCTTGGCCGTCCACCGCGCGGCCGGCGCGGCCCGCGGCCTGCTGCAGCAGCTGGAAGGTGCGCTCCCCCGCGCGCAGGTCGCCGCCGCGCAGGGAGAGGTCGGCGTCGACCACGCCCACCAGCGTCAGGCGGGGAAAGTTGTGGCCCTTGGCGGCGGCCTGGGTGGCGACCAGCACGTCGATCTCGCCCGCGGCCATGGCGGCCACCAGCCGGCGCGCCGCCTCGGCGTCGGGCACGAGGTCGGAGGAGAACACCGCCGTGCGCGCATCGGGGAAGCGCTCGCGCACCTCCTCCTCCAGCCGCTCCACGCCGGGGCCGATGGAGGCGAGGCTGTCACGTGCGCCGCAGTGGGGGCAGCGCTCGGGCTTGGGCATGGAGAAGCCGGTGAGGTGGCACACCAGCCGGCCGGAGTAGCGGTGCTCCACCAGCCAGCTGTCGGTGTCGGGCGCGCTCATGCGCCCGCCGCAGGCCTGGCACAGCACGAGCGGCGCGTAGCCGCGGCGGTTGAGGAAGAGCAGCGCCTGCTCGCCGCGCGCCAGCGTCTCGACCATCGCCTGCACCAAGGGGGCCGAGAGCCAGCGGCCGCGCTCCGGCCGGTGCTCGCGCAGGTCGAGCAGCTGCACGTCCGGCATGGCCGCGGCGCCGTGGCGGGTGGCGAGGCGCAGCCAGCGGTAGCGGCCGGTCTCGGCGTTCACCAGCGTCTCCAGCGAGGGCGTGGCCGAGGCCAGCACCACCGCGCACGCCTCGATCTTGGCGCGGGCCACGGCCAGGTCGCGGGCGTGGTAGGTGAAGCCGTCCTCCTGCTTGAACGAGCCGTCGTGCTCCTCGTCGACCACCATCAGTCGCAGCGCGGCGAACGGAAGGAACAGCGCCGAGCGTGCGCCCACCACGATCCGGGCGCGCCCGGCCTGCACCGCCTCCCACACGACGCGCCTGCGAGGCGAGGAGACCCCGGAGTGCCACTCCGCCGGCGCCGCGCCGAAGCGCGCCTGCACCCGCGCGATCAGCGCCTGCGTCAGCGCGATCTCGGGCAGGAGGATCAGCACCTGCGCGCCCGGATCGGCGCGCAGGGCGGCGGCCACGGCCTCCAAGTACACCTCGGTCTTGCCCGAGCCGGTCACCCCGTCGAGCAGGGCGGGTCGGAAGCCGCCCGCGTCCACGTCCTGCGCCAGGGCGGCGGCGGCGGCGGCCTGGCCGGGGTTGAGGGTCGGCGGCGCATGGTCGGGGTCGGGCGGATCGAAGGCGGCCTCGCGCGCCTGCTCGACGGCCGTCAGCACCCCGGCGTCAAGCAGGCCTTTCACCACGCCCGCGCCCACGCCCGCCGCGCGCGCCAACTCGGCCGGGGCGAGTGGGCCGTGCGAGGCGAGCGCCTCGAGCACCCGGGCGCGGGCGGGCGTGGAGCGCTCAAGCGGCGCGCCGGTGGCGGCCAGCCGGCGCTCAGGCCGCGGCGCGGGGGTGCGCAGGCCGCGCAGCGCCAACGCCAGCGCCTCTCCCGGAGGCTCGCAGGCGTAGCGCGCGGCCCATTGGGTGAAAGCGAGCACGCCCGGCGGCAGGGGCGGATCGTCGAGCCGCTCGACGATTGGCTTCAGCGGGCGGTTGAAGCCCGGGCGCTCGCCCGCCTCCAGCACGACGCCGCGCACGGTGCGCGGGCCAAGGGGCGCGGCCACATGGTCACCGGGCGCGAGCGCCATGCCCTCGGGCACGGCGTAGTCGAACGCCTCGGGCAGGGGGAGCGGCAGGAGCACGCGGGCGACGAGGGGCATCGCGGCTGCATATAGCGCGCCCGCGTCAGCCGCGGACGGCCCCCTCGATGTCGCGACCGGCCCGCAGCACGCGCAGGATCAGCACGCCCTACCTCGACGCGGTGGAGAATGGTGGCGCTCTGTTCGAAGACGGCGCTGCGGACGCGTGCCCATAATCCTCGCGCGCCACGCCTCAATAGGGCAAATACCCGATGCTGCGGCAGCGGGCGCGAATAGGGTCGGATATAGCCACCCGCGATGCGGGCGCTGCCCGAAGCGGCCGCCACCCAAAAGCCGATCTCGCCAATCTCGACCGACGTTTACTCCGCGAAGACGACCGCACGCCGCTTCAAGCGCCGTACCTGGTTTCGAGCTTGCGCATCAGCCGTTCGAAACGGCGGTCCATCTCCTCCTCCGTCAGCACCGGGCGCGGATCGTCGAGCGCCTCTTGCACCGTGGCCTTCACCCAGTCGTGGTTCTCCGCGAGCCAGCGCGCCCCCCCCACGCCGCCTCGCCGGGCGTCATCGACGGGCCGTCCTCGTCGGACGCAGGCTCTGGGTCGAAGCGGTCGTTGGCCGTGAGCGGAGTCTACCACGGCGGCGCGAGATTGACCCTCCGGCGCCGCGTCCCTAAAGCGCCGCGATCCAAGCCTCCCGGAGCCTCCCATGCCCGCAGCCGACGCCAAGCCGGTGAAGAAGGTGGTGCTCGCCTATTCGGGCGGGTTGGACACCTCGATCATCCTCAAGTGGCTGCAGACCGAGTACGGCGCCGAGGTGGTCACCTTCACCGCCGATCTCGGCCAGGGCGAGGAGCTTGGGCCGGCGCGGGAGAAGGCGCTGGCAATGGGCGTGCGCGAAGAAAACATCTTCGTCGACGACCTGCGCGAGACCTTCGTGCGCGATTTCGTCTTCCCGATGTTCCGCGCCAACACGGTATACGAGGGGCAATACCTGCTCGGCACCTCCATCGCACGGCCGCTGATCGCCCAGCGCCAGATCGAGATCGCCCGACAGGTGGGGGCGGACGCCGTGTGCCACGGCGCCACTGGCAAGGGGAACGACCAGGTCCGCTTCGAGCTCGGCTACTATGCGCTGGAGCCCGACATCCGGGTGATCGCCCCCTGGCGCGAATGGGCGTTCAAGAGCCGCGAGGCGCTGCTGGACTTCGCCGAGAAGAACCAGATTCCCATCGCCAAGGACAAGCGCGGCGACGCCCCCTTCAGCGTCGACGCCAACCTGCTGCACTCCTCCTCCGAGGGGAAGGTGCTGGAGGACCCGGCGGTCGAGGCCCCCGAGTACGTGCACCAGCGCACGATCTCGCCCGAGGACGCGCCGGACCGGCCGACCATCTTCACCATGGACTTTAAACGCGGCGACCCGGTCGCCATCGACGGCGAAACGCTCTCGCCCGCCGCCCTACTCACCAGGCTGAACCAGCTCGGTCACGACAACGGCGTGGGCCGGCTCGACCTGGTCGAGAACCGCTTCGTCGGCATGAAGAGCCGCGGCGTGTACGAGACGCCGGGCGGGACCATCCTCTTGGCCGCCCACCGCGGCATCGAGAGCATCACGCTCGACCGCGGCGCCCTGCACCTCAAGGACGAGGTGATGCCCAAATACGCCACCCTGATCTACAACGGCTTCTGGTGGTCGCCCGAGCGCGAGATGCTGCAGGCCCTGATCGACAAGAGCCAGGAGGCGGTGCAGGGCCGCGTCACCGTCAAGCTCTACAAGGGCAACGTCACGGTGATCGGGCGCGAGAGCCCGTGGAGCCTGTACGACCAGGACCTCGTCACCTTCGAGGAGGGCGCGGTCGCCTATGACCAGCGCGACGCGGCCGGCTTCATCAAGCTCAACGCGCTGCGTTTGCGGGTGCTGGCCAACCGCGACCGCAAGCTGGCCTCTTCCGAGTGAGATCGCGGATGTGAACGCGAAGTAATACGCTGCGGCCGTGTCTTGCCGAAAGGTAACGTGTTCGCCGCGGAGCGGCGTGGAATGTCTCGATCAGCGCGCCGCACCGCGGCGCTGATGGAGACGCGCGATGATCCGCACACTGCTGGCCCTCACCCTGCTCGGCGGCGGCGGCGCGGTCGCCGCCCAGGTTCCGCCGCCCCCGCCGCCGCCCGTCTATGCCCACGATGGCGATCGCACGGTGATCCGCACCGACGACGGGCCGGGTCGCCGCGTCACCCTCATCCGCGGCGATGACGGCTGGGACGGCTTCGACGAAGGCGGCCGGCGTCACGAACTGCTGTCCTACACCGACGCCTCGGGCCGTCATGTGCGGGTCTACGCTGACCATCCGGTGAGCCGCACCGAGGCCGACCGCATGCTGGCGGAGGCGCAGCGGGACGGCGAGCGCGGCCGCGCCGAGGGCCTGCGCGAGGCGGCGGATGGGCGGTGCGAGGCGGAGCGCGCCAGGGCCGAAGGGCTGCGGGCCGCCGCCGAAGGCCGTCGCGAAGCGGAACAGGCGCGCCAGGAGGGCTTGCGCGAGGCGCAGGCCGGCCGTCGCGAGGCCGAGCGGGCTCGCGCGGAGGCGGCCCGTGCGGCGGACGAGGCGCGGCGCGAGGCGGCCGACGACTGGCGGTGAGTCGCCGCGCGACTCAGCGCTGGGGCTCCGGCGGCGCGGCCCCGCCCGCGGGCGGGGCGCCGCCGGCCTCGCGCGCGGCCCGCATGGCGTCGAGCGCCTGCGAGCAGCTGGGCGACACCTCGGACCGGTGCTGCCGGATGCACTGCATCATGCCTCCGCGACGACCACCCCCTCCACCGGCGCCGTCGGCGGCCCCCGCGGGCGCCTGGGGAGGCGCCTGCATGACGTCGGCGCACAGGCGCGCCATGTCGGCCTGACACTGCTGGCGCACGCTCTGCCGGGCGGCGCGCATCTGCGGGGTGGGCGGCGTGCGCATGCCGCCGTAGCCGCCGCCATCGGCGCGCGGCATGGTCGACATCGAGGGCGCAGGCGCGGGCGCGGCGGGAGCCGTCTGGGCGGCGGCGGGCAAGGCGGCGGCGGGCAGGGCGGCGGCGACCAGGGCGGCGATAACGAGGGGGCGCATGGCGGTCTCCAGGGACCGCGCTCACTCGGCGGCCGTCGCGCGCTATAGCGAGGGGCCGGATACGGCGAGGTTATGGCTTACGCGTTTCCGCGTCGTCGCATGCGCGGTTGAGCGCGCCCAGCGCCCCGGGCTGTAGCCGCTCAGCCCAGTCGGCGGTAGGCGTAGCGGCGGTCGATCTCGGCGTGGAAGAAGCGGCCCTTCGAGGGTGCGGCGAGGAAGGCCGCGAACACCGCCGCGGGCACGTCGGCGTAGGCGTAGGCCTGGCCCGAACGGAAACGCACGCGAAGGATTTCGTCCGCGGCGTCGTAGGCCAGGGCGGCGACGGCGGTCGAGTCCACCGGCCGCCATGCGCCCGTCGTGGCCTCAGGCGTCGTCGTGCGCCCGGATGAACTCGCGTACCCGCGGGTATATCTCCTCACGGAAGCGGCGGCCGTGGAATACGCCGTAGTGGCCGACCTTGGGCTGGACGTAGAGCGCCTTCTTCGCGTCGGGCAACCCCGCGCACAGGGCGTGCGCCGCCTGGGTCTGGCCGACGCCGGAGATATCGTCCTCCTCGCCTTCCACCGTCATCAGCGCCGTGTCGGTGATCAGTTCAGGCCGCACCAGCCGCTCACGGTGGAGGAGGAGGCCGCGCGGCAGCAAGTGACGCTGGAACACGTAGTCGATGGTCTGCAGGTAGAACTCTTCGGTGAGGTCGAGCACGCTGAGGTACTCGTCGTAGAACTCCAGGTGCTTCACCCCGGCGTCGCCGTCGCCCTTCACCAGGTCCTGGAAGTACTGGTTGTGGGCGGCCTTGTGGCGCTCGGCGTTCATGCTCATGAACGAATAGAGCTGCACGAAACCGGGGTACACCCGCCGCATCGCCCCTGGATGGGGGATGGGCACGGTGTCGATCATGTTCGACTTGAACCAGGCGAAGGGCTTGGCCTGCGCGAGCGCCGTGGGGGCGGTGGGGGCCAGCCGCGCGTCGATGGGGCTGCCCATGAACGTCATCGACGCCGGCCGCGCTGGATCGGCGTCCTCCGCCATTAAAGCGGCTGCGGCCAGCACGGGCGGCCCGGGCTGGCACACGGCCACCACGTGCGTGCCGGGGCCGAGCGCAGCCAGCATGGCGCGGACGGTGTCTACGTAGTCGTGGAAGTCGAAGCGCCCCTCCAGCACCGGCACCTCGCGGGCGTTGACCCAGTCGGTGACGTAGACCTCGTGGTCCTGCAGGAACGTCTCCACCGTGCCGCGCAGGAGGGTGGCGTAGTGGCCGGAGAGTGGGGCCACGATCAGCACCGGCGGGTCGAGCGTGCGACGCCCGGCCTTGCGCAGGTCGGCCCGGTCCCGCTCGAAATGCATGAGCCGGCACCAGGGCGAGGCCCACTCCACCTCCTCGTGCACGCGCACCGCGTGGCCGTCGACCATCACCTCGTGAATGCGCCAGTCGGGCTTGCCGTAGCGGCGGGTGACGTTGGCGAAGAGGTCGGAGGCGGCGAAGGCGGTGCGCGCCGCGGCCGTCTCGCGCATGGGATTGGCGGCGGCGGCCCAGAAGTCGCGCATGGCGCGCGCGCCCAGGCGGGCGGGGGCCAGGGCGCCGTAGGCCATCTCGTTCAGAGCGTAGAGCATCGGGTGGGCTGCGGCCTCCGGCGACCAGGGCGCAACCGTGCCATGCTGCAGTTGCGAAGGCCTGAATGTGGCCCCGATCGTCCGGTTCCGCCAGCGGCGGCGCGCCAGGGGCGGGCCGCAGGCGCCGCCGGCGCTAACCGGCGGCCATCGCCTTGCCGATCTGGTCTGCGATCGCCTGCGCGCCCTGGCTCTCCTGCAGCGGCATGACGAAGCGGCCTTGCGGGTCCATCAGGTAGATCGCCGCCGAGTGGTCCATGTCGTAGCTCCCGCCGGGGTGGGGGACCTTCTGGTAGTAGACGCGATAGGCTTTGGCGATCTGCGCCACTTGCGCCAGCGTGCCCGTCAGCCCCAGCGAGCCGCGGGGGAAATCGGGCTGGGCGAGGTAGACCTTCATCTGCGCCGGCGTGTCACGCTCGGGATCGACGGTGACCAGTACGGTGCGCAGGTCCTTGCCGCGCGCGCCCAGCCGGTCCTGCGCGGCGGCCAATGTCTGCAGGGTGGTGGGACACACGTCGGGGCAGGAGACGTAGCCGAAGAACACCGCATTCCACTCGCCACGGAGCACCGCCTGGTCGACCGGCCGCCCGTCCTGGTCGACCATGTGGAACGGGCCGCCGATCGCCGCCTGGCCGCTCGAAGCGCCCGCGCCAGAGGCTGGCGGCTTCAGCACCGCGAGCGCGAGGAGCGCCGCCACCGCCAGAACGAGCACCACGACTGCAACGCCGCCGACACGCGCCTTGCTCGGCGCCGCTTTCCCCGGCGTCGGGGAGCGGTCATGTTGGGGGCCGCCCCCGCGGAGTCCCGCGCCGCCGCCTGATCGCGCCATGCCGCCGCCTTCGCCTCAAGTCCGTCGCGCCGAACCGTTCTACGCCGCGCCGCTTGCGGATAGGCGCGGGCGTTCCGACCCGCAAGGCGGCGCGGCGTACCTCTCCGATACTCCGGAGGGGGGGCTGTGGGACTGGTCGCAGGCGCGCCGCGGCCTTCGCCTTCGCACGCTGATCCTGCTGCGCTGGGTCTCCACCGCCGCCCAGGCTTTCGCGCTGGTGATGGTGGGTCTGGCCTTCGGCTTCCGCCCCGCGATCGTCTGGAGCCTGTTGGTCGTCGGCCTCACCGTGGCGGTGAACTATGTGCTGGCGGTCGGCCGGCCGCAGACCCGCATCGCCGGGCGGCGCGAGGCGCTGGTGCAGCTGGGGCTGGACATAGCCGAACTCACCACCGTCCTGGCGCTGACCGGCGGTCTGCAGAACCCTTTCGCGCCGCTCCTGATCGCGCCGGTCTGTGTGGCCGCGGCGACCTTGGAGGCGCGATGGGCCGCGCTGGTGGGGCTCGTCGCGGTGGTGGCGGTGAGCGTGCTCTACTTCGTGGGCCTGCCGCTGCCCTGGATGCGCGGCGGTGCGCTCGACCTTCCGGTGACCTACCAGGTGGGCCTGTGGCTCGGCACCGCCGTCAGCATCGTCTTCGCCGGCATCTACGCCTGGCAGGCGCAGGCTGAGGCGGGGCGCATGGAGCTGGCGCTGGCCGCCACCCAGGCGGTGCTGGCGCGTGAGCAGCGGCTCTCCGCGCTGGGCGGACTGGCCGCGGCGGCGGCGCACGAGCTGGGCACGCCGCTCGCCACCATCCAGGTGGTGACCAAGGAGATGCTGCGGGAGCTGCCCGAAGGTCCCGTGCGAGAAGACGTCGAGCTCCTCGCCGGCCAGGCGGAGCGGTGCCGCGATATCCTGCGCAAGCTCTCCCGCTCGCCCGAAGCCTCGGACGTGCGCCACGATCGCATGAGCCTCTCCCAACTGATCGAGGAGATCAGCGAGCCTCACCGCCACGGTCCGGTGAGCGTCGAGCCCGAGGTCAGCTGCGCGGTGGGCGCCGCCATCCTCGAGGTGCAGCGCCTGCCGGAAGTGCTGCACGGCCTCTCGGCCTTCGTGGAGAACGCCGTCGACTTCGCCGAGTCCCTGGTCGAGGTCACGGCGTACTACGACGCCGACAAGCTGGTGATGGAGGTGCGCGACGACGGTCCGGGCTTCCCCGCCGACGTGCTGGGCCGCCTGGGCGAGCCCTACGTCACCACCCGGCCCAACGCGGAGAACTCGCGCTCGAACCACCAGGGCATGGGCCTGGGCTTCTTCATCGCCAAGACGCTGCTGGAGCGTACGGGAGGCGAGGTGGAGTTCCGCAATGCGCGCCGCGGCGGGGCGGTGATCTCCACCCGCTGGTCGCGTCGGCGCGTCGAGGCCACGTCCGCCGAGCTGTGAGCACGCTTGTCAGGCCGCGCCGGCGCCTATACGCCTGCGACAATGCGCCCACGCGACACACACATGAGAGGGCGAGCCGCGCCATGACCGACATGACCGCCTCCGTCGCGGCCCTGCCCGAGAAATCGCTGCTGGTGCTGGACGACGACGCGCCGCTGCGCACCCGCCTGGGTCGCGCGCTGGAGAGCCGCGGCTTCGAGGTGCGGCTGACCGGAACAGTGGCCGAGGCCATGGCGGCGGTGCGGGAGCGCCCGCCAGCCTTCGCCGTGCTCGACCTGCGACTGGAGGACGGCAACGGCCTGCAGGTGGTCGAGGTCATCCAGGAGGTGCGGCCCGACGCGCGGGTGGTCATGCTCACCGGCTACGGCAACATCGCCACCGCCGTGGCGGCGGTGAAGGCGGGCGCGGTCGATTACCTGCCCAAGCCCGCCGACGCCGACGACGTGGCTCGCGCGCTGCTCGCCGCCCGCGACGGCGGCGCGCCGGCTCCGCCCGAAAACCCGATGAGCGCGGACCGCGTGCGTTGGGAGCATATCCAGCGCGTCTACGAGCTCTGCGGCCACAACATCAGCGAGACCGCCCGGCGGCTGAACATGCATCGGCGCACCCTGCAGCGCATCCTCGCCAAGCGCGCGCCACGCTAGAGGCCTGCTCCGAAGCGGAAGGGCTCCGGATAGACGGAGGCCGTTGTTGATCCTGGCGGCGGTCGACAAGAAGGCGGACATCGCCCTGGCCTAGCTAAGCGGCCTTTCTGCCCGGCAAGAGACGTCGGTGGCCATCTCGACGCTGTGACGGCTCGTCGCTCGGCGGAAGGCGCCGGACGGGACGATGACCGGAGCCTGGTTGCCCAGCTACGTCGAGCAGGTCCTGGTCCCGACGCTCAACGCCGGCGACGTCGTGATCGTGGACGACCTGCCGACCCTCGAGGGCGCCGCCGCCCGCGAGGCGATCGAGGCGGCCGGAGCCCCGCTCCTGTTCGCCCCGCCTTACAGGCCCGACCTCAACCCGATCGAGAACGCCGTCTCCAGACCCAAGGCGCGCCTGCGAAAGGCCGCCGCCCGCACCGTCGACGAGCTCTGGGCGGTGATCGGCGCCTTCACCCCGCCCGAGTGCGCCGACTACTTCGCCGCCGCCAGGTACGATGCGTGGTGATCGGGATTTGCTCTAGCTAACTGACGCGACCCTCCCCGCGTGGTGGCGGCCCTTCTCGAAGGTCTATCTAGCTTGACAGCGGAACTTTTGGTCAGCCCTAGACTGCGACATCGTTTAGGCGGCTGCCAGTGTTGCATCGCCTAGGCGGATGAAGTCCGCCGGGGTGAGGCGCTCGGCTCGCAGGTCCGCATCCAGGCCGGCGGCGGCCAGGAGAGCCTCTCCGCCGAGGGGCTTCAGCGAGGAGCGCAGCATCTTGCGGCGCTGGCCGAAGGCTGCGGCGGTGACGCGCTCCAGCGCGACCACGCGTGCGGGGGAGGGGCGGTCGGCACGTGGGGTGAGGCGCACCACCGCCGAGTCGACCTTGGGGGGCGGGGTGAAGGCGCGGGCCGGCAGGGTCATGGCGATCTCCGCGTCGGCCAGCGTCTGCGCCAGGACCGAGAGGCGGCCGTAGGCCTGCGCGCCCGCGGGGGCGACGATGCGCTCGGCCACCTCCTTCTGGAACATCAGCGTCATGGCCGCGGGCGTCCAGCCGCCGGTGAGCCACTTCACCAGGAGGGCGGTGCCCACGTTGTAGGGAAGATTGGACACGACAGTCCCTGGATGTCCCGGCGCATGGGCGGCCAGAAGTCCCGCTTCGTCCACCCGCAGGGCGTCGGCGTGGACCACCTGCAGCCGGCCGTCCGCGGCGGCGGCGAGGTCGCTCAGGAGCGGCAGGAAGCGCCTGTCGGTCTCCACCGCCACGACCCGGGCGCCGGCGGCGAGGAGGGCGCGGGTGAGGCCGCCGGGGCCGGGGCCAACCTCCAGCACGGCGCGCCCCCCCAGCGGCCCCGCCAGCCGCGCGATCTTGGCGGTGAGGTTGAGGTCGAGCAGGAAGTGCTGGCCGAAGCGCTTGTCGGCGGAGAGGCCGTGCGCCGCCAGGGCCTCGCGCAGCGGCGGCAGGGCCGAAAGGTCGGGCGCCGCTTCGTCTGCGCTCACGGCCCAGGGCGGCGCGCCGCCTCGCGGCGGTCGGCGATGTCGGAGGCCAGGCGGATGGCGGCCACCAGGCTGTCGGCGCGGGCGAGGCCGCGGCCGGCGATGTCGTAGCCCGTGCCGTGATCGGGGGAGGTGCGCACGATGGGCAGGCCCAGCGTCACGTTCACCCCGCCCCAGAAGTCGACGGTCTTCACCGGGATCAGCGCCTGGTCGTGGTGCATGCACACCACCGCGTCGAAGCGCGCGCGGGCGTCGGGATGAAACAGCGTGTCGGCGGGGCGGGCGTCGGTGCAGTCAATCCCCTGCGCGCGCAGGCGCGCGGCGGCCGGATCGATGATCTCGATCTCCTCGCGCCCGAGGGCGCCGCCCTCGCCCGCGTGCGGGTTGAGTGCGGCCAGGGCCAGGCGCGGCCTTGCGACGCCGAAGTCCTGGCGCAGCGCGTGCGCCGTCACCTCGGCCACGCGCACGATCCTGTCCGTCGTGAGGGCGGCGAACACCTCGCGCAGCGGCAGGTGGATGGTGACGAGCACCGCCCGCAGGTCGGCCGCGACCAGCATCATCACCGGCCCCGCGGGCCCGCTCTGCGGCGCGCCCGAGGTGAGTTCGGCCAGGAACTCGGTGTGCCCGGGGAAGCCGAAGCCCGCCTCGTACAGCGGCTTCTTGGCGATCGGCGCGGTGACCAGGCCCCGCACCGCACCGGAGAGCGCCAGGCCCGCGCCGGTCTCGATCCAGCGGATCACCGCGCCGGCGTAGGCCGGCGAGGGCTGGCCCGAGACCACCCGCGCGTTCAGCGGCAAGTCGAGCACGGGCAGGGCGTTGCGGAAGGCGGCGGCCGCCTCGCCGGGCGCGCCCACGCGCTGCACCCGAGCCGATCCGCGCGGCATGGCGGATGCGACCATGTCGTGATCACCGACCACCAGGAAGGGCGGCCCCTCCTCGCGCAGCGCCGTCCAGGCCTTGGCGATGATCTCGGGACCGATGCCGGCCGGATCGCCCATGGTCACCGCCAGCGGCGCGGGAACGCCGTTCGGCGCGGCCGCCCCCCCGCTCGACGTCACCGCGTGTCGATCGCGGCGGAGTTGCGCAGGTCGCGCAGGTAGCGGCGCTCAAGCATGGAAAGCTGCTCGCCGTACATGCGGTTCTCGATGTCGGAGCGGGAGGGCAGGGCGCCCGGCCCGGTCTGCGACTTGCATACCGCGAGCAGGTGCAGGCCGGCGGCCGAGCGCACCGGACCGCCGATCTGCCCGGGCTTCAGCCCGTTCACCGCCTGCTGGAACTCCGGCGACAGGTCGCGGGGGTTGACCTCGCCCAGGTCGCCCGCGACCACGCCGGGAACCTTGGTGGCGGCGGCCTGCAGGCCGTCGCATCCGCCCGCATTGTCACGCAGGGCGACGAGCTTGGCGCTGGCGGCGGTCACCTGGTCGGCGGGGGCGTTGGCGGGCAGGCGGATGGCGGCCTGCTTCAGCGTCAGCGTGGTCGAGGACGCGCCCGAGCGCTTGTCGCGCAGCTGCACGAGATAGACGCCGTCCTGCACCGGCACGGGGTCGGAGACGTCGCCGGGGCGCAGGCCCTCGACGATGGGGGCCAGCACCGGGCGGATCTCGCCGGTGGAGAGCCAGCCCGCATCTCCCCCGTTGGCGGCGCTGGGCAGGGCGGAGAACTGGCGCGCCACCGCCGCGAAGGGCGCCCCGGCGCGGATCTGCTTCACCAGCTGGGCGGCCCCCTGCATCGCCTGCTCCTCGCTGCCGACCTTGGAGGCGTCGATGAAGGCTTCGCTGACGAGGTACTGCGGCTTGGCGGCGTTGACGGCGATGCGCTTCAGCGCCTCGCTCACCTCGCCGTCGTTGATGTGGACGTTGTCGCGGAAGCGCCCGCCGACCAGGCGGCGCCAGCCGATCGAGATGCGGATCTGCTCGCGCAGGCTGGCGGGATCGACGCCCGCGTTCTTCAGGCTGTCGCCGAGTTGGGCGGGGGTCACCTTGAACTGCTTGGCGTAGGTGGCGTACTCGGCGTCGATCTCCTTGGCGTCGGGGAAGATCGTGCTCTTCTTGTCGCGCTTGGCGAAGGTCTCGAGCTCCTGCTTCTCCAGCCGTTCGTCGACCAGTTGCTTCAGCGCCTCCCGCTCGATCTCAGGCAGGTTCTGCTCTGTGACCTGGATGCCGGAGGAGATGATGAGAAGGCGCACTCGCTGGCGCAGGTCGTAGGTGGAGATCACGTCGTCGTTGACGGTGGCCGCCACCTGTTCGCGCAGCGGCTGAGGTCCCAGGGGCGGGGTGGAGGCATCGGTGGGCGGGGCGGCGGCGTCCGCCGGCGAGGCCGCGGCCTCGGGGGCCGGCGCAGGCGCGGCGGCGACGGGCGCAGCGGGCGCCTTGGGCGGGGGCTTGCGCGGTGCAGCCGAGGCTCCGCCGGCGGCCAGCGCCAGGGCCAGCGCGCAGGCGCCCGCCAGACCGCGCGCGCCGGTCAGGGCCATGCTCGACTCCGTCATGCGTACGCTCACCGAGACTCCTTCACCCGTCCTCGCCCGACCTGGGATGTATCTCCCAATGTGGCCAGGGTTAGGCGCACCGTCACCGAGTTCGACGCGCCGATCGCCGCAGCGTAGGTCTCGTCGTGCGTATAGACCACGTCCACCCGGATGCAGTCGTCACGATAGATCAGGGCGAACTGCGAGATCGGCGTGATGCGCTGCTGCAGATCGCGGTCGATCAGGGCGCTGAAGCCCCAGTGTTGCAGCGGGAACGCCTGGAGGCTGACGTTGGCGTCCTGCGTCTTGCCGGTGCGGATCAAGCCCGTGGCCGGGTCCACGAACAGGCCGTTTTCGTTATAGTTGTAGCTTATGCCCGCGTTCAGGCGCGGGAAACCGATGTTCACGCCCGCTTCGGCGCGGTGCACCTTGAAGTCGTCGCGGTCCAGGCGCTGGCGGGTGAAGGCGCTGAGGCCGTTGATCGGACTGACCGTGGCGGCCACCACCCAGTCTGAGGCCTCGTTGCGCAGGCCCGTCTGGGTGGAGAACACCTCGTCCGGCTGTGTGCGGAACACGCGACCCACGGTGAAGGTGGCGTTGTGACCCAGGCCCCACAGCCAGTTGGCGCGGCCGCCGACATTGGCGCGCGCGCCGCCCTCGTACTCGTCGAAGCCAGGGAAGCGGTTGAAGGAGAACAGGTTGGTCTCGTCGAACTCGAAGGCGACGCTGTCCTCGTTGGGCAGGCTCGAGCGCACGCCTTCGTGCGGCGAGAGGGCGACCTGCGCGATAGGCTCCAGAATCAGGCTCGACTTGCCGATCTGGCGGATCAGCGGCCAGCTGACCGTGGCGCCCACCGTGCCCAGCGCACGCACGAGGCTGCTGTCGCCCGCCTGCACCGTGCCGGGGGCGCCGGCCACGCCGGCGGTGGCGAGCTGGGGGTCGCCGATCGAGTAGTAGTCGCCGCGCACCTGCGCATAAGGGCTCACCCGCACGCCGCCGACCAGGGTGAGGTCGCGCGTCCAGCTGAGCACGCCGGAAACGCGTCGCTCGTCGGTATAGCTCAGCGCCTGGCCGTTGGCGGGCGTGGCGCCCAGAAGCGCCGCGCCCGTCGAGTCGAAGCCCGTCAGCGACAGGCGCTGGGCGCCGTTGGCGACCACGTTCAGCGGATCGGTGGCTGAATAGACGGTGTTGCTGCGCGTCAGCACCACCGCGCTGCCGAGGCCGCTGATGCGGCCGCCGAACACGTCGAGATCCGGCGCCCAACGCGCCTCGATCAGCGGGCCGACGATGGGGAAGGCCTTGGAGCTCTCGAAGGTGGCGCGGGTGACGGGCTGGCCGTTCTCGGTCACGGTCTCGGAGCCGTTCTGGCGGATGGACTGGAAGCTCAACGCCGAGATGGAGAGATAGCTCTGGCTGTCCTCGCGGGTGGTGAACAGCTGGGAGATGAGCCGGTCGGTGTCGGCCGGGAACTCGCCGCGGTTGATGAAAACCCGTTCCACGCCATAGCGGCGGAAGAGGGTGGGATCGGTCACCCGCTCGGCGCCGAAACCCCAGTCCCACGTGTTGGATAGGTCGAAACGGCCGCGCGCCAGGATGTACGACCGGTTGGTGCTGTCGCCGTACTTGACGTGATTGTCGAACAGCTTCTCATGCGTATAGCCGCCGTCGATTTCAAGGTCACCGGAGTAGAAGCGTTTGGTGAATCCAAGATTCAACATCGGATTTACCGATGTGTTGAGCTGCGGCGAGATCACCAGGTCGGCCGAAGGGCCGAGCGTCTGCAAATATCCCTGCTGGTAGGAGAAGCCGCGGCGCCTCGAGTACTGGATCTTGGGAGCTAGCAGGCCCGAGCGGCGCGGCGTGGTCGGGTCCGGGTGCCAGAATACCGGGAAGAAGGCGATCGGCACGCCCTTCACCTGCAGGATGGCGTTGCGGTAGTAGATCACGTGGTGGCGCCGGTCCTGGATGATCCGGCTGGCCCGCACCGACCAGGTGGGCGTGATCGGCGTCACGCCGTCGGCCTTGCAGATGGGGCAAGGCGTGTAGACCGCTTGGCGCAGCTCGGTGATCTCGTCGGTGCGCCGGATGGCGGCCCCGGCGGCGATGGTGACGTTCTGCTCCAGCCGCGCGGCGAACCCCAGCGCCACGCCCGTGCGGAACTGGTCGTCCAGCTGCATGTCCTGGCCGTATTCGGTGGTGCCGTCGGCGTTGATGATCACCACGTCGCCCGTGGCGCGAGCCGCGCCGGTGACGGTGTC
Organism: Caulobacteraceae bacterium; assembly: GCA_965199975.1. Lineage (GTDB taxonomy): Bacteria > Pseudomonadota > Alphaproteobacteria > Caulobacterales > Caulobacteraceae > JASLDZ01. Next base: position 2,550,813 of record OZ241340.1, on the reverse strand, counting down.
GTAGATCACCCGCTTGGCGCGCAGCGTGCGGCCCTGGTATCGCGCCTCGACCTTCCCGACTGCGGTGATGGTCTTGCGGTCGCGGTCGTCGATCAGCTCGTCGGCCTGCAGGTAGACGTCGCGGGGGCCGAGCCCGTCGTCCGCCGCTGGCGCGTTGACGCCGCCGGCGCCGCTCAGCACCGACTTCATGCTTTGCGCGTGCGCGCCCGTGCAGATGGCCAGGGCGGCGACCCCGCCGAACAGGGCCGCGCGGGCGGCCGCGTGGGCGCGGCGTCGAAGCGAAGCGGCGGTGGCGGAGGCGCGCACGGAGAAATCCTGGGGCGACGAGGCGGCGATCGGCTGCGCGCAGCCCGTGGCGCCGGTGTGCCCGTGCGCCTGCGCGCGCGTCAACGGCCCGCTCACCCGTCCTCGGTATACAGCAGCAGAGTGACGCCCGAGAGCAACGCCAGGAGCGGCGGCGCCCAGGCGGCCAGCGCCGGCGGGATCCACTCCGCCTTTCCGAAGGCCGAGCACAGCTGGTTGAAGAAGAAGAAGACGAATCCCAGCGCCACCGCCGAGGCCGCCAGCCCGGCGAGGCCGCCCAGCCGCAGCAGCCGCAGCGAAAAGGCCGCAGCCAGGATCGACATGGCGGCGTAGAGCACGGGCGTGGCCAGGAGCTGCTGCAGCTGCAGGCGATAGCCCACCGTCGAGAAGCCCGCCCGCCCCGTGCGCGCGATCACGCCCGGCAGGCTCCAGAACGGGACGGCGGTGGCCGTCTCGGTGCGGCCCAGCGCGCTGCGCTTGGTCAGCGTGGTCGGCAGCGTCTCCGCCGCGAGGCGCGCCGCGGGCTGGCCCGGCGCGCCGTCCTCGACGTCGATTAGCCGCCACTGCTTGGGCTCGAGCACCGCCTCGCGCGCATCGATCCGGCGCAGGAAGCGGGGCGGGGCGCCGCGCTCCACCGCGTAGGTCCACACCGAAACGCCGCGCAGGCGCACGCCTTGCCCCTCGGCCCGGCCGTCGGCGCGGATGATCGCCTGCGTCTTGCCGTCGCCCTGGCGCAGCCAGATCGGCTTGTGGGCGATGACGAGGTAGCCGTCCATCATCGCGGCCTTGGAGCGCTCGAACTGGGCGTTCATCACCGAGGCGATGGGGTTGGCGATCAGCACCACCGCCACGCCCACAGCGGCGGCGGCGGCGGCGGCGGGCAGGATGAAGCGCCAGGCCGAGACGCCCGCCGCGCGCATGGCGATCAGCTCCGAGCGCCGGTTCAAGCTCACAAAGGCCCCCAGCACGCCGAACAGGAAGGCGAAGGGCATCAGGATCAGGATCACGCTGGGCGACTGCAGCAGCGTCAGGCCCAGGAGGTCGGTCACGCCCGATTCCTTGGCGCGCACCCCCACGTCGCGCGACAGCGACACGAAGTCGGCCAGGGTGATGATGGCCGCGATCACCGCCAGCGCGGCCGCCACGCCATAGGCGGTGCGCACGACCACATACTTCTCCAGGGCCAGGAGGCGGGTGCGCATCAGCCAACCCCGAGCGGCGTCAGCCCGCCCGCGCCTGCGCGGCTGCGGGCGGGCGGGGCGGTGGACGATGGCCCGCCCAGCTCGCGCATCTCGCCGTTGGCGATCCTGCCGCCGAACATGCGCCTGGCCGTCCACCACACCGGCAAGAGCGGCACGGCGTACTGCAGGATGTTCAGGATGGGCGCGCCGTCACAGGCGGCTTCCGCCCCGAAGCCCAGGATGCGGATGGCCAGCGCCGCCCCCGATGCGGCCAGGATTCGCCGCCCGTAGCCCACCCGGCTGAAGGCGCCGCCGATCACCGCATGCAGCGCCAGCATGATGAAGGTGAAGCTGTAGAGCGGCGCCGACAGTCGCGCGTGCGTTTCGGCGACCAGCTTCTTGCGGTTGTTGCGCACCCAGGTCTGGCGCTTGTCAGGAAAGACCAGCTCGTGCAGATAACGATCGCTGATCTTATAGGTGACGACCTCGCTGACATCCAGGTACGGAGCCAGGTCGAACACGTAGTCGGCGAAGGTGAGATAGTTCAACACCCGGTCCTTGCCGAATTGCTGCTGAGAGCCGTTGCGCAACAAGAGCACCGGCTTGTCGTCCTGCTTGCCGATCACGCCGGTGGCGCCGTCGAACACCGCCGAGCCGCCGTCTCCCCGGTTCTGGTGGATGAAGACGTTGTGCAGCACGCCGGACGAGTCGACGCTTTGGGCATAGACTGTGAGGTTGGGGGCTGGCTGGGCGAACTCGCCGGGGCGAACGAGGCTGGCGGCCAGGTCGGTTCGGATGCGGAACAGTTCGGTGCGCACGGTGCGCGCGCACCAGGGCTGCACCCACAGGTTGGCGACCAGGATGAACAGGGCCACCACGGTCGCCAGCCGCAGGGCGGGCGCGATCACCCGCCAGCGGCTCATGCCGCCGGCGAAGCACACCACGATCTCCTGCTCGGTGTGCAGCCGGTTGAGCGAGATCAGCGCCGCCACGAACAGCGCGATCGGCAGTACGATGACGAGCATGGCGGGCATGCCCAGCGCCACGATCTTCAGGAACGTCCAGAAGCTCTGCCGCTGGTCGACCATCACGTCGAGGGTGGCCAGCGTCTGGCTGAGCAGCGCCACAGCCGCCAGGGCGGCGACCGCGCCCAGCGTGGGCCAGAGCAGCTGGCGGGAGAGGTAGCGGTCGATCGTTCGCATGCGGCTCGCGTCGGGCGCGCGTAAGGCGCGGCCCTCCAAGTCTCGTGGTGAAGATGACGCCCCCGCCGCCGGCTGTATACGCGCGGAGCGTCGCGCCCTTCAACGCCGCACGCGGCTCGCGCCCGCGGCCTAGCGCCCCTATACCGAGCGCTTCAGTCCGGGAGTCCTCACGCCATGCGCATCCGATTCGCCGCGCCCGATCTCGACGCCGCCGGCGCGTTGGCCGTGCGCGTGGTCGAGGAGGGCGTGCTCGCAGGCGCCGCGGCCGCGCTGGATGCGGCGGCCGGCGGCGCAATCGGCCGCACTCTCGCGGCCGGTCGCTGGAAGGGCGGCTCGGGCAAGACGCTGGAGCTGCTCGCCCCCGGCGGCGTGGCCGCCGAGCGGATCGTGCTGGTCGGCTCCGGCAAGGACGCGCCGGATGGCGCCGCCGCCGAGACGCTGGGCGCGGCCGCCTACGCCGCCGTGAAGGCCAGCGGCGCGACGCGGCTGGCCTTGCGCCTCGACCTCGACCCCGCGCTCGCCGCCCATGCCGCGCTCGGCGTGCGGCTGGCCGCCTATCGCTTCGATCGCTACCGCACGACCGAGAAGGCCGACGCGAAGCCCTCCATCGAGGAGGTGGTGGTCGAGGTCGACGATCCGGCCGCCGCGCAGGCCGCGTTCGCGCCGCTCTCGGCGATCGGCGACGCCATGGCCTTCGCCCGCGATCTCGTCTCCGAGCCCGCCAACGTGCTCTTCCCCGAGGAGTACGCCCGCCGTATCGAGGGCCTGCGCGAGCTCGGCCTCGAGGTCGAGGTGCTGGACGAGGCGGCGCTGGAGGCCAAGGGCTTCGGCCTCCTGCTGGCGGTGGGGCAGGGGAGCGCGCGCGCGAGCCGCGTGGTGGTCATGCGCTGGAACGGCGCGGCCGATCCCGCCGCCCCGCCCATCGCCTTCGTGGGCAAGGGCGTGACCTTCGACGCCGGCGGCATCAGCCTCAAGCCCGCCGACGGCATGGAGGACATGAAGTGGGACATGGGCGGTTCGGCGGCCGTGGTCGGCGCCATGCACGCGCTGGCCGGCCGCAAGGCCCGGGTGAACGCGGTGGGCGTCGTCGGCCTGGTCGAGAACATGCCGGACGGGCGCGCCGTGCGCCCGGGCGACGTGGTCACGAGCCTTTCCGGCCAGACGGTGGAGGTGATCAACACCGACGCCGAAGGCCGCCTGGTGCTCGCCGACTGCTTGTGGTGGACGCAGGATACGTATCAGCCGCGCCTGATGATCGACCTGGCCACCCTGACCGGCGCCATCATCGTCGCCATCGGCAATGACTACGGCGGCCTGTTCAGCAACGACGACGCGCTCTCGACGGCCCTGCAAGCCGCGGGCGAGGCGTCGGGCGACAAGCTGTGGCGCATGCCGCTTCCGGCTTCATACGAGAAGCTGATCGACAGCCCCATCGCCGACATGAAGAACATCGGCGGCCGCGCCGGCGGCTCGATCACCGCGGCGCTCTTCCTGCAGCGCTTCGTGCGCGACGCGCTGCCGTGGGCGCACCTGGATATCGCCGGCGCCGCCTGGCGCAAGGGCGGCGGCCCCACCCAGCCCGACGGCGCCACGGGCTTCGGCGTGCGCCTCCTGGATCGGCTGGTGGCCGACGCCTACGAGGATTGATGCCCGACACGGCCCCCTGCGAGGTGTGGTTCTACCACCTGGAGCGCTCCGGGGCCGACGAGGTGCTGCCCGAGCTCCTCGACAAGACGATGTCGCGCGGCTGGCGGGCGCTGGTGGTCACGCCCGACGCGGAACGGCTGCCGGCGATCAGCGAGCGCCTGTGGGGTTGGCGCCCGGAGAGCTTCCTCGCCCACGGCCGCGCTGACGCGGCCGACGCGGCGCGCCAGCCGATCCTGCTCTCGGACGCGCCTGAGAACCTCAACGCCGCCCAGGCGCTGGTGCTGCTCGATGGCGCCGAGCTGCCGCCGCTCGACGGCTACGTGCGCTGCCTCGACCTTTTCGACGGGCGCGACGAGGATGCGGTCAAGGCGGCGCGCGGGCGTTGGCGCGCGGCCAGAGCCCAGGGCGCGGCCGTCAGCTATTGGCGCCAGGGCGAACGCGGGTGGGAGAAGCAGGCATGAAGTTTCGCGCGATCTTCGGGGCGGCGGCCATGACGGGGCTGCTGGCGGGTTGCACCAGCTACCTGCCGGTGAACGTCGCGGGCGACCGCACGGCCCTGCCGCCCGCCGCCGAGGCGGCCGATACGCCGTCGCCTTCGCCGACGCCGCAAGCCTACGCCCCTCCCGCCGCGCCCGCCGGTTCGCACGACACCTGCGGTGCAGGCGCTCTGCAGTACCTCATGGGCAAGAGCCGCACCGAGATCCCGGTGCCCACCGACCTGTCGCGCCGCCGCGTGGTGTGCACGACCTGCCCCGTGACGCAGGACGTGCGGCCCGACCGGCAGACGATCACCTACGACCAGACCACCGGCAAGGTCGTGGGCGTGCGCTGCGGCTGATGCTCCGCCCGAACCGCGTCAGGCGTCGGGTCTGATACGGTGCAGGGCGCAGAGCTTGTTGCCGTCCGGATCGCGCAGGTAGGCCAGGTAGAGGCGCCGGCCCGCACCCTCGCGCACTCCCGGCGGGTCTTCGACCGCGCGACCGCCGGCCGCGACGCCGGCGGCGTGCCAGGCGTCCACCTGCGCCGGATCGGCCGCTGAAAAGCCGATCGTGATCCCGTTACCGCTGCTCGCGGGCTCGCCATCGATGGGCCGGGTGACGATGAAGACGCCGCCCCCGTGCATCCACAGCAGGCGGCCGCGGTCATCCTCTATTGCGGGACCCGCGCCGAGGGCTCCCAGCGCGGCGTCGTAGAAGCGCCGCGCGCGCGGCAGGTCGTCACTGCCGACCGTCATGTGGCTGAACACGGTTGGGCCTCCTGCGCCGAGCCTCAGTGTCGGCGCCTGCGCGTATAGCCGGTTACGGTTGCCGCCGGTGGACGGCATCGCTATCTCGTGCACGAACCCGTTTCAAATGGCTCAAGAAGCGCCTGCGCCTTTGCGCGCCGGCGAGACCGGACGCATGGCGCAACAGTACATCTATTCGATGCAGGGCCTGACCAAGGCCTATCCCGGCGGCAAGAAGGTGTTCGAGAACGTTTGGCTGTCGTTCTACTCCGACGCCAAGATCGGCGTGGTCGGCGTCAACGGCTCGGGCAAGTCGACCCTGCTCAAGATCATCGCCGGGATCGACACCGAGTTCGCCGGCGAAGCCAAGGCCGCCGACGGCGTGAAGATGGGCTACCTCGAGCAGGAGCCGCACATCGACGAGTCGCTCGACGTGTGGGGCAACGTGATCTCGGCTTGCGAGGAGAAAAAGGTCTTCGACCGCTACAACGCCATCGCGCTGGAGATGGCCGATGAATACACGGACGAACTCATGGAGGAGATGAACACCCTCCAGGAGAAGATCGACGCGGGCGACCTGTGGGACATCGACAGTCGCATCGAGCAGGCGATGGACGCCCTGCGCTGCCCGCCCGCCGACATGCCGGTGGACAACCTCTCCGGCGGCGAGAAGCGCCGTGTCGCCTTGGCGCGCCTGCTGCTGTCCAAACCCGACATGCTGCTCTTGGACGAGCCGACCAACCACCTCGACGCCGAGTCGGTGGCCTGGCTGCAGCACCACCTGGAGACCTTCCCCGGCTGCGTGATCCTGGTCACCCACGACCGCTATTTCCTCGACCAGGTCACCAAGTGGACGCTGGAGCTGGACCGCGGGCGCGGCATCCCGTTCGAGGGGAATTATTCCGGCTGGCTGGAGCAGAAGACCAAGCGGATCGTGCAGGAGAACTCCGAGAGCGAGGCGCGCCAGCGGGCGATGACCAAGGAGCTGGAGTGGGTGCGCTCCAACGCCAAGGCGCGCCAATCCAAGTCGAAGGCGCGCTTGGCGGCCTATGACGAAATGATGCGCGAGCAGGAGTCCGCCCGCGGCGCCCAGACTCACGCCCACATCGCCATTCCTCCGGGTCCGCGCCTGGGCTCCATCGTGCTGGAAGTCGACGGGCTGGAGAAGGAGTTCGGCGACAAGGTGCTGTTCAAGAACCTGACCTTCCGCCTGCCGCCCAACGGCATCGTCGGCGTGATCGGGCCCAACGGCGCCGGCAAGTCGACGCTCTTCAAGATGATCACCGGCCAGGAAACGCCGGACAACGGCAAGATTCGTTTGGGCGACACGGTGAAGCTCGCCTACGTCGACCAGTCGCGCGACAGCCTCGACCCCGCGAAGACCATCTGGCAGGAAATCTCAGGCGGCCTCGACGTGATGATGGTCGGCAAGCGCGAGGTGAACACGCGCAGCTATGTCGGCAGCTTCAACTTCAAGGGCGGCGACCAGCAGAAGAAGGTGGGGCTGCTCTCCGGCGGGGAGCGCAACCGCGTGCACCTGGCCAAGACGCTGGCCGAGGGCGGCAACCTGATCCTGCTCGACGAGCCCACCAACGACCTCGACATCGAGACGCTTCAGAACCTGGAGGAGGCGCTGGAGGGCTTCGCCGGCTGCGCCGTGGTGATCAGCCACGACCGCTGGTTCCTCGATCGCCTGGCCACCCACATCCTGGCCTTCGAGGGCGACAGCCACGTGGAATGGTTCGAAGGCAACTTCGAAGCCTACGAAGAGGACAAGAAGCGCCGCCTGGGCGCCGACAGCCTCATCCCCAAGCGCATCAAGTTCCAGAAGTTCGCCCGCGCGTGAGCAGCGCGGTGGAGGTCGACGTCTGCGTCTGCTGACGCACGAACTGCCTTTCAAGGAGTTCCGGCAGGGTGCGCTTACACAGACGAACCGCTGCGGATCGCTCCAGCTATCGGCCGCGGCGCGAAAGAAGCGGCCATAGCTGGCGTCGGTGCAGTGCGACACCACCTAAGACTGGCACGAGCGTGGCGAGGGCGGCGAGACCCGACAGCGCCATCACATCGCCTTGCGACGAGTTCGAAAAAGCCGCCAGCGCCGCCCCGAGCAGAGGCGCGACGATGAGGGCGCGAGCGAGAAGCTTGATCGCCCGCCGATCGAAGGGGAGATCGCTCCCTAAGCCGGCGCCGCGGCGGCATTGTTGAAGGCTCCACCAGCGCCCGGCATCTTTTATCCTTCGCCCCTGGTCAGCATGGCCGGAAACTATAGCTTGAGTTTCGATGACCCGCTTCGGTTACACCGTCGCCTACCTGGGGCTCTTAGTCGCCTACATCGTGATTGCCGCGCTCCTCATGTCGACGGGCGCGCCAGGTTGGACGCAACTCCTGACCTTGGCTGGTTTTGTCGGGTGTTGGCATGCAATCAGCGCCCGGCGCATCGCCGAGGTCGCCCTGCCGTGGCTGCATGCTGCACCGTATCTCTCGATCCTGTGTCTGATGGTGGCCATTCCACTTGTGGGCGAGGCTGAGGCGCAGTCCGCGCCGCTGCATCCGATCAGTGTGCCCGCCTGGCATGAGCCAGCCACCGTCGTCTGCCTACTGGGCGCGCTGATTTGGCCCGCCGCCACGATCGCTCTGTCGATCCTGCCGAGCAGGAGGCGCTGATGTCCTTGGCGTTTCCACCTGCTCTTCGCTAAAAATGGTCGTGATCGTGAACGAATACTATGGTCCAAGTATCGTGTCTCCAGGGCACATGAACGTCAGCGTCTATCGTCATGGTAGGCTGGAAGGTACTTTCGGGCAAAATCAGGCTGGGTTCGATACGAAAGGCCGGTTCCACAAGGCTAAGCTTGTTGTTAGACGCGAGTACATAGGCATGCTAAGTGGCGTGTTCATGGAGAAAAATGATAGAAGTCAGCCGCACTTTTACATAGCAATTGCTCCTGACTACGAGAGCATAGCTGAGCTATGCGTGCTATCGCGCCGAAATTACAACCAACTCGCAGACACAGTACTGATTGATCGGTCAAGACTTCGCGAATTTATCCGAGATGTCTTTGCTCATGCCAATCTACCTGAACCGGTGCGTAATGTCTACGGTCGAGTCAAGGACAAGTCGGAGTGGGTGGCGCTTTACTCAGGGTTTTCCTACCATTTCCTCACCATGCTGGCCTTCTTAGGCCCCAACGACCCCACCGACAGCAGCCTCTCGCGGCTGGCCGCTGCTCGCTGATCCGCCCGGTCGCGGCCATCAAGGTGACCACCCCGGTGCAATGAGGATGGCCGGCTGAGAAGGCGCGGATTGTGGAGGAGACGCACTTGCGGGGGCGTTGATCTTGGAGGTCGCATGCCGCCCAGGGGTGGGCGCCGACCCGTCGTGCGGCTGGCGGCGGCTGATGACGCAGAGCGCGCCAACGGCCTCCAGCCTTGCGGATGATGGCGCTCCATCGTCATAGAGCGCCCGTGCTCCGCCTCACCGACCTGCACTTCACCGCCTGGGGGCGGCCGTTCCTCACCGGCGCCTCGCTGGCGCTGGCCGACGGGACCAAGGCCGGGCTCGTGGGGCGCAACGGGGTGGGCAAGTCCACCCTGTTCCGGCTGATCCTGGGAGAGTTCGCGCCGACGCAGGGGGAGTTGATCCTTCCCAAGGGGCGCGTCGTCGCCGTGGAGCAGGAGCACGCCGCTTCGGGCCAGCCGCTCTTGGAGGCCGTGCTGGCTTACGACGAGGAGCGCGCGCGCCTCACCGCCGAGCTGGAGACCGCGCCGCCCGAGCGGCTGGGCGAGCTCCACGCGCGGCTGATCGATATCGCCGCCGAGGCCGCCCCCGCGCGCGCCGCCGAAATCCTCACCGGCCTGGGCTTCGCCGTCGGCGAGCTGCACCGGCCGGTGTCCGACTTCTCCGGCGGCTGGCGCATGCGCGCGGCGCTCGCCGGCGCGCTCCTGGCCGAGCCCGACCTGCTGCTGCTGGACGAGCCCACCAACTACCTCGACCTCGAGGGCGCCCTGTGGCTGGAGGCGCGGCTCAAGCGCTATCCGCGCACCTGCGTGATCATCAGCCACGACCGCGAGCTGCTCAACGCCGCCTGCGACGTCATCGTCCACCTGCACGGCGGCAAGCTCGACGCCTACACCGGCGGCTACGACGCCTTCGAGCGGCAGCGCGGCGAGAAGCTGCGCCTGGCCAGCGCCGCGGCGGTGAAGGTCGAGGCCGAGCGCGCCCACCTGCAGAGCTTCGTCGACCGCTTCCGCGCCAAGGCCAGCAAGGCCTCGCAGGCACAGAGCCGCCTGAAGCGGCTGGAGAAGCTGGAGCCGGTGGAGGTGAGCCTGGAGGGCCGGGTCGCCCCCTTCACGATCCCCTCGCCCGAGCGGGCGCTCAACCCGCCGCTGCTGCGGCTGGAGAACGCCGCGGTCGGCTACGACGGCGCGCCCATCCTGCGCGGGCTGAACCTGCGGCTCGACACCGACGACCGCATCGGCCTCCTGGGGATCAACGGCGCGGGCAAGTCGACCTTCGCCAAGCTGCTGGCGGGCGCGCTGTCGCCGCTGGCCGGCCACGTGCACGCCGACCGGCGCATGCGCGTCGCCTGGTTCCACCAGCACCAGATCGAGGCGCTGGACCCCGGCGAGACCCCGCTGGACATCATCCGCCGCACCCTGCCAGAGGCGTCCGAGCCCGAACGGCGCTCGCGCCTCAGCCAGTGGGGGCTGACCACCGAGAAGCAGGGCACCACCGCGTTGGGCCTCTCCGGCGGCGAGCGGGCGCGGCTGCTGCTCAACCTGGTGGCCATGCAGCGCCCGCACCTCCTGATCCTGGACGAGCCGACCAACCACCTGGACATCGACAGCCGCCGGGCTCTGCTGGACGCGCTCAACGAATACGAAGGTGCTGTGGTGCTGATCACCCACGACCGCTCGCTGATGGAGCTGGTCGCCGACCGGCTGTGGCTGACCGCCGATGGGGCGGTGAAGCCCTACGACGGCGACATGGACGCTTACGCCCGCCTTGTCCTCGACCGAGCCCGCCAGGCTGCGCGCACCGGCGAGCGCCCCGCCGAGACTCCCGCCGGCGGCGCCCAGAAGGAGGCCCGTCGCGCGGCTGCCGACGCCCGCGCCCAGGTCGCGCCCCTGCGCCGCGCGGCGGAGAGGGCCGAGGCGAAGATGGACGCGCTCGCCGCCGAGATCGCCGGTCTCGACACCCGCCTGGGCGACCCGGCGCTGTTCGCCCGCGCGCCTGCGGAAGCGGTGGCGCTGGGCAAGCGTCGGGCGGAGGCGGCGGACACGCTGGCCACGGCGGAAGGCGCCTGGATGGAGGCGGCGGAGGCCTACGAAGCGGCGAAGACGGCGGCGGGTGCTTAGGGCGCGAGAGGGCGAGGTAAAGGTGGCGGGTGTTGGTCGGCGCGTTGCCGGAGTCTCCTCGGCGAGGTCATGCCGCCGTGCTCGGTCGCGTCAAGGCACGCTGCGCCTTCGGCTCCGCTCTTCGGCCGTGACCCGCTCTGCGCGCGACGGCTTCCTGAGGGGGTCGGGACGCAGGGCGTCCTTCGATACTGAAGGCGTGCCTTGAGGCGACCCGGCCTCGGGCGCTCAGCCGTCCGCGGAGACGCGCCCGTGCAATGCACGTCCATCTCTCCCCCTCGACGTCAGCGCGTGTAAGCTCCTATCACTTGCCCGTCCGAACGTCGTCAAACCCCCGCGCGTCTCTCCCCCCATCGGATCCGGACAGTCCGGTCCTCCAACGTGAGCCAAGCCCTTGAAGCGTCTGCGTTTCCTAATCTCGACCGGACTGTCCGGACTCCTTTTCGCGACGACTCTGTCCCCGCTCGCAGCCGCGGCGCAAAGCGACGACGACGCGTCCAAGCCGGCGGCCCCGGCCAAGCACCCGCGCCTGGGCCGCGGCTCGCCTGCCGGCACCAACGAGACGATCCACAACGGCTCCGGTCGCGACGGCGCGCCCGACGCCAAGGAGGGTGAGAACTTCGCCCCCTTCCCAGCCCCGGCAAGCACCCATCAGACCACGCGGGTGGACGGGCGCGAGCTGGGCTACACCGCCACCGTCGGTTCGCTGCCGGTGCGCGACGCCAAGGGCAAGGTGATCGCCGACGTCGTCTACACCGCCTACACGCTGGACGGCGCGGCGCACGATCCCAACCGGCCTGTGACCTTCGCCTTCAACGGCGGCCCGGGCGCGAGCTCGGTCTACCTCAACCTGGGCGCCATCGGACCCAAGCGCGTGCCCTTCGGCACGGGCGAGAGCCCCAGCGAGCGGCCCCAGCTGATCGATAATCCCGGCACCTGGCTCGACATGACCGACCTTGTGTTCATCGATCCGGTGGGCACCGGCTTCTCGCGCTCGCGGGTGGACGAGGAGGCGACCAAGAAGGCCTTCTACGCGGTCAAGCCGGACATCGAGTACCTGTCGCGCATCGTCTACGACTGGCTGCTCAAGAACGGCCGCATGCAGTCGCCCAAGTACGTGGTGGGCGAGAGCTACGGCGGCTTCCGCGGCCCGCGCATCACCCACTACCTGCAGACCAAGATGGGCGTGGGCGTCTCGGGCGTGGTGCTGGTCTCTCCCTTCCTCGACGGCCCGGCCACCACCGACGGCGCCCTCTCGCCCATGCCCTGGGTCGACACCATGCCCTCGATGGTGGCGGCGCACCTGGAGAGCCAGGGCCGGCTGTCGGACGCAACCATGGCGCCGGTGATCGCCTACGCGCGCTCGCAATACGCGGTCGATCTCCTGGCCGGCCGCACCGATCCCGCCAGCCAGGCGCGCATGGAAGCCAGGGTGGCCGAGCTCACCGGGCTGGACCCGCTGTTCGTGCGCCGCTCCGGCGGGCGGATCGAGACGCAGGCCTATCTGCGCGAGAAGTTCCGCGCCGAGGGCAAGCTCGGCTCGCGCTACGACAGCAATGTCACGTCCTACGATCCCTTCCCCTACGCCCCCGACCAGGAGACCAACGACCCGATCCTGGACGGCATCATCGCGCCCACCACCAGCGCCATGGTCGACTTCGTCACCCGCACCGTCGGCTGGAAGGTCGACGCGCGCTACGAGGCGCTGAACGAGGAGGTGAACCGCATGTGGGAGCGCGGCTGGTTCGGCGACAGCGAGAGCGTCACCGACCTGCGCCAGGCGGTGGCCATCGATCCCAAGATGAAGGTGCTTATCGTGCACGGCTGGGACGACCTCTCGTGCCCCTTCATGGCCAGCCTGCTCATCGTCGACCAGATGCCGGTGATGGGCGATCCGACCCGCGTGCAGGTGAAGGAATACCCCGGCGGCCACATGTTCTACGCCCGGCCGGACAGCCAGCGGGCGCTGAAGGCCGACGTGCGGCGGGTCTACGCGCGGTGACGGGCGCCCGGCGCGTCGCAGCGGTCGCGGCGCTCGCCCTGGCCGTGGTCGGGCGCGCGCAGGCTGCGCCGCCTCCCTCCCCGAACCTGCCCGAGGCCCTGCTTGTGGCCAAGGCCGCCCTCGACGAGAACGGCTTCTTCCTCAAGGACGGACCCGAGCCGGCCGCGGCGCTGGAGGCGCAGTGGGTGGCGGTGCGGGGATGGGCGGCCGACTGGCTGCGCTCCCGTCCAACGGCGCCGCCTGCGGCCGCCGCCGTCGCGCTGAAGGCGGCGACGGGCTTCGACGTCTCGGCGGTGCGGCTGGATGCGCGCAGCCAGCTCTTCGCCGTGACCGACGACCCGTTGGGCGACGCCTTCATCCTGCGGCGCGGCGAGGACGGTCGGGTGACGACCGCGTGGGCGATCGAGGCGCCCGGGGCTGCCGAGGCCGGGGCGTTCCCGCTGGTCGAGGCGTGGTCGCCCTCGCGGGCCAGCGACAGCTGCGGTGCGCACCGACCCTCAACCGCGGCTGCGCGATGCGGCCCGCTCACCGCCGAGGTCGCCGTGCTGCGGCCAGAAGCGGACGGCGCGGCGCGGTTCGTGCTGCACGGCGTCTACGCCCAGGAGATGGGCGCCACCGGCGGCCAGCTCGTCAGCGTCTGGCGCTGGGACGGGGCGAGGGCCGAGCCGCTCCTCGCCCGCACCTTCACCTTCATGGCCGACCAGGCGCAGCCGCTCGTCGACGTGCGCGGTAGCGGCCTGAGGGTGGGCGGCAAGGACGACTGGCGCCAGATCTTCGCATGCGGAGCGTGCGACGGCCGACAGGCGCGCACCGACGTGGTGCTCCCGGCGAAGGGCGCGGCTTGGGGCCCGACCGTCAGCCTCACGCCCGAGCTGGACGCGGTGGACGCCCTCTACGACGCGGTGGTCCACGGCCGCGCGACCGGCGGCCTGGCCGACCCCGCCGCCGCCGCCGTCGTGCGCACGCAGGTCGCGGCTCTGCGGTCCGCCTCGCCGGTCAAGCCGGGCGAAAGCATCGATTGGACGCTCGGCATGCTCGGAGCCTATCGGCTCGATGCGCAAGGGTCGCGCCGCAGCCTTTGTCTTGAGACCGACAACGGCGGCTCGCAGCGCTTTACTCTCGCCCGCGTAGGAGGGGCTTGGCGCATTCTGGCGGTGACCTCCGCGACCGAAGGCGCGTGCGAGGGGAAGGGCGCCAAATCTTGAGCGCGGCGTCTGCGCGGTCCCTGACGCTGATGCTGATGGCGGCCGAGGCTTCGGGCGACGCGCTCGGCGCGGCGCTGATGGCGCGGCTGAAGGCGCGGCTGGGCGAGGGTGTGCGATTCGTCGGCGTCGGCGGTCCGCGCATGGCGGGGGAGGGGATCGCCAGCCCCTTCGACATCGCCGAGCTGTCGGTCCTGGGCTTCGCCGAAGGCGTGGCCGCCTATCCGCGGGTGGTGCGCCGCGCCGACGAGACGGCGGCGCTGGCGTCGCGCGCTCGGCCCGACGCGGTGGTCCTGATCGACAGCTGGGGCTTCACCCTGCGCGTCGCCCAGCGCCTGCGCCGCGTCCGCCCCGACCTGCCGCTGATCAAGTACGTCGGCCCGCAGGTGTGGGCCTCGCGCCCTGGCCGCGCCCGCACGCTGGCGGCGACGGTGGACCACCTCTTGGCGCTGCACCCGTTCGATGCACCGTATTTCGAGCGCGCGGGCTTGGCGACCACCGTGGTCGGCTCGCCTGTGATGGCGCGCAGCTTCGTGCACGCCGACGGCGAGCGCTTCCGCAGCCGCCACGGGATCGCGGCCGACGCGCCGGTGCTGCTCGTCCTGCCCGGCAGCCGCCCCAGCGAAGTGCGCCGCCTCGCGCCCGTGTTCGGCGAGGCGGTGCGGCGGCTGAAGGCCGAGCGGCCCACGCTCGCCGTCGTCGTGCCCGTCGCCCCGACCGTGGCCGCTGCCGTGCGAGAGGCCGTCCGGGCATGGGACGTGGGCGCGGTCCTGGTGGAGGACGCGGAGGAAAAGGACGACGCGCTGGTGGCCGGCCAGGTGGCGCTCGCCTGCTCGGGTACGGCCACCACCGAGCTGGCGCTGGCGGGGGCGGCGGTGGTGGTGGGCTACATCCTGGGGCCGCTGACCCATGCGCTCGCCAAGGGCATCGTCAGAACGCCGTGGGTGTCGCTGGTGAACGTGGCGGCGGATGCGCAGGTGATGCCTGAGTTCATCCAGGGCGCCTGCACGCCGGCGAACCTCTCGCGCGCAGTCGGCGAGCGGCTGGACGCGGCCGCACTCCGCGGCGCCCAGCGTGCGGCGCAGGACGCGGCCCTGGAGCGCATGGGCCGCGGCGGCCCCGATCCCTCGGACCGGGCCGCCGAGGCTGTGATCGGGGTGCTCAGCGAACGTGGACTGCTGTGATCAGCCCCGCTTATCCACCGGCACGAAGTCGCGCTGGGTCGGGCCCGTGTAGATCTGGCGCGGGCGGCCGATTTTCTGCGACGGGTCCTCGATCATCTCCTTCCACTGGGCGATCCAGCCCACGGTGCGGGCCAGCGCGAACAGCACAGTGAACATCTCGCTGGGGAAGCCCATCGCACTCAGGGTGATGCCAGAATAGAAGTCGACGTTGGGATACAACTTGCGCTCGATAAAGAACTCGTCGGAAAGTGCGATCCGCTCCAATTCGAGCGCGACTTTCAGCAAAGGTTCATCGTGCTTGCCGAGTTCATCAAGCACCTCGTGCGCGGTTTTCTGCATCACCTTGGCGCGAGGATCGTAATTCTTGTAGACGCGGTGGCCGAAGCCCATCAGGCGGCGCTCGCGGTTCTTCACGCCCTTGATGAACTCGGGGATGTTGTCCACCGTGCCGATTTCGCGAAGCATGTTGAGCGCCTCTTCATTGGCGCCCCCGTGGCTAGGGCCCCACAGGCAGGCGATGCCCGCGGCGATGCAGGCGAAGGGATTGGCACCTGACGAGCCCGCCAGGCGTACGGTGGAGGTCGAGGCGTTCTGCTCGTGGTCGGCGTGCAGGATGAAGATGCGGTCCATGGCGCGGGCCAGAACGGGGTTGATCTTGTACTCTTCCGCCGGTACGGCGAACGACATGCGCAGGAAATTCTCAGTGTAGCTGAGGTTGTTGTCGGGGTAGATGAACGGCTGCCCGACCGAATACTTGAAGGCGCGCGCCGCAATCGTCGGCATCTTGGCGATCAGCCGGATGGCTGAGATCTCGCGCTGCTGCAAGTCCTGCACGTTGGCGCTGTCGTAGTAGAAGGCCGAGAGCGCGCCGACCGCACCGACCATGATCGCCATGGGGTGGGCATCGGAGCGGAAGCCCGCGAAGAAGCGGTCGAACTGGCTGTGGAGCATGGTGTGCATCGTCACCGTGTGCTCGAAGTCTGAGAACTCGGCGGCGGTCGGCAGTTCGCCGTGCAGCAGGAGGTGGCACACCTCCAGGAAGCTCGACTGCTCGGCCAGCTGGTCGATGGGGTAGCCGCGGTAGAGCAGCACGCCCTTGTCGCCGTCGATGAAGGTGATCTGGCTTTCGCAGGAAGCCGTGGAGGTGAAGCCGGGGTCGTAGGTGAAGCTGTCGGTGGCGGCGTAGAGCTTGCGTATGTCTACGACATCTGGGCCGAGCGTACCCTTGAGCATGGGCAGCTCCACGCGCTTGCCCTCCATCTCCACCGTGGCGGAGCCGGCGGGCGCGGCCTTGTTCTCCATCGACGTGCATCCCTTGCGCCGCCGGGGAGGGCGGCCATGTTGCGGTGCGTTATAGCCGTTTAGGCGCCCGCGGAAAGGGCGTCCGCCAGCCGGCCCAGCGCCTCCTCGCGGCCCAGCGCCGAGAGGGTGGAGGCGAGGTCGGGCGCCGGCGCGCCGCCGCCCAGCACCCCGCGCAGGGCCGCGCCGAACTTGCCGATGCCGACCCCCTCGGCTTGCGCGAAGGCGCGGATCTCGGGCTCCAGTTCAGGGGGCGTCCAGGCGCCTGCATAGCCGCCGAGCGCCTCTCGCAGTCGGCCCAGGCGCGCGCGGGTCTCCTCGGTGAGGAGCTTGGCGGTCTTCTCGTCGAGCGGCATCGGGCGCGGCTTGATGGCGAAGAGCGTCAGGTCGGCCAGCTGCAGGAGGGTTTGCGCCGCCTCCTTCACCAGCGGGATCGCCGCGGCGAGCTTGGGCAAGTCGCTGTCGGGCAGGTCGACGCCGCGCCCGCGGTGGGCCTGGGCCACGAGCGGCAGCAGGCGCGCGTCGTCCGCCTCGCGGATGTAGTGCTGGTTGATGAAGCCGAGCTTGGGCCAATCGAGCCGCGCCGGCGCCTTGACGACGTCGCCCACATCGAACCAGGCCGCGGCGTCGGCATCGCCGAACAGCTCGTCGTCGCCGTGGCCCCAGCCCAGGCGCGCCAGGTAGTTACGCATGGCCTCGGGCAGGTAGCCCATCTCGCGGAACTCGCCCACCGCCTGAGCGCCATGGCGCTTGGAGAGCTTGGCGCCGTCGGGTCCGTGGATCAGCGGCAGGTGGGCGAAGGCGGGGAGCTCCCAGCCGAGGCCGCGATAGATCAGCGTCTGGCGCGCGGCGTTGTTGAGGTGGTCGTCGCCGCGGATCACGTGGGTGATCCCCATGTCGTGGTCGTCGACCACCACGGCCAGGTTGTAGGTGGGCGTGCCGTCGGAGCGCAGCAGCACGAGGTCGTCCAGCTCGGCGTTGCGGAAGGTGACTACGCCCTTGACCAGGTCGTCGACCACGGTCTCGCCCTCGATCGGCGCGCGCAATCGTACGGTGAAGGGCGCACTCTCCGGCGCCTCGGCGGGATCGCGGTCGCGCCAAGCGGAGCGCACCACGCGGCCCTCGGCGCGCGCCCGCTCACGCTCGCGTTCGCCGTCCTCCACCGAGGTGTAGTCGCGGTAGGCGCCGCCGCGGGCGAGAAGCTCATCGACCGCTTCCACGTGGCGC
This sequence comes from Caulobacteraceae bacterium, assembly GCA_965199975.1. Taxonomy (GTDB): domain Bacteria; phylum Pseudomonadota; class Alphaproteobacteria; order Caulobacterales; family Caulobacteraceae; genus JASLDZ01. The sequence continues at coordinate 2,532,989 of OZ241340.1, read as the reverse complement.
TGCGCCCGCTGCGCCTGGAACACCGGCGGCCGGTCGGGCTCGAGACCGAGCCAGCGCAGGCCGTCGAAGATCACCTCCACGTTGGCGGCGGTGGAGCGCTCTCGGTCGGTGTCCTCCACCCGCACCAGATACTCGCCCCCGTTGTGGCGCGCGTACAGGAGGTTGAATAAGGCTGTGCGCGCCGTGCCGATGTGCATGGAGCCGGTAGGCGAGGGCGCGATGCGCGTCACCACCGGCTTGCGGGGAGCGGACGGGGTGGCTGAAGGGTCGGTCATCGGCGGGGGCGGTTGGGGTGCGGCCGTTGGCCGGGCCGGCGCTCTTAGCACGCGCGCCCCGCTGGCCAAGCTCGCCGCGTGGGTGGCGGTCGAGGCGCGCGCTCAACCGGCGGCGCAGGCGGAGCGCTGGTTCCTGTGGGCGCCCGTGGCGATGGGGCTGGGGGCAGCGCTCTACATCGGCCTGCCGCTGGAGCCGACGCCTTGGATGGCGGCGGGAACAGCGCTCGTCGGTCTGGGCGCGGCGGTGGCCGCGCAGCGGTGGGGTCGCAGCCGGGCGCTGGCGATCATGGCCGCTTTGCTGGCCTTCGGGGCGGCCGGCTTCGCGGCGGGGGCGGCCAAGGCGCGATGGATCGGCGCGCCCGTGTCGCCCGCCTCGCGCCGAGCGGTGCGGCTTGAGGGCTGGGTGGTGGATGTAGTCTCCGCCGACGCCAGCCGCGAGCGCGTTCTGGTCGCGCCGGTCCGGCTGGGCCGCCTCGCGCCGGAGTCCACGCCGGCGCTGGTGCGCGTGAGCCTGCGTGGCGGTTCGCCGCCCGCGCCGGGAACGCCCGTGGCGATGAGCGCCATCATGGGACCGCCCCCGCCCCCCGCCGCGCCCGGCGCCTACGACTTCGCCCGCGACGCCTACTTCGCTGGCGTCGGCGGCTCGGGGCTGGTTTTGCGGCCGCCGTCCGAGACCGTGCTGCCGCCGGCGCCGCTGCTGCTGCGGGCCGAGTTGGCGTTGAACGCGGCGCGCTGGCGGCTGTCGCAGCGACTGGTGGCGCGCATGGGCCCGCATCGCGGAGGCCTGGCGGCGGCGCTCGTCACCGGCCAGCAGGCCTGGCTCGACCCGGGTGACGTGCAGGCCATGCGCGACTCGGGTCTGGCGCATATCCTGTCGATCTCGGGCGTGCACATGGCCATTGTCGGCGGCTTCGCCTTCGCCCTGGCGCGGCTGGCGATCGCGATATGGCCGTGGGCGGCGCTGCGAGTCAGCGGTAAGAAGGTGGCGTCGGGCGTCGGCCTCGTCGCGCTGGGCGGCTATCTGCTCCTGTCTGGCGCACCGGCGCCGGCCATCCGCTCGGCGCTGACGGCGGGCATCGCCTTCACCGCCATCCTGCTCGATCGCCGCGCGCTGACGTTGCACAGCCTGGCGGTCGCGGCGCTGCTTATCCTCGCCTTCCAGCCCGAGGCGGTCGCCCAGCCCGGCTTCGAGATGAGCTTCGCCGCCACCGCCGCCCTGCTCGCGCTCGCCGAGGCCTGGCCGCACGCGCCGCGGCGCAAGGACGAGCCCTGGAGTCGGCGTCTGATGCTGCGCGGCCGCGACTGGTTGCTCGCCGGAGCGGCGGTAAGCCTGGTGGCGGGCCTGGCCACCGACCCATTCGGCATCCAGCACTTCAACCGGGTGACGCTGTGGGGCCTGCCGTCGAATGTGGCGACCGAGCTGCTCTCGTCGCTCGTGATCATGCCGGCGCTGGCGCTGGGAGTGCTGGGCGAACTGGTAGGCTGGGGCGGACCGCCGCTGGCGGTCGCCGGCTGGGGATTGGACGGGCTGGTGGCGGTGGCGCGCCTCTTCGCCGGCGCGCCGCACGCTGTGGTTGGGGTGGCGAGCGCGCCGGCCGCGGCCCTGCCGGTGAGCTTCGGCGGCCTCCTCCTCATCTGCCTGTGGCGCGGAAGCCTGCGTTGGTTGGGCGCGCCGCTGTTTCTCGCGGTGTGGGCGTGGCCGCGGCCGCCGGCGCCCGACCTGTGGATCGCTCCGGAGGGCGCCAACTTCGCAGTTGCAGCCGCCGTCTCAGAGCGGCGCGAGGCGGTGCTGGCGCGGCCCCGCTCGCAGCGCTTCGCCTTCGAGCTGTGGGCCAAGCGGCGCGGACGCGCCTTCGCGCCCGCCGGCGACGAGGCCCAGGCCTCAGCGGACGCGCTGTTCGCCTGCAATCGCTCCGCCTGCATGCCCGCCGACGGCGCGGCGGTCGACGTGGCGAGCTGGTACGGGCTCAGGCCCGCGCCGCCGGATCGGGTGGAGGCGCTGTGCGCCTCCGCGCCGTTGGTGATCCTGCGCACAGGTCGGATGCCGCCTTTGGCGCAGGCGCCCGCCTGCCGTGGCCGCGTGGTGCTCGACGAGGGCGACCTCGCCCGCGGCGGGTCGGCCGAGCTGTGGCGCGCATCGGGCGGTGAGTGGCGGGTGCGCTGGGCGCAGGACCTGCGCGGCGATCGCCCCTGGACCGTGTCGGGCGAGCTCAATGGTAGCGGCGAATGAGCCCCACGAGGCGGCCCTGCACCTCCACTTGGTCCGGCGCATAAATGCGCGTCTCGTAGCGAGGGTTGGCGGGCACCAGCGCGATGGAGCCGCCTTTCTTCTGCAGGCGTTTGAGCGTGGCCTCCTCGCCATGGGTGAGAGCCACCACGATCTCGCCCGAGCTTGCGGTGTCGCCCCGGCGGATCACCACGTAGTCGCCGTCCAGTATGCCGGCGTCGATCATCGAGTCGCCCTGCACCTCCAGCACGTAATGCTCGCCCGCACCCAACATGCCCTCGGGCACGGATATACGGTCGCGCTCATGCTGGATGGCGTCGATCGGCGTGCCGGCTGCGATCCGGCCGAGGATCGCCAGTTCACGCGTATCGTTGGCGGGCGCAGCGGCGCGGGGCGGGGGGGGCGCAGGCTCGACCACTCGGGGGCGGAAGGGCATGCGTTGGGCCGAGACGGGAGAGCCCGCCTGCTCGGGCATCTTCACCACCTCCAATGCGCGGGCGCGGTGCGCTAGCCGGCGCAGGAAGCCTCGCTCCTCAAGCGCGGTGATCAGCCGGTGGATGCCGGACTTGGAGGCGAGATCCAGGGCATCCTTCATCTCGTCGAACGAGGGGCTTACGCCCGTCTCCTTGATCCTGGTGTGGATGAACATCAGGAGCTCGTGCTGCTTGCGCGTCAGCATCGGAGAAGACCTCGCATCCGAATCAATTGGGAACACACGGTGAACCCACGCCGACGTTCTGTAATCGTTCTCCCTTGCCGTCAAGTGAACGGCGCCGCCGTCCGCACCGCCGTCCGGGGACCCAGGCGATGGTCCATGTAGCCGCCGAGAAACCCGCCCACGACCGCGAGGAGGCTCAGCGGCACGCCGTACGCCAGAAGCTGCAATGGCCCCAAGTGCATGACGCCGGCCGCGTAGACGCCCGCGAACAGCAGCACGCCGGTCATGGCGTCGACGTAGAGCATGCGCGAGACGAGGAAGACCGCAGCATCCCGGCGTCCACGAAGGCGCATCAGCATCGCCGCGATGGAGCGCGCGCCGCTGGCGAAGGCGCGCAGAGGCGAGATGCCGTATGGGGCGCATCGGGCGTGAACAGGAACACCGGCACGGCGCCCAGGGCGAAGACCGTCGCCACGATCGGCGCGACGATGCGGGAGGGTTCGTGCAGGCTGCGGCTCAGCCCGAAGAACGGCGCGTCTGGCGCCAGGCCTGGAGGCAGCACGCCCGGCAGCTCGAAGGCCCAGAGCACGAAGAGAAGCAGGGCGACGGAGATCGCATCGCCAAGCGCCAGCGCCAGGCCCGACGCGGCGTGGGCGCCCTCAAGACCGGCGGCGTGAACCAGCATCGCGTTGTGCAGCACCTCGGTATAGGAGAACAGCACCGTGACGATGGTGGCGATCACGATCACCGCCGCCACCGAAAGTCCTTCGTGGTCGGCGCGGGTGAACCAGAGGCTCCAGATCAGCGGGACCATCAGGGCGACGGCGACGAGCAGGAGCGGCTTGCGCGGCCCAAGCTTGTCGAGAGCCGCGCCCAGGAACGGAGCGGTGAGCGCCACGATGATCCCCGCCCACTCGCCATAGGTGGCCACCGCTTCTACCCGCAGCTCAAGACCTCGATCCCCGTCAACAGCCCGACCTGATCTCCAAGGGCCGGCCGCGCCTGACAGAACTGCCGCCACGGAGTAGCGAGTTGTCGGCAGGCGGACAGAGCCCCACCCGCGCGCCAGACGCCTCTCGTTCTTCGACGCCCTCGGGCGACGCGGAACACTCGCCAACGGATAGGGAATGAAGCGGCTCGCACCCGCGGGCTAGGGGGCCGGCGCGCGCTCGGACATTCGTTGTGGCGCCGCGGCTTCAGCCAAGCGCGCGCTGCAGGTCGGCGATGAGGTCGTCGGCGTCCTCGATGCCGACGGACAGCCGCACCAGGCCGTCGTCGATGCCGAGCTGGGCGCGCACGTGGGGCGGCACGCTGGCGTGGGTCATGATCGCCGGATGCTCGATCAGGCTCTCCACGCCGCCCAGGCTTTCGGCCAGGGTGAAGAGGCGGGTGCGCTCCAGGAAGCGCGTGGTCCCCTCAAGGTCGCGGTCGAGCACGGCGGTGATCATGGCGCCGAAGGCGTCCATCTGGCGGGCGGCCAGGGCGTGCTGCGGGTGGCTCTCCAGCCCGGGGTGGATCACGCGGGTGAAGGCGGGCGAGGCTTCCATCCAGCGGGCGATCTTGAGCGCGTTGGCGCAGGCGCGCTCCATGCGGATAGCCAGCGTCTTGAGGCCGCGCAGCGCCAGGAAGCTGTCGAACGGGCCGGCGATGGCGCCCACCGCGTTCTGCAGGAAGCCCATGCGCTCGGCCAGCTCGGCGTTGTCGCCCACCACGCAGACGCCGCCCACCACGTCGGAGTGGCCGTTCAGGTACTTGGTGGTGGAGTGCATCACGAGGTCGAAGCCGTGCTCCAGCGGGCGTTGGCAGTACGGCGAGGCGAAGGTGTTGTCGGCCGCGGCCGTGAAGCCGTGGCGGCGCGCGAGTTCGCCCAACGCCTGCAGGTCGGCCAGGCTGAGCATCGGGTTCGTCGGCGTCTCGGCCCACAGCAGGCGGGTGTTGGGCCGCACCGCCGCCTCCACCGCCGCCATGTCGGCGAGGTCGACGTAGCTGAACTCCAGCCCGGCGGAGCGGGTGCGCACCTTGTCGAACAGCCGGAAGCTGCCGCCGTAGAGGTCGTTGGAGGAGATGACGTGGCTGCCCGTGGGCAGGGTGTCGAGCACGGTGGCGATGGCGGCCAGCCCCGAGGCGAAGGCGAAGCCGCGCGTTCCGCCCTCAAGGTCGGCCACAGCGCGCTCGAAGGCGTAGCGAGTCGGATTGTGCGAGCGCGAGTACTCGAAGCCCTTGTGCACGCCCGGGCTCTCCTGGGCGTAGGTCGAGGTCTGATAGATGGGGACCATCACCGCACCGGTGAGCGGATCGGGGTGCTGCCCCCCGTGGATGGCGCGGGTGGCGAAGGCGAGGCGGTCGGCGGGGGCGTCGGTCATAGGCGGCTTCTAACGCGCCGGAGGCGAGAGGGAGAGCCCTTCGGTCGTGATCGGCGTATGTCGCGATGCAAGGCCGACGCGCCCGTCGTTCGAGGAGAGCCGCCCGTGTCCCTCACCATCCTGGCCGCGGCCCTGGCGTTCGCCGCGTCTCCGCGTGGACCCACTCACCCGCCACCTTCTTTGTGCAGAGCGCAGGAGCGCGTCACCTTCACTTGCCCGGTCAGGGGCAGGGTGCTGTCGATCTGCGGGCGCGGTTCGCAGGCCGTCTATCGCTACGGGCGGCCGGGTCGGGTCGAGGTGGAGGCCGGCTCGCCCACCTTCGTACTGGAAGGTTTCTCGGGAGGCGGCGAGACGCAGGTCACCTTCCACAGGGCCGACGTCGGCTACCTCGTCTACCAGTCGACCGTGCGCACAGCCTTCGGACCGGGCGAGAACGCGCCGGAGTTCAGCGAGGGCGTCGTTGTGCGCCGTGGCGGCAAGACCCTGGCCGACCACCCCTGCACGGGGCCGTCCGCCGGTGATCTCACCAACGGCATGGAGAGGGCGCCGCCGGCCGGGTTTGTCGAGCGCTGACCCCGGCGTCGCCTCAGGCCGCCTGCACGCCAGGCGCACGACGGTCGACCGCGAAGCGCTTGCGCACCGAAAGGACGCCGCCGGGCCGGCGGATCTGGTCCAGCACCTTCATCTCCGCCAGCCAGTGGTCGCGGCCCACCTCGTGCAGCATGTAGCCGCGCTGGCTATTGACGAACTTCAGCTGCGGATTGTCGGCCAGGATCGCCACGTTGTCAGGCCGAAGGTCCTCGCCGTCGCCGCCGGAGCTGATGGAGGTGGCGACGAACTCGGTGGCCAGCGCCGGGCCTTCGCGGCCGCGGGCGCGCAGCTCGCCGGCGAAGTTCTGGTGCTCGTCGCCGGTGGCGACCACCACGTTCTTGAGGTCGCGGTTCTGCAGGTGATCGAGCAGGCGCTTGCGGGCGGCGGGGTAGCCCGCCCAGGAGTCCATGTTCCAGATCTCCTGCGGCCCCCCCGCGCGGCGGCGGTCCAGCGGCATCAGCATCACCTGGTTGCCGATCAGGTTCCAGCGCGCTCGTCCGCGGGCCAGGCCGTCGAACAGCCAGGATTCCTCCGCCGCCCCCATGATGGTGCGGGTCGGGGCGAGCGCCTGCGGGCAGGCGGGCTTGAAGTTGTCGCCGCAGGGCTGGTCGTCGCGGAACTGGCGGGTGTCGAGGAACCAGGCGTCCATCAGGTCGCCGTAGCTTGCCTCGCGGAACACCTGGATGGCCGTGCCGTGCGGGAAGGAGCGGCGGCGCAGCGGCATGTTCTCGTAATACGCCTGGGCGGCGGCCTGGCGGCGCAGGTCGAAGACCTCGGGCGGATCGTTCTCCTGGTCGTGGTCGCCGGCCCAGTTGTTCTGGATCTCGTGGTCGTCCCAGGTGACCCACCAGGTGTGCGCCGCGTGGGCGGCCTGCAGGTCCGGATCCAGCTTGTACTGGGCGTAGCGCGCCCGGTAATCGTCCAGGCTGTAGGGCTCGTCTGCCCAGTGACGGCGTATCGGCGGCTGGCCGTGGGAGAGGTGCGGCGCGCCCACGCCCGCGCCCTCGTAGATGTAGTCTCCGTAGTGCCACAGGAAGTCGATGTCGGGTTCTTCGGCGATCCTGCGGTAGGCGGCGTAGAGGCCGTCCTCGTAGTTCTGGCAGCCGGCGGCGATGAAGCGCACGCGATCGAGGCGCGCGCCCGGGGGCGGCAGGGTGCGTCCGCGGCCCGTGGCGCTCTGCGCGCCCAGCGCGGTGAAGCGGTACCAGTAGGGCCGGTCGGGCTGCAGGCCGGTCGTCTCCACGTGCACCGAATGGCCGAGCTCGGGGCGGGCCAGCGCCTCGCCCTGCGCCACCACCTGGCGGAAGCGCTCGTCGGAGGCGACCTCCCACCGCACGGGCGTGGGCCTCATGCGCAGCCCCGAGTGCAACGCCAGCGGGTCGGGCGCGAGCCGCGTCCACAGCACGAAGCCGTCGGGAGCGGGATCGCCGGAGGCGACGCCCAGCGTGAACGGGGTCGGCGACGGGCCCAGCGTCTGCGCCCGCAGCACGGCCGGGGCCGCGATCGCCCCGGCGGCGAGGCCGCCCAGCACGCTGCGGCGGGAGGCGTCTAGGAACATGGCGGCCGTCTCCTGGTCGGGCGGGACTAGCGCCTGCGTATTGCATGCGTGTGACGGTGTAACACCCCGGCCGCGAGACACCCGCGCCGTCACCCGCCCAAGGAACGGTTCGTTAGCCACGCAGGCCCAAGTGTGACGGATGGCCCTGAGCGTCGAGATCAGCAGCGAACGGCCGGCACGCGTGGTCGTGCTGGAGGATCAGGTGTTCTTCTCCCAGCTCCTCGCCCTGATCTTCGCTTCGGCCGGCTACGACGTCCTGGTGGTGCGCGAGGGCCAGGCCTTGCTCGACGCGGTGGAGTTGCGCACGCCCGACCTCGTGGTGCTCGACATCGACATGCCCGGGCTCGACGGCCTGCAGGTGCTGGAGCGGTTGCGGCAAACGCACGACCGCGACCGACTGCCGATCATGATGGCGTCGGCGCGGGGGGAAGGCAGCTGCGCGCTGAGGGCCAAGGGGCTGGGCGCCAACCTATTCCTCAAGAAACCCTATTCCATCGGGCAGATCATCGGACGCGCGCAGGCGTTGCTGGCGACGACGGGCCACCGGCGCGAAGCGCTGATCTAAGCCGACCTTGCGCCCGGGCGCGGGGGCGTTAATCCAGGGCGGTGACCTCGGGCAGGCCCCGCATGCGCCCTGCGCTGTCCATGCCGTAGCCGACGAGGAAGCGCGCCGGGGCGCGCCAGGCGACGTGGTCGGGGGCGATGTCGCGCGGTCGGGGCCACGGCTTTTCGGCGAACACTGCGATCCGGACCTCGGTCGCGCCGGCCTTCTCGCAGATCCGCCGCGCCGCCAGGAGGGAGAGGCCGCTGTCGATCACCTCGTCCACCACCAGCACGCGGCGCCCCGCCACGGGGCGCTGCAGGCCCGCGCGCTCCACGACCCGCCCGCTCGACACCTCGCCATCCCCGTAGGAGGCGAGCCAGAGGCAGTCGAACAGCGGGTGGCGGCCGCGCCGCGCCAGGGCGCGGGTCAGGTCGGCGGCGAACCAGATGGCGCCGGTGAGGAGGCAGACGACGACCGTCTCGTCGTCCACCCAGGCGACCAGTTCGCCGGCCAGCGCCTTCACCCGGCGGGCGACCTCCGCCGCGTCGAGCAGCACCTCAGCCATGGGGGTCGGCCGGGGGCGCCGCCGGCAGAGCGTAGGGGGAGCCCGGCGCAAGCGGGCGCGCCTCGCTTACGGGTTCGGCGGCGCGCGCCGCGCGCGCCGGCGCGCGCGCTGGGGGTCGCGCCTCGAAGGCCTGATGGGCGCCGCCGCGCGGCGGCGCGCGCAGCGCCGGCAGGTCGAAGGCCAGCTCGACGCCGAACTCGACCGCCGAGAGCGGCGGGTCGGTGAAGGTGGCGTGGAAGGCGCGGGCGTCCCCCGGGGCGATCGGGATCGCATCGAGGCGCAGGATCTGGGTGGCGACCGCGCGGCCCGCCTTGTCGTAGAGGCTGATGCGCAACGGCGTGGCGGCGCGCGGCCGCGCCTCGACGTCGCGCTCCACTCCGTGCACGACCAGCACCGGCTGGCCGGCCGCCAGGCCGGGCTCCCCCTGCGCCTCCAGCGCCAGCCCGGTCGGGTTCACCGGATGCTTGAGCGCGGCGTAGACGCCCGCCATCCGCGGGATCATCCGCACCACCGCCACCGGGAACAGCACGAGCGCCAACACGAGGATCACCACGAGCGCGCTGATCACCGCGAAGACCACGCCCGTGGCGAGCGCCTGGCGCGTGCGCCGCCGATCCTGCGCCTGCTGGCGGAACGCCTTGGAGACGGGCGCCGCATCCGCCGCCCTGCCGAAACCGGGCGCAGAGACCGCAGTCGCCGGCGGCGAAGTCGGCGCGAGTTCGAGCGGCGCGTCCGCCTCCGGCGTGGCGCGCCAGCGTTCGCCGCAGTTGGCGCAGCGCACGCTGCGTCCCGCGCTCGAAACCGCGTCGTCGCCCACCACATAGCGCGTGGCGCAGTTCGGGCAGGTCAGTATCATGGCGCCGCTCGGGGCGAGCGCGCCCAGGCCGGCGCGATGCACGGCGTGGAGACGGGATGGCGGCGAGGCGGCACGGCGACGGTCACTCCACGGCCTCCAATCCTGCGCCCGGCGCGGGCCCGGTGGTCAGGTTCGAGGGGGTCGGCATGCGCTACGGGCGGGCGCCCGAGGTGCTGCGCGACGTGTCGTTAACCCTAAATCCCGGCTCCTTCCACTTCCTTACCGGGCCTTCGGGGGCGGGCAAGACGAGCCTCCTGCGCCTGATCTACCTGGCGCACCGGCCCTCGCGCGGCCTGATCGGCATCTTCGGCCAGGACGTGGGCTCCACCGCGCGGCGCGACCTGCCGCCGCTGCGGCGGCGAATCGGGGTGGTGTTCCAGGAGTTCCGCCTGCTCGACCACCTCTCGGCCTTCGACAACGCGGCCCTGCCGCTGCGCGTGGCGGGCCGCCGCGCCGCCGACTACCGCGCCGATGTGGAGGAGCTGCTCGACTGGGTCGGCCTCGCCCATCGCATGGACGCCTTGCCGCAGACGCTGTCGGGCGGAGAGAAGCAGCGGCTGGCGGTGGCCCGGGCGGTCGTGGCGCGGCCCGCGCTCCTGGTGGCCGACGAGCCCACCGGCAACGTCGACGAGGCCGCCGCCCTGCGCATCCTGCGCCTCTTCGTGGAGCTGAACCGGCTGGGCACGACGGTGCTGATCGCATCCCACGACGCGGCGCTCGTGCGCCGCGCCGGCCAGCCCGTGCTGCGCCTGGTCGACGGTCAGCTCTCCGCCGCAGAGGCCGCCCCATGAGTGAGCGCCGTCGCGCCGCGCCGCTGTTGCCCCGCGCGGATCGGGGCGACCGGGCGCTCGTCTTCGTGCTGGCGGTGCTGTGCGCGGTGGCGTGCCTGGCGGCGGGCGCGAGCCTTGCGGTGGCGCGCGCCGCCCGCGGCTGGACCGGCGAGCTCGCCGCCGCCGCCACCGTGCAGGTGCGCGCCAAGCCCGGCGAGACGCCCGCGGAGGCCGCCGCCCGCGCCGCCGAGGCCCTGGCCGGCGCGCCGGGCGTGACGGAGGCGCGCGCGCTGGACCGGGCGGCGGCCGTGCGCCTGCTGGAGCCGTGGTTCGGCAAGGGCGGCGTGCCCGACGACCTGCCCATCCCCCAGCTCGTCGCCGTCGATATCGACCGCCGCGCCCCCGCCACCACCGCGGGCCTCGAACGGGCCCTGGCGGCCGCGGGCGTGGACGCCGACGTGGACGACGGGCGCCGCTGGTCGGGCGATGTGCAGCGCGCCGCGCGCGGCATGGCCTGGAGCGCCATCGGCGCCGCGCTCGTGGTGGCCGCCGCCGCAGCCGCCGTGGCCGCCTACGCCACCCGCGCCGGGCTCGCGGCGCGGCGCGAGGTGGTCGAGGTGCTGCACCTCGTCGGCGCCCGCGACGACTATGTCGCCGGCCTGTTCCAGCGTCGCTTCGCGCTCCTGGCGCTATGGGGCGGCGTGCTCGGGGCGGCGGCGGCGGCGGCGCTCCTGGCGATCGCGCGCGCCTCGGGCGGCGGCGACGGCTTCAGCCCCGTGTTGCCGTTGGCCTGGAGCGACCTCCTGATCGTGCTACCGTGCCCGCCGGTGGCGGCCGCGGTGGCGGCGCTGGCCGCGCGGCGCACGGCGGAGGGCATCCTCCGCGCGGCGCCCTAGTCGCATGCGGGCTCGGGGCGGGGGGACATGAAGGGGCTGGCGCTCATCCTGCTGATCGTGCTCGCCTGGGGTGCGGGGCTGCTGGCCTTCGCCCACCGCGTGCAGCGACTCACGCCCGCGCCCCCGCCGCCGGTCAGCGACGCCATCGTGGCGCTGACCGGCGCGTCCAACGTGCGCCTGGCGGCGGCGGCGCAGCTTCTGGAGAGCGGCAGGGCCCGGCGCCTGCTGATCTCGGGCGTCAACCCGGCGGCGCGGCGATCGGAGGTGCGCGACGTGGCGCGCGACTTCGGCCGCGAGTGGGACTGCTGCGTCGACCTCGGTCGCGCCGCGGAGGACACGCGCGGCAACGCCTCGGAGACGGCGGACTGGGTGCGCCGCCACCGCTATCGCTCGTTGATCGTGGTCACCGCCGACTACCACATGCCCCGCGCGCTGCTGGAGCTGCAGGCGTCCCTGCCCGACGTGACGCTGCGTCCCTATCCCGTGGCGACCGGCACGGTGGAGGCGCGGCGCTGGTGGCGCGACTCCATCGACGCGCGGCGCATGTCGGTGGAGTACTGCAAGTACCTGCTGGTCTGGACGCGGTCGGCGGTCCTCAGCCTCGGGCGCCCGCGCGGCGCCCCGCAGGGCGCGACGGCATGAAGGGCCCGGACGCGGGCGCCGCCGGGCGCGGCGCGTGGATAGGATCGCTGGCGTTCGTGGTCTTCAGCTATGCGCTGCTGGCCTGCATGGCGCTGGCCTGCCTGCCGCTGCTGCTCGGGCCGCGGTCCTGGGCGTTCGCCGCCATCAAGGCGTGGACGCGGATCACGCTGGGCGCCCTGCGGCTTCTCTGCGGCGTGCGGGTCGAGGTGCGGGGCGAGCCGCCGCGCGGAGCGGCGCTGATCGCGGCCAAGCATCAGTCCATGCTGGACACCATCGCGCCGCTGCTCGTGCTGCGCGACCCGGCCTACGTGCTGAAACGCGAGCTGCTGCGCCTGCCGTTCTACGGCTGGTACGCCGCCAAGATGGACATGCTGCCGGTCGACCGCGAGGGCGGCTCTGCGGCGTTGCGCGCCATGGTGGGCGGCGCACGCGCCCGGCTCGCCGATGGCCGGCAACTGCTGATCTTCCCCGAAGGCACGCGCCAGCCACCCGGCGCCGCGCCCGACTACAAGCCCGGCGTCGCGGCCTTGTACCGCGAGCTCGGCGCGCCCTGCACGCCGCTGGCGACCAACTCGGGCCTGCATTGGCCCGCCCACGGCTGGGTGCGACGGCCGGGCCTGGTGGTGTACGAGTTCCTCGCCCCGATCCCGGCCGGCATGAAGCGGGCCAGCTTCATGGCGGTGCTGGAAGATACGCTCGAGGCCGGCGCGAACCGGCTGATGGCGGCGGACGGCTTCGTGGCGGCGACGCCGATCGAGGAGACGCGATGATGCGGCGATGGTTGGTGCTGGCGGCCGCCCTGGCCTTGGCCGGGTGCGGCGGGAGCGGTTCCTCCGACAACAACAGCGGCGGCGCCGACGCGGCGCAGAACGCATTGGGCGGCGTCGGCTCGGGCCCGGCTCTCAAGGGCGGCAACGGGGTGAAGAACCCCGGGAACGCCAGCGGCGACAATCCGCAGGGCGAGGTCAGCCCCTCCGGCCCGGGCGGCGCGAACAGTACGGGCTAGGCGCCGGCCTCCAGCGCCTCGACCAAGCGCAGCAGCCGCTCCATGGCGGGGTCGACCGCGCCGCCGGCGCGCACCTGCATGACGAGGTCGCGCAGGTAGTCAATGTTGCGGCCCGAAAGCCCCGTCGCGCCCGCGATCAGCTCCGCCTGGCGCGCCTCGGACAGATCGCCGGCCCACTGGGGGTGGCGCGTATCGGAGAGGAAGACGAGCGCCTCCACCCGCCGCGACGGCGCGCCTTCGGCGGCGGCGAGCGCCACCGTGCGGGTCGCTTCGCGGTACGTCTCGGTCGGCTGCTCGCGCTCGACGAGGTAGGCGCGGGTCGCCGGCCAGTCCGCCTCCGCCACCCGGTAGGCGGCCCCGCCCGTGCTGCCGCCAAGCGCCAGGCCCAGCACGAGGCCCGGGCGCTGCGGCGTACCCCGGTGGTGCACCGAGAAGATGCAGAAGGCGCGCCGGCGCCCGTGGAGAACCGCAGGCCGACGCTCTAGGTAGGGGAAGCCCGGCCGCCACATCAGCGAGCCGAAGCCGAACACCCAGCGCTCCGGCGCGCCGAGCCCGTCCTCAGCCGTCATGCCATCGTCCGCCACGCCCGCCGCTGTGGGCGACGCCGCCCCTCCACGCAAGCGCCGGCCCTGGCTCCTCTTGCCGGCGATTGGACTCGCCGTCTTCCTCGCCGCCTGCTCGGCCGGGTGGCTCTACGCCCGGATGCGGATTGACGCCGCGCTGGACGCCCACGCCGACGCCCTGCGTCGCGCCGGGTGGACGGTGGCGCTCGACGACCGGCGCTGGAGCGGCTTTCCGTTCCGGCTGAAGCTCAGCCAGGCGCAGGCGCGCATCGTCGCCCCGTCGGGCTGGGGCCTCAAAGTTCCGGGCCTCGAGGCCGAAGCGGTGATCTTCGACCCGACGCACTGGGTGTTCGCCGCGCCGCGGGGCCTCGTGCTCGATCGCGGGGCGGCCGGCCCTCTGCAGGTGCAGGGCCGCAGCCTCAGCGCCAGCGCCTCCGGCATGGCCGGCGCGGTGTGGCGCATCGCGGTGGTGGGGGAGGGGCTGTCGCTCGCCCCGGGCGCGGGTGCGCGGCCGACCGCCTTCGCCCGCATCGACCAGTGGGAGGCGTACCTGCGCCCGGCCGCCGATGGATCGGGCGACGCCGAGGCGCTGTGGCGGCTCACCGGCGGCGCGCCCACCCCCCATCAGCTGGTGTGGAACTTCTCGCCCGGCGCGCCCGTGGCGGCGAGCGTCTCCGGCCGGTTCACGCGCCTGCAGGCGCTGAGCGGCTCCGGCTGGGCGGCGCGCGTGCGCGCCTGGGGCGCGGCCGGTGGGGCCTTCCAGCTGCAGCAGCTGGAGGCGCACGGCGGCCCGACCCGCGTGTGGGCCCGAGGTGGCGCGCTGTCGGTCGATCCCGACGGGCGCCTCGCCGGCGCCTTGCCGCTGGAGATCCGGCAGGCGGTGATCGCGGTCGGTGCGGGCGCGCCGCAGCCCGGCCCTGCCGGCGAGGCTTTGGTCGCGGCGGATCGGCAGGAGGGCCGGGGCTCGACCCAGCTCGTCTTCGCGGACGGTCAGACCCGGCTCGGCGGCCTGCGGCTCGGGCCTGCGCCGAAGATAGGCTGAGCGTGGACGAAGCGTTCGACAGTCAGCCCTGGGGCGCGCCCACCGCAGTCGAGCGCGAGTGGGTCGGCGCCGTGGAGACGGCCGTGGCTGCGGCCGCCGGGTGCGCCTTCGACCCCGGCGCCGACGCCTTGGCGACGCGCCGCCTCCTGTCGCTCGCCACCGGCGCGGCGCCGCCCGCCGTCGTCCTGGAGACGTGGCGCGCGACCGAAGGCGCCCGCCTCGCGCGCACCGCTGGCCTCAGGCTCGCCGCGCATGGGCCGGGCGCTGTGGCGGCGGCCCGCGCGCGCTTCGGCGCCGCACCGCCGTGCGCCGTACCCGCCCGGGCGGAGGAGGCGCTGGCGTTGGCCCGCGCGCCGGGCGTCGTTGCGGTGATCGACGCCGCATCGTCCACATGGTGGGGGCGGCTTCTGGTGCAGCCCGAGCTCAGGGTCGTCGCGCGCCTGCCCGACTTCGGTGCCGCCGCGGCGGGCGCCCGGCTCTTGGCGGTGACGCAGGCCGCGCCCCAGCCCACCGGCTTCGACGAGACCTTCTGGGTCACCGATGCGCCGGGCTCGCCGGCGGTGGTCGAGGCGCGGCTGGGCGACTGCGGTCTCGCCGCCTCGCTCGTCGTCGAGGCGGGCGGGTTGAAGCTGATGGCGCTGGCGGGCTATCTGCAGGCGCACGACGAGCGGCTGGCTCGCGCGCCCGGCCGGCTCTGCGGCGTGATCGGCGCGGCGCCGCTCCCCTTCTTCTGACCGCGCCAGGATCCGCCATGTCGACCACCACGCTCGCGTCGCCCCCCGCCCGCAGCGCCGGCCCGCGCGACCACGACCGGCCCACGCCCAAGCCCGGCATCCTCGACATCGCGCCGTATGTGCCGGGCAAGTCCAAGGCCGAGGGCTTCGCCCATCCGCTGAAGCTCTCCTCCAACGAGAACCCGCTGGGCTCCTCGCCCGCAGCGCGCGCCGCCTACGCCGCGGCGGTCGACGAGCTGCAGATGTATCCCGACGGGCGCGCCAACGCGCTGCGCGAGGCGCTGCACGCCAAGTACGGCGTCGAGCCGGAGCGGCTGATCTTCGGCTGCGGCTCCGACGAGGTCTTCACCCTCCTGGGCCAGACCTACCTTCAGCCCGGCGACAACGCGATCCAGGTGGAGCACGGCTTCCTGGCCTATCGCATCGCCATCCGCGCCGCCCAGGCGCAGGTGCGCTTCGCCCGCCAGCCCGACCGGCGCATCGACGTCCACGAGATCCTGGCGCAGGTCGACGCCCGCACGCGCATCGTCTTCCTCGACAATCCCGGCAACCCCACCGGCGCCTGGCTCGACGGGGCCGAGGTGCGCCGCCTGCACGCCGCGTTGCCAGGCGACGTGATCCTCGTGCTCGACGGCGCCTACGCCGAGTTCGTCGACGATCCGGCCTACGAGGACGGGATCGCCCTGGCCCGCGAGGCCCACAACGTCGTGGTCAGCCGCACCTTCTCCAAGATCCACGGCCTGGCGGGTCTGCGCATCGGCTGGGCCTACTGCCCGCCCGCCATCGCCGACGCCTGCGACCGCATCCGCGCGCCCTTCAACCTCAGCCTGCCCGGCCAGGCGGCGGCGGTGGCGGCGCTGGGCGACGCGGACTTCATGGCCCGCTCCGCGGCGCTGGTGCGCGAGGAGCGGCCCGGGCTCGAGCTGGGCCTGCAGGCGCTCGGGCTCGAGACCTATCCGAGCCAGGCCAACTTCACCCTTGTGCGCTTCCCCGACGCGCCCGGTCGCACCGCCTCCGAGGCGGAGGCCTTCCTGGCGTCACGCGGCGTGCTGGTGCGCGGCCTGAAGCCCTACGGCCTGGGCGACAGCCTGCGCATCACCGTGGGCCTGCCCGAACAGAACGCGAAGGTGCTGGACGCCATGTCGGCCTTCCTGCGCGGCTGAGGGCGGCGGAACCGGCGCCTGCGCGCTCGGTTGGCGCTTTCGACAGGGGAGCTGGGCCATGAAGTCGGCGATCACGGGGATGGCGGCCGCACTCGCCCTGAGCGGATGCGCCTCGATGGGCTCCGACGCGCCGCCCGTCGCGCCCCAGCCGACGCACGCGGTGACCGATCCGGCCCGGTTCTACAGCGGCGATTGGCGCGAGATCGCACGCAACCCGATGAAGCTGACAGACGGATGCGTGGCGGGCCTCACCCGCTTTTCGCGCACAGAAGATGGCGACCTCTACGATCGCGACAGTTGCCGCATTGGCGATCCCGTCACCGGCAGGGAAAAGGTGTTCGCGGGCCCGGCGACCATCCTGGACCCCTCCGCCTCCAACAAGTTCCGTACCGACTACCGCGTGTTCGCCGTGTTCCACGTCGCGCGCACCTACTGGGTGCTCGACAACGGCGAGGACGAGGGCGGCTGGTTCATCGTGGCCACGCCCGACTTCAAGAACCTGTCGATTTTCACCCGCACGCCCCAGCCTTCCGCAACCCTGAAGGCGCGACTGATCGATCGTACGCGCGCGTTGGGCTACGACCCGGCCAAGCTTGAGTTCCCCGCTCAGCCTCAGACCTGAAGACGCGCGCTGGCCTGGAGGGCGCGGCTTTTCTATATGGCCGCCATGCCATCGACGAACGACATCCGCACAGCCTTCCTCGATTATTTCGCCAAGGCCGGCCACGCCGTGCAGCCCTCCGCGCCGCTCGTGCCGCAGGACGACCCGACGCTGCTCTTCGTCAACGCCGGCATGGTGCCTTTCAAGGACGTGTTCACCGGCGCGCGCCAACGGCCGGCCGCGCGCGCCGCCTCCAGCCAGAAATGCGTGCGCGCCGGCGGCAAGCACAACGACCTGGACAACGTCGGCTACACCGCGCGCCACCACACCTTCTTCGAGATGCTGGGCAATTTCAGCTTCGGCGACTACTTCAAGCCCGACGCCATCGAGTTCGCCTGGAAGCTGATCACGGCTGAGTTCGGTCTGCCGAAGGAGAAGCTCCTCGTCACCGTCTACGCCGAGGACGATGAGGCGCACGGCCTGTGGCGCAAGATCGCCAGCCTGCCGGACCAGCGCATCATCCGCATTCCCACCTCCGACAACTTCTGGAGCATGGGCGACACCGGCCCCTGCGGCCCGTGCTCGGAGATCTTCTACGACCACGGCGAGACCATCCCAGGCGGTCCCCCCGGCAGCGTTGACGAGGACGGGGACCGGTTCATCGAGGTCTGGAACCTCGTCTTCATGCAGTACGAGCAGTTCGGCGGCGACAAGCCGCGCGAGACCCTGCCGCGCCCCTCCATCGACACCGGCATGGGGCTGGAGCGCATCTCCGCGGTGCTGCAGGGCGTGCACGACAACTACGACATCGACCTGTTCACGACGCTGATCGCCGCCTCGGTGGCGCTGACCGGCGTGCCGGCGCAGGGCGAGGCGCGCTTCAGCCACCGGGTGATCGCCGACCACCTGCGCTCGTCGTCCTTCCTGATCGCGGACGGCGTCTCGCCCTCCAACGAGGGGCGCGGCTACGTGCTGCGCCGCATCATGCGCCGCGCCATGCGCCACGCGCACCTGCTGGGCGCGGCCGACCCCCTGATGCACCGCCTCGCGCCCGTGCTGGCGCAGGAGATGGGCGCCGCCTACCCGGAACTGGTCCGCGCCCAGCCCCTGATCGTGGAGACGCTGCGCCAGGAGGAGGAGCGCTTCCGCCGCACGCTCGGCCGCGGCTCGGCGCTGCTGGACGAGGCGACCGCGGGCCTGGCCGAAGGCGGCGTGCTGGCCGGTGAGACCGCCTTCAAGCTCTACGACACCTACGGCTTCCCGCTCGACCTCGTGCAGGACGCCGTGCGTGCGCGGGGCATCACCGTGGACACCGCAGGCTTCGACACGGCCATGGACCGCCAGCGGGCGATGGCCCGCGAGAGCTGGTCCGGGTCGGGCGACCGCGCGCAGAAGGCGGAGTGGTCGAGCCTGCGCGAACGGCTCGGCCCCACGCGCTTCGTCGGTTACGAAGAGGCCGAGATCACCGGCGAGGTGATCGCCATCGTCCGCGAGGCCGTCGAGCTCGACGCCGCCGAAGCCGGCCAGACGGTCGAGGTCCTTTTCGATCAGACGCCGTTCTACGCCGAGAGCGGCGGCCAGGCGTCCGATCGGGGCGAGCTGGACTGGCAAGGTGGGGCAGGCACGCTGGTCGCCTTGAACAAGCAGGCCGGCGACCTGTTCGTGCACACGCTTCACGTCGCCTCGGGCGCGCTGAAGACGGGCGATCGCGTGCGCCTGGCCATCGACCCCGACGCCCGCGCCCGCACCCGCGCCAACCATTCCGCCGCCCATCTGGTCCACGCGGCGCTCAAGAACGTGTTGGGCGGGCACGTGGCGCAGAAGGGCCAGCTGGTCGACAGCGAGCGCATGCGTTTCGACTTCAGCCACGGCGGCCCGCTGAGCGCCGTCGAGATCGACGCGGTGGAGGCGCAGGTCAACGCGGTGATTCGCCAGAACCTGCCCGCCACGACCAAGCTGATGACGCCCGACGCCGCCATCGCGCAGGGCGCGATCGCCCTGTTCGGCGAGAAGTATGGCGAGGAGGTGCGCGTGCTCACCCTGGGCCGTGCGTTGGAAGGCGAGGGCGCCTATTCGGTCGAGCTGTGCGGCGGCACCCACGTGGCGCGTACGGGCGACATCGCACTGTTGCGCATCACCTCCGAGACGGGCGTCGCCGCGGGTGTCCGCCGGGTCGAGGCGCTGACCGGCGAGGCCGCGCGCCTGCACCTGCGCGCCCGCAGCGACGTGGCCGATGCGCTGGCGGGCCAGTTCAAGACGCCGCCCGCCGAGGTGCAGGGCCGCGTCGACGCCCTCACAGCCGAGCGCAAGCGACTGGAGCGCGAACTCGCCGACGCCAAGCGCAAGTTCGCCTTGGGGGGCGGCGGAGTCGGCGAACCGGCCGGACCGGAGGCGGTGGGCGGCGGCCCCTTCATCGGTCGCGTGCTTGAAGGCGTCGACGGGCGTGGACTGCGCCCAGCCATCGAGGATCTGCGCAAGGCGGCGGGTGAGGGCGGGGTCGTTGCTCTCGTCGGCGTCGTCGAGGGCAAGGCCGCGGTGGCGGTGGCCAGCGCGCGGGCGGGCGTCAGCGCCGCCGACCTGGTGAAAGCGGCGGTGACGGCGATGGGCGGCCAGGGCGGGGGCGGCAAGGCCGACTTCGCCCAGGGCGGCGCCCCCGACGGCTCTCGCGCCCAAGCGGGGATCGACGCCGTGCGGGCTGCGCTGGCCGCGGGCTGAGCGGCGATGGCCGAGCCCTACACCCCCATTCCGCTGCCGGACCGCGCGGACCTCTCCGACGCGGAGGCGCTGGCGAGGGCCGATGCGGTGCTGTCGCGCTTCCGCAAGCGCCATACGGTGCGCGAGTTCAGCGACCGCCCCGTGCCGCGTGCGATCATGGAACGCTGCATCGCCGCGGCCGCCACCGCGCCCAGCGGCGCCAACCAGCAGCCCTGGCGCTTCGTGCTGGTCGGCCGCGGCCCCCTGCGCGCCTCCATTCGCGAAGGCGCGGAGGCCGAGGAACGCGCCTTCTACGCCGGTCGCGCAGGCGCAGCCTGGCTTGAGGCGCTGGGGCCGCTCGGCACCGACAGCGCCAAGCCCTTCATCGAGTCCGCGCCTTGGCTGGTCGCCATCTTCGGCCAGCGCCACGCCACGGGCGCGGACGGGCGGCGTGCGAAGACCTACTACGTGCCCGAATCCATCGGAATCGCCACGGGGTTCCTCATCGGCGCCCTGCACGAGTGCGGGCTCGTTGCGCTGACCCACACGCCCAGCCCCATGGGCTTCCTCAACGAGGCGCTCGGCCGGCCGCCGGAAGAGAAGCCCTACATCCTGCTGGTCGTGGGCCACCCTGCCGACGACGCCACAGTCCCCGCCCACGCCAAGCGCAAGCTGCCGCTCGACGAGGTCCTGTCGGTGCGCTGACCCGCCGGTCTCAGGCTTGCGGCAGGTCGACGGCCACAAGCCGCCAGGTAAAGAGGCCATTGCGCACGAGGTGCAGGGTGAGGCGGCGGCCAGGCGCGCTGCGGCTCGCCACCACGGCGTCGAAGCCGTCCCAGTCGCGGTCCAGGCCCCGGCCTGGATAGCCCATGGCCGCGAAGCGCGGGTCGCCTGCGCCAGGCGGCGGAGCCGGGGCGGGCGAGCCGGGGAGGGCGGGGGCGGGCGCATAGACGTGGCGGATGGCGTCGGCCACGGTGGCGGGATTGACCGCGACCTGCACGGCCGGCGCCGCGGCGGCGGGGGCGACGATCAACGCCAGGCGGGCCCAGATATCAGGCGCAGGCGCGGCCTTGGCGCGGGCAAGGCGGGCGCGCACCCGCGCCTCGACCTGCGGCTGCAGGCTCTCGCGCACCAGCGGCGCGTCCATGCGCCGGGCTACAGCGGGGGCGTCGCCGGCTCGCGCGTCTTGCACCAGGCGCCAAGCGGCCCACCAGGGGGAGACCAACCACGCGCTCGCCAGCACGAGCGCCACGCCTGCGAGAAGCACCGCCACCCGCTGCAACTCGGCGGCGCCGCGGCCATGTCGCGCCGTGGGAGCCGGCGGCGGTGCGGCGACGGGCTCGACGCTCATGCGCGGAGGGCGCGGCGTATCACGCCCCGGCCGCGCCCATTCGCTGCTGCAGGTTCTGCGCCACCTTGTCCAGGAAGCCCTCGGTGGTGAGCCAAGCCTGTTGGTCGCCCACGAGCAGCGCGAGATCCTTGGTCATGGAGCCGCCTTCGACGGTGGCCACGGTGGTTTCCTCCAGCATGTGCGCGAAGCGGTGCAGCTCGGCGTTGTCGTCGAGTTTGGCGCGGTGCTGCAGGCCCTTGGTCCAGGCGTAGATCGAGGCCACCGAATTGGTGGAGGTCGACTCGCCCTTCTGGTGCTGGCGGTAGTGGCGCGTCACCGTGCCGTGCGCGGCCTCGGCCTCCACCGTCTTGCCGTCGGGCGTGAGCAAGACGCTCGTCATCAGACCCAGCGAGCCGAAACCCTGGGCCACGATGTCGCTCTCCACGTCGCCATCGTAGTTCTTGCAGGCCCAGACGTAGCCGCCCGACCACTTCAACGCCGAGGCCACCATGTCGTCGATCAGGCGGTGTTCGTAAGTGATGCCGGCGGCCTTGAACTTGCCCGCGTACTCGGCGTCGAACACCTCCTGGAAGATATCCTTGAAGCGACCGTCGTAGGCCTTGAGGATGGTGTTCTTGGTGGAAAGGTAGCACGGATACTTGCGGTCCAGCGCATAGCGGAAGCTGGCGTGAGCGAAGTCGCGGATCGAGTCGTCCAGGTTGTACATGGCCATCGCAACGCCCGAGCCCGGGCTCTTGTACACCTCGTGCTCGATCACCTTCCCGTCGTCACCGACGAACTTGATGGTCAGGGTGCCCTTGCTGGGCATGAGGAAGTCGGTGGCCTTGTACTGGTCGCCGAAGGCGTGGCGCCCAACCACGATGGGCTGGGTCCAGCCCGGCACAAGCCGCGGCACATTCCTGCAGATGATCGGCTCGCGGAAGATCACCCCGCCCAGGATGTTGCGGATGGTGCCGTTGGGACTTTTCCACATCTTCTTGAGGCCGAACTCCTCCACCCGCGCCTCGTCGGGGGTGATGGTCGCGCACTTGACACCTGCGCCCCACTTCTGGATGGCGTGGGCGGCGTCGATCGTCACTTGGTCGTCGGTGGCGTCGCGGTGCTCGACGCCCAGGTCATAGTACTCGAGCGCGAGATCAAGATAGGGAAAGACCAGCTTGTCCTTGATCATCTTCCAGATGATTCGGGTCATTTCGTCACCGTCGAGATCTACGACGGGATTAGCTACCTTGATCTTGGAGAGGCTCATTCGGCTCGCTCAGGTCTAATCATGGAAGCGCCGCCGGCGGGCGGCGGCGCTTGGGTCGCGGGCCTTGTAGCGGAGTGGAGGCGGGCGGTGAACCCGCCCGCCTCTCTCCAACGGCCTAGTAGCCGTTGTTGTCCGCCCTATCGAAATGCAGGTTACGGAACGAACGGTCGAGGCGGTCCTGCAGATACTGGCGGTCCGGCCCATTGAGTCGACCGCCGTCGCGCGCCCGCAATCTCTCGTCCTGGCGACGAATGTCGTTCAGGTCGGCGTAGGCGTTGGCAGCCTCCCGGCGGCTGAGGCGGCCTGATTGCGCACTGCGATCAATGCGCTGCTGCAGGAAGTCTGAGCGGGCGCGAATGCCCTCACCCGCACCACGCCAATAGCCGTAGCGGTCGGTGGCGCCGTAGCCACCCGCCGCGGGCGCGCCATAGCCGGGCCCACCCTGCGGTTCGTAACCGGGACCGCGTTGCGGGCCGTAGCCGGGCTCGCCCTGGGCGGCGTATCCGGGCCCGCCCTGGGCCCCGCCCTGCGGATAGTAGCGGGCGCCGGCGTTGTCGTAATACTCTCCAGACGACCGGTCGTACGCATAGTATCCGGCGGGGCAGCGGGTCTGGTTGTGGCCCACTACGCCGCCGAGCACAGCGCCGCCGAGCGCGCCCAGGATCGCGCCCTGGCCGCGGTTGCGGTGGTCGATCAGCGCGCCGGCCGCGGCCCCACCCGCGGCGCCGACGAGGGCGCCGGTGGTCGTGTTGTTGGTGGGATTGACGCAGCTGACCTGGGCGTTGGCGATGGCGGGCAGGCCCGCGAGGGTCGCGGCGGCCAGGCCGCCGGCGATGACGAGCTTGCGCATGGAGTGAGGTCCTTCGATGGTCGAGCTTGGGCGCTCGGGTCTGGCGATAAACAACCTTGGCGGCTGAAGGCTCCCTGAACGGCTTCGGCGCCCGGTCGTCAGCTTCCGAAATGGCGCGGATCGCCTTACGACTGGGGCGATGAGCGATGCTCTTCCTCCCGTGGTGATCCTCGATCAGCCGCAGCTGGCCGAGAACATCGGCGCCTGCGCGCGGGCGATGGCCAATTTCGGCCTCGCCGAGCTGCGGCTGGTGAACCCGAGGGACGGCTGGCCGCAGGGCCGCGCCTGGGCGTCGGCCTCCGGCGCCGACTGGCCGCTGGACGAGGCGCGCGTCTTCGGCTCGGTCGGCGAGGCGATCGCCGATCTCGCCGTGGTGCACGCCGCCACCGCCCGGCCGCGCGAGACGGTGCTGCCGGTGCTCACCCCGCGCGAGGCGGCGCAGGCGCTGGCGGGCGAGTGCGCGGTGGGCGTGCGCTGTGGAATGCTGTTCGGGGCCGAGCGGGCGGGGCTGGAGAGCGCCGACATCGCGCTGTGCAAGGCGATCGTCACCGTGCCGGTGGACGTGCGCTTCCGCTCGCTCAACCTCGCGCAGGCGGTGGCCGTCAACGCCTACGAGTGGCGCCTGACGCAGGACGCCGCGGTTCCCACCGCCTTCCGCGACGCCCCGCCCCCCGCCGACGGGGAGGCGATGGCGGGCCTGTTCGGCCAGCTGGAGGACGAACTGGATCACGCCGGCTTCTTCCATCCGCCGCAGAAGAAGCCCGCCATGGTGCGCAACCTGCGCGTGGCGCTCTCGCGCGCACGCTTCTCCGACCAGGAGGCGCGCACCTTCCGCGGCGTGGTGACGGCGCTGGTGCGCGGCCGTGGGCGCACCCTCGCCAAGCTGGCCGCCGCCGCCGCCGAGAGGGACAGGCCATGAGGCGCACGCTTGTCATCGCCACCCTGGCGGGCGCCCTGGCGGGCTGCCAGTCGATGGCCGACCGCATGACGCCGGTGGACGTTCCCGTCTGGCGACCGGGCGTGTCCACCGAGGCCGAGATCGTCTCGGCGCTCGGTCCGCCGGCGAACCGCAGCTACCTGCCCGAGGGCCAAATCCTGGAGCGCTGGCGGGGCTATGTGGGCGTGCGCTCGCACCAGCGGCTGGCCTACGGCTTCGTGTTCGACCCTCAGGGACGTCTCGTGCGCAACGCCAACCACGGCGAGATGCACGCGCCAGGCCTGTGACTTGTTCCCCCGTCGCGGGGGCCGCGCGAGTCCGTCCGGACTGTCCGGCTCCCACCTCAGGCGCGGGAGAAGATAACGCACCCCACGCGGGGGTGGAGAGATCAGCTCGATTTTTGGGACCGCGGCTCGCCAGGCGCGCGCATGTTCTCGCCCAGCACGTCCTGGCGGTAGAGGAGGGTGGTCAGGGTGTAGAGCGTCAGCGCCATGGGGGTGGCGAACAGCACGCCTAGCGGGCCCAGGAGGCCGCCGAAGCCCACCACCGCGAAGATGCCGAACACCACCGGGAGCGAGGCGACGTTCTTCTGCACCATCGGCGTGATGAAGTTCGACTCCAGCTGCGAAACGCAGACGAACAGCGCCAGCGTGAGCCCCGCCTGCTCTGGCCCGTTGGTGGCGGCCAGGATCAAGGCGGGAAGCGCCGACACGATGGGCCCGACCACCGGCACGAACTGCGCGGCGCCCGCGAACAGCCCCAGCGCCAGCGGCGAGGGCACGCCCAGCGGCCACAGCCCCAGCCCCACCAGCGAACCCACCAGCAGCATGGAGACCAGCTGCGCCTTGAACCAGCCCTTCAGCGCCCGGCCCGTGCAGTCCATCACATAGCGCAGGCGCTCGCGATGCGCCTTGGGCGCCATGGTCAGGATCCCGTCGCGCGACTGGGCGGGGTGGATCGCCAGGTACACGCCCGCCACCAGCACCAGCACCAGCGTCGTCACGCCAGAGGCGAAGCCGAGCGCGAACTTGGGCGCCAGCGCGAACACTCGGTCGGCCTGGCCCAGCGCCGACTTCAGCTGCTCCAGCACCTGCGCGCCGATGGGCGTGGCCGAGAGGCGGGTCTGCAGGGTGTCCCAGGCGCGCGGCACCTGCTCGCTCAGCGCGTTGGCCTGGTCGGCCACCTGACGGCCGAACAGATAGCTGACCCCCGCCAGCACCGCGACCACCACGAGCACCGCCGCCAGCACGCTCCAGCCGCCCTTGATCGGCGTCCACCGCGTCAGCGGGTCGGCGACGGAGCGCAGGATCACCGCCACCACCACCGCGCCGAAGATCAGCAGGAACAGCGGGGCCAGCTTGGCGGAGAGTACGAAGGCCGCCGCCGCGCCGAGCACGAACAGGGTGCGCGCCACGAAGATCCCGGGCAGCAGCCGATCGCGCATCTTCGGTGGTGAGTCTTCGGTCATGCGGCCCCCGCCGCGAGCGTTGCGCCAACGCCCGCGGAAGCGCGCTGGTCACACGCGCTCAGCCTGCGATCAAGCGGCGCGCGCCTTCCGCCGAGGTGACGGGCTCGACGCCCAGCTCGCGCGTGGCCGCGGCGAGGCGGCCCAGGGCGGCGGGGTGGGTGGCGAACTCGCCCGGAGTGGTGCTGACCTGGTGGCCGTAGAGGAAGAGCCAGCCGCCGCGCGCGGCGGTTTCCCGCAGGGCGGCCAGTGCGGCGGCCTCGCCGCCGGGCCCGTCGGTGGTTGTGGCGGGCGCTTGCGCCAGGTCCGCGCCCTTCGTCACGCGTCCGGGGTGCAGGGCGCGCGAGACCGCGAAGCGCGCTCCGCACACCGCCTTGGCCGCAGCGCATACGTCGCCGTAGGGATAGGCGAAGGTCTGCGGGGCCGGCAGCCCGGCCTGGCCGAAGCCACGCAGGTTAGTGGCGAGCTCGTCGGCCGTCTCGGCGGCGCTAGCCTGTCCAAGGTCGCGGTGCGAAAAGGTGTGGCAGCCGATCTCGTGCCCTCGCGCGGCCGCTGCGCGCAACTCGCCCACGTCCATCATCCGGCCCAGCGCGGTGATGGTCCCGGCCAGCCCGAAGCACGCGAAGAGGGTGGCCGGGATGGCGTGCGCCTCGAGGACCGGCAGGCCCGCGGTGAAGGCGCTCTGCGGCGCGTCGTCGAAGGAAAAGGTCACCCACGGCGCGCCTGGCGCGCTCGGGGCCGGGCGGCGGTGCTGCAGGCGCACGATGCGGCGTCGCAGCTTGCCCTTGAGCGACAGGTCTGGGCGGTAGACGCCGGCCGTCTCGCTCATCCCACCACCTCGGCGTAGGTGGCGGCGCGGAAGGCCTTGGCCGCCGCGATGCGGGCGGCCAGCGGGGCGTGCTCGGCCAGCGCCAGCTGTCTGAGCACGCCGCGCAGCAGGCCGCGGGCGGGCAGCCGCCGGATCAGGCGGGCGACGCGATAGCTGGGATAGCGGCGGATCACGTCCGGGTGGCGGGCCAGCACCCGGCTGAAGTTGAAGCCCGAGCCTTCGTACTTGGCCAGGAGAGCGGGCGCGGTGTCGAGCCCGAGGTGGGTGGCGCTGTTGTCCACGTGGCGCACGCCGTAGCGGGCGGCGACGCGCATGCCCCACTCCACATCCTCCCAGCCCCAGCCGCGGAAGCCTTCGTCGAACGGTTCGGCGGCCAGCACATCGCGGCGCACCAACAGGTTGGAGGTGAAGACGTACTTCTCCGGCTGCAGGGTGCGGACCTGGGCGGGGAGGCATTCGGCGCGCATCTGCAGCGCGTGGTGCAGGCGGTGCTCGGGGCCGGGACGCGCCTGGTCGAGCGTGAAGCCGCCGACTGCGGCGGGGACGCCCTCATCGGCGAGCGCCAGCCAGCGCTGCAGGAAGTCGGGACGGTCGGGCGCCATGTCGCTGTCGAGGAACAGCAGGTGGCCGCCGCGCGCCTCGGCGGCGAGCCGGTTTCGCCCGCGCGCGCGGCCGGCGTTGGCGTCGAGCCGGATCAGCCGGGTGGGAAGCCGCATCGTTCCGGCGGCCTCCGCGGCGCGGACGCAGAGCGCGTCATCGCCTCCCGCGTCGTCCAGCAGCACGAGCTCCACCGCACCGGCCAGCGCGGCGGCCTCCCGGTCGAGGGCCCGCATGAGGCCGGTGGGATCGTCGCGGAAGAAGGGCGAGAGCACCGACAGGCGCGGCGCGGCGCCTGCCCAGGCGGGCCCGTCGATCAGGCGCTCGCCGCTCATGCCGCGCGCAGTCGTGCGGCGAGGCCGCCGCGGGAAAGCAGGCCGCGCACGCCACCCGCGTTCAAGGCGAGCGTGACGACGGCGTACACGACCGCACCGGTCACCGCCTTGAGCGCCAACTCCTCCACGCCGCCGGAAGAGGGGAGGAGGATGAGGGCGGCGGCCATCGCCCCCGAGGCTAACAGCGCCTGGCCCAGCGTCGTCCACGGCACCGGCAGCTTCAGATGGCGGCGGCCCAGCACGTAGGAGGCGCAGAGGCCGAAGGCGTAGGAGGCGGTGGTCGCCCACATGGCGCCGTCCAGGCCGTAGAGCGGAATGAGCCACAGCGTCAGGCCCAGGTTGAGCCCCGCCGGCAGCATCCAGGCCAGCAGCAGGCTCCGGGTGCGGCGCGCCAGGGTGAACGCGGTGTGGAGGTAATAGGTCGTCAGTCCGCCGCACAGGCCGCCCGCCGCGATCCATGGCGTCACCCGCGCAGCGTCAGCGCGCAGCGCGGGTCCCACCATCAGGTCGGCCAAGGGCCGCGCCACCAGCGCCAAGCCGACGGCCGCAGGGACGGAGATCAGCACCATCAGCTCGGCCTGGCTCCTGGCCACCTTGCGCAGCGCCGCCTCGCCGCCGCCCTCGAGCGCCGAGATGGCGGCGGGGCCGCCGGCCATTCCGAGCCAGATGAACAGCACGTCCAGCGTACGGTTCGAGAGGCTGTAGCCGGCGTGATATGCGCCCACCGTCGCCGCGTCGCGCGCGCCCGCCAGCACGAAGCGGTCGGTGGTGGCCAGCGCCAGGCTCATCATCAGCGAGAGCGACACCGGCAGGCCGTAGGCGGCGTAGCGCCCGAGCCGCGCCCGATCGAAGCGCCCGCCGCGCGCCTGGCGCAGCTCTCCCGGCAGCGCGAAGGCGAGGCACACCGCACATGCCGCGCCCACCCCGATCAGCGGTCCCGCGCCGCGCGCGCCCAGCGCCACGGCCGCGACGCCCAGCACGAAGCCGCCGCCGGTCTGCACCATGTCGAGCAGCACATAGCCACCCACCGCGCCCGCCGCCTTGCGCCGCTCCTGCGCGAGCTTCAGTCCGCTCCGCGCCACCACCGACAGCACGCCCGCGCCCAGCGCCAGGCGCACGCCCGACGAAAGCGGCAGGGCGAGGGTGACGGCCGCGGTGACCAGCGGCACGAACAGCGCCATGACGCCGAAGGTGCGGTAGACCGTGGCGAACAGCGCCGCCCGGTCGGCCCCGTCGCGCTCGGCGGCGTAGAAGCGCGCCATGGCCGCCTCGTTCCAGACCAGCAGCGAGGTCTGCACCAGCGTCGCCACCGCGAAACCCAGGGCGTAGTCGCCGTAGTCTGTCGGGCTGAGCAGGCGCGTGAACACCCAGATGGAGCCGAAGCCGGCGATCATCTGCACGAGGTTGACCGGCAGGTAGCCCACCACCCCGCGCCAGAACACGCGCCGGGGCTCCGCTCAACGCACGGCCGCGCCGTCGCCCAGCAGGCGCGGCACGGTCATGAGCATGACGTAGAGGTCGAGCGTCAGCGACTGGCGCTCGATGTAGTCGAGGTCCAGCGCCACGCGCTTGCGCACCGCCTCTTCGGTGTCCACCGGGCCGCGCGAGCCGTTGATCTGCGCCCAGCCGGTGAGGCCGGGCTTCATGCGGTGGCGCCAGGCGTATTCGGCGACCAGCCGGCTGCTCTCTTCACCCGCGGTGCGCATGCCGATGGCGTGGGGGCGCGGGCCCACCATCGACATCTCGCCCGCCCACACGTTGAACAGCTGCGGCAGCTCGTCCAGGCTCGTCCTGCGCAGGAAGCGGCCGACGCGGGTGACGCGCGGGTCGGCCGCCTGCACCTGGCGCACCGAGTCCGGATCGGCGGCCTCCGCGCGCATGGTGCGGAACTTGAGCACGGTGATGGGCTCGTTGTTGAAGCCGTAGCGGCGCTGGCGGAACAGCAGCGGCCCACGGCTGTCGAGCTTCACCGCCACGGCGATCACCGCCATGACGGGCAAGGCGACGATCAGACCGAGCCCGGAGACCACCACATCCTGCAGCCGCTTGGCCGAGGCGCGGCTCTCGTCCTCGCGCCGACCCGAGACCTGCGCCAAGGGCTGGTCGGTCAGGCGCGAGAGGGTCTGCGCCTGCTCACGCTCGCCGTCCACGTCAAGGAAGAGGGTGATCGGATTGGGCGCCACTTTCAGCCGGTCGATCAGCGCACGCACCCGCTCCTGCGCCGCGGCGCTGACGGTGATGACGATGCGGTCCACATAGGGCAGCACGGGGTGCTCGATCAGCGCATGGGTGTCGCCCAGCACCGGCACGCCGTGCAGGTCCGAAGGCGCGCGCGCGAGCCGGTCGTCGAACACCCCCAGCACGTTGACGTCGCGCGTCTTCAGCGCGGCCTCGATGAGACGCGAGGCGTTGCGCGTGGCGCCCACCACGACGACATTGGGGGTGAGCCGCCCCTCCGCGCGCCAGCGCCTGATCGTCAGCCACACCAAGCCGTGCACCACGAGGAGGGCGGGCGTGGTCAGCGCCGCCCAACGCAGCGCCTCCCTCGGCCGCGCCTGTCCGCCCAGGAAGAGCTCCAGGAGGATGGCGAACACCATCACCGCTGCGCCGATGGCGGTGGAGGCGACCACGCGCAGGCCCGCGGCCAAAGGGTGCTCGCGCGGGGCGAGCTCGTAGGATCCGGCCGCGACGAGCGAGACGGCCGCGGCCAGCGTCGCCGCGCCCACGGGCAGGGCCTGCGCCAGCGGGCGCGCCAGGAAGTCCGCCGGCGCGAGCGCGCCTAGATGCACCGCGCCCGCCGCCGCCAGCACCAGCCGGTCGGCCAGCCGATAGCGCCGCGCGAGCAGCGCCCCGCTGAGGCGCTCGCGCACCGGGGCGAGCCGCGCCGGCCGGAAGGGGCCGCGGCTCTGGGCCCCCGTCATGGGCGGGGGCGTCGCCTCGACAGGCTGTTGGATGGCGGCCACGCACGGCTCCGGCGAGCCGCCAGTTTGCGCGCCCGCGCTGAGCGCTCCGTTAACATCGCGGCGCGGCCGCGTCCAAAATCGCGTTGACGTGAAGGCCCCAGGCGGTATGCACACCCCGCCGCCCGGCCCCCAGGCGCCGGCCGGGGGTGACGTGGCCGAGAGGCTGAAGGCAACGGTTTGCTAAATCGTCATACCCGAAAGGGTATCGTGGGTTCGAATCCCACCGTCACCGCCACCCATAGTATTGGTTGAGGGCTGTGGTGTCTTCAAGTCTAAACGCGTGAAATATGCCAACTATAAGGGCCAGTTCCCGGCTGCAGCGTCAGCGGCGGGGCGGATTTCCGTGTTCACCAGTGAGCTTGCCGAGGCGCGTTTCCGCCGCGACGGGTGTTCTACAGCTTCTCTACCGTCGACGATTCGTTCCGCTGGCTCGACAGCTCGCCCGAGGTGGTTCGCCTCGTGGTGAGGATGTACGTCCGCGATCCGCTGTCGTTAAGGAACGTCGAAGGACCTGCTGCACGAGCACTGGATAGAACGCTGCCATGAGGCGGTGAGACTGTGGTGCACCCGCTTCGCGCCCACGTTCACCGTCGAGATCCGGCGCATGCGCCTCAACCGCATGCGCCAGCATATCCATTGGCGATGGCGCTGCGGCGATGTCTACGTCCGCCTCACGGGGAGATGCGCTACCTCCAGGCGGGCCGTCGACCACGAGAGCGAGGTGCTGGAGCCCCCTCGTCAGCAAGGAAGGGACAAGGCGGCGGCGTTCAAGTTCACCAAGAAAGCCATTGAAACGTCACGGCTTGCCTCTGGCCATCGCCACCGATGGGCTGCGCTCCTACGGCGTCGCCACGCAGGGGCGAGGCGACAGCGAGACGTGTAGGCGCAGTTGCGCCTCAGCGGGACACGTCGCGGCTGGACTGGTGGCGCCCGGCCCGCCTCTGATCCTGCCTTGCATGGCCATACGCCGTCTCAGCGACCGGGCGAGACGTCAACGTCGAACAACGTGTGAAACCCTGGCTTACGAAGTCCGGTGTATCTGCACTGCGCCCACGGAAGCACAAAGCCTTAAGCCGTTCTAGTTACGCAGGCTTGGGCCTAGGCGAGGGCGGATCGATCTCCACCTCTTCAATCATGACCAACACCGCCTGCAGACAGGCGCTCAGCGCGGGTGCGACCGCAGGCTTGGCGCTGCTTGCAGCGATTGCGTACGCGACGCGCGCGCTCTGGATCGCGACCCCTGTCATGCTCGTCGCCGTCGCGTTGGCCGTCATTGTCGTCGTCCAGGCTCGATTTGCTCGCCTCCTCCGGCCTCTCGTCACCGCGCTCGAGCTTGAGGAGAAGACGCGCGTTCGGAGCGCGACCGAAATCGTCGATGCCGCCGCGACGAGGCTCCTGGAGCTGAAGCACCGCTCAGCGCAGACCAACCCGATCACGCGCCTTCCCACTCGCGAGCACCTGCTGGCGGCGATAGACTCCGATCTGGCCGGCGGCGCGCAGGGCCTCTTGGGGTTGCTTCACCTCTGCGACTTCGACCAGATGCTGGCCTTCGACGAGGGGGCGGCGCGCGAAGCGCTGGCGCTGTTCGGCGAGCGGCTCACCCGAGCTGTCGGCGAGCGTCATCTCCTGGTCCAGGTCGATCGTGCGACCTTTGCGGTCTGGCTGCAGTCGAGCGACGCACCCGAGGCTTTCGCCGCTCTGGTCTACGTCGCCGACCAGCAGCTGCCGCTTGGGGCTGGGCCGCTCACCCCGACGATCGGCCATGCCGCCGCCACCTCACCCGATGGTGGCGCGAGCGCCGAGCGGCTCCTCGCGCGGGCCACCGCCGACCTCCCGGGCGTCATGCCCGATCGCGCTCGCCGCGGAGCGGGCGACCTCAACGAGGATCGCGAGCGGTTTGCGCTGGAGCAGGAATTGGCGCGCGCCATCGAACGCGAGCAGCTCTCCATCGTCTTTCAGCCCGTTGTCGATACGGCCGCCGGCCACCTGGTGGGGGCGGAGGCGCTGCTTCGGTGGAGCCACCCGGGCTTCGGCTCTGTGTCGCCGGCGCGTTTCATTCCCGTGGTCGAACGCCTGGGCCTGAGCGACCGCTACGGCCTGTGGGTGCTGAACGCCGCTTGCCGCGAGGCCGCACGCTGGCGCGCCGAGGGTCTGGTCGACCTGCGGATGGCGGTGAACCTCTCGGCCAGCCAAGTTGGCGATCCCGATCTCGAGGCTAAGATCGACCGTACTCTCAGACGTCACGGACTGCCCACCCGCGCCATCGAGTTGGAACTGACCGAGACGGCCGCCATGGCGGATGCAGAGCGGACCAAGGCCTTGTTCACGCGGTTGCGCGCCAAGGGCCTCGGACTGGCCATCGACGATTTTGGCGCAGGCTATTCCAGCCTCAGCTATCTGAAGAACCTGCCCTTCACCAAGCTGAAGATCGATCGCGAGTTCGTGACCGACGTGGACACGCGCCGCGGCAGCCGCGCGATCTGCAAGGCGCTTCTCGAGCTTGGCCGCGGCCTCGACCTGACCGTGCTCGCCGAAGGTGTTGAGACCCAGGCGGAAGTGGACGCGCTTAGGAACCTCGGCTGCCGCGTCTTCCAAGGTTTCCACTTCTCACGCCCGCTCGGCCCCGACGCCTTCCTCGACTTCGCACGCAGCTCGTCTTGGCGTGCCGTTGCGGCCACTCTCGCCAGGAGTCCATCGCTCGCATGAAGCCTACCCCCGCCAGTCGCCGCGCCGTCGCGCAAGCCGCCGCCGCCGCCGCCCTCCTCGGGCTCACGGCCTGCGCGGGCGCACACGCGCCTCCAGCCGTCGAGCCTGAAGCCGCCGCCGCCGCCGCACCCCTCGTCACCATGGCGCCTATCGCCAATCCGGAGCCCCCGCCGGCGGCTCATCGCGAACCGGCGCCGCGCGCCCGCGTCGCTGAGCCCGCGCGCCATCCCGAACCGGTCAGACCGGCGCACGCTCCGAACCCCAATATTGCGCCGGCTCAGACGCTTGATCCCGCGTCGGCCGCGCGGCTGCGCGCACGCGGGCTCGAGGAGCTGAACCGGGGGCAGGTGGCCAAGGCGGTGGCGCTGCTCAGCCAGGCCAGCCGCCTCGACCCCGGCAATGCGGTGATCCGGCGCGACCTCGAA
Organism: Caulobacteraceae bacterium; assembly: GCA_965199975.1. Lineage (GTDB taxonomy): Bacteria > Pseudomonadota > Alphaproteobacteria > Caulobacterales > Caulobacteraceae > JASLDZ01. The sequence continues at coordinate 2,499,534 of OZ241340.1, read as the reverse complement.
CGCGCCGAGCGCATCAGTCGAGTCGTGCACCGACCGCATTGAAGATCTCGGCCAGGGAACGAGCTTTTAACTGATGCGCGCTAGGACGAGCTCCGTACATTCGAGCCGTTTCGCCGATCACCCGATGCGGGAAGACGGCGGACGGACAGGACAGCCGCCGAATGCGCTACGTTGGTCGCTACGAGCTCAAGGCGCGGATCGGCGAAGGCGCCATGGCGGAGGTCTGGTCCGCCCATGATCCTTCGATCGACCGCGTGCTTGCTATCAAGCTCCTCAAGCCGGAGTTTCAGAGCAATCCAGCCTACACCTCGCGCTTCCTGCGCGAGGCCAAGGCGGCGGGCGCGCTGACGCATCCGAACATCGTCACAATCTACGACGTGGGCGAGGCCGACGGGCGCGCCTACATCGCCATGGAACTGCTCGATGGCGTGCCGCTCGACGAGGCGCTCAAGGCGGACGCCAAACTGTCGGATGAGCGCGTCCTGGCGATCGCGGGTCAGCTGGCCGGCGCGTTGAGCTACGCGCATCTCTCGGGCGTGATCCACCGCGATATAAAGCCGTCCAACATCATGCTCGGCCGCAACGGGCGTTCCATCAAGATCCTGGACTTCGGCATCGCCCGTATCGCCGACGGCGCCGCGCTCAGCGCCGACCACGAGCGCACCCAGGTCGGCCAAGTGATCGGAACGCCGCGATATATGAGCCCCGAACAGGCGCTCGGGCACGCCTTGGATGGCCGTTCGGACCTCTTCTCCGTAGGGGCTGTGCTTTACGAGGCGATCACGGGCACGCCGGCCTTCTCGGGTATGAGCGCGGCTACGCTGGCGCTGCAGATCACGCAGAAGGATCCGGAACCGATCGTCAGCCACGCGCCCCGTTGCGCTGGCGGGCTGCGCTTCATCGTGGAGAAGCTTCTGGCGAAGCGGCCGGAGCGACGCTTCACCGATGGGGCGGAGCTGGGCCGGGCGGTTGCTCGAGAGGCGCGGGCCTTCGACGCCGTGCGCGCCGAAGACGCCGCGCGCGGGCACTACCTCCCGCTTCAGGTGCGTCTCACCCTGGCGATGGTGGCGGTGACGGCGCTGGCGCTCGCCATCGGCATCTCCGCCGTGACGGGCGCTCAATACCGGGCGATGGAGCGCATGACCCTGTCGTCAGGCTCCTCGATCGCCGCCTTCGTCGCATCGAACGCCGCCCTGCCCTCGGTGGAGAACGCGGCCGCTTCACCGGAGGAGCGGGACTGGACCCCCATCCAGGCTTTCATCGCCGCAGCCGCCACGGATCAGTCGGTCCGCTGGATGACGATGGTCGACGCCGACGGCGTGATCCGTGGCGCGAGCGACCCCAGGATGCTCGGCACGCGATACCATCCGCCGAGTCGGGAATCGGTGGTGCAGCGCACCTCCGATGTCACCGTGACGGACGTGAGGCTGGATGACGGGCGACCCGGATTCCGCTTCGTTCATCCCATCGTTTACGCCGGGAAACGCTTCGGGCTCATCGAGGTCAGCATCGGCAAGGGTGACCTGCAGGCGGCCGCTGCGACCTCTCGCAACTGGATGCTGGCCTTTGGGGCTGTGGTCCTGCTGGTGGTCGCCACACTGAGCTTTACGATGGCCAAGCTTCTCGAGAGCCCCATGCGACGGCTCAAGGCGGGCCTGCGCGACGCCGCGATGGGCGACCTGGATTTCCGCATCTCGCACAATCGCCGCGACGAATTCGGCGAGCTGTTCGACGGCTTCAACATGCTCGCCATGTCGATGGGAGAGCGCCTGGCTGCGGCCGAACGCCCGTCCGGCGGCCCGCGCGCGGTGGAGGCGACTCACATCGCGACGCCTGCGGCCCAGCCGGCGATCCCCAGCATCGACGCCGCCGGCACGCCGTTCGACGCCGCTTGGCGGCGCGCAAGCTAAGCGCCTCGCATCATGTACATCTGCCGCCTTTTCCACCGGGACCGCCCCTTCGAGCAGGTCGACGCGAGGCTCATCGCAGATGGGCGCGTCGGCATTGGACGCGACCCCTCAGCCGATTGGCCGCTCCACGATCCGGACGCGACGCTCTCGCGCTTGCACTGCGTGCTCAGCGTCGAGGGGGGCCGACTCCTGCTCTACGACAAGAGCACCAACGGCGTGTTCCTGAGAGACGGTGCGCGCGCGCCGCAGGATGCGCCCTTGGAGTTGAAGGCTGGCGAGAGCTTCTGGCTTGGGACGCTGAGCATCCTGGTCGAGCAGGTCGACGACGCCGAGATGGATGCTGCAGCCACGACCTTACTAACACCCAGCTGGAGCGGACCCACGCCGGTGGCGTCCGAGTGGGCGGAGGGACCTGGCGCATCGGCGCACCGCGACGCCTCGCTGATCGAGGCCTTCTGCCAAGGCGCGCGTCTCGACGCCTCTGCGCTCTCTTCGGAGGATCCTGCCGAGTTGATGCAGCGTGTAGGTGCTATCTACCGTCAGACGGTGCTCGGGCTGGCGGCGCTGATGGCCGACCGCGAGCAGGTGAAGCGCACGCATCAGTTGAAGAGCACCACCATCTCCGCCCGAGACAACAACCCCTTCAAATGGGCGCCGTCGCGTAAGCTGGCTGAGGATCTCCTGTGTGGGCGCGAGGCCGCCTTCCTAGCCGACGCTGCAGCCGTGCGCGCCTCGTTCGCCGACCTGTCGCGCCATATGGCCGGGCTCGTCGGGGGCGCGCAGGCCGCGGTGGATCGCGTGACCTCCGAACTCGATCCCGCCGGCATCGACACGGAGGCGCGGGCGAATGCATCGCTTCTGCGTGGACGCGCCGCGGTCGCCCTGGACATGCTCACCAAGCGCCACGCGCGCCTATCGGGCGGAAGCGGCGCGCCAGATGCGACCCTGCAGGGCGCTTTCGGGCAGGGATACGAGCGCGCGTCCAACGCCGTCGAGGCCGCGTGACGTCCCAAGTCGCCAACGCAGCCGCGGTCGTCACGTCCGTTTCACGCAGCCACCCAGGCAGCCGCCGCACCCGCAACGAAGACCGTGTGCTCGAGCGGCCCGATCGGGGCCTCTGGGCGGTGGCGGACGGCATGGGCGGTCACCGCGACGGCGGGGAGGCCGCGGAGCGCCTGCTCGCCGCACTCGAAGCGCCCTCGGACGCGCGGGCGAACGGCTACGCCAGGTTGGCCGAACTCGAGCGCCGCGCCACGCAGGTCAACGCAGAACTCTACAACGAGCGTGCTCTCAAGGGCGGCGCCAGCGGTGCGACGCTGGTGGCGCTGCTTTTGCATGAAGGGCACGCTGCTTGCGTTTGGGCGGGCGACAGCCGCGCCTATCTGCTCCGCGGCGCAGTGCTGACCCGGATCTCCCGTGACCACAGCGTGGTGCAGGACCTGGTTGAGACCGGCGTGATTGGCGAAGACCAGCGCGGCGTGCATCCGGACGCGAATGTGGTCACCCGCGCCGTCGGGGCCGAGGCTCGCCTCGATCTGGATCGACGCTTCTTCCCCGTAGAGATCGGCGACCTTTTCCTGCTGTGCTCGGACGGGCTGACCGGCTGTCTCACCGATGCGGAGATCACGCAGCTCCTCAAACTCTCCTCGCCCTCTCTCGCTGCTGAAGCCCTCGTTGACAAGACGCTTCACGCAGGCGCCCCCGACAACGTTAGTGTAGTGATTGTCGAATGGATGCCGAAGAGATAGGAAAATCCGGTAGTGTTTACGAGCTCGCCCGGAGTGGCGCGCTGTCGACCAACACCATGCGTGCGCTGCTGATCAGAATGGCGTTCTCAGACACCAAGCTGCTCACGGTGCACGGGTTCGCACGACGCTTCGGGTGTGGGGTGGGGCGCAGATGGCAACCACGACCGACGGCTACGAGGTGAGGCGCTTCTCGGATGATGCGCTTGAGTTTGCGATAGGGCACGTGGTGGGGTCGACGACGCAGCGGGCGTGCAACCGCAGCGACTACCTGTCTGAGCGCACTGCGCTGATGAAGCTCTGGGGTGGCCATGTCGGCGCGCTTGTGGGCGCGTGAAGTGCTTTCGAACGGCTGGTGCACAAGTTCAGGGCAGTCTCGCAGACATGCACTTCGGCGAAAGATGGTGGCAAAGCTTGCTAGTGCCATGCCGAGGAAAGCAGCGCCTGACGCCGCGCTCTGCAACTTTGGGAGAGGCGTCGCGCTAATGGTCGGCTTGACATCGTGCCCTGGGCCGAAATGACTTGTAGCCGGACGCGGAGGTCCGCTTGCGGATGCCATCAACGACGCCGTTTTTCCTCCAGCCTGATCACTTAAAGCGACGTTGGGAGGTTCTAAAAACCTTAGCGCAATTGGACGGCCACAGGCTGGCACCTGCGCGGGAACCGCGCGCAGAAGGCGGGTCGGCTGTGTCGAGAGGTTGCAGACAACACCCCGTTCCAGAGCGCGGGGGAGATGACGGGAAGCTGTTTTGCTTCCGGGTCCGAGTAGCTCGCTTCTATGTCCGGCCGTCTGGTGAGCCGCCATTCCGGGCAGTAGCGGACCACCGTCTTAGCAAAGCCAGCCGCCCAGTCGAGATCGGCGCGACTGGGAGCAGGTGCCGCTGCGGCCGAAATGAGCGGGGCCGCAGCGGCTATCGCGAGCGCGCTCCAGCACGGCCAGCGGCTCACGTCTTCGCTCTGGCGTGTCTCAACACCAGCTCGGTTCGCGAAACTTGGGGCTGCTCTTCGCTCATGCACATCACTTTTGCTCATCGGCGGCGGAAGCGAACCAGTCGGCGTATAGCGTGGTTGCGGCCATGTGGCGGTTCAGATCGGGCGCGCCGTCGCTCCACCAGACGGGTCCGCGCTCGCCCAGCGCCCGCTTTGCGTCGTCGACTTGCGCCCGCGCGGACTTCAAATCTGCATCGTCAGCGAGAGCCGCCTTCACGGCCCGACGGCCCTTCATAAGCTCCGCAACGAGGCGCGTTCGCTCATCCTCATCCAAGCTGGGGTCGGCGCGGCGCCAGAGCCGACCCCGCACGACGAGGTAACGACCATCAGGGGTAAGCAAGGATCGTCTCCCACCTAGGCTTCATCCCACGGAGGCGGCAACCGGCCGGCCTTGAACAGAATCGCGGGGGTTCTCGTCGTAGTCGCCCATCTCGACATCAGCGGAGGCGCTGTAGGCCACCACGCCTTCGCGGTTCGCAGCGCCAGCCGCTCCGCCTTGCGCTGCGCCTCCGCGGCGTCTCTGCAGCCGACCGCCTGCTCAGCCTTAAGCGCCTTGCCGCGGCCGGCGACATAGGCTTGGACGATGTGGACAGTCTCTCGGCCATGCCGCCGTCTAGCACCCTCCTGGAGCGCAAGAACCAGAGCCGGCCTCCGGGGAGCGAGCCAATGCGGATTCGGGATTGCTCTTCAACGAGCTGAGCGCCGCCTGCGAGGGCGCCAGTGACGGCTAGCTGCGTTTGCGAAGCGAACGAACGAGGCCCTGCGACGAGGGCGCGAACCCGCTCGCCGAGCAGAAAGCGGCCAGCTCTGGTCGATCCCCGAGGATTTCGACGTGAAGCTCGTCGCATCCGGCTTGGCGCGCAGCTTGCGACACCGCCTTGACGAGGAGACGCCCGACGCCGCTTCGCCGCGCTTCGGGGGCGACCAGGATGAGGTCGAGCCTGGCCACGAGCTGATCAACAAGGAGACTTGGCCCCCAATGCGCGACCGCCACCGCCGACGGCGGCCCCCAAGCCACCGCGGCGAAGGCGATGCCGGGCGAAGCCTGCAGTCGCAAGAGCCTACCGGCTATTTGAGCAGGAGTGGCTGCGTACCCGCAGCTCGTCAGGAGCTCGGAGAGCCCGGGCGCGTCGGCACTAGTGAGGCCGCGGATCTCCATCCCGTACCGGCTCTGCATCTGCGGTTTGCGGCCTCGGTTCCGATCCTCGTCTAGCGCCTACGGCGCAAACGCCGGCGCGGCTGGGGAACGTAGCGAAGATTCATGCCTGCGATCCCGGCGGCGACGTTAAAGCCGGTTGTGCCCTCTATGCTCACTGGCTGGAGGGTGAACGACCGATCCAAACCACCTACCAGCCCGTTGGCCGCAGCACCGATTGCGACGGCCGCACCTGCTGTCACGCCGCCGTATTTACCCTGCAGCGCACCCGGAGCGATATTGGAGGTCGGCGCCAGCACCGCCCAAACCAGCACGCCGCTACGCTGATAGCCGATGTCCACACCGATCTTGTTGATCTCACCGACATAGCGCTCCACCCGCGCCGGCGTTGGGGAAAATGTGCAGTTCACCCGACGCGAAGAGCCGATGACAAAGCCCCAGCCACCAGCTTGACTGCACTGCAGAACTCCGAGCTTCACACCCGCCTCTTTGGCCTGCGCAGGCAGGCTGAGGCCGGAGGATCCGATCAAGAGGGCGGCGAAAAAGGCGCTTGTGAGAGGCTTCATCGTTGCTCGTCTTTCAATCACCGGCGGACCAGCCGCTCCATGCGCGGGGTTCCACCAAATTGAGGCGACGCGACGACGCTAGCGCCACGTCGACCATGGGGAGGAGAGGACGCGCTCGGCTGCGCCGACGCTCGCAGCAACGCCCGATGAACAGCGCCAGACGGCCGGCGAGCAGCTTGGAAGGCGGCAGTCGTCCTTGGTGCCGGTTCCTATGAGGCTTTGCCGCCTGCGCGCTGAGGGGCAGGCTCGTGCGAACGGCCTTGAGGGACTGGTCCGCGCTCAATGACATCTGGTGTCGCAGAGCCTACCCTGTGGGTAGCGGCGGGGTTGTCCGCTTCGCCTATCGCCGCTCCCATGAGGTGTCGCCATGAGATGGAACGCGCAGTCGCACAACAGCGAGCTGCAAGTCGGGGCTCGCCTTTACCTGATGGAAGCGCTCTATGTGCCGGGCTCAGATCGACCTGCGTACAGCGTCGGTGATCACGTGCGCCTCGGCAGAGAAGGCTATTGGCACGCAGATGCGGACATAGTGGAGGTTCGCTCAGGAACGATCGTGGTTGAGGACGCCGACACGCACACTCGCTACGAGCTCGAACCATCCGAGGAGAAAGTGACACCGGCGCCCGACCTCGAGGCCCCCTATGAGGACTACACGATCGTGCGCTGATAGCGCCAGGAACCGAAGCGAGCGCGCGATCACGCTCCGCAGTCGGCGCGCTACAGCCACGCAGGGGATTTCGTGGGCGACTTCTCGCTCATGATCGTTCGACACTCACCCGCCAACGTCCGCAGCCCAGCGCTGAACGCTCGACGCCGCTCTCCTGCTGCTGCGCCGTAGGCGGCTAGGCGCCCCCAGCGCCACGAAAGCAGCGCGATCGACGAAGCTCTGCGCCGGGATCACCGCGCCACGCATGTCTGGCTGCGCAGTCCGCAGCGCAGGGTGTGGGCGCTCAGGATTTGGCGGCGGCGAGTTCGGCCCGCTCCACCAGGCGTGTCCATATCCACACGTCTGCGCGGTTCATGCTGGTGCGCTTGCGCTGACGTTCACAGCTCGGTGACGTTCCCGGCGGTAGCCAAAGGCTCCCATCAGGAGCCCTGGCGTGAGCGTACCGACCTGCCCCGAGCTACAGGCTTGGGCTGATCTACTGCACTCCGAAGCCCGCCTCAGCGTCGAGGCGGCTTCAAGCCGTGGCGCGGCCGGTGATGGGTTCCTCGAGCAGATCGTGGCGGCGGCCCGCTGCGAGAAGCTGGCTGATGTGCTCGAGCAGCGCGTCGCGGAGGATTGCTGACGCCAGCGGCTCATCGGGCTTTGTCAGCCCAAACCCACCGGCCGGAAATCCGCGGCAGCTAGGCCGCCCGCATGCCGCGCCGCCGCAAGCCCGACGACCCGTTCCGCTGGTTCGGCAGCTCACCGGAGGTGATCCGCCTCGTGGTCATGATGTACGTGCGTTACCCGCTGTCGCTGAGGAACGTCGAGGACCTCCTGCATGAGCGCGGCCTGGACATCTGCCACGAGACCGTGCGGCTCTGGTGGATCCGCTTCGGGCCCATGTTCGCCGCCGAGATCCGGCGTAAGCGCGTCGATCGCATGCGCCAGAGCACCCACTGGCGATAGCGCCTGGACGAGGGCTACGCGGGCATCAACGGGGAGATGCGCTACCTCTGGAGGGCCGTAGACCACGAAGGCGAGGTGCTCGAGTCGTTCGTCACCAGGGAGCGGGACAAGGCCGCGGCGCTCAAGTTCATCAAGAGGTCTTCGGAGGTGCGGCCACCTTCCTGCCAACCACGCCCAGGGCTAAGGTGAGCACCTGTGAACGTGGGCAAAGCAGACGGAGCAGATTGAGGCGCACAGCGACAGCCTCCAGATCACGGCCATCAAATCGCCTCGCGCCAAGGCGCCGCTAATGTCGGCTTCTCGAAGCGGTTCCAAAGGCAGCTCATGGCGCTCGCCTGCCTCTGCGGGACCTCTCCCGCTCGGCTTCAACGCCGCTGCGGAATGAGCGGCTTTGCGCTACGATCTTGTGAGCTTGTGGAGCGGTGCCATGGACGACGCGCAGCGGGTCGGGGCCGACCTGGAATCGATCCAGGCGTACTACGGCGAGGTGCTGTCCAGCTCGGGCGATCTCAGGACCGACGCCTGCACGACCTCCGAGAGGCCAAACCCAACTCTGAAGGCGGCGCTGGCGAACGTGCACGAAGATGTGCTGGCTCGCTATTATGGGTGCGGCCTCATCGCGCCGCTGGCGCTTGGGGGCGCTCGGGTGCTTGACCTTGGCTCAGGATCCGGACGCGACGCCTACGTTTTGGCGCAGATGGTTGGGGAGGCGGGCTCGGTCGTGGGGGTGGACGCCACGCCCGAACAGCTCGCTGTGGCGCGCCGCCATCTCGACTGGCACCGCGAGCGGTTCGGCTACGCCCGCTCCAACGCCGAGTTCCTGGAGGGCGACATCGCCCGCCTCGATGCGCTGGGCTTGGAGGCGGCCAGCTTCGACGTGATCGTCTCGAATTGCGTGATCAACCTCGTGCACGACAAGGCGGCGGTGTTCGCCGCGGCGCATCGCCTGCTCAAGCCGGGCGGCGAACTCTACTTTTCCGACGTCTACGCCGATCGCCGACCACCGCACGATCTTCTGGCCGACCCGGTGCTGCGCGGCGAATGCCTGGCCGGCGCGCTCTACTGGAACGACTTCCACACCCTGGCCAAGGCGGTGGGCTTCGCCGACCCACGGCTGGTGTCGGACCGTCCGTTGGCGATCTCCGACCCGCAGGTGAAGGCGCGCACCGCGCCCGTGCGCTTCTTCGCAGCCACCTTTCGGCTGTGGAAGCTGGAGGGGCTGGAGCCGCTCTGCGAAGACTACGGTCAGGCGGTGCGCTATCGCGGCGGCCTGCCGGGCGCCGAGCTCGTGTTCAAGCTGGACAAGCACCACGACATCGAGGCGGGGCGTGTGGTCCCGGTGTGCGGCAACACCTGGAAAATGCTGCACGAGACGCGCTTCGCCCCATGGTTCGACTTCATCGGCGACTTTGAGCGCCATTATGGCGTGTTCGAGGGCTGCGGCACGTCATCGCCTTTCGACGCGACGGCCGCGAGCGGACCCGCGGCGTCGAGTGGGTGCTGCTGAGCGTCAGGCGACGGGCCGCCGCTCCTTCAGCAGCCAGCCGAACACACCGACCGCCGCCAGAGCGCCTGCGACCTGCGCGGCGATGAAGGCCGGCGTATCGGCGGGCGCTATGCCGGCGAAGGTGTTCGAGAGGCTGCGCGCCAGCGTCACCGCCGGGTTGGCGAAGGAGTTGGAGGCGGTGAACCAATAGGCCGAGGTGATGTAGAGCCTCACCGCCGCCGGCGTGAACTCCGCCCGGAAGCGCAGGCAGTCCAAGATGGTGGCGAGGAGCCCGAAGGTGGCGACGAACTCACTGAACGCCTGCGCGGGTCCATTGCGTGCGTGGGTGGAGACCTGCAGCATTGGTTCGCCGAACATCAGGTGCGCCGTCCAAACGCCCAGGATCGCACCCGCCGCCTGCGCGGCCAGATAGCCCAGCGCCAGTCCCACGCCGATCTCGCGCTTGACGAGGAAGGCGAGCGTCACAGCCGGGTTGAAGTGCGCACCCGAGACTGGTGCGAAGACGGTGATCAGCACCACCAGCGCCGCTCCCGTGGAGACCGTGTTGCCCAGCAACACCAACGCGTCGTTCCCCCCCGACAGCCGCTGGCCCATGATGCCGGAGCCCACCACCACGGCCAGCAGCAGCGCCGTGCCCAGCGCCTCGGCCGCGAGCCGCCGCGCGGTCGTGTAGGGGTGGAGCGGCGGCTCCAGCCCCGCGGCGGCGGCGATGCCGTTCATCGGGCGCGCGCGCGCTTGAACACCGAGGAGGCGTGCGGCCCGCGCCGCGGTCGCTCGCCGCCGGGCAGCCGCCAGGATGGACGCTGCGGGCCGAAGGGCATGGCCGCCACGCCGATCAGATCGAGTTCGGCCGGGTCGCGCCAAGCAGGCACGCCGATGGTGATCTCCTCCTGAGCCACGTCGAGGCGCAGGGTGCCGTGCAGCCGGTCCCACAGCGTCAGCCCGCTGGACCAGTTGCTGTCGGTCTCCTCGCGCACGGTGGAGTGGTGGATGCCGTGGTTGCGCGGCGTGACCAGCACCGGCGCGATCCACCGCTCCAGCCAGGGCGGCAGTGCGAGGTTGGAATGGTGAAAGGCGATGCAGGCTATGAGGAAGGTCTGCCACACCGAAAAGGCGCGCGGCCCCACGCCTATCACGGCGATCTGCAGCAGGCGGTAGGGCACGGAGGCGGCCATTTCGCCGAAATGGAAGCGCACCGCCGTCGAAGCGTCCATGTCGAGGTCGGTGTGATGGGCCTGGTGGAAACGCCACAGCGGGCCTTTGTGCGTCCACACGTGCCAGAGGTAGAGGGTGTAATCCATGAGGACCACCGCCAGCGGCAGCTCGATCCAGCCTGGCGGACGCAGGAGCTTGAGGAGGCCGATGCGCCGTCGCTCCACCAAGCGGGTGAGCGGAGCGGCGAAGGGCGCTTGCAGCACCGCCAGAACCGCGCCACTCATCAGCGCCAGCCCCACGTTGCGTAGGTCGCGCGAGAGCTTGGGCTGGCGCTGGCGGCGTAGCGGGCGCGCCTCCTCAGCCCAGATCAAGGCGGTGTAGGTCGCGATGAGCACCCCGCCCATGAGCCAGGAGGCTGACGGCTTGGAGAAGGGCGCGCGGGCGTCGCGGGGCATGGCAGGGCAACGGACCGCATCCGCGCTCGATCCCGCCGACGTGGCGGTGGTCGTGCCCGTGCTGAACGAGGCGGTGCGCCTCCCCGCTTTGCTCGACGACCTCGCCGCCCAGGACTTCGGCCGCATTGTCGTGGCCGACGGCGGCTCCACTGACCATTCGGCCGAGCTGGCGGCGGAGCGCCCCGGCGTGATCCTCGTACGGGCGCTCCGCGGGCGCGCCTCGCAACTGGCGGTGGGCGCGGCGGCGGCGGGCGATGCGCGCGTGCTGCTCTTCCTGCATGCCGACACGCGGCTCCCGCCCAACGCGGCGGCCCGCATGGGCGAGGTGCTGGCCACCGGCGTTTGCGCGGGCGCCTTTCGCCTGCGCTTCGATCGCCGCCACCCGCTGCTCGACCTCTACGCGGCGGCGAGCCGGGCGGAGAGCTATTGGACGACGTTCGGCGATCAGGCGATCTTCACGCGCCGCGAGGCCTTCGAGGCCGTCGGCGGCTTCGCGCCTTGGCCGCTGCTGGAGGACGTGGCGCTGCGGCGCGCGCTCAAGCGCTGTGGCGGCTTCGCCAAAAGCCCGGCGGCTGTCACGACCTCCGCCAGGCGCTTCGAGGCCGAGGGCCTGCTGCGCCGGCAGCTGAAGAACGGCGCCATCCTCGTGCTGCACATCCTGGGCGTCCCGGCATCGCGCTTGGCGCGCTGGTATTGCTGAGCCTTGCGCACAAGCGCCCGCGCGCTCACGTCTAAGCCATGCTGCTCGCGCCGGAGAAGTTCCGCGACCCGCACGTCACCGCCGCGGGCCAACCGCGCGCGCATGTCGCCCTGCAGGCGCTGCGCACCCTGTGGATCAACACCGGCACACTCTGCAACCTCGCCTGCGAGGGCTGCTACATCGACAGCTCGCCCCGCAACGACGCCCTCGCTTACATCACCCGCGAGGAGGCTCGCCGCTTCCTCGACGAGGCGCGCCTCACCCGCCCGGAGCTGGAGGAGGTCGGCTTCACCGGCGGCGAGCCGTTTATGAACCCCTACATCGAAGACCTGCTGGAGGACGCGATGGCCGGCGGCTGGCGGGTGCTCGTGCTCACCAACGCCATGCGCCCGATGCAGCGCCACGCTGACGCGCTGGCCGGCCTGCACCGCCGCTTTCCCGGGCGCCTGGCCGTGCGCGTCTCCCTCGACCACTGGACGCCCGGGCGCCACGAGGCGGTGCGCGGCGCGCGCAGCTGGAGCCCCACCATGGAGGGCCTGCGGTGGCTGAACGCCGGTGGGTTCGACCTCGCCGTGGCCGCGCGCCTCCTTTGGGCGCAGGAGACGCCGGAGCAGGCCCGCGCCGGCTATGCGCAGCTGTTCGCCGCGGAGGGCCTGGCGATCGACGCCGCCGACCCGCAGCGTCTCGTGCTCTTCCCCGAGATGGACGCGGCGGTGGACACGCCCGAGATCACCGAAGCCTGTTGGAGCATCCTCGGCACGTCTCCCGCGAGCGTGATGTGCGCCACCTCGCGCATGGTGATCAAGCGCCGCGGGGCCGAGCGGCCGGCGGTGGTGAGCTGCACGCTCCTGCCCTACGATACGCACTTCGAGCTGGGCGCAACCCTAGCGGAGGCCGACCGCCCTGTGGCGCTGAACCACCCCCACTGCGCGCGCTTCTGCGTGCTGGGTGGCGCTTCCTGCAGCGGCTGACTGCGGAGAGTCAGCCTCGCGCGCGCCACCGCCGCCAGCTGGCCTCGTCGTCCACGTCCTCGAGCTCTAAGTCGAGCACCTCGACGCTGAGGTCCTCGGCGTTGGCCAGGGTGTCGGCGCGCGCGTGTGCGGTGGACCAGCGCACGCCTTCGAAGAGGCCCGCTGGTGGTGGCCGGCGCGCGCCAATGCACCAGTAGCCGCCATCGGGGGCTGGACCCAACACGATGTCGGACCGCGTAAGCGCCTCCAGGGCGGCCTTCACCTCAAGGACCCCCAGGCCCGGCACGTCGCTGCCGACGATGAGCACGGGCGCACACTGGCTCGCCTGCGCCAGCACCCGCCCCATCCGTGCGCCCAGGTCGCCGTCGCCCTGACCGAAGCGTGGGAGCATCCGCGGCCAAGCGGTGTCGTCTCCCACCGCCGCATCGGGTGAAACGGCCATCTCCAGCCGCCACGCGCCTGCGCCGTCGAGCCGAGCGAGGAGACCGCCCAGGAGGTCGACATAGAGTGCGAGCGCCGCCTCAGCACCGATGGTCGCCGCCAGCCGCGTCTTCACCTCGCCCGCAACGGGGCGCTTGGCGAACACCACCAGCCGCGGCCCCGGCGCACCAACTTCATGGTTACTCATGCACGTAAGCTGCCATCGAGCCGTGGAATTTGCTTCATGCGGTCGGGCACATCACCGCTGTCGGTCTGGAGAGCTGGAACGGCTGCGCGCCGATCGAAAATCACTGCTAGCCGATCCAAAAGCCGGAAGCCGCCTCCGAGCTGTCTAAACGAAGCGGCCGCCACGTAGCGGTACATGTCGGCTCACCGGCCCGAGCCTAGAGCTCGAAAGGCCATGGCTCTCAGCCATACTCTGCGCTCGGGAAACTGAACAGCGACGAAACGCGCAAGCCAGATCACCAGCATGGCCGCGCCGACGGCGTGGCTGAAAGCGTTCGCATCGAAGCGCATGGGCAACTCAGCCACCTCCGATCAGGATGCCAGCCGCCAGCACCAGTGCTCCACCGAGCAGCACCTTGGCGGCGGCCGATAGAGGCGGCGTCTGCATGAAGCGCCACTGGATGAAGGCGATCGCGCCCAGTTCAACCACCGCCACGCCGCCGGCGATCCAGATGGCCGGCCAGAAGTCGGGGATGAGGAACGGCAGGGTGTGGCCGATGCCTCCGGCCGTGGTCATCAGCCCGCAGACCACGCCGCGCAGCAGCGGCGCGCCGCGGCCGGAGAGCTTGCCGTCGTCGGCCAGCGCCTCGGCGAAGCCCATGCTGATGCCGGCGCCCAGGCTGGCGGCCAAGCCCACGAGGAAGGCGTTCCACGGCAGGTGGGTGGCGAACGCCGCGGCGAACACGGGCGCCAGGGTGGAGACCGAGCCGTCCATCAGGCCGACGAGACCCGGCTGCACGATCTGGAGCACGAAGCGGCGGCTGGCGGCGTCGTCCTCGCTGCCGCGGCGCTCTCCCGGCAGGCGATGCGCCTCGATCGCGCCCGCCGTCTGCAGGTGCTCCAGTTCGGCCACCGCGAGGTCGCCCAGGAGCTTGCGCACGCCCGCGTCCGTGGAGCGGGCGGCGGCCTGGCGGTAGAAGCGCCCGGCGTTCTCCTCCATGCGCCGCGCCTGCTCGCGCACGGCGTCGACGCCGCGCAGCGCCACCTGCCGGGGCGAGGCGGGCGCCGCCATGCCGCGCACCTCGCGCCGGGTGACGTAGGGGATGTGGCGGCCGAAACGATCGGCGTAGAGGTCAAGCAGCGCGCGGCGGTGCTCGTCCTCCTCGCTCGCCATATCCTCGAACACCCGCGCGCTGTCGGGGTAATGCTCGCGCAGGTGCTCGGCGAAGTCGGCGTAGATGCGCCCGTCCTCTTCCTCGTTGGCGATGGCCAGCGCCAACACCTCGCGCTCGGAGAGGTCGTCGAAGGCGCGCATCAGGCCCGGTCCCCGTCGGCGCGGAAGGTCGCCACGCGGAAGAGATACGTCGAGAGACACACGATCAGGAAGCCCACGCCCACGGGGTCGAGCCAGGCCTGCACCCGGTCGTATTCAGACCGCAGCAGACGCCCAGCCTCCACCAGCAGGGCGCACCACGCCAGCGCCCCGAGCGTGCCGGAGACGAGGAAGGCGCCGAACGGCATGGCGGCGAGGCCTGCAGGGATGCAGATCACCCCGCGCACGCCCGGCAGGCAGCGGCCGACCGCCACCGCCCACCATCCCCAACGCTGGAACCAGCCGTGGGCGCGCCGCAGCTCGGCGGGAGTAAGCGTCAGCCAGCGGCCGTGGCGCGCCGACCAGCGCAGCAGCCGCTCCAGCCCGAGCCATCGGCCCAGGCCATACCAGACCAGCGAGCCCAGCACCGACCCCGCCGTACCCGCCAGCACCGCCGCCCACCACGTCATGCCGCGGGCGGTGCTGACGAAGCCCGCCAGCGGCATGATCAGTTCGGAGGGCAGCAGCGGGAAGACGTTCTCCACGATCATCAGAAGGAAGACGCCGGGCGCGCCTCCATGCTCGACGAGGTGGGCGACAAATTCGAACACGGCTTCACCCGCACCGCGCGAACCGAGGCGGCGTCACTCTGCGTCCGCCCACAGGGCGTGGGCGTCAAGGCGGAGCTTGGTGACGGCGGCCCAGGCGGCGGTGCGGAAGTCGATCTCCGCGCGCAGGGCGTCGTAGAGCGAGCCGTTGGAGAGCAGCGTCTGCGACAGGTCAATGGCGCCCAGCTGGTAGGCGCGTTGCTGGAGGCGCGCCGCGCGCATCGCCGCGTCCGCCGCGGCCTGGCCGGCGCGCCAGCCCAGGAGGGCGGTGTCCACCGCCGCCACGTCCTGGCCGGCGAGGGCGTCGATCTCGCGGTGCACTCGCACGGCCTGCGCCTCCAGGGCGCCGGCCTTTGCGGTCTCGCCCGCGGCGATGGCGCTGCGGCGCGCGCCGCCGAAGGGGATGGAGAAGGTGAGCTGGCCGCCGCGCTCGCGGTCGCCCTGCTCATCGAAGGCGCGCACGCCGAAGGTGGGGTCGGGGCGCTCGTCCAGCCGGGCGCGGGCGGCGATGGTGCGCTGCTCCTGCGCCTTGAGCTCGGCGATGCGGATCTCGTGGCTGCGCGCGAGGATCGTGGCCTGCCAGCCGCCAGGGGGATCGGAAGGCGTGACCGGATCGGGCAGCACCGGCGCATGGGCGGGCAGGGATAGTTCGGGAAAGCCCTGGGCCAGGGCGATGCGCGCCTGACGCGCCTCGCCGGCCGAGGCTGCGGCCTTGGCCTGCGTCACCGCTTCGGCCGAGAGCACCTGGTCGAGCTCCAGCGGCGCCGCGTCCTTCAGCTCCACGCGCCGCTTCAGCGCCGCCCCGGCGGTGCGGGCGCCCTCGATGGTGCGGCGGTCGAGGTCGGCCTGGGCGGAGGTGCGCACCCAGGCGAACCAGGCGTCGGCGAGCGCCTGGCCGGTCTGGTGGCGCGCATCGTCCACCTCGTCGGCGGCGGTCTCGACGCCGAGCGCGCCGGTCTGGCGGTCGAGCCGGGCCTTGCCGGGCAGGCGGAAGGTGCGCTGGGCGCCGATGTAGCCCTCGCCCACCAGCGCGCCCGGCGGGCGGATCGGCGGGGCGTAGTAGTCCGACACGTGGCGCACGCCCGCCCCGCCGTCGAAGGTGGTCTCGTACTCGCCGACGCGCAGGCGCTCGGCCTCGGCGCGGGCCTGCGCCAGGCGCGCCTTGGCGGCGACTACGTCGGGGTGCGCTTCGAGTGCGGCCCGCGCCAGGGGCTCTGGCGGCAGGGCCGCATCAGGGCTGGAGGCGCGCGGTCGCGGCGGGGCGGCCAGCACGGCGGGCGAGGCGTAGGTCGGCGTGTCGGTGGCGGGCATGGCCGGCGGCGGCGGCGAGGGCGGCGGCGGCGAGACGCTCATCGACGGCCCCATGCCGGCGGTCGAACCCATCGGCTGCGGCGCTGCGCCCGCCGACTGGGCGGCAGCGAACGACGGCGAGAGCGCCAGGATGCTCGCGGCGAGGAGGAGGCGCCTCATGCGTGCGCCGCCTTCGCCTTGTCCCTGTCCTGCGGCGCCACGCCGTAGCGCAGGAACAGCATGGGCAGCATGACCAGCGTGAGCATGGTTGAGGTGACCAGGCCACCCACCACCACCGCCGCCAGCGGCCGCTGCACCGAAGAGCCGGCTCCGCTGGCGAACAGCAGCGGCACGAGGCCGAGTGCGGTGATCGTCGCGGTCATCAGCACCGGCCGCAGGCGCCGCTTGGCCCCCTCGACGACGACCTCTTTAACCTCCATCCCCTGCTTCAGCAGCGCGTCGTAGTGGTCCACGAGCACCAGCCCGTTGAGCACGGCGATGCCAAGGAGCGCGATGAAGCCCACCGAGGCCGGCACGGAGAGGTACTGCCCCGACGCCCACAGCGTCAGCATGCCGCCCACCAGGGCGAAAGGCACGTTCGACATGATCAGCAGCATCTGGCGAACCGAGTCCAGCGCCAGGTAGAGCACCACGCAGATCAGCGTGAGCGCGATGGGGATCACCAGCAGGATGCGCGTCATGGCGCGCTTCTGCTCCTGGAACTGGCCGCCCCACTGCAGGCGGTAGCCTTGCGGAAGCTTTACCTTCTGCGCCACCGCCTTCTGCGCGTCCTTCACGTAGGCGACGAGCGCGCGGTGCTTGACGTTGATCTGCACGCTGGCGTCGCGCTCGCCGTTCTCGCGCTCGACCAGGACCGGACCGTCGCGGCGATGCACGTCGGCCACGTCCTCCACGTGCGCCATGCCGCCGTCGGCGGTGGGGATCTCGGTCTGGGCGAAGCTCTCGGGGTGGGCGCGCATTTCCTGCGGCGCGCGGATGAGGATGGGCGTGCGCCGGTCGGTCTCGCGCACGACGCCCGCCTCCACGCCCTCCAGCATGGCCTGCATGTCGTCCTGCAGCGCCTGCACGGTGAGACCGAAGCGCCCCGCGCGCATGCGGTCGGTGTCGAGCTCGAGGTAGGAGAGCCGGTCCTTGGCCAGCGTTATGGGGTCCGAGGCGCCTTTCACGGCCCCCGCCACGTCGCGCACCTGCACCGCCAGCTTGGAGAGGGTGTCCAGGTCCTTGCCGTAAATCTTCACCACCACAGCGCCCCGCGCGCCGGTCAGCATCTCGTCGGTGCGCATCTCGATGGGCTGGGTGAAGGAGGAGTCCACCCCCGGATAGCGCGTCATGATCTTGCGCAGGTGGGCGACCACGGCGTCGGACTTGGGTTTGTGGCCGTCCACCTTGGGCTTGAGCATGATGAAGGTGTCGGTCTCGTTCAGCCCCATGGGG
Source organism: Caulobacteraceae bacterium (assembly GCA_965199975.1). Lineage (GTDB taxonomy): Bacteria > Pseudomonadota > Alphaproteobacteria > Caulobacterales > Caulobacteraceae > JASLDZ01. The sequence goes on along the minus strand of OZ241340.1, from coordinate 2,481,493 downwards.
TCGAGGCGCAGCTGGTCGGCGCCGGTGCGGCTGACCACGTCGCGCACCTCGGGCACCTCCGCCAGGATGGCCTTCTGGATCGAGCCGTCGATCGCCACCGAATGGGCGAGGTCGACGGAGGGCTGCTTGGTGAGCTGCATGACGATGGTGCCCTCGTCGAGCGTCGGGATGAAGCTCTTGCCCACGAAGAAGAAGCCGACCACCGCCAGCGCCATCCCCGCCAGCGCCGAGCCCACCACCAGCCGCGGCCGTCCCAGCGAGGCCTTGAGCAGGCGCTCATAGGGCGGGGTGATCTTGCCCATCAGCCAGGTCGGCTTGGGCGCCTTGGCCTTGTGGCCGTGCTGGGGGGGCTTGGCCGTCTTGAGCAGCAGCGAGGCCACGGCGGGCGTGAAGGTCAGGCTCAGCAGCACCGAGGCGGCCAGGGCGTAGACGATGATCACCGCCACGGGGCGGAACATCTTGCCCTCCTGCCCCTGCAGGGAGAGCAGCGGGGTGAACACCAGGCAGATGATCAGCACGCCCGCGAAGGTGGGGCGCACCACCTCCTTGGCCGCGTCGGCGACGATCTTGCGGCGGGAGTGCTCGCCCCGGTCATGCGCCAGGGCTTCGGTGGCGTTCTCCACGATCACCACCGCGCCGTCGACCAGCATGCCGATGGCGATGGCCAGGCCCCCCAGGCTCATCAGGTTGGCCGAGAGACCCGTCACCCGCATGATCAGCACGGTGATCAGCGCCGCCATGGGCAGGCTCAGCGCCACCACGAAGGAGGCGCGCACGTCGAGCAGGAACAGGAACAGCATGGCGACCACGAAGAGCATGCTTTCCAGCAGCGCCTCGACCACCGTGTGCACCGCCTCGTGGATCAGCTCGGAGCGGTCGTAGAAGATGTAGGGGTGCACGCCCTTGGGCAGCTCGGATTGCAGCTCCTTGAGCTTGGCGCGGGCGTCGTGGATCACCGTGTTGGCGTCCGCCCCGCGCAGGGTCTCGACGATGGCCTCGGACGCCTCTCCGGCGCCGTCCTTGGATACGGCGCCGTAGCGGGTCAGGGCGCTGATCTTCACCGTCGCAAGGTCGCCCAGGCGCGCATGGCCGCCGTCGTGCAGCTGCACGGTGGTGTTCTCGAGATCGTCGGTGGTCTTGATCGCGCCGATGCTGCGCACGATCAGCGCCTGGTCGTCGCCGTCCAGCCGGCCCGCGCCGGTGTCGCGGTTGGCGCTCATCAGCTGGTCGCGCAGGTCGGAGATGCTGAGGCCCGCTCGCGCCAGGGCGGCGGGGTCGGGCTGCACCTCGAAGGCCTTCACAAAGCCGCCGAGCGCGTTGATGTCGGCCACGCCCAGGACCTCGCGCAGGGCCGGGCGCAGCGTCCAGTCCACCAGGCTGCGGCGCTGGCGCAGGTCGAGGTCGCCGCCCTCGACGGTGAACATCAGCACGCTGGAGAGCGGCGTGGCGATGGGCGCGAGGCCGCCCGACACGCCCGCGGGCAGCAGGTCCTTGGCCGCGTTCAGCCGCTCCGACACCTGCTCGCGCGCCCAGTAGAGGTCGGCCTTGGAGGTGAAGTCGACGGTCAGGATCGAGACCGCGTACTTCGAGGTCGAACGCATGATCTGCGTCTTGGGGATGCCGCGCATCTGGATCTCCAGCGGCACGGTGACCTGGCTCTCGACCTCCTGCGGGGTCAGCCCAGGCGCGTTGTAGATGATCTGCACCTGCACGGGCGAGACGTCGGGAAAGGCGTCGATGGGAAGGCCGCGGATGGCCAGGCCGCCCGCGATGGCGGTGGCGGTGAAGAACAGCAGCACCAGCCACCGCTGCGCCACCGCGACATCGACAAGGCGCTTCAGCACGTCACTTCTCGGCTAGGTTCTTGAGCTCGCTCACCGCCGAGACCGCCACCGGCGTGCCCGGCTTGATGTCGGCGCGGAAGGCCATGACGCCGGCGGCAAAACCCTCGACCTTCACGGGCGTGGGCACGAAGCCATCGGGCCGGCGCACGAACACCACGTCGCGCCCGCTCACGCGGATCAGCGCGCCGCGCGGCGCCTGCAGGAGGCCGCGCGTGCCCTTGTCGAAAGTGTCGATGGAGGTGGCGCGCCCGGGGATGAAGCCCGACTGCGGCGGGACCTCGGCCAGCAGGGAGAGCGAGCGCGTCTTGGGGTCGATCTGGGCGCCCACCGAAACCACGCGGCCTTCGGCACCGTCCACCACCGCGCGGTCGCCCACCGCGACCTTGCCGGCCATACTCGCGGGGAGGGAGGCCATCGCCTGGATGCGGTCGGTGCGGTCGACGATGAAGCCCGTCTCGCCCGCGCCCAGCGCCTGGCCGGCCTGGACGCCCACGTGCGCCACGCGCCCTTCGAACGGCGCCTTCAACGTGTAGTGGCCCGTGCTGTCGATCCCTGCGGCGCGCACGCCCAGCGCCTTGGCGTGGGCCATGGCCTGCGCCTCGTGCAGCCTGCCTGTCGCCTCCTCGCCGCGGGCGCCGGCGACGATGCCTTCACGCACCAGCTCTGCGGTGCGGCGCTGCGCCTGGGCGGCCACCTGCGTTTGCACATTGGCCTGGGCGAGTTCGGCGGCGGCGGTGATGGCGTCACGACTGAACATGGACGCCAGCACCTGGCCACGGCGCACGCTCTGCCCTTCCACCACCGCCACACGGGTCACCACGCCGGGATAGGGCGCGACCACCGCCGCGCGGCTGTTGGCCGGCGGCGTGAAGGTGGCCGGCACGTGCGCCAGCGGCCGCGACTCGGCCGCTTCCACGCGCCGAAGCCTGAGGCCGAGTGCCTTCTCCTGCGCCCCGGTGAGCCTGATCAGCGGGACCTTGTCGGCCCGCGCCGCCCCTGTGAGCGCCAGCACGATGGGCAGGGCAAGCGCGGCCCCCCTCACCAGGGGCTCGCCGGGCGATCATCGAGGACAGGGCGCACGGCTTGGGTCCGGAAGCGCCGCCTTAGGTGGCGGCTCGTGCAGACAGACGCCGCCGCGCCCGCTCCGCCTCAAGGCTTCACGTTCGTCGAACCTCGCCAGTCGAAATCGGACGACGGAACCGCCTCGCTGACCTGGAACGTCTTGGTCCCCTCCACATGGTTCAGCTCGCTGCCGGCGGGCAGTCGCACCCGCGGGCCGTCGTCCCCCTGCGCAGGGCCAATGGCCACTAGGCCGTGGCGGACCACCACGCGCAGCCTCCCGTCACGGCGGTGCACGCCGAATTCGGTGCCGACCACGCGCAAGGCGTCGTCGCCGGCGACCACCTCGAAGGGACGCAGGCCTAGCGAGGCCACCTGGAACACCGCATCGCCCCGCTTCATCACCGCTGTGCGCCGCCGCGGCCCCATCTCCACCACCACCCGGCTGTCCCCTCCGAGCGCGACGGTGCTGCCGTCGGCCAGATGGAAGCTGCGCCGCTCGTCGGCTGCGGTCTGCAGCACCGTCGAGGGTGACGAACGCCAAGCCAGCCAGCCGCCCGCTCCGCCAAGCAGCACCAGGACAAGTGCCGCGGCGATCGCCGCCCACCCCCGGCCTCCGCCCCGCACGAGTTCGCGCATCGGCGCACGCTTCCGTCGCCGATCGCCGACCTGCGCCAGGAGCCACGCATCGAGCGCCTGGTCGTAGTCCTCCCGGGCGCCCGTCTCATCGTCGAGCCACGCCTGAAAGGCCGCCCACGCGTCGGGGCCGGCCTCCTCGGACGAAAGGCGCACCACCCACTCGGCGGCGGCCTCCGCGTGCGCGCGATCGCCCGCGCTCATCGCAGCCTCGCGGTCAGGAGCTTCAGCGCAGCCATCATATGCTTCTCGACGCCGCTGCGACTGATTCCCATCAAGCGAGCGGTCTCTGCGTGACTGTGTCCTTCGAGCTTGTGCAGCTCGAAGGCGCGGCGCGCCTTGGGCGGCGCCTCGTCCAGCGCCCTCAGCAGACGCTGCAGCTCCAGTCGCGCGCCCGCGACGACTTCCGGCGAGGGAGTCTCGGCCACCGGCTCTGCGCCGAACACGACGACCTCGCCCTCGCGCCAAGCGCCATCGCGCTCTCCGGCGCGGCGGTCGTGACGGCGCCGATCGAGCATGAGGTTCATCGCTAGGCGATGCAGATAAGCGCGCGGCCGCTCGATCGCCTCGAGGTCGCCGAGTTCGGCGAGCTTGCAGCCGAGTTCCTGCACAAGGTCCTCCGCCGCCTCGCGCGAGCGCAGGCGAGGCGCGAAGGCGCGCACGAGGTCCTCGCGGTCGCGCAGGTAGGCGGCCATCAGCGCCGCCCCGCCCCCCGCCTCCGGCTGTTCCTCACGCCCCATGCATCGCCTTATACGCCCGCGCGGACGGCGCCCGTCTCGCCGTCCTCGACGCGCCCGTTGGAGGACGAAGCCCCGATCCGTAACGCCGTCGGCTCCTGCGGCTCTGTGCGGGGGCGCTCAATAGTCGGCCTTCAGGGAGACGTAGAATATCTCTCCGTCCGCCGCGCGGTGGTTCCAGCTCGGACCGGCGGAGGCGAGCAGCGACCAATGCTCGACGAGGCGGTAGACGACGCCGAAGTTGGTGGTGACGTAACCGCCGTCTCCCGGCGCATCGTCGCCTTGGGCGAAGACCTCGGCGCCCAGCTGGAGGCGCGGGGTTAGCGCGCGCGCGAGCGCGACGCCGCCTTGCCAGAAGTTCAGCCGCCCCGCACCGGGATTGATCTGGTAGCCGCCGCCGCCGAACATCGACCACGCTCCGAAGTCCTTCTGCGCCCACACCGGCAAGAGGAGCCCAACGTGGCTGGAGCCGAAGCGGCGATCGCCGGTGGGCGCGTAGAGGCGGGGAAAGGCGCTGAGGTCCGGCAGCCAGCCGCCCGGCGCCTGATGTGTGAAGCGGTACTTGGCCGCCAGCTCGACGTCGCCGAAGCCGCCATGCAGGGCGGCCAGGCCCCGGCTGCCGGCGTCGTCGAAGCCGACGGGCAGCACCATGGTGAGCTGCAGGTCCTTCGCGCCGCCGTAGTTCAGATCCAGGCCCGCCGCGCCGGCGAGCCCGGGAGCGCCATGGGCGCCCGTCGCGAAATTATAGATCTCCCAGTGGCCGGGGTCGGTCGGCTCGGGATCGTCGCTCAGATAAGGTGGACCAGCTGCTGCCGGTCCAACGACCGCCAAGATCAAGCTCATCGCGAGCGCCGCGAAGGCCGCCCTCGCCCGCGGCGCCCCGTCGCAGGAGGAGAACGCCCGCGGCATCAGCTTTTCCGCGCCTCCGCCGCCTTGGAGGGCTCCGCGAAGATCACCGACACCTCGAACCCGCGGTCACCGCACCGCGCCTGCGCCGTGGCGCGGAACGCCCGCGCCGCTGAGGCCACCAGCGCCAAGCCCAGCCCCGAGCCGGGGTTGGTGCGTGCGGCGTCGCCGCGGTGAAAGGGTCTGAAGATCGTCTCGAGATCGGCGGCGGGCACGCCCGTGCCGTCGTCGCGAACAGTGAGCCGCGGCGGCGCGGAAGCAGCCTCCACCTCGATCCAGGCGCCCGGCGGCGTGTGGACCAGCGCGTTGTCCACCAGGTTGGCGAGCATCAGGCTGAGCAGTCGAGCGTCGGCCCTGACGCTCACGCACGCGCCTTCGCGAAGCGAGAGCCGGCGGCCCTCGTCTTCGGCCCGGGGCGCGTAGGCGGCGACCACGCGCTCGGCCACCGCCTGCAGGTCGACGGGCTCGCGCGGCAGACCGGGCGCGCCGGCGTCCAGTTCGGCCAGGCGCAGCATGGCGTCGAAGATGGCGAGCACCTCGTCGGTGCGCCGCCCCGCGGCGACGAGCGCGGCGCGCAGCAGGGCCGCGTCGTCCTCGCTGGCGAGGGCTGCGGCGATCTCCTCGTTGTGGCGGATCAGCGGCCGCTTGAGATCGTGCGCCACCGAGGCGGAGACGCGACGCATGCCCTGGGTGAGTTCGGCGATCTGCTCCAGCATGCGGTCCAGCGTCTGGGCCAGGGCGTCGAGGTCCGAGGCGCCGCCGGGCGGCGCGCCCACTCGTGAGGCCGCATCGCCCCGTGCGAAGGCGATCAAGGCGGCGCTCATCTGATCGATGCGCCGCAGCCCCCGGCGGCTGACCCACCAGCCTAGCGCCAATGCGGAACCCACCGCCAGCAAGGCGGCGAGCCCGACCACCGCCGCCGCCTCGGCGTCGATGCGGCGCAGGGGAGCGAGATCGCGCCCCAGCGTCAGCACCGCGCCGTCGGCCAGGCGCGAGGTATGCGCCCGAATCGTCTCCGGCGGTTCGTCCGGCCGGTCGCCTTCGACCAGCGTGCGGGTGGCGAAGCCGGCGGGCCACGGCGTGGCCGGCAGATCGCCTGCGAGGCGACGCCCCTGGGCGTTAGTGAGGCGGACCTCCCAGTCGTCGGTGTCGCGCTGCAGCACCGAGGCCGAGCGCCCGATGGCGTCCAGCCCGGAATGTTCGCCGAGCGCCTCCAGCTTGCCCGACTGGACGGCGATCGCGGCGTCCATCGCCTGGGCCTGCACGTGGTGGAGCGCCGCCAGCGCGAGCCCCCCCACGACGACGAACAGCACGAGCGAGATCGCCGCCAACGCCAGCGCCAGCCGGAAGCTGGTCGCATGCAGCAGCCCCCGCTTAGATCGCGGCAAGGACGTAGCCCAGGCCGCGCAGGGTGCGCACCTGCTCCTCCGCGCCCACGGCGGCGAGCTTGGCGCGCAGGCGGCTGACGTGCGGCTCGATCAGCGAGCCCGGCGCGTCTGCGTCCAGGTCGAGCGCTTGCTCGATCAGCATGGCGCGCGTCACCGGCCGGCCGGCGTGCAGCATGAGGAGCTCCAACACTCGGTGCTCACAGGGGGTGAGGTCGAGGAGCGTTCCCTGAGCGCGGGCGCGGCGGGCGCGCCGCTCAATCCGCAGGCTTCCGCTCTCGAGCAGGTCGGGGTCCGAATGCAGGGGCGAGCGTCGCGCCAGGGCTTCCACCCGCGCCAGCATTTCGGCGTGGGCGAACGGCTTGACGAGGTAGTCGTCTCCGCCTGCCTGCAGGCCCTCCACCTTGTCCTGCAGTCCGCCCAGCGCGGTGAGAAACAGCACCGGCGTCATGATCTGGGCGGTGCGCAGCGCGCGAACCAGCGCGACCCCGTCGATCCGAGGGAGCAGGCGGTCGACCACCAGAACGTCGAAGCCGCTCTCCTGCGCCTGCTGCAGGCCGAGCCGGCCATCGCAGGCTTGGCGCACGTCGTGGCCCGCCTGGGTCAACACCGCGGCAAGGGAGGCGGCGACGCCGGCGTCGTCCTCGATGAGCAGCACCTTCAACGGACGCCCTCCCTCGGGCCTCGCGGGCGCCGCGCGCCCGTGACGTTCGCGACGAGCCGCCGCTACGATCGGCTCAAGGCTAGGATCTTTACTCAGCCTTTGCGGGCGATCCAAGCGCGGAAGGCTTCCTTGCGGAAGCGCAAGTCTCCGTCAAACCAGACTGCCGCTCTCTTCATCTTAATTCTGTCGCCTGCCTTGGCTAGGTCACCGTGCAGTCGACGGAGTTCGCCATGATCCTAGTCGCCCTCGCCTTAGCCGCCGCGGCTACGCTTGCGCCTTCCCCAAGAGACAGCGGCTGGCAGCCCAGCCCTCCCAAGTACGCGCACGTCGTGGCCATCCTGGAGGAAAACAAGAGCTACGACCAGGTGATCGTTCGGCAGCCGCTCCTGAAATCGCCGGCTTGGCGAAGAGTTACGGACTGTCTTCGCACCTCTACGCGGAAGTGCACCCAAGCGAGGCCAACTACATCGCCCTGCTCGGCGGCGACACCTTCGGCATCCACGACGACGACGCCTTCTACTGCACGCCAGGCAAGGTCGACCCCTTTATTCCGGGGCTCCGCAGCACCAGGGTATGTCAACCACAAGGTGCATGGATCCCACCTGGGCGCTCAGCTCGAGCAGGCGGGCATGAACTGGAAGGGATATTACGAGACGATCCCCGCGCCGGGCTCCTTGGCGATCACCGCCTCCGACTCCGCCTTCGACGACGGTTCGCGCAAGACCGCCCTCTACGCCTCCAAGCTTTCCGGCTTCCTGAACTTAGCGTCCGTGCAGACCGACCCGCACCGCGCCGAGAAGATCGTCGGCTTCGACCAGCTGGTGCGCGACATCGCCGACGACCGCCTGCCACCTTTGCGCTCGTGGTGGCCAACCAGTTCAACGAGATGCACGGCCTGCACGGCGCCAACATCCCCGCCGACTGCGACGGGACCGCGAACTTGGCAGCCCTGATCCGCCGGGGCGACGCCTATGCCGGAGCGCTCGTGCGCCAGCTGCAAGCCAGCAAGGCGTGGCGTTCGCGTGAGGACATGGCCATCGTAATCACCTTCGACGAGGACTCGGGCAAGTCGCGCGAAGGCTGCTGCGGCGTCACGCCGACGGGGAGCTTGGCTACGAACTGCGGCTTACCCAGTAAATCACTGACAATAGTCATTTAGGGCGGCGTTCAGCGCGGGACCGTAATGACCAGCTAAGCACTAAGCCTTCGCAAACACGCCTGGCGACCGTCATGCTTCAGCTGCACAATATAAGACATTGCATTGTCAACCACCTTAGTCGCTTCACGGATTTGCCATTACTGTCATTCATCGGTTCGACAGCCCGCCCGCTCGATGTGACATGTTCGACACCACTTCGGCGTCGAGCCATCTAACGATTCTTGCAAACTCGCAAGCTTTATTCACTCCACCTCGAGCATTGCAATGGTCTAGATCGATCGCCTGTAGCTCAGCCTGATGGACGCTAGAATGAAAATCTTCCTCCTGGCCGCTCTGTTGGGATTGTGCGTGGCCAGAGCCGCGGCCGCCGCGCCTGCCTACACGCTTGTAGGAGAGGTGGCCTTGGGAGCGCCCGACCGCTGGGACTATGTCGTTGCGCAGGCGGGCCGCGTCTACGTCGCCCATGGCGACCGGCTCACCGTGGTCGACGGCCGAGCGGGAAAGGTGATTGGCTTGGTGGAGGGCGTCTCGGGAGGTACGCACGGAACGGGTGTGTCGCTCGCCACTGGCCAGGGGTTCACCGACGATGGCCAGCTTGGCCAGGTGGTCGCTTTCGACCTGCGCACGCTGAAGTCCACCAAGCGCATAGCCGCCGCTTCCGACGTCGACGGGATCATCGCCGATAACGCCACCGGGCGAATTTTCGTGGTCGAAGGCGATCCCATGTCGCTCACCGTCATCGATCCGCAGACCGATGCGGTCGTGGCCACCATCGCCGCCGGCGAAAAGCTGGAGGCGGGCGCGAGCGACGGCCGGGGCGCGATCTATGTGGCGGGAGAAGGCGGGCGCGACGTGCTTCGGATCGACGCCCGCGCGCTGAAGGTCACCGGCCGATGGCCCACGCCGGGTTGCGAACGGCCCCACGGCCTGGCGGTCGACGCGGCGGGACGTCGCGTGTTCATGAGCTGCGTCAACGCACGTCTGATGGTCGTCGACGCCGACACGGGGCGCCAGATCGCCGACCTGCCGATTGGGCGTGGCAGCGACACCGTCGCATGGGACTCCACCCGCCACCGGGTGTTCAGCTCCAACGGCGTGGACGGGACGATCAGCGTCTACCAGCAGACCGCACCTGACGCCTACACGCCCTTTGAGACGGTGCAGTCCGCTGTGAGCGGGCGCACCATGGCGGTGGACCCGGCGAGTGGCCGGCTCTTCGTCGCGGCGGCCGAGACCGACCCCAGCTTGACGCCGGGAGGCCGCCGCAGGCCGCGCCCAGGTACGCTGCGACTCTTGATGTTCGACCCGGCGCGGTGAGGGTGCAGGCCGCTCATCGTGGGGGGCAGGGAGACGGCGAGGCCGGCACGCTCGCGCTTCGCCGCTCGCTGCAGTGTGCGTGCTGTAGAGGTGGCGGCGACCAGTGGCGGTTCAAAGGCATGACGCGTCCATGAGCCGCGGAAGCCGTCCAAACCGCGGCGGCGAGCTGCTGAGCAAGGCCCCGCCGGCGATCTTGATGTTTTGGGTGGTGAAGATCTGCGCAACCACTGTCGGCGAGACCGGCGGAGATGCGCTCTCCATGACCCTTAAGCTTGGTTACGCCGTCGCCACGCTGATTTTTCTAGGCATCTTCGCCCTCACGCTGATCGCGCAAATCCAAGCCCGCCGGTATCATCCCGTCATCTACTGGCTCGTTGTCGTGGCGACCACCACGGTCGGCACCACGACCTCTGACTTCATCGATCGCACGCTGCACCTGGGCTACGTCGCTTCCTCGGCCATGCTGCTGACGCTGGTGCTCGCCCTGCTACTCGCGTGGCGGCTGACCACCGGCACGATCCGATCCGACCACATCACCTCATGGCGCGACGAGATGTTCTACTGGATGACCATCCTTGTCTCCAATACGCTCGGAACCGCTCTCGGCGATTTCACCGCCGACGACACCGGCCTCAACCTTGGGTTCGAGCGTGGCGCGCTCTTGTTTGCGGGACTTATCGGTATCGTCGCGGTGTTTCAGTGGCGGCGCTGGGCGCCGCAGGCTGTGCTATTCTGGGTGGCCTATGTGCTAACCCGGCCCCTCGGCGCCACCATTGGCGACACGCTCACCAAGCCCTACGCTGACGGCGGCCTCGCCTTCAGCCGACTCCTGGCCACCCTCGTGATCGCCGCCGCCATGGTCATTCTCGTGGCGCTGACGCCCGGGCTTCGGCGGCCCGCGTCTGAGTCTCTTCAGGTCAAATGACGATAGCCGCAGTCAGCGGGAGGGCGGTCCGCCGCCTAGGCTGCGGCAGTGGCGTTGGCCCACACGGCTGCGGCGTCGCTGCGAAAACCACGGAGGGTAAGTCGAGAGATCCGGTCACGCTGGTGGCTGTTGGCGTTGGTTCTGGCTATTCGAGTGGCGAGGAAGCGGTGGGATGGAGCCTTGCGACTTTTACGCCGCAGCTTCTGAGCGCCCGGACCTGTGGTGGGGCACCCCTCGCAGCGTCTAGTAGGGTGTCGACGCCAGTTCTTTCCTCAGGTGGCTGCAACATCGTGGAGTGCGTGCGCTTGAAGGCCGAAGGAACACGAGCAGCGATCGAAGCGGGCGGCGCCATTCGTGCCGAGGCGGAAGTCTCAATGCAGCAGCGACTCCGGCGCGCGTTCTAACCGCCAAGATCTGGCTCGCCCGATCCGCGAGTGGGGCCAGGCAGCCAGTGCGGGCGAGCATCTTGCCGGCTAGGCTCTCAAGCAGCTCCCATTCTGAAAGCGCGCAAGAGTCATCCTCTAACGTGTGGTAGACTGCCACTAAGATCTTGTCTCACAGCAGGAGGCCTTCTTGATCGTTGGATACAATGACCTTACCAATAGCCTCAAAAAGGCCGTTCATAGCCACGGGCTTGAGGACTAAATCATTCGCTCCGCTTTCCAGGCACTGCTCACGAAGATCGCGGGCGGTGTCAGCGGTCACCACGATGATCGGAACGCCCCTCTTAGCGTCACCTCGCGCGCGGATAGAGCGTGTGGCGGTCAGACCGTCCATGCCCGGCATGCGCAGATCCATAAGGATCAGGTCGTAATCGCCGGCCTCCACCTTCGCCAAGCCTGCCGCGCCGCTGTCGGCCTCGTCCATCTCGACGCTCGCAACGCTTAGCATGTCGCGCACGACGCGTCGGTTCATTGCGTCATCATCGACAAACAGGACGCGCATGGGGTCTCCGATCTCGGCGGACAGCGTATTTGGTCGGAGGCGAGAAGGCGATCCTAAGCCGCCGCCGCCATGGCCCCGAGCGACGGAGCCTTGGTCCAGGCGGTCGCCAGCTGGGAGATGAGCGCAACCGGCGACACCGGCTTCAACACCACCATCCGCGCGCCGGCCGTCTTCAAGGCGTCCACCGCCTCGGCCTCACTCTGCGGCCACGTCACGACAATGTGCGCGCCCTGCGCAGCGTCTATTATCCGGTGGAGCGCGGCTTCAAGACCGACCCCCAGCGAATTCAGTGCAGCGCCATCCACGAGCACGAGGTCCGCGCGTGCGGTCTGGAGATAATCCAGCCCCTCGTCCACCAGCGCAACCGTCGTCACCGAAGTGGCAGCGGCGCCCAGCGCCACCTTCAGTATGTTCTGGGCGAGAGGGTTGGGATCGACGACCAGGACGGCCGCCGTAGCGAGGTCGTGCGCTTGTTCGACGGCGGCGGGCGCTTCGGCGACGACCAGCGGGGTGGTCAGGGTGAAGGTCGATCCGCCGCCTTCGCAGCTCTCCACGTCCACGCGCCCACTCATGGCGGAGCTGATGTTGCGACAGATGGAGAGGCCAAGGCCAGTGCCGCCGAACTGGCGGGTGGCGCCACTGTCGACCTGGGTGAAAGGCTCAAAGATGCGCTCATGCTCATTGGCAGCGATGCCGAGGCCCGTATCGACGACCCGCAGCACCAACTCGTCGCCGACGGCGGCCGCGTGCAGGACCACGCTGCCGGATGAAGTGAACTTTACGGCGTTAGACATCAGATTGAACAGCACCTGCCGCAGGCGAGCCTCGTCGGCCACGATGAACCGTGGGGCCGCGGCTCCGTCGAGTGAGAGGTCGAGACCCTTGGCTTCGGCCTGACCGAGCCAGAAGGCGCATGTGTCGTTCAGCACGCGCTGGAGATCCATCGTCTGCGGATGAAGCGTCACTTCACCGTTCTCGGCCTTGGCGACATCGAGGAGGTCGTCAACGAGCGACTTCATCGTCTCGCTCGCGCCCTTCACCAGTTGAAGTCGTTCGCGCACGCCGCCCTTTATAGCACCGTCGGCCAGCATGATCTGCGTCATGCCGAGGATTCCGTTCAACGGCGTGCGGATCTCATGGCTGGTCGTGGCCAGGAACTCGGTCTTCGCCTTGAGCGCCTTCTCCAGCGCAGTGTTGGACACCCCCAGCTCGGCGTTCGCGGCGCGGATGCGGTTGCGGCTCGCCCGCATGGACAGGAAGCCGACAAGCGTGACCGCCAAGCTCGCTCCGCCAGCCAGCAGCAGGCCGCACAAGATGACCGCACGCAACCGCGCCTGCGAGCGCGCCAGCTTCACGTCGCGCTCGAGCTCGCCAGCTTTCAGCCTGGCGATCTTGAGGTCCTGGTTAGCGAAATCGAACTTCGCAGACATCAGCGCAGCGTTGGTGGAGGCGGCCAAGGCGCGGCCCTGGTCGTCCAGGCGCTTGAACGCTTTGAGGTGAGCGATCTCCAGCCCGGAGTCGCCCGTCTTCTCGTACACCTTAGAGGCGAGCTCGTGGAAGTCGCGGAAGTCCATGGAGCTTTTGGCGAGGTCTACCCCTTTGAAGGTGCGGGCCAGAAGCGCGGCGGCGGCGGCGGCGTCGCCGGAGTCGAAGTCGATCTTGGCCAGAACGCCGTATAGAGACGGCTTCTCGCCTGCGGCCTCCGGATCCTCCTGCGCTAGCTGCAAGCCTTGTGCGATGCTTTGACGAGCGGCGGCGTGTTGGCCGCGAAGTTCCTGCGTCATGGCGACGTTGGTGAGGATGTTGGCCTTCAGATATCCGCTTCCGATCTGATCAGCCGCCAAGAGCGCTTTCTGGAACTCAGCCTCCGCCTCGGGATATCGCTTCAGATCCTTGAAGGCGAAGCCAAGGTTGTTGTGGGCGATCATGGTGATGGATGGATCGCTCGAGTAGACTTCATTCGATTGGCGGCTGTAGGCGAGGACGTGGTCGTAGTCCCGCGCGTCGGAATAGATCGATGCAACATCCTGCAGCACCATGGCTTCGCTGCGGGGCTCGTTCGCCTGCTGATAAATGTGGAACGCGGCCAGGAAGTCGCTGAGGGCGGACTGCACATCGCCCAGCGCCGCGGTCGCCGCGCCCCGGGAGCGCAAGAGGTCGCCGTTCAGCTTCACGCCAGGGGCCGCGCGCCGGACCGTGACCAGGGCGCGGTCGAGGATCGGCTCGGCGTCCTTCGGGCGCTTCAGGCGTATGAGCGACTCCCCCGTCAGCCAGTCCGCAGCCGCCTCGTCCAGATCCCGGGCCCGCGATGGCGTCGCCTGCAATGCCAGCGCGTCGGCGCGACGCGCGTGCTCGTAGGCGGCTTGCGGCTGAGCCACCATCGCAGCCTTCGACGCGCCGATCTCGGCGGCGTAAGCGCTCGGCGCCTTTTCCGCCGCCGCCGTTCCGTTTGCGATGGCGAAGGCCGCTGCAAACGCCAGCACCGCTCTCTTCATCCGCATCGCCTGTTCCCCAACCGCTCGCCTGCAGAAGTCTGCGCCGGGAGCGCTTAAGCGCGCGCTAAGCCAGGAGGGCCTTCGCCGTTACGGCGCTCGCCGGCGTCAGTAGCGAAGGGTGAACTTCGCCCCGCTCATCACCACCGGGGCGCTGCGACCTTGCAGGTCGACACCACGGTTCTCGGCGCGGGTGAACACCCCGACCTCGCCGGCGCCATCCATCACGCTGCGGGCGTAGAGCATCTCGGCCACCAGTGGCCGCGCGTTCTGCGCGGCGTCGAAGGATTGGGTGACGACGCCCAGCTCCCCCGTCTCGCGATCGACCACCTGTACGCCGGAGTAGGCCAACCGCCCCGACTCGGTATGCACGGGCTGGGAGAGGCTCAGGCGAAGACGGTCGTCTCCGAGAAGCTGGGTCTTGGAGAGCACCATCTCAAAGGCCGAGGAGGTGATGCCTCCCGGCGCCGCGACGAGGTTCTGCGAAGCGGCCGCCTGAGCGCGCGTGCGGCCGACGGTGGCCGACCCCGAAAGGTCGAAGCCGGCGCCCAGCATAATGTCGGCGCCCATGTCCAGACCGTCGGTCTGCGAACCGTCGCGCAAATCATTACGGTCGGTGGACTGAACGCCCAGCAGGCCGTCGGCCTCCTTCAGGTGCGAGTAGCCAAAGCTCAGCTGGAGCCGTGAGGCGGCTCGCCAGGTGAGGCCGACCCGCGCGGCATTGGCCTTGTAGTCGCCCGCCGCGAGCGCTGCCATGCGATCCTGCACTGAGAGGGAGTCCAGGTCGCGCCGACCGTCGCGCGTGGTCATGCCGGCCGAAAGCCGCAGGGTCTTGGTCAGGGCGTAGTCGCCTGCGGCGTAGGCCCCGCCGGAGGCGAAACCGAGCAACGGATTGCCTCCGCCCTGCGTCGGATCGTAGTCCGAGTGCATCGACAGCCCCGTGACGCCGCCAACTGCGCTGGCGCCCTCTCCGAAGCCGAACTTGACGCCGGAGGCGCCGTCGGCCGTCGCGAGAGCGAAGCGGGTCGCGAAGGGGCTGGAGCTCGAGCGCCACCCCGTCTGAGCCACGACCGGCTGCGCGGACATGCTGAAGTTGAGACCGCCCGGCGCGGAGAGCGGCGTCTCACCCGCGGACTGAAAGTTGAGGAACGCCAGCTTCGATTTGGGCGCTGGAGCCGCCGGAGCAGTGGGCGTAGCCCAAACCATAAAGCTGCTCGTCAGGTAGCTCTGCAAGGGCATCTGCTGGCCCGACGCGGTCGCCGCAGTCTGGCCGACCAGCTTGGACGAGAGCGGGATCGCGAAGTCCCGATAGCTCTCCGTCAGCTGCTCGAAGGCGTAGATGGCGACCCCACCGGCCTCCCACGTAGCCTGCTGCTTGGGATCACGGAGTGCTGGCGCGGCGATCGGAACAAGGCCGCCTATGGACGAAAGAGCGGCTCCAGCCTGTCCACCCAACGACTTCACAGCGGACGTGCTCGACTGGAAGTACTGGAGCTTGTCGTAGCTGAGCGGAGACTGGGACGCGGTGACGTCGAGTAAGCCCACCCCGTACACGGGATCTGGACCTGGCGCGCCGAGATCCTTGGCCGAGCGCAAAATGACGCCGACCTCATCCTTCGGATGTTGTGCAAGCCAGGGCCAGCGGTCCTGCAGAAGTGCGATCGCGCCTGACACCAGCGGCGCTGCAAAGGAGGTTCCCGACATACGCGTGAAGCCGCCCTGATCATTAGATACGAGCAGCCACTCGCCCGAGGCCGTGATGAAGTGGTTCATCAGGTAGTCGCCGTTGCACTTGCCGCCATAGGTGAGGCAGGCAGAACCTGGCTGGTTCGAGAAGCTGGAGATCGTGAGCGTCGGATCGACGGAGCCGACGACGATGAAGGAGGCATTGGACTTATCCCAAGGCACGTTCGTCGTCTGCGACACACCGTCGTTGCCGGCGGCGATCACGAAGACCGCGTTCTTGTCGGCGGCCCGAACCGCGACGTTGGTGAACACAGTGCTCCAATCGGGGTGCAGGGTGTAGCCGGACACGCCCAAGCTGGCGTTGATCACGCTCGCGCCGTGCTGACCAAGCGCCACGGCCCCGTTGGAGATGTCGCTCCAAGCGGCGGTGCCGGTGCTGTCGAAGGGATTGTAGGCCACTACCGAGGCGTTCGGCGCGATGCCCATGACGCCCGAGCCGTCGTGAGCGGCGACGATCAGGCTGGCGACGGCGGCGCCGTGCCCTTTCGAGTACGTCGAGACACCCCCCGAACTCGTGACGTTGTCCTGGATGTCAGGTGCATCCTTGATCGTGAAGTCGAGCAGCCCGACGATGCTATTGGAGCCGGCGCCTTGGATTTGGGTCAACGAGGGTGACCAGTTCACCTCACTCATCCAATGGTCGACGTGATCGGTACCAGTGAATTCCATCAGACCATCATACCAGGCGTAAATGAACTGAGATTGTTGCACAGGCGAGAGCTTGGCCAACGACGAGGGATCGTTGAGGTCGATCCCGTATTTGCTCAGTAGGGGCGTGACGAAGACGTCGTTGAACGATTGCCCGGTCCGCGCCGTTACGGTCGCGCCCCAGAATGTGGAGGAGCTGGAGACGAGATCCTTCAGCTGGCCGTTGACGGTTGCATAGGCCTGCGTGTTGGACGCGGAATATGCGCCGAGATTGGACCATGTCGCACCCAACGTGCTCCATTGACTCGAAAGATCAGTGACGAAAGCTCCGAGCCCGGCATAATTGAGAGGAACGTTGCTGGTGTTGGCGCCGGCGCCCGTGGAAAAGGTCGTCATGTCTCCCCAGAATGGATCGGCCTGGCCCTGGAAGGAGCGCAAATTTCCATAGAAAGAACGGAGGTTGCCGTAGAACGGCCCCAAGTCGCCGCTGAAGGAGCGAAGGTTGCCGTAGAAGGAGCGGAGATTGCCGTACAGCGGCGACACCGGCCCATTTCCAACGATGGGCGCGGTCGGCGTCAGCACCGATAAAGGTGTGGGCTTTGGCCCCGCGTTCGCCGCTGCGCCGGCGCTCAGCGCCAGAAGCGATGTGGATACGAGAACGGCTCGCCTTCTCGCACGCGCCTTAGCGCAGTTCCGGCTTAGCATGATCAAAAACCCCCTGCCCGATTTCTATCAGGCCTGTCGTGGGTTTAGAGGGGAGCGGATTGATGTCACGACAACGAAGCTGGTGAACATCGATTCACCACGCCCTCTATTTGCCTGAGTTCATCCTCAACGGCGTCGTAACCACGTCTGATAGATTGCGTTCGGCGTTAGCGCGAAGAAATTCTATGAGCTCAACGAGCGGCAAAGGAGGCGAGACGTGGAAACCTTGAACACGGTCGCAGCCCATCACCTTGAGCAGGGCTAAGGCGAAGGGGTCATCGACTCCCTCGGCGGTGACTTCCATTTCCAATGCATGGGCGAGATCGATCGTCGATCGCACGATGAGCGGTCCGCGCTGGCTGGAGGCGAGTCCGGATATGAACGTCTTGTCGATCTTGAGTTCGCTTGCTGGCAGCATCTGCAGATAGAACAGCGACGACAGTCCCGAGCCATAGTCGTCTATGGCGATAGGCACGCCAGCCTGCGCAAAAGCCGCTAGATTGCCCAGCGCGCGCTCCGGATCGGCGATGATCGCCGTCTCAGTGATTTCGAGCCCTATGCCGCCCGGCGCGTCGACGCACGTCTCCAGCACCCAGCGACAGAACGGTTCGTCCGACAGCAGTTGGCCCGAAAGGTTCACGTAAATCGGAACGTCGAACCCGTGGCCGACAAGTGTCTGGCGATCGGCGACCGCGCGGTGCAGCACCGCGCGAGTCAGGGCGCCGATGTCGCCGGTATCCTCCGCCAGTCCGATGAAATCGTCGGGAGGCACCGCTCCGCGCGTGGCGTGTCGCCAACGCACCAGCGCCTCGACGGCGTCGACCTTGCCGGTCCGCACGTTCAGCTTGGGCTGGTGTGCAAGTGTGAGGTCGCCACCCGAGATGGCGCTGCGTAGGTCGCGCAGGAGGCCGAAGCGGTCGGAGCCAAGATCGGGCTCGCCTTCCGCTTCGATCACAAGCTTGGGGTCCGAGGTCAAAGCCGCATTCAGCGCATGCTCGGCGCGGGCGATGGAGCGGGAGAGCGGATAGGCGGGATCGATGCGGGCGCAGCCGAGGGCGACGGTGAGGGAAAAGTGCTCCCCAGCGACCTCAAGGGGCTCAGCTATCGCCGCCAGGCCCGCCTCCAAGCGCTGCGCGACGTCGCGAAGGTTCATCCCGCTCAGGCTGAATTCGACGACGCCGTGTCCCACTCGCCCAATACTCGCGGGCGCGAAGCTCTGCCCGATGCGCGCGCTTAGCGCCCCGAGCATTTCCTGCGCCAAGGGCGGCCCAATCTGGTCAGCCAGAGAGGCGAACCCCTGCAGCTGCGCCAGGACGATGTAATCTAGCACAGGCGTGGGCTCCCATACGCCGAACCGCTCAGCTTGAGCCACCATGGGCGCGACGCTAGCGCTGGCGCGTAAAGGGCCCCTTAAACGTGCGAGCAACCGTGGCGAGTGGCGGTTAGCAGCTCCGTCGGCTCCACGTTGATGAAAGACAGCAGCAACTCGCCCCCATGGCCGACGGGGTCAGCTTCCTTTGGCTGCCTGTACACACATGCACCCGCCACTCTGAATCAGCCGACAAGTCCGCCTTGACCGGCGCAGCCAGCGCACAGCGGGCTACCTACCTGCAAGCGCACCTTGCGAACGGCGGCTTTGAGTCAGCCCCTGCCGGTAGGAACCAGAAACGTTTTCTTGTGTGCGCCGTCGGCGACGGCTCCTCATCGCGACAGGCTAGCGACGTTTAGGATCAAGGTTTCCGAGGCGAGCCTTCGGTTGGCATTCGTCGGTTTGGTAGCTGAGCGCAACGCACTCAGGCTTCCTCGAAGCATGAGAAGCGGGCGAAATCCAGGTTGTAAATCGTGACAGCTGTCCACCGCGTGTTGGGCAGCTGACTGCGAAACGACTGCGTATATGCGACTATCGAGCGTTCGTAAAGAACGTTTTCCTCAAACTTTTGGAGTCCCCATACCTTTGCGGCCACTCTCTCAAACGTGATTAAACGTCGTCCAATCAAATGCCTACTTTGATCAATCGCATATGCGAAAGATCGGGCTGGCGCTCCAGCAAGCCTGCTTGCTGATCTCGCTCAGGAACTGCGTCGACCTCCATGACCGGCTCACGGTTGCCCAGATAGGTTCGAGCGCAAAGAGGTTGCCCAAAAAGAGGTTGGTGGTTGAAACCAACAATCATCGGTCTGGATATCAGCTGACCGATGCAGGCGTGCAGGCGGCGATCGCCGCTGAATACATCGGATGGAAGATTGAGCTCGCAGCGCGCAAGGAGTGGCGGGAGATACAGGCGGAGATGGAGCTTGAATAGTGTAGAGCACCAGTAATCCACTACACGGCGAGTGGCGCGGAGGCTTCGGCCCAATGGGCTGGACCTCCGCGGTCCCGCCAGATCGGCGTCGGAGCTGGCCGCCGTTAGGGGAGGGTGGCCGCGAGCTGGCGGGCGTACTCGGCTTCAACCTGAGCCCGCACGATCCTAACGATAAAGTAGGCGTCGACCATCCGCTCCAGCGGCTCGGTTGGAGTTTGCGCAGGGCGTCCTTCAGCGAGGATCGCCGCCAATGCGTTGAACGCCACGCAGCCTCCTAGAAAAGCGGACGCCGCGACAGGGGGTGTTCCGTGCCCTCGCCGCGGCGTCCTGCGGGCGACCCGAAGATCATCCCGTCCACGCGACGTTTGGCGTCAAAGAGCTGCCAGGCTCTTAAAGGCTCTGCAGCTCGAGAGTCAGCTGTCTTCGTCACCTCCGAGGGCTGGCGGGTCCGCACCGTCGAGCTCCGCCTGTAGGCCGCCGCCTGCTTGTCATGCGTCTCAGCATTGCGCAGCGCCGTGGAGTTGTATCCCTCCCGCCCTGCGGCTCCGAAGCGGCTTCGTTCCTGCGCCGCGACCGTCCGCAGCCTTGCGATGGCGGTCTCCAGAAGCCGCGGCGGGGCGCAGTCATGCTCATGCCGCCCTGCTAGCGGCTCACCCGCTCGAACTGCAACGGTGGCGAGCGACTCACGGAGGCTCACGCGATAGCCCCCGTCACCACTTTAATCGGGAAACGGGGGCCTCGCATTTGCGCTCGGCCGCTTTCCGATGGGCATCGGGCGGGAGGACTGAGCGCCACAGGCCGACTGCGGTTCGACGCCGAACAAGGCCCCGCAAACGCAAGCTCGCGCCAGCCGGCCTGAGGCGCAAGCGACCCCACGTTGAAGCAGAGAGGTGGAGCAAGGCCTCAGCGTCGCAGTGTCGTCGCCCATTCGCTGGCCTTGCACCCTGGACAGCGCCAGCCTGCGCAGAAGGCGTGACAGCCGGTGTTGGCGCCACCGCGGCCCGTCTCCTGCAGCTTGGCGATGATGGTGGAGACCAGCCACGAGCGGTTCCAGCCACAGCCGCGGCAGGTGATCTGCAGGGCCATGCCCTCGCCCTGCTGGAGCAGGTGGAAGAGCGGCACGCCGCCAGGCCACGTCTCCTCAACCTCCAGCTTGCACCCGCCCCACCTGCCGCAGCGGTAGAGGTCGGCGATGGATCGCAACGGAGCGTCGCCAAAACCGTGATCGACCCAGAAGGCGAGGTCGACGTGCACGCGCCTGGTGCACTCGGGATGAGCCTTACAGCGGCCGGCGTAGGTGCCGCCGCGGGCGAGCAGGCCCCGCGGGGTGGCGACCCCTACGACGCTGCCAGCTTGGCGCTCCCAACCGGCGGGTAGCCCCTCACGCGCCTTGGCGGCGCGCTCTCCCAGTGCACGGTCGGAGACGTTGTGGCCCACGCCACTCCGTTCCGCATTTGTTCGCATCGGGCAAGCGGAGCGGTCGCCCCGATGCGCTGATGCGCAAAGACGTGCAGAAGCTTCTCGATGACAATCATGGGGCCGAGTGGGCATGAGCGCCCTGGAGCCTTGTGGACGGCCGCGGCATGCCGTCCGGTCGCCAAGCGCCGACAGCTCGCGCCGTCGTGGAGGCCGCCCTCACCATTGTGGAGGGCGCCATGGCGCGCCTCGACCTCGTGGACGGCGACACCGACAGGAACCCGCGTGTGAGGACGAGGGGCACGACGGCGACAGCGAGCCGGACGTCGACCCGAAGACTGACCAAGACGGCGACGGCATGCGCGCAGACGACGGTGGCGATGAGCGAGCTAAGCCTTTGGAGCCAAACGCAAAGTCGTGACTTGCACCTTCGATGATCGGAGGCGCCATGCCACGTTACCATTTCACGCTCGACGACGGCGCCACCTATCTAGACCCGGACGGCATGGATCTGCCGGGCTTGGAGGAGGCGAGAAATGAGGCGGTTACATACGCGGCTGAATGGCTAAGAGATCATCCAAAAGAAGTCTGGAAAGATGGTAGGCTTCAGGTCACCGTCACCGATGAAGCAAGCAAGGATTTATTTACCGTGACTGTCAGCACGGCGGACGTTCCCGCCGAAGCCGGTTAGGCCAAGTTTGGGCGTGATACGAAAACGTCCAATCACGCCCAGAGTGCTCATGATCCGCGCCATGCAGAGGGCCGCGTTAGACGAAGAAGGTGCGTACGCTGAAGTGCTTGCCGATGCGGTGGAAGCACGAATGACTTCCAGCGAATTCCGGGACGATGTGCTCATACCAGCAGCCTGCGCCCTCGATCATGGCTCTTTTCGGGAGAGCCACACTCTTGAAGTGCGCGCTTTGGCGATGCTCCGGCTCAGCGCATTGATACGAAGGCGCAGCGCAGGGTCGCTTGAGGCTTAGGGCGCCAGTCCCGTCACCAGCGCCATCGCATGGCTGCTGTGTCGATCGGCGAGCTCCTCGAGGGATCGCCTGACGCGAGGGCCGTGCTTTCTGAAGCCAGGCGGCTCTGTCGAGCGGTGCAGATCAGGCGGATCGCCCAGCGAAAGCTTGAGTCGGCTCGGGGCCCGTCTACGCTGCCGCGGCCACTTTTCGCCAGAAGCGCGTTTGCCGACCGTACCGGGAACGCAGCCTAGACACGAAGGTGCTGTGGTCGGGGCCGCCCTCCCAGTTGCTGATCGTGCTCGCCAAGGCAGCGCAATCCATCAGGCTCTGGGCGGCGCGCCCGTAGCCGGCGGCCTTGCCCCGCGCGAGCGTGGCGTCGATGGCGATGCGGAAGAGCAGGGTGGCGGCGAGGGGGTCCTTGTGCGCCAGCTGCTCGGCGGCGGCGGCCAACGTGATGTCGGCCTGACCATCCAGCTGAGCGCCTCTGCGGCGCACGAGGGCGGCGGCGCGGCGATGATCCTTCCACGCCAGGAGGAAGCCCAGGGCGGCGGTGGCGTCTCGGTGCTGTTCAACCTGCGCCAGCGCCTCTTCCTCGCGCTCGACGTCCTCGAAATCGGGTAAGCGCTTGAGGAAGCCCCGAAGGGCCTCTGGTGACAGGTGAGACAAGAACAGCGTCCATCGCGCCGCCTGCGCCTCATCACGGTCACCCGTGGCTTCCAGCACGTCTAGGCGCAGTTCCGCGTAAGCGCGGCTGGTGCGGAGAAGGCCGGCAGGCGTGTCGTCCAGCACCGCCCGGGCTTGAGCCGGCCGCCCCGCCGCCAGCAAGCGCTCAGCGAGCCCGAGATGGTCACGAAGCCGGGTGTCTCGGCGTTCCTGGGCCGCCCAGAAGGCGTCCACGTCGCCATCTGCGTCGGCGATGGCGCCGAGAGCGCCGGTGAGCACCTGGATACGCTGGACCACAGCCGCTCTCTTCGCACCCTCATCCTCCAGTGACGCCAGATCGGCCTCGACCAACTCGCGCAGGTTCACTCGATCTACCGCGCCAATGGCCTGCGAGACCTGGAGCAGGAGGTCGGTCGCCACGCCGGAGTGATCGTCGATGGCGGCACGGTAGATAGGCTCCAGAAGGGCGGTGCGAGCTCGACCGGCTGGGATGGCGGCGAGCAAGGGACCGACATGGCTCCCGACGGACGCGCAGGCCTGCACCAGGGGCCGACCTTCGCCCGTGCACCGCCTCAGGATGTCGGGTGCGAGGGCGAGCACGGCGAGCAGGCGCTCGATAGCGGAGCCCGGATCCAGCGCGCCGAGCTTTGAGGACGTGGCTGTCACCAGCCGGTCGAGTTCGCGAGCGAGCTTGGTGGCGCGAAGGGCGTTGATGCGGCCCTTGCTGGTCCAGATGCGCTGAAGCTGCCTTTCGATCTCGTCAGCGACGTCCACAGCCTCCTGGGCGACCTCGATGGCGAGGAGGCGCTTGAGGCTGGTGTCGGATCGCGCCGCCGCCGCCAGCAACTCGGCCAGGCGCTCAGCGCCTAAGGCGGCCAACGTCGGCGCGTTTGGCTTGGGCGGCTTGCGCTGCTTCGCTCGCGAGAGAGTCGCCATGCCGCAAGTCTATGCCACGAGCGCCAAGGTGAGCAGAGCCGCGCGCCTGTGAAGCCTCGACACGCCCCCTGACGCTCGCCTACGTTGCGGGTGGGCCGTCTCCATGCGGCCTGGGGCGTGGAAACCCCTAATCATCAGCGGCTTGTGTGCAGCCGTGACCCGCACTCCTCGACCATGCGGTCGGGGAGGCGCTAGTGTATGTCCAGGGCGCAAGCCTAAAGACTGGTGCGGCTCTCCAACGAGGCTTCTCAACTCCCCGATCACCAGGCGGGGAGGTGGCGCGTGGCCGCAAACTTAGACGAGCTCGAGCGGCTGGCCGCATTGCACCGGTCGGGCGTGCTCACGGACGACGAATTCGCGGCGCAGAAGGCGAGGGTGCTCGGAAGCGCTACCACTCCAGCCGCCGCCGTGTTCACTAGGACATCCGAGACGGCGGCTGTCGCACCGCCGGAGCCCAGCAAGGTCTGGCAGCGCCGCTTCGCCTTTTTCGACGAGCACGGCTCCCCCCTTTCGGCGACCGGCTATGCAGCGCTCCGAAAGCTGCCGTTCTGGACAGCGATGTCGATCCGTTCGAACTGGTGGGCGTTTTTTTGGACCCTTCTACTTCCTGTTCCTTGGCGTCTGGAAGCGCGGAGCGTCGCTTGCTGTGGCCTCGATCTTATTGCCTCTAGTTGTTTCGGAAAACCCTCCAAAGTGACCGGGTCTAGACCGCCGCTGATTACGCAGTCTCGTCCAAGCGCGTCGCCGAAATGCTTGAGCGACCCTTCCGGATGCTCCCCGCAAACGAAGGGCTGGTGAAAGACCGGAGCCAGTTGAACGACTCCGACCGGCCCGCCAGCTCCCGCCTTCGGCAAAGCCATGACATCGAACGGCCCAAGCAGAATTGCGATGATGCTAATCATCGACCGACGATAAGCGCGCCTCCTCCTGCAGGAAAGTCCGCAACGGGTCGTGCGCAGCCCCCGCGCCGGCGCCAGAGAGTGGACGTTCGCGGCGGCACCGGTCGCCTCAGCTAGGAAGGGACCTCGCCTGGGCCCGTTAAGGGTGGAAATCGACTGATCGGAAATCAGTGTGCTGGCTTTGGCGGTGTGAAGACGTTGATAGGGTTGCCGTCGGTGTCGCGGAACAACATCGAACGATTGCCCCATGGCATGTCTTTGGGCTCTTGAATCCAATCATTGACGAAATCAGAGAGACGCGCGCGCTCGGCATCGACATCCTGCACCTCAAATTCGAGGATCGCCGAGGCGTTCGCGGCCGCCATCCACTCGCCGCCGTGCATGAAGTTCGCCGTCTTGCGGCTGCAAATCGCCAAGTAAGCGCCAGGCAGTCGAAATTCCACGTAGTCCTCACTCCCGACAGGCGGCATGCCGGTCAGCTTCTCATAGAAGGCCGATAAGCTGGGGAGCGTGTCAGTGACCAGACGCGTGTAGGCGAGTTTCATCGGATGGCTTCCTCGTTGAGGTCGGCAGGCCGTAATGCGATACTGCTCCGTCCTATAGATACGATACGTGCCCGTATCGAAACGTCAAGGCGTGTGTGGGTTGGCAGGGTCGTTCATGGATAAGCGCGTCGAACGCTCGAGGGCGACGGTTCTGAATGAGACCTATCGGCTGCTGACCGAAGGCGGGATCGGCGGCGTCAGCGTGGATGAAATCTCGCGTCGCTCGGGGGTTTCCAAAACAACGATCTACCGCCATTGGCCTTCGCGCAGCGCACTGCTCCTTGATGCCTGTTCAAAACTAGGAACGCAGACACACCTGCCGGACACTGGCGCACTCAAGACTGATCTCTATGCCTTGGCGCGGTACCTCGCCAACGAGCTTCGCTCGGCTGTCTGGCCGGCAATACTCCCGTCCATCATCGACGGTGCGGAACGGGATCCGGACGTGGCCGAAATGCACGGAGCGCTGAACTCGAAATTTATGGCTCCCTTCATCGCGGTCGCGGAACGCGCGAAAGACCGGGGAGAGCTTGGCTCTGGCGAGGCCAGCGCCGAACTGGTTGCTCGCGTCGTCGGGCCGATCTTTTATCGGCGATGGTTTTCGAAGGAGGGGATTGATGACGCCTTCTTGACCCGCACGATCGATCACGCTGTTGCGCGCGTCAGCGCGGGCGCCTCACCCGACTGATCGATTTTGGCGCTGCTGAGTCGCGGTATCCGATCGGAGTGGGTTTAACTATATCCCAGCTCGCCGCATTGCTCAGATAGTGCCTGAAGATAATCAGAGTCCAAGGTCGCTCAGCCCGGGGTGATCGTCAGGACGCCGTCCAAGCGGCCAATGAAACTGGCGGTCGGATTCAGAAATCGAAGTGTCGTTGATGCTGGCGATGCGGCGGCTCATCAAACCGTGAGCATCGAACTCCCAGAGCTCATTGCCGAAGGATCGGAACCACTGTCCGGCGTCGTCGTGGCATTCGTAGGCAAAGCGAACAGCCATGCGGTTCTCGCGAAACCCCCAAACCTCCTTGATCAGACGGTATTCGCGTTCGCGGCTCCACTTTCGGGTCAAGAAGGCTTCGATCGCCTCGCGCCCTTCAAGGAACTCGGTGCGGTTCCGCCAGTAGCTGTTCACAGTGTAGGCGGGCGCCACCTTCGCTGGCTCTCGACTGTTCCAAGCGTCCTCCGCTAGGCGAGCTTTTTGGGCGGCGGTTTCGGGTGTGAAGGGGGGTAAGGGAGGGCGGTCCACCGTGGTCATCCTCAATGGGGAGGGAAGTAGCCGGCGGCGAATTCACCGCCGGCCTGAAGCGCGATCAGGCGGCGTGTTTTGCGTGGACCACCGGGAAGTCGATCTCGGTCTTGGCGACTTCGTTGATGTAGTTTGTCCAGGTGTTGAGAGCGACATGCTGGACGATTTCCACGATCTGGGCGTCGTCGTAGCCGGCGCTCTTTACGGCGAGAACGTCGTCTTCGCTGACGTGGCCGCGCAGAGTCGCGACTTTGGCCGCAAAGCGAACGGCGGCGTCGGCCTTCGGGTCGTTGGATCCCCCCGCGCGGTTGGCTTCGATCTCGACCGCATCCAGCTTGGCCAAGTTAGCGCCCAGGTAGGTGTGGGCTGAAAGACAGTAGTTACAGCCATTGATCTCGGCGACGGCGAGAGCGATGCGTTCGCGGGTGGCCGCCGGCAGCGCGCCTTTGCCGAGCGCTGTGTTCATGCCGAGGTAGCCTTCCAAAGCGGCGGGGCTGTTGGCGACAAGCCGGAATAGGTTGGGGACCACGCCGAGCTGCGCCTTCACTGCGTCCAGCAGGGGACGGGAAGCCTCGGGAGCGTCTTGGGTGGTGGCGGGTGTAGCGATGCGGGACATGGCGATATTCTCTCAGGGCTGACGCGGCCCTCGGGACCGCACGGCCAAGAGTTAGGATCTTTCAGATTCACCCGGCAGACGCTAAATCCGGGAAGCTTACTTCCATTTTCTGAGAGAAATGATGGACCGCTTTGAGGCCATGTCTCTGCTGGTTGATGCGGTGGAAACGGGAAGCCTGTCGGCGGCGGCCCGGCGGGTAGGCGCTCCTCTGGCGACGGTGAGCCGCAAGGTCGCCGAACTCGAGCGACGCCTGGGCGTGCGGCTTTTAGTGCGCTCTACCCGCCGGCTCTCCTTGACCGACGCCGGAACGGGCTACGTCACCGCAGCCAAGCGGATCCTCGATGACGTGGATGAGGCTGAACGGGCCGCTGCAGGAGAATATCGCGAGCCGCGAGGAGGACTGGTGGTCACCGCGCCAGTGGTCTTCGGCAGACTACACGTCTTGCCGGTGGTCACTGAGTTCCTCGCCGCCTATCCCAAGGTTGATATCCGATTGGCGCTGGGCGATCGCTCCGTCGACTTGGTGGGAGATCGGATCGACGCCGCGGTGCGGATTGGGCCTCTAGCCGACAGCAGTCTGGTGGCGATGCGGTTAGGAAAAGTGCGCCAAGTCGTGTGCGCTAGTCCGACCTATCTGGCCAAACGTGGTGTTCCACAGACGATAAGAGCGCTCGCTGGTCACGACTGCGTCGTCTTCGACGGGCTGTCCTCCGCCACCGAATGGGCTTTCCGCGAAGGTAAGAGGGACGCAGCGGCTCCCATCCACGCCCGTCTGGTCGTCTCGACCGCGGAGGCCGCGATTGACGCTGCGACTTCCGGCGCGGGCTTGACCCGCGTTCTTTCTTATCAAGCAGCCCCCGCCGTACGGTCGGGCCTGCTCGAACTTGTGCTGCGCGACGCCGAGCCAGAGGCGTGGCCTGTTCACTTACTACACGCGAACCGCGAACTCACGCCTCTGAAGCTTCGGGCCTTCTTGGACTTCGCCGCGCCGGGTCTGCGCAAGCGGCTCAGCCAAGTTCAAGACATTTAATCTTTAGCTGGAGCGCAAGTTCATCGATTACGGGACACGCACCACCATCTCAATCTCGACCAAGATGTCCGGTGAATAGAGAGCCTGGACGCCAATCGTCGTAATGCTGGGCATTCCATCGCCCTTCAATTCATCCAGGGCGGTCTGAACCTGCTGGAACGCTTCTGTGGTCGCATCCACGACGTAGACGCGCAACATCACGATGTCCTGCCCGGATGCTCCAAGCTCCTTGAGTGCGGCGGCGAGGTTGGCGGCCGTCAATTTTGCTTGGCCGGCGACGTCCCTGGGCGCTTCCTCACCGCTGGGGCGCCAAGCAACCTGTCCGGAGAGAAAGGCGAGACGGCCGGGTTCCGCGACACTGATCTGTGAGTATCCGCCCGACGCCATATCCCAGATTGTTGGAGGATTGCGACGGCTTACCGATGTTGAGGCGTCAGATGGAATGCGGGCAGTCACCTTGATCTCGAAGTCAAAGCCGGAAAGCCAGTTGACGCCAACTGCTGTCCAGTTGGGGTAGGGGGCGCTTTTGAACACTTCGCCCTTCACCGTCATCACCGTACCCAGCTGGTTTTGAGGATCGGTGTGGAATGTCGTGACATCGACGATATCGTCGAACCCACACCCTCCAGCGAGAAGCGTAGCTTCCAGGTTTGCAAAGGCTGAACGAACCTGGGTCGCGAAATCGGGTTCTGCGGAGCCGTCTGGGCGACTTCCTACCTGACCCGAAACGAACAAGAGGTCGGCCGATCGCACGGCGGCGGAGTATCCGTGCTGCTCGTACAGGGCATGCCGGTGCGCCGGAAACACGGCTACTCGCTGGGCCATATCATCGTCCTTTCATATGAGGCGGCCGCACCAAGCCGGCGCGCCCGACGCATACGCAGCGTATGTGAAAGCACGAATGCAGATCGGCGGTCAACCCTGTATACGCGCCGTATTTGGATCTGGGAGGATGCCCTGCCTGCAAAGCGTCGGATCGAAACGATGGAGGAAAACCGTCTCAAGCTGATTGGCGCTGCGCGCAAGGCATTCGCAGCGTCGGGTTTCGCTGCGGCATCGATGGATGAACTCACCGCTCAGGTCGGCCTCACTCGTGGCGCGCTCTACCACTCATTCGGCGACAAACGCGGACTACTGAGCGCGGTCGTCTCCCAGGTCGATGGCGAGATGGCCGCACGCGCGCAGAAGGCAGCAGCAACTGCGGCGACCCCCTGGGAGAGGCTTCTCGCTGAGGGCGAAGCTTACATCGGGATGGCGCTAGATCCGGAGGTTCGACGGATCGTCTTGCTGGACGGACCTGCCTTCCTCGGTGACCCATCTAACTGGCCTAGCCAGAATGCCTGCCTGAGTGTCACGGAGCAGGCCGTCGCCGAATTGATCGCTGAAGGAGTTATCAAGCCCGTCGACGTCGAGGCTGCGGCGCGCCTTTTAAGCGGAACTGCGTTTAACGCGGCTTTATGGGTTGCCGCCAGCGCCGAGCCGCAGGTCGTCTTACCTAAAGCGATCGAATCTTTCCGGCTAATGGCCGAAGGCTTTCTGGCGAACCGGACTTGAGGCTTAGCTCCGCACGACGACTGAGTTGCGCGCAAAGCTGTCCGGGAGAAATTGGAACAGGGCCGACGACGTTTAAGCGGAAGTTAAGAAGCCGAGAACCGCTTTAGCGATCTTCCATCGTGATTGCAGGGCGTCAGCCCAATGCTGTTGGTGGTTTGTCGATCCCAATGTTCGACATGGGTCGCGAGCAGAAGCTGGCGCCGCTGCCCCAAGCGGGCGTCGGCGGTTACCGCTGAATGTCCGGTTCCTGGAGCAAAGCCAGCGACCGCTCATGGCGCGATGTGGCCGGTCTTATGGAAGCGCATTGAGCCAACCGTGCAAGTGTCCATTCAATCTTGAACTGCATTCAGAATTCATCGGCTGCCTCTTGTAGGCGCTCCGGCGTCCAAATCTCTCCGTCCGAAAGGCGTGCTTTCGCATCGTGCGTGCAAGGTCGCCCATGCATGATGCCGTTTCGCAGCGCGGTCAGCTCCTTGAAGCGTGCTGCATCTGCTACCAGTGCATCGCGCTGGTCCGAGGCTGGGAGCGACTCCGTTATCTGAAGCAGCTTCCGAGCTACGCCGCCTGCAGTTCGTTCAGCGACCTGCGGCAGGCAATTGGGTTCGATGGGCGCCCGCGCTCACGGCGCTGATCACCGAGGGGGAAGCCCCGCCGGTGCTGCGCCCGCTCCACACCCTACTGACCGGGTTCAGCTGGCCGCGCACGCCCGGAGTGACGCTCGTGGGCGACGCCGCGCACCTCGCGCCTCCTGCGGGCGAGGGCGCCAACTTGGCGCTGCGCGATGGGGCCGAGCTGGCCGCCGCGATCGTGGCGCATCCTGGTGATCGCGAGGCGGCGCTCGCCGCCTATGAGGCGGCCATGTTCCCGCGCAGTGCGGCGGCCGCGCAAGAGGCGCATCGCATGCTGGCGCTCTGCCTCGACGATCGCGCGCCCTTCGGCCTCGTCGAGTTCTTCACGGGCGCTCCATTGGCACTTCGCTGACCAGAGCCGGGTCGACGGCGTCGACTTCTATGTCAATGGAGATGAGCTAGGGCACCTGCACCTGGATGGATCGATCCACTTAGCCACGACGCCGACGCTTAGCGCTGAGCTCGTGGCTGAGGGACAAGGCTCTCCCTTCCGCTAGGCCCGTGGTTGGACGCAATCGCGGGTGAGTGGCCTGGGGTTGAAGGAGCGACGGCTTTCTTCCGCCGGAACTACCACCGCCTCCGCCTCGCAGCAAAGGCACCGCGCTTCCGACAACGGCTGAGCTGGTACAGCGCAGGCCCATCTAAGGTCCGGAAGTTGAAGCTGAGCCATCCCTGTTCTGGCGCGATTACGCCTCATGGCAGCGGCCCGACGTACCGGGCGCGTGGCCTGATCAACGTGCCGTCGCGACCTTGCTCAAGAGCGTGCGCAATCCAGCCGACTGACCTCGCTGCAGCGAAGATGAGGAGTGGCGCCTCGGCGGGCAACGCGAAGCGGGCCGTCATCGCGGAAAGGGCGAAGTCCACGTTGGGAGCCAAGCCCAGCAGGTCCTCTGCCGCCCTACGGAGCTCGTCATGCCGGGCAGGCGCCTCGAAACTGTCTAGCAAGGCGGCCGCGCGCGGATCGACGCCCGCGTAGAGCGGGTGTCCGAAGCCTGGTGCGAACTGGCCGTGCGCGAGACGCCGACGGAGGGCCTCGGCGGCGCCTTCGCGCGCGGCTTCGTCGACGAGGTGCGCCACCGCCAAACCGGCGCGCCCGTGCAGAGGGCCCGATAGCGCGCTCAGCCCCGCCAACACGCTCGCCGCCAGAGAGGCGCCGGAGGAGGCGGTCACCCGGGCGGCGAAGGTGGAGACGTTGAGTTCGTGGTCGGCGAGCAGGACCAGTGCGCGGCGCAACGGCTCCGCGGCCTGCGGCGCACCCCAGGCGCCCGCCAGCCGGGCGTGGGCGGCGCCCTCGACGTCGCCGCGGCCGGCGATGGCCTGGATCACGTCGCCGATCAGGGCGAACGCCTCCGCATGCAGCCGTCGTGCAGAACGGCCGAGCGCAGGGTCCGCCGTGGCGGCGAGCTCGGCCATGCGCTGGAACAAGGCCCTCACGCCGCTCCCGTCGACGGCGTGAGCGGCGTGCGCGAACGCGACCTCGCCGCTGTCCCACAGCAGGCGCGCCGTCTCCTCCAGCGTCGTCGTCTTGCTGAGATCCACCGCATCGCGACCGCGGTAGAGAAGCCGTCCTTCCCACACCGTCGAGATCGTGGAGGCGAGGACAGGCTCGCCCCAGGCGATGGCGGAAGCGGCCACGGCCTCCGGCCTGCGCCCGATCCGACGCTTCTGCGCCAGACGCGCGATGTCCGGCTCGCTGTAGAGGCTGCGCCGAGGGTCGGAGGTATCTGGTCTCGCCTGCACGCGCCCGCGGCTCACGTAGGCGTAGAGCGTCTGCGGCCGCACCTTGAGCTGCTCCAGAGCCTCCGCGGCGGTGATCCACCCTGCTGCACGCGACATGTTGCTCATTATAATCAACGTTGACGCCTGCAGCTTGCAGGTCGAGAGCGCCGCCGTCCAGCGAGGAAACGGTCGATGAGCAGTGGTCTTGAGGGCGTGGTGGCGGCCGAGACAGTGCTGTCCGACGTCGATGGCCGCCACGGGCGGTTGGTGATGCGAGGCGCGTCGCTGGATGAGCTCGCCGGTCGAGTCTCGTTCCCGCAGCTCGTGCATCGCCTCTGGGAGGGCTTCCTGAAAGGGCTGCCTGCACCCGACGAGTTCGAAGCCCATCTGGGCGCCGCCCGGGCCGAGGTGTTCGAGACCTGGACGGCTGACCCGCTCATCCTGGCTCTCTCCCCGCTGGAGGCGGTCAGGGCCCTCTTGGCGCGCCTGCCCGACGGTGACGACGTCGGCGCGGCGCTGCGACTCCTGGCGGCTCTGGCGGTGTTCACGCCCGCGGTGGTGCGCGCGAAGGCCGGCATGCCGGTGCTGAGACCCGATCCGGCCGTCGGCCACTCGCAAGACGTGCTGCGCATGTATGGCGCGTCCGCGACGCCGGCCGCTGGGGCGGCGCTGGACACCTACCTCGTGACGGTTGCTGACCATGGCCTGAACGCCTCCACCTTCGGCGCGGGTGGTCGCCTCCACCCGCGCCGGGCTGACGTCGGCGGTGGTTTCGGGCCTGAGCGCGCTCAAGGGGCCGCTGCACGGCGGAGCGCCCGGTCCGGTGATCGAGATGCTCGACGAGATCGGCGACCCTGAGCACGCCACCGCGTGGCTTGAAGGTGCGATGGATCGGGGTGACCGCTTGATGGGCTTCGGCCATCGCATCTACCGCGTGCGGGATCCGCGGGCTGATGCGCTGAAGGCCGCGGTCCGCCGGCTCGCGGCGGCAGGCGAAGGCGGGGCCGGGCGCCTCGCCTACGCCGAAGCGGTTGAGGTGGCCGCGCTGAAGGTCCTGCGGCGTCGCAAGCCGGACCGCCGGCTCGAGACGAACGTCGAGTTCTACACCGCCGTGCTTTTGGAAGTCCTCGGCTTCCCGGCCGCCGCCTTCACCTGCGTCTTCGCCATGGGGCGCACTGCGGGCTGGATCGCCCACGCGCGTGAGCAGGTCGCGAGCGGCCGCCTGATCCGACCCGAGTCCCGCTACATCGGGCCTGCTCCTGCCCGCGCCGCTTAGGCCTGGAAAGGTCGTCTTTCTGGAGCCAAGCCAAGTTCCGCTAATGGCGCCAAGCTGCCCTGCCTGCCTCGGCGGGGGTCCTGCGCCGGACAGCGGACGTTACGAGCGGCCGAGTAGGGTGGGTCTCGGTCCTCCCCCGTGCGATAACATCCGTTAGTTCTCCAATCCGCCACAGCACGCGTGCCGATGTTCATACCCGACCTAAATCGGATCGCGAAAGGCTCGGCTCTGCTCGCGGCCGCCTTCGTCGTGCTGCAGACGGTGGTGGTGGTGCTGCATGAGCACGTTCACAGCACCTCGGCTTGGCTCCTCGGCTACACGCGAACGCCCTTCACAGTCGTTTGGGGCAACCCGCTCACGGTTTCCGGGTGGGATGAAGGCGTTCCATACGACCCATTGTTTCCGCATCCGGGCAATCCCGCCGAGTCCATCATTGGGGGCTCGCCTTTGCTGATGCACGTTATTTTCGTCGTGACTGGAATGTGGCTTTTGCTGCGTTTGCGCGCGACAGGACATCCCGTGACGTTCCTGCTGCTCTACTGCTTTGTGGCGATAAATCTGTCGGAGTTGACCGCCTACCTAGTCATGCGGCCCTTCATACCTACCGGAGACACCGGCCGGTTTCGAGAAGGCTTGAATAGTTCACCGCTGGTCCTCTTCATTGTGGGCAATCTCGTGCTGCTACTCGCCCTCTACGTGCTGGCCCGAAAGGTCGGCTCACGGATCGTGGACTTTACGCAGGGGTCGGAGCTGGAGCGCTGGCTTCTCGTGTCCGCTGCTGGCTTCCTGATGTTTCTTTGGGGAAGCGGATTAAGGATGGTGGCCCTCTACCCAGACCCGCAATGAACGGTGGGATTGATCGGCTTACCAGCGCTCGGCGTTTGGCTAATTGCCA
Organism: Caulobacteraceae bacterium; assembly: GCA_965199975.1. Taxonomy (GTDB): domain Bacteria; phylum Pseudomonadota; class Alphaproteobacteria; order Caulobacterales; family Caulobacteraceae; genus JASLDZ01. The sequence goes on along the minus strand of OZ241340.1, from coordinate 2,447,634 downwards.
ATGTTCAAGGCTCCAGGAGCACTTCGACAACTCTGACAGGAGTGTCACATTAGGGTCGGCCGCTTCGTTCCGGAAACGCGACCTTCGCAGTGGATCGGCGGCGGGGTCGCTCACCAGCGGACCCCGCCAGGGTCCGAGAAGGGTGGTGAGCGGACCTCCTACCGCGGACGCGTAAATTCAGCTGCGCTTCGGCTGCCAAAGCTCAATCTTCGTGCCGTCAGGGTCCTGTATCCAGGCGAACCGGCCGAAGGCGTCGTTGTCATCGCGTTTAAGCACAGAAACACCCTTCGCAGTCAGGCGAGCAATGATCGCATCCATATCGTCTACTGCGAAGTTGATCATGAACTCGCGAGTTGACGGGCTCATGTAGTCGCTGGTCTCCGGAAAGGCCGTCCAGGAGACCTTGGGCGGATGGCCGGGAACGTCGAACGGCAACGCGGCCCCGCCCCACGGCTTGACGTCCAGGCCGAGAACCTCGCGATACCACTGTGCGAGAGCCTTAGGGTCTTTGCTCTTGACGAAAATGCCGCCGACGCCGGTGATATGACCGGGTTGCTCAGCCATGACGGACCCCTGAAAGGTTAGCGCGACCGCAAAGGCGAATGGGGCGAGGTGCGCGAGCTTCATGCCCCATCCTGTTCGATGCCTGCGCAGATGCAAGGTCCGAGTTTGATCAAAAGCGGACGTCGCCTTTCTTCCGCGAACCGGACGCGTGGGAGCTGCCGCCGTGCTCGGTCGCGTCAAGGCACGCTCCGGCTGCGCCTGCGCTCTACGGCCTTGACCCGCCCTGCGCTCGACGGCGCGCTGGAGGGGTCGGGACGCAGGGCGTCCCTGTAAATTTCGACACGCCTGCGGCGCGTCGAATACTGGGCTGGGCCTTGCCACAGTGCGTTGCGACGGCTGCGTTCGACAGGCGAGCCGCTCGCCGTTGGAATGCGGGAGCCGGCGGAGTGGCCGTCGGCGGGGTGCGAGACGCTGTGCTTGAAGCCTAAACGCAGAGGGTCGAGCCGCACGGCGGCAGGTGCTGCACATTGTTCGACGCGGCCGGCAGGCCAAGTCGAAAACCACTAGGGACGCTCGTCGTCGGTGGCGCTCAGCCGTCCGCAACGGCGAAGAAACGCGCCTCAGCTGATCGACCCGTCCATCCGCTGGTCGACGTAGCGGCCCACCTTCGCCTCCACCTCATCCACGTGCGCCTGCCAGAAGTGGGTGGCGCCCGGGACCAGGTCATAGGCGATGGTGATGCCCTTCTGGCTGCGCAGCTTGGCCACCATGCGGTCGGTGTCGGCGTGGGGCGAGACGGTGTCGGCCTCGCCGTGCAGGATCAGGCCGGAAGCGGGGCAGGGGGCCAGGAAGGTGAAGTCGTAGACGTTGCAGGGCGGGGTGACCGAGATGAAGCCGTCGGTCTCGGGGCGGCGCATCAGGAGCTGCATGCCGATGTAGGCGCCGTACTGGTAGCCGGCGACCCAGGTCTGGCTGGCGGTGGGGTTCTCGGTCTGCAGCCAATCGAGCGCGGTGGCCGCGTCGCCCAGTTCGCCCATGCCGGAGTCGAACTCGCCCTGGCTCTTGCCGACGCCGCGCGAATTGTAGCGCAGGGTGGCGAAGCCTCGCTTCATGAACACGCGGAAGAGCGCGACGGTCACCGCGTTGTTCATGTGCCCCTGCGTCTTCGGATGCGGGTGCAGGATCAGCGCTATGGGGGCGTTGTCGGTCTTGCCGCGCGAGTATTGCGCCTCGATCCGGCCCGCGGCGCCGGTCAGGATCAGCTCGGGCATGGGGGCGAAAACCTCTTGAGGCGCAAGGCTTTGAGAACGTCTCTCAGCACGGCCTGAATTGTTGACCTGCGGGCTGGGTAATCCTACCTAGCTCGCGTCCGCCGGCGGCTCGCCGTCGCGCGGGCGGGGCTCTTAGCACAGGCTTGGGCGCGGATGTCGCGCTTTCGCAGCGCCTGTGACGGTGAGGCGCGGCGCGGCATGAAGTTGAGCACGAAGGGGCGCTACGCGGTCATGGCCATGGCCGACCTGGCGCGCCACGGCCGCGAACGGGTGGTGACCCTGGCCGAGATCGCCCAGCGCCAGGAAATCAGCCTCGCCTACCTCGAGCAGCTGTTCGCCCGCCTGCGTCGCGCGGGCCTGGTGGTCGGGGCCCGAGGCCCGGGCGGCGGCTATCGTTTAGCGGAGCCCGCGGCGCGCACCTCCATCGTCGCCATCGTCAGCGCCGCCGACGAGCCGCTGGAGGCCACGCGCTGCGAGGAGGGCCGCGGCTGCATGATCAAGGGCGAGCGCTGCCTGACCCATGACCTTTGGGATGCGTTGGGCCGCCGCATCGAGGACTACCTCGCCAGCGTCTCGCTGGAGGACGTGATCGAGGGGCGCTTGGCGCCCGCGCCGGGCGAGGCCGTGCCCGCATGAGCCGCTCCGCGCCTGTCTATCTGGACTACGCCGCCTCCGCGCCGGTGCGTCCCGAAGCCGCCGCCGCGGTGGCCGAAGCGCTGGCCCACGCCGGCAATGCGTCCTCCGTGCACGCCGCCGGCCGCGCCGCTCGCGACAGGATCGAGCGCTCGCGCATCGAGGTGTGCGCATTGCTGGGCGCCGACATCGAGCGGCTCGTCTTCACCTCCGGCGGCGTGGAGGCCGACAACCTCGCGGTGACGAGCGCGGTGGCGCAGGGCGCCCGCCGGCTGATCGTCAGCGCGATCGAGCACGTGGCCGTCCCGGCCGCCTGTGCGGGCAGCGGCCTTCCGGTCGAGATCTGGCCCGTGGATGCGCGTGGCGTGGCCGACCTCGACTGGCTGCGCGAGCGACTCGTGTGCTGGGACGCCGCCGACGGCCGCCCCTTCGTCGCACTCATGCTGGTCAATAACGAGACGGGCGTGATCCAGCCCGTGGCCCAGGCCGCCGACATCGTGCATGCGCACGGTGGGTGGCTGCACGTCGACGCGGTGGCCGCCGCCGGCAAGCTCGCCATCGACGTCGAGGCGCTGGGCGCCGATACGCTGGCGGTGGCCGGCCACAAGATCGGCGCCCCGCAGGGCGTGGGCGCGCTGGCGTGGCGCGCGCGCGTCACGCCCGTGCGCCAGTTGCACGGCGGCGGCCACGAGCGCGGTCTCCGCTCGGGCACCGAGAACACGTCGGGCATCGCGGGCTTCGCCGCCGCCGCGCGCATGGCGCTGGACGAGCTCGACGGCCTGGCCGTCCACGCCGCCTGGCGCGACGCGGCGCAGGCTCGGCTTGAGGCGATGGGCTGCGCCGTCGGTGGCGCCGAGGGGCCGCGTGTCGGCTGCACGCTGTCGGTGATGACGCGGGGCTTCGCCTCACACCTGCAGGTGATGGCGCTCGATCTCGAAGGCGTCATGGTCTCGGGCGGCTCGGCCTGTTCATCGGGCAAGGTGAGGCCCTCGGGCGTGCTGGCCGCCATGGGCTGGGGCGAGCTGGCCGGCTGCGGCGTGCGCGCCTCGGGCGGCTGGGGCACCCTGGAAGCCGACTGGATCCGTTTCGCCGACACGCTGTCGGCGCTCATCGATCGCCGGTCGGCTCGCGCCGCCCGAGCCGCTTGAAAGTGAGTCTGTAATGCCCGCCGTCAGGGAGACCGTCGAGGCCGTCGCCGCGCTGGATGTGGACAAGTACGTCCACGGCTTCGTCACCGACATCGAGACCGAATACGCCCCCAAGGGTCTGAACGAAGACATCGTGCGCTTCATCTCGGCCAAGAAAAACGAGCCGGAGTGGATGCTGGAGTTTCGCCTGGAGGCTTTCGCGCGCTGGAAGGAGTTGGAGGAGCCCAACTGGGCCAAGCTCGGCTACAACAAGGTCGACTACCAGGACCTGCACTACTACGCCGCCCCCAAGCAGAAGATCGAGCTCGACAGTCTGGATCAGGTCGATCCCGAACTCTTGGCGACCTACGCAAAGCTGGGCATCCCCCTGCGCGAGCAGGAGGTGCTGGCGGGGGTGAAGGGCGCGCCGCGCGTGGCGGTGGACGCGGTGTTCGACAGCGTCTCGGTGGCCACCACCTTCCGCAAGGAGCTGGCGTCCGCGGGCGTCATCTTCATGCCGATCAGCGAGGCGCTGCGCGAGCACGGCGAGCTGGTGCGCGAGTATCTTGGCAGCGTGGTGCCGGTGAGCGACAACTACTTCGCCTGCCTCAACAGCGCGGTGTTCTCCGACGGGTCGTTCGTCTACATCCCGCCGGGTGTACGTTGCCCGATGGAGCTCTCGACCTACTTCCGCATCAACGCCGAGAACACCGGCCAGTTCGAGCGCACGCTGATCATCGCCGACAAAAACAGCTACGTCAGCTACCTGGAGGGCTGCACCGCCCCCATGCGCGACGAAAACCAGCTGCACGCTGCGGTGGTGGAGCTCGTCGCGCTGGAGGATGCGCAGATCAAGTATTCCACCGTGCAGAACTGGTATCCGGGCGACAGCGAAGGCCGCGGCGGCATCTACAACTTCGTCACCAAGCGCGCCGACTGCCGGGGCGACCGCTCCAAAGTCAGTTGGACGCAGGTGGAGACCGGCTCGGCGGTGACGTGGAAGTATCCCTCCTGCATCCTCAAGGGGAACGGCAGCCAGGGCGAGTTCTACTCGATCGCGGTGACCAACGGCCGCCAGCAGGCCGACACCGGCACCAAGATGATCCATCTCGGCCGCGACACCCGCTCGCGCATCGTGAGCAAAGGCATCTCGGCCGGCCGCTCGTCCAACACCTACCGCGGGCTGGTCTCGGCGCATGGCAAGGCGGCCAACGCGCGCAACTTCACCCAGTGCGACAGCTTGCTCATCGGCAAGGACTGCGCCGCACACACCGTGCCCTACGTCGAGGCCAAGACCGCCAGCGCCCAGTTCGAGCACGAGGCCACCACCACCCGCCTCTCCGACGAGCAGCTGTTCTACTGCCAGAGCCGCGGCCTGGATGCGGAGGAGGCCGTGGCGCTGCTGGTCAATGGCTTCGTGCGCGACGTGCTGCAGGAGCTCCCCATGGAGTTCGCCGTCGAGGCGCAGAAACTCGTCGCCGTGAGCCTTGAAGGAAGCGTGGGATGACGAGCTTCAGCGTCCAGTTCGAGACGGCCGCGGCAGACAAGGTGAGGGCCGCCGCCGAAAAGCGCGGGATGTCGGTCGAGCAGCTGATCGCCACCGCCGCCGAGTGGTTCGTCGCCGATGAGGATCGCTACGAAGCCGACGGGAGCGACCGTGATGCCGCCGATTTCACGCAGGCTCAAGCCCAGTTCGCCCGTGGCGAGGGCGTGCCCCACGATGCGGTCATGGCCGCAGGGCGCGCTCGGCTGCGGGCGCGGTGAGGCGCGTTCAGTGGTCCACGCCAGCCATACGAGCTTACAATCAGCTGCTCGACGACCGAGCGGTGTGGAGCCTCACATCCGCCGAGCGCGCGGAGGATCGCGTCGACGAAGCGGTGTTGATGATCGCGCATCGTCCTGCATCCGGGCGTCCGTCGCTGCGCTGGCCCGGCTGCCGTGAGAAGAGCGTCCGCAAGGAACACAAGATCATCGTCTATGCGTTCGACGACGACCTGCTGCGCATCATCATTTTCGTCGATGCGCGCCAGGATTTGGACACCATCCGCTTACCTGTAGAATGACAATGCTCTCGATCAACAACCTTCACGTCGCCATCGGCGACAACCCCATCCTGCGCGGGCTCTCGCTCGATGTACCCGCGGGCGAGGTGCACGCCGTCATGGGGCCCAACGGCGCCGGCAAGTCGACGCTGGGCTACACCCTGGCCGGGCGCGCCGACTACGACGTGACCGAGGGCTCGGCCACCCTCGACGGCGAGGACCTGCTGGCGCTCGATCCCAGCGAGCGGGCGGCCAAGGGCGTGTTCCTGTCGTTCCAGTATCCGCTGGAGATTCCCGGAGTGCCGGCGCTCACATTCCTGCGCACCGCGGTGAACGCCCAGCGCAAGGCGCGCGGCGAGGCCGAGATCAGCGCCCCCGACTTCCTCAAGCGCGTGCGCGCCGCCGCCACGGCGCTGAAGATGGACTTCGACATGCTCAAGCGCGGGCTCAACGTCGGCTTCTCGGGCGGCGAAAAGAAGCGGATGGAGATCCTGCAGATGGCGCTGCTCGAGCCGCGCCTCCTGATCCTGGACGAGACCGACTCCGGCCTCGACATCGACGCGCTGCGCATCGTGGCCGAGGGCGTCAACGCCATGCGCGACCCCGGCCGCGCCATGCTGGTGATCACCCATTACCAGCGCCTGCTGGACTACATCCGCCCCCACAAGGTGCACGTGCTGGCCGGCGGGCGGATCATCGCCTCCGGCGGCCCCGAGCTGGCGCTGCAGCTCGAGAAGGAGGGCTACGAGAGCATCGTGGCCGAGGCGGCGTGAGCGAGGTCGTCGAACTGCGCCGCCCCAAGCCCGCCAACGACGCGGCGGTGGGCGCCACCGTCAGCGGGCGCGAGCCCGAGGCCGCCAACCCCACGCGCCCGCACCTGGCGCAGGCGATCCGCGCGGGCGACGCCACGCTCTTGCCCTCGCGCCGCGACGAGGCCTTCCGCTGGACCGACCTGCGCGGCGTGCTGCGCACCGTGCCGCCCGCCTCGCCAGCCGCCGAGGCCCCCTCCGGCGGCGGCCCGTTCGCGGCGATCCAGGGCGGGCAGGAGATCGTCATCGTCAATGGCCGCCCGCTCGACGGGCGCACAGAGCCGGTGCTCGTCACTGGCGAGACGGTGCTGAAGCTGCGCGTGGTCAGCCGCGCGAGCGGCACGGCGCACGCGGCGTCGCTCGCCATCGAGGTGGCGCCCGGCGCGCACCTGACGCTGCTGGAAAGCTACGAAGGGGAGGGGGCCGGCTACGTCTCCGCTCTGGATCTCACCCTGCGCCTCGCCGAGGGCGCGTCGGTCGAGCGCATCGTGGTGGAGGCCGATACGGAGGATGCGGTCTCCGTTTCCACCGCCGACGTCACGCCCTCAGCCGGCAGCCGCTTCGCCCAGAGCGTGGTCACCGACGGCGCGCGCCTGCAGCGCCACGAGACGCGCGTGGTCCATCCTGGCGAGGGTTGCGAGGTGCGCATGGACGCCGCCTACGTGCTGGGCGGTCGCCGCCACGCCGACCTCACCACCGTGGTCGAGCACCGTGGCTTGAACGGCGTCACCACCCAGGTGGCCAAGGGCGTGGCCGCCGATCGCGCGCGGGCTGTGTTCCAGGGCCGCATCGTCGTGGCTCACGGCGCCGACGGCACCGACGCGCGCCTGCGCCATGACGCGCTGCTCCTCAACGACGGGGCGGAGATCGACGCCAAGCCCGAGCTGGAGATCTACGCCGACGATGTGCAGTGCGCCCACGGCAACACCATCGGCGCCTTGGACGACGAGCAGCTGTTCTACATGCGCTCGCGCGGCCTGCCCGAGCCGCAGGCCCGCGCGCTGCTGATGCAGGCCTTCCTGGGTGACGTGGTGGAGCGCATCGTCCACGAGGGCGCACGCGAGGTGGTGGCCGAGTGGATCGCCGACAAGCTGGAGGCGCTCGGCGCATGAACGCTCCCTTCCGCCCCCCCTTCGACGTGGAGGCCGCGCGCGCCCAGTTCCCGATCCTGCAGCGGCAGGTGAACGGCAAGCCGCTGGTCTACCTCGACAGCGCCGCCTCGGCGCAGAAGCCGCGCGCTGTGATCGACGCCATGGTGGGCGCCATGGAGGGCTCCTACGCCAACGTGCACCGCGGCCTGCACACGCTGGCCAACGAGACGACCGAGGCTTTCGAGGCCGCCCGCGCCTCGGTGGCAAGGCTGGTCAACGCCGCCGACACCGCCGAGATCGTCTTCACCAAGGGCGCCACCGAAGCCATCAACCTCGTGGCCGCGAGCTTCGGCGCGGATTTCGGTCCGGGCGACGAGATCGTCGTCTCCGAGCTCGACCACCACGCCAATCTCGTGCCGTGGCACTTCCTGCGCGAGCGCCAGGGCGTGACGCTGCGCTGGGTGCCGGTGCGCGACGACGGGTCGCTCGACCTCGACGCCTACCGCGCCTTGCTCGGCCCTCGCACCAGGCTCGTGGCGCTCGGCCACATGTCCAACGTGACCGGCTGGGCCGCGCCCGGGCGCGAGATCGTGGAGGCGGCGCATGCGATCGGGGCGGCGGTGCTGCTCGACGGGTGCCAGCGGGTGGTGCACGGCGAGGTGGACGTGCAGGCGCTCGGCGTCGATTTCTACGCGTTCAGCGGCCACAAGCTCTACGGCCCCACCGGCATAGGCGCCCTCTACGCCCGGCGCGAGCGGCTGGACGCCATGCGCCCCTACCAGGGCGGCGGCGAGATGATCGGCTCGGTCACCACCGAAAGCGTCTCCTACGCCGACCCGCCGCACCGCTTCGAGGCGGGCACGCCGGCGATCCTCGAGGCTATCGGCTGGGGCGCGGCGTGCGACTGGTTCATGGCGCAGGACCGCGCCGCCATCGACGCCCACGAGCACGCGCTCTACACCCGGGTGAAGGACCGCCTCGCGGGCGCCAACTGGCTGCGCGAGATCGGGACCAATCCCGAAAAGGGCCCCATCTTCAGCTTCACCGTGGAAGGCGCACACGCCCACGACGTGGCCCAAGTGCTCGACCGCTACGGCGTGGCGGTGCGCGCCGGCACGCACTGCGCGGAGCCGCTCATGCGCCGCTTCGGCATAACCTCCAGCGCGCGCGCTTCCTTCGCCCTATATAATACGCTGGACGAGGCCGACGCCTTCGTCGACGCCCTCACCAAGGCGCAGGCCTTCTTCGGCTAGAGGCACATGGACGACGCATCCGCACTCACCGACGAACAGCTCGCCGCCGCCGCTCCGGCCGAGGGCACGGCCATGTCGCCCGATGCTCTGACGCAGACGCCGCCGCACGAAGCCACCGCCGCCGAGGGACCGCTCGACGCGCAGGATTCGGCCATCCCGCCCGCAGAGCTGGAGCGGCTGACCACCGAGATCGTCGCCGCGCTGAAGACGGTCTACGATCCCGAGATCCCCGTCGACATCTACGAGCTGGGTCTGATCTACAAGGTCGACGTCTCCGATGACCGCGACGTGCTGGTCGACATGACGCTGACCGCCCCCGGGTGCCCCGTGGCCGGGGACATGCCGGGCTGGGTCGAAGCCGCCATAGAGAAGGTGGAGGGCGTGCGCGGCGCGCGTGTGGACCTCACCTTCGACCCGCCGTGGGACCCCTCGCTGATGTCCGACGAGGCCCGTCTCGAACTGAACATGTTCTGATGAGCAGCTTGGACACCGCCCTCGCGCCTCGTGCGCGCCGTCCCCGCCCGCAGGTGGTGCGCCTCACCGACCGCGCCGCCGATCGCGTGCGCGAGGTCATGGCCGCAGCCGACAAGTCCTACGCCGGCCTGCGCGTCGGTGTGAAGAACGGCGGCTGCGCGGGCTCCGAATACGTCTTCGAGTATGCACTGGAGGCGAGCCCGCTCGACGAGGTCATCGAGGAGAAGGGCGTGCGTATCCTGATCGAGCCCAAGGCTGTGCTGTTCCTGGTGGGCGCCGAGATCGACTACGAGACCACCCGCCTCTCCTCCAAGTTTGTCTTCCATAACCCCAACGAGACCGACGCCTGCGGCTGCGGCGAGAGCGTCACCATCGTGCCGGTGGCTGTCGAGGAGCCGGAGGCGGAGTAGGGTCGCGAATCCGCGATCAGGACGTCTTCGCGGCTGGCGGCGCCTTGAGCAGCACCGGCGGGAGGCCGACGATGTCGTAGGTCGCCGAGGCGACGCCGATGCCCGCTTCGTCGAATCCTTCAAGAATGTCGCGGCTCATGGCGTCCTTGGCGCCGCGAATCTGGTGCGTCGTCAGCACGAAGCGGACGGTCAGCTCCAGCCAGTTGTCGGTGATACGGAAGTACACGCGAGGCTCGAGGTCGATCGGCTCCACGCCGAAGCGGTCCTGCAGGTCGGCTTTCGCGTCTGCGGCGATGCTGGTCGCATCGACCGCGTGCTTGCGCGCCGCCTGGAGGAGAATCTGCTCGGCGCGTTTGCGATCGGCCTGATAGGTGATCGGAATGGGCATCTCTTCCCAGATGTAGGGAAATTCCCGAGTGTAGTTGTAGACAGGGTCGGCGAAGATTTTGGCGTTGCTTACCGTGACGATGCGGCCGGTGAACTGGCGACTCTTCACCCACATGGCCGGGTCGGCGCCCTGCACGCTGGGCGGCTGGCCCATCTCCATGATGGTGGTCTGGATGAAGCCCAGCCTCAGCACGTCGCCACGCACCCCGCCCATCGAAATGCGATCGCCAACGTTGAAGGTCTTGCCGCGCAGGATGACGAAGTAGCCCGCGATCGAGGTGACCACCTGCTGCAAGGCGAAAGCCAAGCCCGCGGTGATCAGGCCGAAGGCCGTGGCGAGCCGCGCCGGATCGTCGAACCAGATCGACATCAGCCCGAACAGCAGCAGGATGGTGGCGAACAGGCTCACCCCCTGGCGCGCCCAGAACTTGGTTCGTAGGCTGGCGAGATCGCTGCGCCGCAGAACGACGCCCACGAGCGCCCTCAGGAGCGCCGAGACCATCAGCACGAGCGCGACGAACACCATCGAGAACAACAGCTTGCGCCCGCTCTCGGCGTTCACGCCCAGCCACTCGACACCGAAGATTTTCACGATCGCGCCTTCCCCGAACCGGCTTCAGTGTGAACTGGCCCGTGCCTGTGGTCTACGCCGGCCGTTCGCTGCGTCGGTCCGGACAATTCTCACCTCCGCCGGCCAGAGCGATCAGGCGCGCCTGCCGACCTCCGGGTCGGACGTTATTTTCCGTTACGGCCGCGACGTCGAACGCGAATTGAGGCGATACGCCCGCCAGGACTAAACCCCGCCTCCGATCTGGGGGGCTTGCCGATGGGCGACCTTATTTTCCTCGCGCTGGGTGTTGGGCTGTTCGCGGCGATGGGCGCCTATGTCGTCGCCCTTCGGCGGGGCTGAGTGATGCTGATCGCCCTCGTCTACGCCGCCGCCGCCGTCGGCGCCGGCATCTACATGCTCGCAGCGTTGCTGCGCCCCGAGCGGTTCTGAGCAGGCGCCGGCATGACTTGGCAAGGCTGGGCGGAGATCGCCCTCACCATCGGCCTCTCGGTCGCACTCGCGTGGCCGCTCGGGCGCTATCTCGCTGCGGTGTTCGGCGAGGGCCGCACATGGCTCGACCGCGTACTCGGCCCGGTGGAGCGCGCAGTCTATCGCGCTGCGGGGATAGACGCCGCCAGGGGGCAGACCTGGGTCGGCTACACCGCCGCCCTGCTGGCCTTCAACGGTGCGGGCTTCGTGCTGCTCTACGCCATCCTGAGGTTGCAGGGCGTGATGCCGATGGACCCGCTGCACTTCGCGGGGCTGAGCCCGCACCTGGCGTTCAACACCGCCATCAGCTTCGTCACCAACACCAACTGGCAGAGCTATTCGGGCGAGTCGACCATGTCGAACCTCAGCCAGATTAGCGGGCTGGCGGTGCAGAACTTCATGTCCGCCGCCACCGGGGTGGCCGTGGTCGGCGCCATCGCGCGAGCCTTCGCCGCGCATCGGGGGGAGGCGGTGGGCAACTTCTGGCGCGACCTCGTGCGCATCACGCTCTACGTGCTCCTGCCGCTCTCCTTCCTGATGGCCATCGCGCTGCTGATCCAGGGCGTGCCGCAGACCTTCGCCCAGCACGTGGACGCCACCACGCTGGAAGGCGCCAGGCAGACGATCGCCATGGGTCCGATCGCGAGCCAGGAGGCGATCAAGCAGATCGGCACCAACGGGGGCGGCTTCATGAACGCCAACTCCAGCCACCCGTTCGAGAACCCGACGCCGCTGACCAACCTCATCGCCATGGTGTCGATGAACTGCCTGGGCTTCGCCTGCGTCATCGCCTTCGGAGTGATCGCGGGGGCCCGCAAGGAAGCGCGCGCGCTGATCGCCGCCATGGTGATCCTGATCGCGGGCGCGGCTTCCACGATCTACTGGGCCGAGACCCAGGCCACCCCCGCCCTGCAGCACGCCCTGCACGTCACGCCCTTCCCCAACATGGAGGGCAAGGAGGTGCGGTTCGGCGCGGCGGCCAGCGCGGTGTTCACCGCCATGACCACCGGCGCCTCCTGCGGAGCGATCAACGCCTGGCACGAGAGCTACACCCCCATCGGCGGCGGGATCGCCATGTTCATGATCCAGCTGGGCGAGATCCTGCCCGGCGGGGTTGGCTCGGGGCTCTACGGCATGGTGGTGATGGCGCTGTTCAGCGTGTTCATCGCCGGCCTGATGGTGGGGCGCACGCCCGAGTACCTCGGCAAGAAGGTCGAGGCGCGGGAGGTGAAGTTCGCCCTCCTCGCGGTGCTGATCCTGCCGGCGCTGATCCTGGGCTTCACCGCTGTGGCCGCGGTGCTGCCGGAGGCGCTCAAGGGCCTGGCGGCCGCCCCAGGCACGCCGCACGGCTTCAGCGAGATCCTCTACGCCTACTCCTCGGCGGCGGGGAACAACGGCTCGGCCTTCGGCGGGCTGACCGCCAACGCCCCCTGGTGGGATACGACCATGGCAATCGCCATGGCGTTCGGTCGCTTCGCCTACCTCATCCCGGTGATGGCCATCGCCGGCGCTGTGGTCGCCAAGCCCAAGCTCGCCCCCACCGCCGGAACGCTGCCCACCGACAACGGGCTGTTCGTTGGCCTCCTGATCGGGGTGATTTTGATCCTGGGCGGCCTGCAGTTCTTCCCCGCGCTCGCGCTGGGTCCGATCGTCGAGCACTTCCAGATGCTCGCCGCCCTACGCCACTGACCCTTCGCGTTCAGGACCTCACACCGATGGCTTCCGCTGTCTCCGCCCAAGGGTCGCAAGGTGCGATCCTGGGCCGCGCGCTCCGCGACGCATTCGTCAAGCTCGATCCGCGCAAGCTCGCGGGCAACCCGGTGATCCTGGCGACCGAGGTGGTCGCGGGCCTCGCCACCCTCTCCATGGCCGCCGCTTTCGCGGCTCACACCGCACCCTGGTTCGCCCTGCAGATCGCGCTGTGGCTGTGGGCGACGGTGCTGTTCGCCAACTTCGCCGAGGGCGTGGCCGAAGGGCGTGGCAAGGCTGCCGCCGACAGCCTGCGCGCCTCGCGGGTCGACACCAAAGCCAAGCTCATCGTCGATCCGGGCACGGGGCTGACCGTACCCACGCCCGCCAGCCAGCTGAACGTGGGCGACCTGATCCTGGTGGAGGCGGGCGACATGATCCCCGCCGACGGCGAGATCGTGGAGGGCGTGGCCAGCGTCAACGAGGCGGCCATCACCGGCGAGAGCGCGCCGGTGATCCGCGAGTCCGGCGGAGACCGCTCGGCGGTGACCGGCGGCACCACGGTGGTGAGCGACTGGATCAAGGTGCGCGTCACCGCCGCCGAGGGCTCGTCCTTCCTCGACCGCATGATCGCCATGGTGGAGGGCGCCGATCGTCGCAAGACGCCAAACGAGATCGCACTCGCCGTGCTGCTGGCGGGCCTGACGCTGATCTTCCTGATCGCGGTGACCGCGCTCACCGGCATGGGCCGCTTCATGGGCGTGGCGCTAGACCCGCTGGTGCTGGGCGCGCTGTTCATCTGCCTGATCCCCACCACCATCGGCGGCCTGCTCTCGGCGGTGGGCATCGCGGGCATGGACCGGCTGCTCAAGTTCAACGTGCTGGCCACCAGCGGCCGGGCGGTGGAGGCGGCGGGCGACTGCGACACCCTTCTGCTGGACAAGACCGGCACCATCACCTTCGGCAACCGCATGGCCACCGAGGTTGTCGCGGCCGCCGACCTGCCGCCGGGCCTCGCCCTGCGCGCCGCGCTGATGGCCAGCCTCGCCGACGAGACGCCCGAAGGTCGCTCCATCGTCGACCTCGCCCGCGAGCAGGGGATAGTCGCCGAGACGCCCGATGGCGCCACGATCATCCCGTTCAGCGCCACCACCCGCCAGTCGGGGCTCGAGGCCGGCGGCCACGCCTGGCGCAAGGGCGCCGTGGATGCGGTGCTGGCGTCGCTGGCGCTGGAGCGCACGCAGATGCCCGCCGAACTCGTCCAGGCGGTGGACCGCATCGCCCGCTCGGGCGGCACGCCGCTGGCGGTGGTGGAGGACCAGGCGCTGGTCGGCGTCATCCACCTCAAGGACGTGGTGAAGCCCAACATCAAGGCGCGCTTCGCCGACCTGCGCCGCATGGGCATCCGCACGGTGATGATCACCGGCGACAACCGCGTCACCGCCGCGGCCATCGCCTCCGAAGCCGGGGTCGACGACTTCCTCGCCGAGGCGACGCCCGAGGACAAGCTGCGGCTGATCCGCGAGGAGCAGGCCAAGGGGCGGCTGGTCGCCATGTGCGGCGATGGCGCCAACGATGCGCCGGCGCTCGCCCAGGCCGACGTGGGCGTGGCCATGCAGACCGGCGCCCAGGCCGCGCGCGAGGCCGGCAACATGGTCGACCTCGACAGCGACCCCACCAAGGTCATCGAGATCGTGGAGACCGGCAAGCAGCTGCTGATTACGCGGGGGGCGCTGACCACCTTCTCCATCGCCAACGACGTGGCCAAGTACTTCGCCATCATCCCGGCGATCTTCGTGGTGGGGCTGCCGGCGCTGGGCGCCCTGAACGTGATGCACCTTTCCAGCCCGCAGAGCGCCATCCTCTCTGCGGTGATCTTCAATGCGCTGGTGATCGTGGCGCTGATCCCGCTCGCTCTGCGGGGCGTGAAGTACCGCGCGGTGGGGGCGGGCGCGCTGCTCGGCCGCAACCTGCTGGTCTACGGCCTGGGGGGCGTGCTCGCGCCCTTCATCGGCATCAAGGCGATCGACCTGATCGTCTCCACCCTGCACCTCGCCTGAGGACGCTCGGCCATGCTCTCCCTCATCCGACCCGCTGTCGTGACCCTCGCTTTCATGAGCGTCCTCACCGGCGGCGTGTACCCGCTGGTGGTGACGGGGATCGCCCAGCTCATGCCCGGCCAAGCCCATGGCTCGCAGGTGCGCGACGCCTCGGGTGTGCGTGGCTCGGCGCTGATCGGCCAGGCTTTCTCCAGGCCCGAGTATCTGCATGGCCGCCCCTCCGCGGCGGGCGACGGCTACGACCCGACCCAGTCGGGCGGCTCCAACTATGGCCCGCTGGAGCCCAAGCTCGCCGAGCGCGTCAGGGGCGACGCCGCCGCCCTGGCCAAGGCCTCGCCCGGCGCGACCCTGCCGCCGGACGCGGTGACGGCCTCCGCCTCGGGGCTCGACCCCGACATCTCGCCCGCCTTCGCCGCCCTTCAGGTGTCGCGCATCGCCGCGGCGCGCCACGCGCCGGTCAGCGCGGTGGAGCGCGTGGTCGCCAGCGCCACCGCCGGCCGCACCCTCCTCATCCTGGGAGAGCCGCGGGTGAACGTGCTCGCCGTCAACCGTGCGCTCGATGCACAGCTTCCCCGCGCTCGGAGATGATCGCGTGATCCGCCTCGCCCTGTTCGGCTCCGTCCTGGCGCTGGCCGTCGCGCCGCTCGCTGTGCGAGCCCAGACCGCGGCGCCAGAGGCCGGAGACGCGCCCGCCGCCGCCGCGTCCGCGCAAGCCTCCGCCGAGCTGTCGGCCATCTGCACCGACCGGCCGACCAGGTCGAGCGCGGCCTGCACGGTTGAGCAGGGCCACTTCCAATACGAGACCGACCTCTTCAACGGCGCGTTCATGCGGCAGGGGGGCGTGACCACCGACACCTACCTGGCCACCAGTCCCACGCTGAAGTATGGCCTGACCAAGACAGTCGACATCGAGGTCAACATCGCCCCCTACGAGGTGGTGCGCACCCACGACGAGTTCGGCGGCGGCGATACGCTAGGCGGGGTGGGCGACCTCTACCTGCGGGTGAAGTGGAACGCCTACACCTCCGCCGACGGCAAGTTGTCGTTCGCGCTGCTGCCCTACATTAAGGCCCCGACCGCCCGACGCGGCATCGGCGACGGTGCGGTGGAGGGCGGGGTGATCCTGCCCATCAACTACAAGCTGACCGACAAGATCACCCTGACCACGGCCCCCGAGTTCGACGCCTACAAGGACTCCGTGGGCGCCGGGCGCCATCTCAACACCGCCCAGCTCATCAACGTGGGCTACAGCCTGCCGCACAGCGTCACCGTCTATGGCGAGATCTACGGGGACTGGAACCATGATCCGGTGCGTACGATCCGCCAGTACTCAGCCGACGCGGCGGTCGCCTGGGGCCTCTCCAAATACCTGCAGGTCGACGCCGGCTTGAACTTCGGGCTGAACCGGTACACCCCCGGCGTGCAGGCCTACTTCGGCGTGTCGCAGAAGTTCTGACGGAGGCCTGCGCCTGGCCGAGCTTGCGCGCCCAGATCCCGATGCGCTGCTCGCCCATGCCAAGCGGCAGGGGCGGGGGCGGTTGCGCGTCTATCTCGGCATGTCTCCGGGCGTCGGCAAGACCTACGAGATGCTGGAGGCCGCCCAGCGCCGTTGTGCCGAGGGGCACGCGGTCCTGGTCGGCCTGATCGAGACCCACGGCCGGTCCGAGACGCAAGCGCTGCTCGACGGCCTGGAGATGCTCCCCCGCGCGCCCATCGACCACCGCGGCCAGGTGTTGATGGAGTTCGATCTCGACGCCGCCCTGGCGCGTAGGCCGCCCTTGATCCTGGTCGACGAATACGCGCACTCCAACGCGCCTGGCGCGCGCCATCCCAAGCGCTGGCAGGACGTGGCGGAACTCCTGGCCGCCGGCATCGACGTGTGGACCACGCTCAACGTCCAGCATCTGGAGAGCCTGGTGGATGTGGTGTGGCGCATCACCGGCGTGCGCCAGCGCGAGACCGTGCCCGACCGGGCTCTGTCGGACGCCGACCAGATCCTGCTGGTGGACATCACGCCCGAGGAGCTGCGTGCGCGCCTGGACGCCGGCAAGGTCTATCTGCCGGAGACCGCGCGCCTGGCGGGCGATCGCTTCTTCAAGCTCGAAAACCTCACCGCCCTGCGCGAGCTCGCCCTGCGGCGCGCGGCGCAGACGGTCGACGACCAGCTGTCGGCCGCCATGAAGCGCGGCGGCATCCAGGGACCCTGGGCCGCAGGCGAGCGCATCCTCGTGCTGGTCGCCGGCGACGCCATGGCGCCCGCGCTGGTGCGGGCGGGACGGCGCCTGGCCGACCTGATGATGGAGGCGCCCTGGACGGTGGCCACCGTCGAGCTCACCGGCGCCACGCCGCCGGGCCCGGAGCGCGGCCGTCTCACCGCCGAGGCGATGAGGCTCGCCGAGCAGCTGGGCGCTGCGACCCTGGTGCTCACCGGCGCCGACCTGCCGCAGACCGTGCTGGACCACGCGCGGCGAAACAACGTCACCCAGATCGTGTTGGGCAAGCCGCCGCGGCGGCGTTGGGCGCGCCTGCTGGGCCGCGATCTGGCGCAGGCGTTGCTCGACCAGTCGGGCGGGGCGGCGCTGCACTTCGTCACCGAGAGCTCGCCCGGCGTGGGGGCGCGCGAGCCGGCGCCGCGGGCGCGACAGCGGCGTCGGCCGGCTTGGGGCGGCTACATAGGCGCGGCGGCGACGGTGGCGGCGGCGACCGGCCTGGCCCGCGTGCTCGATCCGCGCACCGGCAGCGCCGACGTGATCTACCTCGCCGCAGTGCTCGCGGTCGGCCTGCTGGGCGGCCTGCGCCCGGCGCTCGCCGCGGCGCTGGCCTCGATGGCGCTCTACGACTTCCTGTTCCTCGACCCGCGCTTCACCTTCACCATCGGACGCCCGGCGGACCTGCTCACCTACGCCATCTTCTTCGCCGCCGCCGGTCTCACCGGCTGGACGGCCGGGCGCGTGCGTGATCGCGGGCGGCTGGCGGCGCGGCGCGCCTCCGCAGTGGCGGGCCTGCTGGCCGCCAGCCGCCGGCTTTCGGCCGCGCCGACGCTTGCGGCGGCGGCGCAGGCGCTGGCGGAACAGGCCGCGGAGGCCGCCGGCGGCCGCGCGCTCGTGCTCCTGCCGGTGAACGGCGAGATCGCGCCCGCCGCCGGCGCGCCCGACATGGCGGCGCTCTCCGACGCCGAGGCCGCCGCGGCGCGCTGGGCGTGGGAGCGGGGCGAGGCGGCGGGCGCGGGCACCGGCACCCTGCCGCAGATCGGCTGGACCTTCCGCCCGCTCGTCGGCGTGCGCACTCCCGCCGGCGTCGCCGGCTACATCGCCCGCGACGACCGATCGCCGGAGGACGAGCGCCTCCTGATAGCCACCCTCGACCAGGGGGCGGTGGCGCTGGAGCGCGCCGAACTGGCCGCAGGACAGGCGCGCATCGAGGCGGGACGCCGCTCGGACCAGCTGCGCGGGGCGCTGCTCAACTCGATCAGCCACGACTTGCGCACGCCGCTGGCCACGGTGATGGGCGCCGCCTCCACCCTGATCGAGCTGGGCGAGGAGCTGCCGGTGGAGACGCAGGCCGACCTGCTGCTCTCCATCCGCGAAGAGGCCGAGCGGTTGAACGGCTACGTTGGCGCGCTCCTGGACATGACGCGGCTGGAGGGCGACGCGCTGCGGCCCCGCCACGACTTCACCGACGTGCGCGACGTGCTGGGCGCCTCCGTGGCGCGCATACGCCGCCGCCTGGGCGGGCGCATGCTGAGCGAGGACTTCCCGCCGGACCTTCCCCTTCTCGCGCTCGACCCCGTCCTGCTCGAACAGGCCGTGGTCAACATCCTGGAGAACGCCATCGCCTACAGTCCTCCCGACGCCCCCATCGAGGTGGCCGCCTACGAGGATCGCGCCAACGTGGTCATCTCCATCGAGGACGAGGGCAAGGGCATCGCGACGGCCGAGCTGACGCGGGTTTTCGACCGCTTCCGCCGGCTGGAGGAGCCCAGCGACCGCACGCAGGCCGAGCGCGGCAAGGGCGTCGGGCTGGGCCTCTCAATCGCCAAGGGCTTCGTGGAGGCCATGGGCGGGCGCATCGCCGCCGCCAGCCCCATCCACCCTGACCCGCAGGGTGGGCGGCGCGGCACCCGCATTCTCATCAGCCTGCCCAAGCCTTCGGCCAGCGCTACCGCCGCGGCCGCCCAGGCGCTGGAGGGCTGACGCCGTGGAGACCCGTCCCCGCGTGCTGGTCGTCGACGATGAGCCGCAGATCCATCGCTTCATCGGCCCGGCGCTTTCGGCTGCTGGCTACGAGCCCGTGCGCGCAGACACTGGCGCGGCGGGCCTGCGCGAGCTTGCCGTCCATCCTCCCGACGCGCTCATCCTCGACCTCGGCCTGCCCGA
Source organism: Caulobacteraceae bacterium (assembly GCA_965199975.1). Taxonomy (GTDB): domain Bacteria; phylum Pseudomonadota; class Alphaproteobacteria; order Caulobacterales; family Caulobacteraceae; genus JASLDZ01. The sequence goes on along the minus strand of OZ241340.1, from coordinate 2,428,469 downwards.
CATGGACGGCAAGACGGTGCTGGAGCGGGCGCGCGCCTTCTACGGCGGCGCGATCCTGGTGCTTTCGGCACGCGAGCAGGGGGCCGAGAAGGTCACCGCGCTGGACCTCGGCGCCGACGACTACGTGCAGAAGCCCTTCGACGTGGCCGAATTCCTGGCGCGCCTGCGCGCCGCCCTGCGCAACAAGGTTCAGCGCCTGGGGCAGAGCGCGGTGGTGACCACCGGCGATCTGGTCATCGACCTCGTGCGTCATGAGGTGACCCGCGCCGGAGAGCGCGTGCATCTGACCTCGCGCGAGTATCGCCTCCTGTCGCGTCTGGCGCAAGGCGCGGGCAGGGTGCTCACCCATCGGCAGCTGGGCGAGGCCGTCTGGGGCGCCGCCCAAGCTGAAAACGTGCAGTATCTGCGTGTGCTGGTGCAACACCTGCGCCAAAAGATCGAGCGAGAGCCCGCCAGGCCCCAACACGTATTGAACGAGTCCGGCGTCGGCTATTTGTTCAGGTGAACTCCAGTTGGCCCGTGGCCGGAGCGGATGCCTGTCAGACGCCGCGCCTGGAGAGGATCGGAAGCCCGAGGGCTCGCCATGATCGCGTGAAGGCCGCGCCGCCGCCGCCGTGTCGTGGACCATATGGAGCAGCTCGGCGCCGTACGGCCTGAACCGACGCGCTCCACGAACCGTTCAACTCGCACGTCCGGGTTCCGCGATCTGCGAATCGGGCGCACCAGCCGCTGGCCGACATCGAGATCGCCGCGGGCCACGTTCCGGGAGGACCGCGATGAACTTCGACGCCGACTACACCCTGACCATCGACGGCGAAGCCGGCCAAGCCGCGGATACGTTCGGCGTGATCAACCCGGCGACCGGGGAGGCCTTCGCCACGGCCCCCGACGCCGGCGCGGCCGAGCTCGACCGGGCGGTGGCCGCCGCGCGCGCCGCCTTCCCAGCGTGGCGCGACACACCGATCGCCGAGCGTCAGGCGATGGTGAAGGCGCTGGGCGCCAAGATCGGCGAGCACAAGGACGCGCTGATGCGCCTCCTCACCCGCGAGCAGGGCAAGCCCCACGCGGACGCCACGGGCGACGTGCTGGGCGGCGCCTATTGGTGCACCGTGTTCGGCGACATGAACGTGCCGACCACGGTGGTGGAGGACAGCGACAAGCGCCGGCTGGAGGTGCGACACACCCCGATCGGCGTGGTGGGCGCGCTGGCGCCGTGGAACTTCCCGGTCTACCTCGCCATGCTGAAGGCCGCGCCCGCGCTCGTTGCGGGCAATACGCTGGTGCTGAAGCCTTCGCCCTTCACGCCGCTGGTGACGCTGAAGATCGGCGAACTGGCGCGCGCCATCTTCCCGCCCGGCGTATTCAACGTGCTGAGCGGCGGCGACCAGCTCGGGCCGCTGATGACCGCCCATCCCGATATCGACAAGATCAGCTTCACCGGCTCGACCGCCACCGGCAAGAAGGTGATGCAGAGCGCATCCGAGACGCTGAAGCGGGTGACGCTCGAGCTGGGAGGCAACGATGCGGCCATCGTCATGGCCGACGTCGATGTGGATACGGTGGCCCAGCAGATCTTCGCCGCAGCCTTCGGCAACACCGGGCAGATCTGCATCGCGGTGAAGCGCCTTTACGTCCACGCCGACATCTACGACCGCTTCAGCCAAGCGCTGGTCGCGCTCGCCAAGGCCGCCAAGGTGGGCGACGGGGCCGAGCAGGGCACCAAGTTCGGCCCCATGCAGAACAAGCTGCAGTATGCGCGGGTGAAGGAGCTGATCGAGGACGCCCATGCCAAGGGCTACAAGTTCCTCGTCGGCGGCGAGACCCTGGACCGCCCCGGCTACTTCCTGCCGCTGAGTCTCGTGGACAACCCGCCGGACGATGCGCGCATCGTGCGCGAGGAGCAGTTCGGCCCTGTGCTGCCGGTCCTCAAGTTCGACGACGTGGACGACGTGGTGCGCCGCGCCAACGACAGCCCCTATGGCCTGGGCGGCCAGGTGTGGTCGGCCGACGAGGCCAAGGCGCTGGAGATCGGCTCGCGCCTGCAGGCCGGCAGCGTGTGGATCAACCAGCCGCAGGAGATCTTCGCCGCCGCGCCCTTCGGCGGCCACAAGGCGTCCGGCATCGGCTCGGAGTCGGCGCTGGAGGGCCTTCTCGCCTACACCAACACCCAGACGGTCGCCGTCCGCAAACAGCGCACCCCGCGCCCGCAGCCGGCCGAGGTGGCGTAGGCGCAGTCACCGTTGAGCGCCACGCCGCGCATGGTGATCGTCGAGGAGGGTGAGCGATCGGATCCGCTTCGTCCCGCTCGGCCGCCGGGCTGTCACGTGAGTGCAACCGCGGCGCCGCGGTGGCGCAAGCCCGCCGTGCCCCGCATGGTGAGGATTGAACCTAAGTAGGAGAAGACGATGCTGACGAAGATCATGTCGCTAGCCGTAGCAACGGCGCTGACTACGTCCTTGGCGATGGCCCAGGCCACGCCGTCGCCCGCGAGCCCGATCCACGTGATCGCAGAGGTGGACGCCAAGCCGGAGGCCGTCGCCGCGATCCGCACCGCCATGTCCCAGCTCTCCGCCCGCGCCCGCTCAGAGAAGGGCTGCCTCTCCTACGCAGCCTATGAGGACCGCGAGCACGCCGGCCATTTCCTGACCTACGAGACGTGGGCCGACGATGCGGCGTTGAGCGCCCATCTGACGTCTCCGGCGATGAAGTCCGGAACCGCCAGGCTCGGCCCCATGCTCGCCAGGGCGCCGACGATCACCCGGCTGAACCCGCTCTGATCTGGTGGGCCTCAGCGAAGGTCCGCGGCGTCCAGCGCGCAAACCGCAGCCAGCAGCGCATCCACCGCCTGCTGCACCGCGGGCCATCCCGCCGTCGGGGCGAGCGTGGGCTCGTGCAGGTAGAGGCTGCGGTTAAGCTCCACCTGCAGGGCGTGGCGGCCGAGCGCCGGGCGCCCGTGCCGCGCGGTTATGTGGCCGCCGGCGAAGGGGGTGTTGCGCACGACACGCAGGCCGCAGCCGCGCAGCGCCGCCTCGGCCGCCTCGGTCACGCCCGGCGCGCAGGCCCGGCCGTGCCGGTCGCCCAATACGACGTCAGGCGCGCCGGCGGCGGCGGCGGAAGGCATGGAGTGCCCGTCCAGCAGGACGCAGGCGCCGGATCGGGCGTGCGCTTCATCCAGCAGCGTCTCCAGCGCCTGGTGGAAGGGGGCGTGCACCGTGTGCAGCCGCGCCTCGACTTCGGCGAAGGTCAGCTTGCGGCGGTAGATCTCCTCGCCCTGCGCCACGATGCGCGCAATCGAGCCCAGGCCGGACTTCGCCCGGCCGTCGACGGGGCGCGCCAGCGGCGGCAGCGGACCCTCGAACATGGTCGGATCCAGGTCGTAGGGCGAGCGGTTCAGGTCGACGTAGGCGCGCGCGTAGGCGGCGCAGATCAGCGGGGCGCCGAACGCCGGCGCGTGGGCGAAGAGGGCGTCCACGTAGGCGTCCTCGGAGCGGCGAAGCGCCTCTGTCGACAGGCGCGAGGCGGCCAGGAGGTCGGCCGGATAGAGCCGGCCGGAGTGGGGGGAGGCGACCACCACGGGCGCGCTCCACCGCGGGGGACGCGCCACGTGGAAGGGCGGCGCGGCCCGGTGGAGAGCGTCCACCGCAGGGTGGGCGGCCGTAGCGGTCAGGGGCGGCCGCAGCCGAGCCGGTCGGCGGTGGCGATGAGTTCGTCCAGGTGGGCCACGTCCAGCCGGCGTACGTGGGCGTGGGGGCTGGGTCGCGTCTCCACCGACCGCGCGCCGGCCAGGAGGGCGACGGGCACGGCCAGGCGCCCGTCGCTCGGGTTGTCGAGGTTGGCGCTGGCCGGAAGGTCGAGCAGCGACTGGCGCCGCGGCTCCCCGGCGTCAATGCGCCAGACGGCTTGGCTCGTGTCCACCCCGCGCCCGAGCTTCCAGATCAACGCGCCGCGACGCACCTCCGCGTCGCGGCGGCCGACGTGGCACGCTGTGGTGCGGGCGAAGGCGTCGCGGGTCACGCGCAGGCGCCAGGAACCGGCGCTATAGAGGTGGGAGGTGACCTGCGTCGGCGCTTGGTCGGCGCGGCCAGCGGCCGGTGATGTCAGGGCGAGCGCAAGGGCGGCGGCGGCGAGCATGGCGGGAGCCTCGAGGCGTCGGCGATGGCGCTGGGCTCTAGAGCCTTTCGCGCGACGATGAAATCGCCCTCGCGCCGCCGGGTCGGTTCAGCCGGCGAACTCGCGGCGCAGGAGGGCGTAGCGGTCGTGGTCGCGCCAGGCGCCGTCGACCCACAGGTATTCGGGCGACACGCCCTCGAGGCGGAAGCCGAGCCGCTGGAGCAGCCGCGCCGAGGGGGCGTTCTCAGGCCGCACGGCGGCCTCGATGCGGTGCAGGCCGAGCTGGTGGAAGCCGTGACGCAGCGCCAGGCGCAGGGCGCCGGTCATCAGCCCGCGGCCGCCCGTCTCGACCATGCCGTAGTAGCTGAGATTCGCGCTCAGAAAGGCGCCGGCGACGATGTTCTCCAGCGACACCACTCCGACGAGCGCGCTCGTCGCCGTCTCTCGCGCGACGAGATTGACGTGGGGCCCGGTCAGCGAAGTGTGGTGCCAGGCGACGAATCCCGATTCGTCGACCGGCGGGGCGATCCAGGGCAGGTGGTGTGAGCGGTTGCGCAGGTTCGCCGCGGTCAGCTCGGCCGCGTCGTTTCGGATCACCCGCCCGAGCGTGAGCAGCCTGGCGGTGTCGGCGCCGGCGAGGGGGCGGGGCGTGTCCGTCATAGGGGCTCCAAACGGCGCGCGGACGAAGCTTTCCGTCGGCGCGCTTCAGGCTAACTTTACGCTCGCGAGGCTAACGTGCCGCCTCGCCCCCGCCCACCCTGCGTATGCCCTCAATGCCCCGTATCCTTCTCGCCGAAGACGACGACTCGCTCCGCGCCTTCCTGACGCGTGCGCTGGAGCGCGCCGGATACGCCGTGACGAGCTGCGCCGACGGCGAGGCGGCGCTGGCGGTCCTGGGCGAGGGGCCATGGGACCTCCTCCTGACCGACATCGTCATGCCCGGCGTGGACGGGATCGAGGTGGCGCGCGAAGCGGCGCTGCGCCAGCCCGGCCTGCAGATCATGTTCATCACCGGCTTCGCCGCGGTGGCGCTGACCGCGGGCGACCGCGCGCCCGCCGGCGCCAAGGTGCTCTCCAAGCCCGTGCACCTGCGCGAGATCGTCACCGAGGTGGAGCGCATGATGGCCGCCGCCGCCTGATCGCGGCGGCTTGCGCGTCAGCCCCGGCGCCTCTATCACCCGCGCTCCCCGCGGCGGACGCGTAGCTCAGCGGGAGAGCACCTCGTTGACATCGAGGGGGTCGCTGGTTCGATCCCAGCCGCGTCCACCACCTTGCCCGCGAATGTCTGCGGCGACGGAGGCCGCGCTCGATGTTCCTCGAGATCCCCGACCTTCTCTCGCCGCAGGAAGTCGCGCGGCTGCGAGCCATCGCAGCAGCTGCCCGCTTCGTGGACGGGCGCATCAGCAACCCGCACTCGCAGGTGAAGAAGAACCTGCACCAGGACCGGGGCGACGCCGGCTTTGGCGAGGCCTCCCAGATCATGGCGCAGGCGCTGCATCGCTGCGAGCCGTTCATGCTCTTCGCCACGCCCCGCAAATTCGCAGCCCCTACGCTGACCAAGCACGGGCCGGGCATGGCCTACGGCGTGCACTGCGATGCGGCCCAGGTGATGAGCGGGCAGGCGCCGATCCGCACCGACCTGTCGTGCACCATCTTTCTGTCCGATCCCGAGACCTACGAAGGCGGCGAGCTCACCATCCACCTCGGCACGCGATCGGTGCCCTTCAAAGGCGCCGCCGGATCGGCCCTCGTCTACCCCTCCACCACCCTGCATGAGGTCCGCGAGGTGACGGCGAGCGAGCGTCTGGTGGGCATCACCTTCATCGAGAGTCTCATCCCCAACGGCGTGGCCCGGGAGATGATCTACGAACTCGGCGAGGTCTCGGCATTGGAAGGCCTGCGGATGACCTGGGCCGGGCGCGCCCGGCTAGACGCCGTCATCAACAACCTCAAGCGCACGTGGATGGAGAACGTCTGAGACGAAGCCCGCATCATGGGGGCGGCTGCGTCCGCCACCCCCGCACGACGCCCCCAGCGTCAGGCGGCTCGCTTCACCAGCAGGGACTGCGTGATCATGCCCACCGCGCCGTCGCGGTCGATGCATTCGATGGCGGCGACCTCGCGGGCCATGCGGTCCAGCGCCGATTCGAACAGCTGGCGCTCTGAATAGGACTGCTCGGGCTGGTCGTCGGCGCGGTAGAGGTCGCGCACCACCTCGGCGATGGAGATCAGATCGCCCGAGTTGATCTTGGCTTCGTATTCCTGGGCGCGGCGGCTCCACATGGTGCGCTTCACACGCGCCCGGCCCTTCAGCGTGGTCATCGCTTGGACGACCACGTTGTCTTCCGCCAGCGAGCGCAGGCCCGCCGCCTTGGCCTTCTTGGTCGGCACCCGCAGCGTCATCTTCTCGTGATCGAAGGTGATGACGTAGACTTCGAGCACCATGCCGGCGACCTCCTGGGTCTCGACGCCCGCCACCTTGCCCACGCCGTGCGCGGGATAGACGACGCTGTCGCCGATCTTGAATTCGTTGGTGCTCTTGGTCATCAGGTGTCCTTCCGAGACTTACGCACGCGCACGTACGCACCCCACAGCCACGGCGGCGACTTCGGTCGAAGAGGAGACGGCGAGGGGCGAGAGGGCCGCGACGACATCGAACGATCTGACGAAAATCTCAGACCACCCTTCACGCTCAGTCGCCGCGCACGTTGGCGGCGGAGTTGGTTGGCGGCGGGGTGGGCGCAGGCCGCTGCGGCATCCGCTCCCGTCGGGGAAGGATGTACCACGAAACCGAGCTAAGTGGAAGCGGATCGCCCCTCGATCGTTAACGGAGCATGAACGAGAGGCGCCGCGTCAGGAGCCGCGGCCGGGCTCGGCGGAGAAGTACTTCTCGAACTTGCCGGTCTCGCGCTCGAACTCCGCCGCGTCGGCCGGCGGCTTGCCCATCACGGTGATGTTCGGCCAGATGCGGGAGTACTCGCTGTTGACCTTGAGCCACTTGCCGTCGGGATCGTCCTCGGTGTCGGGCTTGATGGCGTCGACCGGGCATTCCGGCTCGCACACGCCGCAGTCGATGCACTCGTCGGGATTGATCGCCAGGAAGTTCTCGCCCTCGTAGAAGCAGTCGACCGGGCACACCTCCACGCAGTCCATGAACTTGCATTTGATGCAGGGGTCGGTGACGACGTAGGTCATTCGCAACGCTCAGGGAAACGACGCGCGGGGAGGGGCTCGCGCGCGGGCGACGCGACATCCCAAGGGCGGGCGGGAGTGTCAAGCTGCACGGCGGCTTGCACCGCGGCCCGGCGCGCGGCAGGCGGGCGCCCATGCGCCTCTACCTCGCCCGCCACGCCGAGACCGTGTTCAACGCCGGCGCGCGCATGCAGGGAACCATAGCCCACACGCCGTTGACCCGCGCAGGCTTCCGCCAAGCCGAGGCCATGGGCGAGGCGCTGGCGTGCGCGGTGGCGCCGGGCGCCGAGCTCGACCTGTGGGCCTCGCCCAGCGGCCGCACGGTGCAGACCGCCGCCATCCTGGCCGAGCACCTGGGGCGCGATCCCTTCGAGGTGCGCACCGATGCGCGCCTGGCCGAGATCGGCGTGGGCGCCTGGGAGGGCCGCGCCTACCGCGAGATCGCCGCCGAGCACGGCCCGGTGGTCGACCCGGTGCGCGGCCTCTTCAGCGTCAAGGCGCCGGGCGGCGAGTGGTACCCCGCCATCGCCGAGCGCCTGCACGCCTGGCTGGCCGACCTCGACCCGGCGCGAGACGTGCTGGCGGTGAGCCACGGCGTCACCTCGCGCGTGCTGCGCGGCCTCTTGGCGGGCGGGCCGCGGTACGAGGGCGTGGCGATGGGCGAGGCCGTGCCGCAAGGCTCGGTGGTGCTGATCGACGACGGACGTGAGGCGGTGCTGCACGTGGGTGATGGGGACCTGCACGCCCGCGCCGTCTAGCGGCTCGGATCTCACCCCCGCCTCCGAGTTCGCGGCGGACGCCGGGGCCCAGACGGCGGGTGTTGGAGACGTCATCCGTGTGACTCCTGGGTTCCGGCTTTCGCCGGGAAGCTCGGAGATGGAGAACGATCGGGCCGAGGGATCCCGCCCGTGTCGGGCAAAGGGCTGTACAGCGTGCGCGCCTCTCCCGCCGGTCCGCGGCGCTCTCCCGGCGCCTCCACGCGCACCGCCGTCAGCCGGCCGCGCAGGGCGAACACGAGGCCGTCGCCCGGGCGTACGCAGCGACTGGCCTTGTCGAGGCGGGCCTCGCCGCCAACGGCGCGGAGGAGGCGCACCCGACCTTCCTCCACGAAGCGGGCGGCGAGCGCGCGGGTCTTGAAGAAGCGTGCGCGCCACAGCCATACGTCGACGCGCACGGCCTCGTCGCCAGAGACGAGCGTCAACCGCCCTCCCTCTCGGCTGCCGTGCGGGCCGAGCGACGCGGGCGCCGGCGGCGGCGCGGCGAGGCGGTGTCCTGGCCGGACTCCGGACCTGAAAGAGTCCGTCCGGACTGTCCGGTAGCGGCCCCTTCGCGCTCGTCCACACCTTGCTCCGCAGGGGATTGCGTATCGGACGCCCGACCGGACTCCGCCGCAGGGAGAGTCCGTCCGCACTGTCCGGTCCGGCGGCGTAGGCGAGGCGCCCGCGCCCTGGGCGCACGACCGGACGCCGCCCCCGCCGCCAGGCGCAGGCCGCCCAGCGCGGCGAAGGGCGAGGCGGAATTGGCGGAGGGGGCATCGGGCGAGGATATGGCCGCCACGGGGGAGGGGGAGAGTTTGCGCAGCCTCCACAGGCCGCCGCGCTCGGGTTCGGGCTTGCTGGCGCGGGCGAAGCCCAGGCTCTTCAGCATGTGCGCGGCCTGCGCCGGGCTCCAGCCCAGCTCGGCGGCTGCGGCGTCGCTGAGGCGCACGCCGCCGTGCTCGGCGGGCTGGGCGCGCAGCGCCGCGTCCAGCGCCTCCAGCCGGTGGACGGGCACGGCGAAGCCGCCCACCGCGCGCAGGCCGTGGGCGGCGAGCACCGCGGGGGAGGGGGCGTCGGCGGGCAGCGCCGTCACCGCGTCATGCGGCGGGCGCCAGTCGGGTCGCGCGAGGTGGGCGAAGGCGGCGAGATGCGCGCGGGCATCGGACGCCTGCAGGCCGGGCAGGAACAGCGAAAAGGCGCCGAAGCGCACCCCCAGCGCCCGCAAAGCCCGCCGCTCGCCCTGGCTGAGCTGGGCGAGCTCATTCGCCACCACGCGGCGGTCCATCACACCGCCCCACTCACGCAGGCGGAAGGCCACGCCGCGAGCCAAGCCGCGCAGGGCGCCGGAGGCCATGGCCTCGTCCAGCGTCTTGAGGGGGGCCAGCACCGCGGCCGAGCGGGCGGCGACGAAGGCCTCCAGCCGGCGCTGGGCGCGCTCGAAGGCGGCGGCCAGACCCGGTGCTGCGTCGCCGATGTCGCGCGGCAGGCTCACGATCGGGGCGAAGGGCGAGCCACCACCCAGGGCGCCGGCGGGCTCGCCCCGCCAGGCGAGGGCGCCGTCCTCGCGCAGGGCGAAGTCGGCATCGGGGGAGGCCGCCAGTTCACCGAGGCGGCGCGCCAGCAGCGGCGCCACCGCACGCACGGCGGCATGGCGCAGCGCCTTGTCCTCCAGCGCGCTGGCGCCCTTGGCGGCCTCGAAGCGCACGCCGACGAGGCGGCCCACGTCGTGGCCCTCCACCGTCACCGCACCGTCGTGGCCGACGCCGGCCAGCACGTCCTCGCGCAGGTTCAGGCCGCGCAGCAGCGCCGAGGTGCGCCGGTCGATGAACCGCTGCATCAGCCGCTCGTGCAGGGTGTCGCTGAGCCGGTCCTCCAGGGCGCGGGTCTTGGCCTGCCAGTGGGGCGGGTCGCGCAGCCAGTCGGGGCGGGCGGCGATGTAGGCCAGGGTGCGGATGGCGGCGAGGCGCTGGCTGAGGAGGTCGATCTCGCCCGCGGCGTTGTCCACCGCGCGGAAGTGGTCGGCCATCCAGTCCTCGGAGAGACGGGCGGCGCGCGAGGTCAGCTGCTCGTAGATGCTCTTCGCCAGCCGCACGTGCTCGTCCAGCGTGGTCTTCCTGAAGTCGGGCGTCTGGCACACCTCCCACAGCCTGCGCAGGCGCGGCGCACCGCGGGCGAGGGTCTCGATGTCGGGGTCGCCGGCCAGCAGCCGCAGGGTGGTCTCGTCCACCGCCTCGCTGGCGAGCTTCAGCCCGTCCTGGCGCGGCGGCTTTGCGAGGGAGCGCTGCAGGGCGGGCAGCGAGTCGAACTCCAGCCGGGCGTTGCGCCACTCGGCCGCCTCCAGACCGTGGAAGTGGTGCTGCTCCACAGCGCCCACGAGGTCCTCGTCCATCTCCGGCGCGTCGCCGGTGACGCCGAAGGTGCCGTCGCGGGTGTAGCGGCCGGCGCGGCCGGCGATCTGGCCGACCTCCTGGGGCGTCAGCCAGCGCGTGCGCTTGCCGTCGAACTTGCGCAGCCCCGCGAAGGCCACGTGGTCGACGTCCATGTTGAGGCCCATGCCGATGGCGTCGGTGGCCACCAGGAAGTCGACCTCGCCCTCCTGGTAGAGGGCCACCTGGGCGTTGCGGGTGCGCGGGCTGAGCGAGCCCATCACCACCGCCGCCCCGCCGCGCTGGCGGCGGATCAGCTCGGCGATGGCGTAGACGTTCTCCGCCGAGAAGGCGACGACGGCGGTGCGCCGCGGCAGGCGCGTCAGCTTCTTGGAGCCCATGTAGGCCAGGGTGGAGAAGCGCTCGCGAGTGACGAACTCGGCGTCAGGGCACAGGCGACGGATCAGCGGCCCGGCGGTGAGCGCCCCCAGCAGCAGCGTCTCGGCCGTGCCGCGCGCGTGCAGCAGACGGTCCGTGAAGACGTGGCCCCGCGAGGGGTCGGCGCAGAGCTGGATCTCGTCCACCGCCAGGAACTCGACCTCGCGGCCCAGCGGCATGGCTTCGACGGTGCAGACGAAATATGTCGCCCGCGGCGGTGTGATCTTCTCCTCGCCGGTGATCAGCGCCACCGCGCGCGCGCCGCGCAGCTTGACGATACGGTCGTAGACCTCGCGCGCCAGGAGGCGCAGCGGCAGGCCGATCATGCCCGAGGCGTGGCCCAGCATGCGCTCGACCGCGTAGTGCGTCTTGCCCGTGTTGGTGGGGCCGAGGACCGCCACCAGCCGCGCCGGCGCCGCCCCGGCCGGACGATCGGCCATGGGCGGGAGGTAGGAAGGGAGGGCGAGTCGGGCAAGCTTGGGCCGTGGTGCTTTGCGCTGGCCGCCGCGCCTTGCTGGAGTCACTGCGGTGAGGTCGTGCCGCCGTGCTCGGTCGCGTCAAGGCGCGCCTTCGGCTCTACGGCCTTGACCCGCCCTGCGCTGCGACGGCCGACCGGAATGGTCGGGACGCGGGGGCGTCCCTTGCAGAGAGTTCAGCCCCTCCAGAGGGGCCGAACACAGGGCTGTAGTCCTGCCGCAGTCTGTGGTGCGCGACGCGGTTCGATAGGCGCCCGTTCGCCGCTGGAAAGCGGGAGCCGGCGGGAGCCCCGGCGGCGGTGTGCAGATTACAGGCCGACTGGCTGAAACATAGGTCGTACTGCCGAACTCCGGCAGCCAGCTGCTCAGTGTTGGACGCGAGCCGCAGGCCGTGTCGAATCTATCGAAGGACGCTCAGCGTCCAGACCCCCCAGGTCAGCCGCCGCGCGCGGGTCGGGTCGAGGCTGAAGAGCGCAGCGTGCCTTGACGCGACCTGCGCGCGGTGGCGCTCAGCCTGCCGCCGAGACTCCACGACACCCAACCTCACCCGAAGTCGTAGCGCCCCTCGCGTGCCAGGTTCCCGAACTTCGTCAGGTCGGCGTTGAAGGAGAGCTTCACCGTGCCGATGGGGCCGTGGCGCTGCTTGCCGATCACCACCTCGGCCATGCCCTCCACGCGGTCGAGGTCCTCCTGCCACTGCAGGTGCTCGGGCGTGCCCTCCTTGGGCTCGAGCCGGCTGAGGTAGTAGCTCTCGCGGTAGACGAACATCACCACGTCGGCGTCCTGCTCGATGGAGCCGGATTCGCGCAGGTCGCTCAGCTGGGGCTTCTTGTCCTCGCGGTTCTCCACTTGGCGCGACAGCTGGCTCAGCGCGATCACCGGCACGCTGAGCTCCTTGGCCAGCGCCTTGAGGCCCTGGGTGATCATGGAGACCTCCTGCACCCGGTTGTCGCCCTTCGACCCGTCGGTGGTGACGAGCTGCAGGTAGTCGACCACGATCAGGTCCAGCCCCGTGGAGCGCTTCAGCCGCCGTGCGCGGGCGGTGAGCTTGGCGATGGACAGGCCGCCGGTGGCGTCGATGTAGAGCGGGCTCTGCTGCACCTCCACCGCCGCGTCGCGCACCGCGACGTAGTCGGCGTCGTCGATCTCGCCCTTGCGCAGCTTGTCGGACGAGACGCCCGACACATCGGCCAGGAGGCGGGTGGCCAGCTGCTCGGCGCTCATTTCCAGCGAGAAGAAGGCGACGACGCCGCCCGAGGCGGTGCGGCGCGAGCCGTCGGCGGCGGGCTCCCAGCCGTAGGCCTTGGCCACGCTGAAGGCGATGTTGGTGGCCAGCGCCGTCTTTCCCATCGAGGGGCGCCCGGCCAGGATCACCAGGTCGGACGGGTGTAGGCCGCCGAGCTGGCGATCGAGGTCGACGAGACCGGTGGAGAGGCCGGCGAGGCCCCCCTCGCGCTCCTTGGCCTCGGTGATCATGGAGATCGCGCCGGCCAGCGCGTTGTCGAAGGTCTGGAAGCCCTGGGAGACGCCGCCGGTCTCGGCCAGGGAGTACAGCTGCTGCTCGGCCGTCTCGATCTGGTCGCGCGCCTCGGTCTCGGCGTCGGTCTGCGCCACCTGCGCCATGTCGCCGCCGATGCGGATCAGGTCGCGCCGCAGCGCCAGGTCGTAGATCACCCGTGCGTAGTCGGCGGCGTTGGCGGCGGGAGGCGCGCGGTCCACCAGGTCGGCCAGGTAGCGCACGCCGCCCAGCGCCTCGAAGGCGGGGTCGCGGCGGAAGCGTTCCATCAGGGTCAGCGGCTCGGCCAGCTGCCCTTTGCGGATGTACTCCTCCATGGCCTGGAACAGGCGCTGGTGGAACGGCTCGTAGAAGTGGCGCGCCTGCAGCCGGTCGGAGAGGCGCTCGTAGGCGGCGTTGTCGAACAGCACCGCGCCGATCAGCGCCTGCTCGGCCTCCACATTGGCGGGAAGGGCGGCGACTGCGAGCGGCTCCGGCGGGGCGGTCGGGAAGGCGAGGGCGGTGGAGCTCATGGGCCGTCCGGTCTAGCGGCGTGGCGCGGAGCGCGCCCTGCGACGGCGGGTCCTTTCCACAGCGCTGCGTCAGCTGTGGACGCATCTGGGGACGGAAGCCGGCGCGCCGGCGCCTACGCCACGTGCGGACTCACCAGCCCTAGCGGCGCGGCCGTCGTCGACTTCACCGAGCGGATGACGATGCGGCTCTCCACGTTCTGCACCAGGCCCAGCGCCAGCAGCTTCTCGCGCAGGAAGTCGTCGAAGGCGTGGATGTCGCGGGTCACCACGCGCAGCACGTAGTCCATGGCGCCGGTGACGGTGGCGCACTGGGCCACCTCGGGCCAGGCGACCACCGCCTCCTCGAAGGCGGCGAGGTTCTCCTTGGTGGGCGTGGTGAGGCGCACCTCGGCGAACACCTCGAAACCCAGGCCCAGCTTCTCGTGGTCGAGCAGGGTGACGCGTCCGCGGATCACGCCTGCGTCCTCCAGCCGCTTGATGCGCCGCCAGCAGGGCGAGGAGGAGAGGCCCACCCGATCCGCGATCTCGGCCACCGACAGCGAGGCGTCGTGCTGGATCAGGTCGAGGATGCGTGCGTCCACCGCATCGAGCGTCTCAGGCATGAACGACCTCCCGCAGCCGCCGGAGCGCAAGCAATCGCGTCGGCGAACCAACATGCAGGCATATCAGGGGGTGGAAACGTGCGCGAGGGGGCCTTCACACCCTGGGCAGGTCGGCCGCCGTCCAGCCGCCGCCCAGGTCCTGGATCAGGGTCACCGCCGCCACCAGTCGCAGGCCGTGTACGTTGACCACCGCTTCGCGCGCGGTGAGGGCCTGCGCCTGGGCGGTGATCACGGTGGTGAAGTCGGTGGTGCCGGCGGCGTACTGGTTCAGCGCGATCTGTTCGGCGCGATTGGCGCTGGTCGCGGCCTGTACGCGCACCGCCTCCTCCTGCTCGAGCACGCGCAGCGCGGCGAGCTGGTCCTCCACGCCCTGGAAGGCGGTGAGCACGGTCTGGCGGTAGGCGGCCACGCTGGCGTCGTAGGCGGCGCGGGCCTCGCGCACGCGGGCCCTTCGGGCGCCGAAGTCGATCAGCGTCTCGGCGGCCGAGCTGCCAAGCGACCAGATGGAGTTCTGCACGTCGAACAGCCGGAAGAAGTCATCGGCCGAGGAGCCCAACGAGCCGGTGAGCGTCAGGTCCGGATAATAGGCCGAGACCTGGATGCCGATGTTGGCGTTGGCGGCGGCCACGGCGCGCTCGGTGGAGGCGATGTCGGGCCGGCGCTGCAGAAGGGTTGAGGGCACGCCGGCGGGCGCCACCGGCACGCCGAGCGGGTAGGCGCCCGGCGCCAGCGTCAGGCTCGACGGGGCCTCGCCGGTGAGCACGGCGATGGCGTGCTCGAAGGCGGCGCGCTGGCGGCCGAGGTCCACCAGGCTGGCCTGGGCGTTCAGCACCTGCGTTTGCGCCGCGATCAGGTCGGAGCGGGCGACGGTGCCGGCGTTGTATTGGTTGTCGATCACCCGCAGCGAGCGCTGGTAGGCGGCCACCGTCTCGCGCAGCACCTTGCCCTGCAGGTCAAGCGAACGGAGCTGGAAGTAGTCCACCGCTAGCTCCGCCTGGGCCGAGAGGGTGGCGTTGGCCAGGTCGGCGGCGCTAGCCTGCGCCTGGGCCCGCGCCTGCTCCACCGTGCGGCGGATGCGGCCCCACAGGTCGGGGGCCCAGGAGGCGTCGAGCGAGCCGTTGAACCGGTTGAACGCGCCGCCGCCGGTCGAATTCACGGTGGTGACGCCGCCCGGAGACGTGCCGCCGCCCCCTGCGCCTGTGCCTCCAGTGGTGGTTCCGGTGATCCCGCCCGTGGAGACCACGCCGCCGCCGCCCGAGGTCACCACCGTCTGCCCGCCGGAACCCAGCGAGCCGGTGCGCTGGAAGGAGAGCGACGAGGTGAGGGTGGGGAAGAACTCCGAGCGGGTCTCGCTCACCACCGCGCGGGCCTGGCGGTAGTTGGCGGCGAACTGGGCGATGTTCTGGTTGGTGGCTTCGACCCGGCTTTCCAGCTCGCTCAGCACCGGATCGTTGAAGGCCGCCCACCATGATCCCTTGTCGAGCGCGGCCAGCGTGGGCTGCGCCGGCGTCCAGCCCGCGGCCTCCTTGTAGGCGGGGGCGGGGACCTGGCTTGCCGGGAGGCCGGCGGGGCGCTGGTAGTTGGGCCCGACCGTGCAGGCGGCGGTGGTCGCGGCGAGCAGGGCGGCGAGGAACGGGCGGCGGGCGATCACGTCAGGCTCCTAGCGGCGCGGGCGCGCCGATCCCCGATCCCGGGCCGCCTCGGGGCGCGGCCGGCGGTGCGAGGGCGGGATCGGGCGAGGGCGAACCGCCGCGGCCGAAGCGCCGACGGTGGCGGGCGCGGGGCTTCCGCAGTTTGTCGAGGTAGAGATAGACCACAGGCGTCGTGATCAGGGTCAGCACCTGGCTGGCGATCAGCCCGCCCACGATGGCGATGCCCAGCGGCCGGCGCAGTTCGCTGCCCTCGCCGAAGCCGATCGCCAGCGGCAAGGCGCCCAGGATGGCGGCCATGGTGGTCATCAAGATGGGTCGAAAGCGCAGCAGCGACGCCTGGTAGATGGCGTCGCGCGAAGACAGGCCGTCGTCACGCTCGGCGGTGAGCGCGAAGTCGATGATCATGATGGCGTTCTTCTTGACGATCCCGATCAGGAGCACGACGCCGATCAGGCCTATGATGTCGAACTCCACATGCAGCAGCATGAGCGCCAAGAGAGCGCCGACGCCGGCGGAGGGCAGGGTGGAGAGCACCGTCAGGGGGTGGATGTAGCTCTCGTACAGCACGCCCAATACGAGATAGACCGCGACCAGCGCCGCCAGGATCAGCAATGGCTGCGTCTTCAGCGTCTCGGCGAACACCTGGGCGGTGCCCTTGAAGCTGCCGCGCACGGTCGCGGGCATGTGGATGGTCTGCACCGCATCGTCGATCACCGCCTGCGCGTTCGACAGCGACTGTCCGGGCGGCAGGTTGAACGAGATGGTCGCCGCCACCGCCGAGCCTTGGTGGTTCACCGAGGTGGGGGTGGACGACAGGGCATAGGTGGAGAAGGCGCTCAGGGGCGCCATGCGCGACGGCGTCGTCGAGATGGCGCTCCCCGTCTGGGCCACGTTGGAAGCGCCGCCGCCGGTGGTGGTGCGCGTGGAGCCCGCGCCGGAGAGCGCCGAGCTCGACCCTCCCGAGCCGGAGGCCTGGCCCGAGCCGCCCGCGCTGGTCTGGCCGCCGCCGACGCCGGTCAGCCCCACGGTGGTTGAGGTGGAGCCGAGGCCCGATCCTCCGCCCGCCGTCCCGCCCGTGGTGGGGGCGGCGGCCCCAGCGGGGCTGGCGATGGTTCCGGTCTGGCTGTTGGCGGCCGCGCCGCCAACGACGGCCAGCAGATTGGCAGGAGGTGTCGCGCCCGCGCGGATCGCCGCATTGGCGCTGACCGCCGCGCTGGACAGGCGCTGGGCCGAGGCGGCGCTGCCGAAGGTGCCGGACCCCGCCGACCAGGGCGCGTTGTTGGCCGGCTGGACGTAGAAGTCGCTCAGCGCTTCGGGGCCCGGCTGGAACTGCGGCGCCACCTCCATGATCACGTAGTACTGGTTCAGCGGATTGTAGATGGTCGAGGCCTGCCGCTGGCCGAAGGCGTCGTAGAGGTTGGTGTCGACCTGGCTGGCGCTGATCCCCAGCTTAGCCGCCGTCGGTCGATCGATGGTGATGAAGGTCTCCAGCCCGTTCTCCATCTGGTCGGTGTTGACGTCGCTTAGCTGCGGGCGCTTCTGCAGTTCGACGAGGAGCTTGTTGGACCATTCTTTCAGCGTGTCTGTGCTGTCGCTCTGCAGGGTGTACTGGTACTGGGCGTTAGACGAGCGACCGCCGACGCGGATGTCCTGCGCCGACTGCAGGAAGAGCTGGGCTCCAGAGACGGCGTAGGTGTTGCGGCGCAGCCGGGCGATCACGTCCTCCGACGTCGTCTTGGGTCGCTGCGCTTCCGGCTTGAGGGCGATGAACATGAAGGCGCCGGACTGGCCGGAGAAGGCGGTGACCGTCTGGATCGCCGGATCCCTGCGCACGATATCGATCAGCTGCACGAACTTGCGCCGGGTGCGGGCGAAGGAGGAGGCCTGGTCCACCCGCACGAAGCCCTGAAGCACGCCGGTGTCCTGCTGGGGGAAGAAGCCCTTGGGGATGACGGCGTAGAGGTAGACGTTCAGCGCGATGGTGGCGGCCAGCAGCAGGAGCACGATCCGTCCGTGGTCCAGCGCCCAGGAGAGCGAGCCCTCGTAAGTCTCCAACGCCCAGGTGAAGGCGCCCTCCACCCGGCGCGACACGCCCGACCAGAACCGCCGCCACAGCCCCCGGCGATCCGGCGCCGCGGCGCCGCGCGCCTCGTCGGGCGCGCCGGGGCGATGCGGCTCGTCGACCAGATAGGCGGCCATCATCGGCGTGGTGGTCAGCGACACCACCAGGCTGATCAGGATCGCCGCCGCCAGCGTGATGGCGAACTCGCGGAACAGCTGGCCCACGATGCCCGACATCATCAGGATCGGGATGAAGACGGCGATCAGCGAGATCGACATGGAGATGACGGTGAAGCCCACCTCCTTGGCGCCCTGCAGCGCCGCCTGGAAGCGCGGCATGCCCGCCTCCACGTGGCGGGTGATGTTCTCGAGCACCACGATGGCGTCGTCGACCACGAAGCCCGTGGCCACCGTCAGCGCCATGAGGCTGAGGTTGTCCAGGCTGAAGTGCAGGGCGAACATCACCGCCAGCGTGCCAAGGAGCGATGTGACCACCGCGACTCCCGGCACCAGCGTGGCGCGCCCGTTGCGCAGGAACACCAGCACCACGAGCACGACCAGGACCACGGAGAGGAGCAGGGTGCGCTCAACCTCGGCGAGGCTGGCGCGGATCGAGGTGGTGCGGTCGAGGCTGACGTTGAGCTGGATCGCCGGCGGCAAGGAGGCGCGCAGGGCGGGCAGCACCGCCTTGATGCGGTTCACCGTGGCCACGACGTTGGCGCCGGGCGAGGCCTGCACCCGCAAAACGATCGAAGGCTTGCCGTTGAAGAGGCCGAGGTTGCGCACGTTCTCGGCGCCGTCGCTGACGTCGGCCACGTCGGCCAGGCGCACCGCGGCGGTGTTGCGATAGGCGATGACGAGGTCGCGGTACTGCTGCGCCTTATCGGCCCGATCGTTGGTGTAGATCTGATACTGCTGGTGGCCCGCGGCGACGGCGCCCAGCGGCTGGCGCGCGTTGGCGCCGGCGATGGCGGCGCGCACGTCCTCCAGCCCAATGCCGTAGTGGGTCAGCGCGGCGGAGTTCAGCTCCACCCGCACGGCTGGGGAGGAGGCGCCTTGCACGTCGGCCTGCCCCACGCCCGAGATCTGGCTCAGCTTCTGCTGCAGGACCAGCGACGCCTGATCGTAGACCTGCGGCAACGACAAGGTGTCCGACGTCAGGTTCAGGATCATGATCGGCGCATCGGCCGGGTTGATCTTGTTGTAGGTGGGGTTGTTACGCAGGGTGGTCGGCAGGTCGGAGCGCGAGGCGTTGATCGCCGCCTGAACGTCGCGCGCCGCGCCGTCGATGTTGCGGTCCGCGCCGAACTCGACGGTGATGTTGGTGCGTTCGCGCGAGCTCGAACTGGTGAGGTCGGTGACGTCGGCGATCTGGCCGAGCCGGCGTTCCAGCGGCGTGGCGACGGTGGTGGCCATCACCTCGGGCGAGGCGCCGGGCAGGCGCGCCTGCACCGAGACGGTCGGGCGGTCGGTGGAGGGCAGCGAGGCCACCGGCAGCACGAAATAGCTGGCGATCCCCATCAGGCACACGCCGATGGTGAGCAGGATCGTCGCCACCGGCCTGCGGATGAACAGCGCCGAGGGGTTCATGCGGGTGCGCCCACGGGCGGGCGCCCCGGCGCGTCGTGCGGGCCGCTGGGGCCGGGCCCCTCAGGCTGGTCGCGGGCCGGGCTCTCCTTGTCACGGCGTCCGAAGCGCGTGGCGAGGCGATCGAAGGCCAGGTAGATCACCGGCGTGGTGAACAGCGTCAGCACCTGGCTGACCAGGAGGCCGCCGACGATGGAGACTCCCAGCGGCCTCCGCAGTTCGGCGCCGTAGCCGCCCGCCAGCATCAAGGGCAGAGCGCCAAGGAGCGCCGCGAAGGTCGTCATCATGATCGGGCGGAAGCGCAACAGCGCCGCCTGGCGGATGGAGTCCACGGGCGACATGCCCTGGTTGCGCTCGGCGTCCAGCGCGAAATCGATCATCATGATCGCGTTCTTCTTGACGATGCCGAACAACAGGATGATGCCGATGATGCCGACCACGCCCAAGTCCTGGCCGGTCAACATCAGGCCCAGCAGCGCGCCCACCGCCGCCGAGGGCAACGTCGAGATGATGGTGATCGGGTGGATGAAGCTCTCGTAGAGCACGCCCAGCACGATGTAGATCGCCACTATCGCCGCCAGGATCAGCCACAGCTCGTTGGAGAGCGAGGCCTGGTAGGCCGCCGCCGCGCCCGAGAAGTTGGTGGAGATCGAGGCCGGCACGCCGATGTCGCGCTCAGCCTTGGTGATCAGGTCGACCGCGGCGCCCAGGCTCTGTCCGTGGGCCAAGTTGAAGCTGATGGTGTTGGCCGGGAACTGGCCGATGTGGCTCACCTGCAGCGCGCTGGGCTGCTGCACCACGGTGGCGATGGCAGACAAGGGCACCGGCTGGCCCGAAGAGGAGGTGAGGTAGAGGCCTCGCAGCGAGTCCAGCCCCTGCTGGAAGCTGGGCTGCGCCTCCAGGATCACTCGGTACTGGTTGGACTGGGTGAACACCGTCGAGACGATGCGCTGGCCGAAGGCGTCGTAAAGGATGTTGTCGATCGAGGCGAGGCTGATGCCCAGGCGCCCGGCGGTGTCGCGGTCCACAGTGATCTGCGCGGAGAGCCCCTGGTCCTGGCGGTCGGAAGACACCTGCTCCAGCCCATTGGTGGCGCGCAGCTTGTCGACGAGCCGCTCGGTGAACTGATCGAGCGAGGTCTGGTCGGCTGAGCCCAGGGTGAACTGGTATTGGGTGCGGCCGGTGGCGCTGTCCAAGGTCAGGTCCTGCACCGGTTGCAGAAAGAGGCGCACGCCCGGCTCGTTCACCTCGGTGCGCAGGCGCCGGATGATGGCGTTGGCCGACGCGCGGCCGTGCAGCGGCTTGAGCTCGATCAGCACGCGCGCGGTGTTCAGCGTCACGTTCTGGGCGTCGACGCCCACGAAGGTCGATACGTTGGCCACGTCCGGGTCGGTCAGGATGTCGGCCGCCGCGTCGCGCGAGAGCGCCATCATGTGCTGGTAGGAGGCCGCCTGCGGCGCCTCGAGCACGCCGGTGACCTCGCCGGTGTCCTGGCTCGGGAAAAGGCCCTTGGGGATGGCGAGGTAGAGGGCGGCGGTGAGCAGGAAGGTGGCGATCGCCACCGCCAGGGTCAGCCCCTGGTGCGCCAGCACCCAGCCCAGGCCCCGGTCGTAGCGCACGATCACCCAGTCGAAGGCCTTCTCCGACTTCTCGCTGAGCGAGCCGGGCTTGGGCTTCTTTTCCGCCTTGAGGAACACCGCGCACAGGCTCGGCACCAGCGTCAGCGACACGACGGCCGAGATCACGATGGTGATGGCCAGCGTCACCGCGAACTCGCGGAACAGGCGCCCCACCACGTCGGCCATGAACAGCAGCGGGATCAGCACCGCCAAGAGCGACACCGTCAGCGAGATGATGGTGAAACCGATCTCGCCCGCGCCCTTCAGCGCGGCGGCGCGCGGCGGCATGCCCTCCTCGAGATGTCGCGAGATGTTCTCGATCATGACGATGGCGTCGTCGACCACGAAGCCCGTCGCGATGGTCATGGCCATCAGCGTCAGGTTGTTCAGGCTGAAGCCCAAGAGATACATCAGCCCCAGCGCGCCCACGAGCGACAGCGGCACGGAGATGCCGGAGATGATCGTGGCGCGAACGTTGCGCAGGAACACGAAGATCACCAGCACGACGAGCAGAATGGCCAGCGCCAGCTCGAACTCCACGTCGCTCACCGAGGCGCGGATGGTGACGGTGCGGTCGGTCATCTGGCGCACGGTGACGCCGGCGGGGAGCGTCTCGGTCAGCTCGGGCAGCAGCGTCTTGATGCGGTCGACCACGCCGATGACGTTGGCGCCGGGCTGGCGCTGCACGTTGAGGATCACCGCCTGGGTGGTGTCGGCGTAGGCGCCCAGGTGGCTGTTCTCGGCACCGTCGATCACGTTGGCCACGTCGCGCAGGTAGATGGGCGCCCCGTCGCGGTAGGCGATGACGAGGTCGACGTAGTCCTTGGCGGAGAGCAGCTGGTCGTTGGCGTTGATGTTGAACGCGCGCTCCTTGCCGTCGAACGAGCCCTTGGCCCCGTTGACGTTGGCGGCCGAGATCGCGGTGCGCAGGCTCTCCAGCGTCAGCCCCTTGGCGGTCAGCGCATTGGGATTGGCCTGGATGCGCACCGCCGGCCGCTGCCCGCCCGAGACGGTGACGAGACCCACGCCGGCCACCTGGCTCAGCTTCTGCGCCATGCGCGTGTCGGCGATGTCCTCCACCTGAGTGAGCGGCAGGGTGGTGGAGGTGAGCGCCAGCGTGATGATCGGCGCGTCGGCCGGGTTCACCTTGGCGTAGACGGGCGGGGTCGGCAGGTCGGAGGGCAGCAGGTTGCCCGCCGCGTTGATGGCCGCCTGCACCTCCTGCTCGGCGATGTCCAAGGTCAGGTCGAGGCCGAACTGCAGGGTGACGACCGAGGCGCCCGCCGAGGAGGTGGAGGTCATCACCTTCAGCCCGGGCATCTCGCCGAACTGGCGCTCCAGGGGCGCGGTGATGGTGGACGTGGTCACCTCGGGCGAGGCGCCGGGGTAGAAGGTCTGCACCTGGATGGTGGGGTAGTCGACCTCGGGCAGCGCCGAGAGCGGCAGGAACTGGAAGCCGATCACCCCCGTCAGGAAGATGGCGATCATCAGGAGCGACGTCGCGATCGGCCGCTGGATGAAGACGCGCGAGGGGCTGAAGCCGCCCGTGTCGACCCACGCCTCGTCCTCGTCGTGCGGCGCGGCTGGATCGACGCGCGCCGACGCATCGGTGTCGTCGCCCAGGCGGGCGGCGCGGGCGTCGGGAGTGTCGTCGCCCGGGGCCGAGCCGCGGGGAGGGAGATCGCTCACGGCGCGATCAGCGGGCGCCGCCGGGCGCGCCGCCGCCGCCCTGCTGCTGGAACCGGCCGCGCATCTGGGCGCGCAGCTGTTGGTACTTGGCCTTCTGGTCGGGCCTGAGCACCGCTTCGATCTGCGCGCCCATCTGCTGGCGCGCGGCCATGGCGGCGGCCATGTCGCCGCTCTGGAACGCGGCTTGCATCCTGGGCCGCAGCGCGGCGGTGATGGTCTCGATCTTCTGGCGCTGCACCGGGTCGAGGTTGAGCTGGCTCATCATCGCCTGCATGCCGCCGCCGCGACCACCTCCCGCCCCCGTGGGCGCGCCGCTCGGGGTCGCCGGCTGCGATGGCCGGATCGCCGGCCCCGCACGAGGCGCAGTCGTCGCGCTGGCCGCGGGCGCGGGACCCGCGAGGCTTCCTCCCGCGGTGGAGGAGGCCACGGCGGCGGCGGATGGCGGCAGGCTCGACGCCGGAGCGCCGCCGCGGGCGTCCTGCGCCGCCGAGGGGGCCGGTGCGTTGGCGGCTGACTGCAGCGCCGGCGCCTGCACGACCGGCACGTTGATCGGGGCGCCGCGTCCGCCGCCGCCGCCTGGCCGCTGGGCGCCCGCGCCGCCGTGTCCGCCGCCGCCGCGCCCGCCGCGCATCTGCTGTTGCAGCTGGTGGAACTTCGCCTGCTGCTCGGGGGTGAGCACGGCGTCGATCTTCTGCGTCATGGCCTGGCGCGCGGCCATGGCGGCCTGGAAGTCGCCGCTCTGGAAGGCGGCGCGCATCTTGGGCATGTCCGAGGCGTAGATCGCCTCGACCTTGGCCTTGCGCGCAGGATCGAGGCCGAGCTGGTCGAGCATGGCCTGCTGGCGCTTCTGCGCCCCCGCGCCGGTGGGGCCGCCCTCGCCACGGCTGATGGGTGTGGCGGTGCAGCTTGCGCCGTTCGCCCCGGCGCCAGTGGCCGCGGCCTGGCCGCCCCGAGCGCCGCCGCCGCGATGGCCGCCGCCCTTGCCGCGCTTGGAGCCCCCCTTGCCGCCGGCTTCCTCGGCTGGCGGGCAGTCGCCCGGCAAGAGCACCTCGCCGCCGTCGCGCAGGCGGTCGGAGCCGTCGGTGACCAACGTCTCGCCGGGCTGCAGGCCCGAGGTGATGGCCGTGACCTCGCCCACGGCGGGACCGGTCGTCACCGCCTGCTGGCGCACCGTGCGATCGGGATCGACCACCCACACGAAGAGTCCGTTCTGCCCCCGCAGGATCGCCGAGGTCGGCGCCAGCACCGAGTCGTGCAGGGTGTCGACCAGGAGGCGCACGTTGACGAACTGGTTGGGGAAGAGCTTTCCGTCGGCGTTGGCGAAGCGCGCCTTGGCCTTCACCGTGCCGGTGGTTGTGTCGATCTGGTTGTCCAGGGTGAGGAGGTAGCCGTCCTCCAGCGCCTGGGTGTTGGCGCGGTCGAAGGCGGTGGCGCCCAGGCGCGCGCCGGTGCGCATGCGCGCCAGCACCGTCTCGACCTGGTCCTCGGGGATGGTGAACACCGCATCGATCGGGGTGATCGTGGTGATCGTCACCAGCCCGTTGGTGTCGCCGTTGCTGACGTAATTGCCGGGGTCGACCTGGCGCAGGCCGAGGCGGCCCGACACGGGGGCCGTGATGCGCGTGTAGCCGAGGTTGACCCGCGCCGACTCCACCGCGCCCCGGTCCACCGCGACCGTGCCCTCGAGCTGGCGCACGGTGGCGCGCTGGGTGTCCACCGTCTGGCGCGCGATCGAGTCCTGCGAGAGCAGCGTGATGTAGCGTTCGAGATCGATGCGCGCGTTGGCGAGTTGGGCCTGGTCGCGCGTCAGCGCGCCCTGAGCTTGCGCCAGCGCCGCCTGGTAGGGGCGCGGATCGACCTGCGCCAGCAACTGGCCCTTGGTCACGTCCTGGCCTTCGCGGAAGCTCACGCTGAGCAGCTGGCCGGCGATCTGCGTGCGCACCGTCACCGTCGCCGGCGGAGTCACCGTGCCCAATGCGTTCAGGTACACGGGGATGTCGCCCGTGCCCGTCTTCAGCGCGTTGACCGAGGTCACTTGCCCTGCGCCGCCGCGACCGCCCCGGCCGCCATGCGCTGCGCCGCCGCCTCCGCTTCGGGCGGCGAAGACGATCCACGCCACCAACAGCACCGCCAGCACCAGCACGGCGAGCAGCACCCATCGCCCACGCCGAGAAGGCGTGCGCCCGGGGGCCGGACGCTGGGGCGAGGAGCCGCCAGGCGCCGTTTGACGGCCGGTGTCAGTCGCGCTCATTGCGGGCAGTGGTCTCGCGGTTGAGGTGAATGCAGGCTGACGGCGCGGCCTCCGCGCCGAGGGTCTCATGCCCGTGGCGTTCGGCGACTTTGCGGCTTAGCCGATTACTTGCGGGTCCTGAACCCGTGTTTTTGTTGCTTTCGAGTCACGTTTGGGTCGCCACATTCACGCCGCGATCAGTTCGGCTTTGACGGCTGCGGGATGGCGGTCTTCTCTCGCGCCCGACGCGACAGGCGATGGGCCGGTCGCCACAGGTCGCCGCGGCGATGCGCCCGCATGTGTTGGGGCGCCGCCGCCTAGGGCGAGGGGGAGGGCGGGTCCGCGAGGGCCCGCCCGGCCCCGCCACCTTCTTCAGCCGCGAGCGGCGAGGCGCTTCGTCCCCGGATGCGCCGCCCGGTGGCGACCTCGTCGACCCGGTCGGCCAGGTCGGCGAGGTCGCGGTGCAGGCTCTCCAGTGTGAAGGCCAGGCCGAACACCCGCCCGGCCGCGTCGAAGTCCAGCGCGCGGGTCAGGCCGGCGTGGCGCAGCGCCTCGAAGCGGGCGGCGAAGTCGTCGTGGCGCGCGGCGATGTCCTCTCGCGGCACGGAATGGACGGCGGTGAGCGCCTGCGCGCAGCGTTGGGCCAGCGCCGCCTCCGCCCGCAACAAGACCGCGGCGGCGGGCCCGAGCTCGGCGGCGACGGGCGCCGGCAGCTGCGTCTGCAGGGCGCGGCCCACCAGCACGATGTCGTTGCGCACGCGCCAGAGGGTGCGCGGCACGGCCGGGGGGATGGCGTGGCCGGCCAGGCGCGCGGCGCGCTCCCGCTCGGCGTCGGTGAAGGCGGCCTCCACCGCGGCGAGATCGGCGCGTAGGGCCATGTGCGCCGTCGGCGAGGGCAGGCCTTCGCCGCACGCCGCCGCCCCCGCCTGCTGCTCCAGCAGGGCCGCCATCCGCTGCAGGGCCACCGCCGCCCGGTCGACCACGACCGCGTGCGAGCGCGCCGGCAGGACGAGCACGGTGGCCATCACGCCGATGGCGCCCCCCAGCGCGATCTCGATCACCCGGTACAGCGCCGCCAGCTCGGGTGGGAGGCCGCCGGACTGGCTGAGCAGCATGATCGCCGCCGTCACCGGCGCCACCTTCAGCTTGGTCGACCGCGCCGCGGCGTAGGCGGTGAGCCCGATGCACAGCACCAGCGCCACGCCGAGGCCCGTCGCCGTGCGCGGCCTCAGCGCCGCCGCGGCGCCGCCGACCAGGGCCCCCGCCAGCGTGCCGATCATCCGGTCCGACGCCGCGCCAAGCGTGCCGCCGATCGATCCCTGGGTGACGATGACCACGGTGAACACCGCCCAGTAGCCCTGCGGCAGGTGCAGCGCCTCGTAGATGGCGAAGGCGGCGGCGACGCCGGCCATGACGCGCACCGCCTGGCTGAGATGCGGCCGGCGGCCCGCCGCCCGGGCGCGCAAGGCGACGAACATCAGCCCGCCGCGCCGATCATGCGGCGAGCGCCCGCACCTCGTCGCCGCCTAGCCAGAGGTGGGCCAGCGCGGCCTCCACCGCGCGCGGCCGCTCGAGCCGGCACAGCCGCGCCTTGGCAGCGCGGCGATCGCCGGCTGCGATCGGCCGCGGCGCCGCTTCGACGTACCAGCCGAGGTGCTTGCGGAAGACGCGCAGGCCCGGCCCATCGCCGTAGAATGCGAGCGTCGCCCGGAAGTGATCCAGCACGTGCCCGAGCCGTTGCGCCACCTCAGGCTCGGGCGGCTCGACCCCGTCGCGAAGCGCGGCCTCCAGTGCGGCTGCGAACCACGGGCGGCCATAGATGCCCCGGCCGAGCATCACCGCATCAGCGCCGGACACCGCGAGGGCTTCGCGCGCCGTCGCGCCGTCGCGCACGTCGCCGTTGACGATCACCGGCACGCCGACCGCCGACCTCACCGCGCGCACCGCCGCCCAGTCGGCCTCGCCGGCGTAACCCTGCGCGCGGGTGCGGCCGTGCACGGTGATCGCCTGCGCTCCCGCCGCTTCAGCCCGCCGGGCGAGCTCAGGCGCATTGCGCAACGCGTCGTCCCAGCCCAGCCGCATCTTTACAGTGACAGGGCGCGAGGTCGCCGAGGCCGCGGCGGCGACCAGGCGTTCGGCGTGTTCCAGGTCGCGCATCAGCGCCGACCCGCATCGCGCACCGGTCACCTCCTTGGCTGGGCAGCCGAAGTTGAGGTCGACGATGTCGGCGCCCGCCTGCTCGGCCATGCGGGCGCCGGCCGCAATCATGGCGGGGTCGGCGCCGACGAGCTGGATCACCGTCAGCGCCAGCCCCTCGCCTACAGCCGCGCGCCGCACGACGTCCGGCCGGCCGCGAGCGAGTTCGGCGCACGCCACCATCTCCGTGGCGACATAGCCCGCGCCTAACCGGCAGGCGGCCTGGCGGAACGGCAGGTCGCTCACGCCGGTCATGGGCGCGATCCATACCCGCCCCGGCATTCGGACGTCGCCGACGTAGAGGGGTTCGTCCGTCGGGGCCGGGTTCACGCGGGGTTCATGCCGCGAAGGCGTCTTGGGGTCCACTCGCTCGATGCAACGGCAGTCGTGGAACTGCGCAGTATGCGCGGCTTTGCACACAGCGATAGGTCGCCGGAGGTCCTGGAAGCATGCCCCGAATTCCCCTTATCGCCGTCGCGACGTTTATGGTCGCCGCTGGCGGCGCTGCAGCCCAGCCGGGCTACGGCGGCTCGGGTTATCCGCAGCCGCGCGCCTACCCGCAGGCTTCCGACGATGGACGCGAGGCCGGGGCCTACGCGAACGACGCCGGTGACGATGACGACCGTGGCTCCGCTCAGCGCCCTGGCGCCGAGGGTGACTCTGGGGCGTACGGTGACGCCGGCCAGTCGCAACCCGACCTTGGTCGGGAGCTGGCTCTGCGCGCCGACCAACGCGCCGCCCTGCAGACGTACCAGCGGGCCACCGCCCCGAACCAAGCCGAGCAGCAACGCGACGACGCGGACGCAGGTCGGCTCACCTCCATGACGACGCCGCAGCGGCTCGATTTCGTCGCCGCGCAGATGCGGCGCGATCAGGCCGCCTTCGCCACCCGAGCTGACGCAGTCCGTCGGTTCTATGGCCAGCTGACGCCCGCTCAACAACACCGGTTCGACCAGCTGACCGGACCGCAGGCGCAGGACGCAGAGGCCGAAGATAGGGAGGCGGGTGACGACCCGGCCACGTCCCCCAGGCTCTGATCTGCGAAGGCGAGCTGGGGCGACCGAGCGCGCCTGGTCACTCTTGATCCTTCAGTCCAGGTTACCTGCGCACCACGTCGTCCCACATGCGCCTCATGCGCTTGCGATCGCGATCTCGCAGCCAACCTTAGCGTGCGCGCTGCAAGGCCGCGAAACGGTCGATCCGGTCGACGTCAAAACGCACACGTCGGTGCTAGCGAGCCGGCAGGGCGGTGATGCGCGCGTTGATGTGACGACGGCTGGACCGGGTCGCAGAAGGTCTTGGGGTGTCCCAGGACGCGCCGTTTTTCCGCCCGTTGCGGAGTTCACGCCACCATCGCCGCCGTTCACGAGCAGCGCGAGCACAGGGCTGACGACGGCGAGCGCCGTAAGCGAGGCCAGGGCGGAAACGCGGATCATCGGGAGTTGGCTTTCGGTGGAATCGAGCGCCTTCAACGCTCAGGCTGCTTGCCGGCATGCGCTCATGCTGAGGGTGGCGACTCCCGCTCGCCGCGCCTACCTTCCCGTTCATGGCTCGTTCCGCCGCCCGTTCGCCCAAACCCACGCCCGTCGGCGCTGATATGACGCCGCCGCCTTCCGGGGTGGCCGAGGCTTCCACGCCTTTCATCATCGACGCAACGGCCGGCGCACCGGAACTCTGGGTTCCCCACCGTCCGGCGCGCCCGGCCAAGTCCGAAGGCGGCAAGCGCTTCGAGCTCGTGTCCGCCTACGAGCCCGCTGGCGATCAGCCCGCCGCGATCGGAGAGCTGGTGGGCGGCGTGCGAGCCCGGGAAGCCGATCAAGTGCTCCTCGGCGTCACGGGTTCCGGTAAGACCTTCACGATGGCGAAGATCATCGAGCAGACTCAACGTCCCGCGTTGATATTGGCTCCTAACAAGACGCTCGCCGCACAACTATATGGTGAGATGAAGCAATTTTTCCCAAATAATAGTGTAGAATACTTCGTTTCATACTATGATTACTACCAGCCCGAAGCATATGTTCCAAGAACGGATACTTTCATTGAGAAGGATAGTTCGACGAACGAGCAGATTGATCGGATGCGGCACTCGGCGACGCGGGCCATCCTGGAGCGGGACGACGTGATCGTGGTCGCCTCCGTCTCCTGCATCTACGGCATCGGGTCGGTGGAGACGTATACGGCGATGACGTTCACGGTCGCCAAGGGCGACCAGCTGGACGAGGGCAAGCTGCGCGCCGACCTCGTCGCCCTGCAGTACAAGCGCAACGACCAGTCCCTCGAGCGCGGCACCTTCCGCCGCCGCGGCGACGCCTTCGAGGTCTTCCCCGCCCACTACGAGGACCGCGCCTGGCGCATCTCCTTCTTCGGCGACGAGGTCGAGTCCATCAAGGAGTTCGACCCCTTAACCGGCCACACCACCTCCGACCTCGACCACGTCAAGGTCTACGCCGCCTCCCACTACGTCACCCCCCGCCCCACGCTCAACCAGGCGCTCGGCCAGATCAAGCGCGAGATGCGCGACCGCGTCGACTGGTTCACCGAGACCGGCAAGCTGCTCGAGGCCCAGCGCCTCGAGCAACGCGTCCAGTTCGACCTGGAGATGATCGAGACCACCGGCTCCTGCGCCGGCATCGAGAACTACAGCCGCTACCTCACCGGCCGCGCCCCCGGCGAGCCGCCCCCCACCTTCTTCGAATACATCCCCGACAACGCGCTCCTCTTCGTCGACGAGAGCCACGTCACCGTGCCCCAGATCGGCGGCATGTACCGGGGCGACTACCGCCGCAAGTTCACCCTGGCCGAATACGGCTTCCGCCTGCCCAGCTGCATCGACAACCGCCCGCTGAAGTTCGAGGAGTGGGAGAAGATGCGCCCCCAGACGGTGCACGTCTCCGCCACCCCCGGCCCCTGGGAGATGGAGCGCACCGGCGGCGTCTTCGCCGAGCAGGTGATCCGCCCCACCGGCCTCATCGACCCGCCGGTGGAGGTGCGCCCCGTCTCCAAGGCCGGCGCCTCCCAGGTCGACGACGTCATCGCCGAGGTGAAGGAGGTCGCGGCCAAGGGCTACCGCTCGCTGGTCACCGTCCTCACCAAGAAGATGGCCGAGGACCTCACCGAATACATGCACGAGCAGGGCGTGCGCGTGCGCTACATGCATTCCGACGTGGATACGGTGGAGCGCATCGAGATCATCCGCGACCTGCGCCTGGGCGCCTTCGACGTGCTGATCGGCATCAACCTCCTGCGCGAGGGGCTGGACATCCCCGAGTGCGCCTTCGTGGCCATCCTCGACGCCGACAAGGAGGGCTTCCTGCGCTCCGAGACCAGCCTGGTGCAGACCATCGGCCGCGCCGCCCGCAACATCGACGGCCGCGTGGTGCTCTACGCCGACCAGGTCACCGGCAGCATGGCCCGCGCCATGGCCGAGACCACGCGCCGGCGCGAGCGCCAGAGCGCCTACAACGCCGAGCACGGCATCACGCCTGCGAGCGTCAAGCGCGACATCACCCAGATCCTGGAGAGCCCCTACGAGAAGGGCGACCGCGTCACCGTCCCCGTGGGCCCGGGCGCCACCGGCGCGGGCGCCGACGGCAAGGCGTTCGTCGGCTCCAACTTCCAGGCCACCCTGAAGGACCTGGAGACCCGCATGCGCAAGGCCGCCGCCGACCTGGAGTTCGAGACCGCCGCGCGCCTGCGCGACGAGCTCAAGCGGCTGAAGCTGATGGACCTGGAGTTCGCCAACGACCTGGCCACGCCGGCGGGCGAGGCGGTGGACGCGGCGGAGCCGAAGCGGCTGCGCAAGGTGGCGCGGGAGGAGCGGGAGGCGGCGTTCCGGAAGGGGCGGCGGTAGTGCGGCGCGTCGCGGATAGACATTCGCGGCGCTCGACCTAGGATCGTCTCCCTACGCACGTGTAGGTAATGCAGAGCCTTGTTCCATGGCGGAGACTGCGCAACCCGACCGTCGGCCGCTGACGCCGGGCGAGATCGCCATGCTGCGCAGCGTCTACGGCACACGCATCCCCTACGAGAAGGTCAAGGTCTCGCCGCACCGATGGACCTGGCCCTTCCCCCAGGACAGGTCGATGGCTCCGAACGGGAACATGTATTTTCCAGGAAAGGAGTACGTCCCGGACTTCTCGGACCCGAAGGTGGATATGGTGCGCCGGTCGGTCTTCGTGCACGAAGGCACGCACATCTACCAGTGGTACGTCCTGCAGCAGACCGTCTGGGCCCGCGGCCCCTTCAGCCGCACCTATGACTACACGCTTGTGCCGAAGAAGCCTTGGACGAGCTACGGACTCGAGCAGATGGCGATGATCGCTCAGGACTACTGGCTCAAGAAGCACGGCGGTCCGACGCAGAACCCCGCGCAGTATCCGATGGCGCTGTACGACGCCATCTTGCCGGCCCACTGAGATGGCGCGCGGTAGTTTGAACAAGCTGGTCGTCGGAGGCGTGGCGGCTGTCGCGCTGGTCGTCGGCGGCGTGGCCGTGTTCGGGGCTGCGCAAGGCCTCGAAGGTGGCCGGGAGGCCGATAAGGCGCGCGCGGTGAACCAGGCGCTGAACGGCGGCCCCCGGTCGGATTGGGTGTCGGCCACCGCCGCGGTACGCCGCTTCCAGCGGAGCCCGGCCGACGGGGACGCCCAGGCCGGCGCCTTGCTGATCCGCAGCCTTGCCGACCCCCGCCCTGCGACCCGCCCGCCGGGCAGTGTGGAGGACGCCTTCCGCCTGATGGAGGCGGGCGCCGTCGCCGACCCCAGTCGCGCCGCCCCGATCATCCAAGCTTTCTTGCGCTACGGCGTCACCGAGCCCCGCTCCGAGCGGATCGTGATCCCGCCGGACCTGAAGGTGGCTAACTGCTGGGCGCGGGTGGAGACGCGCGCAGAGAGGCCTCAGGCCTGTGTCGATCTGCGCCGATCCGCGCCAGCTGCCGCACCGGCCCGCTGAGGCTTCAACTTCCAGGCTGCCCCGGAGGACCCGGAGCCCGCATGCGAAAAGCGCCGCCGCCGACCTGGAGTTCGAGACCGCCGCGCGCCTGCGCGACGAACTCAAGCGGCTGAAGCTGATGGACCTGGAGTTCGCCAACGATCTGGCCACGCCCGCGGGGGAGGCGGTGGACGCGGCGGAGCCGAAGCGGCTGCGCAAGGCGGCGCGGGAGGAGCGGGAGGCGGCGTTTAGGAAGGGGCGGCGTTGATGGGAGTGGCAGCTAAGTGCAGACGCGCGAGATCGCTCTAAGGCAAGCCGCCCTACGGCGATTGTTTCCCTCCGGTAAGTAAATCACACCCCTAGGATGATCTATCAATGCTTTGTTCTTAAAGTCTTTCCTTGCATTTTTGTCTCTTGACCAAAGGGCCCTAGCGCCAGAGAGTTGGGCGATCGCTATGATATGATAGTCATCAGACCTGAGCTTACCTGAACTCTTTAGTATTGCTGATACTTGATCTACATCTGAATCAGATAAGGTTAGCGCTCTTCCCGCGCTACGAAGAACGTTAAATAATTTCATAAATTTGGTATTGCCACCATTTTCCGGATTGTATTCCCTTAGCAACTCGCCGCCGGCGATGAGTTTGCCCGCGCCTTTTGACCAGTGTAAAATTGCCAGACTATCAAGATTGTTCGGATCCGCAAATTGATGCGTGACATTATTATCAATAATCAAATACATTAAGATAATCCAATTAGATTATTGAGCTCTTCACGAACAAAAAATTCTCGGTACCCCTCTGGAGCGTTATGAACATTTCCTTGTTTATCAACTTCAATCGAGTGGGCAGTTGAAACACCTTTTATATTTTCGAAAAACAAAAGTGAAAAATCTCCTGATCTGTCTACTTTGTCTCGCCTCAATTCTTGTCTGAGGCGATCTACAATAAAGTCGCTATGCGTCTCAAGGATAACGCTGACGCCCGGCCTCGTAGATAGCTGGTAAAAAAACGTACCTAGCGCTGCCTGAGCTGTGGGGTGGAGATGAGTTTCAGGTTGTTGAACGTAAAATATCTGGTACGAGTTAGGCGCAGCAACCTCCGAAGAATAAAGCAGTATGTCGCATATAAACGGTATAACCTGGCTAATCCCGTAGCCCATGTCAATGATATTTGTCTCCACCCCGCCCCTTTTAACTATAATCTCGAATGGACTTGATGAACCTCGACTCCTCAGAGATTTTACGTCAATGTCGTTAAACAAGCCTGATGAGTCACCGAACTCCTTTAGGCCTCGTCTCAGCTGCTCCCATCTTTGGGGCTCATATTGCCGCAGGCTATTTAGTATGGCTGGCGTTCTGTCTTCTGAACTCTCCCGATGAGATCCCGGGCTTGGAAGATAGACACGTCGCGGAGCTGATCTTATAGCGGTTGTAGGGGTAATCTTCCAATCGACATTATTCATGATGTGCTGAAGATACCCACCCATTGCACCTACGCTGTTACTTGCATAGCGGCGGTCTACATCGTGCTCGCTTTCTAATGAAGCGAGCGTCGACTCTTTGTTGTCCGGATCAAGAGTGCTTGAAACCAAGTCAAGCAAACGCTTCAAGAGAAACGGGTGATCAAGCCTTAGCGGCCGTTTCTCCGAAGGTTTACATCGCAAAATTGCTTGCGCGTCTTTATACTTGTACTCTGCAACAACCTCCTCACCATCTAGGTTAAAGTTTACAAAGGTCCCGGCAAGAGAAAGCGTAGCCGCGTTGGTATATCTTTTACCCTTTTCCTCTTTGTACATTTCTATGATATCTAAGAACCTATCAGACTCAAAGTCTTCAAACTTCGTCCCGGTCAAATCAGTTTCAAATCTGACTTGAACTCCATACGAAGCTTGTTTCAGTTCTTTACCTTCAGGATTATGGACAATCTCCTCAAACGAACCTAGATCAAAGTAGTTCTGTTGACCCGACGTAAAAGCAAACTCTCGCATAGTCTCATAAAGCAAAGCAAAAAACGAAGTCTTTCCGCTACTATTCTCACCTAGCAATATTGTTATAGGTCGAACGGGAAGCAGGCCGGAATCTGCGAAAGACCTAGCATTTATTACCCTAAACCCAAGGTTTACATTCATTATAAATGCCCCACTTGTACCCTGGTAGACAGCGGCAAGCCGTGACGGAGCGCCAGGATTAGCTTCGCCCGCCCAGGTTGTAAAGTGCAGAACGTGAGATTGCGGAAGATCGCATTCGCGCAGCGACGAGGTATGTGTCGGCTGCCAGTTGTCAAATACTTCCGTAGAACAAGCCATTCGGCTGAATGCGGAACACTTTTACGCGAGAGTAGACCATTCAGTAGCCCGCGTCGCGGCCTCGCTGTTCTGTCCGAACTGTGGGGCGCAGCCGATCTCGCGCTTCGCCGCCAACCGGCCGGTGGCCGACTTCCTCTGCGACACGGGCTCCGAGGAGTACGAGCTCAAGAGCCAGAAGGCGCGCCTCGGCGCGCGGGTGGTGGACGGGGCGTGGGCGACCATGACGGCGCGCCTGCAGGCGCAGAACAACCCCAACCTCCTGGTCATGCGCTACGACCGGCGGCGGTCGCGCGTGTCCGACCTGATCGTCGTGCCGAAGCAGTTCTTCACGCCGGAGGTGATCGAGCGGCGCAGGCCGCTCGCGCCGACGGCGCGGCGGGCGGGCTGGGTGGGCTGCAACATCCTGCTGGGCGAGGTTCCCGAGGCCGGCAGGGTGGCGGTGATCCGCGAGGGCGTGGCCCTGCCCAAGGCCGAGGTGCTGGCCCGCTTCCAGCCAAGACCCTGTTCCTGCGCGCGGCGGGGACGGGGGCGCGGGGGTGGGCTGATCGAGGCGCCGCAAGTGCGCCGAGCGGCTCGGGCGCGAGGCGCCTTCGGGCGGGTTCACCCTGGACGACATGTACGGCTTCGAGGCGCGGCTGGCCGCGCTCTATCCGGGCGACCGCAACGTGCGACCCAAGATCAGACAGCAGCTGCAGGCGCTGCGCGACGCGGGGCTGGTCGTGTTCGAGGGGCGGGGGCGCTACCGGCTGGTGCGGCGATAGCTCCCTTCCCCCTCGATGGGGGAAGGGCGGGGGATGGGGGTGTGGACGCGACGGTGGGTGGGGATGCTGGAGAGGCGACGTCTCCTCGCCCTCATCACCGGCGTCCCGCCTCCACCGCCATCCCCGGCCCTTCCCCCATCGGGGGGGAAGGGAGTCCCTCATCGGTGGGGCTGGGCGCCACCGGGAGCGGGGCGCGTCAAGGCGCGCTGCGCTCTTCGGCCTGGACCCGCCCCGCTCCCGGCGGCTGACCGGAGGGGTCGGGACGTTGAGCGTCCCGATAGGTTTCGACTTGGCCTGCAGCCGCGTCGAACATCGAGCTGGGGACCGCCGGGGCCTGGCTCCACGACCTGCGTCGAACGGCCGGCTCGGCGCCCTGCACGCCGCCGGAGGCCACTCCGTTGGCTCCCGCGCCTGCCCTTGTCCTCCGCGCAATGGGGGGAAAGATCGCGCCGCCCTGGCCTCCGCGGCGGCAGGCATGCAGCCCAGTGTTCGACGCGCCGCAGGCGGGTCG
The DNA here is from genome assembly GCA_965199975.1 of Caulobacteraceae bacterium. Lineage (GTDB taxonomy): Bacteria > Pseudomonadota > Alphaproteobacteria > Caulobacterales > Caulobacteraceae > JASLDZ01. Next base: position 2,392,960 of record OZ241340.1, on the reverse strand, counting down.
AGAATCAACAGGACGCCCTGCGTCGCGACCATCCGTCAGCCGTCGCAGCGCAGGGCGGGTCAAGGCCGAAGAGCGCAGCGCGCCTTGACGCGCCCGAGCACGGCGGCCCCGGCGCAGCCGGCGCGCAGCGCTCCCCGCCGGGCCGCGTACGCGACGCTCTCGGCCCGTGACGCCAGTCTACGCCCGCCCCGTGGATGGGGGGACTCGCGGGGGAACGGCGCGCATCTGTCCCCCGCGCCTGGCTGTGCCCGCATGATCGTGGGCATGACCGAGCTCGTCCCCGATCCTCCCGCGCGGCGCATCCCCAACTGTTCGGTGGGCGAGGCGCAGTGGCTTGAGGCCATGCAGTGGTTCCTCAAGGGCATGAGCGATGCGCGCATCGCCGCGCGCCTGCGGGTGTCGCCCTCCACGGTGGCGGCGCAGCGGTTCAAGCGCGGGGTGTACCGCGACATGCGGCCGGAGCCGCCGCGCGCGCTCGAGCCGGTGGAGATCCCCGAAGCCGCGCCGCTGCCGGACCGTCCGGAGCTGCGTGCCGCGCAGCAGCCTCCGCAGGGGGCGTGGCGCAGCTGGCTGTTCCTGGGCGGGCGCGGGGCGGGCAAGACGCTGGCGGGGGCGGCGTGGCTGGCCGGCCGCGCGTGCGAGGTGGGGCGGCTCGCGCTCGTGGGGCCGACCTACGCGGACGTGCGCGAGGTGATGATCGAGGGGCCGTCGGGGCTGCGGGGGCTGGGCGCGGCCTTCGGGCCGGAGGGGGGCCTGCCCCGCTACGAGCCCTCGCGCCGGCGGCTGGTGTGGCCCAACGGGGCGATCGGGTTCGTGTTCACGGCCGAGGACCCGGACGGCCTGCGCGGCCCGCAGTTCCACACCGCCTGGGCCGATGAAGTCTGCGCCTGGGCGCATCCCGCCGACACCCTCGCCCAGCTGCGGCTGGGCCTGCGCCTGGGGAAGGACCCGCGCCTGATGCTCTCCACCACGCCCAAGCCGATCGCCGTGCTGCGCGAGCTGATGGGGGAGGCGGGGCTGGTCTCCACCCGCGGCTCGGCGCTGGACAACGCGCGCAACCTCTCGCCGGGGTTCGTGGAGGGGCTGCGCGCGCTCTACGGCGGCACCCGGCTGGAGCGCCAGGAGATCGACGGGGAGGTGCTCGAGGCGCTGCAGGGGGCGGTGTTCCGCGCCGACAAGCTGGCGCGCGCGAGGGCGGCGTGGGCGGAGGGCGCGCCCGAGCGCTTCGACCGGCTGGCGGTGGCGGTGGACCCGCCCGCCGGGCTCGACGGCGCGGCCTGCGGGGTGGTGACGGTCGCCCGCTCCGGCGGCCGCGCCTTCGTGCTGGCCGACGACACGGTGGCCGGGCTCTCGCCGCTGAGCTGGGCCGGGCGCGCGGCGGCGGCGGCCGAGGCGGCGGCGCGGCTGGGGCCGGTGCAGGTGGTGGCCGAGGCCAACCAGGGCGGCGAGATGGTGCGCACCGTGCTCAAGACCGCGGGGATCGAGGCGCCCATCCGCCTGGTGCACGCCAGCGAGGGCAAGGCCGCGCGCGCCGAGCCCGTGGCGCTGCTCTATGAGCAGGGGCGGGTGGCGCACGCTCCGGGGCTGGGCGCGCTGGAGGACCAGCTGCTGCTGCTGGGGACCGGTCGCGAGCGCGGCCGCGCCTCCCCCGACCGGGCCGACGCCCTGGTGTGGGGCCTGAGCGCCCTCATGCTCGACCGCCGCGACGGCCCCCGGATCACGGCGCTCTAGAGCACGCCCGCGCGCAGCAGGTCGTGGATGTGCAGCACGCCGAGCGGGCGGCGCTCGGCGTCGGTGACGAAGAGGACGGTGACGGCGCGTTCGTTCATCAGGCGCAGGGCCTCGCCGGCCAAGGCGTCGGAGGCCAGGGTCAGGGGCGCGCGGGTCATCACCTCGCCGGCGGTGTGGGTGAGCAGGCCGTCCATGTGGCGACGCAGGTCGCCGTCGGTGACGACGCCGTCGAGGCGCCCCTCCGCGTCGAGCACGCCCAGCACGCCGAAGCGCTTCTCGGTCATCACCAGGAGCGCCTCGCGCATGCAGGTCGCGGCCTGCGCCAGGGGGAGCTCGGCCGGCCCGTGCATGAGCTCGGCCGCCGTGCGCAGGGCTGCGCCGAGCTTGCCGCCGGGATGGAAGGCGCGGAACTCGTGGGGGGTGAAGCCGCGCCGCTCCAGGAGCGCCACGGCCAGGGCGTCGCCCAGCGCCATCTGCAGGGTGGTGGAGGTGGTGGGGGCGTCCACCCCCTCGGCCGCCTCCGCCAGGTCGGGCAGGGCCAGCAGCACGTCGGCGGCGCGGGCCAGGGTGCTGTCGCGCGCGCAGGTGGCGGCGATCAGCGGGATGGCGAAGCGGGCGCAGTAGGCCACCACGTCGGCCAGCTCGCGCGTCTCGCCCGAGCGGGAGAGCGCCAGCACCACGTCTCCCGCGCCGATCATGCCCAGGTCGCCGTGGCTGGCCTCGGTGGCGTGCACGAAGAGGGCCGGGGTGCCGGTGGAGGCGAGGGTGGAGGCCACCTTGCGCCCCACGTGGCCGCTCTTGCCCACGCCCGTGCACACCACCCGGCCGGGGGCTGCGGCGATGACCTCCACCGCGCGCACGAAGCCGTCGTCCAGGGCGTCGGCGAGGGTGCGCAGGGCGTCGGCCTCGCAGGCCAGCACGCGCCGCGCCACGGCCAGGGCGTCGCTCACGGCTGGCCGCCCGGGGCGGGGATGGCGGGCAGGGCGCGCGCGGGGCGCAGCGCCGGCGAGCCGGGCGGCGGGGGGCGCTCGAAGTGCGGTCGCTGCGGCTTGCGCGCGGCGGCGGCGCGGGCGGCGGCTGCCACCTCCGGGTCGACCGGTCCCAGCGGCTGGCGGAACGGCCAGGGCGAGCGGGCGCCCAGCCCCTGCGGCCACACCAGCGCCAGCGCGATGATGAGCACGGCGGCGAGGCCCGCCAGGGAGAAGAACACGCGGTCCGACATGGGGGCTGCGCTCTAGCGCCTCCGGCGCCCGGGCGGAAGCGCGGCTTGACCGCACGCGGGGCGGGTCCTAGCCCGGTCGGCCGCCGCCGCGCCCTCGCGGTCGGGCCAGGAGCCGCCATGCCCCGCCTCGTCCTCCTGCGCCACGGCCAGAGCGCCTGGAACCTGGAGAACCGCTTCACCGGCTGGGTGGACGTGGACCTCACGGCGCAGGGGGTGGCGGAGGCCGAGAAGGCGGGGCGGCTGATCGGGGAGGCGGGGATCGCCTTCGACCACGCCTTCACCTCCGTGCTGACCCGCGCCATCCGCACCGCCAACATGGCGTTGCGCCTCTCCGGCCAGCTGTGGGTTCCCATGGAGAAGGACTGGCGGCTGAACGAGCGCCACTACGGCGGCCTCACCGGCCTGGACAAGGCGGCCACCGTCGAGCGCTACGGGGCCGAGCAGGTGCACGTGTGGCGCCGCGCCTACGACACGCCGCCGCCGCCGCTGGCCCCCGGCGGCGCCTACGACTTCGCCGCCGAGCGCCGCTACGCGGGCGTGGCCGTTCCCGACACGGAGAGCCTGAAGACCACGCTGGAGCGCACCCTGCCGTACTGGGAGGCGGCGATCGCGCCGAGGCTGGAGGCGGGAGAGGCCGTGCTGGTGGCCGCGCACGGCAACTCCCTGCGCGCGATCGTGAAGCACCTGTTCGCCGTCTGCGACGAGGCGATTCCCGGCGTGGAGATCCCCACCGGCAATCCGCTGGTGGTCGATCTCGACGACGACCTGCGCCCCACCTCCGCCGCGTACCTGGACGCCAAGCGCAGCCAGGCGCTGCCCGCGCTCGCCGCAGCGGAAGCGGAGCGTTAACCAACCGCGGACTACGTCTGGCGCCGGAACTCACCGAGGTCTCGCACCATGGCGGCCGCCGCCGCGCAGATCGCCCACCGCCGCATCACCCAGCTCGAGCTGGACGCCATCTGCGCCCGGCACGACCGGCTGTGGCAGGCCAAGCCCGGCGGGGCGCGCGCCATCTTCTCCTGGATGGACCTTTCGGGCCTGGAGCTGCGCGGCCGCAACCTGACCGACGCCGACTTCACAGGCGCGGTGCTGGCGGAATGCGACCTCACCGCCGCGCGGCTGGACCACGCCAACCTCTACGGCGCCGACCTCCAGTTTAGCGTCCTGGCCGAGGCGTCGCTGCGCCGGGCCGACCTGCGAGGCGCCTGCCTGCGCGGCGCCAACCTCACCGGCGCCGACCTGTTCGAGGCCGACCTGCGCGAGGGCGCGGTGGCCGCCGCCGATCGCCGCGAGGGCCTGCGGCCGGTCGAGCACAAGAGCCGCACCGGCGAGCTGCAGGGGGCGGTGCTGGCCGGCGCCGACCTCACCCGCTCCAAGCTCTCCGGCGTCACCGCCATGCGCGCCGACTTCTCCGACGCCGTCATGAAGGACTGCAAGCTCGTCCGCGCCAACCTCAAGCAGGCCACGCTGACCGGCGCCGACCTCTCGGGCGCCGATCTCTCGGGCGCCGACCTCGCCGGCGCCGACCTGCGCGACGCGGTGCTGATGGGCGCCAAGACCGCCAGCTGGAACGTGAGCCGGGCCGACCTCACCGGCGCCCTGACCGACCGCCCCATCGGCCAGGACGTCTCCACCCTGCCGTACGGCGAAATGCTCGACGCCCACGCCCTGTGGTGCGAGACGGGCGGGCGCGAGGGCCAGCCCTCAACCTTCGACGGCGCCGACCTGCGGGCGCTGAAGTCCATCGCCGGGCTCAACCTGACCGCGCTGTCGGCCAAGGGCGCCACCTTCTACGGCCTCGACATGGCGGGCGTGCAGCTGCAGGGCGCCAACCTCGAGGGCTGCGACCTGCGCGGCTGCAACCTGCGCCGCGCCGACCTGCGCGGCGTGCGGCTGAAGGGCGCGCGCCTCTCCAGCGCCGACCTGCGCGAGGCGCAGCTCAGCCCGCTGGTGATCGGCGCCGATCGCCTGCTGCCCGCCGACCTGCGCGAGACCCTGTGCAAGGCGACCGACTTCTCGGGCGCGGACCTGCGGCGCGTGCAGATGGAGGGCGCGGACCTGGAGCGCGCCAACTTCGCCGGCGCCGTCACCCGCCAGATCGAGCTCGCCGGCGCCAACCTGGCCGGCGTGCGCAGCCTGTCGCTGGGGGGCTGAGGGCCGGATCAGAGGCCCGGCTCGGCGGCTTCGTCGGGGTCCAGCGGTTCGAAGCGGGCCCTCAGCGCCTCGTAGGCGCCGGGAGGGATCTGCAGCCCCGCAGGATCGGCGAGGTTGCGCAGCGAGACGCGCGTGAGGGCGTCTGCGTCCGGAATGTGGAGACGGTAGAGACGCGATACGGCGCCGGCGTCGGCGACGCGACGGCGCGCCTCGTCGCGCTCGGCGCGCGTCCAGAAGCCATAGTCGAGCACCACGTCCACGCCGAGGCGCAGAAGCCGCGACCAGGTCGGGTGAAGCTGGTCCTTGATCGTCTGCGCATGCCTCGCGAACTGCGCCGCCGGCGGGTCCGGTCCGAACAGCGCCGCCATCCAGGCGTCCGGCGTGAACGTCACTGCGGCGTGGCGCGCTTCGAGCCGGCGCGCGAGCGTCGTCTTCCCGGCGCCGATGAAGCCGTGCAGCAGATGAGCGGTCGCCATGCGGGGCACGCGCCCATGCTGCCACGAAAACGGGCGGCGCGTCGCCGCGCCGCCCGTCCTCGTCCCGGTGCTGAGCCGGCTTTACGCCGCCTGCGCTTGGCCTTCGATCGCGGTCGCGTGGGGGGCGGCGGTGGCGATCTCGATGCGGCGGGGCTTGAGGCTCTCCGGCAGCTGGCGCTCCAGGTCGATGGTCAAGAGGCCGTTGGCGAGCGCGGCGCCTGTGACCACCACGTAGTCGGCCATCTGGAAGCGGCGCTCGAAATTGCGCGCCGCAAGCCCGCGATGGAGGAAGCGCTTGGCGCCATCGTCGTTGGCGGCCTTGCGGCCGGTGACGGTGAGCACGTTCTCACGCGCGTTCAGCTCGAGCTCGTCGGAGGCGAAGCCCGCCACGGCGAGCTCGATCCGATAGGCGTCATCGCCCACGGACTCGATGTTGTAGGGCGGATAGCCCGCGGCGTCCGCGCCCTTGGCGGCCGCATCGAGAAGGCTCGCCAATCGGTCGAAGCCGACCACGGAACGGTAGAGCGGGGAATAGTCGATGGTGCGCATGGGAAGGCATCCTTCTTGGCTAAGCAAGGTGCTGACGACGCCCGGACCTGCGGAGCCCGGACGCCTATGGGAACGGCCCGCCACGACCCCTTGAGGGCGTCGAAACGAACCTGGAGACCCGGCGAACCAGCGTCTCCGAGGGCTGAGATGGGAGTTGGCGGCGGCGGTGCAAGTCCCGGCTTCCAGTGCGTGGAGCGGCGTCGGCCAGAGCCATGTCCGGCGCGATCAGCCGCCGACGAGCGGAGCGTTCGAATGTCCGCCTTGGGTGGAAGTTAGGCACTCGCCCCCTGGCGGCAACGCGTTAGATTAGCACTAAAGGCTGCCTTTGGCTTCGCTCCGGCAAAAGGGGCACTCGCTTTCAAACTATCGAACGGATATAAAGTAGACGCGATGAATCTAAGAAGCGACTCTGAATGTGGCGAGCGGCAAGGTGACGGATGGCTGACCCTGCAAATCCGCCCGTGCCGAGTATGTCTCTCGTAGATAAAGCCGGTCGAGCTATGCGGCTATCGATCCCTCTGCTTCCTGGAGACGCGGGCCGGGTGGTGGAGCAAATGCTCACCCCCAAAGCTCTAGCCCTGATTGCGGGGACGCTCTTGCTCTGGGGTGGGTCACATGCGTTCGGTGTCGGTGAGTTCATAGACGCAGCTTTATTGCTCGTCGGCTTCTGCACGTTGGGACTATCTATATTCCAAGGCGCTAATGAGATTCTGGCCTTTACCCGTACGGTTGTCTCTGCGCAGTCGGAGGCCGACCTGAAGGAGGCGGCGTCTCACTTCGCCGAGGCTGTGACGATCCTTGGGATCTCAGTTGTTGAAGTGGTGCTCTTGCATGGCCAAGCGCGGGTCGTGGCCGAGCGGGGCATGCCACGCCTGCAGCCCCGCATCAAAGTTGGCGAACCACCCCCCTCGGGCAACCAGCTGCGTGTGTCGCGCCCGGCCAGCCTGCCGGATGGCAATCTCGGCATCACCGACGAGTACGGCGTGATTTCCGTCTCACGTGATCAATCGCTGACCGAACAGCGCCTGACGTTGCTGCACGAAGTGGTGCACCGGTTCTTCTCACCCAAGACGGGTCCGTTCCGCCGCCTCCGCGCCGAAATCAACACGGCTGGCTATAGCCGGTCAGCGCTGCTCCGCTATCTTGAGGAGGCGCTTGCAGAGGGGTACGCCCAACTGAAGGTGAATGGATTGGAGAAAGCCTTTCAAGCCTGGAGGTTTCCGATCGAGGGTGACAAAGCCTATGTCACTGTAGCCGTGCTGAAGGCGGAGGGCCAAGCGATCGGCACAATAACGTTGGGAGGTACATTGTTTTACGTGTCGCTAAGCCGTGGCAAGCCACCGCAGCCTCAATGATACTACCTGAAGTTGCCGCCGATATTGCTCGCGCTCGTGCGAAGGAGCGTGGTTGGGGCTTGGCGGAGCCGGTCAGCGTGCAGGCACGACGGTCTTGGTTTGGTTCGGTCACGAGCTATGATGTCTTGTCTAATCCACGGCTACGAGGAACAAGAACTAAATTCATTATTGATGCGAAAGATGGCGAGATTATTTCAGAACACTACCTGCCCAGGTGACCTTAGCAAAATGTCAAGTGTATCAGTAGACAGTGGCGGAGTAGCAGCACGTGCAAGCCACACTGGGCTTTCGTCACTCAAGCCGACGAGCGGACTCTTTCAACAAATGCTTTGAGCCGAGCCTGCCCGAAGCGGCGAGGCAGCGGTAGTGTCCGATTTGGGTCGAGGCTGTAGAAACGTGAGAGCACTTTCGCTCGCGCAATTCCTTACCCTAAGCACGCGTCGCAAGTGCCTCGGGAGCATGAAGCCGCTTGATCTACACCATCCTGAGCAAGTTCCTTGCGAGCAACTCAGGCAAAAATGTGTTTTTACACAGCCTCGGTGGCAAGCGGCTGCTAACATTCGTCCGGAAAGGCGACCTTCGGCTTTCCGTTCCGACGGGTCGCCGAGCCCGGTCACATCACCGCGCCAGCACGATATGCGTGGCCCGTTCAGTGGCCACGTGTTCGACCGTGCGGTAGCCGAGGGCGGGCAGATCGAGGCCGTCGAACAGGGCTTCGCCTTGGCCGAGCAGGATGGGCGCCACGGCGAGGTGCATCTCGTCGACGTGACCTGCGCGGATGAACTGTCGCACGGTCTCGGCGCCGCCGCCGATCTTGATGTCTCTGTCGCCCGCGGCGTCGCGCGCGCGCTGCAGCGCGGCTTCGACGCCGTCGGTGACGAAGTGGAAGGTGGTGCCGCCCTGCATCTGGATCGACGCCCGCGGATGGTGCGTCAGCACGAAGGTGGGGGCGTGGTAGGGCGGATCGTCGCCCCACCAGCCCTTCCATTGCGCGTCGGGCCATTCGCCCCGCACCGGGCCGAACATGTTGCGGCCGAGGATGAAGGCGCCGAAGCCTTGCATGGCGCGCCGCGCGAAGTCGTCGTCCGCCCCGGTCTCGCCGCCGCGCTCGCCGTGCATCTCGCGGAAGCTGCGGGTCGGGAAATACCACTGGAAGAGTTCGGGGCCGCGCTTGCCGAGGGGGTCGTCCAGGCTCTGGTCAATCCCCGCCGCGAAGCCGTCCACCGAGACGCCGAAGCCGGCCACGCGAACCTTCGTCATCTGGGATGCTCATCGCCTGCGCCGGGAAAGGGCGGATCGCTATGTCGCCAAGTCCGTCGGCGCAGGCAAGGCGGCGACTACGCCACCCCCTTCAGCGCCTGCGCGAACGCCTCCACCGCCGCCTGCGTCGTCGCCCACGAGCACATGAAGCGCACCGAGCCGTCGGTGAAGCGATAGACGCGCCAGCCCTGCGCATGCAGCGCGTGCAGCCGGGCGTCGTCCATCTCGACGAACACGGCGTTGGCCTGCACGCGGTGGCGCAGCGCGAAGGGCTGGGCCGCCGCCAACGCCTGCGCCATGGCGTTGGCGTGGGCGGCGTGGCGCAAAAAAGCGCCCGACTCGAGCATGCCGATCCACGGCGCGGCGTAGAAGCGCCCCTTCGACGGCAGCTGGCCGGCCTGCTTCAGCCGGGCGTCGAAGCGGCGGGAGAGCGCGCGGTCGAACAGCACCAGCGCCTCGGTGGGCGGCATGCCGGCCTTGGTCCCGCCCAGCACCAGCATGTCGATCCCGAGCCGGGCGACCGCCTTGAGGTCGAAGCCCGCGGCCGCGGCGTTGGCGAGGCGCGCGCCGTCCAGGTGCACGGGCAGGCCGCGCGCCTTGGCGGCGGCGGCGAGCGCGCCGACCTCGGCCGTCGTGTAGACCGTGCCGTACTCGGTGGCGTTGGTGAGCGAGAGGGCCGCGGCCGACTGGCGGTAGCTGACGTCGGGGGCGAGGAGGGCGGCGTCCAGCGCGGCGGGGTCGATCCGGCCGCTGGCGCCCGGCAGGCCGATCAGGCCGAGGCCCTGGCCGAAGAAGCCCGGCGCGCCGGTCTCGTCGGTGCGGACGTGGGCGTGCTCGTGGGCCAGCACCGCCTCGAACGGGCGGCACAGCGCCGCCAGCGCCACGCTGTTGGCGGCGGTGCCGGACGCCACGAAGCGCACCTCGGCGTCGGCGTCGAGCAGGGCGCGCACGGCGTCGGCGGCGCGGGCGGTGACCGTGTCGGTCCCGTAGCCGGAGGCGAAGCCGGCGTTGGCGGCGACCAGCGCCTCCATCGCCTCGGGCGCGGCGCCTGCGGTGTTGTCGGAGGCGAAGTCGTAGCGGTCTTGCACGGTCATGCGGCGGGGGCGCGCTCCGGGGCGGTGGGTTCGGCCAGCGATTCCTCGTCGGCGGGCGCGAGGGCCTTGGGCGCCGCCAGCCGGTCGGCGCGGCGCAGTTGCGGGAAGAGCTGCGACCAGACGCCGGTGACCACGAGCGATCCCACGCCGCCGAAAATCGCCGCGCCCACCGGGCCGAGCACGCGCGCGACCACGCCGGTCTCGAACTCGCCAAGCTCGTTGGAGGCGCCGATGAACAGCGTCGAGACCGCGGCGACGCGGCCGCGCATGTGGTCGGGGGTCACGATCTGCACCAGGCTCTGGCGCACGAACACGCTGACCATGTCGGCCGCGCCCAGCACCGCCAGGGCGGCGATGGAAAGCGCCAGCGAACGCGACACGGCGAAGACGAGCGTCGCCACGCCGAACACGGCCACGGCGATGAACATCCAGCGCCCCGCGTGGCGCGCGATGGGGCGGCGCCCCAGCCAGAAAGCCACAACCGCCGCGCCCAGCGCCGGCCCCGAGCGCAACAGCCCGAAGCCGTGGGCGCCGACCTTCAGCACGTCCTCGGCGAACACGGGCAGGAGCGCCACCGCGCCCCCCAGGAGCACGGCGAAGAGGTCCAGGCTGATGGCGCCGAACACGATCTTCTCACGCCAGATGTAGGCCAGCCCCTCGCGGATCATCGCCGCGGCCGAGCCCGACTGCGGCTCGGGCCTGGTGGCGCCGGCGATCAGCTGCTGCAGCCCCAGCGACAGCACGTAGAACGCCGCCGCCGCGGCGAAGGCGATGGCGGGCGAGGCGGCGCACAGGGCGCCGCCCACCCAGGGGCCAAGGACCGAGGCCATCTGGAAGCCGAGGCTGTTCCAGGCGATGGCCTTGGGCAGCTCGTCGCGCGGCACCAGCATGGGGGCCAGCGCATTGGTCGCCGGCTGCAGAAAGGCGCGCGCGGCGCCGAAGCCGGCGGCGACCACGAAGACCGGGGTGAGCGAGGGGCGCGGGTGCAGGGCGATCACCGCCAGCGCCGTGTCGAACGCCGCCAGCGCCAGGAGGCACAGCTGCGTGATGCGCTTGCGGTCGAACCTGTCGGCCATCTGGCCGGCGGGGAGAGTGAGGGCGAACAGCGGCAGGAACTGCGCCAGCCCCACCATGCCGACCAAAAAGGCGCCCTGCTTGATCGACAGGTGCTGGGCGCGGGCCACGGTGTAGACCAGCCAGCCGATGGTCACCGCCTCCGCCTGCACCGCCAGCGTGGCGCTGACGCGCGAGGCGATCAGCAGCCGGAAGTCCGGATGGCGAAACACCGAGGGGGAGGGCGGCGCTTTCGCGGCGCGTGAACTGGGAGGCATGGGCGCGAGCGTCTATGGCGGCGCCGGCGGGGCGCGGCAACGCGCAATCGCCGGATAAGGCTCACGCGCCGCTGCGCCTTGGAAACGCCAGGCTGCGATGCGCATTGCCTCCACCGGGATGACCGACCTGCTCGCCACCGACCTGCGCCCAGGCGCTACGCCGCAGCGCTTCCGCCTGGCGTTCGAGCGGCGCGAGGATGCAGCCGTGGTCGACGCCCTGATCGACCGCGCCTTCGGCCCCGGCCGCTACGCCAAGACCGCCGAGCGCCTGCGCGAGGGCGCCAGGGTGCGCACCGACCTGTCGTTGTGCGTGTGGGACGCCGCCCGCCTCCTGGGCGCGGTGCGGGTGTGGCCGCTGGCGGTGGGCGTCGCGCAAGGCGTGTTCCTGGGACCGATCGCGGTGGAGGCGGACGAGCGGCGGCGTGGGTTGGGCGCGCTTCTCGTCGAACGCACCTGCGAGGCGGCGGCCGATGCGGGCGACCCGTGGGTGCTGCTGGTGGGCGACGCCGGCTTCTTCGAACCGCTGGGCTTTCGGCGCGCGCCGCGGGGTGTGCGCCTGCCGGGCCCCGTCGACGCCTCCCGCGTGTTCGTGCGCGAGATCGCCCTGGGCGCGGCCGCCGGCCTCGATGGCCTGGCCCACATTCCGCGCCTGCCCCGCGGCGCGCGGCGCGCGGCGCCGTGAGCGCCGACCCTCCCCCGGGCCTCGCGGGTGTGGCGGCCGCGGCGCGGGCCCAGCCGCGCGGCCTGCCGCCCGTGCACCTGTGGAACCCGCCCCACTGCGGCGAGATCGACATCCGCATCCGCCGCGACGGCGTGTGGGAGCACGAGGGCCGCCCCATTACGCGCGAGGCGCTGGTGCGCCTCTTCTCCACGGTGCTGCGCCTGGACCCCGACGGCCACCACCTCGTCACCCCGGCCGAGAAGCTGCGCATCCGGGTGGACGACGCGCCCTTCCTGGCGGTGCGCGTCGACCGGGTGGGCGAGGCGCTGCGCTTCCTCACCAACGTGGGCGACGTGGTGGAGGCGGGGCCTGAGCATGCGCTGAGCGTCGAGGTTGGCGCGGGCGGCGCGCCGGCGCCCTACCTGCATGTGCGCCGCGGCCTGCGCGCACGCCTCACCCGGCCGGTGTTCTACGAGGTGGTGGAGATGGCGCAGGACCGCGACGACGTGCTGGGCCTCGCCTCCAACGGCGCCTGGTTCGCGCTGGGCGCCGCGGACGACCCCGCCGCGTGAGGCCCGACGCGCCGGCCGCCCTGCTCGAACCGTGGATCGCCGCGCGCCTGCGCCGGCTCGACGCCGCGCCGGCCACCGCGGGCGCCTCGGACTTCGACCTCGACCCCGACCACCCGCGGCCCGCACGCGCCCTCGCCGAGGCGGCCGTGCTGGTCGCGCTGGTGGAGCGGGCGCATGGGCTGACCGTCCTCCTCACCCGCCGGGCCGACACTCTGCGCAACCACACCGGTCAGGTCGCCTTTCCCGGCGGCCGCGTCGATCCGGGCGAGACGAGCGTGCAGGCGGCGCTGCGCGAGGCGCAGGAGGAGGTCGGGCTCGCGCCGGAGTACGTGCGGCCGGTGGGGCTGGGCGACGCCTACGAGACCATGACCGGCTTCCGCATCACGCCCGTGGTGGCCTTCGTGCGCCCCGGCTTCACCCTGGAGATCTCGCCGGCCGAGGTCGCCGAGACCTTCGAGCCGCCGCTCGCCTGGCTGATGGACATGGCCAACCACGAGCTGCACGAGGGCGTGGCGCCGGATGGGCGCGTGCGCCGCTACTACGTCATGCCCTGGGAGAATCGCCGCATCTGGGGGGCGACGGCGCGCATCCTGCGCGGCCTGCGCGAGCGGCTGTTCGACTGATCGGCGCGATGCGTCGGGCGTCGTCGGCGGGCGGGGGATGCGCTAGCGTTGGCCATGGACGAGCCGGACACAGGGCTGAGACGCAGCATCGGCGCCTTCGGGCTCGGCGCGACGGTGTTCAACACCGTGGTCGGCGCAGGCATCTTCGTGCTGCCCGCGGCGTTGGCCAAGGAGGTCGGCGCCGCCACGCCGCTGGCCTACCTCGCCTGCACCGTGATCATGGGGGCGGTGGCGCTGTGCTTCGCCGCCGCCGGCAGCCGCGCGCCGACCAGCGGCGGGCCCGTGGGCTTCGCCGAGGCCGCATTCGGTCCGCTGGCGGGCTTCCTGGTGGGCGTGCTCATCTGGGTCGCCTCGGCGTTGGCCGCGGCGGGGATCGCCAACGCCCTCGCCGACGCCGTGGCGCACGTCGCGCCCGTCTTGTCGGGGCGGGTGGCGCGCGGGCTCATGATCGCGGCCGTGCTGGCGACGTTGGCGGCGGTGAACCTGCGCGGCGCCCGGACGGGCGCGCGGCTGGTGGAGGGGCTTACCCTGGTCAAGCTCCTGCCCCTGGCGCTCCTGCTCGCGGCGGGGGCGTGGGCGGTCCTGGCCCACCCCGCCGCGCCGCCGCTGCCGCCCGGCCGTGCACGGTTCGGGCGGGCCATGCTGCTGGCGCTGTTCGCCTTCCAGGGCATGGAGACGGCGCTGGGCGTGAGCGGCGAGGTGCGCGATCCCGCGCGGTCGGTGCCGCGCGGCCTCCTGGGGGCCATGGGCGCGGTGGCGGCGCTCTACATCGCCGTCCAGCTCGTCACCCAGCGTCTCCTGGGTGCGGCGCTGCCGGGATCGACTGCGCCCCTCGCCGACGCTGCGGCCAGCGTGTGGGCGCCCCTCGGCGCGGTGCTGGCGGCCGGCACGGCGGCCTCGTTCCTGGGGTATCTGGCGGGCGACGTGCTGAGCGCGCCGCGCACGCTCTACGTCTTCGGCCGCATGGGCGTGCTTCCAGGCGCCTTCGGGCGGGTGGCGCCTGGCTCGCGCGCCCCCACGCTCGCCATCCTCACCCACGTGGCCGTCGCCGCCGTATTGGCGCTGACCGGTGGCTTCGTGGAGTTGGCCACCCTGGCTTCGCTGGCTAGCGTAGGGGTCTACCTCGTCGGCTGCGCCGCGGCGGTGATGCTGCAGCGGCGCGGCGTGGCGCAGGCCGGGCCGCCGCTACGGGTGCCGGGCCTCTGGGCCGCGGCGCTGGCGGGCAGCGCCGGTATGGTGTGGCTGACGGTGAACGCGCACCTGAGCGAGCTCGCCGGTCTCGCCGCCACCCTCCTCGCGGGCGGCCTGCTCTACGCCGTGCGCACGCCCGCCAGACGGGCGGCGGCCGAGCGCCTGGCGGCGCCCGTCAAATAGGCGATAAAGGGCCTCCCACCCGCCGACCGTGGGGGAGGTCATCGCATGGGCCACTGCGCCAGCCAGTCGGCCAGCGCCTGCGGGCTCATGTGGCGCGCGTCGGCCAAGGCGGGCACGTGGCCGGCGTTGACCAGCCGGTCGGTGCGCGGATCGACGATCAGGAGGCTCGGCACGCCCTGCAGTTTGGTGACGCCGTAGCGGGCGGGCACCTGCAGGTTCTTGTCCATGCGCCCGGTGTCGAGCAGGGCCACCACGTAGTGGGCGTCGACGAAGCGGTGGATCGCCGGCGTGGCCATCGTGCCCGCCAGCACGCGGCAGTCGCCGCACCAGTTGCCGCCGAGATCGACGAGCAGGAGCTTGTGCTCGCGCCTGGCCTGCGCCTTGGCGCGGGCGATGCGCGCGTCCACCGCCCTGGGATTGGCGTCCCCCGCTTCGTCGTACGGATAGGGCAGGGGGGTCTTGAGCTCGGCGAAGCTTGCGATGTCGGCCTTGGGCGCCGGCACGGCGGCGCGCGCGGGCAGGGCCGCCAGGGCGACGAGGCCGAGCGCGAGGATCACAGGTCGCAAGCGCGCCTCCATGGGTTCACCGGGCGCAGCGTCGCGCTGCACGGCAGCCGATGGCAAGCGCAGAAAGCCTAGGCGCGGCGCCAGTCGCGCAGGCGCGCCACCGCCGGCGGGTCGCGGTCGGTGCGCAGCAGCTCCATCAGGAGGGGCACGACCGCTTCGGGCGGCTGCAGGTCGGCGGGATCCTCGCCGGGGAAGGCTGCGGCGCGCATGCGGGTGCGCAGCGGGCCGGGATCGAGCAGGGTGCAGCGGATCGGCGTGTGCGCCACCTCGTCGGCGTAGGTGCGCACCAGCGCCTCCAGCCCGGCCTTGGTGGCGGCGTAGGCGCCCCAGAAGGCGCGGGGCTCGGAGGCCACACGGGTCGTGAGGAAGACCGCGCGCCCCGCCTCGGCGCGGCGCAGCAGGGGATCCATGGACCGGATCAGCCGGTAGTTGGCGGTCATGTTCACCGCCACGGCGCGATCCCAAGTCTTGGGCTCGAGGTGGGCGACGGGGGTGACCAGGCCCAGCTCGCCGGCGTTGGCCACCAGGATGTCGAGCTTGCCCCAGCGTTCGAACAGCGCCGCGCCCAGCCGGTCGAGCCCGTCGCCGTCGACGAGGCTCGCAGGCACCAGCGTGGCGGGCTCGCCGGTGGCTTGGGTGATGGCGTCGTCCAACGCCTCCAGCGCGCCCTTGCCGCGGGCCAGCGCGATCACGTGCGCGCCGGCCTTGGCCAGCGCGAGCGCGCAGGCCTCGCCGATGCCGCGCGAGGCGCCGGTGACCAGCGCGATGCGGCCGGCGAGGGGGCGGTCGGGAGAGGGGTCGGCCATCGGCCTCGCGTCTAGCCGGTGGTGGGCCGGCGCGCCACGGCGCTCACTCCCTCAGCGACCTGTAGGCGGCCAGCGCCCGGTCGCGCGCCTCGGCGTGGTCGAGGATCGGCCGCGGGTAGGTGTCGCCCAGCTTCACGCCAGCCTTGGAGAGCGCGTCGTCATCGGCTTCCCAGGGCGCGTGGATGGCCTTGGCGTCGAGCTCGGCCAGCTCGGGGACCCAGGTGCGGAGGTAGTCGCCCCTGGCGTCGAACCTGCGGCTCTGGCCCACGGGATTGAAGATGCGGAAGAAGGGTTGGGCGTCGGGCCCCGTGCCCGAGACCCACTGCCAGTTCATGGCGTTGTTGGCCTCGTCGCCGTCGACCAGCGTGTCCCAGAACCAGCGCTCGCCCTCGCGCCAATCGACCAGGAGGTCCTTGGACAGGAAGGAGGCCGTGATCATCCGCACCCGGTTGTGCATCCACCCCGTCGCCCACAGCTGGCGCATGCCGGCGTCGACGATGGGGTAGCCCGTGAGCCCGCGCTTCCAGGCCTCCAGCCCGGCCTCGTCGCGCCGCCACTCCAGGTCCTTGAGCCGCGGGTTGAAGGTGGCGGTGGGCAGGTCGCGGTGGTGGACCAGCACCTGGTGGCTGAAGTCGCGCCAGACGATCTCGGCCAGGAACTTGGAGGCCGCCTCCTCGCAGTGGTGCGCCTCGCCCGCGGTCAGGGCCGCCGACCACGCCTGGCGCGAGGTGATCTCGCCCCAGTGCAGGTGGGGCGACAGGCGCGAGGAGCCGTCGCGGTCCGGCAGCTCGCGGGCGCGGGGGTAGTCGGCCAGGCCCTCGCGCACGAAGGCCGACAGGGCGGCGTGGCCGGCGGTCTCGCCGGGCGTCCAGTCGAAGCCCTGCGACCAGTCGGGATCGGCGGGACGCAGCTTCCAGTCGGCCAGCGTGTCCGACTTCGGCGTTTCGGAGGGTCCGTTGAGCGTGCGCACGGCGGGCGCGTGCTTCACCTGGCCCATCTGCGCGCGCAGGGCGCGCATGTAGGGGGTGAACACCTTGTAGTCGGTCCCGGCGCCCGTGCAGACATCCCCGGGCTCGGTGAGGAGGTCGCCGCGAAAGCTTTCGAAGGCGAGCCCGTCGCCTTCGCACGCCTCGGCCAGGTCGGCTTCGGCGTCGCGCTCCCCCGGGGTGTAGGCGCGGTTGACCAGGATGCGGCTCGCGCCCGTCTCCCGGGCGAGGGCGCGCAGCGTCTCCACGCTCTCGCCGCGGCGCAGCACCAGGGGCGCGCCGGCCTGCGCGAACGCATCGGACAGAGCCTTCAGCGAGCCCTCCAGCCACCAGCGGTGCGCGCCGCCCAGCCGGCGGGGGCGCTCGTCGTCGAGCACGAAGACCGGGATCACCGGCGCGCCCGAGTCGGCGGCGGCGCGCAGGGCGTCGTTGTCGGCCAGGCGCAGGTCGCGGCGCAGCCACACGATCACGGGAGCAGAGTCGGCCACTCGACCTCACAAGCTTGCGCGCGCAGGGATGCTGCGCCACCTCAGCGCCTCTCACCGGAGCCGCCCACGTGAACGCCCCCAGTCCCCTCGCCGTGACGCCCAACGCAGTGGTCGAGCTCACCGCTCCCGGCGCGCGTGCGGTGCGGGTCGGCCAGGCCGAGCGCCTGGCCGTGATCGCCGGCCCCTGCCAGATGGAGAGCCGCCAGCACGCGCTGGAGACCGCCGCCGCGCTCAAGGAGATCGCCGCGCGGCTGGGCGTGGGGCTGATCTACAAGACGAGCTTCGACAAGGCCAACCGCACCTCCGCCGGGGCGGCGCGCGGCATGGGCATGGCCGCGGCCCTGCCCGTCTTCGCCGAGATCCGCGAGACGCTGGGGCTGCCCACCCTCACCGACGTGCACGAGACCGGCCAGTGCGCCCCGGTGGCCGAGGCGGTGGACGTGCTGCAGATCCCCGCCTTCCTGTGCCGCCAGACGGACCTCCTGGTCGCCGCCGCCCGCACCGGCGCTGCGGTCAACATCAAGAAGGGCCAGTTCCTGGCGCCCTGGGACATGAAGAACGTGGTCGCCAAGGTGACGGGGGAGGGGAACGCCAACGTGCTGGCCACCGAGCGCGGCGCCTCCTTCGGCTACAACACCCTCGTCAGCGACATGCGCGCCCTGTCGGAGATGGCCCGCATCGGCTGCCCCGTGGTGTTCGACGCCACCCACAGCGTGCAGCAGCCGGGCGGGCAGGGAACCTCCTCGGGCGGCCAGCGCGAGTACGTGCCGGTGCTGGCCCGCGCCGCGGTGGCGGTGGGGGTGGCGGCGGTCTTCATCGAGACCCACCCCGATCCCGACCACGCCCCCTCCGACGGCCCCAACATGGTGGCGCTGGCGCAGTTCGAACCGCTCATGGCCGAGCTCCTCGCCTTCGACGCCCTGGCCAAGCGCCGGCCGGCGTAGCCGCGCCTTGCCACATGTCGCCCGCCTAACTATGTGTACGACGATCGCGGAACCTACACATGCGCACCAACATCGAGATCGACGACGCGCTCATGGCCGACGTGCTCCGCGCTACGGGGCTGAAGACTAAGCGCGAGGCCGTCGAGCAAGGCTTGCGAAGCCTGTTGCGCCAGCAGGCCGTGAAGACCCTCCTGTCCCTGCGCGGCGTCGGTTGGGAAGGCGACCTGGACGCCATGCGGACGGATTGATGGTGCTCATCGACTCGAGCGTCTGGATCGACTTCTTCCGTGGCCGGGAGACGGCGACAACCTCCGTTCTGCAGGGGCTGGTCAGGCAGGGCGCGGCGGCCGTCGGCGACCTGATCCTGGCGGAGGTGCTGCAGGGTTTCGATCGCGACGACCTTTATACGCGGGCGCTTGAGGGCTTCACCGCCGTGCCGGTGGTGGCGATCTCGGACGAAGACATCGCGCTGCTGGCCGCCGCACACCATCGGTGGCTGAGGCGGCGGGGCGTGACCATCCGAAAGACCATCGACACGCTGATCGCCACCCGCTGCATCGCCGACGGATTGGTGCTGTTGCACAACGACCGGGACTTCACCCCTTTCGCCGAGCATTTGGGGCTGCAGGTGCACGCGGCTGGCGCAAGCCTGCACTGACTCGCATGGACCTCTCCACCCTTCAGTCCCTGCTCGAGCGCGCGGCCGGCGTGCGCGTCGCGTGCGTGGGCGACGTGATGGTGGACCGCACCGTCGAGGGCGAGGTCACACGCGTGTCGCCCGAGGCGCCGGTGCCCGTGCTGGCGCGCCGCGCCGAGGCGGACACGCCGGGCGCGGCCGCCAACGTGGCGCGCAACGCGGCCGCCCTCGGCGCATCCGCCATCCTCGTGGGGTTGCGCGGCGAACTTCCGCTTCCCGCCTCGCCCGGGGTGAAGGAGCGGCTGGTGTCCGCGCCCGGGCGCCCCACCACCCTGAAGACCCGCTTCACCGCCGCCGGCCAGCAGCTCCTGCGCCTCGATCACGAGGAGACGGGGCCTCCGGAGCCGGCCGTGGCCGCCGCCCTGGCGCAGGCCGCGGGCGAGGCGGCGCGCGGCGCGGGCGCGGTCCTCGTGTCCGACTACGCCAAGGGGGCGGTGACCGACGCGGTGCTGGCGGCTGTGCGCGACGCCGGCGCGCCCGTGGTGGTGGACCCGAAGGGCCGCAGCCTCGCCCGCTACGGCGCGGTGGCGGTGATCAAGCCCAATGTGGCGGAGCTCTCGCTGGTTCTCGACCGGCCGCTCGACGCGCGCGACGATGCCGCCGTCGAGCGGGCGCTGGCCGAGGCGCTGGACGGGTGCGAGGCGCAGGCGCTGCTCGTCACCCGCGCCGGCGCGGGCATGTCGCTGGCCGCGCGCGGGCGCCGCGTGCGCCACCTGCGCGGCCGCGCCCGCCAGGTGTTCGACGTCACCGGCGCGGGCGACACGGCGCTGGCCGCGCTCGGCGTGGCCCTGGCGGCGGGGGCCGACCTGGCCGAAGCGATGGAGCTGGCGCTCCTGGCCTCCAGCGTGGTGGTCGCCAAGCGCGGCACCGCCACCGCCTCGCCGCACGAGCTGGCCGAGGCCGAGCTGGCCCAGCGCTTCGCCCCGGCCGAGGGCAAGCTCGCCACCGCCGCAGAGGCGGCCGAGGCCGCCGCCCGCTGGCGCGCCGAGGGCCTGCGCGTGGGCTTCACCAACGGCTGCTTCGACGTGCTGCACCGCGGCCACGTCAGCTATCTCGCCCAGGCCCGCGCCTGGTGCGACCGGCTGGTGGTGGGCCTGAACAGCGACCGCGGCGTGCGCGCCCTCAAGGGCGCCGGCCGCCCGGTCAACGACCTGGAGGGCCGCGCCCTGGTGCTGGCCGGCCTCGCCTGCGTCGACCTCGTCGCCCCGTTCGACGCCGACACGCCCCAGGTGCTGATCGAGGCGGTGCGGCCCGACGTACTGGTCAAGGGCGCCGACTACACCGAAGGCGAGGTGGTCGGCGGCGCCTTCGTCAAGGCCTACGGCGGCGAGGTGCGGCTGGCGCCCCTGGTGGACGGCCAGTCCACCACCGCCACCATCGCCCGGATGCGCGCATGAGCCGCCTCGCGCTGGTCACCGGCGCCGCCGGCTTCATCGGCTCCAACATCTGCGCCGATCTCACGCAGGCCGGCTGGGACGTGGCCGCCTGCGATCGCCTGGGGCCGGCCGAGGACGGCAAGTGGCGCAACCTCGCCAAGCACCCGCTGGTCGACTTCATCGCCCCCGAGGCCATGTGGGAGTGGCTCGCCGCCCACCGGCGCGACCTGCACGCCATCGTCCACATGGGCGCGATCTCGGCCACCACCGAACCCGACGCCGACCTGATCGTGCACACCAACTTCACCCTATCGCGCGACCTGTTCCGCTGGTGCGCCGAGCATGGCGCGCCGCTGGTCTACGCCAGCTCGGCCGCCACCTACGGCGAGGGGGAGGGCGGTTTCGCCGACGCTGACGACCTCGCCTCGCTGCAGGCGTTGCGGCCGCTCAACGCCTATGGCTGGTCCAAGGCGCTGTTCGACCAGTACGCCCGGCGCGAGGCCGACCGCGGGCGCGCGCCGCCGCAGTGGGCGGGGCTGAAGTTCTTCAACGTCTACGGGCCGAACGAGGCCCACAAGGGCGCGATGCGTTCGGTGGTGCACCAGCTCCACCCGCGGGCGGCGCAGGGCGACGAGATCCAGCTCTTCAGGAGCCATCGCGAGGGGATCGAGGACGGCGGCCAGCGGCGCGACTTCGTCTACGTGCGCGACGCCGCAGCCGTGGTGCGCTGGCTTCTGGACCACCCGGGCGTAAGCGGCGTCTTCAACCTCGGCACGGGCGAGGCGCGCAGCTTCCGCGACCTGGCGCTGGCGGTGTTCGCCGCCACAGGGTGCGAGCCGCGCATCGGCTATATCCCCACCCCGGAGTCGATCCGCGACAAGTACCAGTACTTCACCCAGGCCGAGATGGGCCGCCTGCGCGCCGCGGGCTACACGGCGCCCTTCACCTCGCTCGAGGACGGCGTGAGCGATTACGTGGGCCGCTTCCTCAGCCAGGCGGACCCCTACCGCTGAACGCGCGCCTGCCCCCCCGGCTGTTCCCCCGGTTGCCGACGGGCTGGCGTTGGCGCTGGCTCGCGCTGGCGACTTTGGCCTTCGGGCTCGTGTGCGCGGGCGCGGCGTGGTGGTGGCGAGACGCCATCCTGCAGACCGCGCTCGACCCGCGCACCCCCTTCCAGACCTATGCGCCGCCGCCCGCGCCAGACTACGCCCGGCGTGGCGCCTGGGCGGCGCTGCCGTCGAACCCCGCCCGTCCGGTTCCGGGCGCGCCGGGCGCCGACGTCTTCTTCGTCCACCCCACCACCTTCGACGGGGGGCGCGACTGGAACGGCCCGATCGCCGATCCCGCTTCGCGCCGCGAACTGGCCGAGGTGATGCTGCCCAACTATGCCCAGCCCTTCGCCCGCGTGGGGCGGGTGTGGGCGCCGCGCTACCGGCAGGCCAGCCTCTACAGCCAGCTCACCTTGCGCGAGGACGCCCGCGACGCCCGCCGCTTCGCCTACGACGACGTGCGGCGCGCGTTCGAGACCTTCCTGCGCTTGACGCCGCCCGGCCGCCCGCTGGTCATCGTCGGTGTCGAGCAGGGCGCGCTCCTGGCCGATCGGCTGGCGGCGGAGGCGGCGATCGACCCGCAGGTCGCGCCGCGTCTGGCCGCCGTCTACCTGATCGGCGCCCCGGTCCCGGCGGCGGCCCATGGGCCCGGCTCCGCCCTGCCGGCGTGCGCCACGCGCGCAGCGGTCGGCTGCGTGATCGCCTACACGCAGGCCGCCTTCGCCCTCGACGGCCCGGACCACGTGCTCGACCGCGCCCTGGCCTGGACGCCGCAGGGCGACCTCGCGCCCTTCGCGGGCCGATCCGCGTTGTGCGTGAACCCGCTGACCGGATCGGTCGGCCAGCCCGTCGCCGGCGAGCACGCCGACCTGGGCGCGGCCAACGCCACCCGCCTTGAGTGGACCACGCGCCCCGCCTTCCTGCCCCACCAGGTCTCCGCCCGCTGCGAGGGCGGCCTCCTGCGCACCTCGCGCCCGAGGGCCCCGTCGCTGCGCCGCACGGGCGGTTGGGCGGACCGCCTCAAGGCGCCCGCCTTCAACCTGTTCTGGGCGAATCTGGAGGCCGACGCGGTGGGGAGGGTGCGGGCGTGGCGAGTGGTCGCTTCAAGTCACGCCCCCCAGCTTCGCAGGCCCTGACCGGATTCAGCGCAGCCCCGAACTGCAGGGCGCGGCCTGCAGCTCAGCAGTGGGTGCGGTGCTTCGCGATCTCGTGACCCGCCACCGCGCCTACGCCCGCGCCGACGAGGCCGCCGGCCAAGTCGCCGCCGATCAGCGCGCCCGATGCGCCGCCCACCACGGCGCCGCCGACGGCGCCCTTGTTGCCGGCGCTGCGGCGCTCGGCATGGCAGTTGCGGTCGTTGCGGTCGTTGCGGTGGGCGCGGGCCTCGCGCCGATCCACCCGGCGCTCCGCGGCGGTCTGGGCGGAGGCGACGACGGGGGCGGCGGTCACGGCCATCACGGCGGCGGCGAGGCTGGCGATGGCGAGGCGGTGCATTGGGCGTGTTTCCGATCGGATGAAGCTTCGGCTTGGCCAGCGCGTAGGCGGCGCAGGGGTTCCGAGCATGTTCGACGCTTGAGTTCCTGGCGCTTAAGGCGTAAAGGCGCGCCCCTGCCGTCCGGGTCCGCCCGGCGGCGATCCTGTCCGAGAACCGCGCGGCCCGCATTCGCAGGCCTTAATCGCCGCGGGGAGACGGGGAGCGACCGTTTCTACGTCGCGGCCGGACGCATCTCGCGTCCGCCTCGCACGTGCGCGGCCATCCTCACGGCACAGGCAGGCGTCCGCGCGCCCGGAGTGATCCGGTCACCGCCGCGCGCGCCGCTATCGGCGCGTGGGCTGTCCGCGCGCCGGGAACGACTGGAGTAACCGCGATATGGACCGCGCACAGAAGGCCCAATCGATCGATGCGCTCAAGGGCGTCTTCGCCGATTCGGGCGCCGTGGTCGTGACCCACTATCTGGGTCTGACCGTCGCGGAGATGAGCGATCTGCGCGGCCGCCTTCGCACCGAAGGCGCCTCGCTGAAGGTGGTGAAGAACACCCTCGCCAGGAAGGCCATGGACGGCGCTCAGGACGGGGCCCACGCCCTGTTCACCGGCCCCGTCGCCATCGCCTACGCGAAGGATCCCGTCTCCGCCGCCAAGGTGACGAGCGACTACGCCAAGACCAACGACAAGTTCACGGTCATCGGCGCGGTCATGGGCGACGTGGTGCTGGACGCGAAGGGCGTGGGGGCTCTGGCCACCCTGCCGTCTCTCGACCAGATCCGCGGCCAGCTCATCGGCCTCATCCAGGCCCCGGCGACCAAGGTCGCGGGTGTGCTGGCCGCTCCGGCGGGCCAGTTGGCGCGGGTGTTCAACGCCTACGCCACCAAGGACGAGGGCGAGCAACAAGCCGCCTGAGCCACCTCATCTCCGCCTAACCGAACTCAACCCCAAGCTCCCCAAGGATCAATCCCAATGGCCGACCTCACCAAGATCGTCGACGAACTGTCCTCGCTGACCGTCCTCGAAGCCGCCGAGCTATCCAAGCTCCTCGAAGAGAAGTGGGGCGTCAGCGCCGCCGCTCCGATGGCCATGGCCATGCCCGCCGGTGGCGGCGCTGGTGCGGCCCCCGCCGCAGCCGTCGAGGAGCAGACCGAGTTCACCGTCGTGCTCACGGCCGGCGGCGACAAGAAGATCAACGTCATCAAGGAAGTCCGCGGCATCCGCTCCGACCTCGGCCTGAAGGAGGCCAAGGACCTGGTGGAAGGCGCCCCGCAGCCCGTGAAGGAGAACATCTCCAAGCAGGAAGCCGAAGACATCAAGAAGAAGCTGGAAGACGCCGGCGCGAAGGTCGAAACGCGGCGTCAAGTAAGACCAAACCGCCAGCACCCAGCTAGACGCGAGGCGAAGGGCCCGGGGGGCGATCCCCGGGCCCTTTCTCGTGGGCGGCTCAGCCGGGCTCGACGAAGCTGTCGAGCACGCGCTTCTCGCCGGCCTTGTCGAACGCGACGGTGAGCTTGGCGCCCTCCACGGCGGTCACCGTGCCGGGGCCGAACTTCAGGTGGAAGACGCGCGACCCCGCCTTGTAGGCGCCTGAGGCGGCGGCGGGGTCGCTGGAGGCGATCAGCCGGCCCTCGCCCTCGATCACCCGGTCGCGCGCCCGCGCCCGGCTCATGCCGAAGCGGTCGGAGGGCGGCATGGAGGGCGAGAGGTTGGAGCGCGACTGCGCCCGCTTCCAGCCCGGCGAGTCGTAGCCGCCGGTGGCGCTGCCGAAGCTCCCTTCGTCGTCGAAGCGGCTCTTGGCCTCGGCCATGCCGGGGCCGCCGCCGTAGTAGCCGGTGTCGCTGGCGGCCTCCACATGGGCCAGGGGCAGCTCGTCCACGAAGCGCGAGGGGAGCTGCGAGGTCCAGCGGCCATACACCTGCCGGTTGGCGGCGAAGGAGACCTGCGCCCTCTCACGGGCCCGGGTGACGCCCACGTAGGCCAGGCGGCGCTCCTCCTCGAGGCCCTTCTCGCCCGACTCGTCCATGCTGCGCTGGCTGGGGAAGACGCCTTCCTCCCAGCCGGGCAGGAACACGTGGGGGAACTCCAGCCCCTTGGCCGAGTGCAGGGTCATGATCTGCACGGTGTCGTCGCCGCCCTCGCGGTCGAGGTCCATCACCAGCGAGACGTGCTCGAGATAGGCCTCCAGCGTCTCGAACTGCTGCATCGACTGCACCAGCTCCTTGAGGTTCTCCAGCCGCCCGGCGCTCTGCGGCCCGCGGTCGGCGCGCAGCATGTCGGTGTAGCCGCTCTCCTCGATGATGGTCTCGGCCAGCTCCCAGTGGCGCACCTGGCCCTTGAGGGCGCGCCAGCGGTCGGTGTCGCGGATGAAGGTGGCGAGCTGGGTGCGCGCCCGGGCGGGCAGCTCGTCGGTGTTGACCAGCCCCCGCGCGGCCAGGCTGGCGGAGACGTCGTGGCGGCGCGCCAGCACCAGCAGCTTCTGCACGCTCGACTCGCCGATGCCGCGCTTGGGCTGGTTGACGATCCTTTCAAAGGCGAGGTCGTCGTCCTCGCTCTGCACCAGGCGCAGGTAGGCATGGGCGTCGCGGATTTCGGCGCGCTCGAAGAAGCGCGGGCCGCCGATCACCACGTAGGGGACCTGCAGCAGCACGAACCGCTCCTCGAAGGCGCGCATCTGGAAGCTGGCGCGCACCAGCACGGCGCACTCCTTGTAGCGGCGGCCCGAGCGCTTCCACCGCTCGATCTCCTCGGCCACCTGGCGCGCCTCGGCCTCGCCGTCCCACACCCCGCGCACGCTGACCTTGTCGCCGCCCTTCGCCTCGGTGCGCAGCGTCTTGCCCAGCCGCGCCTTGTTGGCGGCGATAAGGCCGTTGGCGGCGGAGAGGATGTGGCTGGTGGAGCGGTAGTTGCGCTCCAGCCGCACCACCTTGGCGCCGGGGAAGTCGCGCTCGAAGCGCAGGATGTTGTCCACCTCGGCGCCGCGCCAGCCGTAGATCGACTGGTCGTCGTCGCCCACGCAGCAGATGTTGCGGTGCGCCTGCGCCAGGAGGCGCAGCCACAGGTACTGGGCGACGTTGGTGTCCTGGTACTCGTCGACCAGGATGTACTTGAAGCGGCGCTGGAACTCGGCGAGCACGTCGGGGTGGCCCTGGAAGATGGTGAGGTTGTGCAGCAGCAGGTCGCCGAAGTCGCAGGCGTTCAGCACCTTCAGGCGCGCCTGGTACTCGCCATAGAGCTTCACCCCCTGGTCGGCCCCGCGGCTGTCCGGCGCGAAGCCGTCGGCGGAGGGGAGCACGCGGTCGGGCGTCCAGCCCTTGTTCTTCCAGCCGTCGATCAGGTTGGAAAGGTGCTTGGGGCTCCACCGCTTGGGGTCGATGTTCGCCGCGACGATGAGCTGCTTCAGCAGCCGCTCCACGTCGTCGGTGTCGAGGATGGTGTAGTTCGACTTCAGGCCCACCAGCTCGGCATGGCGGCGCAGGATCTGGGCGGAGACGGAGTGGAAGGTGCCGAGCCACCGCGGCGGCTCGGCCCCGCCGGCCAGCGCCGCCACCCGCTCGCGCATCTCGCGCGCGGCCTTGTTGGTGAAGGTGACCGCCAGCAGCTCCCACGGCCGGGCGCGGCCGGTCTCCAGGATGTGGGCGAGGCGGGTGGTGAGCACGCGCGTCTTGCCGGTGCCGGCGCCGGCCAGCACGAGCAACGGCCCGTCGGTGGTCTCCACCGCCTCGCGCTGCTCGGGGTTGAGGCCCGCGGTGAGCGGCTCGGCGCGCGGGGCCGCGGGCGGCGGCGAGGGCCGCGCGAGGTCGCTGACGCGAGGCTGAGTCGTGGAGGCCGCCATGGGAACAGATGTAGCACGCGGGGGGCGGGGTTTAAGGGCGAGACATCGCCGGCGTGTCCGCCTACGGCTGAGCGTGCACGGGGGTGGGCCGAGGTTCGCCAACGTCGGATTGATGGAGGCGAGGCTGCTTCCGCTCCCGACCCGTTGCGGACTCAGAGTGGCGGCGCGTTTCACGTCTTTGAGCAGCGGGGCGCATCCGCAAGGACGACGGAACGGGCTCTCAGGCCGGACGCTCTTCGGCTTCGCGAAGCATGTTCAAGACAAATCCGCCGTTGGCGCCTTCGATACCGAACAGTGCACGTTGGATGGCTATCACTCGCGGCATGGCGGCGCGGAGCGCCTCAAGGCCGGTCGAGGTGATCTGGAGGCGCTTCGCCCGCGAGTCCGAAGCCAGTCGGGATCGCGCGACCATGCCCTTGGTCTCCAACGCCTTTAACATCAGCGAGACCTGCATGGGGTGGATCTCGGAATGACGGGCGAGGTCCGCCTGAGTGACCGGCTCCTCAGCCCGACAGAGCCAGCCCGCCATGGCGAGTGTCGTGAACTGAAGATGCGTCAGCTCAAGCGGCGCGAGCGTCCGGTCAACCTCACGTTGGAAACGGTGGAGTAGCCGCCAGAGCACGAAGCCGACCGCGTTCTCGGGGGCGCCAAGGCTTTCAGTGGCGTAGAACTCCGAAAGGGCGAGCGGGTCGGCGGCTGGCATGACTCACCTCTAAGCCTTTTTTCATGCGTAAGAAGCCGGCCGCTGCAACGCCCCATCATCAGGGAACGCCGATTCGATAAACACGTTTAGGGCCGAGGCGTCATCATGACGCGACAGCCAACCTTCAGGGAGACGAGCATGCGCAAGCTCGACATCGGCTTCTGGAACTACGATCGGGCAGAAGCCCTGCGAAACGGAGAGGTGAAGATTGAAGGCGTTGAGGCCACTTTCCATGGCGGTCGCATCGTCACCGACGTGTTTGAGGCCATGGTCAAAGATCGCGCTTACGACGTTTCGGACCTAGGCCTAAGCTACTTCTTGAGAACGATGGATACGGAGGAGGCGCCGTTCAGGCTGTTGCCCATACCACTGCTGCACATGTTTCGCCACTCGGCAATTTACATCAATAAGACCAAAGGTATCGATCGCCCTCAGAACCTTAATGGCAGGCGCATCGGCGAGCTCGCGCTTTACGGCCATGACGCAGGGGTGATGCCGAAGGGAGTATTGATGGATGAGTTTGATTTCCGCCCGGAAAGCTGCCGCTGGATTATCGGCGGCATCGACTTCCCGCTGAAACCGATCGATTGGGTGCCAAAGCCGGTACCCGCGGGTGTGGAAGTGACGTACGCCGGGGCCCACGACGACCTCGGCGAGATGCTGGCCACTGGCGAGATCGACGCCCTAATCTCTGCCGACGCACCCAAGTGCGTGTTGGAGAAGCAGCCGCAGGTCGGCCGCCTGTTCGAGGATTATGAGACTGTCGAGCGTGACTATTTCAGACGCACTGGAATATTCCCGATCATGCACATGGTCAGCGTGAAGAAGGAGATCGCCTACGACGCGGAGCTCATGCGCGCCATCTACAAGGGTTTTCTCGACGCCAAGGGAGCCATGGCGAACAAGCTCCGCAAGGGCATGACCTTCAACAACATGACGGTTATGATCCCCTGGCTCAGCCACTTGATGCAGGAGAACATCAATCTGCTGGGCGAGGACTGGTGGCCGTACGGGGTCGCCAAGAACCGGCCGGCTATTGATGCATTCCTACGCTACCACCACGAGCAGGGCCTCTCGAAGAGGCGCTGGACTGTCGAGGAGGTCTTCGCTCCCGCACTTCTGGACAGCTAAGCCGCGCGCCTGATCGCGCTCAAGGAGCCACACGGGCACGCCGTTGTGAGGGCTGGTGACGGCTCGATCCGCAGTGGCGAAACGCTGGTTTTGCGCACGTGTTCGAAGGCGAGATCGGGGGCATCCTGCAAAGTAGACGGTTACCTTCTCACCGCCATCGACTTTACGGTGTGGTTAATGCGCAGGAGCTCCCGCTGACAACGAGACGGGGTCCAGAACCGGCCGAAGTACGACGAGGTGCGGTTCCCAAGACAGTGTCCGCCTTCCACCCGTAGCCGACGCTCGCGTCGTCCGCTTCCGGACGCGTCTGGCTGGATTGTGCCCCGCGTAGCCGGAAGAAACATTGCAGACGGATCTTTATCTCGCCAGCATCGATCCCGCGCAGACGCGGGGACTCCCCCGTGAACTCCACCCCATCTCTCCCCCGCCCCTAAACCCGTCGTAGCCTGCCGTCGGTCCCGCGGCTTGGGGCGGGTGGTTCGGATCCGCGCGAAGCGGCCGTGGGACTGCGGTCGTGCGGGGTTGGCGGCGGCCCGTGAAACCGTCGTGTTCGCAATGTGCGTCGGATGCATCTGCGCCCCCCCCCCTGGCCTGGGCTGCGGGAACGCGGTCGGGCGCGCGCAAGGCTCAGAGCCCGCGCGACGGAGCCGAAGCTCCCATATTCCATGCGATTTCGGGGCTCCCGGCCCGCGCTCCGCACCGCCGCGCCTTTAGGCGCGAGGGCGGCCGCGTGCGTCCAGGTCTTCGAGAGCCGCAGACGCGCTTCGGGCCGCGCCGAACTAGCGTTTCTTTCCCAGTTCGGCGGCGATGTCCTTGGTCATGCGGCCGGCCTTGCGGTGGGCGGCGGTGAGCTGGTCGCGGGTCACGCCCCAGCGCTTCATCCAGTATTCCACGGCCTGGCGCTCGGAGAGGTCGAGCCGCTCCTTGTCGATGAAGCCGCGCTTGTCTTTCAGTCCCGGCATCGGCGATCCTCCCTGCCACCCGCCCGTGCAGCACGGACGCGACCGGGCGTCCAGACGTGCTATGCGCAGAGCCATGACCAGCGACGACGCGCCCCCAAGCTCGCCTCCCGCCTCGCCCAGCGAGAAGCTCGCCGCCATCGTGGCGGCCCGCAAGGCGGGGCGCGAGGGCGGTGGGGGCGCCACCCCCGGCGACCGGCGCACGGAGCGGGCGGCGGCGGCGCGCTCAGCCTCCAAGTCGAAGCCGGCGCTGCGCAAGTAGGCGGGCGCAAGGAGGCTTGCCTCGGGCACGAACATGCCCGCATACACGTCGATCTCGGCTTCCAGGGGGCGGAACGTGCCAGGCGCGACGCTTCGCTTCGCCATCGAACCCCATCGCGGGCCTGCACGTCGGCCGGCCGAGGCGCGGGCGCGCGACTTCGCAGAGGTGTACGAGAACTTCTCGCCGGCGGCCGCGCTGGCGCAATCGTCGCGGTGCAGCCAGTGCGGCGTGCCCTTCTGCCAGTCGGGTTGCCCGCTGCGCAACGACATCCCCGAGTGGCTGCAGCTCGCCGCCGAGGGGCGGGTGCGCGAGGCCTACGAGTTGAGCGCCGCCACCTCCACCCTGCCGGAGGTGTGCGGCCGCATCTGCCCGCAGGACAAGCTGTGCGAAGGCGCCTGCGTGGTCGAGCAGGCGGGCTTCGGCACGGTCACCATAGGCGCGGTGGAGCAATGGCTGACCGACACCGCCTGGGCGCAAGGCTGGGTCGCGCCGCTCGCGCCGGAGGGGGGAGAGCGGCGCGAGTCCGTGGGTATCGTCGGGTCTGGGCCCGCAGGGCTCTCCGCGGCCGAGCTGCTGCGGCGAGCGGGCGTGCAGGTGACGGTCTACGACCGGCATGACCGCGCCGGCGGCCTGCTGATCTACGGCATCCCGTCCTTCAAGCTGGAAAAGGAGATCGTGGCTCGCCGCGTGCGTCGGCTGGAGGAAGGCGGCGTGGTGTTCGCGCTCGGCGTGGAGATCGGGCGTTCGCTGGGGTTCGCCGCGCTGCGGGCGCGCCACGACGCGGTGCTGGTGGCCACGGGCGTCTACCGCGCTCGCTCGCTGGGCGAGCCGGGGGCGGCCGTGGCGGCGCTCGATTTCCTGATCAGCTCCAACCGGGCGGGCCTCAGTGGCGCGGCTCCCGCGATCGACGCGGCGGGCAAGCGCGTGGTGGTGCTGGGCGGCGGCGACACCGCCATGGACTGCGTGCGCACCGCCGTGCGTCAGGGCGCCAGCGAGGTGCGCCTGGCCTACCGCCGCGACCGCGCCAACATGCCGGGCTCGGCCCGCGAGGTGGCCCGCGCCGAGGAGGAGGGCGTGGACTTCGACTGGCTCTCCGCGCCCCTGGCGGTGAGCGACGCAGGTGTGGACGTGCGCCGCATGCGGTTGGGCGCGCCCGACGCCGGCGGCCGCCGCGCGCCCGAGCCCACGGAAGAGACCATGACGGCGCCGGCCGACCTCGTCATCCAGGCGCTGGGCTTCGATGCGGAGGACCTGCGCACCCTGTTCGCTGCGCCCGATCTCGCGGTCACCCCCCACGGGGCGGTGCG
Source organism: Caulobacteraceae bacterium (assembly GCA_965199975.1). Classification (GTDB taxonomy): domain Bacteria; phylum Pseudomonadota; class Alphaproteobacteria; order Caulobacterales; family Caulobacteraceae; genus JASLDZ01. Next base: position 2,361,966 of record OZ241340.1, on the reverse strand, counting down.
CCTGCCGGTCGGCTGCGCCACCACGCTGGAGGGCGTGTTCGCCGCGGGCGACATCGCGCGCGGCGCCTCGCTGGTGGTTTGGGCGGTGAAGGACGGGATGGACGCCGGGCGCGAGATCGCCGCCTGGCTGGACGGCCGCCGCGCCGGTGCGCTGGCGGCATGATCGAGCGCGTCTCGGCCACCTCGCTGGATAGCAAGCACCTGCGGTTCTTCGACGTGGTGATGGCCGCGTTCGTCACCCTCCTGCTGCTCTCCAACGTCATCGGGGCGGGCAAGGTGGCGGCGGTGCCGCTGCCGTTTGTGGGACTGTGGCCGTTCGGTGCGGGCATACTGTTCTTCCCCGTCTCCTACGTGATCGGCGACGTGCTCACCGAGGTCTACGGCTACGCCCGCGCGCGGCGCTGCATCTGGGTCGGCTTCGGCGCGCTGGTCTTCATGGCGGTGATGAGCCTGGTCGTCGTGGCGTTGCCGCCGGCGCCGAGCTGGTCGGGGCAGGCGGCCTACGAGGCGGTGTTCGGCCAGGTGCCGCGCATCGTCTTCGCCTCCATCGCCGCCTTCTGGGCGGGCGAGTTCGTCAACAGCTTCGTCATGGCGAGGCTGAAGATGCTGACCGGCGGGCGCTGGCTGTGGACGCGCACCATAGGCTCGACCGTGGCGGCGCAGGGCGTGGACAGCACCCTGTTCTACCCGCTGGCGTTTCTGGGCATGTGGACGCTGGACACCGTGATCAAGGTGGCGCTGACGCAGTTCGTATTGAAGGTTGCGTGGGAAGTGTTGCTGACGCCGATGACCTATCTTGTGGTCAACGGCTTGAAGCGCGCCGAGGGGTTGGACGTGTACGACGAGGGCACCGATTTCACGCCCTTCCGCACCAAGGTGTGAGCACCCCGGAACGTCTCTCGGCGGCGGGCGCGCGGCGCATCGCGCTGGCGGCGCAGGGCTTCGCCGAGCCGCGCCCGGCCCCCGGCGCGCGCATGGACTGGCGCCTGATCGGTCGCGGCGTGCAACGCCTGGGCCTGCTGCAGATCGACAGCGTGAACGTGCTGGCGCGGGCGCACTATCTGCCGCTGTTCTCGCGTCTGGGCGCCTATCCGCGCCCGGTGCTGGAGGCCGCCGCCTGGGGGCCGAAGCCGAAGCGGCTGTTCGAATACTGGGCGCACGAGGCCTCGCTGATCCCGGTGGAGCACCATCCGCTCTACCGCTGGCGCATGGCGCGCGCCGAACGCGGGGAGGGGACCTGGGGCCGCCTCGCCGCCTTCGCCCGCGAGCGCCGCCCCGAGGCAGAGGCGGCGCTTCGGCGCATCGAGGCCGAGGGCCCGCTCCCGGCCTCGGCCTTCGGCGACAAGGGCGAGGGGGGCTGGTGGGGCTGGAGCGGCGCCAAGCAGGCGCTGGAGTGGCTGTTCTGGGCGGGCCGGCTCACGACGCGCACCCGCACCAACAGCTTCGAGCGCGTCTACGACCTGCCCGAGCGCGTGCTGCCGTCCGCCGTGTCCGCCGCGCCGACGCCCTCGCCCGAGGAGGCGCACCGCACGCTGCTGCTGCAGGCGGCGCAGGCGCTGGGCGTGGCCACCGCGGGCGACCTGGCCGACTACCATCGCCTCTCGCCCGCCGATGCAGCGCCGCGGCTGGCGGAGCTCGTGGAGGCCGGCGCGCTGCAGCCCGTGCGGGTCGAGGGCTGGGCGCGGGCGGCGTTCCTGCACCCAGCCGCGCGTCGCCCACGGCGCATCGAGGCGGCGGCCCTCCTCGCGCCGTTCGATCCGCTGATCTGGGAGCGCGGCCGCACCGAGCGCCTGTTCGGCGTGCGCGTGCGGCTGGAGATCTACACCCCGCAGGCCAAGCGCGAGCACGGCTACTACGTCCTGCCCTTCCTCCTGGGCGAGCGCATCGCCGCGCGCGTCGATCTGAAAAGCGATCGCGCCTCCGGCGTGCTGCGTGTGCAGGCGGCCCATGCCGAGCCGGACGCGCCCGCCCACGCCGCCGAAGCGCTGGCCGCCGAGCTTCGGCTGATAGCCGCCTGGCTCGGTCTCGACGAGGTGGAGGCGGCGCCGCGTGGCGATCTCGCCGCCGCGCTGCAGGCGGCGTTGGCCGTCGGCTGAGCGGCGCCGAGCGCGCCGACTCCGTCCACCGTGACCGGATCGGCTCCGCGCATCGTCGTCAGGCGCGTTCGGCCACGTAGCCCACCAGCGGCGGCAGCGTCCTCGGCGGCGGCTCGCCCTCTGCGACTCCGGACGTGGCCAGCACCACGCGCCAGCCCTCGGGGGCGGGCCCCGGTGCGGCCGCCTCGCCGAGATTGAAGGCGCACAGGAGCGGCGCCGCATCCGCGTCGCGCTCGAAGGCCAGAACGGAACCCTCGGCGGCGCGCGGCCGCAGGTCGCCGGTGCGCAGGGCCTCGCGCGCCTGGCGCAAGCCCAGCGCCCTGCGCGCGAAGTTCAGCGTCGAGCGCGGGTCGAGCGCCTGGCGGTCGACCGCCAGGGCGCCATGGCGTGGGTCGACGGGCAGCCAGGGCTCGGCGTCGGAGAAGCCGGCGTGCGGCGCCCGGGCGCGCCAGGGCATGGGCGTGCGCGCGCCGTCGCGGCCCAGGGTCTTGGGCCAGTTGCGGATCGCCTCGGGATCGACCAGCCGGTCGAACGCCACCTCGCCCTGCGGCAGGCCCAGCTCCTCGCCCTGCCAGACGAAGATGTTCCCACGCAGGCAGACGAGCAGGAGCAAGGTTAGGGGCGCCACCCGCTCGGGCGGCTGATCGGGCCACCAGCGGCTGATGGCGCGCGGCGCGTCGTGGTTGGAGAAGGCCCAGGAAGGCCAGCCGCCGGGCGAGGCGTCGGGCGCCCAGTCGGCGAGCGCGCCTTGCACCAGCCCGGGCGTGAGGGCGGGGGCGTAGAGGAAGGTGAAGCTGTAGGCGGTGTCGAGCCGCGCCGGGCCCAGCGTGTAGGCGCGCATCTCCTCCAGCGCCCGGTCGCCGCCGATCTCGGCCACGGTGAAGCGGCCGGGGTAGCTCGCGACGACCGCCTGCAGCTTTTCGATCATTCGCGGGGTGTCGGGATGCGACTGGTTGTAGCGCTTGTCCTGGAAATCAAACGGCCTTGTCCTGGGCTTTTCAGGCGGCGCGGGCGGATTATCCCGCAGCGTCTCGTCGTGCATCATGAAGTTGAGCGCATCCAGCCTGAACCCGTCGACGCCGCGTTCGAGCCAGAAGCGGGCGATGTCGCACAAGGCGTCCTGCACCGCGGAGTTGTGCACGTTCAGCTGCGGCTGCTCGGGCAGGAAGTTGTGCATGTAGTACTGGCCGCGCCGCGCGTCCCAGGTCCAGGCCGGGCCATAGAACACCGACTGCCAGTTGGAGGGGGGCGAGCCGTCGGGCCGGGCGTCGGCCCACACGAACCAGTCGGCGCGCGGGTCGGCGCGCGAGCTGCGGCTCTCCTGGAACCAGGCCGACCGGTCGGACAGATGGCAGTAGACTTGGTCGATGATGACCTTGAGGCCGAGCGCGTGGGCCCGCGCGACGAGCGCATCAAAGTCGGTCAGCGTGCCGAACAGCGGGTCCACATCGAAGGGATCGGCGACGTCGTAGCCGAAGTCGGCCATGGGCGAGGTGAAGAAGGGCGACAGCCACACCGCGTCCACGTTCAGCGACGCGATGTAGTCGAGCTTGGCGGTGATCCCCGCCAGGTCGCCGACTCCGTCGCCGTCCGAGTCGGCGAAGGAGCGGGGATAGACTTGGTAGATCGCGGCGCCTCGGCGCCAGTCCCGGCCGCTCAAGCGCCGCCTCCGCCTCGTTCCTGGGCCGCCCAGGGTCGCCGCTCGCCCTGAGCTATACAAGCCTTCGTCGCGCGACCGGGCTCAGCGCGGTTGGCGGTGTGCGTCGACGGCCTCGGCGTCTGTCGGGGCGCAGGCGTCAACCGGAGCGTCGTCCTTGCGCCGGCCGACCATGCCCGGCGGAGCACCGTCGGTGCGGAAGCGGCGGTCGGGGCCGACGTAGCCGTCCTCCACCGCCAGAAACCCGCGCGTCTCGCGGCCGAGCCAGGCGATGCGGTCGAGGAGGATGCGCGCGCTGATCGGCTTGGTGACGACGAAGTTGGCGCCGCAGTCGCGCGCCCGGTAGACCTGCGAGGCGCGCACGTGGCCGTTCAGCATGAGCACGGGCAGGAAGCGCCGCGGCTCCGGCGCCTCGCGCCGCAGCCAGCGCACGAAGGCGTAGGCGCCGCCGTCGTCGGCCGAGCCGTCGAGCACGATCAGGCCGATGTCGTAGGCGGCCAGCGTCTCGCGGGCGGCGGCCGGGGTCTGGCAGCGGCGGATGTTGCGCACGCCGAAGCCCGTCAGCACCTGCACCAAGAGGTCCTGCTCGGCCAGGTTCTGCTCGACCAGGAGCACGACGACGCGGCTCATGTTCAGGCGTTCGTCGCTGCCGAAGAACATCGACGCGCTGGGCCCGCTCATCAGAACAGGTCGCACTCGCCCGGCGGCGTGGTCGGGGCGCCGGTGCGCAGGGCCAGGCGCAGGGCCACCGCGCCCAGGGGGACGGCTTCGGCCGCACGGCTCGCATCGAGCGGCGCGCCGGCGGCGATGGCCTGCGCCAAGCGCACGAGATAGGCGGCCAGCGCGTCGAGCGTCTGCGTCAGCGCATCGAGGCGCTGCAGGCCCACCATCACGCCAGGATCGCCCGTGGCGGGGAACACGTCCTGCAGCGCGTTCGCCTCGATGTGCAGCTCGACCAGCTCGTTGGAGAGCGCCTGGAGCATGGCGGGCAAGGGCTGAGCGGCGCTCATCGTCAGAACAGCTCCAGCTCGCCATCGCCCGTGGCGGGCGCGATGCGCCGGGGGCGGCGTCGTTCGAGCTCGAAGGCGGAGCGGTCGTTGGGCGCCATCAGCATCTGGCGCGCGCGGCCGCCCACCGGCCAGAACTGTACGCGCCGACCCTGCTCGCCGCGCAGGTCGGCGCCCGCGACCTCGATGCCTTCGCGCCGCAGGAAGGCCTCCGCGAACGCCGCGTTGCGCTGGCCGACGTCGGTGAGGCGCTCGACCATGCTGGCGCCGCCGAACACCTTGGCGCGCAGCCGCTGGCGCAGGGCGCCTTCCTTCAGGAGCGCGTTCACCAGGAGCTCCATGGCGTGCACGCCCTGGCGCAGGCCGCCCGCCGCCTCGGCCTCGCCCGGCAGCAGGAAATGGTTCATGCCGCCGACCTCGGCCACCGGATCGTAGAGGCAGGCCGCGACGCACGACCCCAAGAGCGTCGTCAGCATCACCTCGGGATCGCGCGAGACCGCCTGCTCGCCCTGCACCACGTGCCGGCGGCGGTCGTCGTAGAGCGAGGCGCTCGCGCGGGCGGCGGGTATCACGTCAGCGCGCCGAACACCGCCTCGATCTTGCTCTTCAAGGCCTGCGCGGTGAAGGGCTTCACGAGGTAGTTGTTGACGCCGGACTGCACCGCACGCTGCACCAGCTCGCGGTCGGCGCGGCCGGTGAGCATGATGAAGGCGGTGGTCCTGGTGGGCGGATCGGCCCGCATCGCCTGGAGGAGGCCCAGCCCGTCGAGCCTGGGCATGTTGTAGTCCGAGATCACCAGATGCGCCGGTCGTCCGGCGAGCGCGGTGAGCGCCTCCTCGCCGTCATGGGCTTCCGCGATGTCGGTCACACCGATCTCTTGCAGGCTCGCGCGGACGAGGGCGCGCAGGCTCGCCTGATCGTCGACGATCAGCACCTTGAGGTGGGCGGCTCGGCTCATCGGCCCAGGCTCCCGGCGCGTTGGGTGAGGGCGACGATGGTCGGCCCGATGCGCTCCAACGGCAACTGGCGCGCGACCGCGCCCGTCTCGAACGCGACCTTGGGCATGCCGTAGATCACCGAGCTCGCCTCGTCCTGGCCCAGGGTGTCGCCCCCCGCGTCGCGCATGGCGCGAAGGCCCGCCGCCCCGTCGCGGCCCATGCCGGTCATGATCGCGCCCAAGGCGTGCGCACCCGCCACGCGGGCGACGGATGCGAACAGCACGTCCACCGAGGGGCGGTGGCCGTTGACCAGCTCGCCCCCGCGCAGCCGGCAGTACGGGGCGCCCGCCGCGCCTGCGAGCTCCAGGTGCGCGCCGCCGCCGGGCGCAAGGCGCACCTGGCCCTGGCGCAGGGGTTCGCCGTCGACAGCCTCGCTCACGTGGGCGGCGCAGATGCGGTCCAGCCGCGCGGCGAAGTTGGTGGTGAAGCCCGGCGGCATGTGCTGCACGACGACGGTGGGCGGCCCGTTCGCCGGCCAGTGGCGCAGCACCTCGATCAAGGCCTCGACCCCGCCCGTGGACGCGCCCAGCGCCACCAGGCGCCCGTCGTCGTGATAGGACGCTCGCACAGCCGGCGGGGGCGCCGGCGGTGCGCGGTCGGCCAGGGGCCTCAGCCGCGCGTGGTGGGCTGCGCGCACCTTGGCGGCCAGTCCGTCGAAGGCGTGGACGCCCGCCGAGGCGGACTTGGCCACGCAGTCGACCGCGCCGAGCGCCAGCGCCTCCAGCGTCGCCTCGGCGCCGGCCTGCGTCTGGGTGGAGACCATGATCACCGGGGTCGGCCGCAGGCGCATGATGCGCTCGAGAAAGTCGAGCCCGTTCATGTCGGGCATCTCGATGTCCAGGGTCAGCACGTCGGGATTGAGCGCCTTGATGGCGGCTCGGGCCTCGCGGGCGTCGGCGGCCTCGCCCACCACCTCGATGCGCGGGTCGGCCGACAGGGTGTGGGCGATCAGCCGGCGCATGGTGGCGCTGTCGTCGACGACCAGCACACGCGTCACGCCCGCGCCTCGCGCAGGCGATGGATGGTGATGCCGTCGGTGGCGAAGCGCGCGGCGGCGGGGCCGGTCAGCCGCTCGGAATGGCCGATGTAGAGCCGGCCGCCCTGCGTCAGGTGCGGCAGGAAGCGGCTCCAGATGCGGCTTTGCGTCTCCTCCTCGAAGTAGATCACCACGTTGCGGCAGAAGATGACGTCGAAGCGGCCCTTCATCGGCCAGTCGCCGATCAGGTTCAGCTCGCGGAAGGCGATCAGGTTTCGCAGCTCGGGGCCGGCCTCCAGCTCGTCCGAGCCCGGGCCCACCGGCTTGAACCAGCGCCGCGTGCTCTCGGGCGGCGCGGGCAGGAGCGCCGAGGCCGGGAAGCTGCCCTCGCGCGCATGGGCGATCATGTTGGGGTCGATGTCGCTGGCCAGGATTTTGATGTCCAGGGCCGCGGCCTCGGGCAGGAGGTCGAGCACCACCATGCCCATGGAATAGGCCTCCGATCCGTTGGAGCAGGCCGCCGACCACAGCCGTACCCGCCCCCCCCGCCGGGCGGCGTCGAGCAGGGGCGGCAACGCGGTCGTGCGCAGGTGTTCGAAGTGGTGAGGCTCGCGGAAGAAGCGGGTGACGTTGGTGGTCAGGGCGGCCAGCATGCGCTGGCGCTCGTCGACGCCCGTCTCGTCGGCCACCAGCGCGCAGTAGTCGCGGAACGAGCGCAGGCCGAGCGCCCGCAACCGCTTGGCCAGGCGCGAATAGACCAGCGTCGCCTTGTGGTCGTGCAGCGAGATGCCGGCGTCGGCGTGCAGCATGGCCGCGATGCGGCGGAAGTCGTCGGCGGTGAGCGGGAACTCGCCGTCGACCAGCGCCGCGCCCTCGCGGTTCGACGGGGAGGGCGCGCGGTCGGGCGTCACGCCGCCTCGAGCTCCGGCTCGGGCAGCACGTGGTCAAGCCCGATCAGCGAGATCATGCGGTCCTCCAGCGCGATCAGGCCCTGCACGAATGTGCGCGCCATGTCGGACGCCACCTCGGGCGTCGGCTGGATCTCGGCGCCGGCGACGGTGAGGATGTCGCTGACCGCGTCGACCAGGAGGCCCACGAGCTGGGCGCCGATCTGCGCCACGATGATCACGTGCCGCTCGGAGGGCTCGGCCAGGCCGAGGCCCAGGCGCGAGGAGAGGTCCACGATGGGCAGCACCGCGCCGCGCAGGTTGATCACGCCGCGCACGTACGGCGGCGCGCGGGGCAGGGGCGTCGCCGGCGTCCAGCCGCGGATCTCGCGCACCGACATGATGTCGACGCAGAACTCCTGCGCGCCGACGCGGAAGGCGATGAGTTCGCGGTCCTGGGAGGGGGCGGTCATGGCGTGTCCTCAGGCGGCCAGGCGCGGCGTGGCGTCGGGGCGCCGGGCGTTGGCGACCAGGGCGTCGATGTCCAGGATCAGCGCCACGCGGCCGTCGCCCAGGATGGTGGCGGCGGCGATGCCGCGCACCTGGCGGTAGTTGGCCTCCAGGCTCTTGATCACGACCTGGCGCTGGCCCTGGATGGCGTCGACCATCAGCGCCGCGCGAGCGCCGTCGTCGCCCTCGATGAGCAGCGCCACGCCTTCGGCCGGATCTGCGGCGCCCTCGCGGAAGCCGAGTTCGGCGCCGACGTCGATCAGCGGCACGTAGCCGCCGCGGTTGGCGATCACCCGCGCGCCTTCGCCCAAGGGGTGCACGTCGTGCGGGCGGGGCCGCAGGGTCTCGACGATGGCGGTGAGCGGGGCCACCAGCGTCTGGCCGCCGATGGTCACCACCATGCCGTCCAGCACCGCCAGCGTCAGCGGCAGGCTGAGGGTGAAGGTCGAGCCCTCGCCGGGGCGCGAGGCGATGGCGATGCGCCCGCCCAGCGCGGCGACGGAGCGCTTCACCACGTCCATCCCCACGCCGCGGCCGGAGATGTCTGAGACGGCGCTGGCGGTGGAGAAGCCGGGCATGAAGATGAGGTTGTCCAGTTCCTCATCGCTCATGGCCGCGTCGGCGGCGACCAGCCCCTTCTCCACGGCGATGGCCCTGACGCGCGCGCGGTCGATGCCGGCGCCGTCGTCCGACACCTCGATGACGATGCGGCCCGAGCGGTGGAAGGCGGCGAGCTTGACGACGCCCTCGGCAGGTTTGGCGGCGGCCAGGCGCGCCTGCGGGCTCTCGACGCCGTGGTCGATGGCGTTGCGCAGCATGTGGGTCAGGGGATCGGCCAGGCGCTCGATCACCGTCTTGTCCACCTCGGTGGCCTCGCCTTCGGTGACAACGCGCACCTGCTTGCCGGTCTGGGCGGCCACCTCGCGGGCCAGGCGGGGCATGCGCTGGAAGACGCTCTTCACCGGCTGGGCGCGGATGGCCATCACGCTGTCCTGGATCTCGCGCGTCAGCTGCTCGAGTTCGGCCAGGCTCTGCGAGAGCGCGCTCTCGCCGGTGCGGCTGGAGACGAGCCCGGCCTCGGTGACGCGTTGCGCCAGGACGGCCTGGTTGATGACGAGCTCGCCCATCAGGTCGATCATGCGGTCCACCCGCTCCAGGTCGACCCGGATCGTCGCCGGTGCGGCAGCAGCGGGCGGCGACGACGGTTGCAGAGCCCCCTCGAGCGGGGCCGGCGGGTCCTCATCCGCTGACGGCGGTGCGGCGTGCATGCCGGGAGCCGGCGGCGCCGACGCCGGTCGCAGCGCGTCCAGTTCCGCCGGTCGCGGCAGGGGCGCCACGGCGTCGCGACGCGCGACCGTGAGGTCGCAGTCACCTTCCACGAAGTCGAACACTTCGCGCACGTCCGCCTCGCCCGCCGCGCCTTCGATGCGAACGGTCCAGGCGAGATAGGCGTCCTCGGGATCGAGATCGGCGAAGGCGGGCAGGGCGGCGTCGTCGAGCCGCACGCGGGTCGGCCCCAGGCGCGCCAGCTCGCGCAGCAGGAGCCCGGCCTCGTTGGCGTGGGCGTACAGCTCGCGGTGCGGGCGGAACCGCACCTCCCAGCCGGCGTCCTCCCCGGGCTCGGGCGGCTCCGGCGGATCGAACGCCGGTGCAGCGACCGGCGTGAAGGCGAAATCGCCCAGGTCGTCGTCCAGCGAGGCCGCGTCGATCGGGCCGAACACCCAGCCCGCCTTGCCGTCGTCGATGAAGGGTTCGGCGACCGGGCCCATGGGCGGCGGCGGCTTCGCCGCCACGTCCAGCCGCTCCAGTTCGACGGCGACCGCCGCGCAGCGCGCCTCGTCAGCCACGCCGCCTGTCTGCGCCGCCCGCACGACGTCGCCCAGCGAGTCGGTTGCGCGCAGCAGCACCTTCACGGTGGCCGGCTCTGGCGCGAGGCGGCCGGCGCGCACCTTGTCGAGCGTGCTTTCGAACACGTGGGAAAAGCGGACCAGCTGCTCGAGCCCGAAGGCGCCCGCGCCGCCCTTGATCGAGTGCACGGCGCGGAACACCGCGTTGACCGTCTCGGGATCGGCGTCGCCGGCCTCGACGGCCATCAGGCCGGTCTCCAGCTCGGCCAGCGCCTCCTCGCATTCCTGGAAGAAGGTGGCGCGGATCGACTCCATCGTGTCCATGGATGCGCGCCCCCGGGGTCCGGCCGGCCTCAGGCCGCCACGCGGCGGACGGCGTCCACCAGCTTGGCGGGATCGAAGGGCTTGACGATCCAGCCCGTGGCCCCCGCCGCGCGGGCGCGCGCCTTCTTCTCGGCGTCGCTTTCGGTGGTGAGCACGAGGATCGGCGTGGCGCGGCGGCTGTGATCGGCGCGCACCGCCTCGATGAAGCCGAAGCCGTCCATGCGCGGCATGTTGATGTCGGTGACGATCACGTCGGGCGTCTCGCGGCCCAGCACCTCGAGGCCGTCGAGGCCGTCGACCGCCTGCACCACGGTGAAGCCGGCCTCGGCCAGCGCTATGCGCAGCATGTCGCGCATGGTGCGGCTGTCATCGACGGTCAGCACGGTCAGGCGCATGGGAGGGGCTCCAGGTCGGCGCCCACCCCGAAGGCGGCGAGCGCATCGGCGAAGGCGGGAGAGGCGGCGGCGACGGCGAAGCCCAGGCCGTCGGCCGCCCAGCGCCGGCGCGCGGCGATGAGCACCTGCAGGCACTGCCCACCCAGGCGCCGCACCTCGCCCGCATCGAGCGTGACGGGGACGCCCAGGCGCGCCTCCAGCTCGGCCTTGAGGGGCGTGGCGGCGGAGAGGTCCAGCACGGGGGCCAGGGCGACGCGCGTGGCGGCATCGGAGGCCGGGATCATCGGGGCTGCGGCGCGTGGCGCATCGGGGGGTCACTCTTCGGGTTCGGGACACGGGACGGCGAAGCGAAGTCGAGGCGGGCGGCTCAGAACTCCTCCCAGTCGTCCTCCGCAGGGTTGGCGGCGGATGCGGGCTTCAGCGCCGCGCCGCCGCGGGCGCCCATCGGGCGCAGCGCTGGGCGCGCGGCGGGGCGGGGAGCGGCGTGGCCGTAACGCCGCGCGGGTGCGGCGCTGCGGCCGGGTGCGGCCTCGCCGCCCAGGTGGAAGCGGCCCACGAGCTTGGCCAGCTCCTGCGCCTCGTTGGAGAGCGCGTGGCTGGCGGCGGTGGACTCCTCGACCATGGCCGCGTTCTGCTGGGTCACCTGGTCCATCTGGTTGATGGCGGTGTTCACCTGCTGCAGCCCCGCGGCCTGTTCCTGGGCGGAGGCGGCGATCTCGCCCACCACGCCCGAGATCTGGCTGACCTGCACGACGATGCGCTCCAGCGCGCGGCCGGTGTCGCCCACCAGCTGCACGCCGCGCTCCACCTGCTGGGAGGAGGCCCCGATCAGCGCCTTGATCTCCTTGGCGGCGTTGGCCGAGCGCTGGGCCAGGGCGCGCACCTCGGAGGCCACCACCGCGAAGCCGCGCCCGGCGTCGCCCGCGCGCGCCGCCTCGACCCCGGCGTTGAGCGCCAGGAGGTTGGTCTGGAAGGCGATCTCGTCGATCACGCTGATGATCTGGCTAATCTGGCGCGCCGAGCCCTCGATGGCGCTCATCGCCTCCACCGCCGAGCGCACCACTTCGCCGGAGCGCTCCGCGTCGGCCTTGGCCTGGCCGACGGTCGCACGCGCGCTCTGGGCGCCGTCGGCGGTCTTGCGCACGGTGGCGGTGATCTCGTCCAGCGCGGCGGCCGTCTCCTCCAGGCTCGCCGCCTGCTGCTCGGTGCGGCGCGAGAGGTCGTCGGCGGCCTGGCCGATCTCGCCCGTGCCCGAGCGGATGCCCTCCGCATTGGCGGCCACGATGCTGAGCGCCTCGCGCAGCTGGTCGACGGCGCCATTGAGGTCGTCCTTGAGCGACTGCAGGTTGGCGACGTCGTTCGGCACTTCGGCGGTGAAGCGTTGCGTCAGGTCGCCGGCGGCCAGGGCGGAGAGCGAACGGCCCACGCCCGCCACCACGCCGTCGGCCAGGGCGCGCACGCGCGCGGCCTCCGCCTCGTTGCGGATGCGTTCGTCCTCGGCGGCCTTGCGCGTGTCGGCGGTGAGGGCCTCCAGCCGCGTATTCTCGATGCCGGCGTCCTTGAACACCTGCACGGCCTTGGCCATCGTCCCGACCTCGTCGCGCCGTTGCGCGCCGACGACGGCGGTCGTCAGGTCACCGCCGGCGAGGCGGTTCATCACCCCCACCATGTCGGCGAGGGGCGCGGTGATCCAGCTGCGCAGCGCGAAGTAGGCGCTGACCACCACCAGCAACAGGCCGAACAGCACGATGGCGAAGGTGGTGGCGACCGCCTTGTTCGTCGCGGCCGTGAGCGCCTCGGCCCCGGTCTCCGCGCTGCGGACGAGGTCGGCGGTCTTGGCGGTGGCGGCGCTGGCCACCGCCGGGAAGGCGGGGGCGCACTGTGTGCGGAACGTCTCCTGGGCGGTCCGATCGCCGTCGGCGCTCCCAGCCGAGCCCAGCTTGACGGTCTGAGCGCACGCTCCGTCCAGCACGGCCAGGCCGTCGGCCTTCAGCTTGGGAAGCCCGGCGTCGGCCGGCGCCGCGTGGATGGCGGTGTCGAGAAAGCTCGCATAGCTGTCCCTGGCCGCGTCGAGGTCTTTCATCGCGGTGCGATCCCCCGCGGCGGTGTTGGACAGCACGACGTCGGCGATGGCGGCGCGGCCGGCCATCAGGGCGCGGTTGGCGCGCGCCGCGTACAGCGCCGCGGCGTTGTCGCCCTGATTCAGCGCGCCGTAGGCGCCGTTGATGCGCAGGATCTCCGAGCTCGCGTACACTGTGGCGCCGACAACGAAGACGCCGAAGATCGCGAGGATGATCAGGAATTTGCCGACGATAGGGATGTTCTTCACGCCATCGCCCCTGAGTGCAGCCTGAGATCGCGCCGTCGGCGGCGAGGTCGAGCGACCTCGTGCAGTCCGCATCGCGCGCTAGTCACACCCGCCCGCCCTGCCAATTGGTTAAAGGCGAGGCGCCGACGGCCGGTCTCGCGGCGCCTGCGGCCTAATGCGCGCCCGGCGAACGGGCCGCGCTGCGACAGGCGCGATTGCTGTTACATGGCGTCATGGTCGAGCAGGCGGCGTTCGATGAGATGTCCGGCGCGGCGGGCGACGTGCGCACGCCCTACCGCGGTCTGAACGACTGGCTGCAGGAGACGCCTGCAGACCTGATCGAGACGCGCCGCAAGCAGGCGGAGGTGTTCTTCCGCCGCCTGGGCATCACCTTCGCCGTGTACGGCGAGGAGACGGCCGCCGAACGGCTGATTCCCTTCGACCTCGTGCCGCGGGTGATCGATGCGCAGGAGTGGGCGTATCTCGGGCGCGGGCTCGAGCAGCGCGCCAACGCGCTCAACGCCTTCCTACGCGACGTCTATGGCCCGCAGGAGTGCCTGCGCGCCGGGATCATCCCCTCCGACCTCGTGCTGCAGAACCCGCAGTATCGGCTGGAGACCGCGCACATCCGGCCGCCCCACGGCGTCTACGTGCACCTGGCCGGCATCGACCTCGTGCGCACCGGCGAGCGCGACTTCTACGTGCTGGAAGACAACGCGCGCACGCCCTCCGGCGTCAGCTACATGCTGGAGAACCGCGAGGCGATGATGCGCCTCTTTCCCGAGCTGTTCGCCCAGCATCGCGTTGCGCCGGTGGAGCGCTACACCGACAGCCTGTTGCAGACGCTGCGCTCGGTCGCGCCCGAGCGCGCGGCGGGTGAGCCGACCATCGCGGTGCTCACCCCAGGCCTCTACAACTCGGCGTACTACGAGCACAGCTTCCTGGCCGACCGGCTGGGCGTGGAGCTGGTGGAGGGGCGCGACCTCTTCGTCGACGACGCCGTGGTCTACATGCGCACCACCGACGGCCCCAAGCGCGTGGACGTGCTCTACCGCAGGCTGGACGACGACTTCCTCGACCCGCTGACCTTCCGCACCGATTCGACGCTGGGCGTGCCCGGGCTGATCGCCGCCTACGCCGCCGGCAACGTCACCCTCGCCAATGCGACCGGCACGGGCGTGGCCGACGACAAGGCCGTCTACAGCTACATGGGCGAGCTGATCCGCTTCTTCACCGGCGAGGAGCCCATCCTGCGCAACGTGCCGACCTGGCGCTGCCGCGAGCCGGACGCGCTGAAGGAGGTGCTGGAGCGCCTGCCCGAACTCGTCGTCAAGGAATGCGCCGGTTCGGGCGGCTACGGCATGCTGGTGGGGCCCGCCGCCACCAAGGCCGAGCTGGAGGCCTTCCGCGCGCAGCTCGTCGCCCGCCCCGAGGCCTACATCGCCCAGCCCACCCTTGCGCTCTCGACCTGCCCGACCTTCACGCAGAGCGGCCTGGCCCCGCGCCACGTGGACCTGCGGCCCTTCGTGCTGACCGGCGCCGACGGCGTGCGCATCACGCCCGGCGGCCTGACCCGCGTAGCGCTGAAGGAAGGGTCGCTGGTGGTGAACTCCTCCCAGGGCGGCGGGACCAAGGACACCTGGGTGCTGCATGGCTGAGGCGCCCTGAGCCGTGCTGGCCCGCACCGCCGACAACCTCTACTGGGCCGCCCGCTACGTCGAGCGCGCGGACTTCAACGCGCGCCTGCTGGATGCGGCCGTGCGCCTCTCCTCCCTGCCGTCGAGCTATTCGAGGTCGGGAAACGGCGACGAGTGGAGCGGCATGCTGGAGGCTTCGGGCGTGGCCGCCGGCTTCGCCGCGACGGGGCGCGAGCCCACGCCCGAGAACATCCGTCGCTTCCTCGCCTTCGACCGCGACAACCCGTCCTCCATCGTCAGCTGCCTCGACCAGGCGCGCAGCAACGCGCGCGCGGTGCGCACGGCGCTGACCTCCATCACTTGGGAGGAGATCAACAGCGCCTGGAACGAGCTGCCCAACTTCAAGCCGGGCATGGGCCCCGCCGCCTTCGCCCGCTTCCTCGACTGGACCAAGCACGTATCGCTGGTGTTCGACGGCTCGGCCGCGCGCACCATGCTGCGCAACGAGGCGTATTATTTCCTGCGGCTGGGCACGACGCTGGAGCGGGCCGACGACACCGCGCGCCTGCTCGACGTGAAATATCACCTGCTGTTGCCCGAGCGCGAGCCGGTGGGGGGCGGGCTGGACTATTTCCAGTGGACCACCCTCCTGCGCGAGGTTTCGGCGCTGACCGCCTACCGCTGGGTCTATCGCGAGGGGGTCAAGCCGTGGCTGGTGGCCGACCTCCTGCTGCTCAACCCGCAGCTGCCGGGCTCGGTGATGGCGAGCTATCGCGTGCTGCTCTCCAACCTCGACGCGCTCGCCGCCGACTATGGCCGCAGCGGCGCCAGCCAGAGGCTCGCGGGCGCCGTGCACGACCGGCTGGCGCGTGCGCGGATGAAGGAGGTGTTCGCCTCCGGCCTGCACGAGTTCATCGCCGGCCTCCTGGCCGACAATGTGCGCCTGGGCGCGGCCATCGCCGCCCAGTACCTCTGCTGAGGCGCGCGTGCGGATCCGGGTCGGCTACGAGACGGACTACACCTACGAGCGCCCGGTGCGCGCGGCGGTGCAGCTCTTGCGGCTGGAGCCGCGCCCGCACGCCGGCCAGCGCGTCAGCCGCTGGCGCGTGCAGGTCGATGCGCCGGGGCGGCTGCGCAAGGGCGAGGACGCCTTCGGCAACGTGCTGCACGCCTTCTACCTCGAGGGCGCGGTCGAGCGGCTGGGCGTGCTGGTCGAGGGCGAGGTGGAGACCTGCGACACTGCGGGCGTGCTCGCCGACGCGCCGGAGCGCTTCGCGCCCGAGGTGTTCCTGCGCGAGACGCCGCTCACCGCCCACGACGCCGCGCTCAGCGGCCTCGCCGCGAGCGCCCGGGCCGAGGCGGGGGAGGAGCGGCTCTCGCAGCTGCACGCCCTCACCCGCCTGATCCACGCCCGCATGCGGTTCGACGTGGGGGGCACCGGGCCCTCCACCACCGCGGCGGAGGCGCTGGCCGGCGGGCACGGCGTCTGCCAGGACATGGCGCACGTCTTCATCGCCGCGGCCCGGCGGCTGGGCGCGCCGGCGCGCTACGTCTCCGGCCACCTAGTGCGCACCGACACCCCGCTGCAGGAGGCGGGCCATGCCTGGGCCGAGGCGCACGTCGAAGGCCTGGGCTGGGTGGGCTTCGACCCGGCCAACGCCATCTCGCCGACCGAGAGCTACCTGCGCGTCGCCGTGGGGCCCGACTACCTGCAGGCCGCGCCGTTCCGCGGCAGCCGCACCGGCGGCGGCGCCGAACACATGCGCGTACGCCTCACCGTGGAGGAGGTGGCGCGGCCCGGCCAGCGGCGGTCGCAGGGCGGCCCGTCGCAGGGGGGCCGGTCACAAGGTGGCCAGTCGCAGTCCCAGGGCTGAGCGGAATGGCGCATACGCCTGTCTCGATCGCATCCGCGGCGCGTTAGCGTTTCTCACCAGGAGCACATCATGAAAGAGTCCAAGGGCAAGGCGAAGAAGGACCAGGCGCCGAAGGCCAACGCCTCCAACCCGAGCGTGAAGGGCGCTGCAGCCACGTCGCCGCCCGCAGGCGCCAAGAAGAAGTAGCTGGATCGCCCCGTCGCGGCGACGCGCATCCTCGCCCCGTCGCGGCGATCAGACCTAGACGAGGCCGGAGACGGCCTGCGCCTCGGTCGAGGCGGGGAACACCTTGGCGTCGAGGTCGCGGCGGTCGACGCCAAGGTGGTCCGACAGGACGCCCTTGAACACGCTCCTGATGTCCATTGTGGGCGCCAGGTCGCGGTTCTCGAACAGCTTGACGCGCGCCAGAGTGGGCCAGTCGCCGACGACGCCGCCGCCTTTCAGCGCACCGCCCGCCAGGATCAGGGTGGAGGCGGTGCCGTGATCGGTGCCCCCCGTGCCGTTCACGTGCGCGGTGCGGCCGAACTCGGTGGCGACCACGACGACGGTATTGCGCCACTGGTCGCCCAGCCCCGCGCGCAAGCCGTCGATGGCGCCGTCCAGCAGCGTCAGCCGGTTGGCGAGAAGGCCGTTTTCGGCGCCCTGGTTGGCGTGGGTGTCGAAGCCGTCAAGGCTCATCACCGCGATCGACGGCCCGTTCGGCGCGGCGAGGAAGCGGCCGGCGGTGGTGGCGAAGGCCTTGGCGTCGCCGCCCTTCACCGCCGCCCCGCCCAGCCCCTCGGCCTGCGCCTCCGTGGCCAGGCCCGAGGCCAGCGCCGAGCCCAGCATGGGGTCGTGCTTGTAGAGTTCCTGCAGGGCGGTGGCGACGCGGGTGGTCTCACTGGTGAGCTTGCCGCCGGGGCTCCAGCTCTGCGCCTGCACCGGCCCCTGGATGATCAGCGGCTCCTGCGCGCCTATCGCCAGGCCCGTGATCGGCCGGCGCGCGCCCACCGCCGCCAGGGTGCGGTTCAGCCAGCCAGTGGTCGAGGCGTAGAGCTGCTCGCCGCCGGTCTCCAGGAGGTCCTGCGCCTCGAAGTGGCTGCGGATGCGCTGGGGAATGGCCACCGCCGGCGCGATGCGCGCCTGGCCGCTCTGCAACAGCTGGTGTGTGACCACGAGCCTGGGATGCAGGCCGAAGTGGCCGTCGATGGCCAGCGCCTTGTCGGGCGCGATGGCGATGGGGCCGCGTAGGCCGGCGTAGGCCGCATCGCCCACCGGCGGCGAGACCGACAGCCCGTCCATGGCGCCGCGGCAGACGATGACCACGAGCTTGCGCTGGGCGTAGGCCGCATCGGCGAAGGCGGCGGTGCCGCCCATCAGCGTCAGCGAGAAGCCGGCGCCGAGACCCAGAAGTCCGCGGCGCGTCAGGGCGGCGCGGGAGGAGGCGTGAGGTGCGACGGCGGTCATCGGCGTTGGAACTCCGGCGTCATGACGAGGATGGCGAAGGCCTCAGAGCGGCTCTCGGCGCGCGAGACGGCCAGGGCCGAGGGGGCGGTGAGGCGGTCGCCCAGCACCTGGATGGCGAGCTGGCGGGGGTCCTCGGCGGGCGTGTGCGCGGTGGCGAAGGCCTGGGCCCAATAGAGCCGCTTCATCACCGCGTCCGGCGCAGACCACGAGGCGGCGTCGTCCGACCAGCCGTTCGGCTGGGGCGCGTAGAACGGCCGCTGGCCGAGGCCGGTCAGGGGCTGCACCACGTCGATCCGCGGATTGGCGGGTTCGCTCGCGGCGGCGCGCCAGCTGGAGACCAGGAACTCGTAGGGCGTCTTCAGCTTGCGCGGCGCGGGGTCCCACGCCTCGGGCGCGGCCACCAGCGCCTGCGCCACCTGGGCGAGATCGCCGCCGGAGCGCAGCCAGGCTTGCTCCAGCCGGGCGGACAGGGCGGGCGGCGGGTCGTCGGCGACGAAGTGGGCGGCGATCTTGCGCGAGATGCGCCGCGCCGTGCGCGGGTCGGCGGCCAGGGCGTCGATGATGGCGCTGGCGGCCTTGGGGCCGCCTTCGTCGGCGTATCTGCGGCCCATCACCGTGCGCACGCCCGGCTCATGCCAGTCGTCGCGGAACACCACCTGGCCGAAGGCGCCGCCCCGGGGCTGACCGTTGCCGATGGTCATGCCGGTGAGCGCGCGGGCGAACTCGGTGACGTCGGCCTGCGTGTAGCCGGCGTCGGCGCCGACGGTGTGCAGCTCCATGATCTCGCGGGCGAGGTTCTCGTTCAGCCCGACCTTGGCGTTGCGCGACCCCGCCACGCTGTTCGGCCCGATGGAGCGCACCTGGTCGAGGTAGTGGATCATGCCCGGGTGCGTGCTGGAGGCCTCCAGCAAGACGGTGAAGCGGCCGAACACGTGGGGGCGGATGGCCTCGCGCTCGAACACCGGAGACAGCGTCTGCATCTCCTCGTTCTTGCCGCCCGTGCTGAAGTGGTTGGACCAGAACAGCGTCCACCGCTCGCGGAAGCCGGCGGGCGTGGTCGCCGCGAGCTGGGCGCGGGCCAGCACCTCGTCGAGCGTCTCGTCGTTCAGGCTGCGCCGGGCCTGCTGCTGCGCGGCCTTGAATGCGCCCTGGTCGACGGCGGGCTGCAGCAGGCCGGTCTGCGCCACAGGCTGGGAGGCCGAGTCCAGCACCGGCGCGCTTGCGGCGCGCGGCCCTCCCGCGGGAGCTGCGGCCGGCGCGCCCTTGCCCTGGACGCCGTACTCGGCCTTCAGGGCGCGCACCTGCTGGCTATAGTCCTGCAGGGCGACGAGGCGGCTCTGCGCGTCGGGCCAGGCGCCGGTGGGCAGGTCGCCGCCCTCGGCGCGGATCTGCGCCGTCAGCCAGCCGTGCGGATCGGCGGCCGCCTTCGCGATCTCGCCGGGCCGTGCGCCCAGGCCGAAGCGGGTGACCGCGATGGCCGCCTGCAGCGAACGTGAGATTGGCGCCATGGCCGGCGGGCCTCCGCTGGAGCGCGCCGAACCGAGCCGGCGGCCGATATCAACGTGGGTGATCCTGCAGGCGGATCGATGACCTTGCGCTGAACGGAAACGGTCGGGATTGGGGCGGAAGGGAGTTCCGATATGCAGGTCGGCTTTACAGCGAGCCGAGGCGGCGGGTAAGCGGCGCGCTCGGCGGGGGGAGGGCGTGCGCATGTGGGAGGTCGTGCGCGTCACAGCCGCCCTGGCTTCGATCACCACCGTCCTCCTGCTTGCGCTGGCGACGCCGCTGGCGTGGTGGCTTTCGCGGCCCGGCTCGTGGGTCAAGGAGGTCGTGGCGGCGCTGACCGGGCTGCCGCTGGTGCTGCCGCCGACGGTGCTGGGGTTCTACCTGTTGGTCGCGCTCGGTCCGGCCAGCCCGCTGATGATCCCGCTGCATGCGTTCGGCGTGCGCACCCTGGCCTTCACCTTCACGGGCCTGGTGATCGGCTCGGTGTTCTACTCGCTTCCCTTCGCCGTGCAGCCGCTGCGCACGGCCTTCGAGGGCCTGGATCGCGCGCCGCTGGAGGCCGCCGCCACGCTGCGGGCCGGGCCGCTCGACCGCTTCCTGACCGTGGCCACGCCCCTGGCGCGGCGCGGCTTCCTCTCGGCGGCGGTGCTGGTGTTCGCCCACACGGTGGGAGAGTTCGGCGTGGTGCTGATGATCGGCGGCGGCGTGCCGGGCAGGACCGAGGTGGTCTCCGTCCGCATCTATTCGCTGGTGGAGAGCCTGCAGTTCGGCGCCGCCCACGCCTTGGCCGCGGGGCTCGCCGCCTTCGCCTTCGCGGCGCTGCTGCTGCTGCTCCTGATCGACCGGCGCTTCGCGGGCCTGCGCGCATGAGCGGCGCGCTGCACGTGCGTCTTGCGGGACAGGTCGGCGCCTTTTCGCTCGACGTGGCGCTCGAGGCGGCGGCGGGCGAGGTCACCGCCCTCACCGGACCCTCCGGCGCCGGCAAGTCCAGCGTGCTGCGCGCCATCGCCGGGCTGGATCGGCTGGCGGGCGAGGTGCGCGTCGGCGACGAGGCCTGGCAGGCGCCGGGTCGCTGGACGCCGCCGCACCGGCGTGCGGTGGGCTTCGTGTTCCAGCACGCCGCGCTCCTCCCCCACCTCAGCGTGCGCGCCAATCTGGAGTACGGCCGCCGCCGCGCGCGCGCTCCGCGCGAGGCGCTGGACGAGGCGGTGGCGCGCCTGCGCCTGCAGCCGCTGCTGGAGCGGGGGGTGGAGCGCCTCTCCGGGGGCGAGCGCCAGCGTGTCGCGGTGGCCCGCGCGCTGGCCACGCGCCCCGCGGCGCTCCTGCTCGACGAGCCGCTCTCGGGCGTCGACGCCGCCGCCAAGGACGAGCTGCTCGGCGAACTGGCCGCCGCCTTCGCCGATCTGGCGGCGCCGGTGCTCTACGTCAGCCACGATGCGGCGGAGGTGGCGCGCGTGGCGGCGCGCACCGTGATGCTGCGGGGCGGCCGGGTCGAGGCGGCGAACGGGGAGCCGGACCGCCTCCGGGGGCGCACGGAGGCGCAGGTGCGCAGGCTCGCCCGCGCCGCGCTCGAGGCGGGCCTGGGCTGAGGCGTGGCGCCGGCGCCGCATGTGCACGGCGATTGCGCGCGTTCACGGCGCGGTCATTGCGGACCTTCCAGAGTCGCGTCCTACTTCGGCACGCAATCGCACACGAGACGAACATGTCCGCCCCGAAGACCCTGGACGACGGCCCCCGCGGCGCCGAGCTCTACCGGCTCGATCGCGAGCCCGAGACGACGCGCGACCGCGTGCAGCGCCTGCAGCACGAGGCGCGCCTGCTCGCCCGCGAGGAGGTGCAGTCGCTCGAGACCAAGCTGGCCGAGTGCATCGTGATCGCCCGTTCCATCGGTGAGGGCGGCGACGCCTACCCCGCCGGTGTGCGCGAGCTTTGCGAGCGCCTGACCGCCGAGATCGAAGGGCGGATGCAGACCCTCACCGTCATCGCGAACCGCACCTTCGAGACCTGATCACAGCGCGCCCTACAGCTGGTCGTAGGCCGGGCTGTAGGTGTCGCACTGACCCATGTCGCCGCTCTCGAAGCCGCGCTTGAACCAGCGGGTGCGTTCGGCGGAGGTGCCGTGGGTGAAGCTGTCGGGCACGACGCGCCCCTGCGTCTCCTTCTGCAGGGTGTCGTCGCCCACCGCGCTCGCCGCCGCCATCGCCTGGTCCACGTCGCCCGCCTCCAGGAAGTGGGTGGTGCGGTTGGTCTGGTTGGCCCAGACGCCCGCGTAGCAGTCGGCCTGCAACTCGGTGCGCACCGAGAGCGGATTGTCGTTGCGCGCGCCCATCGCCCCGCGCTGCTCGTCGACCTTGGCGGTGGTGCCCAGCAGCGTCTGCACGTGGTGGCCGACCTCGTGGGCGATGACGTAGGCCTCGGCGAAGCGCCCCGGCGCGCCGAACCGGCCCGAGAGCTCCTTGAAGAACGACAGGTCGACGTAAACGTGGTGGTCGGCGGGGCAGTAGAACGGTCCCATCGCCGCCTGCCCGGCGCCGCAGCCGGTGGTGATCGCGTGGGTGTAGACCGTCACGCGCGGGGGCTCGTAGGTGCGGCCCTGCGCCTGGAAGATGCGGCCCCAGGTGTCCTCAGTATAGCCGGTCACCGCGCGCACGAAGCGGATGTCCTCGTCGCCCGCGGCTGGCGCCCCCTGGGCCTGCGAATAGCCGCTGGGCTGGGAGGGCGCCTCCTGCCCGCCGCCGCTTCCCAGCAGGCGCGGCAGGAAAATCACCGCGCCGATGATCAGGAGCACGACGAGGCCTCCGCCTCCGCCTCGCGCCACCAGCGGCAGGAGGGCGAAGAGCATGCCCAGGCCGCCGCCTCCGCCGCCCCCGCCGAACCCGTAGCCGCCGCCGGTGTCCTGCCCGCGCAGGTCGTCGACATTGGTCGACTGCCGCTCGTCTTCCCAGCGCATCGCGCCCTCCGGCTGTTCACGCCGCGCCGTGGGCGTGGTCTGGTGCCGATATGGCCCTCGACCTCGCCTCCGCGCAATCGACGCTCGACGCCGCCATGGGCGCGCCCTGGTTCACGACAGGGGAGGGCGGCCGCGCGCGACTGGCCGTATACGAGGCCGGACCGCGGGACGGGGGCGGGCCGCCGGTGGTGCTGCTGCACGGCTTCCCCGAGCTCGCCTTCTCATGGCGTGCGCAAGTCGCTGCGCTCGCCGCGGCCGGTCGCCGGGTGCTCGCCCCCGACCAGCGCGGCTACGGCGCCTCGGCGCGGCCGGAGGCGGTGGAGGCCTACGCCATGCGTGAACTGGTCGACGACGCCATCGCCCTCCTCGATGAGGCGGGCGCCGAGCGCGCGATCTGGGTCGGGCACGACTGGGGCGGCTTCGTCGCCTGGGCCCTGGCGCAGACGCGCCCCGAGCGCACGGCCGGCGTGGTGGGCCTCAACACGCCCTTCCAGCCCCGCGGGCGCCGCCCTCCGCTGGAGGCGCTGGCCCGCCGGCACGGACCTGAGATGTATGTGCTCTATTTCCAGCAGCCCGGCGCGGCCGACGCCCTGTTCGACGCCGACGTGGAGCGCAGCCTGCGCTTCTTCCTGGCCCGCCCGCCTTCCGGCGCGAAGGGCGGCGGCGCGCCCCTGCCGCTCGACCTGCAGAACAGCTTCGCCCGCTTCGATCCCGGCGCCGACCGGCGCCCACCGCTGCTGGCCGACGCCGACCTCGCCGTCTTCGTCGACGCCTACCGCCGGGCGGGCTTCACCGGTGGGCTGAACTGGTACCGCAATCTCGAGAACAACTGGCGCGCCCGCGAAGGCGTCGCCGACCACGTCGCCGCTCCCGCCCTGATGATCACCGCCGAGTTGGACGCCGCCCTGCCGCCCGCCTTGGCCGAGGGCATGCAACGCTTCGCACCCGATCTGGAGACCCACCTTGTGCGCGGCTCCGGCCACTGGACGCAGCAGGAGAAGCCCGACGAGGTGAACCGCCTCCTCATCGACTGGCTGGACCGCCGCTTCCCGCTCTCGTAAGCCGCTAGCCACATGGCCAGCGCCACCCAGCCCGCCGCGGCCCCCGCAGGCCGGCGCACCCTCTTCCCCGAGATCGAGCCCTTCGCCTTCGGCTGGGCGTCGACCGGCTCGCAGCACGACATCTACTACGAGGAGGTTGGAAGCCCCCAGGGCCGCCCCTGCGTGATCCTGCACGGCGGCCCGGGCGGGGCGGTGAATCCCACCATGCGACGCTTCTTCGATCCCGCCCGCTGGCGCATGACGCTGTTCGACCAGCGCGGCTGCGGCCGCTCGCGCCCCAATGCGGTGCTGGAGGACAACGACACCTGGAAGCTCGTCGAGGACATCGAGCGCCTGCGCGAGCGCATGGGCGTCGACAGCTGGACGGTGTTCGGCGGCTCGTGGGGCTCCACCCTGGCGCTGACCTACGCCGCCACCCATCCCGAACGAGTGGACGCGCTCATCTTGCGCGGCGTCTTCCTGCTGACGCGGCGAGAACTGGCGTGGTTCTACCAGGAGGGCGCCTCCATGCTGTTCCCCGACGCGTGGGAGCGGTTCGTGGCCCCCATCCCCGAGGTGGAGCGCCACGACCTCTTAGCCGCCTACCACCGCCGGCTGACCGGCCCGGATCGCGCCGAGCAGGCGCGGGCGGCCTCGGCCTGGAGCCGTTGGGAGGGCGACACCCTCTCCATCCGCGGGCCGGAGGCGCGGCCGCAGAAGTTCAACGAGGAGAGCTTCGCCACCGCCTTTGCGCGCATCGAAAACCACTATTTCGTCAACGGCGGCTTCTTCGCCGAGGACGGCTGGCTGCTGAACCAGGTCGACCGCTTCCGCCATATCCCGGCCTATGTCGTGCAGGGCCGCTTCGACGTGGTGACACCCATGTGGGGCGCCTGGGCGCTGCACACCGCGTGGCCGCAGGCCGACTTCGAGGTGATCTGGGACGCGGGCCACGCCTCCACCGAGCCGGGCGTGATCGACGCTCTTGTGCGCTCCACCGACGCGGCCGCGGCTCTCCACCGCCGGCGCTAGCCCTCCGTGCGGAAGTAGGGCTCGACGGGACCCTGCAGCTTCACCGTCATGGCGTTGCCGCGGCGGTCCAGCGTCTTGCCGACGGTCAGCCGCACCCAACCCTCCGACACGCAGTATTCCTCGACGTTGGTCTTATCCACGCCCTTGAACCTGATGCCCACGCCGCGATCCAGCAGCGACTGGTCGTAGAACGGGCTGTCGGGGCTGGCGGAGAGGCGGTCGGGCGGCGTGTCGCTCATGGGTCTCTTGAATATCCGAAGGTCCGATGCGTGAGCTTCGAGGTGAAGCCGCAGGCCGCCGAGGTCGGGGCCGGCGGGTTCTGGCGGCTCCGCCGGTACGCGTCAACGGCGGCGCAGGCGCGGCCGCGAGGAACGCGCGGGCCGTCGCCCGGGTTGAGCCTCGTCCATCCCAGGAGCCGACATGCTGCGCACGATGCTCCTGGTGACGGGCGCCCTGTTCCTTACGGCCGGCCTGATGGCGATCGCATGGGCGGTGCTCACCATGATGCACTCCCCGGGTTGGCGCGCGTCGGCCGATCTGCTCACGCCAGGCGTGGGCGTCGGCGGCGTGGCTTTGATGATTGCGGCGCTGTTGGTGTTCCGCCTGTCGGGGAGAACAGGCCGGCGAGGCGACCCTGCGCACGCGATCGACGCCGCCTCCGACCGCTGAAAGCGCGGCTCGCGTCAGACATCGCTAGGTTCCGGGTTCAGCGGGCCGGCCTCCGCGCCGATCCATTCGCGCCACAGGAGGATCAACGCCGCCAGTATGGCGGGGCCTAGGAACAGGCCCAGGA
This sequence comes from Caulobacteraceae bacterium, assembly GCA_965199975.1. Classification (GTDB taxonomy): domain Bacteria; phylum Pseudomonadota; class Alphaproteobacteria; order Caulobacterales; family Caulobacteraceae; genus JASLDZ01. Next base: position 2,336,683 of record OZ241340.1, on the reverse strand, counting down.
GGCCGAAGGTCTCCACCCCGCCCAGTATGCCGATCAGCACCCACAGGAACGGCAGCCGCGTCGCCCCGCCGATCAGCACCGGCCTGAAGAAGTGGTCGGCCACGAAGGTGACCGCCGACCCCAGCACGGCCACCACGATCGCCGCCACGATCTTGTTGACCGCCAGGAGCGCGATCGCCGCGACGCCGAAGGCCACCGTGGCGCCGAAGGGCACCATGGCCAGGAGCGCGGTGAGCAGGCCGAACAGGCTCGCATGGGGCACGCCGGCCACGAAGTAGGCGACGGTCATGATCGCCCCTTCGGCCAGGCCCACCAGCACGAGCCCGTTCACCGTGCCGTGCACCGACAGGATCATCTGGCGCCCGACGTTCTCGCCCGCCGCCCCGAAGGCGCGCCGGCTGGCCACCTTCAGCTGCGCCACCACGCCGTCGGCCTGGCGCAGCAGGAGGAACAGCGACAGCAGCATGAAGCCCAGCAGCACGGCGCGGTGCAGCGCCTCGGCCCCTATGCGCCGGCCCATGCCGACGAGATCGCCCTGAAGGGCGTGGGAGGTGAAGGCGTCGATCCGGCCAGGCTGGCCGAGGTTGGCCTGCCACAGCGCCGTCAGCCGCGCGCCGTACGGCAGTTCGCCGAGGATGGGCGGGGCGGGGATTCCGGCGCGCTTGGCCTGCTCGATCCACGCGGCCAGGCCATGCGCATCCTGTGCGACGGGCACCGCCACCAGCGTGAGCGGCACGACGAAGACGACGACGATCCCGAGCACGACCAGCGCCGGCAGGAGACCCTGGCGATGCTTGGGCCATCGCCGCGCCGCGCGCTCGAACAGCGGCCACACCGCGATGGCGATGACCACGGCCCAGATCAGCGCGGTCAGAAACCCCCGGAGCGTGAAGACGCCGGCGGCGAAGAGCAAGCCGGCGGCCACCAGGCTCGCCCGCGTCTGCTGGGGCGACATGGCGATCTTGCGGTCGCGCGTGTAGGCGCCCGGAGGCTTGCTTTCAGGAAGTTCGGGCATGGGCGTCCGATGCTGGGGGCTGGCGCACCCTGCCTACGCTTCGCCCCAAAGGTCGAGCCCCGATGAGCTCCGGCCCGCCCCGCGGAACGGAGTACGACGGCCTCGCCTTAGAGCGGCGAAGCCGAAGGAGGCGCACGTGCCGCAAGCGACCCTGTATCGCATGATCCTGCCCGACCACACCTGCCCCTTCGGCGTGCGCGCCAAGGAGATGCTCGAGGCGGCGGGCTACGCCGTGGACGACCACATCCTGCGCTCGCGCGCCGAGGTCGACGCCTACGAGGCCGAGCAGGGCGTGGACACGACGCCGCAGGTCTTCATCGACGGCGAACGCATCGGCGGCAGCGACGCGCTTGAAGCGTTCCTGGCTGCGGAAGATGGCGCCGTCAGCAAGCGGCTGTAGGCGCTCCCCGTTCGCAGCATGGGGACGGCGATGGCGCGTTTGATTGAGCCGCGACCCTTCTGGGTAGCCACGGGCGAAACCCAGGGCCGGCAAGCCTGGAGCCTCACCACCATTATCTGGTCGACCCCCGCGGCCACTGCAGCTGGGCGCCCCTGATGCGTGCTTATTTGGCCACCATCCTCGCCGCTTTGAGCTTGGCTACCGCAGCTCAAGCAAGTCCAGTTTCACCCGATCAGCTCCGAGCGCTTTTTCCTCAGGCCGGGGAAACTCCGCTGGTGACAGCAGGCGCCGTCACCGTTCACCCGGAAGGGTTTTCTGCTGTCTCGCTTACACCCGTCCGATTTACGCCGCGCTCTGGCGTGTCGCCCATGGGAGACACTTACTTTTGCGGAATGGTCATAGATGCCGGACACGGGCCCCCGCAAGGTCTTGTGACGCTAGGAATAGGGTACACGGAGACCCTGATCTGCGAGGGCCTGCTTGCTGCAGGGATAGTACCTTCGTCTCATGATCATGCCCAGCGGATCGGTTTGATCTACAGCACCTCCACTTCGCGATCCGCTCTGCAGACGCCTGTGGTTTTGATTTTCGATTCTGATGTCCGCCGGTGGCAGGTCGATGAGAACTCTACTCAAGCAATGGACGCGGGGCGTCCAGCTCACACGATCGCCGCTATACGTAGGAAGCTGAGCAAAGCGCGCTAACACCTCGCGAGCGATCAGACCCTCACGCGGAGGCCGACGTGGGGTGAAGGCGAGCTTCGGATGAGCACCGGCCGCCACAGCGCACAAACTTCATAGCCGTCGCTGGAGCCGGACGGCGAATGCTTAAGCTGATCGGGAAAAGGTAGGCTGATCAAGGGCTCGAGATTGGAGGCCTGGCCGAGAATCGAACTCGGGTGCAAGGATTTGCAGTCCTCTGCGTAACCACTCCGCCACCAGGCCGCCGCGGCAGGCCGGGGCCGTCCGTCGCAAGGGCGGGAGGGCTAACAGACGCGCCCTGGCCTCGCAAGCGCAGCTTGGCCGCAACCGCACAGGCCCGCGTTGCCACCGCGCAGGGCGAGGTCGTATAGGCGCTGCACCGCCGCCGGGGAGCCCGATGCACCAGGACTATCAGCGCTCGCGCCTCAACATGGTCGAGACCCAGGTGCGCGTGAACGACGTCACCGACCACGCCGTGCAAGACGCCATGCGCGCCGCCCCGCGCGAGCGCCTGTCGCCCCCAGGCCGCGCGCACCTGGCCTACGCCGAGGCGCCCATCGCGTACGCACCCGGCTGGTTCCTGGCCGAGCCGCGCAACGTCTCCAAGCTGCTGCAGGCGGTGCGCCCGCGGCCCGGCGAGCGGGCGCTTGCGGTGGCGGCGCCCTACGCGGCGCTGCTCATGGCGCGCATCGGCTGTGCGGTGATCGCCCGCCAGCCGCCGGGCGCTCCCTTCGCCGCGGTGGAGGCCGTGCTGCGCGAGGCGGGCTGCGTGGTGGAGGAAGGCGACCTCTTGGCGCTGGGCGACCAGGGCCCGTTCGACATCGTGATCTGCGAAGGCGCTGTGGTGCGCGCGCCGCCGGCGTGGGGCCAGGCGCTGGCGACGGACGGGCGGATGGGCGTGTTCGAGCGCGAGGGTCCGGTCGGCAAGGGGCGCATGTACCTGCAGTCGCCCGAGGGCCCGCTGGCGCGGCGCGAACTGTTCGACGCCACGCCCGCCTGGATGCCGGGCTTCGCGCCGCAGCCGGCCTTCAGCCTCTGACGCATTCGCCGCTCCCACGCGGGGCCGGCGCAGGGTAGGGTGGGTGCGATGGCAACTCTCCTCGCCTACGCGCTGGTCGCGCTCGGCGCCTTCACCGGCATGGAGCTGTTCGCCTGGGCGGTGCACCGCTACGTCATGCATGGGGCGCTCGGCTGGCTGTGGCATTCCACCCACCACGTGGAGCCGATCGGCGGCGGGATCGAGCGCCACGGCTTCGAGCTGAACGACCTCTACGCCGCGGTCTTCGCCGCGCCAGCGATCCTGCTGTTCTGGTTGGGCTCGCACCAGCACTGGCCGGCCGCCACCGCCGCCGCAGTGGGCGTGACCGGCTACGGCGTGATGTATGCGGTGGTGCACGACGGGCTGGTCCACCACCGCTGGCCCTTCCGGCTGACGCCCAGGCGCGGCTACGCCAAGCGGCTGGTGCAGGCGCACCGGCTGCACCACGCCAGCCTGGGGCGCGAGGGGGCGATCAGCTTCGGCTTCCTCTACGCCCCCGAGGTGCGCAAGCTGAAGGCGCGGCTGCGCGCCCAGAACGCCACGCAGGCGGGCGCGGCGCAGGCGGCGGAATGACCCGCGCCCGCCAGACCGCCATCGGCCTCTCGCTCGCCGCCGCCATCCTGGCCGCCTGGCTCGCGACCCACGTGTACGGCGTGTTCTTCTACCGGTGGACGCCGCTCGGGATCGCGCTGGCCTTCCCCTACATGCTGCTGGAATGCTGGCTGGGCGCGGGCCTCTTCATCGTGGCGCACGACGCCATGCACGGCAGCCTGGCGCCCGGTCGCCCCTGGCTGAACCGCGCGCTGGGGCGGGTGTGCCTGGGGATCTACGCCGCCTTTCCCTACGATGCGCTGTTGCCCAAGCATCACGCGCATCATCGCCATGCCGGGGGCGAGGGCGATCCGGACTTTCACGTGGCCGGGCCGCGGCTGTTCTGGCGGTGGTACGCGGGCTTCTTCCGCGAGTACTTCGGCTGGTCGCAGATCGTGATCATCACCGCGGTGTTCACCTTCTACTGGGCGGTGCTGAAGGCGCCCATCCTCAACTGCATCCTGTTCTGGTCGGTCCCCTCGATCGGCGCCTCGCTGCAGCTGTTCGTGTTCGGCACCTGGCTGCCGCACCGCCACGAGGATGCGCCCTTCGCCGACCGCCACAATGCGCGCACGCTTGACTACCCCTGGCTGCTCTCGCTCCTGACCTGCTTCCACTTCGGCTACCACCTCGAGCACCACCTCTCGCCGCAGACGCCGTGGTGGGCGCTGCCGCGCCGGCGTCGCGAGGGGTTTTCACCTCCCGTTAAGCCTGTTCCCGCGACGGTCGTCCCCGGGGCGCACGCCTAGGGATCTTCGACCATGACCGAGTCGCCGCACAGGCGCGCCGTGATCGCCGCCGGCCTGGCCTCCGCAGCGGCCGCGCCCGCGCTCGCCCGCGCACAGACGGCCCCCGCAGGCCCCGACTACGGCGACGCGCCCGCAACCGCGGTGCGCCCGCAGTACGACCGATACGATCCGCAGGGCGCCCCCGGGGCGGCGGCGCGGCCCTACGACCCCGCGGTGGACGCCTACGACCCCTCGCGCGATCCGCGCGCCGCCGCCGCGACCCAGCCGTCAGGAGCCTATCCGCCCGTCCAGGGCGCCTATCCCCAGAACACCTATCCCCAAGGCGGCTATCCCCAAGGCGGCTATCCCCAAGGCGGCTATCCCCAAGGCGGTTACCCGCAGAGCCCCTATCCGCAGGGCGACGCCGCGCCGCTGCCACCCCCCGGCCAGCGGCCCGACTACCCGGCGCAGACGCGGGCGGACACCTATTCGCGCGACGAGATCGTCAACTCGGTCAGCGACTTCTTCGGCGTCACCGCGGAGGCCGCGGGCGGCGCCATCGAGCGCATCTTCCGCGACCAGGGCCGCCCCACGGGCTACATCGCCGGCGAGGAGGTCTCGGGCGCCTTCATCGGCGGCCTGCGCTACGGCAAGGGCCTGCTCTACATGAAGCGCCGGCCGCGGGAGCAGGTGTACTGGCAGGGCCCGAGCGTGGGCTGGGACTTCGGCGGCAACGGCAGCCGCACCTTCACGCTGTGCTACAACCTGCAGTACCCCGATGCGATCTACCGTCGCTTCCCAGGCGTCGAGGGCTCGGCCTACTTCATCGGCGGCATCGGCGTGAACTACCAGCGCGCCGACACCATCACCCTGGCCCCCATGCGCGCGGGGGTGGGGCTGCGGCTGGGCGCCAACGTCGGCTACCTGGCCTACAGCCGCAAGCGCCAGTGGTTCCCCTTCTGAGCATCCGACGCCCGCGCGGGTTCACACCCGCGGCCGTTCCGCTCTAGACGGGGGGCGTGCGCCTTCCGCCCGCAACCACTATCCTGCAGGTGACCCCCGCCCTCGACGCGGGCGGCGTGGAGCGCACGACGCTCGACGTGGCCGCCGCCATCGTCGCCGCGGGCGGCCGCGCGCTGGTCGCCTCGCGCGGCGGCCGGCTGGAGGGCGAGCTGGCGGCGCAGGGCGGCGAACTCGTGCGCCTGCCGGTCGACGCCAGGGATCCGCTCAGCCTGTGGCGCAACGCGCGCGCCCTGCGCGCCCTGGCCGTGCGAGAGGGCGTCTCGCTGATCCACGCCCGCTCGCGCGCGCCGGCGTGGTCGGCGCTGAAGGCGGCGCGCGATGCGCGGCTGCCGTTGGTGACCACCTACGCCGGCCGCTACAATGCGCACTCGCCGGCCAAGCGGCTGTACAACTCGGTGATGGCGCGGGGCGACCTCGTCATCGCCAATTCGGTGTTCACCCGCGACCACCTCCTGGCCGAGCATCCGCGCACCGACCCGGCGCGGGTGATCGCCATTCTTCGCGGCGTCGACCTCGCCCGCTTCGATCCCGACGCGGTGGACGCCGAGCGCGTCGCCGCCGCCCGCGCCGCCATGGGGATCGGGCCCGACGAGCGGCGGCCCGTGGTGCTGCTGGCCGGCCGGCTCACCCGCTGGAAGGGTCAGGCGCTGATGATCGAGGCGCTGGCGCTCGCCCAGGCCGCGGCCCTGCTCGTGCTGGCCGGCGACGCCCAGGGGCGCGACGGCTATCGCGAGGCGCTGCGGAGCCTCGCCGCCGGACGCGGCGTGGCCGAGCGGGTGCGCCTCGTCGGCCACCTCGGCGACATGGCCGCCGCCTATCTCGCCTGCGACCTCGCCCTCGCCCCCTCGCTCGAGCCGGAGGCCTTCGGGCGCACCGCCGTCGAGCCGCAGGCCATGCGCCGCCCCGTGCTCGCCGCCGACCACGGCGCGCCGCGCGAGACGGTGGAGGAGGGCGTCACAGGCTGGCGCGTGGCGCCCGGCGATCCCGCCGCCTGGGCCGCGGCGCTGGACCGCGCCCTGGCCGAACCCGCGGAGGGCCGCGCCCGCATGGGCGAGGCGGGGCGGACGCGAGCGGCGCGGCTCTACTCGCTGACCGCCATGACCGACGCGACGCTCGCCGCCTATGGGCGCGTCCTGGCCGGGGAGCCGGCGGCGTGAGCGGGCGCATCCTCGTCATCAAGCTCGCCGCCCTGGGCGACTTCGTGCAGGCCACGGGCCCCATGCGCCGCATCCGCGCGGCCCACCCGCAAGCGCACATCACCCTGCTCACGACGCCGCCGTATGCCGGGCTGGGCCGCGCCACCGGGCTGTTCGATGCGGTGGACGAGCGCGGGCGGCCACACGGCGTCATGGCCCAGCTCGCCCTCCTGCGCCGCCTGCGCCGCGCCCGTTTCGAGCGCGTGTACGATCTGCAGACGTCGGACCGCTCCTCGGCGCTGCGCCTGGCCTTTCTCCCGCGCGCGCCGCAGTGGTCGGGCATAGCGGTCGGCGCCTCGCACCCACACGACAATCCGCAGCGCGACCGCATGCACACGCTGGAGCGCCAGGCCGACCAACTGCGCGCCGCAGGCGTCTGGCCCGATGCGCCCACCGCGCCAGGCGCCGCGCCGCCGCCGGACCTGGGCTTCATCGCCGCCGACGCGGGCGCACCCGCCCGTTTCGGGCTCGCCCCCCCCTTTGCCTTGCTCGTACCGGGCGCGTCGCCCCAGCGCCCTGGAAAGCGGTGGCCGGTGCAGGGCTTCGCCGACCTGGCGCAGCGTCTCGCTTCGACAGGCGTCGTGTCGGCGATCGTCGGCGGCTCCGCGGAGGCGGCGCTGGGCGGCGAACTCGCGCGGGCGGGCGCGGTCGACCTGACGGGCCGCACCAGCTTCACCGACCTTGTGGCGCTCGGCCGCCGTGCAGCGCTCGTGGTCAGCAACGATACCGGCCCCGCCCATCTCCTCGCCGCAACCGGCGCGCCGACGGTGGTGCTGTTCGGACCGCAGAGCGACCCGGCGCTTTGCGCACCCCGCGGCGCGCGCGTTCGAACGCTGTCGGCCGACCCGCTGGCCGAACTGAGCGTCGCTCAGGTCTGGACCGAGCTTCAGGCGCTCGCCGCCGTCCCCCCGCCCCAGGAGACCACGTCATGAGCCTGCGCGCCGCCACCCGTCGCGATCTCCTCCTGACGGCGGGAGCGTTGGCGGCGGCCGGCCCCGCGGCCGCCGCGCCGCCGCACCAACCGCAGGACTGGCGCGCGCTGGCGCTGGAGGTGCGCGAGGCCATGGACTTCGCCTGGCGCAATTATCGCGAACGCGCTTGGGGCAAGGACCAGATCAAGCCCGTCTCCGGCGGCTACGAGAGCTATCCGATGAAGGGGAGCCACCTCGGGCTGTCGTTGATCGAGGCGCTGGACACGCTGTGGGTGATGGGCCTGGACGCCGAGTTCGAGGAGGGCGTGCAGTGGGTCAAGGCGCACGCGCGCTTCGACGCGGACGGCGACGTCTCGGTGTTCGAGACCTCGATCCGGCTGGTCGGCGGGCTGCTCTCGGCCCACCACGCCAGCGGCGACCCGGTGCTTCTGGAGAAGGCGCACGACCTCGCGCAGCGCCTGCTGCCCGCCTTCGCCACCCCCACCGGCCTCCCCTGGAGCGTGGTCAACCTCAAGACCGGCGCAGTGCGCCAGCCCCGCAACAGCCCCGCCGGCGCGGGCACCTACTTGTCCGAGTGGGGCACGCTCAGCCGGCTCACCGGCGACGCACGCTTCGAGGCCGCGGCCAAACGGGCGCAGGCAGCCATCTTCGCGCGCCGTTCGAAGATCGACCTCGTGGCGGTGAGCGTCGACGTGACCACCGGCGCCTGGCTCGATCGGCGCGCCACCGTCGGCTCCTACGGCGACAGCTTCTACGAATACCTTTGGGACGGCTGGCAGTTGTTCGGCGACGCCGAATGCAAGCGCATGTACGACGTGTGCACCGCAGCCATCCTCAAGCACCAGCGCGACTTGCGCGGCGGCGACCTGTGGTTCGCCGACGTAGACTATGAGACGGGCGCCATCCTGAACCACCGGCAGGACGAGCTCGCCAGCTTCTACGGCGGGCTCCTCACCCAGGGCGGCGCGGCGCGTGAAGGGGCGGCCTATACGCTGAGCTGGGCCGAGCAGCAGGCGCGATTCGGCGTGCTGCCGGAGGAGTACGACTACGCGTCGGGGAGTGCGACCCAGGTCTCCAACGCGCTGCGCCCCGAGTTGGCCGACAGCTGCCTTAACAATTGGCTGATCGACCGCGACGCGCGCTGGCGCGCCATCGCCGCCGACCACTTCCGCGCCATGCAGCGCTGGTGCCGTGCGCCTTACGGCTACACGGGGCTGGCCGACGTGACCTCCACCCCCAAGCGGCCGGACGATGCATGCCCCGGCTACTGGTGGTCCGAGCAGATGAAGTATTACTGGCTGCTGTTCTCCGACACGCCGCGTTTCGACTATGCGCGGAACTATCTGTCGACCGAGGGCAATGTGCTGCGGGGCTTCAACCGCGGCGCGCCGGCCCTGCGCGCCTGACTTCGCCGGAGACCTCTCCCATGCCCACCGCCTGGCGTATCGACATCCGGCTCGGCGAGAGCGCGGATGCGCCCCTGATCCGCTCCGAACAGGTGGAGGGCGAGACCGAGGAGGCGGCGCTGCGCGCCCTGGCGGCCCGGCTGGCGCATGAGGCGAACCCGCAGGTCTTCGATGGCCAGGAGGAGGTCTCGGCGCAGGGTGAATTCGCCCGCGGTTCGCGCATGCCGCCGTTGGAGATGCGCGCAGAGACCGCCGACCCCTACGCCACCGACGACCGGCCGAAGGCCTAGCTCAAAAACCTGCCTGCCGAGCCTCCCGGCGAATGCCGGGAACCTGGCTCAAAGATGCAGGATGGAGCGGGTGTGGCGAAGCTCGCCGCGCCTTCTGCATCTCTGGCTCCCGGCTTTCGCCGGGAAGCTCGGGAATGGAGCGGACGCGCCCTCAGGTCTTGCGCTCGTACGTCCCGATCAACCTGCCGCGGGCCAGCACATTGCCCTTGAGTGCGGCCACCACCACCTTCTTCTCCACTTCGCCCGCGAGCGCCGGGTCGCGCCCCAGGGCGTAGACCTGGAAGACGTAGCGATGGGGCCCGTGGCCGGTGGGGGGGTCGGGCGCGAGCCAGCCGGCCTTTCGCAGGGTGTTCATGCCCAGCCCCGGCGCTTCGCCCGTGCCGCCGTTGAACACGCCCGCGGCGAAGCGCTTGTCCATGGCCGGCAGGCCATAGGCCAGCAAGTGGACGAAAGGCGCGGGCGTCGGGCTGTCGGCGTCTTCGACCACGATGATGATGCTGGCCACAGCATCCGGAAGGCCCGAATAGGCCAGGGGGGGCGAGCTCTTGTTGCCGTCCTCCGTATAGTCCGCAGGCATGGGCTGACCGTCGGCGAAGGCTTCGCTCTCCAACGTCATTGTTTCGGGGGCCTGCACGCCCTCTTCGGCCCAGATGGTCTTGTCGAGGCCGGAGCGCATACCCTTGAGGGCTTCACCGATGGCGGCGGGCATCTTCTCGAGCATGGCATAGCCTCCCGTGCGCGGGGAGACGGCCGCGCGCCTTGCCGCGATCAAGCGACGAGCGCACGCGGCGGTTCCGGCCTCAAGCCTCGCAGGGGTGCGGGTAGCCGTCCGCGCCGATGAAGGTGTTGGTGCGCGGGTTGTAGTCGGGGTGGATGCGGAAGCAGCGGCGCACGTGGCGGCGATAGCCCGGCGGCGGAGGCGGAGGCGGCCCATACCCGGGCGGCGGCGGCGGCGGGTAATCCTCGCACCCGGCAAGGGCTGCGCCGCCGGCGGCGAGCACGGCGGCGAGGATCAGTGGGCGGATCGCGGCGCGGGTCATCGAAGGCTCCCGAGAAGGTCTGATGGCGGGCTCAATCTTCCTCGCCACCTGAACCGCCGCTGAAGGACGCCCAGCGCGTCGCAAGCACCCCTCAGTCCAGCATCGGGCGGGTGACCACCATCATGTAGTTCACGGCCGCATCGCCAGAGAGCGCCCAGCGGTCGCCCAGCGGCTCGTAGACCACGCCGACCGGGCCCTGCACGATCACCGGCTCGTTGGCCAGAAAGGCGCGCAGCTCCTGCGGGGTGAGGAACTTGCGCCAGTCGTGCATGCCGCGCGGCAGCCAACGCAGCACGTATTCGGCGCCGATCTTGGCGAAGGCGAGCGCGCGCAGCGTGCGGTTCAGCGTGGCGACGATCATGATCCCCCCCGGCGCGACCAGCCGCGAAGTGGCGCGCAGATAGGCGCCGGGATCGGCCACATGCTCGATCACCTCCATGTTGAGCACCACGTCGAAGGGCGCCTCGCCGGCCTCCAGCAACGCCTCGGCGGTGGAGGCGCGGTAATCGATGCCGAGCCCCTGCTCATCGGCGTGCACCTGCGCGGTGGCGATGTTCTCGACCGAGGCGTCCGCGCCGGTGACCGCGAACCCCAGGCGCGTCATCGGCTCGCTGAGGAGGCCGCCGCCGCAGCCGATGTCCAGCAGGCGCAGGCCCTCGAACGGGCGCACAGCCTTCGGATCGCGCCCGAAGCGCACCAGCGCGGTGTCGCGGATGAAGGCCAGCCGCGTGGGATTGAAGCGGTGCAGCGGGCGGAACTCGCCGCGCGGGTCCCACCACTTCGCGGCCAGCGCCGAGAAGCGCGCCACTTCGGCCGGATCGATGCTGCCGCCTCGCGCTTCCACTGCGCCCCCTCCGCCGCTAGGACCCACGCGGCCCCGCTTCTGAACGCGGGAGATGGCCGCCCGCGCGGTCGGCGGCAAGGAGCGGACACGGGCGTGGCGTCGCGGCTGGTGATGAAGTTCGGCGGCACCTCGGTGGCCGACCTGGAGCGCCTGGCCCGTGTGGCGCGCCTCGTCGCCGCCGAGGTGGCGCACGGCCATCGCGTGGCGGTGGTGGTCTCGGCCATGAGCGGCAAGACCAACGAGCTGGTCGCCTGGACCGACACCGCCGGCAAGCCCCTCCCGGGCGCCCCGCTGCTCGACCCCTGCGACGACGAGTACGACGTGGTGGTGGCGTCGGGCGAGCAGGTCACCGCCGGCCTCCTGGCCATGCTGTTGCGCGCCGGCGGCACGCCCGCCCGCTCCTGGCTCGGCTGGCAGGTGCCCATCGTCTGCGACGAGGCCCACGGCCGCGCCCGCATCGACGACATCCCCGCCCAGGCGCTCGGCGCGCGCGTCGACGCCGGCGAGGTGGCGGTGGTGGCGGGCTTCCAGGGCGTCACCGCCGACGGCCGCATCACCACCCTGGGCCGCGGCGGCTCGGACACTTCGGCGGTGGCCATCGCCGCCGCTCTCAGCGCCGTGCGCTGCGACATCTACACCGACGTGGACGGCGTCTACACCACCGACCCGCGGCTGGAGAAACGCGCCCGCCGCATCCCCAAGATCTCCTACGAGGAGATGCTGGAGATGGCGTCCTTGGGCGCGAAGGTGCTGCAGACCCGCTCGGTGGAGCTGGCCATGGCCCAGCGCGTGCCCGTGCGCGTGCTCTCCAGCTTCATCGAACCCGACCAGATGGACACCGCCAGCGGCACGCTGGTCTGCGACGAGGAGGAGATCGTGGAGAAACGCATCGTCTCGGGCGTGGCCTATTCGCGCGACGAGGCCAAGCTCACCCTGTTCGGCCTGCCCGACCACCCGGGCGTCAGCCAGCGCATCTTTGCCGAGCTGGCCGACGCCAACGTCAACGTCGACATGATCGTGCAGAGCCGCGCGCGCCACGCCGACGTGGCCAACATGAGCTTCACCGTGGGCAAGCGCGACGCCGCCCGCACCCTGGACCTCATGAACGCCCACCGCGCCGAGATCGGCTTCGAGCACGCCGAGGTCGACGAGGACGTGGCCAAGGTCAGCGTGGTCGGCGTGGGCATGCGCTCACACGCGGGCGTGGCCAAGACCATGTTCGGCGCCTTGGCCGAGCGCGGCGTCAACATCCAGGTCATCTCCACCTCGGAGATCAAGATCAGCGTGCTGATCGAGGCCGCCTACACCGAACTCGCCGTGCGCGCCCTCCACGCCGCCTACGGCCTCGCCGAAGGCTGAGACGGGCGCCTCGGGCGCGGGCTCGCGCTCGATGCCCAGGTTGCGGGCGAGGTTCCGCAGCCGCAGTTCGAGCAGCGCGTCGTCCGACTGCGCGGACCCGCCCGCCGGCGGGTCGTCCTCGAACGCGTCCTGCGGAGGCGAGGAGGCCTGGGCCGCCCGCCGCAGCGCCTCGGCGGTCTTGAGCAGGGCCTGCGCCTCGTCGAGACGGCCGGCGAGGCTGCGGGCCGCCGCGCGGCGCACCAGCGTCCCGGCCGCGTCCGCCGGGTCGCGCTCGGCCTCCAGCGCGGCGCCCGCCGCGTCCGCCGCGGCGGCCTCCCCCTCCGCCGCCGCGCGCCCCTGCGCGAAGGCGCGCTCGGCGATCTTGCCCTCCACCATGGCGCGCGAGACCGCCTCGCCCCGGTCGGTGTTGCTCCAGCCCTCGTCGCGCGCGTGCCGCCGAATGGCGCCCTGCGACACCTCCCACCTCGCCGCGAGCTCCGCCACCGCCGCCCCCGCCAGCCGCTCGCCGCGGATCACCTCCCACGCCTGCGCCGTCAGCCGCAGGTGCGCCGCGCGCCCGCCGTCGCGCGCCGCGGGCGAGAGCGGCGGGTCGAAGCGCCCCTCGCCCAGCGGCGTCGCCCCGGCGCCCCCCGCCTCGCCCCCCGCCTCGCCCCCCGCCTCGCCGCCCGCAGGCGCGCCGCCGCCGGTCCCGCCCGCGGCCGCCGCCGCGTCGCGCCGCGTCCACCCGCCGCGCGAGGCCTGCGCCCGCACCGCGGCGATGGAGCACCCGAGCTCGGCCGCCACCTGCCCCGCCGTGCGCCCCGCCAGGTACAGCGCCTTGGCCCGCACCCAGGTCCGGGGAGGATGGCTGACGTAGACCTTGCGCGTGGCCGGCGCCGCCGCGTCCGCGCCGCTCAATGCAGCCGCGCCCCGGCCGGGCGCGCGGACGCAGGCCGGCCTCGCCGCGCCTGCGCCGGGCTCCGCCTCGCCTGCGCGCGCTCGTCCGCCGCCGCCTGCAGCCGCCCGATGCGCTCCAGCGCGTGCAGGTGGAGGCCGAGCGCGAAGCGCGCCGCCTCCCGCCAGGCCCGCGCCTCGCGCTCGGCCGCCTCGGCGCGCCGCGCGAGCCGGCGCGCACGCTCCTGTGTGCAGGGGGTCGTTGGGGTCATGTCGGCGCGCTCCCGTCCGTCGTCCAGCGCAGTATGCCGCCGCCCCGCACGCGGGGGAGAGATGGCGGCCCCGCCCCTGCCGCACCGAGGGGAAACGCCCTTTCGGAAGGGGGGGATAGATCGCGCCGACCCGGCCGCTCCGCCGGGCGCGGCGCCGGGGCCGCCTCGCTCCACCTGCGGCCGCCGTCTCCTGCGCGTGCGAGGGCGCGGTGCGGCGCCTAGCGGTCCTGCGCCACCCGCAGCGCGCCGGCGGGGGAGGGCGCCAGCAGCGCCGCCGCCTCCTCAGCCGGGGCGAACAGCCATCTCGCCCAGTCGGCGGGGCCCAGCACCACCACCTGCCGGTCGTGGATGGGGGCCACGTCCGGGCCGGGATCGACGGTCAGCATGGTCCAGCTCGCCGGCCACGGCTCGCCCGCCGAGGTGAGCGCCCCGTTGGCGGGCGCCGGTCGCATCACCCCCGCGATGGCGAACAGCGGCTCGTCCTCCCCATCCGCCCCCAAGCTAGCGGCCGAGGCGTCGGCCCAGGTGAACCGCCAGCGCGTCTTGGGCGAGCGCGCCCCGGTGTACTCGAAGAAGTGGCTCACCGGCGCCAGCACCCGCTCGCCGGTGCGGAACCGCCGCCCCTCCGAGCGGAAGTTGATCACCGGCGGGCGCTTGGGAGCTGAGGGCGCGAACCCCCACCGCCGCTGCACCAGCACGGCCGCCCCGCCCCGGCCGTCGCCCGCCGCGCCGTGCGCCGGCGCGATCACCGGCGCCGTCTCCGTCGGCCGGATCAGGTCGCGCGCCTCCAGGTTGGGCGCCGCACCCCCCTCGAACCCGAGCTCCACCCCAGCCCGCCCCGCCGCCTCGACGATCAGGTGGACAGGCGCGCGGAGGCCGTAGGCGTTGCACATGGGTGTTCCCGTTAGCTCGGTGGAGCTGCTCCGTCATCTTCAGAGGGCGGATCGGAATGAGAAATTCTTAGGACGGGCACATCCAAAGAGACTTTTGGAAATTCCAGTCTCTCATAGTCGCTTTGCAGCTCAGCAAGTCTTTTTACGGTTTCTGGCTTGGCACCGTCTTGATGCCCAATCCTAAGCTGAACGGTGACGCCAGACTCAACATACTCTACTAGAATTGTGAGAGAGTGTGCTAATGAGGTCTGCAGTTCCATTTTCCTGCCGGCATCAGCCTTTGGAGAGTTTTCTGCCACTTCGTCTTTGGCGTGGGCTTGGACGACTTCTTGTAGCTTCTGATCGCTTTTCGCCTTTGCATCTTTCAGATCAGCGTCCGGCATTAAGCTTAGTAGATTTTGGAGAGCTCGCCGCACCTGAAACATGTCATTGAAGGCATGTATTGCAAATTCAAACGATTTAATCACGTGGTGAGCCAAGGCAGCGTGCGTATGAAAGAAAAATAACGGATCGCTCGTGCTAATGCTACCGACTTCTACTTCTTCTACATGCCCAAGGTAAACTTCTGAGATAGTGCGGAGGACAAAATCAATATTTTTTAACTCAATACCAAGACCCTTAGGACTATTAGCGAACAGGGGGCGCGGTAGTGTGAGCCCGATGTCGGCGGTGCCGCTTTTAGGGGTGTCTGCTTTGACGCTCATTTCGTTCAATAATTTTTTAGAGCCTTCAAGTGTGCCGAAGTATTTTTGCCGTTCGGCAAATAATTCCCCCACTCGCGTCGTTGCTGTTGAGGCAACATCCTTGTTGTGTCGAAAGATCTGAACAATTTCATTTTGCAGTCCTGTAGTCCAGGGACCCGCAGCGAGAGCTGCTACGGCCTCCCTGCCATCGGGAGTACTCAGTTGATCATCCATGTTCTTCAGCTTATCACGAAGATTCGTTCGAGCGCCGTTCAAGGCATTGTTGTAGTTGGGGGTACTGGGAGACGCCTGCCATTGCATAGCCGCCTTGATAACGGATTGGAACGCCTCAGTGATGCCATGCTTCTGGTTTGCTTCGATTAAAATATTCGCAAAGTACAAAAACCTAGACAGGTTCATCTTACCAACGCTTTTCGCCGCAACGAGCTCTTGCCCGCCTTAGATATTGCGTCTCGCGCGCCGGTTTGTCGAGCATGAATCTACAACTTACGATGGAAGCCCGCTCCCTCTACGCGCCACTCAATTGTAATTTGCGCCTGGCGTTCCGCTAAGTCTATTTCAGATCTAATCGGCCGATGGCCTGCCCTCACCTAAGTGCCGAGAAGCTAAGAAAAGTAATTTCAACTCTGCTCTAGTTCCACTAATCCGCGTCCATCTTCAGCGCGGCGATGAAGGCCTCCTGCGGGATCTCCACTTTGCCGAACTGGCGCATGCGCTTCTTGCCCTCCTTCTGCTTGTCCAGGAGCTTGCGCTTGCGGAAGGCGTCGCCGCCGTAGCGCTTGGCGGTGACGTCCTTCCGCAGCGCGCGCACGGTCTCGCGGGCGATGATGCGGCGGCTACTCCGCCGCGATGACGTGCGCCGGGCCGGGTAGGCGAGCGTGCGTCCAGTCGCCGGGGGCCAGCACCTTGGAGGCGGTGAGCACCTCGACGCCGACGACGCGACCTTCGGCGTCGAAGTCGAGCATGACGTTGGGGGCGACCTCCTCGGCCTCCACGGGTTTGGTCGAGCCCAGGTGGATGTAGAGCGCGTCAGCCTCCGGATCGTAGGTGGTGTCGGGCATGCCGGCGCGTGGCTCCGCAATTTAGACGGCGGCCCTGCGCCGCGGCTGCAGGTCGTGGGCGGGGCCGATGATCTCCTGCAGGGCGGCCGGGTCGCGGAGCCAGCGGGCGTACTCTTCCGCCGTGAAGCCGAGGACATCGCGCAGGGCGCCTTCATCCTCGCCGTCGTGCCAGTGCGCGACGAAGGCTTCGATGTCGTCGGGGCCGACCGCGCCGGCTCTCGCCTGTTCCAGGAAGGTCGCCACTTACACCTCGATGCGACGGCCGCGCACGGCCTCCTTTAGCACGGCGCCGGTGATCGGGTCGATTGCGCCGAGGTGGCGGCCGCGGGAGTCGAACACCTCGACCTCTCCGTGCAGCGCGTCCCAGGTGTAGAGCCGCTTCCCGCCGTGGCTGCGCCAGCGGCGTTCGCCGGCGATGAAGCCGAGGGGATCGAAGCCGTCGAGGATCGAGTCAGCGGGGATAGGGAGGCGCGTCATGGCTGAGGCGATGGGAGAGTTCGCGCTTGCGGGGAATGCACACGCGCGACTGCACGTTCGATCGTCCCGCTCGCGGCCAAAGCCTGGGTCCCCGCTTCCGCGGGGATGAGCGGGAGGGAGAGGGCTAGTCCGCATCCATCTTCAGCGCGGCGATGAAGGCCTCCTGCGGGATCTCCACCTTGCCGAACTGGCGCATGCGCTTCTTGCCCTCCTTCTGCTTGTCGAGGAGCTTGCGCTTGCGTGACGCATCCCCGCCGTAGCACTTGGCGGTGACGTCCTTGCGCAGGGCGCGGACGGTCTCGCGGGCGATGATGCGGCCGCCGATGGCGGCCTGCAGGGGGATGACGAACATGTGGGGCGGGATCAGCTCCTTCATCTTCTCCACCATGCCGCGGCCCCGGCTCTCGGCGCGGTCGCGGTGGACCAGCATGGAGAGCGCGTCCACCGGCTCGGCGTTGACCAGGATGTTCATCTTGACCAGGTCGCCGGGGCGGTAGTCCTCGATGGCGTAGTCGAAGGAGGCGTAGCCCTTGGAGATCGACTTCAGCCGGTCGTAGAAGTCGAACACCACCTCGTTGAGCGGCAGGTCGTAGACCACCATGGCGCGGCTGCCGACGTAGCTGAGCTCGCGCTGCACGCCGCGGCGGTCCTGGCAGAGCTTGATGACGCCGCCCAGGTAGTCGTCGGGGGTGAAGATGGTGGCGCGGATCCAGGGCTCGAGGATCTCCTCGATGGCCATGGGGTCGGGCATGTCGGCGGGGTTGTGCAGGTCCACCGTCGTGCCGTCGCGCAGCTTGAGGGTGTAGACGACGCTGGGGGCGGTGGCGATCAGGTCGAGGTCGAACTCGCGGGAGAGGCGCTCCTGGATGATCTCCAGGTGCAGCAGGCCCAGGAAGCCGCAGCGGAAGCCGAAGCCCAGCGCGGCCGAGGTCTCCATCTCCCAGGTGAAGCTGGCGTCGTTGAGGCGCAGGCGGCCGACGGCGGCGCGCAGGTCCTCGAAGTTGGCGGCGTCGGTGGGGAAGAGGCCGCAGAAGACGACGGGCTGCACCTCCTTGAAGCCGGTGAGGGCGGTGGCGGTGGGGCGGCGCTCGTCGGTCAGGGTGTCGCCCACCGCGGCGTCGGCCACCTCCTTGATGGCGGCGGTGAAGTAGCCGATCTCGCCGGGGCCCAGGCTTGCGACCTCGGTGGCCTTGGGGCGGAAGACGCCGACCTTCTCCACGCGGTGGGTGGCGTGGGTGTTCATCAGGCGCACCTGCTGGCCGGCCTTGAGCTCGCCGTCGAACACGCGGACGAGCACGACCACGCCCAGGTAGGCGTCGTACCAAGCGTCGACGAGGAGCGCCTTGAGGGGGGCGGCGCGGTCGCCCTTGGGGGCGGGGAGGCGGGTGACGATGGCCTCCAGCGTCTCGGCGATGCCAAGGCCCGTCTTGGCGCTGGCCAGCACGGCGTCCGACGCGTCGATGCCGATCACCTCCTCGATCTGCGCCTTGACGCGGTCGACGTCGGCGGCGGGGAGGTCGACCTTGTTGAGCACGGGCACGATCTCGTGGTTGACCTCGATGGCCTGGTAGACGTTGGCCAGCGTCTGCGCCTCCACGCCCTGGGAGGCGTCGACCACGAGCAGGCTGCCCTCGCAGGCGGCGAGGCTGCGCGAGACCTCGTAGGCGAAGTCCACGTGGCCGGGCGTGTCGATCAGGTTCAGCACATAGTCGAGCCCGTCGGCCGCGCGGTAGTCGAGCCGCACGGTCTGCGCCTTGATGGTGATCCCGCGCTCGCGTTCGATCTCCATCGAATCCAAAACCTGTTCCTTCATCTCCCGCACAGACAGCCCGCCCGTCTGCTGGATCAAGCGATCCGACAGCGTGGACTTGCCGTGGTCTATGTGTGCGACGATGGAAAAATTTCGGATGCGGGACGGGTCGACGGGCATGGGCGCGATCTAGCATCGGTGCGCGCGGCCCGCACCCCGCGCCCGGCCTGTCACTTCGCGCGATCCAGGCGACAAGGTGCAAAGGAGGCGTCCCGGTCGCCGCCTCCGTCCGCAGGCTCCGGCTCGTCTTCCGCGGCCGCGGAGCGCTCCAGCTCGGCGACTAGGCCGTGCAGGTAGGTGGCGCGGAAGGCGTCGACCCGGTCGCGGCCGGCCGGCGCCCAGTCGATGCGCCCGCTCACCCGCTCGGCCTCGCGCACGGCGCGCAGCCACAGCAGCGTCTCCTGCAGGCGTCGCTCGGCCACGGCCTCGGCGGCGAGGTGGGCGGCCTCGCGCACCAGGGCTTCGCCGCTGGGATGGACGAGGAGGGCGGCGAGCCGATCCACAAGCATGGTCTCGACGAAGGCGGCGCCGTGATCGTCGACTGCGTCGGCCCAGGCCACCTCGCGCCGGCGGCGCCGTGTTGGGCACGCAGGGTGGGCCAGTCCTCGTTGGCGGCATGGTGCTGCACGGTGCGCACGTGCAGGCTGTGGCACTCCGCCACCACGGGGCACGACAGGCCTTCCTTTATATAGGCGGCGCGCCGAGGCCCAGACGGGCTCGTCGGCGGGCAGGTTGGTGTGGCCTGCGCGAGGGGGCGCCTGTGGGGGAGAGGGCGCGGCGTCGCGATCGTTGAAGGGCATGGCGAGCTGCGGGCGGATAGGGAGAGCCAGTATCGCCCCGCGCGGAAAGGTGCGGACAACTCAGCCGCCGCACGGCCGCGATCGGTTGTGGAGCCTGGGATCGCCCCGCCGGCATTGGGGGTGTCCTGCGCGTCGGCGAGCGGCCCCGACGCCACAGGGCGGGCGTGGCCCGGGGGGTGCGGGCGAGGGGAGATGTCGCGCCCGGATCGCCTCACAGGCGAATTGCGGCGACGCTCGACGCGGCTTAGGGTCGTGGCCCGTTCAGCCTCGCGTCTCCTCCACCAACAGCCCTGCGGATCACGCCCCATGTCCGACGCCCCCGCCCAGGAACCGACGATGGAGGAGATCCTGGCCTCGATCCGCCGGATCATCTCCGAGGACGACGCGCCCGCCTCCACCGAGGCCGGCGCTGCAGAAGGCGCGTCCGCGCCGGACACCGCCGACGACGTGCTGGAGCTCACCCACAAGGTCGAGCCGGAGGCGCACGCGCCGCCCCCCGCGCACGCCGAGCCCTATGCGAGCCTGCAGGAGCTGGGCGACCTGGACGTGAGCGCGCGCGCCGCGCCCGAATCGCCTCCCTATGAGGCGCCGGCCGCCATGGTCGCATCCACGCCGCCCGCCGCTGCGCCGCGCCGAGACGAGCCGTTGGTGGGCGAGCAGGCCGCCTCCACCGCCGCCTCGCACTTCGGCGCTCTGGCGCAGTCGCTGGCCATGCCGTCCGCCGGTCGCTCTCTGGAGGACGTGGTGCGCGAACTGCTGCGCCCCATGCTCAAGGAGTGGCTCGATCAGAACCTGCCGCAGATCGTCGAGGCGCGGGTGCAGGCCGAGGTGGAGCGCGTGTCGCGCGGCGGCGGTCGGTACTGACCTCGCCCGCCTGAGCCGGGCGCCTCCCGCCCGGCGGCGACAAGCTGCTAAGGACCGGCGCGGGGGCTGACCCTCCCGCGCCGTTCCTCGTTCAAGACCTTACCCATGACCCTGCCCAAGACCTTCGACCCGGCCGCCGACGAGGCGCGCCTCTACGCCGCGTGGGAGGCGTCGGGCGCCTTCGCGCCGGAGGCGGCGCTGGCGCGCGACCCGCAGGCCCAACCCTTCTGCATGGTGATCCCGCCGCCCAACGTGACGGGCTCGCTGCACCTGGGCCACGCGCTCGACTCGACCATGCAGGACGTGCTGGCCCGCTATCACCGCATGCGGGGCGACGCGGTGCTGTGGCTGCCGGGGACGGACCACGCCGGCATCGCCACCCAGATGGTGGTGGAGCGCCAGCTCGCCGCCGAGGGGAACATCGGCCGCCGCGACATGGGGCGCGCGGCGTTTGTCGAGCGCGTGTGGGCGTGGAAGGCGCAATCGGGAGGGACGATCACAAGCCAGCTGCGCCGGCTGGGGGCCAGCTGCGACTGGTCGCGCGAGCGCTTCACCCTGGACGAGGGGCTGTCGGCGGCGGTGCGCAAGGTGTTCGTGCAGTTGCACCGCGAGGGGCTGCTGTATCGCGACAAGCGGCTGGTGAACTGGGACCCGGCGCTGCAGACGGCGATCAGCGACCTGGAGGTCGAGACGCGCGAGGAGAGCGGCCAGATGTGGTCCTTCAGCTATCCGCTGGAGGGCGAGCCGATCGACGGCGTGGGCGAGATCGTCATCGCCACCACGCGCCCCGAGACCATGCTGGGCGATGGCGCGGTGGCGGTGCATCCCGACGATGCGCGCTACGCGAAGTTCGTGGGGCGCATGGTCCGCCTGCCCATCGCCGACCGGCTGATCCCCATCATCGCCGACGAATATCCCGATCCGGAGAAGGGCTCGGGCGCGGTGAAGATCACCGGCGCGCATGATTTCAACGACTATCAGGTGGCGCGCCGCCACGACCTGTCGCTGATCTCGATCATGGACGCGCAGGCGCGCATGGCCGGGCCGATCCCCGAGCGTTACCTGGGCGTCGATCGCTATGCCGCGCGCAAGATGGTGCTGGCCGAGATCGAAGAGCTCGGCCTGTTCAAGGGGGCCGAAGACCGGATGATCGCCAAGCCCTACGGCGACCGCTCGGGCGTGGTGATCGAGCCCTTCCTCACCGACCAGTGGTACGTGGACGCCGCCACCCTCGCCAAGCCCGCCATCGCCGCGGTGGAGGAGGGGCGTACCCAGTTCGAGCCGGCGAACTGGTCGAGAACCTACTTCGAATGGATGCGCAACATCGAGCCCTGGTGCGTCTCGCGCCAGCTCTGGTGGGGCCACCGCATCCCGGCTTGGTACGGCCCCTCGCTCGATGACCAAGCTGACCCTGGCAAGCAAGAAGTCTTTGTTGCGGAGACAGAAGCTGAAGCGCTGACCCTCGCGAAGATTTACTACGGAGGTGAGGTCGACATTTCATTTGACGATATGGTGCGGTCGCACA
Source organism: Caulobacteraceae bacterium (assembly GCA_965199975.1). Classification (GTDB taxonomy): domain Bacteria; phylum Pseudomonadota; class Alphaproteobacteria; order Caulobacterales; family Caulobacteraceae; genus JASLDZ01. The sequence continues at coordinate 2,314,840 of OZ241340.1, read as the reverse complement.
CGCGGAGCCTCTCAGGCTTTACAAAGGTAACGCTCAATCGTGACCAGGACGTGCTCGACACCTGGTTCTCCTCCGCCCTGTGGCCCTTCTCGACGCTCGGCTGGCCGGATGCCACCGACGACCTCAAGCGCTTCTACCCCACCGCCACACTCGTCACCGGCTTCGACATCATCTTCTTCTGGGTGGCGCGGATGATGATGATGGGGCTGCACTTCATGGAGGACGTGCCGTTCCGCCGCGTCGTCATGCACGGGCTGGTGCGTGACGAGAAGGGGGCGAAGATGTCCAAGTCCAAGGGCAACGTCATCGATCCCCTGGAGATCGTCGACGCCCTTGGAGCCGATGCGCTCAGGTTCTCGCTGGCGATCCTGTCGGGCACGCGCGACATCAAGCTGTCGAAGTCGCGCATCGAGGGCTACCGCAACTTCGGCACCAAGCTGTGGAACGCGGCGCGCTTCTGCCAGATGAACGGCTGCGTACGCGACCCCGGCTTCGACCCCGCGGGGGTCACCCAGCCCGTGAACCGCTGGATGCGTGGCGAGGTGGTCAAGGCCTCCGCCGAGGTGACCGCCGCGCTCGACGCCGCGCATTTCGACGAGGCGGCGCAGGCGCTGTATCGCTTCATCTGGAACGTGTTCTGCGACTGGTACCTCGAGTTCGCCAAGCCGTTGCTCAACGGCGAGGACGCGTCCGCGCGCGACGAGACCCGGGCTGTCGCCGCCTGGGCGCTCGACCAGGCGCTGAAGCTGCTCCACCCCGTCTCGCCTTTCATCACCGAGGAGCTGTGGGCGCAGACGGCGGGCGACACGCCGCGCGAGCGCCTGCTCATCACCGCGCCCTGGCCCGACCTGCCGGCCTCCTGGATCGACGCCGACGCGCAAGCCGCGCTCGACCTCGCGATCCGCACGGTGGAGGGGGGGCGCTCCCTGCGCTCAGAGCTCAACGTGCCGCCCGGCGCCAAGCCCGCGCTGGTGGTGGTCGAGGCGGAGCCGCACGCGCGCGCCGCGCTGCAGGCCAACGCCGTTCTGATCGCCTCGGTGCTGCGCGTCTCCGAATTGCGCTTCGGGCCGGCCCCGCGGGGCGCTGCGCCTTTCGTGATCGAGGGCGCCGCTTTCGCCATGCCGGTCGCCGACGTGATCGACGTGGCGGCCGAGCGGGCGCGGCTCGGCAAGGAGGCGGGGATGCTGGCGGAGGACGCTCAGCGCGCCGAGCGCAAGCTCGCCAACGCCGACTTCGTGGCGCGCGCCAAGCCCGAGGTGGTGGAGGAGACCCGCGCCAAGCTGGCGGAGGCGCAGGCCTCGCGCGCCCGGCTGCAGGCGGCGCTGAAGCGGCTCGAAGCGATGGGGTGAGATGAGCGCTCGCGGTTCATGAACGGCGTTTACAAAGCGTGCGCTCGGGTGTTTCCGTAGGGGCAAGGACGCAAGGCTCACGACGTCCGCCGCTTTGGAGGAGTTCCTGCGTGCCTGACGACCTGTCCCTGGCGGCCGCCGCCGCGCCCGCCGCCGCGCTTCCGGCCGGCTGGCCCGCCTGCACCCTGGCCCAGGCCACGGCCCTCCTCAGCCAGCCGGGCTCGCCGCTGGAGATGGAGACGGTGGAAATCCGCGGCGTGCCCACGCGGACATGGAAGAACGCCCCGCCCAGCCTGCGCGCGGTGCTGGACCTGGCGCAGCCGTTCGGCGCGCGCACCTTCCTGGTGCACGAGGACGAGCGCGTCACCTACGCCGCCTTCCGCCGCGCCGTGGCCGCTCTGGCCGCGCAGCTGCGCGCCGACGGGGTGGAGAAGGGCGACCGCGTCGCCATCGTCATGCGCAATCTGCCGGAGTGGCCGGTGGCCTTCTTCGCCACCATCGTGCTGGGCGCGATCGCCGCCCCGCTCAACGCCTGGTGGACGGGCGCCGAACTCGAGTTCGCCCTGGCCGACTGCGGGGCCAAGGTCGCGCTCTTCGACGGCGAGCGCTTCGCCCGCGTCGCCGAGCGGCTCGACAAGCTGCCGGAGCTGGCCAAGATCTACGTCTCGCGCTCCACCGAGCCTTCGGGTGACCCGCGGGTGCATGAGCTTGAGGGCGTCATCGGCGGCCCGACGACCTGGGCCGACCTGCCCGACGCCGCGCTGCCCGACGCCCACATCGCGCCTGACGACTCGGCCACGCTATTCTACACCTCGGGCACCACCGGCAAGCCCAAGGGCGCGGTGAACACGCACCGCAACGTGGCCTCCAACATCATGGCCTCGGCGTTCTCGAACGCGCGAACGTTCGTGCGGCGCGGCGAGGCGCCGCCGCAGCCCGATCCTGACGGCCCGCAGAAGACGCTGCTGATCTCCATCCCCTTCTTCCACGTCACCGGCTGCTCGGCCGGGCTGGTGCCGGCGACGATGGTGGGCGCCAAGATCGTCATGACCCGCCGCTGGGACCCGGTGGAGGCGTTCGAGCTGATCGAGCGCGAGGGCGTCAACAGCGCTGGGGGCGTGCCAGCCATCGCCTGGCAGCTGATCGAGCACCCCCGCCGCGGCGACTTCGACCTTTCGTCGCTGGAGCAGGTGACCTACGGGGGGGCGCCTGCCGCACCCGAACTGGTGCGGCGCATCGTCGAGGCCTTCCCCGCCTCGCAACCCGGCTGCGGCTGGGGCATGACCGAGACCACCGCCACCTTCACCCACCATGTGGGGGAGGACTACCAGAACCGTCCCGGCTCGGCGGGCCCGGCCGCGCCCGTGGGCGACATGCGCATCGTGTCCGACAACGGGCGCGATCTGGCGGTGGGCGAGGTGGGCGAGCTGTGGGTCAAGGGGCCCAATGTGATCGCCGGCTACTGGAACCGCCCCGACGCCAACGCCAAGACGTTCGAGGACGGCTGGCTCAAGACGGGCGATCTGGCGCGGCTGGACGAGGAGGGGTTCCTGTTCATCGTCGATCGCAAGAAGGACATGCTGATCCGCGGCGGCGAAAACATCTACTGCATCGAGGTCGAGGACGCCCTCTACACCCACTCCGCGGTCATGGACGCGGCGCTCGTCGGCCTGCCCCACCACATCCTGGGCGAGGAGCCGGCGGCGGTGGTGGCGCTCAAGCCCGGCATGAGCGCCACCGAGGCCGAGCTTCGCGAGCACGTCGCCGCCCGGCTGGCCGCCTTCAAGACGCCCGTGCGCATCGTGATCCTGCACGAGCCCCTGCCGCGCAACGCCAACGGCAAGATCGTCAAGCCCGAGCTGAAGCCGCTGTTCGCCTGAGCATGGCGCGACTGCTAAGCCTTCGGCCCGACGGTAGGAGGAGGTCGAGATGAAGCCGATCACGACGAGCTTGGCGCTTGCGATTCTGGTCTTGGCCAGCGCGCCCGCCGGGGCGCAGGCCTCCTCCGCGCATTCGGCGCCCGCGGCTGCGGAGAGCGACGCCCTCACCGATCCGGCGCTCCAGGGGCCGGCGGTGCTGGGCTTCATGGGCGTGCGCCCCGGCTGGCGCATCGCAGACCTGTTCGCCGGCAAGTTCGCTCGCGACTTCAGTGAGGCGGTGGGCGCCAAGGGCAAGGTCTATGCGATAGAGCCAGCCCAGCTGGTCAAGGCCCATTCTCCGGCGCTGGGCCAGGCGAACGCGATAGCGGCCAAGGCGATCAACGGCAACGTCGAGGTGCAGAGCCCGCCGATCGACGCGCCGGCCCTGCCGGTGAGCCTGGACGCGGTGTTCATCCGCCAGAACTATCACGACCTGCACGACAAGTTCATGGGTCCGGCGGATGTCGGCCTGTTCAATCGCAACGTTTACGCCGCGCTGAAGCCGGGCGGGGTGTTCGTGATCATCGACCACGCCGCCGCCGCCGGCTCGGGCTTGCGCGACACCGACACCCTGCACCGCATCGATCCCGCCGCGGTGAAGGCCGAGGTCACCGCGGCGGGTTTCGTGTTCGACGCTCAGAGCGACGTCCTCGCCAACCCCGCCGACGACCACACCAAGGTGGTGTTCGACCCCTCGATCCGCGGGCGCACCGACCAGTTGATGTACCGCTTCCGCAAGCCGAAGGGGTGAAGCCGCGCTGAACTGAGAACGTCTCTCATCTCTCGCCAGCCAGTGGATTCGCAGGGCGGACGGACCTAGAACCCCGCGCCATGAACCGCGCCGAGTACAAGGCCGCCTTCCGCACCGCCGTCGAGCAGGTGTATGCCGAGGGCCGCTACCGCGTCTTCGCCGACCTCAAGCGCCACCGCGGTCGCTTTCCGCACGCCACCCGCACTCGAGACGACGGCTCCGAGCAGGAGGTCGTGGTGTGGTGCTCCAACGACTACCTGGGCCAGGGGCAGAACCCGGTGGTGGTCGAGGCCATGCAGGCGGCGCTGGACGAGGCGGGCACGGGCTCGGGCGGCACGCGCAACATCTCGGGCACGACGCGCTGGCACGTGGAGCTGGAGCACGAGCTCGCCGACCTGCACGCCAAGGACAAGGCGCTGCTGTTCACCTCGGGCTACGTCGCCAACGAGGCGGCGCTCTCCACCCTGGCCAAGGTGCTGCCTGGGCTGATCGTGTTCTCGGACGCCGAGAACCACGCCTCGATGATCGCCGGCATCCGGAACGGGCGCGCCGAGCGGCACGTCTTCCGCCACAACGACCTGGCGCACCTGGAGGCGCTGCTCGCCGCCGCCCCGCCGCACGCGCCCAAGCTCGTGGCCTTCGAGAGCGTCTATTCGATGGACGGCGACATCTCCGACCTCGCCGGCACGATCGCCCTGGCCCGCCGCTATGGCGCCCTCACCTACCTCGACGAGGTGCACGCCGTAGGCCTCTACGGCGCGCGCGGCGCGGGCGTGGCCGAGCGCGACGGCGTCATGGCCGAGATCGACATCGTCGAGGGCACGCTGGGCAAGGCGTTTGGGGTGATGGGCGGCTACATCGCCGGCGACGTCGAGCTGGTCGACGCCATCCGCTCCTTCGCCTCGGGCTTCATCTTCACCACCTCGCTGCCGCCGGCCCTGGCTGCGGGGGGCGCGGCCTCCATCCGCTGGCTCAAAGCGCACCCCGAGATGCGCGAGCGCCATCAGGAGCGCGCGACCACGCTGAAGCGCCGCTTGCGCGAGGCGGGCCTGCCGGTGATGGACACCTCCACCAGCCACATCGTGCCGGTGCTGGTGGGCGACCCGGTGCACACCAAGCTGGTCAGCGACCTCCTCCTGGAGGACCACGCCATCTACGTGCAGCCGATCAACTACCCCACCGTGGCGCGCGGTCAGGAGCGCCTGCGCTTCACCCCCACGCCCTTCCACACCGACGCCCACATGGACGCGCTGGTTGGCGCGATGGACCGGCTATGGAGCCGCTGCAATGTCGCGCGCATGGGCGGCGTCGCGGCGTAGGAGGAGCCTGCGCAGGCGCTCCGCCGTCCGGGTCACGTTCGAACACCGGGCAAGGCGGCTGCCGCGGGTGTCCGACGTGTCGGCGTAGAGGTCATGCCGCCGTGCTCGGTCGCCTCAAGGCACGCTACGCTCTTCGGCCTTGACCCGCCCTGCGCGCGACGGCCTCCTGGAGGGGTCGGGACGCAGAGCGTCCCTTCGACACGTCTGCGACCCGTCGAACACTGGGCTGCAGCCTGCCGCAGCGCGCTGACAGCGAGGCGTTCAACCAGTGAGCCGCTCGCCGCTGGAAAGCGGGCGCCGGCGGCGTCGCCGCCGGCGGGATGCCGGTCTCTGTTCGCTCAGGGGGGACGCAGCGGGCTGTGCTAAGCGACGGCAGCCACCTGCTCAGTGTCCGACGCGGCTGCAGGCCTTGTCGGATCTATCGAATGACGCTCAGCGTCCCGACCCCCACGGTCAGCCGCCGGGGGCGGGGCGGGTCGAGGCCGAAGGGCCGGAGGCGTGCCTTGACGCGAGGCGGCCCCGGCGTAGCCGGCGCGAAGCGTGTCCTCCGGCTTCACCAGCCCCCCGGCGGCGCGTACTTCGCCGCATGCGCCGCGTCGTCCTGCTGCTCGCGCAGGCTGGCGGGAGGCGGCACGTCCGCCTCCTCCGTGCCGAAGCCTGAGGGCGGGGTGATGAAGCAGGGCAGGGCGCCCAGCTTCAAGGCGTGCGGGGGCGTCTTGCGGTTGGCGTAGGTCTTCCAGCCGCGCGGCTTGCCGAAGGGCGCACCGCAGCCGAAGCCAGGGATGTGCGAGCCTTCCGGCGCATGCCAGCGCTCCTGCACGCCGTGGCTGTCCGCCAGGTTGGCCTCCGACATGGGCATGGGTGCGTGCATCTTGGCGTAGGCCGCCACCACCGCGTCGTAGTACGCCCGTTTGGCGGCCGGGATGGCGTCCGGCTTCAGCGTGCGCATGCCGTGAACGAACTCGGCGTTGCAGTGGTCGCGCTCGTCGGCGGTGAGGTGCAGCCACTCGGCCGCGCCGCACCCGACCGTTCCACGGGCCAGCGCACGGGCGGCGTCGCCGGCCGCATCGCCTGCGCCTTTCACGCGCCATCGCCCGTCGTCGGCGCTCGCACCTGCGGACGCTTGGCTTGCGCCCGCCGCGGACCCGGGCGCAGCCGCGGCCGTTCTCGCCGCGGGCGGCGCAGGGGCGGGGAGGTCGCTAGGCCGGATCGCCGGCCTCGGCGGCGGGAGCGCGACGGATCGGACAGGCGGCGCCGTCACCTTTGCGAGCCGTGCGGAGGCCGTGGCGGAGGCCGGAGCCGCGGAGGGCCGCTGCAGCTCGACCTGGAAAGCCTCCTCCGGCGGTGCAGGCAGGTGGGGCAAGGTGACGAGCCGCGGAACCACGCTCATGAAGGCCAACAGCAGCGCGCCATGCACGGCCAGCGAGGCGGCCAGGCCGGCCAGGCGGCGGCGGGTTCGGGCGCGGGCGGGCGTCACGCGGACTCGTCGGAAGGTTGCGGACGCCAGTGGCGCTTGCATCCGTGGCGGAGATAAGGCCAGGCCGGGCGTCCTTGACCACACGGGACGGCGCGGGTAGAGACGCGCCCGGTTTCGAGGGTCGTCCGCGCCGTTCGGTGAGGCGATCCGCGCGTCACATGTCGCAGCTACGGGCTTGCAGGCCCGCCGGGACGCCCACAGCGCGTGTCCCGGCTCTTGCTGCTGTCGTGTCGGCGCAGTCGAGCCGCATCCGCCCTGGGCGGCGCTTCGCGGCGTCGGCCGCCAAGAAGGACCCGGAGGCGCATCGGCCGAAAGGCTCAGCCTCCGTCATTCACGAGAGAGTTCGAGAGCCGAATGCCCACGATCAACCAGCTCATCCGCAAGCCGCGCGTCAAGCGCCCCGAGCGCAACAAGGTGCCGGCCTTGAAGGGGTCGCCCCAACGCCGCGGCGTGTGCACCCGCGTCTACACGACGACGCCGAAGAAGCCGAACTCGGCGCTGCGCAAGGTGGCCAAGGTGCGCCTGACCTCGGGGATCGAGGCGGTGTGCTATATTCCGGGCGAGGGCCACAACCTGCAGGAGCACTCGGTGGTGCTGATCCGCGGCGGCCGCGTGAAGGACCTGCCCGGCGTGCGCTATCACATCCTACGCGGCGTGCTCGACACCCAGGGTGTCAAGAACCGCAAGCAGCGCCGCTCGCACTACGGCGCCAAGCGCCCGAAGTGACTTGGCGCGCGAACGCGCGACAAGTCATTCCGGCGTAGGCCGGGATCCAGAAACGAGACTCAGAAGGCTAAAGAAGCATGTCCCGTCGTCACCGCGCAGAGAAGCGTGAAGTCCTGCCGGACCCCAAGTTCGGCGACCTGACCCTGACCAAGTTCATGAACTACGTCATGTACGAGGGGAAGAAGGCTGTGGCCGAGAACATCGTCTACGGCGCGCTCGACATGGTCGAGACTCGCCGCCGCGACATGGACCCGATCGCGGTGTTCCACAGCGCGCTTGAAAACGTGGCGCCTGCGTTGGAAGTGCGCTCGCGTCGCGTCGGCGGCGCCACCTATCAGGTGCCGGTCGAGGTTCGCCCGGAGCGTCGCCGCGCGCTGGCCATCCGCTGGCTGGTCAACGCCGCGCGCAACCGCGGCGAGAACACCATGACCGAGAAGCTCGCCGGCGAACTGCTCGACGCCTCCAACAACCGCGGCGCCTCGGTGAAGAAGCGTGAAGACACCCACAAGATGGCCGAGGCCAACCGGGCGTTCTCCCACTACCGCTGGTAAGCTTAGCCATAAGCCAGATCCCTTCGTGGGCGGCTTGAGAAAGGCCGCCTACGAACCTACATCCGGGTTCTCCATAGAGCCCATCGTTCCAGCCCTCGCCAGAGAGCCCTCCCGCATGCCCCGTTCCAACGCCATTGAAGACTACCGCAACTTCGGGATCATGGCCCACATCGACGCGGGCAAGACCACGACGACCGAGCGGATCCTCTACTACACCGGAAAGTCCCATAAGATCGGCGAAGTGCACGACGGCGCCGCCACCATGGACTGGATGGAGCAGGAGCAGGAACGAGGCATCACCATCACGTCGGCCGCCACCACCGCCTATTGGAACGGCAAGCGGCTCAACATTATCGACACCCCAGGCCACGTTGACTTCACCATCGAGGTGGAGCGTTCCCTGCGCGTTCTCGACGGCTGCGTCGCGGTGCTCGATGGAAACCAGGGCGTGGAGCCGCAGACCGAGACGGTGTGGCGTCAGGCCGATCGTTACGACGTGCCGCGGATCGTGTTCGTCAACAAGATGGACAAGACCGGCGCCGACTTCGAGATGTGCCTAGCCACCATCCGCGACCGGCTGGGCGTCAAGGCCGTGCCGATCCAGCTGCCGATCGGCAGCGAGGCGGCGCTGAAAGGTCTCGTCGACTTGGTGCGCATGAAGGCGGTGGTGTGGGACTCCGAAGGCCTGGGCGCGAACTACCACGACGAGGATATTCCCGCCGACATGGTCAAGGCGTGCGAAGAGGCGCGCGAGTATCTCGTCGAGAACTCCGTCGAGCTCGACGATGAGGCTATGGAGGCGTATCTCGGCGGCGAGCAGCCGTCGGAAGAAGTGCTGAAGAAGTGCATCCGCAAGGCGGTGCTGACCGGCGCCTTCTACCCGATCCTGTGCGGCTCGGCCTTCAAGAACAAGGGCGTGCAGCCGCTCCTCGACGCGGTGGTGGACTATTTGCCGTCGCCCGTGGACATCCCGCCGACCAAGGGCATCGACTACAAGACCGAAGAGGAAGTCACCCGCAAGGCCTCGGACGACGAGCCCCTGTCCGTGCTGGCCTTCAAGATCATGGATGACCCATTCGTGGGCTCGCTCACCTTCTGCCGCATCTACTCGGGCAAGCTGGAGACCGGCATGGGCCTCCTCAACTCCACGCGCGACAAGCGCGAGCGGGTGGGCCGCATGCTGCTTATGCACTCCAACAACCGCGAGGACATCAAGGAAGCCTACGCCGGCGACATCGTGGCGTTGGCCGGCCTAAAGGATACGCGCACGGGCGATACCTTGTGCGATCCGACCAAGAGCCCGGTGATCCTGGAGAAGATGGACTTTCCCGCACCCGTGATCGAGATCGCCATCGAGCCCAAGTCGAAGGCCGACCAGGAGAAGCTGGGCGTGGCTCTGGCCAAGATGGTGGCCGAGGATCCTTCCTTCACCGTCCAGACCGATCAGGAGTCGGGGCAGACGATCATGAAGGGCATGGGCGAGCTGCACCTTGACATCAAGGTCGACATCCTGCGCCGCACCTACAAGGTCGACGCCAACATCGGCGCGCCGCAGGTGGCCTATCGCGAGTCCTTGGGCAAGCGGGCGGATATCGACTATACCCACAAGAAGCAGACCGGCGGCACGGGCCAGTTCGCGCGCGTGATGATCACCTTCGAGCCGGGCGAGCCGGGCTCGGGCTTCGTGTTCGAGAGCAAGATCGTCGGCGGCGCCATCCCGAAGGACTTCATTCCGGGTGTGGAAAAAGGTTTGGAGTCGGTGAAGGACAATGGCCTGTTGGCCGGCTTCCCGCTGATCGACTTCAAGGCGACGTTGACCGACGGCAAGTACCACGACGTGGACTCCTCGGTCCTAGCTTTCGAGATCGCCTCGCGCGCCGCCTTCCGGGAGTTGCGCGAGAAGGGCGCTCCCAAGCTGCTCGAGCCGATAATGAAGGTCGAGGTGCTGAGCCCGGACGAATACCTGGGCGACGTCATCGGCGACCTGAACAGCCGCCGGGGCATGATCCAAGGCACCGACCAGCGGGGCAATGCGCAGGTGGTCACCGCCTTCGTGCCGCTCGCCAACATGTTCGGCTATGTGTCGAACCTGCGCGGGATGAGCCAGGGCCGCGCCCAGTTCACAATGCAATACGACCACTACGAGCCGGTGCCGCAAGTCGTCGCCGACGAAGTGATCAAGAAGTTCGCTTAATCAACCCCAGAAACCTTTGACGACCCCTCTGGGGTCTGGAGCTAAAGATGGCCAAGGAAAAGTTCGAGCGGAACAAGCCGCACTGCAACATCGGCACGATCGGTCACGTGGACCATGGCAAGACGACGCTGACGGCGGCGATCACCATGACGCTGGCCAAGGCGGGCGGCGCCAAGGCGATGAGCTACGCCGACATCGACGCGGCGCCCGAGGAAAAGGCGCGCGGCATCACCATCAACACCGCCCATGTCGAGTACGAGACGGCCAACCGCCACTACGCCCACGTCGATTGCCCGGGCCACGCCGACTACGTGAAGAACATGATCACCGGCGCGGCCCAGATGGACGGCGCGATCCTGGTGTGCTCCGCCGCCGACGGTCCCATGCCGCAGACCCGCGAGCATATCCTGTTGGCCCGCCAGGTGGGCGTGCCGGCGCTGGTGGTGTTCCTCAACAAGGTCGACATGGTCGACGACGCCGAGCTCTTGGAGCTCGTCGAGCTGGAGGTGCGCGAGCTGCTCAGCTCCTACGACTTCCCCGGCGACGACATCCCGATCACGCCCGGCAGCGCGCTGGCGGCGGTCGAGGGCAAGACGCCCGAGATCGGCGAGGAAGCCGTGCTCAAGCTGATGAAGACGGTGGACGACTACATCCCCCAGCCCGAGCGCCCCATCAACATGCCCTTCCTGATGCCGGTGGAGGACGTGTTCTCGATCTCCGGCCGGGGCACGGTGGTGACCGGCCGCGTCGAGCGCGGCATCGTCAAGGTGGGCGAGGAAGTGGAGATCGTGGGCATCCGCCCGGTGCAGAAGACCACCTGCACGGGGGTCGAGATGTTCCGCAAGCTTCTCGACCAGGGCCAGGCCGGCGACAACGTGGGCGTGCTCTTGCGCGGCACCAAGCGCGAGGACGTGGAGCGCGGCCAGGTGCTGTGCAAGCCGGGCTCGATCACGCCCCACACCAAGTTCATGGCCGAGGCCTACATCCTGACCAAGGAGGAGGGCGGTCGCCACACGCCGTTCTTCACCAACTACCGCCCGCAGTTCTACTTCCGCACCACCGACGTGACGGGGATCGTCAAGCTGAAGGAGGGCGTGGAGATGATCATGCCCGGCGACAACGCCGAGCTGGAGGTGGAGCTGATCACCCCCATCGCCATGGAGGAGAAGCTGCGCTTCGCCATCCGCGAAGGCGGCCGCACCGTCGGCGCAGGCGTCGTGGCCAAGATCCTCGCCTGATCGCCTTCAACCACGTCTGAGACCTTCGACGCCCGCCGGGATCCCTCGGCGGGCGTCGTCGTGTTCAGCCGGCGCTGCGTGTGCGTCGGCCCCGGAGTAGGCCACCGGCTAGCTCAGCCCGTGCCGGCGGTGTCGGGCCGGCCCTTCGAGGGCTCACCCGTGTGGGGGTTCGTGCGGGTCTTCGCGCCTGCGCCCTTGGGATCGTGTTCCGGCGGCGCGCTGGCGTGGCGTGGCGGCGCGCCTGCGGCCCCGGGCGCGAGATCCTCGTGCGCTGTGGCTGCGGGGTCGGACGGACGTTTGGCGGACATGGCTTCCTCCGTGTGTGATCGTAAAACGCGACGCCTGAGCGCTTGATCCTCCCGCTTCGCCGGGGCCACCATGGCGGCATCCAGCGATTGTCGATCGCGCGACCTGAAGCGTAGCGACGTGCGCCGCAGACGAGACCTTGGGAGAGACGGCGATGCGGCGATGCGGCGGAGCGGCGACGGCGGCCTGGCTTTGGGCCGCGGCTGGAGGACTCGGCGCGGCCCACGCGGCGACCGCCCCTGGCGCCCCCGGCGCGCCGGGAACCTGGGCCTATGCCGGCAAGACGGGGATCGGCACGTCGTACGCGCCCTACGGCGCCGGCCATGCGCGCTCGAAGGTGTGGTTCTCGGTGGCGCAGGGGCGGCTCACCGAGGTGATGTTTGGCCTGATCCATCAGGCGCAGCTGCGCGAGCTGCAGGTGGCGGTGGCCGGCGACGGCTTCACCGCCCGCGAGGACGGCGACACGGCCTGGCGCACCGCCTACCTCGCCACCGACGCGAAAGGCCGCCCGTGTGCGCTCGACTACAAGCTGACCACCACCGACAAGGGCGGCCGCTTCGAGATCGAGAAGCACGTCTTCACCGACCCGGACACCGACGCCGTGGTGCTGCGGGTGATCGTACGGTCGAAGGGGGCGCGGCTCACCCCCTACCTTCTGGCCGATCCGCAGATGGCGGGAACGGGTCCTGGTGACCAGGCCGAGGCCGCGCAAGGCGTGCTGCACGCCTGGGAGGGCGACACCCACTTGGTGATGGCCGCCTCGCGCCCCTTTGTGGCGACTTCGGTGGGCTTCGTGGGCGCCTCGGACGGCGAGACGCAGCTGCGGCGCACCGGCAAGCTGGCCGCCTACGACACCACCGGTGCGCAGACTGGCAATGTGGCGCTCTCGGCCAGGCTGGACGACGTGCCCGCCGGCGGCGAGCGCACCTATGACGTGGTGCTGGGCTTCGGCCGCACCCAGGCGCAGGCGACCGCGGCGGCCACGGGCTCGCTGAAGCGCGGCTACGCGGCTGTGCGCGCCGCCTACGAGGGCGGCCACGGCCGGCCGGGCTGGGCCGACTATCTCGACGGGCTGTCGGAGCTGCCGCGGGTGGCGGCGCAGGCGGGGGACGGCGGCAGGCTGGCCTACGCCAGCGCGATGGTGCTCAAGGCGCAGGAGGACAAGACCTATCCCGGCGCGCTGATCGCCTCGCTCTCCAACCCGTGGGGCACGCTCGTGCAGGCGACCGAGGTGCAGACCGGCTACAAGGCGGTGTGGCCGCGCGACTTCTACCAGGTGGCCTCCGCCTTGATGGCGCTGGGCGACCGTGAGACGCCGGTCAAGGCGCTCGACTACCTGCACACCGTGCAGGTGCGGCCGGGCACGCCCGGCAATCGTGGCGCCTCCGGCTGGTTTTTGCAGAAGACCCACGTGGACGGCACGCCCGAGTGGACCAGCGTGCAGCTGGACCAGAGCGCCATGCCGATCATGCTGGCCGACAAGCTCTTGCGCGCCGGCTGGATCACCAAGGCGCACGCCACCGCGCTCTACCGCTCGAGCCTCAGGCCCGCGGCCGACTTCCTGGTGGCCGGCGGTGAGGTAGACTTCACCAAGGGCACGGTGAACCAGGGGCTCGTCACGCCGCCGAAGACCCAGACCGAGCGATGGGAGGAGCAGCCGGGCTTTTCGCCGTCCACCACCGCGGCCGAGATCACCGGCCTGGTCGCCGCCGCCGATCTGGCGGATGCTGCGGGCGATGGGCTGGGCGCCGCCCGCTATCGCACCGCCGCCGACGGATACTCGGCCGGCGTCGAGCGCACCATGTTCACCACCGACGGGGCCTACGGCCACCATCGCTACTTCGAGCGCATCTCCCCCGATGGCCGGCCCGACGGGCACAGCGAGGTGAACGGGCGCAACGGCAAGCCGTCGGTCGCGCAAGACCGGATGCTGGACGCGGGCTTCCTCGAGCTGGTGCGCTACGGCGTGCGCCGGGCCGATGCGCCCTCGATCACCGCCAGCCTTCCCGAGATCGACGACACCTCGCTGCCGCAGGAGGCGCGCATCCACTACCTGTTCCGCTTTCCGGGCCAGACCGGTGAGTATCCCGGATGGCGGCGCTACGGCTGGGACGGCTACGGCGAGGACACCGCCACGGGCCGCGGCTTCGGCGGCGTCACGCCCTCCGGCCGCGACAGCCCCACCCAGCGCGGCCGGGTGTGGCCGATCTTCACCGGCGAACGCGGGACCTACGAGGTGGCGCGCGCCACCCTCGCCGGGCCGCTGTCGCTCGCCGAGCGCACGCGTATCCGCGACACCTATGCCCATGCCATGGAGCTGTTCGCCAACGCCGGCCTGATGATCCCCGAGCAGGTCTACGACGGCGTGGGCGCCAGCGGCGGGAGCGAGCCGCCTGGCCAGGGCACGGGCTCGGCCACGCCTCTCGCGTGGTCGCACGCCGAGTACCTCAAGCTGCTGCGCTCTCTGGCCGACGGGCGGGTGTGGGATCGCTACGACCAAGTGGCGCAGCGCTATGCGACCGCAGGGGCCGTGGCGTCGCCGTAGGCCGCCCGCCTTTTCCGCCTGCCTCCGAGTTTTCCGGCGACTGCCAGGACCCCAGCTCAAGCGATCGACGAAAGGGCGGCGCAGGACCTTTAGCGCTATCCCAGGCGCAAGCTTCTAAACCTGGATCCCGGCGTTCGCCGGGAACCGCGGAAAAGGCAGGGCGCGCACTACGCCGCGACGCCGCCCATGCGCGCGACGTTGCAGCGGCTCCACAGCGCGTCCATCGCGCCGACGAGCGAGTCCAGCATGCCGTCGGTATGGAAGGGGGTGGGCGTGAAGCGCAGGCGCTCCGCGCCACGAGGCACGGTGGGGTAGTTGATCGGCTGCACGTAGATGCCGTGGTCCTCCAGCAGCATGTCGGAGACCAGCTTGGTGTGCACGGGGTCGCCCACCAGCACAGGCACGATGTGGCTGGTCGAGCTGGCCATCACCGGCAGGCCCGCCTCGCGGAAGCGGCGCTTGAGGGTGGCGGCGCGCTCCTGGTGGCGGTCGCGCATCTCGGGGTGCTGCTTGAGCCAACGGATCGAAGCCGCCGCGCCCGCCGCCAGCGCCGGCGGCATGGAGGTGGTGAAGATGAACCCGGAGGCGAACGAGCGGATGGCGTCGACCACCGCGGGCGCCGCGGCGATGTAACCGCCCATGACGCCGAAGGCCTTGCCCAGCGTACCCTCGACGATGTCGATGTCGCCCATCACGCCGTCGCGCTCGGCCACGCCCGCCCCGCGCTTGCCGTACATGCCCACCGCGTGCACCTCGTCCAGGTAGGTGAGGGCGTTGTACTTCTTGGCGAGCGCGATGGTGGCGGCGATGTCGCTCATGTCGCCGTCCATCGAATAGACGCTCTCGAAGGCGATCAGCTTGGGGACGTTGGCGGGCGCCGAGGCCAGCAGCGCCTCCAGGTGGTCGAGGTCGTTGTGGCGGTAGATGTGCCGCTCGCCGCGGCCGTTCCTGATGCCCGCGATCATCGAGGCGTGGTTCTCGGAGTCCGAGAAGATCACCAGGCCGGGGAGGATGGCCGCCAGTGTCGACAGCGCCGCCTCGTTGGCCACGTAGCCGGAGGTGAACAGCAGCGCCGCGCCCTTGCCGTGCAGGTCGGCCAACTCGTGCTCCAACTGCACGTGCCAGTGGGTGGTGCCCGAGATGTTGCGCGTGCCGCCCGAGCCCGTGCCCGCCTCGTCCAGGGCGGTCATCATGGCCTCAACCACCACCGGGTTCTGGCCCTGGCCGAGGTAGTCGTTGGAGCACCACACCACGACCTCGCTCTCCGAGCCGTTCTCCCGCGTCCAGGTGGCGCGGGGGAAGTGCCCGCGGTGGCGCTTCATGTCGGCGAAGACGCGGTAGCGGCCCTCGTCCTTCACCTTGGCGACGGCGGCTTCGAAGGCGTCGAGGTAGGGGGTGCTCATGGCGGCGATCACGCGGCTTGGGTGAGGACGGGAGAGGTCTGGGCCGGGCGGCCCAGGGCGGCGAAGGCGGCTTCGATGGCCGCGAGGTCGAGATCGGGGCCGATCACAGCGGCGCGCGGCGCCTCGCCCGGCGCGGGGAGCCAGGCCGAGAGGTTCACGCGGCCGCCGGCCAGGTCGAAGGCGATCCAGCCGCCGGGCGCGCGCACCAGGCCCTTGGCGCGGCGCACCGGGCCGTATGCGCCGTCGGCCAGCGCCTCCAGCAGCGTCTCCAGCACGTCGACCGAAACGGCGTCGGCGGTCAGCCGCCCGCTCCATTGCACGAAGCCCAGCGCATCGTGGCCGTGGCCGACGCGCTCTCCATGACCGTGACCATGGCCATTATCATGCCCGTGCGCATGGTCATGCCCCGCGTGGTCGTGCCCGTGGTCAGGCTCGGCATGAGCGTGCACGCTGGGCTGGGCCGGTGCGGGCTCGGCGCCGGCGGTCACCACGCCGTGGTGCACGACCCCGATCCGGGCCGAGGGGTTGAGGTCGCGCAGGGTGTGCTCGACCAGCCGGCGCTGGGCGGCGGTGGCGAGGTCGGTCTTGGAGACGAGGATGGTGGGCGACAGCCGCGCCTGCGCCCGGAAGTAGTCGGGCAGCCGCGCGTGGTCCTCCAAAAAGGCCCCGGCGTCCACCAGCGTGGTGACCTCCAGCTTGCGCAGCATGGGCGCGATGTCGGGCTTGTTCAGCACCGCCAGCAGCGAGGCCACGTCGGCCACGCCGGAGGGTTCGATCAGCACCCGGTCGGGCGAGAGGCGGCCGACGATATCCTTAAGCTGGTTCCCCAGGTCCGCCTTCAGCGAGCAGCAGATGCAGCCGTTGGGCAGCTCCACAACCTCGGCGCCCTGGCCGGAGAGGCGCGCCCCGTCCAGCCCCAGCTCGCCGAAGTCGTTGACCAGAACCACCGTCTTCACCGCCGGGTCGGCCTCGGCCAGGAGACGGCGCATCATGGTGGTCTTGCCGGCGCCCAGGAAGCCCGCGACCACCTCGGCGTCGAACGGCTTGGACGGCCCCTTGCGGCTCTTCAGCCCCGGCGCGAACACCTTGGTGGCGTCCACCGGCAGCACCAGCAGCCAGTGCTCCAGCACCGCGAAGGCCATGAAGGCGGCCAGGAAGGTGAAGCCCGCCTGGATGAAGGGCGAGGCGCCGGGCGCCAAGGCGCGGGCCACGAGCCAGGCGGTGATCACCGTGGAGATCGTCACCGAAAACGGGAACAGCATGTTCATCGGCTTCTTGGTGAGGAAGCTCTTGAGGAAGGTCAGGTGCTCGGGAAGGAACTCCTCCTGCAGGTTGCGCACGCCGAGGAAGACGTTGAGCTTCGCGCTCTGGTGCATCCACCACAGCACCAAAAAGGTCCACAGCCCGATCTGGTTCGGCTGGCCCCAGGTCAGCGCCGCGATGGCCACCGCCGAGCCGATGATGGCCAGCTCGTGCCACAGGCTGGTCTGGATGGCGTGGACGAAGTGCGCCCAGCCGCTGCAGCCCTGCGGGCAGGGTTGTTTCCGTGGGCCGGTGACCGCGCCCATGTAGAAGCTGATCTCCTGCCAGCCCCAGGCGAACACCCCCGAAGCGAAGGCGGCGTAGGCGCCGCCGACGGTGGGCGATCGCGCGCTGGCCCACAGCCCCCAAAGCGAGGCGGCGAGCACCACGGTGGCGCCTATCAGGCTCCACTTGAAGGTCTTCTGCGGCAGGCCGTCGAGATAGACGATCAGGACGGTCGACGACCACCAGACGAAGAGGCCGAAAAGCACGGGGTACAGGTGGAAGGTCACGTGCTGTGTCCTACCACACCGGGGCCAGGCCGATATGCGCCGGCAGCTCGTGGCGCTCGGCGCGGGCGAGGAAGAGGCTGGCGAAGGTGACGCCCGCCTGCAGGATCAGGCCGGCGCGGGCGATGGCGGCGAGCGGACCGCCGCGCCGCTTGGCGGCGTCCATCCGTGCGGAGAGCGTGGCCAGCCGCTGCAACCCGGCTTTGAAGCCTGGCCGGTCGAGGTCGAGCGTCACGGGGAAGACCTGGCGCGAGATCTCGCTCGTCAGCCGGAACACCTTGAAGTCGTAGTCGGTCGGGTCGATCCCTAGGCCCTTGTGGAAGGCCGGTCGCGCGTGGTCGCGCACGTACATGGTGGCGAACACCGCCAGTACGAAGAAGCGGATCCACAGCCGGTTCAGCCCCGAGGTCAGCTTGGGGTCGGAGCGCATGAGGAGCGCGAAGGCCTCGCCGTGGCGGAACTCGTCGGCGCACCAGCGCTCGAACCACTTGAAGATCGGGTGGAAGCGCTTGTCGGGATTACGCTGCAGGTGGCGGAAGATGGTGATGTAGCGGGCGTAGCCGATCTTTTCCGACAGGTAGGTCGCGTAGAAGATGAACTTGGGCTTGAAGAAGGTGTACTTCTTGGTCTTGGTCAGGAAGCTGAGGTCGACGCCGATGCCGAACTCCTGCAGGGCGTCGTTAATGAAGCCGGCGTGGCGGGCCTCGTCGCGGCTCATATAGCTGAACAGCGCCTTGATGTCTGGGTTGGTGGCGCGCTTCTTCATTTCGCTGTAGAGCACGCAGCCCGAGAATTCGGCGGTGAGCGAGCTGACCAGGAAGTCGGTGAACTCGCGCCGCAACTCGGGCTCCAGATCGTCGAGCGAGATGCGCTCCCAGTCTGCGGTGCGGCGGAAGTGGGTGCGGTTCTGATCTTCGGCCAGTTCGGCGATCAGCGCGTCCCACTCGCGGCGCACCGGCGTCACATCGGTCCTGTCGAGCTCGGCGAAGTCGGTGGTGTAGAAGCGCGGGCTGAGCACCGTATCGTGGGCGGCGTGGGCGGTGGTGTCGAGCGCGGGCGGCGCGGCGAACTCCCCGGGCAGTGTGGCTGTGGCGCTCATCACAGCCCTCCCGGCGAGAAGCTGACTTCGAACAGCTCGGTGAGCTCGAAACGTGCGGCGGTTCGCGTCCAGATCCGTTCGAGCGGGCCTGCGCGGGTCACGGTGGCCATGCGCTGCAACTGCAGCCTTTCCCCGAAGGCGACGCGCGCCGGAGCGCCGTGCACCTGCACCTTGTCGCCCGGGCCCACCTCCACCCCGTCCAGCGCCACATGCGCATGCACGCTGTCGGCCGAGACCTCGATGTCCAGCGTGCACGGGGCGGTGACGCGGCGCCGGCTCATGCGCCCCTCGCGGTGAGCAGCGAAGCGGCGTCGGCGGCGTTGCCGGGGCCGAAGCTGTCGAGCGAGATGTCGCGGCCGGTGGCGGGGTCGACCATGGAGAGGCGGCCCGTGGTCCAGCGCACCAGCCGGATCGGCGGGTCGCCCGGCACGTGCTGGGCGTCGCGGTCCACGTCGAGCTTCTCCACCACGCTGCGCAGGAAGCTGTCGCCGCCGGCGGGGAAGGTGCGCAGGGTGCGCCCGTCCAGCCCAGCCAGCGTCAGCACCCCGTCAGGCGCCTCGCGCGCCAGGAGCAGGCGGCTCGCATCCACATTGGGGGTGCGCGGCGGCGCATGCGCGATGGCGTTGTGGGCGAGCGCGGTGACGCCGATCGCCACGCTCATCAGAAGGCCGCCGCCGATGACGACCGACATGGGGATGGGCCGGTCGAAGGCCGACATCAGGCGGTCTCCCGCGCCGAGCCGACGGGGGAAGGGACCAGCCGCGGCCGCGCAGAGGCCGGGCGACGTACGGGGGCGGCGGGGTGCTCGGCCTCGACGATGTCGGGGCTCTCGGCGGCGGCGGTGCGCATGGCGCCCACCAGCGCTGCGGCGGCCCGGTGCGCGTCGGGCACGCACCGCAGCACGGGCTGCGGACGGGTCAGGCGGTTGGGACGGACGTGCGGCCACAGCATCAGCACGCTGAGGCGGCGCGCGTCCTTTGCGCAGGCCAGAGCTACGTCTCCCGAGCCGTCGGGGTGCTCGGCCAGGCTCACATCGGCGATCTCGCGGAACGGGAGGTTGATGATGAGCGGGATGGCCAAGCCGATCCGCATCACCACGCGCCGGCTCGTCACCGTGTAGATCGACACGCGCGCGTTGATCCATGCCGAGAAGGCCAAAAGGCCCGCCAGCGCTCCACCGGCCAGGAGCGGCCCGACCAGAGCGGCGAAGATGCGTGCAGGCGGCATGTGCCCCGCGATCGCGCCGATCGCGCTCGCAGCCGCCATGGCCATCGCCAGCCCCACGGCCGCGCGCACGTGGAAGGCGCGCACGGCCAGCGCCTTCCAGTCGGGCGCGCCTTGCCAGAGCATGGTCTCGCCTTCGGGAAGAGGGCCGGGAAGGCCCCGGAGGGGCTCGCCCTTGAGGCTGACGGGCGGTGCGGTGCGGACGGCGAGGCGCATGGCGGGGCTCAGATCAGAGGCTCGGAACGCTGGGGCGTGGCGTAGAGGAAACCCGAGGCGAAGTAAGCGCTTACCTGGTCCTCTTCGCGAGCGGTTATTGTGTCGCGGCTGGAAAGCCGCGGCGCCTTGGCGAACTGGCCGGCCATCACCGCGCGGGTGGAGATGCGCCGCTTGGGGCCGTTGATCCAGGTCATGGCCATGGGCAGCATCACGTGGTCGGCGGTGTCCCAGGCCAGCGCCACCTCCAGGTAGCGGATGATCATGGTGGTCTGATCGATCCACACGTCGACAACTTCGCCCGCGAGCCTCTTGTCGGCTCCGAACACGAGCATGCCGCGCGGATCCGGATCGTTCTTATCAATGCTCCAGTGCTGGGCCACGTCGCGCAGCGGCCGCACCAGCGCCTCGCCGTTCCAGGTGAGCAGCGGCGTGGTGGCGCGCTGGGCGAAGCTGGCTGGGCCCACGGCATCGACCATGGGATCGCCCGTGGGCGTGAGCGGGGCGCCGGGGAAGAAGAACAGCGGTTCCAGCGCAAGCTTCCGGAGAGGACGATTGTTGGGCAGGGTGACGAGCCCGTCATGGAACGTCTCGTATGTCTTCGGGCCAGGAGGTTCCGGGAAGCCCAGTTCGCGGCCGCCTTCGGGCGAATACATGGGGTAGCCTTCGCGCTTGTTCTCCTGCAGCAGATAATAGCACAGCCACAGGAAGAAGATGAGGAAGGCGAACAGCAGGATGGTGGTGGCGTCGAAGTATTTGGTGGTCCAGCCCCAGTGCATGGCGATATTCCTTCCGAGGCTAGCCGGGAAGTTCGGCGAGGCCGAACGCGGCGGGGGTTGAGGGACGCGCGCGGCTCACGAGCGGGCCCAGGGCGGCGAGGGTGGCGAAGAGCAGCACGATCTCGAGCTGGAACACGATGAGGTAGCCCGCCGAGGCGCCGGCCAGCCCAGCCCCCAGCGCGCCCTTGGCGGCCAGGCCGCCGATCAGGTCGCGCAGCCCGGCGCCAAGCAGGGTGGCGACTCCGGCCGACCCGGCCTGCACCGCGCCCCAGGCCCCCAGCGCCAGCCCGCCGCCGGCGGCGTCGGCGAAGCCCATGGCCGCGCTCAGCACGCCCACGCCGAACAGGCCGGCGCCTAGGCCGAGCACGCCGCTGGCGACCGAGAGGAGCGCCGGACTGCCCAGCGGCGCGGACAGCGACATCAGCACGAAGCCCGGAACGCCGATGATGGCGCCGATCGCGGCCAGCCGGCAGGGATCCATGCCTTTGGGCAGGGCGCGAGCGGCGAAGCTCAGTCCCAAGACGGCGCCCAGCGCGAACAGGCCGGTGAGGCCGGCCGTGGCGCCCACCGTCATGTGCAGCACCTGGCCGCCGAAAGGCTCGGTCAGCACGTCCTGCATCCCGAAACCCGCCCCCCCGAGCGCGGCGGCGACGAGCAGGCGCGAGGCGCGGCCGCCGTGCGAGAAGCGCCTCCAGGCCTCGCCGAAGCGGATCTGCGGATCGTCGGGCGAGGTGGCGGCGAGATTTGGCGTCTCCTGCTTGTAGAGCGCGGCCAGGTTCAGGCCTGCGCACACCACCGCCGCGCCCTGCAGCACCTGCACCAGGCGAAGCGGGCCGAACGGGGTGAGCAGGCGGTTGAGGAACAGCGCGCTCACCGCCATGCCGAGGAGCTGCACGCCGTAGAGCAGGGCGGTGACGCGCGGGCGGCGCTCCGG
The DNA here is from genome assembly GCA_965199975.1 of Caulobacteraceae bacterium. Classification (GTDB taxonomy): domain Bacteria; phylum Pseudomonadota; class Alphaproteobacteria; order Caulobacterales; family Caulobacteraceae; genus JASLDZ01. Next base: position 2,293,002 of record OZ241340.1, on the reverse strand, counting down.
CGGTGCGAGGTCTGAGGCCAGAGCCAAGCCGGCCGTCTGCGCCAGGTGCATGCCAAAGCCGGTCATGAGGAAGCCGACGCCCGCGCCGACCAGGCCAAGCGTGGCGGCCGCGCCGGTGCGGTAGCCGATCAGCAGCAGGAAGAAGGGCGTGAAGGCCAGGCCGCCGAACTGCAGCATGGTGCCGAACCACACGTAGGGCGTGCGCTTCCAGCCCAGGAACGAGCGGTGGGTGTCGGACTTGAAGCCGATCAGCGCGCGGATGGGCGCCGAGAGCATGGGCAGCGCGATCAGCAGGCCCACCCAGAAAGCCGCGATGTGCATCTCCACGATCAGCACGCGGTTGAGCACGCCGTTCATGAGGACCAGCGTCAGCCCGGCCGACACCTGGATCAGCGCGATCCGCAGCAGGCGCGACAGCGGCAGCCCCTCGCTCGCCGCGTCGGCGAACGGCAGGAGCTGCGGGCCGAAGCGCGCGCTCATGCCGGTGAGGCGCTCGCCCAGCTTCATGCGCGCACCAGCTCCAGCGCCTGCGAGGCGTAGACCCCGCCGGAGACCCGGTGGGTGCGGGCGGGCCGCCACCCGGCCAGCGAGGGCTCGGCGGCGATGCGGCGCACCAGCTCGGCGTGGCTCACGGGCTTCAGCGCGGGGGCCTTGCGCGCCTGGGGCACGAGGCCGCGCACCGCCAGCATGGCCTGCAGGGCGGGCGTGGCGGGGGCGAAGGTGAAGATCACCGAGCGCGTGGCGCGCGCGGTTAGGAGCGCCAGCGCGTGCACCGCATCGTCGGGCGCGTAGTGGATCAGCGCGTCCATGCAGACGACGTGGTCGAACTCGCCCAGCCGGGGGTCGAGCATGTCGCCCGCCTGCAGCGTCAGCGATCCGGGGGCTGCGATGGCGTGGGCCCGCTCGCGGCCCAGTTCGGTGAGGGCCGGCGAAAGGTCGACGCCCACCGCCTGCGCGCCGCGCTCGGCCGCCGCCAGCGCGAGCGCGCCGGTGCCGCAGCCCGCGTCCAGCACGCGCGCGCCACCGAGGTCGGCCGGCAACCAGGAGAGCAGGGCGGCGCGCATGGCGTCGCGCCCCGCCCGCACCGTGGCGCGAATGCCCTTCACCGGCGCGTCGGCCGTCAGCTTCGCCCAGGTGTCGAGCGCGGTCCGGTCGAAGTAGTCCTGCAGCTCGGCGCGGCGCTGCAGGTAGGGCGACACGCGCGCGTCCATCACTCGAAACCCAGGAGTTCGAAGATGTCGCGGTCCTTGAGCGAGACGGCGGGCAGGGGCTCCACCCCGTCCCACAGGCTCTGCGCCAGACGCAGGTATTCGGTCTTCACCGCCTCGAGTTCGGGCGAGCTCTCCATCTCGAACAGGGTCGCCTTCTTCAGGCGCGAACGGCGGATCACGTCCAGGTCGGGGAAGTGCGCCAGCGTCTGCGTGCCCGAGACCGCGTTGAAGCGCTCCACCTGGTCGGTGGCGGCCGAGCGGTTCACGATCACCCCGCCCAGCCGCACCTCGTAGTTCTTCGCCTTGGCGCTGATGGCCTGGACGATGCGGTTCATGGCGAAGATCGAGTCGAAGTCGTTGGCCGCCACGATCAAGGCGCGGCTGGCGTGCTGCAGGGGGGCTGCGAACCCGCCGCACACCACGTCGCCCAGCACGTCGAAGATCACCACGTCGGTGTCGTCCAGGAGGTGGTGCTGCTTGAGCAGCTTCACGGTCTGGCCGACCACATAGCCGCCGCAGCCGGTGCCGGCGGGGGGGCCGCCGGCCTCCACGCACATGACGCCGCCGAAGCCCTCGAATACGAAGTCCTCCCGCCGCAGCTCCTCGGCGTGGAAGTCCACCTGCTCGAGCGCGTCGATCACCGTGGGCACCAGGCTCTTGGTGAGGGTGAAGGTCGAGTCGTGCTTGGGATCGCAGCCGATCTGCAGCACCCGCTTGCCGAGCTTGGAAAAGGCGGCCGACAGGTTCGACGAGGTGGTCGACTTGCCGATCCCGCCCTTGCCGTAGACGGCGAACACCTTGGCGGTCCCCAAATCCCACTGCGGATCGGCCTTGACCTGCACCGAACCTTCGCCGTCCTCGCCGCGCCGAGGGGCGCGCCCGGCGGCGGCGGCCATGCGCGAACGGTCGAGCAAGAGCGTGCTCATACGGCGATCTCCATCGGCGCGCGCTTGGCTGAGACCGCGGCGGGCGGGAGCACGCCTTCCAGGCGGTCCTCCAGCTCGTCGCCGGCGTCGCGCAGGGCGGCCAGGGTGGCGGGGTCGGGTTGCCAATAGGCGCGGTCGCAGGCCTCGCCCAGGCGGTTGGCCAGGCGCAGCGCGCCGCCGGGGTTCAGCGTGGCCAGGCGCTCGCGCATGGCGGGATCGAGCACGAAGGTCTCTGTCAGGCGCTGGTAGACCCAGGGCTCCACCGCGCCGGTGGTGGCCGAGAGGCCCAGCGTGTTGGTCACCGCGGTCTCGATCTGGCGCACGCCCTCGTGGCCGTGGGCCAGCATGGCCTCGAACCATTGCGGGTTGAGCTGGCGGGTGCGCGTTTCCAGCGCCACCTGCTCGGCCATGGTGCGCACGCGCCCGTCGCCGCGGGTGGAGTCGCCGATGTAGGTGGGGGTCGCCTCGCCCCCGCGGGCGAGCTTCACCGCCCGCGTCATGCCGCCCAGCGAGTCGACGTAGTGGTCGACGGTGGTGACGCCCATCTCGACGGAGTCGAGGTTCTGGTAGGTGAGCTCGACGCCAGCCAGCAGCGACTTGAGCAGGGCGGGAGCGGCCACCGGCTCGCCGTCGCAGCCGTAGGCGTGGCCCTTGCGGCGCGCGAAGGTCTCGGCCAGCTCCGCCTCGTCATCCCAGGCGCCCGACTGCACCAGCTGGTTGACGTTGGCGCCGTAGGTCCCCTCGGCGTTGGAGAAGACGCGCAGGGCCGCGGTCGACAGGTCGCAGCCCTCGGCGGCCATGCGGGCCAGGGCGTGCTTGCGGATGAAGTTCAGCTCCACCGGCTCGTCGGCCTCGGCGGCGAGGCGCGCGGCCTCGGCCAGCATGCGCACCTGCAGGGGGAGGAGGTCGCGGAAGATGCCCGACAGCGTCATCACCACGTCGATGCGCGGGCGGGCCAGCTCCGCCAGGGGCGTGAGTTCGGCGCCGCACAGCCGGCCGTAGGTGTCGAAGCGGGCGCGCGCGCCCATCAGCGCCAGCGCCTGGGCGACGGGTCCGCCCTCGGTCTTCATGGTGTCCGAGCCCCACAGCACCAGCGCGATGCTCTCGGGCAGGCCGTGGCCATCCTGCGCATGGCGGGCGAGCAGGCGATCGGCCTGGCGCGCGCCCTCCGCGGCGGCGGCGGCGCTGGGCAGGCGGTAGGGATCGAAGCCGTGCAGGTTGCGCCCGGTGGGCAGCACGTCCGGCATGCTGACGAGGTCGCCCGCGGCGGCGGGGCGCACGTAGCGCCCGGCCAGCGCGCGCAGCACGCCGGGCGTCTCGTGATCTTCGCCCAAAAGCTGCGCCCAGCGGCGCAGGTCGTCGGCGCGGGCGGGATCGACGCCCTCGGCCTCGCCGCCCTGCACCAGCGCCAGCGCCGATTCGGGGGAGAGGGTGGCGCCCGCCGCCTCGGCCATGGCGGCCAGGGTGGAGGCGCGCGCGGCCGCATCGCCCGCGCCGCCGACCACGTGCAGGCCGTGCGGGATCAGCGTCGCCTCCAGCTCGGCCAGGGCGAAGACGAGGCGGGCGCTGCGGTGGTCGGCCTCGCCCTCGCTCCACGCCGGCTCGGCGGCGGCGAGGTCGAGCGCCGAGGCCTGCGCCTGCAGCACGGTGACCAGCGTTTCGCGCTCGACGGCGTCAGGGGCCAGCGCGCGCCAGCGGTCCAGCGAGCCCTTCAGCTCGACCAGCCCCTTGTACAGCCCGGCCTGCGCCAACGGCGGCGTCATGTGGCTGATGAGCACCGCGCCCGAGCGGCGCTTGGCCAGGAGGCCCTCGGAGGGATTGTTGGCGGCGTAGAGGTAGACGTTGGGCACCTCGCCGATCAGCCGGTCGGGCCAGCAGGCGGCGGAGAGGCCCACCTGCTTGCCGGGCATGAACTCCAGCGCGCCGTGGGTGCCGAAGTGCAGGTAGGCGTCCGCGCCGAAATCCTCGCGCAGCCAGCGGTAGTAGGCGCTGAAGTGGTGCGTCGGCGCGAAGCCGCCCTCGAACAAAAGGCGCATGGGGTCGCCCTCGTAGCCGAAGGCGGGCTGCACGCCGACGAACAGCTTGCCGAAGCGCTCGCCCCAGACCTGAATGCCCGCGCCGTCGGCCCCGTGCTTGCCGGGGGCGGGGCCCCACTGCGCCTCGATCTCGGCCAGGTGAGGCTCGCGACGCACGTGGTCGTTGACCGGGATGCGCGTGTGGATGTTGGCGGGCGCGCCGAAGCGCTCGGCATTGCCGCCGATGATGCGCGCCCGGAGGTCGTCGACGGTGGCGGGCACCTCCACGTCGTAACCCTCGGCCTCCAGCCCTCGCATGACGTTGTGGAGCGAGGCGAAGACGTCGAGGTAGGCGGCGGTGCCGACCGCGCCCGCGTTGGGCGGGAAGTTGAACAGGGTGACCGCCACCCGCTTGTCGGCGTTGGCCTTGCGGCGCAGCGCCACCAGCCGGGCGACGCGGGCGGCAAGCGCGTTAACCCGCTCGATCTGCGGAGCCATGTCGCGCCCGCCGGGGCCGCCCCGCGCCGAGCGACCGCCGAACACGATTGGGGCGATCGAGCCGTCCAGCTCGGGGATGGCCACCATCATGGTGGCTTCCACCGGCGAGAGGCCCTGCGCGCCCGTCTCCCACTGCTCCAGCGTCTGGAACTCCAGCGCCTGGGCCGAGACGCAGGGCACGTCCAGCGCGCCCAGCATGGCCTCGGCCGCGCCCTGCTCGCTGTAGGCGGGGCCGCCGATCAGGCTGAAGCCGGTGAGCGAGAGCAGGGTGTCGACGACGGGGCGCCCCTCCTTCATGAAGAAGCGGTCGACGGCGGGCCGCGCGTCCAGCCCCGAGGCGAAGGCGGGCAGCACGCGCAGGCCGCGCGCCTCCAGAGCGGAAATCACCGCGTCGTAGTGCGCCGTGTTCTCGGCCAGCACGTAGGAGCGCATCACCAACACGCCGACCAAGCCCTTGGGCGCCTCGGGTGCGGGCAGGCGCGCCGCGTCGTCGGTGAGTCGGCCGGGCAGGCGCGGGTGGTAGAGGCCGACGTCCAGGTATTCCTGCGGCGGAGCCACCTTCACCGCGCCGCGCAGCGCCGCGCGGGGGCCGCTGGCGTAACGGTCCACCAGCAGGCGCACGAGGTCGGCGGTGTTCTCTTCCGAGCCGGCCAGGAAGTACTGCAGCACCAGGAAGTAGGCGCGCACGTCCTGCGCGGTGCCGGGAATGAAGCGCAGGATCTTCGGCAGGCGGCGCAGCATGGCCATCTGCTTGGCCCCGGAGGAGGCCGAGGCGTCGCCCGGCTTGCGCGAGCCCTTGAGGCGCTTGAGCAGGCCCATCAACCCCTTGGCCTCGCCGTCCATGCGGAAGCCGCCCAGCCGGGTGGTCTTCATCACCTCCGAAGCCGACATGGCGCCCAGCATGGCGTCGCAGTGCTCGCGCCGGGCCTGCAGGTCGGGCAGCACCGCCTTCACGTGGTCGTCCATGAACAGCATGGTCGAGACGACGATGTCGGCGCGCGCGATGTCGGCCTTGCAGCGGGTAAGGCTGGCCGGGTCCTTTCCCCAATCGGCGGCGGCGTGGACGTCGAAGCGCAGGCCCGGCAGGTCGCGCCGCAGCCGCTCGCCCGCCCGCTCGGCCGCACCCGCCATGTGGTGGTCGAGCGTGACCATCAGCACGCGGATCGGGACTGAGGCGTCAGGCTCTGCGGGCATCGAACCAGGCCTTTGCGTCGTAGAGGGTCTCGAGGGTGATCTCCGGCAGGGCGTGGGCCCGTGCGTAGGTCTCGGTGTTGCGGCGCGCCTTGCCCCGCACGAAGAAGGGGATCTTGCGCAGCTCGCGCTCGGCCGCTTCCGCCCAAGGCGCCTCGGGCTCGGCCGGGGCGGCGGCGTCCGCGGGCGCGGCCGTCTCGTCGTTGGCGGGGGGCGGCAGGTGGGCGCCCAGGTGCGAGGCGCCCGCGCCGTCGTGGAACTCGGGGTCGTCGCGGAACATGTGGAGCAGGTGCTCCTCCAGCCCCATCACCAGCGGGTGCACGAAGGTGTCGAAGAGCACGTTGGCGCCCTCCCACCCCATCACCGGCGAGTGGCGGGCGGGCACGTCCTGCACATGGAACGGGGCGGAGATCACCGCGCAGCCGATGCCCAGCCGCTTGGCGATGTGACGCTCCATCTGCGAGCCCAGCACCAGTTCGGGCTGCGCGGCGGCGATGGCGGCCTCCACCTCGAGGTAGTCGTCGGTGACCAGCGCCTCGAGGCCGAGCGCCTTGGCCGCGTCGCGCACCTCGCGCGCCTGTTCGCGGGCGTAGGTGCCCAGGCCCACCACCTCGAACCCCAGTTCGTGCTGGGCCACGCGGGCGGCGGCGATGGCGTGGCTGGCGTCGCCGAACACGAAGACGCGCTTGCCGGTGAGGTAGCTCGAATCCACCGAGGCCGACCACCAGGGCGCGCGCAGCTCGGGCGCGGCCAGCGCCGGGGCGGGGTCGACGCCGGCCAGCGCCGCCACCTCCTCGACAAAGGCGCGCACCGCGCCCGCGCCCATCGGCACGACGGTGGTGGCGGGCTGGCCGAAGGTGCGCTTCAGCCAGGTCGCTGCGATCCCTGCGATCTCGGGATAGAGCACCACGTTGAAGTCGGCCTCGCCGAGCCGCCCCAGGTCGGCCGCCGAGGCGCCGAGCGGGGCGCAGACGTTGACCTCGACGCCCAGCGCCGCCAGCAGCGCCAGCACCTCCGGCACGTCGTCGCGGTTGCGGAAGCCCAGGCGCGTGGCGCCCAGCACGTTGCAGCGCGGCGGCCCGGGCGCGCGCTCGGCGCGTTCACCGGCCGCCGGCGCGTGAACGCCGGCCAGGGCGCGCACCAGCTTGTAGAAGGTCTCGGCCGCGCCCCACAGCTCCTTGCGCTGGTAGGCGGGCAGCTCGAGCGGGATGACGGGGCAGGGCACGCCCGCCGAAGCGGCGAGGCCGCCCGGATCGTCTTGGATCAGCTCGGCGGTGCAGGAGGCGGCGACCAGCAGCGCCGCCGGGCGGAAGCGCGCATAGCTCTCGCGCACGGCGCGCTGGAACAGGCCGGCGGTGTCGGCGCCCAGGTCGCGCGCCTCAAAGGTGGTGTAGGTGACGGGCGGGCGCTGCGTGCCTCGCTCGATCATGGTGAACAGCAGATCGGCGTAGGTGTCGCCCTGCGGCGCGTGCAGCACCATGTGCACGTCGGTCATCGACGCGGCGATGCGCATTGCCCCCACGTGAGGCGGGCCTTCGTAGGTCCAGGCGGCGAGCTTCATGGCGCTACGCCGCCAGCCGCCGCTGGCGATCCAGCGGGCGGGCGAACAGGCCGAGCAGGTCGGCCGCCTGGTCGTAGCCCTGGATGGGCGTGAACACGAGCTCGATGGACCACTTGGTGGTCAGCCCCTGCGCCTGCAGCGGATTGGCGAGGCCTAGGCCGCAGACCGTCACGTCCGGCCGCGCTGCGCGGCAGCGATCGAGCTGCAGCTCCACGTCCTGCCCTTCGGAGAGCTGCACGTCGGCGGGCAGCAGCGCCAGTTCGGGGGCCAGGCGGCGCGCGTTGAGGTAGGGCGTGCCCACCTCCAGCAATGACATGCCCGCCTCGCGGTGCAGCATGCGCGCTAGCGACGGCTCCAGCTGACTATCCGGAAAGAAGAAAACGCTGCGGCCTTCCAGCTCGGGACGGCGCGCCTCGACGGAGCGGCGCGCGCGGTCGCGGGCGCGGCCGGTGGCGGCCTCCACCTGTGCGGGCCCCACCCCGAAGGCCTCGGCGGCGGCGGCGATCCACAGGTCGGTGCCCTCGACGCCGAGCGGGAAGGGGGCCAGCAGCACCTCGCAGCCGCGGCCTTCCAGCACGCGGGCGGTCTCGTTGAGGAAGGGCTGAGCGAGCAGAACCTTGGTGCGCGGCCCCACCGCCGGCTGCGCCACCGCGCTGCGGCCCGGCAGGAACGCCACGCGCAGGCCCATGGCCTCGAAGGTGCGGCGGAACTGGTCCTCCACCACGTCGGCCAGGGCGCCGGCGACGAGAAGCTGCGGCTCGGCGTCGGCCGGTTCGGCGGCGAGGGTGGCGACCAGCGCCTCCAGGCAGGCGTCCTCGCCCTGGGTGAAGGTGGTCTCGATGCCGCTGCCCGAATAGTTCAGCACGCGCACCTGTGGGGCGTGCAGCCCATCCAGCCGCTGGGCGGCGCGGCCGAGGTCGAGCTTGATCACCTCCGAAGGGCAGGAGCCCACCAGGAACAGCATGCGGATTTCGGGGCGGCGCTCGAGCAGCTGTGCGACGGTGCGGTCCAGCTCCTCGTGCGGGTCGGCCAGGCCCGCGAGGTCGCGCTCCTCGAGGATGGCGGTGGCGAAGCGGGGCTCGGCGAAGATCATCACGCCCGCCGCCGACTGGATCAGGTGCGCGCAGGTGCGCGAGCCAACCACGAGAAAAAAGGCGTCGGGCATCTTCCTGTGCAGCCAAACGATGCTGGTCAGCCCGCAGAACACCTCGCGCTGCCCGCGCTCGCGGAGCACCGGGGGGCGGGCTGGCGCCGTGGCGCTCACAGGGCGGGCTCCGCGAGATGCGGAGCCGGCGCGCGCCGCGAGTCGGACAGGCGCGCTCTTCGCAACTTCCACAGGAACTGCGCGGCGTTGACGGCGTAGGTCGCGTAGGCCGTCAGCGCGAGCAGGCTCAGCGCGACCGGCGACAAGGCATGGGCGAATAGGGTGGCGACATAGGCGGTGTGCAGGGCGATCACGCCCATGCTGACGACGTCCTCCCAGAAGAAGGCGGGTGCGAACAACCAGCGGCCGAACACCTCGCGCTCCCAGATAGAGCCCGTAATCATGATGGCGTAGAGGAAACCGGTCTTCAGCACGACGGAGCACAGAGCGAACGCTTCGCCACGGCCGGTGGTCAGGAAGCCTGCGATCAGCGCCAAGCTGACCAGCATGGCCAGCATCTGCAGCGGCGCCAGCACCGCCTGAACCATCGTCCACGGCGACGCGTCGCGACGGCGGCGCTGGTCCGCCGTGTAGAGACTCGCTCCGGAACTGTTGGGCGCCATGCTGGCCCTTCCATCCGCCTGAGAGGACGGTAGGAGCGTGAAAACGGAGCGTCAATCCCGATTTACGTCTCCCATGTTTGACGTCTTTTTCGTCGCACACAGGGCCGAGCCGCCGCTCTTGAACACAACGCGGATCGGAGTCAGCCTACCGACCTGGAGCGACGTAACGGTCGCTTGACGGAGGGGCGCGGTTTGACCGCCAAGTCTTCGATCCCGCGCCTTGTCTCCGCATTGGACGACCTGCCGCGAGGCTCAGTCTCCGTGACGCCCGCGCGACTTGAAGTCTGTGTGGACGCCTTCGCTCGCGGTGCGTTCGACCGCCCCGCCGCCCTGCTGCGGCGCATGTGCGACGCCGCGACGCCGCTTGACGCCTGCGAGCGCGTGCTGACGCCGGTGGTCCGCAGCCTGGGCGAGCGGTGGGAAGCCGACACCTGCGACTTCGCCACCCTGACGATGGCTATGAGCCGAATGCACGCGCTGTTGCACCGCGTCGGTCGCGCCTGGACGCCCGAGGCGGCGACCCGGCCGCTGCGGCGCGTGCTGGTCTCGTCCGCGCCGGGCGAGCAGCACATCTTCGGACCGGCCATGCTCGCAGAGGCCTTCCGTGGTGCAGGGTGGGAGGTCACCACCCCCCAGGGCGCGACCGCCCGCGACCTTGTGACGCGGGTGCGCGCCGGCGGCTTCGATGTCGTGGGTCTCTCCCTCGCCTGCGAGGCGGGACTGGAGGGTCTCGGCCGCCTCGTCGCCGAACTGCGTTCGGCCGCACGCTCGGCGGCGCCAGCGATTCTCGTCGGGGGACGCCCGTTCGTGGAGCGCCCGGAGCTGGCCCGCATGATCGGGGCTGACGGCACCGCCGCTGATTGCGCGGCCACCCTTGTGCTAGCCGATACGCTGACCCAGCGTCTGAAGGTCGCCGCCTGACCTAATCTGCGACAAGCCGCCTTGACATAGGGTGTCGGCAACCAAAGTTTACGCGCACCATCACCCCAGCCGGCGACGCGTCGCCGACGAGAGGCTCCCATGCGCGGGCCGACGCAAAAAGTTCTGCCGACGGAGGTCAGCCGCGAATCCTTCGTGGACGCGCTGAAGATAACGGCTGATCTCGCGCTCCTCCTCGACCATGCAGGTGAAGTTCTGGGGGCGTGGAGTTCCGATCCGCTGCTCGCCCGCGCCGATCCCGCCCGCTGGATCGGTCGCCGCTGGGTCGACACCGTCACGATCGAGAGCCGCGGCAAGGTCGAGGAGATGCTGGCCGCCGCCGAGCGCGGATCGCAGACCGCGCAGCGACCGCGCCATGTGAATCACCCGGGCACAGGCGGCGACCTGCCGCTGTCCTACTCCATCGCGCCGCTGGAGGCCGAAGGCCTGCTGGTCGCGGTGGGGCGCGACCTGTCGCAGACGGCCTCGCTGCAACAGCAACTTGTGCGCGCCCAGCAGCAGCTCGAGTCGGACTACGACCGTCTGCGCCAGGCGCAGACGCGCTACCGGATGCTGGCGCGTATAAGCTCCGACGGCATGGTCACCATAGACGCCGAGACGCGGCGCATCGTCGAGGTGAACCCTGCCGCGGCCGACATGCTGGGCCTTGTCCCCGCCCGCTCCGCGGGCCGCCGCGTGCTCGACTCCTTCGAGCCGGAAAGCGCACGGGCGCTGGCCAGCCAGCTCGACGCCGCCGCGGAGGGGGTGAGCGAGGAGATCACCGTCAAGACCGCTGGCGACGAGCGCGAGCACAAGGCCTCCGCCGTGCAGGTGCGCGAGGATGGGGTGAGCCTCGTGCTGCTGCGCCTCGCCGCCTCGCCCGGCGCTGCGGCCGCCGATCCCGACAGCGAGCGCCGCGCGCTCGTGCTGGCCACCCTGCGCGACCTGCCCGACGGCTTCGCCGTGGTGGAGCGCGACGGCCGCATCCTGGCCGCCAACGCCGCCATGCTGACCATGCTGCAGTTGCCGAGCGAGAGCGCGGCGCGGCGCACTTCCCTGGCCGACCATCTCGGCCGCTTCGACGTCGACCTGGACGTGCTCTCCGGCGCCTTGCGGGAGGGCGGCACCGTGCGGCTGTTCGCCACCACCTTGCGCGGAGAGCAGGGCGGGGTGGCCGAGGTCGAGATCTCGGCGGTGGCCGTGCAGGAGGGGCCGCGCCCCGCCTTCGGCCTGCTGGTGCGCGACGTAGGCCGCCGGCTCACCAGCCCTGAGCGCGCGCCCAGCGAGTCGCTCGCCAGCGCCGACCAGCTGGCCGAGATGGTCGGGCGCCTGCCGCTGAAGGACATCGTCGGGCGCGTGGACGAGGAGATCGAGCGCCGCTGCATCCGCGAGGCGCTGCGCATGACCGGGGGCGGCCGCGCAGCCGCCGCCGACCTGCTGGGCCTGTCGCGCCAGAGCCTCTATCTCAAGCTGCGCCGCTACGACATGGACGAGGGCGCCGACGAGGACCCTGCCGCGTAATGCGCGGTTGACGCTCCGTTTTGTCGGGTCCAGCGTGCCCTCACTGATCGACCGGCAGGGCCGCGGCATGGCGCACGAGATCCTGGACCATCGCCTCACCCCCATCCGGGCTTGGCCCTCGCTGCGCACCACCGTGGAGCTGTTCAAGCCGCTCACCTGGTTCGCGCCGGTGTGGGCTTTCGGCTGCGGGGCGGTGTCGGCCGGGGGCCATGCGCACGGGCGTGCGCCTTTCATCGTCGGCGGGCTGATCCTGGCGGGGCCGCTGGTGTGCGGCACGAGCCAGGCGGTGAACGACTGGTTCGATCGCCACGTGGACGCGATCAACGAGCCGGACCGGCCTGTTCCCTCGGGCCGCGCGCCGGGGCGCTCGGCGCTGTGGCTGGCGATGATCGGCACGGGCGTATCCCTGCTGGCGGCGGCCGTGCTGGGCGCCTGGGTGCTGGCCGCCGCCGTCGTCGCTCTGGCGCTGGCCTGGGCCTACAGCGCACCGCCGCTGCGGCTTAAGATGGACGGCTGGCTGGGGCCGGCGGCCGTGGCCGCCTGCTACGAGGGCCTGCCGTGGATCACCGGCGCGGTGGTGGCGGCGGGCGCGGCCCCCGGCGGCAAGATCCTGGCGCTGGCGGCGCTCTACAGCGTGGGCGCCCACGGCATCATGACGCTGAACGACTTCAAGGCCATCGAGGGCGATCGGCGCATGGGCGTCCGTTCGCTGCCGGTGCGGCTGGGTGTGGACCCGGCGGTGCGGCTGGCATGCCTCGTCATGGCGCTGGCGCAGCTGGCGGCCGCGGGCCTCCTGGCCTGGTGGGGTCGCCCGCTGTTCGCCGCCGGGATCGACGCCCTCTTGCTGGTGCAGATACTGCTCATGCGCCGCCTCCTGGATGCGCCGCGCGAGAAGGCGCCGTGGTACAACGGCACGGGCACCACCCTCTACGTGCTGGGCATGCTGGTGGCCGCCTTCGCGGTGCGGGGCCTGTGAGCCTGCGCCCGCTGAGCTGGGTGAACATCGCGCGGCTGGGTCTCGTGCAGGCGGCGGTCGGCGCGCTGTCGGTGCTGGCCACCTCCACCCTCAGCCGCATCATGATCGTGGAGCTGGCCCTGCCGGCGATCGTGCCCGGCGTGCTCGTCGCCGCGCACTACCTCGTGCAGGCCAGCCGCCCGCGATTCGGCTACGGGGCCGACGCGCGCCGCCGCCGCACGCCCACCATCCTGGGCGGCATGGCGGGCGCCGCCGCGTGCGCCTTCGTCGCGGCGGGCGCGACCACGCTGATGCAAGCCTCGCCCTGGCTGGGCGGCGGCCTGGCGTTCCTGGCCTTCGCCGGCTTCGGCCTGGGGATCGGCGCGGCGGGCACGGGCCTGCTGACACTGCTGGCCGAGCGCACCGCACCCGGCCGCCGCCCGGCTGCGGCGACGGTGACGTGGGTGCTCATGATCGTCGGCTTCATCGTGTGCGCAGGCGTGGCGGGCAAGGCGCTGGAGCCCTACTCGCCCGTTCGCCTGCTTGAGGTTTCGGCCGCGGTGTCAGTGGTCGCCGTGGCGCTGACGGCGCTCGCGGTCTGGGGCGTCGAGCCGCGCGAGGTGGCCGAGCCCGCCGGGGTCGCCCCCGCCACGCCGTTTCGCGAGGCGCTGCGCCAGGTCGCCAGCGAACCGCAGACGGTGCGGTTCGCCCTGGTGATCTTCACCGCCATGCTGGCCTACAGCGGCCAGGAATTGCTGCTCGAGCCCCTGGCCGGTGCGGTGTTCGGCTACAGCCCCGGCGCGTCCACCGAACTCATGGGCATGCAGCGCGGCGGCATTCTTCTCGGCATGCTGCTCACCGCAGCGGCCGGCGGCGTCGGTTCGCGGCGCGGCGGTGCGGCGGGGCTCGGCGGCTGGACAGCGGGGGGGTGCGTCGCCGCCGCCGTGGGGCTCGCAACGGTCGCGCTCGGGGCGATGAGCGGCCCGGGCTTCCCCATCAAGCCGGCGGTGTTCGCGCTGGGGCTGGGCGACGGCGTCTTCGCCGTCTCGGCCGTGGGCGCCATGATGGCGCGCGTAGGCGCCGGCGCCCCCGATCGGGAAGGTGTGCGCATGGGGCTGTGGGGGGCCGCGCAGGCGATCGCCTTCGGCCTCGGCGGCGTGCTGGCGACGCTGACGGTGGACGGCGTGCGCGCCGCGTCCGGCGCGGCCGCTCCGGCCTACGCCACCGCGCTGGTCGTGGAGGGCGCGCTGTTCGTCGTCGCCGCGGTGCTCGTGCTGCGCAGCGCCATGCCCGCCGAGCGCTCCGCTGCGCCCGCGCTGACGTCTGCGCCGATCACCTCGTGAGGCCTGCCATGGATATGCCGACTTACGACGCGGTGGTGGTGGGCGGCGGCCCTGCGGGCGCAACGGCGGCGACCGACCTCGCCGCGTCCGGCCGCTCGGTGCTGCTGCTCGACAAGGCGGGGCGCATCAAGCCGTGCGGCGGGGCGGCGCCTCCGCGGATGCTCGAGGAGTTCGACATCCCCGACCACCTGATCGTGGCGCGCATCGCCGGGGCGCGGATCGTCGCGCCCTCCGAGCGCAAGGTGCACATGCCCATCGACGGCGGCTTCGTCGCCATGGTCGACCGCCACGACTTCGACGAGTGGTTGCGCGAGCGCGCCCGCCTCGCCGGCGCCGAGCGCGCCGCCGGCCGCTTCGAGCGCATCGAACGCGACAGCGACGGCATGACGCTCGTCTACAGCCCGGTGGAGGGCGGTCGTCGCCAGGCCATCGAGGCGAAGGTGCGCGCCCGCATGGTCATCGGGGCGGATGGCGCCGTCTCCGCCGTGGCCCGCCAGGAAGTGCCGGAGGCCGCCTACACGCCTCGCGTCAGCGCCTACCACGAGATCGTGCGCGCCCCCGAAGGCGGCTTCGATCACGCCTCGTGCGACGTGATCTACGACGCGCGCATCTCGCCTGACTTCTACGGCTGGGTGTTCCCCCACGGGCCGACCGTCAGCGTGGGCGTGGGCTCGGCGGTCAAGGGCTACAAGGCGCGCGAGGCCACCGCGCGCCTGCGCGCCATGTCGGGCCTGACCGACTGCGAGACGCTGCGCTGCGAGGGCGCGCCCCTGCCGCTCCACCCCCACAAGAAGTGGGACAACGGGCGCGACGTGGTGCTGGCGGGCGACGCCGCGGGCGTGGTGGCCCCGGCCTCGGGCGAGGGCATCTACTACGCCATGCTGGGCGGCAGGCTCGCCGCGCAGGCGGCGGACGAGGCGATGGGCCGCGCCGGCGGCAAGGCGCTGGCCGGCGCGCGCAAGCGGTTCATGAAGTCGCACGGGCGCGTCTTCATGATGCTGGGGCTGATGCAACGCTTCTGGTACGCCAACGACGACCGGCGTGAACGTTTCGTGCGCATCTGCGAGGATCCCGACGTGCAGGCCCTGACCTGGAGCGCCTACATGTCCAAGACGCTCACCCGTGCGCATCCGGCCGTGCACGCCCGCATCTTCGCCAAGAACATCGCCCACCTCACCGGCCTCGCCGCGGCATGAGCCTGACCGCGACGTCCGCCCGGCCGCCGGGCACGGCGTCCTCGCTCGCAGCCCGCGTGGCGCCCTATCTCGTCGCCTTTGCAGGCTTCACCGCGCTGGCGGTGGCGGGAGGCGCGGCCACCACCATCGGCCCCTGGTACGAGCGGCTGAAGAAGCCCGGATGGACGCCGCCGAACTGGGCCTTTCCGGTGGTGTGGACCACCATCTTCCTCTTGTGCACCGTCGCCGCGGGCCTGGGGTGGCGGCGCGCCCGCACGCCTCAGGAGCGGCAACGGATCGTCTCGGCCTTCGTGGTCAACGGCTTCTTCAATATCGCCTGGAGTGTGCTGTTCTTCCACTACGAGCGGCCGGACTGGGCGCTGGCGGAGGTCACCGGGCTGTGGCTCTCCATCCTGGTGATGGGCGCTACGTTGTGGCCGGCCACACGCCTGGGCGCGGCGCTGCTGCTGCCCTACTTCGCCTGGGTTTCGACCGCGGCGGTGCTGAATGCGGCGATCGTGCGTTTGAACTTCCCCTTCGGCCGCTGAGACCTTCGCCATGACCGACGACGAGCGCGAGAAGAAGAAGCCGGCTGAGGATGTCGACCGCTTCAATCCGGCCACCGACCTGCCGGGGCTGACGCGCGCCGAGAAGCAGACCATCAGCGAGCACAGCCGCCCCAACGCCACGCTGGTGCACGAGACCATCCGCGCCGACGGCCAAGCCGAGCTTGAGCGCGGCTGGTCGTCGCTCCTGATCTCGGCCTTCGCCGCGGGTCTCTCGATCAGCTTCTCGGTGGTGGTGGAGGGTTGCCTGCAAGCGCGCCTGCCCGAGGCGCCCTGGCGCGAGCTGGTGGTGGGGCTGGGCTATTCGGTCGGCTTCCTGATCGTGGTGCTCGGGCGCCAGCAGCTGTTCACCGAGAACACGCTGACGCCGATCCTCGAGCTGCTCTATGTGCGCGACCTCAAGACGCTGGCCTGCGTGGGGCGGCTGTGGGGCCTGATCCTCATCGGCAACATCGCGGCCACGGCGTTGATCGCCTTCATGCTGGTGCATGCACCGGGGCTGGAGAGTGACATCAAGACCGCCATGGCTGAGGTGAGCCGTTCGGTCTACGCACACGACTGGGCGACGACCTTCACCGGCGCCATCTTCGCCGGCTGGCTCATCGCGCTGATGGTGTGGTTGCTGCCCGCCAGCGGCGACTCCGCGCCGCTCGTCATCATCATCCTCACCTACGTCATCGCCATCGGCGGCTTCCAGCACTCGATCGCGGGCTCGGTGGAGGGCTTTTACCTGGTGGCCCGGGGCGAACATTCCCTGAGTGACTTCTTCACCGTCTTCTTCATCCCGACGGTGCTCGGCAACGTGGTGGGCGGCGTTACGCTGGTGGCGGCGCTGAATTACGGCCAAGTCGCCGCCGAGCTCAAGGAGGGCTGAGCGCGCCCAGCGGCTCGCGCGGCATGCGGTAGGGCAGGAGCGCCTGCATCCACCGCGCCGCGAAGCGGTCGAGGTCCAGCGTCTCGTGCATGCCCACGCTCTCGGCGCCGAACAGGCGCGTGCGGATGGCGGAGCGGGCGTAGAACGGCGTGTCCTCCAGCGTGCGCAAGACCTTGGCGCGGCCGCCGAGGTCCACCCGCGTGGGGCGCGGCAGCTGGCACAGCGAGCGCGGCAGCCGCGCCGCCGGCGGCGGGGCCACGCGCTCGACCCGGCCGGCGCGGTTGAAGCGCAGGGCGAGGCTGGCGTCGGCCCCGTCGCGCGCGGTGGTGTCGAACAGCACGCTCGCTCCATCGGCCTGTTCGAGGCGCGACCAGCTCCAGCGCCGGAAGTCGCGCTCCAGCGGGCGCGCGCCCCAGTTTATGTCGAAGTAGCCGCGACCGCGGAAGCGCACGCCGGGCTCGTTCAGCTCGAGTTCCACCGCGGCGGTGGGGGCCAGCGGGCGCCAGGCGTGGCCGCCCCCGGCGTGAAGGGTGAAGCTCTCGGTGCTCACCGCATCGGGAATGACCCTCAAGCGCCCGCGCACCCGCTTTCCGCCGCGCGAGGTATGCTCGTCCAGGCGCGCCGTGAGGCCGTCGCCGCTCCACTCCAGCGCGCTCGTCCCGATCACCAGCCGCTCGGCGCCGCGCTCCACGTCGGCGGCGCCGCGCTCGGTGAGCGTCCAGCGCCCCGCGCCCGGCTCGTAGAGGCAGACGTTCACCGCGCAGTGCGCCAGCGGGTCGGCCGGCCCCGCCTGTCGCGCCGCGAAGTAGTAGGGCGAGAACACGCTGCCCACGAAGGCGATCAGCGTCAGGCCGCGGCGGCCGTCCTCGCTGAGGGCGTCGACGTACCACCAGGCGTAGCCGTCCGGCCCGACCGGGCGCGCGAAGTCAGGCCCGTCAGCACCTCCTGCGCGCACATCAGCCCCGAGAGCGCCGCCATCGGCACGCCCGGCCCCGGATGCGCCCCGCCCCCAGCAAGGTAGAGCCCCGCCGTCGGGCTCCTCACCCCCGGCCGGCGAAACGCGCTGGTCCATCCCCGCGTCGGCGGCCCGTAGAGCGCGCCCCCCGTCCCCGGGAACAACCGCGCGAAGTCCTTCGGCGTCGTCGCCTGCATCGGTTCGGACGGGGCGAGCGTCAGGCCGCATCTCTCCAACCGCCGCATCGTGCGCGCTCGGCATGCCTCAGCCTCCAGTGGGAAAAATGACGGGTCGTCACCGCGCGCGGGCGCGTTGACGAGGATGAACAGGCGCTCGGGCTCCACCGGCGCGAAAGGCTCGACCGCCGCGGCGCCACGATCCTGCGCACAGAGATAGACGGTGGGATCGTGCGGCATGCGCCCGGCCGCAAGGTCGGCGAATTCGGTGGCCGAGTCGTCGGAGAACAGCACGGTGTGGCGGCTGGGCGCCGGACCCTCGATGCGGGCCACGCCGGCCCAGGTCACCGCCGAAAGCGAGCGCCGCCCCGCGCGGGGCGGGCGCCCGAGCCCGGCGGCCGGCCGCTCGCCGAGCGCGCCAGCCTGCAGCGTCGCCAGGTCGGTGGCGCAGATCACGGCGCCGGCCGCCAGCCGCTGGCCGTCCGCGAGGCGAACGCCGCACGCGCGCCCACGGCGCGTCTCGATCTCGGCCACCGGCGTATCGACGTGGATCGTGGCGCCGTGGCCGCGGGCGACGTCGGCCAGCGCCTGCGCCAGCCGCGCCATGCCGCCTTCGACCAGCCACACGCCCTGCGCCTCCACGTCGGCCACCAGCATCAGCGTGGCGGGCGCAGTCGCCGGCGCGGCGCCGACGTAGGTGGCGTAGCGGCCGAACAGCTGGCGCAGCCGTGGGTCGGCGAAGCGGCGGTGCAGGTGCGCTCCCAGGCTGGCGTAGGGATCGATCCGCGACAGCGCCGCAGGTCCGGCCCGCAGGAGCAGGCCCAGGAGGCTCGGTGACGGGCGCCGCATGAACGGGCGGTGCAGCGTCTGGAAGGCGTGGCGTGCGTCGTCTGCGAAGGCGCGGAAGGCGGCCGCCTCGCCCGCGCCGGCGAACTCGCCCACAGCCTGCGCCGAGCGCTCGGCGTCGGCGAACAGGTCGAGTCCCACGCCGCCCGACCACAGGTGGCGCGCGAGCACCTCGGCGCGGGTGAGTCGCAGATGATCGTCCAGCCGCGCCCCCGCGGTCGCGAACAGCTCCTCCAGCACGGGCCGCAGCGTCAGGACGGTGGGCCCAACGTCGATCGTACGCCCGTTCGCCCGCGCTTGGCGCACCTTGCCGCCGACGGCCGCGTGGCGCTCCAGCACCGTCACCGCGCAGCCGCGCGCAGCCAGCACGGCGGCGGCGGAGAGCCCCGCCACCCCCGCTCCGACGACGATCACCCGATCGGCGGCCACCCGCTTCGCGTCTCCGTTGACCCGGGCCGATGTAAACACGCACTTACGCGCCGCGTCACCGCCTCCGTGGAGCCTTCCGCCCTGTTCGACGTCTTCCTCGCGCGATTGACCGCCCGCCCCGGGTTCCGCCGCTGGGCCTTCCGCACTCCAGGTGTCGCGTCGATCGCGCGCGGCCGTGCGCGGGCGGTGTTCGACCTCTGCGCGGGCTTCACCTATTCACAGGTGCTGCTGGCCTGCATGCGCTTGCGCCTGTTCGAGGCGCTGCGCGACGGCCCGGCGACCGCGGTCGACCTCGCGCCGCGCCTTGGTCTGGCCGAGCCGCAGGCCGAGCGCCTGCTGCGCGCCGCCGCCTCCCTGCGGCTCCTCACGGGCCGTGGCGGCCGCTATCGTGTGGCGTCCCTGGGGGCCGCCCTTCTCGACGCGCCGGGAGAGCGCGCCATGATCGAGCACGGCGCGCTCGCCTACCCCGACCTGGCCGACCCCGTGGCGCTGCTGCGCGGCGAGTCGCCCCCCGGGGCCCTGGCGCGGTTCTGGACCTACGCCGGCGGCGGCGCCGCGCCTGACGCCGCGCAGGCGCAGGCCTACAGCCAGGTCATGGCGGCCTCCCAGGCCTTCATCGCCCAGGACGTGCTCGACGCCATCGATCTGTCTCGCGTGCGCCGCCTGCTGGACATAGGCGGCGGGGAGGGGGCTTTTTTGTGCGCCGCCGCCGCCCGCCACCCGCAGCTGACCATTGCGCTCATGGACCTCCCCGCGGTGGCCGAGCGCGCCCGTGCGCGCTTCGCCGCAGCCGGGTTCGCCGACCGCGCCCAAGCGATGGGCGCCGACCTGCGTGAGTCGCCCACGCCGCCTGCCGCCGACGCCGTCTCCCTGGTGCGTGTGCTGCACGACCATGATGACGCAGAGGCGCTGGCCATCCTGCGCGTCGCCCACGCCGCCCTGCCGCCCGGAGGCCGACTGATCGTGGCCGAGCCGATGAGCGGCGTGCGCGGGGCCGAGCGCGTCGCCGACGCGTATTTCGGCCTTTATTTGCTGGCGATGGGCTCCGGTCGGGCGCGTGCCCCGGCGGAGCATCGCGCCCTGCTGAGCACCGCGGGATTCACGCGAATGCGCAGGCTGCGCACCGCACGTCCGTTCCTCACGAGCGTCATCACAGCTTGTCGTTCTGAGACGTAAAACGCAGTTGACAATGCCGCTTGGCGGCGCAGATTGCCGTTCATCTGGAGGGGCCATGCAGCGTTCGGGCGGCACGACGGCGGCGGTGATGGGGGCTCCAGGCCAACTGTCGCTGCAGCACGTGTCGCTGGCCGCACCCGGCCCCGGCGAGGTGCGTGTCGCCGTCGAGCACAGCGCCATCTCCACCGGCACCGAGCGCCTGCTTTGGACGGGCGACATGCCGGCCTTCCCCGGCATGGGCTATCCGCTGGTGCCCGGCTACGAGGCCGTAGGCCGGGTGGTCGAGGCGGGCGAGGGGGCCGAGCATCGGCTGGGCGAGCGGGTGTTCGCGCCCGGCTCCAAGGGTTTCGGCGAGGTGCGCGGCCTGTTCGGCGCCGCCGCCGCCGAGCTGGTGACGCCCGCCGCTCGCATCGTCGCCGTCGACGAGGACCTGGGCGACCGCGCCGTGCTGCTGGCGCTGGCCGCCACCGCCCGTCACGCCCTCGTCGGCGGCCCTTTGCCCGAGCTGATCGTCGGCCACGGCGTGCTGGGCCGGCTTCTCGCGCGCATCACCGTGGCGCTGGGCGGCGCGCCGGTGGTGTGGGAGCGCAACGCCGCCCGCCGCGATGGCGCGCACGGCTACACCGTCACCGACGCGGCCGACGACGACCGGCGCGACTACGGCGTGATCCTCGACGCCAGCGGCGATCCCAAGCTGGTCGACACGCTGATCGCCCGCCTCGCTCATGGCGGCGAGCTGGTGCTGGCGGGCTTCTACGCCGCGCCGGTAAGTTTCGCCTTCCCGCCCGCCTTCATGCGCGAGGCGCGCCTGCGCATCGCCGCGGAGTGGACGCCCGCGGACCTGGAGGCGACCTCCGGCCTGGTGCGCTCGGGCGCGCTCTCGCTCGACGGGCTGATCACCCACCGCGCGTCCGCCGCCGACGCCCCGGCCGCCTACGCCACCGCCTTCAACGATCCGGAGTGCCTAAAGATGGTCCTCGACTGGAGCGGCTGCGCATGAGCGCCACGCTGATCGCCCCCCGCACCCGGCCCGACATCGGCGAGGCGCCCACGCTCGGGCTCACCTCGGCGGCGGCGGCCAAGGGCACGCAGATCATCGCCATCTACGGCAAGGGCGGCATCGGCAAGAGCTTCACCCTGGCCAACCTCAGCTACATGCTGGCCCAGCAGGGCAAGCGCGTGCTGCTGATCGGCTGCGACCCCAAGAGCGACACCACCAGCCTCCTCTTCGGCGGCAAGAGCTGCCCCACCATCATCGAGACCTCCTCGCGCAAGAAGGCGGCGGGCGAGGCGGTGGAGATCGGCGACGTCTGCTTCAAGCGCGATGGCGTCTTCGCCATGGAGCTGGGCGGCCCCGAGGTCGGGCGCGGCTGCGGTGGGCGCGGCATCATCCACGGCTTCGAGCTCCTGGAGAAGCTGGGCTTCCACGACTGGGGCTTTGACTACGTGCTGCTCGACTTCCTGGGCGACGTGGTGTGCGGCGGCTTCGGCCTGCCGATCGCGCGCGACATGTGCCAGAAGGTGATCGTGGTCGCCTCCAACGACCTGCAGTCGCTGTACGTGGCCAACAACGTCTGCTCCGCGGTGGACTACTTCCGCCGCATGGGTGGGAACGTCGGCGTCGCGGGCCTGGTCATCAACAAGGACGACGGCACGGGCGAGGCGCAGGCCTTCGCCAAGGCCGTGTCGATCCCGGTGCTCTCCTCGATCCCGGCGCACGACGACATCCGCAAGAAGAGCGCCAACTACGAGATCATCGGCCGCCCCGGCGGGCGCTGGGCGCACGTGTTCGAGGAGCTGGGCGTCCAGGTGGCCGAGGCCCCGCCGCAGCGCCCCACGCCGCTGACGCAGGAGGGCCTGCTCGCCCTGTTCGACGGCGACGCGGTGGGCCGCGGCGTGGTGCTCGACCCCGCCAGCCTCGACGACATGTGCGCGACGGCGGTGCTGAAGCGCCCCTCGCTCGAAGTCATGTACGAGGGGGCCTGAGATCGTGGCTCCGCTCGACGTCGCCGCCGATCCTGCGCCGGGCGCCTCGCCCGTGGGGGAAGGCGGCTGCCATGGCGGGCGCGACACGATGCTGGCGGCCGCCGCAAAGGCGGGCAAGGCGGAGACGCTGGCCAAGCTCGTGGCCGACTATCCGCGCGGGCCGCACGACCAGCCGCAGAGCATGTGCCCGGCGTTCGGGTCGCTGCGGGTGGGCTTGCGCATGCGCCGCGTGGCCACCGTGCTTTGCGGCTCGGCCTGCTGCGTCTACGGCCTGACCTTCACCAGCCACTTCTACGGGGCCAAGCGCACCGTGGGCTACGTGCCCTTCGACAGCGAGACGCTGGTCACCGGCCGCATCTACGAGGACATCCTCGAGGCGGTCACGGGCCTCGCCGACCCCGCCAAGCTGGACGCGGTGGTGGTGATCAACCTCTGCGTGCCGGTGGCCTCGGGCGTGCCGCTCGACCGGCTGCCGCGCCAGATCGACGGCGTGCGCGTCATCGGCATCGACGTGCCGGGCTTCGGCGTGCCCACCCACGCCGAGGCCAAGGACGTGCTGGCCGGCGCCATGCTCAAGGTCGCCCGCACCGAGGCCGAGACCGGCCCGGTGGCGCGGCCCCGCACCGAGGCGGCCATGCCCACCGTGGCGCTGATCGGCGAGATGTTCCCGGCCGATCCCATGGTGGCCGCGGGTCTGCTCGCACCCATGGGCCTGGCGGTCGCCCCCCAGACCCCCGCGCGCGAATGGCGCGACCTCTACGCGGCGCTCGACGCGCGCGTGGTCGCCGCCGTGCACCCCTTCTACGTCGCTGCGGTGCGCGAATTCGAGGCGGCGGGCCGCCCGGTGGTGGGTTCCGGCCCTGTGGGTCGTGAAGGCGCGGTCGCCTGGCTCGGCGAGATCGGCCGCGCAGCGGATGTGGCGCCTGCGAAGGTCGAGGCGGCGCAGGGCGCAGCGGCCGCCATGATGGCCGGCGTGCTCGCCGCCAACCGGGTGGACGCGCGGGTGACGGTTTCCGGCTACGAGGGCTCCGAGCTCCTGGTGGCGCGGCTGCTGATCGAGCTGGGCGCCGAGGTGCCCTACGTCGGCACCGCCTGCCCGAAGACGCCGTGGAGCCTGGCCGACCGCGAATGGCTGGCGGCGCGCGGCTGCCACGTGCAGTTCCGCGCCTCGCTGGAGGACGACCTCGCCGCCATGCGCGAGTGCAAGCCCGACCTCGCTATCGGCACGACGCCGCTGGTTCAAAGGGCCAAGGAGCAGGGGCTCCCGGCGATCTACTTCACCAACCTCGTCTCCTCGCGCCCCTTGTTCGGCGCACCGGGCGCAGCCGCCATGGCGCAGATGGTGGCGGCGCAGACCGCCGGGCGCGAGCGTTTCGGCCGCATGCTCTCCTTCTTCACCGGCGCGCCCTCGGCTGCGCCCGTGGTGGAGGCCGCCTGATGCTGGTGCTCGATCACGACCGGGCCGGGGGCTATTGGGGCGCGGTCTACGCGTTCTGCGCGCTCGAGGGCCTGCGCGTGATCATCGACGGACCGGTGGGCTGCGAGAACCTGCCGGTGACAGCCGTGCTGCACTACACCGACGGCCTGCCGCCGCACGCCCTGCCGATCACCGTCACCGGCCTGTCGGAAGACGAGCTGTCGATGAACGGCACCGAGGGTGCGCTGCGTCGCGCAAACGCCTCGATGGACACCTCCAAGCCCGGCGTGGTGGTCACCGGCTCCATAGCCGAGATGATCGGCGGCGGCGTGACCCCCGAAGGTTCGACGCTCAAGCGCTTCCTGCCGCGCACCATCGACGAGGACCAGTGGCAGTCGGCCGATCGGGCGATCAATTGGCTTTGGGCCGAGTTCGGCGCCGCCAAGGCCAAGAAGCGGAAAGTCACTGAGCGAAAGCCAGGCGACAAGCCCAAGGTCAACATCGTCGGGCCCATCTATGGCACGTTCAACATGCCGTCGGACCTGGCGGAGATCCGCCGGCTGGTGGAGGGCCTCGGCTGCGAGGTGAACCTCTCCTTCCCGCTGGGCTGTAGCGTCGACGAGGTGCCCAAGCTCGCCGACGCCGAAGTCAGCGTCTGCATGTACCGCGAGTTCGGCCGCCGGCTCTGCGAGGAGCTGGGCAAGCCTTATCTCCAGGCCCCCATCGGCATGTTCGCCACCACCTCCTTCCTGCGCACGCTGGGCGGGATGGTCGGCATCGACCCCGAGCCCTTCATCGAACGCGAGAAGGCCACCACGCTCTCGCCGATCTGGGACCTGTGGCGCTCGGTGACGCAGGACTTCTTCGCCACCGCCACCTTCGGCGTGGTGGCCAGCGACACCTACGCCCGCGGCCTGCGCGGGTATCTGGAGGGCGAGCTCGGCGCACCGTGCGCCTTCGCGATCTCGCGCCGCCCCGGCGCCAAGACCGACAACGCCGCCGTGCGCGCCGCCATCGCCAAAACGCCGCCGCTGGCGCTGTTCGGCTCGTTCAACGAGCGCATGTATTCGCAGGAGGCGGGGAGCCGCTCGGTGTTCATCCCGGCGAGCTTCCCGGGCGCCATCATCCGGCGCAGCCTCGGCACGCCGTTCATGGGTTACGCCGGCGCCGTCTACGTGATGCAGGAATACTGCAACGCCTTCTTCGACGCCCTCTTCAACATCCTGCCGCTGGGGACCGATCTGGACAAGATCGACGCCACCCCGGTGCGCGACGCCCTCACCATGGCTTGGGACGACGACGCCCGCGCGCTTCTGGAGCGCCGCATCGCCGACGAACCCTTCCTGGTCCGCATCTCCGCCGCAAAGCGCCTGCGCGAGCAGGCGGAGGCGCACGCCCGCGCAGTGGGCGAACCCCGCGTCAGCCTCGGCGTGACGCAGGCCGTCTGGCCCGAGGCCCGCGAGGAGGGCCCCAGCAGCACCACAAAGGAGGTGACCGATGTCGATGGACTATGAACGCACGCCCGGGGGAGTCCCGGCTGAAGGGGCCTCGCTTTCGGGGCTCACGGTGGCGCAGGCCAAGGAGTTCAACAAGCTCTTCATCACGAGCTTCCTGATCTTCACGGTCATAGCGCTGCTGGCCCACATAGCGGCCTACACCTGGCGGCCATGGGGCAAGACCCAGGCTCCCATGGCGCCCGCCGCGGCCACCTCGCCGCTGTACTCCGCCCCCGCGGCGGCCACCCCCTCCAACACCTGAGGACAGGGACGATGCACAACGTCTGGCTTCTGTTCGACCCTCGCCGGTCGCTGATCGGGCTCTTCGCCTTCCTCCTGGTGCTGGCGCTCCTGATCCACTTCATCCTGTTGTCGACCGACCGCTACAACTGGCTGGCCAGTCCCAACGAGGTGACGGGCGGCGTGCGCCAAATGGCGCCGCCCGCCTATACGGTCACGCCGGGGCCGGCCTATCAGGCCCCAGCCGCGCCCGCGGGGAACGCGGCCGGCTAAGCCGTCCGCTGGGGGCGGCGGCGCTGAGTACGCGTCGCCGCCCCACCCATCCGCCGCCCGTCTTCCGTCGCCTGTAGGGTCATTGCGCCATGTCCATGCTCAGTTTCGAGAGGAAGTATCGCGTTCGCGGCGGCACGCTTGTCGGCGGCGACCTGTTCGACTTCTGGGTCGGGCCCTTTTACGTCGGCTTCTTCGGCGTCACCGCCGTGTTTTTCTCCACTCTGGGCACCGGCCTGATCTTCTGGGGCGCCGCGCTGGGCTCGACCTGGAACCCGCTGCAGATCTGCATCGCACCGCCGTCCATCGAGAATGGCCTGGCGCTCGCCCCGCTGGCGCAGGGCGGCATCTGGCAACTGACTACGATGTGCGCCATCGGCGCCTTTTCCTCTTGGGTGCTCCGCGAGATCGAAATCTGCCGCAAGCTCTGCATCGGCTGGCATGTGCCGATCGGCTTCTCCTTCGCCGTGTTCGCCTATGTGGCGTTGGTGGTGATCCGCCCGCTCATGATGGGCAGTTGGGGTCTGGGCTTTCCCTACGGCATCATCTGCCACTTGGACTGGGTGTCGAACTACGGATACCAGAACCTGCATTGGCATTATAATCCCGCGCACATGATCGCGGTGACCTGCTTCTTCACCACGACCTTCATCCTCGCCATGCACGGCGGCGAAATCCTCTCCGCATCCAATCCGCCTGGCCGCAAGGGACCGGTGAAGTACGGCGCGCACGAGTCCGCCTATTTCCGAGACACCATCGGGTATTCCATCGGCGAGCTGGGCATCCACCGCCTGGGCCTCTTCCTCGGCATGAACGCCGGCTTCTGGAGCGCCATCGCTGTGATCATCGCCGGGCCGTTCTGGTCGCGCGGCTGGCCGTACTGGTTTGACTGGTACCTGAACCTGCCGATCTGGAACCCCCACGGATTCCGCTGAGGGAGCACGGACAATGGCCACCTACCACTCCCTCTACACCCAGATCGTGCTCAGGGGTCCGGACGACAGTCCGCCCTTGCCCGCTGGCAGCCTGCCGCGTATCGGGCCGCCGATCTTCTCGAACCTGCTCGGCCGCATAGGCGAAAGCCAAGTCGGGCCGTTGTACCTGGGTGGCTGGGGAATAGCCTCGATCCTGTTCGGATTCCTGGCCTTCGAGATCATCGGCCTGAACATGTGGGCCTCGGTCGACTGGGACGTGCTGCGCTTCCTCAAGATGCTGCCGTTCCTGTCGCTCGATCCGCCGGCCGCGAAGTACGGCCTGCACTTTCCGCCGTTGCAGGAAGGGGGCTGGTGGCTGCTCGCCGGCGCCTCTCTCACGCTGGCGGTCCTGCTCTGGTGGGTGCGCATGTACAGGCGCGCCCTGGCGCTCGGCATGGGCACTCACGTGGCTTGGGGCTTCGCCTGCGCCATCTGGCTCTACCTGGTGCTGGGCTTCATCCGGCCGGTGCTGATCGGCAACTGGGGCGAGGCCGTGCCCTTCGGCATCGTGCCCCACCTGAACTGGACGGCGACCTTCTCGGTGCGCTACGGCAACCTCTACTACAACCCCTTCCACATGCTCAGCATCGTCTTCCTCTACGGGTCGACCATGCTGTTCGTCATGCACGGCGGCACCATCCTTGCGGTGCAGCGCTTCGGCGGCGAGCGTGAGACCTACTCCATCGTCGATCGCGGCACCGACGCCGAGCGCGCCGCCCTGTTCTGGCGCTGGACCATGGGGTGGAACGCCACCTACGAGTCGATCCACCGCTGGATCTTCTGGTTCGCCATCCTGACCACGCTGACCGGCGGGATCGGCATCCTTCTCACCGGCACGGTGGTCGACAACTGGTACCTCTGGCTCGTCGACCATGCCGGCGCGCCCTACTATCCCACGCCCGCCTTCGTGCGGCCCGGTGAATGGCACGGCCCGGGCGTGCCGGGGGTGACGCCATGAGGACCGGCACGCTGGCCTTGATCGGGGCCTTCGTGCTCGCGATCGGGGCGATCTTCATCCTGACCGTGCCCCAGTGGGAAACGCCGCCCAAGATCACCGACGTGGGCTATCGCGGCCTGAACCAGGTGCTGTTCACCCAGCGCAACGACCATCAGGCCATTGACGATGCCCCGAAGGTGATCCCCGCCGTCGCTGAGGGCGGCCCGTCGGCGACGTCCGTCTACAAGAACGTCAAGGTGCTGACCGACGTGTCGGCCGCCGAGTTCATGCGCATCCAGTACGCCATGACCGAGCAGGTGGCCCCCGCTGTCGGCTGCGGCTTCTGCCACACGGGATCGGGGCCGGGTACCGACTGGGCGTCCGACGCCAACCCTCACAAGAACGTCGCACGGGTGATGTTGCGCATGACGCGCCACATCAACGCCGATTGGAAGGTTCACGTCGGCGACGCGGGGGTGGCCTGCTACACCTGCCACCGCGGCCAGCCCATGCCGCCCAAGGCCTGGTTCCTCGATACGCCCAAGCCCGCCAAGGGCATACTGGGCCACCCGTCGGAGTTCAACGAGACGGCCGAGACCGTGCGCGACTTCTTCCCGCAGTACGGCTGGGCCGAGTACATGCTGCAGAACAACCCGATCCAGGTGGAGAGCCGCACCGTGCAGCCCTCCGGCTCGATCCGGTCCTGGCCGGAGGCCTCGCGCATCTACGAGATGATGATGCAGATGTCGGACGGCATGGGCGTCAACTGCACCTACTGCCACAACACCCGTGACTTCGCGAACTGGCAGGAAAGCCCGCCGGCCCGCTGGCAGGCCTTCCACGGCTTCCAGATGACGCGCGACCTGAACCAGCATTACGTGTACGACCTGCGCGCCATCCTTCCGCAGAGCCGCGCCGGCCCCAACCAGGTGATGCCGCCCACCGCGCCCCCGCGCGAGATGGGTCCGCTCGACGGCAACGGCCTGATCAACTGCACCACCTGCCACATCGGCCATCCCAAGCCGATGAACGGGGTCAACATGATCAAGGACTATCCGGCGCTGGCGGGGCCCGGTGAGACCAGCGCCGCTTTGCAGGGAGCGACCGACATGGTGCGCCGCGTCAACGGCGCGCCTGCCCCCGCGTCGGCTCCGGCGTCAGGGCCGGTGGCGAGCGCGGCGTCGCTGGCGCCCACGCGAGCGGGGGGCTGATGGACGGCTCGCAGCCGCTCGCAGCCGCTCGCGGCAAGCGGCGTGCGGCTGCGCGGGGCGGGGAGGCCGGCCGCCGCGCCGCCTTCCCCTTCAGCGCCATCGTCGGCCAGGAGGAGCTGAAGCTGGCCTTGCAGCTGACGGTGGTGGAGCCTGCTCTGGGCGGCGTGCTGGCCTTCGGTGACCGCGGCACCGGCAAGACCACCGCCATCCGCGCGCTCGCCGCCGTCATGCCGCCGATCCGTACGGTGGAGGGCTGCCGCTTCGCCTGCGACCCCGCAGCGCCCGAGGACCTGTGCGCCGACTGCCGCGCGCGCGCCTCGAGCGAAGGCCTGCGCATCGAGACGCGCCCCGCGCCCGTGGTCGACCTGCCGCTGGGCGCCACCGAGGACAGCCTGCTGGGCGCGCTCGACCTCGAGCAGGCGCTGGCCCACGGCCGGCGCGTGTTCCAGCCGGGCCTGTTCGCCCGCGCCCACCGCGGCTTCCTCTACGTGGACGAGGTGAACCTCCTGGAGGACCACCTCGTCGACCTCCTGCTCGACGTCTCGGCCTCGGGCGAAAACGCGGTGGAGCGCGAGGGCCTCTCGGTGCGCCACCCCGCCCGCTTCGTGCTGGTGGGCAGCGGCAACCCGGAGGAGGGCGAGCTGCGCCCGCAGCTCACCGACCGCTTCGGCCTGTGCGTGGAGGTGCGCACCCCCACCGCCCTGGCCGACCGCGTCGAGATCCTCAAGCGCCGCGACGCTTATGAGCGTGAGCCTGCGCGCTTCGCCGCCGACTGGGCGCCGGCCGAAGCCGCCGTGCGCGATCGCCTGAGTGCGGCCCGCACCCGCGTGGCCGCCGTCGCCGCCCCCGACGCCCTCCTGGCCGACGCCGCGGGGCTGTGCATGGCGCTGGGCTCCGACGGCCTGCGCGCCGAGCTCACGCTGGTGCGCGCCGCCCGCGCCTGCGCCGCGCTAGAGGGCCGCCGCCGCATCGGCCGCGCTGACCTGCGCCGCGTGGCGCCGCTCGCCCTGCGCCACCGCCTGCGCCGCGACCCGCTGGACGAGTCCGACCCCGCCGCCCGCGTCGAGCGGGCGCTCGCCGAGGCGTGGGGACCGTGACCCGGGCGGAGCCGCGGGGCTCCGCGGGCGATCCCCGGACATTGGACCCCCGGATAGCCGACGCCCTCGCCGCCGCGGCGATCCTGGCGGTGGACCCCGGCCTCGGCGCCTGCGTGCGGTCCGCTTCGCCGCAGGTGCTCGACGGCTGGGCGGCCGCCGTGCAAGGCGCGCTGGGCGAAGCGGCCTGGCGGCGGCTGCCCGGTTCGATCACCGCGGAGCGGCTGGACGGCGAACTCGACCTCGCCGCCACCCTGGCCGAGCGCCGTCCCGTGCGCCAGGCCGGCTGGCTGGCCGAAGGGGGCGGCGGAATGGCGGTGACCGCCGCCGCCGGGCGCCTGGCGCCCGAAGTCGCCGCCCGCCTGCGCCGGGCGCTGGACGCCGAGGAGCTCACCCTCCTCGCCCTCGACGACGATGCGGGCGAGCCGCCGGAGCCGGGGCTGGCCGACCGGCTGGCGCTGGTGCTCGACCTGCCTGCGCCGTCGAGGCGCGCCGCCCCCGTACGTCTGCCGCGGCGCGCCGTGGACCGGGCGCGGCGCCGGCTCGCGCGCGTGCGAGCCGACGACGAGGCGCTGCAGGCCGTCGTCGCCGCCGCCGAGGCGCTGGGCGTCGCGTCGTTCCGCGGCGCGGGCCATTGCCTGCGCGCGGCGCGGGCCGCCGCGGCCCTGGCGGGTCGCCACGTCGTCGAGGCGGACGATCTCGCCCTGGCCGTGCGGCTGACGCTGGCCCCTCGCGCCACACGCCTGCCGACCTTCGAGGCGGCGCAGGAGCCGTCCGCACCCGAGCCGCAGGCCGACGCCGCCGATGCGCCGCCGCAGGACGCGCAGAGCGACGCCGCCCAGCCGCCCGAGGCGGAGTCCGACGCCGGCGAGCCACCGGCGATGGCCGACGATCTGCTGGTCGCCATGTTGCGCGGCGTCGTGCTCGACGTGCTCGACGCGGCCGGTGCGGCCGCCTTGTCGCGCGCGCCCGTCAGCGCGTCGCGGGGGCGCTTCGGCGCGACCCGCGCCGCAGCCCGCGGCCGTCCCGCCGGGCTCGCCGCACGACGGCCTCGGCGTGGCGAGCGACTCGATCTCGTCGCCACCCTGCGCGCCGCCACTCCCTGGCGCGCCCTGCGTTCGCCGCAGGCCGAGGCGGGCGACGCGCTGCCCGTGCGGCCGGCGGACTTCCGCGTCACCCGCCGTGTCGCACCGCAGCGCACAACCACCATCTTCGCGGTGGACGGCTCCGGTTCGGCGGCGGCCGAGCGGCTGGGCGAGGCCAAGGGCGCCGTCGAGCGGCTGCTCGCCCGCTGCTACGCCCGGCGCGACGAGGTGGCGCTGGTCTGCTTCCGGGGCGCATCTGCCGAGGTGCGCCTGGCGCCGACCCGCTCGCTCACCCGGGTGCGGCGTGACCTCGCCGCCATGCCGGGCGGCGGGGGCACGCCGCTGGCGGCGGGGCTGGACGTGGCCGGGGCGCTGGCCGAGGGGGTGCGGCGGCGCGGTTCGCGCCCGCAGCTGGTGATCTTCACCGACGGGCGGGCCAACGTGGCGCGCGACGGCGCCGGCGGCCGGGCCGCGGCCATGGCCGACGCGCTGGCCTCGGCGAACGGGCTGCGCGCGGGCGGCCTCCTGGCCACGGTGGTCGACACCTCGCCGCGGGGCGAGCCGCGCACCGTCGACCTCGCCCAGGCGCTGGGCGCGCGGCGGTTGCACCTGCCGCGCGTGGGCGGCGACGGGCTGGCGTGCGCGCTCGATCCGACGCCTCCGGCAGGGAGGGCGGCGCGTGGCGCTGGCTGAGCTCATGCTGGGCGGTCGCGATTCCCCTCTGTGGGACGTGGACGGGCGCGATTGGCCCAACCGCCGCTTCAGCACCTTCGTGCACGTCGGCGGCCTGCGCTGGCACGTGCAGCGGCGCGGGCGCGGGCCGGTGCTGCTGCTGCTGCACGGCACGGGCGCGGCCACCCACAGCTGGCGCGACCTGATGCCTATCCTGGCCGAGCGGTTCGACGTGGTCGCCCCCGACCTGCCCGGCCACGGCTTCACGCGCTGGCCCAACGATGACGACCTCTCGCTCGACGCCATGGCGAAAGGCGTCGGCGCCCTGTTGCGCCAGATGGACGTGGCGCCCGAGATCGTGGTCGGCCACTCCGCGGGAGCCGCGGTCGCCGTGCGCATGGTGCTGGACGGCGCCATGGCCCCGCGCGCGGTGGTCGGGCTGGACGCTGCGCTGGTGCCCTGGCGCGGTGTGCGCGCCGAGCTGTTTCCGCTGCTCGCCCGCGCGGTCGCGGGCGCGCGGTTGCCGGTGCGCCTCTTCGCCCACCGCACCGACGCCGCGCGGGTCGCCAAGCTGATGGAGGGCGTGGGCTCGCGCCTCGATCCGCGCGGGATCGAGCTGTATCGCCGCCTGCTCTCGCGTGCGGGCCACGCCGGGGCGGGGCTGCAGATGATGTCGCAGTGGAAGCTCGACGCGGTCTACGCCGGTCTGAAGGGGCTACAACCGCCGCTCACCCTGATCGTGGGCGAGCACGACACGGCCGCACCCCCCGCGCAGGCGCGCGAGACGGCGGCGCAGGCCGGCGGCGCGCAGGTCGAGGTGGTGACGGGCGTGGGCCACCTCGCTCACGAGGAGGCGCCCGAACGCGTGGCGGCCCTGATCGGGGCGGCGGCGGCCCGCGCCGGAATTTCACTGACGACGGAGGATGGCGGATGACCAGATACGGACGCGGCGCGGCCTGGCTTATGTCGGGGGCGCTGGCGATCGCCGCGCCGGGCGTCGCCTCGGCGCAGCAGGGGCCGACCGGTCCCAACATCTCGTCGGTGCGCACGGGCGCGCCGGGGCTCAGCTTCGTCAAGACCAAGATGCCGCTGTTCGCCTATTCAGCACCTACCGAGCAGTCGGCGGTGATCGACGAAGTGGTGGGGCAGACTGTGCTGCCCACCTCCGGCTGCGCCAGCGGATGGTGCCGCATCGTGCTGTCGCGCGCGGCGCCCAGCTACATTCGCCAGAACCTGCTGGAGCCGGTGACGCCGCAGCACTGAGCCGCGGCGCCGCTCGCGATCATGTCAGTGGCAGATGTTCTGCTTGCGCCAGCCGCCGTGCGTGGGGAACCAGCTGGTGGTGCACCGGGTCCAGCCCTGGCTCGGCGCGCCGGCCGCCAGCGCGTAGACGCAGCGCCCGTCGTGGCAGGCCCAGTCGGCTGCGCCCGTCTGGAAGGCGGGCGCCGGGCCGGGAGGGGTCTCGCTCGGAGACTGGCCGGCTCTGGGCTGGGCGAAGGCCGACGTGGCGGTCAGGGCGGCGGCGGTGAGAAGGGCGGCGAACCTCGGCGACATGGGCGGGCTCCGGCGGGGGACGAGCGGCCGATCGCCGGGTCCACGCGCTACGCAGCGTGAGGGCGCCGCGGCGATCCTGTCAAGCTTCGATCCCGCCACCGCCGGCCTTGCCTGCGACGCCCCCTCCCTCCTAGGACGATCCGCGAGCCCCGGCGCGCCTGCGCGGCGTCGACACGGGACCCCAGGAGACGCCGATGGCCCCGATCCGCACCGAACGCCACGACGACGTGCTGGTGGTTATCAGCGATAACCCACCCGTGAACGCCCTGGGCGCCGCCGTTCGCGCGGGGCTGGCCGATGCGGTGCGCAAGGGCGCGGCCGATCCAAACGTCAAGGCGCTGGTGATCCGCTGCGACGGGCGCACCTTCTTCGCCGGCGCCGACATCACCGAGTTCGGCAAGCCGCTCGTCTCGCCCGGCCTGCCCGAGGTGGTGAACGCCATCGAGTCCAGCGCCAAACCGGTGATCGCCGCCATCCACGGCACGGCGCTGGGCGGCGGGCTGGAGGTGGCGCTGGGCTGCCATCGGCGCATAGCGGCCCGCTCGGCCAAGCTCGGCTTGCCCGAGGTGAAGCTCGGCCTCCTGCCCGGCGCGGGCGGCACCCAACGGCTGCCGCGCCTCGTCGGTGTGGAGGCGGCGCTCGGCATGATCGTTTCGGGCGATCCCGTCCCGGCCGCCAAGGCGCAGGAGATGGGGCTGGTCGACCGGGTGGTCGACGACGCGGCGCTGGTCGAGGAGGCGATGGCCGAGGCGCGGCGTGCGGCCGGCGAGGGCGCCCCACGCCGCACCCGCGACCTCACCGACAAGCTGGAGGCCGCCCGCGGCGATCCAGGCGTGTTCGACCGCTTCGCCCAGGCCAACGCCAAGCGCATGCAGGGGCGCGACGCCCCGAAGGCCTGCGTCGAAGCGGTGCGCGCCGCCGTTGACCAGCCCTTCGAGGATGGGCTGAAGCGTGAACGCGAGCTGTTCACGTCGCTGGTCACCGGCGCGCAGTCCAAGGCCCTGCGCCACGCGTTCTTCGCCGAGCGCGCCGCCGCCAAGGTCGATGGCGTCGCGCCCGATACGCCGCTCATCCCCATCGCCAAGGTGGGCGTCCTGGGCGCTGGCACCATGGGCGGCGGCATCGCCATGAACTTCCTCTCCGCCGGCCTGCCGGTGACCATGATCGAGCGCGAGCAGGCGGCGCTGGACCGCGGCGTGGCCACCATCCGCAAGAACTACGAGGCCAGCGCCAAGCGTGGGCGCCTCACGCCCGAGAAGGTCGAAGCCGCCATGGCGCTTCTCACGCCGAGCCTAGCCTACGAGGACCTCGCCGACTGCGACCTCGTGATCGAAGCCGTGTTCGAGACCATGGAGGTGAAGACGCAGGTGTTCGGTCGCCTGGACTCCATCGTAAAGCCGGGCGCGATCCTGGCCAGCAACACGAGCTATCTCGACGTGAACGCCATAGCCGCCGCCACCAAGCGACCGGAGTGGGTGATCGGCCTGCACTTCTTCTCGCCGGCCAATGTCATGAAGCTCCTGGAGATCGTGCGCGGCGTCAAGACGCGCGACGACGTCTTGATGACCTGCCTGGCGCTGGCCAAGCGCATCGGCAAGACCGCCGTGGTCTCGGGCGTGTGCCACGGCTTCATCGGCAACCGCATGCTGTCCAAGCGCCAGGAGGCCGCCCAGGCGCTGATCCTGGAAGGCGCCTCGCCGTGGGACGTGGACCGGGTGCTGCTGGACTTCGGCTTCCCCATGGGTCCGTTCCAAATGTCCGACCTGGCCGGGCTGGACCTCGGCTGGGATGCGCAGACGTCGTCCTCGTCCACCATCCGCGAGGTGCTGTGCGAGCGCGGGCGGCGCGGGCAGAAGACCGGCAAGGGCTTTTACGACTACGCCGCCGACCGCACCCGCTCGCCCTCGCCCGAGACGGAGGCGATCATCGCCGACTTCGCCGCCAAGGCGGGCGAGCCGCAGCGTAAGATCGGCGATGATGAGATCCGCGAGCGGCTGCTCTATCCGATGGTCAACGAGGGCGCGCTGATCCTGGAGGAGGGCGTCGCCCAGCGCGCGTCGGACGTCGATGTGGTCTGGCTCAACGGCTACGGATGGCCGGCATGGACGGGCGGCCCGATGTTCTGGGCCGACGCGCAGGGCCGCGAGCGGATCGCCGAGGGGCTCGAGCGCTACGCCGCGCCCGGCGACCGACGCGCGGCGATGTTCGCCGCAGCCTGAGGGCGGATCCTATGACCGCCTACGTCGCCCTGCTGCGCGCGGTGAACGTGGGCGGTACGGGCAAGCTGCCGATGGCGACGTTAGCCGGGCTCTGCGAAGCGGCCGGCTTCAACCAAGTGCGGACCTATCTCGCCAGCGGCAACGCCGTCTTCGCCAGCGACGCGGATGAGGATGCGGTGCGCACGGCGCTGGAGGCGCGGCTGCAGGCCTACGCCGGAAAGCCGTTGAGCGTGATCGTGCGCAGCGCCGCCGAGATGGCCGCGGTGCTGGCGCGCAATCCCTTCACCGACCGGCCGGGAAACCGCGTAATGGCCCTTTTCGTCGACGCCTCCCTCCCGGACGATCCGCTGGCCGAGGCCAAGGGACTCGTCGACGAGGAGGTGCGCGCCGGCGCCCGCGAGTTGTTCATCGCCTATCCGAACGGCGCGGGCGCGAGCCGCCTGCGCCTGCCGGGCGAGCGTCTGGGAACCGCGCGCAACATGAACACCGTCGCCAAGCTGGCCGAAATGTCCGCCGCCCTGGGGTGAGCCTCGCCGCGGCGGGGGCCGGATAGGCGACGGTGTCGGCTGCGTCGCGCGAGCTGTGCATTCGCCGCCCCGTTTTTCACGCGGCTGGGGGGGGGGGGCGTACACTGTGGGCAGGCCGCGCGGCGCACCGGACTGTCCCGGCTGGGGAGTCCGGAAGCTTTGGAAGGAGAAAGCGCAGCATGGACAAGGATCTGGTGCTCGGGTCCGGACTGTCCGGACAGAAGGCTTCGTCGCGGCAAAGAGGCGGGGAGTCCGGAGCGGCCCCCCCTGCGGCCACGCGAGCGCGCGACGCGACTCGCATGCCCCGCTAGCCTCCCCGCATGGCCGACGGATCGGGACCGCTTCACTTCCTCGACGTGGCGCGCTCGCTCTCCGGTCGCGCCTGGCGGATGCGCGCGCCCGATCCGGCGCTGGTGCGCGCCCACGCCCTGGCGCACGGCCTGCCGGAGCCCGTGGCGCGGGTGCTGGCCTCGCGTGGCGTGTCGCAGGCCGATTCCGCCGACCACCTGCGCCCTACCTTGCGCGCGCTCATGCCCGACCCGTCGTGCTTCGCCGACATGGACCGGGCTGCGGCGCTCCTGGTCGACGCGGCGGTGGATGGGCGGCCCTGCGCGGTGTTCGCCGACTACGACGTGGATGGGGCGACCAGCGCGGCGCTCCTCGTGCGCTGGTTCCGCGCCTTCGGGCGCCAGCTCGCGGTGGTGGTGCCCGATCGGCTGACCGAGGGCTACGGCCCCAGCGCCGCCGCCTTCGCTCGCCTAAAGGCCGAGGGCTGCGCGCTGGTGGTCACCGTCGACTGCGGCGCGGCCGCCCATGCCGCGTTGGAGGCGGCCGCGGCGTTGGCGCTGCCGGTCGTGGTCGTCGACCACCACCTCATGCGCCCGGGCGAGGCCCCGCCGGCCGCCGCGCTCGTCAATCCCAACCGGCCCGACTGCGCTTCCGGCCAGGGGGGGCTGGCGGCGGCGGGGGTGGTGTTCGTGCTGCTGGCGGCGCTCAACCGCGAGGCGCGCCGCCGCGGCCTGTTCGGTCCTGAGCGGCTGGAGCCCGACCTGCGCCGCTGGCTCGACCTCGCCGCGCTGGGCTCGATCTGCGACGTGGTCCCGCTCGTCGGCCTCACACGCGCCCTGGCGACCCAGGGGCTGCAGGTGATGGGGCGCTGGGAGAACCCTGGCTTGGCGGCCCTGGCCGCGGCCGCCGGCGTTGCGAGCGACGCCGCGGCCACGCCGTTTCACGCCGGCTTCCTGCTCGGCCCGCGCATCAACGCCGGCGGGCGCATCGGCCGCTCCGACCTGGGCGCGCGGCTGCTCTCCACCGACGATCCTGAGGAAGCCCGGGTGTTGGCCGCCGAGCTCGACCTGCTCAACGCCGAGCGCAAGGCGGTGGAGACGGAGGTGACGGCGCAGGCCGAGCGGCAGGCCGAGCGCCTGCTCGCGGCCGATCCCGACGCGCCTGTGCTTGTGGTCGCGGGAGAGGGGTGGCACCCCGGGGTGGTGGGCATCGTGGCCGGACGGCTGCGTGAGCGGTGGCGGCGCCCCGCGCTGGTGATCGGTGTCGATCCCGTCACCGGGATCGGCAAGGGTTCGGGTCGCTCACAGCCGGGGGTGAACCTCGGCCGGGCGATCCAGGAGGCCTACGCACAAGGCCTGCTGCTGGCGGGCGGCGGCCACGCCATGGCGGCCGGAGTGACGGTGGCCGCGGGCGGCGTGCCGGCGTTGGTCGACTTCCTGGCGCTGGCGCTGGCTGCGGCCATGCGCGAGGCCTTCGAAGAGGACGCCCTCGACCTCGACGCCCTGCTGGCGCCCGCCGCCGCCGACCGGGCGCTGCTCGACGCCTTTGCGCCCTTGCAGCCCTTCGGCGCCGGCGCGCCCGATCCCGTGTTCGCCTTCGCCGATCTGCGTCTGGTGCGCGCCCAGCCCCTGCGCGGCGGCCACGTGCGCGCCGAGTTCGCCTCGCCCGAGGGCGCGCCGCTCAAGGCTGTGGCCTGGCGCGCCGCCGACACCGACCTCGGCCGCCGCCTGCTGGCCGGCGGTGGCGCGCTGCACGTGGCGGGCCGCCTGCGCGCCGACGACTGGAAGGACCGCCGCGGCGTCCAGCTCGAGATCGAGGACGCCGCCGATCCGCGGCGTGTTGGATGAGGGCGGGCTCCGCAGCGCATTCGACCAGAGAACAGGTGAAGGTGCGTCATCGTGGGTGTTGACCACCATGGGGCTCGCGCGAAGTGTGTCGGCGCTGCAAAGCCGTGGGAGCTGACGATGAAACGCTTTCTGCTCGCCGCCGCCGCTATCTTCGCCGCCGGCGCCGACCCCGCCGCGGCCGCTTCTCACGCCCGCATGATCGAGGCGTACGCGGAAGCTCCTTTCGACAAGACGACGCCGCTGCGCATCTCGCCGATCACGATCCAGCAGGCGAAGGATCCGACCTATCGCGATCTCGCCATGAAGCTTGCGGATGTGCTCATCGCCCAGGGGTTCACTCTGGCGCGCGCCAGCGACAAGACCGACCACATCGTCACGCTCGAATACAAGACCCACAACACCAACCTGCGGGCGTCCGGCGAGACCTCCGTCGACGATCCGTCCTACCGGATGGCGATCGTGACCGCGTGGAACATCAAGGACCCTTCGGATCCCAAGCTCGTCTGGCAGACGGCCGTGGACTCCTACGGCATCTCGATGGACGCGAAGTCCGTCATTCCCCCGCTGATTGACGCGTCGGGCAAATACCTGGCGGTGGCGAAGACCAACAGGGGCGTGGCCCTGGCTGCGTGGTGCGCCGATGGCGTGCCGTTGCTCGGCTCCCACATCTCCCCGGAATGCACGAGCGACACGGAACGCCCCGCGCAGAACCTGGCGGGGCAGCTCCTCGGGGCGGGGACGGTGGTTCCGGTCCCGGGGGCCGGGTGAGAGCGCCTCGTCTACGGGTGGCGGCGCTGTGCTGCGCCGCCTTCTGCGGGGTTGCGAGCCTTGGTCGGCGCCGCTAGGTATCGCGCCCTCGATCGGGGCGGGCCGCCTGCAGGCGCCGCATTCCCCTCTGCGGAGAGGTGGCTGAGTGGTCGAAAGCACCGCACTCGAAATGCGGCGTACGTGAAAGCGTACCGTGGGTTCGAATCCCACCCTCTCCGCCAGAAACCGCGCTGATGGAGGTCTGGCTCGCCAGCGGGCGCAAGAAGCGCAAGTCTTAGGTCGGATAGACGGCGACATATGCCTTCGACCCACATCGTGACGGGCGGCGACGCCGGATACTTCCCGCTGGTTGACGAGCTGTGCGCCTCGGTGCGCGTGGCGCGCAGCGCCGAGGAGATCGGGCTTGTCGTCATCGACGGCGGCCTGCGGCCCGAGCAGCAGGCGCACCTCGCCACGCGCTGGGGCGCGCGCATCCTGCAGGTGGGGTGGGACTACGACATTCCCGCGCGCCGTGTGCGGGGGCGCGAGCACCTCAAGGTGCTGACCAGCCGCACCTTCCTCGACCAGCGGCTGCCCGAGGCCGAGACCGTGGTGTGGATCGATGGGGACGCCTGGGTGCAGGACATCACGGCCGTCGACCTGCTGGTGCGCGGCGCAGCCCTCGGTCGGATCGCGGTGGTGAGCCAGACCTCGCGCTATGCGCGCCTGGCCATGAGCGTGAAGTGGGGCCCGTTCGGCTGGGCGCAGGTGCGCTCGCAGCTCTACAAGAACGCCCGGCGCGCGGGCCTAAGCGAGGCGCTGGCCCGCAAGGTCGGCGACAAGCCCACCTTCAACGCCGGCGTCTTCGCGCTGCGCCGCGATGCGCCGCACTGGACGGTGTGGCGGGCGCGCCTGGGCGAGTGCCTCAAGCGTGGGCGCGTCTTCACCTCAGACCAGCTGGCGCTGGGGATCATGGTGCACGCCGACGGCCTGCCGGCCGAGCTCATGCCCGAGACCTGCAACTACATGGGTCCGCTGTGGACCTGCGATGCGGCCGCGACCACGCTGGTCGAGCGCTACCTGCCCAACGCGCCGGTCGGGATCGTGCACATGGCGGGCTACGACGACATGCGGCGCGGGCTGGAGATCACCGCGCCGATCCGCACGCTGGAAGGGCGAGAGATCGCGCGCTCGCTGCGCTATCCCGCCTGGGCGCAGACCTAAACCAGAGCGGGAACGCTGGCGGCCGCGGGCTCGGCCAGGCTGACCCGGTCGCGTCCCGCGCGCTTGGAGGCGTAGAGCGCCGCATCGGCGCGCCCGATGAGCGCCTCCGGCGCCTCGGCGCCCTCGCGGCGGGCGAGGCCGATCGAGATGGTCACCGCGCCCAGCTCCTCGTGGGTCGAGCGGCGCTTGAGCACGCGCGACCCGATCTCCGCGCGTACGCCCTCCACCACTTTGGCGGCCTGCGCCTGGGTCTCGCTGAGGAAGAGCATGGCGAACTCCTCGCCCCCGTAGCGGGCGGCGAGCCGCGGCGCCTGGCCGGCGCGGGCCAGCACCGAGGCTACATAGCGGATCACCTGGTCCCCCGTCTGGTGGCCCCAGGTGTCGTTGAACGACTTGAAATGGTCGATGTCGAGCAAGGCCAGGGTGACGACCTCCTCGCCCTTGCAGGCGTCTTCCAGCGCGAGGTCGAACGCCTTGCGGTTGGGAAGGGTGGTCAGGGGATCGGTCAGCGAGTCGCGACGCACCTGCTCCATGTGCTCGCGCAGGCGGCGTACGTCCTGGGTGGAGCGGGCGAGGAGCTCGGCCAGCGCGGCGTTGCCGCGCTCCACCCGCCGGGTGGCGTCCGCCAAGTGCGAGGTGAGGCGCTGCAGCTGCGCGACGTCGGTCGTCGACTCGAACTCCTGCGCCCCGGCGGCCAGCGCGCGGCCATAGCTGCGTGCACCTGTCTGCGCGGCGTCTACGGCGTGGCTGACGGCGTCGAGCTGGCGGGCCAGGGCGTCGCCGGTCT
This sequence comes from Caulobacteraceae bacterium, assembly GCA_965199975.1. Lineage (GTDB taxonomy): Bacteria > Pseudomonadota > Alphaproteobacteria > Caulobacterales > Caulobacteraceae > JASLDZ01. The sequence continues at coordinate 2,252,324 of OZ241340.1, read as the reverse complement.
CCTTGATCTCCTGCGAGAGCTTGTGGCGGGGGAGGTGGCGCTCGGCCAGGTCCTCGCTCATCTGCTCGGTGATGGGGCCGCCGTCGCGCATGAGCCGGCCGATCTCGACGCCGAGCGGACCCGTGGGGTCGCTGGCGTACTGCAGCCACAGCTCGTAGTTCATGGGCGTGGGCGGGGCGCCAACGCCCTCGAGCAGGTCGATCGCCTTGCGGGCGAAGACGTAGCGCGACGTCGCTGGGCTTGCGGTGGCTGCTTCCGAGCCGCTCATGCCTGTGTCCTCCGGCGACGACCTTCTACGCCGGGGACCTTACCGCACCGTAAGCGTAGCCGTTGTCAGCCCTGCGACACGACGGCCTTGACGATGCGGCCGGGGTTCAGAGGCGGCTCGCCCTTGGGAAGCGCGTCGACATTCTCCATGCCCTGCGTCACCTCGCCCCAGACCGTGTATTGGTTGTCGAGGAAGCGCGCGTCGTCGAGGCAGATGAAGAACTGGCTGTTGGCCGAATCGGGATTGGGCGTCCGCGCCATGGATGCAATGCCGCGCACGTGTGCGGTCGGCGTGAACTCGGCCTTGAGGTTGGGCTTGTCCGAGCCCGAGCGGCCGGTGCCCGAGGGGTCGCCGCCCTGCGCCATGAAGCCTGGGATCACGCGGTGGAAGGGCGTGTCGTCGTAGAAGCCCTCGCCGGCGAGTTCGGTGATGCGCGCCACGTGCTTGGGGGCGAGGTCGGGGCGCAGCCGGATCACCACCGGGCCCGTGGTCAGCTCGAGGGTGAGGGTCTCGGGCGCGTCGGCCATGCTTCGTTCTCGTTCGGACAGGAGGCGGGGCGTCCTACACGCAACATGGAAGGGCCGCCAGCACCCGCGGCGGCTTACGCTGCGTTAACCACACGCCCGGCAGAAAACGCCCATGCATGTGGCTGCGGCGATCAACCTCAGCGCGGTGGAGTCGGCCGTGCGCACCGCCGCGTCCGCGACGGGAGTCGACTTCGACTTCCTGATGCGCACCGCGCGGCGCGAGAGCGGCTACAACCCGCTGGCGCATGCTCCCACCTCTTCGGCGGCGGGCCTGTTCCAGTTCGTGGAGCAGACCTGGCTCGGGGTGATGAAGCGCCACGGCGCCGCGCACGGCTACGCCCGCTACGCCGAACTCATCCAGCAAGGCGGCGACGGGCGCTACACCGTGGCGGGGGAGGGCGCGCGCAAGGCGGTGATGGACCTGCGATTCGATCCCGGCGCGGCGGCCACCATGGCGGGCGAGCTGGCCGGCGAGCACGCCGCCTACCTGCGCGGCCATACGGGCCGTGAGCCGACGGGCGGCGAGCTCTACGCCGCGCACTTCCTGGGCCCGCAGGGGTCGGCGAAGCTGATCGACGCGGTGCAACGGGCGCCGGGCGCACGCGCGGCCGACCTGTTTCCCGATGCGGCGGGCGCCAATCGGAGCGTCTTCTACAGGAACGGGCAGGCGCGCACGGTAGCCGAGCTCTACGGCGACCTGAACCGCACGGGCGGGACGCAAGACGTCACCCTGGGAGCTCGCGCCCAGGCCGACCCCGGCGAGGGGGCGTTCTCGGCCTACGCCGGCGCCGGGCGAAGCGAACGCCAGCGCGAGCAGGCGATGCTGATGGAGTTTCTGCTGAACCGCCCGAGCGCGGTCTCCGCGCTGGGCGCACCCGATCCGAGCCCAGCGGGCGGCGGTGGGGCGGCGGGGTCGGTCTTCACCGCTCAGCTCCTCTCGATGCTGGCGCAGGACCGGCAGGCCGAAGCCGCGCGCTGACGGTAAACACCGCGTTTACCGTGGCGCCCCCATCCTGCACGCGAGCCAGGGGAGACGGGCGATGGCGGCGCAGCCGGCGTTCAGCGACGAGGACATCCGCCAGCTCTTGCGCGGCCCGAGCGACGAGGATCGCGCGACGGTCGCTCATCGCCTGTGTCGACGCATCGACACGACCCTGTCGGACGAGGACCGCGCCGCCGCCGCCGAGGTGCTGCGGCTCATGGCCGCCGACGCCGCCGAACTGGTGCGCCGCGCGCTGGCGGTGACGTTGCGCCGCTCGCCCCATCTGCCGCGCGACGTGGCCTTGAAGCTCGCCGCCGACCTGGACAGCATCGCCGCGCCGGTGCTCGCCAGCTCGCCCGCCTTCACCGACGCCGACCTGTGCGAGATCTTGCGGGCCGCCGATCAGGCCAAGCAGGTGGCCGTCGCCAGCCGCGAGCGCCTGACCGAGACGGTCACCGGGGCGCTCGCCACGCGGGGCTGCGAGGCCGCCCTCAGGGTCGCGGTGGCCAACGACAACGCCGCCTTCACCGAGCGCGGCCTGCGCATCGTGCTCGACCGCTTCGCCACCAGCGCCGAGCTGACGGAGGGCATGGCGCTACGCCGCGTGTTGCCCGCCGCCATCTCCGAGCGTCTCGTCACCATGGTCAGCGAAGAGGCGCGCCGGCGCCTCGTCGATCGCCACGCCCTGGCCCCCGCCCTCGCCATGCGCATCGCCCTGGGCGCGCGGGAGCGCGCCACCGTCGACCTGGTGGACGAGGCGGGCCGCACCCAGGACGTGGGCGCCTTCGTCGAGCACCTGCACCGCAGCGATCGGCTGAGCGCCTCGCTCCTCCTGCGCGCCCTGGCGCACGGGCACATGGCCTTCGTCGAGCATGGTCTGGCGCGGCTGGCCGAGCTGCCGCACCACCGCGCCTGGCTGCTGGTGCACGACGCCGGGCCGCTGGGGCTCAAGGCCATCTGCCAGAAGGCCGACCTGCCGCCGCGCCTGCACGCCGCCTTCCGCGCCGGCGTCGACACCTTCCGTTCGCTGCAGTTCGAGGGCGTCGACCAGGAGACCTTCCAGCGCCGCATGCTGGAGCGCTTCCTGACCCAGCCGCACGCCCCGCCGGCCGAGGAAGTGGACTACCTGCTCGACCGCATGGACCAGATGTCGGAAGCGTCCGAGATCGACGGGGCCGCGCGCCGCGCCGCGTGAGGGCTGAGTGTAGAGGGTGGCCTGGACGCCAAGCTGGCGCGCTCAAGCCTGCCCGGTGACGCCCTACCAGAAGCGCGAGGCGGCCGCTTCCAGCGCTTCGGTCAACGCGAGGCCGCGGGGGTGGCCGGCGGCGCCCGCGTCCTCCCGCACCACCGCCAGGATCGCGTCCACGTGCGCTCCGACCAGGGGGGCGGGCGCACGGGCGTTGGCCAGCGTGCGTCCGAGCGAGGCGGCGATGCGGCCGGCGAGCGGCACGCCGTAGGTCTGGCCGAGGCCGTGGAGATCATGGGCGGCCACCTGCAGCGGCGCGGCATCCCCGCATGACATCCAGCGCGCCCGCGCCTGCGATAGGCGCGCCAGCTCCTCCTGGAGCAGCGGCTCGAACTCTTCAGACATGTCGGCGAGCGCCGCCTGGGCCGCCGCCGCGAGGTGGGCGCGCCGGGGAGCGGAGAGGAGATCCGAAGGCGGCATGGAGGGTCCCGAGGCGCGAGCGATCATTCGACGCGCCGGCTTAATGGGCGATGACGAAGGACGATCAGCCGGAGAACTGCTCGGTCAGGCTGCGCTCCTCCAGGCTGCGTCCGGCGTCGAACAGCATGACGAGCGCCACCGAGCGGTCCTCGGCGATATCCACCTGGCGCACGTCGCGGACTTCGAAGTTGTCGGCCACGGCGCTCACCGAGCGCTTCTCCGGCTCCAGCACGGTGATCCGCACGCAGGCTGTGTGGGGCAGGAGGGCGCCGCGCCAGCGACGGGGGCGGAAGGCGCTGATGGGCGTCAGCGGCAGCACCTGGGCGTTCAGCGGCACCACCGGCCCGTGCGCCGAGAGGTTGTAGGCCGACGAGCCCGCTGGCGTGGCCAGGAGCACGCCGTCGCAGACGAGCTCGGGCAGCCGCGTCCTGCCGTCGACATCGATGGAGAGCTTGGCGGTCTGACGCGTCTGGCGCAGCAGCGAGACCTCGTTGATCGCCAGCGCCTCGTGGCGCGCGCCGTGCGCATCGGTGGCGGTCATGGCCAGGGGGTGGATCTGCGCGCGCTCGGCCGCGGCGATGCGCGCTGGCAGATCGTCCTCGGCGTAGTCGTTCATCAGGAAGCCGACCGAGCCGAAGTTCATGCCGTAGACCGGGCGCGCGAGGTCGATGTGGCGGTGCAGCACCTCCAGCATGAAGCCGTCGCCGCCGAGCGCGACCACGACGTCGGCTTCGGTGTCGCCGACCTCGCCGTAGCGCGCGGCCAGCCGGTCGCGCGCGAGGCGCGCTTCGGGCCGCTCGCTGGCGGTGAAGGCGAAGCGTAGGCTCATCGCGTTCACAGGCGCTCATCGGGCGCCGCGCGCAAGGCCCCGGCGTTGCGCGTGCGGCGACCGAGGCGCAGGGTGATCGGCGTTCTGTCAGCGGAGACGATCATGGCCGACGGCGGCGGTGCGGCGGGAGGCGCGGTCAAGGGCCGCGTCAGCGAGGCGGAGTGGACGGCGCGGGTCGAGCTTGCGGCCATCTACCGACTCATCGCCCTGCATGGGTGGGACGACGCCATATTCACCCACGTCTCCATGCGGGTGCCGGGCGAGGAGGATCGCTTCCTCATCAACCCCTACGGCGTCTTCTTCGAGGAGATGACCGCCTCGGCGCTGGTGAAGGTGGATCACCACGGCGCCATCGTCTCCGAGACCCCCTACTTCATCAACCCGGCGGGCTTCACCATCCACTCGGCGGTGCACATGGCGCGGCCGGAGGTGGCGTGCGTGATGCACCTGCACACCGACACCGGCGTCGGCGTCTCCGCCCAGCGCGAGGGCTTGCTGCCGCTCGGGCAGAACGCGCTGATCGTGCTGCCGCAACTCGCCTTCCACGACTACGAGGGCATCGCCCTGAACCTCGACGAACGCGAGCGGCTGGTATCCAACCTCGGCGACAAGTCGCTGATGCTGCTGCGCAATCACGGCACGCTCTCCACCGGGAAGACGGCGGCTCAGGCCTGGCTCAACATGTTCTTCCTCGAGCGCGCCTGCGCCCAGCAGGTGGCCGCCCTGAGCGCCGGACGCGACGCCGTGCTGTTCGCGCCCGACGAGGCGGTGGAGGAGGTGTCGCTGCAGACCCGCGGCGGCGGCGCGTCGATGGTGGCGGCGCTGGCGTGGCCGGGCCTCCTGCGGCGGCTCGACCGGCGGCTGCCGGGTTACGCCGACTGAGGGCTCAGGCGCCTGCGGAGGCGACGCGCAGGTAGGCGATGACGTCGCGGCGGTCGGCGTCGTCGTGCAGCCCGTAGAAGCTCATCTTCGTGCCGGGAACCGCTGCGCGCGGGTCCTTGAGCCAGTGGTCGAGGGTGGTGGCGTCCCACGTCCACCCCGTCGCCTCCAGCGCCGCGGAATAGGCGTAGTCGGGCTTGGATCCTGCGCGGCGACCCCAGACACCATGCAGGTTCGGCCCGGTCATGTCGGGCGCCCCGGGAACGAGGGTGTGGCACGAGCGGCAAAGGGCGAAGTGCAGTTCGCCGTTGTGCAGGTCGGCGCTGCGGTACGGCGCGGGCAGGCTGGCCAGGAGCGCCGCCTCGCGGGGGGTCGGCGCGGCCGCCGGCGCCGCCGTCCCGCCATCCGCGCCGCTGCGGCCGCAGCCCGCCAGCGCGGCTGCGGTGAAGAGAACGAGGACGCGGCGCACGAACATGGGCGCGGCTTACACGACGGCCCCGGCCGGGGCGCAAGCGCTCACAGCACGAGCGCGGTGGCGATCACCCCCTCCACGTCGCGCCGCTGCACGCGCGCCACCCCCGCCGGGCCTTCGGCGATCAGGCCGGTGGCGTCGCGGCGAAGGCGAACGCCCTGCGCGCCGGCCAAGCCCGCGCCGGTCGCCTTCAGATACGCCTCTCGCGCCGACCACGCCGCTGCGAAGGCGAGCAGGGTCGGCGGGCCGTCGCCCAGGTCGGCGAGGTCGCGTTCGGACAGGAGCGACACGTCGGGCGGGGCGTCCGGCCCCTCCAGGTCGACCCCCACGGGTCGTGCCGAAATCGCCAGCGCCGCCCAATGGCCGCGTCGGGCCACCGAGGCGAAGACGGCGTGCGGCGCGGTGAGGCGCGGTCGCCCGCCGGGGTCGCGCGCGACCGCGACGCCATCGGTGGGCACGCGCAGCACCTCGGCGGCGAGACTCCGCAGCAACAGGCGTCGGCGCAGGCGCGCGGCGCCCCGCTCGAGCCCCTCCCACACGGCGGCGTCCGCGAGGTCCGCGGCGGTGGCGCGCACCCGGGCCAGCATCGCCGCGGCGAGCGCGCCCGCCGGGCGCACCAGCCAGACCACCGCCTCCGCCTCGAGGTCGGCGGGGCACGGCGGCTCGGGGTCGACCCGCCAGCGGATCGGCGTCAGGCGGGCGGCCCCGAGCGGGCGGGGCGGGCGGGCGAACCCTCCCACGAGGTGCCGGCGGGCAGCGTCTCCCCCTTCATCAGCACCGACAGGTCCCCCAGCATGGCGTCGTCCTCGATCACCGCGTCGTACAGCGCCACCGAGAGTGAGCCGACCGTCGCCCGGTTCCCCACCTTCAGGCCCGAGACCTTCATCACCCGGTCCTCGAACAGGTGGGTCTGCAGGCCGGCGTTCTCGTTCAGCGCCGCGTCGTCGCCGACCTCGACGAGGTCGTGCTCGGTGAGGTCCGTGGTGTCGCAGAACACCCGCTTGCCGATGCGCGCGCCCATCAGGCGCATGTAGATGTTCAGGTAGGGCGTGCCGCGCAGCGGCTCGAGCAGGAGCGGCACGGCCAGGTTCTCGTAGGTAGAGGTGACGAGCTCGGTGCGCCACACGAAGGCGCTCCACAGCGGCGCGGTGGTCGGGCGGTAGCGGCCCACCACGAGCCACTTCAGCGCCAGCACGAACAGTCCCGCGACCAGGCAGAAGCCCATGTAGAGGAAGGGGAACGACACCACGAGCTCGACCTCCGCGTATCGGTCGTCCGACAGGTCGCCCACGATCGTCAGCAGCACGCCGAACAGCGCCAGGAAGACGGTGAGCGACAGCGTCACCCGCACGAACTCGATGGCCAGGCGCGTGGCGATCAGCCGGCGCGAGGGCCGGAAGCGCGCGCCCTCGTCGAACTTGGCCACCACCTGGCGGTGGGGCAGGCGGATGGCCGGCGAACCGAACCATGTGGAGCCCGGCTCCAGCGCCAGCCGCGGGTCGGCCGGCGGCTTGGAGAGCACGCCGATCAGCACCTCGTCGCCCAGGTCCGCACCCGTGGGCAGGAGGCCGGAGTTGCCGACGAAGGTGCGCCGGCCGATGCGCGTGGTCTCCAGCCGCAGCGCCCCGGGCTCCTGACGGGCGGCGCCCAGCACCACGCCATCGGCGATGAAGCTCTCGGCGCCGATCTCGATCAGGTCGGGCACCACGGAGGTGGCGGTGGAGATCTCCGCCCGCTCGCCCACCTTGGCGCCCATCAGCCGGTACCAGGGGCGTACGTAGAGGGTGGCGTAGATCGGATGCAGCAGCTCCAGCGCCAGCTGACCGAGCTGCCGCACGAACCAGAAGCGCACGTAGAACCAGCTCGCCAGCGGATAGCGCCCGGGCTTCACCCGACCCAGCAGCGCCCACTTCACCCCGGCGGTGAGCAGGCACATCAGGATCACGTAGGCCAGCGCCAGCAGCGGGGTGATGGCGAGGTAGAGGTAGTCCTCCGTCGCCCAGTCCAGCTCGATCAGCGCCACGAGGCCCGGGGCGATGGGGATGACGGCGGCCAGCGGCAGCAGCGGGGCGGCGATCATCAGCCCCAGCGTCACCAGCGCTTTGCGCAGCGGACCGGCCACGGGCGCAGCCTCGCGCGGCGGCGTGGGTCCCAAACGCACAGCGGGTGAGCCCGACCACACCTCGCCGTCGGAAATGCGCTCGCCACTCGGCAGGAGGGAGAGGTCTTCCAGCACCGCGTCGTCGCCCAGCGCCGCGTCGCGGCTGATCACGCCCATGGTGCCCACCATGGCGCGCGCCCCGATCTCCACCGTGCCGAGCCGCAGCAGGCCGCGCTCCACGCCCGTGGTCGCCAGCTCCGCGCCGTCCGAGACGATGGCGTCGTCGCCTATGGTGACGAGGTCCGGGGCGTCGATCTTGTCGAGCCCCAGGAAGACGCCCCCTCCCACCTTGGCGCCGAGCAGGCGGTAGTAGACGCGCATCAGCGGCGTGCCGGACAGGTACTGGATCGGGATCGTCGAGAGGAAGCGGCGCGTGAACCACCAGCGAAAATAGTATGCCCCCCAAAGGGGATAGTCGCCGGCCTTGAAGCGCCCGATCACCAGCCACTTCACCGCGATCGAGACCAGCACCATCACCGGCGGCATGACCACGAAGGTCGCTGCGCCCACGCCCAACGCGGCCAGCCGCCCGATCTGGCCGGAGTAGAAGGTATAGACGAGGTAGGGCAGCACCCACTGCACGCCCGCGAAAGCGAAGATCGGGATCAGCGCCACCGTCTGCGCCGCCACGCACAGGGCGCGGCGGCGGGCGTCGATCGGCGCGAACGGCGTCTCCACCCGCTCGGGGCGCACGCCCGCGGCCTCCAGACGGGCCGCCAGGCCGCGGATGGTGGGGGCGGCGTAGAGGTCCTGGATCGAGACGCCCCGCAGCGCCGGATCGGTGCGCGCCAGCGACACCATGCGCGCGGCCCGCAGCGAGTGGCCGCCCAGGTCCTCGAAGAAATCGTCGGTGACCGAGACGGGCGCGGGGTCGAACACCTTGCGCCAGGCGTCGTGCAGCTTGCCTTCCATCAGGGTGGCGGGCGGCGCGATCTCGCGCGCGGCGGCGCCGACATGGATGGGCTTGGCCAGCGCCTTGCGGTCGACCTTGCCGGAGATGAGCACCGGCAGACTCTCGCGCACCTCGTATGCCGCGGGGCGCATGTACGCCGGCAGCCGCTCTCGCACACCAGCCTTCACGCGTTCGAGATCGACGGCGCCGCCCGCGCGGGCGACGACGAAGGCGGCCAAAAGCTGCGAGCCGTCGACCTCCTCGTAGAGGTTGACCACGGCCTGGGCGACCGCTGTGTCCTGCGCCACCACGCTCTCGATCTCGCCAAGCTCCACCCGGTAGCCGCGGATCTTCACCTGTGTGTCGATGCGGCCCAGGAAGTCGATGTCGCCACGGGCGTCGACGCGCACGAGATCGCCGGAGCGGTAGACGTGCGCCGGCCGCCCGTCCGGCCCGGCGAAGGGCGCGGTGACGAACTTCTGCGCGGTGAGCTCGTCGCGGTTGATGTAGCCGGGGCCCACGCCCGGGCCGCCCAGCACCAGTTCGCCCTCCGTCCCGTCGGGCACGGGGTTCAGCGCCTCGTCCACCACCCAGCCGAGGTAGCCCGGCAGCGGCTTGCCGATGGTGACGGGCGCGCCGGGCGCGAGCTCGGTCCAGGTGGCGGTGACGGTGGTCTCGGTCGGGCCGTAGGTGTTGAGCAGGCGCCGCCCTGGCAGCATCCAGCGGCGCGCCAGCTCCGGCGGGCAGGCCTCGCCGCCGAGGTTGATGAGGCGCGCGCTCGGAACGTTGTGGTCGATCACCGCCAAGAGCGAGGGCACCGCGTGCCACACGGTGACGCCCGCCTGCGTCAGCACCGGCGCCATGTCAGGCCCCGCCTTGGCCAGGGCCTCCGAGCCCGCCAGCACTTCGGCGCCGACGAACCAACCCGACCACATGGTCTCCACCGACATGTCGAAGGCCAGAGAGAAGCCGCCGAACACCCGGTCGTCGGCGTTGAGGTCGAGGACGGCGCTCTCGCTGCGCACCAGATGGCAGGCGTTGCGCTGCAGGATGCGCACGCCCTTGGGCCGCCCGGTCGAGCCGGAGGTGTAGATGATGTAGGCCTCGTCCTCGGGCGAGGCGCCGGTCTCATCGCGCGTCAGCGGCGTGGGCGGCTGGGCGGCGATGTCGCCAAGTTCGTCGTCCAGCGCAATCACCACCCGGGCTTCGGCGGCGAAGGCGGGCGCGCGTTCGGCGAGGGTCACGACGGCGCGCACGGCGGCGTCGTCGGCGACGAAGTCGGCCCGGTCCTGCGGGAAGGTCCAGTCGATGGGCACGTAGGCCGCGCCCGCCTCCAGTACGCCCAGAATCGCCATGTAGGCGTCCAGCCCGCGCGGCAGGCACAGCACGACGCGATCGCCGCGCCCGAGGCCGCGGGCGCGCAGGTGGCGAGCGAATTGGGCGGCTCGGGCGCGCAGCTGAGCGTAGGTCCAGCAGGCTTGGCGATCCAGCTCGGGATCGAGATCGGCCAGCCGCACCGCGGGCCGCAACGCGTGCCGCTCGGCCGAGGCGGCGAAGATCTCGTGCAGCAGCTCGTCGCGCGCGTAAGGCTCCGCAGGGGCGAGGGCGGGGTTGAGGGCGATCGGCGCGGGGCGCGCGAGGCGGGGGGCGGGGAGATCGTCGGGCACGGGCGCGGGTCCGGGAGGCGGCTCCCTCTACAGCGCTTCGCCCACCCGTGCAGCCCCGCTTTGCGCAAGGCCGGCAACGCCTGCGCCGCTCGCCCGTTGGCCCGGCGCGGGCGGGGGTTGACGATGGCGCAGGGGTCGAAGGTCGCCGTCTACGCCGCTCTGGGCGGCAATGTGGCTGTCGCGATCGTCAAGTTCACCGCCGCCGCCCTTACCGCCTCCACCGCCATGCTCACCGAGGGCGTGCACAGTCTGGTCGACAGCCTCGATCAGGTTCTGCTCCTCGTCGGCCAGGCCCAGGGCAAGCGCGAACCCGACCGCAGCCACCCGCTGGGCTATGGGCTGGAGGTCTATTTCTGGACCTTCGTGGTGTCGCTGATGGTCTTCCTCGCTGGCGGCCTGTTCTCGGTTTACGAGGGATTCCGCAAGCTTTCGGAGACCGGACCGGCCGACCGGCCATGGATCAACTACCTCGTGCTCGGGGTCTCCGCCCTGTTCGAGGGCCTCTCCTTCGCCGTCGGCTGGCGCGAATACCGCAAGGCTTCGCACGGGCGGCTGAACGTCTTCAGCTTCATCCGCGCCAGCAAGGACCCCAACATCATCGTGACGCTGTTGGAGGACGGGGCGGCGCTGATCGGCCTGGCCATCGCGGCGTTCGGTGTCACCGGCCATGTGCTTGGCCTGTCTTGGGCCGACGGCGCGGCCTCCATGGGCATCGGCGTGCTGCTGATGGCGGTGGCTGTGGTGCTCGCCAACGAGACGCGCAGCCTCATCACCGGCGAATCGGCCTCGCCCACGGTCGTGCGTTCCATTGGCGAGGCGGTGTCGTCCTGCCAGGAGACCAATGGGGAGGTGGACATCGCCACCCTGCAGCTCGGGCCGCGCGAGATCCTGGTGCTGGTCGGCCTGAATTTTCGCGAGGGACTCGCCGATCGGCAGATTGTGATCGATGCGATCACCGAGCGCGTACGCGAGGTCGACGGCCGCATCGCCCGCGTCTACTTCCGCCCCGCGGGCGCGCCCTCGCAGGCCCGCGACGTTGCGGAGGCCGGCGGCGGGGCCTAAGCGCTGCGGTGCGCGCCGGGGCCGGCATAGCTCAGCTGGTAGAGCAGCGGTTTTGTAAACCGAAGGTCGGGGGTTCGAGTCCCTCTGCCGGCACCATGCGCGCTCCCTCCCGCACGCGAGCTTCATGGCCCGGTTCCTCGTCACCTCCGCCCTGCCGTACATCAACGGCGTCAAGCACCTGGGCAACCTGGCGGGCTCCATGCTGCCGGCCGACGTGCACGCGCGCTTCCGCCGGGCGCAGGGGCACGAGGTGCTGGCCGTGTGCGCCACCGACGAGCACGGCACGCCGGCCGAACTCGCCGCCGCCGCCGCCGGGCAGGACGTGCGGACGTACTGCGACGAGCAGCACGCCATCCAGCGGCGGCTCGGCGAAGCCTACGGTCTGGCGTGGGATTGGTTCGGCCGCTCCTCCTCGCCGCAGAACGCGCGGCTGACGCAGCACTTCGCCGAGGCGCTGGAGGCCAACGGCTTCATCGACGAGCGCCTCGACCGGATGATCTATTCGGTCGCCGACGGCCGCTTCCTGCCCGACCGCTATGTGGAGGGGACCTGCCCGCACTGCGGCTACGATCGCGCCCGCGGCGACCAGTGCGACAACTGCGGCCGGCTGCTCGATCCCGCCGACCTGATCGATCCGCGCTCGACCGTCTCGGGCTCGACCGATCTGGAGATGCGCGACACGCGCCACCTCTACCTCCTGCAGTCCAGGCTCGCCGAGCGCATCCGCGCCTGGCTGGAGAGCAAGCCCGACTTCCCCGCGCTCACCCGCGCCATCGCGCTGAAGCACCTGGACGAGGGGCTGATCGACCGGGGCATCACCCGCGACCTGGCCTGGGGCGTGCCGGTGATGCAGGGCGGATTCCCGCGCCCGGGGTTCGAGGACAAGGTCTTCTACGTCTGGTTCGACGCCCCCATCGAATACATCGGCGCCACCGCCGAATGGGCGCAGGCCCACGACGCCGGGGACCCGGCTTGGGAGCGCTGGTGGCGCACCGACCAGGGGGCGGACGACGTCCGCTACGTGCAGGTGATGGGCAAGGACAACGTCGCCTTCCACGCGGTCAGCTTCATCGCAACGATTCTGGGCTCGGGCGAGCCTTGGAAGACGGTGGATCTCCTCAAGAGCTTCAACTGGCTCAACTGGTACGGCGGCAAGTTCTCCACCTCGATGAACCGCGGCGTGTTCATGGACCAGGCGCTGGAGCTGGCGCCGGCCGACGTGTGGCGCTGGTATCTGACCGCCAACGCGCCGGAGGGCTCGGACTCGGCCTTCACCTGGGAGCAGTTCCAGACCACGGTGAACAAGGACCTGGCTGACGTGTTCGGCAACTTCGTCAACCGCATCCTCAAGTTCGCCGAGGCGCGCTTCGACGGGGTTGTTCCCGACGGCGGAGAGGATGGGCCGCTGGAGCTGAAGCTTCACGCCGACCTGTCCGAGAAGCTGGCCGACCTCACCGCCCAGATGGAGGCCTTCGAGGTGCGCAAGGCCGCGCAGGCGCTGCGGGCCATCTGGGTGCTGGGCAACGAGTACCTCACCGAAGCCGCGCCCTGGACCGCCATCAAGACCGATCGCGATCGCGCCGCCGTCGTCGTGCGCACGGGGCTTCAGCTCGTGGCGCTCTTCGCGCGCATCTCGGCGCCCGTCCTGCCTTTCACCTGCGCGATCGTGGCTGAGGCGATGGGGCAGGGCGCGGCCGGCGGCTGGCCCTCGGCCGATGCGAAGGCCGAACTGGCCCACGTGGAGGCCGGACGTGCGGTCAATGCGCCCCCAGTGCTGTTCCGCAAGGCGGAGGATGAGCACCTGGCCGAGTGGGCCGCGCGCTTCGGCGGCGGGGACACCGCGGCCGCCGGTTGAGCGGCGGCCGCGGGCCCGGTCGTCAGACCCGCGGCGGCTCGTCGCGCCGCTCGAGCGGCGGGGCGTCCGACATGTCGAACGGGCGCGGGGCTGGACGCATCTCGTTGGGATAGCGTCGGCGACGCTCGGGGGCGTTGGAGCCGCCGCCGGCGCGGGCGATCAGTGCGACGATGGCCGCGAGCACCACGAGCAGCAGGATCGCGCCGACGACCTTCCAGCCCATGCCGGACGCCTGCGCGACCTTGACCACGCCCAGATCGAGCTGGTCCTGGCCGCCGCCGCCCATCAGCTGCGCGCCGATGCCGGCCTGCAGCGGGCCCCGGGCGCCCTGCTGCTGGGTCACCGTCCAATGGAACACGCTGGGCTGACCGGCCGCGAGCATCTGGCGCTGTACGGTGTCAGGAATGACGACGTAGCCGTCGCCGGCCAGGCGCGCGATCAGCGCGACGGAGGCCGCGTCGTCGGCCAGGCCCTGGCGGCCGGCTTCGGTGCGCAGCGTCTCGGCGAAACTCGCCGGTACGGTCAGGCTGACGTCGGCGGGCGTGCCGGCGACGAAGTGCGGCGTATCGAGCTTGGCCGAGCTCGCCATGGCGCCGCCTAGCGTGGTCTGCAGGGAGGCCAACCGGTCGGCGCGGGGTGCGGCGGATGCGGCCGCCGGCGTCGCCTTGCCGCCGTGACGATGGGCGGTCGCGGCGGCGGCGTGGCGGGCCGATGCGGTCGCCGCGCCGGTCACGGAGGTGAGCGCCGGATGGGTGGCCGCCGCGGTGTAGGGGGACGCCGCCGCGTGGCGCATCGCCGGCGCCGCGGCATGCCGGATCGGACGTACGCGGGCGGGCGTGGCCGCATAGCTGTACGTCGCGCCTGCCGCATACACACGATGCACGCGGCGGGTATAGCCGTAGGGCCGAGAGGCGCGATGCGCCGGCGCGGCGCGGTAGGTGCGGCGCGGCGTTTCGGGAGGGTTGGGGATCGGCGCCATGGCCACGATGCCCGGTTCGGCGGCGCTGGGGGCCTCCATCACCGGCGGCGGGGGCGGCTGATCGGATGGCGTGAGCGGCGCAGGCTCCTCCTGCGCCATGACGGGCGGCGCCGGCGACTCTTCGGGAGCGCCGGCCAGCGGCTGGTCCGCGGGCGGCGGCGGGGGTGGGGCGGCTGCGGGGACCGCCTCGCGCTCGCAGCCGGCGAGCGAGACGGCGGACGCCAGGACGAGCGCGGCGGCGGCGACGCCGACCGGGGTTCGGGCGAATGCGGACCTCATCTTTTACTGCTCCCCTCGCCCCGGAAGGGGACGTTCACGTCTGCGCCCGCAAGGAACGCGCCATCGCACAGCCAAGCGGGAGAGCCGCCGGCGATCAAGCCGCTTCGCCCCTCGCGCGAGCGGCGCCGGCCGCGGCGTAGAGCGCCACTGCGGCGGCGGCGGACACGTTGAGGCTTTCCGCGCCGCCCGCCATGGGGATGCGGGCCAGCGCCTCGCAGTGTTCGGCCACCAGTCGGCGCAGGCCCTCGCCCTCGGACCCTAGCACGAGCACGGTGGGGCCCCCGTCGAAGGCCTGGGCGAGTTCGAGCGGCGCCTCGCCGTCCAGCCCGACCGCGCGCCAGCCGAGGTCGGCCATGCGGTCGAGCGCGCGCGCGAGGTTCACCACCCGCGCCACGGGCAGCCGCTCCACCGCCCCCGCCGCCGCCTTGGCCGCCGCGCCGGCGAGCTTGGGCGCATGGCGGTCCTGCAGGACCACCGCGCGCGCGCCGAAGGCTTCGGCCGAGCGCAGGATGGCGCCGACGTTCTGCGGGTCGGTCACGCCGTCCAGGAGGAGGATCAGGCCGTGGGCGGGCTGGGCCACGTCGTCCACGTCCAGGTCGGGCAGCGGTTCGGCGCGCAGGGCCACGCCCTGGTGGGTGGCGCCGGCAGGTAGGAGCTGCGTGATCTCGCCGGCCTCCATCTCCTCCAGCCGTACGTCGGCCTCGGATCCGCGCAGCGCCAGGAGCGGGCTGAGCGCGCGCCCGCGGTCGGCTGTCGCCACCAGGCGCAGCAAGCGGCGCGCGGGGTTGGCGAGCGCCGCCTCCACGGCATGCACGCCCCACAGCCAGCCCTCTTCGCCCGCCCCGCGCCGGCCCTGAGGGCGCCCGCGCCCGTGGCCGCCGCCCCCGTGCGCAGGAGCGGATCGGTCGTTGCGTCGCCGGGACGAGATCACTATACGACGCCCTCCAAGCCGGGGCCTGCGCGCCCCGCCGAAGCCTTCTCATACACGCTCCGGGGGCCGTTCGCAGCGTCCTACAGGCGTCGAGGGTCGCGGCGGGTCGCACTGTCCGGGCGCGGGCCGCGCGTTGGGGGAATGTCCCGAGCGGCAAAGGGGGCGGACTGTAAATCCGCTGGCTAAGCCTTCGCAGGTTCGAGTCCTGCTTCCCCCACCACGCGCGATCTTATATGCAGCCGGACCGCTTGCGCCGGCCCCGCCGGGGCGAGCGAGCCCCACGCCCCCGCGGGTATAGCACAGTGGTAGTGCAGCAGCCTTCCAAGCTGAGGATGCGGGTTCGATTCCCGCTACCCGCTCCAATCCGTCGCAACAGCGCCCAAAGGTAGAACGCCGTCATGGCCAAGGAAAAGTTCGAGCGGAACAAGCCGCATTGCAACATCGGCACGATCGGTCACGTCGACCATGGCAAGACGACGCTGACGGCGGCGATCACCATGACGTTGGCCAAGGCGGGCGGCGCCAAGGCGATGAGCTACGCCGACATCGACGCGGCGCCCGAGGAAAAGGCGCGCGGCATCACCATCAACACCGCCCATGTCGAGTACGAGACGGCCAACCGCCACTACGCCCACGTCGATTGCCCGGGCCACGCCGACTACGTGAAGAACATGATCACCGGCGCGGCCCAGATGGACGGCGCGATCCTGGTGTGCTCCGCCGCCGACGGTCCCATGCCGCAGACCCGCGAGCATATCCTGTTGGCCCGCCAGGTGGGCGTGCCGGCGCTGGTGGTGTTCCTCAACAAGGTCGACATGGTCGACGACGCCGAGCTCTTGGAGCTCGTCGAGCTGGAGGTGCGCGAGCTGCTCAGCTCCTACGACTTCCCCGGCGACGACATCCCGATCACGCCCGGCAGCGCGCTGGCGGCGGTCGAGGGCAAGACGCCCGAGATCGGCGAGGAAGCCGTGCTCAAGCTGATGAAGACGGTGGACGACTACATCCCCCAGCCCGAGCGCCCCATCAACATGCCCTTCCTGATGCCGGTGGAGGACGTGTTCTCGATCTCCGGCCGGGGCACGGTGGTGACCGGCCGCGTCGAGCGCGGCATCGTCAAGGTGGGCGAGGAAGTGGAGATCGTGGGCATCCGCCCGGTGCAGAAGACCACCTGCACGGGGGTCGAGATGTTCCGCAAGCTTCTCGACCAGGGCCAGGCCGGCGACAACGTGGGCGTGCTCTTGCGCGGCACCAAGCGCGAGGACGTGGAGCGCGGCCAGGTGCTGTGCAAGCCGGGCTCGATCACGCCCCACACCAAGTTCATGGCCGAGGCCTACATCCTGACCAAGGAGGAGGGCGGTCGCCACACGCCGTTCTTCACCAACTACCGCCCGCAGTTCTACTTCCGCACCACCGACGTGACGGGGATCGTCAAGCTGAAGGAGGGCGTGGAGATGATCATGCCCGGCGACAACGCCGAGCTGGAGGTGGAGCTGATCACCCCCATCGCCATGGAGGAGAAGCTGCGCTTCGCCATCCGCGAAGGCGGCCGCACCGTCGGCGCAGGCGTCGTGGCCAAGATCCTCGCCTGATCGCCTTCAACCACGTCTGAGACCTTCGACGCCCGCCGGGATCCCTCGGCGGGCGTCGTCGTATCTGCGATCATGAATTCGGCGTCATGACCGGCATTTAAGCTGCGCCGGCGCTCGGCGGCGCCTAGCCTTCAGGCGACTGTTCAGGAGCACGACCGTCATGAAGCTCGCCGCCGCCCTCGTCACCTGCGCCGCCCTCGGCGCGCTCGCCACCTCGGCGCAGGCCCAGCCGCGCGGCATGTCGGTGGACGTGCGCGACGCGGCGGCGCGTGTGGTGGTGATCCCCGAGGCGCGCGGAAACATCGACGTGCGCATCGCCCCCGGCGATCCGCGGCTTCCGCCGCTGCAGCCGCGCCCCGACGGCGGCCAGATCGTGATCGACGGCGGCCTTCGCGACCGCATCGCCAATTGCCAGTCGCAGGGCGTTCCGCCCCGTCGCCGGGTGGAGGTCCGCGGCGTCGGCTGGGTGCCCTACGAGCAGCTGCCAGTCGTCACCCTGCGCGTGCCCATGCGCGCCAAGGTCGGCGTGAGCGGTGCGGTGTGGGGCGAGGTGGGGCCGAGCGACACGCTAGACCTGGCCCACGGCGGCTGCGGCGACTGGACGGTCGCGCCGGTGCGGGGCGAGTTGAACCTGGCGGTCACGGGCTCGGGCGACACCCGGGGGCGCACGGCGGGCGGCCTGCACTCGGCCGTCAACGGGTCGGGCGACCTACAGATGGATTCGGTCAGCGGCGACGTCAGCGTGGCCATCCGCGGCTCGGGCGACGTGCGCATCGGGCGGATGGACGGCGTGCTGTCGACAGCCACCGCCGGCTCGGGCGACGTCGTCATCGACGGGGGCCATGCCCGATCCGTGTCGGCGCACATCAGCGGCTCGGGCGACCTGAAGTTCGGCGGCGTGGCCGATTCGCTCAGCGCCGTAGTCAACGGTTCGGGCGATGTGCGCGTGGCGCACCTGACCGGCCCGCTCAGCAAGGTGGTGCACGGCTCGGGCGACGTGACCGCCGGCCGTTGAGGGCGCCCCCTCAGCCGTGGACGACGGGTTCGATCGGCGGGGTGAAGGGATAGATCACGCCGCGGTCCCCCGGCTTCTGCGAGGGTAGCGGCGCGGTCGGCGTGCGCGGGCGGATGATGAACATCTCCTCCCCGCACCGCGGTGCGAGGGCGCGATGGCCCGCGTCCTCCACCAGGAGGCCGGGCGCGATGTGCGGCTTCAGCCGCACGCCGGTGGCGTGGCTGCGCATGCAGACGTCAGCGGCCGGGTGGGCGATCGTCAGCGGATCGACCACCACCAGTGTCGAGATCAGCTGGCCGATGGCCAGCCCCGCCAGCGCGCCGCGCCAGCCCAGCACAGCCAGCACGGCCGCGCCGAAGGGCAGGGCGGGGATAAGGTAGCTGGCGTCGATCGGGATCCACAGGAAGAGCGCGAGGTGCAGCGCCACCACGGCCACGGCGAAGGCGGCGAAGGCGAGCGGTCGGCCCGCCGGCCCGCCGCGCGAGGCGACGCCTCCCTCGCGTCGATCGAGCAGGAGCCAGCCGAGCGCGCCCAGCACGATGGCGGGGACGCCCGCGAACATCACCACCTTGTAGGCCCAGCGCACGGCCAGGCCCGCCAGGCCCTGGTCGGTCGGCCGGGCGGCGCCCAGCCAGTCGAACTTCAATCCGTGATTGAACCAGACGCTGAGGTAACAGAGCCCCGCCACCAGGAAGGCGCCGACCATGCAACTCGCCAGGTGGAGCAGGCTCACAGGCGTGGTGCGCCGCCGCTCCAGCAGCACGAACACCACGGCCACTTCGGCCAGGCTGATGTAGAAGATGCGCGCGCCCGCGCTCAGCCCCAGCAGCACCACGCCCAGCACGTCCTCGCCCGAGGCGAGCGCGTAGAGGCCGACGGCGAAAATCCCGAAGGCGACCATGTAGTCCATCGAGGTGGCGCTCGCGATCAGCACCACGCCGTTGGAGACGATCGCCGCCAGCACCAGGCCCCGGCAGCCGATCCCGTACAGCCGCAGCGTCGCCAGGAAGGCGGCGAGGCCCGCGATGGCGCATGCCAGCACCACGAGGTTGGAGCCCAGCGATCCGAACAGGTGGGCCGCCAGCCCCATCGGCAGCTCGGCCACCACCGCCCCCTGGAAGCGCGAGGGCAGGTAGACATGCTCGGCCAGCAGCTGCTGCACCACGCGCACCAGCGAATAGCCGTCGTCGTCGAAGCCGTAGCCGTGCAGCACGCTCCAGCAGGCCCACGCCAGGGCGTAGAGCCCGACGCCGCCGGCGAGCGCCGCCTCCCAGCCCAGGCGCGAGGCCGCCGGCGTGCTGCGCAAGGCGGAAGACGAACGGGCGGCCATGCGGTCTCCGGCGGCGGTCGGCGCAACCGACGCTAATGGCGAAGCTCGACGATCCCCTTAACGTGCGTGCGGCGCCGGCGCGTCGATCCGGCCTGCTGCGCGTTGGAGCGGCCGGCCCGCAGGGAGAACGGCATGAGATTCGACAGCACAGATCCCTGCCGGATCGTGGTCATAGGCGGCGGCGCAGGCGGGCTCGAACTCGCCATCCGCCTGGCGCGCGCCACGGCCTCGCCGAGGCGCGCGCGCGTCACGCTGGTGGACCGACGCGCGACGCACGTGTGGAAACCGCGTCTGCACGAGATCGCCGCTGGCCTCCTGCTGCCGTCTGAGGAGGCGGCCGGATACGCCGAGCAGGCGCACACGCACGGCTTCGACTTCGTGCTGGGCGCGGTGACGGCGATCGATCCTGCCCGGCGCGAGATCACCGTCGCCGCGGTCGACCCGCCTGCGAACGATCCCATCGCCGAGCGGCGCGGCGGCGAACTCCTGCCGCAGCGCCTGCTGGCCTACGGCACGGCCGTCCTGGCGGTCGGCTCCACGGTGGACGACTTCGGCACGCCGGGCGTCGCCGAGCACGCCTACACCCTGGACGACCCTGCGGGGGCCGAGCGGCTCCACCGCGCCGTCCTGGCGCAAGCGGCCCGCGCCAAGGCTGGGCTGCAGGAGGCGGTCAACGTGGTGATCGTCGGCGCCGGCACCACCGGCGTCGAGCTGGCCGCCGAGCTGCGCGACGCGGCGGCGCGCCTGGCGCAGTACCGCAGCCTCCTCCACCACGGCCAGCTGAACGTGTGCCTGGTCGAGGCGGCCCCGCGCCCGCTGCCGCAATCGTCTGAGGAGGTGAGCGCCTACGCCCGGCGCATGCTCGACGCACATGGCGTGGCCATGCGCTTCGGCGTCAAGGCGGCCTGCGTCGAGGCCGCGGCCGTCGCGCTCGCCGACGGGACGCGCCTGGCGTCGGACGTGACGGTGTGGGCGTCCGGCGTGAAGGCGCAGGCGCTCACCTCGGCCGTGCCCGGCGCCAAGCGCGGCAAGACGGGGAGGCTGGCGGTCGACGCGGAGCTGCGGGTGCTGGGCGCGGCAGGCGCGCCGATCGCGGGCCTCTACGCCATCGGCGACTGCGCCGCCCCCGACGAGGATGGCAAGCCGCTGGGCGCCACCGCCCAGGCCGCCTCTCAGGAGGCCGAGCATCTCGCCCGATCGCTGGCGCGCCAGCTGCGCGGGCGCAAGGCGCTGGCGTTCCACTTCCACTACAAGGGCTCGCTGGTGTCGCTCGGCGCCGAGGCCGCGGTGGGCGATGTGCCGACGCCGCGGGGCGGCATGTTCAAGATCAGCGGATTGGGCGCGCGGCTGGCGTATCTGGCGCTCTACCAGCAGCACCAAGTGGAGCTGTTCGGCTGGGTCCGCGCCACCGCCCTGGCGTTGGGCGGAGCCTTGCGGCGGTCCGCTCGCCCGCAGGTGAAGCTGTGGTGGTGAGCTGCGCGGCGAAGCCGCTATGTGCAGCGCCACGCTGGTCGGCCATGAAGCGGCCCTTTGCAACTTCGGCTACGGGTGGAACCCGGACGTTGACGATCAGATTTAAGTGCTCACCCCAGCCGTAACTCCGCCGTCTACAGCAGCCCGGCCGGCGGCTGCAGCCGGAGCACGAGGTAGGGCGCCTCGCCGGCCATCGCACCACCGTTGAAAGCAGGCGCGGAGGGCAACTGCGTCGCCGTGACGTAGATGTAGCCGTCGGGACCGCCGACCAGACCGTCCGGCCAGTAGGCTAGCGGATGCTCGGCCAAGCGCCGGTAGGTTCGATCCGAGGCGGGAATCACGCCGACCGCCCTCGCCTCGATCTCCACGAGGTAGATGTTGTCGGCGGCGTCGATCCACATGCCGCCGGCGTTCGGGCGGCCGGCGTAGTCCTCGACACGCGCGGCGAGCTCGGCGTCGGACAGGCGGACGTCGTTCAAATCCTCAGCCCGGATGCGGTACAGGCGATCGCCGTTCAGCGGGCCGAAGTAGAGCCACTCCGCCGTGTGATCTAGCGCAATCCCGTCCACGCCGACGCGCGTGTTGCGGCTGACGCCGGTCTCCTCGTCGAAGCTCTGCACCACGCGGCGGTCGACCACGATGTCGACGTCCTGCGGCGTCACGCACGCGGCGCCGTGCAGCACGCGCCGTCCCTCGCCCGAGGCGATGTCGAGGACGATCAGCGCCGCCTGCGAGCCGTCGCCCCCCGCCCCGGCGCCCTCGTCGGCCACGTAGAGTTTGCCCCGCCGCTCGTCCACCAAGACGTCCTGCGGCTCGGAGTGGCGGTGGGTGAGTGGCGGCGGCATCAGCAGGATGCGCTCCAGCCGGCGCTCCTGCGTGTTCCAGCCCACGATCTTGGGCGTGGCGTCCTGGGCGCGCTGTCCCAGGTCGGCGATCCACATGACGCCGCGGCTGTCGGTGCGCAGCCCCTGCGGACTGTCGAAGGCGTCTTCGGCCCCGCCGCCCCGATTCCAGTGGGCGTCGGGATAGGGCTCCAGCCTGTCTGGCGCCGTGAAGACGCTGAGGCGGGGACCGGTCTTGAAGGCCGGGTGGTGGCTGACGACCAGCCGCCCATCCGCGGTGAAGGCCGGATCGCCGATCGGCGTCTGCGACCGGCCCCAGATCTCCATCTCGATCATGCCTGCGAGGGGCGAACTATCCTGCATGGGTTCATGGCCCTCTGTCAGCCGGCTGGTGTCGGACGTCTCGGCCTTCAGGCCGAGGGCGCCGGTACCGGCGCCTGCGGGTGCAGGACGCCCTCGGACCTGAGCTCCTCCCAGAACGGGGCAGGGATCCGGGCCCGCAGCGCCGCATGGTCCGCCAGGATGTGCTCCGGCCGGGCGGTCCCCACGATCAGGGCGGAGGCCACGTCCGGCGCGGCGCTGAACTGCAGCGCGGCGGCCACGAGGTCGACGCCGTGGCGACCGGCGATCTCGCGGAGCTTAACCAGGCGCTCGCGCTTGTCGGCGGGGATCAGCGTGTTCTCCTGGCCGTAGTTGTAACGGGACTCGCCGCCGAGGAAGCCGGCGTTCAGCGCGGAGCCGACCACGAAGCTGACGCCGGCCTCGCGCGCCTTCGGGAACACCTGCTCGACCGTGTCGGCGTGGTCGACGAGGGAGTACTGGCTGGCGAGCAGGTGCACGTCGCTGTCGGCGGTCTCCAGACAGCGCAGGATCGGCTGCCGGCAGTTCACGCCCATGCCCCAGCCGTCGATCACGCCTTCCTCGCGCAGCCGGGTCAGCGCGGGGAACGCGCCCTTCTCCGCCACTGGCCACAGCGCTCCCCAGTCCTGCGGCAGAAGCTTGTTGTCGGGCGAGAGGTCGTGGACGAAGACGATGTCCAGCCGGTCCAGGCCGAGGCGCTGCAGGCTGTCCTCGATGGAGCGCAGCACGCCGTCGGCCGTGTAGTCGAACTGCGGCGTGTTGGGCGACGGCGAGAAAGGGAAGTGGTTGCGGCCCTCGTTGTCGCGGCCGGCGCGCAGGAGCTTGCCGACCTTGGACGAAATCACGAACTCGCCGCGTGGCTTGCGCGCCAGGAAGCGACCGAAGCGCCGCTCGGCGAGCCCCAGGCCGTACCAGGGCGACACGTCGAAGTAGCGCACGCCCGCATCCCAGGCGGCGGCGAACGTCGCCTCCGCTTGCTCGTCGGTGGCGAACTGGAACTCGTTGCCGATCGCCACCCCGCCGAGGCCGAAGGCGTGCGGGGGTCGGTAGCGTTGCGCGGGCATGGCTCTGTCCTGGGGACGGTCGCAGCGTCAGCCGACAGCGACGGGAGGGAAGGAGAAGAGCTGGGTCGTGAGGGACGGCGGCGCGTCCGGCTTGAACCAGACGGTGTCCTGTATGTGGCTGGCGGTGACGTACATCGTGCCGTCCGGCCCCTCCGAGAAGGTGTCGGGCCAACGCAGGCGGTCGTCGGTGAGCACGGTCTGCGGCGCGTCGCCGTCCAGCCGCTTGATCGAAAAGTCGGAGGGCGAGGTGAGGTAAAGCACGCCCGCCTTGCTCATCCACAAGCCGTCGGCGACGAAGGTCTCGGCCACGGTCCGCACGGCGGCCCCGCGCTCCTCCCCGCTCACGCCACGCGCCAGCTTGGCGGTCGGAATCGCATAGAGCGTCTTCCCGGTCAGCGCCTGGTAGTAGAGCGTCTCCCCGTCGTTGGAGATGGCGATCCCGTCGGCGGCGAAGACGGGCTGGCGGCCGTCGGGCCGCACCAGCGGCTCGCCCTTGAGCGTCACCTTCACCGACTTGTCGACCTGGGTAGACGCGTGCCCATCGAGCGCGCGCCAGCCCTCGCCGGACTGGAGGTCGATGACGATGATGGCGCCGCGCGTACCGCTGTCGGTGATGTAGCCGACCGATCCATCGGGCGAGAAGCGGATGTCGTTCAGGTAGGTGCCCTGCAGGGCGACGTCGGGCGCGACCTTGATCACCTGCTCGACGCGGTTGCTGCTCAGGTCGATGCGGACGAGCTTGGGCGCGCCTTCCAGGATCTTCTCGTTGCCCGGCGCGCCGGGGTCCAGCACCCAGAGGTTCCCTCGCCCATCGGGCACGATGGACTGCACGCAGACGAAGTGGTCGCCGACGTCCATCTCGTTGGCCTTGGCGTTGCGCCAGCTGTTCCAGTGCTCGTCGGGGTAGGGGCGGATCGAACCGTCCTGCATCACCTCCGCGACCGAGACCGGAGCGTCGTCCGTCCAGCGCGGGAAGTTCACGAAGCGTCGGCCGTCCTCGACCACGGCCACACCGGTGACCTGATGGTCGAACTCGGCGACTAGCTGAAGGGGGGATGTTGCGGCGTCGGCCATGGGCGGCTCCTTGGGCATCTGGGTGGGAGGTGCGGTCAACGGGTGAAGTGGCGGACGAGGGCCTCCGCCACGGCGTCTGGCGCCTCGCGCGTCGGGAAGTGGCCGACGCCCGGCAGCTGGACCAGCTCGAACGGTCCGGAGAACTTTTCGGCCACGGTCGCGCTCGTCGAGGGCGGGTTCACTCCGTCGACCTGGCCGTGGATGTACAGGGCGGGGAGCTTGAGCGTCCGTGTCTTCTTCACCTTGGCTTCCAGGCGGCGGCTGCGCGGGTCGGGCTTCGCCTCGTCCCAGCGCGCGCGGTAGGAGTGCAGGGTCACATCGACCCAGTCCGAGCTCTCCCAGGCGGCGGAGGCGCGGGCGAAGGTCGCCTCGTCGAACCAACCGGGCGGCGACCAGTTGAGCCACATGACGTGCGCGAACCCCTTGGGATCGGCGCGCACGGCCTCCGCACCCCGGTCCGTCGCCTGAAACCAGTGATACCACTGGCGCTGCGCCTGCTCGAACGGCGGCGTCGACATGCCGCCCAGGCGCGGGGGCGTGGAGAGCATGGCCATACGCTCGACGCGCCTGGGCCAGCCCACCGCCAGCGCCTCGGCGGTGTTGGAGCCCCAGTCGTGGCCGGCCACCATGAAGCGCTTGATCCCGAGCGCGTCCATCAGCTCGATGGCGTCGAGGGCGAGCACGCCGCTGTTCCCCGTTCGGCGCTCGCCGCCCGAGCGGAAGCGGGTGGCGCCGAAACCGCGCAGCGAGGGGGTGATCGTGCGCAGGCCCGCGGCGTTCAGCCGGGCGGCGACGGCGGCCCAGGTCTCGGCGCTGTCAGGCCAGCCGTGCAGCAGCAGCACGATCGGGCCGTCCGCCGGACCGCCGTCCTCGTAGGCGATCTCCAAGTGGGGCGTGGTCGCGACGGGCATCGCGGCCTCAGCGCCGCTGGACCTTGACCGCCATGAAGGCCACGGACGCGGGCTGTCCTGCCCCATCGGTCTTGCGGCTGAAGGCGGCGGCGTTGGCCAGAGTGGAGGCGATGGCGTGCTCCGCGTCCGGGCTGTTCACCGGCAACACGAACAGTTGGCCGTTCCCCCCCGCCCCGGCCGGGTCGAAGCGGCGGATGGTGACGTCGAAGCGCTGGAGGTCGGCTGGGGTGGAGACCGTCTGCGCCGCAGCGGCGACGGGGCCGGCGGCGAGCAGGGCGGCGAGGACGAGCGAACGCAGGGGCATGATCAGGCTCCGTGAGGTCTGAAGGTCAGGCGGGGATCGCGTCGACGCCGCGCGGCTCCTCGCAGCCGACCCCGTTCTCGCGATGACGGAAGTCGCTCAGCGCCTGATACACCTGCAGCCGGGCCCGCATCACCGAGCCGAGCGGGCGGTGCGCGGCCAGGCTGTGCGCGGGCCGGAAGCTCATCACGTCGTCGAACACGCGCACCCGCTCGGCGCCGTAGGCTGCCTGCTGCGGTAGGCGTAGGGTGGCGACCGTCTGGTAGGGACTGATGGAGACCGGCCAGTCCACCGAGGCGTCCTCGATCGGCTGCTTGTCGGCGTCCGCCCACAGCTGCGCCTTGATCTCGTACACGGCGTCGTGCTCGGCGAAGTACCGCACGGCGGCGTGCCGGAAGCCATCTTCGTCCTGGTGCGGGTCGAGCCGCCACTCGGCCAGAGCGAGCTGCTCGGGGGCGACCGGCACGGCCGCCAGCTTCGCCACATAGTCGCCGAAGCGCACGGGGGCCTGGCTGAAGTAGCCCTCCGACATCGGGTGGCTGAAGGGGTGGCCAAAGAAGTCGGCCTTGGCGCTCTCGCCTCCGAAGGCGTGCAGCACCTGGTTGAAGCCGCGCGCGGTGGCCGAGACGGCGCTCTTCAAGCCCTCGGGCGTGGTCACCGCCTTGCCGATCGCCGTGCCGTCCTTGAGGAAGCCCTTGGCCGTGCCCGACGGGAAGGTCGTGCCGGTGGCGAAGACGAAGTCCTGCGTGTCTGCATCGTGGCCGGGCAGCTTCTCGCCCCTCACCCCGAAGATCTTGATCGCCATGCCGCGGTGGGTGGACACGCGGTCGCCCAGCGTCTCGCCCGGACCTTGGGCGAACCGCACCGCCACGTTGTAGCGGCCCGGTTGCGCGAACAGCCCCTGCGCGAGTTCGGGCGGCAGGCCGGCGGCCACCGTCATCTCGCCCACGACGCAGGCCGAGCTCTTGGCGTGGCTGGCGCGAACGGCGTGGTGCTCGCGCACCTCCACCTTCTCGCTCTGCTGCGTCATGCCCTGGATGATGCCGTCGATGGTCTTCTGCTCGTCGGCGTCCGGCTGTTCGACGTCGGGACGGTAGGGCAGCGGGGTCATGGGGGGCTCCTAAGGTGCGGGATCGAGGCTCAGGCGAGCGGCGAGCGGGAGGCGATGCGGGCGCCCAGCGCGGTCAGCAGGCCGTAGACGGCGTGCACCACGAGGTGCTGGGCGATCGTGGCGGACGGCTCGCGCCACTCGGGCGGCTTGAGGCGCAGCAGCGGGCCGGCGACCCAGTGGCAGGCGACGTAAAAGGCGGCGCCGAAGGCCAGGCCGCTGGCCACCACCGGCGCGTCCTCGTCGAAGGCGGCAGCGTAGGCGGCCCCGCCCAGCGCCGAGAGCGCGAGGCGCCCGCCGTGGACCGTCGCCTGCTCGGCCGCGCCGGGCCTTCCGGCGGGCTCCGCGCCCAGCCGCGCGGTGCCACGGCGCTCCCAGCGGATCAGGTCGGACGGCTCGCCGCTGAGGCGCTCCTTGCCGAGCATCAGCACGCTGATCGCCACCCCGGCCACGAGGCTTCCGGCCACGGCGCCCGTCGTCCAGCCCGCCCGGTCAGCCACGGGGCAGCCCTTCCTCGCGGCCGGGCACGGACACGTCGAAGGCGTTCAGCAGGGTCGAGACCAGCAGGTAGCCGCCGACGAGGTAAATCAGCTCGGCCGTCTGCGCCTCGCCGAAGGCCTTCAGCGCCCGGCGGTAGGTGGCTTCCGGCAGCTGCTTGCCCGCCGTCAGCACGGCGGCGACGTCGTAAGCGGCCTGCTCCTCCTCGGTGAGGTCGGCGGGGCGCTGTCCCGCGGCGACCGCGGCGATCTTGGCCTCGCTCAGCCCCGCCTGCCCGGCCACGCGCTCGTGCGAGTACAGCTCGTAGCGGGAGTCCAGGGCCGCCCCGACCACCAGGATGGCGGTTTCGTGCGCCGGCTTGGGCAGCTTCGAGTTCTCGATCAGCGCCTTGGTGTAGGCCCAGGCCGGCCCGCCGAACTGCGGGTAACGCAGCATGGCGGCGAATGGGCCCACCAGGGCGCCGTCGTCGCGCCGGGAGACGAAGCCCTTCAGATGGGCCGCGATCTCCAACTCCATGTCGTCGTGCAGGCGACGGACGTCTGCCGGCATCTCTGCGGGCGGGAAGGGAGGAGCGCGCATCGCGGGGCCGTCAGCGCGCCGAGCCCGGAACCGCCGCCACGCCCGGTTCGTGGATCGGGCAGCGGTTGAAGCCGGCGCGGTAATTGGACGAGTGGATGTACGGATCCTTGCGCGCGCGGTTGATGTTTCCGAGCGGGCGGCGCGCGGCCAAACCGGTCCAGATGCTGAAGCGCATCTCCTCGTCCACGCGCTGCACAATCCCGGCGTCCCAGCTGTCCTGCGGCTCGACGGTCAGCGTCGCCACCGTTGCGAAGGGTGCCTCGCCCTCCTTCCACTCCTTCGTAGGGTCCTCGACGGGCTGCTTGTGGAGGCCGCGGCACAGCTGCACGCGCAGCTCCCAGGCGCCGTGAACGCGGCGCATCTCCTCGCGCACCGTCTCGCGGATGGCGTTCTCCCGGCCCTCGATGCGGATCTCCTGCTTCGTCCGCGCCGTGAGGTCGGGGGAGACGGGGACAAGGCTGAACTTGGCGATGTGGTCGCCGTACCGGAACGGCGTGACGCTGTAGTAGGTCTCGTCGAGCGGATCGACGTTGGGCGCTCCGCCCAGCGATTGGATTTTCGGGCTCTCCAGACCGACCGCCGTCAGCGCCTTGTTGACGCCCTGCAGCACCTGCGAGAGCGCCACCTTGGCGCCCTCCGCCTTGTCCGTCGTTCCGGCCAGCTGCTTCAGGCTGCCCAGGGAAGCGTGGGCGTTCTTGGCTTGGAACACCGGGCCGTTGACCATGATGAAATCCTGCGCGCGGCCCGCTGCGCCCGGCAGGCGCTCGCCCTCGACGTCCAGCACCTTGAAGGCAAGGCCGCGGGGCAGGCCGATGGCGTCAGGCAGGATGTCGCCGGCGTTGGTGGACAGGCGCATGTAGACGTCGTGCCCGCCCGGCGTGGCAAACATCCCCTGCGCCAGCTCCTGCGGCAGGCCGGCCTTCACCTCCAGCCGCCCCTGCAGGATCCCGTGCGCCTTGGCGTGCACGGAGCGCACAGCGTGGCCGTAATCCTCGGCGGTGGTGGTCAGGATGGTGTCGAAGGCCTTGTTCAGGCCCTGGATGGTCTCGGCCTCGTCGTCGCGGAGCTTCTCCACGTCGTCAGTGTAGCGGACGGAAGTGTTGATCATGACGGTCTCCTTACATGCGGAACGGCGGTGTCGGAAGCGCGTCGGCGCGCCCCCGACCCGTCAGGCGCGAAGGCTCGACGGCCGAGGTCGGCCTTGAGGCTGTCGAAGGCGTACTGTTCGGCGTCGTAGGCGCCGCGCACCACCTTGCCCATGCCGAAGAACTCGTGGGTGACCCCCGGGAAGACCCGGCGGTCCACCGTCACCCCGGCGCGCTGCAGAGCCTGCTGCAACTGGGCGCCGTCGTCGCGAAGGGGGTCGATGTCGGCGTTGACGATGGTCACCGGCGGCAGGCCGTGCAGGTCGGCGGCCACGAGGTTCAGCCGGGGGTCGTGACCCTGCTCCTTGCCCGTCGTCACGTAGTAGGTGAACCAGGCCATGTCCTGCATGGAGAGGAACGGCTTCATCTGCGCGTTCTCACGGTAAGACGGAGTGTCCATCGCCGTCTCGGCGATCGGGTAGACGCTAAGGATGCGCCTCGGCAGCGGCAGGCCCGCGTCGCGCGCCGCCACGGCAGTGGCGACCGCCAGGTTGCCGCCCGCGCTCTCGCCGGCGAAGGCGAGACGGCTCACGTCGCCGTTGAAGCTGTGCGCGTCGCCCAGCACCCAGCGGTAGGCGGCGAGCGCGTCTTCGTGCTGCGCGGGGACTTTGTGCTCCGGCGCGCGGCGGTACTCGACGGACACCACCACCGCGTTCAATGCCTTGGCCATGACGCGGGTGGATGCGTCGTAAGCCTTCACGTTCGCGATCACCCAACCGCCGCCGTGGTAGTAGACGACCACCGGCAGCGGGCTTGAGCTCGCCGCCGCGGCGGGCGTGTAGATGCGGACGAACTGCTTGGCGTCCGAGCCGTAGGGCATGTCGCGGGTCGCGACGGCCGGGTCGGGCGCGGTGCTCATGCCCTGGCGCGCCATCACCGCCATCGCAGCGTCGGCGGGCGTCGGAGCCTGACGTACCTTGGCGGGCGTGCCGAGCGCGATGGGTTTGGCCCCGAGCCGCCCGGCGGCGTCCAGGACCTCCTGCATGTCAGCGGCCGGCTGCGGCCGGTCGACCGAGCTCACCGGCGCGGGTGGCGGCGGCACGGCCGTTGCGGAGCGGGGAGACTGCGCCGAAGCCAGCCCCGGCGCCAGCAGAACGCCCGCCATCAGCGCCGCTCGCAGACCGGCCCCCTTGTTCTCCAGAAGCATCTCGCCCTCCATGATCGTGGTCGCCGAACGCAGGCGCGGGCTCGGTTGTTTCGGTACGCTACCGGGCGGAGGGGAGACGTCATGAGCATCGTCGACGTGATCACCGACGCCGTGCTGGATGGGGCGGGCCACGGCCGCCGCGAATCCCCCACCACGACGTCCGGCGCCAATGCCTTGCTGCTTCGCCTGTCGCCCGAAGTCATGGAGGGGCTCCGGCCGCACCTCTCGCGCGTGGAGCTCAGCGTCGGCGATACCATCGCTTACGCCGGTGAGCCGATCCGCGCCGTGTGCTTCCCGGAAGGCGGGATCGCCGGGTTCCAGGACGTGCTGAGCGACGGACGACGATTGGCGGTGGGCCTAGTGGGCCGGGAAGGCTTTGTCGGCTGGCCGCTGCTGATGGGCGACGACCGCTGGCCCTACGACGTGACGCTGCGCGCCGAGGCGGCGACCGCGCTCAAGGTCGACGCAGCCCACCTCAAGGAAGTCGTCGCCGCAAGCTCGGCAGCACGGGACCTTCTGCTCCGCTATGCCGGAGTGTTCATGACGCAGATGGGCCGAACTATCGTCTCCAACCTGATCCATCCGGTGGACCGGCGCACGGCGCGGTGGATGCTGCTCTACCATGACCGGCTGGACGGGGACGAGATCGCCATGACGCACGAGGAGCTGGGCGTCATGCTGGGCGTGCGCCGCTCCAGCGTGACCGACGCTCTGCACGTGCTGGAGGGCGAGGGCCTGATCCGCGGCCTGCGCGGCCGCGTGGTGGTGCTCGACCGTCCCGGCCTGCAGGCCCGCGCCAGCGAGAGCTATGGTTACGCCGAGGCGGAATACGACCGTCTGATCGCCGCGGACACGTTACCACGCTAGGAGGTCTCGCCACACGTGTAGTCAGATCCCATTCAGAACTCCGACCGTTTGCTTACCCCGACACGTGCGGGATGGGTAAAGCTGCGAACATCACATCCTGACTCAATGTCTGACTTGGGTCGAAAGCAGAAGCGACCTTCGGTGCAGGATGACGACGTTCCATCGGCTGTAGCGGTGACGCGAGGCTGCGGACGGGCGGCTCAGTCCATCAACACGATGCGGGGCGCAGGCTTGGCGCCGGTCGCGCTATCCAGCCGCTCCAGCACCGCGGCGGCGATGGCCATGAAGACGCGGCCGCCCGGACCCTCGGGGTCGGCGCCCGTGGCGGGGCGGCCGTCGTCGCCGCCGGCGCGCAGGGCCATGTCGATGGGGACCTCGCCGAGGAAGGGGGCGCCCAGTTCATCGGCCACCGCGCGGGCGCCTCCGTGGCCGAAGATGGGGATGGGGGCGCCGGTGGTCGGGTCGGGGAAGTAGCTCATGTTCTCGATCACCCCCAGGATCGGGGTGGCGGTCTTCTCGAACATGGCCGCGCCGCGGCGCACGTCGATCAGCGCCACCTCCTGCGGGGTGGAGACGATCACCGCCCCGTCGGTGACCACCTTCTGCGCCAGGGTGAGCTGCACGTCGCCGGTGCCGGGCGGCATGTCGACCACCAGCATGTCGAGCGGCGCCTCGGCCGTCCCCCAGCGCACGTCGTTGAGCAACTGGCCCACGGCCGACGAGGCCATGGGGCCGCGCCAGATCATCGGCGCCCCCTCGTCGACCAGGAAGCCGATGGAGGCCACCGCCACGCCCCAGGCGCGCAGCGGCAGGAGCTTGTTGTCGCCGTCGACGTCGGGCTTCCGCCCGGACAGGCCGAACATGCGCGGGGCCGAGGGGCCGTAGACGTCGGCGTCCAGCAGGCCCGTGGCGAGGCCCAGCCGCGCGAAGGCGCAGGCGAGGTTGACCGCCACCGTCGACTTGCCCACCCCGCCCTTGCCTGACGCCACCGCCACCACCCGCTTCACGTGGGCGGGTCGCTGGCCGGGCGCGGGCGCGCCATGGGGCTTGGCGGCCGTGGGCGGAGGGGACGTAGGCCGGCGCGGCTCGGGCGAGCGCCGCGCCGCGACGTAGCCGCCCGCCCGCTCGGCGGTGAGCGCCACGTGCGCCCGTTCGACGCCCGGTAGGGCGCGCAGCGCGGCCTCGGCCTGCGCGCGCACGGGTTCGTAGAGCGCCACGTCAGCGGGGGCGACCTCCAGCATGAAGCCCGCGCGGTCGGGGCCGGCGACGAGGCCCTGCACCAGGCCCGAGTCGGCGAGGGCGCCGCCGCTCCTGGGGTCGCGGATGGCGGCCAGCGCCTGGAGGATGTCGTCGCGGGTGGGCATGTCGGCCTGCGAGGTAGCGCGGCGGCGCCCCTCAGTCGCGCACGAACTCGGCTTCGTCGTATCCCTGGAAGAACAAGAGCGCGGTCAGGTCGGCATGGTCCACCCGCGCGTCGGCCTGGGCGGCGACCAAGGGCTTGGCGCGGTAGGCGACGCCCAGCCCCGCAGCGGCGACCATGGCGAGGTCGTTGGCGCCGTCGCCCACCGCCAGCGTCTCGTGCAGCGGAAGGTCGAGCGCGCCGGCCTCGGCCTGCAGGGCGGCGAGCTTGGCCTCGCGCCCGAGGATGGGCTCGCCCACCAGGCCGGTCAGGCGCGCGCCGTCGTCGAGCAGGCGGTTGGCGCGGGCGGCGGCGAAGCCGGCCAAGGCCGCCACCGGCGCGGTGAAGCTCTCGAACCCGCCGGAGACGAGCACGGTGCGGGCGCCGTGGGCGGCCATGGTGCGCACCAGCGTGTGGGCGCCGGGGTTGAGCCGCACGCGCTCGGCGAGGCAGCGCGCCACCGCCTCCAGCGGCAGGCCGGCCAGGGTGGCCACGCGCTCGCGCAGGGCGGGGGCGAAGGCCAGCTCGCCCGCCATGGCGCGCTCGGTGATGGCGGCGACCTGCGCCTTGCACCCCGCGTAGTCGGCCAGCTCGTCGAGGCACTCGCAGCCGATGACGGTGGAGTCCATGTCGGCCATGAGGAGGCGCTTGCGCCGCCCCGCGGCGGGCTGGACGCAGGCGTCCACCGCCAGGCCGTCCGTCGCACGCAAGGCGGTGGCGCGCAGTTCGGGGAGGGCGGCGGCGTCCATCGTGAGGTCGATCGCGCCCGCGCCGAGCCGCCGCTGCGCCTTGACCGCGCCCCCGGCCGCTTCCACGAGCGCCTGCGCACGGCGCGCAGCCTCCTCGGCGGCGGCGGGATCGGGGCTGACGAGGGTGAGGGCGAAGGGCATGGCGGGGGAGGGCGGCGGCGTATGGCTGATCGCAGGCCCGACCGCCAGCGGCAAGTCCGCCCTGGCGCTGGCGTTGGCCGAGCGCGTCGGCGGCGAGATCGTCAACGCCGACGCCCTGCAGCTCTACCGCGACCTGCGGGTGCTGAGCGCCCGGCCGGGCGAGGCCGACCTGGCCCGTGCGCCGCACCATCTCTACGGCGTCGCCGACGCCGGCGAGGCGTGGTCGGTCGGGCGATGGCTGCGCGCGACGCTGCCCGCGCTGGGCGCCATTGCGGAGCGCGGACGCCCGGCGGTGGTGGTCGGCGGCACGGGCCTGTACTTCGCCGCCCTCACGCGCGGCCTGGCCGACACCCCGCCCGTGCCCGAGGCCGTGCGCGACGCCGTCGCCGCGCGCTTCGACCACGCAGGCGAGGCGGCTGCGCGGTCCGCGCTGGCGCAGGTCGATCCGCAGGCCGAGGCGCGCATCGCGCCGGGCGACCGCCAGCGCCTGGTGCGCGCTCTCGCGGTGGCGCAGGCCACCGGCCGGCCGCTCAGCGCCTGGATGGCGCAGACCCGGCCTGCGCTCGCTCCCGCCGGCTGGCGCGGTCTCGTGCTGGAGCCGCCGCGCCAGGCGCTCTACGCCGCCTGCGACGCGCGCTTCGACGCCATGCTGGCGCACGGCGCGGCCGACGAGGCGCGGGCGCTGCTCGCGCGGGGGCTGGCGCCCACCCTGCCGGCCATGAAGGCGGTGGGATTGCGGGAGCTGGGTCGCTGGCTGGCGGGGGAGCTGGACCGGGACGCCGCCGCCGCCCAGGCGCGCCGCGAGACGCGCCGCTACGCCAAGCGCCAGCTCACCTGGTTCCGCAACCAGGCCGCCGACTGGCCGCGGCTTCCCGCGCCGGACGTGGATGAGGCCCTGCGCGTGCTGGCGTGACCGGCCTCAAGCTCACCCCGCGAAGCCCCCGCCCTTCAGGAACGCCTCCTCCGCCGGCGTGCTGATGCGGCCGAGCATGGCGTTGCGGTGCGGGAAGCGGCCGAAGCGGCGGATCACCTCCTGGTGCACGAGGGCGTAGCGCAGGAAGCCGTGCGGATCGCCCGCCTCCGCTGCGTAGTGCGTGAACAGGGCCACGCCGCGCGCCTGGGCCACGGGGTCCTCGCCATGTTCGAAGGGCATGTAGAGGAAGGGGCGCAGGTCGGCCGGCGTCTCCCGGTCGAAGCCGCGCCGCAGCGCGTCGTCGGCTGCGCTTCGCGCGAGGGGATCGGTGGCGAAGGCCAGGGCGCCGTCGCGATGCAGGTGGCGCGACAGCTGGTCGGTGAGGAGCACGAAGGCCAGAGCCCCCTGCGCCGTCTCCCGCCAGTGCGCCAGCTCGCCGGCGCTCGCCTGGCGGTGCGCCGCGCCGAAGCGGGCCGTCAGCGCGGCGTCGAAGCCCGCGTCCTTGGCGAACCAGCGTGCATGCCCGGCCTCTCGCCAGGCGGCGACCAGTTCGGCGGCGAGGGGAGGGATGCTCACGGCGGGCTCCGGCGTCGCGACGCGCTTGACCCGCCCGCGGCGAGCGCCTCTAGCACGCGCCATGCCCCGCCTGGACACCGTATGGCTCGCCGGCCCCCACCGGCTGCATCCCGCCGCCACAGCGCTCGGCGAGGCCAAGCGGGGGCTATGCGCGGCCGCCGGCTTCACCGCCGTCGGGCTCGACGATCGCGGCGACGACGACGCCGAGCGCGGCGAACTGCGCGCGCGCGAGGTGTACGCCGAGGTGATGGCGGCGGTGCGCGCCGCCGACGCTTTGGTCGCCGACCTCTCCCCCTTCCGCGGGCCCGGCCCGGACGCGGGCGCGGCGTTCGAGGCGGGGGTGGCTGCGGCGCTGGGCAAGCCCGTGGCCGCCTACATGAACGTCGCCTCGGAGGCGGAGGCCGAGCTTTCGGGGCGGGTGGAGGCCTGGATCGGCGCCCAGCCCGATCCCGCCGGCGCCTGGCGCGACGCGGACGGCTGGCGCATCGAGGACCTTGGCCTGCCGGAGACCGCCCTGCTGTGGGCCGAAGCGCGGCGCTTCTTCGTGATCGTGAGCGCCGCGCCCGGCCTGGAGCTCACCGGTCTGGAACTCTGCCTCGACGCGCTGAAGCTCTACGCCGACTGACGGACGCCGACGCCCGAGCGTCACCGCAGCGTGATTGCGCCGCTCGCCAGAACGTGCACCTTTGGCCCGGGGGAGGACCGATTCCATGACGTTCATCGAGGCCGTAAAAAGCGCGTTCCGCAACTACGCCGGTTTCACGGGGCGCGCGCGCCGGTCGGAGCTCTGGTGGTTCATCCTGTTCTACTTCCTGGTCAGCATTGTCGTCGGCTTCATCGACGCCGCCCTGCGCTCGCCGATCCTGGGCTATCTGGTCTCCGTCGCCTTCCTGCTGCCGATCCTCGCCATCGAGATCCGGCGCCTGCACGACATCGAGAAGAGCGGCTGGTGGGTCTTCATCGGCCTGATCCCCATCGTGGGCACGATCCTGCTGATCGTCTGGTGGTGCCAGGACGGAACGACGGGCCCCAACCGCTTCGGGGGCGATCCCAAGCTCGCCTCGCTCGACACGACCGTGTTCGACGGCTCCCCGCCTCCGACCCGGACGATCTGACCGGCGCGCCGGTCTAGAGCCAGTCGAGCGACGCCTCGCCCGCCAGGATCGCCTGAGCGAGCGGGGCGGGCCGTCCCCGGGCGTCGTGCATCACCAGCGCCGGCAGCAGGCGGAGCGGAGCGCGGCCGAGTCGGCGCGATCGCAGCAGCACACGCTTGGCTGGCGCGTCGCTCGCGGAATGCACCGGTCGCACCTGAAACGAGCCGGCCTTTTCGCCCAGCAGGGCCAGGAGATCGCCGAGGCGGTCGGCTCGATGGACCATGGTGATCGCGCCCCCGTCGCGCACGGCCGCGAGCAGGAAGCGCGTCCAGGCGGCGAGGCCGCCGTCGGCCATCCAGGCGCCGCGACGGGCGAGCGTGGGCGGGCGAAGCGCTGCGGGATCGTCGAAGAAGGGCGGATTGGCGAAGACGGCCTCGGCGCGCGGGAGGCTCAGCGCAGCGAAGCCCACCTCGACGTCGCCGGCGATCGCGCGCGCGCGGCCGGCCAAGCCGTTGAGGGCGAAGTTGTCGCCGGCCAAGGCCAGGGCGGCGGGATCGCGCTCGATACCGATGAACGACGCGTGCGGCGCACGCAGGGCGGCCTGCACCAGCGCGCCCCCCACGCCACAGCCGGCCTCCAGCACGGTTCCGGCGTCCTCCGCCCCCACTGCTGCGGCCAGGAGGGCGGCGTCCATGCCCGCGCGGTAGCCGTCGCGGCGCTGGCGCAAGCGGGCGCGGCCGCCGAGCAGGCGCACCTCGTCCATCTCGGCGGACGGGTCGGCGGAGGGGGCGAAGGCGTCGGGCATGGCGGATCGGGGCGTCGCGCGTTATTGACCGGACGCGGACGGGAGACCACCTCTCGCCCACCCCGCGCTCGACGGAAGGACCGCCCGCGCCCGTGACCGCCTCAGCCGCCATCCTCGCCCGGCCCGAGGGCTCGGTCGACCGCCTGATCGGGCTGGGGCGCGCCGACATGGCGAGGGTGGACGCGCTGATCACCAACCGGCTCGACAGTCCGGTGCCCCTGATCCCCGCCCTTGCCGAGCACTTGGTGGCGGCCGGCGGCAAGCGCCTGCGGCCGCTGCTCACCGTCGCCGCGTCGCGGCTCATGGGCGAGCGGGGCGAGGCGGGGCTGAAGCTCGCCGCTGCGGTGGAGTTCATCCACACCGCCACCCTGCTGCACGACGACGTGGTGGACGGTTCGCAGCTGCGCCGCGGCAAGGTCGCCGCGCACCTGATCTGGGGCGGGGCGTCGAGCGTGCTGGTGGGCGACTTCCTGTTCGCGCGCGCCTTCGAGCTGATGGTCGAGACGGGCAGCCTGCAGGCGCTCGACATCCTGGCGCGCGCCAGCCGCGTGATCGCGGAAGGCGAGGTGCTGCAGCTCACGCGCGCCCACGACCTCGACCTCGACCAGGCCACCTACCTGGAGATCATACGCGGCAAGACCGCCGAGCTGTTCGCCGCCGCCGCCCAGTCGGGGGCGGTGGCCGGCGGGGCGGAGCCGGCGCAGGTGGAGGGCCTGCGCGTCTTCGGCCTGAAGCTCGGCTTGGCGTTCCAGCTCGCCGACGACGCGCTGGACTACGGCGGCGCCTCCGAGGCGCTGGGCAAGAACGCGGGCGACGACTTCCGCGAGGGCAAGGCCACCCTGCCGCTGATCCTGGCGGTGCAGCGCACCGGCGCGCGCGAGCGCCCGTTCTGGGAGCGCGTCGTCGGGCGCCGCGAGCAGGTCGCCGACGACTTCCGCCGCGCCCGCGAGCTGATCGCCGGCTGCGGCGCCATCGAGGACGCGCTCGGCCTGGCCCAGGCCCAGGCGGACGAGGCCAAGCGCGCGCTGGCGTGCTGCCCGGCGGGCGCCTGGCGCGACGCCCTGAGCGAACTCGCGGATTTTGCGGTGAGCCGCCGAGCCTGAGCGGATCGCGACGTCGATCTCAGACAGGCCTAGTCCGGCGGCGCGAGTCGCCGGTCGAGCATGCGGCTGGCGAGCGTCCATCCGGTGATGCAGCCCAGCAGGGCGAACAGGAAGATCGGGGTTTGCCAATCTGGCGCCGACACCGTCATCACCAGCCCGCCCGCAGCCGCCGCGAGACAGACGACGGCGTTTCGCCAAGCGAGCGATAGATGCGGGCGTCCGGTCACCTGCAGCCAGCGCTGGTAGAGGTGTTCGCGGTGGGCGTGCAGCAGCGGACGCCCGGCCCGGGCGCGGCGGAGCAGCGTGAGCAGCACATCGGTCAGCCACGGCAGCAGCACCACCGGCCCGAACAATAGGGGCAGGCTTCCGCGGCCGACGGCGGCCAGGTGCAGGGCCGCGAACAGGAAGCCGCCGAACAGCGAGCCGGCGTCGCCCTGGAACAGGCGGCCGGCCAGGTTCCACGGCAGGAACCCCGCGTAGGCCGCCGCCGCCAGCGCCGCCGCCCACGCCACTTCGAGGTCTCCGCCCAACGCTGCGCCCGCGGCCAGGGCGAGCAGAGCGACGAGGAGGCCGCCGGGGGCGAAGCCGTTGGCGCCGTCCATGAAGTTGACGGCGTTGGTGGCGGTGACCAGCCAGAGCACGCCGCCGGCCACGCCTAGCGGCCCCCACAGCGGCAGGGTCACGCCCGGCCACAGGGGGATGGCGCGCACCGGCGCCATGAACAGCGCCGCCAGCAGCGAGACCACGACTCCCAGCAGAAGCTTGACCCTCGGCCCCGTGGCGTTGCGGTCGTCCGAGAGACCCAGCATGGCCATGGCCCAGGCGCCGAGCAGGGCGGTGAACACCGCGCCGTGCGGGGCCGCCTCATCTGGCATGACAAAGGACTGCAGCGTGGCGGCGACCAGCGCCAGCGCGATGGCCAGCCCCCCGCCGGTGCGGGTCGGGCGGTCGTGGCTGGAGCGCTCGCCCGGCGTATCCACCCAGCCGCGGCGGACGATCAAGGCGCAGCCGACCGCCGACAGGGCCGCTGTCAGCGCAGCCATGGCCGCGAGCGCAGCCGGAAGGTTCAGGACAGGCTCGCGCAGAAGCGCTGGATGCGCGCGCAGGCATTCTCCAACACGGCGTCGGAGGTGGCGTAGCTGACACGGAAGGCAGGCGAGGCGCCGAAGGCCGCGCCATGCACCACAGCCACCTCCTCCGCCTCCAGAAGAGCGCCGGCGAAGGCTTCGTCGCTATCGATCGCCACGCCTGCGGGCGTTCGCCGGCCGATCAGCTCGGCGATCGAGGGGTAGACGTAGAAGGCGCCCTGGGGCCGCGGGCAGCTCAGGCCCCGCGCCTGGTTCAGCATGGAGACGACCAGGTCGCGCCGCGTGGCGAAGGCGGCCGCACGCTCGGCGATGAAGTCCTGCGGGCCGTTCAGCGCCTCCACAGAGGCGGCCTGGCTGATCGAGCAGGCGTTGGAGGTGGTCTGGCCGATCGCCTTGGCCATCAGCTTGATGAGGGGCTCGGGTCCGCCGGCGTAGCCGATGCGCCAGCCGGTCATGGCGTAGGCCTTGGAGACGCCGTTCATGGTCAGCGTGCGGTCGTAGAGCGCGGGTTCCACCTGGGCGATCGTCGAGAAGCGGAAGCCGTCGTAGACAAGGTGCTCGTAGATGTCGTCGGTCAGCACCCACACGTGCGGATGGCGCAGCAGCACCTGCGCCAGCGCCTTCAGCTCCGCCGCTGTGTAGGCCGCGCCGGTCGGATTGGAGGGCGAATTGAGGATCAGCCAGCGGGTGCGCGGCGTGATCGCCCGCTCCAGCGCCTCGGGCGCCACCTTGAAGCCCTGCTCGGCCGTGGTCGGCGCGAACACCGGCTCGCCGCCGGCGAGCAGCACCATATCGGGATAGGAGACCCAGTAGGGCGTGGGGATCACCACCTCGTCGCCCGGCGAGAGCGTGGCCAGGAGCGCGTTCCAGATCACCGCCTTGCCGCCCGGGGCCACGTGGATCTGCGAGGGCGCGTAGGTCAGGCCGT
This sequence comes from Caulobacteraceae bacterium, assembly GCA_965199975.1. GTDB lineage: Bacteria > Pseudomonadota > Alphaproteobacteria > Caulobacterales > Caulobacteraceae > JASLDZ01. Next base: position 2,212,776 of record OZ241340.1, on the reverse strand, counting down.
TCTCGCGGGCGAACTTGGCGCAGACGGCCGCCTTCAGCTCGGGCGTCCCGTCCGGGTCGGTGTACTTGGTGCGGCCGTCGCGGATGGCGCGGATGGCCGCCTCCTTGATGGAGTCGGGCGTGTCGAAGTCGGGCTCGCCCGCAGCCAGGCCGATCACGTCGCGGCCGGCGGCCTGCAGCGCGCGCGCCTTCGCGCTGATCGCTACGGTGGGCGACGGCTTGATGCGCGCGAGGGCGGCCGACTGCAGGGGCATGCGCTCGCGCCTCCCGGCGCGCGGAAGGCTATTGAGGGTCGGAGGGGGCGGCGGGCGGGGGCGTGGCGTCCGCGCCAGCCGCAGGTGCGGCGGCGTCGACCGGAGCGGCGACGGGGGTGTCGGGAGCGGGAGCCGCGGCGGCCTGCGACTTGAACGCCGCGCCGAACAGGTCGGACTGGCTCTCGAGCTTCTTCGCGGAGGTCTCGCAGCGGGCCGGCAGCTCCCACATCAGCCACGACCACATCTTGGTGCGACCGGGTGCGGCGCGCGCCGCCGACCAGATGCGATAGCCCTGCTCCTGCGCGGCGTCGGCCCGGCGCGGCAGGTCCTCGCCGCCGGCCTTCTCGGCCGCGGCGATGGCGCGGGTGTAGAGCGCCAGGTAGTCGCGCCCGGCCAGCGCCTGGGCGGCGTCGATCTTGGTGTCCTCCGCCGCGTCGGTGCGGCGCTTGGCCTTGGCGGTGGCCAGGGCCGCGCCGGTGAGCTTGGCGTCCTGCGCGGCGGCCTTCTCGGCCTCGACGCGGGCGAGCTCGGGCGCGACCTGGGCGTGCAGCTCCATGTGGCCGGTGAGCGCGCCCTTGCACCAGTTGACGAAGCCGAAGTCGTCGCTCGGCGCGCCCGAGGGCGTATCGGCGGTCGTGGCCGCCACGGTCGACGGCGCGGTGGAGGTGGGCGCATCGGTGGCGGGCGGAGCGGCGGCGGGCGCCTCCTGCGCGATGAGGGCGGCGGCGAGGGCGGCGAGGAGCATGTGGTCCTTGGGAACGGGCGGAGGTGGAGGTGAGGCGCGGTCGTAGACGGCCGCGCGCCGGCGGGCCCGGGGCGTCTTTACCGCGCACCCGGCGCCGCGCAAACACGCGCGACCCGGCGGGGCGCACGCGAAGGGCGCAGTATGGTCGAGATCACACAGGCGCCGTCGCCCAACTGGGACGCCCGGACGCGGCCGCCCGACATGGTGGTGCTCCACTACACGGGGATGCGCACGGGCGCGGAGGCGCTGGCGCGGCTGCGCGATCCGGCCGCCAAGGTCTCCGCGCACTACCTGGTGGAGGAGGACGGGCGCGTGTTCCAGCTCGTGCCCGAGGCGCGGCGCGCCTGGCACGCAGGCGTTTCTGCCTGGGCGGGCGAGCGCGACTGCAACGCCGTCTCGATCGGCGTGGAGCTGGTCAACCCGGGCCACCAGTGGGGCTACCGCGCCTTTCCGACGCTGCAGATCGACGCGCTGTGCGCGCTGCTCGACGCGGTGCGCACCCGCTGGACGGTTCCCGACGCTCGCATCCTAGGCCATTCCGACGTGGCGGTCGGCCGCAAGATCGATCCCGGCGAGCTGTTCCCCTGGCCGGAGCTCGCCTTGCGGAGCCACGGGCTGTGGGCGCAGCCGGCGGTCGCCCCGGGAGCCGTCGTGGAGCTGGGTGAGGAGGGGGCCGCGGTATGGGCGTTGCAGGCAGGGCTCGGCCGCCTGGGCTACGCCTTACCGCCCAGCGGGATCTACGATGCGCCGACGTCCGAGGTGGTGGCCGCCTTCCAGCGTCACTGGCGCCCTTCGCGCGTCGACGGACTGGCCGACGGCGAGACGCGCGCTCGACTCATGGCGCTGCTGCGGTTGGCGCGCGAGGACGGCTGAGATGGCCTACGACGACGCGCCGTGGCCGCCCGAGCCGCCGCCTGCGCCCGCGCCACGGCGGGGGGAGGGCGTGCTCCTCGTCCTGCTTGTGGCGCTGGCGCTCCTGCTCCTGCTCCTGCCGATCACGTCGTCGGCGCTCGGCGATCTCGTGCACGCCTTCGCTCCGTCGCCGCGAAGTCCTAAGTAAGGCCCATGAACGCTCCCGTAGCCCCCCTCTGCGCCACCGCCGAGACCGACCTGTGGACCGTCGCGGGCCGCACCTTCAGCTCGCGCCTGATCGTGGGCACCGGAAAGTACCGGGACTACGCCCAGAACGCCGCCGCCGCCGAGGCTGCGGGGGCGGAGATGGTGACGGTGGCGATGCGCCGGGTGAACCTTTCCGATCCGTCCCAACCCATGCTGGTGGACCATGTGAAGCCGGACCGGTTCACCTTCCTGCCCAACACCGCCGGCTGCTTCACCGGCGAGGATGCGGTGCGCACCCTGCGCCTGGCGCGCGAGGCCGGGGGGTGGGACCTGGTGAAGCTGGAGGTGCTGTCCGACCCCAAGCACCTCTATCCCGACATGGAGGAGACGCTGCGCGCCCTGAAGCTCCTCATCGCCGAGGGCTTCCAGGTGATGGTCTACTGCTCCGACGACCCGGTCTACGCCCGCAAGCTGGAGGCGGCCGGCGCCGCGGCCATCATGCCGCTGGGCGCGCCCATCGGCTCGGGGCTTGGCATCCAGAACCGCGTCAACATCCGCCTGATCATCGAGGCCGCGGGCGTGCCGGTGGTCGTGGACGCGGGCGTGGGCACCGCGTCTGACGCCGCCATCGCCATGGAGCTCGGCTGCGACGCCGTGCTCATGAACACCGCCATCGCCGAGGCCAAGGACCCGGTGCGCATGGCCCGCGCCATGAAACACGCGGTGATCGCTGGCCGCGACGCCTATCTCGCCGGCCGTATGCCCATGAAGCGCTACGCCGACCCGTCGAGCCCGCTGGCCGGGCTTATCTGAGGCGCCTCCAGGTCAGGCGCTCTTGGCGCTGTCGCCGCCGGTCACATCGTACTCGGCGCCCGTGACCTGTTCGGCCGCATCCGACGCCAGGAAGACGGCCACCGGCGCGATGTCGTCAGGCTGCAGCCAGCCGACCTGCATCGGTACGGTGGGCTTGCGCGAGTCCCACGCCTCCTGCGCCGTCGGGTGCTCGGGCGGCGGGCGACCGGTCTCGGCCATGCTGTTCTTGAAGCGCTTCTCGTAGCGGGTCAGCGCCGTGTCCACGAGGCCCGGGAGCAGGGCGTTGCAGGTGATGTTGTACTCGCCGAGCTCGAGCGCGGCCGATTTCATCAGTCCGATGATGGCGTGTTTGGAGGCCGAGTAGGCCGCGGCGTTCTTGGTGCCGTGCTTGCCCTGCATGGACGACAGCAGGATCAGGCGACCATGTCGGCGCGCAGCCATCTTCGGCGCGAAGGCGCGCACGGTGTTGGCGGTGCCGTTCACGTTGTTGTCGATGACATCGAACCACTCGGGATCCTGCATCTCCAGGATCGGCTTCCAGCGCTGGATGGCGGCGTTGGCCACCACGATGTCGATCTTGCCGTGTTCGCGCTCCACCTGATCGGCGATGCGGCGCAGTCCGGGGAGATCGCGCACATCGGCCTGCACGGCGTCGCCACGACGCCCGTAGGCGCGGATCTGGCGCACGGTCTCGGCCAGGTCGGCCGGGGTGGAGGGCTTGGCGTCGTTGGCCGGCGAGGCGGCGCGGCAGATGTCGAGCGCCACCACGTCCGCGCCGTTGGCGGCGAAGGCTACGGCGATGGCGCGCCCTATGCCGCGCGCCGCGCCGGTGACGACGGCGACCTTGCCGGTGAGCTGTGATCCGGCCCCGGGCGACACGGGTCCGGCGCTGCGCTCGGGAGGCGGCTCGGGCATCGGCTGACCCCTGTAAACCCGCGGCTCGGTGTCCGTCCGCCCGTCCGGCGTCGCAGGCGAGCGCAATGGCGGCGACGGCGTCTGGGCCTGCGCCGACACGGCGGTGGCGCCGAGAAGGGCGCCTCCGGCGAGAATGCCGCGGCGGCTGCGGTCGAGGCGGTCTTCGGTCATCTGCCGGTCTCCGGTGGATGACCCGAAAACCTGATAAGGCTCAGCGGGTTGCGTCCCCGACCGAAGAGCGGGCGCGTCAGCTCGCCGCCGCTCGTCTGAACGCCACCAGCGCCTCGTCCAGGCAGGCGCGGTCGCCCGCGGCGACCACCCGGCCGCCCCGGGCGTGGATGTCCGGGCCGACCTCGCCGCCGGCCCAGTCGGTCACCATGCCGCCGGCGCCCTGGATCAAGGGGATGGCGGCCTCGATGTCCCACGAGCGCAGGCCGGCCTCGGCCACCAGGTCGAGCGTGCCGGCAGCCAGGCGGGCGAAGGCGTAGCCGTCGCAGCCGTAGCGGGCGAGGCGGGCGGCCTGGCGCACCTGATTCCACGCTCCGGCCTCGGCGCCTGAGAACAGGAAGGGGTCTGTGGTGGCGATCACCGCCTCGGTGAGGCGAGGGCAGGGGCGGCACTGCAGGGTCAGCCCCGTCCCGCCCTGCAGCAGTCGCGATCCGAGACGGCTGCCGACGTAGAGCTCGTCGAGGTAGCTCTGGCCGATGGCGCCCACCACTGGGCGGCCGCGCCAGCGCAGGGCGATCAGCGTCACCCACAGCGGCAGGCCGGCCACGAACGCGCGCGTGCCGTCCACCGGATCGAGCACCCAGACGAACTCGGCGTCGGGCCTATCCTCGCCATGCTCCTCGCCGATGCAGCCGTGGTCGGGAAAGCGCGCGGCGATCACCTGTCGCATGGCCTCCTCGGCTCCCTTGTCGGCGGCGGTGACAGGATCGTAGCCGCGCCCGGGACCGGCCTTGTCGGCCACCTCCAGTTGCTCGCGGAACAGGGGCAGGATCGCCGCTCCCGCCGCTCGCGCCAGGTCCATGGCGACGCCTTCGAAGGCGGTCAGGCGGTCGAGGGGGAGCCGGTCGGTCATGCGGGCGGGCTTAGCGCCGGACGTCGTCGCCGCCCAGCGCCGGCGTCAGTGATCGAGCGGGCGGCCCTGCGGGTCGGTATTGAGCGAGCGGGCCAGATCGAGCAGGCGCCGACGGGGCCGCTCGTCCAGCTGGTAGTAGGCGCGGATCAGGTCCTGCGTCTCCTTGCGGCCCGCCACATCGGGGGCGCGTGTCGCCTCGCCACGTCGTTCCTGGCTCTCCGACAGGCCATCGTAGAAGTAGCTCACAGGCACCTCCAACGCCTCGGCCAAGCCCCACAGGCGAGCCGCCGAGATGCGGTTGGCTCCGCATTCGTACTTCTGGATTTGCTGAAAGCGGATGCCGACCGAATCGGCCAGTTGCTGCTGGGTCATGCCCATCAGCCGCCGGCGGCGGCGCAGCCGGCGGCCCAGATAGGCGTCGATGTCGTCGGCCATGGGCCCCTCCGCGACGTCCCATCGCGGGACGCTCACCCGGATGGGGAGCAAGCCGCGGGCCGGTTCGCGTTCGACGCGACCAATCACAGCAGAACGGCGGCGCCCCCTAGGGAGCGCCGCCGCGAACTTTGTCGGAAAGAAGCTAGAAGGCTGTCAGTGGCCGGGACCGGCGCCGCCCGTCGTCGGAGCGGTGCTGGAGCCGGGCGACATGCTCGCCCCGCTGGGCGTCGACGTCGATGTGCCCGGGCTGGCGCCGGACGACGACGTTGAATTCACCGAGCCGGCGGCTCCCGCGCCAGTGACCGAGGTCGAGCCGGTGTACCCACCCTTACGCGTCGCAGAACCGGACGACATGCCTGATGCGCCGGACATCGTCGATCCCGACTGACCCGAACCGCTCATGCTGGTGCCCGTCGTGCTGGGCTGTGCGCCGCCGCCGCTCATGGACGAACCTGACTGCGCACCCTGCATCCCGCCCGGTGAGGTCATCCCGCCGGTGGACGCCGTGCCCCCCGCCGACCCAGACGATTGGCCCCCGCCGGCCGCACCCGCACCCGTCTGAGCGTAGGCGGCGCTGGCGAGGAGAAGCGTTGCAGCTGCGGTCGTGAGAATGAGCTTATGCATGGTGTCGTCTCCCGTTCTACAAGAAATGTTCCCCCGGATCACGGGGATGTGAACAAACAAACGACCGAAGGGCGAGAAAAGTTTCTGCGGCGCGGCGATTTTTTCGCCGCCAATCAATCTACGCGTACACGCTTCTTGCGGAAAGACGGATTGAGCACCTGCTTGCGCAGGCGGATCGATTTCGGCGTCACCTCCACCAGCTCGTCCTCGTCGATATATGCGATGGCCTGCTCGAGCGTCATGCGCCTGGGGGGCGTCAGGCGCACCGCTTCGTCCTTGCCGGACGCGCGCACGTTGGTGAGCTGCTTGGCCTTCATGGGGTTCACGTCCATGTCGTCCAGCCGCGTATTCTCGCCGATGATCATGCCCTGGTAGGTCTTCTCGCCGGCGCCCACGAACATGGTGCCGCGCTCCTCCAGGTTCCAAAGCGCATAGGCGGCGGTCTCGCCGTCGCCATTGGAGACGAGCACGCCCCGGCGCTGCTGATCGAAGTGCCCCTTGAAGGGCTCGTAGTGACTGAAAACGCGATTGAGCACGCCCGAACCGCGCGTATCGGTGAGGAACTCGCCCTGATAGCCGATCAGCGAGCGCGAAGGGGCGACGAGCGAGATGCGGGTCTTGCCGGCGCCGGAAGGGCCCATGTCTTTCAGCTCGGCCTTGCGCGCCGAGAGCTTCTCGATGACGATGCCGCTGAACTCGTCATCCACGTCGATCATCACGTCCTCGATCGGCTCCATCCGCTCGCCGGTCTCCGGGTCCTTCTGGAACACCACCCGCGGGCGGCTGATGGAGACCTCGAAGCCTTCGCGGCGCATGCCTTCGATCAGCACGCCGAGCTGCAGCTCGCCACGCCCGGCCACCTCGTAGGCGTCCTTCTCGGCGGTCTCGGTGACGCGGATGGCCACATTCGACTCCGCCTCCTTCTTCAGGCGCGCGGCGATCACGCGGCTCTGCACCTTGTCGCCCTCCTTGCCGGCCAGCGGGCTGTCGTTGACCGAGACGGTCATGGAGATGGTGGGCGGATCGATAGGCTGGGCCGGCAGGGCGTCGGTCACCTCCATGCCGCACAGTGTGTCCGCCACCGTCGCCTTGGAGAGCCCGGCGATGGCCACGATGTCGCCCGCCTCGGCGCCCTCGTCCACCGGTTGGCGCTTCAGGCCGCGGAAGGCCAGCACCTTGGTGATGCGGCCGCGCTCGATCTCCTTGCCGTCGCGCGACAGGGCGTGGATGGCCATGCCGGGGATCGCCTTCCCGCTTTCGATGCGGCCGGTGAGCAGGCGGCCGAGGAATGGGTCGCTTTCGATCAATACGCTCAGCATCTGGAAGGGGCCGTCGGCGCGGACCACAGCCTTGGGCTCCGGCACGTGGCTGACGATCAAGTCGAACAGCGGCGCCAGCGTGTCGTTGGGCTTGGCCATGTCCATGGTCGCCCAGCCGTTCTTGCCGCTGGCGTATATGTGCGGGAAGTCGAGCTGCTCGTCGGTGGCGCCCATGCTGGCGAACAGGTCGAAGGCCTCGTTCAGCACCTTGTCGGGATCGGCGTGCGGCCGGTCGACCTTGTTGAGGCACAGGATCGGCTTGAGGCCCATCTTCAGCGCCTTGCCCAGCACGAACTTGGTCTGCGGCATGACGCCCTCCTCGGCGTCGACCAGGAGCACGCAGCCGTCGACCATGCCCAGGATGCGCTCCACCTCGCCGCCGAAGTCGGCGTGCCCGGGGGTGTCGATGATGTTGATGCGCGTGTCGCCGGCCTCGCCGTGCCACAAGACGCTGGTGCACTTGGCCAGGATGGTGATGCCGCGCTCGCGCTCCTGGTCGTTGGAGTCCATGGCGCGCTCCACCGTCGCCTCATTGGCGCGGAACACCCCCGACTGGGCGAGCAGGGCGTCGACCAAGGTGGTTTTGCCATGGTCGACGTGGGCGATGATGGCGACGTTGCGCAGGGACGACATGGGCGGAAGGTCCGGGGCGTGCGGGTCATGCGGCGGCGACGGGCGTCGCGCCGTTTACATAGGCCGGGTAGGGGAAGGCGGCGGCTACATAGGCGAGCGCGGCGATCCGCGCCAGTGCGTGAAGTCTGGCCTGCACGATCTGGCCGTCTGCGCATGCCAAATTTCGCGTGGCCGTTTGGCTCGCCAGCGCCTTCCACAGATCACCTGCAAATCAGACACGGCGGCGACCTGCATCCGGAGGTGGGGCGCTCCAGCTTGCCTTAGCCACACCCTTCCGCCATACGTCCGTCTTGCTCGGCGGCCCTCACTGGCCGCCGTTCCCTTTCCGCATGCGCCGCTATTCGCAGCGCGAGCCTTGAGAGCCCGACCCATGGCCGTCCCCAAGAGGAAAACCTCGCCGTCGCGGCGCAATATGCGGCGCTCGCATCACGCCCTGGGTCCCAACAGCTTCGTCGAGGACAAGGATACTGGCGAGCTGCGCCGCCCCCACCACGTCGACCTGAAGACCGGCCTCTACAAGGGCCGGCAAGTGATTGAGCCTAAGCAGGACTGAGCCTGTCGCGGTTGTGAGCCATGGCCTCAGCCGCGGTTCATGCGGCGCACGTGAACCTATCCCCCGGATCGCCGTTCCTGCGGCGAAGCTTGAACGGGAGACCACAATGAAGAATTTCGTCGCCGCGATCGGCGCTATCGCCACCGTACTGACCGCTGCCGCGCCCGTCACCGCGTCGGCGCAAAGCTACTATCGCGACCGCAACGGCCATCGCGTGTACCGCGGCCACGGTTACGCCCGTCGCGGCTATGACAACTGCCGCCGCAGCCAGCGCTCTTCGGCTAACAAGGGGACTCTCGCTGGGGCGCTTGTCGGCGGCGCCTCGGGGGCGCTGATCGGCGGCGATGCGTTGGGCGCGCTGGTTGGCGCCGGCGTGGGCGCGGTCGGCGGTCATGAGATCGCCAAGCGTCGCGTGCGGTGCTGATCACGGCATGAGGCATCTGGAGCGTTGCGGCGCTCCGGTTCCTTCGTGGCGGCGTGTGGGCTAGGAGCCTGCGCGCCGCTTTTCGTTTGCGCCGCCATCGAAGGACCGCATGACCGATATTGTCGACATCACCGCCCGCGAGATCCTCGACAGCCGCGGCAACCCCACGCTGGAAGTCGATGTGACGCTTGAGGACGGCGCCTTCGGCCGCGCCGCAGTGCCTTCCGGCGCGTCGACCGGTGCGCACGAGGCGGTGGAGAAGCGCGACGGCGACAAGGGCCGCTACGGCGGAAAGGGCGTGCTCGTCGCGGTGGACGCGGTGAACGGCGAGATCTTCGACGCCCTCTCCGGCTTCGATGCGGCCGACCAGCGTCGGCTGGACACCGCGCTGATCACGCTGGACGGAACGGACAACAAGGCGCGCCTTGGCGCCAACGCCGTCCTGGGCGTGAGCTTGGCGGCCGCCAAGGCGCAGGCGATCTCGGCTGGTCAGCCGCTCTACAAGTACGTGGGCGGGCTGAATGCACGGGTGCTGCCGACGCCGATGATGAACGTCATCAACGGTGGCGCCCATGCCGACAACACCATCGACTTCCAGGAGTTCATGATCGCACCCGCCGGCGCCGAGAGCTTTTCCGACGCCCTGCGCATGGGGTCTGAGACCTTCCATGCCCTGAAGAGCGCGCTGAAGGCGGCGGGCCTCAGCACCGCGGTGGGCGACGAGGGAGGTTTCGCCCCCGACCTGCGCACTCCCGAAGAAGCCTGCGAGTACATAGTGCGCGCGGGCGAGGCCGCCGGCTATAAGCCGGGCGAAGACTTCTGGCTGGCGCTGGATGTGGCGGCCACCGAGTTCTTCAGGGACGGCCGCTACGCCATGACTGGTGCGGGTGCGAGCGACGATGCGGGCGGCATGACTGAGCGTCTCGCCAAGCTGGTCGACGCCTTCCCGATCTACTCCATCGAGGATGGCCTGGGCGAGGACGATTGGGAGGGCTGGGCTCAGCTCACCGAGGCGCTGGGCCACAAGGTGCAGCTGGTCGGCGACGACATCTTCGTCACCAATCCCGAGCGGCTGGCCGAGGGCATCGAGAAGGGCGTGGGCAACGCCATACTGGTCAAGGTCAACCAGATCGGCACGCTCTCCGAGACGCTGGACGCCGTCGACCTCGCCACCCGCGCCGGTTATGGCACCGTGATGAGTCACCGTTCTGGCGAGACGGAGGATTCGACGATCGCCGACCTGGCGGTCGCCACCAACTGCGGGCAGATCAAGACGGGCTCGCTCTCGCGCTCTGACCGCATGGCCAAGTACAACCAGCTGCTGCGCATCGAGGAGATGCTCGGCGACCAGGCTGTCTACGCCGGCACGAGCGTCATACGCGACTAAGGCGCTGCGGAGATGAGTGGAGGGGCGCGACGGCCCCTCCCGCTCGTCTTACATCGGCTTGGCGCCCGGGGCGTCGCACTTGGCGAACTTGCCCTTGGCGTCCTTGCAACGGACCGGCTTGGCGGGCGCGGTGGCCGGGCACTTGGTGAACTTGCCCTTGGCGTCCTTGCAGGGTGCCGCGGCGAACGACTGGCCGGCGAAAGCCATGGCGGCGACGACGGCGAGGGCGGGAACGAGAGCGCGCATGGATGAGGTCTCCGGTTGTAGAAGCCTGACCGTGGCGCCTCCGAAACGCCGCCGCAATCGCGCCCGACTTACAGCCAAGGCAACCGCCGCTTAACCGTGTTCGCTCATCGTCGGGGCTCGCCAGCCTGGAGGGCTCCGTCAAGTGTTCGCGCGTCTCAGCCCCTATGCCCCGACCGCGCTGTTCGCCCTCCTGATCTTCTACTTCGCGGTCAATGCGCTCACGGGCCAGCGCGGCCTTCTCACCGACCACCGGCGCGACTCGATGCTGGCCTCGCGCACGCTGGAGCTGCAGCAGCTGCGCGCCCAGCGGATCGCGCTCGAGCAGGAGGTGCGCCTCCTCTCCGACGACGACCTCAGCCGCGATCTGCTGGAGGAGCGCGCCCGCGCCGTGCTTGGCTTCGCCGACCCGCGGGACTACGTCATCCGCCTGAAGCCCTAGCCAGCCCGCCCGGCCTTCCGCTACGTCAGCGGCGCGCCGGCGGGGACCACGCCTGGGCGATCGTCGGGAGGACGGCTGCGGATGGCGCGAGCGCGCAAGGGCGACGGCGAAGGCTCGAACGGCGGCGGCCGCAACGACGCCGGGCGCGACGAGCAGCTCGGCTGGTACCGTCAGATGATGCTCATCCGCCGCTTCGAGGAGCGGGCGGGCCAGCTCTACGGCATGGGGCTGATCGGCGGCTTCTGCCACCTCTACATCGGCCAGGAAGCCATCGCCGTCGGCATGCAGAGCCTGAAGAAGCCGCAGGACGAGATCATCACCGGCTACCGCGACCACGGCCACATGCTGGCCGCGGGCATGGACCCCAAGGAGGTGATGGCCGAGCTCACCGGCCGCGCCCCAGGCTCGTCGCGCGGCAAGGGCGGCTCCATGCACATGTTCGACGTGGCGCAGGGCTTCTACGGCGGCCACGGCATTGTCGGCGGCCAGGTGTCGCTGGGCACGGGCCTTGGCTTCGCCAATCGCTACAAGGAGGATGGCGGCGTGTCGTTCACCTACATGGGCGACGGCGCGGTGAACCAGGGCCAGGTCTACGAGGCCTTCAACATGGCGCAGCTGTGGAAGCTGCCGGTGGTCTACGTCATCGAGAACAACCAGTATGCCATGGGCACGAGCGTGGAGCGGGCCTCCGCCGAGACCCACCTCTACAAGCGCGGCGCGAGCTTCGGCATCCCCGGCAAGGAGGTCGACGGCATGGACATCGAGGCTGTGCGCGAGGCCGGGGCCGAAGCGACCGAGCACGCCCGCTCCGGTGAGGGGCCCTTCATCCTGGAGATGAAGACCTACCGCTACCGCGGCCACTCCATGAGCGACCCGGCCAAGTATCGCACCCGCGACGAGGTCGACGAGATGCGCAAGACCCGCGACCCGATCGACCACTTCCGCGGCAAGCTGGAGAAGGCTGGCTATGGCGACGAGGCCTCTTTCAAGGCGATCGACGCCGAGGTGAAGAAGATCGTCGCCGACGCCGCCGAATTCGCGCGCAGCGCGCCCGAGCCGGATCCGTCCGAGCTCTACACCGACGTGTACCTGGAAGCCTGATCCGTGACCGACGTACTCATGCCGGCGCTCTCCCCCACCATGGAGGAGGGGACGCTCGCCAAGTGGAACATCAAGGTCGGCGACCAGGTGGAGGCCGGGCAGGTCATCGCCGAGATCGAGACCGATAAGGCCACCATGGAGGTGGAGGCCGTCGACGAGGGCGTGGTCGAGGCGCTGCTCGTCGAGGCGGGCGCCGAGGGGGTGAAGGTCAACACGCCCATCGCCCGGCTGAAGGGCGACGGCGACGACGCCGCAGCGCCCGCCTGCGACGCCACCGAGGACTCCTCGCCCGGCGCGACCGCCGACGTGGCGGTGGCCAAGCCCGGCGCCGACGAGGGCGCGGGGGGCGAGCCGGAGAAGGCGCCGCCAAAGACCGCCAAGCCGCGGGTGGAAGGGGAGGGGCCGGCGCCCGTGGCCGCCGCCTCGCCGCAGGAGCCTGAGTTCCCGGCCGGCGCCAAGCTCGTGCGCACCACCGTGCGCGACGCGCTGCGCGACGCCATGGCCGAGGAGATGCGGCGCGACGACAAGGTGTTCCTGATCGGCGAGGAGGTCGCCCAGTACCAGGGCGCCTACAAGGTCAGCCGCGAGCTGCTGCAGGAGTTTGGCGACAAGCGCGTGGTCGACACGCCCATCACCGAGTACGGCTTCGCCCAGCTGGGCGTGGGCGCCGCCTTCGCCGGGCTCAAGCCCATCGTCGAGTTCATGACCTTCAACTTCGCCATGCAGGCGATCGACGCCATCATCAACTCGGCCGCCAAGACGCTCTACATGTCGGGTGGGCAGGTGAAGTCGTCCGTCGTGTTCCGCGGTCCCAACGGGGCGGCGGCGCGGGTGGGGGCGCAGCACAGCCAGGACTACTCGGCCTGGTACGGCTCGACGCCCGGGCTGAAGGTGGTGGCGCCTTACGACGCCGCCGACGCCAAGGGCTTGCTCAAGGCGGCGATCCGCGACCCCAACCCCGTGGTCTTCCTCGAAAACGAGATGCTCTACGGCCTGGAGTTCGACGTGCCGGAAGGCGACGACTGGGTCGTGCCCATCGGCAAGGCCAAGGTGCGCCGCGAGGGTGGGCACGTGACGATCACCGCCATCAGCCGCATGGTGGGCCTGGCGCTGCAAGCCGCCGAGGAGCTGGCCAAGGACGGGATCGAGGCCGAGGTGATCGACCTGCGCTCGCTGCGTCCGCTGGATCACGAGACGGTGGTGGAGAGCGTCAGGAAGACCAACCGCATCGTGGCGGTGGAGGAGGGCTGGGCGCCCTTCGGTGTCGCCGCCGAGGTGTGCCAGCGCGTGGTCGAGCACGCCTTCGATCACCTGGACGCGCCGCCCACCCGCGTTTCCGGCGAGGACGTGCCCATGCCCTACGCCGCAAACCTGGAGGCGCTGGCGCTGCCGTCGGTTGAGAAGATCGTCAAGGCCGTGAAGGCCGTCACCTACCGCGAGGGCTGAGGCGTCATGGTCGACATCCTCATGCCCGCCCTGTCCCCCACCATGGAGGAGGGCACGCTGGCCAAGTGGCTGGTGAAGGAGGGCGACGCCGTCGAGGCGGGCCAGATCATCGCCGAAATCGAGACCGACAAGGCCACCATGGAGGTGGAGGCCGTCGACGAGGGCGTGCTCGACGCCATCCTCGTGGCCGCGGGCTCCGAAGGCGTGAAGGTCAACACGCCCATTGCGCGCCTGAAGGGCGACGGGGAGGAGGGCGCGGCGCCGGCGTTGGTGGCCACGGGCGACGACCAGCCGACGCCGGGGGCTTCGGCGTCCGATCCGCGCGCGATTCGCGAAGAGGTGCAGGAGCTGGCGGAGGGGGGGCCTGACGGACCTACCAGCCCGAGCGCCGGCAAGGGGCGTGTGGAGTCCAGCAACCCCACCGACGTAGGCGGACCCCCTCAGTCGGCTGGCGTCGACAGCTCGCCCAAGGCAGGAGCTGACCGGGAAGCGGCCGGAGGGGGCAGGGTGTTCGCCTCGCCGCTGGCGCGCAGGCTCGCCAAGCTGAAGGGTGTCGATCTCGCCGCGCTGAGCGGCTCCGGCCCGCACGGGCGGGTCATCGCGGCGGACATCGAGAGCGCCAAGCCTGGCCAGGCGAAGGCCGCCCTCGCGGCGGCGGCCGAGCCCATCGTGGCTACGCCTTCACCGGCCAAGTCGCTGGCGCAGATGGGCATCCCCGACGGCAGCTACGACCTCGTTCCGCTCGACGGCATGCGCAAGGTCATCGCCCGGCGGATGACCGAGAGCTTCCGCGACATCCCCCACTTTCCGCTGTCGATCGACCTCGAGATCGACCGGTTGATGGATGCGCGCCATCGCATCAACGCCGCGCTGATGAGCGAAGGCGTCAAGGTCAGCGTCAACGACCTCGTCATCAAGGCGGCGGCGGCGGCGCTGAAGAAGGTGCCGGACGCCAACGCCAGCTACACGCCCGAGGGCATAGCCCTCCACCACCACGCCGACATCGCCATGGCCGTGGCGGTGGACGGCGGGCTGATCACGCCCATCATCCGCCAGGCCGAGACGCTGACGCTGGCGCAGATCGCCACAGCCACCAAGGACCTGGCCGAGCGCGCGCGCTCCAAGAAGCTCAAGCCCGAGGAGTTCCAGGGCGGCACCTTCAGCGTCTCCAACCTCGGCATGTTCGGCATCAAGAGCTTCGCCTCGATCATCAACGCGCCGCAGGGGGCGATCCTCTCGGTCGGCGCGGGCGAGAAGCGGCCGGTGGTGCGCGGCGACCTGCTGGCTGTGGCCACGGTGATGACGGTGACGCTGACCTGCGACCACCGGGTGGTTGACGGCTCCATCGGCGCGCGCTGGCTGCAGGCGTTCCGGGGCTTCGTCGAAGACCCGATCACGCTGCTGGCCTGACGCGCGTGCTCGCGAGCCTCTACGACCTGTCGGCGCAGACGCTCGACGGCGCCCCCGCGCCCATGGCCGACTGGCGCGGTAAGGCGCTCCTGATCGTCAACACCGCGTCCAAGTGCGGCTTCACCCCGCAGTACGAGGGGCTGGAGGCGCTGCACCGCACCTATGGCCCCCGCGGCTTCGAGGTGCTGGGTTTCCCCTGCAACCAGTTCGGCGCGCAGGAGCCGGGCGACGCCGACGAAATCGCAAGCTTCTGCGCCCTGACCTACGAGGTCGGCTTCCCCATGTTCGCCAAGGTCGATGTCAACGGCCCCGCCACCCATCCCGTCTTCGCCTTCCTCAAGCACGCCCGGAAGGGGTTGCTGGGCAGCGAGGCGATCAAGTGGAACTTCACCAAGTTCCTGGTCGGCCGCGATGGGCGGGTGGTGGAGCGGTACGCGCCCACCACCAAGCCGGCCGACATCGCCTCGGCGATCGAGGCGCTCCTCTAGCGAAGACGGGCCATGGCCACAGACTACGACCTCATCGTCATCGGCTCCGGCCCCGGCGGCTACACCGCAGCGATCCGAGCTGCTCAGCTCGGCTTGAAGACCGCCATCGTGGAGCGCGAGCTCCTAGGCGGGGTGTGCTTGAACTGGGGCTGCATCCCCACCAAGGCGCTGCTCAAGTCGGGCGAGGTGTACGCCCAGCTGGGCCACCTCAAGGATTACGGGCTGTCGGCCGAGAAACCGGCCTTCGACTTCCCGGGCGTAGTGGCCCGCTCGCGCGGCATAGCCAAGCAGCTGAATCAGGGCGTGGCCTTCCTGATGAAGAAGAACAAGATCGACGTGCTGGCGGGGGTCGCGACCCTGGAGAAGGGAAGTCAGGCGCCCAAGGTCGTCGTCAAGCTCAACGCGGGGGGCGAGACGACGTCGTATCAGCCGAAGGCCGTCATCCTGGCCACCGGCGCACGCGCCAAGGAGATTCCCGCCATCGGCCTGAAGGGTGACGGCGAGCGGGTGTGGACCTATCGCGACGCCATGACGCCCAAGGCCATGCCCAAATCGCTGCTGGTCGTGGGCTCGGGCGCGATCGGGGTGGAGTTCGGCTGCTTCTACAACGCATTGGGCGCAAAGGTTACGGTGATCGAGGCGATGGACCGCATCCTTCCGGTGGAGGACTCCGAGATCTCCGCCGCCGCCCGCAAGGCCTACGAGAAGCGCGGCATGGTGTTCCGCACCGGCGCCAAGGTGACGAGGCTGGAGACAGGCGCGGCCGGTGTGAAGCTTACGCTCGAAGCCGACGGCAAGACCGAGACGCTCGAAGCCGAGCGGGCCATCGTGGCCGTGGGCATCGATGGCAACGTCGAGAACCTGGGGCTCGAGGCGCTGGGCGTGAAGATCGAGCGCGGCCACGTGGTGTCAGATGCCCACTCCCGCACCAACGTGCCCGGCCTCTACGCCATTGGGGACGTGGCGGGCGCGCCCTGGCTCGCCCACAAGGCCAGCCACGAGGGGGTTCACGCCGCCGAGATCATCGCCGGCCACACACCCGCAGCCCTGGCCGCGCCGATCCCCGGCTGCACCTATTCGCAGCCGCAGGTGGCCAGCATCGGCATGACCGAGGACCAGGCCAAGGCGCAGGGCCGCAAGGTCAAGGTCGGCCGCTTCCCCTTCCGCGCAAACGGCAAGGCGATTGCGGCAGGCGAGACCGAGGGGCTGGCCAAGACCATCTACGACGAGGCCACCGGCGCACTCCTGGGCGCGCACATGCTCGGCGGCGAGGTGACCGAGATGATCCAGGGCTTCGCCATGGCGATGACGCTGGAAGCGACCGAAGCCGAGGTGATGGCCACCGTCTTCCCGCACCCGACCATGAGCGAGGCCATGCACGAGGCTTCGCTGGACGCCTACGGGATCGTGCTCAACACGTGAGAAGCCCCGCCATGCGCGTGATCTAAGTCGGCGAAGACCCGGCCACGGTCGACTATTCCAAAACGCCGCCGGGCGTGTACGCGGACCACATCCGTGCCAGCTGCGAAAAGGCCATCGCCGACATGAAGGCGAGAGGCTGGAATGCGCAGATGTGCTTCGTCTCGCCGAAGATGTCACGAGAGGGGCCGTGTGACGCACGCCTGCCACCTCGCCAGGTCTTATTTACGAGACGTTCGACGAATGCACGCCAACCGAGCCGAAGACATAGAGAAGCCGAGCGGGCTGTCTTCGTTTCTAGGGATGTTCCGCAACTTTTGCCGATGCATACCCGACGAATGCAACCGTCATAAGGCCCGCGAAGGGGAGAAAAAAGCGCGGTCCTAAAGGATGATCCTATCGACTTCGGGGCCAGCCTCAGCCCTGCGCAGGGGCCGTCAAGCGCTCGGCGTCTCGATGTCCGCACCGTCGGCTTCGACCTGAAACAGAGCGACGGGAATTTCGGCTCCAGTGTCCAGCACCAGCGTCGCCACGTCGCCGTCTGCGAGCTCCGCGACCGTGGAAAGGATGCCATCGACCTCTCCGCTGACGGTTTCCCCGGCCGCGGTCAGATAACGATCGACGTGATAGGCGACCTTCACGTCGACCGCCTTAACGCGCAACACTCCGGCTCCGCGTTGAGAGGAGATCAACTTGAATGGACCGCGCCCGCGGGAGAATCCGGCCATGAGTTCTGTCTCTCCCAGCACCGCCTCATATCAGCGGCCAATCCGAGCGGGCGGCGGCGACCTAGCCGCCGCCCGACGGGCGCCCTCAGGCGGCCTTCAGTTGGCCGGCGCTCTCCTTGCCCGAGCGGCTGTCGCGCTCAAGCTCGTAAGAGACGGTCTGACCTTCGTTCAGCGTCCCGAGATCGGAACGCTCGACCGCGGAGGCGTGCACGAACACGTCCTTGCCGCCGTCCGAGGGCGCGATGAAGCCATAACCCTTGGTCGTGTTGAACCACTTTACAGTGCCGGTAGCCATTTCAGTCTCCAATACATGCAGCCAGCCGGACATTCCGTTGACCGATCGAGTCTGAAAACTTCGGCTTTAGTGATCCGCGCGCGAAGCGGGACGGCTCGAAAAGCGTTGCGCAGCAGAGATCGACGGGTGAAAGATAGCTTCATAGCCGCCTCTTTACAAGCGCGCGTGCGTGCGGCCCCGGCCGTGGCCGCCGGCGCTTGATCCGGGGCGGGCGAGGGGCGATCTAACGCGCATGGCCGTCGTCATCGACACCGCGTCAGCGCGCGCCCTCCGCCACCCGGAGAAGCAGCGCCGCCCCGACACCGAGGTCCTGCGCAAGCCGGATTGGCTGCGCGTGCGCGCGCCAGGCTCCGGCCAGTATCAGGCCACGCGCGACCTCGTGCGGCGCGAGGGCCTGCACACCGTCTGCGAGGAGGCGGCTTGCCCCAACATCGGCGAGTGCTGGAGCCAGAAGCACGCCACCATGATGATCATGGGCGATACCTGCACGCGCGCCTGCAGCTTCTGCAACGTCAAGACGGGCTTGCCCTCGGCGCTGGACCCCTCCGAGCCCGAGCGCGTGGCCCGCGCCGTGGCCGCGATGGGGCTGAAGCACGTGGTCATCACCTCGGTGGACCGCGACGACCTGGCCGACGGAGGCGCCGCCCACTTCGCCGCCGTCGTGCGCGCCATCCGAGCCACAGCGCCCGCGACCACGGTCGAGATCCTGACGCCCGATTTCCTGCGCAAGCCGGTGAGCGCCGCCGAGACGATGATCGACGCGCGGCCTGACGTGTTCAACCACAACCTCGAGACCGTGCCGCGCCTCTACCTCTCGATCCGCCCGGGCGCGCGCTACTTCCATTCCCTGCGCCTCCTGGAGCGGGTGAAGGAGCGCGATCGCGCCCAGTTCACCAAGTCCGGCGTCATGGTCGGCCTGGGCGAGAGCAAGGAGGAGGTGATGCAGGTGATGGACGACATGCGCTCCGCCGGCGTCGACTTCCTGACGATCGGCCAGTACCTGCAGCCCACCCGCAAGCATGCCGCGGTCGACCGCTTCGTGGCGCCCGACGAGTTCGCCGCCCTGGAGGCGATCGCGCGCGCCAAGGGCTTCCTGATGGTCTCCGCCAGCCCGCTGACCCGCTCTTCGCACCATGCGGGCGAGGATTTCGCCCGCCTCAAGGCCGCGCGCGAGGCGCAGCAGGCCCGCGCCGCCGCCTGAGCCGCCGGACCGCGTGCCTACCCATCACGTCGAGCGGGTGTTGCCGTACACGCCCGATCAGCTCTTCCAGCTCGTGGGCGCGGTGGAGCGCTACCCCGAGTTCGTGCCCTGGATCACCAGCATGCGCGCCGGGCCTCCTCGCCAGACCGCTCCGTGCGTCGACGAGCGGGAGGCCGAGGCGGGGGTTGGGTTCGCCTTCCTCACCGAGCGCTTCACCACCTCGGTGCGGCGCGATGCGGCGCAGCGCGCCATCGACGTCGGCCTGGTCCGTGGGCCGTTCCGCCGCCTCTCCAACCGCTGGCGCTTCCTCCAGGAAGGGCGGGGGACGCGCGTGGTGTTCGACATCGATTTCGCCTTCAAGGCCCGCCTGCTCGATGTGCTTCTGGCGGCCAATTTCGATCGTGCGGTGGACAAGCTCATCGCCTGCTTCGAGGCGCGGGCGGCGGCGCTCTACGGCGCATCCGCACCTACTTGAGGCGTTCGCGGCGGTTTGCCTCGCTGTCGGCGCGCCGTTAAGCGAAGAGGGACATCGGCGCCCTGAGATCGCCGCGCGGGAGGGCTTCGCCGCATGCTCGGCTTGATGCAGGACTGGCCGCTCACCGTCGACCGGGTGATCGATCACGCCGCCATCTCCCACGGCGGCCGCGCGGTCGTCAGCCGCTCGGTCGAGGGCCCCCTCTCGCGCACGACCTATGCGCAGGTGCGGGCGCGGGCGCAGCAGGGAAGCCACGGGCTGCGCGAGATGGGGATCGTGCTCGGAGACCGCGTCGCCACCCTGGCCTGGAACACCGGCCGCCACTTGGAGCTTTGGTACGCCACCATGGGGGTCGGCGCGGTCTGCCATACGCTGAACCCGCGCCTGCACCCCGAGCAGCTGTGCTGGATCATCCGCCACGCCGGGGACCGCGTGGTGTTCACCGACCTCACCTTCGCCGCGCTCCTCCTGGGCGCGCTCGCCGCGCATCCGGCGCCCTGCGTGGAGCGCGTGGTCATCCTGTCGGACCTCGCCCATCGCGCCCCCGACCTGCCGCAACCGCCGGGCGTCGAGGTGCTGACCTACGAGGAGTGGCTGGCGGGGCGGCCGACGTCCGGCATGGCGTGGGGCGGCTTCCCGGAAGAAACCGCGGCGGGCCTCTGCTACACTTCGGGCACCACGGGCGATCCCAAGGGCGTGCTTTATTCGCACCGCTCCAATGTGGTGCACACCTTCATGACCATGCAGACCGACGTCATGGGCCTTTCGGCCCGCGACACGGTGCTGATGGTCGTGCCCATGTTCCACGCCAACGCGTGGGGGCTGGCGTTCAGCGCGCCTGCGGTCGGCGCCAAGCTGGTGCTGCCGGGCGCGAAGCTGGACGGCGCCTCAGTGCACGCGCTCCTCGAGGATGAGGCCGTCACCTTCTCCGCCGCCGTGCCGACGGTGTGGCAGGGCCTGCTGCAGCACCTCGACTCGACCGGCGGGCGCCTCACCACACTGAAGAAGGTGGTCATCGGCGGATCCGCGTGCCCCGAGAGCCTCCTGCGCGGCTTCCACGACCGCTACGGCGTGGAGGTGATCCATGCCTGGGGCATGACCGAGACCTCGCCGCTCGGCACGCTGGGCACGCCCACCGCCGAAGTGGCGGCGCTGGCCTACGAAGCGCAGATGCCGTGGCGCATGAAGCAGGGGCGCGCGCCCTTCGGCATCGAGCTCAAGATCGTCGACGACGCGGGAGACAGCCTGCCCAGGGACGGGGAGGCGCAGGGCCAGCTGATGGTCCGCGGCCCCACCGTCGCCCGCGCCTATTTCGGGCGGGACGGCGAGGTGCTGGACGGCGAGGGCTATTTCGACACCGGCGATGTGGCCACCCTCGACGACGAGGGCTTCATGCAGATCACCGATCGCGCCAAGGATGTGATCAAGTCCGGTGGCGAGTGGATCAGCTCCATCGCCATCGAGAACCTGATGACCGCCCATCCCAAGGTGGCGCTGGCCGCGGTGATCGGCGTGCCCCATCCGAAGTGGGACGAGCGCCCGCTGCTGATCGTCCAGCTGAAGCCGGGCGAAACCGCCGACGCCGCGGAGATGCTCGCCCATCTGGAGGGCAGGATCGCCAAGTGGTGGACGCCAGATGCGGTCGTCTTCACCGACGCCGTGCCGATCGGTCCTACCGGCAAGATCGACAAGAAGGCCCTGCGCGCCCGCCACGCCGACCCCGCGGCGCGGGGGCGGGCGAGCGCGGCGTGAGCCTTTCCGCGGGCGGCGCGTGGACGGTCGTTCGAACCGGCCTGGCGCTGCTCGCGATGGCCGCCGCCGTAGGGTCGCTGCTGGCGACGGGTGTGGCGGTGCTGGGTGTGCGTTCCGGGCGGCTCGGCTGGCGATTCGCCGCGCACGACCTGGTCGGGACGGCGACGCCGGCGCTGGCCGCCGTCGCCCTGGCGGCTGGCCTCGCCGCCGTCTTGCTGGCGTTCGCCGTCGCCCCCAGAGGTGCGCCTACGCTCGCGACGGGCGCGGCGCTCCTCGGCGCAGCCATCCTGGCCGGGACAGGCGCGCTTCGGGCGCAGCAGGCGCGCCGGGCGCTCTTCGATCCGCCGGTTCACGATGTGGCGACCGACTGGCGAGAGCCCCTTATGCCGACCGCCGCCCTCCTGCGGCGCCGCGGCGTCGACGCCCTCCCCATCGAAGCGGCGCCCGCCCTGAGCGAAGGTCCGCGCGGCGCCTTCCTGGGGCGGCCGGTGGCCGAGATGAATGCGGCGACCTGCCCACAGGCACAGCCCCTGGTGCTCCCTGCGCCGCCGGCCGTCGCCTACGCGCGCCTGAAGGCCGCTGTCGGCCGCCTGCGCCTGCGGTTCGTCACCGATGACGTGGCGGCGGGGGTGCTGGAGGCGCAGGCGGCCGCGCCGTTCGCCTACGGGGGCTACGCCGACGTGCTGGCGCGCGTGCGAGCGCAAGGGGAGGGCGCACGGATCGACCTGCGCTCGGTCAGCCGCCACGGCGAGGTCGACGGCGGGACCAACTGCCGCCGCATCGCCGCTCTTCGCGCCGCCATCGCGAGCGGCTGAGGGCTGCGCTTCGTCAGCCGTCGGCCAGGGCGAACACCGTCTCCACATCGACCGGGCCGTCGCTTGCGATGACGCGGCCCGCTCGGCGCAGGCGGATCAGGTGCGCCAGGAGCGAGCGCGCCGCCGCCGGCCGCAGGCGCGCGTCGATCCCGCCGTACACTCGCGGCGTCAAGGCCGCGGCGCCGGAAGGCCCGCGCGCCAAGGCCGCCAGGATCAGCCGCTCCCGCTCGAGCCGATGCTTGCGCAGCGCCGCCAGGAAGGGACCCGGCGCCGTTATCGGCGGGCCGTGGGTGGGATAGAGCGTGGCGAAGTCGCGCGTCGCCACCCGCTGGAGGCTGGCCATGAACGCGTCCATGTCACCGTCGGGGGGGCTGACCACGGTGGTCGACCAGCCCATGACGAGGTCGCCGCAGAAGAGCGCGTTCGCCTCGACAAGCGCATAGGCCACGTGGTTGGAGGCGTGGCCGGGCGTGTGCAGCGCCTCCAGCGTCCAGCCCGGTCCGCCGAGCGTGGCGCCATCGGCCGGCCGAACGTCCGGGCGGAAGGCCGTGTCGTGATGCTCCTCGCCGGGAAGCGCCGGGTCGGGCAGCCCCCATACCTGCGCCCCTGTCGCGGCGGCGAGGAGGGCGGCGAGGGGAGAGTGGTCGGCGTGGGTGTGGGTCGCCAGGATCGCCGACACGCGCTCGCTGCCGAGGGCCGCCAGCAGCGCATCCAGATGCGCGGGGTCGTCCGGCCCGGGATCGATCACCGCCACCGCGCCGCGGCCCACGATGTAGGTTCCCGTGCCTAGGTAGGTGAAAGGCCCCGGATTGCGCGCCAGCACCCGCCGGATCAGCGGCGCGACCTCGACGGCGACGCCATACGCCGCCGCCATCTCGCGGACGTAGGGGATGCCCACGACGGCGCGCGCCTACAGCGCTCCCGACAGGTCGTAGCCGGCGTTGCGCCCGGCGGCGACCAGTTCGTCCACCGGCGTCCCGGCCTGCGCCTCGCCGCGCGCCCAGGTGACGATCGAGCGCGTGCCGGAGCGGCAGAAGCCGAGCGTGGGCCCGCCGTTCGCGCGCATCGCGGCCTGCACCGCATCCACCTGGGACGCCGTGGGCGCCCCCATCACGGGCGCGTGCAGGTAGTCCATGCCGGCCGCCCGCGCGGCGGCCTCCATCTCGGCTGAGCCGGGCTGGCCGGGCGCTTCGCCGTCCGGCCGGTTGTTGATCACGAGCCGAAAGCCCTGCGCCGCAGCCTCGGCCATGTCCGACGGGGCGAGCTGGGGCGCGGTGGCGAAATCGGCGGTGACGCGGCGGATGTCGGGCATGGGGCCTCAGTTTCGGCGTTGGCAGCGGAGCGCGAGCTGGCCGTCGACCTTGCAGAAATAGGACGAGAGCGCCCCATGGCGCACGAGCATCTGGGAGCCCGCGTGCGGGTCGGAGCCGAGGCGCTCATCGTCGGTCTGCACCCAGGAGGCGCCCTCGACCGTCTGGAAGACCCATTTGCCGTCGCCGCCCTGAACGGCGCTTTTCAGTGCGTAGGTGACCCGGTCCACGCGTTCGTCGCCCCCCGGGCGCGACGAGAAGAGCGAGATCGACGGCAGGCTCAGGCCGAACGCCTGGCGCTTAACCGTGCGGACCTGGTCGCGATCGAGCACCACCACCTGCCCCTTGGCCTCCGCTTCGTCGAGCGCACCTGCGGCCTTGTCGTAGCAGGCCAGCCGGCGCGCGCTGTCGGCGTCCTTGCGGCAGAGCGTCAGCGCCTCGAGCACGGCCGCGCGACGCTGCTCGGTCGCCGGCGCGGCGCGGACCGCCGCCAGCGGCGTCGCGGCGACAAGCCCCGTAAGCAGCGTCGTGCGAAGAAGCGCCCAGGCTGTCATTCCAACTTCCGGTTCTAAGAGCGGGTTCGACGCCCGCACATCGGCGAATACGTTCCGTCGCCGACGACACCCACACTGTAGACGTGGCACGACGTCGCTGTGGCGTGAATGCGACAACCGTGCGGGCGCATTGCGACAGGCCTGTAACGCACATTGACCATCTGCGGCGGCGCAGACACGTTCTGGCCAGGAAGCCGGGAAGCACCCGGCCTGATCGTGGTCATGCGCATCCATCGAAGGTGCGCGGCCTCGCACCACTTTGGGGACCGTCGCGACATGACGAACATGCGTAAGCGCCTTTTCGCATCCAGCCTGCTCTGCGGAGCCGCGCTCATGGGCGCCGCTTTGCCGGCGGCGGCGCAGAGCACCGAGCCCACCAGCGGCAACGTGAAGGCCACCACGACAGAGACGCAGGGTCAGGTCGCGCCCAGCACCCAGATCCAGTCGAACGCGGGCGGCTTCAATGCGCCGCCGGCCGATGCGGGCACCACCAACACCTCGCCCACCACGACCACCGCGGCGGGCTCCAGCAATGAGATCGTCGTCACCGGCTCGCGCATCGCGCGCCGCGACTATGTCGCCGACAGCCCGATCGTGTCGGTCGGCCCCAAGGCCATCGAGAACACCGGCTCGGTGACGCTCGACAAGCTGGTCAACCAGATTCCGCAGTTCGTGCCGGGCCTCGGCTCGCAGAACAACAACCCGGGCACCGGCCAGGTCAACATCGAGCTGCGCGGCCTCGGGCCCACCCGCACCCTGGTGCTGATCGACGGCCGCCGCACGACGCCGTCGAACGTCACGGGCGTCGTCGACATCAACACCATCCCGCAGGCGCTGATCGACAACATCGAGGTCGTGACCGGCGGGCAGTCCACCTCCTATGGCTCCGACGCGCTCGCCGGCGTCGTGAACTTCAAGCTGAAGCACAATTTCCAGGGCGTGGTGGTCGACGCCAACTACGGTCGCACCGACGCCAACGACGGCGCCCAGCAGTCGATCACCGCCACCCTCGGCTCCAACTTCGCCGACGACCGCGGCAACGCGACCATCAGCCTCGGCTACGCCAACCGCGACGCGGTGTTCTACGGCCAGCGTCCGAACGTGACGCGCGACGACTTCGCCACCATCGCCGGCTCGGTCGATCCGCGCCTCCTGGCGGTGTCGGGCCTGTCCGGCTCGCGTCCGCAGGGAGGCATCTCGTTCATCGCCGGCAACCGGCCGACCAACGCCTCCATCCGCAACCTGTTCACCAGCTATGGGGCGCCGGCGAGCAGCGTGAACGCGCTGACCAACGCCTTCACCTTCAGCTCGAACAACGACGGCACGCTGTTCAACGGCGCGGCCAACTACCGTGGACCGACCACGATCGACTATTCGACGATCACCCGCCTGCCGACCGCTTCGAACGGCGGCAGCTACAACACCGGCGCGCTGAACTACATCCAGCTGCCGCAGACGCGCTATAACGCCTTCCTGACGGGCGAGTACGCGATTACGCCGCACGTGAAGGCGTACGCCCAGTTCAATTTCACCGACTATACCGCCGCGACGGAACTCGCGCCCTCGCCGGCGACGGGCAACCCGTCGGTTGGTGGCACGGGCTTCCTGGTTGGAGCCAACAACCCGTTCATCTCAAACGATTTGCGCGGCATCCTGAACTCCCGCCCCGATCCCAACGCGCCTTTCCTGTTCTCCAAGCGCTTTTCGGGGGTCGGCGCGCGCCACTCGGCTGATGAATTCACCACCTACCAGACGCTGGTCGGTGTGAAGGGCGATTTCCCGGGCTACGATCTGACCTACGACATCTTTGCGTCGTACGGGCACTTCAATGACACCAACACCCAGACGGGCAACGTCAGCCACGCCAACTTTGCGGCCGTGCTGGTCGACCCCACGGTGGGCGGCGGCGCCTGCTCCAGCTACAACCCCTTCGGTGTAAGCAGCGTCTCGGCGGAATGCCGCGCCTTCATCAGCCCGGCGACCAAGAACCAGACTCAATACACGCAGCGCATCGTCGAGGCCGACTTCCAGGGCAAGGCCTTCACGACCCCGAGCTTCGACGTCTTCGGCGGCTCGGTCGGCGGTGATGTGCGGTTCGCCGCGGGCGCCGACTACCGCTCGGACGAGGCGTCCTTCCTGCCCGACGCCCTGCTGTCCTCGCAAGACAATTCGACGAACAGCTACACGCTGGGCGGTACAACCTACAACTTGGCCAACGCCACCTCGGGCGTGGTCGGCTTCAATGGTGGCTTGCCGGTCAATGGCCGGATCGACGTCTATGAGACCTACTTCGAACTGCTGATCCCTGTCGTGAAGAACATTCCGTTCTTCCAGAACGTGAATCTCGACATTGGGGGTCGCTATTCGGACTACTCGACCCTCGGCAGCATCTACACCTACAAGGGTGACGTCGCGTGGAAGATCAACGACTGGTTCTCGGTCCGCGGCGGCTACTCGCGCGCCATTCGCGCCCCGAACGTCTCTGAGCTGTTCACGCCGGCGTCCAACGGCTTCTTCGACATCGGCGCCCCTTCGGCCACCGGCATCGGTCAGGGCGATCCCTGCGACGTCAACGGCGCCGCACGCAAGGGCGTAAGCGGGATCAACGCGACGGCCGTGCGCAATCTCTGCCTCGCGCAGGGTGTGCCGGCCAGCGTGGTCGACGCCTACCAGGCCCCGAACACCCAGGTGCAGGAACTGGCGGGCGGCAATCCCAACCTGCGGCAGGAAAACGCCAACACCTATACCGGCGGCTTCGTCGTTCAGCCTAAGTTCGGCATGGCGATGTTCCGCAACATCTCGGCGTCGGTCGATTACTACAATATCGAGATCAAGGGCGCCGTCGGCTCGATCACGCCGGACATCCAGCTGAACAAGTGCTTCAACATCGATGGTTCGAACCCGACCTACAGCAACGCCTACTCGCTCTGCAGCCTCTTCACCCGCGATCCGGCGACCGGTGACATCGTCTCCGGCTCCGCAAACCTGCAGAACCTAGGCGCTATCCGCACCAGCGGCGTAGACTTCCAGTTCGACTGGCGCTTCGGCCTTTCGACCGTGCCGTACGCCCACCTCAGCGACCGCTTCGGCTCGCTGGCGGTGAACCTGACGGCCAGCTGGCTCAACGATTACGACGTTCAGGACCTGCCCGGGGACGTCTTCATCAACAATCGCGGCTATGCCGGTAACGGCGTCGCCACCGTGCTGCCCGTGTGGAAGGCCTTGGCGAACGTCGACTACTCGATCGGTCCGGTCGACGTGGGCGTGATCGAGCGCTACATCGGTGACGCCAAGGACGGGTCTTGCGCCGGCATCGCCGCGCCTTGCACCGCGCGCGGCGTCGATCCGACCTTCTACACCGACCTCAACGCGCGCTGGAAGATCAACGACACCTTCGAGCTGCGCGGCGGCGTCACCAACGTCACCAACCAGGATCCGCGCTTCTACAGCAGCGGTTCGGCGTCTCAGGGCCTGTCGAACGCGGCAACCTACGACTTCATCGGTCGCGCCTACTTCCTGGCCATCAAGGCGCGCTTCTAAGCGCTTTCGAGACCACAAGGACGGCAGAGGGGCGGACCGCGAGGTCCGCCCTTTTTGCGTTGAGGGCGCCCTCGATGGGCGTGCATACCCGTTGCGATCCCGCGAGCTGATGGAGACCTTCGCTATGGCGCAGTCGGCGACCGCACCCCTGCCGGTGTTTGCGGGTCACGATGCCGGCACGCTTGCGCCGGTGTTCGCCCGGCTAGGCCGGCTGCACCTTCCCGGCGTCATGCCCGACGGGATCGCCGCCGACCTCACGCGCCGCCTGGAGGCGGACACGCCCTGGCGCAGGAACTTCCGCAGCGACCAGGGCGCGGTGAGCCTGCCGATGGCGGCCTTCGAGGCGCAGCCGCAGGTGTGGCGGACGGCGCTGGACGCCGAGTTGCGGCGCCTGGCGGGGCGCAGTTTCCGCTATCTGTTCGACGCCTATCCCGTGTCGGACGAGATCGAGGAGGGGCGTCGTGCGGGGCTGGCGTCAGAGGCCGTCTACGACGCGCTGAACGCGCCTACGGGTCTCGCCTTTCTGCGAATGCTCACCGGCGATGCGCGCATCGCCTACTGCGACGCGCAGGTGACGCGCTTCCTGCCCGGCCACTTCCTGACGCAGCACGACGACGACGTGAAGGGCAAGCACCGGCTCTACGCCTACGTGCTCAACCTCACGCCGGAGTGGCGCGCCGACTGGGGGGGCGTGCTGATGTTCCTCGACGAGGACGGCCATGTGGCCGAGGGCTACACGCCGGCGATGAACGCCTTCAACATCTTCCGCGTGCCGATGGAGCACTGCGTCTCTGAGGTGGCGTCCTACGCGCCGAGGGGGCGCCTCTCCGTCACCGGCTGGATACGCTCCTCGCGCTGAGGGCGATCACCAGGCGGGGACGGCGGCCAGCACGGTGGCCTGGCCCGAACCCTCCAGCCGCAGGCGATCGCTGGCGGCGAGCATGGCGCGGGCCTGCGGGGCCTGCGCCAGCGTTTGGATCGCCGCCAGCGCCATGCGCGCTGACCCGAAGGTGCGCGACAGGCCGGCGAAGGGGGAGGCCTCGCCTGAGAACGACTTCAGCACGACCTTGCGGCCCGTCGGCACGCCGGCGAGGCGCTTGGCCTCCGCCACCGCCAGCGGAAACCCGCCGAGCTTGTCGACCAGGCCCAGCGTCCGCGCCTGCGCGCCCGTCCACACCCGGCCCTTGGCGATCTCGTCGACCCTGGCCGGCGGGAGGCGGCGCCCCTGCGCCACGCGGGCGACGAAGCCCTGGTAGATGCGGTCCATCCAGGCGGAGACCGCCGCGGTCTGGGCGGGGGTGAAGGGTTCGGCCGAGCCGAAGGCGGAGGCGTAGGGGCCGCCCACCGACAGGTCGTGCGTATCGACGCCGAACCGCGCCAGCGCCGGGCCAAGCACGAACTTGCCGCCGAACACCCCGATAGAGCCCGTCAGCGTGGTCGGTTCGGCCACGATCTCGCTGGCGTCGGCGCTTATCCAGTAGCCGCCCGAGGCGGCGTAGGTGCCCATGCTCACGACCACGGGCTTGCCCGCCGCCTTGGCCGCACGCACCGCCGCGCCGATCTGTTCGGACGCGGTGTCCGATCCGCCGGGCGAGGAGACGCGGAAGACGATCGCCTTGACGCTGGCGTCGGCCGCAGCCTTCTGGAAGGCGCGCTGCAGGTCGTCAGAGCGCACGTCGCTCGAGGTCGAGAAGCCGCTGTTGCGCGAGGTTCCGGTGACGATGGCGCCCTCCGCCCCGATCACCGCGATGGCCTCGCCCCCGCCGCCAGACCGGGCGGGGTTGCGGGCGCTGTAGGTGTTGAAGTCGACCAGCTGGGCGCCGTCGCCTGCGCTCGCCTTCAGCTGGGCCTCCGCCTCCTCGACGCCGCCCACGTGGTCGATCAGCCGACGCTGCAGCGCGTCCTGCGCGATGTAGGGACCTGCCTCCAGCGCCGTGCGCAGGGCGGTCGCATCCATCCGACGGTCGGCGGCGGCGGCGGCGACCTCGGCGTCGTAGACCGACCCCATCCATCCCAGCTCCTCCGCGCGGTGGGCGGGCGTATAGTCGTCGTAGAGCAGCGGATTGACCGCGGTCTTGTACTGGTAGCGCTGCTGGTAGTCGGCCTTGATCCCGTACTTGTCGAAGAAGCGCTTGTAGAACATCGTCTCGCTGGCGGCGCCGGTCGCCTGCAGCGAGGCCTGCGGCTGCATCCAGAAGCCGCCGCCGGACGCCGCGCCCAGCATGTAGGTCGCCACCGGAACGCCCGAGGGATAGAGGCCCTGGCTGTACGCGATCACGGACTTTCCCGCGGCGCGGAAGGCCAGCACCGCCGCGCGGATCTCATCGGCCGCGGCCGGCGCCATGCCGCCTTCGGGCAGGCGGATCAGGAGCGCCTTGACGTCGTC
Source organism: Caulobacteraceae bacterium (assembly GCA_965199975.1). Classification (GTDB taxonomy): domain Bacteria; phylum Pseudomonadota; class Alphaproteobacteria; order Caulobacterales; family Caulobacteraceae; genus JASLDZ01. The sequence continues at coordinate 2,182,930 of OZ241340.1, read as the reverse complement.
GTCGGCCGCCGCGTCCCTCAGCCCCTGCGCCACCGACAGCACCGAGAGCTTGCGCCCGGTGACGAAGGCGAAGGGGTTGTCGGGCGCCTGGTCGGGCAGGCTCTGGCGCAGGTCGAGGCTCAGGACAGCACGGGCGGGCGTGGCGGCGGGCTTGGACGAGGCGATCAGCCCCACCACCAGCACCAGCGGCAGACCCACGAAGAACAGGATCAGCGCGGCGAAGACGCCGGCGGCGGTGAGGAGGAACTGCTTCATGAAACGCCCGGCCCGCGACCCCGCTGTGCGCGCAGCCTAGCGGCGCGTCGCATCGCGCGCGAGGGGAGAAGTTAGGGCGGGAGAAGGATGGTCGGAGTGGCAGGATTCGAACCTGCGACCCCCGCGTCCCGAACGCGGTGCTCTACCAGACTGAGCCACACTCCGATGTGGAGGCGGGTGTATAGAGACCGCTCCCCACCCCGGCAAGCCGCGGCGCGCCCGTGCGTGGGGCCGGCGTGTTGCGCGGCCGGGAGGCTTCCGCTATCTCCGCCGCCTCGCGGGCGCCGAGCCGCCCGTGCGGGCCATCCTTGGGGGATGGTGTAATGGTAACACAGCGGTTTTTGGTACCGTCGTTCTAGGTTCGAGTCCTAGTCCCCCAGCCACGCCGGCGGCTTGGCGCCTCTTTCCCAACCCCGGCGGCCGTCTTCGTCATTCTCCCGTCGCGGAATCGCGGGTAGGAGAGGGTGTCGGCGGCGCCCCCGCGCGAGTCCCCGACGCCTAGCGTGAGGAGACCGGTCTTCCACAGGCCCCCCGCTTCCCCGCCCATCCTGCGTCGCCGCGCCCCCGGGGTGCAGGCGCCATGACTCTGCAGGCGCTGCATCGCCCCCCGTCCGGCCTGCCGGCGCTGGTGCTCAACGCCGACTATCGGCCGCTGTCGTACTACCCGCTGTCGCTGTGGTCGTGGCAGGAGGTGGTCAAGGCGGTGTTCCTCGACCGGGTGGACGTGATCGCCACCTACGACCACGCCATCCGCTCGCCCTCCTTCGAGATGCCGGCGCCCAGCGTCGTGGCGCTGAAGAGCTATGTGGCGCAGGATCGGTCTCCGGCCTTCACGCGCTTCAACCTGTTCCTGCGCGACGCCTTCGCCTGCCAGTACTGCGGCTCGCCCAGCGACCTCACCTTCGACCACGTGATCCCGCGCTCGCGGGGCGGGCGCACCAGCTGGGAGAACATCGTCACCGCCTGCGCGCCCTGCAACCTGCGCAAGGGCGGGCGCACCCCCAAGGAGGCCGCCATGGCGCCGGCGCGCCCGGCGCGGCGGCCCACCATGTTCGAGCTGCAGGAGCAAGGCCGCCGCTTCCCGCCCAACCACCTGCACGCGAGCTGGCTCGACTACCTGTACTGGGATATCGAACTGGAGGCCTGAACCCTCCCCGGCGGACGCGTGGGCTTGGAAGACCGCTCGTGCGGCGGCACAAGGGCGTCCATGAGCGAGCGCGGCGTTCCCTGGTGGCGGCGACGGTGGGCGAGCGTCGGCGAACTCGTCGGCGTCGCGGCCCTCATCATCGCCGCGCTGGGATACTGGGACGCGCACCGCGAGCGGCATGCGGCCGGGGTGGAGAAGGCCGCCGCCGCGACGCGCGAACGCCGCCGCGAATCGCTGGTGCTCACCGCGGCCGTGCGGGACGACGGGGCGCGGCTGACGCTGACGCCGCTGCAGCCCGGCCAGGCGGTGCAGAGCCAGCGCTACGTCTTCCCCACCGCGGTGCTCGATCACCCCATGGAGGTCGTCGCCGCCCAGCCGCAGATCGATCGGGACTGGATCGCCGCTGGGCTCGCGCACGCCCTGCAGGTCGCCGCCGAGGCGCGGGGCGCCAAGCTGGAGGGCGGGGAGGGCGCCGTGCCGGTGGCGATCCTCAGCAGCTACATCGAGGATGGCGAGAGCCACAACGACGTCTCGCTCTATCGCATCGGCTTTCGCTTCACGCCGGGCGGGCTGTTCGGGGGGCGCAGGCTGGTGTTGCAGGGCGTGTCGCTCGTGCGCCACGGCGTGGCCGCCGATCCGCGCGCGGCGGTGGACGCGAGCTGGCGGGCGTCCGCCTCGCGGCCGCTCGCCACGGCGGTCGAGTGAGCGACGTCGGTGCTGTCGCTCGCGCATGGCCGCCTGTAGACGGACCCGTATTTCCCACCGTGAGCCGACCGCATGGCCGACGACAAGTCCGCGCAGCCGCGCAATCCGCTGGTTTTCTTGCTGGGCGCGTTGGCGCTGGCCGCGCTGCTCGCCTGGATGATCGCGGGTTTCGCGGCCTGCAAGCACGCGGGCCTGGTCTGATCCGCGCCGTGTCGCCGCGCTAGGCGGCGGCAGCGCCACCGCAAGGGAGCCACATGGCCGACTGGCCCCTCGACAACGCCGACGCGGGCCTCGTCGCCCCGGGTCGCCAGCTCTGGCGACTGGACGAGCGTCCACGGGTGGAGGTGACGGTGGGCGCCGCGGCGGGCGTGCTCGCCCTCGCCGACCCGCGGCAGGCGCAGGCGACAGCGCTCCTCGGTGCGCGTCGGGACGCAGAGGGTCGGGCCTGGCCGGCCAGCTTCGCCTTCTCTCCCGACGACGGCGCCGCCTTGGAACCGGCGCCGTCACCGATGCCGCCCTGGGGCGCTCCCTCCGGCGGCGACGGCGGCCTGCCGCAGACCGACGCGATCGCAGCGCTCGATCCCGCCTCGCGCGCCGAGCATCTCGTCCCCACGCAGGCGCTCCTGTTCACCGCGGGCGCCCCCGGCGCGCTCTACGCCCTGCGGACCGCGCTGGGCGTGCTGGAGGTGAGGCTGCCAGGCATCGGCGGCGGGGGCTCGTCAAACGACTGGCTAAAGCTGGGCGTGGTGGCGCGGGCGGGCGTCGAGTTGGCCCCCTGGTCCGCCGCGGTGGCCACCTCGCCCCTCGGCTTCGCGGCGCCCTCGGCGGCGGGTCCGGTCTTCGTGCGCCTGCCGCGCCTGCCGGGACTGCCGGGCGAGATCGACGCGGCGCCGCCCGGGGCCCGCTCGGTGGGCGGCGTCGCGATCGCCGGGAACCGATGGCTGGCGCCGGTGCGGGCGGGGGAGGGGCTGGCGCTCCTCTCCCGTACCGACCGTTGGGCGGCGGACTGGGGCTGGGTCGAGGTCGAGGGCGCCCCCGGTTGGCCCGAGCCCACCAGTCCCGCCGGCGCCCTGGCCGCCCCGGTGGCCGACGGCCGCGACGACGTGTTCTGGGTCGGCCGCGAAGGCTATCTCGGCTGGTCGCCCGCCGAGGCGCGCGCCGTGTGGACGCCCTGGCCCGCGCCCTTCCGCGCCATTCCCATCGCTCGGCCCTGGCGTTCGGGCGACGGCGTGCTGTGGCAGCAGGGGGAGGAGCCCGCCGCGGACGGAGCGCGCCTCGCCTTCCGCGCGCTACGCTTCGGCGGCGCGTCGGGCGAGGCGCACGCGGTGCGCAATCCGCATTTCTCCGCAGGCGGATGGACCTACGCCTCGTCCGGTCGGCCGGCGCGCTGGCTGCGGCCATGGGATCGCATGGTGGACGACGAGCAGCTGCGCATCCGGGACGGCGCCGTGCTGGCTCCTCTGCTCGGCTTCGACGACCGCAGCGGCGATCCCCGGACCCTCCTGGCGGAGATCGAGGGAGACGGCGTCCACGCCGGCGCGCTGATCCGCGGTGAACAGCCGGGCCTCGTGCGGGCGGTGCTGAAGCAGCACCGCTCTCTCAACCCGATCGAGGAGCTGGGCGCGGCCTTCCGAATCGGGCGCCTGGACGACCTGCAGGCCGTGCGTGTGGCCGATCGCCTGCTCGTCGCGCACCGCGATGAACCGGGGGACTATGCGCGGGCGTACAGCTGGCGGATTGTGGCCAGCTGAGCCGTCCTCACCTAGGTCCGAGCTAGAGACGTGAACGCCGTCCCATTCCTCAAACGGGCCGCTCGCAGCGCGGGGCGCCTGGCGCTCGCCTTCGCCGTGCTGGCGCCGGCGCTCGCCCTCGCAAGGGCGCCGCAGCCGCCCGCGACCTCCGCGGCGCCGATCCGGCAGGTCTATCTCATCCAGGACTCGGGCTGGATGGAGCCTTTCTACACCGACACCGCCGCGCCCTTCCGGCCGCTCGTGCAGGCGCTCGTGGGGCAGAGCCGGCTCTCCGGCGTGCCGGTCGTCGTGGCGAGCTTCGACCAGGCCGGCGAGACGCCTGGGCGCGCCTCGCCTCACGTCGTCTTCGAGGGCCCCTACCAGCAGGCGCCGGTGGACGCCGCCCTCGCCGCCCTCCAGCCGCCGCGCAAACCGTCGGGCGCCTTCGCCGACACCGATTTCGCCGGCGCCTTCGCCGCCGCCCGCACGCGCCTCTTGGGCGGGGGCGAAGGGGTGGTGTGGATCGTCACCAACAACAAGAACTCGCCCAACAACTCGGCCGAAGTGAAGCGCAACACCCAGGCCTTCTACGCCGAGCTGACGGGCGATCCGCGCGTGACGCGCATCGCCGGCTTCCTCGTGCGCATGCCTGCGCAGAGCCAGGCGTTCAGCGAGCACGGGCTCGTGATCTACGGCGTGGCGATCGGCGACAACGCCGCGCGCGCGCTCGACCTCATCGTCTCCGACGCGTCGCCGCTGCGCCAGGGCCTGTTCCGCAGCAACCCGCCGCTGCGCCTCAAGCCGCTCACCCGCCAGGCGCTCGAGCTCACCATCGACCGCAGCCACGCCGACGACGGCGCCAGCGCCTACACCGACAAGGGCGTGCTGGTGGTGCGCGGCGTGCGGGAGGGGCGTCCTGGCCGACTGCAGCTGGAAGGCGGCGTGCGCAACGCGCTGTATCCCTATCGCATCGAGCAGGCGACCATGACGCCCGTATGGACGCGCTTCGGCGCGGGCGACGGCGCCGAGGCCCGGGCGACCATCGCGCCGGCGCAGCTGCATGCGCTCTCCGGCGTCGACGGGGCGCGCCAGGCGGTGCGCCTGGGGCTGACGCTCCCGCCGTTGCGCGCGCGCGACCTCCTGCAGGGGGAGGCGGCGTCGGATGGCGTGCTGGAGATCCGCCTCTCCGATGTGCGGCTCGCGCTGGACCCGGCGTTCCTCGAGCGCGCGCAGGGCGTGTTCGGAGGCGACGTGCTCTCCGCGGCGGTCGGCCAGCCCGGCGCGCTGCCCGACCTGTTCTATCGTGGCCGCGACGTGCACGAGGCGACGACGCGCCTGCCCGTGCGCATGATCGTGGAGTTCGCGGCCTGGCCGATCTGGCTGATCTTCGGCGGCGTCCTGCTCCTTCTCATGCTCGCCGCCGCCGCCTGGGCGCAGCTCGGCCGGCCGGTGCGCTTCACCTCGCGCCTGCTCGGCCGGCAGGTGACGCTGCGGCGCGCGCACGAGGTCCTGACCGATGCGGGGGGGCGGCGCGTGGAGATCACGCGCCGCCTGTTCGGGGCCCCGCGTGAGCGCTACATGGACGAGGAGCGCGAGGCGTGAGCTAGCCGCCGCCTCGCCCGAGGAGCCGCATGCAGGATTACAGCTTCCCGAGCAATTCGGCCGGCGCGCCCACGCCGCGCAACGACGCCGACACGGGCCGCAACACGGGGCCCGACACGGGGCCCGACACGGGGAATGTCGTGCTGAACGGCGTGGCTTCGAACACCACCGCCGCAAGTCTGCCGCCGACCGCAGGTTTCGAGCACCACGGCCTGACCTCGCGCGACTGGGCCATCGGCATAGGTCTCCTCCTCGTGTGCTCGGCGGTGTTCTTCCTGATCCGCGGCTTCACCACCTCCATGCTGGTCGACAGGCGCGCCGCGCCGGACGCCGCGCGCGGGGCGGGATGGGCGGTGTTCACCTTCCTGTTCTGCACCGCGGCGGCTGTGATCTTCGGCCTCCTTGGCGACTATTGGGGCAAGTTCCTCTACCTGCTGCCCGCGCTCGTGCTGATGATCGTGACCGGCCTCCTGGCGCTGGTCATGGTCGTGCGCGCCGGCGCGGCCCGCCGCTGACCGCTTAGAAGGCGCTCCCATGCCCGACGATTTGGCCCTGTCGAACCGCCTGGTCGGCGCCGAGGGCGTCGACGTGGAGGTGAAGCCCACCGTCTTCATCGGCCTGGGCGGCACGGGGCAGGAGGTGCTGCTGCGTCTGCGGCGGCGCATCCTGCAGCAGCCGTGGGGGCCCAAGCGCAAGCGCCTGGCCTCGATGGCCGAGTTCCCGGTGGCGAGTTTCCTCTACTTCGACACCGACACCGCCTCGGGCGGCGAAAGCGACCGGGCGCGGCGCACCGACCCGATGAGCGCTGTGGTCGCCTTCGACCAGGGCGAGCGGCTGCAGGAGAAGGTCGACGTCGGCTACTACCAGCGCGAGCTGGCCACCAAGCCGCACATCGCCGAGTGGCTGCCCTCGGCCGACCTGTCGCGCATCGACACCGGCAAGGGCGCGGGGCAGGTGCGGGCGATCTCTCGCCTCCTGTTCTTCCACATGTACTCGCGCTTCCGCCAGAAGCTCGACCAGAAGAGCCAGGCGGTGCTGCAGAACGTCACCAATCAGCACCTCCTGGACGAGCTGGGTCTGGCCATCAGCCCCGACCTGCGCATCGTGGTGATCGCCTCCACCGCCGGCGGCACGGGCTCGGGCGCCTTTATCGATGTGGGCTACGCCTGCTCGTCGCTGCGCATCGGCGACAAGAGCCCGCAGGTGGACCTGTTCCTCATGCTGCCCGGCGGCTACGCCGAGAAGGACCGCGAGCGGGTGTTCGCCAACACCTATGCGGGCCTCTCGGAGCTGGAGCACGCCATGCGGCCCGGCTCGTCGCCGCCGTACGTGGAGCGCTGGGGCGAGTTCGCCGAGAACCGAGCGACCACGCCCTATTCCGACGTCTACCTTATCGACACCATGAACCTCTTGGGCCAGGCCACCGGCAAGGCCGACGACATCTTCGACATGCTGGCCGACGTGCTTAGCGAGGACTTCGCCTCCTCCGAGTTCGCCCGGCGCAAGCGCTCCATCTCGGTCAACAAGCAGCAGTACAAGAGCCCCAAGTTCTACCCGCCCGTGCCGGCCGAGGTGGGGGCGCGCGCCATCGCCTACTCCCGTGGCTTCTCGGCGTTGGGGCAGACGATCCTGGCCACCACCGGCAGCCTGGAGTTCGAGGCGCAGGTGGCGCGCACCAGCGTCGGCATCATGGAGGCCTTCTTCGGCATCAACACCGCCCACCGGCCGCCCACGCCCGACGATCGAGACGGCTTCATGCGCGGCCACATGCGGCTGGCCTCGCGCTACTTCGGCGACTTCCCCAAGTGGCTGAAGCCCCAGCCCAGCGCCATCGCCGAATACGACCTGGTCGACGCCCTGCTGTCGCGCGACACCGGCGAGCGCATCACCGTCAGCCTCTCGGAGCACATCCACAACGGGGCCGCGGCCATCCGATCGGGCGGCGCCGACTACAAGATCTGGGAGCGCGAACTCACCCAGCTGCGCGAAGACGTCAGCCGCGAGATCGACGGCGCGGCCGGCCGCGGCGGGGCCTCAAGCTACGGCCCGCGGGGCGAGGAGATCGTCGAGGCGCGCCGGCGCATCGCGCGCACCTGGAAGGGCGCCGGCGGCGACGACAGCCTGGAGGCCATCCTGTTCTCCTACCTGGACGACCAGGAGAAGGCCGGCCTCGACTACACCATCCAGCTCGTCGAGCTGATCAAGGACCGCATCGACGCCCCCGGCGACGGCATTATAGCCCGCCTCAAGAAGGTGGAGGACGCGTACGGCCGCCTCGCCGACGAGATGATCCGCGGCTCCTTCCAGGCCAGCGTGGCGCGGGTGGCGCAGGCGGCGCGGCCCTCGCTGTTCGGCGACCGCGCCAAGATGGCCGAGACCTACCTCGACCAGGCCGCCGACGATCTCGCCTACCACGCCCTCTACCGGCTGCGGGCGCTGGCGGCGCGCGAGGCGCAGGCGCTCCTGGCGGACGTCAGCGCGTGGCTGGGCGTGCGCACGGGCCTCGACGACAGGGGCGAGACACGCTGGTCGGGCCTGATCGCCGACTTCCAGGCCGGCTACGCCACCGTGCGCGCCACCCTCGACCTGATCCGCGCCGACGCCGAGCGGGTGGAGGACGCCCTGCACCGGCCCGAAACGGGCGTGTTCCTCATCGTGCGCGGCGCCGGCGTGGGCGAGATCCGCATCGACCCCGCGCAGCGGCTGGAGTGGGCGCGCGAGGCCTTCCGCTCCTACGGCGGCACGCGCAAGCTGTTCACCGAACTGCGCAATCCCGAGGGCCAGCTGGCGGTGCTGGCGCAGCTGCGCGCCATCGCCTCCACCAAGCTCGCCCCTTGGGAGGCGCGCATCCCCCCCGTCACCGACGCCCTGCATGAGCTGAAGCAGACCGCGCCCAACGACTACCGCGACCTGATGCGCAAGATGGTCGAGCGCGCCATGCCCTGGATCCAGGCCGGCTTCGACAGCTTCCAGCCCGCCGGCGCCCAGTACGTGGCGCTGCTGGCCGTCGACCGCGCCCGCGAGTTCGAGGCCGAGTTCGGCCCCGACATCCGCGCGCTGATGCCCGCCGCCCTCGGCCTTGAGGCGCCCGGCTACACCGAGAGCGGCGTCCCCGGCCGCGCCACCTTCTACGTGGAGCTGGCGGGCATACCGCTGGACGTGCTGACCCAGCTGCGCACCGATTGGCGCGAGGCCTACGGCAAGCAGCTGATCGCGCCCGACGCCTTCCCGCTGCACAACCACAAGGATATCCTCCGCTTCCCCGATCCGGTGGCGCTTAAGGCGGCCGACATCGAGAAGCTGAAGGCGGTGCTCGACCTCTTCCTGCGCGGCGTGGCCTTCGGGGTGCTGAAGCGCGACAGCCGGGCGCTGGAGGGCCGCCCCGGCCGCTCTCCGCCCTACCTGCTCGACATGGGCGGCGGCGACCTGCAGGCGGTGGGCGCCGAGCGCACCCTGCGTCGTCGCGGCTTCGCCGCCCACCACAAGGCGCGGCTGGAGCGGCTGCTGGCCGAACTCGAAGGCGGCCTACAGCCGGTGCAGATGATCGGCGCCTCCGCGCTGTTCCAGTTCCTCTCCAACCGTGCCTACGCCAAGCGGCGCGACGTGACCTTCGACCAGGAGGAGCGCATCGGCGGCGTCGCCCACCATGTGGCCGCCGATCTGGCGCGCCGCTGGTTCGACCGCGCGCGCCACCAGGACGCGACGGCGCTGGCCGACATGGATCCACGCTCGGTGCGCGAGGCGCTGTTCGAGCGCGTCGCGGACTGGACCGTGCCGGTCGAAGGCTCCCTCGACGATGTCGATTCGCTCGAGGCGAACCGCGATGGCGCGGACCAGCCCTCCATGCGCGCGGTCGACAAGCGCCAGGTCGACCGGCCGCGCTTCACCGAGACCGCGCTGCGTCGCATAGCGGGCCTGGGCGCAGTCACAGGCTCCGCGCAAGACGACGCTGCGCCCCCTGCGCCGCCGGTGGCCGCTGGCCGGTGGTATCTGAACCTGCCGGGGCTGCAGCAGACGCAGCTCGATCTCGTCAGTGTGCGCGCGCAGGCTGCGGCCGGCGCGCTCACCGCCCAGACGCTGGTCTACGATGCGGCGACGCCGTCCCTGGGCTGGATCGCGGCGGTGGCGACGCCGAGCCTCGCCGACCTGTTCGCTGCGCCGCCCCCTCCACCGCCGTCAGCCGCTGCGCCGCTCTTCTTCGTGGCGGACGGTGGCCGCACCGCCGGCCCGTTCCCGCTCGACCACCTCAAGGCGGACGCCGCCGCCGGAAGGCTGGCGCCGGGAACGCCTGTATGTCGCGCCGGGGAGACGAGCTGGGAGCCCGCCGCCGCGGTCGCCGAGCTCGCGGAGAGCCTCGCCACGCCCGCCCCGCCGGCGGGTTGACCCTTCGGCGTCAGCCGCCGCGCAGGGTGCTGAGTGCGGCCTTCGCCTTGGCGGCGTCCTCGGGCGAGACGTAGTCGGCCGCGCGCAGATCGAAGCTCTCACCCGCGTCCTCCGGCAGGCGCAGCGGGCGACCGGGCCGCACGGCGTAGCTCCGGCCGGCCGCACGCACGCGGAGCGCCGTGTCGCTCGAGACCACGAATCGCGCGCTCGCCGGCGCATCGCCCGGCAGTCGCACCGTGCGCCATCGGCGCGAGACGTGCACGGGCTGGATCGCGACGGCGCCCGCCACAGCCGGTGCGCCCCCGCCGGGCGATCGATGCAGCGCCCGCCAGGAGACGCCCGCCAGGATCGCCAGCAGCAGCACGAGTAGGGGCGTGGCGCAGCCTATACGCTTGCGCCGCTTCCGCTGAGGCGGGGGTACGGGGGCGACGCCCGTAGAGCTTGGCGCCGCGGGCTCGGCGATCACCGAAGGCGAGACCGATAAGAGTGTGGTGGCCGCCGGGGCCGGCGCGTCTTCTACTACCGTCGGCGGCGCAAGCGCGCTCACCGCGGGAGGAGGGGCGCTCGACCGGTCGGGGGTGAGAGGCGCGCGGCGATCGACACCGCAATAGGGGCAGAAGTTCGTGTCGGCGGCCAGCTCGCGGCCGCAGGCGTCGCAACGGAGGGAGGTCACGCGGCGATGCGGGGGAGCGGATCCACGCCGAGACATGTACGCCACGCCCGGGGCGGGCGGCTACCGTCGCCGGCGTAGGAAATCGCGTGCGCGCCGGCCGCAGCCGACTCGCACGCGACTTCGGATCGCCTAGGCGTCGGCTTTCTTGCGGCCGCGGCCTGTAGCGGCGGCCGGCTTGGCGTCGGACGGGGCGGCGCTCGACGCGCCACGCCCGCGGGCGCCCAGGCCGAGCTTGCGGGCCATCTCTGAACGGGCGGCCGAGTAGTTCGGAGCCACCGACGGATAGTTGGCGGGCAGGCCGTAGCGCTGGCGATAGTCGTCCATCGTCATGCCGTGGCGGGCCAGGTGGCGCTTCAGCGTCTTGTAGGGTTTGTTGTCGACGAACGACGTCAGGGCGTCCGGCGTCACCGACTTGCGGATCTGGGCGGCGGTGGCCTTCTGCGTCTCGGCTTCCGGCTGGGCGGCCGGCGAGTCGCTCTCCATCAGCGCAGAGCGGACTTGGCGGATGATGTTGGGGATTTCCGCAGCTTGCACGTGGGTGTTGTTCCCCACGTAGGACGCCACGATCTCGGCGGTGAGGGTGAGGACGTCGACCTTATCTTCCAAGGCGATAACTCCGAAGTTCGATTGTGATTAGAAGCGCTTTCCTGTGTACCTCGCTTTGCGCCGCGTCAAGCGTTGTCCGGCTCCGACGCGGGCTTTCTTTGATGAGACCCGAGTGTTTCCGGCCGAGTCTGCACATATCGGGCGGATGGCCGTCATGATCGACACATCAGAGAACCGATGCCGGACCTCGCTCAAGTTGCGCAAGGCCCTGATTCGGTAGAGGTCGCCACGTTCGAAGGCAGAGGGCGAGGGCGGCGGTGTTCGTCGATGGCCACGAAGGTGAAGGCGCCCTCGGTGACCTTGTGGCCTTCGCCGCTGTCGCGGCGGCGGCGCCAGGCTTCGACACCGACGCGCACCGAGGTGCGGCCCATCTTCAGCACGCGGGCGAAGAGACTGACCTCGTCTCCCACCGACACGGGGTTGAGGAAGACCATGCCGTCCACCGCCACGGTGGCGCAGCGGCCGCGTGCGAGCCCGTAGGCCACGGTGGCGCCCGCAAGGTCCATCTGCGACAGAAGCCAGCCCCCGAAGATGTCGCCTTCGGGATTGGTGTCGGCGGGCACGGCGATCGTGCGGATCACCGGCTCCTCGTCCGGCCAGGGCGGGCGAACCGCGGCGAAGGGGATGTTCGAGGTCGGGGCGTCGCTCATGTCGCAAGACAAATCCGTCGCGGCGCGCCGGTTCAGATCTTCTCGCTCACCTTGATCGCGATGCGGCAGCCGGCCTTGATCGCGGCGGTGAGGAAGAGGTGGCCCGCCGCCTCGCGCGACCCATGGGCGACGGCATGGTCGTGATGGGCGATCTCGTCGTCGCGGAAGCGCTGCAACTCCTTGGCGAGTGCAGGTTCACGGGTCTCAAGCGCCTCGATCTGTTCGGCGTAGTGCTGCTCGATCACGCTCTCCACCGCTTCGGTGCAGGCGTGGGCGGCCTTCTCGCCCATGAGCGCAGTGGCCGCGCCCAGCGCAAAACCCGCCGCACGCCAGAGCGGGGCGAGGGCGGTGGGCCGCACTTCGCGCGCCGCGAGGATGCCGTCGAAGGCGGCGAGGTGCACCTGCTCCTGCGCCTCATGATCGGCCATCTGCCGGGCCATGTCGGCGTGGCTTGAAGAGGCTGTGAAGACCGCCGCCTGACCGCGATAGATGTGAACCGCTCCGAGTTCGCCAGCGTGGTCCACCCGCAGCATCTCGTGCAACCGCGCATCTGTGGCGGCGGCGCCGAAGGGCAGGGCGGACGCGGGTGGGTCGGTCATATGTCAGGTCCGGCGGCGCAAGATGGCGGAGCCTAAGCTGAGCACGGCCAGAAGCGCCGACAAGAGGGTGTTCCATCCCGCAAGCGAAAGACCCAGCACGCGGAAGGCGGCCTCGTCGCAGCGCACGACGTGCAGCGCGCGCTTGCCCGAGAACACCGCGTCGATATCGGCGGCGCTCACCCGCCCGCCTCCCGACGCGGTGCAGGCGGTGGGGCCGGCCCACCAGCGCCACTCGACACCTGCGTGGTAGGCGCCGAGCACCGCCCCCGCCGCGAACACAAGTGCAAGGGCGAGGCAGGCGACCGGAGCAGCGGCCGAGAAGCGCCATGCGGCGAGTCGACCGACGACGGCGATCGCCAGCGCGGTCCAGAACACCTCGCGCTCGTGCAGGCAGAGCTCGCAAGGGGGCCACCCCATGACCTGCAGCCCATGCACAGCCACCAGCGCCGCGGCGCTGACGAGGGCGGCCACGACGAGCCAGGTGGTGGGGCGTGGAAGGCGCGCGCGCATGCGAAGCCTATAGGCCACGAGGGAACACGCCCCAACGCCTCAAAGGAACCGCGTCGCAACGACCGCCGCGACGAGCGCGAGCAAAGCGACGCCGACGATGAGGAGCAGGTGGCGGTCCACGAAAGCCTTGGCGTGCGGGTGCTGCAGCAGCGCCGCCTCCAGGAAGAAGCGTCCGCCGCGGGTGAGTGTGGACGCCAGCAGGAACAGTTTTAGATCGAAGCGGGCCATGCCGCTGGCGATGGTCACGAGCTTGTAGGGGATGGGCGTGAGCCCCTTGATCAGGATCACCCAGAAGCCGTTCTGCGCAAACCAGCCGCGGTACGCGTCCATGCCCTGCCCGTGGCCGAACAGCTTGAGCAGCATGAGCCCCACCGGCTCCAAAAACACCCCGATGGCGTAGCCGAGGCATCCGCCCAGGACCGAGGCGAGGGTGCAAACGAAGGCGTAGAGCCAAGCCCGTTTGCGGCGCGCCAGCACCATGGGCGCCAAGAGTGCATCGGGCGGCACCGGAAAGAACGACGCCTCCGCGAAGGCGACGATTGCGAGCGCCGGAAGGGCCCAGCGCGTCTGCGAGAGCTGGATCACACGGTGATAGAGGCGGCGAAGCACGCGGCGAATCCGAGATGTGCGAGCCAGCGCGCCGCGCCCTTCTACTGACGACCGCCGACCGCCTTGGAAAGGGCGGCGGCCTCCGGCGCTTCACCTACCGATCTGTCGCGTCCGGCTCAATTTATCGGAGGATAAGATAGAGCAAGCATTTCGGAAGTTATACGCATCCAAGCCCGCAAATGTCTCGTAGTTATGAGATAGCGCGGCTCTACCGGCCGCCTTTTCGGAGCTCGATCCATGACGTTTCTTCTACGCCGATTGGCGGTCGCCACCTCGCTCGTGTCCATCACCGTTGCGACGGGCGCGCTCGCTCAGACCTCGATGACGACGGGAAAGACCGTCATGGTGGGGGGAGCGCCGATGTATACTTCTAAGACCATCGTCGAGAATGCGGCCAATTCGAAGGATCACACCACGCTGGTCGCAGCCGTCAAGGCTGCCGGCCTGGTGGACACGCTCAACGGTCCGGGCCCCTTCACCGTCTTCGCGCCCACCAACGCCGCCTTCGCCAAGCTGCCCGCCGGCACGGTGGCCACGCTCTTGAAGCCCGAAAACAAGGCCAAGCTCGTGGCCGTTCTGACCTACCACGTGGTGCCGGGGCGCCTTTCGGCGGCCGACCTGAAAGACGGCAAGACACTCACCACCGTCCAGGGCGGCATGCTGACGGTGCACAAGCACGGCCGCGCGGTGACGATTGTGGATGCGAAGGGCGATGTCGCGCACGTGACCATCCCCAATGTCTACCAATCGAACGGCGTCATCCATGTGATCGACACGGTGATGCTGCCGAAATAGCCGTGGGCGACAAGGTCGCGGTGGATATCCGAGGCCCAGCAAGTCTTCGCGAGTGCGCCGCGCCGACATCGTTCGGCCGGATTGCGCCCGCTAGGCGCTCGCGGCGGCCGCCGCCCGCAAGCGATCGACGTCGCCCAGGATGCTCGCCATGGCCTCGGCGGCCGGTTCCCTGTCGCGCAACAGATCGCCGTCGCTGAGCAAGGCCTGCAGAGCGTCCCGGCCGCGGCTGACGCGGCTCTTGACCGTGCCGACGCGGCAGCCGCAGACCACCGCCGCCTCCTCGTAGCTCATGCCGCCGGCGCCCACGAGGATCAACGCTTCCCGTTGGGCGGCGGGGAGCTTGTTCAACGCCTGGCGCATGTCGTTCAGCTCCATGGCCGCCGACGGATCGTCGGTGGCCACCAGCGTGCGCTCGGCCACCTCGGGATCGAGTTGGGAGGAGCGCCAGGCGCGACGCTTATCGCTGTAGAACTGGTTGCGCAGGATCATGAAGGTCCAGGCCTTCAGGTTGGTGCCGGGCTCATAGGAGCGCCGGCTCTTCCACGCCTTCAGCACCGTCTCCTGCGCCAAGTCGTCGGCCTCGGCCATGTGGCCGGTGAGAGAGCGCGCGAAGGCTCTCAGGTGGGGGATCAGCGCGGTGAGGTCGCGCATGAAGGCGGCTTCGTCGTCGGGGCTCAGATCGGCGCGCTCTTGCATGGTGGCCAACCTAGGCGGCCTCGGGCTTGGCGGTAAGAGGGTCAGCGCGGAAAAGGCAGGCCGGGGGTCGGGGGGACGCCGACCGCGCCGCCGTTCAGGTCGCGGTGCAGGACGACGACGTCGATCCAGCGCCCGAACTTGAGGCCCGCCGCCGGGATGACGCCCGCCCGCACGAAGCCGTGGCTGGCGTGAACGGCCAGGGAGCCCGCATTCTCCGCTCCGCCGACGATGGCGATCAGGCGGCGCAGGCCGAGCATCTCGCAGCGTCGCACCACCTCGCCGATCAGCGCCGAGCCGACGCCGCGGCCATGCGCCGAGGGATCGACGTAGACGGTGGTCTCGGCGGTCCAGCGGTAGCCGGCACGCGTGCGGAACGGGCCGGCGTAGGCGAACCCCGCAACCTTGCCGGAGTCGTCGCAGGCTACGACGTGGGGCAGGCCGTATCCGATCACATCGCACCTTCGGCGCTCCATCTCGGCCGGGTTCGGTGGCGTCTCCTCGAAGGTGCCGACCCCGTGCAGCACGGCGTCGGCGTAGATGCGAGCTAGCGCGGGCGCATCAGCCGGCGTGGTCTCCCGCAGCGTCGGCACGCTTTTCATCGGCCTGCTCCACCGCCCAGACCGCGAAGGCGTAGTCCAAAGCGATCTCCTTGAGAAAGTCGAACCTGCCCGAAGCGCCGCCGTGGCCGGCCTCCATGTTGAGCTTGAGCAACACAGGCCGCGCGGAGGTGGTCTCGTGGCGCAGGCGCGCCACCCACTTGGCCGGCTCCCAATAGGTGACGCGCGGGTCGGAGAGGCCCCCGGTGGCCAGCACCGCGGGATAGGGCAGGGCGGCCACGTTGTCGTAAGGGCTGTAGCCGGCGATGCGGTCATAGGCGGCCGCATCGTGCAGGGGATCGCCCCACTCGGGCCACTCGGGCGGGGTGAGCGGCAAGGTGGCGTCGCTCATGGTGTTGAGCACGTCCACGAACGGCACCGCGCCGATGACGCCGGCCCACAACTCCGGCCGCAGGTTGGCGACCGCGCCCATCAGCATGCCGCCCGCCGAGCCCCCGTAGGCCACCGTGCGCCCGGCGGCGCCATACCCGTGCGCCTGCAGGTGTTCCGCGCAGGCGACGAAGTCGGTGAAGGTGCGGGTCTTGGTCTCCTTGCGCCCGTCGAGGAACCAGCCCCAGCCCTTCTCCGAGCCGCCGCGCACGTGCGCCGTGGCCCAGATCCAACCGCGGTCGACCAGGCTCAAGTTGCGCACGGAGAAGGACGGCTCCATGGCGATGCCATAGGCGCCGTAGCCGTAGAGCAGCATCGGCGCGGAGCCGTCCAGCGGCGTGTCACGCCGCATCAGCACGGTGATCGGCACGCTCGCCCCGTCGGCGGCGGGGGCGTGCAGGCGCCGCGCGACGTAGAGCGCGGGATCGTGGCCCGACGGCACCTGCTGCACCTTGCGCAGCGTCCGCTCGCGCGTCACCAGGTCGTAGTCGAACCAGGAGCGCGGGGTGGTGGGCGACTGGTAGGTGAAGGTGATGCGCGGCGACGCCCACTCGAATCCCGTGGTGAACGAGAGCGCGTAGGCCTCCTCCTCAAAGGTGAGCGCGTGCTCGGCCAGGTCTGCGCGGGCGGTGACGACGATGCGGTCGTTGGCGTCGACACGCTCGCCGCGCACCAGATGGTCGCGCAGCACAGCGAGGCCGGTGATGTAGCGGCCCGGCTCATGGGCGATCCACTCGCGCCAGTCCGCGCGCCCCAGGGCCTGCGCGTGCGCCCACATGATCTTGTAGTCGATGGCCCCGTCGGCGTTGGTCAGCACCACCAGCCGGTCAGGCTCGCCCGCGCTCGGCCAGTGCTCCACCGAATAGCGAAGCCCAGGCGTGCGCGGTTCGACCACACGCGGCTCGGCGGTTGGGTCCGCGGCGGCGATGAGGCGGCTTTCGCTGGTCTCATGGTCGCCGGCGCCGATCACGATGAAGGCGCGGCTTTGGGTGACGCCCACGTGTACGAAGAAGCCGGGATCGGCCTGCTCGTAGACCAGCACGTCCGCGTCGCCGTCGCGGGCGCGGCGGAAGACCTTGGCGGGGCGGGCGTTCTCGTCGCGCCACACCCAGAACAGCCACTGGCCGTCGGGGCTCCAGCAGAAGTCGCCGGTTGAGCTCTCGATCACCTGAGGGCGGGTCTCCCCGCTGGCGAGGTCGATCAGGCGGATCTCGAAGTATTCCGAGCCCTGCTCGTCGACGGCGTAGGCGTAGAGCGCGTGGTCGGGGCTGTGCTGGCCGGAGGCGATGCTGAAGAAGACCTTGCCGGCCGACAACGCGGGCTCGTCGAGCAGCACCTCTTCGTCGCCGCCGTCGCGAGGGGTGCGCACGTGCAGCGGGTGCTGGTCGCCCTCGCGATAGCGCACGCTGTAGGCCCACTCGCCATCGGGTGCAGGAAGCGAGCTGTCGTCCTCCTTGATGCGCCCGCGCATCTCCGCGAACATCTGCGCCTGCAGCGGCTCGGTGGGGGCGAGCACCGCTCGGGTGTAGGCGTTCTCCGCCTCCAGGTGTGTACGGATATCCGCGGCGAGCGCGGAAGGATCGCGCATCACCGCCTTCCAGTTCGCGTCCTTCAGCCAGGCGTAAGAATCGGTGCGCGTGCGCCCCAGCTGCTCGATGACGAGCGGCCGACGCTCGGCCGCGGGCGGGGCGGTGGCCTCGGCCACGTAGCGGCTCAGCCTTCGCCCTCGGGAAAGTCGGCCCCCAGCGCGACGCTCTTCCAGGCGTCCATCTCGCTGAGCACGCCCTCCAGCTTCTCGCGCACCACCTTCTCGCCCATGGCGCCCAAGACGAGTCGCAGGGGGGGCGTGTCCGACGACACCGCCTCGATGATCGCCTTGGCGCCGCGGACGGGGTCCCCGGGCTGCGAGCCGGCGTAGCCCTTCATCTCCTCGCGCCGCGCCCCCGCCGTCGCGGCGTAGGCGTCGAGCGGGTGCTGCGTGGTCTTCAGCGAGCGGCCGGCGAAGTCCGTGCGGAACGGGCCGGGCTCGACCAGCATCACCTTGGGCCCGAGCGGCGCGAGCTCCTTGGAGAGCGCCTCCGAAAGCGCCTCCACGGCGTGCTTGGTCGCGGCGTAGTAGCCCGAGCCCACGAAGGCCAGAAGACCGGCCACCGAAGAGATGTTCACCACAAAACCAGAACCCTGCGCACGCAGAATGGGCAACACCGCCTTGGTCACTGCGATCAGTCCGAAGACGTTGGTCTCGAACATGGCGCGGACCTGATCGTCCTCGCCCTCCTCGATGGCGGCCATGTAGCCGTAGCCGGCGTTGTTAACGAGAACGTCGATGCGCCCGAAGGCGTCGGTCGCCGTCTTCGCGGCGGAAGCGATGGTGTCCGGCTTGGTGACGTCGAGCGTTACGGCCTTAACTTTATCACCGCGACCCTCGGTCAGATCCTTCAAATCTTCGACGCTGCGCGCGGTAGCCACCAGCCGCCAGCCACGGGCGACCACCTGCTCGGCAAGGTCGCGGCCGAAACCCGTAGAGGCGCCGGTGATGAACCAGACTGGATCGGCGGGCAGTGTCATGGTGCGGCTTTTCAGGTAAGCGAGCGGAGGCGGCCCCTAACGCTCAGGCTGCGTGGAAGATCATCGCCACCCCGTTCATGCAGTAGCGCAAGCCCGTGGGCGCAGGACCGTCGTCGAACACATGGCCCAGGTGGCCACCGCAGCGCGCGCAGTGCACCTCCGTTCGCGCCATGAACATGGAGCGGTCGGTCCTGGTCAGGATAGCGCCCTTTGGCGCCAGAGGGCGCGTGAACGAGGGCCAGCCCGTGCCGCTGTCGAACTTGTCAGCGGTCTTGTAGAGCGCATTGTTGCAGCCGCGGCACGAGAATACGCCGGGCTGGTGCACCTTGTTGAGCGGGCTGGTGTAGGGCGCCTCGGTGCCATCGTGGCGCAGCACATCGTAGGCGCCGCCAGGCAGCTGGGCACGCCACTGCGCGTCGGTCCGCATCACCGGGTAGCGGGTGGCGTCGGCCTTGGGGGCGGGAGACTCGAACAGGCCGAACATGGTTGCTCCTTGGAAACGGTGACGTTCTCGGCTCTCACGCGATCATGTGGGCCCGTGCACAGGTTCGTTCCAGGGCGCGCCGTGGTTTCACTCCGCGGGGTAGAGCACTGACAGGGTCTCGGCCACGCAGGCCGGCCGCTCCTGCCCCTTGATCTCCATCGTGCAGCGGTTCCTCACCTGTAGCCCGCCTGCCTTGGGCTCGGCGGCGAGCATCTCCTGGCGCAATCGTACGTGCGCACCGACCGGCACGGTGCTGGTGAAGCGCACCTTGTCGGCGCCGTAGTTGATGCCGCGCGCCACGCCGCTCACCGTCATGATCTGCGGCGCCAGTCCCGCGATCAACGAAAGAGTGAGATAGCCGTGCGCGATGGGGCCGCCGATCTCGCGGGTGGCGCGTTCTACGTCCACGTGGATCCACTGATGATCGCCGGTCGCGTCGGCGAAGCGATTCACCCGCTCCTGGCTGATCTCCAGCCAGTCCGAAACGCCCACCTCCTGGCCGACCAGCGAGGCGATGTGAACGTAGGCGATCTCGCGTGGCGGCATGGATGGCGGCTCCAGTGGACGTCGATCAGCTTGGCCGCCGCCGCCTGCGACGGCAAGGCGGTCGCGCGGTAGGCGACACTCGCCTAGTCTACGGGCGTCTTACCGGAACGCCTGCCGTGTCCGCATGAAAAGCCGCCACGACCGCGCCTTCCACCAAGGGCCAGCTGATCCTGCCCGAGGCGGTGCACGAGGGTCGCGGCTGGCAGGCCGGCGATCATATCCGTTTGGAGGAGACGCCCGACGGTCTGCTCCTGCGTGCGAGCGGGAGCTGGCGTGCGCGGCCACGCGGATTGAGGACGTTTTCGGCATGTTCAGACACGATCGGCCTCCAGTCAGCGTGGAGGAGATGCGGCGCGTCGCTCACGAAGGCGCGGTCGAACGCTGTGGCCGCAGCTTCATGTCGTCGGCCGACGGCCAGTGATCGCCGTCGACACGCACGGCTTCCTGCGAATCGTCTCCGGGGACGGGACCGAAGCGGCGCGGGCGCGTGAACTGGTGGCGACCTGCGACGACCAAGTGGGAGCGACTTCCAAGCTTGAGACCGGCTGGGGGTTGAGCAAGGTTTACGGGCTTCGACAGGCTGAGGTCATCTCCGCCCTGCGAGAATTGATCGGCCTGCCGCGCGTCGGCGTGGAAAGACTCGGCGAAATCCTCATGGCGCTCAAGGGGGCCGCGGCGGGGATGAATCCAGCGGACGCCCTGCACCGCACCCTCGCCGGCGAGCGGCGCGCCGTCGCCACCTTAGACGTGGCGCTTGAACGCCAAGCGCGCTGGCGGGGCCGTTCGGCTGTGGCGCCATGAGCCGGCTGGACGAGCGCTTCCTTGACGAGCTGAAGGGCCGCTTGCGGCTGTCGGACGTGATCGGGCGCTCGGTGAAGCTGCGCCGGCAGGGGCGCGAATGGGTGGGGCTCTCGCCCTTCGGCAAGGAGAAGAGCCCGTCGTTCTTCGTCAACGACGACAAGGGGTTCTTCCACGACTTCTCCTCGGGCAAGCACGGCGACCTGATCGGCTTCCTGCAGGAGACCGAGCGGCTCTCCTTCCGCGAGGCGGTGGAGCGGCTGGCGGCCGAGGCGGGGCTGTCCCTGCCCGCCCCCGATCCGCGCGCCGCAGAGCAGGAGGCGCGCCGCCAGGGCCTGTCCGACTGGATGGTCGAGGCGCAGGCGTGGTTCTCGGCCCAGCTCCGACGCCCGGCCGGCGAGGCCGCGCGCCGCTATCTCGACAAGCGCGCCCTGCCGCAGGCGCAGTGGGAGCGCTTCGGCCTGGGCTATGCGCCGGCCGGCCGCACCGGACTGAAGGACCACCTGATCGCCAAAGGTGCGCGCCCGGCCGAGCTGGTGGAGGCGGGCCTGCTCATCGCCCCCGAAGACGGTGCGGCCCCCTACGACCGCTTCCGCGACCGCATCATCTTCCCCATCGCCGATGGGCGGGGGCGCGTGGTCAGCTTCGGCGGCCGCGCCCTCGATCCCGAGGCGCGCGCCAAGTACCTCAACGGGCCGGAGAGCCCGCTCTTCCACAAGGGCGCCACCCTCTACGGCCTGCCCGAAGCGCGCCGCCTGCTGCACGCCGCCGAGACCCGAAAGGAGGCCGGCGCCCTCGCCTCCCTGGTGGTGGTCGAGGGCTACATGGACGTGATCGCCTGCCAGCGCGCCGAGATTCCCGCGGTGGCTCCGCTCGGCACCGCGCTCACCGAAGAGCAGATGGAGGCGCTGTGGCGCCTCGCCCCCGAGCCGGTGCTGGCCTTCGACGGCGACGCCGCCGGCCGCCGCGCCGCCTACCGCTCCATCGATCGCGCCCTGCCGCTGCTGCAGCCCGGCCGCTCCTTCCGCTTCGCCGTCCCCACCGGCGGGAAGGACGCGGACGACGTGCTGCGCGACCAGGGCGCAGCCGCGCTCCGCGAGCAGCTGGGCGCGGTCACGCCCTTCGTGCAGCTCCTGTTCGAGCGCGAGCGCGAGGCTGCCGCGCCGCTCTCCACGCCCGAGAGCTACGCCGGCCTCAAGGTGAGCCTGCGCAAGCTCGCCGGGGCCATCGCCGACCGTGACCTCGCCCAGATGTACCGCGAGGCGCTGCTCGACCGCTTCGAGGAGCTGCGCACCCTTTCGCGCCCGGCCGCCACCCTCAGCGGGGCGGGTCGCGCCATGGCGGAGGCGCGCTGGAAGGGCCGGCCGGGCGGACGCTTCGGCTCGCGCCTGGCCCAGCCGCTGCGCAACGACGCCACGCCCCAGGTGGTGGAGGCGCAACGCCGCTCGGCCGCTGCGCCGCCGCCTCTGGCCGCCGCCCTCGCCGAAGGGCTTCTGCGCCATCCGGAGCTGATCGACGAACGCTTCGAGACCCTGAACGTGCAGGGCTTCTGCGACGAGGCGCTCGACGGCCTCGCCCGCGACATCGTCCAGCTGCGTCTGCAGGTCGATCAGATCGAGCCCGCTGACTTGCGCGCCGGTCTCGCCGCGCGTGGCCACGCCGAGCGTCTGGCCCAGGTGAACTGGGCCGCCGTCCGCTCAGCGGCGCCCTTTCTGCAACACGGCGTGGAGCCAGAGGAGCTTCGCGCGCTTTGGTCGCAGGCCTATGCGCTGCTTCTGCGCATCACCGCCTTGAATCGCGCGTTGGCGGACGCGAGGCAGGAGATGGAACGCGATGCAGACCTTGAGCGGGAGCCAGACTTTCTTACCTATACCCGCTTGAAGGCCGAGCGCGACGCCGTCGAGCGCGCGATCGCGTCCGGAACCTATGCGCTGGACGACCTCGCCCCATAGGGCGGCGCCATCCACTAACTCTTTGGCGATCGACGCAGCTGCAAGCGCCGGACGCAGGACGGATCATCTGATGAGCACCACCGCCTCCGAGCCGCCCGGGACCGAGCCGCACGCCGACGGTCCGCTGCTCGACCTCACCGACGCCGGGGTCAAGAAGTTCATCAAGCAGGCCAAGACCCGCGGCTACGTCACGATGGATGAGCTGAACAAGGTCATGCCCTCGGAGGAAGTCACCTCCGAGCAGATCGAAGATACGCTGGCGATGCTGTCAGAGATGGGCGTCAACGTCGTCGAGTCCGAGGAGGACGTAACCGAGGCCGAGAAGGAGGGTGGCGAGGTTGCGGTGCGCGAAGAGAACGCCATCGCCGAGACTCCGAAGGAAGCCGCCTTCGACCGCACCGACGATCCGGTGCGGATGTACCTGCGCGAGATGGGGTCGGTCGAACTCCTGTCGCGCGAGGGCGAGATCGCCATCGCCAAGCGCATCGAGGCCGGGCGCGAGGCCATGATCCGCGGCCTGTGCGAAAGCGCGCTGACCTTCGAGGCCATCATGGCCTGGCGCGAAGAACTGCAGTCCGGGCGTGTGTTGCTTCGCGAGATCATCGACCTCGAGCAAACCTACGGCGGTGTCGGCGGCGCACAACCCGGCGATCCCGGTGTGCCTGGCGAGGAACCGCCTCCGCCCGCCGCTGTGGAGGCGGAAGGTGAAGGCGATGGCGACGATGACTTCGACGACGGCGCCGGCCCAAGCGTTTCGGCGATGGAAGGCGAGCTGCGCGAAAGCGTCATGGCCATCCTGGACGCGATCGCGTCAGATTTCGAAGGCTTCCGCAAGCTGCAGGAGCGGCTGGTCGATGCACGCCTACGCGGCGAGAACCTGTCGAAGGACGAGCGCGCCAGCTACGACAGCGCCGCGCGCACCATCATCGACCACCTCAAGACCCTCAAGCTCAACAACGCCCGCATCGAGGCGCTGGTCGAGCAGCTCTACGCCATCAACAAGCGCCTGATCGCGCTCGAAGGCCGGCTGCTGCGGCTGGCCGACAGCTACGGCATTTCGCGCCCCGAGTTCCTCAAGGCCTACTTCGGCGCCGAACTCGACCCCACGTGGGCCGAGCGCATGAAGGCCTCGGGCGTGCGCTGGACCAAGTTCGTCGACAAGGACGGGCACCAGATCGCCGACATCCGCCGTGACGTCGCAGGTCTGGCCACCGAGACCGGCGTGCCGATCGACGAATACCGCCGCATCGTCCAGACCGTGCAGAAGGGCGAACGCGAAGCTCGCCAGGCCAAGAAGGAGATGGTCGAGGCCAACCTGCGCTTGGTGATCTCCATCGCCAAAAAATACACCAACCGCGGCCTGCAGTTCCTTGACCTGATCCAGGAAGGCAACATCGGGCTGATGAAAGCGGTGGACAAGTTCGAGTATCGCCGCGGCTATAAGTTCTCCACCTACGCCACCTGGTGGATACGCCAGGCGATCACGCGCTCCATTGCGGACCAGGCTCGCACCATCCGCATCCCGGTGCACATGATCGAGACCATCAACAAGATCGTGCGCACCTCGCGCCAGATGCTGCACGAGATCGGCCGCGAGCCCACGCCCGAAGAGCTGGCCGAAAAGCTCGCCATGCCGCTCGAGAAGGTGCGCAAGGTGCTCAAGATCGCCAAGGAGCCGATCTCCCTCGAAACCCCGATCGGCGACGAGGAGGACAGTCACCTCGGCGACTTCATCGAGGACAAGAACGCCATCCTGCCCATCGATGCGGCGATCCAGAGCAACCTGCGCGAGACCACCACCCGCGTGCTGGCAAGCCTTACGCCGCGAGAGGAGCGTGTGCTTCGCATGCGCTTCGGCATCGGCATGAACACCGACCATACGCTCGAGGAGGTCGGCCAGCAGTTCAGCGTCACCCGCGAACGCATCCGCCAGATCGAGGCGAAGGCCCTGCGCAAGCTCAAGCACCCCTCGCGCTCGCGCAAGCTGCGCTCCTTCCTCGACAGCTGACATTCTGAGGTACCGGGCGGACTTCGGACCGACCGGCGCGCGCGACCTGACATCGGGCGAGCCATCGATTCCGCGATTGATCCACCCCCCAGGCGGGCGGTTAAGCTCGCGCCCATGGCCTGCACCCCCTACCGCTACTGGGGCGGAGCGGCGCGTGGCGTTTGCGTTTCCACGCTGAGGAAGCGGCCGGGGAGGGGAGGTGCGCCTTGCGCCGGCTGCTCCGGGGCGGGACGCTGAGCGTGCCGATGGTTTCGACTTGGCCTGCGGCAACGTCGAACGCTGAGCAGCACCTGCCGCGGCTTGGCGCCGCCACCCGTGCTCAAGCGGGAACACAGCGCCAACATCCCGCTGGCGGTCACTCGGCCGACTTCCGCCTTCCCGTGGCGAGTGGCTCGTCTGCCGAGCGCCAGCCTCTCGGCGCACGGCGGCAGGCCTGCAACCCCGTGTTCGCCGTAGCGCAGACGTGTCGCGTCCATCTGGGGACGCCCGGAGCCCGAAGCTTCAGCCGCCGTCGATCAGGCGGTTCACCGCCGCGTCGATGCGGTCGGCCACGCCATCGGTGCGCAGCGCTTCACGCACGGTGCGGCGGGCGCGCTGGAAGGCGGCGTCGTCGGCGATGGGCGTGGCCGCCGCCTTCGTCTCGGCCTCGCGGCCGAGCTTGGCCAGCGTGCGATGGAGCGCCACTTTCGCCGAGAAGCGCGGGATGGGCAGGGTGAAGATCACCTTCGAAGTCGCGAGCGCCGAAGAGGCCGCGGGACTGCAGGTGGGCCACGCGCGCGCGCGCCGCCTCGCTGTTGAGAATGGCGATGAGGAAGTACGCTTCGTCCTCGCTGTCCGGCGTAGCCCAGTAAAGCTTGTGGTCGGCGACGGCGGTGTCGTCGCGCAGTAAGCATGCCGCGGGCTGACTGCCAGCCTTCGCGTAGGCGACCCGCAAAGCCTTCGTCGGGAACTGCGAACCCAGCTCGTTGTGATAGTTCCAGCGGGCGACAAGGCTCATGGCGCTGTCCGCCTCACTCGTCCACAGCCCCTCCGCCTTGCGCATCCAGTCGGCCAACCCCGACCAGCCGTCTTCCGTCGCTGCAGCCGCATGCTGTGGGCCCAGCTCCTCACCCTGGTCTACGGCCGCGAGGTCGACGACGACGGCCTGTGGCTCCAGCACAACTTCCTGGTCATAGCGGGTGCGCTCCCACGCGCCACCGCGGCGAGCTGGACGCCGGCGCCCTCAGGCGAGGCGCGCCCCCCTGGGTGGCTCAGCGGCCGTCGCCGCCGGGGTAGCCGTAGCCGCCTGCGCCCGGGCCGTAGCCGGGACCGTAGGCGGCGGGGGCGTAGCCATAGCCAGGGGGCGGATATCCGCCGTATGCCGGGCCGTAGGCGGGCGCCTCGGCGTCGCCGCGGCGATAGGCGGGGGTGCGGCGAGCGGGGGGCGGGTCGTCGTAGCCGCCCTGGTCGTAGGCGTCGTCGTCCGTATTGCGCGGCGCGCGGGCGTAGGTGCGGGGTGCAGGCGCGGCGTCGTCCAGGTCGGCGTCGCGCGGGGCGGCGCGGGCGATGTCGTCGAAGCGCGGGATGTCGGCGCGGGCGCCCTGCACGGGGGGGAGCGCAACGGCCTCGGGCGTCTCCACCGCGGCGGCCAGCTCGGTGCGCTTGGGTTGCGTGGGCGGCTCCACCGCGGCGAGCGCGAAGGCCTCCGCGCGCTCGGGACCGTCAAGGGCGGCGACGGCCATGGGCACTGCGACCGAGCCGGGGGCTGCGGACGCGGCCAGCGGCAGGGCGGCGCGGGTGAGCACCGGGGCGGTCTCGAGCGGCCCGGTCCAACCGGCGGCGGCGGTCAGGCATTGGCCGGTGTCGGCCATGGCGTGGCGGCCAAGGCAGAACATGTCCTCGTAGTGGGGGCCGGCCACGGCCAGGCACTGGTAGAGGTTGAGCTTGGCCATCTTCAGGCAGTCGAGCCCCCGCGCGTCGCTGAGGAGGCGCATCATCTCGTCGCCATGCTCCTCGCCGCCCTGGCCCAGAGCGGTGACGGCGGCGGCGGCCAGGGCGCGGGCCACGATGGGGGTGGGGCGCGCGCCCGGCTGCGTGCGGTAGGCCGGCGAGGTGCGCAGGGCGACGAGGCCCGTCATCAGCTCGTCCTGGTCGGCGGCGGCCAGGGTGGCGGGGCTCGCGCTCATGGCCTTGACCGCCTGCAGGCGCTCGGGTGCGTGATCGATGGCGCCCTTGGACCAGGCCGCCCTCTGCACCGTGTAGGCGGCCTTGCGCACCGCCTCGCCCGAGGCGGCGAGGTCGGCGCCGCGGCGGCCGAGCAGCTGGGCCACGCGCACCGCCGCCTCGTCGGCTCCGGCGATGTCGAGCACCGCGGAGGGATCGGCCTGCAGACGCTGCGCCAGGGCGGCGCGGGCGGCGGGCGTGGACGCGCTCTCGCGCACCGCGCTGACGAAGGCGAAATCCTGCAGGGCGGCCAGCATGCCGTATGCGGCGGCGCCGGCGTCGAGCTGGGCCGGCTCGTAGCTCGCACCGACGTTGAGCGCCTTGGCCACGCCGCCGCCGCTCTCGAAGTGGTCGGACAGCGCCGAGGCGCGGCGGGTGTAGCCGTAGAAGGCGCCCGCGGCTTCCACCACACGCCGCGCCACCGGCGCCGAGCGCGCGTCATCCGCCGCGGGGGTGGGCGCGGCGGCGGCGAGGGCCGCCATCTGGGCGTTGAGCGTGCCCTGTGCAGGCGCGGGCGCCGCCAGCCTGGAGGTCGCCGACGTGTCGGCCGGGGCCGCCCGTGCGCCCAACACGCCCAGCGCCACGCCCGCCGCCGCGAGCGCCGCAAAACCCTTCGCCCGTCCCGTCATCGCGCATGTTCCCGTAGGTGGGAAACCGACGCGCCCGCTGTCCGGACGGCCGCCAACCCCGATCCTAGCGCGAGGCTAGCGCGGCGTGGTGCACGAAGGATTACAGCCAACTGCGGCGGTTTGTCTTGGGCAGATGCACCGGATGAAGAGGCTTTGCTATTGTCGAGGCGGACGCATCTGTCGTCCCCGGGGCGCGTCAAGCATAGCCCGCCCTGCGCCGTTGTCTCGATCTCGGATCCGGCTGAACGCCGCATGAACAGGCTATGGGAACGTTTGAGCACCGCCACGCGTCTTTGCGTAGCAGGAGCGCTCGCCATGAACCGCCTCTTCGTCCTCGCCGCCGTCTTGCAGTCGTTTGGAGCGACGTCTCCGCCGACGCCCGGGGGGCACGCCACGCTTTGCCTCGACACTTTGGGCATCAACCTCGGGGCCACCTGCCGGAGCTTCAATGCAAGCCGAATCGATACGCGGCCGGACATCTGCCAGTGCCTCAACAACGCCGCGACGGTCACAGCGCCCTATTGCGTGCGCGGCGAGCAACCGCAGGCGGAGACCGCCGACTACGACCGCGCCCGCTCGGCCGCCTCGCGTGTCGACGGCACGCTGATCGGCAAGCGCTACAAGGGGCGGAGCTACTGCGTCACCACCCCCTGAGCCGGGCACGTCAGGCCTGCTCCCCGTCGTCGAGCGTCTCGAAGGTGGCGACGAGCTGGGTAGAGGCTACGGTCACGCCCTTCAGCGCCGAGGTCAGATCTTCGAGCGAGGTGTCGGCGGGCAATCCAAGCCGCTTACCCAGGGCGAACAGCTGAAAGTAGTAGCGGTGAGCACCGTCGCCCTTGGGCGGCTTGGGCCCCATCCAGCCGTGGTCGCCATTCGTGTTGCGGCCTTGGATCGCGGTGGCCGCCGCCACGCCGTGTGCGCCTTCGGGCACGCCCGCAGGCAGGCTCGAGAGCTGGGCCGGAATGTCCCACATCATCCAATGCAGCACCGGCTCGTCGCGCGGAGCATCGGGATCCTCGACCACCAGCGCGTAGCTCTGCGCGTCGGGAACTTGCGTCCAGGCCAGCGGCGGGGAGGTGTTGTCGCCCGACTGCGCGTGGATCGGATCGAGCCGGCCCTCGAGGTCGACGCCATCGCAGGTCAGCACCACCGAGGCGCCCTCGTACGGCTGCACCTTGAGGATGGTGATGGCCTTGCCGGAGTGGTCGGGGTGGGCCTGCTCGTCGGCGGTCTTGGGCGGGTGGGCGAGGTGGGTGTTCGAATGCGCCATGGGCGAGCTCCTGGGGACAAGGGTCGCAGCCGAGAACCATCGAGCGGGGAGGGCGGTTCAGTCGCAGCGCCATCCACAGCCCACGCCCGCCCGCCGCCGTGACCCGGACGCGATTCGGCGCGAGATGGGAGCGTGAGAGCGCCGCGCTGATGACCCACCCCGCCCCCGCCTTCGTCCTCACCGAGCCTCCGCCCGCTTCCTTGGAGCAGCCGTACCTCGACCTCCTGGCCGAGGTGCGCGCGCACGCTCCTGAGCGCGGTGATCGCACGGGCGTGGGGACGCGTGGCGTGTTCGGCCGCCAGATGCGCTTCGACCTGGCGCGGGGCTTCCCGCTGCTCACCACCAAGCGCGTGCATTGGAAGAGCGTGGTGACCGAGCTGTTGTGGTTCCTGCAGGGTTCGACCAACGTGCGCTGGCTGCAGGCGCGCGGCTGCAGCATCTGGGACGAGTGGGCCGACGCGCAGGGTGAACTGGGCCCGGTCTACGGCAAGCAGTGGCGCTCGTGGGCTGCGCCAGACGGGCGGGTGATCGATCAGATCACCCAGGTGGCGGAGGGGCTGCGCACCAACCCCTACGGCCGCCGCCACGTGGTCAGCGCCTGGAACCCGGCCGACGTCGACGCCATGGCGCTGCCGCCCTGCCACTGCCTGTTCCAGTTCCACGTCAACCCCCCGGGGCCGGGGGAGGCGAGGGGACGGCTCTCGTGCCAGCTCTACCAGCGCTCGGCCGACATATTCCTGGGCGTGCCGTTCAACATCGCCAGCTATGCGTTGCTGACGCACATGATGGCGCAGGTGGTCGGCTTGGACGTGGGCGACTTCGTGCACACGCTGGGCGACGCCCACCTCTACCTCAACCACCTCGCTCAGGCCGACCTGCAGCTGGCGCGCGCGCCCCGATCGCCGCCGCGGCTCATCCTCAATCGTGCGGTGACCGATCTCTTCGCCTTCACCACCGACGACGTGGTGCTCGGCGGTTACGACCCGCACCCCCTGATCCGCGCGCCGGTGGCCGTGTGAGGGGACGGGCGATCGTCACCCTCATCGCGGCGCGCGGGCGCGACGCGGTGATCGGCAGGGAGGGCGGCCTGCCTTGGCGGCTGCGCACCGATCTCCGGCTATTCAAGGCCGCCACCCTGGGCAAGCCCGTGCTCATGGGTCGCCGCACCTGGGACAGCCTGCCGCGCCGGCCGTTGTCGGGCCGCGCGAACTTCGTGCTCTCCCGGGACGGCGCCTTCGCGCCCGCTGGCGCGGTGACGGGCGAGGACTTCAGCGACCTGCTCTCCATGGCCCGCGAGCACGCCACCGACGAAGGCGTGGACGAGGTGTGCGTCATCGGTGGCGAGGCGGTCTTCGCGCTGGCGCTGCCCCGCGCGCACCGCCTGCGCCTGAGCGAGGTCGACGCCGCCCCGGGCGGCGACGCCCGATTCCCCGCCTTCGACGAGGCGCAGTGGCGCGAGGTGGAACGCGGCGAGCACCCGGCCGGAGAAGGCGACGATCACGCCTTCGTCCACCGCGTGCTGGAGCGCGTGACCTAGCGCGCCACCCGCAGCGACGGCGCTGTGGATAGTCCGCCGCCCCCCGCTCGACGCGCTTGGGGATCACCGTTAACGATTGGTTGACCGGGGCGAGTCGGGGAGGATTCGATGCGGCTGTTTCAAGCTCTGCGAGGCGGCCGCGAGAACGTGCAAGACGTGGATGTCGAGCCGCCCGCGGACCTGCCGGCGTCCGAAGAGGCGCCGCATCTGGCGGCGACGCAGGAGATCGGCGCGCGCCAGGAGCTGGTCAGCGCGGACCTCGCCGCCGTCGCGCAGCTGGTCGCCCAGCTCCAGCACCTCGGACCCATGGTTCAGCGCGTGCGCGAACCGCTGAAGGTCGAGTTCGACGCCTTTCGGCGCGACCACGTGGCCCTCGTCGAGTCGAAGGCGCAGGTCGAGACGCTGCTCGCTTCGGTGAGGACGCTTCGCGAATCCGAGCAGGCCCTCGGCGTCCGCCTCAAGGAGGCGACGCGCGCGTCGGGCAAGGATCACGCTGAGCTGGAGGAGCTGCGCAGGGCGCTGAGCCAGGCGATCGCCGACGGCTCGCGGACGCGCGAGGCGTTGGCGGGAGCGGTGGCCTCCGGCGAGGACCTCAAGGCTTCGCTGCACGAGGCCGAGAGCGCCGTTCGCAGGCTGCAGGAGGACACCGGCGCCCTTCGCCAGCGCGTCGACCAGGGCGCCGAACGTCGGCGCGAGCTCGACGCGCTGGCGGCGCGCTCGCGTCAGGACGCCGAGTTGGCCGAGGCCGAGAACGCCTCGCTGCGACATCGCATCGACGAGGTGGCCGACCAGTTCGCGCGCGTCACCAGGCAGGAGGCGCAGGCGCAGGCCGACCTGAGCGCCGAGCGCGAGCGCGCCACGGCCCAGCTCGCCGAGGCCGACCGCGGGCAGCGCGACGCGCTGGCCCATGCCCAGGCCTTCGAAGCCCAGCTCGTGGCGGCCCGCGCGAGCGGCGCCAGCTTGGCGACGCGGATGGAGGCCAGCCTCGCGCGCAGCGCGAAGCTGGAGCACCTGTGCATGGAGCTGTCGACCAAGGCGAACGACGCGATCTCCTACCGCCAGGCGTTGGAAGGCGCGGCGGGCGACGAGAGAAAGGCGCTGGATCGCGCTCTTGAACGTGTCGAGCAGCTCGAGCGCGCGGTGGCCGAGCAGAAGTCCGCCCACACCGCGCTGGATCGCGCCCGCCTCACGGCGCTGGAGCGTGGCGACCAGTTGGCCTCCGCCCTGCAGGCGCAGGAGGGCGCGCTGATGCGGGCCGAAGAGCGCAGCGAGCTTCTCGAGGCGAGCCTCAAGGAACTCGCGCTCGACGAGGAGACGATGCGCAGCGCCCACGAAGACCAGACCCGCCAGGCCAGTGGGGAGATGCGACGGCTCGAGACGGAGATCGAACTCTCGAAGGCTGCGCTGGCCGCCGCCCGCTCGCACCGCACCTTTTCCTTGGCGACGTAAGCCGCACAGGCCCTGCAGCGGCGATCCGGGCGGAGGCGGCTCAGCCCGGGTCTGGCTGCAGGCCGCTGTGCACGAAGATCGTGGCGACCTCGTCGGCCCCGAGCAGGCGATAGGTGCCCGCTTCGAGATCGCAGGGCAGCTCCAGCCCGCCTACGCGATCGCGATGAAGCGCGGTCACGTGGTTGCCGGCGGCGGCGAACATGCGCCGGACCTGATGGTAGCGCCCCTCCGTCACTGTCAGCCGGGCGGTGTTCGGCGACAGGAGGTCCAGCCGCGCGGGCTGGAGCGGCCTGTCCTCGCCTTCGAGCAGCAGCGCGCCGGAGGCGAACAGCGCGCCTTCGTCGCCCCGCAGGGGCCGCTCCAGCGTCGCGTGGTAGCGCTTGGGCAGATGGCTGCGGGGGGAGATCACACGATGCAGCACCGCCCCGTCGTCGGTGAGCAGCAGCAGGCCTGAGGTGTCCTTGTCCAGCCGTCCTATCGTTGACAGGGCGGGCTCGCGCCGGCGCCATCGCTGAGGCAGCAGGTCGTAGACCAGCGCGCCCGCCTCCTTGTGTGAGCAGGTGACGCCTCGGGGCTTGTGCATCATCAGCGTCATGCCCGGCGGCGGGTCCAGCGCGCGGCCCTGCACCGTCATGCGCGCGGAGAGATCGGGGGCGATGGTTAGGCGCTGGTCGGCGCCCTGCAGGGCCTCCCCGTCCAAACGCACCAAGCCCGCGGCGACGAGCTGCTGCACCTCGCGGCGTGTGCCGTAGCCGAGGTTGGCGAGCAGGCGATCCAGCCTCAGCGTGGGGAGCCTGCTCATCGCCGCGCCTCGAACACCTTGTAGCCGCCCTCCTGCGCACGCACCTCGACCCGTGTGAACAGCGAGGTCAGCGTGGACTCGTAGGGAAGGTGGCGGTTGGCCACCAGCCAGAGGCCCCCCCCCTTGCGCAAGGCTTGGGCGGCGGAGCGGATGAACGCCTGGCCCAATTCGCGATCCTCGGCGCCACCGTCGTGGAAGGGCGGGTTCGTGACCACGAAGTCGAGCTGTCGCGGCGCGGTCTCGGTCGCGCCCGCGACGTTCGACTTGACCGCCAGCGCGTCGGCCCATTGCAGCTCGGCTCGGGGATCGTCGACATTGCGTCGGGCCGCGGCGATCGCGCGGCGGTCGATGTCGACCAATCTCAGGCGTTCGACCCCGGGCGAGCGCAGGACGACTTTCGCCAGGTAGCCGACCCCGCATCCCAGGTCCGCACCCGCGCCCGCCAGGGCCGGTAGGCTCCGCGCCAGCAGGGCGCTGCCAGGATCGATCCGATCCCAGCTGAACACGCCGGGCTGCGACCACATCGCCATCGCGTCGACAAAGCGCGCTGCGCCGTCCTCGAGCGCCTGCGCACCGCCGCCCAAGGTGTCGGGAGGCACGCACGCGCAGATCCGATGATGCCGCTTCGCCGTCTCCTCCACGCGGCATCCGAAGGCCTCAAGCTCACGGCGCAGGCGCGCACCGCCCCTGTCCTTCGGCGCGAGGGCAAGCAGGGGCGCGCCGGGAGCCAAGGCGCGCAGCGCCAGCGCGAGCTGATAGCGTCGCTCCAGGACGCCGGGCGGCGCCGACATGACCATTGCGCTCAGCGAGTGCGCCTCGATCTCCTCCAGCGCGGCCCCGCCCGGGGCGAGGGGCGAGACCTGGAGCGCGCCGTTGGGCGTAGCGACCAGACCCGCTGGTGGTGATCCATAGACGGCGGTCGACGAACTCACGTGTGCATGCCGGCTGCGCCGCCCGTCTGATCTGCGCGGTTCCCTAGCACCAAACAGCAGCGTCGGCTCGCACAGCCAGCGGCGGCGGCGCGGAGCGCGACGGCCGGTCCGATGCCCGAGAGGCGGGGTTGACGCTTCCGCGCCTGGGGCATAGACACCGCGCCTCCGTTGGATCGGCTGTGGCGCTTCGCGAGAAACGCCAGACGCGGTTCGCATGTTACGGGTCTGAGGGCCGAGGCTGCGCTTACGAGCGACGCCAAGGCCCTTTCCGTTCACGCGGACTTCGTCACGCAGCCGCCCTTTGGGCAGTAGCGTGTTCGAGGCGTGTTTGGGGGCTTTAAGCCTCCTTGGTCTTTGAACTGTTTGGGCGTGGGTCCGCATCCCGGCGGGCTCCGTGGGATTTGAGAGCGCAATGGATCGTCAGAACATCCGAATCCGGCTCAAGGCCTTCGATCACCGGATCCTGGATCACTCCACCAAGGAGATCGTCCAGACCGCGAAGCGCACGGGCGCGACCGTGCGCGGGCCGATCCCGCTGCCGACCCTGATCGAGAAGTTCACCGTAAACCGCTCGCCCCACGTGGACAAAAAGTCCCGCGAACAGTTCGAAATCCGCACCCACAAGCGCGTGCTGGACATCGTCGACCCGACCCCGCAGACCGTGGACGCGCTGATGAAGCTCGACCTTTCGGCCGGTGTCGAAGTCGAGATCAAGATCTAAGAGCGCCGCCGAACCATGCCCCAACATGCACACGTCCGCACCGGCGTCCTCGCCAAGAAGCTCGGCATGACCCGCTTCTTCGACGACGCGGGCCAGCACGTTCCCGTCACCGTCCTCAGCCTCGAAGGCTGCCAGGTCACCGGCCACCGCACCATCGACCGCGACGGCTACGCCGCCCTTCAGCTCGGCGCCGGCACCAAGAAGGCCAAGAACACCGCCCAGCCGCTGCGCGCCCAGTTCGCCAAGGCGCTGGTGGAGCCCAAGGCGCACGTCACCGAGTTCCGCGTATCCGGCGAGGACATGCTGATCGAGCTCGGCGCCGAGCTCACGGCCGACCACTTCGCGCCCGGCCAGAAGGTCGACGTGCAGGGCACCACGATTGGCAAGGGCTTCGCCGGCGGCATGAAGCGCTGGAACTTCGGCGGCCTGCGCGCCACCCACGGCGTGTCGCTCTCCCATCGGGCGCTGGGCTCCACCGGCCAGCGTCAGGACCCGGGCAAGACCTTCAAGGGCAAGAAGATGGGCGGCCACCTGGGGGTGGAGACCGTCACCACCCAGAACCTCACCGTCTTCCGCATCGACGCCGAGCGTGGCCTGATCATGATCAAGGGCGCGGTGCCGGGCGCCGAGGGCTCCTACGTGAAGGTGTCCGACGCGGTGAAGAAGCTCGCGCCCGAGGGGCTGCCCGTGCCCGGCGGCTTCAAGAAGGGCGAGGCGGCTTCCGCTGACACCACGCAGGCCGATGCGGCTCCGGCCGCGGAAGCTACGAACGAAGGAGCCGAGGCGTGAAGCTCACCGTCACCAACCTCGACGCCGGCTCTGCGGGCGAGATAGAGCTCGACGACGCGATCTTCGGCCTGACCGAGATCCGCGGCGACATTCTGCAGCGCTGCGTGACGTGGCAGCTCGCCAAGCGGCGCGCCGGCACCCACAAGATCAAGACGCGCAACGAAGTCGCCCGCACCGGTAAGAAGATGTACAAGCAGAAGGGCACCGGCGGAGCCCGCCACGGCTCGCGCAAGGCTGCGCAGTTCGTGGGCGGCGCCAAGGTGTTCGGCCCGGTCAATCGCTCGCATGAATTCAGCCTGCCCAAGAAGGTGCGCGCCATGGCCCTGCGCCACGCGCTCTCCTCCAAGGCGCTGGCCGGCTCGCTGGTAGTGGTCGACACCGCCGCGGTGGATGAGCCCAAGACCGCCGCCCTGCGCGCCCGTTTCGCCACTCTGGGCTGGACCAACGCGCTGGTGATCGCCGGCCCGCAGGTCGACGCCAACCTGAAGCTGGCCGCTCGCAACATCCCGCTGGTGGACGTGCTGCCCGACGCCGGCCTCAACGTTTACGACGTGCTGCGCCGCGACAAGCTGGTGCTGACCCGCGCCGCGGTCGAGGCGATCAGCCGCCGCTTCTCCACCGACGGCGGCGCCCAAGTGCAGGAAGCCGCGTAATGGCCAACCCCACCGCCCGCCACTACGACGTGATCGTAGCCCCCCACATCACCGAGAAGGCGACCGTGCTCTCCGAACAGAACAAGGTCGTCTTCCAGGTCGCCAAGGACGCCAGCAAGGACGAGATCGCCACCGCGGTCGAGGCCCTGTTCAACGTGCAGGTGACCAAGGTCAACACCTTGGTCCAGGAAGGCAAGACCAAGCGCTTTCGAGGGATCAAGGGCCGCCGCGCCGACATCAAGAAAGCGATCGTGACGCTGGTCGAAGGCCAGTCCATCGACGTGACGACGGGTCTCTAAGCCATGGCCTTGAAGACATTCAATCCGACCTCGCCCGGTCGCCGCCAGCTGGTGCTGGTGGACAAGAGCGAGCTGCACAAGGGCCGCCCCGAGAAGTCCCTCGTCTCGGGCCTGACCGGCAAGGGCGGGCGTTCCAACAACGGCCGCATCACCGTGCGCTTCCGCGGCGGCGGGGCGAAGCGGTTGTA
This sequence comes from Caulobacteraceae bacterium, assembly GCA_965199975.1. Taxonomy (GTDB): domain Bacteria; phylum Pseudomonadota; class Alphaproteobacteria; order Caulobacterales; family Caulobacteraceae; genus JASLDZ01. The sequence goes on along the minus strand of OZ241340.1, from coordinate 2,147,157 downwards.
CCGCGAGATCGACTTCAAGCGCCGCAAGTTCGATGTGGTCGGCACTGTGGAGCGGCTGGAGTACGACCCCAATCGCTCGGCCTTCATCGCGCTCGTCAAGTACGCCGACGGCGAGCTGAACTACATCCTGGCCCCGCAGCGCATCTCCGCCGGCGACCAGGTCGTGGCCGGCGAGAAGGTGGACGTGAAGCCTGGCAACGCCATGCCGCTGCGCGCCATGCCCATCGGCACCATCATCCACAACGTCGAGATGAAGCCGTTGAAGGGCGCCCAGATGGCGCGTTCGGCCGGGACCTACGCCCAGCTGGTCGGCCGCGACGCCGGTTATGCACAGATCCGCCTGGGCTCGGGCGAGCTGCGCCAAGTGATGGACACCTGCATGGCCACGGTGGGCGCGGTCTCCAACCCCGACCACATGAACCAGAACCTCGGCAAGGCCGGGCGCAAGCGCCATATGGGTTTCCGCCCACACGTGCGCGGCGTGGCCATGAACCCGGTGGACCACCCGCATGGCGGCGGCGAGGGCAAGACCTCCGGCGGTCGCCACCCCGTCACACCGTGGGGCAAGCCGACCAAGGGCCGCAAGACGCGGACCAACCAAGAGACCGACAAGTTCATCATCCGCAGCCGCCACGTGCGGAAGGGCTCGCGCTAATGACCCGCTCCATCTGGAAAGGCCCCTTCGTCGACGGCTACCTGCTCGACAAGGCGGACACGGCCCTCGCCAGCGGCCGCAAGGACGTTATCAAGACCTGGTCGCGCCGCTCGACCATCATGCCCAACTTCGTGGGGCTCACCTTCGGCGTGTACAACGGGACTAAGCACGTGCCGGTGATGGTGTCGGAGGACATGGTGGGCATGAAGCTCGGCGAGTTCTCGCCGACCCGCACCTTCTACAGCCACTCGTCCGACAAGAAGGCGAAGAGGAAGTAATCATGGCCAAGCAATCGAAGGGTCGCCGCGTCGGCGAGACCTCGGCCATGGCCAAGGTCGTCAACATTCGCATCTCCCCGCGCAAGCTGGGCCTCCTGGCCCAGTCGATCCGCGGCCTGCCGGTGCAGCGTGCGCTGAACGAGCTGGAGTTTTCGCGCAAGCGCATCGCGCTGGACGTGCGCAAGTGCCTCAACTCTGCGATCTCCAATGCCGAGAACAACCACAACCTGGACATCGACAACTTGGTCGTGTCCGAGGCCTATGTGGGCAAGAATTTGGTGATGAAGCGTTTCTCGGCCCGCGCTCGCGGCCGCGCTTCGCGCATCGAGAAGCCGTTCGCCGAGATCACCGTCGTGGTCCGCGAACTCGGTCCGGAAGCGGAGGCTGCCTGATGGGTCAGAAGGTCAATCCGATCGGTTTGCGCCTCGGCGTCAACCGTACGTGGGACAGCCGTTGGTTCGCCGACGGCCACGACTACGCCAAGCTGCTGCACGAGGACATCGAGCTGCGGCTGATGCTGAAGAAGCGCCTCAACCAGGCCGGCGTATCGCGCATCATCATCGAGCGCCCGCACAAGCGCTGCCGCGTGACCATCTACGCCGCGCGCCCGGGCGTGATCATCGGCAAGAAGGGCGTCGACATCGAGAGCCTGCGCCGCGACCTCGCCGCCAAGGTGAAGGGCGAGGTGAGCCTCAACATCGTCGAGGTGCGCAAGCCCGAGGTGGACGCCCAGCTGGTGGCCGAGAGCATCGCCCAGCAGCTTGAGCGCCGCATCGCCTTCCGACGCGCCATGAAGCGCTCAATCCAGAGCGCCATGCGCCTGGGCGCCAAGGGCATCCGCATCAACGTGTCGGGCCGCCTGGGCGGGGCCGAGATCGCGCGGATGGAGTGGTACCGCGAAGGACGCGTGCCGCTGCACACCCTGCGCGCCGATGTGGACTACGGCTTCACCCAGGCCAAGACGACCTACGGCATCATCGGCGTGAAGGTGTGGATCTTCAAAGGCGAGGTGCTGGAGCACAACCCGATGGCGCAGGATGCGCGCTGGGCGCTGGAAGCGCAGGGTCCGTCGTCGTCCGAAGGCCGTGACCGCGACCGCGGTCCCCGCCGCGACCGTCGCCCGTCCGGCGACCAGCCGGCTGCGTGAGATAGACCATGCTGCTTCCCAAGAAGACCAAGTACCGCAAGCAGTTCAAGGGGCGCATCCATGGCGCCACCAAGGGCGGCTCGTCGCTGAACTTCGGCTCCTACGGCCTCAAGGCGCAGGAGCCCGAGCGGATCACCGCTCGCCAGATCGAGGCTTGCCGGCGAGCGATCACCCGCGAGATGAAGCGCCAGGGCCGGGTGTGGATCCGTATCTTCCCCGACCTGCCGGTGACCGACAAGCCGGCCGAAGTCCGCATGGGCAAGGGCAAGGGCGCGGTGGAATACTGGGCCGCGCGCGTGGCGCCGGGCAGGATCATGTTCGAGATCGACGGCGTGCCCGACGACGTGGCGCGCCACGCGTTGGCGCTGGGCGCCGCCAAGCTGCCGATCCGCACGAAGGTGGTCACCCGCCTCGACGCCGGCATCGTCGTCGACAACCTGGCGGAGGCCGCCTGATGAAGATCGACGACGTGCGCGGGCTCACCCCCGACCAGCTGACCGACAACCTGCTCAACCTCAAGAAGGAGCAGTTCAACCTGCGCTTCCAGCAGGCGACCGGCCAGATGGAGAAGACCCATCGCGCCAGCCAGGTCCGCAAGGACATCGCCCGCATCAAGACCGTCATGCGCACCAAGTCGGCGCAGGCGTAAGGACACCCCATGCCCAAGCGAATTCTCGAAGGCCTGGTGGTCTCCGACAAGACCGACAAGACCGTGGTGGTGCTGGTGGAACGTACGTTCCAGCATCCCGTCATGAAGAAGCCGGTGCGCCGGTCGAAAAAGTACCACGCCCACGACGAGGCCAACATCTACAAGACGGGCGAACGCGCCCAGATAGTCGAGTGTGCGCCGAAGTCGAAGACGAAGACCTGGGAAGTGCTGCCCAAGGGCGGCGCCCAGGCCTCCGCGTAAATCAGTCTGGAAGGTAGAGACCCATGATCCAGATGCAAACTAACCTGGAGGTGGCCGATAATTCGGGCGCCCGCCGGGTCATGTGCATTAAGGTGCTCGGTGGAGCCGGGCGCCGTTATGCGGCGGTGGGCGACGTCATCGTCGCCTCAGTCAAGGAAGCCATTCCGCGCGGTCGCGTGAAGAAGGGCGATGTGGTGCGCTGCATCGTCGTGCGCACCGCCAAGGACATCGCCCGCAAGGATGGCTCAACGATCCGCTTCGACAAGTCGGCGGCGGTGATCGTCAACAAGCAGAACGAGCCGGTCGGCACCCGCATCTTCGGGCCCGTGCCGCGCGAACTGCGCGCCAAGAACCACATGAAGATCATCAGCCTGGCCCCGGAGGTGATCTGATGGCCGCGAAGATCAAGAAGGGCGACCGTGTCGTCCTGCTCACCGGCAAGGACAAGGGCCGCCAGGGCCAAGTGCTGACGGTGATGCCGAAGGACGAGCGCTTGGTGGTGGAGGGCCTGAACATGGTCCAACGCCACACCAAGGCATCGCAAGCCGACCCGCAGGGCGGCATCAAGAACAAGGAAGCCTCGGTGCACGTGTCCAACGTGGCCATCGTTGATTCCAAGGGCGCGGCCACCCGCGTCGGCTTCCGCATGGAAGGCGACAAGAAGGTGCGCTTCGCCAAGACCACGGGTGAAACGATCAATGGCTGAGACCGCCAAGACTACCGACACATACCTGCCGCGCCTCAAGAGTGAGTATCAAGACCGGATCCGCGCCACCATGCGCGAGAAATTCGGCTACACCAACGAGATGCAGGTGCCCAGGCTAGATAAGATCGTGCTGAACATGGGCATCGGCGAAGCGGTGAACGACTCCAAGAAGGTCGCCGCCGCGGTGAAGGATCTGACGCGCATCGCCGGCCAAAAGCCGGTGACGACACGCGCTCGCCAGTCCATCGCCCAGTTCAAGCTACGTGAAGGCATGGTGATCGGCGCCAAGGTGACGCTGCGCAAGGAGCGCATGTACGAGTTCCTCGATCGTCTCGTCACCATCGCCCTACCGCGGGTAAAGGACTTCCGGGGCCTCAACGGCAAGGCGTTCGACGGTCGCGGCAACTATGCCATGGGCCTCAAAGAGCACATCGTGTTCCCCGAGATCAATTATGATGAGATCGACCAGATGTGGGGCATGGACATCGTGGTGTGCACCACCGCCAAGACCGACGCGGAAGCCAAGGCGCTTCTCACCGAATTCAAATTCCCGTTCGTGAACTGAGCGGGAAGGAAAACAACCATGGCTAAGCAGTCCGCAGTTAACCGCAACAAGCATGTTGCGAAACTGGTTAAGCAGTACGCCGAGAAGCGCGAGATGCTCAAGGCCATCGCCAACGATGACGCGCGCCCGCTCGAGGAGCGGTTCGATGCGCGCCTTCGCTTGGCCGAGTTGCCGCGCAACTCGTCGCCCGTGCGTTACCGTAATCGCTGCGAGGTGACGGGGCGTCCGCGCGCCGTCTACCGCAAGTTTCACATGAGCCGCATCGCCCTTCGCGACCTGGGCTCGGCCGGGCAAGTCCCCGGCCTGGTCAAGTCGAGCTGGTGAGGGGAGGGGTACAATGTCTTTCAACGATCCCCTGAGCGACATGGTCGCGCGCATCAAGAACGCCGCCATGCGCAAGCGTTCCAACGTGCGCACGCCCGCCTCCACCCTGCGCCGTCGCGTGCTCGACGTGTTGCAGAGCGAGGGCTACATCCGCGGCTACAGCCTGATCGAGCGCGAGGGAGCTTTCCCCGAATTCGAGATCGAGCTGAAGTATTTCGACGGCCAGCCAGTCATCGCCGAGATCAGCCGCGTCTCGACCCCCGGCCGCCGTGTGTATTCGTCCATCGGCGATCTCAAGCCCGTGCGTAACGGCCTGGGCATCTCCATCCTGTCCACGCCCAAGGGCGTGATGAGCGATACCGCAGCCCGTACCGAGAACGTCGGCGGCGAAGTGCTCTGCCGGGTGTACTGATCATGGCCACGCAGATGAACAGCCGTATCGGCAAGCAGCCGATCGCCATAGCCGCCGGCGTCACAGCCACTCTCACGGGCCAGGAGGTGACGGTGAAGGGGCCCAAGGGCCAGCTGAACTTCACCGTGCCCGAGGAGATCGAGGTCGCCCAGGCCGACGGCCAGGTGACTCTGAAGCCTCGCGTCGACAGCCAGCGCGCCGCCGCCATGTGGGGCCTCTCGCGCACGTTGGTGAACAACATGGTCGTGGGCGTGACTCAGGGCTACGAGGAGACGCTGGAGCTGGTGGGCGTGGGTTACCGCGCCGCCCTCAAGGGCCGCGACCTGTCGCTGCAGCTCGGCTTCAGCCACGACGTGGACATCAAGCCGCCGGAAGGCATCACCTTCGCCGTGCCGCGCCCCGTCGAGATCAAGATCTCGGGCGTGGACAAGCAGGCGGTGGGCGAGATCGCGGCCAAGATCCGCCGCGTGCGCCCGCCCGAGCCCTACAAGGGCAAGGGTGTGCGATACCAGGGCGAGAAGGTTCGCCGCAAGGAAGGCAAGAAGAAGTAGGCCATGGTGCTCACCCCTCGCGAAACTCACGCGCGTCGCGCCCAGCGCAACCGCACCCGCCTGCGCCAGGTCGCCCAAGGCCGCGCCCGTCTGTCCGTGCACCGCTCGGACAAGCACATCTCGGCGCAGATCATCGACGACTCCAACGGCGTCACCCTGGCCGCCGCCTCGACGCTAGAGTCGGTCGACGGCGCCAAGGCCGCCGGCGCGGACAAGGCCGCTGCGGAGGCCGTCGGCCGCCGCGTGGCCGAGCGCGCCAAGGCGGCGGGCGTCACTGAGGTGGTGTTCGACCGCGGCGGCTACATCTTTCACGGCCGCATCAAGGCCCTGGCCGACGCCGCGCGCGACGCCGGCCTGAACTTCTGAGGTAGACGAGCATGGCGCGACCCCCCGAAGGCGGAAACCGCGACCGTCGTCCCCGCGAGGACGGCGACAGCGACATCGTCGAGAAGCTGGTGCACATCAACCGCGTGGCCGCCACCGTGAAGGGTGGCCGCAGGTTCTCGTTCGCGGCGCTCATGGTCGTGGGCGACGGCAAGGGCCGCGTCGGCTTCGGCCACGGCAAGGCGCGCGAAGTGCCGGAAGCCATCCGCAAGGCCACCGAAGAGGCCAAGAAGACCATGATCCGCGTGCCCCTGCGCGAGGGCCGCACCTTGCATCACGACGGCCGCGGCCGTCACGGCGCGGGCAAGGTGATGCTGCGCGCCGCCGCTCCCGGCACCGGCGTGATCGCGGGCGGCCCCATGCGCGCTGTCCTCGAGACGCTGGGCGTTCAGGACGTGGTGGCCAAGTCGATCGGCTCGTCCAACCCCTACAACATGATCCGCGCCACCTTCGACGCGCTGAAGGAGCAAAACTCGCCGCGCCAGATCGCCTCCAAGCGGGGCAAGAAGGTCAGCGACATCATCGGCTCGCGCAGCGACGGCGCGGGCGATCCTTCCTCGATCGAGGCCTGAGAGCCATGGCGACCGTCACCATCCGCCAGATCGCCAGCCCGATCCGGCGCCCCGCCCATCAGCGGGCCACGCTGAAGGGCCTGGGCCTCAACCGCATCGGCCGCGAGGCCACGCTTGAGGACACCCCAGCCATCCGCGGCGCCATCGCCAAGGTCGCCCACATGGTGGCCGTGGTGGAGCCGAAGACCTAAGCGCTTCCACTCTCGATCCATCCGCCGAGTCCGGCCGTCCGCCGGGCGCAACCTCCGAAGGAGAAGGCCATGAAGCTCAACGAACTCGCCCCGGCCGAGGGCTCGCACAAGAAGCGCATGCGCGTCGGTCGCGGCGAAGGCTCCGGCAAGGGCAAGACCGGCGGCCGCGGCGTGAAGGGCCAGACCTCGCGCACCGGTCACGGCATCAACGGCTTCGAGGGTGGCCAGATGCCGCTCCACATGCGTATGCCCAAGCGCGGCTTCAACAAGCCTAACCGCAAGGAGTATGCGGAAGTGAACCTGTGGCGCATCGCCCAGGCGATCGAGGCCGGCAAGCTCGACGCCACTGCGGCCATCGACGCCGACGCCCTCATCGCCGCGGGCGTGATCCGCCGCGCCAAGGACGGTGTGCGCCTGCTGGGCGAAGGCCAGGTCGCCGGCAAGCTGACCCTCACCGTCGATTCGGCCAGCGCCTCGGCCCGCGAAGCCATCGAGCAGGGCGGCGGCTCGCTGACGCTGACCCGCAAGGTGCGCCAAGCCACGGCGCAGGCGTAAGCCTCTCCTTGTTCCGCTACCCTCGGCCTTGCGCCGAGGGTTCAGTGGTTCGCGAAGTCGGCGCCGTCGTTCCCGCACCGGCTTGGGTCCTCGGGACAAGCCCGAGGAGGACGGGCTGGTTGGGCGATCTGAGCTCCGCGGCCTGCCGTCACATAGCGGCCTCCAGTCGCGTGACACGCACCGGCCGTCCGCCTACATCTTCCGCTTCCGCTTAAGTCCGAGACGCCATGGCCTCCGCCGCCGAACAGCTCGCCGCCAACATGAACGTCGGGGCCTTCGCCAAGGCGACGGACTTGCACAAACGCCTGTGGTTCACCCTGGGCTGCCTGATCGTCTACCGGCTGGGCACCTACATTCCGATCCCGGGGATCGACGCCGCCGCCTTCGGGCGCGCCTTCCAGGGGGCCTCCAAAGGCATCCTCGGCATGTTCAACATGTTCTCCGGCGGCGCCGTGCAGCATATGGCGATCCTGTCGCTGAACGTGACGCCCTACATCTCGGCCTCGATCATCGTGCAGCTGATGGCCACGATCTACACGCCCTGGGAGAAGCTGCGGAAAGAGGGCGGCGAGGCGGGGCGCAAGCAGCTCAATCAGTACACCCGCTACCTCACCGTGGCGCTTGCGCTGGTGCAGTCGTTCGGCATCGGCATGGGACTGGAGCACACGCAGGGCGTAGTGAGCGCGCCGGGGCTGTTCTTCATCCTCTCGACGGTGGCGACGCTGACTGGCGGCACGCTGTTCCTGATGTGGATGGGCGAGCAGATCACCGCGCGCGGTGTCGGCAACGGCACCTCGCTGATCATCTTCGCCGGCATCGTGGCGCGCCTGCCCACGGGCGTGTGGCGCGCGCTGACGCTGGCGCAGACGGGCCAGGTCGGCCCGCTGCTGCTTCTGGTGGTGGTGGTCCTCGCCGTCGGCATCGTCTTCGCCATCGTCTTCGTCGAGCGCGCTCAACGTCGGCTGCTGATCCAGTATCCAAAGCGTCAGCAGGGCAACAAGATGTATGGTGGAGAGAGTTCTTTTCTGCCGCTGAAGGTCAACACCGCGGGCGTGATCCCGCCGATCTTCGCCAGCTCGCTTCTGCTGCTGCCGTCAACGGTGATCGGATTCCTGAACAACGCCAACTTGCCGCCATGGATCAAGTCGTGGCTGCCGGGACTTACCAGCCAGCTGCAACACGGCCAGCCGTTGTTCATCGTGCTCTACGCGGCGCTGATCATCTTCTTCTCCTTCTTCTACACCTCCATTCAGTTCAATCCTGAAGAGACTGCGGAGAACTTGCGCAAGCACGGCGGTTTCATCCCGGGTGTGCGTCCGGGCAAGAACACCGCCAACTATATCGACCACGTGCTGACGCGCCTTACGGTGCTGGGCGCGGGTTACATCACTGCGGTGTGCATCCTGCCAGAGCTGCTGACCGGCGGCGGCTCCAACCAGACCTTCTACGTCGGCGGCACCTCGATCCTGATCGTGATCACCGTCACGATGGATACGGTGGCGCAGATCCAGTCCCACCTCCTGGCCCACCAGTACGAGGGGCTCATCCGCAAGTCGAAGCTGCGCTCCGGCGGGCGTTCGGCTACGCCCGCCATACGTGGCGCCCGATAGCGTCGGCGGAAGGGGAGGGGCGGCACGTGAATCTCATCCTGTTCGGCCCGCCCGGCGCGGGGAAGGGCACTCAGGCGGCTCGGCTGGTCAGCCAGCGGCGCATGGTGCAGCTCTCCACAGGCGACATGCTGCGCGCGGCTATCCGGGCGGAGAGTTCACTGGGCAAGCGCGTCAAGGCCATCGTCGATTCGGGCGAGCTGGTCTCGGACGACGTCGTGATCTGCCTGATCGAGGAGAAGCTCGAAGCTGCCGAAGACGCGGGCGGTGCCATCTTCGACGGCTTCCCACGCACCATCGCCCAGGCGCAGGCGCTGGACGAACTGCTTACGAAGCTCGGCAAGCGCGTGGATATCGTGGTGCGCCTCAAGGTCGACCACGACGCGTTGATCTCTCGCATCACCAAGCGTTTCGAAGCTCAGGGTCGGCCCGACGACAACCCTGAGACCTTCCAGACGCGCCTGCACGCCTATGATACGCAGACCAAGCCGCTGGTGTCGTTCTATGCCGACCAGGACAAGCTGAGCGAGGTGGACGGCATGGCTTCCATCGACGTGGTGGCGAGGGAGATCGACCGGGCGTTGGAAGGCGTGGCGGCTTAGAGCTGCGCACGCTCCCATGCAGGCGGGGCTCGCCCGCAAGCCCGTTGACCCGCGGCGATTCGTGCTTATAAGAGCGCCTTCCGCGAAACGCGTGGAGCGCGACGCCGGTCCCGCCTGCAGGTGGCCCGGCCCTTTTTTGCGTTCCAGACCGTAGCGCGAGACCAGGAGAGAGACAGGCGTGGCTCGTATCGCAGGCGTCAACATACCGACCAACAAGCGCGTGGAGATCGCGCTCCAGTACATCCACGGTGTCGGCCCGGCCATCGCCAAGGAAATCATGGATAAGGTCGGCCTCGACGAAAGCCGCCGCGTCAACCAACTCTCGGACGCCGAGGTGCTTCAGATCCGCGAAGCAATCGACCGCGACTACACCGTCGAGGGCGACCTGCGCCGCGAGACGGTGATGAACATCAAGCGGCTGCAGGACATCGCGTCCTACCGCGGCCTGCGCCACAGGCGCGGCCTGCCCACGCGTGGCCAGCGCACCCATACCAATGCCCGTACTCGCAAGGGTCCGGCCAAGCCGATCGCCGGCAAGAAGAAATAAGAGCAGCAATCGATGGCCAAGGCACCGGAACGCGTCAAGAAGCGCGAGCGCAAGAACATCACCTCGGGCGTGGCGCATGTGAACGCCAGCTTCAACAACACCATGATCACGATCACCGACGCGCAGGGCAATGCTGTCTCGTGGTCGAGCGCCGGCACCATGGGTTTCAAGGGCTCGCGCAAGTCGACGCCGTACGCCGCCCAGATGGCGGCCGAGGACGCAAGCAAGAAGGCCATGGAGCATGGCGTGCGCACGCTGGAGGTCAACGTCTCGGGCCCCGGCTCCGGCCGCGAGTCGGCTCTGCGCGCGCTTCAGGCCGCCGGCATGACCATAACCACTATCCGTGACGTGACTCCGATCCCACATAACGGCTGCCGCCCGCCCAAGCGCCGCCGCGTCTGACCCGAGCGCGCCGGCCGCCGCGGCGCGCTGAAATCCGCCCCCTGCTTGAGGCGCCCGCCGGCTGCGGCAGGGCGCCTCGCACATGTCCGAGAGAACGCCCGTGATCGAACGCAACTGGCAAGAGCTGATCCGCCCCGAGAAGCCGCAGATCGAGACCGGCAAGGACGCCAACCGCAAGGCGCGCATGATCGCCGAGCCGCTGGAGCGCGGCTTCGGCGTGACGCTGGGCAATTCGCTGCGCCGGGTGCTTCTCTCTTCGCTGCAGGGCGCGGCCATCACCGCGGTGCAGATCGACGGCGTGGTGCACGAGTTCTCGTCCATCGAGGGCGTGCGCGAGGACGTGGTCGACATCGTGCTGAACCTCAAGGCGCTGGCCCTGCGCATGCATGGCGAGGGCCCCAAGCGTATGACCCTGCGCAAGACCGGCCCCGGCATGGTCACCGCCGCCGACATTGAGCTGCCGGCCGACATCGAAATCCTCGACAAGAACCACGTGATCTGCACGCTGGACGACGGCGCCTCGGTGCGGATGGAGCTCACCGTGCAGAACGGCAAGGGCTACGTCTCGGCCGAGCGCAATCGCCCCGAGGACGCGCCGATCGGCCTGATCTCGGTGGACGCGCTCTACTCGCCGGTGAAGCGCGTGGCCTACCGCGTCGAGCCCACCCGCCAGGGCCAGAGCCTCGACTACGACAAGCTGGTCCTCGAGGTGGAGACCAACGGCGCGGTCACGCCAGTGGATGCGGTGGCCTACGCCGCCCGCATCCTGCAGGACCAGCTCAACATCTTCATCACCTTCGAGGAGCCACGCCAGCGCGTCGCCGACGAAGCCAAGCCCGAGCTGCCCTTCAATCCGGCGCTGCTCAAGAAGGTCGACGAGCTGGAGCTCTCCGTGCGCTCGGCCAACTGCCTGAAGAACGACAACATCGTCTATATCGGCGACCTGATCCAGAAGACCGAGGGCGAGATGCTGCGCACTCCGAACTTCGGACGCAAATCCTTGAACGAGATCAAGGAGGTGCTGACCGCCATGAACCTGCACCTGGGCATGGACGTGCCGAACTGGCCGCCCGAGAACATCGACGACCTCGCCAAGAAGTTCGAGGACGCCTGAGCCGAGACCACCGCGCCGTCGCTTGAACGGGACCGTTGACGCCGCCTCCGCGGCGGAGGTCCCCGGCGCATCGTGAAGACCCCTCCGGGCGACGGGCGGGGAGGACTGCAGCCGGGCCGGGAGCCCATGGAGACTTAGTTCGATGCGTCACGGAATCGCCCACCGCAAGCTGGGCCGCACCTCGGCCCACCGCGCCGCCATGTTCGCCAACATGAGCGCCAGCCTCATCAAGCACGAGCAGATCGTCACCACGCTCCCCAAGGCCAAGGAGCTGCGGCCCTTCGTCGAGAAGCTGGTGACGCTCGGCAAGCGCGGCGACCTGCATGCGCGCCGCCAAGCCATCAGCCAGGTGCGCGACATCGAGCAGGTCGGCAAGCTGTTCGCCACGCTCGGCCCGCGATACGCGGAGCGCCAGGGCGGCTACATCCGCGTGCTCAAGGCCGGCTTCCGCCATGGTGACAACGCGCCGATGGCGGTGATCGAGTTCGTCGACCGCGACGTGAACGAAAAGGGCAAGGACTCCGGTCCCGTCCAGGGCTCTTCGGCCTACGGCGACGACGAGTAGGCATCGCGCACTCACATAGGAAAAAGCCCCCGAAGCCCCCGGCTCCGGGGGCTTTCTCTTATTGTCGACCGGGCAGTTCTCCGTTCCACTGAACCGGTCAGAGACTGACCGTTCAGGCGGACGCCTGCGAGCTTGATATATCGCCTTTCTCAGACATGGGACGAGGCTCCAGCGGTCTTCGTGTTGCAGAGGTCACATTCCCGGGCATGGGCGCGAGCTGGCGCGTGCGGTCGCGCTGCCGGCGCCGGCCATGAGCCGCCACCTCAAGGTGCTGCGCGAGAGCGGGCTGGTGGAGGAGGATCACGCCGGACCCGACGCGCGCGTGCGGCGCTACCGGCTGCGCCCGCGGGCGACCGCCGGCCTCGCCGCCTGGATCGCGGCGCTGGAGGGGGCGTGGTGCGAAGAGCTCGCCGCCTTCAAGGCGCACGTCGAGCGCCGATGAGCGCGTCGGCGGCGCAGGTCTCGGTGCGGGTGGCGGCCGGGCTGGAGGCGGCGTTCGACGCCTTCACCGGCAAGCTCGGCGCCTGGTGGCGGCCGCACCCCCTGTTCGCCACCGCGCCCCCCGCGCCCGGCGCGGTCGCCCTGCTTGATCCCGGGCCAGACGGCCGGCTGGTCGAGACGCTGGCGGATGGGCGCACCTTCGAGTTCGGGCGCGTCATCGCCTGGGAGCGGCCCGTCCGCGTGAGCTTCAGCTGGCGGCCAGCGTCGCTTGGACCGGAGGACGCCACCGAGGTGGAGGTGAGCTTCACCGCCGTGGGCGAGCTCACCCGCGTCACCGTCACCCACCGTGGCTGGGAGCGCGTGCCGTCGAGCCACGTCGCGCGCCACGGCGCCCCGCCCGCTGACCTGATGCGGCGGTTGGGCGAGTGGTGGACAGCCCAGCTTGCACGCTACAAGGCCGAGGTGACCGCAGCCTCGGCCGAATCATGACGACCGAGCCCCCCGCCGCCGCGGTCGCGCCGCTTCCCGCCGCCGATCCGAACGCGGCCCCCGCCGTGCTGGGCGCGGGCGCGCCGCCGCAGCGCCGCCGCGCGGCGGTGGCCTTCATCCTGGCCACCGCCCTGATCGACATCATCGCCATCGGCATCATCATCCCGGTGCTGCCGCCGCTCGTCGTCGGCTTCGTTGGGAACGAGGCGAAGGGGGCCCAGGTCTACGGCCTGTTCGGCGCGGCGTTCGCGCTGATGCAGTTCATCTTCTCTCCCATCCAGGGCGCCTTGTCCGACCGGTTTGGGCGCCGACCCGTGCTGCTGGCCTCCATCTTCGGGCTGGGGTGCGACTTCGTGTTCATGGCGCTGGCTCCCGGCCTGGTCTGGCTGTTCCTCGGGCGCATCGTCAGCGGCATGACCGCGGCGTCGTTCTCCACCGCCAACGCCTACATCGCCGACCTCAACGCCGACGAGCCGGACGACGCCAAGCGGGCGGCGGCCTTCGGGCTGATGGGCACGGTGTTCAGCGTGGGCTTCATCATCGGCCCGGGCCTGGGCGGCCTTCTCGCCCACCTGGGGCCGCGTGCGCCCTTCTGGGGGGCGGCGTGCTTCTCGCTGATCAACGGCGTCTACGGCCTCTTCGTCCTGCCGGAGTCGCTGCCGCTGGACCGGCGCGCGCCCTTCCATTTCAAGAACGCCAACCCGATCAGCTCGATGAAGATCTACGGTCTGCACCCGCAGCTGCCACGTTTCGCGGTGATCCTGATGCTGTTCTATCTGGCGGTGCAGGTCTTCATCTCCTCCTTCGTGCTCTACGTGGGCTACCGCTACCATTGGGGGCCGACGCTGGTGGGCGCGGCGCTGATGGCGTCGGGCGCGGCGTCGATGGTCGTTCAGTGGACGCTGATCAAGCCCTTCGTGGCGCGCTTCGGCGAGCGCACGGCGATCTACACGGGCTTCGCCTTCGGCACGGCCGCCTTCGTGATCTACGCCACCGCGCCGGTGGGCTGGATGTACTGGTTCGGCGTGCCCTTCGCCGCCATGTCGGGCCTGATCATGCCGGGCCTGCAAGGGGTGATGACGCGCCGGGTGCCGCGCACCATGCAGGGGCGGCTGCAGGGGGCGAACGCCGGCGTGATGGCCATGGCGGGGCTCATAGGGCCGATCTTCTTCACCACTCTCTTCGCCTGGTCGATCTCGGGTGGCCGCTATGCGCCCGGGCTGGCGATGTATGTGGCGGCGGCCCTGTACGTGGCGGCGCTGATCATCACGCTTGGCGCGCCGAAACTGGACAAGGCGAGCGCGCCATAATCGCGCCCGCTGGACGCGCCATGCGTGCGGCCAAGGTCACCTCAACGCCAGCCCGAGCCGTCATGCGCCGTTCCCGCCTCGCCTTCGCCGCCTCGATGGCCGCCCTCGTCGCCGCGTGCTCGCAGCCGCAGTCCGGCGCCGCGCAGACGCCGCAGAGCCGCACCGCGGCGGGACTGGCCCAGCCGAACCGGGCGCCGCCGCCCGATCTGGCGACCATGAAGCTGAGCTTCGCGCCGATCGTGCGGCGTGCGGCCCCGGCGGTGGTCAACATCTCCTCCAAGCGCATCGTGCGTACGCAGGTGGACCCCTTCTTCGCCTTCTTCGGCGGCATGGGCGTGCCGCGCGAGCAGGTGGAGGGCTCGCTCGGCTCGGGCGCCATCGTGCGGGCGGACGGGCTGATCATCACCAACCACCACGTGATCGCGGGCGGGCAGGAGATCACCGTGGCGCTCGCCGACCGGCGCGAGTTCACCGCCAAGGTGCTCCTGGACGACGCGCGCTCCGACCTCGCCGTGCTCAAGATCGACACCAAGGGCGAGAAGCTGCCGGTGCTGCCTATCGCCGAACGCAGCGACATCGAAGTGGGCGACCTGGTGCTGGCGATCGGCGATCCCTTCGGCGTGGGCCAGACCGTCACCAACGGCATCATCTCGGCCCTCGGCCGCACCACCGGCGGGGCCGACGACTTCGGCAGCTACATCCAGACCGACGCCTCCATCAATCCGGGCAACTCCGGCGGCCCGCTGGTGGACATGAGCGGCAACCTGGTCGGCGTGAACACCTTCATCCTGTCGCGTTCCGGCTCCTCGGCCGGCGTGGGCTTCGCCATTCCCGCGCCGCTGGTGCGCCGGGTGGTGGAGAGCGCGGTTTCGGGCGCGACCTCGGTGCGCCGCGCCTGGCTGGGCCTCAAGCTGCAGGCGGTGGACGCCGACACCGCCAAGTCGCTGGGCCTCGACCGGCCGCAGGGCGTGCTGGCGGCCAGCGTCTATGCCGGGAGCCCCGCGGAGGCGGCCGGCATCCGCGCCGGCGACCTGATCATGACCGTCGACGGCCAGGCCGTGAACGACGAGGCCAGCGTCAACTACGCCTCGGCCACCCACCGGGCGGGCGACGTCCTGGTGCTGGGCGTGCGCCACGGGGGGGGCGCGACGCACGACGTGCGCGTGAAGCTGACCGATCCGCCGGGGGCCGTGGACACGCGCAAGCTCACCGGCCGCCAGCCGCTGTCCGGCGCCACGGTGGCCACGCTCTCGCCCGCCAGCGCCGACCAGTACGGGGCCGACCCCTTCCAGGAGGGCGTGCTGATCACCGCGGTGGACGGCATCGCCGCCCAGCAGGGCTTCCGCGCGGGCGACATCGTCACGTCCGTCAACGGCCAGCGCGTGCGCAGCGCCGCCGGCTTGGCGGCTGTGCTGCAGGCGGGGCGGTGGAGTTTGACGATCCTGCGCGGCGGGCGCGAGATCCAGGCGCAGTTCTAGGCGGAGGGCGGCGGCGTCTCCGGCGTGTGATCGGATCGCTGAGCGCCACCGATGACGGGTCGCGTCAAGGCACGCTTCGCTCTTAGGCCTTGAAACACCTCGCCCTCGGCGGCCGGCCAGCGGTTTCGGGTCGCTGAGTGTCCTGGTGGTTTTTCGACTTGGCCTGCAGCCGCGTCGAACACTGAGCAGGTGACTGCGGGGGTGGGCACGGCCGCCTGCGTCCATGCTGAAAGCTCGGCGATCTGCATCCGCCGGGCGGTCACTCCACCGGCTCGCCTGTTGAGCACCGCCCTCTCAGCGCGCTGCGGCAGACATGCAGCCCAGTGTTCGACGCGCCGCAGGCGTGTCGAGAATCTCCAGGACGCCCCGCGTCCCGACCTCCTCAGGAGGCCGTCGCGCGCAGGGCGGGTCCACCGACCCGAAGAGCGCAGCCGCAGGCGCAGCGTGTCTTGACGCGACCGAGCACGGCGGCATCCCTCGCGTCGCGAGCGCGAAGCGCATCTTCGCCGCTATCCTGCGCTATACATCGCCCGCCATGGATCCGGTCTTCGCCCTCTCCACCTACTTCGTCGTCTGGTGGATCACCCTCTTCGCCATCCTGCCGCTGGGCGTGCAGAGCCACCACCAGGCCGGGATCGAGGTGCCGGGCGGCGGAGACCCGGGCTCGCCGGTCAATCCCAACCTCAAGCGCAAGTTCATCACCACGACCTGGGTGGCGGCGGTCGTGTGGGTCGTGCTGGTCGTGGCGCTGCACCTGTTCGGCCCCATGCTGGCGCCGCGCGCCTGAGCGCGCTCGCCACGCGGCCGCAGCCCCGCTAGACACCCCGCCATGACCGCCCGCCCCGGAGAATCCGTGCGCCTGTCGCGCTATTTCCTTCCCGTGCTCAAGGAGACCCCGTCCGAGGCGCAGATCGCCTCGCACCGGCTGATGCTGCGCGCCGGCATGATCCGCCAGGAGGCGGCGGGCATCTACGCCTGGCTGCCGCTGGGCCTGCGGGTGCTGCGCAAGGTCGAACGCATCGTGCGCGAGGAGATGGACCGCGCCGGGTCCGTCGAACTCCTCATGCCCACCCTGCAGCTGGCCGACCTGTGGCGCGAGAGCGGCCGCTACGACGCCTACGGCCCCGAGATGCTGCGCATCACCGACAGGCACGAGCGCGAGCTGCTCTACGGCCCCACCAACGAGGAGATGGTCACCGAAATCTTCCGCGCCAGCGTGAAGAGCTACAAGGACCTGCCCAAGAGCCTCTACCACATCCAGTGGAAGTTCCGCGACGAGCAGCGCCCCCGCTTCGGCGTGATGCGCGGCCGCGAGTTCCTGATGAAGGACGCCTACAGCTTCGACATGGACGAGGCGGGCGCGCGCAAAGCCTACAACCGCATGTTCGTGAGCTACCTGCGCATCTTCGCCCGTATGGGCCTGACCGCCATCCCGATGCGCGCCGAGACGGGGCCGATCGGCGGCGACCTCTCCCACGAGTTCATCGTGCTGGCGCAGACGGGCGAGAGCACCGTCTATTGCGACAAGCGGGTGCTCGACCTGCCGATCCCGTCGGCTGACGTGGACTACGACGGCGACCTCACCGCCATCGTCGACGAGTGGACGCGCCTCTACGCCGCCACCGAGGACGTGCACGACGCCGCGCGCTACGAAGGCGAGGTGGCGCAGACCGACCGCATCGAGACGCGCGGCATCGAGGTGGGACAGGTGTTTTATTTCGGCGAGAAGTATTCGGCGCCCATGAAGGCCGTGGTCGCCGGGCCTGACGGGGTGGAGCGGCCGGTGCACATGGGCAGCTATGGTGTGGGCGTCTCGCGCCTGCTGGGCGCCATCATCGAGGCCCGCCACGACGAGGCCGGCATGATCTGGCCCGACAGCGTGGCGCCCTTCCATGTTGCGCTGCTCAACCTGCGGGTCGGTGACGTCGCCTGCGACGCGGCCTGCGAGGAGGCCTATCGCCGGCTCACCGCCTCAGGCGTGGAGGTGCTCTACGACGACACGGGCGAGCGCCCCGGAGGCAAGTTCGCCACCGCCGACCTGATCGGCGCCCCCTGGCGACTGACCATCGGCCCCAAGAGCCTCGCCGCCGGCGAGGTGGAGCTGAAGCGCCGCGACACCGGCGAGATGCGCAGCCTGCCGCTCAACGCCGCGCTGGCCACCGCTTCGGCGACGCGCAGCCTATGACCGTGGTCGCGCCGGTCACCGCCGCCCCCTCGCGCACGCGCGCCACCGCAAGGGGCGGGGAGGGGGCGGCCGCGCCCTTCTCGGCCTGGGAGCGCGACCTCGCCGGCCGCTATCTGCGCACCACCCGCAAGAACGGCGGCGTCACCGTGATCAGCTGGATCGCCTTCGTCGGCATCATGCTGTCGGTGGCGGTGCTGATCATCGTCATGTCGGTGATGAACGGCTTCCGCACCGACCTCCTCAACCGCATCCTGGGCTTTTCCGGCCACGCCTTCGTGCAGGGCCCGGCCATCCAGCAGCCCGCCTCGCGCGACGCGCTGCTGGCGCGGCTGCGCGCCGTGCCGGGCGTGGTCAGCGCCACCCCCGTGATCGAGGCGCAGACCCTGGCCACCGGCCCGGCCTCGCGTTCGGGCGCCATCGTGCGCGGCGTCGAGCCCGCCGACCTCGGCCCGCAGTCGCTGGTGGTGAAGGGCATGAAGGAGGGCGGCCTCACGGGCTTCGGTGAGGGCGAGTACGGGGGCGACCGCATCCTGGTGGGCTCGGGCCTGGCCGAAACCCTGGGCGTGCACGCGGGCGATCCGGTCGACCTGATCTCGCCCGACGGCGACGCGACCGTGTTGGGCTCGTCCACCCCGCGGGAGAAGAGCTACCAGGCGGGGGGCGTCTTCTCGGTCGGCGCCTCCAACTTCGACAGCGGCTACATCTACATGCCGCTGGCGCAGGCGCAGCTGTTCTTCGGCCGCGGCGAGGGCGTCGACTTCATCGAGATCAAGGTGAAGGACCCCGACCACATGGAGCGCTACCTCCCCGCCATCCGCCACGCGGCGGGGGCGGACAGCGTGGTCAACGACTGGCGCGACCGCTCCCGCTCGTTCTGGAGCGCGCTGCAGACCGAGCGCAACGTCATGCGCCTGATCCTGATGATGGTCGTGGCCATCACCGTGCTCAACATCATCAGCGGCCTGATCATGCTGGTGAAGAACAAGACGCGCGACATCGCCATCCTGCGCACCATGGGCGCCGGTCGCGGGGCGGTGCTGCGCGTGTTCTTCATGGCCGGCGCTGCGATCGGCGTGTCGGGCGCTGTGGCGGGCTTGGCCCTGGGTGCCCTCTTCGCCACCTTCATCGACCAGATCCAGGCGGGGCTTGAGCTGATCGGCATCCACGTGTGGAGCGCCGACACCTACTACCTCTCGCGCATCCCGGCCCGCATCGACTGGACCGAGGTGAGCTGGATCATGGGCTTCGCGCTGTTCATGAGCTTCATCGCCACCCTGCCGCCGGCCTGGTGGGGCAGCCGCCTCGATCCGGTGGAGGCGCTGCGCTATGAATGACGGCGCTCCCGTACTCTCCCTGCGCGGCGTCGGGCGCACCTACACCGAGGGCTTGGCCCAGCCGCTGACGGTGCTGCACGCCGTCGATCTCGACGTGGCCCCGGGTGAGATCGTGGGGCTGATCGGCCCTTCGGGCTCGGGCAAGTCGAGCCTCCTGCACGCCGCCGGCCTTCTGGAGCGGCCCACCACCGGGCGTGTAGCCATCAACGGGCGCGACGCCTCGGATATGGCGGAGCACGGCCGAACCCGCATCCGTTTGGCCGAAATCGGTTTCGTCTATCAGTTTCACCACCTGCTCCCCGAACTCTCGGCGGTGGACAACGTGGCGCTGCCCCTGCGTATCGCGGGCCGCGGCGCCTCGGCCGCCCGCGAGCGCGCCGCCGAACTCCTCACCCGCCTGGGCCTGGGCGATCGACTTACGCATGCGCCGCCCCAGCTTTCCGGCGGCGAGCAGCAGCGCGTGGCTATCGCCCGCGCCATGGCCAATCGGCCCCGGCTGATCCTGGCCGACGAGCCCACCGGCAATCTAGACCCCACCACCTCGGGCGCGGTGTTCCAGAGCCTGTTCGACATGGCGCGACTCGAGAAGGTCGGCGCCCTGATCGCCACGCACAACCTGCAGCTCGCCGGCTTCATGGACCGGGTGTTCGCCCTGCACGAAGGTCGCCTGCAACCGCATGTACGTGCGGGAGTGATCGCCTAGATCGGTTGCCGCGCAGAAAGGCGGCGTTTCCGACCTAGCCGCCTAACAATCCGCCGGCGACCCGGCCCGGCGCTTCCACCGCTGCGGCGGCGGCTTTGGTCACGCATCCGCCAAGCGGAGCTGTGACCAGTACGCTGAAGATCGCGAGCGCAACAATTCTCATGATCGTCTCCTTCGACGCCAGCATATGGTGGTCGCGCTGCCTCGTGAACATCGCGTCAGCTACGTCGCATTGGAAAATGACCGCCGGATGCGTTCGTTCCTAAAGCGTGGCCGGCTCAGGAGCCGCATCCCACCTACGGATGCGCAAGCATTGACCTGCGCCGATCCGTCAACCGGCGATCAGCTGATAGATGTGCGCGGATCGCGTTGTGGCGGTCGTCACCTGAGTGCCGAACCTAGCCCAAACGCTCGATCGCGGGCGGCAGGGGTCGGGCTGCGGCGGCGTAGTCGGCCCAAGCGCGGTTGCGCTTGATCAAGCCGGGGGCGGTGCGCATTGAGTAGGCCGTGGGATCGAGCCCGCGCTTCACCTGCACCCAGCTCACCGGCCAGCTCACCGGGGCGCCCGGACGCCCGCGCGGCGAGTAGGGAGCCACCGCGGTGGAGAGCCGGTCGTTGCGCAGGTAGTCGAGGAAGATGCGCCCGCGCCGCTGGGCCTTGGACATGTTGACGAGGTAGCGGTCGGGCGCGTCGGCGGCCATGCGCTCGCACAGCGTGCGCGCGAACGCTTTCGCGGCCGGCCAGGCAACGGCAGCCTTCCCTGAGGCGTCCAGCGGCGTCACCACGTGCAGGCCCTTGCCGCCGGTGGTCTTGCAGAAGGCCGTGAGACCCAGCGCCTCCAGCCGCGCCTTGACCTCCTTGGCCGCCTCGATCACCGCCTCGAAGCCCACTTCCGGGTCGGGATCGAGGTCGAAGACGAGCCGCCCGGCCACGTCTGGCCGGTCGGGGGCGCAGTTCCAGGGGTGCAGCTCGACGCCCGCCGTCTGCGCCACCGCCGCCAGCGCCTCGCGCCGGTCGATCTGCAGGTAGGGCTTCTTGTCGCCACGCACCTCCACCTGCGTCAGCAGCGCCGAGGCGCCGGCCATGGCGTGGCGCTGGAAGAAGCGTTCGCCGCCGATGCCGTCGGGCTGGCGGATGATCGAGCAGGGCCGCCCCGCAATGTGGGGCAGCAGCGCCTCGGCCATAGCCTCGTAATAGCGGGCGAGGTCGAGCTTGGTGATCGCCGGCGCCGCGCCTTCGGCCGGCCAGAGCGCCTTGTCGGGGTGCGAAATCGTGACCCCCATCACCACGGGGGAGCGGGCGTCGGTCTTCACGAGCACGGAGGCGGCGGGCCCCTCCCGCACCACCTCGGCCGCGGGCTTGTCCTCGCGCAGGCCCTTAAAGCTGGCCTGGCGCAGCGCGCCTTCGCCTGTCCAGCCGGCGGACTCGATCTCGGCGACCAGCACGGGCTTCACCCAACGCACCTCGCGCCCGACCTTGGGCGTGTCGGCCTTGGCGAAGGGCGCGGCCTTGGCCTCCACCTTGCGCAGGCGCGGCAGGAGGTCGGCGGTCACCTTGGCGCCGAAACCCGTGCCGATGCGGCCTACGTAGACCAGCCGCCCCTCGCGCTGCACGCCGGCCAGGAGCGAGCGGAAGGGCTTGCCCTCGCCCTCGGTCCAGCCGACCACCACCACCTCCTGACCGCCGCGGCACTTGCTCTTGCGCCAGCCGTCGGAGCGGCCGGAGACGTAGGGGGCGTCGAGCCGCTTGGAGACCACGCCCTCCAGCTGCATCGAGCAGGCCGACTTCAGCACCGCATCGCCCCCGCTCTCGAAATGCTCGACGTAGCGCAGGCGCGGACCCGCCCCCACCAGCGCCGCCCCCAGTCGCGCCTTGCGCTCGGAGAGGGGGAGGGGGCGCAGATCCTCGCCGCCGGTGAAAAGGGCGTCGAAGGCGAAGAACACGAGCCC
The DNA here is from genome assembly GCA_965199975.1 of Caulobacteraceae bacterium. Taxonomy (GTDB): domain Bacteria; phylum Pseudomonadota; class Alphaproteobacteria; order Caulobacterales; family Caulobacteraceae; genus JASLDZ01. The sequence goes on along the minus strand of OZ241340.1, from coordinate 2,125,181 downwards.
TTCGGTTTCGCCCGAGGAGAGCGCCGCCTGCAGGCCGGCGAAGTCCGGCGCGCCGTGGGAGTCCAGCGCCACCGCCTCGCCGTCGATCAGCCCGTCCGGCAAGCCGGCGCCCGCGGCGACGATCTGCGGGAAGCGGTCCGACCAGTCGAGGCCTGAGCGCGTCTTCACGCTGGCGCGACCGCCTTGCGTGCGCAGCTGCAGCCGATAGCCGTCGAACTTGATCTCGTGCACCCAGCCCGCGCCTGAGGGCGGACGCTCGACCGTGACGGCCAGCTGTGGCGCCACGAAGCCGGGGAGGGCGGCGGCTTCGGCGGCTTTCGCAGTGCGCCGGCGACGGGGCGTGGGCGTCTCGTCGGCGACCGCTTCGGCAGACGCTTCAGGGTCGCCGCGTCTGGAGTTCCACACGCGCTTGGCGGGCGCGCGGCCGCGGCCTTTCGCCTCGACGGTCATGAAACGCGTCGGGCCGGGCGCGTCTCCCGCCGCGATCTGCGCCAGGTCGCGGCCCGAGGCCACCGAGCGATCCGCGGACTGCAGGAGCGCCTCGCCCTCCCCCGGATCGGCCGTCGCGTCGCGGTGCTTGATGAGGAGCCAGTTGGTGCGGGCCTTGCGCCCGGGCTTGGCGGCGCGATCGTGGGCCATTCGCACCAACACCCATCCGCCTTGCAGCTTCTCGCCCTCCAACACGATCTTGAGGTCGCCTTTCGCGAACCCCTCCTCGACCGTCGTTCCGGGCTCGGGCGCCCAGTAGCCGCGATCCCACAGCATCACCGTGCCGCCGCCGTATTCGCCAGCTGGTATGGAGCCCTCGAAGTCGCCGTAGTCGAGCGGGTGGTCCTCAACCTCGACCGCCAGCCGCTTGTCGGCGGGGTCAAGCGAGGGGCCGCGCGTCACCGCCCAGCTCTTGAACACGCCCTCGTGCTCCAGCCGCAGGTCATAGTGCAGGCGCGTGGCGTCGTGCTTCTGGATCACGAAGCGCAGCCGCTCGGAGGTGGCCGCCGACGTCTGGCCCGAAGGCTCCGCCGTGCGGGTGAAGTCGCGCTTGCGGCGGTAGGTGGAGAGGGCGTCGGTCACGCTCCAGCATACGCCGACGCGCGCCGCGCCGTTCCCGCTCGCGGCGACGGCTGCGGCCTGCTACTGCGCCCCGCGACCAGGGACGGGTGGCCGAGTGGTTTAAGGCAGCGGTCTTGAAAACCGCCGTGGGTGAAAGCCCACCGTGGGTTCGAATCCCACCCCGTCCGCCACCTCTTTCGGTGGATCCTTGTTCGGTAAGGCCTTGAGCCGCCAAGGGTGTCTACCCTCGCGAAGGTTAGACAGTGGCGTTCACGCTTCGGCCCGCGAAAGGGCCGCAATCCCGAGGCTCGCTAGGCCTTCTTGGTCCGCGGCGGCGGTGTAGCGAGCCACCTCTTTGAGCGTGCGATGGCCCGTGACGCTGGCGAGGACGCTCGCGCTGCACCCGGCTTCGGCGAGCCGGCGCGAGGCGGCTTTGCGGAGGCCGTGAGGGCTACAGCCGCTCGGGAGGCCAGCGGCCACCGCGCAATCCCGGAACCAGTTCGTGAACCCGGCCGGGGTCATCGGCTTGCCGTAGGCAGTTTGGAGGAAGGTGAGCTGTCCGGCCGGAAGGCGGTCAATCTCCGCCTGGAGCCGCGGGTGGACCGGGATGGTGAGGGCCGTTCCTGTTTTCTCCTGGCGAAGGGAGAGCTTGCCGTCGCGCACGTGCTGGCGCCCGAGCCTCACCACGTCGCCCCGGCGCTGCGCCGTGTAGAGGAGGAGGGCGAGCGCGAGCCGGGCGCGCGAGCCAGAGGGGTGGGCGGCTTCGAAGGCTTCGATCTCCCCTTCCGTCCAGGTGTGGAAGCCTCCAGCCTTGCTCCGGACGTTCCGGACGCCGGTGGTGGGATCATCGCGGCGCCAGCCTCTCTCCACAGCGAAGGCCATGAGGATGCGGAGCATCTTGAGGAGAGCGTTCGCAGCCGCGGGTTGTTCGGCCTTCCTGTCCATCAGCTTTCGGACGTGCTCGCGGCGAAGCTCATTCACCGCGCAGTTCCCGACGCTCTCACCACCGACGTCCATGGACCGGAAGCGGTCTATGACGCCGCGATAGGTGGCCTGCGTGGAGGGGGCGAGCGTCACAAAACCCGCGCTGGAGTAGTAGGCGACAGCGAGTGCGTCGAAGCTCCAGGCCGCAACGCGGCTCGCGCCGGGCAGGAGGGCAGGGGCCTCTTTTAATGCGGCTTGGTAGGCGGCCATGAACTCGGCCGAGCCGGGTAGGCCGGGCAATGTGACGCTCGCGCGGCCGCGTTGCCGAAAGTAGTGGCGCAGCCGGCCGTGACGATCCTTGTAGGCTTTGACGAACCTGAGGTTCACGGCGGCCACGGTGCGCGCCCTCCTTCGAGGCGAATCGTAGCGGCTAAGAGCCGTGCGTTCGCAGGGCAAGGCAACTGCGGCGGATAGCGCGTGCTCGCCGCCACGTAAACTCCCTTAGAAACAAGGGGCTTCGTGGTCACAGCTATCAGAACTGGCCTCGGCCGCTAAGTCGGTTGTGGTCTTCGTCTCCCTGCCGCGCATGCCGCGCAGAGGAGCCCACATTGACCGCCGTACAGTCTGCCGAGACGTCGATCCCCCGGCTTCTGCCGCCCGCGGAGGTGGCCCGCATCACGTCGCTTAGCCCCCGCACAATCGGCCGCATGGTCGCCGAGGGAGCTTTCCCCGCGCCAATTCGCCTAGCCGGCCGACGACTGGCGTGGGGCGAATCGGTTTTAGCCGAATGGGTCCGAGAAGCCCTTGAGGGGAGTGCTGTGCAGTGAACGTGAGGCCCAACTGAAAAGACAGAGGCGGCCTGCGCTTGCCGGCGCGGCCGCCTCTTGGACTTCGGACTTGTGAGACTTGGAAGGCCGGCCCCGCCAAGGGCCGTTGGATCAAAGAGGCGGTGGTCGCCGCCATGCAGAAGGTCACGTCGACGTGGAAGAACATATCAGCGAGGCCGCTCTTAAAGAGCCGCCTTCGATGGCTCTTAAGACCAGCGCGGCCGGGCGGCCCGCCCGGATGGCGGCGCTCGCGGAGCGCGGCCGCGCTGCGGTGCTCGATCACCTCGGGCGTCCCGGCGCCGAGTGGGAGGGCGAGGAGGATGCGCTAGAGGCCGCGCTCCAGGCTGTGTGCATGGTCGCGCAAGTCGGCCCCCACGGTGTCGCCGAAGTGGTCTCCGTCGCCCTAGAGACGATGCGGGAAGTCGGCTGGCCAGGGCTGGAGCGCGTGCGCGCCCAAACGGCCGATCTCGAAGCCGAGGCGGTCAGGCATCTGGAGTACCGGGAAGACCCACGGACGCCCTTCGACCCGGTTGATCCCATAGACGCGGCGCAGGCTCACGCGGACGTCGCAGCGATGGAGTGGGCGCAGGAGGGCTCCGGGCCGCCGCAAGCCACCGTCATTGAAGAGGCGGCCCGGTTGGCTCGCACCCTGCCCCAGCACTTCGAGATTGGAGAGGACTCGGCCGCGCTGGTCGCCTTTGTGGCGTTCCGGAAGGCGGGTCTCATCGAGGGCGAAGGCGCGCTCTGGGAAGTGGAGAAAGCGGCTGGAGCCGAAAAGCGGATGGAAGAGCGAAATGCGGCTCGTCATCAGCGCGAGCACGCCGCGGACGTGGCCGCGGATCGGGATGAGGCGCGAAGAGATCGCGAAAACATGATGGAGTGGGCCACGAAGAAGGCCGGCGAGATGCTCGAAGCGGATCTCTCCCTCTGCGACCAACCGCCGGGCGTGGTCGCGAATCGCCTCGTTTTGGAGACCGGCGGCGAGATCGAGCTTGTGGACGCGCGGCTCGCGGCGGCCACCGCCTACCGGCTGCACGGCCTCTCCGTCGACATGATCGGCGGGGCGCAGGCGGTGGTGACGCGCGGCGTGGCGCGGCCGCTGAAGTCTACGTGGTTCGACTCGGCCATCGAAATGCAGGCGCCGCGGTGGCTCGTGCAGGGCCTCTTTACCGCCGAGGGCCTCGGCCTTCTTTTCGGCGAGAGCGGCGCGGGCAAGAGCTTCCTCGCCGTCCATCTCGCGCTGTGTGTCGCCTACGGCCTTCCGTTCTTCGGCCGGAAGGTGCGCCAGGGCGGCGTGGCCTTCTTCGCGGCAGAGGGCGGCGCAGGCGTCGGGAAGCGCTTCTATGCCGCCGAGAAGGCGCTCCAGCCGGAGATCGAAGCCGAGAACCGCAAGCGAGCCGAGGCGGGCGAGGCGGCGCTCGGGCGGGCCAAGATCATGATCGTGCGCGAGGCCCCGAACCTCTCCAGAACGGGCGAGCCGGAGCGCATGGTGGCCACGCTCGCGCAGGCGAAGGCCGAGATGGCCGCGGCGGGCGAGACGCTGTCTCTGGCGATCCTGGACACGTGGCATGCGGCGATGGGTGGCGGAGAGGAGAACGCGGCCGAGGACGTCGGCGAGGCCCTCAAGACGCTCCGGCCGGCGAGCTGCGACATGCAAGTGCTAGTGGTCCACCACCCCGGCAAAATCGCCGACCGCGGCCCGCGCGGCTCCAATGCTCTCCCCGCGGCCGCGGACACGGTGGTCGAGCTAGGAGTCCCCGGCTGCGAAGGCCTTAAGTCGAAAGCCGGAGCGGATCGGAAGGCGACGCTCACGAAGCTGCGCGAAGGCGAGACGGGCGCGACCTTCGCCTATCAGCTACCCGCCATGATCCTCGGCGAAGATGAGGACGGCGAGCCGTGGACCACCTGCTACGTGCAGCCGGTCGACGCGCCCGCGGCGCCGGTGGTCCCCTTCTCGGGGGGCGACAGGAAGTTCGCGGCTGCCTTCGACGCTTCCCAGGAGGACGGCCGCACGCCTCACCACCGGCTTCGTGAGGCCTTCATTGAAGGCGAGACGACGGAGCGCGCCACGGCCGCTAAGGCCTTCACCCGCGCCCTCGACCGCGCCGTCGAACAGGGTCGCTTCGACTTCGACGCGGTGAAGATGGTGGTCGCCCGAAAGGCCTAAGGCCGGACAGGTCTCACCGGACAGACAGACACCCCTATAGGGTGGTGTCCTGTCTGTCCGGGAGCGGACCGCGCGGACATGTCCGGACATTTCCGGTTTGTCCGCTTCTTCCGTGATTGGTAAGGGGGATAGGCTTAGAATGGAAGCCAATCGATTTTCACGCACGATTGAACACGCCGAAGAAGCTCGGGCTCAATGCCGGCTCCTCCCGGCGACGTCATAACTTCTACCCCCTTCGTGAACGCGGCGGCGTCCGCCTCTCCGCGCTGGAGAGCTGCCGTGAGCGCGACAGCCTCTAGGGTGAGCGCGCGGGGCACGAGGTAGGCGCGCAGACGTGCAAGCCTTTCGGCTGTGTCCGCATAGCCGGCCTGAAGTGCGGCCGTGATCCGAGCATCGCTGCTCGGCGTTTTGAGCGCCGCCTCCGTGCCGCTTTGCTCACTCTGCAAGACCTTGATGCAGTAGCCCGCTTTCAGCTCGACGTCGGTTGGCGTCCGGCCTGGTGGTAGCGCCGAGGCCTGAAGCGCAAGCGCTCCGATCATTCCAAGCCAAAGCATGATCGCGCCTCCTCGCGGGCAGGGAGCTTAGGCGTGTGCGCCGCGGCGCCAACCCGGCTCGCCCAAGCCTGAACGAGAAAGGGCCGCTCCGGTGAGGGAGCGGCCCTTCTGCGTCTGTGCGTAGGCTTCGCCGGTGGTACCCCGCCTGGAGCCGGAGCCTAGCCTTGTAGCGCCGTGATCGCTCGCCGTTGGACGCGCCCGCTGCGGGAGGAAACTCTTCAGGCCTGTCGAAGCTAGCTGCGCTCGCGTGCTGCGAAGGGCGGCTTCGGGTGGCTCGACGACGCAGCGCGACCGGAATGCAACCTGGAGCACCCTAACACAACCATGACGGGTCCTCCCGGAGGGGGCACGGGGGGGCGGGTGTCGCGCGAAGCGCAGAGGTTCGCTAGATGCGATATAGAAAAGCTGACTTTTTTATTAAGCCTCCGCCCTGGAGCTAAGAGATGCCAGAACGTGTAAGGCATTTAGCGGAGCTAATCGGAAACCAGCGAAGTCAGGTGCAGGCACATCGAGTAGCTGACAGCTACTGAACACGGCTCTACGGGCTAAGTCAACGCCACGATGCTACGTTCATGGCGCGCACGCCCACACCTCCGCCAAGGCCTTCCCGGATCACGGTTCCGAAGCGTTGCCACGCGGCCGTGAAGGTCATCTTTGCGGAGATGTGCCGGCAGCGCTTTACATACGATGAACTTGAGTTTCGTTCGGGGGTGTTGAAGTCAACATTTAAGGCGTGGCGGACGAATAATCGCCCCGGCCTGGAGACCGTAGAGGCGGCTCTCGGCGCGCTCGGGTGGGCCTTCCTCCCGGTCCCCACGCTCTCGCAGCTTCCACCTAATATTCGGCAGGGGCTTGAGTCCCTCGCGGCTGAGTGGGGCGACGTCAATCCGCTTCTATGTGAACTACTGGCGCGCGTTTGCGGCGTGAAGATCGCCTCGGCCGCCGACCTGGAAGTGGAAGCCCGCTTCATGGAAGCTTCCGAGCAGTTGATCGAAGCCGAGGTGCGAGCGCGCCTCTCGCGCAAGCGCAACTTCGACGATGAAGATTACCGCAGGCGTGCCGAGCATCGGCGCCAGCGGCGCGCCGTCCACAGCCGCACCTACTACGACAAAAAGAAGGCTGAGAAGGAAAGCCAAGCCCATGCCTGAGACACGCGAGATCTACGCTTCCACCACCGCCTGGAGCCGCTAAGCCATGGCCGCTTCTACAGCCACCGCCATGTCCGCCTACGGCCCGCACGGCTATGCGGGTTACCAGCGCTATCTCGCCGCGGGCGGGAAGGGGCCTTTAACCCGCTACCTGGACAGCTTGGAGGCCGGCGCTCCCGCACACGCCGCCACTGGCCCGCTAGCCGCCGCCGGAGCACCGCTAGCCGGTGATCTCGCCGCCGAGATCATGGCCGCCGCCGGCCTCGCACCCGCCCCCGCACCCGCACCCCCCTCGGCCCACACCGCGCCGGCGCCACCCGCTGCGGCCACCACCGACCCCGAGCTTCTGGCCTTCGACATGGCCGAAGAGATCATCGCCACGGCGAAGGCCGTGGAGCCCTGCGGCTCCTAAGGAACAAAGCTCATGGCCGGTAAAGGGCTCAATGTCTTCGTCAACATCGGGGCGAAGCTTTCCTCTTCGGTCGACTCGTCGATCCGGGCGGCAGAGGGCAAGTTCGCCCGCATGGGGAAGGTGGTGGCGGCCGAGAGCCGCGCCGCGACCCGGGCGGTGGAGCGCATCGGCGCGCCGCGCGGGCTCGCCTCCTGGCGTGGAGCGGCGGTGGCCGAAGAGAAGGAAGCTCGCCGCCTCTTCGCCGCTCCGGCCATGCCAAGCCGCGCCGCCTCCGAGCCGATCGAGGGCGGCGTCTCGCCGCTGGCCACCGCCTTCAAGGCCGCCCCGCTAGGCGCCCGCGACCTCGCCGACGCGCGCCTCTACCGGGACCGCCTAGATGGCGTTGGCGCCGCCGCCTCCCGCTCCCGGCTTTCTTTCCTTCGGATGGGTGAGGCGGTAGGTGCCGCCTCCGGCCGCATGCGGCTCGCTTCCGCCGAGGCGAAGGCCGACATGGTCGCGCTCGAAGGAAAGCAGGCGAGCCGGTCGGGCGCGCTCTTCGGCGGTCTCTTCGGCCTTTACGCGGCGAAGAAGGTCATGGAGCCGGCGGCGCAGTTCCAACTTGCGCTCACCCGCATGGGGAACACGGCCAAGGTCTATGGCCCGGACCTGGACAAGGCTGGACGCCAGATCCTCCAGATAGGCGAGAGGTTCGGCGTGGGAGGCTCTCACGCGGTCGACGGCGCCCACGCCTACATAGCCGCCGGCCTCGGAATGCGAGCCGCGCTGGCGGCCATGCCGGCGACCTTCAAGTTCACGGCGACCACCGGCCTAGAGGCGGACGACTCCGCCCGCGCCGGGATCGCCGTCATGCACAACCTCGGCGTCCAGGCTCGGGAGGTGGAGCGGGCCTTCGACGTGATGGTCGAAGCTCAAAAGCACGGGAAGATCCAGGCCGCGGACATGGCCCGCTCTTTCCCTCAGCTCACCGCGGCCGCGCAGCGCCTCGGGATCACGGGCGTGAAGGGCGTGGCGACGCTGGCGGCGGCCATGGAGCAAGTTCGCTTCGGCACGAACGATGCGGGCTCGGCGGCGACCAACCTCAATCAGCTCCTCCAGAAGCTTTCTTCGCCCTCAATGGTGAAGAGCATGAAGAAGATCGGCGTCGACCTTCCCGGCATATGGGCCGAGGCGCAGCGCTCAGGCGGCTCCTACTCCGATATGGTTATTGACCGCCTCTCGAAGATCAAAGGGGTGGCGCAAAATCCCTTCCTCCTCGGGACGGGTATCGGCCGCGACCAAGCCCGCAACGCTCTCACGTCGCTTTTGACCTATCGCGAAGAGTTCAACCGGACGCGGGGCGAGATCAGCAACTCGGCCGGCGTGCTGGATCGTGATTGGGGGCGGGTGTCGACCACCGCGACCGCGCGCCTCCAGAAGCTAGGGGCGGCGACGCAGGGGCTGGCGATCCAGCTTGGAACGAACCTCCTTGGCGCCGAGGCGGCGGCGGCCGGCGGCATGGCCGGGCTTATGGACAAGCTGGGGAACTTCATTGACCGCCATCCGCGGATCTCCGGGGCGGTGCTCGGCACGGTGGGCGCGTTCGCGGGGCTGCGGCTCGCCAGCGTTGGGCTCGCATGGGCGACCGGCTTCCTGAACCTCCAGCTTCTCGCCACGAAGACGCAGATCCTCTCGCTCGGCGGCGGCATGATCGGAGTGGCCACCCGCGCCTTCACGGCTCTGCGGACCACCATCGCCTCGGCGCAGCTCCTCGGCGCCGTTGGGGGCATTCGAGCGGTGGGCGCGGCCGTGCTCACGAGCATGGTTCCGTCGTTCTCGCTCGGGGCGGTGGCGGCCGGCGCGCTGGACCTCGCCCTCTCCCCCATCGGCCTTGCCATCGGGGCCGTCGCCCTGGCGGTGGGTGTCGCCGTGTTCGCCTTCATGAAGCTGCGGAAGATCGGCGCCTTCTTCGGCCCGTTTGGCCAAGCCTTCATGAAGGCGCTCGGCCCCATGGCTCCCGTGCTCCGGCCGGTGGTCGGTGCCATGCGCGAGATGGGCGGATTGGCCTCCAAGATTTTCTCTCCGGTCGCTGCGGCCACGTGGGCGCGGTGGGGCGACGCAGCGGGCACGGCGGTCGGCAACGTGGCGCGGATCATCCTGCGGCTCGTGGACGCCATGGGGAAGGTCGCGGGGTGGATCGGCAAAGTCGCCGGCTTCACCATCGGGGCGCAGGAGGGCGGGCCGCTCTCGGCCACGGCGCCCGCCACGGCTCCGCCTCGCGTGCCTCTCCGGGCGATGAGCGGCGCTCGCGCTTTGCCCCGCCTCGCTGGAGCCCGCGCGGCCGGCGGCCCGGTACGGGGCGGCTCGCTCTATCTCGTGGGGGAGAAAGGGCCGGAGATCTTCCGGCCGGCAAGAGCGGGCCGGGTGCTCACCACCGCGGCTTCGGCGGCCATGCTCGGAGCGACGGCCGCGGCTGCGGCGCCCAGGCCCATGCCTGCGGTCGATGTCGCCGCCCTGGCGGCCCCAAGCCGTGAGGGCGGAGTGCGCACGAGCAACATGACCGTGCACCTGACGATTCAGGGTACGCACGATCCGCACGCCACCGCGCAGGAGGTGAGGCGCGCCCTCGCCGAAATGTCCCGCGAGCAAGACGCAAGGCTGACGGACTAAGGCGCTAGCTGAGAAACTGAGGCAGACCTCATTTGCCACTCGCCGTCGCTAGCGCCCTCTCGAAGGCGTCGGAGTAGCCTACCGCCACCACTCGGCTCGCGAAGCTTCGGCGGAATTCCGCCGAAAGTTCGGTGTCAAGCATTCCCCGTGTCTCGAGTCCTCTTATCGCCAGATTGTGAGCATTTAGAAGGCCAAGTGATTTGGTCTTTGATCTCCAGATGCTTTCGTATGCACCCTCACTCCCGAGTCGCTCAATCAAGAACAAAGATCTCATGAGAGCCAGCGTCTCGAAGCTCGGCGCATCTCGAATGAGAGAGACTGCCTCTTGCGGATCGCCTAAAATCCAGCTGGTGAATGCAGCATCAAGATCGGGCTGGATTTCGCTCGGCAACTCACCGCGGCTAAAAAGGTCTAGAAGCGCCAATCTAAGGCGGCGGAGATCTCCGCGGAGGAGCAACGCCCGAACGTTCACGATTCACCGCTCCGGGATTTAGATGCGGCTACCTGCCCGAGGGTAGGGCTTAACGCAACGGCTTCGCCGCGCGTCCGAGCCTGCCCTCCAGGCGCTCGCGCACGGGCGCGGCAAGGTAACTCGGGAGCCGCTCCATCCGGCCGACCGCCCACGCTGGCGGCACCCTGTGGCGCTTGACGTGGTAGTTCAGGAGCGAGGCGGCGTCGGCCGCACAGCGGTTTAGGGCCTTGCGGGCGCGAGTGGCCTCGGCGGCGGTGGCGCGGTCCATGGTGATCCCCTCTCGCCTAGATCGTCCAGGCGTAGGGGAAACGTGCCAAGGCATATCCCTGGAGTCCAGCGCCTATTCGGACCGCGGCGGGCTACTCAGCAAGATATCTTGAGAGTAGCTCCCCGGGCGCACAGGAAGTGCCTAGCCGAGGATTACGTTCAGCGTTGTGCCCTTAGGCGCGCTGATCTCAAGCGAGCCGTTCGTCATGGAGGCGCTATACGTCTCGCCGCTCCTCTCATCCTCTTCGCCGAAGGGTGTCCCTGGACCGAGATCGGCTCGCCAGCGGGCCACCACTCCGCGTCCAACCCGAACACGGAAGCGGTTGGGGAGGGTCTCGCCCTCGGCGGGGATGAGGGTCCAGCCGTCACCGGCGGTGTAAGTGTCCTTCATGATCCTGGCTCCGCCTGACCAAGCGGGCTGGCGGCCGCTTCCCATGCGTTCGCCATCGCTGAGCTGGTAGTCGCTCATACGGCGCGCCTTTGCGCTGAGATGATCGTGACCACCGCGCCAGCGGGCGCCTTCACGAAGATTGCCGAGCGGGGGAGCGGCTCGGAGAACTCGTGGTGGCCGGGCGTCCCGGCGACGCTGAACGGCACGCCGGCGCCCGGCGGGGTGGCGCTTGTGCTCCAGGCGCAGCCCGCTCCCGCCGCGTCGGCGAGGATCAGCTTGAGGCGAATGTTCATGCCCGTGATCTCGGGAGCCGCAAGCTCCCAATCCCCCGTGCCGGTGATTGCGGTCTCAGTGTCGAATGAATTCATGCCTTGCTCCTTTGGAAGGAGCGTAGACGAGCCGTATCTCCGAAGAAGACGGTTTAGGTCTCTACCGGTTGGTATATCCCGCTAGTCGTCGGAGGGAACCCCGATTTTTCGCGAAGCGGTACACGCTATCTCCAACCTTGAGCCACGAGCTGCGTTCTTGCATGCGGCTGCTAAGGCTCTGGTAGCTTCATCATATTCTCTTCTAGCCGGAGCGGCCGAAACGAACGAAAATATCGCAATCGACATGAGAATAGGAAGCATTACGGCTCCTATGGAGGCCATACGAAACCAAGGAGAGTCTGTTCGGCGAATGCCAACTATCACATCCTTTAGTCTAGGATCGCAGCGCAGTCCGCCCTTTAAAGCTTTACGTTCAGAGGATACGACGACATTGAAGTAGATCAACTCCTTAGGCTTTAAGATGCTCCACCTAAGGCTTATCACATTGTCTGCGGCCTGAGCATCAATGCCTACGTCGCCCTTAGACTCCGCCGAGAGCAGCACGATACTGCTGCCCTCGGGAGGATATATGTGGATCGGCTCCGCGAAGTCTGATCCCGTTAAATCTCTCCCGCCGGTATTTGTAACCCAACCGACTAAGGAAAAAATTGACCCTTCGAGCTTGGTTCCCTCGTGAAAAGCTCGCAATTCAATGCCTGGAACGTCGAAGGTCTCAGTGATAGGGAATGGACCACCGCTGTCAAAGCTAACTTTTCCCTGACGCCAAACTCTTAACGTAATTAAAGTGATCGCAGGCCCGAGAAGCGGTACAATTAGAGCTGTGATAACCTGCCAAAATGAAAACATTCGGTAAGGCTCTAACCCTCAACTCGGGGAAGGTTGTGCGCGATATATTCCGCAGCATTAGCGATCTTGTCTATTGATCCAATCATCTTATCCTCATTATCGAGGACCATCTTGAGGTTGTCCGGCATCCCTTGAGGCGGCGGAGTGGTGACGACATAGTAGCCGATGTCGACTTCCGCCGGGGTGATAACATCTGCAAAGCCCGCGGATCGAATTACTTCGCCAATAAGGAGGAGAAAAATCCTGAGTGTCTCAGGTGTATACGGCCCCTCAAGCGAGCAAAACCTCCGATAGGCGGCCAGAACCCGATCGTCTCCCGCGAAAACTACGGGAATAGAATTGACAGCCTTCTGGGCATCCTCGGATCTCAAGCGCCCACGTTCCTGCATCATCACAAGAAGGACTGTCCGCTTCTCGCGGCAATGCATCTCAGCGCTATCATTCTTGAGTCTGAGGCTCTCGGCTAATTCAGCCGCGCGCCTAGGCGCCGTGCGCGTGAACCATGCGGCGAAGCAAGCCGCACCGAAGGTAAGCGCTCCAGCCAGCGCCTGCGCCCATGCAGCGGTTTCGGCTGACGTCATCGCCATCGCTCAGCGCTCTGATTCGCTCGTCTTCAAGCCCAATGCAGGACGTTCGCCGTTAGACACTCGGCCTGCAACCCCTTGGCCCGCTTAGGGCCCACTTGCGGTGGTTAGACGCGCCAAGCGGTTGACTCGGCTCGCTTTCCACGCTCCCACCCCGTCCGCCATGCACGCCGACGCGCCTGTGACTGCGCGGGAACGCAGGTTTGTCGGTGCTGCGCCCGATGTCGCCGCCCTGGTGAGATGCGGGTTCGCGTCGTAGACGCCTCGCTTTCCAATGAGGAGACGGTCGGCGTTGGAAATTGCGCAGGGTCTCGGCGTCCGGACTTTCCGCCTGCCACTCACTCTTCTTCTTGCAGATGCGCTTCGGAAATATCGAGCCGGTCTGCTGTTCGTCTTGGCACACGATCGGGTCGGCTTTCCTCGTAGCAGCCGCGTGCGTTGCGCCGGTGGAACCGGTGGGGGTGGGAGCTTGCTGCACGAGCCCGACCGCCAATGTGAAGGCGATCATGATCAATTCCCGAACTGGACGCGAGACGCAGCGCCCTAAAGCCGTGTCCAAGCGCCAGCAAGTCGCCGAGAACGCTATATCGCGCCGCCAGCGGCGGGTCGAAGACGTCGCCAGCCGCAGGCCGACGCTAACGTTTGCGCGTATTTACGAGCGTCGCCACCGCGAGGGTGAACAACAGCGCCGCGTTGAAGCTGTCGACGGCCCCGCGGTAGAGCGGGGTGATGGTCGCGCCGTCCTCCAGGAGGACGCTGTGCACGAGGAGGAGTCCGGCGCAGAGGCCGGTCGCCACATAGAGCCACCGTCGCTGGTAGCGGACCGCAAGCGCGGTCAGCCCCGTGCCGAGGCAGAGATCGGCGCCGACGACCGGCCAGGCGTTCGCCCGGCCTACGACGGCCTGGGCCATGATCGAGCCGGCGAGGACCACGAGGGCGAGGAGGGCTGCAAGGCGCTCCGCTGCGCCGCCGCGCAGGATGGCGAAGACGCAGACCATCACAGTCAGCACCGGGCCGATGAGGATCATGGGCGGACCTTAAGGTCGCGCTGGCGCGCCGTCTGCGGGCGCGAGATGCTCGACGCCTAGCTGGGCGTGCGCCGGTCGCGCGGCGCGGAGCTCAGCGTCGAGATGAGTCCGGCCGTCCAGCACATGGGGCAGCCGCGCAGAAGCGGGACGGCGAAGACGACCTGGCTCGCCGCCAGGAGCAGCCACATCGGACCGGCGCCCAGGCGCAGGAACGCGACCGCCTGGATCAGTAGGAGCGCGGCTATGGCGCCGCGCCAGAGATGTTCCTTCAGATTGGCGCTTCGCGAGCCTAGCCAAGCCATTCGTCGCCCTCGCATCGTTACGGCGTTGATAGGCGCTCGCAGCTAAGGAAGCCGTAAGGCCGCTGGTTAACGTCGCGCGTTCGCGTCGCGAGTCATCTGCTAGAACCAGCTGCGCACGCCGGCGGTGAGGCGCAGGTCGTCCGCACGCTCGCCTTCGGCGCGGGCGTAATCGGCCGTTCGCCCGAATTTGCGCGCGTAGGTGAGGCCTACGTACGGCCCGAACTTGCGGCTGATCTCGTAGCGCAGGCGCAGGCCGGCATCGAGATCGGAGAGGCCGGCGCCGATGCTGCGGGCCGGATCATCCTGCGTATAGATGTTGAGCTCGGCCTGCGGCTCCAGGATCAGGCGCTGGGTGAGGCGGATCTCGTTGGAGCCCTCAAGCTTGACGGCGGCGCGGCCGCGATCGCCGACGTAGACGTGGGCCGCCACGGTGAAATAGTAGGGCGCGAAGCCCTCGACGCCGAGCGCGGCCCAGCCGCGGCCGGGCGCGTCGTCCAGATCGTAGCGGCCGCCGAGCTGGGCGTCGAAGTAGGTGGAGATCGGGCGCGACCAGTAGAGTTCCTGCTGGCCGTCCTCCAGCCGGCCGTGGGTGACCTCGCCCTCGCTCTTGATCCACAGCCGGTCGAAGTCGCCGCCGATCCAGCCCTCGCCCTCCCAGCGAAAGGACGAGTCCGCGCCGAAGCGCCCCTCGAACTCGTCGAGCAGGCCGTGCACGTAGATGCGCTGGTCGCCCACCGGCGCGCCGAAGGGCGCGGCTTCGGTGGCCGCACCGCTGGGCGCCCCCATGGGCTCCATCTGCGCATGGGCGGCGGGGGCCAGGAGGGCGAGGCCCGCGAAAAGCGCGGCTCCCTTCAGGAGACCAGCACCGTGCGGAACATGCCGGTCTCCATGTGGTAGAGCAGGTGGCAGTGAAAGGCCCAGCGGCCCGGCGTGTCGGCGCTGACGAGGTAGCTCATCCGCTCCCCCGGCTTCACCAGCACGGTGTGCTTCAGCGGCGCCCGCCCGCCGTGGCCGTTCTCCAGCTCGCTGAAGAGGCCGTGCAGGTGGATGGGGTGCTCCATCATGGTGTCGTTCACCAGGATGATGCGCACGCGCTCGCCGAGCTTGAGCCGCACGGGTGGGGCCTGGCTGAACTTCCTGCCGTCGAAGCCCCAGGTCCAGCGCTGCATGTTGCCGGTGAGGTGGAACACCACCTCGCGCGTAGGCGGCCGCGGATCGGGGCCGTCCTGCAGCGCCTCCAGGTCGGTGTAGAGGAGGGTGCGGCGCGTCTCTTGGGCGAGGCCAGCGCCGGGGTCGGCCAGCTTGTCGCGCGTCTCCATCGCCACGTTGTCCACGTTCACCGCGCCCCTCATCGCGACGGGATCGACGCCGCTGGCGTCGCGCACCGGCAGGCGGCTGCGGGGGTCGGTTTTGGAGGGGGCGGCCATCGCCGCCACGTCCGCGCCTGCAGAAGCGCCGCCCATCGACGCCATCGTGTGCGGAGCCATGCCCGCCATCGGGCGACCCGACGCGGCGGCGACCTCGCCGGCCGGGCGCGGCGGCGGCGTCATTCCGCCCACCTCAGCGGGCATGAACGCCAAGCCGCTCATGGCGCCGGGCTCCATGCCCGCCATCGCGCCCATGCCCATGTCGGCCATGGTGCGCACCGGGCGCGGGTCCACGGGCGGGACCTCGCCGACCATGCCCTCGCGCGGGGCCAGGGTGGCGCGGGCGTAGCCCGAGCGGTCCATCGCCTGGGCGAAGAGGGTGTAGGCGCGGTCGCCGGCGGGCGTGACGATCACGTCGTAGGTCTCGGCCGTGCCGATGCGCAGCTGGTCGACCTCCACCGGCTTCACGTCGCAGCCGTCGGTGGCGACCACCGACAGTTTCAGCCCCGGGATGCGCACGTCGAAGATCGTCATGGCCGAGCCGTTGATGATCCGCAGCTTCACCCGCTCGCCTGGCCGGAACAGCCCCGTCCAGTTGGCCCGCGGCGGCGCGCCGTTGACAAGGTAGGTGTAGGTCGCGCCCGACACGTCGAGGATGTCGGTGGGCGTCATGCGCATGCCCGCCCACATTGACCGGTCACGCCAGGTCTTGGCCAGGCCGTCGCGCTGCAGGTCGTGCGCCAGGTCGCCGACGGTGCGCTGGCCGAAGTTGTAGTAGTCGCCTTGCTGCTTGAGGTTGGCGACCACCGTCATGGGGTCCTCGTCCGTCCAGTCCGCCAGGAGGATCACGTGCTCGCGGTCGGCCGGATGCGCCTCCACGCCGGCGGGCTCCAACACGAGCGCGCCGTGCAGCCCCACCTGCTCCTGCATGCCCGAGTGGCTGTGCCACCAGTAGGTGCCCGACTGGGTGACGGGGAAGCGGTATCTGAATGTCTCTCCGGGCATGATCCCGCGGAAGGAAAGGCCCGGCACGCCGTCCATGTCGGCCGGCAGGCGCAGGCCGTGCCAGTGGATCGAGGTCGCCGCCTTCAGCCGGTTGGTGAGGTTGAGCGTGACCGTCTCGCCCTGGCGGAAGCGCAGGGTGGGGCCTGGCGCGCGGCCGTTCATCGCCACCGCCGTGCGGGGACGCCCGGTGATGTTGACCGCCAGCGCGTCGACCACGAGATCGAAATGCGTGCCGGAAAGCTCCGCCAGGCCGCGGCTCTGCGCCTGCGCCGGCCTCGCGCCCGCCGCGGCGGGCAGGGCGAGCGCCGTCCCCAGCACGAAGCGGCGGCGGTCGAGGGGAGGGTGCGGCATGCGTCAGGGCGAACTGCGAGGAGATGCGCCCTTCTTAGACGCTCACGCGGCGCGGCGCCCGCGCCATTGTCGCCGGACCGCCCGCGCAGGCGGCGCCTCCCCTCCGGCAGGTCAGCCCCGGTCGGGGTTGCTGAGCGGATCCTGCGGGGAGGCGGGGGCGGTCGCGGCCCCCGAGGCCGGAGACGTGTAGGGGATGGGCGCGTCGGGCGTGTCGGACGCGGGGCTCTCCACCGGCGTCGACTTCGGCTTCCTGGGCGCGGCGGGCTTGGCGCGGGCCACGGCCGCATCGGCCTCCTCGCGGGCGATCTCGTGCACGCGCGCCTCGTCCAGCGCCGTCGCGGCCGTGGCGTCGCGCGGGGCGGCGCCGGTGGCGAGGACCGCGGCGGCCGTCTCCCCGGGCAGCGAGGTGCGGGGCGAGGCCAGGGCCGAACGCAGGCCGTTGCCGAAGCCGATCACCGCGGTGCAGGCGAGGATGGCCAGGACGATCCAGGCGAGCTTGCGTTCGGTGGCGACGGCGACCATGCGCGCCACTCTCACCGGCCGCGCCGCCACGTCAACCGTCCCTCAACCGAACGGCAACGCCTGACGCGCATGCTGGCGCCGACGGAGGACGGCCATGACGGGCGCGGGCGCCTTGCGGGCGGGGAGGGCGGGTGCGGCCGCAGCCTTCATCGTGGGCGCTCTCCAGCTCGGCGCCTGCGCCGGCGCGCCGGCCGTGACGCCGCTGGAGGGGCGCACGCCTGGGCAGGCGCGGCTGCGCGCCTACAACCGCCCCTACGAGGTGCGCGGCCGCCGCTACACGCCCGTCGACGCGCCCGGCTACGACGAGACGGGCTTGGCAAGCTGGTACGGCTACGAGTCGGGCCGGCGCACCGCCGACGGAGAGGCCTTCACCCTGGAGGGGCTGACCGCCGCGCATCGCACCCTGCCAATTCCCAGCCTGCTGGAGGTCACCAACCTGCAAAGCGGCGCCAGGGTCGTCGTGCGGCTCAATGACCGCGGGCCCTTCGTGGAGGGCCGGCTTATCGACCTCAGCCACGAGGCCGCGCGGCGGCTCGGCCTGTTGGGCCACGGCACGGCGCGGGTGCGGGTGCGCTACCTCGGGCCCGCGGGCGCATGGCCGACGCGCCAGGTCGCCCGCGCCGCACCTGCCCACGCGCCGCCGCCCGCGATGCGGTTGGAACCGGTCGGCGCGATCGATCCCATGCAGCTCGTGGCCACCCTGCCGGCGGCCGGGCAGGGCGCGGGCGCCGCGGCGCGGGTGCAGGCCGGCGCCTTCGCCGATCCACGCCTCGCCCGCATGGCGGCGGACCGGCTCGGCGAGGTGGGCGCCTGCACGGTGGAAGTGCTGGGTCGCTCTAGCGGCGTGCAATGGCGCGTGGTGGTCAGCGGCGCGCCGGGCGACGGCGCGCGCCTGGTCGCCGAGGCGGCGGCGCTGGGCTTCCCGGGGGCGCGCGTGCTGGCGGACTGAAGCGCGCGCTTGCCACGCTGGGCGGCCCGCGCGATGCAGCCGCCATGGCGCGCGGCCGTTTCATCACGTTCGAGGGGGGCGAGGGGGCCGGCAAGTCCACCCAGGCGCGCCGCCTCGTCGAGCGATTGCGGGCGAAGACCGGCGCGGTCGTCCACCTGACCCGCGAGCCGGGCGGGTCGCCTGGCGCGGAGGCGTTGCGCGATCTCCTGGTGCGCGGCGCGGCCGACCGCTGGTCGCCCCTGTCCGAGACGCTGATCCTCTACGCGGCGCGGGAGGATCATCTGGAGCGACTGATCCGCCCCGCGCTGGCGCGTGGCGAGTGGGTCGTGAGCGACCGCTTCGCCGACTCCACCCGCGCCTACCAGGGCGCGGGCGGCGGCGCGGACCCTGCCCTGATCGCGGTGCTCGAGGCGGCCGTCGTCGGCCCCTGCGCGCCGGACCTGACGCTGATGTTCGACCTACCGGTGGAGGCCGGCCTCGCCCGCGCCCGCGCGCGTGGCGACGCCGAGACGCGCTTCGAGAGCAAGGGCCTGTCCTTCCACCATCGCCTGCGCGACGGCTTTCTCGCCATCGCCGCCGCCGAGCCCGGCCGGTGCGCGGTGATCGATGCGGCCGCATCGATCGAGGCGGTGGCGGACGCGGCTTGGGCGGCGGTCTGCGCGCGCCTCCTCGCCCCGGCGGGGGCCTGATGGCCGGGGCGGCGGCCGCCCCGCATCCGCGCGACGACCTGCGCCCGCTGGAGGGCGTGCTGGCGCAGGCCGAGGCGTTCGAGGCGGCGCTCGCCCGCGGGCGCCTGCACCACGCCTGGCTGCTGGCGGGCCCCGAGGGGCTCGGCAAGGCGCGCTTCGCGCTCCATGCCGCGCGCCGCCTGCTGGGCGCGAAGCCCGATCCGCGCCAGGGGCCGCTCGGCGTCGATCCCGCCGACCGCGCCGTGCGCCTCCTGGCCGCCCGCGCCCATCCGGACTTCCTCATGCTCGAGCGCGAGGCGTCCGACGGCAAAGCGCGCCGCAACATCCCGGTGGACGAGGCGCGCCGACTGCCGGAGTTCTTCGCCAAGGCGCCCGCGGTCGCGCCGTATCGCGTGGCGGTGATCGACAGCGCCGACGACCTCAACGTCAACGCCGCCAACGCGGTGCTCAAGACGCTGGAGGAGCCGCCGCCGCGGGGCGTGCTGCTGCTGGTCAGCCATGCGCCGGGGCGGCTGCTGGACACCATCCGCTCGCGCTGCCGCACCCTGCGCTTCACGCCCTGGAGCGACGCGGCCGTCGCCGCCTGGCTCGCGAGTACGCAAGGCCTGGACGCCGAGGAGGCCGGGCGCGTCGCGCTGCGGGCGCGGGGATCGCCCGGCCGGGCGGCGGCGCTGGCCGCCTCGGGCGCGCCCGACCTGCAGGCCGAGGCCGAGGCGCTGGTCGCCACCCTGGCGCGACCCGACGAGGCGCGGCTGCTCAAGCTCGCGGAAGGGTTCCGCGGCGGGGAGGGGGCCGAGCGCTTCGCCGCCCTGATGGCGGCGTTGGCGGAGGCCGTGCTTATCCGTGCGGAGGCGGGGGGCGATGGCGAGGCGGCCGCCTCCTGGTCGCAGGCGTGGCGGCGCGTCACCCGTGCGCCCGGCGAGACCGAGGCCGTCAACCTCGACCGCGGCGACGCCTTCTGGAGCGTAATGGCCGCGCTTCGGTCGGCGGCGCGGACGGCGGCGTGATCATGCTGGTCGACAGCCACGTCAATCTGCACGCGCCGGCCTTCGCCGAGGACGTGGAGGCGGCGATCGCCCGCGCCCGAGCCGCCGGCGTCGGCGCCATGCTCACCATCTGCGACCGGCTCGACCGCGCCGAGGCCGTGCGCGCCATCGCGGTGGCTCACGCCGACATCTGTTGCACCGCGGGAGTTCACCCGCACGAAGCCAAGGATTTCCAGTCACTGGCCCTTGATGACCTCATCCAGGCGTGCGCCCCTGCCGAAGTGGTCGGCGTGGGCGAATGCGGGCTCGACTTCCACTACGACCTGAGCCCGCGCGACGACCAGCGCCGCCTGTTCGCGCTGCATATCGCCGCCGCGCGCGTCTGCGACCTGCCGCTCGTGGTGCACACCCGCGAGGCCGACGACGACATGGCCGCCATGCTGGCGGACGCCTGGGCGCAGGGGCCGCTGAAGGTGCTGCTGCACTGCTACACCAGCGGGCCCGACCTCCTGCGCCTGGCGGCCGCGCATGGCGCGTGGTTCAGCGTCTCCGGAATCGCCGCCTTCAAGGCGGCCGACGACGTTCGCGCACGCATCCGCGACATGCCGGCCGAGCGCATCCTGATCGAGACCGACTGCCCCTATTTGGCGCCGCCCCCGCACCGCGGCCGCCGCAACGAGCCGGCCTACCTGCCGCTGGTGGCGCAGGCTCTGGCCGACATCCGTGGCTGGAGCCTGGAGGAGACGGCCCGGCGCACCACCACGGCTTTCTACGACCTGTTCGACCGGGCGCCGCGCCCGCGGGCGGCCGCTGCATGAGCGACCGGCTGGAGTTCACCATCCTGGGCTCCGGCTCGTCCGGCGGCGTGCCGCGCGCCGACGGGGACTGGGGCGCCTGCGATCCGGCCGAACCCCGCAACCGCCGCTCGCGCTGCTCGCTCCTGGTGCGCCGCCTGGCCGACACGCCGGGCGGGGAGGGGACCACGGTGTTGGTCGACACCTCGCCCGACCTGCGCCTGCAGACCGCGGGCGCGGGCGTTACGCGGCTCGACGCGGTGCTCTACACCCACGACCACGCCGACCAGAGCCACGGCATTGACGACGTGCGCGCCTTCGCCCTGCGCAACCGCACGCGCATCGCCTGCTACGCCGATCCGGCCACGCGTACGACGCTGCTGGACCGTTTCGGATACTGCTTCGAGGCCAAGGGCGGCTATTCCGCCATCTGCGAGATGCACGCGCTTGCGCCCCACGGCGCCGCCTGGGCGGTCGAGGGGCCCTCGGGCGCGATCCCGGTGCGCAGCGCCGAAGTCGACCACGGCCACATGCCGGCCGTCGCCTTCCGCTTCGGCGCGGTCGGCTATGCGCCCGACGTGGTGGGCCTGCCCGGACCGGCGCTCGACCTGCTGGGGGGGCTGGACGTGCTGATCGTCGACGCCCTGCGCGACCGGCCGCACCCCACCCACGCCCATGTCGCGCTCGCGCTGTCGTGGATTGAGCGGCTGAAGCCCCGGCGCGCCATCCTCACCAACCTCCACATCGACCTGGACTATCGTGGGCTGGCGGCGCGCCTTCCGGCGGGGGTCGAGCCGGCGTTCGACGGCCTGCGGTTCGAGGGCGCCGCCTAGCCCGGGCGCCGTTGCCAATGCAGCGGACGTGTGGCCACCTGCGCGTCAGGCCTCGACGGCCACAGGGGGCGATGCGTGAACATCAACGAGACCTGCAGCTTCTTCGCGGAAACGGCGCGCAACAAGGCGCGCATCGCGGCGGGCGCGCCCGGCGCGTTCTTCTGCGGCTCCATGCTGGCCGGCGCCTACGTCGGCATCGCCCTGATCCTGGCGTGGACCACCTCGTTCGGCACGCCCGTCGGCGTGCGACCGCTGATCCAGGGCTCGGTGTTCGGCATCGGCCTGATACTGGTGGTGCTGGCCGGGGCCGAGATGTTCACCGGCCACGTGATGTACGAAAGCTTTGGGCTCTCCAAGCGCACCATAGGCGTCGTCGACCTGATCAGGCTGTTCGTACTGGTGTGGATCGGCAACCTGGTGGGAGCCGCCATCCTATCGTTCATCTTCGCCCGCGCCGGTGGTCTGATCTTCACCGCCGGCGACAAGGCGCCGGGCGACGTCTTGATCGGCGTTTTGACCAAGAAGGAGAGCTCGCCCTTCCTCGTGCTGTTCTGCAAGGCTGTGCTCTGCAACTGGCTCGTGTGCCTGGCCATCTGGCTGGCGGCGCGGCTGAAGAGCGAGACCGCCAAGATCATCGGCATCGCCTGGTGCCTCCTGGCCTTCGTGGCCTGCGGCTTCGAGCACTCGGTGGCCAACATGACGGCGGTGTGCCTGGGCCTGTTCGCCGACAAGCCGATCGGCAGCCTCGGCGGCGCGGCCTACAACCTGGGTGTCGTGTCGCTGGGCAACTTGGTCGGCGGCGCGCTGTTCGTCACCGGCGCCTACCTGTGGAGCGCCCGCGGCGAAGCGGTGACGCTCACCACGGCCGCTCCCGCCAGCGCCACCGCCGTGGCCACCGACGACCGCCGCTGAAACGACGGCGGGAGCGGCTTGCAACCGTAGGCGGCTCCGTCGCCCAAGGCGCCTCGCTATTTCGCATAATCTTCCTTAGGCGCGTTTCTTATGGCCGACGCTTCGCCTGCACCCGCGCCAAACCTCGTCTCCCCCGGGCTCGCGAGGCTGCTGGCGATCATGGCGCGGCTGCGCGATCCCGATCACGGTTGCCCTTGGGATGTGGCGCAGACCTTCGCCACCATCGCGCCCTACACCGTCGAGGAGGCCTACGAGGTCGCCGACGCCATTGAGCGCGGCGACATGGCCGACCTCAAGGAGGAACTCGGCGACTTGCTGTTGCAGGTGGTGTTCCACAGCCGCATGGCGCAGGAGCGCAGCCTGTTCGGCTTCGACGACGTGGCCCGCGCCATCGCCGACAAGATGGTGCGCCGTCACCCTCACGTTTTCGCCGACGTCCGCCACGACAGCGCCGCCGTCCAGACCGACGCTTGGGAGGCGCAGAAGGCCGCCGAGCGCGCCGCCAAGGGCGCAGATCGCGCCGGAGTGCTGGACGACGTGCCGATCGGCCTCCCCGCCATGACACGCGCGGTGAAGCTGACACAGCGTGCGGCCCGTGTCGGCTTCGATTGGCCCTCGACCGCCGAGGTGCTCGACAAGCTGCACGAGGAGACCGCAGAACTGGAGGTCGAGATCGCCGCGGGCGACCTCGACAACGCCCGCGAGGAGCTCGGGGATTTGCTGTTCGTCTGCGCCAACTTGGCTAGGAAACTGGAGGTCGATCCGGAGGCCGCCTTGCGCGCCTCGAACGCCAAGTTCGCCCGTCGCTTCGCCTTCATCGAAAGCGCCCTCGCCGATCGGGGCCGATCATTGGGGCAGTCCGATCTCGCCGAGATGGATGCCCTGTGGGACGCCGCAAAGGCTGCCGAGCGCACCTGAGCACGACAAATGTCAACACTGTAGGTCCCGCCCGTCCCCCGCCGCTTCGGCCTTGCGCCGAGGTGCGGGGACATGCGTTGTGGCGCCTGTATCGGTGGATCGCTGGATTCTCGCACAAGGCGAGTAAGGCGCGGATGGGGCTGGCGCGCCGCCGCGGCCTGACGCCATCAGGGACTGAAGATCAGCACCAGGAAGACGGCGAACAGCGTCAGGTGCACCGCTCCTTCCAACATGGTGGTGCGCCCTTGCGAGAAGGTGAGCGTGTTGAGCACCAGCGTGGTGGAGAGCAACACCATGTTCGTCGGAGACAGGCCCAGCACCACCGGCTGGTGCGTCATCAGCCCGATCACCAGCACGGCGGGCACCGTCAGCCCTAGCGTCGAAGTGGCGGCGCCCAGGCACAGGTTGATAGCGCGGGTGAGCTGGTCGCGCCGTACGGCCTTGAGCGCGGTCACGGCCTCCGGTGTGAAGACGATGGCGGCGATCACCACCCCGCCGAGCGCTGCAGGCGCACCGGCCGCCTCCAGCGTGGTGTCGAGCAGCTTGGCGAGGCTCTTCGAGAGGAGCACGATCGGTAGGAGGTGCGCGAGCAGCAGCGCGCCACGCGCCCACGCCGAGCCGCTGGCGACATGCTCCGTTTCGGGCTGCTGCGCCCCCTCCCCGGCATCCGGCTCGGCCTTGAAGAAGCCGCTATGGCGGCCTGTCTGCAGCCACAGGAACAGGCCGTAGAGCACCAGTGTCGCCGCCGAGAAGGCCACCGCTTGCGCCGGAGCCAAGGTGCCGCCCGAGGTGGAGGTGGTGAAGCTCGGCAGCACCAGCGCGATCACCGCCAGCGGCAGGATCACCGACAGATAGGCGCTGGCCCCCTGCAGGTTGAAGCTCTGCTCGCGATGCCTCAGCCCGCCGAGCAGCAGGCCAAGCCCCACCACCCCGTTCAGCACGATCATCAGGACGGAGAACATGGTGTCGCGTCCAAGCGTGGGCAGGCCACGCGCGTCGAGCATCACCGCGGCCACGAGCGCCACCTCGATCACGACGATGGAGAGCGTCAGCACCAGCGTGCCGAGGGGTTCGCCCAGCCGCTCGGCCAGCGCCTCCGCCTCGTGCACCGCCCCGAAGGCGGTCCACACGATCATCGACAGCAGCACGGCGAGGAGGCTCGCAATGACGAGGGGGTCGTGCGAGGCGGCCAGCGCCTTGCCCGCGAGCGTGAAGGCGGCGACGGCGAGCCAGGCCAAGGCGAGGCGGATCACGGTGCGCAGCATGGCTGCGATCCTAGCCGCGGCTTGGCGCCGGTGCGAGGCGCGGCGTACACCGCGCCGCCCTCCCGCCTTCACGAGCCTGATGTGACCGCCACACGCACCGAGACCGACACCTTCGGCCCCGTCGAGGTCGACGCCTCCCGCTACTGGGGCGCGCAGTCACAGCGCTCGATTGGCAACTTCAAGATCGGCTGGGAGCGCCAGCCGGTGGAGGTGGTGCGTGCGCTGGGCGTGGTGAAGCGCGCGGCGGCCGAGGCCAACATGGCGCTGGGCAAGCTCGATCCGACGGTGGGCGACGCCATCGTGGCCGCCGCGCAGGAGGTGATCGACGGCGGGCTCGACGACCACTTCCCGCTGGTGGTGTGGCAGACGGGCTCGGGCACCCAGTCGAACATGAACGCCAACGAGGTGATCTCGAACCGGGCGATCGAGGCGCTCGGCGGCGAGATGGGCTCGAAGGCGCCCGTGCACCCAAACGACCACGTCAACATGAGCCAGTCTTCCAACGATACCTACCCCACGGCCATGCACGTGGCGTGCGCGGAGGCGGTGGCGCGCGGGCTGATCCCGGCGCTGGGGCACCTGCATGCCGCGCTGGACGCCAAGGCGCAGGCCTTCGACCACATCATCAAGATCGGCCGCACCCACACGCAAGACGCCACGCCCCTGACGCTCGGCCAGGAGTTCGGCGGATACGCCCATCAGGTCGCCATGGGCGTGCGTCGGCTGAAGGAGAGCCTTCCAGGTCTCTACGAGCTGGCGCAGGGCGGCACGGCGGTGGGCACTGGGCTCAATGCGCCCAGAGGCTTCGCGGAGGCGGTGGCGATGCGGATCGCGGCCATCACCGGGCTGCCCTTCGTCACCGCGCCCAACAAGTTCGAGGCGCTGGCGGCGCACGACGCCATGGTCTTCGCCCACGGGGCGATCAACACCTGCGCGGTCTCGCTTTTCAAGATCGCCAACGACATCCGCTTCCTGGGCAGCGGTCCGCGCTCGGGGCTGGGCGAGCTGGCGCTGCCGGCGAACGAGCCGGGCAGCTCCATCATGCCCGGCAAGGTCAACCCCACCCAAGCGGAGGCGCTGACGATGGTCTGCACGCGGGTGTTCGGCAATGAGACCACCATGACCTTCGCCGGCGCGAGCGGGCATTTCGAGCTGAACGTGTTCAATCCGGTCATGGCCTACAGCTTCCTGCAGTCGGCAAGGCTCCTGACTGATGCGGCGGTGAGCTTCACCGACAACATGATCGCGGGCATCTCGGCGCGCGAGGATAACATCAAGGCCGCCTTGGAGCGCTCGCTGATGCTGGTCACCGCCCTGGCGCCCAAGATCGGCTATGACGCCGCGGCCAAGATCGCCAAGACAGCCCATCACAACGGCACGACGCTGCGTGAGGAGGCCGTCGGCGGCGGCTATGTCAGCGATGCGGAGTTCGATGCGCTGGTACGGCCCGAGAAAATGATTTCGCCGGGGTAGGTCTCGGCCGCTCAGCGGTTCCTGACCACATCGCGGCCGATCGGCGCCAGCGCCAGCATCGCCAATTGCGCATCCTTGATGGCGAAGGGAATGCCGATGATGGTGACCGCCTCGGCCAGGGCGATGGCGAGGTGGATGAGCGCCAGATACCAGCCTGCCAGAAGAAACCAGACGACATTTAGACCAACGCCGAGACATCCCGTGCCTGCGTCGCGATCGCCCGAGATGGATCGGTCTACGATCTCCTTGCCGAATGGCCAGAAGACGAACCCCGCTATACGGAACGCCGCGCTCGCCCACGGCAGACCGATGATGGTGATGGCCAGCAGGCAACCGGCCAGGAGCCACATAAGGCCTGATACCAAGCCCCCCGCGACGAACCAAACAATGTTCAGGACAAGTCGGATCATAGTAGCCAAACTCAGGCGATAGGGCGCGCCGAGAGCAGCGCGCCCATCCCGATCAGCTGATCTTTTTTTCTTCCCAGCGAGACTTCGCGTCGTCGGCGGTCAGCGACAGCACGACCTTCTTATCTTCGACGCGCGTCGCCCATGAGAGGGGGATGACGTGGTGTTTAAAGCCGGCCGCGAGATCCATCTTGGCCAATTCGATATTGTCGCCGATCACGTGGTCGACCTTGCCGACATGGTGGCCGTCGGAGCCGACGACCTCGAAATGCTCTTCGATCTGCGTGGCGTTGACCATGGGGTAGCTCCTTGTTTTTAGTGGGGTCCCGCAGCAAACGTGGCCAGCGGACGGGGGTTGCCGGGAGAACGCGCATGGCCAAGCCGATCAACCTCAACCGCGCCCGCAAGGCGCGCGCGCGCGCCGCCGACGTGGCGCAAGCCGAGCAGAACAGACTGCGCTTCGGGCGAACGAAGGCCGAGCGCGACAGAGCGATGAGAGGAGCCGAGGCGGCGGCCAGGGAACTGGACGGCCATCGAAGAGAACCTACACAGACCTGAGCGGCCTCAGCTGGCCTTGCGGCGCGTGGTTGGCTTGCGCCGCGCGGACTTGGGCGCCGCGCTGGCGATCCCGGCCCGGCCGGCGGGCTTGCGCGCAGCCGTGGAGCCCGCGCCGTGCTGCAGGCTCTTGCGCAGGGCCTCCATCAGGTCGCTGACCTCGGTGTCCTTGGGCGGCTCGGCGGTGACGGGGGCCTGGCCCTTGCCCTTGGAGGCGATCAGCGCCTTCAGCGCCTCCTCGTAGCGGTCGGTGAAGGTGGAGGGGTCGAAGTCCCCCTCCCCCTGCTCGATGATTTTCTCCGCGATGGCCAGCATGTTCTTGTCGGTCTTGGCCTTGGAAACGCCTTCGAAGTAGGACGCGGCGTCGCGCACCTCGTCGGCGCTGCGCAGGCTCCAGGCGACTATGCCGTCGTCGCGCGGCTCCAGCGCCAGCAGGCGCTCACGGGTGTGCAGGACCACGCGGCCCAGGGCGATGCGGTCGGTGGCGCGCAGGGCGTCGCGGATCACGCCGTAGGCCTCGCCCGCCACCCCGCCGTCGGGCGTGAGGTAGTAGGGGTCGTTCCAGTACAGCCGGTCGATCTCGTCGGCGGCGACGAAGCGCTCGATGTCGATGGTTTTGGTCGACTCCAGCTTGACCGACTTCAGCTCCTCGTCGGTGATGACGATGTAGCTGTTCTTGGAGACCTCGTAGCCCTTGACCAGGTCGCCGCGGTTCACCGGCCCGGTGTCGGGATCGGTGGTGACCATTCTGATTCGGTTGTTGGTCTTCGGATTCAGCAGGTGGAACGACACGTCCCCCGCCTTGGAGGTGGCCGTATAGAGAGCCACTGGGCAGGTGACGAGCGACAGGCGCAGGTGCCCCTGCCAGGTCGGACGGACGGCCATGTCACGGGCTCCCAGGGCGAATCCCTGCGCCAACGGCCCGCCTCGCCGAATCGTTCAGCTTGCGGAGGGCGCGCGCGCGCTCCACACCCGTCGCCATGACCACGCCGCCGATCGAGGTGGACGCGCGCGGGCACCGCTGCCCCGTTCCCACCCTTCGCCTTCGGCGCGCGCTGGAGGCGGCGCCCTTCGGCGTGCAGGTGCGCCTCCTGGCCGACGACCCCCTCGCGCGCATCGACGTGCCGCACTTCGCGCGCGAGGCGGGCGCCGAGCTCGTTCACAGCGCAGAGGGGCCGCGCGGCGAGCTCGTCTTCGTGGTGCGCGCGAGCGCTCCGTTAAGGGCGGCGCGCTAGCATGCGGCGTGATCGCTCCGCGAGGCCACAGGTGAACGACGGCTTGGCGCAGCTGTCGCGTGCGCGCGTGCTGGTGGTGACGCGGCGGGGCGAGGCCGCGCCCGCGGTCGCCGACGCGCTGGATGCGCTGGGCTGGCCGCCGCTGCTCTGCGCCGATGCGGCCTGCGCGGAGGCGGCGGTCGCGGACCTGGCGCTCGAGGCGGTGCTGGTCACGCTGGACGGCTCGGCCGAGTTCGCCGCCCTCCCCCGCCGCCTGCGCGCGCTCGCCGCGCCCCGTCGTCTGCCGGTCGTGGCGCTGGCGGAGCCGGGCCCCGCCCTGGAGCCGCTGGGCTTCGACCTGGTGCTGGCGCCGCCCGCCCATCCTGCACAGGTGGCCGCGCGGCTGGAGACGCTGGTGCGCGCCGCCGTCGGCGAGGAGGAGTTCGAGCTGCGTGCGCAGACGCTCGCCGCGGGTGGCGCGCCGGTCCGCGCGCCCGAGAGCGTCGAGGCCAGGCCGCTGCAGGTGCTCACCATCGGCGAGCCGGCGCCCAAGTTCCTGGCGCTCGCCCACGCCCTCGCCGCCGGCGGCGCCGAGATCACCGCCGCGCTCACCGCCTACACCGCCTTCGATTACCTGCACGAACGCGCCTTCGATGCAGTGGTGCTGTGGACCGGCGCGGCCCACGCGGAGGCGCTCTCCATCGCAGGCGGCATGCGGCGCAACACGCGCCTCTACCACATCCCCACCGTGCTCTACGGGCGCGAGGGGGTGCAGGTCGGCCTGGCCGAAGCCTTCGGCAAGGGCCTGTCCGACGTGGCCCACGCCGAGGTCAGCCCCGCCGCCGCCGCCGAGCGCATCCTCTCGCTGGCGCGCGCCCACCGCCGCGAGCAGGCGCTGCGCGACGCCCTGGCCGCCGGGCGCGAGCCGGGGCTGATGGATGCGGCCACCGGGCTCTTCACCCGCGACCTCTTCGCCGCCCACCTGGGCCGCCTGGCGCGCGCCCTGCCCGCGCGGCGGCGTGCGCTGTCGGTGGCGGTGCTGCGCGCCGCGCCGCGGGCGCTGACCTCGCGCATGGTGCGCGACGACGGCTGGTTCGACCGGGCCATGCCGCAGATCGGGTCGATGGTGGGGCGCCTGGTGCGGGTGGAGGACACCGCCGCGCGCCTCTCGACCGACGTCTTCGCCCTGGCGCTGCCGGGCTCGCGCCTGACCGCCGCCAGCGCCGCCGCCGAGCGCATCGCCGCGGTGATCGGCTGCACAGCCTTCGAGGCCGGCGAAGACCGCCCGCCCTTCACCGTCGAGTTCGCGACCGGGGCTGCGGAGCTGGCGCCCGGCGAGAGCCCCGCCGCGGCGCTCGAGCGCGCGGCGGCGCAGACGCTGGCGCGCGCCACGGGCTGACGACGGCGAGGCGCCCGGTGCAGCTCCCGCCGGGCTACTCGGCGGCGGCGGCGAGCGGCTCGGCGGCGAGCGGCACGCCCGGGTAGGCGCGCTCGAAGCGGCCCAGCGCCTGGGCGTCCAACCGCACGCTCAGGCGCGCCGAGCCGTCCTCACGATCGTCGCGGTCGGTCACGCGGCCGTGGCGGTAGAGCCAGGCCAGCGCCTCCCCCTCCCCTGCCGCGAGCTCGGCGGTGAGCGGCGGAGCATCGTCGACACGCTCGGCCACCACCTGCAGAAGGTCGTCGCAGCCCGCGCCGGTGACAGCGGAGACCAGCACGGCGGGCGGCGCGGCGCGCTGGCGCCCTGCGCGGACCTCGAGCTCGGCGCGGGTGTCCCCGTCCAGCCGGTCGGCCTTGTTCCAGACCTCGATGAGCCGCGGGTCGGTGGCTTCGACGCCCAGGTCGGCCAGCACCGCCTGCACGTCGGCGGCCTGGGCGTCGGTGGCGCTGTCGGCGATGTCGCGCACGTGCAGCACGAGGTCGGCCTCCTCCACCTCCTCCAGCGTGGCGCGGAAGGCGGCGACCAGTTCGTGCGGCAGGTCGGAGATGAAGCCCACGGTGTCGGACAGGATGGCGGGGCGCCCGCCCGGCAGGCGCAGCTCGCGTTGCGTGGTGTCGAGCGTGGCGAACAGCATGTCCTTGGCCAGGACGCCGCCCGCGGTCAGCCGGTTGAAGAGCGTCGACTTGCCGGCGTTGGTGTAGCCGACCAGCGCCACCACCGGGTAGGGCCGGCGCGCGCGGGCGGCGCGATGCAGCGCGCGGGTGCGGCGCACCTCCTCCAGCTGGCGCTTGAGCTGGACGATGCGGTCGCCGATCTGGCGGCGGTCGAGCTCGATCTGGGTCTCGCCGGGGCCGCCGGTGCCGCCCGTGCCGCCGCGCTGGCGCTCTAGGTGGGTCCAGGTGCGCACGAGGCGCGAGCGCTCGTACTCCAGCCGCGCCAGCAGCACCTGCAGCTTGCCTTCGGCCGTGCGGGCCCGGCGGCCGAAGATCTCCAGGATCAGGCCCGAGCGGTCGACGACCTTGCGGCCCCACGCCTTCTCCAGGTTGCGCTGCTGCACCGGCGTGAGCGCGTCGTCGACGACCACCACGTCGATCTCCTGCGCCTCGAAGTCGAGCCTGAGCTCATCGACCTTGCCGGAGCCCAGGAGCGTCGCCGGTGTGGCCGTGCGCACAGGCGCGACCGCCGAGTCGATGATCTCCAGGTCTAGAGCAGAGGCGAGCCCAACAGCCTCCTCCAGCCGCTGCTCGGGCGTGCGCAGCGACTTCAGGCCGGCGCGGGCAGGATGGAGCACGAAGGCGCGCTCGGGCCTGGCGCGACGGTCCACGCCGTCGCGCCGCTGAGG
This sequence comes from Caulobacteraceae bacterium, assembly GCA_965199975.1. Taxonomy (GTDB): domain Bacteria; phylum Pseudomonadota; class Alphaproteobacteria; order Caulobacterales; family Caulobacteraceae; genus JASLDZ01. The sequence goes on along the minus strand of OZ241340.1, from coordinate 2,094,214 downwards.
GGTGTCGTTCGTGCTCAAGCGTCCTCGTCGTCGCCGTCGTCCACCGGCGGCTCGTAGAGCTGCACGGGCTGCGAGGGCATGATGGTGGAGATGGCGTGCTTGTAGACCAGCTGGCTCTGGCCGTCGCGGCGCAACAACACGCAGAAGTTGTCGAACCAGGTGACCACGCCCTGCAGCTTGACGCCGTTGACGAGGAAGATGGTCAGCGGCGTCTTGGTCTTGCGGACGCTATTGAGGAAGGTGTCCTGCAGGTTCTGTTTCTTGTCGTTCGACATCGGGTCCTCAAACTTGGCGGGAGACGGCGCTCCCAACACACAAATGCGCCACGGCGGCGCCCGACGCTGGGCCGGTCACGCCGCGCGGGCGCGCTGCAGATATAGGCGGCGAAGGGCGGTGGCGACAGGGCCGGGGCGTTCGTCGCCCACCGGCGCGCCGTCGATCCGCACCACGGGCATGACCAGGGTGGAGGCCGCAGTGACGAAGGCTTCGCGCGCGCCCTGCGCCTCGGCCGCGGTGAAAGGCCGCTCTTCCACCCTGAGCTGCAGTTCGGGCGCGAGGTCGAGCACGCCGGCGCGGGTGACGCCGCGCAGGATGTTGGCGGCGGTGTCGCGGGTGCGCAGCACGCCCGCGGCGTCCACGATCCAGGCGTTGGTCGAGCCGCCCTCGGTGACGAGGCCCTCGCGGTCTACGAACCAGGCCTCGTAGGCGCCGGCCTCGCGGGCGGCCTGCTTGGCCAGCACATTGGGCAGGAGCGCCACCGACTTGATGTCGCACCGCGCCCAGCGGCTCTCCGGCACGGTGATGACGCCGACGCCCGAGGCGGCTTTGTCCTCGGCCGCGGCCAGATCGAGCGGCTTGGCCGTGACGACCAGCGTCGGGCGGGTTCCGGGCGCGGGGAAGACGTGATCGCGCCGCGCGCGGCCGCGGGTGACCTGCAGATAGACGAGGCCGTCGCGCACCCGATTGCGGCGGATGGCTTGCGTCAGCACCTGCGCGAGGGCGGCGCGGCTCATCGGGGGTGTGATCCGCAGCTCGCCGAGCGAGCGCTCCAGCCGCGCGAAGTGGCCTTCGCTGTCGGCGAGGCGCCCGTCGAACACCGCCCACACCTCGTAGACGCCGTCGGCGAACTGGAAGCCGCGGTCCTCCACATGCACCCTCGCCTCGGCGTGGCGTGTCCAGCGCCCGTCGACGTAAGCCCAGCGTGACACGCTTCAGTCCGCCAGCTGCTCGGCGAGCGATCGCGTGCGAGGCGTGACGACCTCGCCCGTGTGCGCTGTCGCCATGGGCTCGAAGAGGGCGATCAGCGTCGGTGTCGCCGCAAGCGGGTTGTGACGCACCCCGCGCGGCACGACCATCATCTCGCCCGGCCCAAGGACGACCGCCGGGCGATCCTCGAACCGGATCTCCAGCCGGCCCGCCAGCACCAGGAACAGCTCGTCCTCGCCGGCGTGGTCGTGCCAGACGAACTCGCCCTCCAGTCGGGCGACCTTCACCAGCTGGCCGTTCACCTGCGCCACCACGCGAGGCGACCATGTCTCGGTGAGCGCCTCGGCGGCGGCGCGCAGGTCGACGACGGCGCTCACGCCTCGTCGTCCTCCTCGCCGCCGCGCATGGGGGCCACGCCAAGCGACTTTAGCTTTCTGTGCAGGGCGGAGCGCTCCATGCCGATGAAGGCGGCGGTGCGGCTGATGTTGCCCCCGAAGCGCAGGATCTGGGCGGCGAGGTACTCGCGCTCGAACACCTCGCGCGCGTCGCGCAGCGGGAGTGCGATGATGCGCTCGGGCCCGACCGAGCCGGCGGCGCCGGCGGCGGCCACTTCGGCGGGGAGCTTCTCGGCGCTGATCACCTCGGAGGGATCGCCGGTGGCCAGGATCAGCAGGCGCTCGATGTTGTTGCGCAGCTGGCGCACGTTGCCGGGCCAGTCGTGAACCTGCAGCGTCGCCACCGCGTCCTCGCCCAGGGTGCGCTTGGGCAGCCCCGTGGTCTGGCTGATGCGGTCGATGAAGTAACCGACCAGTTCGGCGATGTCCTCGCGCCGTTCGGAGAGCCCGGGCACGCGCACCGGCACCACGTTGAGGCGGTGGAACAGGTCCTCGCGGAAGCGGCCCTCGGCGATCTCCTCCGACAGATTCTTGGAGGTCGACGACACCACCCGCACGTCGACCTGCACGTCCTGGTCGCCGCCCACGCGGCGGAAGCGCTGCTCGACCAGGACACGCAGGATGCGGCCCTGGCTCTCGCGCGGCATGTCGGCCACCTCGTCGAGGAACAGGGTGCCGCCGTGGGCGCGCTCGAACACGCCGACCTTGTGGGCCTTGCCGCCCTCCCCCTCCTCGCCGAACAGCTCGGCGTCCATCCGCTCGGGCGTCACGCCGGCCGCGGAGATGGGCACGAACTCGCTGCGGGCGCGCGGGCTGGCGCCGTGGATGAGCCGCGCGGCCACCTCCTTGCCCGAGCCGGGCGGCCCCGAGATCAGGATGCGGCTGTTGGCCGGCGCCACGCGCGCGATCATCGAGCGCAGCTGCTGGGCCGCTGCCGAGCGGCCGATGAAGCCGTCGGGCGTGATGGTCTGCGCACGCAGCCGCCGGTTCTCGCGCTTGAGGCTCGCCGCCTCGAGTGCGCGCTCGACCAGGAGCAGCAGGCGGTCGGACTTGAAGGGCTTCTCCAGGAAGTCGTAGGCGCCGCGCTGGATGGCGCTGACCGCGGTCTCGATGGTGCCGTGGCCGGAGATCATCAGCACCGGCATGTCGGCGTCGACCGACTTGATGAGGTCGAGCAGCTCCAGCCCGTCCAGGCCGCCGCCCTGCATCCAGATGTCCTGGATCAGGAGCGAGGGGCGGCGCGCGCGGATGGCGGCCAGCGCCGCATCGCTGTCGCCGGCGGTGCGCACGTTGAAGCCCTCGTCCTCGAGTATGCCGGCGACGAGCTCGCGGATGTCCGCCTCGTCGTCGACCACCAGTATGTCTGCGGCCATGGGGTCGTCCTATTCCGCGGCCAGGGCGGCCGGCCGGGCGAGGAGGGGCAGCGTAAGCGTGACGCGCGCACCGGGAGGCTGCGCCGAATCGCCCAGGCGCAGCTCGCCCCCATGCTCTTCCAGGATGCGCTTCACGATGGCCAGACCAAGGCCCGTGCCCTTTTCGCGCGTGGTGACGTAGGGCTCGGTCAAGCGGTCGCGGTCGCGGGTGGGCAGGCCCACGCCGTTGTCCTCGACGGTGACGCAGGCCTGCCCGCCGCTCTCGTTCAGCCGCACGCGGATCGCGCCGGGCGGCTCGGGCTGGGCGCAGACGCGCGCCGCCACCGCCTCGCCGGCGTTCTTGAGCACGTTGGCCAGCGCCTGGCCCAGGAGCCGCGCATCGGCCGAAATGGGCGCCGGGGCCAGCTCATCCACCTCCACGGCCACGTCGGGATAGGCGATGCGCTGGGCGAAGGCGGTCTCGCGCACCAGCTCGGCCAGGTCGGCGGGGGCGAACACCGGCTGGGGCATGCGGGCGAAGGAGGAGAACTCGTCCACCATGCGGCCGATGTCGCCCACCTGGCGGATGATCGTGTCGGTGCAGCGGTCGAAGATTTCCACGTCGCTCACGATCTCCTTGCGATAGCGGCGGCGCAGGCGCTCGGCGGACAGCTGGATGGGCGTGAGGGGGTTCTTGATCTCGTGGGCGATGCGCCGCGCCACGTCGCGCCAGGCGGCGTTGCGCTGGGCCGAGACGAGGCGGGTGATGTCGTCGAAGGTGAGCACGAGGCCCGCGTCGGCGGCGGGGGCGGCGCGGCTGCGCAGGCGCCGCGAGTCGGCGCCGCGGACGACGTCGACCTCGGTCTCGGCCTCCTGCCCGGCGCGCCGCGCACGCTCGGCGATGTCGACCAGCTCCGGCCCCACCTCGACCAGCGGCCGGCCGAGCACCTCGCGCCCCTCCAGCCCCAGAAGCGCCAGCGCCCGCTGGTTGACCGCCGACACCGCGCCCTGAGCATCCAGCCCCAGCACACCGGCGCTGACGCCCGAGAGCACCGCCTCGATGAAGTCGCGCCGCCCGCGCGCCTCCTCCCCCGCCCGGCGCAGGGCCTCCTGCTGGGCGTCGAGATCGGAGGTCATGCGGTTGAAGGCGCGCGACAGCACGGCGATCTCCGCCGGCTCTTTGCCCGTGGGCACGCGCGCGCTGAGGTCGCCGCCCGCCACCAGGTCGGCCGCCCGCACCAGGCGCGCCACCGGCGTGGCGATCTGGTTGGCCACCGCAAGCCCCACCCACACCGCCCCGATCAGGACCAGCAGCGCCACCGAGACGTAGCTGAGCACGAAGACCTGCTGCACCCGCCCTCGCGAGCGCTCCGCCTCGTGATAGGCCACGACCGAGCTCTCGGCCCGACGCAACTGGGCCATCGCACCTTCGCCCAGCGGCCGCACCACATAGACGTAAGCGTCGGGATAGGCGGAGAGGCGGAACACGGCCCGCGCCATATCGCTGGCGTCGAGCCGCAGCGGCGCATCCGCGCCCCGCGTGCGCAGCATGTCGGGCGGGGGCGCGAGGAAGGGCGGCGCGTCGCGCTGTTCGGCGCGGGCCAGCACCCGTCCGTCGCCATCGATCACGTAGAGCGCGCTGAAGTCGTTGAGCGCCAGCTCGTTCAGCATCACCTGGCCGAACTGCAGGCGGCTCTGCACGAAGTACGGCTCCGCGTGGTTGAGGTCGGACGAGACGTTGGGCAGTCGCCGTTGAATGGCGTTGATCTGGTCGGCCACATAGGCCTTGGCGATGTCGGCCGTCGCCTCCACCGCGGTGGACACGCGGCGCGAGAACCAGCTGTCGACCCCGCGCGTGACGAGCAGGCCGAAAAACAGCGCCACGATCACGGCGGGCACCACGGCGGCCAGGGCGAACAGGCCCACGAAGCGCCGGTGCAGGCGCGCGCCCGCATCGGGCAGGTGGGTGGCGAACAGGTTGCGCACGCGCCGTGCGCCCACGAGCGCCATGCCAAGGATCAGCACCAGGTTCACCGCCAGCGCCCCGACCGCCAGCCGGCTCGTGGTCTCCAGCGGCCGCGTGCCGGGGCCGAAGGCGGTGACCGCCACCGCGACCGCCGTCACTGTCGCCGTCAAGGCGTAGACCGCAGCGAAACCGGCGCGGCGACCCGCCTGGTCCTCGCCGCCCAGGGGGGCGGTCAGGGCCGGCGCTGGCGGGAGGGCGACACGCGACATTGACCCAAGTCTCGCCCGGGTGCGCCCTGCAATCAACACCTGCTGTTGCGCCGGCGCCTCAGTCGCGCAGGCCGAGGTCGCCCAGCCGCTTGCGCAGAGTGTTGCGGTTCATGCCGAGGAGCTCGGCCGCCCGCAGCTGCGCGCCTCCGGAGGCGGCCAGGGCGGCGCGCAGCAGCGGGCGCTCCAGGGCGGCGACGAGGCGCTCATGCACGCCCGGCTGCGGTGCGCCGGCGGCGAAGAGGTCGTCCACGGCGGTGGCGAAGCGCTGCGCCGCGGCGGCCTCGGCGTCGCCAACCGCCTCCGGCGAGGCCGAGAGCACCGCCTCGACGGCGGCGAGTTCCAGCCGAGCCCCCGCGTGCAGCCGCACGAGCCGGCGCATGAGGTTGTTGAGCTCGCGCACGTTGCCTGGCCAAGGGTGGCGCTCCAAACGGCGCAGGGCGTCGCCGTCGAGCGATCGCGGGGTCCCCCCGTCTGCGAGCCGCCGCAGGGCGGCGGAAGCCAGGTCGCGCACGTCCTCCGGGTGCTCGCGCAATGGTGGCATGCGCAGCTCCACAGCGCCGAGCCGGTGGCGCAGGGCGGGCGCAAGCCCCTCCTCCACGCCCGAGGCGCCGGCGGTGGCCAGGAGGCGCGGCGCCCGGCCCGCCTCGTCCTGCGCGTCGAGAAGACCGGCCAGGCGCGCCTGGGCGTCGCCGTCGAGCCGATCCACGCCGTCGAGCAGGAGGTCGCCGCCCCGGGCCCGGGCGAAGGCCCCCGCCTCGCCCGCCAGCCGGGCCTCCAGCTCCGCGCCGGAGAGGCCGCCGACGGCCACGGTCGTGAAGGCGCCGTCGCGGCGGGCGCCGAGGTCGTGCAGCACCCGGGCGGCCAGCGTCTTGCCGGCGCCGGTCTCGCCGGTGAGCAGCACCGGCTCGTCGCCCGTTAGCAGCCGCGACAGCGTGCGGTACACCGCCTGCATGGCGGGGGAGCGGCCGATCAGCGGCAGGTCGGCGTCGCGCGTGGCCCGGGCGGGGGCCGCGTGCCCCCGGGGCGCGACGGCCCGGCGCGCGGCGGCGACCATGTCGTCCAGGTCGAAGGGCTTGGGCATGTACTCGAAGGCGCCGCGCTCGGCGGCGGCCACCGCGGTCAGGAGCGTGGTCTGGGCGCTCATGACGATGATCGGCAGGTCGGGGCGCGACCGGCGAATGCGGGGCAGCACCTCGAACACGTTCTCGTCGGGCATGATCACGTCGGTGACGATCACGTCGCCCTCGCCCTCGGCCGCCCACTTGGCCAGGGTGGCGGCCGCGCCGGTGGCGCGCACCTGGAAGCCGGCGCGGGTGAAGGCGTGGCTGAGCACCAGACGGATCGAGTTGTCGTCGTCGGCGATCAGCACCTTGGGCGCGGCGGCGTCGGGCATGAGGGCTCAGCTCTCGGCGGCGGGGAGAAGCACGCGGAACACGGTGCGCCCCGGCTCGGATTGGAAATCGACCACGCCTTCATGGGCGGCCACGATCTTGGCCACCACCGTCAGGCCCAGGCCCGAGCCCGAGGGCTTCGTGGTGACGAAGGGCGAGAACAGGCGCTGGCGCACGCCGGGATCGACGCCGCCGCCATTGTCCTCGACGCGCACCTCCAGCGGCGCGGGCCGCCAGCCGGGGGCGGCGGCGATGCGCGCGCGCGCGCCATGGCGAAAGGCGGTGGCCAGCACGATCTGGCCCCCTTCGCGCCGCTCGGCGGCCGCGTCCGCCGCGTTGCGGGCGAGGTTGAGGAACACCTGCACCAGCGCGTCCTCGTCGCCCAAGGCGTGCGGCAGCGAGGGGTCGTAGCTCTCGCGCACCAGGATCGGCCGGCGTGAGGCGGACTGGGTCAGCGTGCGCACCCGCGCCAGCACGCGGTGCAGGTTCACGGCCCGGCGCGCGCCGGGCCGCTCGTCGGAGAGCGCCTCGGCCTCGTCCACCAAGCGGCGGATGCGGTCGGTCTCGTCGATGATGAGCTGCAGGAGGTCGCGCGCCGCAGGCGTCGCCTCGTCGCGCAGCAGCTGGGCGGCGCCGCGCACCCCGGCCAGCGGGTTCTTGATCTCGTGCGCCAGGGTGCGCCCAAGGCCGGCGGCGGCGGCCAGGAGGTCCGCTCCCGGCGCGCCCGCATCGGGCCCCAGCATGGCATGCACCGTCAGGAGCGCCGCGCCGTCGCTAAGCCGCGACGCGCCGAGTTCGACCGGGCCGACGGCGGACTGGCGCAGCGGGCCCTCGCCTGCGGCCGCCCGCTGCGCCAGGCGAGCGAGCTCGCTTCCCGCCGGTCGCAACGCGTCGATGGCCTGGCCGGGCCGGGTGGCGCGCGCGCCGAAGAGCTCGGCGGCGGCGGAGTTGGCGCTGCGCACCACGCACGACTCGGCCTCCACGACCAGGGCGGGGAACGGCAGGGCGTCGAGCGGCACGACGGCGAGCGGCGCGGGCGGGCCTGGGGGGGGCAGGTCCATGACGGCGAGCTTGGCCCCTGTCTCAACGGGCGTCCACCCCGCCGCAGCGCTGGACAGGTGGCCTCCTAGGCCCGAGAAGCCGCCGCCATGACCTGGGGAGCCGTGATCGTGGCCGCCGGCGCCGGCCTGCGCGCGGGCGGCGACCTGCCGAAGCAGTGGCGCATGCTGGCCGGCAAGCCCGTGCTGCGCTGGTCGGTGGAGGCGCTCTTGGACGCAGGCGCGGCCGAGGTGGTCGTGGCGACCTCGCCCGCTGCGGCCGGGCTTTGCGCGCAGGCGCTGGCGGGCCTGCCCCGCTGGCGCTGCGTGGATGGCGGCGCCGAACGCATCGACTCGGTGCGCGCAGGCCTCGCCGCGCTCGCCGAGCCGCCGCCCGAGGCGGTGCTGGTGCACGATGCGGCGCGACCGCTGGTCACGCCCGCTCACGTGCAGGCGCTGCTCGCCGCGCTGGCCGACGCCGAGGGCGCGCTGCCGGCGCTGCCCGTCCCCGACACCCTCAAGCGCGCGGACGCGCAGGGCCGCGTCACCGCCACGGTCGAGCGCGCCGAGCTTTTCCGGGCGCAGACGCCCCAGGCCTTCCGCTTCGACGCCCTGGTGCGCGCCTACGCCGCCTGGCCGGGCGGCGCCGCCACCGACGACGCCGCCGTGCTCGAGGCCGCGGGCGGGCGCGTGGTGCTGGTCCCGGGCGATCCCCGCCTTCTCAAGCTCACCTATCCGGAGGACTTCCCCATGGCCGAGGCGTACGCCGCCGCGACGTCCACGGCGAGCGCACCCGCCCGCACGGATCGAACCTGCTTCCGCACGGGCGCGGGGCTCGACGCCCACGTGTTCGGCCCCGGCGACCACCTGATGATCTGCGGCGTGGCCATCCCCCACACCCACGGCTTCGTGGCCCACTCCGATGGCGACGTGGGCCTGCACGCCCTGACCGACGCGGTGCTGGGCGCCATGGCGCTGGGCGACATCGGCGACCACTTCCCGCCCACCGACCCGCAATGGAAGGGCGCGGCCTCCGACCAGTTCCTGCTGCACGCTCTGAAGCTCGTCGGCGAGCGGGGCGGCCGCGTGGTCAACGCCGACATCACGCTGGTGTGCGAGCGCCCCAAGGTGAAGCCGCACCGCGAGGCCATGCGCGCGCGGGTGGCCGAGCTCCTGGGCCTGCCGCTCGACCGGGTGAGCGTGAAGGCCACCACCATGGAGCGCATGGGCTTCACCGGCCGCGAGGAGGGCATGGTCGCCCAGGCCGCGGTGTCGGTCGAGGCCCCCGCGTGAGCCTCTTCCCCGAGCCCCTGCTCGACCTCGCGGGCGAGGTGCGGGACGCGGCGCGCGCCCGCAACTGGCGCATCGCCACGGCGGAGAGCTGCACGGGGGGGCTCGTCGCGGGCGTGCTCACCGAGGTCCCGGGCTCCTCGGCGGTGGTCGACCGCGGCTTCGTCACCTACTCCAACGGCGCCAAGCAGACGCTGCTGGGGGTGCCCGCCCACATGATCGCTGACCGCGGGGCGGTCTCCGAGCCCGTGGCGCGGCGCATGGCGGAAGGCGCGCTGGCCGCCGCCTCCGCCGAGCTGACCGTGGCGGTCACCGGCGTGGCCGGGCCGGGCGGCGGCACGGCGCAGAAGCCCGTGGGCCTCGTGCACTTCGCCACCGCGGTGCAGGGCGGCGTCCCCCGCAACCACGTGGAGCGCTACGGAGACCTGGGCCGCAGCGAGGTGCGCCTGGCCGCGGTGGAGACGGCGCTACGCCTGCTCCTGGAGCGACTGCAGGAAGGCTAACCCCGCCGCGCAGCGGTGCGGCTTCGGAGCCTAGCGATCCTTGGCCCGGCGCTTCATGCGGATCTCGCGCGAGGTGCCGGTGGCCGAGACCATCACCAGCGTGTGGGTGTGCACCATGCCGTCGCGGTAGCGCACGCCCTCCAGGAGGGCGCCGTCGGTGACGCCGGTGGCGGCGAACACAGCGTCGCCCGTCACCAGGTCGTCGAGGTCGTACTTGCGGTCGAAGTCCGCCTCGGGGAGGCCCAACCGCTTGGCGCGGGCGCGCTCCTCGTCGTTGCGGAACACCAGGCGCCCCTGGAACTGGCCGCCGACGCACTTCAGCGCGGCGCACGCCAGCACGCCCTCGGGCGCCCCGCCCTGGCCGAGGTAGATGTCCACCCCGGTCGAGGGATCGGCGGTGTGGATGATGCCGGCCACGTCGCCGTCGGTGATCAGGTTCACCCGCGTTCCCAGCCCCCGCAGCTGGTCGATGATCTCGCGGTGGCGCGGACGGTCGAGCACGCAGGCGGTGATGTCGGAGGGGTCGCAGCCCTTGGCCTTGGCCAGCGAGCGCACGTTGTCGCCCGGCGTGGCGTCGAGATCGATGACGCCCCTGGGCAGGCCTGGGCCCACCGCGATCTTGTCCATGTAGGTGTCGGGCGCATGCAGCATGCCGCCGCGAGGCGCGAAGGCGATCACCGTCAGCGCGTTGGACATGGCCTTGGCGGTGAGGGTCGTGCCCTCCAGCGGGTCGAGCGCGATGTCGACTTCGGGGCCCATGCCCGTGCCCACCTCCTCGCCGATGTAGAGCATGGGGGCCTCGTCGCGCTCGCCCTCGCCGATGACGATGCGGCCGCGGATCTGCAGCTTGTTGAGCGAGCGGCGCATGGCGTCGACGGCGGCCTGGTCGGCGGCCTTCTCGTCGCCGCGCCCGACCATGCGCACGCTGGCCATGGCGGCGGCCTCGGTGACGCGGGCGACGTCCAGGGTGAGGTTGCGGAACGAGAGATCGGCTTTATCGGTCACGGAGCGGTGGGTCCTTCCCCGGCGGGGCCGTCTGGTCGCGGCCCGCGCCTTGCGGTGCGCTCTCTAGCGCGAAGATCAGTGGCGCGCGATGCGGATCACCCGCGGCGGCTCCGCGACGGCCTCCAGCGCGCCGATGGCGGCGGCCGCCGAGGCGATGGCCGCTTCCGGCGCGGTCTGGGTGGTGAGCACGATGGGCACCAGACCCTGCGGCTCGACCGGGCGCTGCAACAGGCTGTCGATGGAGACATCCGCCTCGGCCAGCGCCTCGGTCACCGCCGCCAGCACGCCCGGCCGGTCGCGCACCATCAGGCGCATGTAGGCCTGGCCGCGGCGGGTCGAGCGGTCCGCCGCCGCCAGCGGCTTCAGCCCGGCGGCGGGGCGCTGGAACACCGGGCGGCGCGCGGCGCCCACCACGTCGGCGATATCGGCGGCCACAGCCGCGGCGGTAGGCCCGGCGCCCGCGCCCGCGCCCTGCAGGAACAGCCGGCCCGTCCGCTCGCCCTCCACGAACAGGGCGTTGAGCGCGCCGCCGGCCTGCGCGAGCGGGTGCGCCAGCGGCACGAGCGCGGGGGCTACGCGCACCGAGGCGCCCTCCCCCACCGCGTTGCGCCCGGCCTCGGCGATGAGCTTGATTCGGTAGCCCAGAGCGTGCGCCAAGCGGATGTCGAGCAGCTGCACATCGCCGATGCCGCTGACCTCCACCGCCTCCAGATTGGGAGCCGCATCAAAGGCGAGCGCGGCCAGGATGGCGATCTTGTGCGCCGCGTCGAAGCCGCCGACGTCGGTGGTGGGATCGGCCTCGGCGTAGCCCAGCGCCTGCGCCTCGGCGAGCACCTCGCGGAAGTCGCGGCCCGAGGCCTCCATCTCCGAGAGGATGTAGTTGCAGGTGCCGTTGAGGATGCCGGCGATGCGCAGGGTGCGGCAGCCGACCACCGCCTCGCGCACCAGCTTGACCGCCGGCGCGCCGCCCATCACCGCCGCCTCGAACAGGAGCGCCGCGCCGCGGGCCTCGGCCAGCGCCGCCAGCCGCGCGCCGTGGGTGGCGATCAGCGCCTTGTTGGCGGTGACGACCGGCGTGCCGGCCTGCAGCGCCGCCTCCACCGCCGCCCGCGCCGGCCCCTCGGCCCCGCCGATCAGCTCGACGAAGACGTCGATGTCGGGCGAGGCGGCGAGTTTCGCTGGGTTGTCGAACCAAGTCGCGCCCCCCTCGCGCGCCGGATCGCGCCGCCGCGCGCTGACGCCGGCCACCACGATGTGCTCGCCCGAGGGCGGGAAATCGGCCCGCTCTCCGATCAGCCGCACGAGCTCGGCGCCGACGACGCCCAGCCCCGCCACCCCCAGCCGCCAGGTGCGCGCGCTCATGTGGACGCCGCCCGAACGCCGGACTCTCGGCGCGGAAAAGAGTCCGTCCGGACTGTCCGGTCGGGGGCGCCGAAGCCTTGCGGAGAAAGGGCTTTCGACGCTGGACTCTCCCAGCGGAAAAGTCCGGTGACGATGTGGAGTCCGGTTTCCGCGAGATGGTGAAGCGACATCCCGCCCAGCATACCCCCGCCGCGCTCCAGAGGGATAAGTCCACGCATCATTCCGCCGCCACGGCGAAGGCGGCCGGGTCGGCTTCGGCGAGGAAGCGCTTCACGTTGCGGGCGGCCTGGCGGATGCGGTGCTCGTTCTCAACGAGCCCGATGCGTACGTAGCCTTCGCCGTATTCGCCGAAGCCGGCCCCGGGCGCCACGGCCACGCCGGCCTCCTCGATCAACGCCTTGGCGAAGGCGAGCGAGCCGACGTCGCGCCAGCGCTCCGGCAGGTGCGCCCAGGCGAACATGGAGGCCGGGGGCGAGGGGATCTCCCACCCCGCGCGGCCGAAGCTGCGCACCAGCTCGTCGCGCCGGGCCTTGTAGGTGGCGCGGATCTCCTCGACGCAGTCCTGCGGGCCGTTGAGCGCCGCCGCGGCCGCCACCTGGATGGGCGTGTAGGCGCCATAGTCGAGATAGCTCTTCACCCGCGCCAGCGCCGCGCAGATACGCGCCGAGCCCACCACCATGCCCATGCGCCAGCCCGCCATGGCGAAGGTCTTGGAGAGGCTGTTCACCTCCACCGCGATCTCCCTGGCGCCTTCCACCTGCAGAACCGAGGGCGGCGGGTTGTCGCCGAAGTAGATCTCCGAATAGGCCACGTCCGACAGGATCATCAGCTCGTGCTTGCGCGCCAGCCGCACCGCCTCGCGGTAGAAGTCGAGGTCGACCCACTGGGCGGTCGGGTTCGACGGATAGCTCAGGATCATGATCGTCGGCGGCGGGGCGGAGTTGCGCACCGCCCGGTCGATGCCGGCCAGGTACTGCTCGGGCGAGAGCGCCGGCACGTGGCGGATCACGCTCCCGGCCATGATGAAGCCGTAGTGGTGGATCGGGTAGGCCGGGTTGGCGCAGATCACCGTATCGCCCGGCGCGGTCAGCGCCTGCGCCAGGTTGGCGAAGCCCTCCTTGGAGCCCAGCGTGGCGATCACCTCGGTCTCGGGGTCGAGCTCCACGCCGAAGCGGCGTGCGTAGTAGCCGGCCATGGCGCGGCGCAGGCCCGTGATCCCCTTGGAGGCCGAGTAGCGGCCGGCCTTGGGGTCGCGCGCCGTCTCGATGAGCTTGTCGACGATGTGCGGCGGGGTGGGCATGTCCGGATTGCCCATGCCGAAGTCGATGATGTCGGCCCCGCCGGCGCGCAGGCGCGCCTTGAGGCGGTTGACCTCCTCGAACACGTACGGCGGCAGCCGCCGGATCTTGTGGAACTCAGGCGTCACGCGAGGCGCGCGCCTACTGAGGAGGAGGCGGCGGCGCGGCCGAGGCGCGCACCTGGGCGGCCCACGCCTCGGCCGCGGCGGTGTTGTCCTGTACGGGGGCCGCACCGCCCTTCTGCGCGGTGGCGCGGCTGGTGGATGCGAAGCCCTCTGTGTTTCCGGTCATCGGCGGATGCGCGTCGACCCAGGCGTCCAGCGTGGCGCGCTCGGCCTCCTGCCCCTGCACGCGCCGCTTGATCAGGCCGGGCGAGGGCGCGTTCAGCGGCTTGGGCGGGATCTCCGAGAAGCGTGGCGTGACGTAGCGCACCTTGGTGGCGGCGATGGCGGCGGGGGCCACCGGGCTCTCGATGTTGATGTCGTTACCGCCGAAGGTCATCACGCGCCCCACGTCGGCGCAGCCCGTCGCGGAGAGCGAGGCGGCGGCGATCGCGCAGGCCGCAACGAGGCGGCGCGACCGAACGGCAGGCGAAGGCGTTCCCGACATGGGCCTGCTTATGCGATGTTCGCCGGAGCGGGGAAAGATCATGCGGGCCACGCCGCCTGCGCGACACGGGAGCGCAACGCCATGGCCGACGAACACGCAGCCACCCTCGCAGAGCCCCGCGATCCGCCGCTGGCCGGGCCCGCGCCGGTCGCGCCTGCGCCCGCTGCTCAGCCGCCCGCCGCAGCCGCCCTCAGCCCCGGCGCCCAGGCCTGGGCTGGCTTGAACGCCTGGCTGACGCCCGAGGGGCGCACGGCCATGGAGAGCCTCAGCGCCAACCTCACCAAGGCCTCGGCGATGGCGCAGGGTGCGCTCACCGGCGCAGCCGGCGCGCGCGACCCGGCTGCGGGCGCCTCCGCCGATCCCCTGCACGCGGCGGACGCCTTCAAGGCGGTAGGCGAGGCGCTGGCCGCCCAGCCGCAGGTCATGGCCCGCGCGCAGGCGGACCTGCAGGCGCGCTTCACCGCGCTGTGGAGCGCCACCGCCAGGCGCATGGCGGGCGAGCCCGTCGAGCCGGTGATCGCACCCGCCGCCAACGACAAGCGCTTCAAGGACCCCGACTGGAGCGACAATCCCGCCTTCGACGTGATCAAGCAGAGCTACTTGATCGCGTCCGAGTGGATGAACGGCATGGTGGCCCTGGCCGAGGGGGTGGAGCCGCTCGTCAAGCGCCGCGCCGAGTTCGCCACCAAGGTGATGACCGACGCCGCCTCCCCGGCCAACAACCTCTTCACCAACCCCGCCGCCCTGCGCGAAATGCTGGCCACCGGCGGCGAGAGCCTGGTGCGCGGCGCCGAGCAGTTCGCCCGCGACATGGCCCGCGGCGGGGCGGACGGGCTTGCGGTGGCCCAGACCCAGTACGACCAGTTCGAGGTGGGGGTGAACGTCGCCACCGCGCCAGGCAAGGTGGTGTTCCAGAACAGCCTGTTCCAGCTGATCCAGTTCTCGCCCTCCACCGAAGAGGTCTACGCCACGCCGCTGCTGATCCTGCCGCCTTGGATCAACAAGTACTACATCATGGACCTGCAGCCGAAGAATTCGCTGATCCGCTGGTTGGTGGGCCAGGGCTTCACGGTGTTCGTGGCCTCCTGGGTCAACCCCGGGCCGGAGCTGGCCCACTACACCCTGCACGACTACATGACCGAGGGCGCCTACACCGCCATCGAGCAGGTGATGCGCCAGAGCGGCCAGCCGCACGTGAACACGGTGGGCTACTGCATCGCCGGCACGCTCCTGGCCTGCACCCTGGCGCACATGGCCAAGCGCGGCGTGCCCGCGGTGAACTCGGCCACCTTCTTCGCCGCCCAGCAGGACTTCGCCGAGGCCGGCGACCTCCTGATGTTCACCTCCGACGAGTGGATGGAGGATCTCAGGACTCGCATCGAGACCGGGGGCGGCGTGCTGCCTTCAAAAGCCATGGCCGACACCTTCAACATGCTGCGCGCCAACGACCTGATCTGGTCGTTCTTCGTCAACAACTACCTGCTGGGCAAGGAGCCGGCCGCCTTCGACCTCCTGTTCTGGAACTCCGACCAGACCCGCATGCCCAAGACGCTGCACGTGAACTATCTGGAGGACTTCTACCGCATGAACCGCCTGGCCAAAGGCGAGCTGGAGGTCGGCGGCGAGCGGCTCGATCTCTCCGAAGTCAAGACGCCCGTCTATGTGCAGAGCTCGCGCGAGGACCACATCGCGCCCATGCGCTCGGTCTATCGCGGGGCGCGGCTGTTCGGCGGCCCGGTCACCTTCACCCTGGCGGGCTCTGGTCATATCGCCGGTGTGATCAACCCGCCGGCGGCCAACAAGTACCAGCACTGGATCAACCCCGACCTGCCGCCGAAGATCGAGGACTGGCTGGCCGACGCCGAGAAGCGCCCCGGCTCGTGGTGGCCTCACTGGAGCGCTTGGCTGGCCGAACGCTCGGGCGAGAAGGTCGCCGCCCGCGACCCCGCGTCAGGCCCGCTCCCCGCCCTCGAGGAGGCGCCGGGCAGCTATGTGAAGGTCCGCTCCTAGGTGGCGAGGCCGAACATCAGCTCGAGGTTCTGCACCGCGGCGCCGCTCGCGCCTTTGCCGAGGTTGTCGAGGCGGGCGACGAGGCGGACCTGCTTCGTCTCTTCCGAGCCGAACACGAACAGCTGCAGGCGGTTCGTGCCGTTCAGCGCCTCGGGGTCGAGCGTCTCGAGGGCACGGGCGTCCTCCAGCCCGACCACCTCGACGCAGTGCTGCCCGTCGTAGCGGGCCGCCAGCGCCGCGTGCACATCGGCCACGCTAGGCGCACCCGGCAGGGCCCACAGCTGCAGCGGGACCTCCACCAGCATGCCCTGCGCGAAACGCCCGACGGCGGGGGCGAACAGCGGGTCGTGCGCGAGGCCCGCGTGCTCGCGCATTTCGACCACGTGCTTGTGGGAGAGGTGCAGCCCATAGAGCCGATAGGCCGTCTCGACGAAGACCGGCGAGCTGCGGTCCTCGAACTCGGCGATCATGGCCTTGCCGCCGCCGGAATAGCCGGAGACGGCGTCGACGCTCAGCGGCCAGTCGCGCGGCACGACTCCGGCGTCGACCAGCGGGCGCACCAGCGCCAGGAAGCCCGTCGGATAGCAGCCGGGGTTCGACACCCGCGCCGCACCGCGGATCGCCTCGGCATACGAGGGCGAAAGCTCCGGGAAGCCGTAGGCCCAGCCGGGCGCCACCCTGTAGGCGGTCGAGGCGTCGATCACCCGCACGCGCGGGCTCTCGATCAGCGCCACGGCCTCGCGCGCCGCCTCGTCGGGCAGGCAGAGGATCACCGCCTCGGCGGCGTTCAGGAGATCGCGGCGCGCGACCGCATCCTTGCGGCGGGCGGGGTCGATGGAGAGGAGCTCCACATCATCGCGCCCCTCCAGACGCTCACGGATCTGCAGGCCGGTGGTGCCGGCCTCCCCGTCGATGAACACGCGCACGCTCATGCGGCGATCTCCTTACGCATCACCACCATGGCGGAGCGGGCGGGCAGGTCGTTATCCAACCGCGCTTCGCCGATCGTGCGAAAGCCCCATCGCACGTAGGCTTTGCGGGCGGGCGCATCCGCCATGCTCTTGAGCCACAGCGCGGGGGCCGCTGAGGCGCGCGCCTCAGTTTCCGCCCGCGCCAGCAGCGCCCGACCGAAGCCTCTCCCGATCGCATTGGGAAGCAGGTAGATCCGGTGCAACTCCATCGCTGCGCCATCGCCGTCGACGGCGTTCGCCGAGCGCGCCCAAAGGCCCATGAACCCGACCGGCGCCTCGCCCATGAAGGGGACGAAGAGGCGGACGTCCGGCTCGGCGGCCCACGCCTGCAGCGCGGAGGGTGTGAACCGCTGGAGGCGCACGGAGAGGTGAGCGGGGCTCGACCAGAGCTCGGCGTAGGCGTGGGTGTAGGCCGCCGCCGCCACGACGCTCAGGGCGGCGAAGTCGACGTTCTCGCCCGTGCGAATATCCATCGACGTCACGCGCATCCTCCGAAACGAGAAAGGGCGCTCCGGTCTCCCGGAGCGCCCCGTAATCCCTGGTCCGAGGTCCGGACCTAGCGCTTGGAGAACTGGAAGGAGCGGCGGGCCTTGGCGCGGCCGTACTTCTTGCGTTCGACCACGCGGGAGTCGCGGGTGAGGAAGCCGTGGGGCTTCAGCGCGGCGCGCAGGCCGGGCTCGTAGTAGGTCAGCGCCTTGGACAGGCCGTGGCGGATGGCGCCCGCCTGGCCGGAGAGGCCCGAGCCCTCCACCGTCACGACCACGTCGAACTGGGTCAGGCGGTCGGTCACGGCCAGCGGCTGGGCGATCATCATGCGCAGCACGGGGCGGGCGAAGTAGATCTGCTGGTCGCGCCCGTTGATGGTGATCGCGCCGCGGCCGGGCTTGATCCACACCCGCGCAATGGCGTTCTTGCGCTTGCCGGTGGCGTAGGCGCGGCCCTGGGCGTCGATCTTGGGCTCGTACACGACGGCCTGCGACAGCGCCTCGGGATTCGAGCTCATCGACGCCAGCGCGTCGAAGCCCTGGCCGCGGGTGACGGGCTCAAGGACGCCCTGACCGCGGTCGCCTTCAGCCGCGGCGGCGTCGATCTCTTGGGGGGTGACGTCGCTCATCAGGCGCCTCGCACGTTCTTGGAGTTGAGGTCGCCGAAGGCGATCGTCTGAGGCGACTGGGCCTGGTGGGTGTGGTCGGGGCCGGCGAAGACGTGCAGCTGGGTCATCTGCTTGCGCGCCAGGGGGCTCTCCTTGGGCAGCATGCGCTCGACAGCCTTGCGGATCACGCGGTCAGGGTGCTTGCCGCCGAGGATCTTGTCGGCCGTGCGCTCCTTGATGCCGCCGGGGTGGCCGGTGTGCCAGTAGTAGGTCTGCTGCTGCAGCTTCTTGCCGGTGAAGCGCACCTTCTCGGCGTTGACGATCACCACGTGGTCGCCGCAGTCGACATGGGGGGTGTAGTCGGGGCGGTGCTTGCCGCGAAGGCGGAGCGCGACATACGAGGCGAGGCGGCCGACCACGGCATCCTGCGCGTCGATCACGATCCAGGTCTTCTCGACGTCCGCCGGCTTCAGCGAAGCCGTCGTCTTGTTGAGCATGGGGGTGAGGTCCGGATGGGGCCGCACCTTGGGGCGCGGCGTGAGGAGGCGGCGGGATACGAGCGTAAGGGGCCGGTGTCAACTCTTCGCGTGCGGTGCGGACGCGCAAACGCTTACAGGACAACAGATTGGCCTGTGCGGTATTCTGGTACCGGTGATTAAGGGACCGAGCTGGAGAGGCGCGTTATCAGGGTCTCATCGGCGAGGTCATGCCGCCGTGCTCGGTCGCGTCAAGGCGGGCTCCGCTTCACTGCGCTCTACGGCCTTGACCCGTCCTCGGTGGCGCGCAGCCATCCGCAAGGACGCTGGAAACGCGCGTTCAAGCGCGCTCGACCGCCGCTCACACCCGCCCCGCCTGCCAGAACGACGCCAGAGCCACGCCCAGCACGCCCACGGCCCCGAGCTGGTGGACGGCGCCCATCCAGATCGGGTCGCCCATCAAGAGCGTGCCGATCCCCAGCAGCATCTGCAGGAACACCGCGCCGGCGAGGGCGTGCCCCAGCCTGCGCATCGGCGTCGGCGTGTACGCGTCGCGTCGCAGCACCACCGCCAAAGCCACGGCGGCGGCGAACAGCAGGTAGCCGCCGATCCTATGGTCGAACTGCACCGCCGGCTGGCTGTGCACGAGCGAGTGGGCGAGGCTCGTCCCCGGCGCCACGTAGTCCTGCGGGAACCAGCGGCCGCCCATCCTGGGCCAGTCGCCGTCGATCAGCCCGGCGCGGCTTCCGGCCACCAGCGCGCCCATGAGGCACTGCACGAAGGCCATGGCGAACAGCACGCCCGGCGCCCAGCGCCAGCGCCCCGCAGCGAAGGCGCCGGCGCGCCCCCTCCCCGTCCACGCGTCGAGCCCCACCCACAGGCAGGCGCAGAACAGCACGAGCGCCACGCCCAGGTGGGTGGCCAGCCGCTCGGGCGCGACGGCCACCCGGTCCTGCAGACCGCTGGCCACCATCCACCAGCCGACCAGCCCCTGCAGGGCGCCCAGCGCGAGGATGCCGATGCAGGGGACGATCAGCCGGCGCGGGATGCGGCGCAGCGCCAGGAATGCGAAGAACGGCAGGAACGCCACCAGCCCGGTGATCCGGCCCAGCAGACGGTGGCTCCACTCCCACCAGAAGATGGCTTTGAACTGGTCGAGCGTCATGCCGGCGTTGATGAGCCGATACTGCGGGATGCGCTGGTAGGCGGCGAACTCGGCGCGCCAGTCGGCGAGGTTGAGCGGCGGGATAACGCCGCGCACGGGCTTCCAGCTGGTGATCGAAAGGCCCGATCCCGTCAGCCGCGTGGCGCCGCCGACCACGACCATCGCGACGACGAGGGCGGCGAGCAGGAACAGCCAGGCGGCGACCGAGCGCGACCGCTCCTTATTGTAGCTCCAGCGCATGAGGGCTCCGAGGTGCGGGCGGGGCTTACGCGCAGGCCGCGGTCGCGTCCACGCCGGGCGGCTGGTGCGCCGGCGGACGCGCGCCTACACCGCGCCGCATGGAGCCCGACGCCACCCTCGAGCGACCCGCAGGCCTGCCGGTGCGCGTGCGCAAACTCGTCGGCTCGCTGGGCGTGCTCGCCTTCCTGCTGTTCTACGTAGGCGCGGTGGGTGCGCTTTACCGCTTCGTGCCGGACAACCAGGCGGTGCGGCTCGTCTACTTCGCGATCGCCGGAACGTTGTGGGGCGTGCCGGTGATCCCGCTGATCCGCTGGATGAACGGCGGCGGCTGAACCGCCGCGGGCGGGGGTCGACCCGTGGTCGGAGCGACAGGATTCGAACCTGCGACCCCTTGACCCCCAGTCAAGTGCGCTACCAGGCTGCGCCACGCTCCGATCACGGGAGGGCGCGTATAGCCGCGCGTCCCGGCCGGGGCAATCAGCTTTGCGGCGCTGCGGCGAGGAGGCGGTCGATGTCGACCTTCACCCGCTCCAGGTCGGCGAGCACCTCGTCCAGCGTGCGCCGGGCCCCCTCGGCGAGGGCGGGTCGCGGGCCGCTCGCCATCGCCTCGGCGGGCGCGATGTTTGGCGGCTCGCGGGCCGCGGTGTGGCCGGCGCCGGCGCGGATCACCCGCGCCAAGCCCTCTTCGCGATGCAGGCGCTGGACGTCCTTGATGGAACGGCCCTCGTCGTGGAGCAGCGCGCGCACGCCGCGCAGCACGTCGAGGTCCTGGGGGCGGTAGAAGCGCCGGCCGCCCGAGCGGGTCATCGGGCGGATGAAGGAGAAGCGCGTCTCCCAGAACCGCAAGACGTGCGCGGGAAGGCCTAGCTCCGCCGACGCCTCGGAGATCGAGCGGAACGCCTGCGGTCCCTTGACGGCCAGCGCGCGGGTCCTCGGATCAGCCGCTGGCGGCGCGCAGCGGGGGGGCGGCGACGGGCGCGCGGGCGGCGTGGGCGCGGGCGATGCGGCCCTTGAGCAATTGCGAGGCGCGGAACGACATCACCCGCCTCGGCACGATGGCGGCCGGCTCGCCCGTCCTGGGGTTGCGCCCCATCCGCGCGGTCTTGGCGCGCACCTCGAAGACGCCGAAGCCGGAGAGCTTGACCGCCTCGCCTTCCGACAAGGCCTCGCACGTCAGCGCCAGCACGCGCTCCACCAGCGCGGCGCAGTCCTGACGGCCGAGCCCCAGCTCGTGCATGACCGCGTCCGCCAGGTCGGCACGCGTCAGTGTTCCGGCATCCATGCAGGCCTCCCTTGTCGAACTATGCCAGCATGGAGGTCGAAAGCGCGTCAAGGCGACCCGCCGCCGCGGCGGGGCGTCTCAGAGGCGCACCACGCATGCGCCCCAGGTGAGGCCGCCGCCCATGGCCTCCATCAGAAGGAGCTGGCCGGGCCGGATGCGCCCGTCCTCCACCGCCTGCGCCATGGCCAGCGGGATGGAGGCGGCGGAGGTGTTCGCGTGCTGGGCCACGGTGGTGACCACCTTGGCCTCCGGCACGCCGAGGCGGTGGGCCACGCCCTGCAGGATGCGCTGGTTGGCCTGGTGGGGGATGAACCAGTCCACTTCCGAGACGGCCACGCCCGCCACTGCGGCGGCGGCCTCCACCGCTTCGGTGATGTTGATCACCGCGTGGCGGAACACCTGCTGGCCCTGCATGCGCAGGTGGCCGACCTGCCCGTTGGTGGAGGGCCCGCCGTCGACGTAGAGCAGGTCCTGCTTCGTCCCGTCGCAGCGCAGCGCGAAGCCCAGGAGGCCGCGGTCGGCGGTGGTGCCCTCCCCCTCGACCGGCTCCATCACCACGGCGCCAGCGCCGTCGCCGAACAGCACGCAGGTGGTGCGGTCGGAATAGTCCATCAGCCGGGTCATGGCCTCGGCGCCGACCACCAACGCGCACTTGGCGAGGCCACGGGCGACGAAGCCGTCGGCCACGCTCATGGCGTAGACGAAGCCTGAGCACACCGCCTGCACGTCGAAGGCGATGCCCACCGGCGCGCCCAACTTGCGCTGCACGATGGCGGCGGTGGCGGGGAAGGTGAGGTCGGGCGTCGTGGTGGCCACCACGATCAGGTCGACATCGGCGGCGGTGCGGCCGGCGCGCTCCAGCGCCTGGCGAGCGGCGGCGGTGGCCAGGTCGGAGACGGCCTGGTCGTCGGCCATGCGGTGGCGCTGCACGATGCCGGTGCGCTCGCGGATCCAGGCGTCGTTGGTGTCGACGGTGAGCGCCAGCTCGTCGTTGGTGACCACGTGCTCGGGCAGGTAGGCGCCGACGCCCGTGACGGCCGAGCGGATCACGCGTGCGCCTCCTCGGGCTCGGGCGTTGGCGCTGCGGCCACGGCGGCCATGTTGCGGGCGATCTCGCCGGCGTAGTCGCTGGCGGCGAGGTCGTGGGCGATGACGAGCGCATCGGCGAAGCCCGCCGCATCCGCCCCGCCGTGCGCCTTCACGACGACCCCGTTCAGCCCCAGCAGCGGGCCGCCGCCGGGGGGCGTGAGCCGCACGCGCATCCTGCGCAGCGCGCCCTGCGCCAGGAAGCCGCCCGCCATGGCCAGCGGGTCGCCGGTGAGCGTTTCGCGCAGGGTCTGGGCGAAGAAGCGCGCCAGGCCCTCGCCGGTCTTGAGCACGGCATTGCCGGTGAACCCGTCGGTGACCACAACGTCGACCGTGCCCTTGGCGATGTCGTCGCCCTCCACGAAGCCGTGGTAGCGGATGGGGGCGGCGCCCGAGCGCAGCAGGCGGTGCGCCTCGCGCACCTCCTCATGGCCCTTCTGGTCCTCCGAGCCGACGTTGAGCACGCCCACCGCGGGCGTGCCCGCGCCCTTCATGTGCACGGCGCGATGGAAGGCCTCGCCCATCACGGCGAACTCGATCAGCTGCTCGGCGTCGCATTCGATGTTGGCGCCGACATCCAGCACGGAGGTGACGCCCTTCAGCGTCGGCCAGCTGGCCACGATGGCGGGCCGGTCGAGCGAGCCGGTCATGCGCAGCATGAGCTTGGAGATGGCCATCAGCGCGCCGGTGTTGCCGCCCGAGACGACGGCCTGCGCCGCGCCCGTCTTCACGTCATCGATCGCGCCCCAGAGCGACGAGCCCTTGCCGCGCCGCATCGCCTGCGCGGGCTTTTCGTCGGCGGCGATCACCTTGTCGGCGGGAACAACGTCGCAGGTGTCCTTCAATCCGGCATGACGGGCGAGCTCGGCGCTGATGCGCTCGGGATCGCCGTGCAGACGCACGCGGACCTCTCGCCCCGCCAGGCGCTGCAGGGCGCGCGCGGCCCCGGCGACGGCTACGGGCGGTCCGTTGTCGCCGCCCATGGCGTCGACGGCGATGCAGATGGACGCGGGCACGGACGGGACGCTCACACTCCGGGCGCGACCGGGAAGGCGCCACGAACGGGCGTGGACCTTAGCGACCCGCCGGCGCCATGCAAGGCGCTTGCGCCACCGTTCATGCGCGCGGTTTCAAGCCGGCCAGGGCGGCGAAGGGCGAGGGCTCTTCGGGCTCGGACGGCGGCGTGAACTCGGCTCCCGGCTTGCGTGGATAAGGGTCGAGCGCCACCGCCAGGTGCTGGCAGAGGAGGTCGCCCACGTCGAGCGTGTCTCCCGTGAACGTCTCCGGCGGCTCCGGCGCCTCGGGATCGCTGAGCGGCTCGGCGTCGGCCGCGGGCGCGTGGCGACTGCCTTCCGGCAGGAGGTGCAGGTCGAGCTCGCCCTCCAGCTCGGCGGGGAAGGGCTCCATCGTCACGCCACACAGGTAAGTCACCTGCGCCGACCAGCGGCCGCGCAGGTGCAGTCCGTCCAGCCAGGGCGTGAAGGCAACCTCGCCGGCGAACCGCACGACGCCCTCCAGGTCGTAGGCCTTGGCGATGCGGGCGCAGGCGCCGGGGTCGGCCTCCAGCATGAGGTCGAGGCCGCGCGCGGCGTTCGCCACGGGAGCGGTGACTGACCAGGGGGCGGCGTCGGTCATCGGCTCGTCTCCTGCGGCATGGTGAAACCGGGGAAGTGCACCTTGCCGGTCAGCAGCGCCTCCAGCGGCTGTGCGGCGAGCGATTCATCGACTTCGACGACGTAGTGCGCGATCGGTCCGGCGCGCTCGGCCGCATCGGGGCGCTCGGCGAAGAGCGTGCGGGCGACCAGCGCTTCCAGCTCGGGGCGCGAGCCGTCCGCCAGCGCCGCCGCGTAGCCCTTGGCGCGACCGTAGAAGGCCTCGCCCAGGCGGCGCATCTTCTTGCCCACGGAGAGGTCGCCCACGCCCATCTCGCGCAGGGCGTCGTCCAGCCCCTTGAGGAAGGCGTCGAACAGCACCTGGTTGGTCTCCGCCGCACGCGGCCCGCAGCCCCGCAGCCGGTTCACCACCAGCGCCACGTGCAGCAGGTAGAGTTCGAAGCGCCCCTCGATCGAGTCGGCCACGCCGCCTTCGAGGTAGAAGGCGGGCGAGCGCGCCTGGGCGGCGGCAGTGGCGTAGAGCGACCCACCCGCCTTGTAGGCGGGACGCTGGGCGAAGGGGGAGCGCAGGTTCAGCATGGACCCTTGCGGCGAGCGGGCCGCGCCTTGGTTCCGCCGCGACGAACGGCCATTGCGGAGCGCGTTGAACTAGGCGCCCGCGCGCGATAGGTCAAAGCCCGCTTCCGTCGGCGCGCACTTCGCGCCCATTCCGGACCCGCCCGCATGCTCCGCCGCCCGACCCTCCTCGCCGTCGCCGCAGTCGTTTCTCTAGGGCTGGCCGCCACGGCATGCGCGCCGGTGACCAGCTACAACGGCTTCCAGGCGCAGGAGGAGAAGCCGCAGAACGTGAAGGTAGGGACCGACACCAAGTCCACCGTGCTGACGCAGCTCGGCTCGCCTTCCGAAAAGGCGACCTTCGACCCGAACACGTGGTACTACATCTCCCAGATCACCGATGAGTATGCGTACTACAAGCCGCAGGTGCGCACGCGCGACGTAGTGCGCATCACCTTCGGGGCGGACGAGAAGGTCACAAACGTCGAGCACCTGACGCTGAAGAACGGCTACCAGATCGCCTACAACCCGCACGAGACGCCGACGCGGGGGCGTTCGTTGTCGTGGGTCGAGCAGGTGCTGGGCACCATCGGCGCGGCCGGGGCCCTGCCGCAGGACAACGACCCGGGCAATCCTCGCGGCGGCCACTGACGCCGCGGGCGGACCTGACTTCAGGGCCCGACCGGCTTCTGGGCGCTTCATCGAGGCCCCGGCGATCCCCTCATCCGGTAGGGCCCGGCGTCGGCGCGTTCGGCGCAGGCGGCTTCGGGCGTTGCGGCAGGCCCGAGGTCTGGCGCGGCGTCTGCTTGGTCACCTCGATCGAGAGCACCGCGCCGGGCCCGGCGATGCGGTCGGCGTCGGGGCGCAGCGCGCGCGCCAGCGCCTGCGCGTCGATGTGGGTGAAGTCCCACGGGCGCGTGAAGGGCGTGCGGTGGCCGGCGCGCACCAGGGCGTCGCGCAGATAGGGCTCCTTCTCTCGCAGCTTGGCGGCGTCGACCTTCGGCGCGAGGTTCAGCCGCACGTCGATGAAGACGTAGTTCACCACCCGCGCCCGCCACACCACCGGCAGGGCCACGGTGGAGATGTCGACCTGATGATCCGCGGAGGTTTCGGTCTTCTTCTCGGCCGCCATGGCGGGCCCGGCCAGGATCAGGGCGGCGGCGAAGACGATGACCGTGGGGCGCTGCATGCGCGCTCCCTACCGCTCAGGTCTGAACGCGCGGTGTCGAGGCGCCCTGGATCGACTCGCCGTGCACCCAGCCCAGGCGCTCCACGTGGATCGGCGCGCCGTGGAAGGTGGCCGTGACGCCCTCCCCCTGGCCCATCCGCCCGATGACCGTGAGCGCCACGCCCGCCGCCGCGGCGGCTGCGGACAGGGCGGAGGCGACGCCGGGGCGCGCCGCGCAGACGATCTCGTAGTCGTCCCCGGCCGCGGCCAGATAGGCGCGGGCGCCGGCGTCGTCGGGCTGTGCGTCCAGCCATGCGGCGGCGGCGGGCGAGAGCGGCAGGGCGTCGAGCGCCACCTCGGCGCGGCATCGCGAGGCCGCGGCGATCCGGCCGGCATCGGCCAGCAGACCGTCGGAGACGTCGGCGGCCGCGGCGGCGTGGGTGCGCAGGGCCTCGCGCAGCGCGAGGCGCGGCTCGGGCAGTCGATAGCGCGCGACGAGCGCTGTGGTCGCGCCAGGATCGAGGCGAAGGCGACCGGTCAGCACCTGCAGGCCGAGCCCCCCATCGCCGATCGCGCCCGAGACGAGCAGCACGTCGCCCGGCCGCGCCCCGTCGCGCCGCACCATCCGTCCGGGCGGAAGGCGGCCGAACAGCGTCGCACCGAGCGTGAGCGGGCCCGGCGTGCGCACGGTGTCGCCGCCGAACAGGCGCAGGCCGAAGCGCGCCTGCTCGCGCGCCAGGCCCTGCGCGAAGCGCGCCCGCCCGGCGGCGCCCACGTGCTGGGGCCAGGCCAGATTGAGCAGGTAGCCGTAGGGCGCCGCCCCCTTGGCGGCGAGATCGGAGAGGTTCACGCGCAGAAGCTTGGCGGCCACCAGGTCGAGCGGATCCTTGGCGAGGAAGTGCACCCCCTCCACCAGCGTGTCGGTGGTGACCACCAGCTCGTCGTCGAGCACGGGGATCAGGGCGGCGTCGTCGGTCAGGCCCAGCGCCTCGGGAGCGCCTTCGGCCAGGGGTCGGAACAGCCGCGCTATCTCGCCGAACTCGTCCAGGTCGCCACCGGACGCCACGCTAGGCGCGCCTCAGGCCGGCCGCACGTCGCGCGCGACGGCGTCCAGCGCGGCGTTGACGAAGCCGGGCTCGGTGGGGCCCTCGAAGAAGGCCTTGGCCAGCTCCACGTACTCGTCGAGCGCGACCTCGGTGGGGGTGTCGGGGCGGCGCATCAGCTCCCACGCGCCGGCGCGCAGGATGGCGCGGGCGGTGGCGTCCAGCCGCTGCAGCTTCCAGCCCTTGGCGAGGCGCTTGACGACCGCCGCGTCCACCAACGCCTGCTCGGCCACCACGCCGCGCACGATTTCGGCGAAGAGCGGCTCGTCGGCCTCGGCCAGCATGTGGCCTTCGATGTCGCCACCGAATCGGTGGTCGCTGAACTCGCGCACCACCGCCTCCACGCCGACGCCGGCGACGTCCATCTGATAAAGCGCCTGCACTGCGGCCAAGCGCGCCACCGAGCGGTCCTGGTAGGTGGGAGCGCGAGGTCTGGGGGTCGGCGAGGTCATCAGCGCGCCTCCCCGCCCTCGTGCAGCCCCTCGTCGCCTAGGAACTTGGCGAAATCCGACGTCTCGCGGAAGTCGCGGTAGACCGAGGCGTAACGCACGTAGGCCACCTCATCGAGCGCCTTGAGCGCGGACATGATCGCCTCGCCCACCACCGAGGAGGCGATGTCGGTCTCGCCGCGGCTCTCCAGCTGGCGCTGGATGCCGGAGATCATGCGCTCCACCCGCTCCTGGTCCACGGGGCGCTTGCGCAGGGCGATGTCGATGGAGCGCGCCAGCTTCTCGCGGTCGAACGGGGCGCGCCGGCCGGAGCGCTTGACGATGACCAGTTCGCGTAGCTGCACCCGCTCGAAGGTGGTGAAGCGCCCGCCGCACTCGGGGCAGGCGCGGCGGCGGCGGATGACGGCGTTGTCCTCCGAAGGCCGGCTGTCCTTCACCTGGCTTTCGGCATGGCCGCAGAAGGGGCAGCGCACCTAGTCTGAACTCCCGCGCGCCCGCATGGCCGCCTTCAGCCGTAGATGGGGAAGCGGCGGCACAGGTCCAGCGCCTCCTCGCGGGCGGAAGCCTCGGCCGCGGCGTCGCCCTCGGGGTTGGAGGCGAGAGCGTCGACCACCCGGGTGATCAGCCGCCCGACGGTGCGGAACTCGTCGACGCCGAAGCCGCGCGTCGTGCCCGCGGGCGTGCCCAGGCGCACGCCGGATGTGACGGTGAAGGGCGCCGGGTCGAACGGCACGCCGTTCTTGTTGCAGGTCAGGCCTGCGCGCTCGAGCGCGTGCTCGGTGGCCTTGCCGGTGACGCCCTTGGGCCGCAGGTCGACCAGCATGAGGTGACTGTCGGTGCCGCCGGAGACGATGTCGAACCCGTCGTCCATCAGCTGGCCGGCCAGCGCGCGGGCGTTGTCGACCACCTGCTGGGCGTAGACCTTGAAGTCCGGCTGCAGCGCCTCCCCGAAGGCCACGGCCTTGGCGGCGATGACGTGCATCAGCGGGCCGCCCTGCAGGCCCGGGAAGACCGCGGAGTTGATCTTCTTGGCGATGGCCTCGTCATTGGTCATCACCATGCCGCCGCGCGGACCGCGCAGGGTCTTATGGGTGGTTGTGGTGCACACGTGGGCGTGCGGGACCGGCGAGGGATAGGCGCCCGCCGCGATCAGGCCCGCGTAGTGGGCCATGTCCACCATCAGGATCGCGCCCACGCCGTCCGCGATCCGGCGGAACCGCGCCCAGTCGATCGGGCGCGAATAGGCTGAGCCGCCAGCGATGATCAGCCTGGGCTGTTCGCGCTCGGCGATGGCGGCTACCTCGTCGTAGTCGATCAGCTGGTCGTCGCGCCGCACGCCGTAGGCGACGGGCTTGAACCACTTGCCGCTCTCGTTGGCGGGCGAGCCGTGGGTCAGGTGCCCGCCCGCGGCCAGGTCCATGCCCAAGAACACGTCGCCGGGCTGCAGCAGCGCCAGGAACACCGCCTGGTTGGCCTGGCTGCCCGAGTTGGGCTGCACGTTGGCGAACTTCGCGCCGAACAGCTCGCAGGCGCGCGCGATGGCCAGCCGCTCCACCTCGTCGACGAACTCGCAGCCGCCGTAGTAGCGCTTGCCCGGATAACCCTCGGCGTACTTGTTGGTCAGCACCGTGCCCTGCGCCTGCAAGACGGCGCGCGAGACGATGTTCTCCGAGGCGATCAGCTCGATCTGCTCCTGCTGCCGCTTCATCTCGCGCCCGACCGAGGCGAACACCTCGGGATCTGTGGCGGCGAGGTCGGCGGAGAAGAAGCCGCTGGAAGCGGGGCGAAGGTCGCGCACGGGGGCGTTCATGGCGGGTCGCGGGGCTGTGAGCAGGGGGAGCGCCTTCATACGCCGCTTCGGCCTGCGGGCAATGCGCGCTAGCCGGGGTCGGCGCCCCAGGCGAACAGGCCGAGCCGGTCGGCGGCGGCGGCGGCGGCGGCGCGGTCGAGCACGAGGACACCGCCGGCCTCGCCGACGATCCCCACCAAACCCGCCGCCGCCGCCGCTTCGAGCGTGGCGACGCCCACCGTCGGCAGGTCGACGCGGCGCTCCTGGATCGGCTTGGGGGCCTTTGCCAGCACGCCGCCCGCGCCGCGCACCGCCGCCGGCAGGGTGGCGATGCGGCGCAGCATGGCGTCGGTGCCCTCCTGCGCCTCCACGGCCAGCACCACGCCGTGGGCCACCACGGCGCCCTGCCCGATGTCGAGCGCGCCCATGGCCCGGGCGATGCGCAGCGCCTGCGCCGCGTCGTCCGCATGCTGCGGCGGCAGGGAGAGGCTCCCGAGCGCGCCTGCGGGGAGCATCAGCGCGGCGTCCACCTCATGCGCGCCCTCGATGCGGAAGCCTTCACGCGCGAATACGCCCAGCACGAAGCGCAGGAGGGCGTCGTCACCCTTGCGCGCGGCGGCGATGGCGCCCGGCAGTTCGCGCACGCCGCGCCAGTCGGGCTTGAGCGCGGCGAAGTCGGGTCGCGCGACATTGCCCGCGAAGCAGACGCTGGCGCAGCCGGCCTCGCGCAAAAGGTCGATGCAGCGGCCGAGCTCGGCCAGCCCGGCGTCGGCGCCGGGGAAGGCGGCCAGCACAGCGGGGTCGGCGAAGCCCTTGAGCCGGATGACGAACACCGCGCGGCCCGCGGCCACGCACCGTGCGGCCAGCGCCACCGGCAGGTCCCCTCCCCCGGCGATCAGGCCGAGCGCGCCCTCGGCCACGCCGGCGCTCAGGCCAGGGCCGGCAGGCAGAGCGGGCGCGAGGCGTCGGCGCGGATGAAGTCGACGATCTCCATCACCTCCGGCGAATGGGCGAAGACGCGGCCCACGTCCTCGAGCCGCTCCGAGAAGGCGCCCTCAGGCCCGAACATGAGGCGGTAGGAGGCGCGCAGGTTGGAGATCACCTCGCGCGAGAAGCCCCGGCGCTTCAGACCCACGAGGTTCAGGCCCTCCAGGTGGGCGTGGTTGCCCCACACCGAGCCGTAGGGGATCACGTCCTTCGTCACCGCCGCCAGGCCGCCGATGAAGCTGTAGCGGCCCACGCGGGAGAACTGGTGCACCGCCGCCAGGCCGCCCATGAACACGTAGTCGCCCATCGACACGTGGCCGCCCAGCGTCGCGCCCTTGGCCAGCACCACGTGGTCGCCCACCACGCAATCGTGGGCGACGTGCGCCTCGGCCATGAAGAAGCCGTCCGACCCGATGCGGGTGACGCCGCGGCCACCGACCGTGCCGGTGTTGAACGTCACCTGCTCGCGTATCACGGCGCGCGGCCCGACGATCAGTTCGGTGGGCTCGCCCTTGTGGCCCAGGTGCTGCGGCGGGCCGCCGAGCACGCAGAAGGCGTGCACCACGCAATCCTCGCCCAGCGTGGTGACGCCCTCGACCACCACGTGGGAGAGCAGGCGCACGCGCGCGCCGAGCGTCACGCGCGGGCCGACCACGCAGAAGGGGCCGATCTCCACGTCGTCGGCCAGCGCGGCCCCGTCGTCGACCAGGGCGGTGGGGTGGATGGTGGGCATGCTCAGGCGGGAGTCGGCACGACCATGGCGGCGAACTCGGCCTGGGCCGCCAGCTTGTCGCCGACAAAAGCCTTGCCGGCGAACTTGAAGAGGTCGCCGCGGTACTTGGCCACCTCCACCTGCATGCGCAGCACATCGCCCGGCTTCACAGGGGTGCGGAAGCGCGCCTGGTCTATAGAGGTGAACAGGATGGTCTTGCCGTTCACGTCGGCGTTCAGCGACTTGGACATGAGCAGCGCCCCGGTCTGGGCCATGGCCTCGCAGATCAGCACGCCGGGCATGACCGGATTGTTGGGGAAGTGGCCGACGAAATAGGGCTCGTTCATCGTCACGCATTTCACGCCGGTGATGGACTGGTAGGCGCGGTAGTCCTGCGCCCGGTCGACCAGGAGGAAGGGATAGCGGTGCGGGATGCGCCGCAGGATCTCGGTCATCTCGATGGCGGCGACATAGTCGCCCGGCCTGGCCGCCCCTGCGCCGGCGTGCTTGTGCGCCGGCGCCTCCAGCATGTCGGCCTCGCCCCCCGGCGTGGTCATCGCAGATCCTCGCGTTCCTTGGCGTTGCGGGCGAGCCAAGCGGTCTCGCGCATGAAGCGCCGTAGCGGGCGCGCCGGGGTGCCGCAGTAGATCTGGCCCGGCGGCACGTCCTTCATCACGCCGGCGGCCGCGGCGATGCGCGCGCCCGAGCCGATGTCCAGGTGGTCGGCGATGCCGGCGCGGCCGCCGAACATCACGTTGTCGCCAACCGTGCAGCTGCCCGAGATTCCGGTATGCGCGGCCAGCAGGCAGTTGCGCCCCATCACCACGTTGTGCGCAACCTGGACAAGGTTGTCGATCTTGGTGTTCTCGCCGATCACCGTATCCTCCCAGGCCCCGCGATCGATGCAGGTGTTGGCGCCGACCGAGACGCCGTCCTGCAGGATCACCCGGCCAAGCTGGGGCACGTCGACCGCCCCGCCGCGGCCGCCGGCGACGCCGAAGCCTTCCTCGCCGATCACCGCGCCCGCCAGGATGCGCACGCGGTCGCCGATCAGGGCGAAGCCCAGGGTGGCGTTGGCGCCGATGCGGCAGCCGCGGCCGATCTGCACGCCGGGGCCGATCACCGTGTTGGCCCCCACGCGCGTGCCGCGCCCTATGCGCACGCCGGGGCCGACAACGGTTCCAGGCCCGAGCTGAACGTCGTCCTCGAGTTCGGCTTGCGGGTGGTGCGAGGGGGCATCGGCCACCAGCCGGCGCGGCTGGTGCAACGCCTCCGCCGCCGCTGCATAGGCCACCAGGGGCTCGGGCGTCACCAGGCGCGCGCAGCCCGCGGGCGTCTCCTCGGCCTGCGCCGCCAGCACGAAGACGGCCCCGGCCGAGGAGGCGCGCAGGTCGGCCACATAGCGCCGGTCGTGGAGGAAACCCACGTCCTGTGCGCCTGCGCGGTCGAGGGGGGCGACGCCGGTGATGGCGCGGTCGGCGTCCGCCCCGTCGGCGAGCTCGGCCCCGGTGAGGCGGGCGAGCTCGCCGACCGAGGTCGGGCCGAGTGCGAGGTAGAAGCGCGAATCGGGCACGCGGCTAGGCCCGCGCCGGCTACTGGCCTGTCGCCGCCTGCGGCGGGCTCAGCTCGAACGAGATGGTCGGCATCTGGGCGTTGAGCTGCTGGACCACCGAGCCGGTGATGTCCATCGCCGGGTTGGCGGCGAACACGGCCTCGTCGCCGTTCAGCAGCAGCGAACAGTTGCGGCTCTGGTAGATCGACTGCGCGATCGGCCCAAGCCGCGTCGCGATCTGGCCGAGCGCCTTATTGCGGGTGGCTTCCAATTGGGCGCCGCGGGTGCGCTCCAGAGTCTGCAACTCCTGCGCACGCGCCTGCAGCGCCTGGCCCTGCTTCTGGCGGGCGTCGGCGCTGAGGCCGGCTTGCGACTTCTCGAAGGCCTGCACGTCGGTCTGGATCGAGGTTTCGCGGGGCTGGATCTCGGCGCGGACCTGGGCGGTCAGCTGCTCGAGCCGGGTGGCTGCGGCCTTGCCCGCGCTCGAGGCGCCGATCGCTCCCTGGCGCGAGAAAACGCAGACGCCGGTCAGCGGCGGGCCGTGGGTCATCGGCGGCGCGACGGCCGGCGCGGGTGTGGCGCGGGCGGGCGCGGCGGCGCGCCGCGCCTGGGCCCCGGCCCCTGTGGCGGCGATGAGGGCGAGGGCGGTGGCCGAGGCGCCGAGAAGGGTGCGTGTCATGGGTGAGGTCAGAAGCTCGTGTTGGTTGAGAAGCGGAAGGCCTCGACCTTGTCGTAGCTGGTCTTGGCCAGCACCTTGGAGAAGTCGAGGCGGATTGGGCCCAGCGGCGAGGTCCAGAATACGCTTATGCCGGCCGAGGCCCGGAGCGCCAGATCGTCGCGGATGGAACTCGTGGTGCCCGCGGCGGCGGCGGCCAGGTCGGCGGCGTGTTTCACGCTCTCGTCGAGAAGGCCCACGGTGCCGAAGTCGCTGAACAGCGAGGTGCGGATGCCGTACTGCTCGGGCAGGTAGTTGGGTACGGTCAGCTCGAAGGTGCCGATGCCGTATGCGCGCCCGCCCAGCGCCTCGTCGACGCTGACGTCGCGCGGCCCGATGCCGGCGGTCTCGAAGCCGCGGAAGGTGGCCCCGCCCTTGTAGTAGCGGTCGTTGATCCGGATGCTGTCGCCGTCGTACGGCAGGATGTAGCCGGCTTGCGCAATGAACTTGCCGATGAAGGCGGTGGAGAAGCCGTGATAGATCGAGAAGTCGACATCGGTCTTGATGAAGTGCACATCGCCGCCGGCGCCGGCGAAATCCTGATTGATGTCAAACTGGAAACCACGGCTGGCGCGGCGGGGGTCGTTGCGCTTGTCGAACGACAAGGTGTAGCCGACGGTGGAGTAGAACGCGTTGCCTCGCTGATCGCAGAGGGTCACCGACACCGTGGCCGAGACGCCGTCGCACAGCCCATCCGAGACGGACACGTGGTCCTGGTGAATGGTGTAGCGCGTTTGCAGATACGTATTGAGATTGAGCGGGAAACCCGCCCGCAAGGTGCCGCCCACCGATTCCGACTCGTAGCCAGAATACTCGCTGAAATCGTAACGGTAGGAGAACAGGTCGAACCCCGCACGCACGTTGCGGCCGAGGAAGCGCGGCTCGGTGAAGCGGAAATCGATCTGTTGGCGCAGTGAACCGACCGAGGCGCGCAAGCTGACCGACTGGCCGGTGCCGCGGAAGTTGTTCTGCTCGACGCCGACATCCAGCAGAAGCTTGTCCACCGTCGAATATCCGGCGCCCAGACTGAGCTGACCGGTAGGCTGCTCCTGCACCTTCACCCGCAGCGCGGTGCGGTCCGGCGCCGAGCCTGGCAACTGGTCGACGTCGACGGTCTTGAAGAAGTCCAGGCGCTTGACGTTCAACTTGGAGCGGTCGACCAGCACGCGGTTGTAGGCGTCTCCCTCCGAAAGCGCGAGTTCGCGGCGGATCACGTAATCCTGCGTGGCCGTGTTGCCGACCACATCGATGCGCTCAACATAGACGCGTGGGCCCTCGCGCACATCGAAGTTGATGTTCACCAGCTTCGTCTTCGGGTCAGCGTCCTGTCGCGGCCGGATGTCGACGAAGGCGAAGCCCGCGGCGCCGGCGGCGAAGGTCAGCTGATCGACCGCGCCCTCGATTCTGTCGGCCTGATAGGGCTGACCTTGCTTGATTGGCAGGATGGCGCGCAGGAAGCCTGCGTTGAGTCGCTTCACATTGCTGGTGGTGACGGTGAGCTTGCCAAATTTGTATTTCGGACCCTCATCCAAAACGTAGGTAATGACGAAATTCTTCTGATCTGGCAGCAGTTCGGCAGTAGACGAGATCACCTTGAAATCATAGTAGCCGCGGTTGACATAGTATTTGCGCAACTGCTCACGATCGTACTCAATGCGGTCCGGATCGTAGTTGTCATTGGACGAGAAGAAGCGATACCAGCGGCTCTCCTTGGTTACGACTACATCGCGCAGCGCATTGTCGCTGAAAGCTTTGTTGCCGTCGAAGTTGATGCGCAGGATGCCAGTCTTGGGCCCCTCGACGACCTCGAAGACGAGGTCGACGCGCTTCTGCGGCAGGTTGACGATCTTGGGCGTCACCGTCGCCGAGATGCGACCCGAGCGCCGATAAAGCTCGATGATCCGCTGCGTGTCGGCCAGCACATGGCTCTTGGTGAAGATGCCGCGGGGGTGGACGCTGATCTCGTCGCGCAGCTTGTCGTCCGCCAGCGCCGAATTCCCCTCGAACACCACCTGGTTGATGATCGGGTTCTCCACCACGCGCACGGTGAGGTCGCCGTTGGTGGGGTCGAGGGTGACGCGCTCGTCTGAGAACAGGTCGGTGCGGTTCAACGTCTTGATGGCGAGGTCGAGCTGGGCTGGGCCGACCGTGTCGCCGATGCCGAACGGCAGA
This sequence comes from Caulobacteraceae bacterium, assembly GCA_965199975.1. Taxonomy (GTDB): domain Bacteria; phylum Pseudomonadota; class Alphaproteobacteria; order Caulobacterales; family Caulobacteraceae; genus JASLDZ01. The sequence goes on along the minus strand of OZ241340.1, from coordinate 2,059,393 downwards.
TAGGCCACGATGGTCGAGCTCTCGATCCGCTCGTTGCCGTCGATGATGATGCGCCGCACCACCCCGGTGCGCGTTTCGCCAGCGCTGATCGCGCCTCCCGGCGAGGCGGCGGCCTGCGCCTGCGCCTCCGCGGGCGTGGGCACCCCGATCCCCGCGTTGGCCTGGCCGGGCGTGGGTGTGGGCGTGGGGGCCGGCCCGGCCAGGGCCCCGGCCGCGGGCTCGCCGGTGGGTGAGGTGAGCGCGGAAGGGGGCGTGTCGCCCGGCGGGATGTCGGCCTGCGGGGTGCTGGAGGCGGTGGTGCCGGCTTCGGTGGTGAAGGCGCCGTGCTCGGCGCGGCTGGTGGGGCTGTCGGGATTGTTGGCCGCGGCCGCCCCTTGCGAGGCGCTGGTGGTGGAGCCCAGATCCACCGACGGCGGCGCCTTCGCAACGCTAGGCCGCGCTGCGGCGGCGCCGCCTCCGGTCGAGTCGGCGCCGCTCTGCACCTGCGCCTGGGCGCGCGCCGTCAATGCGGTCGTGGCCAGGAGGAGGGTCGCGCCGGAGACCAGCGCGACGCGGCGGTCGCCAAGCTTCACTGAAAACCTCGAAGGAGTCTGACGGATCACGACAGGCCGCCCAGCAGATGCGGCAGGTGCTGGCGCAGGTCGTTCCAGGTGGCGAACAACATCAAAGCGAGCACGAGGACAAGGCCCACCTGCGTCCCCACCGCCTGCACCGACGCCGCAGCCGGGCGCCGCGCCAGCGCCTCATACGCGTAGAAGACCAGATGCCCGCCATCCAGCACGGGAATGGGCAGGAGGTTCATGAAGCCGATCGCCACCGAGATCACCGCCGCCACGGAGAGTAGCGCCAGCACCGTCATCCCCGCGCGCGAGGCCAGATCGGGCGCGTGCGCACCGGCCTCAACGGCGATGGCGTGGGAGGCGGCGGCCATGCGGATGGGTCCCCCCAGCTGATCGCCGTTCTCCAGGCCCCGGACGATGCGGCCGAGATAGGTCACGGTGGAGCCGATGATGTCGCCGACGCGCCCGACCGCGGCGGCCACAGCCTGCGTTGGGGAGTAGCGAATGTGCTCGGTCACGTCCGGCCCGTGCGCATTGTAGAGGCCGAGTTGGCCTACGTGGATGGGCCGCCCCGTGAGCGGTTCCTTGATCTCGGTGCGCCGCGGGGTCGCCACGAGATCGACGGTTCGGCTCACGGCCGGTGCGCCGCGTCGCACGGTGAAGCCGATGGCGTCGCCGGCATGGCTCTGTACGTACATGACCACCCGATCGTAGTCCTCGACCGGGTTCGTGTTCATGGCCACGATCAGGTCTCCGGGCTGGAAGCCCGCGGCCGAGGCCGCGCTGCCCGTCATTACGGCCTGCACGCGCGGGGTGGTGCGCAGGTCGCCCCTCCCCAGGAGAAGGCCCGTGAAGAGCACGACCGCCAGCAGGAAGTTCGCCGCCGGCCCAGCCGCCGCGACCGCCGCCCGCTCCCACACGGGCCGTAGATGGTAAAGCCTGAGCTCAGCGCCCCTGCCGCCTTGCCGTCGGGCTTGGTCGCGCAGGCGCTCGGTCTCGGCGGCGTCCGGCACCGCCGAGGAGACGCCCTCGTCGCCGGCGAATTTGACATAGCCGCCGAAGGGAATGGCGCTGAGGCGCCATTCGACGCCGTAGCGGTCGCGCCAGTGGAACAGTGGCGGCCCGAAGCCGATGGAGAAGATATCGACCTTGATGCCGAAGCCGCGCGCCACCAGGAAGTGGCCGAGCTCGTGCAAGGTGACGACCAAGGTCAGCACCAGAAGGTATGGCAGCACCCACAGGATGGCGGCGATCACCGGCACGGGTCGGGCCTCAGGTCCCGGCCGAGACGACGCGCGCGAGCGCGCCGAACGCCGCCGCCCGCGCCCGCGCATCTACCGCGAAAGCGGCGTCGATCGGGTCGGCGTCGGGTGCGTCGAGGTCTGAGCCAGCGTCCATGAGGGCGAGCGTGTCTTCGACGATTGCGGCGATGTCGAGGAAGCCGCAGCGCCCATCCAGAAACGCGGCGACAGCCACCTCGTTGGCCGCGTTCATCGCCGCGGGCGCGAGGCCCCCGCGGCGCAGGCAGTCGCGGGCGATGCGCAGGGCCGGGAAGCGATCCTCGTCGGGGGCCTCGAAGGTAAGCTGCGCAAGGGCCGGGAGGTCGAGCGCGGGCGCGGGCCAGGCGATGCGCTCGGGCCAGGCGAAGGCGCAGGCGATGGGGGCGCGCATGTCGGGTGGGCCGAGCTGGGCCAGCGTCGATCCGTCGCGGTACTCCACCAGGCTGTGCACAACCGATTGCGGGTGGACCACCACGTCGATCTCGTCCGCGCCGGCGGCGAACAGGTAGCTGGCCTCGATCATCTCCAGCCCCTTGTTGAACATGGAGGCCGAGTCGACGCTGATCTTGGCGCCCATGCTCCAGTTGGGGTGGGCCACGGCCTGGGCCACGGTGGCGGCGGCCATGCGCGCCTTGTCCCAGGTGCGGAAGGGGCCGCCGGAGGCGGTGAGGATGAAGCGACGCACGCGGCCCCGCGCTTCGGGGGTGAGGCTCTGGAAGATGGCCGAGTGCTCGCTGTCGACCGGGATCACCTCCCCGCCTGAAGCCGCCGCTGCGGCCAGGAGGGCCGGGCCGGCGCACACCAGGCTCTCCTTGTTGGCCAGCGCCACGGTGACGCCCGCGCGCGCCGCCGCCAGCGTCGGCCGCAGCCCCGCGGAGCCGACGATGGCGGCCATCACCCAGTCGGCGCCGCAACCCGCGGCGGCGTGCACCACCGCATCCTCGCCCGCGGCCGTCTCCAGACCTTCGCCCGCCAGCGCCGCCTTGAGCTCGTCGTGACACGCCGGATCGGCGACCACGGTCAGCTTGGGGCGCCAGCGGCGCGCCTGTTCGGCGAGCTTCTCGACGTTGCGCCCCGCCGCCAGCGTCACGACCTCGATGTCGGCCTCGCCCGTGCGCTGGGCGTGGTCGAGAAGATCGAGGGTGGAGACCCCCACCGAGCCGGTGGAGCCCTGCACCGCCACCTTGCGCGTGCGCCGGCCGCTCATGCGTGCAGCGCCCAGCGCACGGCGGCCATCACGAGCGCCGCCGTCATCAGTCCGTCGACCCGGTCCAAGAGACCTCCGTGGCCGGGGATCAGGTCCCCGGAATCCTTCACGCCGAAGCGCCGCTTCAACACCGATTCCACCAGGTCGCCGCCCATGGTGGCGAAACCGGCGAGCAGCCCTATGCTGATCGCATGCTCCGGGCGGGGACCGCCGAAGCGCTGCACAGCCACGGCGGCCAACCAGCCGGCGAACGCCGCCGCCGCTAGGCCGAAGAGAAACCCCGCCCACGTCTTCTTGGGCGAGACCCGCGGCCACAGCTTAGGGCCGCCCAGCCAGCTTCCGCCTGCATAGGCGGCGATGTCGGCCAGCCACGCCGAGGCCACCAGGATCACCGCCCAAGCCAGCCCCGTGCGCCCGTACTCCCGCAGCCACAGGAACGCGATTGCAGGCGCGCCGAGGTAGACGACGCCGAAAGCCACGTCGAGCGCGCGCTCGGCCCGCCGGGTGACCCGCGCGAGCAACGCCGCGATCAGCGCCGCCACCGCCAGCACGCCCCAGCTCGCCCGCCACCAGCCCGTATAGGCGGTGAACAGCGCCAGGAGCGCCGCCACCGAGATCAGCGCCGCCACCGCCGCGGGGCCGCGCGTGGCGCACATCCGCCCCCATTCGAGGCTGAGCAGCGCCACGGCCACCGCGACCAGCACCAGGAGCGGCGCGCCGCCCAGAATCACGCCCGCGGCGCCTACCGCCGCCAGCACGAGGCCGGAGACGATGCGCAGCCGCAGGTTGCCCCAGTCGAACGACCTAGCCGGCGGCGAGGACGTCATCCACCTCCGCCCCGCCGTAGCGTCGCTCGCGCGCGTGGAAGTCGGCCACCGCCGCCTGCAGAGGCTCGCGCCCGTAGTCGGGCCACAGCACGTCCTGGAACACCAGTTCGGCGTAGGCGCATTCCCAAAGGAGGAAGTTCGACAGCCGCCGCTCGCCGGAGGTGCGCACGATCAAGTCGACCGGCGGCGCGCCTGCCGTCGATAAGCGCGCCTCGAACGCCGCCTCGTCCACCGCCGACGGGGCGATCAGGCCGTCGACGGCGTCCTGCGCCAGGCGACGCGCCGCCTCGGCGATATCGGCGCGGCCGCCGTAGTTGAAGGCCACCTGCAGGTGGAAGCGGTCGTTGTGGCGGGTGCGCGTCTCCGCCCGCTCGATCACCTCGAGGATGTCGGCGCTTAGCCCGTCGCGACGGCCAACGACGTGCACGCGCACGCCCTCGCGCTCCAGCCGAGCCAGGTCCTGCGCCACGTAGGTCTTGAGCAGGCCCATAAGCTCGGACACCTCCGAAGCCGGGCGCCGCCAATTCTCAGTGGAGAAGCCGAACACCGTCAGCCATTCGATCCCGAAGTCGGGCGCGGCCTCCACGGTGCGCTTGAGCGCCTTGACGCCTTCGCGGTGGCCGAAGGTGCGCGGCAGACCGCGACGTTTCGCCCAGCGGCCGTTGCCGTCCATGATGATGGCGACGTGACGCGCGCGTTCGGGCTGCAGCGGGCTGGCCAGCTCGCGCACATGCGTCACCTCGCCCTCCCCTCGCCCGCCTGCGTCGCCGCTTTCGACATCAAACCTGCATGATCTCCTGTTCCTTGGTCTTCAAGGTCTCGTCGATGCGCTTGACGGCCGCGTCGGTGAAGCCTTGCACCTCGGTCTGGGCCTTCTTCTCCTCGTCCTGGCTCATGGCGCCGTCCTTCTCGGCGCGCTTGAGGTCCTCCATGGCGTCGCGGCGCACGTTGCGCACGGCGATCTTCTGCTGCTCGGCGTATTTGCCGGCGAGCTTGGCCAGGTCGCGCCGCCGCTCCTCGGTGAGCGGCGGCACGGGTATGCGCAGGGTCTGGCCGTCGGTGATGGGGTTGAGCCCCAGCCCGGCGGCGCGGATCGCCTTCTCCACCGCGAGCGTCATGCTCTTGTCCCACACGCTGACGGTCAGCATGCGCGGCTCGGGCACGCTGATGGCGGCGACGGTGTTGAGGGGCGCGGTGGAGCCGTAGGCCTCCACCATTACGGGCTCGAGCAGGCCTGCATTGGCGCGACCGGTGCGCAGGCCGCCGAACTCCTCCTTCAGCGTGTCCACCGCCTTGTCCATGCGGGTCTTGTAGGTGGTGAGTTCGGGCTTGCTCATGGCGGTGCGGGTCTCAAGCTGCGGTGGCCGCGACGGTGGGGCCGGGTTGGGTGACGGTGGGCGTCGGGGCGGCCGGCTGCATCTCGGTGATCACCGTATGCACGCCGCGCCCGGTGATGACGTCCAGCAGCGCGCCCGGCGTGCGGATCGAGAAGACCACGATGGGGATCTTGTTCTCGCGCATCAGGCTGATGGCCGAAGCATCCATCACCTTCAGGTCCTTGGAGAGCACGTCGAGATAGCCCAGCCGCTCGAAGCGCTGGGCGGTGGGGTCGCGCTTCGGGTCGGCGGTGTAGACGCCGTCCACGCTCGTGCCCTTGAACAGGGCGTCGCAGCGCATCTCGGCGGCGCGCAGGGCGGCTGCGGTGTCGGTGGTGAAGAAGGGATTGCCGGTGCCAGCGGCGAAGATCACCACCCGGCCCTTCTCCAAGTGCCGCTCGGCGCGGCGGCGGATGTAGGGCTCGCACACAGTCGCCATGGGGATGGCCGACTGCACGCGGGTGTCGACGCCGATACGCTCCAGCTCGCTCTGCATGGCGAGCGCGTTCATGACGGTGGCCAGCATGCCCATGTTGTCGGCCGAGGTGCGGTCCATGCCCTTGGCGGCGCCCGAGAGGCCACGGAAAATGTTGCCGCCGCCGATCACCAGGCACAGCTCGACGCCACGCTGAACGACTTCCTTGATCTCCTCGGCCACCACACCGACGGTGGCCATGTCGATGCCGTAGGCGCCGTCGCCCATCAGCACCTCGCCGGAGACTTTGAGCAGGATCTTGCCGTAGCGCGGCGGCGCGGCGTCCTGCGGCATGAAGGGCTCCCAAAGGCGGCTACACGGACGCGGCCCACGCGCGACCGATACAGCGCGAACCCTAGCGGGGGCGGTCGCAAAAAGGAACGGCCGGAAGCGGAGCTTCCGGCCGTTCCTGAAACATAGGTTAGCGCGGACCTAGGCGGTCGCGCCGGTGAGCGAGGCCACCTCGGCCGCGAAGTCGTCGGTCTTCTTCTCCACGCCCTCGCCCAGCGCCAGCCGCACGAACCCCGTGAGCTTGATGGGCGAACCCAGCGCCTTGCCCTGGTCGGCGAGCAGCTGCTCGATGGTCTGGTCCGGGTTCATGACGAAGGCCTGCTTGGTCAGCACCACCTCCTCGTAGAACTTGCGGATACGGCCTTCGACCATCTTCTCGACCACCTGTGGCGGCTTGCCGGAGGCCTGCGCCTGCTCAGAGAAGATGGCGCGTTCGCGCTCCACCGCCGCGGGGTCCAGGTCGTCGGTCGACAGCGACAGCGGCGAGGTGGCGGCGATGTGCATTCCGATCTTGCGGCCGAGATCATTTAGCGCCGCGTGGTCGGGCGCGCCCGACTCGAGCGCCACCAGCACGCCGATACGGCCGAGGTCGGGCGCCGTGGCGTTGTGCACGTAGGCGGCGACCACGCCTTCGGCCACGACGAACCGCTTGGCGCGGCGCACCATCATGTTCTCGCCGATGTTGGCGATCAGCGTGGTCAGCATGGCCTGCACTGTCTCGCCACCCTCGACAGGAGAGTCATTCAGCGCCGAGACGTCGGTCAGCTCGGGGCCGCTCTGCGTGTCGAGCGCGGCGCGGGCGATCTTCTTGGCGGCCGTCTGGAACAGCTCGTTACGGGCCACGAAGTCGGTCTCGGCGTTCACCTCGACCACCGCGCCGATCATACCCTGTCCCTCGTCGCGCAGGGCCACCGCCACCAGGCCCTCGGCGGCGACGCGGTCGCTCTTCTTGGCGGCCTTGGAGAGGCCCTTGGTGCGCAACCAGTCGGTGGCGGCCTCGATGTCGCCGCTCGTCTCGATGAGCGCCTTCTTGCAGTCCATCATGCCTGCGCCGGAGGACTCGCGCAGTTGCTTGACGAGTTGGGCGGTGATCTCGGCCATGGGGGTCTCCGATAAGCAGGTGTGACGAAGCGGCCGCAAGGCGTATGCCGCGGCCGCTTCGTCAGGTTCATGACGGCAGGGCGGATCGCCACCCGGCCGAAGCGGATCAGACGGCGGCGGGCTCTTCGGCCACCGCGTTCAGAGCGGCGTCAGTGCGCAGGGCGGCCTCCATCGGAGCTTCCGAGGCGCCGAGGTCGACGCCCGAGTTGGACTGGCCGGCGGCCAGGCCGTCGAGCACCGAGTCGGCCACGAGGTCGCAGTAGAGCTGGATGGCGCGCGCGGCGTCGTCGTTGCCCGGCACGGGGTAGGCCACGCCGTCAGGGTCCGAGTTGGTGTCGAGGATGGCCACCACCGGGATGTTGAGCTTGCGCGCCTCCTGGATGGCGATGGACTCCTTATTGGTGTCCACCACGAACATCAGGTCGGGGATGCCGCCCATGTCCTTGATGCCGCCGAGGCTGAGCTCGAGCTTTTCGCGCTCGCGCTGCAGGCTGAGTAGCTCCTTCTTCACCCGGTGGCCCTCGTCGGCGATGGTCTCCAGCTCGCGCAGGCGGGTGATGGAGCCCGACACGGTCCGCCAGTTGGTGAGCGTGCCGCCAAGCCAGCGGTGGTTCACGTAGTACTGGGCGCAACGCTTGGCCGCGGCCGCCACCGGCTCCTGCGCCTGGCGCTTGGTGCCGACGAACAGCACGCGCCCGCCGCCAGCCGCCACTTCGCGTACCTTCACGAGCGCGGTGTGCAGCAGCGGGATCGACTGGCTAAGGTCGATGATGTGGATGTTGGAGCGTGAGCCGAAGATGAAACGCTCCATCTTCGGATTCCAGCGGTGCGTCTGGTGGCCGAAGTGGGCGCCGCTCTCCAGGAGCTGGCGCATCGAGAAGTCAGGCAATGCCATGGTGAGTTTGTCGCTTTCGTCCGGTTAGGCCTCCGCAGGGGTGCGACCCCGAAGGGCCACCGGAGCTGCAGCGCACGCCAAGGTGCACGCCGCATACCTGCGTGTGGGATGGACGCGCATATGGCGCGTAAAGCCTGAAAACGCAAGCGGCCCCGGGGTTTGCCCGGGGCCGCTGCAAGCTCAGGCGTGAAGGCGGATCACTCCGCCGGCACGGCCTCCTCCACCGCAGGGCTCTCCAGCTCGGCCGGGAAGGCCTCGGCGGCGAGCTTCTCCTCGCGCTGTGCGGTCAGAACGTCGTCGCGCTTGCCGGCGATCTTCTGCAGGCTGCGCAGCTGGGCCCCCGTGCCGGCGGGGATTAGCCGGCCCACGATCACGTTCTCCTTCAGCCCCTCCAGCGTGTCGGTCTTGCCGTGCACGCTGGCGTCGGTGAGCACCCGGGTCGTCTCCTGGAAGGAGGCGGCCGAGATGAAGGAGCGCGTCTGCAGCGAGGCCTTGGTGATGCCGAGCAGCACTGGCTGGGTGACGGCCTCGCGGCCGCCCCGCGCCAGGGCCTTCTTGTTCTCCTCGGCCACCTCGGTCTTGTCGAGGTGGTCAGCGCGGATCAGCCCCGTGTCGCCGGCGTCGATGATCTCCACCTTCTGCAGCATCTGGCGCACGATCGTCTCGATGTGCTTGTCGTTGATCGGCACGCCCTGCAGGCGGTAGACGTCCTGGATCTCGTCGACCAGGAACTCGGCCAGGGCCTCGACCCCCAGGATGCGCAGAATATCGTGCGGATCCGGGTTGCCGTCGATGATGTACTCGCCCTTCTGGACGATGTCGCCATCGTGCACGGTGATGTGCTTGCCCTTGGGTATCAGGAACTCAACCGCCTCGGCCTGGTCGCCATTGGCATCGGCTTCCGGGGTGATCTTGATCCGGCGCTTGTTCTTGTAGTCCTTGCCGAACTCCACCCGGCCGGTCATCTCGGCGATGATGGCGCAGTCCTTCGGACGGCGGGCCTCGAACAGCTCCGCGACTCGCGGCAGGCCGCCGGTGATGTCGCGGGTCTTGGCCGATTCCAGCGGCAGGCGCGCCAGCACGTCGCCGGGCTTCACCGTGTCGCCGTCGCCCACCGAAAGGATGGCGCCCACCGGAAGCAGGTAGCGGGCGTCCGATCCGCTCGCGAGCTTCTTGTAGGCCCCGTCCTCGGTCACGCCCATGGCCGGGCGCAGGTCGGTCCCGCGCGAGGTCGCGCGCCAGTCGGAGACGACGCGGTTGGCGATGCCGGTGGCCTCGTCGGTCTCCTCGCGGAACGAGAAGCCCTCCACCAGATCCTCCATCCGCACCGTTCCCCCCACTTCGGTGAGGATCGGCGTGGTGTAGGGATCCCAGGTGGCGATGCGCTGGCCGCGCTTCACGGTGTCGCCTTCCTTGACCTTCAGCTTGGCGCCGTAGGGCAGCTTGTAGGCCTCGCGGTCCTTGCCATCGACTTGCACCAAGACCTGCATGTTGCGGTTCATGGCGACGAAATCGCCATCGCGCCCCTGCACCACGGTGCCGGCCGCGAACTTGACCACGCCTTCGTTGGAGGCTTCGTAGAACGACTGCTCGGCCACGTTGGCCGTGCCGCCGATGTGGAAGGTGCGCATGGTCAGCTGCGTGCCCGGCTCGCCGATGGACTGGGCCGCGATGACCCCCACCGCCTCGCCGATGTTCACCCGCGTGCCCCGCGCCAAGTCGCGCCCGTAGCAGGCGCCGCAGACGCCGACTTCGCTTTCGCAGACCAGCACCGAGCGGATCTTCACCGTCTGCACGCCAGCCAGCTCGATGGCGTCGGCCAGCGTCTCGTCCACGTAGCCGTCGGCCGGTAAGACCACCTCGCCGGTGGAGGGGTTCTTCACGTCCTCCGCCACGGTGCGGCCCAGCAGGCGCTGGCCGATGGAGACCAGCGTGTCGCCACCCTCGACCACCGCCGAGATGGTGATGCCGCGCGTGGTGCCGCAGTCCTCCTCGGTGATGATGCAGTCCTGCGCCACATCGACGAGGCGACGGGTCAGGTAGCCCGAGTTGGCGGTCTTCAACGCGGTGTCGGCCAGACCCTTCCGCGCGCCGTGGGTGGAGTTGAAATACTCCAGCACGGTGAGGCCTTCCTTGAAGTTGGAGGTGATCGGCGTCTCGATGATCTCGCCCGAGGGCTTGGCCATCAGGCCGCGCATGCCGCCCAGCTGCTTCATCTGCGCCTGCGAACCGCGGGCGCCCGAGTGCGCCATCATGTAGATGGAGTTGATCTCCAGCTCTCGGCCCGTCTCGGGATCCATGTGCTTGGTGGCTATCTCGCCCATCATCTCATCGGCTACCTTGTCGGTGGCCTTGGCCCAGGCGTCGACGACCTTGTTGTATTTCTCGCCCCGGGTGATGAGGCCGTCGGCGTACTGCTGCTCGTACTCCTCTGCCAGCTTCTTGGTCTCATCGACCAGCTGCTGCTTCTTGGCCGGGATGATGATGTCGTCCTTGCCGAAGCTGATGCCCGCCTTGGCCGCCTCGCGGAAGCCCAGGCCCATCAGCTGGTCGGCGAACACCACCGTCGCCTTCTGGCCGCAGTGGCGATAGACGATGTCGATCAGATTGCCGATCTCCTTCTTGGTCAACGCCTTTTCGACCAGCTTATGGCCGGTGTTGACGTTCTTGGGCAGAAGGCTGGCGACCTTCATGCGGCCGGGCGTAGTATCAATAACCCGCGCCTTGATGCGCCCTTCCGCATCGGCCTCCTCGAAGCGGGCCTTCACCTTTGCGTGCAAGCTCACCGCGCCGGCGTCAAGCGCCGCGTCGATCTCGGCCAGGGAGCCGAACAGCTTTCCCTGACCCGGCTCGTTTTCACGCGCCAACGACAGGTAATAGAGGCCGAGCACTATGTCCTGAGAGGGCACGATGATCGGCTTGCCGTTGGCAGGACTAAGGATGTTGTTGGTCGACATCATCAGCACGCGCGCCTCAAGCTGGGCCTCCAGCGAGAGGGGCACATGTACCGCCATCTGGTCGCCGTCGAAGTCGGCATTGAAGGCGGCGCAGACCAGCGGATGCAGCTGGATGGCCTTTCCCTCGATCAGCTTGGGCTCGAACGCCTGGATACCTAGGCGGTGCAGCGTCGGCGCGCGGTTGAGCAGCACGGGGTGCTCGCGGATCACCTCCTCGAGGATGTCCCACACCTGACCCTGCTCTCGCTCAACCATGCGCTTGGACTGCTTCACCGTGCCTGACAGGCCCTTGGCGTCCAGCCGCGCGTAGATGAACGGCTTGAACAGCTCCAGCGCCATCTTCTTTGGCAGGCCGCACTCGTGCAGCTTGAGTTCAGGCCCGACGGTGATCACCGAGCGGCCCGAATAGTCGACGCGCTTGCCGAGCAGGTTCTGGCGGAAGCGACCTTGCTTGCCCTTCAGCATGTCGGCTAGCGACTTCAGCGGGCGCTTGTTGGCGCCGGTGATGACGCGACCACGACGACCATTGTCGAACAAGGCGTCCACCGACTCCTGCAGCATCCGCTTCTCGTTGCGGATGATGATGTCGGGCGCGCGCAGTTCGATCAGACGCTTGAGGCGGTTGTTGCGGTTGATGACCCGGCGGTACAGGTCGTTGAGGTCTGAAGTGGCGAAGCGGCCGCCGTCCAGCGGCACCAGCGGGCGTAGCTCGGGCGGAATGACCGGCACGACCGTCAGGATCATCCACTCGGGCTTGTTGCCGGACTCCATGAACGCTTCAAGGATCTTGAGGCGCTTGGAGTACTTCTTCTGCTTGATCTCGGAGGTGGTCTCCAGGAGCTCGCCGCGCAGCCGCTCGGCCTCCTCCTCGAGATTGATGGCCATGAGCAGGTTGCGGATAGCCTCGGCGCCGATCTCGGCGGTGAAGCTATCGTCGCCAAACTCCTCCTGATAGCGGGCGAAATCGTCCTCGGTGAGAAGCGAGTGCAGCTTTAGCGGGGTCAAGCCCGGTTCCGTGACGATGTAGTGCTCGAAGTAAAGCACGCGCTCGATATCCTTGAGCGGCATGTCCAGCATCATCGCGATGCGGCTCGGCAGGCTCTTCAGGAACCAGATGTGCGCGACGGGGCTGGCCAACTCGATGTGGCCCATCCGCTCGCGCCGCACGCGGGCCAGGGTCACCTCCACGCCGCACTTCTCGCAGATGATACCCTTGTACTTCATGCGCTTGTACTTGCCGCATAGGCATTCGTAGTCCTTGGTCGGACCGAAAATGCGCGCACAGAACAAGCCATCGCGCTCTGGCTTGAAGGTGCGGTAGTTGATGGTCTCGGGCTTCTTGATCTCGCCGAACGACCAGCTGCGGATTTTCTCCGGGCTGGCGAGCGAGATGCGGATCTGGTCGAAGGTGGGCGCCGCCACCACCGGATTGAAGATATTCAGGACTTCCTGGTTCATTGGAATACCCAGTCTGTCGTCAGTATGGGAAAGCGGACGGAGAGGAGCTGACGGCCCCTCCCCTCGCTGTAATCGGAGCGAAAACCGGCCAGTTTACTGGCTGTTCTCGAGCTCCACGTTGAGGCCCAAGGAGCGCATCTCCTTGACAAGCACGTTGAAGCTCTCGGGAATGCCGGCTTCGAAGCTGTCATCGCCGCGGACCACCGCCTCGTAGACCTTGGTGCGCCCGGCCACGTCGTCGGACTTCACCGTCAGCATCTCCTGCAGGGTATAGGCCGCGCCGTAAGCTTCGAGAGCCCACACCTCCATCTCGCCGAACCGCTGTCCACCAAACTGAGCCTTGCCGCCCAGGGGCTGCTGGGTGACCAATGAGTAGGGCCCGATCGAACGCGCATGGATCTTATCGTCCACCAAGTGGTGCAGCTTCAGCATGTAGATATAACCCACGGTGACCTTTCGCTTGAACTGCTCACCGCTCTGCCCATCGTAGAGGACGGACTGACCGGACTTGTGCAGGCCCGCCTGCTCGAGCCGCTCTTCGATGTCGACGATGTGGGCGCCGTCGAACACCGGCGTCGCGAAGGGTACGCCCTTCTCCAGGTTGCGAGCGAGCTCCAGGAGTTCTTCATCGGATTCCGGCAGCTCCTGATCGGGGCCGTAGACGTCGCGCAGCCGCTCGATGAGCGCCGCCCGTTGTCCGCCGTTCTGCCAGGCCTCCATCAGAGTCGCGATCTGGCGACCGAGGCCCGCCGCCGCCCAGCCGAGGTGGGTCTCGAAGATCTGGCCCACATTCATGCGCGAGGGCACGCCCAGCGGGTTCAGCACGAAGTCCACATGCCGCCCGTCCTCGAGGTACGGCATGTCCTCGATCGGCAGGATCTTGGAGATCACGCCCTTGTTGCCGTGGCGTCCGGCCATCTTGTCGCCCGGCTGGAGCTTGCGCTTCACCGCGACGAACACCTTGACCATCTTCATCACGCCGGGCGGCAGCTCGTCGCCGCGCTGCAGCTTGTCGACCTTGTCCTCGAAGCGACGGTCGAGGCGCTTGCGCGCTTCGTCGAACTGGGCGCGCATGCCTTCCAATTCTCCCTGCGCCTTTTCATCATCAACGGCGATCTGCCACCACAGGCCAGGCGAGACCGACGCCAGCTTCTCGGCGTCGATCGGGCCCCGGCTCATGCCCTTGGGGCCGGAGACGGCGGTCTTGCCGGTGAACAGCTCGCGCAGGCGCAGCGTGAAGTTGCGGTTGAGGATGGCGAACTCGTCGTCGCGGTCCTTGCCCAGGCGCTCGATCTCCTGGCGCTCGATGGCCACCGCCCGCTCGTCCTTCTCGACGCCGTGGCGATTGAACACCCGCACCTCGACCACCGTGCCGGCGACGCCGGGCGGCAGGCGCAGCGAAGTGTCGCGCACGTCAGACGCCTTCTCGCCGAAGATGGCGCGCAGCAGCTTTTCCTCCGGCGTCATCGGGCTCTCGCCCTTGGGCGTGACCTTGCCGCAGAGGATGTCGCCGGGCAGCACCTCGGCGCCGATGGCCACAATGCCCGCCTCGTCGAGGTTGCGCAGGGCTTCCTCGCCGACGTTGGGAATGTCGCGGGTGATCTCCTCGGGTCCGAGCTTGGTGTCGCGGGCCGCCACCTCGAACTCCTCGATGTGGATCGACGTGAACACGTCGTCGCTGACGATGCGCTCGCTGATCAGGATCGAGTCCTCGAAGTTGTAGCCATTCCACGGCATGAAGGCGACGAGCGCATTACGACCTAGCGCCAATTCACCCAGCTCGGTCGACGGACCATCGGCGATGATGTCGCCGGTCTCGACCTTGTCGCCCACCTTCACCAGCGGGCGCTGGTTGATGCAGGTCGACTGATTGGAGCGCTGGAACTTGGACAACCGATAGATGTCCACACCCGCACGTGCCGGATCCATTTCGCCGGTGGCGCGCACCACGATACGGGTGCCGTCGATCTGCTCGATCACCCCGTCGCGGCGGGCTACGACCGTAGCGCCCGAGTCGCGGGCCACGATCGCCTCCATGCCGGTACCAACCAGCGGGGCATCAGACTGGATAAGCGGCACGGCCTGACGCTGCATGTTGGAGCCCATCAGCGCACGGTTGGCGTCGTCGTTCTCCAGGAACGGGATCAGCGCCGCGGCGACGGAAACCACCTGGCGAGGCGACACGTCCATGAAGTCGACGGTCTCCTTGGGGGAGAGGGTCACGTCGCCGTTGATGCGTACCTGCACCAGATCATCGACGATGGCGCCGCCGGAGGTCAGCTCGATGTTGGCCTGGGCGATGACATGCTTGGACTCCTCCATGGCCGACATGTAGACGACGTCTTCGCCAGCAACGCCCTCGGTCACGCGTCGGTAGGGGCTCTCAATGAAGCCGTATTTGTTGACCACAGCGTGGGTGGCCAGCGAGTTGATCAGGCCGATATTTGGCCCCTCCGGCGTCTCGATCGGGCAGATGCGGCCGTAGTGGGTGGGGTGCACGTCGCGCACCTCGAAGCCGGCGCGCTCGCGCGTGAGGCCGCCCGGCCCCAGCGCCGAAAGGCGGCGCTTGTGAGTGATCTCCGACAGCGGGTTGGTCTGGTCCATGAACTGCGAAAGCTGCGAGCTGCCGAAGAACTCACGCACCGCCGCCGCCGCCGGCTTGGCGTTGATCAAGTCGTGCGGCATGACCGTGTCGATGTCGACCGAACTCATGCGCTCCTTGATCGCCCGCTCCATGCGCAGCAGGCCGACGCGGTACTGGTTCTCCAGCAGTTCGCCGACCGAGCGCACCCGGCGATTGCCCAGGTTGTCGATGTCGTCGATCTCGCCGCGGCCGTCGCGCAGGCCGACCAGCGTCTGCAGCACGGCCAGCACGTCCTCCTTGCGGAGCACGCGCATGTCGTCGGCCACGTCCAGCTCTAGGCGCATGTTCATCTTCACGCGGCCCACCGACGACAGGTCGTAGCGCTCGGAATCGAAGAACAGCGAACGGAACATCGCTTCCGCCGCCTCGACGGTCGGCGGCTCGCCGGGGCGCATGACCCGATAGACATCGAACAAGGCGTCCTCACGGGTGACGTTCTTGTCGACACGCAGGGTGTTGCGCATGTAGGCGCCGACATTGACGTGGTCGATGTCGAGCACGTCCAGCGTGTCGAAACCCATCTCCTGCAGGGCCTCCAGATTGGTCTCGTCGAGCTCCTCGCCGGCCTCGGCGTAGATCTCGCCGGTCTCCCCGTTGACGAGGTCGCGGGCCAGAAACTTGCCCATCAGCGCCTCGGGCTGCACCAGGAGCGACTTGACGCCGCCGTCGGCCAGCTTCTTGGCGGTGCGCGCGCTGATCTTCTGGCCGGCGGGGGCGATCTCCTCGCCGGTGTCGCCGTCCACCAGGGCGAAGTCGGGCTTCACGCCCTTCCAGCTGTCGGCCACGAAGGGCGTGGCATAGCCGGCGTCGCGCTTGGCGTAGGGCGTGGACTTGTAGAAGGTGGAGAGGATCCCTTCGCCGTCCATGCCCAACGCCGCCAGGAAGGTTGAGGCCGGCAGCTTGCGGCGCCGATCGATGCGCACGTAGACGATGTCCTTGGCGTCGAACTCGAAGTCGAGCCAGGAGCCGCGATACGGAATCACTCGCGCGGCGAATAGAAGCTTGCCCGAGGCGTGTGTCTTGCCCTTGTCGTGGTCGAAGAACACGCCGGGCGAGCGGTGCATTTGGCTGACGATCACCCGCTCGGTGCCGTTGACGATGAAGGTGCCCTTCTCCGTCATCAGCGGGATGTCGCCCATGTAGACGTCCTGCTCCTTGATATCCTTGACGGAGCGAGCGCCAGTGTCCTCGTCATTCTCGAATACGATCAGCCGCAGCTTCACCTTCAAGGGCGCAGCATAGGTGATGTCGCGCTGGATGCACTCTTCGACGTCGAACTTCGGGTCCTCGAACTCGTAGGACACGTACTCGAGCAAGCTGCGCTCGTTGAAGTCCTTGATCGGGAAGACCGACTTGAACACGGCCTCAAGTCCCTCGTCACCGCGGTCCTGCGGGCGCATGTCGCGCTTGAGGAACTGTTCGTAGGAAGAACGCTGCACCTCGATCAGGTTGGGCATCTGCACCGCCTCGGGGATGCGCCCGAAGCTCTTGCGGATGCGCTTCCTGCCCGTGAAGCTCTTGGAGAGGTCTCGGGGCGCGGAAGCGGCGGCGATGATCGGGTGCGAGGCGTCGTCGGCCATGTGGCTCCTCTCGCGCGCAGGCATGCGCGCGGCGTGCGTTAAAGCGTGGGAGCGTCCGCCCTCCGGAGCCCTCGCGGGCGTCCGGACGCTGTCAGTCGCCTCCGGCGAGCGGAGACGCCCCTTCGCTCCGATCCAGGGCGGCGGACCGGGCCTCGGGGCCCTAGGCGCGCGTGTCAAGGCGCACGCGCCAGCGCGATTCGGTAAGGTGAAGCGGGCTAGATAGGGGAAGTGGGGGGAGAAGCCAAGGGCTCCAGCCGCTCCACCGCGCGGAAATCAGTGTGGCAGCAGGCCCAAGTAGATGACGGTCATCGACACCGAGTCGATGAGCCCGTGGACGACGATGCCGGCCCACAGGTTGCGGCCGCTTCCCCACCAGACAAAGCCCAGCACCACGCCGAGCGCCCCGGCCACCACCGCCCCGTTGACGCCCTGGTAGATGTGGAGCGCGCCGAACAGCACGCCCTGCGCCAACACCGCGACGACAAGCGCCCATGTGCGGCCGCCCAGCGCCCGCTGCAGCGCGTCGAGCATGAAGCCGCGGAACAGCATCTCCTCGCCGAAGGCCACGGTGGTCCAGCTGGCGAACACCCAGAAGAGGTACTCCGGCAGGTGGTGGGCCACAGGCTGGAACATGGCGTAATCCTTGCCCGCGCCCGTATGCGGGTTCAGCGTACCTTGAAGCGCCCGCACCGCGAGGCCAGCGCTCAGGCAGGCGATGTAGCCCAGCGGCACGGCGGCCAGCAGCCGCAGCAGGCGCGGGCGCCGCAGTCCCACGTCCGCCCAAGTGGCGCCGCGCATCCACAGGAAGGCGGTCGCCAGCGCGAGCAAAACCAGCGTCCGCACGAGAAACACGAGCTTGGGAAGGGCGCCGCCGCCCATGACCCCCGCCGGGGTGAGGAGCACGAGCACCACGACGATCGTCGCGTACATCAGCACGGCCTGCACCGCCGCGGCGATCCTGGGGCGCATTCCGCCGTCGCGCCGCCCAAGTCCGCGCCCGCCGATCGTCCGCGCCATGCCTCACCTCTCCGCTTGGAGGCGAGACTGGCTCGGCCACCCGCAACGCGGTCTTAACGCTAACCGCGCATCACCGCGTGGCTGGCGCACCCTGCGCGCCGTGCGAGGTCCGCGATGGCGTACGGCGACGCTCCGATCCTGATCAAGAAGATCAAGAAGGTGTCCGGCGGCGGGCACCACGGCGGCGCGTGGAAGGTGGCCTACGCCGATTTCGTCACCGCCATGATGGCCTTCTTCCTGCTGATGTGGCTGATCAACACCACGAGCCCCGAACAGAAGAAGGGCATCGCCGACTACTTCGCCCCCGCCAGCGTCAGCCCCACCCAGTCGGGCTCGGGCGGCATACTGGGCGGGACCTCGCTGGGCGACGAGGGCGCCAAGGCCGACGGCTCCACCCGCCCGCAGGCCGAGAACCCCGAGGTCAAGGCCGACCCCGCCACCGCCAAGGACGCCGCCGCGCAGGCTGCGCGTGAGGCGCAGAAGCGGCGCGAGGACGACCAGTTCCAGAGCGCCGCCGAAAGCCTGCGCCAAGCCATGCAGTCCATGCCGGAGCTGGCGGAGCTCTCCAAGCAGCTCCTCGTCGATCAGACGCCCGAGGGCCTGCGCATCCAGCTGATCGACCAGGAGGGCCGCTCCATGTTCGAGCCCGGCTCCGCCAAGCCCAACGACCGGGCGCGTCTCCTGTTGCGCGCCGTGTCCAAGGTGATCGCCCAGCTGCACAACCGCGTGACCATCGCCGGCCACACCAGCGCGGGGCTCGGCGGAGCCGGCGACGACTGGGCGCTCAGCGCCGCGCGCGCCGACGCCGCCCGCGCGGTGGTGCAGGAGGCGGGCGTCAACCCCGATCGCATTTACCAGGTCTCCGGCAAGGCGAACGCCGACCCGCTCTACCCCGACGATCCCACTCTCCCCGGCAACCGCCGCATCGCCATCGTGCTGCTGCGCGAGGCGCCCGTGTTGCCGCCCGACCCGCAGCCGGCGGGCTGAACGTGCGCAGCGTGCTTGCACCCATGGCCGTGAGGGAGGACGCTCCCCATCTCCGCCGCCCCATGAGTCCTCGCCCCGCCCTCCGCCCGTGACGCACCACTTCGCGACCCGCCAGCTTCGCTTCTTCCTCACGGCCCCCACGCCGTGCCCCTACCTGCCCGGCCGCGACGAACGGAAGGTGTTCGCGCACCTGCCGCTCTCCGACGGCGCCTCGATCAACGACGCCCTGACCGGCATCGGTTTCCGCCGCTCGCAGAACATCGCCTACCGCCCCGCCTGCGATGGGTGCGACGCCTGCGTCTCGGCGCGCCTGCCGGTGACCGACTATGTGGCCTCCAAATCCGAGCGCCGCATCCTGGCCAGGAACGCCGATCTCAACCGCCACCTGGTGGAGGCCGAGGCCACGCTCGAGCAGTTCGAGCTGCTGCGCCGCTATCTCACAACCCGCCACGCCGAGGGCGGCATGGCCGAGATGACCTGGCCCGACTACGTCGCGATGGTGGAGGACACCGCGGTCCGCACCCACCTGATCGAGTACCGCACCGCTCCTGTCGACCGCGGCCCCGGTGACCTGATCGCCTGCGTGCTGGTCGACGCGCTGAGCGACGGCCTCTCGCTGGTCTACAGCTTCTACGATCCGGCGCTGACCCGGCGCTCGCTCGGTTCCTTCGTCATCCTTGATCACGTCGAGCAGGCCCGCACCGCCGGCATCCCCTACGTCTACCTCGGCTACTGGGTGAACGGGTCGATCAAGATGGCCTACAAGGCCCGCTTCTCGCCGCTGG
This sequence comes from Caulobacteraceae bacterium, assembly GCA_965199975.1. Lineage (GTDB taxonomy): Bacteria > Pseudomonadota > Alphaproteobacteria > Caulobacterales > Caulobacteraceae > JASLDZ01. Next base: position 2,039,953 of record OZ241340.1, on the reverse strand, counting down.
AGGTGCTCAAGCCCGGCGGCTGGCGGCTCCTCTCCTCCACCGAGATCGCGAGGGATTGAGCCTATGACCCTCTGCGCACTCACTGCAGCGTGAGCGCTCCGAGCGCCGCGGTTCCGGTCGCATCCTCCGGCGTGCGGCTGTTGGAGGACACCCACTTCAAGGCGTTGGCCGAGGCCATCCCCCAGCTCGCTTGGGTGGCGCAAGCCGACGGCGGGATCTTCTGGTACAATCAGCGGTGGTACGACTACACCGGAACCACTCTCGAGCAGATGACAGGCTGGGGGTGGAAGTCGGTGCACGATCCGGCGCTGATCGACGGTGTAGAGGCGCGCTTCCGCACCGCGCTCGAAGCGCAGAAGGCGTGGGAGGATACCTTTCCTCTGCGAGGGACAGACGGCCAGTTCCGCTGGTTCCTGTCGCGCGCGGAGCCCATCCGCGACCCTGCGGGCGAGATCGTGCTGTGGTTCGGCACCAACACCGACGTGCACGACTCGCGCCTGAGCGAGGACCGCTTCAAGGCGGCGGTCGAGGCGATCCAAGGCGTCTTGTGGACCAACGACGCCACGGGCCGGATGGTCGGGCCGCAGCCCGGGTGGGGCGCGCTCACCGGGCAGGCGCAGGACGACTACCAGGGCTACGGCTGGGCCAGCGCGGTGCATCCCGACGACGTCGCGCCCAGCATCGCCGAGTGGGAGGCCTGCATCGCCGAGCGGCGCCCGTTCATCTTCGAGCATCGCGTGCGGCGCACCGATGGGCGCTGGGGCAACTTCGCCATCCGCGCCATACCGGTGCTGGAGGCGGACGGCTCCATCCGCGAGTGGGTCGGCGTGCACACCGAGATCACCGCGCAACGCGTGGCCGAGGCGGCGCTGCGCAGCTCCAACGAGGAGATGCAGCGCTATACGCACATGGTGTCGCACGACCTGCGCTCCCCGCTCGTCAACGTCATGGGCTACACCTCCGAGCTGACCGAGCTTACGCCGCAGCTGTTCGGCGAGGCTCCCGTCGTCGACGCCGGCGAGCTGCGTCGCGACTTCGAGGAGTCGCTGCGCTTCATCCGCAGCTCGACCGAACGGATGGATCGCCTGCTCAGCGCCATCCTGCGCCTCTCCCGCGAAGGGCGCCGCGCCCTGACGCCCGTCGATCTCGACCTCGCCGCCATGGTGGGCGCGCTTCTGGAGGGCCTGCAGCACCAGATCACCGAAGCCGGCGCCGCGGTGCGCGTGGGGGCCCTTCCGCCCCTGCACGCCGACCGCGCGGCCGTGGAGCAGGTGCTCGGCAACCTCCTGGACAACGCCATCAAGTACCGTGCGCCGGATAGGCCGCTCGCGGTCGTGGTGCAGGGCCGCATCATGGACGGCCGCGTGCAGATCTCCATCGGCGACAACGGGCGGGGCATCGCGCCGAACGACCAGAGCCGCGCCTTCCAGCTGTTCCGGCGCGTGGGCCGCCAGACAGCGGCCGGAGAAGGCGTCGGCCTAGCCTACGTTGAGGCGCTGACGCGCGCGATGGGTGGCGCCATCAGGCTGCAGTCGCAGCTCGACGAAGGCAGCACCTTCACCGTCGAGCTGCCGCTCGACGGTTGAAAGCCCGTCCGCGGGCATGCGCCCGCGGACGACATTTCCGATCCCCGCCGTCGTCTTCAGCCCGCCGCGAAAGTTTCGACGATCTTCTCGCAGAACGCCGCCAGGTCGTCGGGAGTGCGGCTGGTCACCAGCCCCTTGTCGACCACCACCTCCTGATCGACCCACGTGCCGCCAGCGTTCTCGATGTCGGTCTGCAGGGTCGAGAAGGAGGTGAGCGTGCGCCCTTCGACCACGCCGGCCTCCACAAGCGTCCACGGCGCGTGGCAGATCACCCCCGCAGGCTTGCCGGCGCCGAACATGGCCTTGACGAGGTCGACCACCTGATCACTGCCGCGCAGCTTGTCAGCGCCCACGCAGCCGCCCGGGATCACCAGCGCGTCGAAGTCGGCGGCCGAGACGTCGCCGATGGCCTTGTCCACGGTGTAGCTCGAGCCCGGGTCGAGGTCGTGGTTCACCGTCTTGGCCTCGCCGGCCTCCAGGCCGACCACCACGACCTTGGCGCCTGCCGCCTCAACGGCCGCCTTGGGCTTGGCGAACTCGGGGTCCTCGGTGCCGCGCGGCGCGATGAGGATGGCGATGGTCTTGCCGTCGAGTTGGGGCATCATAGGCTCCTAAGCGATTGTGAAGCTTAGGGAACGCCTCCGCCGCGACTCGGCTCCGGATGGCCGTGTCGCGGCGGCGCCGCCACCATGCTCAGTGCGGTCCGCCGCCGCCCGGCGCGCCGCCGCCGCCGAAGTCGAACGCCTCGGGCGCACGTTTGCCGGAAGCGCCGAAGGCGTAGGTCAGGCCGACGTAGAGAGCGCGCGCGTGGAAGTCGTAGGTGCTCCGTTGCTTCAGCAAGAGCGTGTCGATCACCGTCGTGCGGCTCGACCAGTCAAAGGGATCCTTGATGGTGGCCACGGCCGCCACCTTGTCGTTGAAGGTGTGGCGATAACCTCCGGTGAGAGAGGCGAACCCGCTGGTGTAGCCCTGCGGCGTCAACTGCTCGCCGTTGCCATCCAGGTTCACCTGCAACAGGTCCTTCTTGGTCGGATTCCAGTTCAGGCTGAAGCGACCCTGCGGCGATAGATCGGAGCGGTTGGATGCGAAACCGAGGCTGGTGGCGTCGATCCTGCTGTAGGCGAGGGTGAAGCTCGAATTGTAACTCAGTTTCTTGCCGATGTCGCCGCTGAACACGAATTCGAGGCCGCCGCTCTGATTGGAGCCCAGATTGCCCTGCGTGTTCAGCAGGACGCCATTTCCCAGGTCGCGCGTGACCGACTCCACCGTATCGTGGTTGTTGCGGAAGAAGGCCGTAGCCTGGAAGTCCGCGTGCTTGTAGCGCTTCTCTACGCCGAACTCGTACGACTCGGTCACAGCCGGCCGCAAGCGCACGTTACCCTGCGAGTAGCTGAGCGGGCCGTTGTAGATCAGAAACGGATTGAGGCTCTCAAGGTCTGGCCTCTGCACACGGCGACTGAAGCTCGCGCTCAAGCTCCACTTTGGATCGAGCTTGTAGCCCAGGTGAAAGGTCGGATAGACGTCGAAATAGCTGAAGGAGTCCTTCGCGCCCGAGGTCTTCTGGTCGGCGTCGATCACCGCCTCCTCCACGCGCAGGCCAGGCAGGGCGGTGAGGCGGCCGAAGGTGCGCTCGTAGGTGACGTAGAGCGCATGGACCGACTGGTTCGCGTCGAACACGTTGTTGAGCGCGGGCAGCGGCTGAGCGTCGGCCGCGGTGTTTCCCAGCCGGCCGCGCACGTCGAAGGTGTCGTCGTCCACGTCGAGCTGGTAGCCGGCGACCAGCTTGGCTCCATGCGGCAGGGGTCGCATGTACTCGACCTTCACCTCGCCCGAGGCGTCGTCGCTGATCCGGCGGTTCTCGAGGAAGCTCGTGGCGCCGGCGGGCCGCAGGTAGTCGAAGACCTGCGGCCCGCCGTAATTGAAACGGAAGGCGTTGTACGACAGGTCGACGGAGAGCTCGTGTCCCTCGCCCGACAAGCGCCGTAGAAAGCTGAGTCTCCCGCCCCCGCCTCCCCCCGACCCGGAGGTGGCGGTCGTGGCGTCGTAGTCGATCGCCAACGGGCCGGAGGTCGCCGCAGACCTGTAGGTGTTGGTTCCCGACGAGTCGAAGTCGAAGTGGAAGGCGCTGGCCGAGGCGCTGAGGCGTGTCTTGGGGTCGAGGTCGTAGTCGATGTTCAGCGAGGCGTTCTGGCTGTTGTTCGGGTTGCGGCTGCGGAAGGTGGAGTTCGTCTCGACGAGCGCGCCCGTGGTCGGGTCCGGCAGCTCCTGGCGGCTGTGGCCGTCGACGGTCTGCTCGTCGTGGCGCACGCCGGCGTTGGCGCTCACCGTCAGCTTCTTGCCGCTGTAATTGGCGCTGGCGCTGGCGTTGTAGCGGCCGCCCGTCCCCACGTTGCCCTTGACCGATCCCGTGCGGCTTCCATGCCGGCCCTTGCGGGTGATGAGGTTGATGACGCCGCCCGTCCCGTCCGGCCGGAAGGCGGCGGAGGGATTGGTCAGCACCTCCACCCGCTCGTACTGGTCGGCGGGAAGCTGCTGCAGGGCGTCGGCGCGGTTCTGGCCGGAGAGCAAGGCCGAGGGCTTGCCGTCGACCAGCACCGTCACGCTCGGATCGCCGCGCAGGCTCAGCTCACCCTGAAGGCCGACCTGCACCGAGGGGATGTTGCGCAGAGCGTCGGCCAGCGACCCCGTGGACGACTGCAGGTCCTTGGAGAGGCTGTAGCTTTTGCGGTCGATGGAGATGCGCGTCGCATCGGGGTCGGCTTTCACGACGATTTCAGGCGTCCGCTCCGCATCGGCCGCGGGGGCGCCTTGCTTCGCCGGCGCTTGACCGGAGGTGGTCGACGGCGGGGTCGCCCCAGCTTTTGGAGCGGCGCTCGCGGGGGCCTCCTGCGCCGAGATGGCCGCCGCCACCAAGGCGAGGAACACCAGCATGCATCCGCCACGCGACTGAACGACAGCTCTTGATGCCCCGCGCGCTGGGCGGCGGCAATGCGACGGATCAACCGGGAGTGGACGCCGACCAGGGCGAGGCCCCACGCCGGTGACGTGCGGGTTCAGCCCGTCGGACAGCGCCGATCGAAGCTCTCGAACTCGTAGGCGATGCAGCGGGCGATCAGCTCGCGCCAGACCGGCTCGGCGATCGCTTCCGACAGGCCCACCTCGCGCGCCGCGCTCTTCACCTTGGCGACCACGTCCTCGATGCGCGCCGCGTCGTGCACAGCGTCGCGGGAAGGTTTGATCCTCGCGGCGGCGTCCATGTAGCGCTGGCGGATGGCCAGGAGGGTGACGAGCTCGCGGTCGAGCGCGTCCACGCCGGCGCGGACCTCGGCCATGGTGGTGCAGGCGGCGGGGACGGGGGCGTCGGTCATTCTATCCTCCGGCCTTCCCAGCGGAGGCCGGGATCCGAGGGTCGCCAAGGCGAGGTGGAATCGCGCGATCTCGCAACGCCACCTGGGTCCCGGCCTTCGCCGGGAAGGTCGGATCATGGGGGGTGGCCGGGCGCCTCACGGGCGCCGGGGGCGGCCGGCGCCGCCGGCGGGGCGGCCGCGGTTCCCGGGAAGGCCGCGGGGGCGCACGACGGGCTTGGCGGCGGTCGGCTTGCCGTAGGTCTTGGCGGGGCCGCCGCGGCCGTACTTCTTCACGTCCGGGGCGCGGTCGTCCTCGGGGTCGGCGTAAGGGTTCTTGCCGGACTTGATGGTGACGCGCATGGGCACGCCCGGCAGGTCGAAGCTCTCGCGCAGGCTGTTGATCAGGTAGCGGCGGTAGCTCTCGGGCAGCTGGTCGGCGCGCGAGGCGAACAGCACGAAGGTGGGCGGGCGCGCCTTGGTCTGGGCCATGTACTTGGGCTTGATGCGCTTGCCGTTCACGGCGGGCGGCGGGTGGCGCTGCACGGCCATGGCCAGCCAGTCGTTGAGGTCGCGCGTCTTGACCTTGGTGGTCCAGTTCTTGTGCAAGGCGAAGACGGCGGGCATCAGCTTGTCGACCCCCCTGCCCGTCTCGGCCGAGAGCGCGACCAGGGGCGAGCCGCGCAGCTGCGGCAGCGATTCCTCGGAGACCAGGCGCAGCTCGGCCAGGCGCGCCTGCGGGTCATCCACCAGGTCCCACTTGGCGATGCAGTAGACCAGGGCGCGGCCCTCGCGCTCGCACAGGTCGGCGATCTGCAGGTCCTGCGTCTCGAAGGCGTTGGCGGCGTCCATGACCAGGATGACCACCTCGGCGAACGTGATGGCGCGGATGGTGTCGGCGGTGGAGAGCTTCTCCAATCCCTCGACCACCCTGGCTTTGCGACGAAGCCCGGCGGTGTCGACCAGGCGCACGCCGCGGCCCTCCCACTGCCAGTCGACGCCGATGGCGTCGCGAGTGATGCCGGCCTCGGGGCCGACGAGCAGGCGGTCCTCGCCGATCAGCCGGTTGACCAGGGTGGACTTGCCGGCGTTGGGGCGCCCGACAATGGCGATCTTGACGGGGCGGTCGCCGTCCTCATCCTCCTCCTCGACCTGCGCCTCGGCGGGAGCCATGGCCAGCACGGCGGCGTAGAGGTCGGAGAGACCCTCGCCGTGCTCAGCGCTGATCTCGATGGGCTCGCCCAGGCCCAGCGCGTTGGCCTCGGCCGCGCCGCCGGTGGAGCCGCGGCTCTCGGCCTTGTTGGCCACGACGATGGTGGGGCGGCCGCGGCGGCGCACGAGGTCGGCGAAGATGCGGTCGAGCGGGGTGATCCCTTCGCGGGCGTCGGTGACGAACAGGGCGATGTCGCAGTCCGCCAGGGCCTGCTCGGTCTGCTGGCGCATGCGCGCCTCCAGGCTCTCGTCGGAGAGGTCCTCGAAGCCGGCGGTGTCGATCAGCTGCAGGTCGAGGTCGCCCAGGCGCCCCTCGGCGGTGCGCCGGTCCCGCGTCACGCCGGGCTGGTCGTTGACGATGGCCAACCGGCGGCCGGCCAGCCGGTTGAACAGCGTCGACTTGCCGACGTTGGGCCGGCCCACGATGGCGAGCGTCAGCGCCACGGGGTCATCCGAATGCGATCAGCTCGGCGGCGTCGGTCATGACGTACAGCCGGCCGTCGACGGGAACGGGCGTGAGCGAGACGCCGCGCTTCACCTTCAGATTGATCGTGCTCAGCGTCTTGCCGGTCTGCGGGTCGATCACCTTCAGCACGCCCTGATTGGAGGCCGCGATCAGCCGGTCGGAGGCCATGACCACGCCCGTCCAGGTGGCGCGGCGCTTGCGCGCCACGCCGGCGTTGAGGTCCTGGATCCAGTACACCTGTCCCGCCGCCCGGCTTATGCAGACGAGCTGGCCCGCTTGGGTCATCGAGTAGATCACGTCACCCGCGGGCCAGGGCGTGGTGGAGGTGGTGATGGGCAGCGCCCAGCGCACTTGCCCCTGGGCCACGTCGATGGCCGCGAGCAGCCCCGCGTGGCCGCCGGCGATCACATCGCCGCGGTAGATCAGCGGGCGCCCAGCGATGTCGCGGATCTCGGACAGGGCGTTGTTGCGGCTCGTGAGCGACAGCACCGTCTGCCACAGCTGGCTGCCGTTGGCGCTGGAGAGCGCCACCAGCTCGCCCGAGGCGAAGCCCGCCACCACGCTGTCGCCTGTGACCGCGGGGCTGGAGGCGGCGAGGATGCGGGCGGGTTCGTCCAGGCCCTGGAAGGTCCAGCCGGGCGTGCCGTCGGCGGTGGCGTAGGTGAGGAGCTCGTCCTCCACATCGACTACGTAGAGCTTGCCGCCGGCCACGGTCGGCGCGCCGTGCACGGGCACGTCGATGTCGCGCCGCCATTTCACCGTGCCATCCTGCGGGTTCATGGCGGCCACGAACCGGTAGCCGGAGCTGACGAACAGCGTGCCGTCGGCGTAGGCCAGGCCGCCGCCGAACTCCTCCTGGTCCGGGCCGCGGCGGGGTTGGAAGGAGGACTTCCACAGCTCGCGCCCGGTGGCGGGATCGAGCGCGGTGACCACCGCGCCCGCGTCCATCACGAACAGCTTGCCGTCGGCCACGATCGGCGAAGCGGTGATGTGGCCGGTGATGCCCGAGGGCTTGCCGATGTCGCGCCGCCACAGCTCCTTCATCCGCGGCGCGGCGACGACGTTCTCGATGTCGTGCGCGGGATCGCCGCCGGACTGGGGCCAGTCCGCCAGGGGCTGCGCCGCGGGGATGGAGAAGCCCACGCCTTTCAGCGCGTCGTTGGGCTCGAGCCGATCGGTGACCGAGAGCACCGGGATGCGCTCGCCCTTCAGCTTGGACTTGGGGGCCTTGTCGCCGCCGAGGTGCATGAACGCGGGCGTCTTAAAGCCCGCGCAGCCGGCCAGCGGCGCCGCGACGAGGAGGGCGGCGCAGGCGCGCGCGAACAGCCGCGTCCGCGGGCGCGGCGTCGGGAGAGCGGTCAACATCACTGGGCTCCGGGACCCGCGGCGAGCGCTGGGGGCGCGGGGGGAAGCGGCGGCAGGGCGAGCTCGGCCTTCACCGCCGCGGGCACGGCGGCGGCCTCGCCCGAATCGATCATCGCCAGCGCCGCCTGGGCGCGCTGGCGCGAGGAGTCCGACACGTCCTGCGACAGCACGAGCAGCTGGAAGTCACGGCGCGCCTCGGCGCCCCGGCCGGCGGCGAGCTTGGCGGTGGCCAGCGCCTCGCGCGCCATGTCTCGATAGGGCCGCTTGGGCTCGAGCAGCGGCTGCAGCCGGTTCTCGACGTTGGACAGCGGCTGGGTGTCCATGGCGATGAAGGCGGCCTCGAGCGCGGCGGCGTCGCCCAGGATGCGGCCGGGCGCGGCGTGGTCGGCCTCGTCCAGCATGCGCAGCGCGTCGGCGGGTTTGTTGGCCCTGAGGCTCAGTCCAGCCTGCTGCATCAGCGCCAGCGTCTTGTAGCTGGCGGGCGCGGCGCCGCCGATCTGCTGGAAGGCGCGCCGCGCGCCCGCGTCGTCTCCCGCCTGGGCGGCGGCGAGGCCCTGGGCGTAGAGCTTGGAGGCCTTGGCCGCCTGGGCGTCGGCGTAGGCGCTCCAGGCCATGAAGCCGAGCGCGGCCAGGAGCACGGCCACGGCCACGGCGGCGGCGTAGGGCCATCCGCGCGAGAACAGGTCTCGCGTACGCGCCGCACGAAAGTCCTGGTCGGCTTCGTTGAAGACGTCGGCCACGCGGGCTCCGGGAAGGGACATGGCCAGCGCGCGATGTGCAGCGCGACCGGTCCGAGGGCGGAAGGAAGACGCCCGGGTCCCCGAGCGGGCCGGCAACCTAGTCGGGCGTCGCCGCCCCGGCAACGCTCGCGCGGGGCCGCGTCAGCCTGTCGCGCGCTTGGCGAAGTACGTCTCGGCCTCGGCCGGGAACCGGCGGGCGCGGACGTCCTGCGCGTAGGCGGCGACGGCCTCGGCGATCCCGGCGCGCAGGCCGGCGTAGCGACGCACGAACTTCGGCGTCCAGTCGAACATACCAAGCATGTCGTCGGTGACGAGAATTTGGCCGTCGCAGCCCGCCGAGGCGCCGATGCCGACGGTGGGCACGGCCAGGCGCTCGGTGATCTCGCGCGCGAGCGGCTCGGCCACGCCCTCGATCACGATCGAGAAGGCCCCGGCCGCCTGCGCCGCCTCGGCCTCGGCCATCACGCGGGCGCGGCCGGCCTCATCCTTGCCTTTGGCCTTGAAGGCGCCGTCGGTGAGCACGGCCTGGGGGCGCAGGCCGACGTGGCCCATCACAGGAATCCCGCGCTCGACGAGATAGCGGATGGTGTCGGGCACGGTGGGGCCGCTCTCCACCTTCACGCCTTGCGCGCCCGTCTCCTTCATCACCCGCGCGGCGTTGGCGTAGGCGTCCCTAGGGTCGCCCTCGTAGGACCCGAACGGCATATCGACCACCACCATCGCCTTGCGCGATCCCCGCATCACCGCCTGCCCGTGCAGGATCATCATCTCCAGCGTCACGCCGACGGTGTTGGGCAGGCCGTGCAGCACCATGCCGACCGAGTCGCCCACGAGCAGCAGGTCGCAGTGCTCGTCGAGGATCTCGGCCATGGGCGCGGTGTAGGCGGTCAGGCACACGAGCGGTTCGCCGCCCTTGCGCGCGGTGATGTCGGGCGCGGCGACGCGGCGGACACGGTCTTCGCGCTGGGCGGACATCGGGCGGTGAACCTCCGGCGGACGTAGGGGATGGGCCTTAGCCCAGGAGCGGCGCGCGAGATACGACGCAGACGGCGGCGGCTCAGACCTCGTCCACCATCCGCGTCGCGGCCAGGCCCACGGCCAGGAGCACGAGCCCGCCCAGGAGCCAGCCGACGTCAGGCGGCACCGGCAGGGCTTTCAGGAGAGTCACCTCGGCGTCCATCACGTGCCAGCGGCGCTCCACCAGCATCAGCGGCGCGCTGCAGGCGTCGACCACTCGGCTCACCACGGTCGAGCCCGCGAGCTGCCAGGCGGCGAGGAGCGCGCTGCCGAGCGCGGCGAAGCCGATGACCAGGCGCCGCAGCGTCCAGCGGAATTCCAGGCGCTGCTCCAGCCGTCGGGCGAACAGCGGCGCGTCGGGCGCGGAGGGCGCGTCGGCGAACAGGTTCAGCAGGGTGCGCTCGAACTGGGGATCAGCCATGCGCGCCACCTTCCGCCGCCGCCGGCGTCGCAGCGGGGACGTCCACCCCCATGCGCCGCCGCAGCTTCTCGAGCCCACGTTTGACGTGGGACTTCACCGTGCCGAGCGGCGCCCCCAGCGCCTCCGCGGCTTCGGCGTGGGTCAGCCCCGCGCCGAAGCACAAGGTGACGCACACCCGCTCGCCGGCCGCAAGGCCCTGCAGCGCCGCGTCCAGGTCGAGCCTGTCGCCTTGCGAGGGCCCGCGCGGGTCAGGGAAGGCGTCTTCGTCGCCCAGCGTGTCCTCGAGCCGCAAACTGCTCTTGCGGCGCTTGAGATAGCGCCGCGCGGCGATGCGCTTCACCCAGCCGGCGAAGGCCCCCTCTCCCCGGAAATCGCCCATGCGCTCGAAGGCCTGCAGGAAGGCGTCCTGCGCCAAATCGTCAGCCAGCGCCGATTCGGCGCCCATGCGGCGCAGGAGCGCGCGCACGCCGCCCACGTGGCGGCGCGCCAGCTCGCCGAAGGCGCGCCGGTCGCCTGCGGCGGCGAGCGCCGACAGGTCCATGTCGCTCAACGCCTGGAGCCGCGTCTGGGGTGGAGGCGCCATGCCGGCGTCCGCGCGATCGGGCGATCAGCCGCGGGGCGAAGCGTGGCGCGAGCCGAAGAACCAGAGGCCGAGGAACGCCAGGCCTACGCACGCCGGCACCGCGCCGATGGCCGAGAAGCTCGCCAGCGTCTCCATCGACCCGCCGACGTTGTAGAGGCCGGCGTAGAAGCAGGCGCCGATCAGCACGAAGCCTATGCCTATGGAGAGCCACACCACAGCGCGCCGCAGGTCGCGATGGGCGGCGAAGTTGGGATCGACCGTCTCGAGCGCCTCGCCCGGCGCATAGCGGGTGCGCCGCGTCATGGCCTCGAGCATTTCGGGCGGAACGGGCTGGCCCTTCTCGTAGGCGGTGCGCAGAGTGTCGTACATGCGCTTGCGGTCCTGCGAGCGCAGGACCTGCGGCACGATGATGACCGCGGCGAGGAAGGTGAAGAAGATCAGCGTGACCATGACGGGCGTTCCCGGAGAAGACGGCCCGCACGCGGCGGGATTCGCTAGGTAGAGGCTTCCACAGTCGCCGATGGATGCGAAACCGGGGGTGAAATCTCCGTAATGGAGACGACATCAGCCGCGGGCCGGGCGCGCCAGAGCGCGATCACGAGAAGGATCGCCGCCGAAGGCGCGGTCGTAGGCCAGGGATTGGCCAGGAAGGGCGCGATGAACGCGAGCGGCAACGCGATCATCTCGCCGACGCTCAACGGGCGGGCGCGGCTGACATCCGCCAGCAAGTAGGCTGTGGCCATGCCCAAGAGCGCGGCGTCGTAGGAGAAGGCGTAGGGCGTGGCGAGATAGGCGCCTGCAGCGACCGCGGCGACGCGCAAGGGCGCCCGCGCGCCGCGTCGCCACAGCCAGGCGACCGCGAGCGCGCAGGCAACCGACACCGCGCAGGCGAGGGCGATGGCCGGCGACACGAGCATTCTCGCCTCGCGCAAGGCGCCATAGATCGTCTGCACCTTGCCCCAGGACAACCAGCCGGTGGTGACAAAGCTGTGTCGCGCGTTCTCGGCCGCGACGAAAAACGCGGAGTAGGTGCTCCAGCCGAGAACCAATCCGGCCCCCACAATCAGGACCGCTGCGCACACCGCCGCGGTCCCAAGCGTGCGCCGGTGTCCGCCGGCGATGAGCGCCACTGGGACCAGCATCGCCAGCTGCGGCTTGCAGCACAGCAGCCCCAGCAGAACGCCCGCCACCAGCGGGCGCCGCTCAATCAAGAGCAGGCCTGCACCAATCAGCGCGGCCGTATAGATGCCGTTCTGCCCCACCATCGCCGAAGCGAAGACTCCCACGCCCGCGATAGCGACGATCAACACGGCCAGCCGCCGGCTGGCCAGGCGCACAGCGGCGGTGAAAGCCACAAGGCCGCCGGCGACCCAAACCGCGAAGGCGACGCCGTAAGGCAACCACCCCAAGGGCGCAATCATGAGCAGGAAGGGCGGCGGATAGTAGACTGGCAGCCCCTTGGGGATCGCCTCACCGCTCGCACGCTCGAGCACGGCCTCGAGCGCGCGCCAATCGTAGGCCTGCGCCGCATGGCCCGCGACGACCACCCTGGCCGAAGACCAAAAGGCCGCGAAATCCACGACGCCGGTCTCGCCGTGCGGCAGCGAGCCCCAAATGCCTGCCACACCCGATCGGACAAGGTAGACGACCGAGAGCGCCAGCAGCAGGAATGCATTCACTGCACCGACTGAGACGGGGTCGGAAAAAATCGAGCGCACCGCACCTACGCCGGGTGACCGTGGCTCAAACTTGCTTGGGGAACGGCTCACGACCGCGCCGTGTGATCAACTCCGCCCGCATCTGCGGGCCGAATGCCGCAAGCTCCGCTCACGCAGCGATACTCGTCGCCGCAGGGAAAGGGAGATGTCCCTCTTCGATCGGAAGTCCTGGTTGGGCCGCTCGCCAGCCGATCAAAAGGAGCATGGCCGCGGCGCAAAAGGGTGAAGTGGAGAGATCATGGCTGATCAGATAGGCTTGAGGAAGCAGGTAGGCGGCGGCCGCAGTGGCGGCTTGCATGCGAGTCACTCCCCCATAGGCCTCTGCGTGCCGCAGCAAGAACACCGCGCCTACGCCCAAGAAGACCTCGTCGTAAAAGAACACATACGGAGTGACCAGAAGGCCTCCCACGGCGACGGCGGCCAGACTGAGATCGTCGGGCGCGCGGGAGCGCCAGAGGGCCACTACGCCCGCTACGACCGCGAGCGCAACCGCACCGTGCAAGATCAGCGCCGCATCTGGCTGCAAGCCAGCGGACCGGGCAAAGCCGTACACGCTCTGCACTTCGCTCCACCGGAACCAGCCGCCGGCGACGAACGCCGACCGAAGTTCGCCGCTGACATTGAGGAAGCTCAGGAAAACTGCAGGCCCGAGCAGCGTCAACGAAAGCCCGATAAGGAGGACGTAGCCAGTCGCCAACCCGCTGAGCGCTCGCCAGCGCGCCCCCGCCAGAAGCGCGATGGGCGCGAGGATCGCGAACTGCGGTTTGCAGGCTAACGTGGCGAGGATTAGCCCCGCCAGCCAGGGGCGACGTCGCAGGAGCGTGAGCCCTACCAGCATTGTGGTGGCCAACCACAGGCTACTCTGCCCGAGCCACAGGCAGGTGAGAACACCGGGGGCCGCGAGGGCGACAATCACGGCGCTTGCCCAAAGCCGGAGAAGCCTTCCGGCAGCCGCATACGCAGTCGCCATGGCTATCGTCCACACGGCGAAGGCTGAACGGTATGACAAAGCACCCAAGGGGGCAATAACGGCAACGAACGGCGGCGGGTAGAAGAAGGGCAGCCGCGCCAAGGAAGATCCAAATGTACGCGCTACGAAGGCATGAATGGTGCCTTGATCGTAGACGTCGGCTGCATGACCCTGAAGTGTAAGGCGGCCGACCGACCAAAACACCGCGAAATCTGTGCTGCAGACGGGCGCGTGTGGCGTGGCGCCCCATGCGCCCGTCCAGGCGGCAACGATCAGCAGAACAGCGGACGCTGCCGTCGGCGCCAACGCTACCAGCGCCGCCAACGAGACTGGATTTTCAAAAGCGATTTTCGGGTAGCGGCGAAGCAAAGGCATCGACGCGTGCTAGGCCATAAAGCTAGCCAATTGGTGAAATCGCCGCCGCCTCACTCCCACTCCATTGCCTCTTGGCGACTTGAGTCGTTGAGCTGAAAAGAATTTTCCCGCATGCAAAAATTGCATACCGTCGAATCTGCCGTCAGAAAACGACGCTTTTGTTTTCAACAGGCTTATTCCCGGCCGGGCGCGGCGTTATCCCGATGCGCTACATCGTATCATCCGGCCCGCCAAGGGTGGCAGGTGCGTGGCCGAGCAGCTCGCTTAGCCCCCCACGCCATAAATGCACGGTTCTCAGGACGACGCTGATCCCTCCTTCTAATCTTAGCTGGCTCTAAAACAGTCCGTCTAGAAGATCAGCGAAATAATGACGCTCGACGACATAAGAGTTCGCTGCTTTGACAAGAACAGCTTCGGCCATTTGGCGCCGTACACCATGCGGATTACGATCTTGTCGCCAAGCTTGAACTTGCCGGCTGCGTTGATCGCCAACATGCCAGCCTTCTTCGTCATTCGGTGATTAAGCCCCGCCTCATGATTGTGCCCCTTATCTGAGTTTCGAACCGGACGGCTTGCTAAGGCGATGCCACCGGCGACCGTCGCAAGCGCCGCACCGACACCCGCGAGGGCCTAGCGCTGGTCGCCGACACGTCGATCTCCGGGTTGCGCGTGGCCGCGAGCTTGAGCGCCTGGTGCAGCTCCGCGGCCGGCCCGAAACCATCGTCAGCGACAACGGCACGGAGCTGACCTCTAACGCCATCCTGACCTGGGCCGACGAGACCGGCGTCGGCTGGCATTACATCTCACCCGGCAAGCCGCAGCAGAACGGCTACAACGAGAGCTTCAACGGCCGCCCGCGCGACGAGCTGCTCAACGAGACCCTGTTCCGTTCGCTCGGCCACGCCCGGACGGTGCTGGAGACCTGGCGGCGTGACTACAACGAGAAGCGACCGCACTCGAAGCTTGGCTGGCTGACGCCGCAGGCCTACGCCGACGCCCTCCGCGGACACGCCGCCGGGGGTGCTGCGCAGCCTAGAGGCTCCGCACCCCCGACCCTTGCCACACCCCCAAACCAGGGCTCAGATCACCGCCGGACTCTCGTTACGGCTGGATGAAAAAAGGGGGTCACGTCACGTTGCGCAGGTTTGGGGGCTTGCGGGCGGGCATGGCCCAGCCTCACCCGCTCTCCCCTACGGTGTCTGAAAACACCGTCAGGCTTGTGCCTGCAAGCCGATTGGCCCGTCTAGACCCCACACCACTTCACCACGGGCCGTCTCTGCAGTGTGACTGTCAAGAAAGTCGCGCAATCTTGCGAACGGCAACGGTCGGGAGACGCGCCAACCTTGCACGACATCGCAGCCCATCGAAGCCAGCAGCGCCAGCGTGGCGTCGTCTTCAACGCCTTCGGCCACCACCTTCATGCCGAGCGCATGCGCAAGGTCGATCGTAGAGCGGATCAGGAGCGCATCGCGGCGACCTCTAGTGACACCCTGCAGCAGACTGCGGTCGAGCTTCAATTCATTGGCGGGCATTTGCTTCAGGTAAGCCAGCGACGAGAGACCCGAGCCATAGTCATCGATCGACACACCGTGACCTGCGTCGGCAATGCGCTCGAGATTAGAGATCCCGGCTTCCGGGTCGGCGATCACCGCCGTCTCAGTCACCTCGAAGACGAGGGGCGCTTGCGCCCCGGCCGCCAGCTCAAGCAGAGCGTCGACGGCGGCGCGGTCGCCCACCAGACGGCCCGAGAGGTTTACGGCGAAGGTCAGCCGGTGCCCGCAGGCGTAAAGGGCGGCCTGCTCGGCGATCACCTGCTCCAGCACCCACTTGGTGAGCGCCTGGATGTCGCCCGTCTCCTCGGCCATCGCCACGAAAAGGTCGGGCGCCAGTCGGCCCAAGCTGGGATGGATCCAGCGCACCAGGCTTTCCACGCCTGAGAACGTGGCGCGGCGCAGATCGAACTTGGGTTGGTGCTCGAGATGCAGGGTGTTGTCGGCGATGGCTTGGCGCAGCTCAGGCATTAGCGAGAATTCCTGTGCCGCGGCGGCGTGGGCGCCAGCGTCGAAGATCGCGGCGGGCCGGCGCGCGGTGCGTGCGGCCTCAAGGGCGAGTTCAGCCTCCTGCATCAAAGCGGCGGGCGGGCCGCCCAGGCTCAGACCGCCGGTGACGCGGACGTCGATGCGGTGCTCGCCAAAGGCGTAGACGCCGCCGGCGAGCGAACGAGCGGCTTCTGCCTTGGCTATCGCCTCCCGAAGTGAGCCGGCGGAGAATGCGATGCCAACGGTCTCAAGCCCAAGGCGACCCAGATCGAGATCGGCGGACAAGCCCCTCAGCCGGAGCGTCAGCTGATCCACGAGGTGCTCGGCGACTTCATCGCCCAAGACGCTTCGCACACGAGAGAACCGATCGATCCCCAGCGCCGCGACGAACACGGGCCGCATGTCTGCGCCGCCCACCCTCGCAGTAATTGCGCGTTGCAGGGCGGCGCGATCCCCCATGCCTGCATGCTCCACGAGCGCCGCCGAATGAGCCGCCCGTGCCGGGTGGTTCAGTCGACGCCACGCAGCAGCCAGGTCGGCGGTTGCGCTGGAGTCGAGATCGCCTGAGGAGGCGACAAACGCAGATCGGCTGGACACACCCACACACTACCGTCCAAACGTAAAGAGCTCGGATCCCAAGCGTGGTTATTCAACCGTTTTCAATAGCGCACCGCATTCCGCCGGGATGGTCTCCAATGGCCATCCCGGCTTTGGCAGCGCGGGACTAGGCGAAGCTGTACGCGAAGCCCTCAGCGTCGGTTGTGACCGAAATCGCCTGAACCTCCTCGCCACCCATCTGCCGGTTGAGTAACTCTATAGAGAGTTCGGGAAGCATGGTGTTGGTGAGGATCGCATCTATCATGCGCCCGCCTGAGGCCACCTCGTTGCAGCGCGACACGATCAGGTCGACGACGGTGTCGTCATACTTGAACGTGATGTCGTGGTTCTCGGCCACCCGCTTGACGATGCGGTTGAGCTGCAGCTTGACAATGCCCTTCAGCATGTCGGGGCTGAGCGGATAGTAAGGCAGCACAATAAGGCGGCCGAGCAGGGCCGGTGGGAACACCTTGAGGAGGTCGGGCCGCAGCTGCTGAGCCAGGCTCTCTGGATCGGGCTTGGTCTCCTCGTCCTCAGACAGGCTGGTGATCAGCTCGGTGCCGACATTGGTGGTGAGCAGGATCAGGCAGTTCTTGAAGTCGATGTACCGACCTTCGCTATCGTCCATGTACCCCTTGTCGAACACTTGGAAGAACATCTCGTGCACGTCGGGATGAGCTTTCTCCACCTCGTCGAGCAGGACCACGCTGTAGGGCCGCCGACGCACCGCCTCGGTCAGCACACCGCCCTGCCCATAACCGACATACCCCGCCGGTGCGCCCTTCAGGGTGGAGACGGTGTGCGCCTCCTGGAACTCGCTCATGTTGATGACGATCATAGAATCGTCGCCGGAGTAGAGCAGTTCGCTCAGGACGTGCGCTGTCTCGGTCTTACCTACACCCGAGGGACCGGCCAGCATGAACACGCCTACCGGCTTGTTGGGATTGTCGAGCTTGGCGCGGCTGGTTTGAATGCGCTTGGAGATGGCGTCCATCGAATGGTCCTGACCGACCACCCGCGTCTTCAGTTCGTCAGCGATTTTCAGCACAGACTGAATTTCGTTCTTGACCATCCGGCCGATCGGGATGCCGGTCCAGTCGCCCACGACGGCTGCCACCGCGTCTGCGTCCACCTCGGCGAACACCATGGGGCTGTCGCCCTGGGCGGAGCGCATCTCGGCCAGGGCCGCGTCGAGCTGCGCCTCGGCGTCGGCCAGGGAGAGGGCGAGCGTCGGCGCCTCCGTGGCCGCTTTGGCCTCGGCCTCGCCCGAGGAGAAGCCGCCGGCGGTCTCGCCTTCGGCGCCCGGCAGAGCCGCGGCGGCCTCGGGCGAAGTCCCCTCCCCGCCTCGCGCGGCCTGGAAGGCGGCGCGCGCGACTTTGGCCTTCTCGAGCGCCGCCTTCTCGGCGTCCCATTTGGCGGTGATCTGGTCATAATCCGCCTGGGCGGTGGCCAGCGCCTCCTTCAGCTTGGCGACCCGATCGGGGGAGCTGGCGTAGCGACCCTCCACCTCGCGCTCGGCGATCTCGATCTCCACGCCCAAGAGCTCCACCCGGCGCTTCCGGTCCTCCACCTGGGCCGGCGTGGCGTGCTGGCTCACAGCAACGCGGGCGGCGGCGGTGTCCAAGAGGCTCACCGCCTTGTCGGGCAACTGGCGGGCCGGGACGTAGCGCTGGCTGAGCTTGACCGCGCCCTCCACCGCCTCGTCCAACACGATCACGCCGTGGTGCTTCTCCATCATGGGCGCCACCGAGCGGATCATGGCTATGGCCTTGTCGGTCTCGGGCTCGCCTACGTTGACGGTCTGGAAGCGGCGGGTCAGCGCCGGGTCCTTCTCGAAGTATTGGCGGTACTCGGCCCAGGTGGTGGCGGCGATGGTGCGCAGCTGGCCGCGGGCGAGCGCGGGCTTGAGCAGGTTGGCCGCATCGCCCGTGCCGGCCTGACCGCCCGCGCCGATCAGGGTGTGAGCCTCGTCGATGAACAGGATGATCGGCTTAGGAGAGGACTCCACCTCGTCGATCACCTGGCGCAGGCGCTTCTCGAACTCGCCCTTCATGCTGGCGCCGGCCTGCATCAGGCCAATGTCTAGCGAGCGCAGGGTCACGCCCTGCAGGGCGGGCGGCACGTCGCCGTCGGCGATGCGCTTAGCGAAGCCCTCCACCACCGCCGTCTTGCCGACGCCGGCCTCGCCGGTGAGGATCGGGTTGTTCTGGCGGCGACGCAGCAGGATGTCGATACACTGGCGGATCTCGGCGTCGCGCCCGACGATCCGGTCGATCTTGCCCTCTCGCGCCCGCTCGGTGAGATCGATGGAATACTTGGCCAGCGCCTCGCCCTCGCCGGCGGCGCCGGGAACCGCCTCGCCCGGCGTGGCGAAGCCGTCGCCCGGCGAGGCCGCCGCCGTGCCCACCTCGGAGGAGCCGCCGGTGATCTTCTCGAACTGCTCGCTCAGCTGGTCGATGGAGACCTTACGGAACTCAGGGCTCATGTTGAACAGCGCGTTCTTCAGCGATTGCGTCTTGAGCATGCCGAACAGCAGGTGACCGGAGCGCACCTTGCCGGCGGAGAACTGCAGGGAGGCGTACAGCCAGCCGTTCTGCACCGCCTCCTCCACCAGGGGCGAAAAGTCGCTGACGGCGGTGGCGCCCCGGGGCAGCTGATCCAGGGCCGCCACCACGTCGCGGGCCAGCTTGGCGTCGTCCATCTTGAAGGCTGTGCGGATGGCGCCGAGGTCGTTGCGGGGGTCCTGCAGCAGCACGTGCACCCAGTGCACCAGCTCCACGTAGGGATTGCCGCGCATCTTGGCGAAGCTCGTCGCCGTCTCGATGGCCTTCAGCGTGGTGGGGTTCAGCCGCCCGAAGAGCGACGCGCGGGAAATCTCGGCCATGGGTGCTTCCTACAGGTCTAGTGTCGGATACGAGCGTCTGCGCGGATCACGCCGGCGCGGCCGCGAGGAGCGGCCCAACTCATCGCGCCCAGCATGGCGCCGCCGTCGAGGCGCGCGCCGGGAGCCTTGGGTTCGGGAAGCTCGAGCTCGAGCTCCCAGCTGAGATCACTGGGCGCCAGCGCGTGCAGCGCCTCGCGCGCAGCCTCGTGCGCCGACTGTCCGGGGAGGAGCCGGCGGTAGTCATCCGCATCGGTCGCTCGCACGGTCACCCGAAAGGTGTCCTCCGCCTGACGCACCCGGCCGCCCAACACGGTGTCGACGCCGAGCGTGTTGTGACGGCCGCCGCGCCGGGGCGCGCCGAGCCGCGTGCGGTCGCCGGGCTCCACGTCGCGCCAGCGGGCCACGTTCTCGCGGATCCGGACCGGGCGGCCCAACAGATGGGAGAGCGCGTCCTGCAGCACCGCGGCGCTGCGGCGCGAGACGAAGGCGCCGGCGTAGTGGAGGCGGTTGTCGCGGCTGAAGCCGGCGAAGCCCTTCGCCTCCCCCGCCCCGTGCGCCGCGCCGGAGAGGGCCGCCACATAGCCCCCGAAGCGGTCGTCCTCCGGCCGGTCGGCGCTGGCCGTGGGCTGGCTGTCGGCCCAGGCGCGGTAGAAGAACTGCAGCATGCGGTCGGTGAGGAGGTCCAGCCATCCGCCGAAAGGCCGCTCAGACCCCATGCGGCGCTCGTAGAAAGCGTATTCGGTGAGGTGCGTCGGCAGGGCGCCCATGGGGCCGGTGAGCCCGAGAAACAGGCTGCGCACCCGCATGCGCCCGTGCGGCGCGGCCTCGATGGACTCCACCGTGGCGGGCGGAAAAGCGAGGCTGGGCGTCTGCGCCAAGTCCACCACGTTCTGCGAGGGCAAGCGCGAGCGCCCGATGCGCGGCAGCCCGGAAGCCAACGCCTCGGCCCTGCGCAGGAGCGCCAGAAAGCCCCACCGCGTGGGGGCCGCCTGCGCGTCCTTGAGCAGGGTCAGATGGTCGGTCGTCGACCCGTGCGGGCGGGCCATCGCGCCACCTCTCCTTGATCAGGACTTTCGAAAACCGTTTCCACAAAGCTGTTGATGGAGGCGAACTCCGCTAGGAACCGATCCACCACCGCGGTGAACAGGTACATGCGGCCGTTCTCGTACGAGCTGTCGTCCAGGCGAATGCGCGCCTGGCGCCCCCGCCCGAAGGCCAGCCGGTCCACGTCGGACACCCGCCGCGTCACCGAGCGCGAGGTCACCGCCTGGATGCCGTCGATCTGGCGGCGCATCACCGGGTCCTCCGGCCGCCCGTACAACGCCAGGTGGTCCTTGAGGAGGTCGGGCGAACCGTCTGGCGCGTCGATCAGCGAGGCGTAGTTGGGCGTCAGGTGGCTGATCACCCGCCACGCGGAGTCCCCCAGCCCCAGCGGCGGTCGGGGCCGCGTCGGCGCGCGCACCACCTCGACCCCCTTCACGCCCGCCGCATCGGAGATCTGGAAGTCGGAGCCTGAGCCTGAGAACCGCAGGAGCTCGGGCAACTCGCGATTGGTGACCAGCGCGCGCAGTCCGAGCTCGAAGATGTCGTCCAGCCGCTCGGCCGCGCCAGGCGAGGCCAGGCTGACGAAGGTCTCGGTGCCCACATAGTCGGTGCGCCGCTTCAGCCGCTGCTCGCGGGTGGAAAGGCGGCGCGGCTTCAGTCGGGTCACGTAGAAGATGGCGTCCTGCCAGTCGTAAAGCAGGCTGCCCGAGGCGTAGAGCGGCGCCGCCGGGCGCGCGCCGCTGGTGCGCCCGAAGGCGGTAACCTCCAGCAGGCGGAACACCTCGTAGTCCACCGGCCGGGTTCGGTCGGCCATGACCAGGTGCTCGTGCTCGTAGGGCGACACCGTGGTGCGCCCCAGGCTCATCTCGAACAGATTGACCGCCGGCGTGCAGAACAGGCGCAGCGACTCGGCGCTGACCGCATCGATCAGCGCCGGGGCCGAGCGTTCGAACAGGATCACCATGTCGCACCATTCGGTGCTGTGGGCGAAAGCGCGGCCGAGATCCTGCAGGTCCGCGAACAGGAAGCGCTCGGGGCAGGCGAAGTATTCCGAGAGGATGCGATAGCCGCGGAAGGCGCGCCCCTCGCTGGGCAGCAGCGCGCAATCCTCGCCGAAGCCCCAGGCCGCAGGCTTGGGCAGGCCCGTGGTGCGCACGGGCGTCTTGGCGTCGCTGAGCGCCACCACGGCCACCGCGTCGCCTACGAGCTGGCGGTAGAGTTCGCCGGGCGTGGTCTCCGAGCCCGCCATCCAGACCGGCAGGTGCTCGGGCGCGATGCTGGAGAGAGGGCCCGCCGTCGATTGGAAACGGATGCGCAGGCCGGCCTCCGCCCGCACCCCGGCCGCCGCCGCGTAGGTGGCCACCGAGGCGCGCGTGGGCAGGTACTGCGCCTCGGCGATCTTGAGCGGCAGCAGCTCCACCCGCTGGCCGGTGCGGAAGGTGACCGGCGTGTCGTGCCCTTGAACGGGCGCGGTGAGCTTGGTCAGCCGCGGCACGCCCACGCCCTTGGCCAGCGCCTCGTCCCCCTCTTCGGGCTGCAGCGCCACCACGCACATGGAGGGGGTGGGCGAGAGGTAGTTGGGCTGGATCGCCTGCAGGAGGTGCTGGGTGAACTCCGGAAACTGGTCGGAGAGCTTGAGGCTGACCCGCGCCGACAGGAACGCCACCCCCTCCAGCAGTCGTTCGACGTATGGGTCCGGGTCGTTGGGCGTCTTCAGACCCAGGTAGCCCGCCGCGACCTCGTGCTCCTGCCCGAACTCGCGCGAGGTCTCGCGCAGGTAGGTCAGCTCCTCGTTGTAGGCGCGCAGCAGGCGAGGATCCACGCGCGCCTATTCCTTGACGACGGCTTCGCCGGTCTCGACCTCGACGCTGGCGAGAAAGCGCACGGGCAGCGCCCCCACCGCCGCAGTGACGTCGCCGTGGATCACGAAGGCGATGGCGTTGTGCTCGTCCACGCCAGGGCGAGCCTCCACGTGAAGCTTCTTGGCGTCGAGCCGCGGTTCGAAGGTGCGCACGGCTTCGGCGATGTCGCTGGCCCGCGCGGCGACCGCCCCGGCCGAGGCCGCGCGCCCGGTGAGGTCGGGCAAGCCGTAGTTCAGCACCGAGGTGCGCACCTGCGGCGTGCGCGAAAGGTCTACGCCGGCCTCCAGCCGCACGGTGTTCAGCAGCCAGGCCAGTTCGCGCCTCACGCTGGCGCGCACCGCGCTCTCGCCGTAGCGGTCGAGATCGATGCGCGTCTCGACGGAGGCGCGCGCGCCCAGATCCTCCATCTCGGTGCGCCCCTCGTCGAGCACGGAGGTGACGCGGTCGCCCAGCGTCAGCTTGTCGAATAGCGTGGGGTTGAGCTTGGCGCCCTTCACGTCAGGCCTCAGGCCATCACGAGGTCGCGCAGGTCCAGAAGGCCGAGTTCCGATCCGTCGTCGAGCGCCCATACCCGCTGGCCGCGCGGCTCTTCGCCCTCCCAGATCGTGGCGCGGCCGAGCTGCACGTCGGCCTCGCCCGCCTCGCTGCCCGGGTAGCGCGCGGGCAGGAGGGCGGCGGCCGACTGGCCCGAGCGCAGCGTCATCTCCACCGGCAGCCACACCACGTCGCGCAAGTCGCGCGGCCCCTCGGTCTTGATGCGCGTGACGGCTTCGAAGGGGACGAGCCCATACTTGCCGCCGACGATGGCCTCGAAGGACGGACCGAGGCGGGGGTCGACGTCGGCGATCCAGGCGAAACGCCGCCCTTCGACCTCGCCGGGCGTATCACCTGCTGCGTCGAACGCATTGCCGCGCAGCTCCTGGCCGCCCTCGGCGTGCAGGCTCCTGGCCAAGTCCTCAATCCACGGCGAGGAGGCGACGAGCACCGGAAAAGGTGCGCGGCCGGCGTAGGCCTCCGCACGCTGCTTCTCGGCCGCCATGGCCTGGCTGTAGACGGTGGCCAGCATCTGCGCCTCGGGCGAGAGCGAGGCCAGGGCGCGCAGCTGGGCCAGCGCCTTGTCCCAGTCTCCCTGGGCGGCCATGACCTGCCAGAGGAACATGCGCGCGCCCTGGTCCCCGGGCGCGCGCTTCACCGTGTCGACCAGCCCCGCCCTCACCTCGGCGAGGGAGCCGGAGCGGAGCAGGTCGTCCGGCATCATCAGCTCTTGGCGACCTTGGTGAGATCCCAAGATGCAGTACCCTTGGCTTCGAGGGTGCCCTTCTTGGCGCCTTGACCCATGTAGGTGATCCCCACCTTACCAAACGCAATGCTGACCGACTCCGTCGGAGAATCGTCGCCACCGCTTGAACCCGACCACTGGATCGACTCTACCATGCAGTTCTCGAAGACATACTGTAGGAACATAGATTGACCGCCATCGCTGCCCGTTGCCTTGCGCATGGTCACAGTGACCTTTTCGTAGTGTTGACCGGTACAGCAGGCGTTGAAAAGCTTGGTGGACGCAGCCTCGCTCTTCTTCATTACGTTGAAGCTGGAGATCGAGACCTTACCGCCTGCAAGACCAGCAGAGCTGGAACCGATCGTCACCGGATTGCTGGCGCCCCAACTAAACGAATAGATCTCGAACGTATTCTCGAAACCGGTCGCGGTGCTCTCGCCCTCGACTGCGGGTCCCTCGAATTTCATAAAGGTGTCAAAGGCCATCTATTTCTCCCGAGATTGATGCTGTTAAGTTTGTAAAGCTGTAAGCTTACTTTTTGCCCGGCAGGCGCGACACCATGCTGAGCGATACGTCCATGCCCTCAAACTGATAGTGTGGCACGAAGCGGAATACCCCCCTGTATTGACCAGGATTTTCCGGATCAGGGATAATTTCGACGCTGGCCTCCTTGAGAGGCTTGCGCGCCTTCGTCTCTTCGGAAGAGATATCCGGCGAGGGATCGATATACTGGTTGAGCCAGTTCTGCAGATCGATCTCTAGCTGCGGCCCCTCGCGGTTCGACCCTACCCAGTCGCGCACCATGCACTTGAGATAGTGCGCGAAGCGGCATGAGGCGAAGAGATAGGGCAGGCGCGCGGCCAGGTTGGCGTTGGCCGTGGCGCCGGGGTCCTCGTACACCTTGGGCGCCTGCACCGTCTGCGCTCCGATGAAGGTCGCCTGATCGGTGTTCTTGCGGTGGATCAGCGCCATGAACCCCGACTTGGAGAGTTCTGCTTCCCTCCGGTCGCTGATGGCGATCTCGGTCGGGCACTTGGCGTCCACCCCGCCGTCATCGGTAGGGAACATGGAGGTGGGCAGACCTTCCACCGTGCCGCCCGACTCCACGCCGCGGATGCGGGTGGTCCAGCCGTATGTCTTGAAGGCGTCGGTGATGCGGGTGGCCAGGGCGTAGGCGGCGTTCACCCACAGGTGGCTGTCGTGCTCACCCCCGGTCTGCTCCTCGAAGCTGAACTCGTCGACCGGATTGGTGGTGGCACCATAGGGCGCGCGACCCAGGAAGCGTGGCAACGTCAATGCCATGTAGCGGCTGTCAGGCGTGTCGCGGAACGAGCGCCAAGCCATGTAGTCGACGCTGTCGAACTGTTTGGCGAGATCACGCGGATTGGCCAGCTGCTGCCAGCTGGACATGCCCATCATCTGGGGCGAAGTGCCGGCGAGGAACGGAGCGTGCGCGGCAGCCCCGATCTTGCACAGGCCTTTCATGATTTCCACGTCGGGGCCCGAATTGTCGAAGAAGTAGTCCGCCGTGAAGGCTCCGAAAGGCTGTCCACCCAGCTGGCCAAACTCCGCTTCATACACCTTCTTGAACAGCGGGCTCTGATCCCACGCCGCGTCCTTGTACTGACGCAGCATTTTGCGGGTCTCGTCTTTGGAGATATTAAGAACGCGAATCTTTAGATCCTTGCCCGTAGATGTGTTCATGACGAGGTAGTTGAGCCCGCGCCAAGCGGATTCCAGCTGCTGGAAGTCGGGATGGTGGATGATCTCGTTGACCTCTTCACTCAACTTGCGGTCGAGAGCCGAAATCATCCCCTCAATAGTCAGGTAGATGTCTTCGCCAACCACGTTGCTGTCGGAGAGCGCCTGCTGAGCAAGCGTCTGAACCGCCTGCTCGATGCGGCTCTTCTTCTGGTCGGTGTTGGGCTTGAACTCCTTCTGGAGGAGCGAGGCGAAATCGCTTTCGCTGGTCTCGACCGCAAGGCCTGCGGTTTCCGTCTGCGTGCTGGACATGGCGTGTTCCTACAGGTTCCGGCGGCGCGCGATCAGGCTTCGTCGGTGGTGTTGGCCTTGGCCGAGGCCAGGCTCTTCATCAGGTCCGGATCCTTCAGCACCTTGTCGAGCAGGTCCTGGGCGCCGTCCTTGCCGTCCATGTAGGCCATGAGGTCGCTGAGCTCCTGGCGGGCGTCGAGCAGCTTCTTCAGCGCCGGCACCTGCTGGGCGACCTTGCCGGGTGTGAAGTCGTCCATGGTCTTGAAGGTGAGGTCGACGGCCAGCTTGCCGTCGCCGGTTAGGGTGTTGTCGACCTGGAACACCGCACGCGGGGCGATCGCCTCCATGCGCTGCTCGAAGTTGTCCATATCGAATTCGGTGAAGTCGCGCTTGTCGAGCGTCTTCTTCTCGACTTCCGACTTGCCGGACAGGTCCGACATCACGCCCATCACGAAGGGCAGATCGACCTTCTGGCGCGAGCCATAGGTCTCGACATCGTACTCGATGTGAACGCGCGGTGCCCGATTTTCCTTGATGAACTTTTGACCGCTCTTCGAAGACATCGCAGACCCTCGTCGTTCCAGCTGCAGGCGGGGCGGACCTTATGGCTCGAACAGGCCGCCCTCAATGGCGGCGGCCTGCGACATTCCGTACGATATCCTAATCTTCCTCTTCCACCGGCCGCGCCCTCAGCACCAGTTCAGCCTGCTCCACGCCGTCGGGCGCGATGTCGCGCATCAACGCGATGAAATCCATGGTCACCCACGCCTGGGCCCGCTCCAGCAGGGTGGGCATGGGGTGGCCGGGCTCGCGCTTGCGATAGTAGTCGCCGATCAGGCCGAAGGCGCGGATCACCTCTTCGCGCGAGGAGATCGCGCCCGCGAGCGCCGCCCCGCGCGGGGCGCCCGGTTCAGCGGCCGCGCCGGCTTCGGAGAGCCCGTCCTCCGCTGCACCTGCGTCCGTGGACAAGAAGGAGCGCACGCTCGTGCGGATCTGGGCGATCGTGGCCAGGGTCGGCTGGAAGTTCGCCCCCTCCTCGCCAGAGGCGCCTTCGGTGAAGGCGCGGTCGGCGCGGCGCAAGCCGTCCTCCACGCTGTCTAAGCGCGCGACCGCCTGCTCCAGACCTGCATCGCCGATCTCCTCCAGGGCGGCGCGGAACAGGCCGTAGCCTTCGGCCGCGCCCCCTTCGCTGGCGAAGCGCTGCAGGTCGGCCCCGGTGAAGCGTCCCAGGCGGGGATGGGCGATCAGGACGGTGCGCTCGAGCGGGATGATGAAGGTGCGCCGGTTCGCCAGCGAATCGCAGGGCGCCTTGCGGCCGGGAACGCCGAGCTCGTCCAGGGTCGGGTGCACCGTCTCCCAGAACTGTTCGAAAAGGCCCGCGAGCGCCTGCACTCCGGTGACGACCACCTCCAGGTCGCCGCTTTCCGCGCCGGCGCGGGCGAGATAGGCGGCAAGCCACACGTCCTTGGTCTGCTGGAACTGGCCGTCGATCAGGCGCAGCACGCCGCGCCAGTCGCGCTCCGGCTGATCCTCGCCGTCCAGCCCGTCGCCGGTCTGCTCGAAGGCCTGCTCGATCTCGGCGCGCTCGTTGGAATAGGAGAGATCCTCGCCGGTGGGCGCCTCCTCCGAGACGGGCTCTAGGATGGCCTCAAGGGTCAGGGCCATGAAGGAAGCTCCATCGATCAGCGGGCCGGCATGGGGCGGGCGGAATCACCCACCACCGTGAAGGCGGCCCAATAGTAGGGGTGGGAGAACTGGTCGGGCGAGGCCATCAGCTTGGCTTGGGCCCACCTGAGAGAGGCGCCGAGCGAGGGCTGGCCGGCGGCGAACATGCTCGTCATCAGCTTTACGGTGGCTTGGCTGTCCACCTGCCAGTGCGACACGATCAGGCTGCGCGCGCCGGCGTAGATGAAGGCGCGGGTGAGGCCGCCCAGCGCCTCGGCCGAGCCGCCGAGGCCCGAGCTGTCGAGCTCGCCCACCACCGACCCGCCGGTGTCGCAGGCCGAGAGCACCACGAGGTCGGCGTCGAGCTTCAGGCCCAGGATGTCGGTCACCGTCAGGAGCCCGTCGCCAACGGGCGCGGCGTCGTCCACCGAGGTGAGGAGCGCCGGCTCCGGCAGGCAGCCGCCGGGCTTGGGGAGGAGGCCGTGCGTGGCGAAGTAGACCACGCGGAAGGTATCGAGATCCCGGCGCCGGATGATATCCCCGTCGCTGAAGGCCGCGCCCGTCACCTTCGAGCCGGGGCCGGCGTTCAAGCTTGCGCCCACCGCGCTGAGCTCCTGCGCCGCTTCGTCTAGCGGCTTCAGGTTCAGCAGGGCCGCGCGGGTGGCGCGGCAGACCTCCTCTTCTACGGCGGCGCCGCCGCGCCCGGCATGGTCCACAATGGAGGAGAAGGCGCGGGGATCGGCGGGCGAGGGCTGTAGCGAGGCGCCGAAACCGAGGAACGGACGCGCCGCCGGCGAGGCTGGTGCATCGCGCGACTGGACGAAGCTCGCGGCCGAGACCACCAGCGACGTCTGCGCGGTGCGGCCGAGCCAGGCCACGCCGTCGTAGGATAGCACTCCCTCCCCCGCCGCCCGGATCGCTGCGCGCCGCTTGGCGATGAGCCCCGCGCTCGCCTCGTCGGTCGCGAGCGCCGCGATCGGGAGGCTGAGGGTGACGGGATCGGGCTCGTAGATGACGTGCTTGGCTTCCACCAGCCGCTCGCGCACGGGGCCGAAGACCGCGGTGAAGAAGGCGTTGCTTGAGGCCACGTCGTAGGCGGGCAGGCGTCCCTCCGTCTCGAAGGGCCGGCGCAGCTTAACCACCATGGCCTCCAGCTCGGCCTTGGGCGTCTCGATGCGGTAGGGGATGGCGAAGTCGTGCCCGACCGCGATGCCGTAGCCCACCTGGTCCAGCAGCACCGTCTTCACGAACACCTCGCCGTAGCGCAGCTTCTGCTGCAACGCCTTGAGCGAGATCTGGGTGGTGACGAGCTGGCCATAGCGGGGATCTACGGCGGCGACCTTGGCCTCCAGCTCGGCGGCCTGGGCGGACAGGGTCTTCAGCTCGGCGTCCTGGGCGGCGCGCGTCACGGGCGCGAGGGTTCCCGCCGCCTGCCCCTGGGCGATCTGCGCCTCCTTCAACCGCACCTGGCGGCGCGTGTCTTCCAGCGCCCGGATGAGGCCGGCCGAGGCGCTGTCGCTCTGATTCAGCCGGGCCGAGAGGCGGGCCACGGTGTCGGCGGTGGCTTCGCTGCCCAGGCTCTCGGCCGCCGCCAGGAAGCGCTCGGCGTAGGCGTCCATGTGGTCAGGATCGGCGACGATTCGGCTGAGCAGCAGGTTGAAGTAGACGTCGACCGAGTCCGCCGATGCGCCCAGCGCGCCGCGGGTGGACTTGAACAGCTCCACCGCCTGCTGGAAGTCACGCAGCGCTCCGGCCTGGTCGCCCGCGCTGGCCTCGGCCCGCGCCAGCTCGAGCACGAGGTAGGCCTCCACCGGCGAACCGGCCTGACGCGCGCGCAGCTCCTGGAGCGCCAGCGCCAGCCGCTCGCGGGCGGCGGCGCCCCGGCCGGCGCGCTCGTCCTCGTGAGCAAGCTCCGTCTCGACCTGCACCCGCAGCCAGACAGCGATGCGCGCCAAGCCCGGCTCGGCTAGGATCAGCCGGGCGCGCTCCAACGCCGCACGCGCCGCGCCACGCTCGCCCAGCGCGTCGTCGCAGGTGGCCTCCGTCAAGAAGGTCTGCGCGATCTGCACCTTGATGCGCGCCGCCGGGTCGAGCCCGACGGTGGTGAAGGCTGTGGTGTCGCGCAGAGACGACGCCAACGCGGGTCCGATCAGGACGCCGCCCGCGGCGTCCACGGTGGGTGCGGGCGCAGCGCCGCCGCCTGCGTCGCTGGGGGCAAGGCTAGTAAAGGCTCGGCGGGCCGCCTGGGCGGAGACGATGGCCTCCTTGAAGCGCTTCTGGTTACGCAGGTGCAGAGCCTGGTAGCTGAGGTAGGCGCCGTTCAGCGCCGAGTCGCCGCCGACCAGAGCCTTGGCCTCGGCGAAGAGGGCGTCGGCCCGCGCGAAGCGGCCCACGTTGGAGGTGTTCAGCGCCCAATTCAGCAGGGCCTCCGCCCGCACTTGGCGCGGCGCCGCCGTATCCTGCGCCAGAGCGGAGAAGTCGGTCTCTGCATCGGCGAACCGCCATGCCAGGTTGCGGCTGTAGCCGCGCTCGCGCAGGTTCTCGGGCGAGGACGCCGCCGCCGCCGTCGCCGCCGCGAGCCCGCCGCTCCCGCCGGAGTCGCCGCCTGACGCGAGCTGCTGCGTGGCCTTTGGCGGCCGCTCAGCGCCGGCCACCACCTTCATCCCGACGCCAAGCACGTCCGCCAGATTGGCGAAGCCCTCGGCGGCGACGCCGCGCCCGCCGCGCACCCCGGAGAGCGCGAGGTAGGCCACCTTGGCGTCGAAGGCGGTGCACTCTGCGCGCCGCGCGTCGGCCACACCCTGCACGACCGTCGGGGTTGAGGGGCCGCAGGTGGCGTGCCCGGCCAGGGCGCGGGTCCACACACCGCCGCTTCCCACCGCCGCCCGGCCGTTCCAGGCGTAGGCGTAGAGCTTGCCGAGCGTCGAGTTCCACCCACGGCAGCGCACGTCCCAGGCGCGGGCGCCCCGCTGCTGAGCGCCGGGGTCCTCGTCGTTGCGCACCGCCTCGCACACCGCGCCGCTGCCGGCGCTGACGCCCAGTGGGAAGCGGTCGGCGGCCGCCGTCGCCGCGGACGCGCCGCGCGCCAGACCGACCGCGGCCAGCAGGAGGGCGACCGCGCCCGCAGCCCTCATCGGCACGGTTCGCCGCTGTCGGGAGAGCAGGCCGCGGGCGAGCGCCAGATCTCCTCGTTGCCGGCGCCGGTGATGGTGGGATCGTCCACCGGCGGAGGGTCGTCGGTGGCGAGCTGCACGCCCTCCACAAGCTTGTTGATGCGAATGTCCACAATGGTGTTGGGCAGGGGCGTGCAGGAGGTCGCCGCGCCGATGGAGCAACCGTTGATGCGGTAGGCGTCGGACCGCGAGAGGTCGCCCAGGTCGACGGCAGGCGAGCTGGCGGCGATCTGGCGTGAGATGACAGTACCTCCCCCGTTCACGAAGGAGAGGGAGAGATCGATCAGGGACGGCGTGAGCGATCCCCCCACTGCGCCCGTGCGGCCCAGGGTCAGCACGGTGGCGGCGCGCGAGGGATTGGAGAGGAACAGGCCCCCTTGTTCGCCAATGGCGCCGGTGTTCTGCGACACGACGTAGCCATCGGCCCTCAGGGTCAGCGCGCCGGTGGTGACGATCTCCCGGTTCAGCTCGGCGGCGGTCGCCTGCACGCCGGCGGGCAGGCCGCGCGTGATGTTGATGGCTCCTACCGCCGAGCCGCCGCCGGCGGGTTCGGCGGCGGTCACCGCCGCCACGAAGGTGGGGCTGCCGATCAGCACGTCGCGCACCGCATTCAGCTCCACCGAGCCGAAGCCCACGGCGGTGGAGGTGGCGTTGGCCGATCCCTGACCGAGGGCGCCGGTGACGTAGATCGACCGGGGCGTCCACCCGCCCGCCGCCTGCGCACCCCCGATCACCAGCGCGCCCGTGTTGGCCGCGGTCGGCGTCACCACGCCGGCGACCCTGACGGTGTTGGCGGGGCCGGCGAGCAGGCGCAGCACGCCGATGTCGCCGCCGTTCAGCGAGAGGTCGCCCACCTGCAGATCGCCGCGCCGGGCGGCGTCGACGGTGCTGCCGGCGTAGAGCGCCACGTCGGTGCCCTTGACCCGACCGAGTTCGGCGCTGTCGATGGTCATGCCGCCGGGCGCGAAGCCCGCAACGGCCGGCGCCGCCCCGAGAGTCAACGGTCCGCTGCGGCTCTCGATGGCGACCGTCGGCGCGGCGCAGGCGCCGCTGCACGCGGCGCGCCCCTGCAGGGCCCCGGTGAGCGTGAGGTCGGTCGCCCGCAGGCGCACGGTGTCGCCCACGAGCGACGCCAGGGTGAGCACGCCGCCCGCGTCCACGGAGGCGGCCCCGCCGGCGGTGGAGGCGCCGCCGAGCGTGGCGTCGCCTCCCGAGGTGACGGTCAGCGCCTTGGCGGCGGTGAAGAGGTCAGAGCCCGTCGGCGCGCCAGTGACCACGCCGGTGGCGGCCACCAGTACGTCGCCCGAGGCGGAGGCCACCTGCGCCAGGCGTGCGTCGCCCTGCACGTCCACTCGCGCCACCCCGCCCGACGCGCCGGTGGAGCGCACCGACACCGCCGTGCGCCCGGGATCGGCCAGCGCCAGGCGCCCCGCGGCGCCCGTGGCGGAGGCGCGGCCCAGTACGGCGTTCCCCGTCGCGGTGATGGTGAGCGTGCGCGGGCCGGCCACGGCGCCGGTCAGGGTCGCGTCGCGCAAGCTTGCGGCGCCGGTGTCGGCGACCAAGCTCAGGTCTCCTCCCGCCGAGGCGGTGTCGAGCGCGAGGTCGCCGCCGAGGGCATGCGCCGCCAGGCTCCCCCCGGCCGTCGCCGCCGCCACCCGCACGGTCGCGCCCGTCAGCCGGGCGTCGCCGCCGGCGCTGAGCACAGGCGCCGACAGCAGCCCGCCGGCTGTGAGCGCCAAGGTGCGTCCCGCCTGCGCGCCGCCCAGCGCCACGTCCCCCGCGTAGGCGGCCAGCACGTCGCGGCCGGCGGTCACGGTGAGGAGGCCGGCGGGCGCCGACAACGTCATGTCCGCCCCCGCGACACCCGACCCGCCCCCCAGCAGCACGTCCTGGGTGGCGGTCACCGTCGCCGGCCCCGCGCCTGTCAGCGACACGCGGCCGAGGCTGGCCGAGCCGCCCTGCGAGACGACGCTGAGCGCGCCGTTCGCCGTCGCGTCCGCCACGCCGGCGTCGCCGTTCACCGCCAGCACGTCCAGGCCGCCGCCTGCAACGACGGAGGCGAGCCGGGCGGGACCGCTCACCGCCACCCGCACGTCCCCGGCGGAGACGATGCGCACAGTTCCGGCCGGATCCACGTCCAGCACGTTGGCGGCGGCCACGCCGCTTCCGGACGGGGCGCCGATCAGCACCTCTCCGCCGGAGATCGATAGGGCGCCGGCGGAATGACCGACCAACTCTCCCAGCCGGATCGCGCCCGGGGCGCTCAGCGTCAGGTCGCGCCCCACCGACAGGGTGTCCAGCGACGCGCTCACCGCGCTCACCTGCGCCGAGCCCCTCACGGCCAGCGTCCTGCCGCTCAGCGCTCCGCCGACGCGGGCGCCGAGGTCGCCGGCGACTGCGAGCGAGCCGATCGCGGCGGAGCCAACGTCGAGGTTCGCCCCGCCCCCGACCCTCGCCGAACTCACGGTGAGCGATCCGGGCGTGGCCAGGCCGAGGTCGCGCCCGACCGAAAGGTCGCCGAAGCTGATCTGCGACGCCGCGGCCTGAGCCGAGCCGCCCGTCGACAGGGTGACGACCGAGAACGGGCCCGAGACGGTCGCCCCGAGGTCGCCCGCGACGGTCAGCGTCGTCAACGTCGCGGATCCGTTTCGAAGCGTCGCCGATCCGCCCACGGTGGTGGTGGCCGACCCGAAGGCGTCGTCGGTGACGAGCGTGAGGTCGCGCCCCACCGACAGGGTGTCCAGCGACGCACTCACCGCGCTCACCTGCGCCGAGCCCCCCACATCGGTCTGGCGCACGCCTAGCGATCCGGAAAGCGTCGCCTTCAGATCGCCGCCGACGGACGCGGTGTCGAAGACCGTCGAACGCGCCATCAGGCTGGCTGCGCCCGAGGCGATCAGCGCCCGCCCGGTCACGTCCCCGCCGGCCTGGATCGCCAGGTCGCCTGCGCGCGCGGCGAAGAGGCTGCCGGAGAGATCGCCGCCCGCCACCACGCGCAGGGCGCCCGGCGCGTCGAGATCGCCGACGACGGTGAGCGCGCCGTTCGGCGCCGTGAGCACGATGTCGCCACCGCCCGTGACGGCTGCGGCGATGGTCACCGCCGCAGCCAAATCGTTGAATAAAATCCCGCCGCCGCCGGTGTTGGTCAGGGTCGCCTGAGAAACCGAGTTGGCCGCACCGAGCGCTATGCCCGCGCCCGCGTTCACCTGCAGCACGCCCGCGGTCACGCCGTTCGCGCCCGTCTGCGCCACCGCCCCGGTGGCGGTCAGCACCGCGGACTGGGCGCCGACGTCCACCGCGTCGCCCAGGGTGACCCCGCCCGCCTTGGCGGCGAGAACCGTTCCGCCTCCGCGCGCCATCAACGGCCCGCTCAACGATATGCTGGCGCCGGTGACCAGCACTTGGCCGGTGCCGGCGGTGAGGGCGCCTCCGCTGATGGCCCCGTAGCCGGTGACGGGATCGGTGGCGGTCACCATCAGGGTGCGCGGCGCATGCAGCGAGGTGAACGCGAGCCCCCCCGCCGTGTCGGTCAGGAGGAAGTCGCGGCCGCCCGCTCCGAAGGTCGCCGCCAGGGCGCCGGCGTTGAAGTCCGTGCCGGTGAGCACGTAGTCGCGCCCGACGTTCACCGGGCCGGCCACCGAGATCGGGCCTGCGGTGATGGTGATGTCGTTTCCGCCCGACAACGCGCCGAAGCTCGCCGGCCCCGCGCCGGCCTGGACCAGGAGGTCGCCCCCGGCCGACACCAGCCCGGTGAAGGCCACGCCCGCGGCCGTGAGGGTGGCCGGACCGCCCGCCGCGGCGGACACGCCGGAGAGCCCCCCGGGCGCGGTCAGCACCAGCGTGGAGCCCGCGTCAACCGCGTCGGTGAAGGCCAGGGCGCCCGTGTTCACCAGCGTCACCGCCCCGGCGGCGTTGCTTATCAGGCCCGAGGTGGTCAGGGGTGTGGCCAGGGTCACTGTGATGTCGCCCGAGCCGGTGTTCACGAGGCTCGAGATCTGCGGCGTCTGCAGCACGGGCAGGACGATGCCGCCCACCGCGGTGGCCCCGAACACGCCGGAGGTCACGGGCCCCGGTCCCTGGGTCACCGTTCCCGCGCTGACGATCGTCGACGCGCCCGAAACGCTGTAGCCCCCCAGCAGCGACACGCCGCCCGCAGTGGTGGTCAGCGTCGCCGAAGCGGCGGTGAGGCTGGCGCCCGCGTCCAGTGTCAGCAGCGGCGCGCTGAGCGTCACCGCGCCGCCGGCGTTCAGCGCACCGGAGATCTCCAGCCCCGCCGTGTCGGTCAGGAGCACGCCCGCGCCGGAGCGCAGGTCTGAGATGCGCCCAACCCCATTCCCCGGCTGGTCGAGCCGCAGGTCACCCACCGCGCCCGTCAGCACGCCCACGACCAGGGTGGCGCCCTGCGCCTGCGAAACCGCACCGCCAGCCGTCAGCATGGCCGTCTGGGTCCCTGTGGCCGAACCTGCGGTGAGCGGCCCGGTCATGCGCAGGTCGCCGCCGGTGGTGAGCTTGAGGTCGCCGCCGCCCGCATCGGCTTTAGCCACGGTCAGCGGCGAGGACGAAGCGTTGTTCAGGGTGATCCCCACGCCGCCGGTGTTCACCAGCGACTGCGCCGTGCCGATGCTGTTGGCGCCGGTCAGCATCAGGCCGCCCGCGGTCGTGGTGGTGAGCGTGCCCGCCGTCAGCGTGGAGCCCGCCTCCTGGGTGATGGTCGCGGAGGGGTCGAGCAGCTTCGCCGTTGCGCCTCCCACTGCGCCGGCGAGCGTCAGCGCCTGGGTGTCCTGCAGCGCCAGCACGCCGCCGACGCTCACCGCCTGCAGGCGCGCCACGCTGTTGGCTGCGAGGCTGAGGTCGAAGTCAGAACCGGCCGATCCGGTCAGCGTCGCCGCCGAGACCTTCCCCGCCGCGTCCTGGCTCACCGCACCGGACGCTTTCAGCGTGACGAGGCCGCCGGAGATCCCCGTTCCACCCGAGATCGACAGGCCTGCTCCGGCCGTCAGCGTCAGCGCGCTCCCACCGGTCTGCGCGGAGAGCACCTGTAAGCCGCCGGTGGTGGTGAAGCTCCCACCGCCCGAGGCGTTCAGAAGCGTGAGCACCGGCGCCGTGTTCGCCTCGGTCAACGTGACGCTGGCCCCAGCGACGCTGAGCGAGGGCGCACGCAGGACGGCGCCTGCATCCTGGCCGATGGCGCCGCCGGCGGTCAGCGTGGCCGCGCCGCCCGAGACGATCGCGGGCGATGCGCCCGTTAAAGTGATGCCGCCGCCCGTGTTTCCGATGTCGAGCGCCCCGCTTCCGCTGTTGGTCGCGGCCACCGTAAGTCCGGCCGCCGCGTCCCTGAAGGTCGCGCCCGCGCTGGCGGTGAGGCTGTCGATCCGGGCGACGTTGTTGTTCGCCCCCGTCAGCGCCACCGAGGTGGCGGAGAGCTTGAGGCCGCCCGCGGTGATCGCGCCAACGCCGGTGATCGCCCCGTTGCTGGCGGTCAGCGTCGCCTCGTGACCGGCCGCGGTCAGCGCCACATTCAACGCGAGGCCTCCTGTGTTCGCCAGCACGACGTCGCCCGACGCTCCGTCGACGTTGACGACGGCAAGCGGGCTGGAGAGCGTGTCGTTGAACTTGACGCCGTGAGTATCCGCGGGCGTGGTGTCCTTCAGCAGGGTGAGCGCCCCCACGACATTGGGCGCCGGGGAGAGGTCCACGCCTCCCCCGGCCTGAGCGGAGAGGCGATCTGCGGTGATCGTCCCCACCCCCGTCTGATCGAGGAGACCGCCCGCGATCAGCGTCGCCGTGTTCGACCCGCCTGCCCCCGTTTTGACCG
This sequence comes from Caulobacteraceae bacterium, assembly GCA_965199975.1. Taxonomy (GTDB): domain Bacteria; phylum Pseudomonadota; class Alphaproteobacteria; order Caulobacterales; family Caulobacteraceae; genus JASLDZ01. The sequence goes on along the minus strand of OZ241340.1, from coordinate 2,003,806 downwards.
CGCCCATGAGGTGGAGGGCGCCGCCGGATGCGACGGTCACGTTCCCGCCGCCGGTGACGGCCTGAACCAGGTTGAGGTCGCGCATCCCGCCGTTCGTAAAGCTCACCGCCCCCGCCCCCATGTTCAGGAGGTCGGCCGAGCCGAACGCGTAGCTTCCCGCACTCAACGTGACGCCCGAGTTCGCCCGCACCGTCAGCGTGGCGGCGCTGGCGCTAGCGCCGGTCTGCTCGCCCACCGCGCCCGTGTCCGAGGTGAGTGCGATCTGTGTAGCCGCGCTGAGGGGACCTGCGAGCGTGAGCGCACCGGCTTGGCCGCTGTTGCGCAGGTTGAGGGCCCCCGTGCCGGCCGAAGCGGCCAGCACCGTCAGGCCGCCCGGGGCGGCGTCGGTGAAGGTGGCGCTGGTTCCGCCAGCCAGTCGCGTCAGCGTCGTCACCACATTAGCTGCGTTGGTCAGGGTGAGTGCGCCGTTCGACATGGCGTCGAGCTTCGGCGCGGAGATCGCAGCCGTCTGCGTGATGTCGCCGCCGGTCGCCGACAGCACGGCCATGTGATCGGAGGCCGAGACCGTGAGGAGGCCGTTGACGGCGACCCCGCCGCCGCGCGCGATCAGGGTCGCATCCCCCGCGTCGGCGGTCAGAGGCCCATTGACCGTGACGGCGCCGGAGGTCGAGGTCAGGGCGATGCCGCCGCTCGCCGAAGCCGTGACGTTGCCGGCGCTCACCGAGGTTCCCGTGGCCTTGAAGGCGCCGACATTAAGGGTGTTCGCGGGCGTCGCCGTCACGGCTCCGGCGTCGGCGGTCAGCGAGAGCGTTCCCCCGACCGTCGTCGTGCCGATCGCTGAAAGATCAAGGGCGCCGGCGGTCTGCTCAACCGTGAAGTTTTGTCCGCTCCCGTTGAAGGTCGGGCTCAGCGCGGCGGTGTTGAAGCTCGCCGCCTTGATCGAATAGGTCGTGTCCGTTCCCGACAGCGTCTCGCCCGTGGTGGTGAGCGCCCCACCGTTTGCGACCAGCGCTACGTCGTAGCTGCTCGTCAGCTTGGCGGGCGTCATGGCGACCGAGCTGAAGGTCAGATCGCCGGCGGTCGTGACGCTGAGCGCACCGCCCAGCGACAGGCTGTCTGTTTGCACCGTAAGCGGCTGCGCATTCGTCAGGGAGAGCGCCCCGGTGCTCGCACTGGCCAGCGTGCCGACCATGTTGGCCCCACCGAGCGTGACGGCGCCGCCGCGGAGGCTGAGCGAGGGCGCGGTCAAGACGCCCTGCGTGTTCATGGGCGTCGCGTTCTCGGTGATCGCCCCGGATCCACTGTCGAGCAGGATGGAGACGCCCGCCGCGACGGGTCGTTCGATGTCGATCGCGCCGTTCGAGGTGGTCGCCAGCGTCACGTGGCCGCCGTAGGTCGACATGCTTGCGGTGTAAGACCCGGCGTTGACGTCGCCACCCCTCACGGTCAGGCCGGGTGCGGTGATCGTGATGTCGCCAGCGTTGGTGTCGACCGCGCCGACCAGCGACAGCGAGCGGCCGTTCACGAGCGTGATGGCGTCGCCGGCGGGCGTCTGCGCCGCGTCCGCGGCGGCACGTGTGACAGCCAGCCTCGCGATCGTCGTGATGGCGTTGCCCGTGCCGAGCAGCGAGACGCCGGTGAAACCGGAAGCCTTCAGCGCGCCCGTGGTGATCACGCCGCCCGCCGCCTGGTCGACGGTCCCGGTTGTGGCGGCGAGACTCACGCTGGTCGCGCCCTTCAAGGCGCTTGTGCCGAGGGTGAGCGAAGGCGCGGTCAACGCCAAGGTCGCGCCCTGAATCGTGCCGGTGGTGGTGAGCGCCGAAGCGTCCGTGAAAGCGAAGCCGCCACCCGCCTGGCTGGCTGTCAGCGTGCCGACGGCGTTGGCGCCGTTCAGCGTCACCGCGCCCGAGTTCGCCGTATCGGCCGCCGAGAGCGTTCCGGCGGTGATGGCGCCGGCGGTCTGGGTGATGTCGCCATTGCTCGCAGACAGCATCACATCGCCAGCCGTCGCGGCGGACGTCTTGGCGTTCACGTCAGCTCCGAGTGCGAGCGAGGCGCCAGAGAGAGCGATCGGTCCGCCCGCGGTCGTCACCGCCGCGTCGACCGTGATCGCGCCTGCCGTGAGGCTGATCCCCTTGGCGTTGCCGACGGTGAGGCCCGTCGCGCCGCCAACCGCGCCCACCGTCAGTCGATTGGTTCCGTTGGAGAAGCTGAACGCGCCTGCGGGCACCGTGAGGTTCGCGGCCAGCGTGCCGACGTCATTGCCGGACGCGAAGCTCGCATCCTGGGCCCTCACACCTAGGCCCGACAATCCGGTCAGCGCGGCGCTGCTCGCGAAGGTTCCGGAGGTCGCCGACACGACGAGGTTCGACCCGCTCGCGCCCGATCCCGCCGACGCGCCCGCGATCGACACATTATCGCCCGTGGAGGTCAGGGCCGTCGAAGCCGTCAGCGTCAGCGCGCCCGTTTGCAGCAAGCCGCTCGTCGTGATCGGACCGCCGGCGGTCACGGCGCCCGCGCGCAGGCTGGCGAGCGGCGTGGTCGCCCCCACGGCGCCCCTGAACACAGTGGAGCCGGTGGGAGTGGAGGTGGTCAGCCTGAACGCACCATCCACCGCGCCGTCGAAGGTGACGGAACCTGTCGTGCCGGTGACGAGCGTCGCCGATGGCAGCGTCAGCGCGCCCATGACCTCCACGCCCGTCCCCTGAAGCGAGACGTTCGAGGCCGCGCCAAGCGCGCCGCTGGAGAGCGTCAGCGCGCCCCCTGACGTGATCGTCAGCGCGCCGCTGCGCCCCGTGGCGCTCGTCACTGTCAGGTCGGGCCCGTTGGTGAAGCTGGCGCCCTCGCCATCGAGCAGCGCGAGCGTACCGACAGCGTTGCTTGAGTTCAGCGTCACCGCGCCGCCCGCGGCCTGCGCAGACAGTGTTCCCGCCGCAACGCTCCCGTTGACGCCCTGGGTGATCGCCCCGCCGGTCGCCGAGAGCGTCACCGCGCCACTCGATCCTGCGTCCACAGTCCCTTCGAGGTCGATACCGGCAAGAAGCGTCGTGCCTACTCCAGAAATCGTCACGTTCCCCGCCGATGTGGCTGGGATGTCGCCCGCGGCGGTGGTGGCGATCGTGAGAGTCGCGGGCAGGGTGAACTGATCGCCAGTCGCCTGGAACGTCAGGCCGATGCCAGACCCGGCGCTGATCTTTGTCGTCGCTGCTCCGAATACAAACGAGGTGTCCGCTGTAAAGGCGACCAGATTGCCGTTTTTCGCAGATGCAGCCGAGGCGTAATCGAAGGCATATGCGCCCGCATCGAGAAAGCTGATCGTTCCAGCGATTATCTGAACGTTGCTTGTGGCGAGTTGTGCGTCGATCTGGTCGACAGTGAATTGCGTATCTGTTGGTGGTGGACCTGAAGCGCCCGTGTAGCTGCCCGTGCTGAGGTCGCCCGTCGTGGTTGCGGTATGCACGATCTCCACGGCGCCCGGATCAAGCAACAAGGTGCCTGTCTCGCCCAAGGGGCCGCGCAAGTCGACGGTTCCGGCGAAGTTGAGCCGACCTCCAGACACCTCCGCGTTCCCGCCGGCGCCGCCCCCTGGTCCGCCCCGGGCGGTTATGGCGCCGCGGAAGTCGGTGGCGATGCTGGACCACAGGGTGACCGAGCCGCCGTCGCCCTTTGAGGTGGCGTCGGCAATGATCGTCGCGCCTGGCGCGAAGGTGAGCATGTCGGCGTCGGCGATGGTGGCGTCCTGGCCGCGGGCGCCGCCGCCCAGACGAACCACGCCGCCGCCGCGAGGGGCCGAGACATCGATACGGCCTTCCAGGGAGACGGCAGGGGCGGTCACGTCGATTTTGCCGCCCGCGGCCTGCAGCACGCCGGAGACGTCCACCGCCGACCCCGGCGAGCCCGAGCCGGTGAGCACGATGGAGCCGCCCTCCCCCGCCGTTGCGCCGGTGGCGATCGCCGTGCCGCCCACGGAGACCACCGCGTTCACCACCGAGGGGCGGCTCACCGCCGCCAGCACCACTGAGCCGCCGGTCACCGCGCCGTTCACCGCCAGCGGCGTGGCCGAGACCGAGCCGTCCTGCAGGGCGGAGACGGGCACCTGGAAGTCCAGCAGGTCGAAGCCGCCGCCGGCGCTCTCGTCGAAGCGGATGCGATAGTTCTGGGCGGCGGCGAGAAGCGTCGTCCCCTTGGCGGACACCGAGGAGCCCGCCTGCGTCTCGACCTCGGGGGCGATCAGCGCCAGGGCGCCGGCGTGGGCCGCCAGCTGGGCGCCCGCCTGCACCTGCACCTTGCCGCCCGCCTGACCGCCGTTGAAGGTGAAGTCGGTGGCGCCGTTCAGGAAGGCGGAGTCGCTCGTCAGCGGCGTGGTGGTGGCGAGCAGCGAGCCCACGTTCACCCGCGCGCCCGAGCCGAAGATCACGCCGCTGGGCGCGTAGATCCACACATTGCCGCCGATCACCGAGCAGGTGACCACGCAGCCGTTGAGCTGTCCGTTGATGGTGGCCGGACCGGTGGTGCGGTTCAGCACGATGCCGGTCTTGTCGGAGAAGACGAAGTCCAGCTTCTCGCCCTTGCCGACATCCAGGCTCTTCCAGTCGATGATCGTGCGGTCCTGGTTCAGCTGCACGCGCGTGTCGCCGCCGGAGGTCGTGATGGTGGGTGCGTGGGTCACGCCCGCAGCCGCCTGGGCGCCCGTCGGCCCCGCACCGGCGCCCGACGCGGTGGCCAGCGCGCCTGCGGCGGTGCAGGCGAAGAGCACGCGGCGGGGGCCGGGTCGGTTCCAGGCGGCGGAGAGGGCGCGGGTCATTGGCGCGTGCCGATCAATAGCGGACGGTGAGAGAGGCCAGCACGCGCGGCGTGGGGACGGAGATAGCGCTGGGAGACGGGCGGTCGAAGGGCACGACGTAGGTGAGATCCAGATCTACCCGCTGGGCCAGGGCCACGCGCAGGCCGCCGCCGGCGGAGTGAACGGTGGTGCTGTCGCCTTGTGTGTCGACGTACTTCACATACGCCACGTCGTAGAAGCCGTAGGGGCTGACTTGCAGCCAGGAGACCGGCGACCAAGGTCCGAGCCGCACCTCCCCCGAGCCGGCGACGCCCCGGTCGCCGGCCACCGACGACGGGTCGTAGCCGCGCCCGATGGTCAGGTTGCCGATGGAGAGCTCCTCGAAGGTGAGGAGCGGCCGGTCGGCGTCCTGGGCGACCACCGCGCCCACCAACTCGATCCAGGGCCGGAGCCGAGCGTCGACCCGCAGGTCGGCTCGGGCGACAAAGGCGTCCGCCGAGCCTTCGCTGCGCGAGAGCGCCGAGGCGCCCTTGCGGCTGGCGCCCAGGATGTCGAGCCCCTTGCGCAGTTCCACCCCGCCCTGCACGTCGACCGGGATGCGCCAAGGCGAGAAGCGCCAGTCCTCCTGGGCGCGGGCGAACAGCACGCGCAGCTTGTCGTTGATCAGGGCGTCGTCGCCGCCGCCGAAGGTGGTCTTCTCGTCGATGTAGTCGAAGCCGCCGATCAGGTTCACGTTGAGCCGGCGGGTGCGCAGCAGCGGATAATTGGCCGCCAGCTCGCCGCTCAGCGCCGTGCCATGCAGGTCGAGCGGCTGCAGCACGTCGCCCGGCCGGGTGCGGGCGTAGGAGAAGGAGCCGTGCAGGAAGAGGCCGTTGTCGAACGGGTGCACGTCTTCGATGATCTGCGCCACCCGCTGCTCGCGCAGGTCGCCGGTGGTGTAGAGCACCACGCTGGTGCGGTCGCCCAAGGGGGTGAGGCCGTTCAGGTCCAGCCGCCCCAGCACCGCCTCGCGCCCCAGCGTCTTGGAGCCGTAGTTCTGCGCGTTCACCGCCGCCTCCACTGGGCGGCGGGCCACGGTTATCTCGAGGTCCACCGCGCCGCGGCCCTGGGCGGAGGGGCGTATCGCGGCGGAGAGCTGCACGCCCGGGATGTCGGCGGCGAGCAGCAGGTAGCGCTGGGCCAGGTTGAGGTCGAAGGGCGCCATGCCCCGCAGGTGCTCGAGCAGCGATTCCACCCGCGCCTGGGCCGGACCCGCGTCGCCATGGAAGCGCACCGCCACCACCCGCGCCTGGATCACCTCCAGGGTCAGCGCGCCCTCGGCGATCCGCTGCTGGGGGATCTCGACGCGGGCCAGAATGCCGCGTGAGAACAGGATGGCCGAAGCGCGGTCACGGATTGCGCAGATCTCGGCCACCGGCAGGGTGCGGCCGATCTCGCCCACATAGGCTTGTGAGACGCGCCTGAGATCAAGCTTCTCGGCCCCGGTGAAGCTCACCGACCTCAGGGTGAAGGTGAGCGGCGAGGCGCGGAGCGGACAGGGCGCCGCCTCGGGCGCCTGGAAAATGTCGGCCCGACGCCGGGCTCGCGTCTCGGTCGGCAGCTGGGTGGAGGGGTTGAGCTGCTGGGGGGTTGGCGCCGCCTGCTCCGGCCGCGCGACTTGCGCCCACGCGCAAGCCGCCGCCGATGCGCTCAGCGCACCGGCGAGCAGACCGGCTCGCAGGCTCACACCCCAACGCATATGCACCCTTCACGCTTCGGCCGCACGTGCGGCCGATCGGCCTCAGTCTAGACGACGCGCCTCCACCCGGCGGTTCTTCGGAGAGGTTGGGGCCGATGGGACCGCCAGGTCGGCGGAGCCGTGGCCATGAGCCTCCAGCCGGTCGGCGGCTATGCCCTGCGCCACCAGGAAGCTCTTCACCGAATCGGCGCGCGACTGGGAGAGGGCCATGTTCTTGGCCGCGTCGCCGCTGACGTCGGTGTAGCCCGACACGTCGAACTTGGCGTCCTTGAGCGCAGGCGAAGCCATCGCCTCGGCGAACACCTTGGCGTTGGCCTTAGCTTGGTCGGTCAGCTCCGAGGAGCCGACCTTAAAGGAGATGAGGAGGTTGCGGTGAGGCGCAGCCGCCTCCGGCGCACGATGCGGCGCCACACTGGCGACTTGGCGCGGGCGCCCCGCCGAAGGCGCACGCGAGGCCGCCACAGGCTGGGCGCGCGGGGTCGCAGGCGCGGTCGCCGCCGGGGAGTGCAGGTTGGCGCGCGTGGGCAGGCTGAAGCCGCGGCTGTTCTTCACCGGCTCGCACACGCCGTCGTCGCCGGTGACCATGCCCTTCTGCTCGCAGGCGCCGCCCTGAGCTCCCTGGACGACGGGCTTGTTGGCGAAGGTGTCGATGATGTCCTTGGACGAGTACTGCGCCTTCTGCGCCGCCGCAGGCTGCACGCCCGAGAGCAAAGCCACGGCCGCGGCCGCCGACACCAGAGCGATCGCGCGCGGATGGACAGACATCGTCGCCTCTTCTCCATTGAGCTCGGCTGCAAGTAGCGACAGGGTCGGAGTTGAATCAAGCGCGGCAAAAATGCCTTATTGTCTCAGGCGCGCCCTTGGCGGAGACCACTAGGATCAGAGCGCGCCGCCTCGCCGCGTGGGCGGCCAGTGGGGAGCGAGGGATCGTTGGCTGACGCGCACATCGGTCAGATCGCCACGGCGCTGGGCGACGGCGCGCTCCTGCTGGAGGGCTTCACCGCCGAGGAGCGATTCAGCGAGCCCTTCCGCATCACCTGCGACGTGCTGAGCCCCGGCGCGGTGGACTTCGCGCCCCTGCTCGGCACGGGGGTGAGCCTTACCGTGGACGGCGGCGACCTCGTGGGGCGCGCCTTTCACGGCCTGCTGGCCGAAGCGTCCCGCGTCGAGGAGGACGCCAACGCGGTGCGCTACCGCCTCGTGCTGCGGCCGTGGCTGTGGTTTCTCTCCCTCGGCCGCAACTCGCGCATCTTCCAGGCGCAGTCGGCCATGACCATCATTCAGAAGGTCTTCGCGGACGCGGGGGTCAGCACCAGCGCCTACACCTCCAAGGTGGCGCAGGCTGGCGCGGTCACGCGCGAGTACTGCGTGCAGTACGGCGAAAGCGACTTCGCCTTCGCCTCGCGGCTGATGGAAGAGGAAGGTGTCTATTACTTCTTCGCCCACACCGCCGACAGTCACACGATGATCCTGTGCGACGGCAAGGGGTCGCACGCGGCATTCGGCGGCGGCGACCTGCCGTTGCTTCGGGCCGAGCAGGGATCGGCCCACATCGGGCCCCACCTCGGGCGGTGGGACGAACACGTGAAGCCCGTACCCACCAGCGTGACGCTACGCGACTTCCACCTGCGCAAATTCGAGGACACCCTGGAGGCTAAGAACGAGGAGACCTCGGCTTCAAACGTGTCGGCCGAGCTCTACGCCTATCCGGGCGCCTACAGCCATCTGACCGACGATGCGTCCACCACAGGCGCCGCGTTCGCGGAGCTGCGCCTGCAGGCGGCGCGGGCCGAGCAGCTGCGCCTCACCGGCGAGGGCGACGTGTTCGCCACGCCCGTCGGCTCACGCGTCACTGTCTCTCCTGTCGACGGTCAACAGGAAGACCCCACCACGGTTCTGGTGGTCGGCGCAGTGCATGTTTTCCGTGGTCAAGCGTACGGCGCCGTGGGCGCTGGCTCGAGTCTGGAGCTCAAGATCACCTTCGAGAGCGTGCCTTCAGACACCGTCTGGCGCCCGATGCAGACGACGCCCAAGCCGCTCGCCGCGGGGCCGCAGATCGCCACGGTGGTGGGCCCCGCGGGCGAGGTGATCCACGTGGACGCCTACGGCCGCGTGCGGGTGCAATTTCCCTGGGATCGACTGGGCAAGAAGGACGAGACCGCCGGCTGCTGGATCCGCGTCAGCCAGGCCTGGGCCGACGGCGGCTTCGGCCACATGCACATCCCACGGATCGGCGAAGAGGTGATTGTCGACTACTTTGACGGCGACATGGATCGCCCGGTGATCACCGGGCGCGTATACAACGCCACCAAGACGGTCCCCTACGCCCTTCCCGACGACAAGACGAAGTCGACCTGGAAAAGTCAGACGGTAGGCGACAGCGGCAGCTACGACGACACCGTCGATCCGCCGTCGACCTCGACCAAGGGCTTCAACGAGATTCGCTTTGAAGACAAGGGCGGCTCCGAAGAGGTCTTCGTCCATGCCCAGCGGCTGTTCACCGGCTGGTACCGCTTCGATGAGACGCGCACCACCGGGCACAACACGACGATCAAAGTCGGTTACAACCGCGACATCACGATCAAGAACAACGAAACCAAGAAGGTTGAGGACGGGGACGAGACGCACACCATCTCCAAGGGCGGGCTCACCACCACCATCTCCAAGGGCGACGAGACGCGCAACGTCGATACGGGAAAGCGTACGACGACCATCATGAGCGACGAGAAGTTGACGGTGACGCAGGGGAACATGTCCACCACCGTCTCCACCGGCAACCAGTCGACGGAGGTCTCGCTCGGCAACATCACCGTCAAGGCCGATGCGGGCTCGATCTCCATGGAGGCGTTGCAGAAGATCGAACTCAAGGTGGGCATGAACAGCGTCACCATCGACATGACAGGCGTGACTATCAAGGGCATGAACGTGCAGTCCGAAGCGCAGCTCATGCACAGCGGCAAGGGCATGACTACGCAATTGCAGGGCACGGCGATGACTACGATCACCGGCGGCATAGTGATGATCAATTGAGCGGCTGGATCTGATGGGTTGGACACGCGTGAAGTGGTCGGAGGCGAGCCAGGTGCTCGGCCAAATGCAGATGACCGAGCGGCGGCGGAATCCTGACGAGGGGCTGGCGCCGAAAGCCTATTTTGAGCGCCTACGCAGCGAGGGGCGCCGGCAGGAGGCCGCCGACTTCCTCGCCCTCGCCCTGCCCCGGCTTGAGGCCGTCGCCTGGGCGGCGCGCACCGTGCGCGATGCGCGCCCTCAGGGCGCCGCCTCGCCGGCGGAGACGCGGGCGCTGCGGGCCGCGCTCCTCTTCGTGCAGGACCCGACGGACACCCGCCGCCGCGCTGCGCTGGAGGCCGCCCAAGCCTGCACCGACGCCGGCGCCGAGGCGCTGGCCGCCTATGCCGCGTTCTTCTCCGGCGGCAGCCTGACGCCGCCTGAGCAGACCGCCGTCCTGCCGCCCAAGCACGCCGCCGGTCGCTTCGCCGCCGGCGCGGTGAAGAGCGCGACCGTTCCCACCGGACGTAGCTGGGCCGCGCTTGACGCCGCGCTGGACGCCGGCGCGGCGTTGGCCCGCCAAGGCCTGGGAACCGCGGCGTGACGCTGGTCCTGTCCATCACCAACGCCGACCACCTGGACAACGGTGAGCCCACGCAGATGCGGCTCGACAAGCATGGCGCGATCATCGGCCGCTCGCCCCACTCCGACTGGAGCCTGCCCGACCCGAAGAGCTACATCTCCTCGACCCACTGCGAGATCGACTACCGCGACGGCGGCTACCTCTTGGTCGACAAGAGCACCAACGGCACCTTCGTCAACGGTTCGAGTCAGCGCCTCGCCGAGCCCTATTCGCTGAAGGACGGCGATGTCATCACCATCGGCCACTACCGCGTGGCGGTAAGCGGAACCGGCGCGGCCGCCTCTACCGCCGCCGCCGCCGGAGGGTCGGGGACCGCGGCCGCGGCCGCGAGCGCCGGCGAAGGCTGGGGCGGTTGGGGTGCGGGGAGCGCCGTGGCGCCCTCCACAGCTCCCTCCAACTGGGACGCGCCGCCAGCGGCGGACGCCTGGGGCGCAGCTCCCTCGCCGCCCCCGCCCCCGCCGCCTCCACCTCACGCCCCGCCGGCAGGCTGGGCCGCGCCGGCGGCGGGGGCCGCCGCGAGTTCCGGCTGGAGCGAGTCTCCGACGGCGGTCGGCGGCGGATGGCCGGCCGCCGCCTCCGAGGCGCGGTCGAGCGATCCCTGGTCATCGCAAGCCGCGCCGTCCGCACCCGCGGCCGGCCGGAGTGCGCCCGCATCCGCCGCGCCGCCCTCCAGTTGGGATGCGCCGGCCGCGAGTACGGGGGGAGGCTGGCCCTCTGGCGGCGGCTCGGAGCCCGGCGCGGGCTCGTTATGGGGCCCGGCTGGGGCCGGGCCGGCCAAGCCAGCCGCCTCGGGCTGGGACGCTCTGGCCCCTGCGCCAGATGCGGCCCGTTCGGGGGCCGATGCTCTCGGCGCCGGCGTGGCGGCGCCCGTCACCGGCCGGGGGGCGCTCTCCGGCGCCTGGGCTCCGCCGCGGGCCGAGGCCCCTCCCTCCCGTCCCGCAGCCGACGTCGCCGATGTCTGGGGCGCCATGGCCGCCAGCAATACGGTGGACTGGACACGCGGCGGCTTCGGCGCGGCCGAGCCAGTCGACGCGGCCGCCTCTCTGGGCCCGGGCGGTGATGCGGCGTGGGCGGCGCTGCTCAAGGCGGCGGGCGTGCCGGCGGAGGGCGTCAAGGCCAGTCACGCCGAGGTGGCCGGCGTGGCGGGAGCGCTTCTCAAACGGATGATCGCGGGCCTCGTGGTGATGATGGAGGCGCGCGCTCGCGCCAAGGCGCAGCTCGGCGCCCAGTCCACCACGCTCGAGCTCAACGGCAACAATCCGCTGAAGTTCGCCCGCTCGCCCGAACGCGTGCTGCAGCAGCTGCTCAACCCGGCGGAGCGCGGCTTCATGGGCGCGACGGACGCCGTCGAGGACAGCTTCCGCGACCTGCAGGCCCACCAGATGGCCACCCTGGCCGCCATGCAGGGCGCGCTGCGGGCCACGCTGGAACGCTTCTCTCCCGAAGCCATCCGCAAGCGCGCCGAGATGCGCGGCGTGCTGGCCCGCATCCTGCCCGCCGCGCGCAACGCGACCCTGTGGGAGGCCTATGAGCGCGAATTCGAGGGCGTGGCCAAGGGCAGCGACGAGGCGTTCATGGACGTCTTCGCCAAGGCCTTCAAAGAGGCCTACGAGCGCACGGCGGCGGAGATGAAGGCGCAGGCCGGCAGCGGGCTTGGCGGCTGACGCCTGCGCTCACCCCGGTTGGTCGTTGACCACCCGATACCAGACCATGCTGATCTTCCAGCCGCCGGCTTGCGCCTTCTGCTTGAAGGCCTGCAGCCAAGCGGCGTCGATCATCTTGGCCTTGTCTGTTTGCATGACGCTAGGCAGATCGACGTCGAACGGTCCCGCGCCGGAGACCAGCGCCTCGCCCACGAGGCCCGTCTCGTTCTGGCAGACGGTGGTGCTGTAATTTCCGCCGCCCTCGTCCGTGACGAAGTCCGGCGCCTGGGACTTATAGCTTAACAGCGCCGCCTTATCGGCGAATATCTGCTGCAGGCCACCCTTGCGGTCGAAGCCCAGAACCGTGAAATTCTGGTCGCCCGTCTTCAACCCGACCACCGCCTTGGCGTTGGGACCGTTGCAGGGCGGGTTCTTGTCCATCAGCTCCCAGTTGGACTGCTGGCTGGTGATCAGGCGGCCCATCTGCGAGTTGGCCACGCGGAACTGGCGGAAGGTGTCCAGCGGCGCGCAGGTGGCCTGGCCCACGGGGAAGACGTTGGCGGTGTCGATCAGCCCCACCTTGGCGCCAGTGGCCTGGGCCGCCTTCTGGATCACCTGCTGCGCCTCCACGGGCGAGCCCGCCACGCCCGAGAGGCGCAGCGAAACGCCGCCGGCGCCCGCGTTCACGTCGTCAATGTCGATCCAGGTGCACTGGGCGGAAGGCAGCGCCGCCTCCACCGCCGCGCGAACCTTTTCGGCGTCGCCTGTTCCAGCCGCACCAGCCGCGGCCGGCGCTCCCGCCGCCACCGTCTGGGGGCCGTGCTTGCGGCCGGCGAAGAACAGCAGCGCGCCGCCGACCAGCACCACCAGCAGGGCCGCGGCTATGCCGCCGATCAGGAGCGGCGGCTTGGGCCGCGCCGCCGGCTTGGCGACCGCCACGTCGTCCACCGCCGCGGGCGCGGCGGTCACCGGTGCGCCGCCCGTCCCGTCCAGCGCATCCAGCACCGCGCGCATGGAGCGGAAGCGCTCCTGCGGGTTGGCGCGCAGCATGCCCTCGAACACCGGACGCAGCCGGTCGGGAACGGGGGTCAGGTCCGGCCCCTTTCGACGCTTGTCGATGGCGTCGACAAGGGTGGCGCCCATGTCCACCGGCTTGCCGGCGGCCACCGCAAGGAGCACCAGCGCGAGCGAGTAGACATCGGTCCAGGGCCCGATCTCTCGGTCGAAGTCGCCGAACTGCTCCGGCGCCACGAAGCCCAGCTTGCCGGCGAAGCCGTCGCCCACGATGGTCTTGGACGAGGCGTCCAGGTCCTTGGCGATGCCGAAGTCGATGATCTTGGCCTGGTCGAGCTTGCCCTGCGGCAGGAGCACGTTGTCGGGGCTCATGTCGCGGTGGATGGCGCCCAGCTCGTGCGCGGCGTCGAGCCCGGCGGCGAGACGGCGCAGGAGCTGCTCCAACTCGGTCGCACCCGGATGAATTTGGCCGATATAGTCGGAGAGCTGGCCGCCATCGATCAGGTCGGTGACGATGTAGAGCACGCCCAGCTGCGGCTCCTGCGCCAGCACGCGATATTGCACGAGGCCGGGATGCGACAGGCGCGTGAGTGTGCGCGCCTCCTTGCGGAACATGGCTTGCACGGCCGGGTCCATGGCCAGGTGCGAGAGGATGACCTTGATGGCCACCTTCTCCTCGGTCTGGACGTTGACCCCCTCGTACACCTCGCCCATCCCGCCCGCGGCGATGAAACGGCGCACTTCGTAGATGTGGTTCAGCACCACCCCTGGCGCGATGCGCCCCGCCGTCGAGCCCCTAGACATGCTTGGAGGTGGCGGTGGCGCCACGTAGGCGGCCGGCTCGGGCAGACTTCCGTTCCAGTTCGGCGACGGCGGTTGCGACGGGTCTGGAGCCGCGGGCTCGGACGGCGGAATCGACGGCATGAAGACGGTCGCCGCGTGCTCCGGCGCACCGGCGGGAGCGTCTGCGGCGGGCTGGCCTCCATGCTCGTGCGTGGACGCTGGAACGAAAACGGTGCGGTCTCCCCCCGGGGGCGTCGAGGCGCCGCCCGCGCTGACCTCGTCGACAGGGTCTTCGGGCGCGCTCACGCGGGCACGGCGGGAGCGAACGCCAGGGCGGTGATCTCTTCGCAGGCGACGGCGATCATGCTGACGTTGTCGGGCGCCCCGCGCGAAAGCACCAGCTCCTGCAGACGGTGCAGCGCCGCCGCGCCCCCGAAGCCGCCGAGCCGTTCGGCGATCTCCGCCGCTGAGACCACGCCCGAGAGTCCGTCGCTGCAGAGCAGGAAGATGTCGCGCGGGCGCACCTCGTCGGCGATCGCCTCCAGCTCCAGCTCGGCCTCCACCCCAACGGCGCGCGAGAGCACGTGGCCCATGGGATGATTCGTCGCCTCGGCTGCGGTGAGAAGGCCGCGATCGACCATCGCCTGCACCTGGGTGTGATCGCGGCTCAGCTGATGCAGCTCGCCTTCGCGCAGCAGGTAGGCGCGACTGTCGCCCGCCCAGATGCAGGCGAACCGGTCGTCGCGGATCATCAGCATCACCGCCGTCGAGCCCATGGGCGCGCCGTTCGCCTGCGACGTCGACCAGATCGTGGCGTTGGCCGCGTGCACCGCGCTGCACAGGGCCGCCGCGTCGGCGTCGAAGTCGCCCGAAAGGCGCGCGCCTGTGACCGCTGCAACCACGGACTGGGAGGCCCACTGGCCATTGGCATGGCCGCCCATGCCGTCCGCCACCAGCCAGGCCTGGTCGGCTTCGCGCACGAGCAGGGAGTCCTCGTTGGCGGCGCGGACCAGGCCCGGGTGAGTGGCGGAGGCGGTCCGCAGCCGCATGCCGATCACGCCGCAGTCTCCAGGCTCGAGGTGCCGGCGAAGGTCGAGGCGAACAGGTCGACCGGCGGCTCGCGTCCGGGCGCGGCCATCGGGGGGCACTCGGACCCCCCCAGCGTCCACCATGCGCCGTCCGACTGCGGGGCGGCCGCGAAGGTGGAGGCGACCACCTGCGCGGCGGCGACCAGGTCGCCGAAGCGTGCGCCGGCCTCGGCCAGCAGGCGATCGGCGTCCCAGCTCCCCGCGATCGCGTCGAACGCCAGCGCCTCCGCCGCGTCGGCCAGAGCGAGGCCGGCGGCCCCAGCGACCGCGGCGTCGAGGCCGTCCGCCCCGAGGAGGAGCAGGAAGCGGCGACCGACACCGTCCACCGATGGCGCGAGCGCGCCGGCGCGCCAGCCCGCCCGTGACGCCGTCACGAAGCGCCAGGCCGGCGCCTGCCCGTGCGCCGCCCCGAAGGCTGCGCCGGCGCGGGCGCGCAGGCTGTCGAGAGCCCCGGCGCCCCACGCATCCCAGGCGTCACGCTCCGCGCTGGCCAGGCCGCGAGACACGAAATCGCCGTGGGCCGGCAGCTTGCCCAAAAGGAACGGGGCGGCCATCGCCGTCACAGCTTGGGCGGGCAGCGGAACGACCAGGGGCCGCCGCGGCTGAAGGGGTTCTCAGGGGAAGGCAGGGTGAAGCGGAAGGTGGCGGTGGCCGCCCCGTCGCCGAAGGTGGCCTTGATCGCCTGCGGACCGGCGTTCTCCCTCTTGGCCCCGTCCATCAGCCGGAACAGCGCCCACGGGCCGTCAGCGGTGATGTCCTTCAGCTTGGTCGCGCCGGCGTAGAGCGTCACGTGCGCCTCGGGTAGGCCGTTGGCCGTCCACTGCATGACGCGCTGGCCGGCCTGGTTGGCGTCGAACTTCTGCGTCTGGCCGCCGAAGGCGATCTCGGCGGAGGTGACCGAGCCGCCGAAGCCGGCCGACTCCACCTTCAGCGGCACGCCGGTGGAGAGGAGGTCGCGGATCCCCTGGGCCTTGTGGAACTCGTCGGCGCTGGTGGGATCGAGGGCGGCGGCCACGGGGTCGCCCGACTTCCAGCGCCACACCGGGCCCGATGTGTCGAGCAGCGGGCGCAGCTTGGTCTGGATGAACTGATCGACCGTCCCGTTCATGGCGAACACGCGCAGGAGGTCGCCCAGGGGCGCATCCTGCTTGGAGGCGGTGACGAAGGGATAACGCTGCTCGGTCACGCTGCGGCACTGGGGCGCCACCTGCTGCTCGTAGATGGTCGACACCGCGCCGGTGGCCGAACTCACCTGCGCCTTATCGCCGGCCTTGGAGGCGCCGGAGGTGACGCCCTGCACCATGGCCGGCGCGGTGGCGGAGGCCGCGGCCAGCTCGCTCATCGCCTTGGCGAGATCCGCCTGCGCCGCGTCGCCCGCGCCGCCGCCGAGCGAGGCCGCCCGATCGGCCGCGCCCTTGGCGGTGACGGCGGCCTTCAGCTTGGCGATGAAGTCGTCCACCGGCGCGGGCCCGGCGCCCGTGCCCGCGAACTGCTTCACCTGGGCGAAGGCGTCCGAGATCGTGCGCGCCGCGTCTTGGCCGATGGGCGGCCCGGCGGGGCCGGCCAGCTTGCCGAGCGCCCCGGCCTTGCCGAGCGCCGCCGTGCGCGCCTGCGCCTCGGCCTTGTCCTGCGCCGACGGGCCGCCGCCGAAGCTGGTGTTGGCCACCACCTGCTGCAGCACCGTCTTGAGCGGCGGCGGCGAGCCGGTGGCCGCCCCGAAGGCGGCCTGGTCGGCGAACACGTCGGCGGGCTGCAGGCTGGAGACGAAGTCCTGCCAAGCCTTGATGTAATCCCGGGAATAGAGCGCCGCGACGCCCGGCCGCACGCTCGACATCTGGGCATGGATGGAAGCGGTGTTCTGGTCGCCGCCCAGCACCCACAGGTCGTGCTCCAAGTCGCCCTGCACGTCGCGCAGGCCGCCTTGATAGGCCTTCTCGAAGCCCGCCTTGGTGTAGAAGTACGGGATCGACGCGCTCAGCACCTGTGGGCCGTTGGCGAAGGCCTTGGCGTCGCCCGAGCTCAGCACCGAGCTCGCATGCCAGTCCGGCCCGCCCGAGGTGGCGGCGCGCTGGCGCAGCACGGCGTAGGCGCGGTCGGCCAGGCTCAGCGTCTGCACCTGCGCGCGGGTGGAGGTGATCAGCGCGCCGTCCAGCGGCGCGCGGCGGTCGGGCCACACCGAGCCGAACTGCGGGTCGGCGAGGAGGGCGTCGAGGTGAGCGTCCAGCTCCTTGCGCAGATCGGCGCGATCTTCGCCCGGATAGACGCTGGTCGCCCAGTCGGAGCGCACCCAGCTCTTGATCGCCTGCGGCTCCAGCTTGGGCGCCTGCCCTCCGAGCATCAGGTAGACCTTGAGCGGCTCGTACAGCGCCAGCGGCTCGGCCCGGTGGTCGTTGAGGTAGCGCTCAAGCCGCAGCAGGATGCGCGGCAGCATCACCCGCTGAAGGGTGTCGAGATAGGCGCGGCTGGCGGCGCGCGCATCGCTGGACTGGTAGAGCCCGGCACGCATGGTGATCGGCGGGCCGCCCTTCTGCTGCTCGGCGTAGCCCCGCGGCAGGTCGCGCAGCGAGCGCAGCACCGACAGACTCGCCTCGAGGTCGGGATCGCTCTCGCGCACCTCGGTCAGGTCGACGCCGTCCGCGCGCACCTGCTGGCTGACGTTCTGCGCCCCCGCCAGGAGCTTGCCTTGGAAGCTGCGGTTGCCGGCGAAGCTGACCACCCAGGCCACCAGCACCAGCAGCGAGACCACGCCAACCGCCACGAGGCCGCCGAGCACCTGGGCCGTGCGCCGCGCCCGCGACTGCGGCGAGGAGGTCACCAGCCCCGCTTCGGGGATCACCACCTCGGTCAGGAGGCGGTTGAGGAAGTAGGCGCGGCCCTGCCCTGACCCGCCCGCTTGGGCCGGTGTATCGTAGACCTGTGCCACGCCCGACAGCAGGCGATCCATGGGCGTGCCCTGCTGCACGCCGCTCGTGAAATAGAAGCCGCGCAGAGGTGCAGGCGGCTCGGGCGCATTGGCCGGGAAGGCGCCGTCCAGGAAGCGCACCACGCGCGAGCGCAGGCCGGTGAGCTGCGAAGGGAAGCCGAGGATCAGGCTGCGCCGGCGTGCGTCCAGCTCGTCCTGCAGGCGCTTGGCCGAGCGATCGGCGGCGGCCTGGGCCATCTCGTCGAAGGCCTTGGCGATCTCGCCCGTCGTGCGACGCGGGTCGGCGGCCACCGGGAAGGTCGCGCCCACCACGGCGCGGCGGCCCTCCACGTCGAGGTCGTCGTAGAACTCGCCGAAACCGGCCAGGAGATCGGCCTTGGTGAAGATCACATAGACGGGCGTGGAGACTTCCAGCCCCGCCTGCAGCTCGGCCAGTCGGCGGCGCACGGTGGCGGCGTGACGGTCGATCTTGGCGACGTCGGCGCCCACCAGCTCGTCCAGCCCGATGGCGACGAGCACGCCGTTCACCGGCTGCAGCGGCCGGTTCCTGCGCAGGAGCTGCAGAAAGGCGGCCCAGGCGCCCTTGTCGCGGTCGGCGTCTGAGTCCTGGGTGGTGTAGCGGCCGGCGGTGTCGACCAGCACGGCCTCGTCGGCGAACCAGAAGTCCAGGTTGCGGGTGCCGCCGACACCCTTCAGCGCGGTGTCGCTGAAGGGGAAGCGCAGGCCGGAGTTGGTGAGCGCGGTGGTCTTGCCCGCGCCGGGCGGGCCGATGATCACATACCAGGGCCGACTGTACAGATAGTCACGCCGCGAGCCCGAGACCGACTTCAGCCCGGCCATGGCCGCTTGCATGCGCTTGGCGACCTCGGCGTCCTCGCCGGGCGCCGCGGCCTCGGCCGCCAGCCCCTCGGCCAGCTTCTTGGACGCCGCCCGCGCCGACAGCACGCGCCAGGCCGCAAGCCCGCCCCATACCGCCGCGATCACCAGCAGGAAGACGAGCCGCACCCACAGTGGGCGCAAGGGCGCGGCCACCATCGGCAGCAGAACCACGAACAACAGCACGGCGAACACCGCGGCGAGCGCCGAGAGCACCCACCAGTTGCCGAAGACCTTCTTGAGCGCCCCCATCGGTCTTCGTCAGCCCCCGCGCTGCAGCACGATTTCCACGCGCCGGTTCTGCGACTTGCCCGCCGCCGTGGCGTTGGGCGCGATCGGCGACCCGTCGCCGTAGCCCTGGGCGCTCACCCGCCCGGGGTTGGAAAGCTTCGACTTCAGCAGCGCCGCCACCGTGTTCGCCCGCGCCTGGCTCAGGGCGGTGTTGTCGGGGAAGGCCACCGTCGAAATCTTGTCGCTGTCGGTGTAGCCCTCCACCCGCACGGGGCCGGGCTCGGTCTCCACCGCTTGGCCGATGCGGTCGAACAGCTGGGCGCGGCCTGCATCGAGCTGGTCGGAGCCCGGCTTGAACAGCTGCCCGACCGTGGTGCGCACCCGCACGGTGGAGGGATCCTCCACCACGGTGACGAGGTGCTGGGCGATCTCCGGCGCCAGGAAGGTCTTCAGCCGCATGGATTGGGCGGTCGCCGGCGGCGCGGGCGGCGGCGGCGCCACGCGCGAGAGCCGCAGCGGCTGATCGGGGTCGATCGCCTTGAGCGCCGCGACGGTCGGCGCGCCGGTCTGCGCCAGGACGACGCGCAGCACGATATAGATCAGGAGCAGCAGCACCGCGGCGGCGGCGGCGGCCAGCACCAGCGGCGTCCAGAAGCTCAGCCGGCCCATAGCCGTGGGCTCGCCGCGCCAGCGGGGAGAGAGCTCGGTGTTGGAGAGCGTCCGCGGATGCTCAAGCGCCTGGTAGGCGCGCTGCATCACGCCCTGGTGCTCGCGCCGGCCGTTCTCGATCACCCGGTACCGGCCCTCGAAACCGGCGGCCAGGCACGCATGGTAGAGTTCCAGCAGGTCGCGGTACTGCGCAGGGCTGGCGATCATCTCGTCGAGCAGGCGCCAGAACCGGTCGCCACCGATGTTCTCGTTGAAGAAGCGCACCACCATGGAACGGCGCGCCCACTCGGCCGCGTCGTTCTCCTGGCCGGGGAGGTTCAGCGCCACGTCATCGGCGGTGGCGGCCAGCGCGTATTTGGCGCGGCGCACCTCCTCGTCGGAGTAGGCGCCGCGGACCTGGGCCTCGAAGGCGGTGATCATGTCGGCCACGCGGCCATGCAGCTGGGGCAGGTTGATGCGCGCCCGGCCGGCCCGCACGCTCCCCATCAGGGCCAGCAGCGGCGAGGCCGCCGCCACCATGAGGTTGCGCGGCGCGACACCTGCGGGCGCGGCCGGCACGTCGTCGTTGACGGGCAGCGCAGGCGATGGCGGGGCGGCGGCCGCCGCCAGCGGCGAGGCGCCAGGCGACGGCGCGCCCTGCGGTGCGGCGGCCCCTTGGCCCTGGCTGAGGCCCGACAGCGGCGAAGGGCGGAAGACGGTGCGGTTCGGGCCGCCGGGAGGCGTGTCGCTCATCGCCGCTTCACCCACCAGAGTTCGAGCTTCAAGTCGGCCCAATCGCCGGCCACGTGCAGGCCGACGGCGGGCGCGGTTGAGAGGTCACGCCAGTCCGCCGCCGCCCGGTCGAGCTCGAAATAGACGAAGCCCGGCAGCACCCGGATTTGCGGCGGCGGCGTGGGCTGGGCGGTGATGCCGATGCCTGACGCCAGCGACGAGGTCACGATCTGGCGCATCTTCAGGATGGAGCCCACCTTCACGTGGCTGGGAAAACGCGCCCGCAGCTCCTCCAGCGGCACGCGGGCGGACACGGCCAGGTAGAAGTTGCAGGTGGTGAACAGGGCGTGGTTGGTGATGACACCGGTGTAGGCGCCCGGTCCCACCTGCTCGAGCTTCAGCTGGCCGGCCGACTGCTCGAACATCTGCGAGAGTTCGGACTGCAGAGTGTCGTAGGCCAGGCTGAAGGTGCCCTCCAGGTCCTCATGGTCGTAGGGCGCGAACCTGGGCGGTCGCCGCTCGTCGGAGCGGACCAACGTGGCGAGCTCGCCGGCCATGGAGCAGAACACCTCGTACAGTCGCTCGGGATGCACGTTGGGCAAGGCCTGCAGGTGGTGCAGCACGGGCACCCAACGGTTCAGCGCCTGCAGCAGGAGGAAGCTCGCGAAGGTCTCGGCGCCCCCGTCGGTCGCCTCGACGGCGCGCTCGGCCAGTTCGTCGACCCGCTGCTCGGCGCGACCGGTGATATCGCGTAGGAACCCGGCGAGGGTCTCGGAGGCCCGGACGTCCTGGCACGGCGGGATATAGCGCTCGTCCAGCATGACCGTGCCGTTCACCACCTCACGCACCCGCGCGAGGCCCAGGGTCAACCGGCCCTCGGTCTGCTCGCGGGAGAGGCCGTAGCGCAGGTTCGGGCGCGCCAGCTCGATGGGCTCGGCGTTGCGCTCGTTGGCGAAGGTGTCGAACACCTCCTCCTCGTCCACCAGCTGGCGGGCGACCGCGGCCTGGGAGGTGGGGCCGCGCTCCACGAACTCTGCCACGCCGTTCTGGCGCACGGGGAGCGTGAGATAGATCACCGCGTCGCGCGCGTCGGCTGGCACGTCCAATGGCGGCGGCGGCGGCGTGCCGCCCGGAAGGGCGAACGGCGAGCCGTCAGGCATGGCGCCGGCGGACGCCGCGACGGCGAACTTGCCCAGCGTAGAGAGGCTGTCGTCCACCCGCAGGCTTGACACGCCCCAAGCGTAGGGCGCGAGCGACTCGGTGCGGCTGCGGACCAGCGACTCGGTGAACCGGTCCTGCTGCTGGAAGTGCTGTGGGCGCAGGAACAGACCCTCGCGCCAAGCCACGCGGCTGTCGCCGGTCATCCCCTCGCCGTCCCTTGCATGCGGCGGGAGTAAACACGCAGGCGCGGTCAGGCTGAAGCGTTAGAAGCGCACAGTTTGTCGCAGCCGCCGCCAAGGGGTCTGGCGCCGCGGCTTCTGGTACCCTGCACGCCGAACGAGCTTGGAGCGCGACGGCTTGGCCGATTCCCCAGACCTTCCCGGCCCTGACGCGTCGTCCTCCTTCGACCCCCGCACCTGGGCCGGAGGCGCCTCCCCGACGCCCCCCGGTCCGGCCGCACCGACGCCGCCGCCATCGCCCTCCCCGCGGCCGACCTCACGACGCGGCCTCCTCATCGGCGGGGGCGTTGCGGGTGTGGCCGTTCTAGCGGGCGCAGGCGGATGGCTGGCGCTGCGCCAGCCGCCGCAGGCGACGGCGAGCGGGACGGAGGGTGGCGAGGGCGCCGCGCCGCCGCCGGGCGCGGGGCGAGTCACCGCCGGCGTAGAGCGTCAGGTGATGACGCTGGACGGCTTGACCGATCTCGCCAAGGCCCTGGCCATGCAGGGATTGTCGCAAACCACCGCCAGCGGGGCTTCGCAGGCGGCGCAGCAGGCGCTGCCCAACACCCAGGGCGAGATGCGGCTGGAGCTCGCCACCCTCAAGCCCTCGCAGGGCGCGTCGGTGGAAAGCCACCTCGTCTCCATGATGGTGAAGCGGCCCGACGGATCGGGCGTGTCGGTGACGCAGAACGCCGGCCGCTTCCTGGCCACTCCGATCAGGGTGGCCACCCACGCCGCCATCCAGATCGTGCAGGGCCAGGTCGACGCCGAGAGCTTCTACACCTCGGCCGTGACCGCCGGGCTGGCCGATGCGCTGATTCCCGGCTTCTTCCAGGCCTTCGTCTATGATTTCGACTTTCAGCGCGAGATCGAGGCCGGCGCCGTTTTCGAGGCGGCGATCGGCGCCGCCTTGAATGAAGACGGCGCGACGGTCGGGGCGCGCCGCCTTCTTTACGCCTCTATGACGACGGCGAAGAAGGCGATTCAGCTCTACCACTTCGATGCCCCGGGCGCGCCGCCCGGCGATCCGGGGTGGTACGACGGGTCGGGACGATCGATCAAACGCGGGCTGATGCGCACGCCCGTGGAAGGCGCTCGCATCTCCTCCTCCTTCGGCTGGCGGGTGCACCCGATCCTGGGGTTCCAGAAACTGCATAAGGGCACCGACTTCGCCGCGCCCGTGGGCACGCCGATCTACGCCTCGGGTGACGGGGTGGTGGAGTGGGCGGCGATGAAGGGCCCCAACGGCAACCTCACCATCCTGCAGCACGACAACGGCTGGGAGACCTACTACCTGCACCAGAACGCCTTCGCCCCCGGCGTCGTGCCCGGCGCGCGCGTGCGGCAGGGGCAGAACATCGGTTGGGTGGGCACCACCGGCCGCTCCACCGGGCCGCACTTGCACTATGAGCTGCACATCAACAAGGAGGCAGTCGACGCCATGGCCCAGCCGATGGACGCCGGGAAGACGCTTTCCGGGCTGGCGCTGGCGGGCTTCCTCAAGCAGCGCGACTCGATCGACAAGCTACGCGCCACGAGCGTCTAGAGCGCGCTTGAGCGGGGCGCGACCAGCCTCGGCGTGAGCCACATCGCGACCGCGATCAGCGCCAGCAGCGCGAGCGTCGCGCACACTGAGCCGTTCATCTCTTCCGTGCCTCCGCCGAGGAAATCCGGACCTCGCAAGTCGACGTCGAACAGCGACCCGAGAGGATCGACTCCGGGATTGGGCGTCGCGCCGACCAGCGACTGTTCGGCCCAGTTCCAGCCCCAGTGCGCCGCCACGGCCGCAGAAAGGCCCCCGGAGCGAAGGGCGAAGAGCCCGAAGGCCAGCCCGGCCAGCGTGTCGTTTAAAAAGGCGACGGGACTCAGCGGACTTAGCGCGGCATGGGCGGCGGCGAACAGCAGCGCGCATCCGACGAGACCGAATACCGGACCCCAACGCGCGGCCAGCACAGGCTGCAGCCAGCCTCGGAAGACGTACTCCTCAGCGCCCGCCTGCACGAGCACGAGCAGGGCGCCTAAGCTTACGCCGAGCAGCCGGTGCGCCAGTGTGGCGTGCCCGCCGCCCAGCGCCGTCGCCCCGAACGCAGCGGTCAGCCCGAGCGCCGCCAGGAAGAGCGCCGCGCCCGCGCCCGCCGCCAGCGCGGTCTGCGCCGGGGCGGCCCAGCCCCGCAGCGTGCGCCGCTCAACCAGATGCAGCATGATCCAGGCGCCCGCCACCGGCGGTGCGAGAATGCAGGCGATCTGCAGCAGCCGGTCCACCACGAGCATGGGATAGCCGGGTCCTGGGGCCGGCAGCGCCCCGTAAACGCGGCCGCCGCCAAGGAACCCGAGCGCCAGCAGCGCAATCGCCAGGAGCACCGCCGCCCAACCCGGCGTGCGCCGCGCCGCGCCGTCGACCGACGCGATCCAGCGATTGCGGAAGGTAAGCGTGGTGTCGACCATGGCTCAGCCACACGCCCCGCGTCGGCGCAGCCGGCCTCGCCCGTCGCGAGGCCCCCCGACCTGAAGCGGCCAAGCTATCCGATCATCGGCGGCGGGAAACAGCCCGCATAGCCGCAGGCCGAGGAGCAGCTAAGGGGTTGACCCGCCGCGCGCGAGCCTCACCAGCCGCAGGTGTCCTCGTTCTCCTTGAGGGGCGGCAACCCTTTGGCGGCGCGATCTTCGCGGGCGGCCTTGTTGCGCTCCTTCTGCTTGGCTTCGTCGCCCTGCTTGGCGTTGAGCGCCGCGGCTGCGCCCGCACCGGCGGCGGCGCCCGCGAGCGCAGCCGGGCTGCCGGGCGCCGCGTCACCGATCAGAACCGTGGGCCAGCCCAGGACGATGACGCCGCCATGCGCGGTCTGGTCACCGATGCGCGCCGCCGGAAGTTTGCCGATCAGGGTGGTGAAAGCGCCCATGATGATCACGTCCGGCGGCCCCACGCACACGCACTGATCGGTGACCCGTGCGGCCGGCAGCTTGCCGATCAACACGGTCGGACATCCTGGCGCGACAATCGGACCGCCCACGTGCGGAACGGCGAGCGTCGCCATCGGGCAGGTGTGCATGTCGGTGAGGCGCGAGGCCGGCTTGCCAGGCATTGAAGAACGGCTCCAGCGTGGACCTGCGATCCTGCCTCGTGTCGCACCCTGTCGTCGAGAGGCGGCCAGCCGACAAGCCATGTGGCGAGTTTGCGGCTAGAATGGGGTAACATCGCCGCAGTTGGCGAGTTTGGCGCGAAATCCGAAAGTTTGGGAGAGACCAAGACGGAGCATCAGACGGCTCATGACGCCGCCTTAGCGACCCCCGTGACCGACGGGGCGCCGCTCATCCGCGCTCGCCCTTGCGATCCGCGCATCCAGCGGGTGATCCGCATCGTAGAGGATTCTCCCTTTCCCGCGCCCACGTCGGCGGAACTTGCGGCCGCGGTTGGCCTATCTGAGTTCCACTTCTCGCGCCTGTTCCACGCAGTAGTGGGGAAGCCGGTTGGCGTCTACGTGCGCGACATGTGCCTTGGCCAGGCCGCCTTCCGCCTCAAGGCCTCAGATACCCCGATCCACGATCTTTACGCGGACTACGGCTACGGCAGCCAGGCGGCCTTCACCCGCGCCTTCACCTCGCGCTTCGGCGAACCGCCCGCGGCGTTCCGAGAACGCGTACGAGCCGCCGCTTCAAGCCTGCCGCCGCCACCTCAGCTCGACGTGCGGATACAGCGGCGCGCGAGCCAGGATGTGCTGCTTCGCCGATACACCGGGCCCGCGGCCGCCCGCGCCGACGCATGGTGCGTATTCAGCGCCTCAGTCGAGGCCGACGGTCTAGGGCAAGGTCGCTGGTTCGGCCTGACGCATGACGACCCGGCGGTCTGCCGACCCGACGAGCTCCGCTTCGACGTGGGTTTCGCGCCGATGCGCCGCTCCTCCTTCTTCGCCGCGCCGGCGTCCTACGAGCGCTATCGCACCACAGCAGGCGTTTACGGCACCGTCACTTTCGTGGGTCCCTACGATCAGGTGCGCGACGCCTACGCCGCTCTGCTGCGCGGTTGGCTGCAACGGCAGACCCGCTACGTCATCGCTGGCGAGCCGCTTATCGAGAGCTTCGCCGCATCACCGCCTACCGCGAGGTCGGCCGTCTGCGAACTGGAAGTTTCCGTAAAGCTCGGCAGCCGCGGTCAGACTGTAGAGTGGTTTGAGGGAGCCGAGCAGCGAGCCCTTGCCGCCCGCGAGTGGCGGGCGGTCGTGAGCGCCACCATCGATCGGCAGCGATGACAACGCCGCCCTGCTTAGACCCGAGCGTCTCCCGCCCTCTTAACGCCTCAACGATTCTGGGAAGAATGAAGTGTATTCAGCCCGCCTAACGGCTATGCCTGCCACTGTTGCCTGAATCCAGTCCGCGGATGCGTCGGTAAGCACGTACATCTCGGCCACGTCCGATCCCGAGTTCAGCTTGGACTTCAAATACTGAGCAGTTCAGGACCTCCGCGACTTCGCCGAGGTGCATCGCTGACTGTCTTAGTCTTAGGGCCCGCTGCAGTTTTTCTTCAGACCACGGAGGAGACGAAAGCGCGAGCCGAACCCAGGGCTCGTACGCCTCAGTACAGACCTCGACTGCAATCCTAGGTTCGTTCGCGGTTGATTCCCGTCGCGTCGCCATACCTGCTCCCAAATACCGGCAGTCTTATACTCTGGCTTTGCCGCCCGGTGTTTACCGAAATTGCTATTCTGAAGCTGGGCCGACCGTCTTCACAGCGGACGTGCGTCACGGTCGACATTAAGCGCAGAAGACAGTGCGGGTGACGACTGCCGCTGGTCGTCGCGCTAAGCCCCCGCGCACGAGCTCGGCCGCAAGATCTCAGCCGCCGCGCACGCGACGCTCGCTGGCTGCGCGCACCGCCGAAACTATCGCAAGGTTGAGCGCGCCCTTGGCTTCTCGACCTGACTCGGCGGAAAGCGCGTTCGCGTGCCGTGAAGGCATACGCGAAGCGGCAGGGTAAGGTGACGGCTCACGCGGCGCTGTGACAATCGGAGCCGAAAATCTTGCGTGCCCCAGCACAAGCTATGCGCCAAGATGGTAGGGGCTCCCCCTACGCTCCGGAGATGATGCGCCAATGCCCTTCCCCTCCCGTCCGCTGCCGCCGACACCGACAACTTCGGGACCGCGATTGAATCTTGGCTCCATGCGCGCGAAGGCGCCGCCGCCGGTGCCGCCGCGCTCTCCCCCGCCGATTCCCCCCCGCAACGGTGTGATGCCGGAGATAACGTCGGGTTCGATCCTCTCCATCATACCCATTTCCGTCGGCCATCCGGTTTTCCAGCTGGTCTTTCGCAACGGCCCTACGCTCGTAATCAAGGTTGAGGAGCACCAAGGAACAGGCGTCTACGAATTCAAAGACGGTATGAACAATATCTCTCAGGATGTAACGAGCTTTGCAAGCCATAACGTCAGTCAGATCAGTGGGGTAATGGGCATCGTTAGCACGCGTGTACAAAACACGGCTTTGAGCCTAAATGAAATGAGCGCCCTTAATAGTTTCTCCTCGAAGCCGGCCGAGCTGATAGAAGCGCTTAAACGCGTGAACAGCAAAATTGGATTCTTCGTCAAGATGCCTTATACGACTGGAATTAAGACAATGGGCGCGTCGATGAAGCGCCAGATCACGCTCAACGATACGCAGGAACTGGCTCAACTTGCCGGCGACCTGAAGGGCAATCGCGCCGCCTGGGAGTCTCTCGGCTCCATCTTCGCAGCGGACATGTTCGTCGGGAACGGAGATCGGGTGATGTGGGAGGAGGGCAAGGTCACCAACCCCGGCAACCTGATCTTCCAGCGCGACGCCTCCGGCAAGATCACTCGCGCGGTGGGACTCGACGCCTACGACCCCAACGCCGGCTTCGAGTCGTTCATGTACGGAACGAACATCGAGGCCTGGAAGGCAAGCTTCGGACACTCTTTGAAGGACATGAAGGGGTACCGACGGCTCGCGGCGCAGGTGATGGATTCGATCAACGACACTTGGCTGAAGATCGGAGGCGTGGCCGAGCGGTTCGGCCCCATGGAGATCACCGCGCTGGCGGTCGGCATGGAGAAGGGACAAGCGGCGCTCAAAGCACGCATCGGCGGCGATATCAAAGCGGGCAAAAAGACCGCCTCAGGCATCGTGGCGCGAGCCGCGTTCTTGGGCTGGGCGTAGCGCGGAAGAGCGGGCGCGGCGCGTAAATCACCGCGCTCGACGCCATACAAGCGCGAGTGCTCGGGCTTGAAGAAGCCCCGCCGGCTCTCTGGGTTCCAAACCCGCTCGGCCTTGCGGTCGGGCGCGTAGACTAGCCCACCCCGGGCGGCTCGAGCCCGTTCCACGGCCGATGGTCGGGGGCGTAGGCCTACAGCTGGCCCATCCTAATGCGCCCGCGTTCGGGATCGAGCACCGGCGCGGTCGTCTCGTCGACAAAGAGCGGCGGTGATGGTGCGGCCATTTTCGGCTGATGATCCATAACAGCCGACCGTCAATGCTACCGTCATGTGCGGCCGCTTACCCGCGATTGCCGGCGATAGATGGCGAAGCCTAAGCCGTTGTCCTGGAACGAGGTCTGTGCGGCAAACCGACTGCTCGCGATAGCTGCGGATTGACCTAAAGTCACTCCCACTCGATGGTGCCGGGAGGCTTTGAGGTCACGTCGTACACCACCCGGTTCACGCCGCGCACCTCGTTGACGATGCGGGTGGCGGCGCGCTCCAGCACCTCCCAAGGGAAGCGGAAGATCTCGGCGGTCATGCCGTCGACCGAGGTGACGGCGCGCAAGGCCAGCACCTCCTCATAGGTGCGCGCGTCGCCCATCACGCCCACGGTGCGCACGGGCAGGAGCACGCTGAACGCCTGCCAGATGGCGTCGTAGAGACCTGCCTTCCTGATCTCGTCGAGCCAGATGCGGTCGGCCGCCTGCAGGGTGGCGACCTTCGCAGGCGTGACCTCGCCCGGGATGCGGATGGCCAGGCCCGGGCCCGGGAAGGGATGGCGGCCGACGAAGGCGGCGGGCAGGCCCAGCTCGCGGCCCAGGGCGCGCACCTCGTCCTTGAAGAGCTCGCGCAGGGGCTCGACCAGCTTGAGCTTCATGTGCTCGGGCAGGCCGCCGACGTTGTGGTGGCTCTTGATGACGTGGCTGGGGCCGCCGGCGACCGAGACGCTCTCGATCACGTCGGGGTAGAGCGTGCCCTGGGCGAGGAATTGCGCGCCCTCGATCCTGGCGGCCTCGCGGTCGAACACGTCGATGAAGAGGCGCCCGATGGCCTTGCGCTTGGCCTCGGGGTCGCTGACGCCGGCGAGCGCGCCCAGGAACTCGTCCTGCGCCTGCACATGCACGAGCGCGATGTTGTAGTGGCCGCGGAACAGCTCCACGACCTCCTTGCCCTCCCCCCCGCGCAGGAGGCCGGTGTCGACGAAGACGCAGGTGAGCTGGTCGCCGATCGCCTCGTGGATGAGGACGGCCGCCACCGACGAGTCCACCCCACCCGACAACCCGCAGATCACCTTGGCCTCGCCCACCTGGGCCCGGATGCGGCCGACCTGCTCCTGGCGAAAGGCCGCCATGGTCCAGTCGCCCTGCAGGCCGGCGATCCGGCGGGTGAAATTGCGCACGATCAGCGCGCCGCGCGGCGTGTGGTGCACCTCCGGGTGAAACTGCACGCCGTAGAAGCGCCGCCCCTCGTCGGC
Source organism: Caulobacteraceae bacterium (assembly GCA_965199975.1). Classification (GTDB taxonomy): domain Bacteria; phylum Pseudomonadota; class Alphaproteobacteria; order Caulobacterales; family Caulobacteraceae; genus JASLDZ01. Next base: position 1,974,638 of record OZ241340.1, on the reverse strand, counting down.
GATGGCGGCGAAGGGGGCGCCTTGGCTTGTGGCGACCACCTGGAAGCCGGGCGGCATGGCGGTGACGGCGTCGCCGTGGCTCATCCACACCGGCTCGGCCGCCCCCGGCTCGCCGAGCCCCTCGAACAGCGGCGTCTCGCGGGCGATCTCGATGTCGGCGCGACCGTATTCGGCCGAGCCGCTGGAGACCGCGCCGCCTAGCTGGCGGCACATGGCCTGCTGGCCGTAGCAGACGCCCAGAACCGGCACGCCCAGCGTGTACACCTCAGGGGGCGGCAGCGGACTCGACTCGTGGGTGACGCTCTCCGGGCCGCCGGAGAGGATCACCGCGGACGGCTTGAAGCGCTCCAGGAAGGCGGCGTCCACGCTCTGGCAGGGGTGGACTTCGGAGTAGACGCCGTCCTCGCGCACGCGCCGTGCGATCAGCTGGGTCACCTGGCTGCCAAAATCGACGATCAGCACGCGCTGGTGGTGTTCGATTTCGAGCGCGGGCGAGGTGTCGGCGGTCATGCGGCTCTCGTGAACAGGGCGGCGAAGAAGCCGTCCGTGCCGGTGCGGTGGGGGGTGAGCTGCAGCATATGGGCCGGGTCGGCCAGCGCGACGAGGCGCATGCGCGCCGCATCGGTGAGGTGCGACGCCGCCGCCTCGGCGATCGGCAAGGGCCGGAACTGCGGGTGCGTGTGCGCGAATCCGGCGGCGACGGCGTGGTTTTCGGCGCCGAACACCGAGCACGTCGCATAGACCAGCCGCCCGCCCGGTGCGACGAGGCGTGCGGCGCGCGCGAGGAGGGCGGCCTGCAGCTCGGCCAGCCGCTCGACCGTCTCCGGCGTGAGCCGCCACGCCGCCTCGGGATGGCGTCGCCACGTGCCCGAGCCCGAGCAGGGCGCGTCGACGAAGACGAGGTCGGCCGCCGCGTGCAGGTCCTCGCTCCCCCGCCCCTGCGCCCCGATCCGGCGCACCTCGGCCGTGGCTCCGGCGCGGGCGAGCCGTGGCGCGAGCGCGGCCAGCCGCCTGGCGTCGACGTCCAGCGCGAAGAGGCGGCCGGAGCGCTGCATCGCCGCCGCCAGCGCCAGCGTCTTGCCCCCGCCGCCGGCGCAGTAGTCCACCACCGTCATGCCGGGCGCGGCTCCGGCGAGGGCGGCGGCGACCTGGCTGGCCTCGTCCTGCACTTCGATCCAGCCGTCGATCCAGGCGCGCGTCTTCTGGATGTCCGGCGCGAGTTCGGCCGGCAGGCGCAGGCCCAGCGCCGACCAGGGGGTGGCGGCGGGCTCCAGCCCGTCGACCGCCAGCAGCCGCAGCGCCGCCTCGCGCCCCCCGCGCAGGGTGTTGAGGCGCAGGTCGAGCGGGGCGCGCCGGCCGATCAGGGCCTGCGCCTCGGCCTCCCACGCGTCGCCGAAGCGCGCCTGCAGGAGGTCGGCGACGAAGGCGGGAACGCCGGCGCGCACCGACGCTGGCGGGGGCGCAGGCGCGCCAGCCAGGCGCGCGCGCTCCTCTGGCGAGAGCGGCGCGGGCGCGTGGCCCTCCCCGTTGAACAGCGCCGACGCGGCGTCGCCGCTGAGCCCGTCGGCCTCGACCAGCGATCCGGCGACCAGCGCACGACCGTCCTGCGCGCCCATGCGCCAGGCGATGCGCGCCCGGGCCCGCAGGACGGCGTAGACGCGCTCGGCGATGGCGCGGCGGTCGCCCGAACCGGCGAAGCGATGGGTGCGGCCCCAGGCCTTGAGCACCTCGTCGGCGCGGGCGCGCTCCGCGGCGATGGCGTCCAGCACCTCGATGGCGGCCGAGAGCCGCGCCCCCGGCGTCACCGCGGGATGAGCAGCGGAGCCAGCACGAGCAGGAACGCCAAGAGCGACAGGCCCCACACCACGGAGCGCACCTTGGGCACGCCGTTGGCGTAGAGCGGCACGTAGACCACCCGCAGCCCGAAGAAGCTCCACGCGCCGATGGCGGTGAGGTTCGACTCCCGCCCGGTGACGTGGGCCATCAGCACGGCGGCGATGAACAGCGGCAGCACCTCGTAGAGGTTCTTCTCGGCGCGCTGCAGCCGCTCGGTGATCGGGCGCGGCGGCGCAGGCGCGGGCCCGTCGCGAGGACCCATGTTGTATTCGATGCCGGTCTCCTGGTTGCGGAAGCCGGCCGGCAGGAGGACCTGCACGAAGGCCAGGACCAGCGTCCAGGCCAGGGCGTAAAGCGAGGGGGTCATGCGGCTCTCCGAATCGCCGGCTTGTCGCCCGGCGCGCTGCGCGCATACTGCACGCCATGCCCGACGAAGCACCGCTCGAATGGCACGTGGCCGGCGCCGAGGAGGACGACACTTACCTCGTATCGAACCTCTTTCCCGAAGATGCCCGCCTGCCGAGCTCCATCCAAGTCGCCCAACGCCTTAAGCGCCTGCCCGGCTGAGGCCAGACTTCAGCCCCGCGTCGGATAGTTCGGCGCCTCGCGCACGATCTGCACGTCGTGCACGTGGCTCTCGCGAAGGCCTGCCGACGAGATGCGCACGAAGCGCGCCTTGGCCTGCAGCTCCTCGATGGTGGCGGCGCCCACATAGCCCATGGCCGCGCGCAGGCCGCCGACCAGCTGGTGGATGATGTCGCCGATGGGGCCTTTGTAGGCGACCTGCCCCTCGATCCCCTCCGGCACGAACTTCATCGTGTCGGCCACCTCCTTCTGGAAGTAGCGGTCGGCCGAGCCGTTGGCCATGGCCCCGACCGAGCCCATGCCGCGGTACGACTTGTACGAGCGCCCCTGGAAGAGGAACACCTCGCCCGGCGCCTCTTCGGTGCCGGCGAACATGGAGCCCAGCATGGCGCAGGCCGCGCCCGCCGCCAGCGCCTTGGCCAGGTCGCCCGAGAACTTGATCCCCCCGTCGGCGATCACCGGCGCGCCCGACCCCTGCGCCGCCCGCGCCGCCTCGGCGACGGCGGTCAGCTGGGGCACGCCCACACCGGCGACGATGCGGGTGGTGCAGATCGAGCCCGGGCCTATGCCCACCTTCACCGCGTCCGCCCCGGCGTCGATCAGCGACTTGGCGCCGTCGTAGGTGGCGACGTTGCCGGCCACCACCTGCACGCGGTTGGACTCGCGCTTCACGCGCCGCACGGCCTCGGCCACGTGGATGGAGTGCCCGTGCGCGGTGTCGATCACCAGCGCGTCCACCCCCGCCTCGATCAACGCCATGGAGCGTTCGAAGCCCGTGTCGCCGACGCTGGAAGCGGCGCCGACCAGCAGGCGGCCTTTGTCGTCCTTGGCCGCCAGCGGGAAGGCCTCGGACTTCTCAATGTCCTTGACGGTGACGAGGCCGACGGCGCGACCGGCGTCGTCGACCACCACCAGCCGCTCGATGCGGCGCTTCTGCAGCAGCCGCCGCGCCTCGACTGGATCGGTCCCCTCGCGCACGGTGGCGAGGTGCTCGCGCGTCATGATCTGCGACGCGGTCTTTGAACCGTCGTCCTCGAAACGCGTGTCGCGGTTCGTGAGAATGCCGACCAGCTTGCCCGACCCGCGCTCCACCACCGGGAAGCCCGAGACGTGGCGGCGCGCCTTGATCTCGCGCACCTCGGCGAGCGTGGTGTCGGGGTGGATGGTGATCGGGTTGATCACCATGCCGCTCTCGTAGCGCTTCACCTCGCGCACCTGGTCGGCCTGCTCGGCCGTGCTGAGGTTGCGGTGGATCACGCCCAGGCCGCCAGCCTGCGCCATGGCGATGGCCAGCCGGCTCTCTGTGACGGTGTCCATGGCCGAGGACACCAGCGGCACGTTCAGCTTGAGCTCCCGCGTGAAGCGGGTGGCGGTGGACGCCTGCGCGGGCATGACGGCGGAGGCGCCGGGCTCGAGCAAAACGTCGTCGAAGGTGAGCCCTTCGCGAATCTCCATCATGGGAGCCTTCCGGTTTTGCAGACCGGGTTTATCGGCGGGGCGGCCGGCGATCAACCGGCCTCAGCAAGGCAGCACCTGCAGATGGCCCTCCTTGGCGTAGGCGATCAGACGCGCATCGCGGGTGACCAGAGTCGCACCCATGTCGCGGGCGGTGGCGGCGAGAAGCCTATCGGCCGGGTCGCGGTGTAGCTCTCCGGGCAGGAAAGACGCGTCGATCGCGATCTCCGTCGTGAAGGGCGCCAGGGCGATGAGGGACCCTTGGAGCAGCCGGCTAAACCATGTCTTGGGATCGGGCGTCAGCCGCAGCCCGCCACGCACCACCGGCTTATGGTGCAGCAATCCGATCTCCCATGCGCTGACGGGCGAAACGAAAAGCTCGCCCGAAGCGGCGGCTTCGTTCATGCGCTCTCTCACGCGCGGTCTGAGCGGCTGCTCAAACGCGCTCCAGAGCAAGGCGCAGGTGTCGAGAAGCAGGGCCGTCACCTAGGCGGATCGTCCATCTCCGCCTCGGGAACATCCTCCAGGATCGGCTGGGTGAGATCCACCCCTTCCAAGCCGATCACCGTTCCACGCATCGATGCGAAGAAATCGTCCAGGCTGCACTTGGCCTCAGGCGCGGGCGGAAACAGTCTGGCTACGGGACGCCCATGCTTGGTCACAGTCACGCTCTCCAACTCGTGCGAGGCGAGACGATCCAACACCTCGAGGCACGTGGCCTTGAAGACGGTGGCGCTCAGGGTGGTGGCCGTCATGACCGGTCATCTACACCGGTCATATTGACGGTTCAACGCTTCAGCCCGGTGGCGATCAGATAGACCTCGCTGGAATCCTTGCGGCTCGCCTCCGGCTTGATGTGGCGCACGTCGGTGAAGGACGCCTTGAGGCCGCGCAGCAGCTCGCCCTCGGCCCCGCCCTGGAAAGACTTGGTGAGGAAGGCGCCGCCGGGCTTGAGGTGTTCCACGGCGAAGGCGGCCGCCGCCTCGATCAGGGCCACGATGCGCAGGTGGTCGGTGGCGTGGTGGCCCATGGTGTTGGGCGCCATGTCGGAGAGCACGAGATCGGGCGCGTCGCCCACCCGCGCCAGGAGATCCGGGCCGACCGCGGGATCGGTGAAATCGCCCTCGATCAGCTGTGCGCCCGCGATGGGCTCCACCGGCAGGAGGTCGACGCCGGCCACCGCCGCCGCGCCCCGCGCCAGCGCCACCTGCACCCAGCCGCCGGGCGCGCAGCCCAGGTCGATCACCCGGGCGCCACGCTTGAGCAAGTGCAGCCGGTCGTCGATCTCGATCAGCTTGTAGGCGGCGCGCGAGCGCCAGCCGTCGGCGTGGGCGCGCTGCACGTAGGGATCGTTGATCTGGCGGTTCAGCCACTGCTGGCTGGAGAGGCTGCGCTTGTCGGCGGTCTTCAGCCGCGCCCCCAAGCCGCGGCCGGCGGCGTCGCCGCGCGTGGGCGGGCGCACCATGCGACGGCGGGGCGGGTCGGCGGGATCGTCGGCCATGCGCCTCCCCTACCCCGTGCGCCGCGCCCTCGCTACGCCACTGACCGACGCCGACGACGCCGCGGCGCCGCATGATGGGCGGCCATCATCTCCAGCAGCAGCCCTTCGCGGAGGCCGCGGTCCGCGACGCGCAGCCGTGCGCAGGGCCAGCGGGCGAGCACCGCTTGCAGGATCGCCGCCCCCGCCAGGACGAGGTCGGCGCGGTCGGGGCCGATGCAGGGTTGCCTGGCGCGCGCTTGCGGGCTCATGGCGCAGAGGCGGGCGGCGGCCGCGGCGCAGTCCGCCGGCGTCAGCCACAAGCCGTCCACACGGGCGCGGTCGTAACGCTGCAGGCCGAGGTGCAGGCCGGCCAGGCTGGTGATGGCGCCCGACGTGCCCACCACGTGGCCGCCCCCTCGCGCGAACGCCTGCGCCAGCGCGTCGCGCTGCGGGAAGGCCGCCAGCGCCTCGTCGACGTGGGCGACCATGGCGTCGAACCAAGCCTGCGTGGCGGGCTGCGGCTCCGGGAAGCGTTCGGCCAGGCCGACCACGCCGATGGGCATGGAAAGCCAGGCGCGCACGCTCCCACCGCCCGCCAGATCGACCCAGGACAATTCGGTGGAGCCGCCGCCGACGTCCAGCACAAGCGCAGCCTCCGCCGCCTGATCGAACAGGGCGCGACAGCCGGCCACCGCCAGGCGCGCCTCCTCCTCCGGCGTGATGACCTCGAGCTCCAGCCCCGTTTCGACGCGGATGCGCGCGACGAAGGCGGCGCCGTCGTCGGCGACGCGGCAAGCCTGGGTCGCCACGGCTCGAACGCGCACGGCTCCGCGACGCGCGATGCGCTCGGCGCAGATAGCCAGCGCGGCGGCCGCCCGCTCGCACGCCGCCGGATCGAGCCGGCCGGTGCGCGACAGCCCCTCACCCAGGCGCACGATGCGCGAGAAGCTGTCGACCACGCGGAAGCCGCCGTCGCGCGCCGGGGCCGCGATCAGGAGGCGGCAGTTGTTGGTGCCGAGGTCGAGGGCGGCGTAGCAGGGCGGCGGCGAGCGGCGCGATGTCACGGAGTCGGGCGAGGTTCGCACGGCCGGCTGCGTCATGCTGCGCGTCTCGCTCGCATCCGCCGCCCAGGTGCGCGGCGCGCCCAGCCTAGGCGCCCGGCGCGCCGGAGGGAACCCGCGGGTCTTTGAGCGCCGTTCCCGGCGGCGCTAGACTGGTGGCGAAGATCGAGGAGCGGGACGGATGAGTGCGGACGGCGAGCTCCTGGTGCGGCCGCAAGGCGCGGCGACCGACTGGACCATCCCCCAGGGTTGGGACCGCTACACACCCGAAGAGCACGCCACCTGGGTCACGCTCTACGAGCGCCAGGCCGCCGTGCTGCCGGGCCGCGCGTGCGACGCCTTCCTCAGGGGGCTCGAGGCGCTGGACCTGCACGGGACCGGCATCCCCGACTTCGAGCGCATGAGCGAAAAGCTGCATGCGCTGACCGGCTGGCGGGTGGTGGCGGTGCCGGGCCTCGTGCCTGACGAGGTGTTCTTCGACCACCTGGCCAACCGCCGTTTTCCCGCCGGCAACTTCATTCGCCGCCCTGACCAGCTCGACTACCTGGAGGAGCCCGACGTCTTCCACGACGTGTTCGGCCACGTGCCCATGCTGACCGACCCGACCTTCGCCGACTACATGGCCGCCTACGGCCGCGGCGGCGCCCGCGCTCTGGGGCTGGGCCGGCTCGCCAACCTGGCGCGCCTCTACTGGTACACGGTGGAATTCGGCCTGCTGCAGACGGCCGAGGGCCTGCGCATCTACGGCGCCGGCATCGTCTCCTCGCGCGCCGAATCGATCTTTGCGCTGGAGGCTGCGGACCCCAACCGCCTGGGCTTCGACCTGGAGCGGGTGATGCGCACCCCCTACCGCATCGACGACTTCCAGCAGGTCTATTTCGCCATCCCCTCGCTGGAGGCGCTGCTGGCGGCCACCCTGCAGGACTTCGGCCCGATCTATGCCCGCCTGGAGGGCGAGAGCGACATCGCCATCGACGCGATCCTGCCAGGCGACGAAGCGCTGACGCGCGGAACTCAGGCTTACGCCGCCGCCCGCCCGGGCAAGGCGACCGGCTGAGGGATCGACGTGGCCGACACCGTCGTCGCAGGTCCATCCCGGTCCGCCCGGGCCTGGAAGTCGGTCCGCGCCGCCCTGGGCAGGGGCGTGCGCCACGAGGAGGTGCTGGCGCACGTGGCCGAAGGTGGTCGCAGCGGCAACGGCTACCTGATGATGATCGCCATCTCGGCGGCCATCGCCATTCTGGGCCTGCTGCTGTCTTCGCCGGCGGTAGTGATCGGCGCCATGCTGCTGTCGCCGCTGATGGGCCCCATCATCCTCCTGGGCTTCGCCTTCTGGACGGTGGACTGGGAGGCGACGCGCCGCGCCGCCTTCAGCCTGGCGGCGGGGCTGGGGCTGGCGCTGGTGGTCAGCATCCTCCTGGTGCTGCTGTCGCCGCTGAAGGAGCCCACCGCCGAAATCCTCGCCCGCTCGCGGCCGACGCTGTTCGACCTGATGGTGGCGATCTTCTCCGGCATCGCCGGCGGATACGCCGTAGTGCGTCAGAAGGGCGAGGCGGTGATCGGCGTGGCCATCGCCACCGCGCTCATGCCCCCGTTGGCCACCATCGGCTTCGGCGTCGGCACGGGCGCGTGGGCCACCGCCGGCGGGGCGGCGCTGCTGTTCTTCACCAACCTTGTGGCCATCGCGCTGGCCGCCGCGGGCGTGGCGGCGGTGAGCGGCTTCACCCCGCACGCCGAGGGCGGAGGGCGGCGGGCCTGGGTGCGCCATGCCGCGGTCGTCGTCGTCGTCGTCGCCCTGTGCGTGCCCTTGACGCTGTCGCTGCAGACGATCGCGCTGGAGAGCCGGGCGACGGCGCGCGCACGCTCCGACGTGGCGCGCCTCTTCGGCCCCAAGGCGCGCGTCGCCTCGCTCACCGTGCGCGACGACCACCACCTGGTGCGCATCGACGGCCTGGTCGCCACGCCTAAATACGTGTCGGGGGCGCTGACGGAGATGGAGCGCGACCTGCGCGCGCAGCTGCACACGCCGGTGCGCATCGTGCTCGACCAGGTGGTGCTGGCCGATCCCAGCCGCCTCAAGCCCACCGCCGCCCCGCCGCCCGGGGCGCCCGCCACGCGCGATCCGGACGCCGACCTGCGCCAGAGCGTGCCCTTCGCCGACGCCCAGGTGATGACGGACGCGGCCAGCGGCGCGCACGTCGTGCGGCTCGACGCCGCCAGCGGTCTCGATCTGGCGGGCGCGCGGGCGCTGGAGGATGGGTTGCGCAGGCGCGCCACCGACGCGGAGGTGCAGGTGTCGCCGCCGGTGACGCCGCTGGCGCCCGTGCTGCTGACACTCGGCACGGGCGATGAGGCCCCGAGCGTGGGCGACCTCGGCCTGCAGCGCTGGGCGTTGATGCGCTGGCGCGCGCCCTCGGTGCGCGTGGGCGTGTGCCGCGCACGCGGTCGCCCGCGCGATCGCGATCTCCTGTCTGCTGTGGAGGCCGCACTCGCGCCTCTGCCCGTATCCATGACGGCCGCGCCGCGAGCGACCTGCGCCGCCGCCGGCGCCAAGACGCCCTTCCTCCTCGTCGCTCCGGGCGCGCAGCCGCCACCCGCTGCGAACACGGCGCCGCCTACGGCGACGCAGCACGCGGCCACGCGGGCCCCGGCGGCGGCGGCTCCCTAGCCGGCCGGGGCCCCGATTGCAGCGGCCGTCAGGCAGACGAGGCCGACGCCTCCGATCGCGACGCGCGCCGGCCAGCCGCCCGCGCCGGTGCGCAGCGACACCCAGATCCCCAGTACGCACTGCATGGCGTAGAAGAGGGCGAAGGCGCGCGAGGCCAGCGCCACCACCTGGAAGGGGTTCGTGAGCCACACCACGCCCACCGCAAGCGCTGCGGCGGCGATGAAAGCCGCCTTGATCGGCAGCTTGCGCCCGCTGACCTCGTTCATCAGGCCGCCCGCGCCGAGCGAATCGGCCACGGCCGCCGAAAGTTGGCTTGCGGCGCCGCCCACAAGCACCAACACGGCCATGAAGGGGCCGGTCAGCGCCATGACCTGCAGGATGCCGGCCACGCCCGGCGTTCGCGCGGCAGGCGCCAGCACCGGCGTCAGGAGCACCAGAAACAGCAGGTAGATCACCGAAGAGATGATCTGCGCCAGCCGCATTGTGCGGATGCGGATCGGCGCCTCGTAGGCGTGGCCCAGGTAACGCGACGTCTCGAACCCCTGCACGGTGATGACCAAGCCCAGCAGTATGGGCACGCTGCGCCAGTCGAACTTCACCGGCGGCGGCGGCTCGACGGGGCCGTGCAGCACCCAGAACGCAGCCAGCGCCACCAGCATGCCGGCGATGACGCCGAGCTTCACCGACACCGTGGCGTGCGCCACATGCTCGATCTTCTTCACGTCGCTGACCAGCACGACCAGCGCCATGGCCCCGATCAGGGCGGTGACGATGAGGTTGGACAGGAGAGCGTGAGAGGCTCGGTCGCCACCCAGCGACTGCAGGGCGAACTCGGCCAGGAGCTTGAGGTAATAGGCGACGGACACCGCATAGGCGAGCGACAGCAGCACCTGGTTGCCCCGCGCCATCCACAGCGTGCGCGCGCCCACTTCGTCGGACTCGAGGCGCGGCTCGACGTGGGCGATGTTGAAGCGGATCACCGCCCCCACGGCGTAGGCGATGAGCAGCAGCACCGCCTCGGCGCCGATGGCGGCCGATCCGAATTCCTTGGCCAGCAGCGGGCCGCAGATCAGGAAGCCGCTGCCGATGATCGAGGCCAGCGGCGTCACCATGGCGCGCCAGCCCTCGGTGCGTGCGACGGGGCTGAAGGAGAGGGCCGCCGCCGTCACCACCGAGACCAGCACGGCCAGGATCAATATGCCCACGCAACGCCCCCTCTCAGGGCTGCGCCCTCCGATCGGCGACGCTTAGCGGCGCTTGCCGGCGCCGTCGACGGCGCATCCGCCGGGCGAGCCGCTCACCAACTGCGCCGGAACCGCACCGACAGGCGCGCATCGCCCCCCGCCCAGGCCTGGCTGATCAGCGACATGTCGCGGCGCACGCGCCACTCCACCGACGCCGACGGGCCCGTGCGCGCGATCTGGGCGGCGGTCGTCGCGGTCTGGGAGCGGCCCTGGGCGGCGCCGGTCAGCTCCACATAGACGTTGTTGGTGAGGTACTTGCCGCCGGTGATGCTGGCGCCCGTGCCGCCGCCCCCGCCCAGCGCCAGCCGGTCCAGCCCCGCGAACTGGCGCAGGTTGGCCAGGATGTCGAAGCCGCCGCCCGAGGCCAGGCTGGCGAGCGCGGTCGCCAGCTGCGCCGCCTCGAAGCCCGAGAGCTGCGAGGCCGAGACGCCGAACAGCACGCGCGAGAGAATCTCGTCCTGCGGCAGGACGGGGCGCGAGGAGAGGCTGATCTCCGGTCGCGCGGCGGTGCCATGGATCAGGATCACAGCGTCCAGCGACGGGTCGTCGCGCTCGGCCTTGAGGTCCAGGCGGATCTCCTCGGGCTTGGTGGCGAGGCGGATCACCCCCGCCGGGTCGATGTCGAAGCGCTTGCCGGCGAAGTCGTAGGTGCCGCGAAGGATGTGGGCTGCGCCCGTGAGCTGGGGTGCGGAGGTCGTACCCACCACGTGGGCGTCCAGGCTGAGCTCGGTGTCCAGCCCCTTGCCGCGGATGAAGACGCCGCTGGGCGCGCGCAACGTCACGTCCAGCGCGACGAGCCCGGCGCCGGCCGCGCGGGGCGCGCGCGTCGGCGCCCCCGTCCGCACCGGCAGGTTCACCTCGGTGACGTCCAGCGGCACCACGCCGGTGGGGATCGGCGTCTTGGTGGTGATTTCGGCGTGGTCGATGACGAGCTTGCCGGCGACCTTGGCCTTCCCGGCCGCGTCGCGCGCCACGCTCACCGAACCCGAAGCCGTGGCCCTGCCCAGGTCGTTGTCGATCAGCTGGAAGCGCGTGAGGGCGATCTGGAATGAGGACGCGGCGTCGGCCGCAAGGCTCACCACGCCCTGGCCGGAAAGCACGCCCTTCTGCCCGTCGGAGCCGCTGAAGCGGTTGACCGTCACCCGGTTGCGGCCCAACGCGGCGTCGGCCTCGAACTTGTCCAGGGTGAGCCCCGTCGGCAGGTCGACGAAGCGGCCGCCGGCCACCGTGATGGTCCCGGTGGGCTGCAGGTCGTTGAGCGTGCCGCCAAGCGTCCCCCGCGCCATGACCTTGCCGGAAAGGGTGCGCTCACCACCCGCGAACAGGTCCCACAGCGGTTTGAGCTCGCCATCCACCGCGAAGTCGCCGGTCAACGGGCGGGTGCGGTCGACGGCGATGCGGAATGGGTCGGCGGCGGCGACGGCGGGCAGGTCCACGCCGCCATGAGCGCGCAGGCCCTGGCGGTTCATCGCCTGCGCCTGCAGCTTGATGCGCTGGCCCGCGAGCTGGGCGTGGAGGGTGGCGTCCAGCGCAAGGTTCGCCTCGGCGTCGCGGGTGCGCGCGCCGGTCAGCTTGGCGTCCAAGCGCCCTGCCAGTGTCGATCCCTTGCCGTCGAGCTGCAGGGTGGCGTCCAGCGCGCCGGCGTAGTCGTCGAGCACGGCGGCCAGGGACACGCCCGCGACCTGCCCCTGGGCGTGAACGCTTCCGTCCGCTCCCTGGCGGCCGTCGAGCGAGAGTCTCCCATTCGCCACCGCCAGCTTCACGCTCACCGCCTTGCCGTCGGGGCCGAAGGCGAACCGCGCCGGCTGCAGGGTGCGGTAGTCGCCGCCGTGAGCCTGGCCGCCGCCAGACAGCGTCAGCTCGCGCGCGGTCGCCGCGCCCGCGCCGGTCTTGGCCAGCACCCCGGAGCCGGTGAAACTCGCCTCGACCGGCGCGTCGATGGCGGCCGAGACCTTGAGCGGCAGGCGGTCCAGCGGGCCGGCGGCGGTGAGCTCCAGCCGCGCCAGCCGCGTCGCCTGCCCCGGCAGCGACAGGTCCGCGCCCTGCAGCTGCAGGTTCGCCGTGGGGCTTGCACCCGGGCGCGCGGCTATCTTCACCGCGCCGGTCAATCGGCCGGAGTCGAGGAAGACGCCCGGTCCGGCCGCCAGCTGCAGGTCGGCGGACGAGGGCTGCCCGTCGCGCAGGGCGAGCCCGCCCGCGAGGCGCACGCCCCCCGCCTCGGCCAAGAGGTCCTCCAGGTCGAGTCCCTTGGGCACGAAGCGGAAGCGGGTGTGGGCCTGCGCCGGCCCCTGCCGCGTCGATCCCGTCAGCGCCGCCTGGCCGGTGAGCGCATCGCCATCCTTGGCGAACTTCAGCTCGAGCCGGGCGGGCGCGATCACGAGCTTGCCAAGATCGATCGAGGCCAGGTCGGCCTGCAGCTCGGCGGTGGGCGCCTTGAGCAAGCCACCCACGTGGCCAGAGCCCTTGGCGGCGCCGGCGACCTCGACCGGTCCAGCCGCGAAGGGCCCGTCGGCGCGCCAGTCCAGCGCGAAGTCGAGCGCGTCGAGCCTGCCGTAGCGGCCGCGGGCCTGGGCGGTGAGCTTGGCGCCGGTGAGATCGGCGCGGGCGATGGAGGTCACCTCGTCGAGGTAGACGCCGTTCCCCGTCACCCGAGGCGCGGGGCCGAGCAGTCGGTCGACCTCCGGCAGGCCGGAGGCGAAGGCCTGGCCGTGCGCATCGAAGTCGAAGCGCCACGCCTTCTCACCCTTGCCCGAACGAGCCGACCAGCTCGCGTCCACCGATCCGCGCGAGCCGGGGTGCACGCCGGCCACGCTGAGCAGCTGGGCGCGGCCCTTGAACAGGTAGTCGCCGAAGAGGGTGCGCCCGCCCGAGGCGTCCACCCGCACATTGGCGCCTTGCACGTGCAGCTCCTTGACCAGCACGCGCCGGTCGTTGGGAAGCTCGCCGGAGGTCTGCAGCGCGGGGTGCGGGCCGACCAGCGGCACGACGGGTCCGGTCCCGCCCCCGCCGGCGCCCTGCAGCTCGCCCTTCCAGTACATGCCGGCCTTGGTGCGCCCGAACTCCGCCGGCCCCTCGGCGCGGGCCAGGGTGTAGCCCTGGCGCAGCAGCCGCTCGCCGGCGAGGCGACCCTTGTAGGTGAAGGCGTGGAGATCGCCGGTGAAGACGCCGTGCGCTTGCACCGGGCCGATATCGACCTCCTTCACCCAGGCGGTCAGCCGGTCGATGGCGAGGTCGAGCTTGAGGCCGGGCGAGCGCCGCGTCTTCACGTCCACCGGGCCGGACGCTATTGCGTGCGCCGCGTCGCCGGTGGCGGTGGCCTGGATGTCGTACAGCCCATCAGGCTGGCGGACGCCCTGCGCCTGCACGTGCAGCTCCGGCCCGATCCGCTCGGCGAAGTAGTGGGTGAGGCGCGAGGCGCTGAGCTGGATGTGCGCGTCGACCTTGCCGCCTTGCGGCGTCCAGTGGCCATCTGCGGCGGCGGGCTGGGCGTCGCCCGAGCGGGCGTCGAAGTGGAAGGCGCCGCCGCGGTCGTCGCCATCGGCATGCGCCTGCACGAGGAAGCGGCGGTCGGCCGGCAGGCCCAGCGCGCCCGCCAGCGCGCCCCCGCGCCCCTCCGCCGCATCGCCGCTCAGGTGGATGCGGTCGTCGCCCAGCGCGAATCGCAGGCGCACGCCGTCGCCTGCGTGGAGGCGGCTCTCGGCGTCGATCCGCCCGTCGGCGCGGCCGGCGCGGGAGTAGTCGATCCGGCCGGTGAGCTCCCAGTCGCCCGGCACGGTGGAGAGGGCCGGGCGCGTCTCGATCCGCCCGGACAGGTCGTCCACCGCAATGGAGACGGGCGCCTCGCTGGGCGGCCGTCTGGGCCGCGCCTCGACGTCGGGGCGGCGGATGACGACGAGGTCGCCCGCGTGCAGCCGCTCGGCGTGCACGCGCCGGTGCAGCAGCTCGACAGGGCTCCAGCGCATCTCCAGGTCGCGGCCGTCGAGCCAGGCGCCCCTGTCGTCGACGATGGTGAGGCGGCGCACGCCGAAACGGCCGAACACGTCCCCGCTCAGCCCCTCCACGTGCAGCCGGCCCACGGGGCCGACGCGCATTCCGTCGATCACCTGCGTGATGATGGCGCGCCCCGGGCCGGTGGCCGCGCCGAAGCGCGCCACAAGGAGAAGACCCGCCACGAGCAGCACGAAGGCGGCGACGCCCACGGCCACGCGCCGGCCGATGCGCCGCGGCCGGGGCCGGGGCGGCGGCGGTTCGGGCGCGGCCGCCCCGTCAGAGGCGACGGCGACGTCGGTCAAAAGCTCTGCCCGATGGACAGGTAGATCTGGAACGGCTGCTGGCTGGAGTTGGTGGGTCGCTGCAAGGGAATGGCGAAATCGGCGCGGATGGGCGCGAAGCCCAGGCTGTAGCGCGCGCCCACGCCCACGGCCGTCTCGAAGCGGCCGAGCGTGGGCTCCGAGTCGTCGCCCACCGAGCCGCCGTCGATGAAGGCGACCGCGCCTATGGGCGAGGTTCCGAAGCGGTGGCGGAACTCGATGGAGGTCTCCACCAGCGAGAGGCCGCCGCGTGGCGTGCCGTCGGGATAGAACGGCCCGACGCCCTGGTACTCGTAGCCCCGCACCGAGCCCCCGCCGCCGGCGAAGAAGCGGTCCTGCGCCGGCACGCCCGGCCTTATGGTCACACCCGGCGGCGGCGGGGTGTTCACCGTGATGGCGCCCGCGCCGACGATCGAGCCCAAGCGGCCCCGCACGGCGATCACGTCCCCGGCCGAGCGCGTCAGCGCGAAGTAGGCCGAGGCCTGCGCCACCATGCGCAGGTAGATCTTGTCCTCGTCGCCGGCGAGGAAGGTGGGCACCACGCGCGCGTCGGCCTTGTAGCCGCGCTTGGGGTCCAGCGCGTCGTCGGTGCGGTCGAAGTAGAAGGCGCCGGTGAGGCGCAGCGCCTGCAGGTCCAGCGAGCCCAGCTCCTTGTCCTTCACCCGGCTGTCGGTGAAGGAGACGCCGCGGGTGAGATAGCTCGTCTTGCCATAGCGCTGGGTGAGGTCGACGCTGACGATGCCGCCTGTCTCGTCGTAGGCGTCGGTGATGGTGTGGAAGACGTAGGCGCTGGGCGTCAGCGTCTGGGCCGGCCGGAGGAAGTCCGGCAAGGCGATCTCGCCGCCCACTCGGCTGTCGAGCTCGGCCAGCCGCGCCTCCAGCGTGATCACATCGCCGCGACGCAGCTGGTTGTAGCGATGGTAGAAAACGTCGAAGTCGGCGCCTTCGCTGGTCGAATAGCCGGCCGACAGGTCGAAGGCGCTGCGCTTGCGATCGGTCAGGGTCAGCACCACCGGACGCAGGCCTTCGGGCGTCGTCTCCGCCACGGGCGCCAGCGCCGCAGTCACGGTGTCGTACACCTGGGTGTCCGTCAGACGGCGCTCGAGCTCGCTCACATCCTCCGGCTTGTAGACGGCGCCGGGCCGCCAGGGGCGCAGGTGGCGCACCCAGCGCAGATCGGTGCGGCCGGTCGTGGCGATGCGCAGGCCGTCCAGCCGCACCAAGGGCCCTGCGGCGAGCACGTAGGCGGCGGTCATGGCGTGGATGGCGTGGTCCACCGTCACCGCGCGCGGCTTGGCCGCAGCGTCGGCGTAGCCCGCCTCGCTGAGGGCGGCCACGGCCCGACCCTCGGCCGAGAGCACGTCGGCCGCGCGCGCCGGCGTTCCTGCAGGCAGCGCCAGCGCCTTGGCGGCCGCGGCCTGGGCGGCCGCACTCGGTGTCACGCCGTCGTAGGCGATGGTGGCCGCCTGCACGGTGGTGCGCTTCCCCGGCGTGACGGTGACCACCGCTTGCGGCTTCGGCCCTGCGCTCACCTCGGCGATCACCGTCGAGTCGTAGTACCCCTCCGAGCGCAGCAGCGCGGTGGCGCTGTCGGCCGCCTCGGCGGCGAAGCGCCGGGCGTCCAGCCGGCTGGCGGGCGCGCGGCGCTCCTCGCCCACCGCACGGGCGAGCTCGGCCGCGAGCGCCTTGTCATTGACGCCGCGCACCTCGGCCTTGCGCACGGCGCCGGCCGCCTGCGACGCGATCGCGGCGGAGGCGGCGCAGCACGAGGCGGCGAAGAGGCGGCGACGTCGTCCCAAACCGGTTCCATCGGTGGGCGCGAAGGCCCGCATCGCCCGTCCCCTCAGCCGGGTGTAGCCAACGCTCCGCGGCCTGTCATGCCGGGGCGACCACGCGCCGCGCCACGCAGCGGATGGGTTGGACCGGCCACCGCCGGCGCGGTATGCGCCGCTGCCCCTTCGCCGCTGCGAGCCTCCCCCATGAACCGTGTCGACACCCGCCTGGCCGAGCTGGGCGTCACCCTGCCCGAGCCGGTCGCGCCCGTGGCCAACTACGTGCCCTCGGTCGTGGCGGGGACCCTGCTGCACATCTCCGGCCAGATCTCGATCGACGCCTCGGGCGGCGTGAAGGGCGTGGTCGGCGAGGACGTCAGCCTCGAACAGGCGCAGGCGGCCGCCCGCCTGTGTGGGATCAACCTGCTCGCCCAGATCCGGCTGGCGACGAACGGCGACTTCGAGCGCGTGCGCCGCATCGTCAAGCTGGGCGGCTTCGTCCAGGCGGGGCCCGAGTTCTTCGACATCCCCAAGGTGATCAACGGCTGCTCCGACCTGATGGTCGAGGTGTTCGGCGACGCCGGGCGCCACGCGCGCTCGGCGGTCGGCGTCTACCGCCTGCCGTTGAACTTCGCGGTGGAGGTCGACGCGGTGGTCGAGCTGGCGTGAGCGTCCAGCCGGCCGTCCGTCTCGCGCCGGCCATCGCCGACATCGGCCGCGAGGCGTGGGACGCCTGCGCCCGCATGGGCGGCGCCGCGCCCAACCCCTTCGTCTCGTACGACTTCCTGAGCGCGCTCGAAGAGTCCGGCTGCGTCGGGCGCCGCACGGGCTGGACGCCCGCGCACCTGGCGGTCGACGACGCGGCGGGCGCGGTCGCCGGCGTCATGCCGCTCTATCTGAAGAGCCACAGCCAGGGTGAATACGTCTTCGACCACAGCTGGGCGCAGGCCTACGAGCAGGCAGGTGGGCGCTACTATCCCAAGCTGCAGGCGGCCGCGCCCTTCTCGCCGGTGACCGGCCCGCGCCTCCTCCTGCGCGACGGCCCCGACCGCGACGCCGCATTCGACACGCTGCTGAAGGGCGCCCTGTCGGTGTGCGACCAGCTGGACGCCTCCTCCCTGCACGTCACCTTCGTGGAGGAGGCGCAGTGGCGGCGGCTGGGCGAAGCCGGCCTCCTCCTGCGGCAGGACCAGCAGTACCACTGGGAGAACGCCGGCTACGCGACCTTCGACGACTTCCTGGCGGCGCTGTCGTCCGGCAGGCGCAAGACCATCCGGCGCGAGCGGCGCGAGGCGCAGGCGGGGCTGGAGATCGCAGCGCTATCGGGCGCGGACCTGCGCGAAGAGCACTGGGACGCCTTCTTCGGCTTCTACCTGGACACCGGCTCGCGCAAATGGGGGCGGCCGTACCTCAACCGTCGCTTCTTCTCGCTCCTGTCCGAGCGGATGGCCGATCGCATCCTCCTGATCATGGCGCGCCGCGACGATCGCTGGATCGCCGGCGCCCTCAACATGATCGGCGAGGACACGCTCTACGGCCGCAACTGGGGTGCTGTGGAGGACGTGCCCTTCCTGCACTTCGAGCTCTGCTACTACCGCGCCATCGAGGAGGCGATCGAGCGTGGCCTCAAGCGGGTGGAGGCGGGCGCGCAGGGCGAGCACAAGATCGCCCGCGGCTACCTCCCCTCCCCGGTCTACTCCGCCCACTGGATCGCCGACGCGCGGCTGCGCGAGCCCGTGGCGCGCTTCCTGGAGCAGGAACGCGACGCCGTTCAGGGCGAGATGGCCTACCTCGAGGCCGAGTACTCCCCCTTCCGCCACACCGATCCGGCGGACTGAGCCGCCCATGGCGCCCGCACGCGACGACACCGACCCGCCGGCGCGCGCCTTCCGCGGCCTGCGCACGGGCGTGGCGGTGTGCGCGGTGGTGCTCGCCGCCTTCTCGCTCTGGGCGCTGCGCGAGATCCTGACCCCGCTGGCGCTGGCGACCTTCCTCCTGCTCATGATCGACGGCATGACGCGCTGGATCGAGGCGCGCCTGCCCGCCACGCCGCGCTGGGCCGCGCTCACCGCCGCGGTGGTCTCCATCGTGGCGGTCTTCGCGCTCGCGATCGTGCTCGTCGCGGTGAACGGCCAGCAGTTCGCCGCGCAGAGCCACGCCTACCACGACCGCCTGGACATGCTCCTGAAGCAGGCCGCCCAGGCGGTCGGCATCGACACGCCGCCGACGCTGGACGACCTGTTCGACGAGGTGAACCCCGTCAACCTCGTCGGTCGCGTCGCCGGCGGCTTGCGCAAGGGCGGCGAGGTGGCCGTGTTCACGCTGATCTACCTCGGCTTCCTCCTCGCCTCGCGCCCGGGCTTCACCGCCAAGCGCCGTGCGCTGTTCCTCGACGGCGGCGCCGCGCACGAGTTCGAACGGGTGTTCGAACGCATCAGGAACGGGGTGGAGAGCTACATCTGGGTGCAGACCGTGGTGGGGCTGATCATCGCATCCGTGTCGGCGGCGATGATGGCGGCGGTGGGCCTGCATCACATTCTGTTCTGGTCGTTCATCATCTTCCTGGCCAACTACATCCCGGCCATCGGCGCGGCGATCGGCGTGCTGTTGCCGCCGCTGTTCGGCCTTGTGGAGCTGGACGGACTGTGGCGGCCGATGTTGCTGGTGATCGGGCTGGAGGCGACGCACTTCGCAGTCAGCCACGTCGTGCAGCCGCGGATGCAGGGCAAGACGCTCAACCTGGACCCCATCGTCATCCTCCTGGCCCTGACGTTCTGGGGCCTGCTGTGGGGCGTCACCGGCGCCTTTTTGTCGACCCCCCTCACGGTCGTGGTCATGGCGGTGCTGGCGGAGTTCCGCGGCACGCGCCCGATCGCGGTGCTACTTTCCAGTGATGGTCACCCTTACGCCGAGGAGACGCCGGCGCGCGATCCGGCCTGAGCCCCCTGGGGCACGGCGCCGCCAGGCGCCGCGAGCCCGCTTTCCGCCGGCCTCCTCCCCCTGCTACGCCGCCACGACGCAAACGGGAGACGGCCATGAGCCTCGACGGCGCCTACGAGCCGGACAACGTCTTCGCCCGCGTGCTGCGCGGCGAGCTGCCCGCGCATCGCGTGTTCGAGGACGCCGAGGTGCTGGCCTTCATGGACCTCTTCCCCCAGTCGCGCGGCCATGTGCTGGTGATCAGCAAGAGGTCGCGCGCGCGCAACCTCCTGGAGGTGGAGCCGGAGCACCTCGCACCCCTGATGCTGGGCGTGCAGCGGGTGGCCAGGGCCGTGCGCGCCGCCCTGCAGCCGGACGGCATCGTGGTGACCCAGTTCAACGGCGCGCACGCCGGCCAGAGCGTCTTCCACCTGCACGTCCACATCATTCCCACCTACGCCGGCGCGCAGGCGAAGGGTCACCGCTGGGAGGCCGTGACCGCCGCGGCCGAGGGCGCGCCTGCGAAGGCGCCGGACGCCGACCTCGCCGACCTCGCGCGCCTGATCGCCGACGAGATCAGCTGAGCTTCCCGCGGCGGAACGCGCCGCGCGCGCCGCGCGTCTGCCCCGTTCGAGGCGCCGCAAGCACGAAGCGCCGAGGGGGGCGGCGTGGACGCTACGACGATCGAGGAGCCGGACTACGCGGCCGTCGCCAAGGCGGCGGGCCTGCGCTACGTCGACGAAACCGCCCCGGGCCTCACCCGCATGCGGGCCGGCAAGGGCTTCGGCTATATCGGCCCCGACGGCGCGCCGATGCTGGACGCGGACGAGATCGACCGCATCCGCAAGCTCGCCATCCCCCCTGCCTACACCGACGTGTGGATCAGCCCCGATTCGCGCGGCCACATCCAGGCCACCGGCCGCGACGCCCGAGGCCGCAAGCAGTACCGCTACCACCCTGCGTGGTCGCAGGCGCGCGCCGAGACGAAGTTCACCCGCATGTCGGCCTTCGGCAAGGCGCTGCCGGCCATCCGCGCGCGGGTCGAGCACGACCTGCGCAAGCACGGCCTTCCCCGGGAGAAGGTGATCGCCGCCGTCGTCAGCCTGTTGGAGACGACGCTGATCCGCGTGGGCAACGATGAGTACGCCAAGGAGAACAAGAGCTTCGGCCTCACCACCCTGCGCGTGCGCCATGTGCGCCTGGAGGGGACGCGGATACGCTTCAAGTTCAAAGGCAAGAGCGGAGTCGAGTACGAGGGAGGGGTGAAGAACAGGCGGCTCTCGCGCATCGTCCGCCAATGCCAGGAACTGCCCGGGCAGCGCCTGTTCCAGTTCGTCGACGACGAGGGCGCGCGCCACGACGTCGAGAGCGACGACGTCAACGCGTATCTTCAGGAGATCACGGGCGAGCGTTTCACCGCCAAGGACTTCCGCACCTGGGCAGGCACCGTCGCCGCCGCCAAGGCGCTCGCCCTGCAGCCCCCGCCCGAGACTGAGCGCGCCGCCAAGCATGCGATGACCGTGTGCGTGAAGGCCGCCGCGGGCCTCCTCGGCAACACGCCCGCCGTCTGCCGCGCGTCCTACATCCATCCGGAGGTGCTGAAGGCGTTCGCGGAACACCGCCTGCCCAAGGCCTTCGCCACTTCGGAGGGCGACGCCTACGAGGCGAAGGTGCTGGCCTTCCTCGATGCGCTGGGCGCGCAGGCGCGCAAGGCCGCAAGCACGAAGGCCAGCCGCGCGAAGACCGGGCGCACGCGCCCTCCGGCGCCATAGGGCGTCAGGCGAGGGTGAAGCCCACCTCGCGCCGCCTGAAGTCGATCGACACCTCCTGGAACAGGCGCATGACGTCCATCCCCAGCATCAACGCCGGCTCGTCGACGAGGCCGAAGCGGCGGAAGGTGTCCAGCTCGGCATAGATCACCGGCACGCGCGAGAGGTGGATTCCGGCGAGCGTCAGCTCGGGCATTTCGTCCAGCTCGCCCATGACCGTCTGGCCGGTGACGCTGAGGAGTTCGATCAGCCGCCGCTCGTCGGGCCGGCCCTTGCTGATGCGCTCGTGATACAGCATCGCGCGCAGGGCCGGGTTGCCCATGGTGCTCTCGGCGCCGGAGTCCAGCACCACGAAGACCTTGCGCTGGCGCACGCTGGAGTCGACCAGGATGAGCTGTCCGAAGCGCGAACGCCCGCGCACCACGATCACGCCGGACGCCTCCTCCGGCGCTGACGACCGGGTGACCCGCATCCGCCGCGCGGCGACGTCGATCACCACGCGTTCGCTCTTGAGCAGATCCAGACCGATCAGCCCCAGCGCTCCGAGGTGCTCGCGAGCGAGGAGGGCGAGTCGGGCGTTCTCCAGCCGCCGATCCCCCACCTCGAGCCGACCGACGCTGGCGCAGCGGCTCAGCTGCGCTCCGGCGATGCCGTTCACACGGATCACCCCGTCCGGCGCCAGGCCGAGCGCCTGCGCCAGTTCGGCCGAGAGCACGCTGTGGTCCGCACCCGTGTCGATCAGGAATGGGAAGGGTCCCCGCCCATCGACACGCGCGCCTACGCGCAGGCGACGCCCATCGTCCTCGTCGAGATCGAGAGTGACGAGATCATCCAGAGACGGCGCCGGCGGTGCGGGCTGGGGTGCGGCCACGGAGGGGGCCGACACCTGCGCGCCGGCGCCGCCGCTGCACGCCAGGGCGGCGATGCAGGCCAGCGTCTCTCGTCGTCCCCAGGCCGGTCGCATGGACCCTCCGCAGACGTAGAGTGCGCCGTCGTCGTACGCCTGTCATGGCGACCTATCGTCAGGGGCGCGATCGTTCAGGCGTCCTCGAGGAGCAGCACGCCCGGCGCGGCCTTCAATGCGCCGCGCAAGGCCGGGTCGAAGCGGAAACGACCCGGGATGCGCATCTCCACCTCGCGGCCGCCGTCGAGCAGGGCCACGAGGCTGAGCTCTCCGCCCCGCTCGCTCAGCGCCGGCCTCAGCCGCGCCTTGATCGCCGACATATCGGCCGCCTCAGGCTGCACATGCACGCGCAGGGCGCCCGCCGCCGCCTCGACCACCGCGGCGATGGGCTCGGCGTCGTCGCCGAACAGGCGCATCTCGCCGCCCTGGCTCTTGGCGCGCACCTTGATGACCACCGACTGGCCCGGCTCCAGCATCTCGCGACAGCTGCGCAGGCTTTCGGGCGGGAACATCACCTCGTACTCGCCGGTGGGGTCCGACAGCGCCACGAAGGCGAACTTCTCGCCCGACTGGCTGGCGCGCTCCTGGCGGCGACGCACCACGCCGACCATGCGGAAGGCCTCCGCCCCCTGCTCGGCCAGCTGCACCGCTTCGGCATAGAGAGTGACGCGCCGCTTTCGCAGCGCCTCCACCATGTCCTGCAGCGGGTGGCCCGTGAGATAGAAGCCGATCGCCGCCAGCTCCTCGTCCAGCCGCTGGGCCGCGCTCCAGGGCGCGGCCTTGGGCAGCCGCAACTCGCCGCCGCCGGTCGCGCCGAACATGTTGCCTTGCCCCTCCGAGCGCTCCGACGACAGCGCCTGGGCGTGCTGGAGGAGCACGTCGGCGGCGCCGACCACCCGCGCGCGATCGGGTTCCAGCGAGTCAAAGGCGCCGGCGCGGCCGAGGCTCTCCACCACGCGCTTGTTGACGACCTTGGGATCTATGCGGTCGGCGAAATCGGCCAGCGAGCGGAAGGGGCCGCCTTTGGCGCACACCGCCTCCACGTGGCGCATGGCCTCGATCCCCACGCCGCGCACCGCGCCCAGCGCGTAGAGCACCTCGCCGCCCTCGACCTCGAAGTCGGCGCCCGAGCGGTTGATGTCGGGAGGGCGGATGGTGACGCCGAAGCGCTTGGCGTCCTGGTGGTAGACGGCCAACTTGTCGGTGTTGCCGGCGTCCAGGCTCATGGTGGCGGCGTAGAACTCCACCGGCGCGTTGGCCTTCAGCCAGCCCGTCTGGTAGGCGATCAAGGCGTAGGCGGCGGCGTGGCTCTTGTTGAAGCCGTAGCCCGCGAACTTGGCCACCCCCTCGAAGATCGACGACGACTGCCCCTGCGGCACGTCGTTCGACTTGGCTCCCTCGATGAAGCGGGCCTTCTGAAGGTCCATCTCCTCCTTCTTCTTCTTGCCCATGGCGCGACGCAGCAGGTCGGCCTCGCCCAGGCTGTAGCCTGACAGGATCTGGGCGATCTGCATCACCTGCTCCTGGTAGATGATGACGCCGTAGGTCTCCTCAAGCACCGGCTTGAGCAGCGGATGCAGGTAGTCGATCTTCTCGCGACCGAACTTGCGCCCGACATAGGTGTCGATGTTGTCCATCGGCCCCGGGCGGTAGAGCGAGATGAGCGCGGTGATCTCCTCGATGGAGCCGCACTTCAGCTTGCGCAGCGTGTCGCGCATGCCCTGGCTTTCGAGCTGGAACACGCCGATCGCCTGGCCGGTGGAAAGCAGCTCGTAGGTCTTGGGATCGTCCAGCTTCAGCGTGTCGAGGTCCAGCCCGACGCCGCGCTTCTTGAGGTGACGCACCGCCTTGTCGAGCACGGTCAGGGTCTTGAGACCGAGGAAGTCGAACTTCACCAGGCCGGCGGACTCGACCCACTTCATGTTGAACTGGGTGGCCGGCAGCTCCTGGCGGGGATCCTGGTAGAGCGGCACGAGCTCGGTCAGCGGCCGGTCGCCGATCACCACGCCGGCGGCGTGGGTGGAGGCGTTGCGGTAGAGGCCCTCCAGCTTGAGCGCGACCTCCAGCACCTTGGCCACGGCCGGATCGTTGGCGCGGGCCTCCTTCAGGCGCGGCTCGATCTCGATGGCCTGCGCCAGCGTCACCGGGTTGGCGGGGTTGTTGGGCACCATCTTGGCCAGCCGGTCGACCAGGCCCAGCGGCAGCTGCATGACGCGCCCGGTGTCGCGCAGCACCACGCGCGCCTGCAGCGTGCCGAAGGTGATGATCTGGGCGACGCGGTCGCGGCCGTACTTCTGCTGCACGTAGGCGATCACGCGCTCGCGCCCGTCCTGGCAGAAGTCGATGTCGAAGTCGGGCATGGAGACCCGCTCGGGATTGAGGAACCGCTCGAACAGGAGGCCGAAGCGCAGCGGATCGAGCCCCGTGATCTGCAGCGCCCAGGCCACCAGCGACCCCGCCCCCGAGCCGCGCCCCGGCCCCACCGGCACGCCGTTGGCCTTGGACCACTTGATGAAGTCCGACACGATCAGGAAGTAGCCGGCGAAGCCCATCTTGGTGATGACGCCAAGCTCGCGATCCAGCCGCGCTTGGTAGTCGGCCTCGGGCGCGGCCATCTCGTCCTGGGCGGCCAGCACGGCGAGGCGGGCGCGCAGCCCCTCGCGCGCCTGATGGACGACCTCCTCGTCCTCGCTGCGCCCCGCCTCGGTGGGAAAACGCGGCAGGATCGGATCGCGCTTCTTCACCAGAAATGCGCAGCGGCGGGCGATGTCGAGCGTGTTGTCGCAGGCCTCGGGCAGGTCGGCGAAGGTGGCGCGCATCTCGGCGGCCGACTTGAAGCGGTGCTCGGGCGTGAGCTTGCGCCGCTCGTCCTGCCCCAGGAAGGCGCCGTCGGCGATGCACAGCAGCGCGTCGTGCGCCGCGTGCATGTCGGCCGCAGCGAAGTAGACGTCGTTGGTGGCGACGAGCGGCGCGTCGTGGTCGTAGGCCCAGCGCACCAGCTCCCGCTCGGCGGCGCGTTCGCCCACAGCCCCGTGGCGCTGCAGCTCGACGTAGAGTCGGTCGCCGAACGCACGGACCATCGCGGCCAGGGCGGCGTCGCCCTCATGCAGCTTGCCCGCCGCATAGAGCGGATCCACCGGGCCGTCCGGGCCGCCGGAGAGCAGGATCAGCCCCTGCGCATGTGCGGCGACCTGCGCCCAGGCCACGCAAGGCTCCGCATCGTCGGCGCTGGCCGTGTAGGCCAGGGAGGACAGCGCAGTGAGGTTCAGCCACCCCGCCTCGTCCTGCGCCAGCAGCGCCACGGTGGGCTTTCGCGCCCAGCGCTCGGATCGGCCCTCGCCGATCCCCGAGACCGGCAGGGCGCAGCCGATGATGGGCTGCACCCCCGCCTCCTTCGCGGCGAGGGAGAACTCCAGCGCGCCGAACAGGTTGGCTCGGTCGCTCAACGCCACCGCCGGCATCTGCGCCGCCGCCGCCAGCTTGGGGACCTTGTCGGCCTTGATCGCGCCTTCCAGCAACGAATAGGCCGAGCGCACCCGCAGGTGGACGAAACCGCCCTCCGCAACAGCTGCAGCATCCGCACCGTCCGCCATCAGGGCCTCCCACAGCCGCGTCACGGCGCGCCCTCGGGAGGCTAGAGACTCACCCGATCAGCCGCACCGCCGCGCACACCATGCAGACGAAGCCGGCCACCGACGCAAGGGCCATGGAGTCGCGAGCGAGGCGGATCATGTAGACAGCTCCGGACGGGAATGTTCCCCCTATGTTCTACTCATGTTCTTTTCCGCCGCCAAGCGCATTTTTGCGCGGGGCGGCGGGGGCGCGGCCGGCTCTCAGTGCGGCGTTGTGTCGACGTTCCGATGCGTGCGGTGATGCCGACGGGCTTGGCCGTGCCGGTGGTGGACCACCCGACGTGCATGATGGTGATGGGCGGAGCGCCGCCCCGTTCGCCGAAGCAGGCGGTAAGGAATGGCGTGGTCCGACCGGGCCGACCGCTCCGATGCGTCCTGGCGGGCGACGATGGCGGCGGCCTGGGCGTTGCCGCTACGCGCCACTTGCGCACGACAGTCGCGCTCCGTCGAGGCGGTGACGAGGTCGGTGGGGCCCGAGCTGGCGTTCCCGCACACCGACGTCGCTGCCGAGCTCACTCGGGAATCGAATGTCGCGCGCCCGGCTGCGCTGCGAAGATCCAGGTCGTCCGTCTTGATGCGGGCCCGTGGAGCGTTGTCGTCTTGCGCCAGACAGGCCGTCGATGCGCCGGTCGACACGACGGCCGCCAACAGGAACCCAATATGCAATCCGCGGTGCATATAGAACCTCCCAGGCTTCTGATCATTGTGTGGCATCCTCCTTGATCGCTCCACAGAGTCAACGCCGCTCGCGCTATGGCGCACGGGCGCGCAACCAGAACTTGGGCTCAAATTCAGATCAACTGTGAAGCCGTCGACTTTGCATGCGCGGCCCGGCCATGCCAGCGAGCGCGCGCCCCTCGACGTGAATGCGCCAGGCCAGCACCGCGACGTTCATCACGCCGAACACCACTGACGCCCAGAACAGCCCCACAGCCAGCGGGAGCACGAACATCTCGCCGGTGACCACGGCGTAGTTGGGATGGCTGATCCAGCGGTAGGGGCCGCGGCGCACCAGCGTTTCACCCGGCATGACGAAGACGCGGGTCGTCCAGCGCCGCCCGATGGAGCCCAGCACCCAGCCGCGCGCCACCTGCAGCAGGACATAGACCAGCGTCCACGTGGGCGAGATCGGATTATGCGAGCCCCAGACCCACAGCGCGATCAGCCAGGCGGCGTGCATCGCCACGATCAGCGGATAGTGTGCGGCGCCCACCTCCACCGCGCCCGCGGCGCGCAGCCGCGTCTCGTTGGCGCGTGCGTAGACGAGTTCGCCCAGGCGCTGGGCGGTCACCAGCGCGAGGAGGATGACCGCGTAGAGGTTCACGCGGGCTGCAGCGCCGCACGGGCGGCCTGCGCCCCGGCGGGCGACCGCACCGCCTCGCCGAGCCCCACGAAGCTCGCCGTGAAGCCCGGGCCGAGGGCGGCCATCGCCAGGGGACCCAGCGCCTCGCCCCGGCTCTGCGCGCGCGTCAGCACGCGTTCGAGCACGAACCAGACCGTGGGGGCGCTCATGTTGCCGAACTCGGCCAGCACCTCGCGCTCGATGTCGAGCGCGCCGTCGGCCAGAGCCATGACGCGCTCCAGCGCGGGCAGAACCCGCGCGCCGCCCGGGTGGCAGACGTAGCGGCCGAGCGGAGCCTCGCCCCGCACGGCGCGGAAGCCCTCCAGCGCCTCGTCGAAATGGGCCTCGACGAAGGTCGGCAGGGTGGAGGCCAGCACGATCCCGAAGCCGGTGGGGTCCACCGTCCATCCCATGATGTCGAGCGTGTCGGGCCACAGGTGCTGGCTGTCGGCCTCCACCGGGCGGGCGCCGGGCTCAGGCGGGCCGGCACGCAGCACCGCCGCCGCCGCGCCGTCGCCGAAGAGCGCCGTGGCCACCACATTGGCCTTGGTGGCCTCGTCGGCGCGGCAGGCTAGCGAGCACACCTCGACGACCACGAGCAGCACGGGCTTGCCGGGCTCGGCGCGCGCCAGCCGGGCGGCGATGGAGAGGCCGGAGACGCCGCCCGCGCAGCCCAGGCCGAACACCGGCACGCGCTTCACAGCCGGTGCGAGGCCCAGCTGGCCGTGCAGCCGCGCCTCCAGGCTCGGCGTGGCGATGCCGGTGGTGGAGACGGTGACCACCGTGCCGACGTCTTCGGCGCGCACGTCCGCGGCCGCCAACGCCTTGCGTGCGGCGTCGAGGTAGAGGGCGCCTGCACCGTCGATGTAGGCTTCGTTGCGTTCGCGCCAGTCGCGGGTTTGCGCATACCAGGCGAGCGGCTTGACGGTGCGGCGCGTCTTGATGCCGGTGTTGGCGAACAGCTGGAGGAGATCGGGCGTGCGAAACACCTTGCCGCCGAACACGGCGGCGGCGGCGGCGGCGGCCTCGTCCTGCACGATGGTGTGCGCAGGGACCGCGGTGGCCAGGCCGAGCAGCTGGGCGGGGTGGGTCATGCACGCTCCCGCCGCGGACACGCTACGCTCCGCGACACCGTCAAGGTGGATTGGCGGCCTTGCACGCACAAGGGGTTTCCGCTGATGGCCCCCGCAGAGCGGCTCCTGCGCAAGCGCTCGCTCTCGCTCAGCGGGCACGCCACCAGCGTCGCGCTGGAGCCGGAGTTCTGGGCGACGCTGGAGGAGGCGGCGCAAACGCGCGGCGAGAGCCTGGCCCAGCTCGTACGCGGGCTCGACGAGGCGCGAGGCCCGCGCCCTCTGGCCTCGGCTTGCAGGCTGGCCGCCCTGGCCTTTGCGCGGGACGCAGGCGCTGCGAGCGACTGACGCTCGTGTCGCCCGAGGGCGGATCGCGCGCTACACCGCGCGCATGCACCTCGCCCGCTTCCCCCGCCGCCGCTACACCCCCGCCCCCACGCCGCTGGAGCCGCTGCGCCATCTCACCCGCGAGCTCGGCGGCGCGCAGATCTGGATCAAGCGCGACGACCTCACGGGCCTCACCGGCGGCGGCAACAAGACCCGCAAGCTGGAGTTCCTGGTCGCCGACGCCCTGGCGCAAGGCGCCGACACGCTGATCACCCAGGGGGCGGTGCAGTCCAACCACTGCCGGCTGACGTTGGCCGCCGCGGTGAAGGAGGGGATGCGCTGCCGGCTGGTGCTCGAGCAGCGCGTCGCCGGCAGCTATCGACCAGAGGCCTCTGGCAACAACCTCCTGTTCGACCTCCTGGGCGTGGAGGCGATCACCGTGGTCGACGGCGGGACCGACATGGCCGCCGCCATGGCGCAGGTGGCCGACGATGTGCGCGCGGCTGGCGGGCGCCCCTACCTGATCCCGGGCGGCGGCTCCAACGCGCTGGGCGCGCTCGGCTACGTCGCCTGCGCCGAGGAGCTGCTGCAGCAGAGCTTTGAGCAGGGGGTGAGCTTCGACCGGGTGGTGGTGGCCAGCGGCAGCGCCGGCACGCAGGCGGGCCTCCTGGTCGGGCTCACCGGCTGCAACGCCGGCCTGCCGCTCATCGGCATCAACGTGCGCCGGCCCCGCGCCGAGCAGGAGGGCAACGTCCACGCCCTGGCGCATTCCACCGCGGAGCTGGCCGGGGCGCCCGCGCCGCCCCGCGAGGCGGTCGCATGCCGCGACGAGTGGGTCGGCCCCGGCTATTCGCTGCCCTCCCCCGAGATGGTGGAGGCGGTGCGGATGCTGGCGCGGCTGGAGGGCGTGCTGCTCGACCCCGTCTACACCGGCAAGGCCATGGCCGGGCTGATCGGCCTGGTGCAGCGCGGCGAGATCGCGGCGGGCGAACGCGTGGTCTTCGTGCACACCGGCGGCGCGCCCGCGCTCTATGCGTACCAGAACGTGCTGCAGGGCCGCGCGCGATGACGGCGGCGCGCCGCGCGGTCGGCGTCATGGGCGGCATGGGGCCGGCCGCCACCGTGGACTTCCTCGACCGTGTGCGCCGCCGCACCCCCGCGCGCACCGACGCCGAGCACCTGCGCCTCTTGGTCGACAGCGACCCTACCCTGGCCGATCGCCACGCTGCGCTGGCGAGCGGGGGCCCCTCCCCCGGTCCCCGGCTGGCCGCCATGGCCGCAGGGCTTGAGCGCGCCGGTGCGCAGGGCCTCGTGCTCGTGTGCAACAGCGCCCACGCCTGGGCTGACGAGATCCGCGCCGCGGTGAACATCCCGTTCGTCGACATGGTCGCCGAGACCGCCGCCGCTCTCGCGCGCCGCCACTCCAACGTTCGCCGGCCTGGCCTGCTGGCCGCCGCCGCGTGCCTGGATGCGCGCCTCTACGAAGCGGCCTTCGCGCCGCTGGGGCTCACGCCGGTTGCTCCTGAAGGCGAACTGCGCACACGCTTCATGGCGCTTCTCGTGCGCATCAAGGGCGGCGACACGGGCGACGAGGCGCGCGCCGCCATGGCCGCCCTGGCCGAAGCGCTCATGGCTCAGGGGGCCGACGCCATCGTGGCCGGCTGCACCGAGGTTCCGCTCGTGCTGGGCGAGGCCGACGTGGATGCGCCCTTCGTCGACTCGACCGGCGTGCTGGCCGACCGCACCGTCGCCTTCGGCCTGGGTAGCTGGACGCCTGAGGTAAGCGCCTAGTTCGCGGCGACGTTCGATGCGGATGGCGCTGTTCAGCCTCAGTCCGATGGTGAACGGCGTCGTGCAGATCTTCGGCGCCGCCTTCCTGCAGGGAGCCGCATCCTGCAGGCGGTGGGCGCCGCGCCTGCCGACCTGGCTGCGGTGTTCGGCTGAGGCCCAGCCGGCCGCCGCGGCTCAGCGCCGGTCGTGCTTGTCCTTGCGGCGGGCGCCGAACAGGAGGCCCCGCTCAAGCATACGGCGTTGTGCGGCGTAGAAGGCGTCGAGGAACTCGAGGTCGCTCTCCTGCGCCGAGGCCTGCCAGCCGATCTTGCGGCGGATGCGGGCGGCCACGTCCTTCACCGTGGCGGGCTGGCGCTGGCGCACCACCTCCTCCAGCACGTGCAGCTCCATCTCGCCGTAGGCGTCGAGCTGGGCGGAGGTGAAGCGGAAGCGCGCCGCCAGCACCTCGCCGCCCTCGGTCATGTCGCGCAGCAGGCCGCGCTTGGGCTGGCGCACCACCCAGGTGCCGGCGATGAGGTCGCCCGCGCGCAGCCGGTCGCGGTTGAACAGCGGCAGGAGGAGGAGGCCAACGCTCCAGCCGATCCCCGCCAGGCCCACCAGCCAGGCGCCCTGGGCGAAGCTCATGCCGAGGAAGGTGAGCGGCAGGAACAGCTCGACCTCGCGCATGGCGTTGCGCGCGAACACCGAGTCGGCCCGCAGGCGCCCGCCGTCGCGCGCAGCCACGCGCACGCCCGTCACGCGCTTGCCGGGCGTCGCCGAGCGCGGGCGCAGCTCCCAGAACATGAAGTAGCCGTTGCGCAGCACGAAGAAGCCCAGCGTCCACACGATGAAGAGCGACGCTTGGCGCGTCGCCAGCCCGAGGAACAGGCACAGCAGGCTGAACACGATGGCGACCGCCAGGAGGATCAGGCAGTCTAGGATGAAGGCGGACAGCCGCTGGCCAGCCGAACCCAGCACGAGCCGCAGGTCGACGCCCTCGGGCGTCACGAACCGGCGGGCGAGGCCTGTGGAAGGCTGGGGCGAGACCGCGCTCATGGGCGCGCCTCGGGCGCGCGCCGCGGCCCGTAGAAGTAGAGGCCCCATACGACGGCGGTGGTCAGCGCCACGCCCCAGCGCGCCCAGTCGTTGAGGATCAGCTGGCGCCCGAAGCCCTCCAGCAGGCCGGCGACCATCAGCATGAGCACGACGCCCGCCATCACCTGCGCGGCCTGGCGCCCCTCCTGCGCCAGGGCATGGGCGCGCGAGCGGGCGCCCGGGAAGGCGGCTGTCCAGCCGAGGCGGAAGCCCGCGGCGGCGGCCAGCACGATGGCGGAGAGCTCGGTGACGCCGTGGATCAGGAGCCAGCCGCCCAGCTGCCAGCCCAGCCCCGCCTTGACGTAGACCGCGGTCAGCGCCCCGCCCCCGGCGCCGTTCATCAGCACCAGCATGGCGGTGGGGACGCAGAAGGCGAAGCCCAGGGCGAAGGCGAACAGCGCGGTCTGGGCATTGTGGGTGAACAGCGACGAACTGAAGATCGCCAGCCCCGACTTGCCCTCCCCATACAGCGCCTCGCGCAGCGTGGCCGGATCGGCGTCGGGCGTGCGGCCCTCGGCCATGCCGCCGGGCATCATGGCCGAGAACCAGTCGGGCTGGGCGCGCACGAGCCAGTAGGCCACCACCCACCCTATGATCAGGATGGCGGCGGCGACCAGCGTCTCGCGCCACAGGTTGCGCACTGCGCGCGGCCAGCCGAAGGCGAAGAAGCGCCTCACCTCCTGCGTCGGGTGCGTGCGCACGCCGTAGACCGCGAAGTAGGCGCGGGTGCAGAGGCCCTCAAGGTAGTCCTGCAGCGCCTGGTCGAGGGAGATGGCCCGCGCCGTCGCCAGCGACGACAGAGTGGAGCGGTACAGCACCGGCAGCGAGGTGAGCTCCTCGTCGGAGAGCTTGGCCAGCGAGCCCTTCTCCAGTCGATCCAGCAGGCGTTCGAGCTTGCGCCATTCGCCCTCCCGGTCGGTGCGGAAGCGGCGGCTGCGCAGCTCGAAGCCGGCGGCGGCTGGCGCGAGGTCGGCCATCAGGCGAGGCTCCGCCGCTTGATGTTGAGGTAGGCGTCGATCAGCGCACCCGAGATGCGGCCGGGCCCGGTCTCCACCACGAACACGCCCAGCCGGCGCAGGCGCTCGATGACCAGGCGCCGTTCGCGCGCCAAGTCGGCGGCCACCACGGCGCGCAACACGTCCTCCGGCGTGCGGGGCTCGGCGGCCATCAGCCCCTCCAGCTCCTCGTCGCGGAACACGCTGAAGACGACCACGTGGCGCTTCACCAGCCGCCCCACGGCCTCCAGCATCAGCTCGGCGGCGACCGTGTCGGTGAACTCGGTGAAGACGACGATCACCGAGCGGCGCTCCAGCCCCGCGCCCAGCGCGTGCAGGCCCAGCGTATAGTTGGCCTCCTCGTCGGAGTACTCCAGCCCCGCGCCCGCAACCTGAAGACGCGAGAAGGCGCGCACGCCGGCCATGAACGCGGTGTCGAGCCGCAGGGCGGCGTCGAACCCGGCCAGCTTCACCCGGTCGCCGGCGTGCAGCCCGGCGTAGCCCAGCGCCAGGGCGGCGGAGAGCGCGTGATCGACCCGCGGGCGCCCCTCCAGCGGCTCTGACATGCGCCGCCCGGTGTCCACCGCCAGCACGAGAGGGGTGTTCTGCTCGAGGCGGAACTCCTTGACCAGAAGCTCGCCGTGGCGCGCCGAGCGCTTCCACTCGATCATCCGCCGGTCGTCGCCCGTGCCGAAGGCGCGCAGCGCCTCGAACTCCGTGCCCTCGCCGCGCTTCAGTGCGCTGCGCTGGGCGTCGGAGGCGGCCGACAGCGCGGAAGCCGCGGCCCGGGCGGGGCCGAGGTCGGGCGTCACGATCACCTCGCGCGCCAGCGGCGTCTCCACCTGGCGACGCACCAGGCCCCACGGACCCGCCCAGCGCACCTGTACGGCCTCCAGCTTCAGGCGCCCGCGCCGCCGGGCGGAGAGATCGAAGGCGGCGACCGCCGCCTCCATCGCCTGCAGCCGGGGTGCTATGCGCAGCCGCTCGTCGACGAGGAGCGCGGCCTCCAGCCCCGGCGGCGGCGCGGCGGTGTCGAAGCCGGCGACGACGCGCACCTCGCCGCTCTGGCCCAGCGGCAGCAGCGAGGGCGCGTCCACCTCGAGCCGCAGACGATGAGGGCCGATCGAGCGCAGCAGGTCCACCAGCGGCAGCGCCGCCGCGGCGAAGGTGAAGACGAGCGCGAGCGTCCACGCCTGCGGCTCCCGCGCCCCCAGGCCCAGCGCCATGCCCGCCAGGATCGCCGCAAGCCCGATGGCGCGCGGCGTGGGCGTGGTGGCGACGCGGGGGCGCGGCTCGCTCATTTGGGCGCTTCGATGCGGGCGATCACCGCGTCGATCACGTCCTCCACGCGCCGGTTCTCCATCTCGGCGGCGGGCGTCAGCACGATCCGGTGGCGCAGCGCGGCGGGCGCCAGCGCCTTGACGTCGTCGGGGATGACGTAGTCGCGCCCGTCCAGCAGGGCGTGGGCGCGGGCGGCGGCGGCCAGCATGGCTCCGCCGCGGGGCGAGGCGCCCACCTCCACCTCCGGGCTCTCGCGGGTGGCGCGCACCAGGTCGGCGACATAGCCCACCACCTCGGGCTGCAGGCGCACCGCCGCCGCCGCCGCGGCCGCCGCATCGAGCTCCTGCGCCGAGCACGCCACGCCCACCCCGAGCTCGGCCGGCTCGGGCGAACCCGTGTGCTGGCCATGGGAGGCGATGATGCGCCGCTCCTCCTCCGCGTCCGGATAGCCGACGACCGCCTTGAACAGGAAGCGGTCGAGCTGGGCTTCCGGCAGGGGGTAGACGCCCTGGCTTTCCAGCGGGTTCTCGGTGGCCACCACCAGGAATCTCTGGCCCAGGTC
Source organism: Caulobacteraceae bacterium (assembly GCA_965199975.1). Taxonomy (GTDB): domain Bacteria; phylum Pseudomonadota; class Alphaproteobacteria; order Caulobacterales; family Caulobacteraceae; genus JASLDZ01. The sequence goes on along the minus strand of OZ241340.1, from coordinate 1,940,561 downwards.
GTGGCGCACGCCGTCGAGCGTCACGTGCCGCTCCTGCATGGCTTCGAGCAGCGCGGCCTGGGTCTTGGGCGGGCTGCGGTTGATCTCGTCGGCCAGCAGCAGCTCGGTGAACACCGGCCCCTTGGTCAGGGTGAAGGCCGAGGTCTGAAAGTTGAACAGGTTGGAGCCGAGGATGTCGCCAGGCGTCAGGTCGGGCGTGAACTGGATGCGGCCATAGTCGAGCGCCACGGCGCGTGCGAAGCAGCGCACCAGCAGTGTCTTGGCCACCCCCGGCGGCCCCTCCACCAGCACGTGCCCCCGCGCCAGAAGAGCCGTGAGGAGCAGGTCGACCACCCCGCTCTGTCCCACCACCCCTTTGCCGACCTCTTCGCGTATGCGGCGCGCCAGCGCCCCGACTTCAGCCGCGTCCACGCGTCATCTCCCGTCTCCACGTCCATGTGCGGTGCGCCGAGGCCAGGAGGCCCCGCACGCCCGTGACCGATTGCGCCGCCTCGCGCACCTGCGACCAGCCGCCCACGCCGCGCCGCGCGCCGATGCGGTCGAGCGCCGCATCCTGTGCGTCGCGCCCGGAGGCCGGGAGACCGGAGGCGGCCACCGCGGCGCTGCGCGCCAGTTCGGCGTAACGCGGTGCGAAGCGCGCCTCGCGCCCTGCCAGCGAAATCAGAGAGGCGGTGCTGTCGGCCAGAGCCCGCTTGCCGAAGGCGTAGGCGCGGCCGGTGTCCTCCACCGCCCCGAAGCGCTCGCGCGCGGCGAAGGCGGTCAGTGCGGCGGCCACGAACAGGCATAGCGTCGCCGGCAGGAGCGGCGGCAGGAACAGCACCTTGAGCGGGTTCTTCGGCGGCGCCTTGGTCTCGAAGCCGTCCAGCGTCACGTCCCACACCACGGGCGCGCCGTGGGCCAGGCCGGCGAGGAGGCCCACCGCGGCCTGGGCCGTCTTCAGGTCGGCTACGCCATGGTTGTTGAGCAGGTCGGGGTCGCTCAGCACGTAGATCGGCTTGTCGGATGCGCGCGCCACCAGCGTCTGGCCTCGGGCGTCGACCACCACCGCGTTCATGGCGCCGCCAGTGAAGGTGCGCAGCTCGTCGATCGGGCCGAGCGGCGGCGTGGTCGGCGTCGCCTCGTCGTCGTCGGCGGGGCTCAGGGCCGGCGCCATGCGGCCGGTGGTGACCAGGGCGCCCGGCGCGCCGCCCTGCCCCAGCGCCGCCCGCGCCATTAGCAGCACCTCCTTGGGCGCGAGTGGATCGACCTTGAGGATGTGGCCGGAGCCTCGCGGATCGAGGATGGTGTTCCACTTCGGTGGCACGATCAGCACGTGGCGGTCGCGGGTGAGCTTGAGCACCTCGGCGACGGACGTGGTCGGGCGCGGCGTCAGCACCAGCAGGGTGTCGTCGCGCATCCCCGGCGGCAGGCTGTCGGAGCGGTTGATCAGCGTCTGCACGCCGGCCGCATCCAGCAGCCGCAGCAGGCCGGCGTAGCCCACAGGCGAGCGCGAGAGGGCGTGCGCCCCCCCGTCTGTCGGCTGCAGGTTGGGCGGGAAGGCCAGCGCCAGCAGGAACAGCGCGAAGGCCGCCACCGCGCCCCCCACCAGCCAGGGCGTGAGGCCGCCGCCGCGCCGCGCAGGCGCCGAGGCCGTGGCCGGCGAGATCGCGACGTCGCTCATGCGGCGGCGGCCTGCGCCCAGCGCGTGTAGTCGGCGCGGCAGGCGGCGAAGGTGTCGGCGTCCACCGGGCGGGCCGCGAAGGTGAAGCGCTCCACCGCGCGCGCGATGGCCGAAAGCGCCTGGCGGCCGGGCTCGGGCAGGAGCGGCAGGGCGGCGATCTCGCGGCTGGTCTGGGCGGGGCTGAGCAGGCCTGGGCGCTGGCGGTCCAGGTCGTCGAGTGTGCGGAACAGGAGCACGCGCACGGCGTCGCCATAGCGGCCCTCCCCCGCCAGCCGGTCGGCCTCGGAAAGGAGCGCGTCGGCGCGGTCGCGCGAGGGGCCCCAGCCGCCGGACTCCAGCGATGTCGCGCCCGGCCGAAGCGTGCCCGCAGGCCGCCGCGCCAGCGTCCGCACCACGAGCACGAACAGGCCGAGCGCCAGGAGGCCCACGACGATCCAGAACCCCCACGCGAAGAGCTTGGCGTGCGGCCCTGTGAAATGCAGGAAGTCGCGGAGGAAGCGGCCCAGCCAGTGCATCCACGCCGGCGTCTTCGGCGTGACGTACAGGGGAAAGTCGAACTGGAAGCGGCGGTCGGCCAGCAGGCGTGCGTGGGCGGCGGCGAGCGCATCCGATGCGCCCGACCCCTCCGACCCCGCCCCCAGGGTCCCCGACGCCGTCGCTTCGACCACCCGCACCCCTCGCCCGAACCGCGACGCTAGCGCGCCGTCAGGCGCAGCGCCATCACGCGCGTGTGACGCCTCAACCTTGGGCGGCGGCGGGCCCCTCCAGCCCGGCGACGGCGGCGGCGAAGGCGTCTCCGCGGGCCTCGAAGTCGGGGAACTGGTCGAAGGAGGCGCAGGCGGGGGAGAGCAGCACCACCGCCTCGCCGCCCTCGGCCTTCGCGGCGGCGAAGGCGGCTTCGACCGCGCGATCGAGCGTGCCGCAGACTGTGGCCGGAGCGCGACCATCCAGCGTGCGGGCGAAGTCGTCGGCCGCCTCGCCGATCAGCCAGGCGTGAGCGACACGGGGAAAGAGGTCGGCAAGGCCGTCGATTCCGCCCGCCTTGGCGCGCCCCCCGGCGATCCAGTGGAATCGCGGATAACTCGACATGGCCTGGCGCGCGGCGTCGGCGTTGGTGGCCTTGCTGTCGTTGACGAAGCGCACGCGGCCCACGCGCGCGATCTCCTGCATGCGGTGCGCCAGGCCCCCGAAGGTGGCCAGCGCTTCCGCCGCATCCTGCGGAGCCACGCCCACGCCCACCGCCGCGGCGTAGGCGGCGGCGGCGTTCTGCCAGTTGTGGCGGCCGAGCAGCGCCGGCGCCGAGTTGAGGTCGGCCATCTCCACCGCCCGCTCGCCCAGCGCGTCGTAGAGCACGCCCTGCAGCACATAAACCCCGCGACCGATGGCGCGACCGGCGCTGATGGGCGCCACCGTGCGCCGGTTGGCGGCGATCAGCTCGGTGCAGAGGCGCTGGCCGTAGGCGTCGTCGACGCCCACCACGGCGGTGTCGCCCTCGCCCTGGTTCTGGAACACTCGGCGCTTGGCGGCGACATAACCCTCCATGCCGCCATGGCGGTCGAGATGATCGGGAGTGATGTTGAGCAACACCGCCGCGTCGGCCTTGAGGCTCTTGGTCAGGTCGAGCTGGTAGGAGGAAAGCTCGAAAACGTAGAGGCAGCCGCCGTGCATGTCCTCAAGGCCCAGCACGCCCTCGCCGATGTTGCCGCCCACGCGCACGTCCATGCCGGCGCTGCGGCAGATGTGGCCCAGGAGCGCTGTCGTCGTCGACTTGCCGTTGGTGCCGGTGATCGCCGCCACCTTGGGGCGCTTCCATTCCGGATAGGCGGCGGCGGTGCGGGCGAAGAGCTCGACGTCGCCCACGATCTCGACGCCGGCGGCCTTGGCCTTCTCCACGCTCCAGTGCGGCTGCGGGTGGGTGAGCGGCACGCCGGGCGAGAGCAGGAGGGCGGCGAATCGGCTCCAGTCGGCTTCGCGCAGGTCGACGAGCGGCAGCCCCTCAGCCTGCGCGGCCGCCCTGCCGGTTTCGCCGTCGTCCCAGCACGTCACCTGCGCGCCGCCGGCGATCAGCGCACGCGCGGCGGTGAGCCCCGTGCGAGCCAGGCCGAACACGGCGAGCGTGCGCCCCTCGAAGCCGCGGACGGGGATCACGGGCGGGTCCTCATCTGAGTTTCAGGGTGGCCAGGCCCGCGAAGGCCAGCATGATCGAGACGATCCAGAAGCGGATCACCACCGTCGACTCGGCCCAGCCCAGCTTCTCGAAGTGGTGGTGGATCGGGGCCATCAGGAAGATGCGTTTCTTGGTGCGCTTGTAGTAGCCCACCTGGATCATCACGCTGAGCGCCTCGGCCACGAACAGTCCGCCGACGATGGCCAGAACGATCTCGTGCTTGGTGCAGATGGCGATGGTTCCCAGCAGCCCGCCCAGCGCCAGCGAGCCGGTGTCACCCATGAAGATCTTGGCCGGCGGCGCGTTGTACCAGAGGAAGCCGATCCCAGCCCCGATCACCGAGCCGCAGATCACCGCCAGCTCGCCCGCATCCTTGACGAAGTGCACCTGCAGGTACTGGGCGAAGACGTAGTTGCCGACGAGATAGGCGATCAGCCCGAAGGCGGCGCAGGCGATCATCACCGGCACGATGGCGAGGCCATCCAGCCCGTCGGTGAGGTTCACAGCGTTGGAGGCGCCAACGATCACGACCATGCCGAACACCGCGTAGAACCAGCCGAGGTTGAGCAGCGCCTCCTTGAACACCGGAAAGGCCAGCGAGGTCTGGAAGTGCGGCACGCCGGGCTCGCGCGAGCCGAACAGGATCACCAAGACAGTCGCAACCAACGCCAGGCCGAACTGCGCCGCGAGCTTCTGCCGGCCGGAGACGCCGGCCGTGGTCTGCTTGGTCACCTTGGCGTAGTCGTCCAGAAAGCCCAGCAGGCCGTAGCCGGCGGTGACCATCAGGACGACCCAGACGTAGATATCCGAAAGGTCGGCCCACAGGAGGGTGCCGACGACGATGCCGGCCAGGATCATGAACCCGCCCATGGTGGGCGTGCCCTTCTTTTCCAGCACGTGGCGCTCGATGCCGTCGGTGCGGATCGGCTGGCCCTTGCCCTGCTTGGAGCGCATCCAGCGGATGAAGCGGCTGCCCATGGCCACCGCGACGATCTCGCCCGTAAGCAGCGCCATCCCCGTGCGGAAGGTGAGGTAGCGCAACAGGTTGAACACCGGCACGTGGTGGTGGCCACGCTCCAGCATGTCCCAGAGGAGGTAGAGCATCAGGCGGTCCCCGGCCGTTGCGCGTCTTGCAGCGCGCGGACGACAACGGAGGCCTTAGACCCGTTCGAGCCCTTGATCATCACCACGTCGCCGGGGCGGATCGCCTCAACCACCTTGGGTGCGAGATAGGCGGCCGACGGCGCCCAGGCGCCACGCCGCTCGGGCGGCAGGGCGTCGTGCAGGGCGTGCATGAGGGGCCCCGCGGTGAACACCTGCGCCACGTCGGCGTCGACGGCGGCCTGGGCCAGCTCGGCGTGCAGCCGCTCGGCCTCTGGGCCCAGCTCCAGCATGTCGGTGAGGACGGCGATGCGCCTACCAGGCCGGCGAGACAGGGTGTCGAGCGCGGCGCGGATGGAGATGGGGTTGGCGTTGTAGCTCTCGTCGATGAGCAGGTACTCGCCGCCCGCGACGGACAGCCGCCGCTCGGCGCCGCGGCCTGCGAGCGGCGCGAAGCTGGCCAACGCCTCCAGCGTGGTCTCCACCGGCGCGCCGAGCTCGCCGCAGGCGAGCAGCACGGCGAGGCTGTTCGGCCCCCAGTGGGCGCCCTTCTGGGCGATGGGGAAGCGCAAGAGCCGGCCATGCAGGCTGGCGACCACCACCGCGCCCTCCTCGCCCGGCTCGAAGCCGTGGAGCCGCGCGTCGGCGCCCTCCGCGCTCCCGAAGGTGAGCACGCGTGCGCCGGCGAGGCGCGCCATGTCGGTCAGGAAGTCCGCCCACGGGCCGTCGGCCGGGATCACCGCCACGCCGCGGGGCGCCAACCCCTCGAAGATCTCCGCCTTGGCCTTGGCCACGCCCGCCTCGCCGTCGGCGAAGTTCTCGGTGTGGACGGGGCCGATGGTTGTCACCACCGCCACGTGCGGGCCCACCAGCCGCGAGAGCGGCGCGATCTCGTCGGCGTGGTTCATGCCGATCTCGAACACCGCCCGCTGGGTCGCGGCCGGCATGCGCGCCAGCGTCAGCGGCACGCCGATGTGGTTGTTGAAGCTTTTGACGGAGCCATGCGCCTCCCCCGCCAGCGCCAGCGCCGCCAGCATCGCCTGGGTGACGCTGGTCTTGCCGACCGAGCCGGTCACCGCCGCGCGGAGCGCGCCCGAGCGCTCCCGCGCCGCCGCCGCCAGCGCCTCGAGCGCCATGAGGGTGGAGCCATCCACCTGCACCGCAGGGCCGCCTTCCACCTGACGCGAGACGAGCGCGCCCGCGGCTCCCCGCGCGAATGCGTCGCGCACGAAGTCGTGACCGTCGCGGACACCCTCGAGCGCCACGAACAGGTCGCCCGGCTGCACCTCACGCGTGTCGAAGCTGACGCCGGTGGCGCTGAACAGCTCGCCGCCGACCCGCCCACCGGTGGCGTCGGCGATGGCGACGGAGGTCCACAGCGGCTCAGCCAACGCGATGCCCTCCGCCCGGGGCGGCCAGCGCGGCGCGCACCTCGCCCACGTCGTCGAAGGGGTGGACGACGCCGGCCACGGTCTGCCCCTGCTCGTGGCCCTTGCCGGCGACCACCAGCACGTCTCCGTCGCCGAGTTCGGCCACGGCTTCGCGGATGGCGGCGCGGCGGTCGCCCTGCTCGCGCGCGGCGGGGGCGCCGGCCAGCACCTCGCGGCGGATGGCGGCGGGGTCCTCCGAGCGCGGGTTGTCGTCGGTGACGATGACGAGGTCGGCGCATTGTGCGGCGGCCGCGCCCATCAGCGGGCGCTTGGCGCGGTCGCGGTCGCCGCCGGCGCCCAGCACCACGATCAGCCGCCCGCGGGCGTGCGGACGCAGCGCCTCCAGCACGGTGGAGACGCCGTCGGGCGTGTGGGCGTAGTCGACGTAGGCCTCGCCGCCGCGCGGCCCGGAACCCACGCGCTGCAGGCGGCCGGCGGCGCCCTCCAGCCGCTCGCAGGCGGCGAGCACGGCGTCGGCGTCCTCGCCGGTGGCGATGACGAGGCCCGCCGCGACGAGCGCGTTGGCCGCCTGGAAGCCGCCGGCCAGCGGCAGGCGCACTTCGCGCCCGCCGGCGCCGGCGTCGACCACCAGCGTCTGCCCATGCGGCGTGGAGGTGCGCGACATGAGGCGCAGCGCCTGCCCCGCCTCGCCGACCGACATCAGCGTCTGGCCACGGCTGACCGCGGCCGTGGCGAAGGCGGCGTAGTCGGGGCTGTCGGCATTGAGGACGGCGGGGGCGAACCGCGGCAGCAGGCGCTCGAAAAGCCCAAGCTTCGCCTTGCGGTAGCTCTCCATGCTCGCGTGGTAGTCCAGGTGGTCCTGGCTCAGGTTGGTGAAGCCGGCCGCCGCGATCCTCAGCCCGTCGAGGCGTCGCTGGTCGAGGCCGTGGCTGGAGGCCTCCACGGCCCACCGCATCACCCCGCGGTCCGCCAGTTCGGCCGCCAGCCGGGCCACGTCGGCGGCGTCGGGGCTGGTGAGGCCGGGCGGCGTCAGCGCCTCGCCGTCGGAGGCCTGGACGCCCAGGGTGCCCATGCTGGCGGCGCGGTGGCCGAGCGCGGCGAACAGCTGGCGGCAGAAGGTGGCCACCGAGGTCTTGCCGTTGGTGCCGGTGACGGCGACGCACACCTGCGGCTGTCGGCCGTAGAGGGCGGCGGCGGCCAGGGCGTAGAGGCGGCGTGCGTCGTGCGCCCGCACCAGCGGCGCGGCCCCGTCGAGATCGGGCGTGTCCGCCGGCGCGAGCACCGCGGCCGCGCCCGCCGCCAGCGCTTGCGCGATGAAGGCGCGCCCGTCGCTCTGCGTGCCCGGAAGCGCCGCGAACAGCACGCCCGGCCCGCACTTTCGGCTGTCGGCGGTGACGGCGGTGATCTCAGGATCGACCGGCAGGTCGCGCTTGACCAGGTCCGAGAGGCGCGCGTTCACCGCAGTTCGCTCGCGGTCGTCTCCTCTTCGGCCGCCGGGAGGGCGGCTGTGGGCTTGGCGGCGGCGAAGGGCGTGGTCGGCACCCGCGCCACATGCAGGAAGCCCGCGATGCGGTCCACCACCCGACCGGCCACCGGCGCCGCGTTCCAGCCGCCCAGCGCGAAGCCGTAGGTGGCCTTGGTGCCGTGCGGCTCGTCCATGACGATGAGCACGAGGTAGCGGTGGGCGTCGAGCGGCCCGTCGGTGGGGAACACCGCGGCGAAAGAGGTGAGGAGGCGGTTGCGGTCGATCTTGCCGTGGTCGGCTTTCTCGTTGGAGCCCGTCTTGCCCCCCACCCGCAGGCCGGGTTCGTCCGCCTTCTTGCCTGAGCCGATGGGGTCCACGACGTTGTCGCGCATGAAGTCGAGCATCATGCGGCTGGTCTGCGGGCTCACCGCCCGGTGCACGCCCTGGATCGGCGCGTTCGGGTCGCGCTTGAGCAGCGTCAGCGGCACGTAGGTCCCGCCGTTCATGATGGCGCCCACCGCCGCGGCCATGTTGAGCGGCGACACGGCGATGGCGTTGCCGAAGGCGGCGGAGGCCACGGTGTTCTCGTCCCACGTGCGCGGGCGGATGGGGCGCGCGGTCTCGGCCAGCTCGACCTTGGCGGGCGAGAGCAGGCCGAAAGCGGTGAAGTAGCGCTCCATGTTCGCGCCGCCCGACGCCAGCGCCATCTTGGCGGTGCCCACGTTGGACGAGTAGTCGAAGATCTCGCGCAGGGTCAGCGCCCGGTTCACCTTGTGGTGGTCGTGGATCACCCGCGGACCGATCTGCAGGGTGGTGGCGTCGAAGCTGGAGGCAGGGGTCACCCGGCCGCTGTCGATCGCCTCCGCGAAGGCGAACATCTTGAAGGTGGAGCCCATCTCGTAGACCGAGGCCGCCACGTGGTTGGTCAGCGCCGCCGGATCGGCGGCCCCCGGTGCGTTCGGGTCGAAGTCGGGCATGGACGACAGCGCCAGGATCTCGCCGGTCTTGAGGTCGGTGACCACGCCCATCACCGCCTTCGGGCCGAACTCGGCCATGCCGCGGCGCATCTCGTCCTCGAGCGCGGCCTGCACGCGCAGGTCCATGGCCAGCTGCACCTGGCCCCCGCCGGCCCCGGCGGTGCGCACCTGCGCGTCGAGCGCACGTTCCGCGCCGGCCAGGCCCTTGCCGCCGCCATCGACATAGCCCAGCAGATGGCCCGCCGTGGCCCCCAGAGGATAGGCGCGGTGGCTCTCCTCCTCGAAGTCGACGCCGGGTAGGCCCAGGTCGTGCACCCGCTCGCGCTCGGCGGGGGTGAGGCCGCCGGCCAGGTACTCGCGGCGCTTGCCCGCCAGCGCCTTGGCGAGGCGGGCGGCGTCGAGCCGCGGCAGCGCGCGCAGCAGCCCCGCGCGGGTCTCCGGCGCGTCCCACACCTCGCGCGGGTCGAGGTAGAGGCCATAGTGGGCGAGGTCGACGGCCAGGATCTCGCCGTTGCGGTCCACCAGGTCGGCGCGGGCGAGCACCGGGACGGGCGCAGCCAGGTCGTCCTGCTCGATGCCCGAGAACAGCGCCTTCTTGCCGGCCTCCATGCCCACGAACATGAAGCCGAAGGCGAACAGGCACAGCACCAGGAAGATGCGCAGACGCGTATCGTCAACCGCACGGTCGGCGGCGCGGGAGCGCTCGAAGGCGTGCTCGACCTTCCACACGCCCTCCACCAGCCGACCCCACAGCTGGCCGGGAGAAAGCGTCGAGCGCGGCGCGGCGTCGAACTGGCTCACGGAGCACGGTTCGCGGCGTGCGTGATGGACGGCGGCTGGGCGCGCGCCACCTCGGAGAGCGATTCGACCGGCGCCTCGTGCGCTCCGCCGGCCGGGGCCATGCCCAGGTAGGCGGCCGAGAGACGCTCCAGCCGGGCGGGCTGCTCCAGGTGGGCGAGCTCGGCCTTGAGCACGCGCACGTGGCGGCGCTCGTCGGCGATCTGCGCGTCCACGTCGGAGATGTGCGCGGTCTCGCGCCCAGCGCCCGCCTTGAAGGCGTAGACGCCGAGCACCAGCACCACCAGGCAGCCGACCGCGGCCAGCTCGACCACGCGGAAGCCGCGCAGGCGCCGGTTGAAGAGGGCGCGCACGGGGTTCACGCCGCGACGCTCCAGGCGACGGCGCCGGTGCGCGCCGCGGCCCGCAGCTTGGCCGAGCGGGCGCGCGGGTTGGCGGCGCTCTCGGCGTCGGAGGCGGCCAGCGCGCCGGTGTGCAGCAGCTCGAGGCTCGGCGCGGGGCCGGCGGCGGCGGGCGGCAGGTGGCGCGAAGCCCCTGGCGTGCGGCCGGCGCGCTCGGCGAAGAAGGCCTTGGCCACGCGGTCCTCCAGCGAGTGGAAGCTCACCACCACGAGTCGCCCGCCGGGCGCGAGGCGGCGCTCGGCCGCGGCCAGGCCGCGCTCCAGCTCGCCCAGCTCGTCGTTCACCGCGATCCGCAGCGCCTGGAAGGTGCGGGTGGCCGGATGGGTGGGCGCGCCGCGACGCCCGCCCAGCGCGCGCTCCACCACCTCGGCGAGGTCCAGCGTGCGGTTGAACATCTGCTCGGCGCGGCGGCGGCAGATGGCCGAGGCGATGCGGCGCGACTTGCGCTCCTCGCCGTAGGTCCAGATCACCCGCGCGATCTCCTCCTCCTCGGCGCTGTTGACGAAGTCGGCGGCGGTGGGGCCGGCGGCGGCCATGCGCATGTCCAGCGGGCCGTCGCGCATGAAGGAGAAGCCCCGCTCGGCCTGGTCGAGCTGCATGGACGAGACGCCCAGGTCGAAAACCACGCCGTCGACGGCGCCGACGCCCTCGTCGTCCAGCCCGGCCTCCAGCTCGCCGAAGGGGCGCGCCACGAGCGTGAAGCGATCGCCGTAGGCCTCGCGCAACGGGGCGGCGAAGCGCGAGGCGAAGGGGTCGCGGTCGAAAGCCACGACGCGGGCGCCGGCGTCCAGCAGGGCGCGGGTGTAGCCGCCCGCGCCGAAGGTGCAGTCCACGATGAGCGCGCCGGGCGCGGGCGCCAGCGCCGCCAGCACCTCGGCCAGCATGACGGGGGTGTGCGGCGCGTTCATGCCGCCATTCCGGCAGGGCGGGCGCGCTGGTCTTCGCGCAGGCGCGCCAGGCCCTCGCGGGCGAGCAGGCGCTGGCGGTCGCGATGCGCGCGGAAGGCGTCGCGGCCCCACACCTGAAAGCGGTCGCCCAGCCCCGCCAGCGTGACCTCGGTCCCGATGCCGAAGGCCGCGCACAGCTCCTCCGGCAGGACGATGCGGCCGGCGGAATCGAAAGGCAGCCGCCGCATGCCGGAGTACACCGCAGTCTCCAGCGCCGAACGCAGGGGGTCGCCGAACGGCAGCTCCTCTATGGTCGCCTTGTAGCGGGCGAACAGCGTCTCGCCGCCGCCCTCCAGGCAGTCCGCCTCGATGGAGGGGAAGAGATAGACGCCGTCGCAGGCGGCCCCCAGCAGGGCGCGGAACTCCGCTGGCGCCACGATGCGGCGCTTGGCGTCCAGCTCCTTGTCGAAGGTCGAGAGGAACACCTGCGCCACGCGCCCCGCTAGGCCGGACGCCCCCATGCGCCGGTCGCCGATGGGTTAACATGGGCCCAAGTGGGAAACAATGACACGCAACGGGTCGTTCACCATGCTGGGCTGTGGTGTTGCAAGGTCGCCGCAAATGGTGAACAGGTTGTGGACGGAACATACACGGAACGACGCAAGCAGAACCCGTTAGCACCTGTGGCGGCGGGGTGGCTGTGGAAAGGCGGGTCAGACGGCCTGTAAGCCGGGTTCTGTAGCGCCCGCCCGAAGGCGGGCGTGGCGACCATTCCTCTGGACCGGCCCTTGCGGACCGGTTCTCGCGACCAACCCGGACCTGCTCGGAGCGGCGACGCCCCTGCCCTCCCCTACGCACGCGGGAGGACGCGCGGTCCCTATTCGGTCTTGCTCCAGGCGGGGCTTGCCATGCGGGCCGCGTTACCGAAGCCCCGGTGCGCTCTTACCGCACCCTTTCACCCTTACCCTCCGGCGAACCGGTGGGCGGTCTGCTCTCTGTGGCGCTGTCCCTGGGATCGCTCCCGGCGGGTGTTGCCCGCCGCCTCGTCGTCGTGGAGCCCGGACTTTCCTCGAAGCGCCGAAACGCCCCGCGGCCGCCCAGCCGTCTGACCCGCGCCGGGTGTGCGCGCCGCGCCGAGCGGCGTCAACTCGGCGGGCGGCCGGGCCGATGCGCGGCGGCGCTTCCGCGGCTGAAGGTGGCGCGCTAGCGTCGCGCCATGCGCACCGTTTCAGCCTGTCTGCTCGCCCTCCTGATCGCCACGCCCGGCTACGCGCAAGACCGCACGAAAGCGCTGCTGCGCGAGCTGTCGGAGGCGGCGGGCCCGTCCGGTTTCGAGGAGCCCGTCCGTGCAGTGGTTGTGCGCGAGATGAAGCCGCTCGCGGATCGGCTGACCTACGACGGGCTGGGCTCGGTGATCGCCGGCCAGGGCGCGAGCGGGCCGCGGGTCATGCTCGACGCCCACATGGACGAGCTGGGCGGCCTCGTGCGGCGCGTCACGCCCACGGGCTTCCTCTCCATGCAGATGCTGGGCGGCTGGCTCGACCAGGCCCTGCCCGACCAGCGCTGGGTGATCATCGGGTCCAAGGGGCCCGTGCGCGCGGTCACCGGCATCCGCGACATCCACGTGGTCCCGCCCGAGGAGCGCACGAAGGTGTTCCCCCGCGACAGCCTCTACCTCGACGTGGGCGCGCACGACGCGGCGGAGGTGGCGGCGCTGGGCCTCTCGCCCGGCGACCCCGTCGTGCCGGACAGCCCCTTCGAGGAGCTGGCGGGCGGCCGCTATCTGGGCAAGGCGTGGGACGATCGCGTGGGCTGCGCAGTGGTGATCGAGGCCATGCGCCGGCTCAAGGCCTCGGGCCATCCCAACCGGATCAGCTTCGTCATCACCGTGCAGGAGGAGGTCGGCCTGCGCGGCGCGCAGAGCGCGGTCGAGGTGGTCAAGCCCGAGGTGGCGGTCACGATCGAGGGCGGCATCACCGGCGACAGCCCGGGCCGCAATCCCGAGGAGACGCAGGCCAAGCTCGGCGCCGGCCCGGGCATCTTCCTTTACGACAGCTCGGCGCTGCCCAACCGCAAGCTGGTCGCCCTCACCAAGGCCGTGGCCGCGGCGAAGGGCGTGCCGCTGCAGCTCGACCTCGTGCAGGGCTACGGCGACGATTCGGCCGAGATCCAGCGCTCCAACGGCGGCGTGCCGACCATCAACCTGGTCGTCCCCGCCCGCTACACGCACGCGCACAACGGGATCATGGACCGACGCGACTTCGACGGCATGGTCGACCTGGTGGTGGGATTGCTGCAGCGCCTCGATACGGCCGAGGTCGCGCGCCTGCGTGACTTCACGCCCGGCGGCTGAGGAGCCGATCTCGCTCACCTGTCGATGGCTAGCCGGAGACGCCGGGAGCGCCCTGCGCCGCGCGCGCCTAAGCTGTGGACGAGACGAGGGGTTCGGTAAAGGCGTCGATGGCGGCCCACACCTGGGTGCGCACGGCGTCGGTCTCCATCAGGAGCTCATGCCAGGCGCCTTCGAACTCCAGCCCCCGGGCCCGCTTCAGGCGGGCGACGAAGCGTTCGCCCGGGGCGTTCAGGACCAGCCGGTCGTCGCCGGCGAACATCGCCAGCACGGGCGTGGACACGCGCTCCGGCCCTCCGGGGCGCAGCGCCTGGTCGCTCAGGGCGAAGGCGAAGGCGAGCCAGCTCCAGGTGGGGCGACCCAGCCGCAGCGAGGGCTCGGCCTGCATCAGCGCGCGCGTGCGCTCGAACCGGGTCCGGTCGTGGGTGAGGACGGTGTTCTCGAACCTGTGATGCAGCGGGTCGTCGATGGGCAGCGGCAGGCCGGCCCCGCGGCCCAGCGCGCTCAACGCCAGCGCCGTGGCGCGCACGGCCCGCGCATCGTGCGAGCCGGTGCGCAGGCCCATCATGGGCGACGAGAGAATGGCGCCGGCGAAGCGATCCTCCCCCTCCACCAGCGACAGGGCCAGGAGGCCCCCGCCCATGGAGTGGCCGAGCCCGATCCACGGCTTGGGCAGCCGTTCGGCGAAGCGATCCAGCGTCAGCCGGGCGTCGGCGATGAAGGCGCGCCAGCGCCGCGCATGACCCCGCAGCGGATCCAGCAGCAGCCGGTCGCTGAGCCCCTGCCCGCGCCAGTCGTGCACGAGCACGAAGAAGCCGCGCGCCTGCCATTCGGCGATCACCTCTCCGTATTTCTCGATGAACTCGGTGCGGCCCGGGTGGATCACCACCGATCCGCGCGGCGCCCCGTGCGGGCGGAACAGCGCCGCCCGCAGGCAGGCGCCGTCCGACGCCTCCATCCACTCCGCCGCCCCACGGCGTAGCAAGGGCGCGCCCGGCGCCTCGACCAGGGGCGCCGGGCGGCCGTGGCGGCCGAAGACCGGCCGCGCGCCGGGCGCCGTCAGCCGCGCGCCTTGGCGAGCAGCGGCTGCATCCGCATGGCCACGCCCATGTCGCCGTTGATCTTCAGCTTGCCCTGCATGAAGGCCATGGTCGGGTCGAGCTTGCCCTGGCCCATCTGCTCGAAGTCGTCCTTCGACAGGATGATGGTGCAGTCGGCCGGCGCGTCCTCGTTGCTCACCGTGCCGCCGTCGATGAAGATGAAGCCTTCGCCCTTGAAGTCGAACTTCACCGTCGAGCCCAGGCCCGAGTCGGCGCCGACCGCCTGGCGCATGCGGTCGGTGATCTCTTCAAGCGTGGCCATGCGCACATCTCCAAATCGAGCGGCCGGTCCGGCGGGAAGCCGACCACGTCCGTATGAAGCCGCTGCATACAACGGCGCGCCGCCGCCACAAGCCTGCGCGCACGATGACGCTGCGTCAGCTTCCGGGCAGCAGCAGAACCCGCTCCGGCGGCGTGTCGAAGCGCACGCTGGCCGCGCCGCGCAGAGCCGCCAGCGAGGCGAAGAGCTCGCCCTTCACCGAGGCGATCGGCGTGGCGTGGCCCTGCGCGTCGACCAGCGCCGCGCCCTGCCCGCCGACGAACAGCACGCGCCGGAACTGCGGGATCACCACCGCGAGGGGGCCGGCCGCATGCGTGCCCCGCTCGAACTGCGCGGCCGCGGCCAGCACCTCGCGAGGGTCGATCTGCGGCCCGACCGCCACGACCAGCTGCGGCGCCAGGATCATGCCGAGGCGCCAGCCCACCGGCCCGGCAAGGCTAACCGGCGGGCGTGCGGCGAGCTCCTCGGGGGTGGGCGCGCGCGCCAGCCAGCCGAGCGGGCTGGAGGCGATCGGGCGACGCTCGCCGGCGAACACCAGCGCCACCCGCGCCGGCGCCCAGGTCGCGCCGTCGGGCGCGATGGCGCGCCATCGGTAGGCCACCGTGAAGCGCGTGCGCCTGGCCGCGCCCAGCTTGTAGTAGAGATCGAGGAAGGGGAAGGCGCGCAAGGTCGCGCGCGTCTGCACCGCCTCGGCCGCCGCCGGCCCGGCAGCGGCCGGGGGCGGCGGCGCGAAGGCGATCACGGCTTGCGGAAGCGCAGCGTCATACGGTCGCTCTCGCCGATGGCGTCGTACTTGGCGTGGTCGAAGGCGGGATCGGCGGTCTTGCCGTCCGCCGTGCTCTGGCGCGACGGCGGCAGCGTCCACACGCCGAAGGGATGGTCCTTGGTGTCACGCGGGTTGGCGTTGACCTCGGAGGCGTCCTCGTAGCGGAAGCCCGCGCGGCGCGCGCCGTCCACCGCGGTCTTCACCGCCACGTAGCCGTTGCCGGCGTCGGCCTGCTGCGGCTTGGGATCGGCGCGGTGCTCCTCGATCGCCAGCACGCCGCCGGGTTTGAGCGCCGCGAAGCTGGCCGACATGGCGCGGTCGAAATAGCCGCCGCCGATCCAGTTGTGCAGCTCACGCGAGGTGATGACCATGTCGGCGCTGCCCGCCGCCATCACCGGGCCGGTCGCCTTGTCGAACACCACGTAGCTCACCGCGCCGAACTTGGCCGCGTCGCCGAACTTGGCCATGAACCCGGCGCGGCCGCGCTCGGACCCGCTGGCGACGTAGCGACCACCGGTGGCCTTGAGATAGGGGGCGAGGATGTAGGTCCAGTAGCCGCCGCCCGGCTGCAGGTCGACCACCGTCATGCCGGGCTTGAGGCCCCAGAACGCCAGCGTCTCGGCGGGATGGCGGAACACGTCGCGCGCCCGGTCGGCCGCCGGCCGCTCGCCCGAGGCGATGGCGGCGGCGAGCCGCGAGTCGCTCGCCTTTGGCCCATGGGCGGGCGGCGGACCGATCTTGGGACCGGGCCGGAAGGGTTGCGCCTGCGCGCCGCCGACGCAGGCGACACCGACCAAAGCGAGAGCGCCTGTGGCGACGGAACGGACGTGACGGCTCATACGCGAGGTTCTCGGACGACTGGGGCGCGGACCTTGACCGTGCAGCCGGGAAAGGCAAGTGGCGGTGCGCCAGGGCTGGAAGCCCGCCGTTCCTTTGGGTCGACCATCGTCATCCGCCGCGAGGCGTCGTCCGCGACGACGGGCACGGCGGTCGTGCGCAGCTCCCCGCGCGGTTCAGGGCGCCTGGACCTGCCGGAGCGAGGCGGTGAAGGTCGCGCTGAAACCGTTCGCCCCGTATGCGAGTGCGGCGCCGCCCGTGCCTACGAGACCCATGGACAGCAGGCGCGAGCCGAAGCCCTTGCGTGAAGGAGGCGAAACCTCGGGGCCGCCCCGTTCGCGCCACTCCAGCACGAGCTGGGCGTCGTCGCCGCCTTCCAGCCTCCACCGAATGGCGACGCGGCCCTCCGGACGACTGAGCGCGCCATACTTCAAGGCGTTGGTCGTCAGTTCGTGGACGAGGAGTGACGTAGACAGCGTCGCGCGGGTGTCGAGCGCGACGGGGGGGCCCTCGATATCGCACCGGCCGCCCTCGCCCAGGTTGTCCATCGCCGAACAGACCACGCCGGCGAGGTCAGCCGAGGTCCAGGCGCCGGCGATCAGTACGTCGTGAGCGGTGCTGAGCGCGCGCAGGCGCTGGTCGAAGGCCTGCACGGCACCCCGGTCGGCCACGCCCTTGAGCGTCTGCGAGGCGATGGCCTGAACCATCGCCATGGTGTTCTTCAGGCGGTGGCCGATCTCCTGGTTGACCACGGCCTGCTGCTCCTCGGCGCGCACGCGCTCGATGCCCGCGCGGGTGCGGTCGGCCACGTTGCGCACGAAGGCCTCGTTCTCGGCGCTCCAAGCCTGCGGGCGGTCGTAGTGGACGAACTGCAGCGCCACGAGCTCGCCGCGTTCCACGATGGGGATGTTGATCAGGGTGCGGATGCTGCGCGCCTCCAGCGCCAGCGCGGTGGTCGCGGTGCGCGGATCGGTGCGCACGTCGGGGATGATCACGATCTCGCCCCGCTTCAGATCCTCGAAGTAGGTCCCGAGACTCGCGAGGTCATAGCTTCCGGTGACGGCGACGCCGTCGGACGCGCCCCACTCCGCTTCGACCGTGACGATGTCGCGCGCCCGACCGGACAAGACGGCGTAGCCGGCGCCCGACGCCTCCAGCGTCTGTCCCATGATCTCGGCCGCCGCATAGGCCATTGCGGCCGGGTCACTCAGGTCGCGCAGGCGGTCGCCCAGTCGCACGAGGGCGCGGTCGCGCCGATTGATCGCCTGCAGCCGCAACGCCGAGCGCCGAGCTTCGAGCTGGCGCATGGTCTCGCGCGCCAGCACCCGCAGGTCCTGCTTCTGCTGCTCGCTCAGCCCGTCAGGGCGGGGGGCGGTGTCAATGGCGCAGAGGCTGCCGAGGGTCACCCCGTCCGACGTGCGCAGGGGTGCGCCGGCGTAGAAGCGAATGGCGGCCTCGCCGGTGACGAGGGGGTTCTCCCGGGTGCGGGCGTCCTGCGCCAGGTCGGGGATGATGAGCAGGTCCGGCTCGTCCAGTACGAATTTGCACACCGACCGATCGAGCCCGGTCTCATCGTGCGGAAATCCAACCCGGGCCTTGAACCACTGCCGATCGACGTCGATCAGGCTCACCAACGCGACCGGCGTGCCCGCCAGGCGCGAGGTGAGGTGGACGAGGTCGTCGAACTCCTGTTCGGGGGGCGTGTCGAGCACGCCGTATGAGGCCAGCACCTGAAGGCGGGCCTCCTCCGCAGACGCCGTCACGCTCGTCCTCGTTTCGAATTCGTCGGTTGCAGAGATCGCGTCAGGTGAGAGCGTGGATGGTGCGGCGCAATAGGCGCGATGTCACAGCCCGGGCGTCGGCGCTGCTGCGGCTCACTGCCGCCCGATGGCGTAGAACCTGTCCGCACGCTGGCGGCGCAGCGCCTGCGCGTCCAGCCCCGCCAGCGCCTCGAGCTCGTCGGCCACCGCATCCCCCACCAGGGCCATGGCCGCCTGCGGGTCGGCATGGGCGCCGCCGACCGGCTCGGGCACGATGCGGTCGACGATCCCCTGCGCCAGGAGGTCGGGGGCGGTGATCTTCATGGCGCGCGCCGCCTCCTTCGCCCGGCCGCCATCGCGCCACAGGATCGAGGCCGCACCCTCGGGCGAGATCACCGAGTAGATGGCGTGCTCCAGGATCAGCACCCGGTTGGCGGCGGCCAGCGCTATCGCGCCGCCCGAGCCGCCCTCCCCGACCACCGTCGCGACCATGGGCACGCCCAGAGTCAAGCCGCGCTCGGTGGAGCGCGCGATGGCCTCGGCCTGGCCGCGCTCCTCCGCGCCAATTCCGGGATAGGCGCCGGCGGTGTCGACGAAGGTGACCACGGGCATGGCGAACTGCTCGGCCATGTCCATCAGGCGCACCGCCTTGCGATAGCCCTCGGGCTTGGCCATGCCGAAGTTGTGCTTGAGGCGCGAGGCGGTGTCGGCGCCCTTCTCGTGCCCCATCACCACCACGGGGCGCCCGCGGAAGCGGCCGATGCCGCCGATGATGGCCTGGTCGTCGCCGAAGGCGCGGTCGCCCCGCAGCTCGACGAAGTCGGTGACCAGCGCGGCCAGGTAGTCGACGAAGTGCGGCCGCTCGGGATGGCGCGCCACCTGCGTCTTCCGCCAGGGGTCGAGACCGGCGTAGGTCTCGCGGCGGATCTGCTGCACGCGGTCGCGCATCGAGCGGATCTCGGCGTCGAAGCCGCCCGCGGCCAGCGCGGTGGTCTCCAGCTCGGCGAGCTTGCCCTCCAAGTCGGCGATGGGCTTCTCGAAGTCGAGGTAGGTGCGCGCGGGCGCAGGTTGGGCGGCGGCCATGCGCGCGGTGTTAGGCCTGACGCGCCCGCGGGGGAAGCCGAGCCTCTACCCCGGAGGCCTCGCCTCGCCTAAACGCGCCCTATGCCGACCTATCCAGACCGCGCCGCCCTGCTAGAAGGCCTGGCCGAGGCCGCCCTCGCCGCGGGCGCCGCCATTCAGCGCCACGTGGAGGCCGGGGTGACGGCCGAGCGCAAGTCCGACGATTCGCCCGTCACCGCCGCCGACCGCGAGGCGGAGGCGATTCTACTGGCCGCCCTCGCCCGGATCGATCCGCAGACACCAGTCGTGGCGGAGGAGGAGGCGTCCGCCGGACGCATCCCCCCGGTCGGCTCACGCTTCTACCTGGTCGATCCCTTGGACGGCACGCGCGAGTTCGTGCGCGGCGGCAGCGACTTCACCGTCAACGTCGGCCTGGTGGAGGACGGCGCGCCCACGCTGGGCCTGATCTACGCCAGCGCCCGCGCCGAGATGTTCGCGGGCGACGTGGCCCGCGGTGTCGCATGGCGCGCCGACCAGCCCGTGGACGCGTCGCTGGCGAGCGCGCGAGTCGCGCTGCGCGTCCGCGAGCCCGCCCGGACGCTCGCCGTGGTCGCCTCCAAGAGCCACGGCGATCTCGCGACCGAGCGCTACCTCGCCCAGCTCGAGATCGGCGAGCGCCTCAACGTCGGCTCCTCCCTCAAGTTCGCCCTGGTGGCGGACGGACGCGCCGACCTCTACCCGCGCACCGGCCCGACCATGGAGTGGGACACCGCCGCCGGCCACGCCATCTTGCTCGCCGCGGGGGGGCGCATGGCTGCGCCTGACGGCACGCCCTTCCGCTACGGCAAGCCCGGCTTCCGCAACGGCGGCTTCACCGCGTCGGGCCCGTTTGACCCGGCGCCGATCGGGCCCTTCATGTGAGCGGCGGCGACAGCGGCCCCAAGGAAACTGGCGCGCCTGGCGAGACGACCGCAGCTATCAGCAAAACTGAAGGCGTCGGCGCTCCCGAACACGCCGCGCCACAAGCTAGCGAAGCGATGTTTGACGCCGAAGCCCCCAGCTCCGCTCTTCCAGCGCCGCGCGCTCTCGACCATCTCGATCGGCTTGAGGCCGAGAGCCTGCACATCCTGCGCGAGGTCGTGGCCGAGTGCGAGCGGCCGGTGATGCTCTACTCCGTCGGCAAGGACAGCGCGGTGATGCTGCGCTTGGCGGCCAAGGCCTTCTTCCCCGGCAAGCCGCCGTTCCCGCTGCTGCACGTCGACACCACCTGGAAGTTCCGCGAGATGATCGCCTTCCGCGATGCGCGCGCGCGCGAGCTCGGCTGGGAGCTGCTGGTCCACACCAACGCCGAGGGCGTGGCGGCCGGCGTCGGCCCCTTCACCCACGGCTCGGCCACCCATACCGACGTGATGAAGACGCAGGCGCTGAAGCAGGCGCTCGACAAGTACGGCTTCGACGCGGCCTTCGGCGGCGCGCGGCGTGACGAGGAGAAGAGCCGCGCCAAGGAGCGCGTGTTCTCCTTCCGCTCGGCCGCCCATCGCTGGGACCCCAAGGCGCAGCGGCCCGAACTCTGGCGGCTCTACAACACCGCCAAGGGGCCGGGAGAGTCGTTCCGGGTCTTCCCGCTCTCCAATTGGACCGAGCGCGACGTGTGGGACTACATCCGCCGCGAGGCCATCCCGATCCCGCAGCTGTACTTCGCGGCCGAACGCCCGGTGGTGGAGCGCGATGGCGCACTGATCATGGTCGACGACGACCGCATGCCGCTTGCGCCCGGCGAGGCGCCGCAGCTGCGCTCGGTGCGCTTCCGCACCCTGGGCTGCTACCCCCTCACCGGCGCCGTGGAGAGCACCGCCGCCACGCTCGACGAGGTGATCGAGGAGATGCGCCTCTCCCCCGTGAGCGAGCGCGAGGGGCGGGTCATCGACCGCGATTCGGCCGGCTCGATGGAGAAGAAGAAGCGGGAGGGTTATTTCTGATGGTCACCCTCGCCAAGCCTTCCGAAGCCATGGCCGATCCCGCCGTCGCCACGTCCGCGCCCGACACCCTGCGCTTCATCACCTGCGGCTCGGTGGACGACGGCAAGTCCACCCTGATCGGCCGCCTGCTCTACGACACCGGCGCCCTCCTGGCCGACCAGCTTTCCGCCCTCGAAGCGGAGAGCCGGGCTGTCGGCACGCAAGGCGCGAACCTCGACTTCGCGCTTTTGGTCGACGGCCTCTCCGCCGAGCGCGAGCAGGGCATCACCATCGACGTGGCCTACCGCTTCTTCGCCACCCCTCAGCGGCGCTTCATCGTGGCCGACACCCCGGGCCACGAGCAATACACCCGCAACATGGTCACCGGCGCCTCCACCGCCGACCTTGCGGTGATCCTGGTGGACGCGCGCAAGGGCGTGCTGACGCAGACTAAGCGCCACGCCTACCTCGTCAGCCTGGTCGGCGTGCGCCGCGCGGTCTTGGCGGTGAACAAGATGGACCTCGTCGGCTGGGATCGGGCGGCCTTCGACCGCGTCGTTGCCGACTTCGCCGCCTTCGCCGCGCCGCTGGGGCTGGAGATCGCCCCCGTGCCGCTCTCCGGCCTCACGGGCGACAACGTGGCCCGCCGCTCGCCCGCCGCGCCCTGGCATGCCGGCCCCACCCTGCTGGAGGCGCTGGAGCGCGCCCCTTCGGCCGAGGCTGCGGCGGACGGCCCCTTCCGCATGCCGGTGCAGTGGGTGAACCGGCCCAGCCAGGACTTCCGCGGCTTCTCCGGCCTGGTCGTCCAGGGCGCCGTCGCGCCCGGCGACCGGCTGCGCGTGTCGCCCTCCGGCCGCGCGAGCCGCGTGGCGCGCATCGTCACCGCCGACACCGACCTGCCCCGCGCCCTCGCCGGCCAATCGGTCACCCTCACGCTGGAGGACGAGATCGACGTCTCCCGCGGCGACGTGCTGGCGCCGGCGGCCGAGCCGGTGGAGTCGGCGGAGCGCTTCGAGGCCGACCTCGTGTGGATGGTGGACGCCCCGCTGCGCACCGGCGCCGAGTTCCGCATCAAGCTCGCCACCCGCCAGGCCAACGCCGCGGTCGCCCGCATCCTGCACGCGGTGGACGTGGACACCCTGGCCCAGCGCCCCGCTACGGAACTCGGCCTCAACGGCGTGGCGCGCGTGGTCGTCACCGTCGACCAGCCCCTGCCTTTCGCCCCATACGCCGAGAGCCGCGACCTGGGCGGCTTCATCCTGATCGATCGGCTGACCCACGCGACCGTCGCCGCCGGCATGATCCGCCACGCCGTGCGCGAGGCCGACAACCTGCACTGGCGCGCCACCGACGTGACGCGCGAAAGCCGCGCCGCCCTCAAGGGCCAGTCGCCAGCGGTGGTATGGCTGACCGGGCTCTCGGGGGCCGGCAAGTCGACCATCGCCAACCTGCTGGAGGCGCGGCTGCACGCCGCCGGGCGCCACACCTACCTGCTCGACGGCGACAACGTGCGCCACGGGCTGAACCGAGACCTGGGCTTCTCCGACGCCGACCGGGCCGAGAACGTGCGCCGCGTGGGCGAGACCGCCAAGCTGATGGCCGACGCCGGGCTGATCGTGCTGGTGGCCTTCATCTCCCCCTTCCGCACCGAGCGCGCCGCCGCCCGCGCCATGTTGGCCGGCGGCGAGTTCCTGGAGGTGTTCGTCGACGCCCCGCTGGCGGTGGCCGAGGCCCGCGACCCCAAGGGCCTCTACGCCAAGGCCCGCGCCGGCGAGATCAAGGGCTTCACCGGGATCGACAGCCCTTACGAGGCGCCGCTCGACCCGGAGGTGCGCCTCGACACCTCCCGCCTCACCCCGGAGGCCGCGGTGGAGCGCATAGTGGCCGAACTGGAGCGGCGCGGGCGGCTGTCGCCGGCGGCGGTGGGCTCGGTCAGCTACGACATCTGAGCGGGGCCTTCACACCAGCCGTGACCTCGCCTTCGCCGCGGCCACGAAGCTGGCGAACAGGGGGTGCGGCGCGAACGGGCGGCTCTTCAGTTCGGGGTGGAACTGCACCGCCACGAACCAGGGGTGGTCGTCGCGCTCGACGATCTCAGGCAGCACCCCGTCGGGCGACATGCCGGTGAAGCGCAGGCCCGTCGCCTCGATGCGCTCACGGTAGCCGATGTTGACCTCGTAGCGGTGGCGGTGGCGTTCGGTGATGGCCTCAGCCCCGTAGATCGCAGCGATCCGCGAGCCGGGGACCAGCACCGCGTCGTACGTCCCCAGCCGCATGGAGCCGCCGAGGTCGTGGCCCTCGGCGCGGCTCTCGCGCTGGTCGCCACGTATCCACTCCTTCATCAGCCCGACCACGGGCTCGGGCGTGGGCCCGAACTCGGTGGAGGAGGCGCGCGCCACGCCCGCGAGGTTCCGCGCCGCCTCGATCACCGCCATCTGCATGCCGAAGCAGATGCCGAAGTAGGGCACGCCCCGCTCGCGGGCGAAGCGCACCGCGCGGATCTTGCCCTCCGAGCCCCGCTCGCCGAAGCCGCCCGGCACGAGGATGGCGTCCACCTTCTCCAGCCGCTCCAGATCAGGGGCGTCGTCGCCCTCGAACACCGCCGAATCGACCCAGTCGAGGTTGACGCGCACCTTGTTGGCCACGCCGCCGTGCACCAGCGCCTCGATCAGCGATTTGTAGGCGTCCTTGAGCACCGTGTACTTGCCGACGATGGCCACGGTGACCTCGCCGTCCGGCTGCGCCAGCACCTCGCCGATGCGCGCCCACTTGGAGAGGTCGGGCGTCGGCGCATCGGCTATGCCGAAGTGCGCCAGCACCTCCGCGTCCAGCCCCTGCGCGTGGTAGTCCAGCGGCACGGTGTAGATGCTGTCGCTGTCGCGCGCCTCGATCACAGCGCTTGACCGCACGTTGCAGAACAGCGCGATCTTGCGCTTCTCGTCGGCGGGGATCGGCAGCTCGCAGCGGCACAGCAGGATGTCAGGCTGGATGCCGATGGAGCGCAGCTCCTTGACGGAGTGCTGCGTCGGCTTGGTCTTCATCTCGCCGGCGGTCTTGATGAAGGGCAGCAGCGTGAGGTGCACGAAGCACGAGGCGCCGCGCGGCAGCTCCTGGCCGAGCTGACGGATGGCCTCGAAGAACGGCAGGCCCTCGATGTCGCCGACGGTGCCGCCGATCTCCACCAGCACGAAGTCGGCCTGAGCGCCCGCCTCATCCACCGCAGGCTTGAGGCAGAACTCCTTGATCTCGTTGGTGACGTGGGGGATCACCTGCACCGTGGCGCCCAGGTAGTCGCCGCGCCGCTCCTTCTCCAGGATGGTCTGGTAGATGCGGCCTGTGGTGATGTTGTCGCCCTGGGTGGCGCTGACGCCTGTGAAGCGCTCGTAGTGGCCGAGGTCGAGGTCGGTCTCGGCCCCGTCGTCGGTCACGAACACCTCCCCGTGCTGGTAGGGGCTCATCGTGCCGGGATCGACGTTCAGATAGGGGTCGAGCTTGCGCAGCCGGACCTTGTAGCCGCGGGCCTGCAGGAGCGCGCCGAGGGCGGCGGAGGCGAGACCTTTTCCAAGCGAAGAGACCACGCCCCCGGTGATGAAGATGTACCGGGTCATGGGAGCGGGGCTTTAGCGCAGACTCACGCGCCCGGTCACGCGCCGCGACGCCGCGGGGCTGTGCAAGGTCTCAGCCGCCCGTGGTGTTCGGCGTAGCCGTGGTCTTGGGCGCGGGCGTCGTTCCCTGCGCCGGCGCGCCGCCGACGGCGCTGGCCACGGGATCGGTCGGGCCGGTGTTGGTGGTCGGCGCCGTCGCCGCCCGCGTTCCGGCGGGCTTGGGCGCAGGCGTCGGCGCGACCGTGACGGAGGCCGCGGGCGCGGGCGGCGGCGTCTGCGCCCGGGCAGGCGCCGGAGCTGCTGGCCGCGCGTGGGCCGCAGGCACGGCGGGGAGCGTGGTGGCGGTCGTGCCCAGCCCACCGCTGGCGACGCCGTTCACCTGCGGCGTCGGCGCCTCGAAGCCGGTCGGGCCGTTGGCGGGGGCGCTCGGCGTGGCGGGGGCGACCGGGAGCTTGGCTGGGGCCTCGGGGCTCAGAGGGTCGATGCGCAGGCGGTCGACCACCGAGGCGCCGCCCTGCAGGCGGCCCTGCAGGATGGTCAGCGCCAGGCACAGGGCGAAGACCGAACCGCCCAGGATCCACGTCAGCTTGGTGAGGAGGTCGCCCGCGCCGCGCGCCGTCATGAAGCCCGACGGCCCGCCGCCCATGCCGAGCGCCCCGCCCTCCGACTGCTGCAGCAGCACCACCGCGCCCAGCGCGATGCACACGATGATGAGGAGGACGAGGAGGAGGGTCAGGATCATCGGGATCGCGCGCAGGAATCAGCTCCGCGCGGCGAGAGCCGGAGGCGGGGCTAGGAAGCCGCGCGCTCTATCATCCGCCCGGCGCCTGCGCCAGCGCGGCGGCTGCGCGCACGATGGGCAGGAACTTGGCGCAGGTGAGCGAGGCGCCGCCCACCAGCGCGCCGTCCACGCCCTCCACGGCCAATAGTTCGGCCGCGTTCTCGCCCGTAACCGAGCCGCCATAGAGCACCGCCACGCCGTCTCCGAAGCGGACGACCGCCTCGCCGATCATGGCGTGCATCTCTCCTACCTGCTCGGGCGTGGCCGTCCGCCCCGAGCCGATGGCCCAGATCGGCTCGTAGGCCAGGCAGAAGCGCTTGCCGACGAGGTCGCGGGGCAACGAACCCTCGAGTTGGCGGCGCACCACCGCCTTCGCCACGCCGCGATCGTGCTGCTCCAGCGTCTCGCCGACGCAGACGATGGGTTCGAGCCCCGCCGCCGACGCCGCGCACGCCTTGGCCGCGACCACCGCATCGGTCTCCCCGTGGTCGGTGCGCCGTTCGGAGTGGCCGACGATGACCATGCGTGCGCCGGCGTCGACCAGCATGGCCGCGGCGAGATCGCCCGTGTGGGCCCCGCAGTCCGCGGCGGACACGTCCTGCGCGCCCACCAGCATCACCGACTCACGCGCAAGGTCGGCCGCGGCGTGCAGCAGGGTCGCCGGCGGGCAGAGCCCCACCCGCGCCCGCGCCGGCGTCTGCGTCAGCTCCGCCACAAGCGCCCGGACCTCGTCGAGGTCGGCCAGGCGCCCGTTGGCCTTCCAGTTGCCGATCACCGTCTTACGCGGCTGTGCGGGCATGGCCCCTCCCCCTTTGGTTCCGGCGGCCCGGTTACGCGCGGTGCGCGGACGAGTCACGCTGGCGCGCGCGCGCCCGCCTTGCTCCGGCCGCGGGCGCTCTCCTATACGGCCACGTTCCGCGGCCCGCGTTTGGGCGCGAGAAGGTCGCCGCCGCATGCTCGCCCAGTTCCGCTCCTTCGCGAAGACGCCTTTCGCCACCGGCATCCTCGCGCTGGCCATGCTGGGCTTCCTTGTGGTGGGCGGGCGTTCGTTCATCGGAAGCGTGGGCGGCACGCCCAACGCGGTGGTGACCGCGGGCGGGCGCACGGTGAGCGCCGATGAGTTCCGGCAGATGTTCGAGAACGTGCTGCAGCAGCAGGCCCAGCGCGGGGGCGGCCAGGCGCCTTCGGTGCAGGATGCGGTGGCGGCCAACCTCGACGGCCGGCTGCTGGACCAGCTCAGCCAGGACGAGGCGCTGGACGCCTGGATCGCCCGCAGCGGCATCCGCCCGTCCGACGATCTGGTGGCCGCCGAGCTGCGCAAGCTGCCGCAGTTCTTCAACCCCGTCAGCGGCGTCTTCGACAAGGCGGCGTACGGCCAGATCCTGGCGCAGCACAACCTCACCCCCAAGCGCTTCGAAGCCGACCTGCGCGACCAGGTCGCCCAGGCGCAGCTCGTCGCAGGCCTCACCGCCGGCCTGCGCGCACCGGCCGCCTATGCGGCGATGCAGACGCTGTTCAACAAGGAGAGCCGCCAGGTCGGCTTCTTCGTCCTGCCCGTCACCTCCGTGCCGCCGCCGGCCAAGCCGACGGACGCGCAGCTGCAGGCCTACCTCACCGCCCACGCCGCCCAGGTGCAGAAGCCGGCCATGCGCCAGGTGAGCCTGGTGCGCTTCTCCGCCTCGCTCCTGGCCCCCACCGTGAGCGTGAACGACGCCGACCTGCACAAGCGCTTCGACGCCGAGAAGGACACGCTCTCCACGCCCGAGAAGCGCAGCTTCACCCAGATCGCCGTGGCCTCGCCCGCGGCGGCGCAGGCGGTGCTGACGCAGCTGAAGGGCGGCTCCGACCTGGGCGCTGCGGCGCGGGCGGCGGGCGCAGGGGCGCCCACGCCCTACGCCGATGCGCCCAAGTCGGCGGTGCCTGACGCCAAGCTGGCCGACGCCGTGTTCGCCATGTCGGCGGGCGCGACCCAGGTGGTGCAGGGCTCGCTGGGACTGTCGGTGGTCAGGCTCGCAGGCGTGACGCCGGGCCACGAGACCACCTTTGAGGAGGCCAAAGCCAAGATCGAGCAGGAGCTGCGCCACAACCTCGCCGCCGCCAAGGCCAACGCGCAGATGCAGGCCTACGACACCGCGCGCAATGGCGGATCGGACTTCGCCCAGGCCGCGCAGCGCGCCGGCGCGGCCACCACGGTGGTGCCGGCCTTCGACGCCCAGGGCCGCACCCTGCAGGGCCAGCCCCTGCCGGTGCCGCCCAAGCTGGTGCAGACCGCCTACGGCCTGCAGCCCGGCGCCACGAGCGACATCCTGGACGCCGCGCCGGGCCAGGGCGAGTATTACGCCATCCAGCTCGACAAGGTGATGCCGCCCGGGCCCTTCACGCTGGAGGAGGTGCGCGAGCCCCTCACCCGCCAGATGACCATCGAGGCGCTGGCCAAGGCGCTGCACGACAAGGCCGATGCACTGGCCGCCCGCATCCGCAAGGGCGAGCCCCTCGCGGCGGTGGCGGCGAGCGCCGGGCAGGCGCCGCAGCAGGCCGCCTTCGGCCGCGACGACCAGGCGGGGGTGGCGCAGTACGGCGACCAGTTCTTCGCCATGGTGTTCGGCGCCAAGGCGGGCGATGTGGGCGTCGCCCCCTACCCCAAGGGCAACGGCTTCGCCTTGTTCAAGCTCGACGCCGTGCGCAACGCCGCGCCGATCGAGGTGGCGCGCGCCGCCCAGCTGATCCAGCGACAAGCCACGCCCGCCCTGGCGCAGGACCTCGCCACCCACGCCCGCGCGGCCGCGGCGCTGCAGATCCGGCCGAAGACCAACGCCGCCCTGGCGCGCAAGGCGCTGGGCGTCGACACGCCGCCGCCTTCGACCGCTTCGTCAGCCGCCGGCGGGGCCCCGCCCGCGAAGTGAGCCTGCGGCCCCTCGACGTCACGGCACCTGACGCCACCGCCTTCGCCGCCGTCCACGCCCGCGGCGAGGCGCAGCTGGTCTGGACGCGGCTGGTCGACGACCTGGAGACGCCGGTCTCGGCCTTCCTGAAGCTGGGGGCCGGCCGGCGCTACGCGGG
Source organism: Caulobacteraceae bacterium (assembly GCA_965199975.1). GTDB lineage: Bacteria > Pseudomonadota > Alphaproteobacteria > Caulobacterales > Caulobacteraceae > JASLDZ01. Next base: position 1,912,155 of record OZ241340.1, on the reverse strand, counting down.
CCTGTTCGAATCGGTGGAAGGCGGCGCCTGGCGCGGCCGCTATTCGGTGATCGTGCGCGATCCCGACCTCGTGTGGCGCGCACGGGGCGAGGCGGCCGAGTGCGCGCGCGGGGCCGACGCCGTCGCAGGCGACGCCTTTGCGCCGGAGCCCGGGGCGCCCGCCGACACGCTGCGCCGCCTTGTGGCCGAGGCCGCCCTCGCCCCGCCGCCCGGCCTGCCGCCGATGGCGGCCGGCCTGTTCGGCGTGCTGGGCTACGACGCCGTGCGCTGGCTGGAGTCGACACTGGGCGCCCCCAATCCCGATCCGCTCGCCTTGCCGGACGCGGTGATGATGCGCCCGCGCCTGGTGGCGATCTTCGACAGCGTGCACGGCGAGATCGTGCTCTCGACGCCGGCACGGCCGCAGGCGGGAGAGACCGCCGACGTCGCCTACGCCGCGGCCCGCGCGCGCCTGGCGCAGGCCCGCGCCGAACTGGCCGCGCCGCTGCTCCAGCCCCCGCCACCCGCGCAGCCCTCCGCAGCGCCGGAGCTGCGCTCGCCGACGACGCGCGAGGCCTACAAGGCGATGGTGGAGCGGGCGCGCCGCTACATCGAGGCGGGCGACGTCTTCCAGGTGGTGCCAAGCCAGCGCTTCTCCGGGCCCTACGCAGGCGACCCCTTCGCCTTCTACCGGGCGCTGCGGCGGCTGAACCCCTCGCCCTTCCTCTACTTCCTCGACCTCGGCGGCTTCCAGCTGGCGGGCTCCAGCCCTGAGATCCTGGTGCGCTACCGCGACGACCGCGTCACCATCCGCCCTATCGCGGGCACCCGCCCACGCGGCGACACGCCCGAGGCCGACGCGGCGCTGGAGCGCGAGCTCCTGGCCGACCCAAAAGAGCGCGCCGAGCACCTCATGCTGCTCGACCTCGGCCGCAACGACGTGGCCCGCGCGCTTCGCCTCGGCGAGGACGACGGCGCCGACGCGCCGCAGGAGGGTCCGCTGGTGCGCGTGACCGAAAGCTTCGCCGTCGAGCGCTACTCCACCGTGATGCACATCGTCTCGAATGTGGAGGGCCGCGCCCGCGCGCGCCTCGACCCGGTGGACACCATCCTGCGCACGCTCCCCGCCGGCACGCTCTCCGGCGCCCCCAAGGTGCGCGCCATGCAGATCATCGACGAGCTTGAGAGCGTGAAGCGCGGCGTCGGCTACGGCGGCGCGGCCGGCTACATCTCGGCGGCGGGCGAAGTGGACACCTGCATCGTGCTGCGCACCGCCCTGTTCGCCGAGGGCCACGCCCATGTGCAGGCCGGCGGCGGCGTGGTCGCCGACAGCGACCCCGACGCCGAATACGAGGAGACCCTGCACAAGTCCCGCGCCCTCATGCGCGCCGCCGCCGAGGCGTGGCGCTTCGAGCGGTAGGCCGCCTCGCCCTCATCGCAGCGGCGCATACCCCCGCACGGCCCCCGCTGGCGCGTCGCCCGCCGCGGCGCCCGGGCCGAAGATCATGGCCGCCGCCGCGCCGGCCCCGCTCACCGCCAGGAGCAGCGCCGCCGCCAGCAGCACCGCAGAGCGACCCCGTGGCCGCATCGGCTCGCTCAACGCATGGCGCGCCAAGGCGAGCGCTTCTGGGGAACGTCGCTCCACCGGGCCGGTCATTCCCCGAGCCGTGCGCCGCGCCGGGTTAACGCCGCGTGGCGCTTGGCGCGTCGCCGCGGCCCACGTAAAGCCGAGCCGCGCCATGATCCTCGTCATCGACAACTACGACAGCTTCACCTTCAACCTCGTCCACCACCTGGGCGAGCTGGGGGCGCGGCCGGAGGTGCGCCGCAACGACGCGATCAGCGTGGACGAGGCGCTGGCCGTGGCGCCCGAGGCGGTGCTGCTCTCCCCCGGCCCCTGCGCGCCCGACGGCGCGGGCATATGCCTGGAGCTCCTCGCCCGCGCGCCGCACGACCTACCCATCCTGGGCGTGTGCCTCGGCCACCAGGCCATCGGCCAGGCCTTCGGCGGCCGGGTGGTGCGCGCCAAGGTGCTGATGCATGGCAAGACCAGCCCCATCCACCACGCCGGCGCCAGCGTCTTCGAAGGGCTGCCCGGCCCGTTCGAGGCCGCACGCTACCATTCGCTGGCGGTCGAGCGCGCCAGCCTCCCCGCCGAACTCGAGGTCACCGCCTGGACCGAGGACGGCGAGATCATGGGCCTGGCCCATCGCACCCGCCCAATCCACGGCGTGCAGTTCCACCCGGAGAGCCACGCCACCGCGAACGGCCACGCCATCCTCGACCGCTTCCTCGCCCTCGCCCGCGCCGCCCGCGCCGGCGCCCCCGTCGCGGCCTGAGGCCTCGCACGTGTCGGACGCGCTGAAGCCCCTGCTCGCGCGCCTGAGCACCGGCGCGGTGCTCAGCCAGGACGAGGCTCAGGTCTTCTTCGGCGCCTGCCTGCGCGGCGAGGCCACCCCCGCCCAGCTCGGCTCCGCGCTCACCGCCCTGCGCCTGCGCGGCGAGACCGCGGGCGAGATCGCCGCCTGCGCCCGCGCCATGCGCGCCGCCGCCCGCCCCTTCGATCCCGGCGGCCCGGTGGTTGATACCTGCGGCACCGGCGGCGACGGGGCGCACACGCTCAACATCTCCACCGCCTGCGCCTTCGTGCTGGCCGGCGGCGGGGTGAGGACAGCCAAGCACGGCGGGCGCGCGGTCTCCTCGAAGGCCGGATCGGCGGAGGTGCTGCAGGCGCTGGGCGCCGACATCGAGGTCTCCCCTGCGACAGCGCGCCGCCAGCTGGACGAGGCCGGCGTCTGCTTCCTCTATGCGCCGGCCTACAACCCGGCCATGCGCCACGTGGCGCCGGTGCGCGGCGAGCTGGGCTTCCGCACCCTGTTCAACCTGCTGGGTCCGCTCGCCAACCCGGCAGGCGCGCGCCGCCAGGTGGTGGGCGTCTACGACCCCGCCAAGCTGGAGGTGATGGCGCAGGTGCTGGGCGCGCTGGGCGCCGAGCACGCCTGGGTGGTGCACGGCGACGGCCTGGACGAGTTGGCGCTGAGCGGCTCCACCCAGGTGGCCGAGTGGCGCGACGGCGGCGTGCGCCGCTTCACCGTCACGCCCGACGACGCGGGCGTCGCCCCATCCCCCGCCGAGGCCTTGCGCGGCGGTGATGCGGCCCACAACGCGGCCGCCCTGCGCGACCTCCTCGACGGCGCTTCCGGCCCCTATCGCGAGGTGGTGCGGCTGAACGCCGGCGCGGGCTTCCTCGTGGCCGGCCGCGCCGCCGACCTGCGCGAGGGCGCGGCCCTGGCCGGCCGGGCGCTGGACGACGGCTCGGCGCGCCGCGCCCTCGACCGCATGATCGCCGTCGGGCATGAGGGTGCGCGATGAGTTCCGTGCAATCGCCTCCCGACGTGCTGGCCCACATCGCCGCCTACAAGCGGGTGGACGTGGCCGCACGCCGCCTCGGCCAGTCGCGCGCCGAGATCGACCGCCGCGCCGCCGCGGCCCCGCCTGTGCGCCCCTTCGCGCAGGCCCTGCGCCACGCCGCCCGCCCTGACCGGCCTGCGCTGATCGCCGAGATCAAGAAGGCCAGCCCCTCCAAGGGTCTGATCCGCGCCGACTTCGACCCGCCCGCCCTCGCCCGCGCCTACGCGCAGGGCGGCGCCGCCTGCCTGTCGGTGCTGACGGATGCGCCCAGCTTCCAGGGTGACGACGCCTACCTGCGCGCCGCCCGCGAGGCCTGCGCCCTGCCGGTGCTGCGCAAGGAGTTCCTGGTGGACCCCTGGCAGGCGGCCGAATCGCGGGCGCTGGGAGCAGACGCCATCCTGCTGATCCTGGCCATGATCGACGACGCGCTGGCCGCCGACCTGCTGGCCGAGGCCGCGCGCCTGGGCATGGACGCGCTCGTCGAGGTGCACGACGAGGCCGAGATGGCGCGTGCGGGGGTGCTGGGCGCCACGCTGGTGGGCATCAACACCCGCGACCTGCGCAGCTTCCACGTCGACCTCGCCGTGTTCGACCGGCTGGCGGCGCAGGCGCCGGCGGGCGCGCTCCTGGTCGGCGAAAGCGGCGTCTTCACGCCGGAAGACGCCGCCCGCATCGCCCGCGGCGGCGCCCACGCCATGCTGGTGGGCGAGAGCCTGATGCGCCAACCCGACGTCGCCGCCGCCACCCGCGCCCTTCTGGACTGAGCGGATCTATCCCGCGCCGCCGTTGACGGCGTTATGCTGCACCGGTGACCCTGTCGACGCACGACACGACTTCTCGCTCTCCCTTCCGACTTCGCGGCCTCCATTGCACCTTGTCACCTGGATCGCCTGAAGTGACAGCCTCGCGGAAGGGCTGAGGCCGCCATGCGCCCGGAAGCGCTTTTCCCGCTGTTCGCGCCGCTGGCCTCGCTCAAGGGCCTCGGCCCCAAACTCGCGCCCCTGGTCGAACGCGCGGCCGGCGGCCCGCTCGTGCGCGACCTCGCCTTCCTGCCCCCGGCGAGCCTGCTCCGCCGCCACCTCACCACCGTCGCCGAGGCGCGCGATGGCGAGCTCGTCACCCTGGCCGTGCGCATAGAAACACACCTGCCGGGCGGCGGCGGCGGACGGCCCTATCGCATCCGCTGCGCCGACGAGACCGGCTGGGTGTTCGCCACCTTCTTCGGCGGCGTCGGCGGCGCGCACCTGCAGAAGAGCTGGCCGCCCGGCGAAGTGCGCACCATCTCCGGCGAGGCCCACCACTACGGCGTCGAGCTGCAGCTCAAGAACCCGCTCGTCGCCCTGCCCGACGCCGCCGCCGACGCCTTCCCCGAAGTCGAGGCCGTCTATCCCACCACCGCGGGCCTGCCCGCCCGCACCCTGCGCCGCTTCGCCCTGGAGGCGCTGGAGCGCGCCCCCGAGCTGGCCGAGTGGCAGGACCCCGCCTGGCTCGCCCGCCAGGGCTGGACCGGCTGGCGCGAGGCGCTGGGCGCCTTGCACGCCCCCCAGTCCGAGGCCGACCTCGACCCGCAGGCGCCGGCCCGCGCGCGCCTGGCCTACGACGAGCTCCTCGCCCATCAGTTGGCCATGGCCTCGCGCAAGCGCTCGCGCGGCGACGAGCTCGGCCCGGTGATCGTCGAGAGCGAGCTCTCGCGCCGGGTCGAGGCCGCCCTCCCCTATCGCCTCACCGGCGCCCAGCGCCGCACCCTGGCCGAGATCGGCGGCGACCTCGCCTCGGGCCGGCGCATGACGCGGCTCGTGCAGGGTGACGTGGGCGCCGGCAAGACGGTGGTCGCCATGCTGGCCGCCACCGACGTGGCCGCCACCGGCCGCCAGACCGCGCTGATGGCGCCTACCGAGATCCTCGCTCGCCAGCACTACGAGACCGTCGTCGGCCCCCTGGCCGCTGTGGGCGTACGCGCCGAACTCCTCACCGGCCGCGACAAGGGCGCGATCCGCGCCGAGAAGCTGGCCGCCTTGGCGTCCGGCGGCGCGGCGGTGGCCATTGGCACCCACGCCCTGTTTCAAAAGGACGTCGTCTTCGCCGACCTGGCGCTGGCGGTGGTCGACGAACAGCACCGCTTCGGCGTCAACGAACGGCGGCGGCTGCAGGAGAAGGGCGCGGCCGTGCACCTCCTGGCGCTCAGCGCCACGCCGATCCCGCGCACTTTGGAGCTGACCGTGTTCGGCGACCTCGACGTCTCGAAGCTCGATGAGAAGCCGCCGGGTCGCAAGCCAGTGGCCACCACCGCCGCGCCTACGACGCGCCTGCCCGAGATCGTCGCCCGGTTGAAGCTGGCGGTGGCCGGCGGCGCCCAGGCCTTCTGGATCTGCCCCCTGGTGGAGGAGAGCGAGGTCTCCGACGCCACCGCCGCCGTCAGCCGCGCCGAGGAGCTGCGCGCGGTGCTGGGCCCCGTCGTCGGCCTCGCCCACGGCCGCCTGCCCGGGCCGGAGAAGGACGCGGTGATGGCCGCCTTCGCCGACGGGGCGCTCAAGGTGCTGGTGGCCACCACCGTGGTGGAGGTCGGCGTCAACGTGCCCAACGCCACCATCATGGTGATCGAGCACGCCGAGCGCTTCGGCCTGGCGCAGCTGCACCAGCTGCGCGGCCGCGTGGGCCGGGGCGAGGCGGCCAGCGCCTGCCTGCTCCTCTACGACCCGCCGCTCTCGGCTGCGGGCCAGGCGCGGCTGGAGATCCTGCGCGACACCGAGGACGGCTTCGCCATCGCCGAGCGCGACCTGGAGCTGCGCGGCGGCGGCGACCTCATGGGCCTGAAGCAGAGCGGCCTGCCCGCCTACCGCTTCGCCGACCCCTACGCCCACCGCGCGCTGATCCCCGTCGCCGCCGACGACGCGCGCCTGGCGCTGGCGCGCGACCCGAGGCTCGAGGGCGAGCGTGGCAAGGCGCTGCAGCCGCTGAAGGCGCTCTTCCCATGGGACGCCGACGACGACGGCTGGTCGGCGGCGGGATGAGCGCGGCGATATCGCGGATCCGACGCGCCGCCGCGCGACCCGTTCGGCGCCTACCCCGCCGCGAGGCCGAGGCTCGGCAGCACCGTCTGCGGGTCGATCGGGCGGGCCTTGTCCGTGGGCGAGGGGGCGTAGCGCACCTCGAAGTGAACCTGCGGCCGGGTGGCGTCGCCGCTGGCGCCGGCGAGCCCGATCTGGCTCCCCTGCCCCACCTTGTCGCGCGGGTGCACGGTGATGCGCTGCAGGTTGGCGTAGATCGTCACCCATCCGTCGGCATGCTTGACCGCCACGAGGTTGCCCAGCGCGGCCACGTCGTGCCCGGCGTAGACCACCTCCCCCGGCGCCGCCGCCTTCACCGCCTCGCCGTCGGCCGCGGCGATGTCGACGCCGTCGTTGCGCTGGCCGGGGCCTTTGGGTCCGAAGCCCGAGAGCACCGCGCCGCGCACCGGCCAAGCGAAACGCCCGCGCCCCGCCGCCGTGGCGGTCGAGGGCGAGATCGAGGACACCGAGGGCGCCGCGTTGGCGGTGCGCGCGGCTTCGCGAGCGGCGGCGACGCGATAGGCGGCCTGGGCGTCGGCGCTCGTCCGCCCACCCGAGCGCGAGGACGGCGGGGCTTCGACCGACCTGCGCCCGCCGAGCGATCCCAACGAGGCGTAGGGCCGCGGCGAGGACGGCGTGGCCGGAACCTGCGCGGCCGGGAGCCGCTCGACGGAAGGCGCGTTCGCCACCACCGTCGGCGGTGCGGGAGCATAGACACGAGCCGGCGCGGCCGTGGAAGCCGCGGGGGCGGTGACGCCGGCCGTCTGCCTCGGGCGCGGCGTCGAGTAGACGGTGGAGGGGCGGCGCGCGACGGGGACCGGCGGCGGCGCGGCGGCGGTCTCCACGGCTTCGGGGGCGAGGTCGGGCACCGGCGGCACGGCGCGCTCGGCCTTGGCCAGGGCCGTGGCGCGTTCGGAACGGGTCGGGGCGATCACCCGGCCGGGAATGACCACGTAGGCGCCCTTCGCACCCGTCTCGCGCCCGCCATCCTTCGCATCGTCCGGCAGGCTCAGCTCGGCGCCGGGGTGGATCACGCCGCCGAGCTTCAGCCCGTTCCCGCCGGCCACCGCCTTGGGCGACAGGCCGAAGCGGCGGCCCACGCCGTAGAGGGTGTCGCCCTGCGCCAGCGTGTAGCTGCGCTCGCCCGGCTCGCGCTTCTCCGGCAGGTAGCTCTTGAGCTTGGCGGCCACCTGGCGGCGACGGCGCTCCTCGGCGGCGGCGTGGGCGCGCTCGGCCTCACGGCGGCGCAGATCAGCGTAGCCTACGCCCTGCGACGGGGCCGCGGAGGCTGGCGCGGCGGAGTTCGGCGGAGTCGCGGTCGAGGCCGCCTCGGGCGGGGGCGCGAGTGCGCTGGCCTCCACCGGTTCGGCCGCGACGCGCGGACCGGGCTCCTCGGCGACCTGCGCAGGGGCCTCGCGGGCCGCGGGCGGCGGGGCGCTGGCCAGGGGAACCCGCACCTCGCCCGAGCGGCCTTCCGGGCCGGCGGAGCCGCCGGGTGCGATGGGATATTGCGGCCTTGTCGCCTCCGCCCGCCCGCTCTCGCCCGCCGAGCCGCCGGGGGCGATGGGATAGGCGGGCTGGTTGGCGCAGCCGCCGAGCCACAGCGCAAGCACGCAGGCCGCGGCGCCGGCCGGCAGGCGCGGGCTGATGATGAGGGGGATCATGGCCGGGCTCCCTGTCGCCGCGAAGGTGTCGAATCGGGTGCGCCGCGGGCGGGATTGTGGCGATCGGGGCGGCCTGCGGCCATCCGCCCCGATGCGTCTTGCCCGGTCAGCTCTCCGCCGCGGTGCCAGGGAGCAGCGGGACGAAGCGCACCTCTCCCAGCCGCTCGGAGGCGAAGCCGCCCGCACCGTCGCCCACGTAGCGCACCAGTTCCTGCACCGGTCCCTTGCCCACGGGCGCGACCAGCACGCCGCGGGGCTTGAGCTGGGCCAGGAGCGCTTTGGGTTCACCCGGCGCGGCGGCGGTGACGAGGATGCGGTCGAAGGGCGCCTGGTCGCTCCAGCCCTCCCCCCCGTCGCCGAAGCGGTAGATCACATTGCCCAGGTGCAGCGCCTTGTGGCGCTTCTCCGCCTCGCCCTGCAGGGTGCGGTAGCGCTCGACGGTGTAGACGTAGCGCACCAGGCGCGCGAGCACGGCGGTCTGGTAGCCGGAGCCGGTGCCGATCTCGAGCACGCGGAAGCGGCCTTCGAGCTGCAGCGCCTGGGTCATCATCCCTACGATCAGCGGCTGGCTGATCGTCTGCCCGCAGGCGATCGGCAGGGCGGAATCCTCCCACGAGCGCGCCTTGAACAGGTCGGGCACGAAGCGTTCGCGCGGCGTGTGCTCCAGCGCCTTGAGCACGCGGGCGTCGGTGACGCCGTTGGCCCTCAGGGTCTCGACCAGCGAGAGCAGGCGCGCATCGGCCGGCGGGGGCGGCGCCTCCGACGCCAGCGGCGGCGGCTTGGCGGGCGATGCGCCGGCCATCAGGCGCGGGCGCCCACGGTGGGGACGGCGCCGCCCAGCTTGGCGCGGAGGTCGTGAATGGCCGCGCGATGGGTCATGTCGATGTGCAGCGGCGTGACCGATATGCGGCCCTCCTTGACCGCGCGCAGGTCGGTGCCGGCCTTCGGCTCCTGGCCTACGTGGGTGAAGCCCATCCAGTAGTAGGGCCGCCCACGCAGGTCGACGCGCTTCTCGGCATGGCCGCGGAAGGCGTCGTGCATGCCCTGCTCGGTGACCTCCACCTCGGTGACTTCCTCGGCCGGGCGGGCGGGGAAGTTGACGTTCATCACCACGTCGCGCGGCCAGCCGATCTCCACCAGCCGCTGCACCACGCCCGCGCCGTGGCGCTCGGCCGTCTCCCAGTGCGCGGTGACCTCGTCGTGGAAGCGGCTCAGCGATTGGCTGAGCGCAATGCCCGGCACGCCGATGGCCATGCCCATCACCGCGCCGGCGACGGTGCCCGACATCGAGCAGTCCTCGCCGATGTTCTGCCCGCGGTTGACGCCGGAGAGCACGAGGTCGGGCGCACGGTCCATCAGGTCGCGGCTCAGCATCACGCAGTCGGTGGGCGTGCCGGTGACGGAGAAGCTGCGCTCGCCGACCGTGCGCACGCGCAGCGGGTCGCCCAGCGTCAGCGCCCGGCTCATGCCCGACTGCTCGACCTCGGGCGCGATGGTCCACACGTCGTCGGAGAGCTGGGCGGCGATGCGCTGCAGCACGGCCAGGCCCTCGGCGTGGATGCCGTCGTCGTTGGTGAGGAGGATGCGCATTCAGCTGACCGTCGCGTGTGGTGATCCGCTTCGCGGCGGCTGCGCCGGGCTTGCCACCGTGCTCAGGCGCGTCAAGGCGCGCTGCGGCTTCGCCTCCGCTTTTCGGCCTTGACCCGCCCTGCGCGCGATGGCCGCGCTGAAGGCGTCGGGACGCAGGGCGTCCTTGGAAGATTCGACACGCCTGCGGCGCGTCGAACACTGGGCTGAGGACTGCCGGAGCTTGGGGCGAGGGTGGCTTTGCACAGGCGCGCTGCTCGCCTGCTGATCGCGGGAGCCGGCGGGAGCCCCGCCGGCGGTGTGCAGCTCGCCTCGCCAAGAGCGTGCGCACAGGTGGCCGCGCCGAGTGGCGGCAGTCACCTGCTTATTGTTCGACGCGGCCGCAGGCCAAGTCGAAAACCTAGAGACGCTCATCGTCCCGACCCCTCCGGTCGGCCGCCGAGAGCGGGGCGGGTCAAGGCCGTAGAGCCGAAGGCGTGCCTTGACCCGCCCCGCTCTCGGTGGCGCTCAGCCGTCCGATTAGCCGCCGGAAACGCCATCACCCCCGCTCCACGTGCGTCATCCCGCCCGTGTATCCCAGCAGCGCATCCGGCACCGCGATCCGCCCCCCCTCGTCCTGGTACGTCTCCATCACCGCCACCAGCGCGCGCCCCACCGCCAGCCCCGAGCCGTTCAGCGTGTGCACGAAGGGCGCCCCCTTCTCGCCGGCGCGCTTGAAGCGCGCCTCCATCCGCCGCGCCTGGAAATCGCCGCAGGTGGAGCAGGAGCTGATCTCGCGATAGCGGGCCTCGGACGGCAGCCACACCTCAAGATCGTAGGTGCGCCGCGCCGAGAAGCCCATGTCGCCGTCGCACAGCAGCATGCGGCGGTAGGGCAGCTCCAGCCTCTCCAGCACCGCCTCGGCGCAGCCGGTCATCCGCTCGTGCTCGTCGTCGGACTGCTCGGGGGCGGTGACCGAGACCATCTCCACCTTGTGGAACTGGTGCTGGCGGATCATCCCCCGAGTGTCGCGACCGGAGGCGCCGGCCTCCGAGCGGAAGCAGGGCGTGAGCGCGGTGAGGCGGAGCGGCAGCTGCTCCTCGGGCGTGATCTGCTCGCGGACGAGATTGGTGAGGGAGACTTCGGCGGTGGGGATGAGCCAGCGGCGGTCGCTGAAGCGTCCATCTCGGAGCGCGTCAATCGTCCAGCCGGCAAACTTGTCGGCGTAAAAGGCCTGTAACCCTTCACTCACGCCGTCCGCCCCGCCGACCACTTGAAGTGCCACGCTTCGCAACTCCGCCCAATCCGTGCTTTCGGTACGAAACAGGTCTTCCTCAAACTTCGGCAGCTGCCCCGTGCCGAACAGCGCGTCGTCGCGCACCAGCAGCGGCGGACTCACCTCCTCGTAGCCGTGCTCGCGGGTCTGCACGTCGAGCATGAACTGGCCCAGCGCGCGCTCCAGCCGCGCCAGCTCACCGCGGAGCACCACGAAGCGGGCACCCGACATGCGGGCGGCGGCCTCGAAGTCCATCAGCCCCAGCCGCTCGCCCAGGGTGGCGTGGTCCACCGCCAGCCCCGCGGCGCCCGCGGGCGTGGCGACCGGGTCGCGCCAGCGCTTGACCTCGACATTGCCGGCCTCGTCCTCCCCCTCCGGCACGCCTTCGAGCGCCAGGTTGGGCAGGCGCGCCAGCACGCCGTCGCGCCCGTTCAGCGCGACGCCCGCCGCCTTCTGCGCCGCCTCGGCCTCTCCCAGCGTGGCCTTGAGCGCCTCGACCTCGGTCATCAGCGCCTGTGCCCGCGCCTCGTCCCTGGCCGCCTTGGCCGCGCCGATCAGCTTGGACTTGGCGTTGCGCTGTGCCTGCGCCTGCTCGAACCGCGTCTTGGCGGCGCGGTCGGCGGTGTCCAGCGCCAGGATCTCGTCGACCACCGCGCGGGCGTCGGCCACGCCGCGGCGCGACCAGCCGTCCACGTAGCGGTCGGGAGCCTCGCGGATGGCCCGGATGTCATGCATGCGATGGGATGGGAGTCGGCGGCGGGGGGAGCGGCCTGTCTAACGACCCCCTCCCCGCCTGTCACCGCACCTCGTCCGCCTTCCTCGGGCTTGTCCCGAGGACCCAGGGTCGTGCGCGCGCAGAGGTCGCGGCGTGTGCGGATCGGTGGATTCTCGGGACAAGCCCGAGGAAGGCGGTGGAAGGGAGAGCGCAATACATTTCGCTCGCCCCATGGTTGGGCGCGACGCCTATTTCGCCGTCTACATGCTCGCCAGCCAGCCGCGCGGCACGCTCTACATCGGCGTCACCAGCGATCTTCCTCGCCGCGTATGGGAGCATCGCGAGGGCGTGGGCTCGCGGTTCTGCCGCAAATACGGTGTGACGCGTCTGGTCGGTATGAGCCGCATGAGGAGATGAGCTACGCCCTGCAGCGGGAGCGTTCCTTGAAGCGCTACTATCGCGACTGGAAGATCAACCTGCTCGAGCGCGAGAACCCGCACTGGTGCGACCTGTACAAGACGCTGCCGTCACCTCGTCTTCCTCGGCCTCGTGCCGAAAAAGACGAAGCGTTAGGCGGGTTTCTCCGCCTTCCGCTCGCGCGCCAAGCCGCGGCGCTCGATCGACCAGACGCACAGGATGGAGATCTCGTAGAGGAGGTAGATCGGCATCGCCAACAACAGCTGGCTGAACGGGTCGGGCGGCGTGATCAGCGCGGCCACCACCACGATGGCGAAGGCGGCGTATTTCCGAAAGCTCCCGAGCATCTTGGCGTTCACCAGCCCCGCCAGCCCCGCCAGGCTCAGCACCACCGGCAACTGGAAGCACAGGCCGAAGGCCAGGATCAGCTTGGTGCACAGCTCCATGTAGTCGCTGACCTTGGCCAGGAGCTGGATGCGGATGTCGGCGTGCACAACCTGCTGGCTCAGCGAGAACCACATCAGGAAGGGCAGCATGACGAAGAACACCAGCGCCGCCCCGGCCACGAACAGGAACGGGGCCGCGATCAAAAACGGCAGGAAGGCGCGCCGCTCGCGCTTGTAGAGGCCGGGCGAGACGAAGGCGTAGAGCTGCCAGGCGATCACCGGGAAGCACACCCCCACCGCCCCGAAGCCCGCCAGCTTCACCTTGGTGAAGAACCACTCCAGCGGGCCGTTGAAGATGAGCTCCACCGGCGCCGCGCCCTTCGGCAGGGCGCGCTGGCCGACGATGGCGTAGAGCAGGTCGAGCGAGCCGTGGTGGTGGCCGGCGCGCTGGTCGGCCACCAGCGCCTGCGCAACCTTGTAGGGCCGCACCAGCGCCAGGAAGATCGGCTCGGCGTAGATGAAGCAGATCACGAAGCCCACGGCCAACGCCGCGACGCACACGATCAGCCGCGTGCGCAGTTCGACAAGGTGCGAGAGGAGTGGCGCGCGCGATCCCTCGATCTCGGTCTCATCGGGCTCGTAGGTCGAGGCGCTCATCGCGATTCGGCTGCCGCGAGCGGCGGCTCCGCATGGATGGCGGCGGCCGGCGCCGGCTCATGTAAAGGCTCGGGCAGGGGGAGCGGCAATTCCGGCTCGGCGGCGAGATCGGTGGGCGCGGGCTCGCCGTAGGCGCTCTCCCACGCGGGCGCGGCCAGTCGGTCCGCGACGCCGGTGAACGCGCCCGCGGTCGCGGCGGCGGTCTCGGCAAGCTGCCCGCTGCGCAAAGCGTCGACCTCCTTGCGCAGCTCGTCGAGCTCCGACTGGCGGGCCATCTCGTCGAAGGAACTGCGGAACTCGTCGGCCAGGCCGCGCATCTTGCGGGTGAACTCGCCCACCTTGCGCAGGAGGATGGGCAGGTCCTTGGGTCCGACCACGATCAGGGCGACCACGGCCAGGAACACCAGCTCGAGAGCGCCGGCCTCGGGGATCATGCGGGCTCAGACGCTCCGGAGGGCGGACGAGGTGATCAGGCCTGCTCGCGGGCGCGGCGCTCGGCCGCCTCGCGCGCGGCGGTCTGGCGGGCCAACTCCTCGCGCAGCGACGCCTCACGCGCCTGCGCGTCGCGCAGCTCGGCGTCGTGGGAGGTGAGCACGGGCGCGGGGCCCGCCGGCGTCGTGGCAGTGGAGGCGGGCGTCTCCTCGTCGGTCTTCAGCCCGTCCTTGAAGGCGCGCACACCCTTGGCCGCATCGCCCATGATGGACGATAGCTTGCCGCGCCCGCCGAACAGGACCGCCAGGGCGACGACGATCAAAAGGATATGCCAAGGGCTCAGGCCGCCGATCATGACGAACGCTCCGGGGTCGGATCGGCCGAAGGGGGCGCGACCGGAATGTCTGGGGATAGCCGCTCGGCGCAGGACACGCCAACGAGGGCCTCCCGGTGTGACGCCGCGGGGGTCGGCGGGGCGCAGCGCCCGGGATCGGTCCCGGCCGCCTTGCGGCGACGCAGGTTGGCGCGCAACGCCTGCGCCAATCGACTCTCCCTATCACCTTCGGGAGCCGCGGTCACGGCGTCATGCGCCCGGGAGTGGTGCCGTAGGGGAGGATTGAACTCCCGACCTCAGCCTTACCAAGGATGCGCTCTACCACTGAGCTACTACGGCGTTCCGGGGAGGCGGCGCTATAGCCGAGGCGTTCGCGCGTGCGCAAGGGCGCAGCGCTGCGTCCGATGGACAGGGCTGGGCCCATCGCCCGCAGCCGCTGCGCGCACCGTCCGCCCCGTAATCGATGGCGCGCAGATGCGGGGCGTCCCGTCGCCGGGTTTGGCATGCGCGCTCGGGCGGTGTCGTGATAGGGCCTGTCCGCTCCATGTGGAGCTTGTCGAGTGCTCTTCATGCGGGCGAAACCGGGCGTCATCTCCGTCGCAGGCCTTGCGCTGGTGACGATGGTCGCCGCCTCCTGCGCCAGCCCATCCGGCGACGGACCGTCTTCGACGGCTCCAGGCGCGTCGCCCTCGGCGGCGTCGCCCGCAAACAGATGTCAGCGCCTCTTCATCAGCCCGAGTGGGGAGCCGTTTCGTCGGGCGCCGGGCGGCGCGTGCCCCCTTGCGGTCTGGTTCGCCGACGCGGACGCCGACCACGACGGCGCCTTGAGCCGGACGGAGTTCAAGGACGACGCCGCTCGCTTCTTCGCGATTCTCGACGTCGACAAAGACGGCGTGCTCGAGCCGGACGAGGTGCAACGCTACGAGCGGGACATCGCGCCGGAGATCCTCGGCCGACCACACGAAGCCGCGATCAGCGGTCGCCTCGTGCTCGTGCAGTTTGGCGGCGGCGGGGGCGGAGGAGGCATGGGCGGCCGAGGCGGCGGAGGTCGGCGCCGTAAGAACGCCGAGTCGGGCCGGCCTCGAGACGCCGGCCAGGGCGCCAGCCCGGATGGCGCGTCCCGCTACAGCCTTCTGGACGAACCCGAACCGGTCGCCAGCGCCGACATGAACTTCGACGGACGGATCACGCACGCCGAGTTCATGGAGCGCGCCTCACAGCGCTTCGACAGCCTGGACGCCGACGACTCAGGCCATCTCACCCTCCCAGAAGTTGAGGCGCGGCTTGCGATGCGCACAGGCGGCCGTGCGGGGCCCGGTCCGGGCGCACGCAGGCGTCGATCCACGTAGGACGATCGGCCGTAGGCGGTGAGATGTCGATGCGGCGGCGGCTCATCGGTCCCGCTCTTCGCGCCAGGCGTCCCCATCGTGTGAGCGATGATCTTCAGTTCGCGCGATCGGGTGGGTTCATGGCGGCGACCGGCGCCATCACCTGCGCCTCAACCCATACAGCCGCCTGGCCCAGCACAACGCGCGTGGCGGCGTCGTAGGCGGGCACGATGGCCGAGAGGCGGTTCGCGCCCGCCGGCCGATCGACGGCGAAGGTCCGCACGGCGACGGGCCCGGCGCGCCGCGTCAGGGTGGCGGTGAGCGCCACCCGCACGACCGGCGCGGCGCCCGCGGCGGGATAGTCGGCCTCGAAAGCGCTCACCGAGAGGTCCAGGCGAGCGGCCGAGGGCGAGTCGGCGCCGGTCAGCCGCACGCCCGGTCGCGCGGCGAAAGCGTCCACCGCCGCCTCGCGCATGAGAATGACCGCCGGCGACACCCAGCGGGCGCCCGCGACGTAGGCCGTCTGGTCGCCGCTGACGGTGAGCACGCCGTCGCCCGCTGCGGCGCGCGGAAGCGTCACCTCGCCCAGGGCGATGGCGGCCGCACCCTGTGTGGGAGCGACCGCCACGGCGACCTCACCCACGCCAAAGCGGTAGAGCTGCGCCGGCGCAACCTTGGGCAGGACGGTGATGCAGCCGCCGAGCGCCAGCGCCAGGAGCGGCGGAAGCATCAGGCGCACCCGGTTCACGGCCTCACCTCCACCATCTTGGCGGGCGCCTTGGTGAGGAGGCCGCGGGGGTCCTGCTCGACTTCGCCCACCACGCGATCGAGGTTCTCGGCCGATTGCTGCAGGGCGGCGACCGCGCGGCTGATCTGGGGCAGGCCGGTCGTGGCGAAGTCGCCCGCCGGGCCGCCGATCCTGTCGAGCGTGGCGCGCGCGTCGGTGGCGGTGGCGTGCAGCTCCACGGCGGCGGCGTTGAGGTTGGCCAGCGTGCGCCTGCCGTCGCCGTTGACCAGCCCATTCATGTTGTCCGACAAGGCCCCGATCTTCTGGCTGGTGGCGTTGAGGCCGGTGATCGTGGTGTCCACGTCGGCCAGGAGCTTCTTCTGGTCGCGCACGGTGGCGGAGATGTCCTGCACGTTCTGCAAGGTGGAGCCGAAGGCTGCGATGTTGCGCTCGCTCATCAGCCGGTTGGCGCGGTCCAGCGCCTCCACGGTGCGCGCCAGCACCGTGCCGCCGCCCTCCAGAAGGCTGTCGAGCGACGACGGCTCCGAGCGGATCACCGGGATCGTCCCCTGCGGCGTGGCGTCCTTGAGCAGCGGCTTGCTGGGCGTGCCAGCGGTGATCTGCACGTAATTCACCCCTGTGACGCCGAGGGGCTCGAGGCTGGCGGTGGAGTCGACGCGCACCGGGGCGTCGGAGGCGGTGCGGATGCGCGCGACCACGCGGTTGGGATCGCGGCCGTCCAGCGACAGCTTGGTGACCGAGCCCACCTTGATGCCGTTGAAATAGACCTCGCCGCCGTTGGTGAGGCCGCGCACCGGGCCTTTGAAGTCGATGTCGTAGATGTCGTAGGCCTTGGCGAACTGGAAGCGCGCGAGCCAGACCACGAAGACGATCATGCCGATGAACAGCAGCAGCGAAACCAGCCCGACCAGCGCGTAGTGGGCGTTGCGCTCCATCAGCCGACGTGCGCCGCGGCGAGGTCGCCGCGGGCGGCGTGCAGGGCGGCGCGCTCCGATCCGGCCGCGGCGGCGCGGCCGCGGGGGCCGCCGAAGTATTCACGAATCCAGGGATGGTCCGAGCGCTCCAGCTCGGCGGGGGCGCCCACGGCGACGATGCGGCGGTCGGCGATCACCGCCACGCGGTCGCACACGGCGTAGAGGCTGTCGAGGTCGTGGGTGATCATCACCACGCTCAGCCCAAGGCCCTGCTGCAGGTCGAGGATCAGCCGGTCGAACTGCTCGGCGCCGATGGGGTCGAGGCCGGCGGTGGGCTCGTCGAGGAAGAGGAGCTCGGGGTCCAGCGCTATAGCGCGCGCCAGCCCGGCGCGCTTTCGCATGCCGCCGGAGAGCTCGGCGGGCTTGAGGCGGGCGGCCTCGGGCGGCAGGCCGGCCAGCGCGATCTTCAGCTCGGCCAGGCGGCAGGCCAGGTCACGCGGCAGGCGCGCGTGCTCGTCGATGGGCGAGAGCACGTTGCCCATCACGTCCAGCGCCGAGAACAGGGCGCCGGACTGGAACAGCACGCCCCAGCGCCGCTCCAGCTCGTCCTGCTGCGCCTCGCTGGCGCGGGCCACGTCGATGCCCAGCACCTCCACGATCCCGGCGTCCGGCGCCTTGAGGCCGATCAGCGTGTTGAGCAGCACCGACTTGCCGGCGCCCGAGCCGCCGACCACGCCCAGCACCTCGCCGCGGCGCACGTCGAGGTCGAGCCCGTCGTGCACCACGTGCTCGCCGAAGCGCGAGACGAGGCCGCGCACGCGCACCACGAGGTCGCCGCCCTCCGCGGCCCCGCTCACAGGTCGAGCTCCATGAAGATCACCGCAAAGACGGCGTCGACCACGATGATGGCGAACAGCGCCTGCACCACCGCGCCTGTGACGCGACGGCCCAGCTGCTCCACATCGCCGCCCACCTCCATGCCCTGGCGGCAGCCGATGGCGGCGATGATCACCGCCAGCACCGGCGCCTTGCACATGCCCAGCCAGAAGGGGATCGGCCCCACGTTCTCCAGCAGGCGCTCCACAAAGAAGGTGGGCGAGAGGTTGAGCACCCCCCACACCACGACCATGCCGCCGAACAGCCCCGCCGCCATGGCGATGAAGGTGAGCAGCGGCGTCATGGTCAGCATGGCGATGAAGCGCGGCACCACCAGCGCCTGGAAGGGATCCACGCCCATGGTGCGCATGGCGTCCACCTCCTGGTTCATGCGCATGGCGCCGATCTCGGCGGCGAAGGAGGAGGCGGAGCGGCCGGCCAGGATGATGGCGGTGATCAGCACGCCGAACTCGCGCAGCATGCCGATGCCCACCAGCTCGACCGCGTAGACCTGCGCGCCGAACTGGGCGAGCAGCGAGGCGCCCAGAAAGGCCAGGGTCGCGCCCACGAAGAAGCTCAGCACCCCCACGATCGGCGCGGCGTCCAGCCCCGCGCGCTCCATCAGCGCGACGGTGGGCGCCACGCGCAGGCGAGAGGGATGCGCCACGACCAGCGCGACCGCCGCCAACAGCCGGCCCAGAAAGGCGAAGGCGCCCACCAGGTCGTCGAAGAAGGCGATCACGCCCCCGCCCAGCCGCACCAGCAGCGTGTCGATCACCCCACCGGGAGACTTGGGCGGCGGAATGTGCGGCGGGGCGGAGGCCACGAGTTCCAGCAGGCGCGCGGCGTCGGGGCGGGCGTGGCCGATGGCTGCGGCGTCCACCTTCGCCGACTCCACCAGCGCCAGGGCGCCGGCGGTGTCGAAATGGCCGAGGCCATCGAGATCCAGCGCCAGGGCCGAGCCGAGGCGCCCGGCCTCGGCGGACAGTCGCGCCGGCGCACGGCCGAGGCCCGCCGCCGTCCAGTCGCCGGTGAGCGCCAGTACGCGGCGGCCGCCGACATCGGATCGCAGCTGGAAGCCGGCGGGCTGGGCCATGGACGCGCAGGCCTAGCGGCAACGCGGCGGCTGGGGAAGCGCGATCACTCCGCCGGCGCCAGCGCCTTGGCCATGGCGATGAAGTGCAGGTCGCCGCGTCGCGGCAGGCCGAAGCGCGCGTCGCCGTAGGGGAAGGGCGAGGTCGCGCCCGTGCGGCGATAGCCGCGCCGCTCGTACCAGGCGATCAGCTCGACGCGCGAGGCGATCACGTCCAAGCACATCTCGCTCGCACCCCAGACGTCGCGCGCGTGCGCTTCCGCCCGCTGCAGGAGCCGGCGGCCGAGACCCGCCGCCTGCCGCTCCGGATCGACGGCGAACATGCCGAAGTGGCCGGTGTCGCCGTCAACGTCGACATGGATGCAGGCGGCGAGGTCTTCCTGCGCCTGGGCGAGGATGACGGCGCTGCGAGGGCGCGCGATCAGGGCGGCTACGCTCTCGGCGTCGATCCGCTGGCCGTCCAAAAGGTCCGCCTCGGTGGTCCAGCCCCGCCGGCTCGCCTCCCCCCGATAGGCCGACTGCACGCGGATGACGACAGCGTCGACATCGGCCGGTGCGGCGATGCGAAAGGCGACGTCATGCATGCGCGGATCGCTAACACGTTCACGCGGCTGGGCTAAAGCTCCGCTGGACGGAACGAAGCGCGAACCGTAGACATCGAATCGTGGCCACCCTCCCCCTCCGCCGCAAGCTCGAGATTTTGGCGGACGCGGCCAAATACGATGCCTCGTGTGCGTCGAGCGGCGGGGCCAAGCGCAATTCGCTGAATGGGCGCGGCGTGGGCTCGACCACCGGAGGCATGGGCGTGTGCCACGCCTACACGCCGGACGGGCGCTGCGTCAGCCTGCTCAAGATTCTGCTCACCAACTTCTGCCTCTTCGACTGCGTCTATTGCATCAATCGGGTCAGCTCGAACGTAGAGCGCGCCCGCTTTTCAGTTGAAGAAGTGGTTCGCCTCACAATAGATTTCTATAAACGCAATTATATTGAAGGTCTTTTTTTGTCGTCCGGCGTGATCCGCTCAGCGGATTACACGCAAGAGCAGATGACGCTGGTGGCGAAGACGCTGCGCGAGGTGCATGACTTCCGCGGCTACATCCACCTCAAGCTGATCGCCGGGGCGTCGCCGGAGCTGGCGGCGGAGGCCGGGCTCTACGCCGACCGGCTCAGCGTCAACATCGAGCTGCCGCAGGACGCCAGCCTGGAGCGCCTGGCGCCGGAGAAGACGCCGCTCAACATCCGCCAGAGCATGGGCCAGGTCGCCTACGGCATCGCCGGCGCCAAGGACCGCACGCACACCAAAAGGCGCGCGCCGCGATTCGCCCCGGCCGGGCAATCCACTCAGATGATCGTGGGGGCCGACGCCTCGACCGACGCCGACGTGCTGCAGCGCTCGGAGGGCCTCTACGGCGGCTTCAAGCTGAAGCGGGTGTACTACTCGGCCTTCAGCCCCATTCCCGACAGCTCCTCGGTGCTGCCCTCGCAGCGGCCGCACATGATGCGCGAGCATCGGCTGTACGAGGCCGACTGGCTGATGCGCTTCTATGGGTTCTCGCGCACCGAGATCGTCTCGGCGGCCGACCAGGGGATGCTCGACCCGGTGATCGACCCCAAGCTGGCCTGGGCGCTCAAGAACCGCGCCTGGTTCCCGCTGGATGTGAACATAGCCGATCGCGAGGCGCTGCTGCGCGTGCCGGGACTGGGCGTGAAGTCAGTGGACAAGCTCCTGGCCGTGCGGCGGCTGAAGCGCCTTACGTTCGAGGACCTCGCCCGGGTGGGCGGCGCCATCAAGCGGATGAAGCCCTTCGTGGTGACGCCCGACTGGCGGCCGACGGCTGTGATCGACGGCGCCGATCTGGACGAACGGATGCGCGCGCTCTCGCCTAGCGCCGCGCCGCGCCAACTCGAGATGTTCTGAGGCCGCATGCACGCCGTGCGCCTCGCCCACGTGGCCGACTTCGACGGCTGGCGGAGCGCCGCTCGCGCGTTGCGGCTGGCGGAGGTCGAACCCGCCGAAGTGCGGTGGAGCGTGGGCGAGGCGGAGGCCGGGCTGTTCGGGGGCGAGCCGCCCCCGCCGGCGGCGGCGGGTGCGACCTTCAACGTGGCGCGCGAGTTCGTCTCGCTGGCGCAGGCGGTGATCTGCCACCGCGACGAGGACCGGTTCGACCGGCTCTATCGTCTGCTGTGGCGGCTGCGCGACGAGCCGCAGCTCATGGGGCTGCTCACCGATCCCGAGGTGGCGCACGCGCTGCTCATGCAGAAGGCGGTGCACCAGGCCGAACACAAGATGCACGCCTTCGTGCGCTTCCGCCGCGTGGACGATCCCAAGGCCGAGGACGTGAAGGCCGAGACGGATCCTGGCTACGTGCGCGCGCCGGAGGAGTACTTCAGCTGGTATGAGCCGCCGCACTACATCATCGCGCGCGGCGTGCAGTTCTTCGTGCGGCGCCTCGCCAACGTGCGCTTCACCATCGCCACCCCCTACGTGACGGTGGAGTGGAAGGATCGCCGGCTCGCCTACTCGCTGGGTGGCGCGCCCGATGGTCTGCCTGAGGAGGACGCGGCCGAGGACGCCTGGCGCGACTACTACCGCTCGATCTTCAACCCGGCGCGGCTGAACCCCAAGGTCATGCGCCAGCACATGGCCGAGCACTATTGGAAGAACCTTCCCGAGGCCGCCGCCATTCCAGAACTCGTCGCCAACGCGCAGGGACGCACGCAAGCCATGGTCGAGGCCGCGCCGACCCAGCCTTCCGAACGCGCCCTGCGGGCCGCCGCCCGCGCCCAGCGCAACGAGCCGGTGGACGGGGGCCTCGCGCTGAACTCGCTCACCGACGTCACGGCCGGCGTGCAGATGTGCCGCCGCTGCGACCTGTGGCGCGACGCCACCCAGGGCGTGCCCGGCCAGGGCCCGGCGCACGCGCCGCTGATGTTCGTGGGCGAGCAGCCGGGCGACATGGAGGATCTGGCGGGCAAGCCCTTCGTCGGGCCCGCCGGCCAGCTGTTCGACCGGGCGCTGGCCGCGGCCGGCGTGCCGCGCGAGGCGACCTACGTCACCAACTCGGTCAAGCACTTCAAGCACGAGCTGCGCGGCAAGCGCCGCATCCACGCCAAGCCCAACACGAGCGAGATCACCGCCTGCAACTGGTGGCTCGGGAACGAGCGCCGGCTGGTCAAGCCCAAGGTGGTGGTGGCGCTGGGGGCCACGGCCGGGCAGGCCGTGTTCCACCGCGCCATCCCGGTGATGAAGAACCGCGGCGTGGTCGGCGCGCTGGACGACGGGGCGACCGGCTTCCTCACCGTGCACCCGAGCTTCCTGCTGCGCCTGCCCGACGAAGCCGCCAAGACGCGTGAGTTCGACCTGTTCGTGCACGATCTGGCGGCGGCCTACGCGCTGGCGGACGCCGGCTGAAGCGCACGCGCCCTCGGCCTTGCAGGCCCGGCCTCCCTGGGGCGGCCGCGCGGATCAGTGCGCCACCACGACCCCAGCTTCGCTCTTGTCGTGGGCGCCGAAGCGTTCGACCAGGGTGGCGCTGGCGGCGTTCAGGCCGATCACCTGCATGTCGCGCCCCTGTCGGCGCCCCTTCATCACCACGCGGTCGAGCGCTGCGACGGCGGAGATGTCCCAGAAGTGGGCGTCGCTGACATCGACGACGATGTGCTCCACGCGCTCCAGGAGGTCGATCGCGTCGGAAAAGGCGCTGGCGGAAGCGAAGAAGACCTGACCGCAAATGCGGTAGGTTCGGGTTCGTCCATCGCTCGAGAGATCGGCATCGACGCGCGTCAGGCGCGAGACCTTGCCCGCGAAGAAGACGCCCGACAGCACGACGCCCACCAGCACGCCCTTGGCCAGGTCACGGGTGGCGACCACGGTGACGACCGTCGCCAGCATGACGATCGACGACGGCCACGGATTGGTGCGCAGGCGTCCTAGCGACCCCCACGAGAAGGTGTTGATCGACACCATCAGCATCACCGCGGTCAGCGCCGCGACGGGCACGACGGCCAGGAGGCCGTGCAGCGCCACCAGCAGGACGAGCAGCGCCACCCCCGCCACCAGCGTCGAAAGCCGGGTGCGGCCGCCGGAGGAGATGTTGATCACCGACTGGCCGATCATGGCGCAGCCTCCCATGCCCCCGAACACCGCCGAGACCATGTTGGCGACGCCCTGGCCCATGCACTCGCGGCTCTTGTCGCTGGTGGTGTCGGTCATGTCGTCCACGATCTGGGCGGTGAGGAGCGACTCCAGCAGCCCCACGGCGGCCAGCGTCAGCGCCACGGGCGCGATGATGCGCAGCGTCTCCCAGGTGGCGGGAACCGCGGGCAAGGCGAAGCTCGGCAAGGTCGAGGGCAACTGGCCGAGATCGGCGACGCGGCGCACGTCGAGCTTGAAGGCGACGGTGAGCGCCGTCAGCCCGGCGATGGCGACCAGGGGGGAAGGCACGGCCTTGGTGAGGCGCGGGAACAGGTAGATCACCGCCAACCCCAGGGCGATCAGGCCGTAGGTCGTGGGCGTCGCCCCCACGATCTGCGGCAACTGCGCCAGGAAGATCAGGATCGCCAGGGCGTTGACGAAGCCGGTCATCACCGACTGGGAGACGAACCGCATCAGCCGGCCGAGCTTCAAGAGGCCGGCGCCGATCTGGAACACGCCCATGAGGATGGAGGCGGCGAAGAGGTATTGCACCCCGTGCGCATGCACGAGCGGTCCCATGACGACCGCGGTCGCCGCGGTCGCGGCCGAGATCATGGCGGGCCGCCCGCCGGTGAAGGCGATCACGCAGGCGATCACCACCGAGGCGTAGAGGCCGACCTTGGGATCCACGCCGGCGATGATCGAGAAGCCGATGGCCTCCGGGATCAGCGCCAGGGCGACCACCAGCCCGGAAAGCACGTCCACGCGGACGTTGGAGGCCCAGCCGAGGCGGGCGGCGGTCTGCAGGGTCATGAGGTCTCGCGCAGGATGGACGTCGCCCGCGTGCGTGCGGTCGCGCCGTTCAGATGCGGGGATCCGGCGGATCGGCGGCCGGAAGAGCCACCCGGTCGAGCCGGGTCCAGGGCGGCTGGTGGGCTTAGGTGAAGGGCCCCGGCGCCGCAAGCGAAGCGCAGCCGTGGCACGGATCGGGCGGTGTCAGACCACCGCCCTGCCCGCGCTGTCACGCAGGCGGGCGCCGGGCGTGAGGCTGGGCGGGTCGCCGATCAGGCGGGCCATGGCGGCCTCTGCGGCTCCCTCGTCGGCGGCGGCGATGGCGCGGGCGAGGTCGCGGTGCAGCGCGATGTCGGCCAGCTGATCGGCCGGGGGCTGGCGGCCCATGGCGTGCACCCAGTAGCGGGCGGCGATGTTCTGCAGGCTCAGCAGGTAGCGGGCGAGGAGGTCGTTGTGCGCCGCCTGCGCCACCGCGCGGTGGAAGGCGCGGTCCATGGCCACGAGCGCGCGCAGATCGCGGGCCGCGACCGCCGCCTCGGCCCCGTGGAAGGCGGCCGCCACCGCGGCGGCGTCGGCGGCGGTGGCGTTGCGGGCGGCCAGGGCGGCGGAACGACCCTCCAAGAGGCTGCGCACCTCGAAGGCGGCCTCGATCTCGCGAAGGTCGAGCGAAGCCACCACCGTGCCCAGGCGCGGGCGGCGCGCGACCAGCCCCTCCAGCGCCAACCGCGCCAGCGCGTCGCGCACGCCGGCCAGGCCCACGCCGTAGCGCCGCGCCAGCGCCCGCTCGTCGACCTGCGCGCCGGGGGCGAGGTCGCCCATGACGATGTCGACCAGGATCTGCTCGTAGGCGCGCGCCTTGAGGAGTTCGGGCGCGGGCGGTGCGGTCGTCATGGGCCACAGCTTGACGCGTGCGGGCGCGCGTGTCGATCTCGGTGAGGTGTGCAAGCATTCGAATACGTGCTCTGAGATGTCGCGTGACATTTCAGCGGTTAGATTTGGTGAGATGCTTGATCTCTCTACCATGATCAAATACCGCACGACCTGTGCTGCGCATCGCCCGCCCTCTCATCCTGGCCGTGACCGGCGCAGCCGTCCTGCCCGCGGCGGCGGCGGCGCAGGTCGCCGCGCCTGCGCCGCCCGTGTCGGAGGTGGTGGTCACCGCCGATCCGGCGGGCCTCCTGGAGCGCCGCGCCGGGGCCGCGGTGCTGGGCCTGGCCAAGCCGCTGTACGAGACGCCGCGCGCCGCCAGCCTGGCCACCGCCGAGACGCTGGACCGCTACGGCGTGCGCACCATCGACGATCTCACCGCCGTGGCCCCCGGCGCCTTCACCGACAGCTACTACGGGGTGGCGGGCGCCTTGAACCTGCGCGGCACCCTGGCCGACACCTACTTCGCCGGCTTCAGGCGCATCGAGAACCGCGGCACCTACCCCACGCCGCTCGGCGCCGCCGAGCGGGTGGACGTGGTGCGCGGACCCCCCACGCCCCTGTTCGGCCCCGGCAAGGTGGGCGGCTACCTCGACGTCACGCCCAAGTCCTCCCGCGCCTTCGGGATCGCCGGAACCGCGTTTCCCGACGCCGTCACCGGCGAGGTGGAGGCGGGCGGCGGCGCCTATGGCTACGGCCGGGTGGACGGGCGGCTGGCCGCGCCGCTGGCGTTGGGCGCCCTGCGCGGCGGCGTGTCGCTCTACGCCGAGGCCGAGACGGGGCCGGGCTACTACCAGGGGATCGATCCGCGCCATGCGCTGGGCCAGCTGCAGGTCGACCTCGACCTCGCGCCGCGCTGGCGCCTCTCGCTGGGCGCCATGGTCGAGCGGGTGGAGGGCGCGGTGCAGACGCCGGGCTGGAACCGGCTGACCCAGGCGCTGGTCGACCACCGCAGCTACACCACCGGCCGCGACCTGACGCTGGTCGACCTCGACGGCGACGGGCGCCTCACGCCCAACGAGATCGGGCCCGGCGGCCTCCTCACTCCCTATTTCGGCGGGACGCCCGCCATCGACCCGCGCTTCACCCTGGACAGCGGTGTGGGAACCTCACGCCTCGGCCGGCGGGACGTGTTCGTCAGCGACCGCGACTTCAGCGGCACCGACACCCAGACCGCCACCGCTGAACTCTCCCGCCGGGTGGGAGGCCACGACCGGCTGGTGCTGGCCGGCTTCTTCGACCAGCTCTCCAACACCCGCTTCGTCTCCTACGGCTACCCGGCCGACTACCAGGCGCGAGCCGCCGAGGCCCGGCTGTACTACGACGCGATGCGCGCGCTGGGGCCAGTGACCGCCGAGGCGATCGCCGGCGTCTCCGCCCGGCGCACCGACAGCCGTGACAAGGAGAGCTTCAACGGCGGGAACATCGCGCTCGACCGGCGCGACCTGATCGCCGGCCCCGCGCCCACCGACATCCTCGACGACCCGTTCAGCGCCGAGCCCGGCGGCGTCGGCTTGACGTGGGAGACCGACGCCACCAGCCGCACGATCAACGGCGGCCCCTTCGTGCAGGGCGACGTGACCTGGGGCGCCTTCGACCTCACAGGCGGCGCCCGCTACGACCGCTACAGCGTCACCAGCCGCGACGACGGCACGCTGGTGTTCGGCGTCGATCCGAGCCGCACCTACACGGCCTCCGACGGGGCGTTCAGCTGGAACGGCAGCCTGGCGGTGCAGCTGCCCTACGGCCTGCGCCCCTACGTGACGTTGGCGCAGACGCAGGCGCTGCAGGTGAACCAGGCCGACGGCGTCTTCCCGCAGCTGATTGCGGGCGGGGCCTGGCTCTCCACGTCACGGCTTAGCGAGGCCGGGGTGAAGTGGCGGGCGCTGCACGGCCGGCTCACCGGCGCGCTGGACGTCTACCGCCAGACGCGCGCCGACCTCGGCCAGGGGGACGCAGTGGTGGGTACGCGCGGCGAGGGCGTCGAGCTCGAGGCGCGCCTCCTCCTCACCCGCACCTTCAGCTTCACCTTCGCCGGGAACCTGCAGCGCACGACCGTGCGCGGGCCGGATGGCTCGACGCAGGCGATCCCCCCTTTCGCCGTGGGCCTGCCGGGGGCGGACGTGTACGGCGGCGGCTACTTCGTGTTCGCCACCTCGCAGCTGCGCCCGGGCGACTATACCGACACCCGCCTGCCCCGGAAGGTGGCGAGCGTGGCGGGAGTCTACACCTCGCAGCCGCACGCCTGGGGCCGGGCGGGAACGACGCTGGCCCTGACCTACGCCGGCGCCACCACCGCCGGCGTGCTGCCGGGCGCGGTGCGCCTGCCCGACTACGCCGTGCTGAACGCCTCCGGCTTCCTCGAGCACGGCCCCTGGCGCGCCACGCTGAACGTCGACAACCTGGCGGACGCCCTCTACTTCACGCCCGTGGCCGACGTGTATTCCTCCGTGGCCGCCCTGCCGAGCGTGGGCCGCACCTGGCGCGTGGCCTTGCGGAGGCGCTTCTGACCCCCTTCGCCTCCGCCGGCGGCGGCGCCCGCGCCTGGGGGGCGCTGGGGGCGCTCGGCCTTCTGTTCTTCGCCATCACCGCGGCGACCTTCACCTCGCTGGGCGTGGTGCTGCCGGCCATGGTGGCCGAGCTCGGCTGGAGCTGGAGCGCGGCGGGGCTGGGCTTCACCGTGCTGGCGGTGGCCTGCGGCCTGGCGAGCCTGGCGCCGGCGGTGGTGATCCGCGTGCTGGGGGTGCGCGCGACGCTGGCGGCCGGCGGCGTGGTGCTGGCCGCCGGCCTGGCGCTGTTCGCCCGCGCCCACGGCGTCGGCGGCTATTTCGTGGGGGCGGCGCTGGCCGGGCTGGGCTTCGCCTTGGCCGCCATCATCCCCGGCGCCTACGTGCTGGCGCGCAGCTTCGCGCGCCCCGCCTTCCCGCTCGGCCTGTACTTCACCGCCGGCGGCCTGGGAGGCGCGGCCGGGCCGCTGCTCAGCCGGCTGGGGCTGGAGCACGGGTGGCGCGGCTACTGGTGGACCCTGGCCGCCGTGGTGCTGGCGCTCGCAGGCGTGGCCGCACTGGCGGTCGACCCCCGCTGGGAGCGCCGCGGCGGCGAGGCCCCCTCCCGCGCGGCCGAGGTCGAGGACGGCTGGCGCGTGCGCGACGCCGTGCGCACGCCGCAGTTCTGGATCGTGACGGGCGCCTACACCGCCTACCTGCTGTGCGGGGTGAGCGTGAACTCCACCTCGGTGCAGCACCTCAGCGAGCGCGGCATCGGCGCGGGCCTGGCGGCCGGGTTCCTGGCGGCCGACAACCTGCTCAACGCGCTCTCGCGTCTGGCGGGCGGCGCCCTGTCCCAGCGTGTCGGTCCCCGCGCGCTGACGGCGGCGGCGTTGGCTTTCCTGATCGTGGGCATGGGGGCGCTGGCGCTGGCGCACGGACCGGGGCTGGCGGCGCTCTACGTCGTGGGCGTCGGCGTGGGCTACGGCCTGTCCTACCTCGCCACCGCCGTGCTGCTGCTGGCCTACTTCGGGCGGCGCCGGAACCTGGAGCTGTTCTCGCTGATGTGCCTGGTCTCGACGCTGGCGGCGGTGGGGCCCTGGCTCGCGGGGGTGAGCCACGATCGGCTGGGAAGCTTCACCCCCGCCTTCTGGGGCTTCGCCGCGGTGGCGGCCTGCGCGCTGGCGGCGGTGCTCGCCATGCGCCCGCCGCGCCGCCCGGCCGGCGCGCTCCCGCCGGGCGAGATCGGCGTGCTGGCCAAGGACGTGGGCTGAAAGCCATGAGGGCTGTCGCCCGCCGACGCCGGCGCTGCGGCCGCCCCAGCCCTACTTGCGCTTCAGCGCCGCGCCCAGCTCCTGCGGCAGCCAGCCGGCGGAGAGGGTGTCGCCGACGATGAAGGTGGGCGTGCCGTTGATCGCCAGGGCCGTGGCCAGGGCGTGGACGTCCTCGATCTGGCGGCGGACGGCGGGCGAGTCCGCGTCGGTCTTGGCGCGGGCGAGGTCGACGCCGTTCTCCTTCAGCACGTCCTGGATCGCCGCATCGGTCAGCTGGGGCAGCTTCATCAACCCCTGGTGCACCGGCCAGTACTTGCCCTGTTTCCCCGCCGCGAGGGCGTAGCGCGCCGCGGTCTCCGACTGCTCGGAGAGGATGGGGAACTCCTTCATCACCAGCCGCACGTCGGGATGCAGCTTGAGGAAGGCGGGCAGCTCGGGCGCGGCCACGCGGCAGTAGGGGCAGCGGTAGTCGAAGAACTCCACCATCGTCTTCGACCCATTCGGGTTCCCCTCCACCGGATCGCGGGGGTCGCGGTCGAGCGCCGCGCGGTGGGTCAGGATGGAGGCGCGGGCGTCGGCGGCGGCCTGGGCCGTCTCCTTCTCCTGCAGCGTCTGCAGCGCCTCGGCGATCACCTCAGGGTGGGCCAGGAGGTAGGCGCGCACCCGCGCGCCGAAGGCCGCGTCGCCCGGCGCGGACGCGGCGACGGCCTGCGCCTTGGAGGTCTGCGCCGAGCAGCCCGACGCGCCCATGAGAAGGGTCGCGCCCGCGAACAGGGCGGTGATCAGACGGTGCATGCGGTGATCCTAAGGCGCGCGCGGGACTCAGCCCGTCTGGCGCGCCAGCTGCTTGAGGTCGTCGTTGGAGGGGTTGGACACCAGCACGATGTCGGTGGCGCGCCGCCATTGGGGCGTGTTGCGCGGCAGGAGTTCGCGCGCGCGCATGGCGAAGATGCGCGCCTGCACCTTGTCGCCGATGGAGTACTTCTCCTCGGCCGCCGCCAGGCGCGCCGGGCCGGCCTCGCCCTTGGCGTCGTAGGCCTCGCTCATCAGGCGCCAGGCGAAGGAGTTGTCGTCCTCGACCGCCAGCGCCTTCTGCAGGTGGGGGATGGCGTCGTCGGCGCGCTTGCCGTCGTCCTGCGCCAGGATCGCCTGCGCCAGGTTGACCTGCAGCAGCGGCGCGCCCGGCTTGAGCTTCACCGCCAGAGTGTGGGCCGCCTCGGCCTCCTTGAGATGGCCGCTCTCGAAATAGACCTGCCCCTTGAGCTCGTAGAGGTAGGGATCGGTGGGGTAGTCCTTGATCAGGCCGTCGATCAGGCTGATCGCCTTGTCGGTATCCAGCTGCTTGTAATAGGCGATCGCCCGCGCATATCGCGCCGGGAAGGAAGTGTCGGCTTCGGTGTAGGTGATGAAGGTTTGCTGGGGATAGTCGGTAAAGGCCTTGAGCTTGGCCTTCATGATCTCAAATCGCTCGATCAGCGCGGGGTTCTCGGGTGTGTTGTAATGCGGCTGCTCCTGCGCACGGCGACGCAGGCTCTCGATGCGGTCGGCGCTGATCGGGTGATCGACGAAGAACTTGTAGCGCCGCGCCTCGGAGAACACCTCCTGATAGCGCATGTTGTCGAAGAAATCGACCAGACCCTGCGAGGAATCCCCCGCCTTCTCCAGATAGGTGACGGCCGCCTGATCGGCGCGGCTCTCCATCTCGCGCGAATAGCCGAGCGAGCTCAGCTGGCCGAAACCGGGGGCCGAGCCCGCCAACGCCAGCCCGGCCTCTGGTGCGCCCGCCGCCGCCGCCAGCACGCCCAGCGCCAGGGTGAGGATCATGGGGGCCAGGCCCGCGCGCGCCATCTCGCCCTGGCCGCGCACGGTGTCGCCGCGCGCGGCGTGGCCGCTCTCGTGCGCCATCACGCCCTGCAGTTCGCCCGGGGTCTCGGCCTTGAGGATGGTGCCGGTGTTGAGCGCCATCACCTGGCCGCTGAGCGTGCCAGCGTTGATGTCGTTGTCCTGAACGAGAAGGATGGTCACCTTGCCCAGCCCCGCCGCGGCGAAGATCGGGTCGCACTCCTGGTGCAATATCTCCTCGATCTCGGTATCGCGGATCAGCTGCGGGCCGCTCGCGCGCTGGGCGGCGGCTGGCGTGGCGGCCACGCCGCACAGGGCCGCCGCGACGCAGGCGCTCACCGCAAGGTGCTGGCGCAGCGGCCGGCGGACGGCGCAGAGTCGGGAGGCGGCGGCCATGCACATGCTCCGCACCGGGCCACGCGCGCCCGGCTCTCCCCCTGCGCCGTCCTTAGCCGTTCACCCGCGCAGACGCCACCAGCCGCGACGCGGCGCCGCGGGTGCGCCGCGGATCTCGCTGGGATCGGGCGCGGGCGGGGTGGTGGGCAGCGCGGGGGCGGAGACCGCCTGCACCACCTCCGGCTCCGCCACGAAGTCAGGATCGGCGGGCGCCACCGGCTCGGGCGCCTCGGCCTCGACCGGCGCGTTCGCCGCAGGGGCGGCATCGGCCGAAGGCGCGTCGGCGACGGGCTCCATCGACGTCTCCGTCAGGGCCTCTGCGGAAGCTGCGGCCACGGCGTCAGCGTGACCCTCGGCGGCCGGCGCGACCTCCAGCGACTCGCTCGGCTCCGCCGTCTTGCGACGGCGCGGGGCGCGCACGCGGCGCGGCTTGGCGGCGACCGGCTCGGCCTCGACGGCTGTGGCCGCGGCATCGGCGCCCGCGGGCTGCGGCTCGGCCGATGGTGCGGCGGCGTCCGCATCGCTCCGGGCATGGACGTCCGCCGCGCCCTCGACCTGCGGAGCGGCCGTGTCGTAGTCGGCGGCGGTCGACGTCGTGACGGGCGGGGCGCCCTCGATCGCCGGCGCCCCGTTGGGATCGCGCCAGGCGTAGACGTCCGCGCCTTCGGG
The DNA here is from genome assembly GCA_965199975.1 of Caulobacteraceae bacterium. Classification (GTDB taxonomy): domain Bacteria; phylum Pseudomonadota; class Alphaproteobacteria; order Caulobacterales; family Caulobacteraceae; genus JASLDZ01. The sequence goes on along the minus strand of OZ241340.1, from coordinate 1,880,791 downwards.
AACGCGACCGCCGCTGCGCCAGGCGTAGGCGTCGGCGCCCTGCGGGGCGGCGCCCTCCTCGCGGGTGCGCCGGCCACCGCGACGGCCGCGGCGGCGGCGGCGACCGCGCTCGCTGTCATCGCCCTCGTCCTCGGCGCCCTCCTCGCGCGGTTCCGCGGCGGCGGCTTCATCGCCTTCCGTGGAGCCGGCGTCGGCCGTACCCGCCTCGTCCGCGCGCGCGCGCCCTCCGCGGCGCCGGCGGCGACGGCCGCCTCGGCCATCGGAGTCGCGGGCGTCGCCGAGATCCTCGTCGGTTCGCGTCTCGACCTCCTCGACGTCGCCCGGTTCGGCTGGATCGTCGTCGTCGGCCTCGAAGTCCATGTCGTCGGAGGTGGCGGGGGCCACCACCGGCGGCTCGAGCTGCAGGCCCTGCGAGCCGCCTTCGCGGCTTTCGGTGCGCTCGATCACCTGCTCGTCGCCGGCCAGACCGTCGTCGAGATGCACGGTGACGAGGAGGCCGTGGGTCTCCTCCAGGCGCTGCAGGAAGGCGCGCTTGCAGTTGAGCACGTAGAGCGCCACCGCCTGCGGCAGCTTGAGGTTGGCCGCCCCGGCGCCGCCCTTCACCGCCTCCAGCTCCACCGCACGCAGCGCCTCCAGCGCCGCCGATTCGGTGGAGCGGATGCGCCCGGTTCCCGCGCAGGTCTGGCAGACGTGGGTGGAGCCCTCCAGCACGCCCATGCGGCGACGCTGGCGGCTGATCTCCATCAGGCCGAACACGCTGATCTTGCCCATCTGCACGCGGGCGCGGTCGTCCTTCAGGCAGTCCTTCAGCACCTTTTCGACGGCCCGGTTGTTCTTGCCCTCGTCCATATCGATGAAGTCGATGACGATCAGGCCGGCCAGGTCGCGCAGGCGCAGCTGGCGGCTGGCCTCCTCGGCGGCCTCGAGGTTGGTCTTCAGCGCAGTCTGCTCGATGTTGCGCTCGCGCGTGGCGCGACCCGAGTTGACGTCGATGGCGACCAGCGCCTCGGTCTGGTTGATGACCAGATAGCCGCCGGAGCGCAGCGGCACGACCGGCGAATGGATCTGGCCGATCTGGTCTTCCACCCGATGACGCACGAACAAGGGTGTCATGTCCTTGTAGTGGATGACCTTCTTGGCCTGGCTGGGCATGATCAGGCGCATAAAGTCACGCGCCTCCTTGTAACCAGCCTCACCTTCGACCTGGATCGAGTCGAACTCCTTGTCGAACATGTCGCGCACCGCGCGCTTCACCAGATCCTCCTCCGCGTAGATCAGCGAGGGGGCGATCGATTGCAGGGTGGTTTCACGGATGGTTTCCCACATGCGCAGCAGATACTCGTAGTCGCGCTTGATCTCGGCCTTGGTGCGGCTGGCGCCGGCGGTGCGCACGATCAGGCCGATGCCCGCGGGCACGTCCAGGCTGGCCACCGCGCTCTTCAGGCGCTTTCGATCGGTGGCGCTGACGATCTTGCGGCTGATGCCGCCGCCGCGCGCAGTGTTGGGCATGAGCACGCAGTAGCGCCCGGCCAGCGACAGGTAGGTGGTGAGCGCCGCACCCTTGTTGCCGCGCTCCTCCTTGACGACCTGCACCAGCATGATCTGGCGGCGGCGCACCACCTCCTGGATCTTGTAGCGGCGCAGCATGCGCTCGCGCCGGCGGTCGAGTTCGCGCTCGACGGCGGCGTCGTCGTCGCGGTGGTCCTCGCCCTCCGCGGCCTCGTGCGGCTCGTCGTCGTGGTGCTCGGCCGCTTCGCGCAGCAGGGCTTCGCGGTCGGCTGCGGGGATCTGGAAATAGTCGGGGTGTATGTCGCTGAAGGCGAGGAAGCCATGGCGGTTGCCGCCGTACTCCACGAAGGCCGCCTGCAGCGAGGGTTCCACGCGAACCACTTTGGCGAGGTAGATGTTGCCGCGAAGCTGGCGCTTGGCGGCGATCTCGAAGTCGAGTTCCTCTATCTTGCCGTTATCGACGACGGCGACGCGGGTCTCCTCGGCATGCGCCGCGTCGATCAGCATTCTCTTGGTCATGTGTAAGCCTTGTGCGGCGCGCGGCGGACGCGAAGTCCGGGCGCCGAGTGGGGGCGGTCGCACGTTCGGCCCCGCCGACGCCGGGCAGCTGTGCTGCAGCGATCGGTCGGTACGGGGCGGAGGCGACGCGGCCCATGGGTTGTCCTGCAAACGGCCTTGCGCACAGTACGCAGAACCGCGGCGGCTTGGGTGCGCCCGCGTCGCTCTGGCAAGCGCGGCGGCGAGGCGCGGGGTGATGGTGCGGCGGGCGCGCTCGAAGTCGAGCGGCGCATCGCGGCGCGGGGGACTGTGCAGCAAACGCCTGCGAAAGAAAAGCGCAGCGCCGCAAGGCCGCGGGGGCCGTGGTTAAGCCTTTGTCTACATGGCGCGTGCAAGGGATCGGACAAGGCCGCAGCCGCGGCGAAGGGGACACGGAGCGACGGTGCAAGGCTTGCGTCGAGGCTGGACCGGTCGCGCGCTCCGCGCCGCCGCCACCCTGTGCGTGCTCACCGGCGCGGCCGCCGCCGCGACGGGCCCCGCGCCGTCGCCGGGCGCGACCGTGCTCAAGGTCCGCCTGGGCGGCGACGCCCACACCACGCGGGTGGTGGTCGAACTGGCCGGGGCCGCAAAGGGTCGGCTGCTCGAGGGCGCCGATCCCACCGGCCTCGTGCGCCTCGATCTCGTGGGCGCCGACGCCTCGGGCGACATGGAGGGTGCGGGCGCGGGCCTCGTGCGCCACTGGACGGTGGACGACGACGCGGGCGCGGCCCGGCTGAACCTGCAGCTGGCGCGGCCCGCCGTGGTCAAGCGCCGCTTCCTGCTGCCCCCCGCCGACGGGATCGAGGCCTATCGCTACGTGGTCGACCTCGAGGGCGACGACCAGCCGCTGCCGCCCGCCAAGGCGGCCCAGGCCCGCAACGTGCGGATCGATGCGCCGGTGGAGCCCCTCGTCCCCGCCAAGAAGATCGTGGTGATCGACGCCGGTCACGGCGGCAAGGACCCCGGCGCCCACGGAAACGAGGCGCTGGAGAAGCGAATCACCCTCGCCGCCGCACAGGCGCTGAAGGAGCGCCTGCTGAAGAGCGGCCGCTACAAGGTCGTCATGACCCGCGACAGCGACGTCTTCGTGCCGCTGACCGAGCGCGTGCGCATCGCGCGGCGCGCCAACGCGGACCTCTTCATCGCGCTGCACGCCGATGCCGGGACCGAGCCCGAGCTGAAGGGCGCCACCGTCTACACCATGAGCGAACACGGCGCCGACCGCTCCTCGGCCAGCGTGTTCGGCGCCGGCGGCGAACGCCACGGCGCCAACTGGTTCGACGTGCGCATGCCCGGCGCCGATCCAGCCGTGAACCACATCCTGTTCGACCTCACCCAGCGCGAGACACGCAACCGCTCCTCGGTGTTCGCCGAGGAGGTGCTGGACGAGATCGGGGAGGTCTCGCCCCTGCTGCGGCGCTCGCACCGCGATGCGAACTACATGGTGCTCTTGGCGCCCGACGTGCCGGCGGTGCTGCTGGAGATGGGCTTCATCACCAACCCCGACGACGAGGCGCGCCTCACCGATGCGCACGAGCGCCGCCGCATGATGGATCGCCTGGCCGCCGCCATCGACGACTACTTCGCCCAAGAGCGCCGCATCGCTTCGCGCTGAGGGTGCTCAGCGCGCGAAGGCGAACTCCGCTTCGGCCGCCCACGGACCGCCGAGATAGCGCCACAGCTGCAGCGCCTCGCCCTCGCCGTTCCATGGCGCGAGGCGCTGGGCCAGGTCGTCGCGCAGGGCGCGCGCTGCGGCGGGCTCGACCTTGTTCTGCACCGTCACGTGCGGCCGGAAGCCCTGCCGGTCCTGCGCCGAGAGCAGGGGCGCCCAGCGCCGCGCCAGCTCGCGCCGGGCCTGCATCAGCCCGGCCGAATCGATGTCGAAGGCCACGCCCCGCCCGAGCAGGCGCGGCGCGCCGATCCGCAGGCGCGGCCGGGGCCCGCGGGCGACGGCGGCGAGGTCGGCGGCCACCTCGTCCAGCCGCTCGCCCGGCAGGTGGTGGAACAGCGTCAGGTGCGCCGACAGCCGGTTGATCGCCGCGGGAAAATGCTCGCGGCGCAGATCGTCCAGCCGGGCGAAGCTCGCCGCATCCAGCTTGAGGGTGACGATCAGCGGCCGCGCATCGGCCCCCTCCCCGCTCATCGGCCGAGGAACAGCGCGGCCGGCAGGGCGCCCACGACCGAGGCGGTCATGCAGGTGGCGAGGAACCCCGCGAGCAGCGCCTTCCACACCAGCGCATTGACCTCCGCCCGCCGGTTCGGGGCCAGCACGCCGAAGCCGGCCACGTTGATCCCCACCGAGGCCACGTTGGCGAAGCCGCACAGGGCGTAGGTCATGATCATGCGCGAACGCGGCGAGAGCGCCGCCTCGGGAAGCTGGCCCAGCTGGATGAAGGCGGTGAACTCGGTCAGCACCAGCTTGACGCCCAGGAGCCGCCCCCCTGTCCCCGCCTCGCTCCATGGCAGGCCGATCGCCCAGGCGAGGGGCGCGAAGGCCGCGCCCAGCACGCGCTCGATGGAGATCGGCGCCCCCGCCACCTGCGGCAGCAGCGCCAGGGCGAAATTGGCCAGGGCCACCAGCGCCACGAACACGATGAGCGCGGCGCCGACGTTGAGCGCCACGTTCAACCCGTCGCCCGTGCCCTTGATCACCGCGTCGATGGCGCTGTCGTAGGTCTTCTCCGCGCCGCCCTCGAACGGCGTGTCGGCCTCCGACGGCGCAGGCGGCACGAGCACCCGCGCGAGGAGCACGCCGGCGGGCGCCGAGATGATCGAGGCGGTCAGCACATGGGCGGCCGCGTTGGGCAGGGCGTCCTTCAGGATGGTGGCGTAGGCCACCATGGTGGAGCCGGAGACGCAGGCCATGCCCACCGCCATCAGGGTGAACAGCTCCGAACGCGTCAGCTTGTCGAGGTAGGCGCGGATGAAGATCGGACCCTCCACCTGGCCCATGAAGATGGTCGCCGCCACCGCCAGCGCCGGGGGGCCGCGCAGGCCCAGCGTTCGCTGGAACACCGCGCCGAACGCGGTCGTCGCCCACTTGAGGATGCGCCAGTGCCACAGCAGCGCGGAGAGCGCGCACACCACAAGGATCACCGGCAAGACGCGGAAGGCGAAGAGGAAAGCGGGCTGCCCCGTGGCCGCATAGGGCTGGGCGCCCCCGGCCAGGAAGCCGAACACGAACTGCGAGCCCGCCTGGGTGGCCGCGCCCAGCGCCTCCACCGCGCCGTTCACCGCCTGCAGCGCCGCGCGCGCGGCCGGCAGGCCGAACAGCAGCAGCACAAGCGCCAGCTGCACCGCGAGCGAGCCCAGCGCCAGCTTCCACGGAAAGCGCCGCCGGTTCTCCGACGCCGCCCAGCAGACGAGGAGCACGAGCGCCAGCCCCACGAGGCTCTGCGCGTTCAACAGGCTGAGACCCACGTATCCCCCGTCCAAGCTGCAGGGGTCATGCGCACGGGCGGGGTGCGGCGGCAACGGGGCGGGAGCGCGCACCGGCGTTGACCGCACCGCCCCGGCGCTTCAAACGGCGCGCGCCCAGCCTTGACGCCGAGCACCTGACCGCGAGGACGCCCATGCCCGACCCCATCCGCTTCGACGGCCGCACCGCCATCGTCACCGGCGCGGGCGGCGGGCTGGGGCGGGCGCATGCGCTGGAGCTGGCGCGCCGGGGCGCGGCGGTGGTGGTCAACGATCTGGGCGGCGCGGTGGACGGCTCGGGCGGCTCCTCGGCGGCCGCCGAGGCCGTCGTGCGCGAGATCGAGGAGGCGGGCGGCCGCGCCATGGCCAACGGCGCTTCGGTCACCGATGACACGGGCGTGGCCCGCATGGTGGACGAGACGCTGGGCGCCTTCGGCCGCATCGACATCCTGATCGCCAACGCCGGCATCCTGCGCGACCGCTCCTTCGCCAAGATGACGTTGGGCGACTTCGAGGCGGTGGTCGACGTGCACCTCCTGGGCGCCTTCAAGCCGATCAAGGCGGTGTGGGAGACCATGCGCGGCCAGGGCTACGGGCGCATCGTGGTCACCACCTCCTCCTCCGGCCTCTACGGCAACTTCGGACAGGCCAACTACGGCGCGGCCAAGCTGGGGGCGGTGGGGCTGATGAACACGCTGCGCATCGAAGGCGCCAAGCACGACATCCGCATCAACGCCCTGGCGCCGGTGGCCGCCACGCGCATGACCGAGGGGCTGATTCCCGGAGAGATCACGGCCAGGATCACGCCCGAGACCATCTCCCCCGGCGTAATGACCCTGCTCGACGAGGAGGCTCCCAACGGCGTGATCCTCTCGGCCGGCGGCGGCGTGTTCTCGCTGGCGCGCATCTACGAGACCGAAGGCCTGGCGCTGCAGGGCGAGGCGCTGACCGCCGAGAACGTGCGCGCCGGCTGGGCGCAAGTGGCCGATCCCGCCGGCCATGAGGCCTACGCCACCGGCGCGGGCCAGCTGCAGAAGGTGCTGCGCCGGCTCTCCGAAAGCTGAGAGCCTACGCCATCGCGTCGAGGATCTTCACCTCGGGCGGCGCCTCCACGAGTTCGCGCATCGCGCGGCCGCCCGCCTTGTAGTGGTCGCTGGTGCGGTGCGCCTCCAGCGCCGCCTCGTCGAGGTAGAGTTCGAGCACCTCGTAGCGGCGCGCCGTCTCGCGGCTTTTGGCCAGCTGGTAGAGCCGATTGCCGGGCTCATTGGCGCGCACGGCCTGCGTCAGCTGCAGGAAGGCGCGCTCGAACTCGGCCTCGCGGCCTTCGCGGGCGATGAGGGTGGCGATGACGGCGATCATGGGGGCTCCTTGCATGGCTGCGTGCTGCGCCAACCCACAGACCTTCCCCCGCGCTCCCGACGGGCCTATATTCGCCTCGCTCGGCGCAAGCCGGACTATGGGGATAAACGCGCGCGAAATAAGCAGACCGGACCCGGGTGCGATTCCCGGCGGCTCCACCATCTCCTTGCGCCGGGTTGTCACGGCGAAGTCTGGGGCCGATCAGCATCGACGGATGTGTAAAGGCGTTATGCTTTCTCCAGGTGTGGGACTCCTCGATCGTCCTATTTTGTAACTGCGAATGATAACTTCGCTGAAGAGGTCCGCCTGGCCGCGTAAGCGGTCCGGTAGACTTCGCTGACTAAAGTCCTGGGGGTTAGCCCCTCCAGGCGGGGCTCGGGGGCGCCTGGCAACAGAAGCCCCCACTTCCCTCCCTCCCGCTGGCCGCGACCGCCGGACGCGCCCGCGAGGCGCGACGCCGCTCGCGCCCTGGTGTATCGCCTCGACCATGGCCGACGCCGACACCCCCGACCTGATGGACTACCAAGGCCTCGCACAGGAGGCCTTGCGCGGCGTGGTGCGCGCCGCGCTGGAGCGTGCGGGGACGCCCGAGGGGCTCCCGGGCGCGCATCACCTCTACATCTCCTTCCGCACGACCGCGCCGGGCGTGAGCGTGCCGCCCGACCTCCTGGCCCGCTATCCGGAGGACATGACCATCGTGCTGCAGCACCAGTTCTGGGACCTGGAGGTGGGCGAGCAGGGCTTCTCGGTGATGCTCAAGTTCGGCGGCTCGCCCAAGCGGCTGCAGGCGCCTTACGCGGCGGTGACGCGCTTCTACGACCCCAGCGTGCAGTTCATGCTGCAGTTCGAGCCCGCCGCCGAGACCGCCCCGCCGGACGAGTTCCAGACCGAGGCGGAGGTGGTCTCGATCCGTCCGCGCGTGGTGGAGAGCCTGCCCACGCCGATCAAGCCCGACGTCAAGCCGGAGGCGGAGGAGCCCGGCGACGAGCCGCCTCCGTCGGACGGGCCCAAGATCGTTTCGCTCGACCGCTTCCGGAAGAAGTGACGCGGGCCGCGGCGGTGGCCCGGCCGCGCGGGCGCGGCTAGGCTCGGCGAGAGCCCAGACCCGCCGCTCCCTCGCGAGGCCGAATGGACGCCGCCCGCCGCGCCGCCGCAGCCCTCCTGGCCGTGGGCCTCCTCGTTGGGGGCGCACGAGCGCAGAGCGACGATGGCGCGCGCTCGCCCTCCAAGCCGATCCCCTACACGCAGCTCGTCCGCGGCGAGCACGCGAGCGCCCGCCGCACGCCGCGCGCCCGTCCGAAAACACGCACGCCCAAGCCCCCAGCGCCCTCCAGCGCCTTCGCAGCAGCGCCGACGGCTTCGCCCCAGCCGGCGGCGCCCCAATCGGCGGCGCCCCGGCCGGGGCCGCCTCAGCCGGCGTCGATCGCACCGCCGCCGCCCTTGCGGACGCCGCCCGTCGGCGCCCCGCAGCCCGCCCTCCCCGCCCCAGTCGCGGCGCCGCGACCGCCGCCCCCCCCGCCCCCCCCGCCTCAGGCCGCCGCGTCGGCCGCCGCGCGTCTCGCACCCGGCGCGCCGGCGCCGGCGGCCGAGGTGGAGGCCTTCGTCGACGCTGCGATGGCGCGCGACCTGATGGGCGGCCACGGCGTCGGCGCGGTGGTCGCCGTCGTGCAGAACGGCCAGGTCGTCCTGGAGAAGGGCTACGGCCTCGCCGACCGCGCCACCGGGCGACGATTCGATCCGGCGCGAACGGGCGTGCGGCTGGGCGCGGCCTCGCGCCTCCTCACCGACCTCTTCGTGCTGAAGCTGGCCGAGGCCGGGCGCCTCGACCTGAACGCCTCGGTGGACGTCGCCCTGCCGCCCGCCGAGCGGCTGCCGGCCGAAGGCTTCGCACGCACGCCGCGGCTGGGCGAGGTGCTGCAGGAGCGCGGCGGCTTCGAGACGCGCGAATTCGGCCGCGCCTTCCGCCCCGCCGCGCGCGTGCTGCCGCTGGACGAGGCGATGCGGCGCCTGAGGGCGCACCGGGTGCGCGAGCCCGGCGGCCCCGCCATCGCCAACGACTACGGCGCCGCCCTGGCCGGCGCCGCCGCCGCCCACGCCGGCGGCGCCGAGTTCGAGACGCTGGTGCAGACCGAGCTGTTGGCGCCCGCAGGCCTGGCGTCGACCAGCTTCCGCGAACCCCGCGCGGCGCGCCCCGGCCTGCCCGCGCCGCTCTCGCCGGACCTGGCGGTCCGCCTGGCGCAGGGTTACGCCTGGACTGCGCACGGCCCCTCGCCGCGGCCCTACGGCTTCGCCGGCGGCCTCGCGCCGGCGCTGGCCGCCACCACCACCGCCGACGACATGGCGCGGCTGATGCTGATGGAGCTCGGCGGCGGCGCGGGCGTGTGGGGGCCGCGCGCGCAGGCGTGGCTGCACGCCGGCCCCGCGCCGGGCGAGGCGCTGTCCGGGCCGGCCTACGGGCGCATGCGCGTGCGCCTGCCGGGCGGCTTCGCGGGCTTCGGCGAGTCCGGCGCGGCGCCGGGCTTCCGCGTGCGCTATCTCGTGGTTCCCCAGCTCGGCCTGGGCGTGTTCGTCGCCGCCAACAGCGAGACCTCCGGCGCGGTGTCCGAGCTGGCCCCCGCGCTGGTCCGACGCTTCTATGCGGGGCCGACGCCGTCCGCAGTCCCCGACGCCACCGGCGCCGACGCCGGGCCCGGCCTCTACCTCGACGCCCGGCGCGCCTATCACGGGCTGGAAGGCTTCGTGGACCGGCTGGAGCGACGCGTGCGCGTGCTCACGGCCGAGGGTGGAGGCCTCGTCACCCGCGGGCTCGGCCGCGCGCAGGCCTGGGCGCCGGGCGCGGCGGGCGCCCCGCTCGTCGCAACGGACGGCGCCGAACTAACCGTGATCACGGGCGCGCACGGGCGCGCCGAAGCCGTCGCCGAGCCGGGGCGCGCGGCCCTGGCCGAACGCGTGGGATGGCTGCATCGCCCCTCCACCCTCGCCGCCTCCGCCGCCCTGGCCGCCGCCGCCGCCCTGCTGGTGCTGGGCGGCCTGTGCGCCCGGCTCGCGCGGGAGGGCGCGCGGCCCACGGGCCAGCAGACCGCCGCCACCGTCGTCCAGGCGATGGCGGCCCTGCTGTGGCTGGGCGCCATCACCGCCTTCGCCGTGTTCCGCGGCGAGAGCGGCGCGCGCGACGTCCTGCGCCCCTGGCCCGACGCGTGGCTGGTCGGCGCCTCAACCGCGGCGCTCGTGGCCTCGGCGCTCACCCTCGTGCAGCTCGGCCAGCTGCCGGGCGCCTGGGCGGAGGGGCGTCGGCTCTCCGGCTGGGCGGTGGGGCGCAAGCTGCGCCACACGCTGAGCGTGCTCGTCTTCGCCGCCTTCGCCGCGGTGCTGGCGAGCTGGGGCGCGCTGGAGCCCTGGTCCAGCTGACGCGCCGGGGGCGCCCGCTCAGGCGCGATGCGGCGTGACGGTGATGGTGATGCGCTCGCGCTCGCCCTGCCGGCGCTCGACCAGGAGGCGGCCCACCTGCATGTCGTCGTGGAAAGCGTAGCCCTTGATGGCGTCGAGCAGCGCCTTGGCCAGGTTGTCGAGGTCGAGCCAGGGCGCGTCGCCGGTGTACTCCATGTCGATGGCCACCGCGTAGTCGCCCCAGGCGGGCCGCGCGCCGCGCCACTCCTTGCGGAAGAACTCGTAGATCAAGGGCTTGTAGTAGCGCGCCTGGGTGGTCAGCCCGTCGACGCTGATGACAAGCGCCCCGGCGGCCTCGCGGGCGCGCACCTTGCCGCTCCCCGTCCAGCCCCCGCCTGCGCCGTCGTCTCCCACGCTCACCCGTCGCAGCGCAGGCCGTCGGGGAGCACGAACCAGCTCGGGTGCTCGTCCCACAGGCCTCGAATGAGGTTGACGGCATTGGGCGGATGGCCGCTGAGGCGCTCGCACAGGAGCGCCTCCCAATGCGCCATGTCGGCGGGGGAGAAGGGGCGCCACGGCGCGCGGGCGGCGGCGTCCAGCGTGTCGGTGATAGCGGCGTCGGCGGCGAGCCAATGGTGGCTGAAGATCGCCTGGTCGGCCACGTCGACCGTGCGCAGCTGCGCCAGCCGCGCGATGGCCTGCGCGCGGTCGGCGTAGCGTGTGTGCAGGAGGAGGAGGCCGTCGAAGGCGGTGGTTGCGTCGGAGAAGTGCAGGCCCGGGCGCCAGCGGATCGGCGCGCGGGTGACCAGCGGCTTGCAGTAGGTGGGGTTCAACCGCGCATGGCGGCGCTGCGCTGTGAGCGGGCGCGCCGGGTCGAGCGGAGCGTCCACGTTCGGGACCTCCATCACGTCGAAGCCGATCGCGGTGACGGTGGGCGGGTGCGAGCGCGCCAGCCAGTCGCGCAGGCGAGAGCCGTCGGCGGGAACCAGCAGCTCGTCGGCGTCGGCGTAGACCACGCTGTCGTAGCGCTGCAGCAGTTCGCTCGCCCAGGCGCTGAGGCGCGTGGTGCGCGCGCGCTCGTCGTACGTCCCGCGAGGGCGTCGGATCACGTTCACCGCGCCCAAGCCCTCGGTGGAGCCGTCGTCGCTCCCATCGTCCTCGAGGAACAGGTGCTCAGGCCCCACCGCCGCGCCGTAGTGCGCCAGCCAGCGCGGCAGGCGCGCGGCCTCGTTCCACACCGTGGAGATCACGCAGGCGGACACGGTCTCGGTCTCAGTCCGCCCGGTCGAGGATCAGCGTGGCGTTGGTGCCGCCGAAGCCGAAGCTGTTGGACATGACGGCGCCCACCGGTCCTTCGCGCCGGGCGCGCAGGATGGGAAGCCCCGCGAACTTGGGATCGAGCGTGTCGATGTGGGCGCTCTCGGCCAGGAAGCCGTCCCGCATCATCAGCATGCAGTAGATCGCCTCCTGAGCGCCGGCCGCGCCCAGGCTGTGGCCGGTCAGCGACTTGGTGGACGAGATGGCCGGCGCCTGGCCCTCGTCCCAAACCTGGCGCACCCCCTCCATCTCCTTCTCGTCGCCCACCACCGTGGAAGTGCCGTGGGTGTTGAGGTAGTCGATCCGCCGCCCGCCGGCCTGCGCCATGGCCAGCTGCATGCAGCGCACCGCGCCCTCGCCGGAGGGGGCCACCATGTCGAACCCGTCGGAGGTGGCGGCATAGCCCACCAGCTCGGCGTAGATCTTGGCGCCGCGGGCGCGGGCGTGCTCCAACTCCTCCAGCACCACCATGCCGGCCCCGCCGGCGATGACGAAGCCGTCGCGGTTCGCATCGTAGGCGCGCGACGCCACGGCGGCCCGATCGTTGTAGCCCGAGCTCATGGCGCCCATGGCGTCGAACAGCACGCTGAGCGTCCAGTCCAGCTCCTCGCAGCCGCCGGCGAGTACGATGTCCTGCTTGCCGAGCTGGATCTGCTCGGCGCCGGCGCCGATGCAGTGGGCCGAGGTCGCGCAGGCCGAACTGATCGAATAGTTGACGCCGCGCACCTTGAACCAGGTCGCCAGCACGCCCGACGGCCCCGAGCACATCGCCTTGGGCACGGCGAAGGGGCCGACGCGCTTGGGCCCTTTGGTGCGCGTGGTCTCCGCCGCCTCGACGATGGCGCGGGTGGAGGGGCCGCCTGCGCCGACGATCACGCCGGTGCGCTCGGACGACAGCTCCGCGGGCGTGAGGCCCCCGTCGGCGATGGCCTGATCGGTGGCCACGTGCGCATAGGCCAGCCCGTCCGAGAGGAAGCGCGCGGCGCGGCGGTCCACCAGGGGGCGCCAGTCGAAGAGGGCGCCGCCGGTCTGCGGCGGGGCGTGCACCTGGCTGCGGAAGCCCAGCTCGGCGTACTGCGGCGCGGCCACGATACCCGAGCGCGCCTCGCGCAGGGACGCGGAAACCTCGTCGGCCGAACAGCCGAGGGGCGAGACGATGCCGATCCCTGTCACGGCCACGCGCCGCATGGTGGTCCTCCAAAGCTCCGCTTGATTGTATCTGGGGTGAAACGCCCCGCGCGCTAGACCAGGTCCTCGGCGCGGAAGAGCCCCACGCGCAGGTCGTTGGCCTCGTAGATCGGCTTGTCGTCGGCCAGCATGACCGCATCGCCGATACCCATGATCAGCTTGCGATCGATGATGCGCTTCATGTCGACGACGTAGGTGATGCGCTGCACCTTCTGCGTCACCTGGCCGGTGAACTTCACCTCCCCGGCATGCAGGGCCCGGCCGCGGCCGGGCTTGCCGGACCAGCCGACGAAGAAGCCGACCAGCTGCCACATGGCGTCCACCCCCAGCGACCCCGGCATGACGGGGTCGCCCAGGAAGTGGCACTGGAAGAACCACTGGTCGGGCCGCACGTCGAGTTCGGCGCGGATGTATCCGCGGCCGTACTTGCCGCCGTCCGCGGTGATCTGCGTGATGCGGTCCATCATCAGCATGGGGGGCGCGGGGAGCTGGGCGTTGCCGGGGCCGAACATCTCGCCCCGCGCGCAGGCCAGGAGATCGTCGAGGTCGTAGGCGTTCTTCTGCTGGTGCATGCGTAAGGCTTGCGGAGGCTCCCGGGGCGCGTGTTCGCGACCGCTGTTCGGAGGCGTGGCTAGCACGGGTGGCGCAGGGGGCAAACCGGAGGGCCCTTGCGGGGAGGTTTGGCGAAAGCCTTTGCGGCGTGTGACCGGCGCCGTGGGAGCTGCCGCCGTGCTAGGACGCGTCAAGGCCGCAGAGCCGAAGGCGTGCCTTGACGCGGCCTGCGGGCGATGGCCGTGCGTGTCAGCGCAGCGACTGGCCGACCGCCAACCAGGCGCCCGAAGCGAGCCGGCGAACCCCCAACTTGTCCCCCACCTCCTACACCGGCCGTATCCTTCCAGGCGACCCGCCCCCGCCCGGAGCCCTCGCCGCCATGTCCGCCTCCAACGCCCACGCCCCCTCCCACTGGGAACGCGCCCGCGAAGACTACCTGTGTGGCGACACCGCCGCCGAGGTCTGCGCCCGCTACGGCCTCTCGCGCTCGCAGTTCTACGCCCACGCCCGCACGGGCGGCTGGCGCAAGGCCGACCAGCCGGGCGCCTTCGCCCAGCCGTTCGCCGGCCCGCCCGAGCCCGAGCCCGACGACGGCGCCCCCGCCCCGCCCACGCCCGACCTCGCCGCCGAGGCCCTGCGCCAGGGCGCCCGCGCCATCGCCGGCGGCCGCCTGCGCGAGGCCCAGGGCTGGGTGCGGCTCGCCGCCCAGTTGCGCACGCTCGCCATGCAGGAGACGCACGCCCAGACCTGGGTCGGGGTGCTCGACGGCCGCCGCAAGGCGCCGGCCACAGCCCCAACCCCGGCCCCGGACCCCACAGACGACTTCGCCGCCGTCATGCGCACGGTCCAGGAGGTCGGCCGTATCGCCCGCGAGGCCACCGCGCTGCTCGACCGCGCGGACGCGCCCGAGAGCGAGGCCGCCGCCGAGGCGCTCCTCGCCCGCGCCGACGCCTTGCTGCAGGACGCCGGCGGCGCCGAGCCGCTGAATGACGACGCCGCGGTCCGGGAGAGTCCGGTCGTCGTCGAGGGCGCAACGCCTTGCACGACAAGCGGTCTGGCCGCCGGCCCGGACGGTCTGGACGGACTCTTCGTCGAGCCGGAGTCCGGCGGCGAGTATCCGCCGCCACCGCCCTTCCGCGGCTCCGAGGACGGCCCCGAGTGGCCCACCTACTGCCGCGCCCGCGCGGTCGAGCGCCCGCGCCAGGCGTTCTGGCTCACCTGGGCGCAGATGGCGGAGGAGAAACAGGCGGCGGCCGGCCTCAGTCCGCCCGCCACTCGCTGACAACCGCCGACATGTCGGGGCGGGCGCGCTCCAGCGGCGGCTCCGAGGGCGTGCCCAGCATGATCCAGCCCGCCAAGCGCGGCGCGGGGTCTGCGGCGGGGTCGAGGCCGAGGAGCCGCAGCACCTCGGGCGCCTCGCCATACCAGTCGCTGATCCAGTTGGCGCCGTAGCCCATGGCCTGCGCCGCGATCAGGAGCGTCATGCAGGCGGCGGCGGCGGAGAACTGCTGCTCCCACACCGGCTTGCCGCCGTGGCGCGGGACCGACAGCACCGCCACGCACACGGGCGGGGCCGTGATCTTGACGAGGGCGGCGGTCGCCTTGGCGGCGTCGGGGCGAGCGGCGGCGAGCGCGCGCAGGCGCTCGACGAAGGCGGCCTTCCCCTCCCCCTTCAGCACCACGAAGCGCCAGGGCTCCATCTTGCCGTGGTCGGGCACGCGGGCGGCCAGGCGCAGGAGATCGGCCAGCGCGTCCCCGTCGGGGCCGGGGGCGGTGAGCTGCTGCGCGGAGGCCGAGCGGCGCAGGGCGAGCAGCTCCAGCGCTTCGGGGCTGGCGCGGGGCGACAGGGGCGCGCCGAACTCGGGCGCGGGCGGCAGGCGGCTGGGCATGTGCGAACGGCTCGCAAGAACGGAGGGTGCGGCCGCGCAGGTAGTCGGTGTAGGGGCTGCGCGCAATGGACGACGCCATCGCCCCCGCCCCCGCCCCCGCCTGGCTGCGCCCGCACGGGCGGCCCTGGTCGTCGGCGAGCGGGCCGGCGCCGGTGCACGCCAACCCGTGGTTCACCGTCGAGGCGCACGAGGCCATCGCCCCCACTGGGGCGCGCACGCCCTACTTCGTGCACCGGCCGCGCAACCTGGCCACCGGAGTCGTGCCCCTGCACACGGACGGGACGGTGACGCTGGTCGGCCAGTGGCGCTTTCCGCTGGGGCGCTACGGCTGGGAGATCCCCGAAGGCGGCGCGCCCTTCGACGAGGCGCCGCTCGAAGGCTGCAAGCGCGAGCTGCGCGAGGAGGCGGGGCTGGAGGCGGCGCACTGGCGCCCGATCCTCACCCTTGAGCTGTCGAACGCCTCCACCGATGAGATCGCGCACGTGTACCTCGCCACCGGCCTCGCCCCCTGCCCCGCCGCGCCGGAGGCCACCGAGGAGCTGACGCAGGCGCGCGCGCCGTTCACCGAGGCGCTTCACGCCGCGGTCACCGGTCGGGTGCAGGATGCGATCACCGTGGCGGCGCTCCTGCGGGTGCACCATATGGCGGTCGAGGGCGAGCTGGAGGCGGGTCTCGCTCGCGCCGTGCTGGGCCGCTGAGGAGGGCGTGCGCATGACCCATCTCGAAGTCGTGGTCCCCGGCGAGACGCCTCCGGTCTGGGCCGCCTTGCGCAACGAGGCGGAACGCGCCGCGAGCCAGGAGCCCGCGCTGGCGAGCCTCCTCAACGCCACCGTGCTGGCGCACGATGAGCTTGCGCACTCGCTCTCCTACCAGCTGGCCCGCAAGCTGGGCGACGGCGAGCTTCGCGCCATGAGCGTGCGCGAGATCGCCGAGGAGGCGTACGCGTCGGACCCTGGGATCCCCGCGGCGGTGGAGCGTGACCTTCGTGCGGTGTTCGAGCGCGACGCCGCCTGCAAGGGTTACCTGCAGCCCTTCCTGTTCTTCAAGGGCTTCCAGGCGCTGCAGACCCACCGGCTGGCCCACTGGCTGTGGAACGAGGGGCGCGAGACGCTGGCCTTCCACCTGCAGAGCCGCATGAGCGAGCTGTTCCAGCTCGACATCCACCCGGCGGCGCGTTTCGGCGCGGGGATTTTCCTGGACCACGGCACGGGCATAGTGGTGGGCGAGACCGCCACGGTGGACGACGACGTCTCCATGTTGCACGCGGTGACGCTGGGCGGCACGGGCGCGGTGCGCGGCGACCGCCACCCCAAGATCGGGCGCGGCGTGCTGCTGGGCGCGGGCGCCAAGGTGCTGGGGAACATCGCGGTGGGCGACTACGCCAAGGTGGCCTCGGGGTCGGTGGTGCTGCGGCCGGTGCCGGCCGGATGCACGGCGGCGGGCGTGCCGGCGCGGCTGGTCAACTGCCCGTCCTGCGCCGAGCCCGCCCGCTCGATGGACCACACCCTTGCGGCGGAAGTGTACGACTACGTCATCTGAACCCGCCGGGAGCGGGCGGGTTACAGCTCGACCATAACGACAGGGAGGCCCGCGGCCTGTGATCGACAAGGATATGAAGCGCCTGGAGCTCTACTTGAAGCGGGCGCTTGGCTCCTCCGCGCTGAGCCTGAAGGCCCGGCCCAAGCAGAAGGATTCGGCGGAAGTCTACATCGGCGAAGAGTTCGTGGGGGTGTTGTTCCAGGACGAGGATGAGGACGGCAGCTATATGTTCGAGATGGCGATCCTGAAGGAGGATCTGGACGCATAGGGTGATCTAGGACTTGGAGGCGGCTCGATGCTAGCCTTCCTCCAGGGCGGCCCGCGGGGGATGCGGGCGCGTGAATTCAAGCTCAAGGCTTTGCGGTCAGTCGCGCCTATCGGCACGCGCGCGGGAACGGGAGTCCTGAAGAATGGGATCACCCGTCCGGCAGGCGGCCCTTCGGCCGCGGCGCGACGATGAGTTGGCGTCGCCGCTTCCCACGGCCTAGGTGCGCGCCTACCTTGCCTGCCGATAGCCACCCACGAGGATCGCCCGTGCCGACCTTCCGTCCCACCCGCGCCGCCCTGATCGCCGCCTGCGCCGTTGCGCCGTTGGCGCTCGGCGGGTGCGGCTACAATACGCTGCCCACCAAGGACCAAGTGGTGAAGGCCAAGTGGGCCGACGTGCAGTCCACCTATCAGCGGCGCAGCGATCTCATCCCCAACCTCGTCGCCACCGTGCAGGCCGCCGCCCAGAACGAGCGCGGCACGCTCACCGACGTGATCAACGCGCGCGCCAGCGCCACACAGGTGAAGGTCGACCCCTCGACCATCACCGACCCCGCGCAGTTCCAGAAATACCAGGCCGCCCAGGGCCAGCTGAGCCAGGCGCTCGGCCGCCTTCTGGTGGTGACCGAAAACTACCCCAACCTGAAGAGCAACGATAACTTCATCGCCCTGCAGTCGCAGATCGAGGGCACCGAGAACCGCATCAACGTGGCTCGACGCGATTACAACGGCGCGGTGCAGGACTACAACACCAGCCTGCACACCTTCCCGACCGTGCTCTGGGCCAAGACTCTGCAGGGCGGCTACAAGGACGCCCTGCCCTTCTCGGCCACCGCCGAAGCGCAGGGCGCGCCCCGCGTGCAATTCAACATCCCCGCCGCCGGCGGCAATGTCGCCCCGCCGCCCGCGCCCTCGACGGGGCCAGGCGCCCCGGCGCCGGGCGCGGCGATGCCGGGCGCCTCCGCATCCTCCTCGACCTCCACCTCGACCTCGACGACCGCGCCGGCCCGATGAACCGCGCGCGACCGCCCGGGGCGGGGCGGGGCTCGGCGTTCCCGCTCGTCGCCGCGATGGCGGCGGCGATGGCGCTGGCGCTCGCCTGGGCGGCCGCGCCACTCGCCCACGCCGCGCCGACGTACCCGCCCTTGAGCGGCCGGGTGGTGGACGATGCGCATGTGCTGACCCCGCAGGCCACCGCCGACCTCACCGCGAAGCTGACGGCGCTGGAGCAGTCCACCGGCCGCCAGTTGGTCGTCGCCACGGTGCCCTCGCTGCAGGGCGCCGAGATCGAGGACTACGGCGTCGGCCTGATCCGCGCCTGGCGCATCGGGGCGAAGGGCGAGAACGACGGGGCGATCCTGATCGTGGCCCCCAACGAAAAGAAGGTGCGCGTCGAGGTGGGCTATGGCCTGGAGGGCGTGCTGACCGACGCCGTCTCCGAACTGATCATCCAGCACCAGGTGCTGCCCAAGTTCCGCGCCGGCGATGTTCCTGGCGGCGTGGTGGCGGGCGCGGACGCGCTGATCGCCCAGCTGCAGCTCCCCGCCGACCAGGCGCAGCAAAGCGTGCAGAGCGCCGCCGCCGAGCAGTCGCGGGCGCTACCGCACCGTAGCCATGGGATCGGCGGCTGGATCTTCCTGGCGTTCTTCGGCTTCTGGTTCGTCTCCACCGCCTGGGGCTTTCTCACCGGCCACCGCGGGCGCCGCTACGGCCGGGGCGGCGGGCGCGGAAGCGGCTGGGGCTGGATCCTGCCCATGATGCTGATGAACGGCCTCTCCAGCCGGGGCGGCGACGACGACTGGGGGGGCGGCGGCGGCGGCTTCGGCGGCGGCGGCTTCGGCGGCGGCGGCGGGGGCGGCTTCAGCGGCGGTGGCGGATCGGGAGGGGGCGGCGGCGCCTCGGGCAGCTGGTGAGCCGCATGAGTCCGCAAGACCGCGCGCGGGTGGCCGAGGCGGTGGCCGCGGCGGAGAACGCCACCTCGGGCGAGATCGTATGCGTGCTGGCGCAGGAGTGCTCGCGCTACCGCGAGGTGCCGCTGGCCTGGGCAGCGGCGCTGGCGCTGCTCGTCCCGCCGCTGCTGGCGCCGGTGGCGCTGTGGCCGCTGGCCTGGCCCGGCGCGGGCGACTGGAGCTCGGGCGTGCAGGCGGTGGCGCCCACCGCGGCGGTCGAGGTCTTCGCCCTGTTCCAGGTCCTGTTCTTCCTGGCTGTATGGCTCCTCGCCTGCATCCCCTTCGTGCGACGCCACCTGACGCCGGGCGCCTTGAAGACCCACCGGGTGCACCGCGTCGCCGCCCAGCAGTTTCTGGCCACCGGCATGTCCACCGATCCGGCGCGCACCGGCGTGATGATCCTGGGCTCGCTGCACGACCATCGCGTCGAGGTGCTGGCCGAGGCCGGCATACAGGCGGCGGTTGGGGGCGACGCGGCATGGGCCGCGGCGGTGCGCGCGGTGCAGCAGGGCATGCGGCGCAGCGACCTGGCGGGCGGCTTCGTCGACGCCGTGGGACTGTGCGGCGAGGTCCTAGCCAAGCACTTCCCCATCGGCGAGGCCACGAACCCCAATACCGTGCCCGACGAGCTGATCGAGATCTGAACCGATGAAACCGGCCGCCTTCTTCGCCTTCGGCATCGGCATGGGGTTGGCCATCTGGGCCGCGCGAGAGAGGGTGATCGCGCCTGCGGCGCGCGAGAATTAGGGCGCGTTTCCGGAGTCTCTGTGGTGAGCGGAGCGGCACGAGGCGCAGGTCGCGTCACGGCCGCAGAGCGCAGCGAAGGCGGAGGGCGCCTTGACGTGTTCGAGCACGGCGGCATCCCCGCGCAGCGCATGAGCGCTGACCCCGTCCCCGCCTGGCAGGTCTGGATCGACCGGGGGGGCACCTTCACCGACGTGGTGGCCCGCGCGCCCGACGGCGCGATCCACGTCGAGAAGCTGCTCTCCGAGGCCCCCGCCTACGCCGACGCCGCGGTGGAGGCGGTGCGCCGCCTCCTCGCCCGCCCCGGCGGCGGCGGCGAGGTCGAGGCGGTGAAGATGGGCACCACCGTCGCCACCAACGCGCTCCTGGAACGCCGGGGCGAGCCCACCGTGCTGGTGATCACGCAGGGCCACGCCGACGCGCTGGCCATCGGCTGGCAAAGCCGCCCGCGCCTCTTCGACCTGGATATCCGCAAGCCCGCCCCGCTCGCCGCCTTCACCGTCGAGGCCTGCGAGCGCGTCTCCGCCCAGGGCGAGGTGCTGCGCGCCCTCGACGAAGCGCGCCTCGCCGCCGACCTCACCGCGGCCCACGCCGCCGGCGCCCGGGCGGCGGCCATCGTCTTCCTCCACGCCTATCGCTTTCCCGACCATGAGCGCCGCGCCGCGCACATCGCCCGCGCTGTGGGCTTTGCGCAGGTCAGCGTCAGCCACGAGGTCGCGCCGCTCATCAAGCTCGTCAGCCGCGGCGACACCACGGTGGTCGACGCTTACCTCTCGCCCGTGCTCGCCCGCTACGTCGAGCGCGTGCGCTCAGCGCTGGCCGCCACTCCCGGCGCCGAGCACGCGCGCCTGCTGTTCATGCAGTCGAGCGGCGGCCTGGCCGAGGCGGGCGCCTTTCGCGGCAAGGACGCGGTGCTCTCCGGTCCCGCCGGCGGCCTCGTGGCGCTGGCGGCGGCCGCCCGCGAGGCGGGCTTCGCGCAGGTGATCGGCTTCGACATGGGCGGCACCTCCACCGACGTCAGCCACTACGCCGGCGCGTTCGAGCGCACCGAGGAGACCGAGGTCGCGGGCGTGCGCCTGCGCGCGCCCATGCTGGCGGTGCACACGGTGGCGGCGGGCGGCGGCTCCGTCTGCCGCTTCGAGGACGGGCGTCTGCGCGTGGGGCCCCACTCCGCCGGCGCCGACCCCGGCCCCGCCGCCTACCGCCGGGGCGGCCCGCTGACGGTGACCGACTGCAACGTGCTGCTCGGTCGCCTCCTGCCCGACCGCTTCCCTGCGGTGTTCGGCCCCGCCGGCGACCAGCCGCTCGACACCGACGCGGTGCGCGCTCGCTTCGCCGAGCTGGCGCGGGAGGTCGAGGCCGCCACCGGCGCCGCGCAGAGCGCCGAAGCCTTGGCCGAGGGCTTCCTGCAGGTGGCGGTGGAGAACATGGCGCGCGCCATCAGGCGCGTCTCGACCGAGCGCGGCCACGACCTCGCCGACTACGCCCTGATGAGCTTCGGCGGCGCCGGCGGCCAGCATGCCTGCCGCGTGGCCGAGGCGCTGGGCGTGCGCACGGTGCTGCTGCACCCCCTGGCCGGCGTGCTCAGCGCGTGGGGGATGGGGCTGGCGCCCTTGCAGGCCACGCGCGCGCGCACCGTCGCCGCCCCTCTCGATACGGCGGGGTGGCGCGAGGTCGGGACCGCCGTCGCCGCACTGGAGGCGCAGGCCCGCGCCGCCCTGGCCGAGCAGGGCGCCGCGGCTGACGAGGTGCGCATCGAGGCGAGGCTGTCGGTGCGCTACGCCGGGGTCGACGCCACCATCGTCCTGCCGCTCGCCGAGCCGCCCGCGGCGCTCGCGCAGGCCTTCGAGGCCGAGCACCGCGCCCGCTATGGCTTCGCCACGCCCGGCCGGCCGCTGGTCGTCGAGGCGGTCACCGTGGAGGCGACCACCGGTGGCGCCGCCCCGGGTGTCACGTCTGCCGAAGCGCCTCCCGACCCCGCCCCTCCCACGCCCGCCGGCGCCGCGCAGGTCTGGTTCGAAGCGGCCCGCGCCGCCATCCCGGTCTACGCCCGCGCCGAGCTGTCTCCTGGCGCCGCCTTCGAGGGAGCCGCCATCGTGCAGGAGGTGACCGGCGCCGTGGTGGTCGAGCCCGGGTGGCGCGCACGGGTCGACGCGCACGGCACGCTGGTGCTGGAGCGCGCCGGCCTTGCGCCCGCACGTCCGCCGCTCGACGCCGCCGTCGATCCCCTGCAGCTCGAGCTGTTCGCCAGCCGCTTCATGGCCGCCGCCGAGGACATGGGCGCCGCGCTCGCCGCCACCGCCTCCTCGGTCAACATCAAGGAGCGGCTCGACTTCTCCTGCGCGGTGTTCGACGCCGCCGGCGCGCTGATCGCCAA
This sequence comes from Caulobacteraceae bacterium, assembly GCA_965199975.1. Lineage (GTDB taxonomy): Bacteria > Pseudomonadota > Alphaproteobacteria > Caulobacterales > Caulobacteraceae > JASLDZ01. The sequence goes on along the minus strand of OZ241340.1, from coordinate 1,858,760 downwards.
CGCCCCGCACATCCCCGTGCACCTGGGCAGCATGGGCGAGAGCGTGAAGGCGGTGATGGCCGCGCGCGCCGCCGATGGGCGCGGCATCCTTGCGGGCGACGCCTACATGCACAACGCCCCCTATTCGGGCGGCACCCACCTGCCCGACATCACCGTCATCACGCCGGTGTTCGCCCGCGCCGCGGGCGGCGACCTGCTCTGCTGGGTCGCCGCGCGCGGCCACCACGCCGACGTTGGCGGCCTCACTCCCGGGTCCATGCCGCCCGACAGCCGCACCATCGCCGACGAGGGCGCGCTGTTCGACGACGTGCTCCTGGTCGACGGCGCTACGGGCGCGCTGCAGGAGGATGCGGTGCGCGCCATCCTCGCCGCCGGCCCCCATCCCGCCCGCAACCCGGACGAGAACCTCGCCGACCTGCGCGCCCAGCTCGCCGCCTGCGCCAGGGGCGCCGCAGCGCTGCGAGGGCTCTACGCCGCCCACGGGCGCGCCGGCGTCGACGCCTACATGGGCCACCTTCAGGACGCCGCTGAAGAGGCCGTGCGCCGCCGCCTGCCCTCACTCGCCGACGGCGCCTTCCGCTACCAGATGGACGACGGAGCCGTGATCGCCGTGGCCCTGCGTGTGGAACGCAAGGCCGGCCGCCTCACGGTCGACTTCACCGGCACGAGCCTCCAGCGCCTCAACAACTTCAATGCACCTCGCGCCATCACCCGCGCGGCGGTGCTCTACTGGCTGCGCACGCTGGTCGCCGCCGACATCCCGCTGAACGACGGCTGCCTGCGGCCGGTGGACCTGATCGTCCCCCAAGGCTGCATGCTCGACCCCCACGCGCCCGGCGCGGTGGTGGCCGGCAATGTGGAGACCAGCCAGGCCATCACCGACGCCCTCTACGGCGCCCTCCTCGCCGCCGGGCGCGGCGTGGTGGCGGCGAGCCAGGGCACCATGAACAATCTCACCTTCGGCGACGGAGCGCGCCAGTACTACGAGACCCTGTGCGGCGGAGCGGGCGCGGGGCCGGGCTTCGCCGGCGCCGACGCGGTGCAGACCCACATGACCAACTCGCGCCTCACCGACCCCGAGGTCTTGGAGACACGCTTCCCCGTGCGGGTGGAGCGCTTCGCCATCCGCCGCGGTTCGGGCGGCGCGGGCGCCTGGCGCGGCGGCGACGGGGTAGAGCGGCGGCTGGTGTTCACAGCGATTGTGACCGCCTCGATCCTCTCCGGCCATCGCCACGCGCCGACATTCGGCGGCGAGGGCGGCGCGCCAGGCGCGCTGGGCGAGAACCGGGTGGAGCGCGCCGACGGCCGGGTCGACCCGCTGGCCGGCGTGGACCGGCGCGAGATGGCGCCGGGCGATGCGCTGGTCATCCTGTCCCCCGGGGGTGGCGGCTGGGGTAGACTGGAGACGCCATGAGCAGCCTCGACCGCCGCACCCTCCTCGCCGCCGCCGGCGCCCTGCCCGCCGCAACCGCTGCGAGCGCGGCGCAGGCGAGATCGCCGGCGTCCTCGCCCGCCCGCGCGGCGCCCTACGCGCCACGCCTGCCCGTGAACCCGGGCCTTCCGCCCGCGGCGGTGATGGACGTGTGGCCCGGAGGCCGGCCGCCCGGAGCCGAACACGTCGCAGCCTGGCGTGGCCGCGCGCCCGCGCGCCCCGAGCTGCGTGGCGACATCAGAGGCTTCGCCCGTCCCGTGCTCGCCGTGTGGCGCCCCGAAACGCCGGACGGGACGTCGCTCCTGGTCCTGCCGGGCGGTGGCTACAGCTACGTCTCCTGGGACAACGAGGGTTCGTCGGTGGCGCGGGTGCTGTCGCCCGGCGGCTCCACCGTCTTCGTTCTCGCCTACCGGCTTCCCGCCGACCGCCTGGGTTGGCCAGACGAGGCCGACGCGCCGCTGCAGGACGCCCAACGTGCGATACGGCTCGTGCGCGCCGACGCGCAGCGGCACGGCCGCGATCCCCGGGCTACGGGGGTGCTCGGCCTGTCCGCCGGAGGCCACCTGGCCGGCCGCATGGCGACGGCGTTCCACCGCAGCACCTACGCGCCCGTCGACGCCGCCGATCGCCACAGCCTCCGCCCGCAATACGCGGGGTTGTTGTACCCGGTGGTGACGCTCGAAGCGCCCTACGCCGAGACGGGCTCGCGCCGCGCCTTGATCGGCGAGGACAGGACCCGCGCCACGGCGCTCTCGGTGCAGACCCACGTGCGCCCTGACACGCCGCCCACGTTCGTCGCCCAAAGTCTCGACGACAACGTCGTGAGCCCGGACAACAGCCTGATCCTCGACGCGGCCCTGCGCCGCAACGGCGTGTCCACAGAGCTGCACCTGTTCCAGCAGGGCGGCCACGGCTTCGGCGTCAGCCTGCCGCCGGAGCTGCCCGCCCAGCTCTGGCCCGAGCTCTTCACCCGCTGGCGCCGCCGCGTGCACGCGCGCTGAGTTTCCGGTCTGGAAACTTCTCGCTTGAACGTTTGGAAAGACAGGTGCACGCTTTCCTTGTTGGAAAGAGAGGAGACGTCATGTCTGATCTGGGAGCCGCCGCCGCCCTGGCTGGCGCGCGCGAAGCGCGCGCGCGGCTGGCCAAGAAGATCGAATGCCCGCCCTGGTCGCATGCGGCCTTTGGCCTGATCTACGGAACGCTGGTGGCCGCCATGGGCATGCCCGACGGGCTGATCGTGGCCACCCAGGCGGTCGCGGTGGTCGCCGCCCTGGTCATGTTCGTGGTGTTCCGCCTGCGCATGGGGTTCTTCGTCAACGGGTATCGGCGCGGTCGTACCCGGCCGGTCGTGTTCGGCCTGCTGGCGGCCTACTTCGTGTGCTTCGGCCTGGCCGCCTGGCTTCGCGGAAGCTTCAACCTGCACTGGCCGGCCTTCGCCCTCGCGCTCGTGATGGTGGGGATCGGAACCTGGGCCAGCAGAACCTGGAACCGCATCTACCGGGCGGAGCTGACCGGCGGGCTGGGTTCGGCGTGAAGGCGGCCGCGCTCGATCCGGTGATCCACGCGCCCGCGCGGCTGCAGGTGGCCGCCCTGCTGGCGGCGGTGGACGACGCGGAGTTCGCCACCGTGCGCGATGCCGTGGGCGTGTCGGACTCGGTGCTCTCCAAGCACCTCTCGGCCCTGGCCGAGGCGGGCTACGTGAAGCTGCGCAAGGCGGCGCTGGGCGGGCGTCAGCGCACCTGGATCTCGCTGACGCGCGCCGGGCGTGCGGCGCTCTCCGCCCACGTGCGGGCGCTTCAGGCCATCGCCGCGGTCGCCGACCTGCCGCTGGCGGCGGAATAGCGCGCCCGCGCGTTGAGGGGGCTCCCCTCCTCCCGGATCCTTCCCATGCAGACCCGCCAACTCGGCCAGACCGCCATCCATACCGCGCCCTTGGCCTTCGGCGGCAACGTGTTCGGCTGGACCGTAGACAAGGACCGCTCCTTCGAGCTTCTCGACACATTCGTGGACGAGGACTTCACCCTGGTCGACACCGCCGACGTCTATTCGAAGTGGGTCGAGGGCCACGAGGGCGGGGAGAGCGAGACGATCATCGGCGCCTGGCTGGCCGCCCGCGGCCGCCGCGATCGCGTGCAGATCGCCACCAAGGTCGGCATGATGGGACCGCTCAGCGCCTCCAACATCGCCGCCTCCTGCGACGCCTCGCTGAAGCGGCTGCAGACCGACTACATCGACCTCTACTACAGCCACAAGGACGATGCCGACACGCCTCTGGACGAGACGCTGGAGGCCTATGCCAAGCTGATCGCGACGGGGAAGGTGCGCGCCATCGCCGCCTCCAACTACACGGCCGGACGGCTGGAGCAGGCGCTCAAGGTCAGCGTCGACAAGAACTTGCCCCGCTACGAGGCGTTGCAGCCCGAGTACAATCTGATGGAGCGCGCCTTTGAGCAGGACTTGGCGCCGTTATGCCGAAATGAGGGGATCGGGGTTCTGACCTACTCCTCCCTCGCCTCGGGTTTTCTCTCCGGCAAGTATCGCAGCGAGGCGGACACGGCGGGCAAGACGCGTGGCGTGCGGGTGAAGGACTACGTGAAGAGCGATCGCGGCCAGATGGTGCTCAAGGCGCTGGACGAGGTCTCGCAGGCTGTGGGCGCGCCCCAGGCGCAGGTCGCCCTGGCCTGGGTCATCGCCAACCCGGCGGTGACCGCGGCCATCGCCAGCGCCACCTCGCTCGATCAGCTGAAGGACCTCACCGCCGCCGCCCGGCTGACGCTTTCGGCAGGGCAGAAGGCCAAGCTCGACGCCGCCAGCGGCTAGCGCGGGCGGAAGCGCCTGTTGGCGGGCCAGCCACGGGGGGCGGCCTTTCCCGAGGAGGCGCGGCGGCCGCTCCACTCGCGCCACTCCGCCCATTCGCGCCGGCGGCCGGCGGCGTCGACCGTGGCGAGACCGTCGGCTTCGGCGAAGACCATGAGGTCACGCAAGCCGCCTTCACGGTAGCCCTGCAGCTTGACGCCCTTGCCGCGCGCCATGGCCGGCAGTTCGGCCAGGGGAAAGACCAGGAGCTTGGCGTTGTCGCCGATCACCGCAAGCTGGTCGCCCTCCGCCGGAGACAGCGCCAGCGCCTTGGCGCCGCCCTCGACGTTGAGCACCTGCTTGCCGGCTTTTCGGTTGGCCAGAAGCTCGTCCTCGCCCACGCGGAAGCCGTAACCGGCGGTGGAAGCCGCAACCCGCTCCCGCCCGGCGCGGAAGGGGAACAGGTCGACGATGCCGGTGCGGTCGTCGAGCTCGATCATCAGCCGCAGGGGCTCGCCCTGGCCGCGGGCGGAGGGCAGCTTGTCGGCCGGCAGGGTGAAGACGCGGCCGTCGTCGGCCAGCACGAGCAGCTTATCGGTCGTCTCGGCGGGGACCAGCAGCGCCAGCTTGTCGCCCTCCTTGAACCTGAGCTCGGAGGGATCCTCCACGCGGCCCTTGGCGGCGCGGATCCAGCCGCGTTCGGAGAGGATGACGGTGATCGGCTCGCGTGGGACGGCGGCCTCCAGCGCCGCCTCCACGTCCACCCGCGGCGCCTCGGCGATCTCGGAGCGGCGGGCGCTGAGCCCTTTCAGCTTGCCGAGCCGCTCGCGGGTGTGGCGCAGGTCGGCGGCCACCTTCTTCCATTGAGCCGCTTCCGAGGAGAGCCGCCCCTCCAGCTCGGCCTTTTCGGCGGCGAGCGCATCGTGCTCGCGCCTGAGCTCCATCTCCTCCAGCTTGGCGAGCTGGCGCAGGCGGGTGTTGAGGATGGCGTCGGCTTGCTCCTCGGAAAGCTCGAAGGCCGCGATCAGCTTGTCGCGCGGCGCCTCCTCGTAGCGCACGATGCGGATCACCTCGTCGAGATTGAGGTAGGCGATGAGGAGGCCCGCCAGGATGTGCAGGCGCGCGTCGATCCGCGACAGCCGCCAGCGGGCGCGGCGGCCGTCCACCTCGCGCCTGTGGTCCAGGAAGTGGCGCAGGCACGCCTTGAGGCCCAGCACGCCGGGGGTGGCGGTGCGGTCGAGCACGTTGAGGTTGACGGGGAAGCGCGTCTCCAGGTCGCTGAGGCGGAACAGGCTCTCCATCAGCACGGCGGGATCGACGCTGCGGGCGCGGGGCTCCAGCACGAGGCGGATGTCCTCGGCCGACTCGTCGCGCACGTCGGCCAGGAGCGGCGCCTTCTTGCTCTCGATGAGCCCCGCCAGCTGCTCGACCAGCTTCGACTTCTGCACCTGGTAGGCCATCTGCGTGACCACCACGCGGTAGGTCCCGCGCCCGGTGTCCTCGGTGCTCCAGCGGGCGCGCACCCGCACGCCGCCGCGGCCGGTGGTGTAGGCGTCGAGCAGGCTGGCGCGGCTCTCCACGATGACGCCGCCGGTGGGGAAGTCGGGGCCGGGCGCGCGCTCCATCAGGTCGGCGGTGGTGGCCTCGGGGCGCTGCAGGAGGAGGAGGCAGGCGTCGATCAGCTCGTGGGCGTTGTGCGGCGGAATGCTCGTGGCCATGCCCACCGCGATCCCGGTCGAGCCGTTGGCCAGCAGGTTCGGATAGGCGGCGGGCAGCACCACCGGCTCCTCGTCCTGCCCGTCGTAGGTGGCGCGGAAGTCGACGGCGTCCTCGTCGATGCCCTCCAGCAGCAGCTGCGCGGGCACGGTGAGCTTGCACTCGGTGTAGCGCATGGCGGCGGGGTTATCCCCGTCGATGTTGCCGAAGTTGCCCTGGCCGTCGACCAGCGGATAGCGCTGGGCGAAATCCTGGGCGAGGCGCACCAGGGCGTCGTAGATCGACTGGTCGCCGTGGGGATGGAAGGTGCCCATCACCTCGCCCACCACCTTGGCGCACTTGCGCGCGGCGGTCTCGGGGTTCAGCCGCATGGCATGCATGGCGTAGAGCACCCGCCGTTGCACGGGCTTGAGCCCGTCGCGCACGTCGGGCAGGGCGCGGTTGACGATGGTGGAGAGCGCGTAGGCCAGGTAGCGGCGGCTCAGCGCCTCGCCGATCGGCTCCTCGACGATGCGGCCGCCGTCCTCGGGCGGCGGGGGCGGCGGGACGTGCTTGGTCATGCCTACGGAGGCGCCTGACTCGGCGCAGCTTGTCCACCCCCCCGGGCGCCCCATGCTACACTGCGGCGCATGGCCGACGACCGCGCCCAGCCCGACCTCTACGAGACCGACTTCTACGCCTGGACGCAGGCGCAGGCGCAGGCGCTGCGCGCGCCGGGCGCGGTCGGCTCGAACGTGATCGAATGGGCGCGCGTGGCGGAGGAGATCGAGGACTTGGGTTCCGAGCAGCGCCAGGCCATCCTCAGCCGCCTACAGCAGATCATCATCCACCTGCACAAGCTGGAGACCAGCGCGGCGCTCGACCCGCGCAGCGGCTGGCGCGACGAAATCCGGTTGCACCGCTTGGAGATCGAGCGCCGCCTCACGGCGACGCTGCGCAAGGCGGTGGCCGACGAGCTCGAAAGCCTTCATCGCAAGGGTGCGCGCTATGCGCAGAAGAGCCTCGACGAGCACGAGCGCGACCTGAAGATCGACGCGAGCCGCCGCTGGCCGCTGGAGCAGCTGCTCGGCGAGGCGAACGATCCGCTGGAGGCGCCCGGCCGCTAGAGCCGCCCCGCCGCCGCCAGCTTGTCGAGCAGCCAGGCGCGGGCCGGCGGCAGGGGGCGGTTCAGGGGGCCGAAGACGTCGCGCTCCAGGAAACGGCCGGTGATCTCCAGACCCGCACCAACGTCGTCATCGCCCAAGCCTGCCTGCGAGCCCAGCAGGAAGGGCGGCAGGCGCAGCAGGCGCTCGGCATAGGGCGCGCCCGCGTCGCGGGAAACGGCGCGGCCCGTGCGGGGGCTGACGTAGGCGAGGTCGTCGGCGGAGCCGGTGACGGCGCAGCGAGAAAGGTCGAGGCCGAAGCCCATCTCCTCCAGCAGGCCCATCTCGAAGCGCACATAGACCGCCGGCCAGATCTCGGGCGCGGCGAAGGCGCCCGCCAGCGCCTCGAAGGCGGCGAACACGCCCGGATGCGGCTCACGCTCGGGCAGGGCGCCGGCGACCACCGCGGCCGCCGAGGCGAGGCCGGTCAGCGCCAGGGAGTCGTCGAATAGGGCGGATGGCCCCTCCCCCACCGGCTCCAGCGCTGCCGAACCCAGGTTGTCGGCGGTGCGGGCGCGGTAGGTCGCCACCGCCTGCGCGCCGGGCTGCAGGAAGGGCTTCATCCGCCGCGAGGCGCCGCCCGCCACGTGCGCCGCCCAGCGACCGCGCGCCTCGGTCAGCAGCTCGACCACCGCCCCCGCCTCGCCGTGGGCGCGGACGGCGAGCACGAAGACGCGCTCCCGCCACTCCATCAGCGGCTCGGGCGGACGGCTGGCGTGACGTGCATGGCTCCAGCATAGAGGAGGCGCGAGCGGCCGGAAGCCGCCTGTGATGGAGAACCCACCGCGTGTCCATGGACGTCACAGCGTTGAAGCGCCGCCTCAGCGTGCCGGTGATCGCGGCGCCGCTCTTCATCATCTCCAACCCGGCGCTGGTGATCGCACAGTGCACCGCCGGCGTGGTGGGGAGCTTTCCCGCGCTGAACGCCCGGCCCGCCAGCCAGCTCGACGAGTGGCTGCACGAGATCCGCAAGGCGCTGGCGGCCTGGGACGCCGCGCACCCGGAGCGCCCCGCCGCCCCCTTCGCCGTCAACCAGATCGTGCACAAGTCCAACGCGCGGCTGGAGGCGGACCTCGAGGTCTGCGCCCGCCACAAGGTCCCGCTGGTCATCACCTCGCTCGGCGCGCGCGAGGACGTGAACCGCGCCGTGCAGGGCTGGGGCGGGGCGGTGCTGCACGACGTGATCAACCAGCGCTTCGCCCACAAGGCCATCGAGAAGGGCGCGGACGGGCTCATCTGCGTGGCCACCGGCGCAGGCGGCCATGCGGGCGTGCAGTCTCCCTTCGCGCTGGTGGGCGAGACGCGCGCCTGGTTCGACGGACCCATCGCTCTCTCGGGCGCCATCGCCACCGGCAGCGCAGTGCTGGCCGCCGAGGCCATGGGCGCCGACTTCGGCTACGTGGGGTCCGCCTTCATCGCCACCACCGAGGCCCGAGCGGACGCGGGCTACAAGCAGGCCGTGGTCGAGGGACAGGCGGACGACATCGTCTATTCCAACCTGTTCACCGGCGTGCACGGCAACTACCTCAAGGCCTCGGTGGTCGCCGCGGGGCTCGACCCCGACAACCTGCCTCAGAGCGACGCCTCCGCCATGAACTTCGGCACGGGCGAGGGCTCCAAGGCCAAGGCCTGGCGCGACATATGGGGCAGCGGCCAGGGCATCGCCGGCGTGACGGAGGTGGTCGGCGCCGGTGAGTTGGTGACGCGCCTAGCTAGCGAATACGCGGCGGCTAGGCGGCGGCTGCTCGCGGCCTGAGCCCCCACCCGAGCTTCCCAAGCCAGCAAGACTACGCGTCGTAGTCCAGGCCGCCTTCGCGGTAGAAGGCGCGATCCTCGGCCCAGGTCTCTTGCACCTTGACGTGGAGGAACAGGTGGACGGGGCGGTCGAGAATCTCGATCAGCTCCTCGCGCGCCTTCTGGCCGATCCACTTCAGGGTGGCGCCGTTCTTTCCCAGGATGATGGGGCGCTGGCTGTCGCGCTCGACGTAGATGGTCTGCTCGATGCGGGCGGCGCCACCCTTGGCGTCGGTGAAGCTCGTGGTTTCTACGGCGGCCGAGTAGGGCAGCTCCTGGTGGACGCGCAGGTAGAGCTTCTCGCGGGTGATCTCGGCGGCCAGCAGCCGCACGGGCAGGTCGGCGGTCTGATCGGCAGGGTAGAGCCAGGGGCTCTCGGGCATCAGGTCGGCCAGCCGGCGCTTGAGGTCGTCCACCCCCGAGCCGGTCTTGGCCGAGATCAGGAACACCTCTTCGTAGACGCCCGCCTCGAACAGCCGCTGGCTCAGCGCCAGGAGGGTGTCGCGCTTCACCGTGTCGATCTTGTTGATCGCCAAGATCGCCTTGCGGCTGGATTTGCGCAGGCCCTCGACGATGGTCTCGGCGTCCTGGCGGGCCAGCTTCTGGGCGGCGTCCGGCGCCTCGGCCAGCTCGGCCTCGCCATCGACGAGGTGGACCACCGCGTCGGCGTCCTCGGCGCCGGCCCAGGCGGCGCGCACCATGGCGCGGTCGAGCCTGCGGCGAGGGCGGAACACGCCGGGCGTGTCGACCAGGATCACCTGCGCGGAGCCCTCCATGGCCACGCCGCGCACGGGGAAGCGGGTGGTCTGCACCTTCTGCGTGACGATGCTCACCTTCTGGCCGACGAGCGCGTTGACCAGCGTCGACTTGCCGGCGTTGGGCGCGCCGATCACCGCGGCGAAGCCGGCGCGGGTGGGCGGGGCGGCGTCTTCGCTCACGCGCAAACCTCGCGTTGCAGGAGGGCGCGGGCGGCGGCCTGCTCGGCCTCACGGCGAGAGCCGCCCTCGCCCTCGCTGGGCTCGAGCGCGCCGACGGCGGCGGCGACGCGGAAGCGCGGCTGGTGCTCGGGGCCGGTGCGATCCACCACCTCGTAGCGCGGCAGGCCGGCGCCGCGCGCCAGCGCCCACTCCTGCAGGGCGGTCTTCGGATTGGCGGGGGCGGCTTCGGCGTCGGCCTCGATCCGCTGGTCCCAGGCGCGTTCGACCACGCCGGCTGCGGCGGCCAGGCCCGCGTCGAGGAACACAGCCGCGATCAGCGCCTCGCACCCGTCGGCCAGAAACGCCTCCTGGTCGCGGGCGCCGCGCTTGCTCTCGCCGCCGGGCAGCCTCAGCGCGGGGCCTACGCCCCAGGCCCGCGCCACCTCGGCGCAGGTGCGCCCGCTGACGAGGCCGTGCAGCCGGCGCGACAGGTCCCCTTCGTTCTCGTCGGGGAAGCGACGCAGCAGCGCATCGGCCACCACCAGGTTCAGCACCCGGTCGCCCAGGAACTCCAGCCGCTCGTTGTCGTCCACCTTGCGCGCGCCCTGGCCGACGCTGCGGTGGGTCAGCGCCCGCTCCAGCAGCGCCGGGTCGGCGAAGGCGTGGCCCATGTGCGCGGCGAGCGCCTCCGCCGCGGCGGCGCGGGCGCTCATTTGATGAGGTGGAACCAGCGGTTCAGCCGCACGTCGGTGATCAGCGTCCAGGGCTTCCAGATCGACATGTCCGGTCCCCAGGCGAAGAGGATCAGGTCCGCCTTGCCGACCAGGTTGTCGAAGGGCACGAAGCCCACGCCCGCGTCGATCGCGCCCAGCGAGGCCTCGACGTCCGGGTTCCAGGGGCACGACTTCATCGCCGCCTCCGAGGCGCGGCCTGGGTATGGCGGGTAGCGGCTGTCGACCGAATTGTCGCGGTTGTCGCCCATCATGAAGTAGCAGTTCGGCGGCACGATGTAGGCGGCGGTGTTGTTGCCGCCCCCCTGGCCGTTGAAACACGCCACCACCGGGTGGGCCTTGCCGTTGGGCAGGAGTTCGGTGGAGATCTGGGCGGGCGTGGTCGCCGCGTCCTCTGGACCCGGGCAGTGGGTCGGCACGATCCCCCTGGCCGAGCGCACGGCGGCCTGGTCGTTGATGTAGAGAACGCCCGCCTTCACCTGCATCTTGTCGCCCGGCAGGCCGACCAGGCGCTTGATGTAGTCGATGTGCCCGTCGCGCGGCAGCTTGAACACCACCACGTCGCCGCGGTGCGGCGCGCGCGGCAGGAAGCGGCCGGCGGGCAGCGGCGGGCTGAAGGGGACGGAGTTGCGGCTCCAGCCGTATGCGAACTTGGAAACGATGATGTAGTCGCCCTTGTAGAGCGTGGGCTCCATCGACGCCGAAGGGATGGTGAAGGGCTGAAACAGCACCACGCGCAGCACCAGCGCGATGAGCAGGGCGTAGAGAATGGTCTTGAGGATATCGAAGCCTTCGGAGGCCGCGCTCTTCTTCTCGCGGGCCGCATCGCGGTCGGCGAGCGCCGCGTCGGCGCGCGCGGCGGTGTCGGGGGAGCTCATGCGGCGGGCGTATCCGTGGAACCTGCAGCCCCGGTAGCCGCCGAGTCCGGCGACGGCAAGGCGCCGCCGGGTCTCGCAGGCCGCGCCTCGATCACGACGAAGGCCTGCGCATAGGGCGGGTCGTCGGTAAGCGAGAGGTGCACCACCGCCTCGCAGCCCACCGGCGTCATGGCTTGCAGCCGCGCCAATGCGCCGCCGGTGAGCTTCAACGTCGGCTGGCCCGACGCCATGTTGGTCACCCCCATATCGCGCCAGAACACGCCGCGCCGCAGGCCTGTGCCGAGCGCCTTGGCGCAGGCTTCCTTGGCGGCGAAGCGCTTGGCGTAGCTGGCGGCGCGGTCGCATTTGCGCTCCGAGCGGGCGCGCTCGACGGGCGTGAAGATGCGCCCGGTGAAACGCTCGCCGAAGCGCTCCAGCGTTTCGGCCACGCGGCGGATGTCCGCCAGGTCGGAGCCGATGCCCAGGATCACGCGGGCCCCGCAGAGCGGGCCGCGTCCATCATCGCCCTCATGCGCGCGATGGCGGCGGGCAGACCGGTGAACACCGCCTCGCCGATGAGGAAGTGACCGATGTTGAGCTCGGCCACCGCGGGGATGGACGCGACCGGCGTCACGCTGTCGAAGTCGATTCCATGGCCCGCATGCACCTCCAGCCCGCGGTGGGCGGCGTCGAAGGCGCCGTCCTCAAGGGCGAGCAGGCGGCGCTCGGCGGCGCGTGTCTCGCCGGCGCGAACCGCGTCGCAAAAGGCGCCGGTGTGCAGCTCGATCACCTGCGCCCCCACGTCGGCGGAGGCCGAAACCTGGCCCGGCGCGGCTTCGATGAACAGCGACACGCGGGCGCCGCCCTCCTCATGCAGGCGCCGCACAGCCTCGGCCACGGCGCGGTGGCCGCGCTCCACGTCGAGGCCGCCCTCGGTGGTGCGTTCCGCACGACGCTCGGGCACGAGGCATACGGCGTGGGGGCGATGCCTCAACGCGATCGCGACCATTTCGTCGGTGACGGCCATCTCGAAGTTGAGCGGCTTGCCCAATGCGCGGCAGAGGCCTGAGAGCGCCTCGATGTCGGCGTCCGAGATGTGGCGACGATCCTCGCGCAGGTGGGCGGTGATGCCGTCGGCGCCCGCCTCCAGCGCCTGCCGCGCGGCGCGCAGCGGCTCGGGATAGCCGCCGCCGCGGGCGTTCCTGATCGTGGCCACGTGGTCGATGTTGACGCCAAGCCGCAGGCGCCCCCCCGCCGTCGGGCCGGGCGCGCTCATGCGGAGAGCCTGCGGCTGCCGGGGTCTTCCACCGCCAGGCGCGCGAGTTCGGGCGGCAGGGCGTCGGCGGGATAGGCCGGCACGTCGAGCGTGGCGAGCGCCACCAGCGGCGCGCCGACATCCGCCCGGCCGCCCGAACGGTCGACGATGCAGCCGGCGACGACCACCTCGCCCCCGGCGGCGCGGATGGCTGTGATGCACTCGCGCGAGGAGAGGCCGGTGGTGACGATGTCCTCCACCATGGCGACCTTCGTTCCCGGCTCCAGGTGGAAGCCGCGGCGCAGGCGGAAGGCGCCGCCCTCGCGCTCGACGTACATGGAGACGACGCCCAGGGCGCGCGCCACTTCGTAGCCGGGGATGATGGCGCCTACGGCGGGAGAGACCACCGCGGCCACCTGCGGCGCGGCCTCGCGGATGCGGGCGGCCAGCGCCGCGCAGAGCCGCTCGGTGCGCCGCGCGTCCATGAACACGAGGTTCTTTTGCAGGAAGACACCCGAGTGAAGGCCTGAGGAGAGCACGAAGTGCCCCTCGCGCAGAGCGCCCGCGGCGCGGAACTCGTCGAGCACGTCGTCGGAGGTCATGAGCGGGAGGTAGCGCGGGGCGAGCGCGGGGGCCACTGCTGCCGAGCGAGGCGGTGAGGATCTGTGGAAGGACGCTCAGCGTTCCGACCCCTCCGGTCGGCCGCCGCGCGCGGGGCGGGTCAAGGCGAAGAGCCGTAGGCGCCTTGACGCGACCTGCGGGCGGTGGCGCTCAGCCATCCGTATGGACGCCCCAAACGCCCTCACACCCGCGAGAACCGCCGCCGTCCCCAGTACCCATACCCCTCGTGCTCCACCATCCGCCAACCCCGCCGGCGCAGCTCCCGCGCCAGCATGGTGTTGAAGAAGCCGTGGGCCAGCACCAACACGTCGCCCTCGCACGCGGCGGCCTGCGTGAGCTTGTCGACGGCCGCCTCGCAGCGGGTCTGCGCCTGCGCTCGGCTCTCGCCGTCTTCCGCATAGCCTGCAAACCACCACGCCACGCGCGAGACGAAGCCCCACGCCTTGGGGCTCAGCCGCAGCACGGGCGGCAGCGGCGGCGGCGGCAACGGGGCCTCGATGAAGATGGGGTCGCGCACGAAATCGCGGCCGGCCACCACCGCCTCGGCCGTCTCGATTGCGCGCCTTCGAGTCGAGGCGAAGATCACGTCTGCCTCGCGCGCCAGGTGCAGCAGGCCCTCCGGCGGCGCCTGGTCGGGCAGGATTCCGCCCTCCTCGTAGGCCGCCCACCACCGGCGGTAGCCGCTCGCGGTCAGCCGGATGCGGCGCGACAGCGAGGGTTCGCCATGACGCGCGAGGGTGATCGCGCCGGGCTTTGGACGCGCGAGGCGTGAGTCGGTGGGCGGCGCCGGCTCGGAAGCTGTCACGGATGGCGTTCGGGCGGCGGGCGCGGCCACGTCACAGCGGTCGCCCCTCCGGCCCCTACTCCCCTTGCAAGGCCCGCAGATGGGCCACCGTCGAGTCCGCCAGCCCGCGCAAGTCGTAGCCACCCTCAAGTGACGACACAACCCGCCCGCCGCAGCGACGCCGCGCCACATCCACGATGGCGCTGGTCGCCCAGGCGTAGTCCTGCGCCTCCAGGCGCTGCTGGGCGAGGGGATCGCGGGCGTGCGCGTCGAAACCGGCGGAGACGAGGATCAGGTCGGGACGAAAGGCTTCGACCGCAGGCATCAGCGCCTCGAACCGCGCGCGCCAGTGCTCGCTGGCGCTGTCGGGCGCCACGGTCGTATTGAGGACGTTGCCGACGCCCGTCTCGCTCTGCGCCCCCGTGCCGGGATACAGCGGCCACTGGTGGATGGAGGCGAGGAAGAGGCTCGGATCGTCCTGCACCACCGCCTGGGTGCCGTTGCCGTGGTGCACGTCGAAATCGACCACCGCCACCCGCGCCAGCCCCGCGGCCTGCGCGGCGCGGGCGGCCACGGCCACGCTGGAGAACAGGCAGAAGCCCATGGCCTGCGTGGGCTCGGCGTGATGGCCCGGCGGGCGCACGGCGCAGAAGGCGCGCTCCGCCTCACCCGCCGCCACCGCCTGCACCGCAGCCACCGCGGCGCCGGCCGCCAGCCGCGCCGCCCGCACCGAGCCGGGAGACATGACGGTGTCCGCATCGAGCACCACCCGCACCGCATCGTCGTCGGCCGACGGCTCGGCGCCCAGGATCGCGTCGACATGGGCGGCCGGGTGCACGCGCAGCAGTTCGGCGCGCGAGGCCTCGCGCGCCTCGCGCACGTCGCCGTCCAGCCCCGCGTCGCGCAGGGCGTCCATCACCGCGACCAGCCGCTCGGGCCGTTCGGGGTGACCGGCGGGAGGCCTATGGCGCAGCATGTCGGGGTGGGTGAAGACGGGCAGGCTCACGCGCGGCTGCCTAGCATGCCCGGCGCCCTGCGGTTAGACGCCACGCCGTGGCCGTCCCCCTCCTCCGCCCCGCCGCGCCCGCCGATGCGGCCGCGCTCGCCGCCTTCGCCGCCGAGTGCTTCGTCGAAACCTTCGTGCGCGGCTTCGCCATTCCCTACAGCCCCGCCGACCTGACCTTTTTCCTGGAGGAGACCAGTTCGCCCGCCGCCTTCTCCCGCATGATTGCGGACCCCGCGACCGACGTGCGCCTGCGCGAGGATGCGGCGGGCTTGGCGCTCTACACCGTCACCGCGCCGCCCGCCCTGCCGCACGCCGACGTTCGCCCCCGCGACGCCGAGATCAAGCGCTTCTACCTGCGCGCCGACCTCAAAGGCGCGGGCCTGGCCGCCCCCGCGCTGGAGGAAACCCTGGACCGGCTCGACCCCGGCTGGCGGATGGGCGCGGGCCGCCCGATCTGGCTCAGCGTCTGGAGCGGCAACCTGCGCGCCCAGCGCTTCTACGCCCGTTATGGCTTCGCCCAGGTGGGCGACTACGCCTTCCCGGTGGGCGCCCAGCTCGACCACGACTTCATCTTCCGCCGGGGCTGAAGCGATCACGCCGCGAGTGACGCCGCCGCTCGGCGCGGCTATGCGTCGCCGCCGATGCCCCCCGCTCCCGCCAGCGACGACGAAGAGGCCATCGCCGGGCGGCTGTTCGCCTTCTCGCGCCCGCACCTGCTGGGGATCGCCGGCCTGTCGCGGCCCGAGGCCGAGCGCCTGCTCGACCTGGCCGACGCCTATGTCGCCCTGAACCGGCGGGCGCAGAAGAAGCTCGCCACCTTGCGCGGACGCACGCTGGTGAACCTCTTCTTCGAGAACTCCACCCGCACCCAGGCCTCCTTCGAGCTGGCGGCCAAGCGGCTGGGCGCCGACACCGTCAACATGAGCCCGCGCAGCTCGTCAGTCACCAAGGGCGAGACGCTGATCGACACGGCGGTGACGCTGAACGCCATGCGGCCGGACCTGCTGGTCGTGCGCCACTCCGCCTCGGGCGCCGCGGCGCTGCTCTCGCAGAAGGTCGGCTGCGCGGTCATCAACGCCGGCGACGGCCGCCACGAGCACCCCACCCAGGCGCTGCTCGACGCCCTGACCTTGCGCCGCACGCTGGGGCGGGTGGAGGGGCTGGAGGTGGCCATCTGCGGCGACGTCGCCCACAGCCGGGTGGCGCGTTCCAACGTGGTGCTGCTGCAGCTCCTGGGCGCGCGGGTGCGGCTAGTGGCGCCGCCCACGCTCCTCCCCGCCGCCGCCGACCGATGGGGCTGCGAGGTGTTCACCGACATGCGGCGCGGCATCGCCGGCGCCGATGTGGTGATGATGCTGCGCCTGCAGCTGGAGCGGATGGACGGCGCGTTGATCCCCTCGGCGCGCGAATACTTCCGCCTCTATGGGCTGGACGAGGAGAAGCTGGCCGAGGCCGCGCCCGGCGTGCGCGTCATGCATCCCGGCCCCATGAACCGCGGCGTGGAGATCGCCTCCACCGTGGCCGACGACCCGGCGGTGAGCCTGATCCAGGACCAGGTGGAGATGGGCGTGTCCGTGCGCATGGCGGTGCTTGCGGCGCTTTCGGCGCGGGAGGCAGGCGCGCGATGACGGCCCGCTCAGTCGCTCCACGACAGCTCCCCGAGGCAGGGAGCATCCCGAAATCAATGTCGCAATCGATCCCCCTCCGGGGGAGGTGGCCCCGAAGAGGCCGGAGGGGGTCGCGCGAATGACCCGCCCGCTCGCCATCGTCGATGCGCGCCTGCTCGGCGACGACGCCTCCGCCACGGTGATCGTGCGCGACGGCCTGATCGCCGACGTGATCCGCGGCTCCGCGCCCAATCTCGACGCCGATTTCGAGCGCTTCGAGGCGCGCGGGCGCCTGCTCATCCCCGGCCTGGTCGACCTGCGGGTCAAGACCGGCGAACCTGGCGCCGAGGAGAAGGAGACGCTGAAGTCCGCCGCCCGCGCCGCGGCGGCCGGCGGCGTCACCACCATGGTCGTGCAGCCCGACACCGACCCGGCGCTCGACGACCCGGCCGGCGTCGGCTTCGTCATCCGCCGCGGCCGCGAGCTCGGCCTCGTCAACGTGCTGGCCGCCGGCGCCGCCACCCGGGGCTGCAAGGGTCTGGCGCTGGCCGAGATCGGCCTGATGCGCGAGGCCGGCGCGGCCTACATCACCGACGCGGACCGCCCCATCTCCGACAGCCGCGTGCTCTCGCGCGTGATGAGTTACGCCCACGGCGTCGGCGCCTTCCTCGCCCATCGCCCGTCCGACGCGGCGCTCGCCGCCGGGACCTGCGCCACGGAGGGTGAGTTCACCTCCTGGCTCGGCCTGCCCGCCGTCCCGGCCGCCGCCGAGCGCATCGGGCTCGAGCGCGACCTGGCGCTGGCCGAGCTCACCGGCTGCCGCCTCCTGGTCGACCAGGTCACCACCGCCGACAGCGTGGCGCGCATCCGCGCCGCCAAGGCGCGGGGCGTCGACGTGTGGGCTAGCGTGTCGATCAACCACCTCAGCTTCAACGAACTGGACATCGGCGACTACCGCACCTTCTTCCGCCTCGACCCGCCCCTGCGCACGGAGGACGACCGGCGCGCCCTCCTCGGCGCCGTGGCCGAAGGGGTGATCGACGTGGTGGTCTCGGCCCACGCCCCCGCCCCCGCCGAGGACAAGCGCCTGCCGTTCGAGGAGGCCGCGCCGGGTGCGGTCGGGCTGGAGACGCTGCTGCCCGCCCTCCTCGCGCTCGCGGCCGACGCCGAGATCGCGCCCGAGGCGCTGCTGCGCGCCGTGACGAGCTCGCCCGCCGCGCTCCTGGGCCTGGCGTGCGGCCGCGTGTCCACGGGCGCGCCGGCCGAACTCGTGCTGGTCGACGCCGCCGCGCCGCGGGTGATCGACGCCGCGCGCCTGCAGTCCAAGTCGAAGAACTCCCCCTTCGACGGCCGCCGCCTCCAGGGCGAGGTGTTACAGACCTGGGCGGCCGGCCGGCCCCTCCTCCCGCTCCCGTAACGATGACGGAGACCTTACAAGATACATCTTGACTCAAGCCGAGCCGAGATATATCTGGCTCGCTCATGAGTAATGCAGATAGGGATCACGTGCATCACCAAGCACGACACGGCGGCTTTGGCCGCCATAGGTGGGGCGGCCGCGAGGCGCCGCCGTGGGCCTGCGTCGGCCGCGGCTTCGGCCGTGGACACGAGCGCGGCTTCGGGCGCGACGGCGACGGCGAGGAGGGCGGCCGCTTCGGCGGGCGTGGTCCGGGGCGGCGACGCGTATTCGCCGGCGACGAACTGCGGCTCGTGCTGTTGCGCCTCGTCGCCGACCAGCCGCGCCACGGCTACGACCTCATCCGCGCCATCGAGGAGCGGACGGGCGGCGCCTATGCGCCCAGCCCGGGCGTGGTCTACCCCACCCTCACCCTCCTGGCCGACATGGGGCTGGTCGCCGAGGCTCCGGCCGAAGGCGCCCGCAAGCCCTTCGCCGTCACCCCCGAAGGCCAGGCGCACCTCGCCGAGGCCGCAGCCGAGGTCGAGGCGCTGTTTCGCCGGCTGGACGACCTGGCCGCCGAAAGCCGCCGCTTCGACCCCGCGCCTCTCAAGCGCGCACTGCACAACCTGCGCGGGGTGCTGCATCACAAGATGGCCGACGGCTTGAGCGCCGAGCGCGTGCACGAGGCCGCCGCCCTGATCGACGCATGCGCCCAGCAGATCGAGCGCCTGACCGGAGAGGCCGCGTCCCGGGCCTGAACGCCGCCAAAGGGTGGACGGCGGCGGCCTTCTGCGGAAGGCTGCCGCCAGGAGGCGCCCTTGATCCGATCCGCCCTGATCGTCACCCTCGGCCTCGTGACGACCGCGACCGCCGCGCCGCCGCGGCCGTTGCGCGGGCCTGTGCAGTTGCAGGCGCGGCCCGCTGTCGCCTACGGCCAGATCGCCGCGTACCCGCGCGTGCTTCCCGGCCCCGCCGTCCCGGCCGTCGTGGCGGCGCGGATCAACGCCGGGCTCGCGCGCGAACAGGCCCTCGCGGTCAACGCCGCCCGCGATTGCAACGCGGAGCCGAACAGGGCGCAGGCCGGACACGCTCACGACGCCTGGAGCCGCACCGTCGCGGTGACGATGCGGGGCCCGGCGTATCTCGCGCTCACCGCCACCGATTCCTACGACTGCGGTGGGGCCTACCCCAACGACGATATAGAGACCTCGCTCGTCTACGACCTGGCGACGGGGGCGCCGGTCGACTGGCTGAGCCTCTTCCCCAAGGGCGCGACCTCATCGACCGACACTTCGGGAGACGGCGCGCGCCTGGGCTTCGTGATCTGGCCGCAACTGGGCCGCCGCTATGACGCGCACGCGCAAGCCGACTGCGAGGGCCTGTTTTCATCCGGCCTCGACGCGACGTTCCAGATCACGCTGGATGCCCGAGGCGGCGCGCTGAACGCCACGCCCGGCGACCTGAACCACGCGACGCACATATGCGCGACCGCGGTGGCGTTTCCCGCGGCCGACCTCCGGCGCCTGGGCTTCGCGCCCCGCCTCGCCGCCGCGCTGGAGGCGGCGCGGCGGCTGAATGCGCCGAATTAGCGGCGAGCCGGATCGGGCGAAAGCACCCGCAGCCCTATCCTTCCGCCTCCTTGGCCACGTGCCGAGCGCCAGGTGACGAGTTCGCGGCGCCGTCGAGTTCGCGTGACGCTTGGTGCTCGGCACGTGGCAGAAGAAAATGGGAGAGAGCGGGTGGGACAAGACGGCTCCAGCCGATCCGGTCGCGCGCTAGCGGCGTCCCGCTCCTCGGCTCTTCGCACCGCGCCCGTGTGCGTCGATCGGCGGGGCGCCGGAGGGGAGCGGGGCGCGGGGATCGCGCAGGAAGGCCAGCACGTCGTCCAGCACCTGAGCGCGGCCGAGGTCACGCTGCAGGAGATGGAAGCCCTGCGCGTACCACGCCGTGCGCCCGCCCGCCCGGGCCAGCGCCGTGGCTGCGAACACCGCGGCGGCCTTGGGCACAAGGTCGTCGTGCGCGCCGTATAGGTAGAGCACATCGGCCGGATCACGCATGGCGCCGATGCGCTCGCGCGCGCTCTGCATCAAGTTGACCAGGCCGTAGGTGGTGTCGACGCGGGTGGCGAAGATCATGTTGGGGTCGCGCCCCATGCGCAGCAACTCCTCGCGGTTGTCGCTGGCGTGGATGCGGCGCGCCAGCCAGTTGGGCGCGGTGAGCAGCATGCCGGGGGCCACGTGCGCCGCGGTCCACAGGGCGACGGCGTTCAGCGGGCTCTGCGCGCCCCAGCCCCACACCGCGGGCGAGGCCAGCACCCAGCGGTCGACGCCCAGCGGCGGATCGGGCGAGGCGTCGGCCACGATGGCCACAGCGCCGCCCATACTCTCGCCGACCACGGCGAGCACGGCGTGGGGATGGCGGGCGCGCACCAGGGCGACGACGGTGCGCAGGTCGCCGGTCAGAAGCGCCTCCCCACCCCAGACGCCGCGATCGGGCGCACGCCCGAAGCCGCGCTGGTCGTACGCATAGGTGGTCACGCCCCGGGCGGCCCAGTACGGCCCCGGCAGGGTGAAGGCGGCGGCGTAGTCGTCGATCCCGTGCAGGCCCACGATCACCGCCCAGGGCTCCCCGACGCCCACGGCGGGCCAGACCTGCATCGGCAGGCGCGCGCCATCTGCGCTGACGAACGCGTCCGCCTCGAGCCGCGGGCCCGCGAACATCGCGCCGGGCGATCCGGCCCGCTGCACCACCGGCGTGCAGCCAGCGACGGCGAGCCCCCCCAGCAGCACCGACCGGCGCCTCACGGGGCGAGCATCGCCGCCACGCGGGTGCGGAGATACGCCACGACCTCGCGCTCGAACCACGGCTCGCGCTTCAGCCAGCCGGTGTTGCGCCATGAGGGATGCGGCAGGGGCAGCACCTCGGGCAGGTATTCGCGCCATGCCGCGACGGTGGCCGTCATGCTCGCCTTGGCGCGCGCGCCCAGCGCCCAGGCCTGGGCGTGACCGCCCACCAGGAGCGTCAGCTCCACGCGCGGCAGCAGGGCGAGCAGTTTGGGGCGCCACAGCTCGGCGCAGCGTGGCGGCGGCGGGAAGTCTCCGCCCTTCGGGTTGGTGCCGGGGAAACAGAACGCTTGGGAGGCCACGCCGATTCGCGGATCGCCGTAGAAGGTCGCGGCGTCGATCCCCATCCAGCTGCGCAGCCGGTCGCCGGAGGCGTCGGTGAAGGGTCGGCCGCTCTCGTGCACGCGCCGCCCCGGCGCCTGGCCGCAGATCATCAGGCGGGTGTCGGCGCCGACCATGGCCACCGGCCGCGGCGCGTGCGCCAACTCGTGAGCGCAGGCGCGACACGCGGCGATCTCGGCGAGCAGAGCCGCGAGCGAAGCGCCCTCCCCGCCCCCGTCAGCCGGCGGCGGCAAGCTGGGTCCGCTCAGCATCGCCGTGAGGTGCATAAGACGGACTCGCAAGCCTGTCAGCGCAGGCTGCCAGCCCCGATGCGAGAACTCTGTTCGCGCTGGCCAGCCCGCCGCCGACGCAGACTGAGCACGACGAGCCGTGGAAGATCATGCGGGCGCTTCCGGATCGCCGGCGGAGGGGGCGTCCGGCAGGCGCAGCCTATACACGCCCTTGAAGGCGCCGGGGTCCACCGGCTGTCCGTGCCGGGTGATCACCAGCCTCCCCGATCGCGCCAGACCGACGGCGGTGGCGCGCGCCTGCCCCATCAGCCTGCGCCACCCCTGAGGATCGACGACGCGCGCCGCCTCCGACGGGCAGATCGTCTTCCCCGGCGCCCGTTCGGCCAGGAGCGCGAAAATGGCGTCTTCCAGCGGCGCGCCCACGACCGTCTTCAGCCGCCGCGCTTGAGCGTCTCGCGCGCGATGACCAGGCGCTGCACCTCGCTTGTGCCCTCGTAGATGCGGAACAGGCGCACGTCGCGATAGAGGCGCTCGATGCCGTACTCCTCGATGTAGCCGGCGCCGCCGAAGATCTGCACCGCCCGGTCGGCTACGCGGCCGACCATTTCGGAGGCGTAGAGCTTGGCCGCGGCGCTCTCCAGCGTGACATCGCGCCCGGCGTCGCGGGCCCGGGCGGACTCCAGCGTCAGAGCGCGGGCGGCGAGCGCCTCGGTCTTGGAGTCGGCGATCATCGCCTGGATCATCTGGAAGGCGGAGATCGGCTGGCCGAACTGGCGACGTTCCTGCGCGTAGGCGACGCTATCGGCGATCAGCCGCTCGGCCACGCCCACGCACACCGCCGAGATGTGCAGCCGCCCGCGGTCGAGCACGCGCATGGCGAGCTTGAAGCCCTCGCCCTCGGCGCCCAGGCGATTCTCGACGGGTACGCGCACGTCCTCGAAGGTCACGTCATGCACGTGGGCGCCGTGCTGGCCCATCTTGCTCTCGGCCTTGCCGACGCTGAGGCCAGGCGTATCGCGCGGCACGAGGAAGGCCGAGACGCCCGACGCCCCCGCCCGATCCGGATCGGTGCGGGCCATGACGGTGAAGAGGTGCGCGCGCCCGGCGTTGGTGATGTAGCGCTTGGCGCCGTTCAGCACGTAGGCGTCGCCCTCGCGCCGGGCTGTGGTGCGCACCGCGGCCGAGTCCGACCCCGCCTCGGGCTCGGTCAGGGCGAAGGAGGTCACCGTCTCGCCCGAGGCCATGCCCGGCAGCCAGCGCGCCTTCTGCTCGGGCGTGCCGAACATCACCAGCCCCTGGCTGCCGATCCCCACGTTGGTCCCGAAGGCGGAGCGGAAGGCGGGTGAGGCGCGGCCGAGCTCGATGGCCACCAGGCACTCGTCCTCCATCGAGAGGCCCAGGCCGCCGAACGCCTCGGGGATGGAGAGGCCGAACAGGCCCAGCGCCTTCATCTCCTCCACCAGCTCGGGCGCGACCTCGTCGCGCTCGGCGGTCTCGGCTTCGCGCGGGCGCAGGCGCTCGGTCACGAAGCGGCGCACGGTGTCGACCAGCTGGTCGCGGGTCTCGGCGTCGAAGGCCATGGCGCGCTCCTGGGGGCGTTTGCGTGCGGGTGATCAGCGTTTATGAACCGCGCGGCGCGCGAAATCGAGCGCGCGTGCGGAGAGACGACACGTGGAGGGCGAAGCGCGTGCGAAGCCGGTGCAGGCGGTGGACGGCCCCTTCGCCGGCTGGTGGAGCTGGAGCGGGCGCGACGCCTTCGAGCAGCTGATCGGCCCTTTCTACGTCACCGAGGAGGATGGCGTTGCGCGCTGCGGCTTCGTCGTCGAGGCCAAGCACCTCAACGGCATGGGCGCCCTGCACGGCGGGGCCATGCTGTCGTTCGCCGACTTCTGCCTGTTCGCCATCAGCCGCGCCGCACGTGGCGGATCGCGCGGCCGCGGCGTGACCGTGAGCCTGAACGGCGAGTTCCTCGGCCCCGCGCTCGCCGGCGATCGGGTGGAGGCGACGGGCGAAGTCACCCGCGGCGGCGGCTCGCTCACCTTCGTTCGCGGGCTGGCCACGGCGCAGGGGCGGCCGATGCTGGCCTTCTCCGGTGTGATCAAGGCGGTTAAGCCGCGCCCGACGGACGAGGCGGCGCCCTCTACATAGGCCGTGTCGGGTCGGCGTTGACCTGCGCGGGCAGCATGCGTTCGATCGCCCCGTCGCGCCGCACCAGCCCATGCCAGGCCGCGCCCGCCACGTGCAGGGCGACGATGGCGTAGGCCGCCCATTGGCCGAGGCTGTGCCCGGTGGACGCCAGCTTCTGGATCGCCGGCACGCGTGGGATCGAGGGCAGCGGGATCCCCCAGAACTGCACCCCGTGCGCGCCCATGGCGCTCATCACGTAACCGGAAATCGGCATGCAGAAGAACACGAGGTAGAGCGCCCACTGCGCCACGTCGGACGCCACAGCGTACGGCCGCGGCAGGGAGGGGCCGTGGCGAGGCGCGGGGTGGGTGAAGCGCCACACGAGGCGCACCGCGATCAGGAGCCAGATGGTGATGCCCAACGACTTGTGGAAATTGAAGTAGGCGCCGGCGCGGGCGTCGTTCTCCCCCAGGCTCATCATCGCCCAGGCGATCGCGAATTGCCCGGCGATCAGGGGCGCCGTCAGCCAGTGCAGCCAGATGGCCGGCGTGGTGTAGCGGCGGCCGTCGACCACTTCGGCCGCCCCGCGAATCGTCGTGCTCGCCATGTCGCGCCCCTCTTTGAGCGACCAGCCTAGCCCCAAGAGGCGGCCGGCTTCCAGCCCGGTGATGAGCGCGCGTCAGAGCGCGTCGTAGAGCGCCGCGATCAGGCGCTTTGGCCTCGGGTCGCCGACGAGGTCGCTGGACTGCTTGGTCATGACGTAGGCGGCGGCCACCCGCCGCTCAGGATCGGCGAAGGCGCAGGCGCCGCCCCAGCCCGAGTGGCCGAAGGTCTGCAGGCCCGGGCCGTAGGCCAGGCGACCCTCGTTGCGCATCACGCCCGCGCCCCAGCAGGTGTAGTTCTTGAGCACGAGGTCGTCGCCGCAGATGCGCGCCCGCGCCATGGCCTCCACGCCCTCCGGCGAGAGCACGCGCACGCCGTCGAGCGTCCCGCCGCAGGCGAGCGCCGCCATCAGCCGCGAGAGGGCCGCGGCCGTGGCGACGCCGTTGCTGCCCGGCATCTCGGCGCGGCGCCAGTCCGCCGAGGGCCGGCCGGCCGGCGCGGCCCACTTGGTGAGGAAGGCGGCGCGGGTGGGCGGGTTCAGCTCTCCGAACCGCGGGACCGCATCGGGCTTCTGCAGCTGGGCGACGCGCGCGTCTTCCTGTCCAGGCAGCCCGATCCACAGGTCGAGGCCGAGCGGGCCCGCCACGTCCTCGCGCAGGGCGCGGCCGACCGTGCGCCCGTCCACGCGCCGGAAGATCTCGCCCGCGATGTAGCCGAAGCTCACCGGGTGGTATCCGCTGGCCGCACCAGGCGGCCACATCGGCGCCATCGCGGCCAGCCGCGAGCAGATCAGGTTCCAATCGTACCAGTCGGCCGGGTCCATCGGCTCGGGGAATCCCGGCAGCCCGGCCTGGTGCGAGAGCGCCTGCTCGACGGTGATCGCGCCCTTGCCCGCCTGGGCGAACTCCGGCCACACGTCGGCCACCGGCTGGCCGTAGGCGAGGCGCCCCTCATCCACCAGGCGCGCCAGCATGACCGCCGTCACAGCCTTGGAGACGGAGAACACCGGCGTCAGCGTCTCGGCCGTGAAGGGCATGGTGCGCGCACGGTCCGCCCACCCGCCGACGAGATCGACCACGGGCCGTCCGTCCACATGGGCCACGAAGCGAACGCCCAGCTCGAGCCCCTCTGCGAAGTTGATCGCGAAGGCCTCGCGCACCGCGGCGAAGCGCGTGTTGGGCAGGAGGTCGGCGATCGAGGGCGCGGCGGTCATGCGCAGCGCATAACGCCCGCCGCGAGCGCGGGCCAGCGATGCCGTCGCCGCTCGCGCCATGCTTAACGCGACGTTAAAGGGACTTGCGTGAGCTTGGGGTGTGCGGATGACGCGATTCGTCCACACTGAAGTGCAGAGCCACCAGGTCTAGTGGTCGGGGGCGCGTTTACACGCCAGCCCTGGTCCCGCTAGCGTCACGGAAACAAGGGCGACGCCGGGGATTCGCAACCCGCGCCGCCAGGGGAGCGTCGCCCGATGAGTTCCGCCGGACCTTGGAGCGTCAAGGGCATCGACGCGCGGGCGCGCGAGATCGCCAAGGACCAGGCCCGCCGCTCCGGCCAGACGCTCGGCGAGTGGCTCAATGCGCGAATCATCGAGGATGCGACGGTCGCCCAGGCGCCTGCGCTCAGCCAGCCTCGGCCGGCGCCGTCGGCGGCCCCCGCCGATCTCAAGGGGCTGGCGCGCGCGCTGGAAGCGCTCTCGACCCGCATGGAGACGGCCGAGGCGCGCTCGGCGCAAGCCGTGGCGGGAGTCGACCGCAAACTCGCCAGCGTGTTGAAGCGCGTCGACTCAACCGATGGCGACGCCGGACGAAAGCTCGACGAGGTGCGCACCGCGCAGGCCGAACTCGCGGCGCGGCTGGGAGGCCTCGCGCCCGAGGATCAGCCCCGGCGCGACGCGCTGAAGGCGCTTGAGCAGGCGCTGGGCAAGGTGGCGGCCCAGATCTACGAAGGCGAGAGCCGCTCGCGCGCCCAAATGGCCGAGCTGCGCGGGGACCTCGCCGCCCTTTCCACGCGAATGGACGCCGGCGACGCCCGCGCCGCGGTCGCGGCGCCCGCGCCCGACGCGCCCGCCGCCGAAGAGGTGGAGCGCCGCTTCGCCGACATGGCCGCCCGGCTCGAGGCGGCCGAGCAGCGCACCACCGAGGCCGTGCGCGCGCTCGAGGGCTCCTTCGCCGGGCTCGACCGCCGCATGGCGGACGTGGAGTCGAGCCCGCAGGGCGGCGTCTCCGAACAGCGTTTCGAGCGGCTGGCGGCCGATCTGCATGCGCAGGTGGAGACGGGCCGCGCCGACATGGCCGAGCGCATCCGCGCCGCCGCGGGCGGCGGGCTGGAGCGCATGGAGGCCGCGCTGCGCGAACTCGCCGGCGACGTGGCCACCGCCGAGAAGCGCCAGGTGGGCGCCATCGACAGCATGGGCCGCGAAGTCGTGCGCATAGCCCAGAGCCTGCATGGCCGCCTGGGCGCGGTGGAGCATCGCCAGGACGAGGGCGAGCGGCGCGTGGGCGCCGAGGTGTCGCGCATCGCCGACATCGTCGATCACCGCCTGCGAGACGGCGACGAGGCGCAGGCCCAGGCCCTGGAACGCCTGGGCGGCGAGATCGCCCGCATCGCCGAGACCCTGGCCGAGCGCATCGGCGCCTCGGAGCGACGCTCCGCCCAGACCGCGGAAGATGCTTTCGAGCACCTGCGCGACGTCTCCGAACGGCTGAACGCGCGCCACGAAGCCACCAGCGCCGAAGTCGACGCCCGCATCCGTTCTGCGGAGGAGCGCGCGGCGCACCTGCTCGAATCGCCACCTCCCGTCTCCACCGTCGATCCGGCCGCTGTGCTCGCCGCGGTGGCCGCCCCCTTTGCGTCGGCGCCTCCCGCCTGGGAGCCGCCCGCCGCCGCAGGCTCGCCGTTCGTCTCCAATGAGGACGCCGCCGCCGCCCGCGCCCAAGCCACGCCGGACGCCGACCGGCGCCCGACGCCCGCAGCCTACGACCCGTTCGCAGGTTTCGAGCCTGAGCCTGCGCCGCTCGCCGAGAGCTTCGCTCCGCCACCGGGGCCCTTCCCGGACGCTTCGGAGCCCGTGGCGCCTCCCCCCGCGGACCCCTTCTCGGCGATCACCCACGACGAGGCGGCGCTCAACCGCTTCCGCGCCGCCGACCCGGCCGACGACATCTTCGACGCGCCGGCGCCGTCCGCACCGGCCCGCGCCTCGACGCGTGAACTCATCGACCAGGCGCGCCTCGCCGCGCGTGAAGCGGCCGAGGCGCGGGGCGGCCGCAGAGGCAAGCTGCAGGACCTGCAAGGCGGCGGCGCGTCTCCCGTCCAGATCGGCGCCGCCGCGCGTTCCCCACTGCCGTGGCTGAAGAAGCGCGAGAGTTCGAGCACGGCGCGCACCGCGCTCGTCGCCTCGCTCGTGGCGAGTTCGACCGTGGCGCTCGCGGTCGGGGCGGCGAGCCTCGCCCACAGCGACCACGCGCCGGCGACGACCACGGAGGCGCCCACGGCGGTGGCGAGCACGGCGGATGCGACCGACGGGCAGCTCGCCGTCGCGTTGACGGCGCCCGATCCGACCATCGCGACCGACGTCGCGCCTCACCATGCATCGGCCTCGGAGGCGGTGACGGGAGACGAGGCCGCCCTCGCACCGCACGCCGCACCCGCATCGAGACAGACGGAGCTGCTCACCACCGATGTAGCCCGTGCCGACGAGACGGGGGCGGCGGCGGCCAAGCTCGCCTTTGGCGACGCCCTGCGGCGCATCGAGGCCGGCGACGCGTCAGGCGTCAAGACGCTCAGGCGCGCCGCCAATCTCGGCTATGGGCCCGCGCAGCTCAAGCTCGCCGCCCTCTACGAGCAGGGAGCCTCTGGGGTGACGAAGGACGTGACCCAGGCGCGGCTATGGACGCAGCGTGCAGCAGTGAACGGCGACGCCCACGCCCAGTTCAACACCGGCATGTTCTACGCCAATGGCGACGGGGGCGCGAAGAACGATGGCGCCGCCGCCGCCTGGTTCCGCCGCGCCGCCGACGCCGGCCTCCACGATGCGCAGTTCAACCTCGCGGTGCTGAGCCAGACAGGGCGCGGCATGCCGAAGAACCTGGCCGAAGCCTACAAGTGGTACCTGGTGGCCGCCAGCCAGGGCGATGCGGGCGCCCGCCAGGCGGCCGACACGCTCAAGGCCGAATTGTCGCCCGATCAGCAGAGCGCAGCCGAGCGGGCCGCCGCCGCCTTCCGCACCCAGGTGGCCACCGCCCAGGTCAGGGCGGCCGCGACGAACTGAAGCCGGACACGCCCATGGCCCGTCGCATCGCCCGTCAGCGCCGGCTCGCCGCGCCGGTCACGCCTGGCGCGCAGGCGGGATGGCTGTTCGGTCTGGCCGGGCTGATCCCCTTCTTCGTGGCCGCCGCAGCCATCTGGGCCGGATCGGCGCGCATGGGGCATTGGGCCGCCACGGCGGTTCTGGCGCTCCTCGCCTACGCCGCCACCATAGCCGCGTTCCTAGGCGGCGTTCGCTGGGGATCGGAGTTGCGGCGCCCCGGCGGCCCGGAGCCGCGCATGCTGTTCCTGAGCGTGACCCCCCAGATCGCCGCCTGGGCGCTCATGTTTCTGCCGATGCCCTTGGCCGCCCGCTTCGGCGGTCTCCTCGTCGTGCTCGTGGTGACGGGGATCGCCGATACGCTCTCTCGCGACCTGCCGGAGTGGTACCGGACGCTTCGCGTCCCGCTTACGACGGGGGCGGGCGCGGCGGTCCTGGCGGCGCTGGTCTGGGCCCTGCGGCAACCCGCGTAGCGCGGCGCGGCTTCCCCGCGGCCGCCTTTGCGCTAGTGTCGCGTCCCGTTCCTCCGACGCCCTCGCGCGATTCCAAGCGCCGGGGCGTTCCAGCCCTCCGGTAGCCCCTCCGCATGAAGCTCACCATAGAGCGCGCCGCCCTCCTCAAGGCCCTGGGCCACGTGCAGAGCGTGGTGGAACGGCGCAACACCATTCCCATCCTGTCCAACGTGCTGCTCGCGGCGAACGCGAACGGCGTCAGCCTGTCGGCGACCGATCTAGACATGGAGATCGTCGACGAGGCGCAGGCGCGGGTGCAGGGCGAGGGCCAGATCACCGCGCCGGCGCATACCCTCTACGAGATCGTGCGCAAGCTGCCCGACGGGGCGGAAGTCGAGCTCAAGCTGATGGGCGACGATCCGCGGCTTTCGGTCGTCGCCGGGCGCTCGCGCTTCAACCTGCCGGTGCTGCCTTCGGGCGACTTCCCGCAGATGACCTCCGACGGTCTCTCCGAGACGCTGAAGATCGAGGCCGACGACCTCATCCGCCTGATCGACAAGACGCGCTTCGCCATATCCACCGAGGAGACGCGCTACTATCTCAACGGCCTCTACCTGCACACGGTGAGCGAGGGCGGGACCACCAAACTGCGCGCCGTGGCCACCGATGGCCACCGTCTGGCGCTGGCCGAGATGCCCGCCCCCGAAGGCGCCGCGGGCCTTCCCGGCATCATCGTGCCGCGCAAGACCATTGCGGAGGCGCGGCGCCTCCTGGACGATGCGGGCGAGACGGTGGATGTGCGCATCTCCGCCGCCAAGGTGCGCTTCGACTTCGCCATCGGCGACGGCCAAGGCGCGGCGCTGACCTCCAAGGTGATCGACGGCGCATTTCCCGACTACGTGCGCGTGATCCCGCGCGACAACGGCAAGGTCGCCTCCATAGACGTGAAGCTGTTCGCCGCCGCCGTCGACCGGGTGGCCACCATCTCGGCGGAGAAGAGCCGCTCGGTGAAGCTCGGCGTCGAGCCTGGCAAGCTGACGCTGACGGTGCGCAACATGGAGGCCGGCCAGGCCGTCGAGGAGGTGGAGATCGACTACGACGGCGAGAGCTTCGAGATCGGCTTCAACGCCCGTTACCTGCTCGACGTGTGCGGCCAGATCGGCGGCGAGACGATGGAGATGCGCTTCGCCGACCCTGCATCCCCCACCCTCGTGCTCGACCCGTCGGACGGTGGCGTGCAGTACGTGCTGATGCCCCTTCGGGTGTGAGCGCGCGGCAGCGGTGAAACGCAAAAGGGCCGCCCCGAGAGGCGGCCCTTTTCACGTCTGGAGGGGTGCGCGGCTTACATCGAGCCCGACACGAAGCCGACAACCGCGAGCGGCAGGGCGGCCAAGCAGATGACGAGCGCGACGGCCGAGGCGCGGCCGGTCCAGGTTTGGATCAAGGTCATGGTCATGGGGAGGTCTCTTTCTTTTCATCCCGAAAAACGGCGGCATGCCTCGGAACACACGTTTTCGAGGTAGGTTCGTCTCCGTTTTCGAACAGGCGCGATATATATATAGCGCAGATCACCGCAAGTTAAGGAAATGCAACCCTGACCGCCGTGGCTTGGAGGCCACACTCCGGCGACCCTCCGGGTCTGCTACAGCGACCGCCGCCATGCCAGACGCCGCCCTCCGTTCCCTCCGCCTGAGGGACTTCCGCAGCTACGCCCGCGCCGAGCTCGTGCTCGACGGGCGGCCGGCGTTCCTCTGGGGCGCGAACGGGGCGGGCAAGACGAACCTTCTGGAGGCGATCTCCTTTCTGGCCCCAGGCAAGGGTCTGCGCGGCGCGGCTGCGGCCGCGGCGGGGCGGCGCGAATCCGGCGAGGCGAACGGCCGCCCCTGGGCCGTGGCCGCCGTGCTGGAGGATGATGTGCGGGTCGGCACGGGCATTGAACCGGGCGCGGCGCGGCGCACCGCACGCATCGACGGCGAGCCGGCCGGGCCGCAGCGGCTCGCTGAGCTCATCCGCCTCGTCTGGCTCACGCCTGCGCAGGATCGGCTGTTCACCGAGGCCGCCAGCGAGCGCCGACGCTTCCTCGACCGGCTCTGCTACGCCGCCGAGCCCGCCCACGCCGGACACGCCGCCGCCTACGACAAGGCGCTGCGCGAGCGCCAGCGGGTGCTGGCCGACGCGCAGGACGCCGGGCGCGCGCCCGATCCCGCCTGGCTCGACGCTCTGGAATGGAGGATGGCCGCCGAGGGCGAGGCGGTGGCCGCCGCTCGCACCCGCACCGCCACCGCGCTTGCAACCGAGATCGCCGGCCGCGGCGACCGCCCCTTCCCCCGCGCACGTCTGGCGCTCGACGGCGACTGGGCCGCGCCCGACACCACGCCCGACTACGCTCCCCGCCTCAAGGCGGCGCTGGCCGCCGCCCGCGCCCGCGACGGCGTCGCCGGCCGCGCGCTCACCGGTCCACACCGCGGCGACCTCGTGGTCACGCACCTGGAGAAGGATCGTCCGGCTGCGGAGGGATCGACCGGCGAGCAGAAGGCGCTGGCGCTCAACCTCGTCATGGCGCAGGCGGCACGATTAGCGCGTGCGGAATCGGCCCCGAAACCTATATTGTTGTTGGACGAGGCGGCGGCGCACCTGGACCCCGCCCGGCGCGCCAGCCTCTTCGACGAGATCATCGCGCTCGACCTCCAGGCCATCCTCACCGGCACGGAGCGGGCGCTGTTCGACGGCTTCGCCGGCCGGGCGCAAGGTGTGCACGTGGACGCCGCCCGCCTCCTGCCGGACGACGCCGACCTGGAGACGAGATGAGCGACCTGCCCCCCGAAGACGCCACCCCCGAAGAGACCCCGGAGGGCGCGTCCGACTACGGCGCGGATTCCATCCGCGTGCTCAAGGGGCTGGATGCGGTGCGCAAGCGGCCGGGCATGTACATCGGCGACACCGACGACGGCTCCGGCCTGCACCACATGGTCTACGAGGTGGTCGACAACGCCATAGACGAGGCGCTGGCCGGCCACGCCACCGCGGTTGAGGTGCGGCTGAACGCCGACGGCAGCGCCACGGTGGTCGACGACGGGCGCGGCATCCCCACCGGCATTCACGAGGGCGAGGGTGTCTCGGCCGCCGAGGTCATCATGACCCAGCTGCACGCTGGCGGGAAGTTCGACCAGAACTCCTACAAGGTCTCGGGCGGCCTGCACGGCGTGGGCGTGTCGGTGGTCAACGCGCTGTCCGACTGGCTGGACCTCAAGATCTGGCGTGACGGCAGCGCCCACGAGATGCGTTTCGCCCGTGGCGACGCGGTTTCGCCGCTGGTGGTCACGGGCGAGGCCCCGACCCGCACCGAGGGCCCCCGGACCGGCCAGCCGCTTACCGGCACCAGCGTCACCTTCTATCCGTCCACCTCGACCTTCAGCCACATCGAGTTCGACCGGAAGACGCTGGAGCACCGGCTGCGCGAGCTCGCCTTTCTGAATTCGGGCGTCACCATACGCTTTCGCGACCTGCGCGGCGCCGAGCCGTTCGAGGAGGTGATGCACTACGAAGGCGGGGTCGAAGCCTTCGTGCGCCACCTGGATAAGTCCAAGACCCCCACGCTGAAGGACCCCATAGTGGTGCGCGGCCAGCGCGAGCAGGTCGAGCTCGAGATCGCCATGTGGTGGAACGACAGCTATCACGAGCAGATGTTGTGCTTCACCAACAACATCCCGCAGCGCGACGGGGGCACCCACCTGGCCGCCTTCCGCGCGGCGCTGACGCGGGTGATCGGCGGCTATGTGTCGAGCTCTGGCGCGGGCAAACGCGAGAAGGTCGACGTGTCGGGCGAGGATGCGCGCGAGGGGCTGACCTGCGTGCTTTCCGTCAAGCTGCCCGATCCCAAGTTCAGCTCGCAGACCAAGGACAAGCTCGTCTCCTCCGAAGTGCGCCCAGCGGTCGAGGGGTTGGTGGCCGAGGTGCTGGGCCACTGGTTCGAGGAGCATCCAGCCGAAGCGAAACAGATCGTCTCCAAGATCGTCGAGGCCGCCGCCGCGCGGGAGGCGGCGCGCAAGGCGCGCGAGCTGACGCGGCGCAAGTCGGCGCTCGACATCTCCAGCCTGCCCGGCAAGCTGGCCGACTGCCAGGAGAAGGACCCCGCGCTCAGCGAGATCTTCATCGTCGAAGGCGACAGCGCCGGCGGCTCGGCCAAGCAGGGCCGCAATCGCGAGAACCAGGCGGTGCTGCCGCTGCGCGGAAAGGTGCTCAACGTCGAGCGCGCGCGCTTCGACCGGATGCTGGGCTCGGACCAGATCGGCACGCTGATCACTGCCTTGGGCGCCGGCATCGGTCGTGACGACTTCGCCATCGACAAGATCCGCTACCACAAGATCGTCATCATGACGGACGCCGACGTGGACGGCGCACATATCCGCACGCTCTTGCTCACCTTCTTCTATCGGCAGATGCCGGAGATCATCGAGCGAGGCTACCTCTACATCGCCCAGCCGCCGCTCTACAAAGCCGCCAAGGGCAAGTCCTCCCGCTACCTGCGTGACGACGAGGAGCTGGAGGCCTACCTCTTCCACGAAGGCTCCGAGGGCGGCGTGCTGCAGCTCGACAGCGGCGAGCAGATCACCGGCGCCGATCTCGAGCGGCTGGTGCGCGAGGCGCGCGCGGCCAAGACGCTGGTGGAGCGCCTCTCAACCCGCGCGCCCGCCTTCGCCATCGAGCAGGCGGCCATCGCCGGCCTGTTCGGCGATCATCCCGACCCGGCGCGCGCCGCAGACAGGCTGGACCTCTATGCCGAGGAGGGCGATGGCGCCTGGACGGGCGAGCCCGCCGCGGCCGAGGCGAGCGGCTTCGGCCAGTCGGCCGGCGGCTTCGTGTTCAGCCGGGTCAAGCGTGGTGTTTCGGAGCGGATCGTGCTGGACGGCCTTCTCATCGCCTCTGCCGATGCACGCCGCCTGGACGAGCGCGCCGCGGCGCTGGCCGAGACCTACGACGAGCCGGCGAGCCTGCGCCGCAAGGATGTGGAGACGCGCCTGCGCGGGCCGCTGGACCTCGTGGCCGCCATCATCGAGGCCGGGCGCAAGGGCCTGTACATCCAGCGCTACAAGGGCTTGGGCGAGATGAACGCCGACCAGCTGTGGGAGACCACGCTGGACGCCAACGCCCGCACCCTGCTGCAGGTGAGGGTCGACCACGCCGACGACGCCGACGACATGTTCTCGCGCCTGATGGGTGACCTCGTCGAGCCGCGTCGCGAGTTCATCCAGGAGAACGCACTCGACGCGGAGGTCGACGTCTAGCGCCCTTCACGCGGCGGCCGCGCGCATTGCGTTGGGGATCGCGGCTTCGGGACGAGTCGGGTGGCGATGCGGGCATTCCCAGGCGCCCCGCTCGCCCCGCCTTGCCCCCGCGTGGCCCGCTGCTAGAAGCCGCCCGACGTCGGCGGGGGTGGAGACCGGAATGCGGCTCTTGGCGGGCAACTCCAACCTGACCCTGGCCCAGGGCATCGCCGACTATCTCGACGTGCCGCTGACGCGCGCGCAGGTGCGCCGCTTCGCCGACCAGGAGATCTTCGTCACCATCGACGAGAACGTGCGCGGCGAGGACGTGTTCGTGATCCAGTCGACCAGCTATCCGGCCAACGACAACCTGATGGAGCTCTTGATCTGCATCGACGCGCTGGTGCGCGCGTCGGCCAAGCGGGTCACCGCCGTGATCCCCTACTTCGGCTACGCCCGCCAGGACCGGAAGACGGGCGGGCGCACGCCGATCTCGGCCAAGCTCGTGGCCAACCTGATCACCCGCGCCGGGGCCGACCGGGTGCTGTCGATGGACCTGCACGCCGGCCAGATCCAAGGCTTCTTCGACATCCCCACCGACAACCTGGTGGCCACCAAGGTGATGGCCTCCGACATCAAGGCCCGCTACGGCGCCGACACGAGCCACCTGATGATCGTCTCGCCCGACGTGGGGGGCGTGGTGCGGGCGCGCGCGCTGGCCGACCGGCTGCACGCCGATCTCGCCATCGTCGACAAGCGCCGCTCGGCGCCGGGCGAGAGCGAGGTGATGAACATCATCGGCGACGTGTCGGGCCGCTCCTGCATCCTGTTCGACGACATCGCCGACTCGGCCGGCACGCTGTGCAACGCCGCCAAGGCGCTGGTGGCGTCGGGCGCGACCGATGTCACGGCCTACATCAGCCACGGGGTGCTCTCGGGCGCGGCCTCGGAGCGGGTTCAGACCTCGGTGATGCGCGAGCTGGTCATCACGGATTCGATCGAGCCTTCGGAGCTGGTGCGCGGAGCCTCCAAGGTGCGGATCATCTCAATCGCGCCTTTGATCGGTGAGGCGATCCGGCGCATCGCCAACGAGGAGTCGGTCTCTAAGCTGTTCGACTGAGGGCGCGGGGGCGCACTCGAAGCCGCCGCATTCGGCATGCTAAACGCCTCGTTAACGTCGAGACGACACACCGTCCCGGTCGGCGCGCCGCAAGCTGCGCCGTTCAGTTCCGCCCCCGCACCGTCCATGGAAGCCTGGCCATGACCCGCACTCGCGCCGCCGCGCACCTCTTGAGCTTCGCCTCGGCCGCAGCCCTGGTCCTGGCCGCGAGCCCTCCCGCCTCCGCCGGCATCTTCGGCAAGAAGAAGGAGCCGCCCCCGCCGGTCGTGGTGACGCCGCCCGCGCCGCCGCCGGTGGCGCTGTCCGACCACGTGGTGCAGGCCGCCAGCGCCTACCGCGCCTACATGCGCAAGGCCGCCGCGATCAGCGCCAAGTGGGCCGACGGCCAGTCGATCGAGTCCGCGCTGGCGATCACCGCCCAGTCCGAGCCGCAGCAACTGGCCCGCGGAGCCGTCGCCTACGCCGCGCTGATCGCACTGCAGGACCCCGCCTTCGTGGCCGGCGTGCGCACCTACGCCGTCGACGCCGGCACCCGCACCGAGATCGCGCGCCGGCTGACCGCCAACCCCGACTACGCCGCCCAGCTGCCCGGCGCGGCCACCGCGGCGGCGCTGATCATCTCCTCGATGAACGCCGACGGGGCGCGGGTCGCGGGAGCGGGCTTCATCGTCAAGCAGTCCGCCTACGACATCCAGCACACCAAGTGGTCGCTGGGCGTCGTGCCCGACCGCGACGGGCGCCTCGCACGCGCCAAGCTGGGCGAGGCCTCCACCATGGCGCCGGAGCAGGCCGAGGTGGCCGAGCTGCGCATGGCGGTGCCAGGCGCCGACCCTGCGGGCGGTGCGCACATCGCCCCGGTCTCGGCCGTGGGACCGGCGACGCCCCCCTATGCGCCGACCGTGGCGCGCGGCCTGGCCGTGGCGGCGATGGCCGCGCTGGGCGTGGCGGGCGACGACAACGATGCGCAGGTGCAGTCGGTGATGAACGACCCGGCGGGGAACTTCTGCCTGCACATGTCCAAGCTCAACCTCTACCAGTGCCTGGCGGTGGCCAAGCCGTACTACGAAGACGTGTTCTGCCTGGGCCAGCACGTGCTGATCGATACGGGGCAGTGCATCTCCAAGGGCGTGGGCGGCATGCCGCCCTCCACTTCGCTGGTGCAGGCCAATCTGCCGGCCGCCACCGTCGCCACGCCGGCGGCGCTGACCCTTCCCTCGGCGAGCGGCAACGTGGTCGGTCCGGCGTCCACGGTGGCCACCGCGCGGCGCCGGTAGCGCCGCGCAATGGCGGCCGGCGTTGCGCGACCGGCGCTTTGCGTCTAGAGACGCGCCTCGCTTTTCGCCGCCGCACCGGGCTTCAGAGGCCTGCGCGGCGGCCTTGTGTTTCACGCCAGACCCCAAGATCCCCGCCATGGCCGACATCGAGCTCAACGTCGAAGTGCGCGAGCGCACCGGCACCGGCGGCGCCCGCGCCGCGCGCCGTGAGGGCAAGGTGCCCGGCGTGCTCTACGGCGGCCCCCGCGGCCCCGTGGCGATCACCGCCAACGAGAACGCCTTCAGGAAGGCGCTCTACACCGGCAAGCTCCTGGGCCACCTGATCACGCTGAAGTACGGCGCCGACACCCAGCCGGTGATCGCGCGCGACGTGCAGTTCGATCCGGTCAGCGACCGGCCTGTGCACTTCGACCTTTTCCGGGTCGAAGAGCACCAGAAGGTGAAGATCGCGGTGCCCGTGCATTTCGTGAACCAGGACGAATGTCGCGGCCTCAAGCGCGGCGGCACTTTGAATATCGCCCGCCACGAGGTGGAGCTGCTGGTCCCGGCCGACGAGATCCCGGAGGAGCTGACCATCGACCTCAAGGGCTATGACGTGGGCGACGCGGTTCGCTGGTCGGCGGTGAAGGTCGCCGCCAGCATCTCGCCCGTCATCAGCGACCGCGACTTCGTGATCGCCACCATAGCCGGCACCTCGGCCATGGCCTCGGCCGACGCCGCCATCGACGCCGCCGTGGCCGAAGCCCAGTCGGGCGCAGCCCTAACCGGTGGCGAGGTCGACGTGGCCGCCGTCGCCGCTGCGGCCACCGCCGCCGTGGAAGCCGCCGCCGCCGAAGGCCGCGACGCCGAGGAAGCCGCCCACGCGGTCGCCGCCGACGCCGCGCCGTCGGGTCCCGAGACGGAGGGCGATGCGGCTGAGGAAGACGCCGACGACGTGCCGGCCGAGCACGGCTGATCCGGACCGCACCGCCGATCCTCGCAAGGGCGCGTCCGCCAGGGGCGCGCCCTTCGCATATGAGCGCCGCCCGATGCTGATCCTCGCCGGCCTCGGCAATCCGGGCCCCAGGCATGCCGGCCAGCGCCACAACGTGGGCTTCATGGCGGCCGACGCCATGCACGAGCGCTGGGACTTCTCGCCCTGGCGCGGCCGCTTCCAGGCCTTCGCCGCAGAGGGGACCGTCGCGGGCGAGAAGGCGCTCCTCCTCAAGCCGCAGACCTTCATGAACGACAGCGGCCGCGCCGTCGGCGAGGCGGCGAAGTTCTACAAGGTGGCGCCCGAAGGCGTGGTGGTGCTCTACGACGAGATCGACATGTCGCCCGGCCGCTTCCGCATGAAGACGGGTGGCGGCGCCGCCGGCCACAACGGCATCCGCTCGACTGTCGCCCACATCGGGCCGGACTTCCGCCGCGGGCGCATCGGCGTGGGACACCCCGGCGACAAGGAGCGCGTGCTGGGCCACGTGCTGGCCGACTTCCACAAGGCCGACCGCGCATGGCTCGACCCCCTGCTGCGTGAACTGGCCGACGCCCTGCCGCTGCTGGTGGCGGGCGAGGACGAGAAGTACCAAGCCGAGGTCATGCGCCTGGCTCCGGCCGAGAAGTTCGACAGCCGCGCGCGCAACCGCGACGGATGAGGGGCGCCTTCCGCCTTCGCCCGTCGCCGCGCTAGAACCTGCGCTGCATGACCCTGCCGCTCATCCTATGCAGCTTCGCCTTCGCGCTTCTGCTGTGCTGGCACGTCGTGCGCACCCGCCAGGAAATGTACTGGCTGTGGATCATCCTGGCCTTCCAGCCCATCGGCGGCCTGGCCTATCTCCTCATCGTGCTTCTGCCCGGCGTGATGCGAGGACCCGGTGCGCGCAGGGCGGCGTCTGGCGCTCGCAAGGCGCTGGACCCTGGGCGCGAGCATCGCGAAGCCCTCGCCGCCATCGCGCTTACGCCCACCGTCGCCAACCGCATGCGCCTGGCCTCGGCAGCCGCCGGGCTCGGTCTGTGGGACGAGGCGGAGACGCAGTACCGCGAGGCCGCGCAGGGCATCCACGCCGACGATCCGTCGCTGCGCCTCGGCCGCGCCAAGGCGCTTCTGGCACTGGACCGGGCGCCCGAGGCCCTCGTCCTGACCCAAGCGCTCGTCACCGATGAGGAGACGCCCGCATCGCCCGACGCCGTCCTGGCGCACGCCCGCGCGCTCGAGGCCGCTGGTCGCACAGCGCAGGCGGAGACGGCCTATCGCGAAGCCTACAACCGCGTGCCGGGCTTCGAGGCGATCGCGCGCTACGCCGCCTTCCTTGGCGCGGCAGGACGCAGGGATGACGCACGCGCGCTGCTGATCGACATGGACGACCGCATCTCACGCCTGCACGGACCGTTCGCAAAGGAGGCGCGGGCATGGCGCGACCTGGCTGCCAAGGGCGCGCGGTAGCCCGTCAGGCGCGGGTGGCCGGCGAGGATGGGCGGGCGGCGGGGATGTGCGCACCGCGCCCCGAGGCAGCCACCTGCCGCGCGTCGTACACGTTGCGCCCTTCAGGGCGCGCACCGTGCCCGATCTCGATCTCAAGGGTGGCCAGCGCGTAGGCTCCCGGATCCGACAGAGTGTCGCCGACATCAGAAGACCCCGAGCCGAAGCCATAGCCCTCGCCGTCCGACCCGCGTTCGCGGTCGAGCACGCGGAACCAGTCGCCGCCTTCGGCAAGGGTGAGGTCCGCCGCACGGCGCAGCGCCCCCACCTGCGCGCCCGGCCCCGATTCGGAGACCGTCGTCAGTCG
Source organism: Caulobacteraceae bacterium (assembly GCA_965199975.1). Taxonomy (GTDB): domain Bacteria; phylum Pseudomonadota; class Alphaproteobacteria; order Caulobacterales; family Caulobacteraceae; genus JASLDZ01. The sequence goes on along the minus strand of OZ241340.1, from coordinate 1,819,380 downwards.
CCAGACGCCAGGTGCGATGTTGAGGGCCCGCGGCTGCGACGGCGGCTCGTATGTGGCGCAGCCGGCCAAGAGGGCGGCGCAAAGGGAGGCGGCGGCGAGGACTCGCATGTCGGCTCAACCCTGCGCAGACGCCGGCGTTCCGTGCAACACGGCCGCCACCGCGGCGGCGATATCGACCCCGCAGGCGTGCGCGACGACGCTCATGTCGGGGGGCGGCCGCGCCTCGTAGCGCCGACGCCCGCCGACGGGATGAGGCACATCTATGGCGAGCGCGTGCAGCATCAGGCGCGGAACCGCCTCGCCGCCCGCGGTGAGCGCCCCGCCGTAGCGCACGTCGCCCAGCAGCGGCCGACCGATGGAGGCCAGATGCACGCGGATCTGATGCATGCGCCCCGTCTCGGGCCGCACCTCCAGAAGGGCGCAGCCCGGCCCATGCGCCAGTGTGCGGAAGCGGGTCAGGGCGGCTTCGGCATCGGGATGATCGGCCGCGGCTGTGCGTGTGTAGGCCTCGCGCCCCACCTCCTCGCGCCGCAGCGGCGTGTCGATCACGCCCGAGGCCGCGGGGCCGGGCGGGGCCAGGGCGAGGTAGGTCTTGCGCACCGAGCGCGCCATCAGCGCCTTGCCGAGGAAAGCCGCCGCCGGTTTGGTCTTGGCGGCGAGGATCACGCCCGAGGTGTCGCGGTCCAGCCGGTGCACGAGACGCGGACGGTTGCCGTTGGTGCGGCGGAAGGCGAACAGCAACTCGTCCAGGGTATTGGCTTGGCCGCGCCCGCCCTGGCTCGAGAGCCCCGCAGGCTTGTCGAGCGCCAGGATCAGGTCGTCCTGCACGATCACCAGCGACCGCACGAAGGCGATCTCGTCGGGGGTCAGCGTGACCTCACGCTCGTGCTTGACGCCAGCCGCTCGGCGCTCGCCTCTTGAAGAGCGAAGCGTCGGGGATGGGGGTGAAGCCGCACACGCGACGATGCGTTTCAACCTCCCTCTCCCGCTCGCTCACGGCGCAGCTGCGCCCAGTGCTCGAGGCGCTCCTTCACCCGCGCCTCCGCACCGTCGCCACGCGGCGTGTAGAAGCGCTGGGGTTCCATGCCGTCGGGCCAGTAGCTCTGGCCGCTGAAACCCTCCCGCGTGTCGGGGTCGTACGCGTAATCCTTGCCGTAGCCCAGGTCGCGCATCAGCCGTGTCGGCGCATTGCGGATGTGGTTGGGCGGGGCCAGCGAACCCGTCGCCTTCGCGGCGCGGCGCGCGGCCTTGAAGGCGGCGTAGACGGCGTTGGACTTCGGCGCGGTGGCGAGATGCACCACCACCTGCGCGATCGACAGCTCGCCCTCCGGCGAGCCCAGGAAATCGTAGGCGTCCTTGGCTGCGGTGGCGACGAGCAGCGCCGTAGGATCGGCTGCGCCGATGTCCTCGCTGGCCGCGCGCACCAGCCGGCGCGCGAGGAACAGCGGCTCCTCGCCGCCCTCCACCATGCGGGCGAACCAGTAGAGCGCCGCATCCGGATCGGAACCGCGGATCGATTTATGCAGGGCCGAGATCAGGTCGTAGTGCTGCTCGCGATCCTTGTCGTAGGCCACCGCGCGGCGCTGCAGCACCGCCGCCAGGCCCGCGGGATCGAGCGCCTCGTCCGCCGGGCCGATGGCGAACAGCGTCTCGGCCAGCGTCAGCACGTAGCGCCCGTCTCCGTCGGCCATGGCGATCAGCGCCTCGCGGGCGGACGGGGTCACCGGAAGCGCGTGGCCTGCATCGGCTTCAGCGCGCCCGAGCAGCTCGCCCAGCGCCGCTTCGTCGAGCCGCTTGAGTACGAAGACCTGACAGCGCGAGAGCAGCGAGCTGTTCAGCTCGAAGGAGGGGTTCTCGGTGGTGGCGCCCACAAGCGTGACGATCCCCTCCTCCACGAAGGGCAGGAAGCCGTCCTGCTGAGCGCGGTTGAAGCGGTGGATCTCATCGACGAACAGCAGCGTCGCCTGCCCCGCCGCCCGCCGCGCCCGCGCCGCTTCGAACGCCTTCTTAAGGTCAGCCACGCCCGAGAACACCGCCGAGAGCTGCTGGAACGCGTAGCCCGCCTCCTTGGCCAGCAGGCGCGCGATGGTGGTCTTGCCCACACCGGGCGGCCCCCACAGGATCATCGACGCCAGCCGATGCGCCGCCGCCATGCGCCCGATCGGTCCGTCCGGCCCCAAGAGGTGCCCCTGCCCCACCACCTGCACCAGCGAAGTCGGGCGCAGCCGGTCGGCCAGCGGCGCATCAGGCGCGGCTTGCCGCTCGGACCCCCGCTCCGGATTTGGCGGCGGGGCCATGCCCGCGGCTTCGAACAGATCGGCCATGCGTGCTAGATAGCGCGGAGCGGCCGACGCCGCACCCGGCGGAAGGAGCGAGCATGGCCGACGCGACGCAGTACCCGCCCGTCGCCCCCTACCTCAGCGTCGACGACGGCCGCGCCGCGCTCGCCTTCTACGCCCGCGCTTTCGCCGCCGAGCCCTTGGGCGAGGTCGTGGAGTGGAAGGGCAAGGTCGGCCACGCCCAGCTGCGGACAAACGGCGGCCACGTCATGCTGTCGGACTGGTCGCAAGAGTTCGCCGAGATGATCGGCGTTACGCCGCCGGCCAGGCTGGGCGGCTCGTCGGTGATCGTGAACCTGGGCGTCGACGATGTGGACGCCTGGTTCACATGCGCGGTCGAAGCCGGCGCGGTCGCCGTCAACGCGCCCGCCGACGAGTTCTACGGCCGCCACGCCAAGGTGCGCGACCCTTTCGGCCACGTCTTTGCCTTCGTCAGCCGTCCACCCGCCGCGTGACACCGTACGAACGCAGAGCCCTGCGTCGCGTAGCGCCGACAATCCGCCCCTAGGAGCCCTTCAATGGCCGAGCCCACGCCCCATGGCGTCATGCCCTATCTCACCGTCACCGGCGGCAAGTCGGCGATCGCCTTCTATGAGAAGGCCTTCGCCGCGACCGAGTTCGCCCGCCACATGGCCGACGATGGCGAGCGTGTGCTGAACAGCCACCTGGGCATCAACGGCGGCGCGGTCATGCTGTCGGACGACTTCCCCGAGTTCCACGGCGACGCCCCCGCGCCGCCGCCCGCCGGTGTCGTGCTGCACCTGCAGGTGGACGACGCCGACGCCTGGTACAGCCGCGCGGTTGATGCCGGCTGCACCGCGATCATGCCGCTGGCCGACCAGTTCTGGGGCGACCGCTACGGCCAGGTGAAGGACCCCTTCGGCCACATCTGGTCGATCGCGCACGTGCTGGCGAAGACGGGGGGCTGACGCCCCCGCCGACGGAGCGGCTCAGGCCGCCCCGTCCTTCGCCTCGCGGCGCTCGCCGTAGATCAGGAGCGGCTGGGTGCGGCCCTCGACCACCTCGGCGTTGACCACCACCTCCTCGACGCCCTGGTAGGTCGGCAGCTCGAACATGCTCTCCAGGAGGATGCCCTCCATGATCGAGCGCAGGCCGCGCGCGCCGGTCTTGCGCAGGATGGCCTTGCGGGCGATCGCCTTCAGCGCGTCGTCTGTGAAGCTCAGGCCGACATTCTCCATGTCGAACAGACGCTGGTACTGCTTGATCAGCGCGTTCTTGGGCTCGGTGAGGATCTTGACCAGCGCCTCCTCGTCGAGGTCCTCCAGGGTGGCGACCACCGGCAGGCGGCCGATGAATTCGGGGATCAGGCCGAAGCGCTGCAGGTCCTCGGGCTCGACGTTGCGCAGCACCTCGCCAGTGCGCCGCTCCTCGGGATCGACCACCTTGGCGCCGAAGCCGATGCTCTTCCCCTGGCCGCGCGCCGAAATGATCTTGTCCAGCCCCGCGAAGGCGCCGCCGACGATGAACAGGATGTTGGTGGTGTCGACCTGCAGGAACTCCTGCTGCGGATGCTTGCGCCCGCCCTGCGGCGGCACGCTGGCGACGGTGCCCTCCATGATCTTCAGGAGGGCCTGCTGCACGCCCTCGCCCGACACGTCGCGGGTGATGGAGGGGTTGTCGGACTTGCGGCTGATCTTATCGATCTCATCGATGTAGACGATGCCGCGCTGCGCCCGCTCGACGTTGTAGTCGGCCGCCTGCAGGAGCTTGAGGACGATGTTCTCCACGTCTTCGCCCACGTATCCGGCTTCGGTCAGGGTGGTGGCGTCGGCCATGGTGAAGGGCACGTCGATTATGCGCGCCAGCGTCTGCGCCAACAGCGTCTTGCCAGTGCCGGTGGGGCCGACCAGCATGATGTTGGACTTGGCCAGCTCCACGTCGTTATTCTTCGCGGCGTGGTTCAGCCGCTTGTAATGGTTGTGCACCGCCACGGCCAAGACCTTCTTGGCATGGTCCTGCCCGATCACATAGTCGTCGAGAACCTCGCGGATCTCCTTCGGCGTCGGCACCCCATCCTTCGACTTGACGAAGGCGATCTTGTGCTCTTCACGGATGATGTCCATGCACAGCTCGACGCACTCGTCGCAGATGAACACGGTCGGTCCGGCGATGAGCTTGCGCACCTCGTGCTGGCTCTTGCCGCAGAAGGAGCAGTAGAGGGTCGACTTCGAGTCGCCGCTGGCGGCTTTGGTCATCAAGCTTTCCTTTCGACGCCGCCGGGGCCCGCGCCCCGCCGCCGTCCGTCTCCACCGAGCCGATCCGCCACGAACGGCCCAGAGCACGCGGGCCGATCTTGCAGCATGTAGGCCAAGAGGCTTACCGAACTCCAACCGCCCCCGCGTAAGGCGCATTCGACCACTCGCGTGGCGCGCGATCAAGGGGCGGGCGGCCGCGGCCGCGTGGCGATAGGTGGGGAGCGGACGGTTGCAACGCCAGACGCCCGAGCCTGCACCCGCTCGACGGCCCATCGTCGCCTTCGACTTCGACGGCACGCTGACGGTGCGTGACAGCTACACCGCCTTCCTGCGCTGGCGCGCCGGACCGCTACGCTACGCCGCAGCGCTGGCGTCGCTGACGCCCGACCTGCTCGCCTACCTGGCGCACCGCGACCGAGGACGGCTGAAGGCGGCGCTCACCCGAAGGCTGCTGCGCGGCGCGGCGCGCGAGGCTATCGCAGCCGACGCGGATCGCTTCGCCACGGAGACGTTCGAGCGGCTGATGCGCCCCGACGCGCTCGCCGCTTGGCGAACGCACGGCGAGGCCGGCGACATGCGCGTCATCGTCACCGCCTCGCCGGAAGAGGTGGTGGCGCCCTTCGCCCGCAGGCTCGGCGCCGAGCGCCTGATCGGCACGCGCCTGGCCTTCGATACGGCCGGTCGCGCCACCGGCGGCTTCGACGGCGCCAACTGCCGTGGGCCGGAGAAGGTGGCGAGGCTGGAAGACGCTTTCGGAAGTGGCCAGCGTCTGGCGGCGGCCTACGGCGACACCTCCGGCGACCGCGAAATGCTGGCGATCGCCGAGCGGCCCGGGTTCCGGGTATTCACCAGAAGGTTCTGAGCTCAAGCCAGCTCGATCCACACCGGCGCATGGTCACTGGCTTCCGGCTCGCCGCGCACGACACGGTCGACGCCGGCCTCTACCAGGCGCGGCAGGAGAGCGGGGGAGAGCAACAGGTGATCGAGCCGCATGCCGGCGTCGCGCGGCCAGCTGTCGCGCAGATAGGCCCAGAAGGTGAAGACGGGCTCTCCCGGGTGCAGGTCGCCCAGCGCATCCGTCCAGCCCTCACCCAGCAGTTGCGCATAGCGAGCGCGGGGCTCGGGCTGCAGCAGCGCGTTGGTGCGCCAACTCTTCGGATCGTAGATGTCGCCATCCGTGGGCACGACGTTGAAGTCGCCCGCCAGCACCGCCGGCGCGCCGCTCGCTCGCAGGGTGGCGGCGTGGGCCAGCAGCCGGTCGAACCAGGCGAGCTTGTAGGCGAACTTCGGCCCGGGCTGCGGATTGCCGTTGGGCAAGTAGAGGCAGGCGACCAGCACGCCGTCCACCGCCGCCTCCAGGTAACGCGCCTCGCGGTCGGCGGGATCGCCGGGCAGCTCACGGCGCACCACCACCGGCCGGGCGCCGCGTGCGAGGACGGCAACGCCATGGTGCGCCCCCTGACCTCGCCAGGCGGCGCCGTAGCCGGCGCGCTCCAGCGCGGCCGCCGGGAAGTCGGCGTCGTGGCACTTGATCTCCTGCAGGGCCACCGCGTCGGGGCGGGTCGCCTCTAGCCAGGCCAGGAGGTTGGGCAGACGACGGTTCACGCCGTTGACGTTGAAGGTGGCGATCCTCAGAGGATCGCGGCCAGCTTAGAACCGGGCCGGCACACCGCCGCGCCTTTGGCGGTGGTGACGATTGGGCGCTCCACCAGCGACGGATCGGCCACCATGGCGGCCAGGATCGTTGCGTCGTCCTTTTCCGCCAAAGCCGCGGACAGCTCGTGGCGGCCGCGCAGGAGGTTGCAGGGCGTCAACGCCAGGGCGTCCAACAGCATGAGCAGGCGCGCACGGGTGAAGCCCGTCTGCAGGTAGCGCACCACCTGTGGCTCTATCCCCCGGGCGCGGATGGCGTCCAGCACGCCGCGCGAGGTGGCGCAGCCGGGGTTGTGGTAGATCACCACCGGCTCGGCCTCATGCGCCACGGCTCAGGCCTCCGCCTCCGCGTCGCGGGTCACGCCCACGCGCTGCGCCAGCGAGGCGCCCATGAAGGCGTCAAGGTCACCGTCGAGCACGCCCTGCGTGTCGCTGGTCTCAACCTCGGTGCGCAGGTCCTTCACCATCTGGTACGGCTGCAGCACATAGCTCCTGATCTGGTGGCCCCAGCCGATGTCGGTCTTGGCGTCGGCCAGCGCCTGAGAGGCGGCTTCGCGCTTCTGCAGCTCGGCCTCGTACATGCGCGCGCGCAGCATCTTCCAGGCCTCCTCGCGGTTCTGGTGCTGCGAGCGGCCCATCTGGCAGGCGACCACGATGTTGGTCGGGATGTGGGTCAGGCGCACGGCCGAGTCGGTCTTGTTGATGTGCTGGCCGCCCGCGCCCGAGGCTCTGTAGGTGTCGGTGCGCACGTCCGACGGGTTGATGTCGATGACGATGGCGTCGTCCACCACCGGCGACACGCCGATGGAGGCGAAGCTCGTGTGGCGCCGCGCCGAGCTGTCGTAAGGCGAGATGCGCACGAGGCGATGCACCCCGCTCTCGGTCTTCAGCCAGCCGTAGGCGTTGGGGCCCTTCACCTGCAGGGTGGCCGACTTGATGCCGGCCTGCTCGCCCGGCGTCTCCTCCAGCACCTCCACGCTCATGCCGTGGGCCTGCGCCCAGCGCGAGTACATGCGCATGAGCATCAGCGCCCAGTCGGCGCTCTCGGTGCCGCCGGCGCCGGAGTTGATCTCCACGAAGGCGTCGTTGGCGTCGGCCTCGCCGGAGAGCAGCGCCTCCAGCTCCGCTCGAGCCGCCCTCGCCTTGAGGCCGCGCAAGGCCGCCGCGGCCTCGTCGCCGACGCTCTCGTCGCCCTCCATCTCGGCCAGCTCCGCCAGCTCGACGGCGTCGGCGCCTTCCTGCTCGAGCGCCTTCACGGCGGCGATGCTGTCGGCCAGACGGGTGCGCTCGCGCATCACAGCCTGCGCGTCGTCAGGCCTATCCCACAGCGCCGGGTCCTCGACCCGCGCGTTCAGTTCGTCGAGACGGCGGAGCGCAGGCTCCCAGTCAAAGACGCCTCCTGAGCAGAGCTGTGCTCTGCTCGATGTCGGCCGCGAGGGCCTCGACATCCGCTCTCATTGATCACCTGTGGAATGGGGATGCGCCACATAGGGCGGGGTGGGCGCGGGTGCAAACGCGGGCGGTGCGTTCCGCGCCGGCTGCGCCGGGTGTTTCCGGAGTCTCATCGGTGAGGTCATGCCGCCGTGCTCGGTTGCGTCGAGGCACGCCTTCGGCTCTTCGGCCTTGACCCGCCCTGCGCGCGGCGGCGTCCTGAGGGGGTCGGGACGCAGGGCGTCCCTATAGGTCTTCGACTTGGCCTGCGGCCCGCGTCGAACACTGGGCTGCGGCCTGCCGCAGTTGGTGGTGAGGGCAGCATGCGACAGGTGAACCGCTTGCCGCTGGAAGGCGGGAGCTGGCGGAGTGACCGCCGGCGGGATGCCAGTTGCTGCGCCCGAAGCTCAAAAAGAGGTGGCGTCGCCAAACGGCGGCAGGTGCTGCTCAGTGTTCGACGCGGCCGCAGGCCAAGTCGAAAAACCACCGGGACGCTCAGCGTCCCGACCGCTCCGGTCAGCCGCCGAGGGCGGGGCGGGTCAAGGCCGGAGAGCCGAAGGCGTGCCTTGATGCGGCCCGTCAGCGGTGGCGCTCAGCTCACCGCTGAGACAAGGACACACGCACCTTCCAAACGCAGAAGAGGGCGGCCCTTTCAAAGACCGCCCTCTTCAACACCGTTGCTCGAGAACGATCAGCCGCCGAAGCTGGCCATATCCACCCGCACGCCCGGACCCATCGTGGAGCTCAGCGACACCTTCTTCACGTAGGTCCCCTTGGCGCCCGAGGGCTTGGAGCGGTTCAGCGCCTCTATCAGCGCCTTCACGTTGGCGGCCAGCGCCTCCTCGGTGAAGGAGGCCTTACCTACGCCCGCGTGCACGATGCCGGCCTTCTCCACGCGGAACTCCACCGCGCCGCCCTTCGCGTCCTTGACGGCCTGGGCGACGTTGGGGGTGACGGTGCCGACCTTGGGATTGGGCATCAGGCCGCGCGGACCCAGCACCTTACCCAGTCGGCCGACCAGGGCCATCATGTCGGGCGAGGCGATCACGCGGTCGAAGTCCATGAAGCCCTCCTGCACGCGCTGCACGAGGTCCTCGGCGCCCACCACTTCCGCGCCGGCGGCGGTGGCGGCCTCGGCCTGCGCGCCGCGGGCGAAGACGGCGACCTTCACGTCCTTGCCGGTGCCGGACGGCAGGTTGACCACGCCGCGCACCTGCTGGTCCGCATGGCGCGGATCAACGCCCAGATTTACGCTCATCTCCACGGTCTCGTCGAACTTGGCCTTCGCATTGGCCTTCACGAGCTTGATGGCTTCGTCGACCGCGTAGGCTGTCTCGCCCGGGGCGGTAAAGGTCTGCTGGCGCTTGGTCAGCTTGGGTTCGGTCGTCTTGGCCATGGTCCTTACCCCACCACTTCCAGGCCCATCGAGCGGGCGGAGCCTTCGATGATCTTGGCCGCCTGCTCGATATCGTTGGCGTTGAGATCCTTCATCTTCTTCTGTGCGATGTCACGCAGCTGCTCGCGCGTGATCCGACCCACCACAGACTTGCCCGGCTCTTTTGAGCCCGAGGTCAGCTTGGTGGCCTGCTTGATGAAGAAGGTCGCCGGCGGCGTCTTGGTGACGAAGGTGAACGACTTGTCCTGGTAGACGGTGATCACCGTCGGCAGGGGGGTGCCCTTCTCCATCTCGGCCGTGCGCGCGTTGAACTCCTTGCAGAAGCCCATGATGTTGACGCCGCGCTGGCCGAGCGCCGGCCCGATAGGGGGCGAAGGCGTAGCTGAGCCGGCCTTCACCTGCAGCTTGATGTATCCCAGGACCTTCTTGGCCATGGCTGGTCTCCGTTTGAACGACGCCGTGTCTCAGGCGCCTATGCGGCCGTGGTGCGGGCAGCCCCTCCCACGGATTTCATCCACACCCGAAGGCGCGGAAGGCGGCGCTGATAGCGCAATGGCCGCGTCGGTGGAAGGGCCGCTGTCGCGGGCGAGCCCCGGCCTAGAAGCTCATCCGTGCGCCGGCCGAGAGCAGCACGCCCTCGCCCGAGACGTCGCCTTGAATATTGACGGGCGTGTAGGCGGCCGTGCCGGCGAAGGCGTCGGCGCGGCTGGAGACGTGGGCCCCCTCGAAGTCGATGTAGCCAGCGGCGAGATCCAGAGAGAGGCGAGGCGTGGCCCGGATGGTCGTGCCCGCGGTGAACAGGAAGCGGTCGCTGTCGGGCACGCGCACGGTGCGGCCGACATCTGGGGTGGGTGTGGGATCGTACTGCACGCCCGCGCGCACCGTCCAGCGGCGGGTCACGTCGTAGTCGGCGCCCACGCCCACGTTGGTGGTGTCGCGATAGTTCTGCGGGACGCTCGAGGCGCCGGCCACCGAGGCGACCTTGATGGTGTCGAAGTCGCTCCAGCCGAAATGCTGGACCTGCGCGCTGAGCGCCAGTCGGTCGGTGGCGCGCCAGCGAGCGCCCAGGGTGGCGATCCAGGGCGTGCGGAAGTTGGCCGTGGCGTTGGGATCGGTCACGTTCACCGCCGCCGGCGTGCCCTGCAGCGCGCTCAGCTGCAGCGTGCCCGACAGGTCGTGCTTTATCCCCGAGCGATAGGAGAGGCCGAAGGTCAGCCGGTCGTTTGGGTGCAGCTGAGCGCCCACCACATAGCCCAGGTCCCACCCGTCACCCGACAGGCTCTGCTGGCCGTCGGGCAGCAGCGGCGAGAGGTTGGGCACGGCGTTGGTGAGTGTGGCGTCGATATATTGGATATCGAGCCCCGCCCCAAGATCGAAGAAGCGGTTCAGGTGCACTGCGATGGTCGGCTGGAAGTCGAGGTTGAAGAGCAGCGACTTCTCGCCCTCGTATCGCGCCCAGCTCGACGTCGGATTCTTCGTGATGAAGTTGAAGGGCGAGCTGATCGCCAGCCCCACCGCAAGATGGTCGTTGATGCGCCAGGCTGCGTCGCCGTTGGGCACCACGCCGAACAGCACCGGATCGTCGACCCGCGGGTCGCCACCCACCGGCCGCGTCGCCTGGCCGGGGCGGCTGATGGTGGAGCCGGAGTCGTAGTCCTTCACGCTGGTGAGCACCGCATGGGCGCCGCTGACCACCTCGACGCCCTGCACCTGGGCGATGGCCGCGGGGTTCCACCACAGGCTTTCGGCGCCGGTATCCGACGCCTCGCCCGAATACGCCCGGCCCAGGCCCTTCACCGACTGCTCCTGCAGGTAGAACCCGCCGGCGAACGCAGGCGCCGTGGCGCTGAGCAGGGCGGAGGCGGCGAGGCCCGTAAACAGCAGCGTGCAGGGGCGCATGGCGCGAGACTCCGGCCGGCGGCCTCGACCCACGGAACGCGCGGTCGGGCGCCGGAATTGGGCGGCGCTCATGAACCGGCGATCGTCGTGGGGGAAGGCGGTGGAGCCGGTCCGCGCGCGCGGGAGGCGCCATACGCGGCCTTCGCGCCACAGGTGACGTAAGGGAAGCCGCGTTCGCCTGCGGCGCGAGGGCCACACCCGCTACGCGGCCCGACCTTCGCAGGTCGCCATGCATTGACGGGCTGCGCATCGCCCCGCCAAAGCCTGCTCCGCCGCCAGACGATATGCGCGGTCGAAGTAGGGGAGAACGCGCGATGACGCGGGTCACCATAGTGGCTGGAACCGCCCTGGCGGCGCTGGCGCTCGCCTCCAGCGCGAATGCGCAAGCGACGCCGCCGCTCAACACCGCGCTTCCCGTCGGCGCGGTGCGCGCCTCGCCCTTCACCGGCATCACCGTGTTCGGCGACAGTCTGAGCGATGACGGTGATATCGCCCTGGCCTCAGGCCTGCCCAACCTCACCGGCACGACCAGCTTCCAGAAGTTCACCACCAACCCGGGCAATGTGGTCGTGGAGAACCTGGCCGCGCGCTTTGGGCTGCCGCTGGCTCCCTCGCTGATCGGCGGAAGCGACTACGCCTACGGCGGCTCGGGCGTGACCACCAACTCCCCCGGCACCGCCGCCGGCGTGCCGACGGTGACGACGCAGATCACCGGCTACCTGGCCGCCAACCCCACGCTGGACGCCAACCGGCTTTACACCGTGTGGGCGGGCGCCAATGACATCTTCTACCATGGCGCCGCCGCCCTCGCCGGCGCGGGCGCGGCCCAGGCGATCGCGGCGCTGCCGGCGAACCTGCCGCCCGCCGTGCGCGCCGCCGTGGTGGCGCAGATCAACGCGGGCGCCGCCGCGCAGGTGGGCGTTGCGTCGGTGGAGACCGCCGACCAGGCCGGGACCAACGTCACCGCGGCCGCCGCACAGGAGGTGACGCTCATCGGTCAGCTGCACGCCGCGGGCGCCAAGCACGTGGTGGTCTTCAACCTGCCCGACATCGGCGGCACGCCCTCGGCGCAGGCCACCGACAAGGTCGCGCCCGGCGCCGCCGCGGCCTTCACCTCCCTGACCAACGCCTTCAACCAGGTGCTGACGGGCGGATTGACTACGATCGGCACGGGCATCGTGCCCGTGAACGCCAACCTGCTGTTCGCAGAGACTAAGGCGAACCCGGCCGCCTTCGGCTTCGTGAACATCGTAACGCCCGCGTGCACCACGGCCAGTTCGCTGACCTGCACGCAGAACACGCTGATCGCGCCGGGCTCCAACCTCAGTTACCTGTTCGCCGACGGGGTGCATCCCTCCACCGGCGCCGACCGCGCGGTGAGCGCCGCCATCGTGGCCGAGCTCACCGCCCCCGCCTACGTCTCCCTGCTGGCCGAGGCCCCCCTCGCCTTCTCCTACGCCCAGCGCACCCGCCTGCAGGACGAGATGGCGCTCGACGGGGCCGATCCCACAACCCGCACTCGCGCCTTCGCCAGCTTCGACTATCAGTCGCAGCGTTTCGACCGCGACGCCTACACGTCCCGTCTCGACAACGACGGCGGCTCCGCCACGGTCGGGTTCGACTATCGCGTCTCGCCCGAGATCACCGCCGGTGCGGCCCTGACCTTCGGCGACAGCTTCGCCCACTTCGGCTCGGACGCCTTCAAGTTCCGCACCCAGGAGGTGCTGGGCACGGTGTTCGGCCAGTACCTCTACCGTGGCGCCGGCTACCTGAACGGCACGGCGGGCTACGGCGGCATCGACGTGCGCAACATCCAGCGCCAGTTCGCCCTTGGCGACGTGGCGACGCGCGCCGAGCGCGCCGATGCGAGCGGCAGCGACATCACCGCCAACCTGACCGCGGGCTGGTGGTTCGGCTTCGACAACCTGTACCAGAGCCTCAAGGTCAGCCCCTACGTTTCGGCCCACTACGAGCGCGTGCGGATCGACGGCTACGCCGAGGACGGCGCCGACTCGACCGCCATGACCTTCGCCGAGCAGACCCGCGAGGCGCTGGTCGGCGAGGTGGGAGCCCGCGCCCAGGCGACGGTGCGCGCGCCCTACGTCACGCTCTCGCCCTTCGTGCAGGTGGCGTACGATTACGACGGGGACGCGCATCGCCGCTCCGTCACCGCCGGCCTCGTCACCCTGCCGGGAACCTTCGACATGCCCGGCTACGCGCCCGCCGACAGCTGGGGATCGGTGGAGGCGGGCGTGAACGCGCGCATCAATGCGCGCATCAGCGTGTTCGCCGCCTACACCGGCCGCTTCTCCGACGACAGCCAAAGCTACGACTCGGCCAACGTAGGCGTGAAGCTTCTCTTCTAGGTCGCGATCGGCTCGGAGCGAGCCGGCCGTCAGAGAACCTTGCACATTCATCGGCCGTCGGCCGAAGCGGGTGCACGGACGACCTGGTCAGGTTCGCCTGGCGCAGGCTGCTCGGCGCAAGACTAGGGGAGCGCACGCAAGCCCGCTCGGGGGCGCCCGGTCGGGTCACACCCGAGGGCGTCGCCCAGTCTGGCCGCCGACCTGCGGTGGTGTGGTCACCACGCGCCGCCGCCCGAGGCTGAAGGCCGCGTGCCCGCACGCGCGATATCCCGAAGCAGCGGCCGCGCCGATGCGCGCCCCGATCAGCTGGTTTTTTCGACCTGCTGGTACTCGAGGTCGACCGGCGTCGCACGGCCGAAGATCGACACCGTGACGCGCAGGCGCGCGCGGTCTTCGTCCACGCTCTCGACGTTGCCTTCGAACGAGGCGAACGGGCCGTCGATCACCTTGACCTTCTCGCCGATGTCGAAGCGGATGGTGGGCTTGGGCCGCTCCACCCCCTCCTCGATGGCGCCGACGATGCGCTGCACCTCGCGCTCGGAGACCGGGGCGGGCTTGTTCTGGCCGCCGAGGAAGCCGGTCACCTTCGGGGTGTTCTTGATGAGGTGGTAGGCCTCGTCCGAGAGGTCCATCTTCACCAGCACGTAGCCGGGGAAGAACTTGCGCTCGGCGCTGATCTTACGGCCGCGGCGCACCTCAACCACGTCCTCTGTGGGCACGAGGATCTCACTGAAGCTATCCTCCAGCCCGTGCTGCTTGGCCTGGTCGCGAATCGCCTCGGCGACCTTCTTCTCGAAATTCGAGTAGGCGTGGACGATGTACCACTTGTGATTGGGATTCGAGACGGGGCGCTCGAGGATGGTCTGGGAGGTGGACATTGGGGGCTCAGCCGGCGAGCTTGAGGAGGGAGGAGACGAGGAAGGCCGCGCCCCCGTCGACGACGAAGAAGAACACCGCCGTAAAGGCGACCATGATGAACACCATGACCGAGGTGATCCAGGTCTCCTTCCAAGTCGGCCAGGTGATCTTGCGCACCTCCGCGCGGACTTCCCGCGCAAACTTGACGGGCGAGGTGCGCGGCTTGGGCGGCGCAGGCGCCGCGGTCTTCGCGGCCACGACGCTCCCCGTTGGCGCAGGCCGGCCGGCGGGAGCGGGGCGCGAACGACGCGGCGCGGGTGCTGTAGGGGCTTTGGCCATCGAAGGTGGGGTTTCGAACTCTGATCCGGCGGGCGGCGGCGGCGCCGCGGGCCTGAGGTGGGGCGCGCCCCACGGGGCGCAAGCTTGCAAACGGGGTGGCAGGAGTGGGGGGACTCGAACCCACGACCCTCGGTTTTGGAGACCGATGCTCTACCAGCTGAGCTACACTCCTCCGCGGCGGCCACGCCCTGCCCGCGCGCATACTGCGTGGCGGGGATGCGGCCTCGTGGAGCCACACGCCATGCCCGAAACCCCCGCGGAGGGCAAGCCGCGCCCAGGCCGCCTCGCCGCCTGCATGGTGCTCGCAATCGCCGCCGTTCCGCTCGCGCAGGCGTATGCCGGGCCGCCCGCCTGCGCGATGTCCGACCGCGCCTGCTACCGGCGCACCCACCCGGGCGGCCCTCCCCTGCCCTGGGTGTCGCACGAACAGCCTGGGCAGCCGCCGGTCTGTTTGGCGGAGGCGGCAAGCTGCCAGATGTCTACGCTGCGCCGGAGACGCCCGTTCTCTACCTACCGGCGCGAAACGGCGCCCTGCGTTGCAGCTGCGGCTGAGACAGCTCGTCGCCTGCCCCCGAAAGCTGCCGTGGGCCGAGGGCGCAACGCGCCGCTGGACGCACGATCACGGCCTAATGGAGCGACGCAGCTTGATCCTCGTCACTGAGCAGGGCCGCCACTTCGTCTTCGACCCGATCGCCGTCCGGCGTGTTTCGTGCGACCTGCCGCCTTACAGTGGTCCAGCGAGCCACGTCGGGCGAGCCTGCGTGACATGCGCGCCAGGCTAGCTGTTCGCTTTGATGTAGGCCTTCGCATCCTTGTCGACGGGCTTCACGCCGGTGATGTGTTCGGCCTCGTAGGCGGCGAACTTCACCGCAATTTCGTGGCGCAGCGTGAGGTCGGCGTGGCGGCGGAAGTCGGTCAGCGCCTCGCGCTCTTCCTCGGCCATGTGGTCGGAGTTGGCGTAGTTGCACTTGTCGACCGCCTTGAACCAGGCGTCGGAGCCGACCTCCTCCCTCCCGACGGCCTCGGCGGTATCGCGGATATCGTTGTGGTCCTCAATGGCGTCCTCGGTCTCGTCAGCGGCGTCGTCCTTCCCGCCCGCACCCGTGCCGAGCTTGAGCACCTCGGGGTAGAACAGGTTCTCCTCGGCCTGGGCGTGGGTGTCGAGCCAGCGGTGCAGGCGCTCCCACACGGCCTTGAGGCTGGCGGTGTCCTTGCGGTCGATCTGCTCGATCTGGGCGAACAGCTTCCGAAAGCCCGCGTGGTCGTCGAGGATGAGCTGGGTGATGTCCATGACGCCCGAGCGCGCGAGTGTCGCCCGGCGTTCCGCTCAGAGGCCCGCCGCGTTTTCGACCGCCAGCGCCAGGGCCAAAGCCCGCACGCCGTCGCGGCCATCGGCGATCGGCGCGCCCTCCCCGCGCACGGCGGCGAGAAAGCGGGCGATCGAGGTCTCCAGCGGGTCCTGGGCCGGAGGGGCGGCGGCGAACAGCGGGTCCAGCGCCGCGGACGAGCGGTTCTCGAAAGCGGGCTTGAGGAAGTCGACCTGCACCTCGCCGGAGGGAAAGGCGATCCGCATGGAGCGCGCCCGCGCGTCCGCCTCGCGCGACGCCTCGAAGCGGGCGTGCAGGCCGTCGTCGAAGGCGATCTCGGCGGTGACGGCGTCGAAGCCGCCCGCAGCCCTCACCTCCACGGGCTGCGCCCGCGAGAGGGCCAGCGCGAGGTCGAGGTCGTGGATCATCAGGTCGAGCACGCACGAGATGTCGCGGTTGCGCGCATTGGGCGTGCCGCGGCGCACGGACTCGAGGCTAAGGGCCGGCTCGCCCGCGTCGAACAGCCCCATGGCGGCGAAGGTCACGCGCTCCTGGTGGCCCACCGCCAGCACGCCACCGCGCGCGGCGGCCACCTCGACCAGCGCCTGCGCGTCGTCCACCGACGTGGCGAGCGGCTTCTCGACGTAGACGTGAGCGCCCGCCTCCAGCGCGGCGCGGCCGATGGCGGCGTGGGTGGCGCCGGGACTCGCCACGACGACCACGTCGAGCCCGTCGAGGAAGGCGCCGAGGTCGTTCATCCCCTCCGCGCCGTGATCGGCGGCCATCTCCCGGGCCCGGTCGAGGTCGGCGTCGAGCACCCGCAGCAGCTCGACGTCGGCGGCGCCCGCCAGCTTCTTCGCATGGAAGCCGCCGAACACCCCGGCTCCGGCCACCCCCGCCTTCAGCTTACCCATCATCGCTTCCTCGCCATCGCAGTGCGCGGGCTCTACAGAGGCGGCGAGCGGGGCCGCAAGCGCCCGATGCGCGGGAGAGCGAGCCGATGGCCTTCACGTCCAAGGAGATCCGGCTGAAGTCGCGCCCGGTGGGCGAGCCCACCGCCGAGGCCTTCGAGCTCGCCACGACCGAGGTGGGCGATCCAGGCGCGGGAGAGGTGCAGGTCGAGAACCTGTGGATGTCGGTCGACCCGTACATGCGCGGGCGCATGTACGACCGGCCGAGCTACGTGCCGCCCTTCGAGGTCGGCAAGGCGCTGCAGGGCGGCGCGGTCGGCCGGGTGAGCGCCTCGGGCGACGAGCGCTTCAAGGCGGGCGACCTCGTGCAGTCGATGATGGGCTGGCGCGAGCGCTTCACCGCCAAGGCCGACCACGTGCAGGCGCTCGACGCGCACGGCGCACCGCCCGAGGCCTTCCTGGGCGTGCTCGGCATGCCCGGCATGACCGGCTGGGGCGGCCTGCTCAAGGTGGCGCAGATGAAGGCGGGCGACATCGTCTTCGTCTCCGGCGCGGCCGGGGCGGTGGGCCAGGTGGTCTGCCAGGTGGCCAAGCTGAAGGGCGCCGCGCGCGTGATCGGCTCGGCCGGCGGCGCCGACAAGGGCGACTGGCTGCGCGAGATCGGCTGCGATGCGGTGATCGACTACAAGGCCGAGCCCGACCTCAAGGCCGCGCTCAAGGCGGCCGCGCCCAAGGGGATCGACGTCTACTTCGACAACGTGGGCGGCGCGCACCTGGAGGCGGCGATGGATGCGGCGCGGCCCTTCGCCCGCTTTGCGGAGTGCGGGATGATCTCGCAATACAACAACGCCGAGCCCGAACCCGGGCCGTCGAACATGAGCCTGATCGTGGGCAAGCGCCTGCGGCTGCAGGGCTTCATCGTCAGCGACTTCGAGAAGGACCGCGACGAGTTCGCCCGCGAGATGTCCGACTGGGTGCGCGCGGGAGAGCTGCGCTGGAAGCAGACGGTGGACGAGGGGATCGAGGCGGCGCCTGGCGCCTTCATCAAGCTGTTCCACGGCGGCAACACCGGCAAGATGCTCGTCAAGCTCGCCAGCTGAGCCCCGCGCGCCTATCTAGGGCGCTCCCCGGTCCCCAATCCTCGCCCGCCCAAGCCGGAGCGCCCTGTGGCACGCCTGTTCAACGCCTACGTCACCGTCGACTGGAGCGCCTCGTCCACGAAGAAGGTGGGGGCGGACTCCATCTGGATCGGCGTGCTGAAGCGCGACATCCGCTTTCGCCCGACCTTCGACGCCTACAACCCCGCCACCCGGCGCGAGGCGGAAGCGCAATTGCGCGCGGTGTTGGCCGACCTGAAGGGCCGCACCGATCGGGCGCTGATCGGCTTCGATTTTTCGCTCGGCTATCCTCTCGGCACTGCGGCGCGACTGAAGCCCAGGGGCGACATGCCGTGGTCGGCCATGTGGGACTACCTGGCGGGCGCGATCGTCGACAAGCCCGACAACTTCAACAACCGCGCCACCGTGGCCGCGCGCATGAACCGCGCCATGACCGACGGGCCCCGCCCCTTCTGGGGCGCACCCCGGCCGGGCGACGCCAGCACGATGCTCTCGCGCACCAAACCCACCGACCATCTGGCGGGCCTGCCCGAGTTGCGCGAGGCGGAGCGGCGCACGCAGGGGCACGGCAAGGCGGGCGCCAAGAGCGTGTGGCAGCTGACCGGCGCTGGCTCTGTCGGTTCGCAGGCGCTGACGGGCATTCCCGCGGTGAAGAGGCTGTGCGACGAGCTGGGCGCGCGCGCGGCGGTGTGGCCTTTCGAGACCGGCTGGAGCGCGTTGACCCCCGCCTCCCTGGCCGACAAGGACGCGGTGATCGCCGAGGTCTATCCGGCGCTGATCCCCGCCACCCCCCAGCCGGGCGAAAGCCCGCTTGACCGGGTGCAGGTGCGCACCCTGTGCGAGTACTGGGCGAAGCTAGACGAAGCCGGAAAGCTGGGCGCGGCCTTCGCCGCGCCGAAGGACGCGTCACCCGAACTCGTCGCGCAGGTGGAGGGCGAGGAAGGCTGGATCCTTGGGGTGTGAATGTCTCCGCTCCTCATTCCGGGTCGCCCGGGGGATGCGGGCATTGCGATCCACACGGCGGGAAGGCAGCCAGCGGATCAGAGCGAGCCCTCACGCCCGCAGCCTGGCTCCCGCCATGCGCGGGGACATCGGGAGTGACGGAGACTAGCCCGTCGCAGCGGCCTTCGGCGCCAACGCGTAGAACCGCGCCAGCAGCGCGGCCGCCGCCACGAAGCTGGCGACGATCACCGCCCACATGCAGCCGGCGAGCCCCAGCCGCGCCGGGTGCGCCAGCGCCCATCCCAACGGCAACATGAGACCGGCGTAGGTCGCCACGTGGATCAGCGTGGGCTTCAGCACGTCGCCGCGCGCTCGCAGCGCCTGCGCGGCCACCACCTGCAGGGCGTCTGGCACGAAGAACAGGGCGCCCAGCGTCAGCGTCGCCCCGGCCGCGGCCACCAGCGCGGGGTCCGAGGCGTAGAACGCCGCGATGGCGCGCCCGGCGGGCCATACGATCAGCGCGATCACGAGCGCGCAGCCAGCGCTCGCCAGATAGCCGATCGCCGCGGCGCGCCGCACGCCCCCAGCATCGCCCGCGCCGATCGCGCGCCCGACCAGCACGGCGGTGGCGCCCGCGAATCCCAGCGGAAGCATGAAGATGATGGCGCTGCAGTTGAGCACCAGCGCCCAGGCGGCCACCGGCAGCGGCCCCAGCCAGCCGGCCACCACATTCATCCCCGCGAACGCCCCCGCCTCGGCGAAATACGAGGCGCCCGCGCCGTAGCCGATCCGCCGCTGCTCGCGCGCCGCTGCGGAAGTCGAGCGGCTGGGCCGGAAGACACCCAGCGCCTGCGCGTCACTCTGGCGCAGGATGATCACGACCAGCCAGGCGAGCAGGACGCTGCGTGCGCCCAGCGTCGCCCACCCCGCTCCGACCGCGCCCAGCGGCGGCACGCCGAAGCCGCCCGGCACGAGCCACAGGTTCAGGGCGAGGTTCACGACATTGGCCGCCCACATGGCGATCAACCCCGGAATGGGCCGCCCCAGCCCCTCCAGCCAGAAGGTGCAGGCCACCGCCAGAAGGTAAGGCGTGAGCGAAAGCGCGAACACCTGCAGCGCCCGCCCGGCGCCGTCGGAGAGGTCGTGCTCCAGCCCGAGCGCCGCCAGGAACGGCGGGCCGAGCGCCACCAGCACCAGCGTCGCCACCACCCCCACGGCGCCGGCGTAGACGCACCCGTCGCGCAGCACCGCCCCGGTGAGATCGGGCCGCCCCTCCCCCATGCGCCGCGCCGCCATCACCTGAACCCCGGTGAGGAGGCCGATAGACCCGGTCAGCACCACAATGGTGGGCGCCCAACCCAGTGCATGGAACGCCAGCTGGCGGGTGGAGGCATGACCCACCACCACCGCATCGGTCAGCCCCATCACCTGGATGCCGATCCGCGACAGCACGATCGGCCACGACAGACGCCAGAACGCCGCCGCAGCCGACCGCCAGGGGCGTGGCATGCGCGCGCCAGTGGCTGTGACGGTCTTGGAGCGGCTCATGGGAGCGGCGACGTGTTCGCGTGGCGCGCGGCGCCGTCAAGCCTTTCAGCCTCTCCCTGACCCGGGCGTGACGCGAGGTGCGTGCGGATGCGGTCGGCCAGCGCGGGCGTCGCCGGGTTGTAGACCACCAGGCCGAGGTAGGGCCGACGGGGCCCGCTACCATGCGGTGGCCGAGGAGGGCGTGCCCGCCCACGAGATCGCCGCGGCGATCGGCGCGGGTCTGGGGCTTGCGGTGGTCTCCGTTTCGGCGGGGGAGGCGCCCGCCCACTACGGCTGGCTTGGCGCCTTCGTCGGCCTGGACATGCCGGCTTCAAGCGTATGGACGCCCGAGCGACTCGGATGGGCGCCCGAAGGACCGAGGCTGATCGCCGACCTGCAGGCGATGGATTACCGGCGAAGCCTCGCAGCAGCGTGAAGACGACGGGCTGCAAGCGAGCACCAGCGGTCAGGCGCCATCGTTGTTGCTAACCGCCGATGTGGTGGCGGGTTGGCCAGGGGCGCTGTCGTCAAGCCGGCTCTCGGCGTGAAACAGCGAGGGTGCGATCGACGCAGACGCCCGCGCATTGGCGTCTCGGGCGGCGGTTTCTAGAATGGCACCGCCGCACGGCTGCGCGGCGATTTCGGCGCCCATACCGTTGGCCATTTCCGCCCAGCTGCACCTCGGTCTTGAAACCGCACCACGCCACCGGCGCGAGGACTTCGTCGTGAGTGACGCCGACGTCGAGGCGGTGGCGCGGGTGGATGGCCACACGGCGGGCGCGCTGGCGTTGGTCGGGCCGGCGGGGTCGGGCAAGACGCACCTCGCGCGAGCCTGGGCCCAGGCGCGCGCGGCGCGGGAGCTCGGCGCGGACGCCGCGCTTGTCGGCGCGCTGGAGGAACCGGGCGCCGTGCTGGTCGACGCGGCGGACGCGCCCGGCGCCTCCGACGCGCTCCTCTTCGCGCTGATCAACCGGGCGGCCCAGCCGGGGTGTGCGCTGCTGCTCACCGGGCATGAGCCTCCCGCAGCCTGGCCCGCGCGACTGCCCGACCTGCGCTCGCGCCTCAACGCGCTACCCGTGGCCGAGCTGACGGCGCCCGATGAGGCGGCGCTGGCGGGCCTCCTCACGCTGTTCTTCCGGAACCGGGGCGTGGCCCCCTCCCCCGAACTGACGGCCTACCTCGTGCGCCGCATCGAGCGCTCAGCCGCCGCCGCCCGCGAGGTGGTGCGCCGGCTGGACGACGCCGGCCACGCCACCGGCCGCCCCGTGGGCCGCGGCTTGGCGCGCGAGGTGCTGGGCGAAGACGCCGGCGCCTGACGCGCGGGCGGGGGGAACGGATGGCGCAAGCCGGCGCTGTCGCCGCTGGGCCTGCCGCCCGGAGGCGCTTGATGAAGCTCATCGCCGTCGAGGAGCACATGCTGACGCCCGAGGTGAAGGCGGCCTGGGCGGCCGCGCCGCCGCCCGCCGATCCCACCTCCGCCCTCGACGACGGCGAGATCGGCGCGCGCCTGCGCGACCTCGGCGAAGGCCGCATCGCCTTGATGGACGAGGCGGGCGTCGACGTGCAGGTGCTCTCCCTCACCACGCCCGGCCTGCATAATCTGGAGCCGGTGCGCAGTATCGGGGTGGCTCGGCGCACCAACGACCTCATCGCCGAGGCGGTGGCGCGACGGCCCGATCGCTTCCAGGGTTTCGCCGCCTTGCCCACGCCCGCGCCCGACGAATCTGCGCGCGAGCTGGAACGGGCGGTGCGCGAGCTGGGGCTGAAAGGCGCGCTGTTGTGTGGCCGCACGCGCGACAAGCATCTCGATCACCTCGACTTCGCGCCGATGCTGGCCTGCGCCGCCGAGCTCGGCGCTCCGCTGTTCATCCACCCACAGGTGGCTCCGCCAGCGGTGCGCGCGGCCAGCTACAGCGGCCTGGGCGACAAGGTCGACCTCGCACTGTCCGCCTTCGGCCTCGGCTGGCACTACGAGGCGGGGCTAGAGTTCGTGCGCCTCGTCGCGGCCGGCGTGTTCGACCGCCATCCGGGGCTGCAGGTCATCCTCGGACACTGGGGCGAGGTGGTGCTGTTCTACCTCGAACGGCTCGCGGTGTTCGACCGGGTGGCCGAGTTGCAGCGGCCGTTCGCCGACTGTGCACGCCTCAATCTCTATGTCACCGCCAGCGGCATGTTCAGCGATACCTATCTGAAGCGATGCGTGGACATCGTCGGTCCCGACCGACTGCTGTTCTCGACCGACTTTCCCTACCAGCACCGCCCCGGCGGCGCGGCGCGCCGCTTTCTTGAAGAGGCGCCGCTGGACGCCGCCTCCAAGGCGAAGTTCGCCCACGACAATTGGGAGCGACTGTCACACGCCCTCGGTTGAAGCCGCGCGCGAGGCGGGCGATGCTCGCACCATGACCCCCGAAGACGCCGCCACGCGGCCCCTGGGCGAAGTCGTGCTGGACCTCGCCCGCGCCGAGGACGCCGCGGAGCGGGTCGCCTCGCCCATCGGCCCGTCGCTGGAGGAGGACGAGCCCGATCCGTCCCCGCCGCTCACGCCCGGCCCCGGCCTGACCTGGGACGCGGAGCTGGCCGCCTCCCCCGACCGGTTCTTCAACCGCGAGCTTTCGTGGCTCGCCTTCAACAAGCGGGTGTTGGAGGAGAGCGAGAACGCCCGCCATCCGGTGATGGAGCGGCTGCGCTTCGTCTCGATCTCCGCCTCGAACCTGGACGAGTTCTACATGGTGCGCGTCGCCGGCCTGAAGGGGCAGGTGCGCGAGGGCGTGCGGGTGATGAGCCAGGACGGTCTCACGCCGGAGGAGCAGCTGGCCGCGGTCTCCGCGTCGGCGGGCGAGCTGATGCGCTACCAGCAGCGGCGCTGGAAGGCGCTGCGCCACGAGATCGTCAAGGCGGGCGTGGAAGTGGTGGACCCCAAGAGCGTCACCGTGGGCGAGCTGGACCGGCTGGAGCCCATCTTTCAGGCCGAGCTGTTCCCGGTGCTGACGCCCTTGGCCATCGACCCGGCGCACCCCTTCCCCTTCCTGCCCAACCTGGCCTTCTCGCTGGCGCTGAAGCTCAGGCGCCGCAGCGACGGCAAGGAGTTCTACGCGCTCGTTCCCATCCCCAACCAGATGCGCCGCTTCTGGACGCTGCCGCCCGATCCGACCGCGCCGCCCTCGCGCATGCGCCGGGTGCTGGGGATGGAGGACCTCGTCGGCCTCTTCCTGGAGAAGCTGTTCCCCGACTGCGACGTGGAGTGCCGCGGCGTGTTCCGCATCCTGCGCGACAGCGACGTGGAGGTGGAGGAGGAGGCGGAGGACCTCGTTCGCGAGTTCGAGCTGATGCTGAAGCAGCGCCGCCGCGGCAGCGTGGTGCGCGTGACCATCGACGAGGGCATGCCGGGCGAGCTACGCGAGTTCATCCTGCGCAACCTGCATGTGGAGCACCGCGACGTGGTGATGACGCAGGGCATGCTGGGCCTCTCCCAGCTGGCCGAGCTGATCGTGGGCACACGGGCCGAGTTCAAGTTCAAGCCCTACGAGCCGCGCTTCCCCGAGCGCGTGCGCGAGCACGGCGGCGACGCCTTCGCGGCCATCACCGAGAAGGACATCCTGGTCCACCACCCCTTCGAGAGCTTCGACGTGGTGGTGCAGTTCCTGCGCCAGGCCGCCGCCGACCCCAACGTCATCGCCATCAAGCAGACGTTGTACCGGACCAGCGAGAACAGCCCAATCGTGGCGGCGCTGATCGATGCGGCCGACCGCGGCAAGAACGTCACCGCCCTCGTCGAGATCAAGGCGCGCTTCGACGAGGCGGCCAACCTGAAGTGGGCGCGCGACCTGGAGCGGGCGGGCGTCCACGTCGTCTTCGGCTTCGTGGAGTACAAGACCCACGCCAAGCTCAGCGTGGTTGTGCGCCGCGAGGGCGAGCACCTGACCACCTACTGCCACTTCGGCACCGGCAACTACCACCCGCAGACGGCCAAGGTGTACACCGACCTCAGCCTGTTCACCTGCGACCCGGCCATGGGGCGCGACGCCTCCAAGCTGTTCAACTTCATCACCGGCTACGCCAAGCCGGAGGACATGGAGAAGCTGGCCTACTCGCCGGTGAGCCTGAAGCCGCGCCTGCTGCGCCTGATCGACTGCGAGGCCGACGCCGCGCGCGCAGGCCGCCCCGCCGCCATCTGGGTCAAGCTCAACTCCCTGGTCGATCCCGAGATGATCGACGCCCTCTACGCCGCCAGCCAGGCGGGGGTGAAGGTGGAGCTGGTGGTGCGCGGCATCTGCTGCCTGCGGCCGGGGCTGAAGGGTTTGAGCGAGAACATCAAGGTCACCTCCATCGTCGGGCGCTTCCTGGAGCACGCGCGCATTGTCGCCTTCGCGAACGGCGGCTCCATGCCGGGGGCGCAGGCGCGCGTGTTCATCTCCTCGGCGGACTGGATGCCGCGCAACCTGGACCGCCGCATCGAGAGTCTCGTGCCGGTGGACAATCCCACCGTCCACCAGCAGGTGCTGGGCCAGATCATGGTCGCCAACCTGAACGACGTGGCGCAAAGCTGGCAGCTGCTTCCGGACGGCGAGTACGTGCGCACGCCTCATCAGGGGACGCGCAAGCCCTTCTCGGCGCATGACTACTTCATGACCAACCCCAGCCTCTCCGGCCGCGGCCGCGCCAAGACCCTGCCGCGCGCGCTGGAGCGGCGCCGTCGCGCGGCCGCGGAGGCCGCCGGGTGAGCCTGGCCAAGCTGTTGCGGCACGGACCGGCCGCGCCGCCGCGCGCACCCGATGACCTCCGCCTGGGCGAGGGCGCGTCCGACGCGGCGGTGGTCGACATCGGCTCCAACTCCGTGCGCCTGGTCACCTACCGGCTGGAGGGCCGGGCGGTGTGGACCAGCTACAACGAGAAGGTGCTGGCGGGCCTGGGCGAAGGGGTGGCCACAACCGGGCGCCTGTCGCCCACGGGCGTCACGAAGGCCCTGTCGGCGCTGCGCCGCTTCCGCGCGCTGGTCGAAGGCGCGGGCGTGCGCGCCGTCTTCGCGGTGGCCACCGCCGCCGTGCGCGAGGCGGCCGACGGCCAGGATTTCGTCACCCGCGTGGCGGCGGAAGCGGGCTTTGCGGTGCGCGTACTCTCCGGGGCGGAGGAGGCGCACTACTCGGCGCTGGGCGTCAGCGCGGGCCAGCCGGACGCGCAGGGGGTGGTGGGCGACCTCGGCGGTTCCTCGCTCGAGCTGGTGCACCTGGGGGAGGATGGTCCCGGCGAGGGCGTGACCCTGCCCCTCGGCCCCTTCGCCGTCGCCTCGGCCAGGCGCGGCTTCGACGCCGACGCGGTGCGGCGCGAGGCGATGACGCACCTCAAGGCCTGCGCACCGCGGTTCCGCACCTCCGAGTTCCACGCCGTCGGCGGCGCCTGGCGCAACCTGGCGCTGCTGCATATGCGCCGGGTCGGCTACCCGCTCGAGGTGGTGCACGAATACGCCGCCCCCGCCACGGCGATCCTGGAGACGGCGCGGATCGTGGCGCGCCAGTCGAAGGCCGCGCTGGACAAGCTCGAGGGCGTCTCCAAGAAGCGAGCCGAGACCCTGCCGCACGCCGCCGTGGTGCTCGACGCCCTGGTCGAGTCGCTGGGCGTGGAGCGGGTGCGCATCTCCGCCTACGGCGTGCGCGAGGGGCTCCTGCTGGAGGCCATGACGCCCGAGGTGCGCCACGCCGACCCGCTGATCGCCGGCTGCCAATCGCTCGGCGCGCGCCAGGGCATGGACGGGGCGCTCGGCCCGGCGCTGGAGGCATGGCTGACGCCGCTGTGGCTCAGCCTGCCGGCGGTGTTCGCGCCCGGGCGCGGTCGGTCGCTCCTCGCCGCCGCCTGCCGGCTGGCCGACGTGGGCGCGCGCCTGCACCCCGACCACCGCGCCGACCTGGCTTTCGAGCAGGTGCTGCGCGCGCCCGTGGCCGGCCAGACCCATCCCGAGCGCGCCTTCCTCGCCGCCGCGATCTTCGCCCGCTACACCTCGGCCTCGCCCGAGCGCACCGGGCCGCTGCTGGAACGCGTGCTCGACCCCGACCAGCTGAAGCGCGCCCGGGTGCTGGGCGCGGCCATGCGGCTCGGCTGCGACGTCTCGGGCCGCAGCCCCGCCCTCCTGGCCGACGCCGAGCTTGTGGCGACGTCGGAACGCGTGACCCTGCGCCCCCGCGGCGCCCACGCCGACCTCCTCCTGGGCGAGCAGACCCGCAAGCGCCTGGGCTCTCTGGCGGACGCCCTTGGCGTGCGAGCCGAGCTGGGGTGAAGTTCCGCGCGTTTCCCTCCGAGCTTCCCGGCGAAGGCCGGGACCCAGGAGTGGCGTGCGAAAGCTCCGAACCGGTGAACCCCGCCTAGCCTGACGGTTGCGTGCATGACTCCTGGGTCCCGGCCTTCGCCGGGAAGCTCGGAGATGAGGGGCGAGGCGCGACCAGCGTCGCCACCTGGAAAACGGCGCGGTCGAATGCCGCCTCCCCTTCCCCCACCGACGCCGCGCCCAGCACCTCGCGCCCATGCGCCTCGCTGGAGCGCGCGTAGGCCGGGTCGTAATGGCGCTGCACCAGCTCCAGCGCGAGCGACTGCAGAGCACCCGCCGCCAGCAGGTCGCGCCAGCGCAGCTTGTCGGCGCGCGAGAAGTGGCGCGGCAGGCGGTCGAGGGCGGAGGGGAAGGCGGGGTCGTGGGCCGCCTGCGCGTACAGCGCCGCGAGCCGGGCGGCGCGCACCTCGGGCGACGCCTCGAGCCGGATCACCGGCGCCCTCGTCATCGCGCTCCAGACCGCGGGCGGCAGGGTCAGCTCGCCGATGCGGCTCGACTCGGCCTCGACGACCACCGGGCGCGCCGGGTCGAGCGTCGCGAGCGCGGCGGCGAGGCGGCTTTCGAACAGCCGCTGCGAGGGCTGAGGGCGGCCCGGCAGGGCGCCCAGGAGCGAGCCGCGGTGCTGGGCCAAGCCCTCGAGGTCGAGCACCTGCACGCCTTGCGCGGCGAGGCGGTGCAGCACATCGGTCTTGCCGACGCCGGTGGGGCCGCCGAGCAGCACCACGTTGGCGGGCGGCGGCCCCTCGTAGAGCGCCTTCACCACGCCTTTGCGGTAGGTCTTGTAGCCGCCGCGCAGCAGGGCGGTGCGCCAGCCGACCTGGGAGAGCACCGCGGCGATGGCGGCGGAGCGCTGGCCGCCGCGCCAGCAGTAGACCAGCGGCCGCCAGCCGCCGCCCTTGCCCGCCAGCGGCCCCTCAAGGTGGGCCGCGATGTTGCGGGCCACGAGCGCGCCGCCCAGCCTGCGGGCGCGGAAGCTGTCGTCCTGCACGTAGATCGTGCCCACCTGCGCGCGCTCGGCGTCGGAGAGCACGGGCAGGTTGATCGCGCCCGGCGCGTGGTCCTGCGCGAATTCCGCCGGGCTGCGCACGTCGATCACGGTGTCGACGCCCGCGCGAACCTCCGCGCTCAGGTCGTCGACTGTGCGGATCAGGCGGCGAGCTCCCGCACGCGCACGCGCGAGCCGTCCAGCACCAGGGCCAGCTCGCCCTTCTTCAGGCGCAGGGCGTCGGCGCCGAACACCTCGCGCCGCCAGCCCTGCAGGGCGCCGACGGCCGCGGAGTCGTCGGCGGCGATCTTCTCCAGGTCGGGGACGGTGGCGATCAGCTTGGAGGCGACGCCCGCATCCTCCGCCCGCGCCTTGAGCAGCACCTTGAGGAGTTCGACCACCGCGCCCGCGTTCTGCGGCGGCTGCGGGGGCTTCTCCATCGCCGGCGCGTAGGCCTCCGGATCGCGCAGCGCCTCGCGCAGCGCCGCGATCAGCTCGGGGCCGAGGCGCGAGCCGCCGAAGCCCTTGGGCACCGAGCGCAGGCCATTCAGCCCGTCGACGCTTGTCGGCAGCTGGGAGGCGAGCTCGTCCATCGCCTCGTCCTTGAGGATGCGGCCGCGGGGCACGTCGCGATCCTGCGCGGCACGCTCCCGGAAGGCCGCGGCGGCCTTGAAGGCGGCGAGGTAGCGCGGCGCGAACTTGCGCGGCTTGAGCCTGCGCCAGGCCTTTTCGGGGTCGGTGTCGTAGGCCGCGGGATCGGAGAGGTTGGCCATTTCCTCCTCCACCCAGGCCAGGCGTCCGCTCTTCTCCAGCCGCTCCACCAGGCGCGGGTAGGCCTTGGCCAGGTGGGTGACGTCGGCGGCGGCGTAGTCGAGCTGGGCGCCTGAGAGAGGGCGGCGCGACCAGTCGGTGAAGCGGCTGGTCTTGTCGATCTCCACGCGCAGCATCTGGCGCATGAGGTCGCCGTAGGCGATCTGCTCGCCGAAGCCCGCGGCCATGGCGGCCACCTGGGTGTCGAACAGCGGGCGCGGCATGGCGCCCAGCTTGTGGAAGATCTCCACGTCCTGGCGCGCGGCGTGAAACACCTTGGTCACGCTCTCGTCGCGCATCAGCTCCAGGAACGGCTCGAGGTCGATGTCGTCGACCAGGGGGTCGATCACCGCGGCGCCGTCGATGCTGGCGGCCTGGATCAGGCACAGCTTGGGCCAGTAGGTGGTCTCGCGCATGAACTCGGTGTCCACGCAGATGAAGGGGCTGTGGCGCACCGCCTCGCAGAACTCGCGCAGGCGGGCGTTGTCGGTGATCGGCGTCATGGGCTAGCTATGCCCCGCCCGCGTGGGCTCCGCCAAGGGGTCGCGCCCTCCCCGCCCCCACTGCGAGACCGCCTCCGCCCATGACCGACGCCGGAAACGGGCTCACCTACGCGCAGGCCGGCGTCGACATCGACGCGGGCGAGGCGCTGGTCGCCGCCATCAAGCCACTTGCGCGCGCCACGGCCCGGCCGGGCTCGACGCCCTCGCTGGGCGGGTTCGGCGCGCTGTTCGACCTCAAGGCCGCGGGCTACGCCGACCCGCTGATCGTGGCCACCACAGACGGGGTGGGCACCAAGCTGAAGATCGCCATCGACACGGGCCTTCACGACGGCATCGGGATCGACCTGGTGGCCATGTGCGTGAACGACCTCCTGGCCCAGGGCGCCGAGCCGCTGCTGTTCCTCGACTACTACGCCACCTCCAAGCTCGACGTTGAGGCCGGGCGCCGCATCGTTGCGGGCATCGCCGAGGGCTGCAAGCGCGCCAACTGCGCGCTGGTGGGCGGCGAGACGGCGGAGATGCCGGGCCTCTACGCCGCCGGCGACTACGACCTCGCCGGCTTCTCCCTGGGCGCGGTGGAGCGCTCGGGGGTGCTGCCCAAACTGGACGCGCAGCGGGCGGGCGACCTGCTGATCGGGCTGGGCTCCTCGGGGCCGCATTCCAACGGCTACTCGCTGATCCGCAAGGTGGTCGAGCGCACGGGCCTGGCTTGGGACGCGCCCGCGCCTTTCGCGCAGGGCGCGACGCTGGCGCAGGCGCTGCTGGAGCCGACGCGCATCTACGTCCGCTCCGTCCTGCCGCTGATCAAGGCGGGGCTGGTCAAGGGCGGCGCCCACATCACCGGCGGCGGCCTCATCGAGAACCCGCCGCGCGCCATCGCGTCGGGGCTGGAGGCGCGCTTCGACTGGGACAGCTGGGCCCCCCCGCCCGTGTTCGACTGGCTGGCGCGCGAGGGCGCGATCGCGAAGGCCGAGATGCGGCGCACCTTCAACTGCGGCCTGGGCTTCCTGCTGATCGTCGGCGCGGCCGAAGCGCCGCCCGTGCTGGCCGCCCTCCTCAACGCCGGCGAAGAGGCCTTTGTGGTGGGCCAGCTGGCGTGAGCGCCGCCGCGCCCGGCCGCGTGCGTACGTCGGTGCTTATCTCCGGCCGCGGCTCCAACATGGAGGCGCTCTTGGCCGCCGCCGCCGACCCGGCCTACCCCGCGGAGATCGCGCTCGTGCTCTCCAATCGACCCGACGCGGCGGGGCTGGAGACCGCACGGCGCGCGGGCGTTCCCGCCGTGGCGGTCGACCACCGTCCCTTCGGCCGCGACCGCGAGGCGCACGAGCGCGCGCTCGACGTCGAGTTGCGCGCGTACGGTGTCGAGCTGGTGGCGCTGGCCGGCTACATGCGCGTGCTGTCGCCCTGGCTGGTGGGCGCCTGGCGCGGGCGCATGCTCAACATCCACCCGAGCCTCCTCCCCGCCTTCGCCGGCCTGGACACCCACGCCCGCGCGCTGGCCGCCGGCCACGCGCGCCACGGCTGCACCGTGCACTGGGTGAGCGAGGGCGTGGACGAGGGCCCGCCCCTGGGCCAGGCCGCCCTGGACGTAGGGCCGGACGACACCGCCCAGACCCTCGCCGCCCGCGTGCTGGCGCTGGAGCACCGCCTCTACCCCCGCTGCCTCGCCCAGGCGGCCACCGCCCTGCGCGCCTCCGGCCCCCGCTGAGCGGCGCGAACCCCGCAAGGGAAAGGGCGGAAAGATCTTCGTTTGCCGTGGTGGCCCAGAGGCGGCTCGCGCATTGCGCCCCGCAGATCAGCACCACCTCCCGTCGGGGGTGGATGTTAGAGCGTATGCGCTGTGGGGGGCAGCCGCCGCCATGCCTCCTGGTGGGTCAGCCACCAGAGGAGCAGGTTGGCCGGCGACAGCAGCAGCCAGATTGACGCTACACTTAGCAAGTGCTGGTCGGAGGTTCCAATGGCGAGACGCGTCACCTCACTGCTGGCCACAGCGGCGGCTGCGCTGCCGTCCCTCGCCAGCGCCGCCCCGGTTGAGCACTGGTCGGCGCTCAGCACGACCGCGTCTGCAATCACGGGCGATATCACTTTAACACCCGATACAATAACGTTAGGCGGTCACAAGTTTCACCTAGGTCGGCCGCTAAGAGCTCAGCTCTTCATTACATTATCAGGCCCAGTAAAAGCTGAGATCAGCCCAGTGAGGCCGTATATTAACCCGCGATTATTAAACCAGACCCATCTTTGTTAATCACCCGTGAGGTGGATCGTCGTCTGGCACATGCCGGATGGTGGTTTAGGGCTATCAGATGGTTCAGCCGCTAGGCCACCGAAGGATATATATATATATCTTGTAGTGGTTTTTCCTACGTGCCGCCGAGCAAGCATCGATGAGACAACACACCATCGGTTAGCTCGGAAGCTGGTGGTGCGCTGCCCAGCTCGGAAACATAGACGGTCCGCCCCGAACCGCGGTTTGACCGCCTTTCACCCCAAAGCCGCCCGCGCCCGAGGCGGCCGTCAGGAGGTGGTCGTGCGGGATGTCTGGCGGCGGGGCTTGAAACCGTCGTGTCCGCAGGTGCGTCGGATGGTGCCTGCGCCCGCCCAGCTCCGGTGGCGGGAACGTCGCCGGGGGGCGAGCAGGGGTGAGACCCTGCCGTCGGGAGCGCTTCCGGGCGGACAATGCCCGCAAACCAACCCCCTTGGAGAGCGGCCGTAGCGGAACGTCAGCGTCGGGAGCCGAAACTCCCACACACACTCCGGTCCCCGGGCTCCCGGCCCGCGCTCCGCCTCACCTCCCCACCCGCTCGCGGTCTCCCGCGGGCGAGGACGCCGGCGTGCGCGCCAAGCTCTTTGACACTGGCGCTGAGGCGCGCGCCTCAGCCGACGATCTCGTCCTCGGTGAAAAACTGGGCGATTTCGCTCTTGGCCGTCTCCGGCGCGTCGGAGCCGTGCACCGAGTTCTCGCCCACCGAGACGGCGAACAACTTGCGGATGGTGCCTTCGGCGGCGTTGGCCGGGTTGGTGGCGCCCATCACTTCGCGATACTTGGCGATGGCGCCCTCGCCCTCCAACACCTGCACCACCACGGGGCCGCCGGTCATCTGCTCGACCAGCTCGCCGTAGAAGGGGCGCGCCTTGTGCACCTCGTAGAAGGTCTCGGCCTGGGCCTTGGTCATCTGGATGCGGCGCTGGGCTACGATGCGCAAGCCCGCCTCCTCGATCACGGCGTTGATCGCGCCCGTCAGGTTGCGGCGCGTGGCGTCGGGCTTGATGATGGAGAAGGTGCGTTCGGTCATGGGCGCGAGAGGCCTTTGGCGGTTGGGTTGTCCGGAGGTGGCGGGCTTATAGCGACGCCCCTCCCGCTCCGCCACCCGCCTATCCCTCCAGATTCAGATGTCGGCGGGAGGCTGGCCGCCGTTGGCGAGGGTGAGCAGGATCAGCGACGCGACGCCGATCAGCGAGAGGGCCCCCAGGAGGAGGCTGCTGGTCCAGCCCGCGACGGGCGAGACGCCGCCGGCGCGCCGCAGCACGTCAAGGTCGGCGAACTCCGCCCCGCCGCGCAGCTGGGCGACGCGTTTCTGGGCGTGGCCGAGATAGGCCTGGCGCCCGAACATGGCCAGGCAGATGCCGAGCGGAAGGCCGATGCGGCTGGTGATCGGCAGGAAGGCCAGCACCACGATGACCGCGAGCAGGGCCCAGGCCCAGACCCACAGCTTGCGGTAGAAAAACCAGCACGGCCCGAGGAAGAAGGCCATGGCGACGAAGTTGAACTTGATGCGCGGACGCTTTTCGCCCGGCGTGCGTGGGGCGGCGCGCGCCTGCATCGCGGTCCAGACGGGCATGAAGGCCTCGGCATGGGGCCCGATGAAGGCGCGCATCTCCTCGCGCCGCCGCGCCGCCGCCGAATCTTCGAAGACGTCGCCGATAGAAACATTCGCCGCCACGCCAACTCTCCAACTCCGCCCCTGTTGGCGTCGACGCTAGGGCCTTTCCGCATGATGCGGAAGCACGCTGGCCCCATCCCGCCCCGGGCCCTCGGCGAAATTCCGCGGAGGCGGACACGAGGTGCGAGGGCCGCCTCCGCGTCATCCGGCCGCCGGAGCCGATCACGCGCGGGCGGTGGTCTCCACCAGGTCGGCCAGGCGCTCGGCGGCGTCGGGGCGGGCGACACCTCTGGCGGCGGCGGCGGCGCGGGCTAGGCCGGCGGGGTCGGCCACCATGCGCTGCAGGGTGTCGGCCAGGCGCTCGGCGGTGAGCCCCTTCTCCGGCAGAACCTGGGCGGCCCCGACGTCTGAGAGCAGCTGGGCGTTGTGGCGCTGGTGATCGTCGGCGGCGATGCCCAGCGGCACCAGCACCGAGGGGCGCCCGGCCACGGCCAACTCGCACACCGTGGAGGCGCCGGCGCGGCCGATGACGATGTGCGCCGTGGCCAGACGCCCGGCGATGTTGCGGAAGAAAGGCGCCACCTCGGCCTCCACCCCCGCCTCGGCGAAGGTGCGCCGCGCGAAGTCCAGCAGGTCCATGCGGCATTGCAGCTCGACGCGCAGGCGCGTGCGTAGGTCCTCGCCCATCAGCATGGCCGCGTCGGGCACGATCTCCGACAGAAGGCGCGCGCCCTGGCTGCCGCCGGTCGCCAGGATGCGCACGGTGCCGCCCGGCGGCTCGTAACCCTCGCCGTAGAGCGCCTTGATCTCCGGGCGCACGGGATTGCCCACCACGTGCGCGCGGGCGACGATCCTGGGCGTGGCGCGCCCCAGGATCGGGAAGGCGCAGGCCACCGAGTCGACGCGCGAGGCGAGATAGCGGTTCACCCGCCCCAGCACCGCGTTCTGCTCGTGGATCATGGTGGCGGTGCGGCCCTGCGCAGCCAGGAGCGCCGGCAGCGAGGGATAGCCGCCGAAGCCGACCACCACCGAGGGCCGCAGCCGCCGGTAGGCCTTGCGCGCGGCCGCCACGCCGCTTCGGATGCGCAGGCCGGCGCGGATCATCGCCCCCATGTCGCCGCGCCTGAAGGTGGCGGCCTCCAGCGCCAGCCGCTCCTCGGCGGGGAAGTCCTTGGCGAAGGCGGCGCCGCGGCTGTCGGTGGCGAGCACGATGCGCCAGCCGCGGGCGATCAGCACGCGTGAGAGCGCCTCGGCCGGGAAGAGGTGGCCGCCGGTGCCGCCCGCCGCGACCACGGCCAGGCGGCCGCGACCGCTGGTCTCCTCACTCATGAACGGGCGCTCATAGGCGGGGGCTCACAGGTGGGCGCCGGCGTGGGCCGGGCCTTCGGCGCCCGCATAGGCGCCCGGCCTGCGACGCGTGAGCGCCAACGCCAGACCGAGGGTGAGGCCCGTGGCCAGCATGGACGAGCCTCCGTAGCTGATGAAGGGCAGCGTCATGCCCTTGGTCGGGATCAGGTTCAAGTTCACGCAGACGTTGATCAGGCATTGCTGGCCGACCAGCACGAAAAGCCCGGCGGCGGCCACCTGCTCGAACGGATCGGTCAGCTTCATGGCCTTGTAGAGGCCGCGCACCACCAGGAAGCCGAACAGCGCGATCAGCCCCCACGAGAACACCACGCCATACTCCTCGGCGGCGACCGAATAGATGAAGTCGGTGTGCAGGTCGGGCACGTGGCGCTTCATGATGCCCTCGCCGGGGCCGGTGCCGAACAGCCCGCCGTGGGCGATGGCCTCGGCCGCCTTGTCCACCTGGTGGGTGTCGGCCTTGTCGGGGCTGAGGAACTTGTGGAAGCGCGCCGCCACGTGGGCGAAGGCGAAATAGATGGTCACGAAGCCGCCCGCGGCGACGGCGCCCAGCCCCATGATCCAGCGCATCGGCACGCCGGCCATGAAGAAGCAGGCGCCGAAGGTGACGGTGGTGAGCACCGTCTGCCCCACGTCGGGCTGCAGGAGGAGGAGCGCCACCGCCGCCCCATAGAGGCCGAAGGCGATGGAGACGCCCGGCACCCCCTCCCCCTTCTGCGCCTCGGAAAACATCCAGGAGGCCAGGACGATCAGCGCCGGCTTCATGAACTCCGACGGCTGCAGCGAGAAGCCGCCGATGGAGAGCCAGCGGTCCGCTCCCTTGGCCGCATGGCCGATGAAGGGCAGCACGCACATCACCGCGATCGTCGCCAGGTAGGTGAAGAAACTCACCCGCCGCACGCCCCGCGGCGACAACAGCGACATGGCGATCAGCAGGACGGCTCCCACCGCCCCATAGACGAGCTGGCGCTTGGCGAAGTGGAAGGGGTCGTGGATGCCGATGCGCGCCGCCGCCGCCGGGCTCGAGGCGAACGACATCATCACGCCGATGGCCATCAACGCCAGGATCGCGCCCAGCAGGAACCGGTCCACCGTCCACCACCACACGCCCAGTCGCGAGCGGTCGGTGCGCGCGAAGGCGTGGTGGGGCGCGTAGGTGCTGGCCATGGGCGGGAAGGTCGAGCCAAGCGGAGACGGGTCGGCGGCGACCTTCGTCCGGGTATGGTTAAACGGGCGTTAGGCTCGCCAGGGAACGCCCGCCGCAGCTGGGGAATTGCTCAAGCGTGGCCGTGGAGCTGCGGCCGCCGTCATGAGGGGCGTGCATGACCACCGTCGATCCATCCGCAGGCGCTCCACCACCGCCCACCGCTCCGGCGAGCAAGGCGGCCATGTCGACGCTGGCCAAGGTGCTGCTGGCCATCGGCGCGGTGATCGTGGTGCTCGGGCTGCTCGTGGCGCTGCTGGTCTGGGGCGTGCTCGGGGCCACGTCGGGTCCGGTGAAGGCGAGCGACGCCTTCTTCGCCGCCACCGCCCGGAGGGGGCCGGCGGCCTCCTACGATCTCGCCTCCCCCAGCTTCCGCAGCGTCGTGCCGGAGACGCAATGGGAGGCCTACGCCAGGCAGTACGGCCTCTCGGGCTACACCGGCGCCTCATGGAGTTCGCGCAGCGTCACCAACAACGTGGCGACGCTGCGGGGATCGCTCAAGCTCGCGGGCGGCGGCGCGTTGCCGGCCACCGTGCAGCTCACCGAGGGGGGCGCCGGCTGGCAGGTGCTGCACCTGAGGCTGGCCAGCGGCGGCGTCTCGTCCGGGTCGGCCGGCACGATGGCGACCGCACCGGCGGCGAGCGACGATGATATGCAGACCATCGCCGCCTCGTCCGATACGGACGCGACCGGATCCGACGCGACGCCGACGACAACGCTTTCCAATCCGAGCGCTGACCGGCCCGACACGAGCGCGAACACGAGCACGCCCCCCGTTATCTCCGGCGCGCGGGTGGCCAGCCTGTGCCGCGCGGTGCTGGCCCAGCAGGCGCAGGCCACATTCGACACCATCGAGTGCCCCGACTCGCTCGCGGCCAAGCCGGGCGCGACCACCGCCTGCATGGTCAGCAAGGGCGGGCAGTCGGCGCTGATGACCGCCCGGCTGGAGACCTTCGAGCCGACGACCCAGCACTTCACCTTCAAGTGCAAGGTGGCCGACCACCCGTTGAGCTGACGGCTAGCTGGCGGCGGAGCAGGCGGAGGCGCCAGATGCAGTCACATCTGGCCGACGGCCTCGAGCCGAGCGGCCAGCGCGGCGTGCTGGGTGCGAAGCGCGTCGGGCAGATGGACACCGAACCGCGCCTGATCGGTGGCGATCAGCGCCGCCTCGCGCTTCCAGACCTCGGCGTCCACGGCGGTCAAGGCCTGCAGGTCCGCAGCGGATAGGTCGAGCCCCGCCACGTCGAGCGCGCCCTGGGCGGGCGTGCGGCCGATGGGGGTGTCCTGAGCGGCGGCTTCGCCTTCCAGCCGCTCGACGATCCACTTCAGCACGCGGCTGTTCTCGCCATAGCCCGGCCACAGGAAGCGCCCGTCGGCCCCCTTGCGGAACCAGTTGACGAAGAAGACCCGCGGAAGCTTCGTGGGATCAGGCGCTTGCGCGCCCAGCTTCAGCCAGTGCGCGAAGTAGTCGCCCATGTTGTAGCCGCAGAAGGGCAGCATGGCGAAGGGATCGCGCCGCAGCGCACCCACCGCCCCCTCGGCCGCCGCCGTGCCTTCCGAGGCGATGGTGGAGGCGAGGAACACGCCGTGCTCCCAATCGAACGCCTCGGTGACGAGCGGCACCGCGGTGGCGCGGCGGCCGCCGAACAGGAAGGCCGAGATCGGCACGCCGGCCGGATCGTCCCACTCGGGCGCGATCACCGGGCATTGGGCGGCGGGCGTGGTGAAGCGGGCGTTGGGATGGGCGGCCGGCGTGCGGCTCGACGGCGTCCACGCCTGGCCGCGCCAGTCGGTGAGGTGCGGCGGCTTCTTCTCGGTAAGGCCCTCCCACCACACATCGCCGTCGGGCGTGAGGGCGGTGTTGGTGAAGATGGTGCGCTCGCGCAGGGTCTCTATGGCGTTGCGGTTGGTGGCCACGCCCGTTCCCGGCGCCACGCCGAAGAAGCCGGCCTCGGGGTTGACCGCGTAGAGCCGCCCGTCCTCGCCGAAGCGCATCCAGGCGATGTCGTCGCCCACCGTCTCGGCCTTCCAGCCGGCCAGCGTCGGCTGCAGCATGGCCAGGTTGGTCTTGCCGCAGGCGCTGGGGAAGGCGGCGGTCACGTAGTGCACCTCGCCCTGGGGCGAAGTGAGCTTGAGGATCAGCATGTGCTCGGCCAGCCAGCCGCCGTCGCGCGCCATCACCGAGGCGATGCGCAGCGCCAGGCACTTCTTCCCCAGGAGCGCATTGCCACCGTAGCCCGAGCCGTAGGACCAGATCTCCCGCGTCTCCGGGAAGTGGCAGATGTACTTGGTCTCGCTGCACGGCCACGCCACGTCGGCCTCGTCCGCCGCCAGGGGCGCGCCCACGCTGTGCACGCAGGGCACGAAATCGCCGTCCGCGCCCAGCATCTCCAGCGCCTGCGTCCCCATGCGCGTCATCAGCCGCATGGAGGCGACCACGTAGGGGCTGTCGGTCAACTCGACGCCGAGGATGGAGAGCGGCGAGCCGAGCGGGCCCATGCAGAAGGGCACGACGTACATCGTGCGCCCGCGCATGGCGCCGCGGAACAGGCCGTTCAACGTGGCGCGCATCTCGCGCGGCTCGGCCCAGTGGTTGGTCGGCCCGGCGTCGGCCTTCGCCTGCGAGCATATGAAGGTGCGGCTCTCGACGCGCGCCACGTCGCGCGGATCGCTGCGCGCCCAGAAGCTCTCAGGCCGCTTGGCGGGGTCGAGGCGCGTGAAGGTCCCGGCCGCCACAAGCGCATCGGTCACGCGCCGCCACTCGGCCTCCGAACCGTCGCACCACACAATCGAGTCGGGTTGCGCCAGCGCCGCGACCTCGTCGACCCAGGCCAAGAGGCGCGCATGGCGAGGCGGCGAGGCGGCGGGATCGGCGGGGGGCGCCTGCGCGACAGCTAGAGTCTCAACCGTCTGACCGTCGCTGTCGAAGCCCACCTACGCACTCCACCTGAATTGATGTGATCAGGCTTGAAGAACCGGCTGTATCTCCATGTCAAGGGATGGCTGGATAGACAGCGCTGTCACTTGGCGAGCGCCGACGACGACCTTTCCTTCCGTATGATTAGTCCCGCGGGTCTCGCCATCGGGGCCGCGGCGGGTCAGGCGGACTGCGGGCCGGCGACGCGGGCGGAGACCTTGCGCAGGCCGTCCAGTATGGCCGCGGAGGTGGCGGCGTCGGAAGCGGGACCGCCCGTGCTGCGCAGGAGCTTGATGGTCTGCACGTGCACGGCGACCCCCTCCGGCGACCAGCCGCCGCGGCTGCGCAGCTGGTCGAGCAGCTCGCACAGGCTGTAGGCGGCGTCTCCCATCGGACCGTAGCCGTAGACGCCCGCGAGGCCGACCACCTCGTTGGCCAGGCCGTACATCCGGTCAGCCGCCTGCGCCTCGTAGGTCGTGCGGCCGGCCGCGTCGGCTTCAAGGCCGGCGATGATCTCGTCGAGGCGGGCCAGGGCCTCGCCGCGCACGCTCTCCAGGTTCTGCTGGGCGGCGGCGACCGCCTCGCTCGCCCTGAGGCCCCCGGGCTTCTGGATCATCGCCGCGAGGCGGTTCACGGGGCTGAAGCGGCGCACCACGGTCATGCGGCGGATCCTTCCAAGGGGGCGGGGTCTTCCCGGCGACGTCCCTCACGCCCGGACGGCGGCTCGGGCTGTTCGTGGAAGCGGCGGTCTGGGCCGACGTAGATCTCGCCGCAATCGACGAAATCGCGCCTGTCGCGGGCGAGCCAGTGGATGCGATCGAGCACCACTTTCGGAGACACGGGCTTGGCGATCAACAGGCTGACCCCGCAGTCGCGTGCACGCGCAACCCGCGTCGCGGCGGTGTGGCCGCAGAGCAGGATGATGGCGGCCTGCTGGTTGGGCGAGCGCACATTCCTGCGCAGGCGGCGCACCAGGTCGTAGCCGCTCACCGGCCCGGGCAGATCGGCGTCGATGATGATGAGATCGAAGGGCTCGGCCGTCAGGTGCTGTGCGGCTGCGACGGCGCCGGCGCATTTGGTGATCATGTTCACGCCAAGGCCGCTCACCAGCTGGCCCAGGATGGTCAGCCCGCCGTGAGTGGCGTCGACGAGCAGCAGTCGCGCGCGCGAGAGATTGGCGCGGGGCTGGTCGCGATCCGCGTCCGAAGTGCTCACGGCCGGCGTCGCAGCAGCGCCGCGCTCGCGCGGCGGCCGGCGCGCAACTCAGCCTTGCTCGCCTGCGTCCCGGCCATTCGTCGTCTGCGTATCCGCACCCCTGCAGACATGCTTAGCGGGGATTTATGGAGCGGAGCTTAAGCTGCACCGCTCGAGCGCCGCACCGCCATCAGTGGGCGTGGGCGCGAGTATGGCGTTGCGCGTGATGACGCCTTGTCTTGCGCACGCGCGCAGCGGGGGCGCTCTTCGCCACGACCGGGGCCGCGCCCGTGCGCGCCTCCTGGAAAAGGTTGGCGCAGTCGGCGTTCTTGCCACCCAGGTCTATGAAGGGCGCAATCGCCAGGATCGGGTTGACCAGCGCGCCGAGCGCCGCGCCGATCCCCGCCTGGACGACGGCCTGCCCCGGCTTCACCCCGAAGGTCGGGCTCTTCAGGCGCCCGCCCACGGTGACCGGCACGTTGAGGTGGCCGATGCGCAGCTTGGTCGGGCGCCCCTTGAACTGCAGAGCGATGCGCTCGTCCTTCAGGTCGACCGAGCCCGTGCCGGCGACCACGGTGACGGTGGCGTCGATCAGCACGTGGCGGGCCTGCAGTACGCCGTTCTTGACGTCGAAGTCCGCCACGGCGCAGCGCAGGTCGGTTTGGTCCTGGTCCTTGCCCAGAAGCTCGGGCAGGCCGGGCAGGAGGCTCACCCCCGCCAGCTCGGCGAAGGCCTTGCGGATATGACCGGAGGGGATGACCGCGGTCACCTGCCCGTCGGCGGTCGAGGCGGCGCGGTGGACTGAATTGCCCACCCCGCGCAGCTTGGCGCGCGCCTGCAGCGTGCCCG
Organism: Caulobacteraceae bacterium; assembly: GCA_965199975.1. Taxonomy (GTDB): domain Bacteria; phylum Pseudomonadota; class Alphaproteobacteria; order Caulobacterales; family Caulobacteraceae; genus JASLDZ01. The sequence goes on along the minus strand of OZ241340.1, from coordinate 1,779,051 downwards.
CGAGCATCGGCGCCGCCCCCTTGGCGGCGGGGAAGAAGTTCTCCATCCGCACGTTGGAGAGCTTGAGGTCCAGCGTAGTCACAGGCGACGCCGGCCGCGCGTTCAGCTGCGCCTTGCCGTTGAGCGACCCTTGCGGAAAGTCGAGCACGATCGGATCGATGTCCAAGAGGCCGTCGTCGAGCTTGAAGCCCAGCGACACGCCGCGCAACGGCAGGCCAGGCGCATTCACGGCCGCGGCCTTGTAGATGACGGCGGCGTCCATCACCCGCATCCGCTCGGTCTCCAAGGTCGCATCCGGCAGGAGGCGCGTGTTTCCGTTGGTGACCGCGGCGGTGGCCGCCTTCTGCGCTGCCGTAGCCGTCTTGGCGACGCCGGGTGCGCCGAACAGCGAGGCCAAATCCTTGAAGTCGAGCAGCTTGGAATGCAGCGCCGCTTTGAGGAGGGGCCGCTTAGGCGCGGTATCGACGGAAAGGTTCCCCTCAAGGTCGCTGGAGCCGACACGGCCCGCGAAGTCGTCGAAGCGATAGAGCTTTTGATTGCGCGTCAGCCGCCCCTCCACGCGGTAGGGCGGCGAGTTCGGCAGGGCGAGGCCCGTCAGGTAGTAGAGATCGTTGAGGTCATGGCCCTGGACCGTCAACGAAGCCTCCACCCGACCGAAGTCGAAGGGATGGGGGATGTCGCCCTTGGCCGTCAGCGAGGTGGCGCCTGCGCTCACCACGCCCTCGAACGGATAGGGCTTGTCGCGGTGGATGTGGATAAGCGGGCCGCCGGCTACGCGCAGGTTGAAGGGCTTGCCGTTCAGCGTCCCCGCGCCACCCAGATGGAAGGCTTCGGTGTTCGCACCCGTGTCGCGCTCGCTGGAGTTGATGGAACCGGTGAAGTGCAGCTTGCGCGGAATGAGATCGGCCAGCAACTGTCCGCCATCGATCCGGAACTCCTCGATCGGAGGCAGCTTCAGCGGCTTGGAGGGCTGCTTCTTCTCCTCCGGCGTCGTGAAGTCCCAGTTGGCGTGGCCCTTGGCGTCCTGCAGCAGCACGACGTGCGGCTTGTCGATGGCGACCAGCGGGATGTCGATCTTGCCGGCGAACAGGGGCATCAGCCGCACGGAGGCGGTGAACGCGGCGACCTGCAGCATATCGCCCTTAGGGCCCCACGCAGGCTGACCGACCTTGATCCCCTCGACCCTCACCGTGGGCGTCCAGGTCAGCAGGTGAACGCGCAGATGGCCGTCTATGCGCACGCTGCGGTGGATCTTCTTTGAGGCGAAGTCAGCGATAGGCTTGCGCAGCCAGTCCCATTGGAACAGCAGGAGAAAGATCACGATCAGAAGAACGATCGCGCCGAAGATGCCGGCGATCCAGCGGCCCGGACCAGGAAGATCGAAGCGCGGCCCGAGCTTCCACGACCGCTTGCGCCTCTCCGTGTCGTCGGCGGGCTCGACTTGCGGGCCGTCGGCGGTCGTGTCGGTCAAATGAACGGCCCAATTGCAGAGATGGGAGGAGAAAGCGCGCGAAACTATATTCGATCCGAATCCCGACCTTATTGCGACTCAGAAATGCGTAAGGTGGCCGCCATCCACGGCCAACGTCTGACCGGTGACGAAGCTGGCGGCGGGCGAGCAGAGGAACACCACCGCCCCCGCGATCTCCACGGGCGCGCCCCATCGGCCTAGCGAGGTGCGCCCCTTCAGCCAGGCGGCGATCTGCGGGTCGGCCGCCATCTCGGCGTTCGCCTCGGTGGCGAAGTATCCGGGCGCCACGGCGTTGACGGTGATGGCGTCCGAGCCCAGCTCGGCGGCCAGCGCCCGCGTCAGCGCGTCGAGCCCGCCCTTGGCGGCGGTGTAGGCCGCATCGCCCGCGCGCGCGATCGGGCCGGCGATGGAGGTGACGTTGACGATGCGCCCTCCCCGCCCGCGCCTGCGCATAACGGCGGCGGCGCGGCGCGCCAGTTCGAGCGGCGCCACAAGGTCGACCTCCAGGAGCGCGCGCACCCTATCCGGCGTCAGCGCCTCGAGCGGCGCGCGATCGCGCACGCCTACGTTGTTGACCAGGATGTCCAGCCCGCCCTCGGCCTCCATGCGCGAGAAGGCGAGCTCCAGCCCGCGCGGATCGGCCACGTCGAACACAAGAGGTCGCAGCGCCGGCCCGAGTTCGGCGGCCAGCGCCTGCAGGGGCGGTGCGGAGCGGCCCCCGGCCCAGACCTGCGCGCCCGCCGCGACCAAGCCGCGCGCGATCTCGCGCCCCAGCCCGCGCGCCGCGCCGGTGACGATGGCGGCATGGCCGCCGAGGTCGAAAGGATGGGCCGCCATCGTCGCTCGCCTTCTTGAGATCCGAGCGCCTCGACGTGCGCCACCCGATCAGGCGGCGTAGGCCTGCACGAGCTTGAGCGACAGCCGGCGCGCCGCTTCGACCCCTCCGCCCGTCTCGGCGTTGGCGAAGGCGATCACCGCCAGGCTCCGCGCCGGCGCCAGCTGCACCTGCGCATGCCACAGCCCGTTGGAGCCCTCGTGGGTGAGGAGCGGCCCCTGCGCCCAGCCCTCGCCTTCGGTCACCTGCCAGCCCAGGCCGTAGTCGCCCGACTGCCCGCCCCAGGGCCGCGCCAGCCGGTGCAGGGTGTCTGGCTGCAGGAAGCCGCCACCGTCGGCCAGGAACACGCGGGCGAAGCGGGCGTAGTCGGCCAGGTTCAGGTGCACGCCGCCGGAGGGGGCGAGCACCTTGGGGTAGTCGGCCAGGTCGGTGGGCGCGACCGGATGCAGGCGCTTGTCGTCGCCCATGCGATGGCCCCAGGGCTCGGCGCCCAGCGGCGCGCCGAAGCCCGCATTGGCCATGCCGAGGGGGCCGAACACCTGCGCGCGCATGGCCTCTTCCCACGACGTCCTGGCGATGCGCTCGATGGCGGCGCCGGCGATCACGTAGTCGAGGTTGGAATAGGTGAAGCCGCCCGGCGGCAGGCGCGGGGATTTGGCCAGCACCGCCGCGACCAGCTCGGTGCGCTGTTGCGGGGCAGGCTTGGGATCGGCGGCGGCGCCGGCCAGGAAGTCGGCCTCGATCACGGCCACGTCGGAGAGGCCGGCGCGGTGGGCCATCACGTCGTAGATGGTGGTGTCGGCCCAGGCCGGATCCAGCGTCAGGTCGGGGAACAGCGCCGGCAGCTTGGCCGACCAGCTCGCCCGCCCGGCCTCCACGTAGCGGGCGTAGAGCACAGCGGTCAGCGCCTTGGTGTTGGAGCCGATGTCCCACAGATCGGACGCGCTCACCTGCGCGGGCCGGTCGATACGCCGCCGGCCCGCCGCGCCCAGGAACGGCTCACCCTTCAGAGCCACGACGACGCCTCCGGCCGCCGGCGCGCCGGTGGAAGCTACGATGTCGGCCACGTCCACCGCCGGGCGCTTCTTGGCGCCGAACGGCAGGGGGATGGGGATGCCGGCGCGGGCGGGCGCGGCGAAGAGGGCGGCGGTCCCGCCGGCGGCCAGCAGGCGGCGGCGCGTGGGCGCGTGCGTCATGGCGCGCGGTGTGACCGGCCGCGGGGGCGAGATGAAGGCCGCGCCGTGGCGGCCGCGGTCACGCCGGCTCGGCGGCCAGCTTGGCGATCACGCGCGTGGCCTGCGCGCCGTTCCAGTCGAGGTCGGCGCTGACGGTGGCGCGCAGGCGCCCGCGCTTGTCGAAGATCAGCGTAGTGGGGAAGCCCGGCGGCGGCGGGCGCATGGCGGTGGGGAAGGCGTAGGCGGCGTCCTGGTAGAACTTGAGCGGTGCGTTCTGGCCGATGAAGGCGCGCGCCTTGGGCGTAGCCGCAGCGCGGTCGATGGAGACCGGCACGATCGCCACGGCCTTGCCCGCTTCGCTCTTCGCCAGGGCGGCCAGGGTCGGCATCTCCTTGATGCAGGGCCCGCACCAGGTGGCCCACAGGTTCAGCACCACCACGCGGCCGTGGAAGTCGGCCACCTTCACGGCCTTGCCCGCGGCGTCGGTGAAGCCGGCGGTCGGCGCGGGGGGCGCCTTGTCGGGCGCGGTGAGCGGCGGGATCACGTGCAACGCCGGCTGGCCCGGCGGGGCGAAGGCGGCGGCCTGCGCCCGGTCGAGCACGAAGCCGCCCGACGCACCCGCGGACCCCCGCGCCTCGCGATAGGCGCCGGCGGAGTTGGAGAGCGAGCCGGCCGCGGTGTAGAGCACCGCCGCTCCGCCCAGCACCGCCGCCGTCCAGATCGCCAGGCGCAGGCGTCCGGGCAGGCGCGGCCGCGACGGCGGGGCGGGGTCCGGAGTGCGGGGAGCGTCAGACATGGCCGATGAGCCTTCGCAAGGCGGCGCGTCCGCGCCCGCCGGGCAGGAGATGTGGGGCGGCCGCTTCGCGGAGAAGCCGGCCGAGCTGATGCAGCGGATAAACGTCTCCATCGGCTTCGACCAGCGGCTATGGCGCGAAGACCTCGCCGGCTCGCGCGCGCACGCGGCCATGCTGAAGGACGTGGGCGTGCTCGCCGACGCCGACCACGCGGCCATCGCGGGCGGGCTCGACGCGATCGAAGGCGAGCTGCAGGCCGGGAGCTTCCCCTTCCGCGACACCTACGAGGACATCCACATGAATGTGGAGGCGCGCCTCGCCGAGCTGATCGGCCCGGTGGCGGGCCGCCTGCACACCGCCCGCTCGCGCAACGACCAGGTGGCGCTCGACTTCCGCCTGTGGGTGCGCGCCGCCTGCGACGAGACGGGCGAGCGCCTGGCGCGGCTGCAGCGCGCGCTGCTCTCCAAGGCCGAGCGCCACGCCGATACGCTGATGCCCGGCTTCACCCACCTGCAGCCCGCCCAGCCGGTCACCTTCGGCCACCACCTGATGGCCTACGTGGAGATGTTCGGCCGCGACGCCTCGCGCTTCGCCGACGCCCGCGCGCGCATGAACGAGAGCCCGCTGGGCGCCGCGGCGCTCGCCGGCTCCCCCTTCCCCATCGATCGCCACGCCACGGCGGAGGCGCTGGGCTTCGCGCGCCCCACCGCCAATAGCCTGGACAGCGTCAGCGATCGCGACTTCGCGCTCGAGGCGCTGTCAGCCGCCTCAATCTGCGCGGTGCACCTTTCCCGCCTGGCGGAGGAGATCGTCAACTGGTCCACCCCCCAGTGGGGCTTCGTGAAGCTGTCGGACGCCTTCACGACCGGCAGCTCGATCATGCCGCAGAAGAAGAACCCCGACGCCGCCGAGCTGGTGCGCGCCAAGACGGGTGCGGTGCTGGGCAGCCTCGTGCAGCTCACGACCGTGATGAAGGGCCTGCCGCTCGCCTATTCGAAGGACATGCAGGAGGACAAGGTCCCCACCTTCGCCGCCTTCGACGCCCTGGCGCTGTCGCTTGCCGCCATGGCCGGCATGATCGACGACCTGCAGCCCGAAGTCGAGCGCATGGCCGCGGCTGCGGCCGCCGGCTTTTCCACCGCCACCGACCTCGCCGACTGGCTGGTGCGCGAGGCGAATCTGCCGTTCCGCGAGGCGCACCACGCCACCGGCCGCGCCGTGCGGCTGGCCGAGGACCGCGGCGTGGGCCTGGTCGACCTGCCCCTCGTCGACCTGCAGGCGATCCATCCCGCCATCTCCGACTCCGTCTATGCGGTGCTCATGCCCGAGCGCTCGGCGGCCAGCCGCACGAGCTACGGTGGAACCGCGCCCTCGGAGGTGCGTAAGCAGGTGAACTCGTGGAAGGACCGCCTCGGATGACCGCCCCCAGCATGAGACTTCTGATCGGGGGTCTGGCGCTCGCCGCCGCCACCGCCGCCTGCGGTCGCCAAGGTGCGCTCGCCCGCCCTGCCCCCTTGTTCGGCGAGCAGGCCAAAGCCGATTACCAGGCCGACCAGGCCGCAACCGCACGCGCCGCTACACGCCGCGACGCCGCGCGCCGCGCCGCCCGCGGAACCGCGCCAGCCACTAACACCCGCAGCAGCGGTGATGCGAGCACTACGGACGCCAGCTCCGTCGATCCCTCCAACGCACCGCCCACGACGCGCGACGTGCAAGACCCCGCCCAGCGCCTGGAGCCGCTGTCGAGTTCACCGGCCGCCGGAGCCCCCGATCCGCTCGGACCACCTGTTTCGGTCACACCGCCGAACTGATTTCGGATCGCGCAACGATGGAGGCGGGCTTCCGCCGCGACTTCGATGGCGCGCTTTTGGCGGACGGTGCGTCTGTAGCCGAAATCGCGGCGGCGGTCGGCACACCCGTCTACGTACATTCGGCGGGGGCGCTACGCGGCAACTACACGCGCTTCCGCGACGCCTTCGGGGCGCAGAAGCCGTTGGTCGCATACGCGGTTAAGGCTAACGGCGGTCTGGCTGTGCTGAGCACCCTCGCCGCAATGGGCGCGGGCGCCGACACCGTTTCCGAGGGCGAGGTGCGCCGGGCGGTGAGCGCCGGCGTTCCAGCGTCTCGGATCGTGCTGTCCGGCGTGGGCAAGACCGACGTCGAGCTGGCTTTCGCACTCGAAATGCGGGTGGGCTGCATCAATCTGGAGTCGGAGCCTGAGCTGGAACGCCTCAGCGCGATCGCCTCCTCGCGCGGATACGCCGCCCCCGTCGCCCTACGCATCAACCCCGGCGTCGGGGCGGGCGGCCACAGCAAGATCACCACGGGTCTGGCGGCCTCCAAATTCGGCGTCGCCCTGTCCGAGGCCGAGCGGCTCTACGCGCGCGCCGCCGCGGACCCGCACCTGCAGCCGCTGGGCCTGGCCTGTCACATCGGCAGCCAGATCACCGACCTCGCACCCCTGGAGGCCGCCTGGACCGCGCTGCGCGACCTGGCGGCTCGCCTGCGCGCGGCCGGATTCCCGGTGCGGCGGCTGGACCTCGGCGGGGGCCTCGGCGCGAACTACGGCGACGGCGCGCCGCCCCCCGGACCCGAGGCCTTCGCGGCGCTCGCCAGGCGGGTGTTCGCGGGCGTGGAGGCGGAGTTCGCCTTCGAGCCCGGCCGCGTGATCGCCGCCTCGGCCGGCGTGCTCCTGGCGCGGGTGGTGCACGTCAACGCACGGCCCGACGGGCGCCGCTTCCTGGTGCTCGACGCCGGCATGAACGACCTGGTGCGCCCCGCTCTCTACGACGCGTGGCACGACCTGCAGCCGGTCGCCGCGCCGCGCCCGGGCGAGGCCGAGCCCTACGACGTCGTGGGCCCCGTCTGCGAAAGCGGCGACACCTTTGCGGTGCAGCGCCGACTGGCGCCGATGGCCGCGGGTGACCTGGTGGCCTTCATGACGGCCGGCGCCTACGGCTCCGCCATGGCCGGCGAATACAACAGCCGCCCTCTCGCGCCCGAGGTGATCACCGACGCCGGCCGCTGGGCGGTGACCCGTCCGCGCCCGAGCTACGACGACATGCTGGCGCGAGAAGCCACGCCGGACTGGCTGGCCTGAGCCGCGGCTCAGGTCGGCCCGAGCAGGCAGGCCGAGACATGCCCGCCGGGGCTGCGCGCCCACACCAGTGTGGGCGCCGTGGGTGGCTGCTGCACCGCAGCGGCCACCGCCGCCTCCACCGTTACGGCGCGCGCGAGCGGGCAGTCAGGCGAGGGCTCCAGGGCGTGGCCCAGCCCGGCCTCCGACGCGATGTAGGCGGCCTCCACCGCCCCCAGGCTCGGCCCCACCACCCGCCGCACGGCGCGCCGCCGCACGCCGCCTGTCTCGAGCGCTAGGGCCAGGCCCGCACCGTACAGCGTGGCCTCGGTGGCCGCGTCGCCCTGGGGCGCGAGCGGGACACGGATCGGCGGCAAGGGCCGGCACGGCGTCCCTCCGTCCCGCGCCAGCAGCACCGCGCCGGCGTTGCGTTCGGTGAGGCTGACGACGAGCGCCGTGGTCGTCTCGCAGGACGCGAGCACCGCCCTGGCGATGTGTAGGGCGGCGAACAGACCGCAACCCTCGAGCCCCGCGACGGGCAGCACCAGCCCTGCGCCGAGGGAGAGGCCGCCAGCAACGCGACGCGCGATCTCGCCCACGCGCTGCGCCTCGGCGAGCGGATGGCTGACGAGCACGCCGCCGACGCCGTTCCTCTCCGCCCGATCGAGCCGATCGAGGATCGGACGCGCCGTCCGCAGGGCGAGGACGACGGCGCGGTCGAGGTCAGTCGCTGGCGACCCGCCCTTGTGCAGGTCCGTCACGGCCGCGTCGATCAGGTGCAGGCCGCCCATCTCAGCCACGGCGACCGCGTGCGTTCCGCCTGCCCGATCCCATAGCCACCCCGACGCCCCAGACCCACCTTAGCGAGACTTGCGCGAGTGGAAAGCCCGTCCAGGCTGCGTCCGGAGCAGGGTCAGCCGGTGGCGATGTAGCGGTCGATCACCGCGTCGAGCGTAGCCAGCGGCATGGCGCCGGCGGTCAGGCCCGCGTCGTGGAAGCGGCGGATGTCGAAGCGGGTGCCCAGCGCGGCCTTGGCGCGGGCGCGGTTGCGCAGCCAGTCGAGCTTGCCGACCATGTAGCCGCAGGCCTGACCCGGCCAGACGCAATAGCGCTCCACCTCGGTGATCGCGCCGCTTTCGGGATCGCCGAGCGTATCGGCGTAGTAGGCCACGGCGCGCTCGCGGGTCCATCGCTGGTCGTGCACGCCGGTGTCGATGACCAGCCGCACCGCGCGCAGCATGGCGTCGTGCAGATAGCCGACGCGGCCCAGCGGGTCGTGGTCGTACATGCCCATCTCCTCGGCCAGCTGCTCGGCGTAGAGCGCCCAGCCTTCGACATAGGCGTTGTAGCCGCCGATCTTGCGCAGGAGCGGAAGCGTGGCCTCCTGCTGGATGGAGATCTGCAGGTGGTGGCCGGGAATGCTCTCGTGGAACACCAGCGTCGGCAGCGTCCAGGCCGGGACTTCGGCGGTGTCGCGCAGGTTGATGTAGAAGGCGCCCGGCCGCGACCCGTCGAGCGAGGCGTTCTGGTAGTAGCCGCCGGGCGCCCCCGCCTCGGTCGCCTTGGGCACGCGCTTGATCCGCACCGTGGCCTTGGGCAGCACGCCGAAGTACTGCGGCAGGCGCGCCTGCACCGCCTGGACCTTGACGTTGAGGTCGGCGATCAGCTTGGCCTTGCCCGCGTCGGTGTTGGGGTAACGCTGGCGCGGATCTTCGAACAGGGCGCGAAGCCGGCGGCCCACCGTGCCCTGCGTCATGCCCTGGCTGCGCAGGATGGCGTCGGCGCGCGCGCCGAGTTCGGCGACGAGGCTCACCCCCATGCGGTGCACCTCGGCCGGCGCCAGCGTGGTCGTCGTGCCGCTTTGCAGCGAGAGGGCGTAGTATTCCGCCCCGTCCGGCAGCCGCCACACACCGGCGTCGTGGCTGGCGGTGCGGCGCGCGGTCTCCACCCAGGCGATCTGGCGGTCGAGCGCGGGGCGCACCTGGCTCTCGTAGATCGCCGAGGCGGGCGCGGCCCAGTCGCCGGCGACCCGAGCCTCCCCCGCGCGCCGCACCAGCGACTGCACCAGGGGCGACTGGGCGGCGGGCGCGTCGCGCTGCGCCCGCAGCTGGGTGAGCGCCTTGTCGAGGGCGAAGGCCGGTGCGGTGACGCCCAGCCCCGCATCGTGGCGCGCGCACTCCAGCTCCTGGTCCATCACGCCGGCGTAGCCCGCCATGCGCGCGAGGTAGGCCTGGGCGTCGTCCTTGTTGGCGATGGCGTGCTGGCTGTCGAGGAAGTCGGGCGTGCTCTGGTAGGCGCCGGTGAGCTGGCTGATCACGTAGGGACCGCCCGGGCCCGGATAGTCGAAAGCCCGGTCGAACCGCGCCTGCAGCGCCATGGCGTAGGTGATCGAGTCGAGGTTCACCCGGTCCATGCCCGAGAGCGCGGCGGGCGCGGCGGCGCGGATCGTCTCCAGCCAGCGCCGGTTGGCGGCCTTGTCGTCGGCGCGGCCCTGAAGCGAGCGGTCGGCGAGGCGCCACTTCTCCCGGGCGCGGGGGCCCGTGTCGAGGCCGAGGCTGGTGGCCGTCTCCGGGCTGCGGTCCAGTAGCTCGGCGGCCACCTTCTCGTAGGCGACGTCGAGCGCGGCGACGGAGCGCACTCCGCCCTGCGCCGCGCTTGGACCTGCGACGGCGAGCGTCGCCACGCCGGCGGCGGAGGACATCAAAGTGCGGCGTGTCGGCATGCAGACTCCAGTCTATCGCCCAACATTAGAGCTTGACCCGATCAGGCGTAAGCACGCCAACTCCGCCGAGGACCCCTGCGGTTCGCAGATCCGAAAGCATCATCAGCGCGCAATCGCATGCGCCCTGCGCAGGGCCCGAGAAGGCGGCGCTCTGATGTGGCGCGCGCCCATTCGGTCTCGGTCACGTTCTTAAGATAAGTTAAGGCCCGGCCGCGTGAGACGCGACCGGGCCTGGTCATTAAGTCCACTAAATACCGAGCTACTTCTTGAAAACACCCTTGATCGCATCTTCGGTCTTGCCAAGCGCGTTCTGAACTGAACCGCCGGTCTTTTGCGCGGCGCCCTCCGCCTCGGTCTCCCGATCGCCGGTTAGCTTGCCCCAACCTTCCTTTACCGAGCCGGCGGCCTTGTTGCCTGCGCCGTCCACACGATTGTCGCTGACGCCCATGCCATGCGCATGGAGGTCAGCGGCGTCCTCGACCTTGCCAGCGGCGTTCTGCACGGATCCGCCCGCCTTTTGCGCTGCGCCTTCGGCCTGAGTTTCCTTGTCGCCCGTAAGTTTGCCCCAGCCTTCCTTGATCGCGCCTACGGCCTTGTCGGCTGCGCCCTGGGTGCGGTCGTCGCTCATGATGTCACTCCGGAGTCATCGCCGACACTCGGCGGGTTCACAAATCCGAACGGGTCCGCACGGCCACGGTTCCGGTCTGCGAGGCGCTTCCGCCGGCGCGCGCAGGCGCTATGTTGGCCGCCATGGCCGCCAGCACGGAAAGCTCCACCGAGATCTTCAAGCGCGTGTTGGCCCACGCCGCCCGTTCACTGGCCGAGACGCCGGACCTGGAGGTGGCCTTCTCCTCGGAAGGACCCTCGTTGCAGGGCCGCCGCGCCATCCTGCCCCACCCACCGCGCGATCCCTCTCCGCGCGACGCCGCCCGCATCCGCGGCCTCGCCGACCGCATGGCGCTGCGTCTGGCGCACCATGACGAGGCCGCCCACACCCGCGCGCTTCCCGGCAACGCCGAGGCGGCCGCGGTGTTCGAAGGGCTGGAGCAGGCGCGGCTCGAAGCCATCGGCGCCCAGGCGCTCGGCGGGGTGCGCGCCAACCTCGCCGCCGCCCTGGACCACGATGTGGAGCGCAAGGGCTTCGCGCGCCTGGACCGCACCAAAGTCCCCCTCGCCGACGTACTGGCGCTGATCGCGCGCGAGCGCCTTACCGGCGAGACTCCGCCTGCCGACGCCCGCGCCCTGGTGGAGAGCGCCCGCGCCGAGATCGAGGCCAAGGCCGGGCCCTCGCTCGATCGACTGGGCGAAGCCGTGGCCGATCAGGACGCCTTCGCCCGCATCGCCCGAACGATCGTCGCCGACCTCAAGCTCGCCCCCGCCACCGATGATCCCGGCGAGGACCAGGAGCCCGAGGACGACGAAGGCGAGGATCACGGCGAGCAGGCCGACGGCGAGGACGACGAGGGCGCATCGCCTGAGCCCGAAGCCGCGGGCGAGGCCCAGCCAGAGGCGGGCGATCCGGATGGCGCCTCTGGCGAGCGCGAGACCGGCGAGGAGCTCGACGCCGCCGAGGCCGGCGACGACAGCGACGAGGCCGCTGAGCTCGGCGAGGGCCTGCGCCCCAGCCGTCCCCCCGGCGGTGGCGTTGCCGAGCGAGCGCCGGCCTACCGCGTGTACTCCACCGCCGCCGACGAGGTGGTGGAGGTCGAGGACCTTGTCGACCCCGAGGAGCTGACTCGGCTGCGCGCATACTTAGACGGCCAGCTCACCAACCTCTCCTCCATCGTGTCGCGCCTGGCCAACAAGCTGCAGCGCCGGCTCATGGCCCAGCAGAGCCGCGGCTGGAGCTTCGACCTGGAGGAGGGCGTGCTGGACGCCGCGCGCCTGACCCGCGTGATCATCGACCCCACCGCGCCCCTCTCGTTCAAGCAGGAGGAGGAGACGCAGTTCCGCGACACGGTGGTGACGCTCCTGCTGGACAACTCGGGCTCCATGCGGGGGCGCCCGATTACGGTGGCCGCCGTCTGCGCCGACATCCTGGCGCGCACGCTGGAGCGCTGCGGGGTGAAGACCGAGATCCTGGGCTTCACCACCCGCGCCTGGAAAGGCGGCCAGGCCCGCGATCGCTGGATCAAGGACGCCAAGCCGCCCCATCCCGGCCGCCTCAACGACCTGCGCCACATCGTCTACAAGGCGGCCGACGCGCCCTGGCGGCGCGCGCGCAAGAACCTCGGCCTGATGATGCGCGAGGGCCTTCTGAAGGAGAACATCGACGGCGAGGCGCTGCAATGGGCGCACGCACGCCTGGCCGGCCGCCCCGAGCAGCGCAAGATCCTCTTGGTGATCTCCGACGGCGCGCCGGTGGACGACTCCACCCAGTCGGTGAACGACCCGCACTACCTCGAGCGCCACCTGCGCCGGGTCATCGCCGAGGTGGAGGGCGCCGGCATCGTCGAGCTCGCCGCCATCGGCATCGGACATGACGTGGGTCGCTACTACGCCCGCGCCGTCACCATCGTGGACGTGGAGCAACTGGGCGGCGCGCTGGTGGAGAAACTGGCCGAGCTGTTCGACGAACCCGCGCCGACCGCATCGCCTCGCGCGGTGCGCCGGGCGCTGAAAAATGCCGCCTGAGACGCCACACCTGCACCGGACCACGGCCATGCAGTTCCGGCGCCCATCACGGTCGTGGTCGATGCCGTCGGCGATCCGCCAAGTGAACCTTACAAGCCTGTAGGCGTTCATCCCGTGTCCAGGCGGAGATGACTCAGCTTCGGTCTCGATCATCAAGAGATCGGCGAAGTCTTTGCCGTCTTCCCAACAGAAAGAGATCTGAATGAAGCGTCTGCTGATCGCCGCCACCGCCCTCTCGCTCCTCGGCGGGAGCGTCAGCGCAGCCTTCGCGCAACCCCGGCAGATCCGTCAGGATCGTCGTGAGTTGCGTCAGGATCGGCGCCAAGTGCGCAACGATCGCCAAGCCCGCCGCTGGCGCCAGGGCGAACGCCTGCCTGCGGCCTACCGCGGCGGCGACTACTATGTCAGCGATTGGCGTTCGCGTCGCCTGCGTGCTCCACCCCGCGGCTATCGCTGGGTGCGCCGGGACAATGACTATCTGCTGATCGGCGCCACCACTGGCCTAATCGCCTCTGTTATAGCCGCCAGTCAATAAGATGGTCCGCTGAATGAAAAGGGCCCCGCCGATCGATCGGCGGGGCCCTTTTCGCGTGGCTGGACGTCTTTCGCGGTGAAAGCTCAGGCCTCGGCGGTCTCAGCGGGGGAAATCGCCAGCTTGGCCTTCACCTGCCGCTTGATCTTGAGCGCTCGGGGCGAGAGCACGTCGTCTCGACTGTTCATCAGCACGGGGTCGAGGCCGCCGCGAAAGTCCAGGGTACGCAGCGCGGCGTTGGTGATCTTGAGCCGGAAGGTCTGGCCCAACGACTCGGACTGCAGCGCCACCTCAGCCAGCGACGGCAGGAAGCGGCGCTTGGTCTTGATGTTGGAGTGGCTGACGTTGTGGCCGACCATGGGGCCCACGCCCGTGAGTTCGCAACGGCGGGACATGACGCGGAAAACCTTTGGAGACGAAAACGGCACGAACGCGCAAGCTTCAAGGCTGCGCGCAGAGGCGGGGCGTATAGCCGCGGACGCCCGGCGGGGTCAAGCCGCGAGCCGGCCCCTCATGGTCGGCCCGCAGTCGGCGCCACAGCGTCGCCGCAAGCGTCTATATGCTGGCGCTCGATCTCGCCTGGGACCGCGCATGCCACCCCTCCGCCTCATTGCCGCCGCCGCCGCGCTTTGCGCTCTGGCGGGAGCGACGCCTGCGATCGCCGCTTCGCACGCCGTGTTGCCGGGGTGGTGGGAGTACACGACCTCAAGCCAGTTCAGCGCCGACAAGGTCGAGCACCGCTGCGTCAGGCCAGACGAGATCGACAAGTTCGTCGCCGGCCCCTCCAACCGCCATTACACCTGCACGTACCCGACGAGCCAACTCGCAAACGGGCGGGCGAAGTTCATAGGGGTGTGCGTGAGCAAGCACGGCACACGCTATCCGGTGCGCTGGGCGGGCACCTACGATCCGGAGCACTTCCAGCTTCAGGGCACAGCCAGCCCCAACCTGATCGGCCTCTCCATCCCGGTCTCGGCCTCGATCTCCGCCCGCCGCATCGCAGCGACCTGCCCGGCGAGCTGACTTGTGGGTGGCTCGCGACTCGGCCACAATCTGTAGCCGTGAACGGATCACGAATCGGCGGGTGTCGCCGATTCGGTGATGATTCGTTCCTCCCGCGTTCCCCCCGGTCTTCCGCGGGCCCGGTCGACCGCTGTTCACATACTCAGGCGGCTTGTCGAACCGCATCCGGCCGGTAAGCAAGGGCGTGTCCCGCATTCTCGTCGACCTCGAAGCTCTCGCGGCCAACCACGCCGCCCTTCGCGAAGCGGCCGGCGAGGCGGAGGTCATGCCGGTGGTCAAGGCCGACGCCTACGGCCTCGGAGCGACGACGATCGCACGGCGCCTCTACGCCGAAGGCGCCCGCCGGCTGTTCGTGGCGCGCATCGAGGAGGGTGAGGCGCTGCGCGCGGGCCTGAGCGGGCGCGAGGCGGTGATCTACGTGCTCGACGGCTGCACCCCCGGCGACGCGGAGCGGCTTGACGCGGCCGCGCTGATCCCGGTGCTCTCTTCCCCGACTCAGATGCACGCCTGGGCGCAGAACGCTCCGCGCGGCGGGCGTCCGGCCGCCCTGCACGTCGATACCGGCATGAACCGGCTGGGCTTCACGGCCGAGGATGCGCAGGCGCTCTCTCGCGCCCGCGGCCGCATGGGGCGGCTGGAGGTGACGCACGTGCTGTCCCACCTGGCCTGCGCGGAGGATGCGGCCGATCCCATGAACGCCGCACAACTCGCGCGCTTCCGCGAGGTGCGCGCCCTGTTTCCGCAGGCGCGGGCCAGCCTCGCCAATTCCGCAGGCGTACATCTCGGGCGCGAGTACGCCTTCGACGCCGTACGACCCGGCATCGGCCTGTACGGCGCCGGTCCAGGCGCGCCGAACGCGGTCGCCACGTTCGAGGCGCCCATCCTGCAGCTGCGCACCGTGCGGCGGGGCGAGAGCGTCGGCTACGGGGCGACCTTCACCGCCCTTAGCTCGCTGACCACCGCCACGCTCGGGGCCGGCTACGCCGACGGCGTCTTGCGGGCGCTCTCCGGGCGGGGCTATGGCGTATGGAACGGCCGTCGCCTCCCCTTCCTCGGCCGCGTCTCGATGGATCTCCTCGTTGTGGATGTGACCGACGCGCCCGGCGCGCGCCCTGGAGACCTCGTGCAGCTCCTTGGCCCAGAGGTCGCGCTGGACGCCGTCGCCGCGACCGCCGGCACAATCGCCTACGAGGTTCTCACACGCCTCGCGCCGCGCACGCCGCGCACGTACTTGGGCGCCCGCGGTTGAACCCGGTGCGCGGCATCGGCAAGGCGACGCTGGGCCTGTGCCGCAGCGTGGGCCGGGTGGCGACCTTCGCCGGACGGGGGCTGGCGAGCGCATTCATACCGCCATTCTTCCCGCGCCAGTTCGCGCGCCAGTGCGCCTCGATCGGCTATTACTCGCTGCCGGTGGTGGGGCTGACGGCGGTGTTCACCGGCGCGGCGCTGGCGCTCAACATCTACACCGGCGGCAACCGCTTCAACGCCGAGCAGATCATGCCCCAGATCGTGGGCATCGGCATCACCCGCGAGCTCGGCCCGGTGCTGGCCGCGCTGATGCTGGCCGGCCGCGTCTCGGCCGCCATCGCCGCCGAGATCGGCGCCATGCGCGCCACCGAGCAGATCGACGCCCTGGAGACGCTCTCCACCGACCCCTTCCGCTACCTGGTGGCCCCGCGCCTGATCGCGGGCATCCTCATGCTGCCGCTGCTGACCGTGGTGGCCGACACCATCGGCATAGCCGGTGGCTGGCTGGTGGCAACCCAGAGCCTGGACTTCAACGGCTCGACCTATGTGCAGAACACCTGGAATTTCATCACCAAGGGCGACGTGCTGACCGGCCTCGTCAAGGCGGCGGTGTTCGGGCTGATCGTGGCGCTGATGGGCTGCTACCACGGCTTCACCGCCTCGGGCGGCGCGCGTGGCGTGGGCCGCGCCACGACCAATGCGGTGGTCTCGGCCGCAGTGCTGATCTTCGCCGCCGACTTCGTCCTCACAAGCCTGTTCGCCAAGTGAGCAGCGCCCAGTTCAACCTGTTCGGCGGCGCAGCCGCCCTGTCCTACCCCGCCCAGCCGAAACTCGAGCTGCGTGGGGTGACCAAGCGCTTCGAGGGCCGCGCGGTGCTCGACGGCGTGAGCCTGGACGTGCCGGTCGGCCGCTCGCTGGTGATCATCGGCGGGTCGGGCCAGGGCAAGTCGGTGACGCTGAAAATCGCCATCGGCCTCATGCAGCCCGACTCCGGCGAGGTGCTGGTCGACGGCGTACCTGTGGGTCGCGCCGATGCGCCCGGCAAGGCGCAGGCCGAGCACATGGCCAAGTTCGGCCTGCTGTTCCAGGGCGCGGCCCTGTTCGACAGCCTGCCGGTGTGGGCCAACGTCGCCTTCCGCCTGATCAACGCCGACCACGTGAAGCGACCCGAAGCGCGCGAACGCGCCTGCGAGGCCATGCGCCAGGTCGGGCTCGACCCAGCGGCCGTCTCGATGCTCTATCCGAACGAGCTCTCGGGCGGCATGCAGAAGCGGGTGGGCTTGGCGCGCGCCATCGCCGCCCACCCTGAGATCCTGTTCTTCGACGAACCGACCACGGGCCTTGACCCGATCAATTCCGACGTCATCAACAACCTGATCGTCGAGCAGGTGAGGCGGCTGGGGTGCACGGCGGTGTCGATCACCCACGACATGGCCTCGGCCCGCAAGATCGCCGACGAGATCGCCATGCTGCACAACGGCAAGATCGTCTGGCGCGGCCCCGCGGCCGAGATCGACCGCTCGGGCAACGCCATGGTCGAGCAGTTCGTCAGCGGGCGCGCCGATGGCCCGCTCACCAACGGTCGTCAGTAGCCGGCGGAGCGGTTGCGCGCGACGATCGTCGCCGCCGTCACCGCGGCGCCAAGCCCGAAACCAGGGCCACGGCCAGGACGAGCGCGCCGAAGACGACCTGGATCCCCAACATGATGAGAACGACGACAGCGGTATAGCCTACGGTTCTCCTCTGCGGCCGCGGCTTCGCGCATGAAGACAGCTAGCGGAATTCCGCGAGGGTTCCGACTCCGCTAGACAGCGCGCATTCAGCTGTGCGGAAGGCTTCCATGGCGCGTGACGGCGCGATCTACGCCTGCCAGTCCTGCGGCGCGGTGCATACCAAGTGGTCGGGGCGCTGCGACGCCTGCGGGGCGTGGAACACGCTGGTGGAGGAGATCCACGCCAAGCCGCCAGGCGCGCTGGCCCCCTCCAAAGGCCGGAAAGGGCTGGGCCTCGCCTTCGAGACTCTCGACGCCGCGACGCCGGCCCCGCCGCGCATCCTCACGGGCGTGGAGGAGTTCGACCGGGTGTGCGGCGGCGGCGTCGTGCCGGGCTCGGCCATACTGATCGGCGGCGACCCGGGCGTGGGCAAGTCCACCCTGCTGCTGCAGGCGGCGGGCGCGGCGGCCCTGGGCGGCGCGCGCGTCGCCTACGTCTCGGGCGAGGAGGCCATCGAGCAGGTGCGCGCCCGCGCCCATCGCATGGGCCTGGGCGCCGCCCCCGTTCAGCTCGCCGCCGAGACGGGCCTGCGCGCCATTGTCGACGGCCTCAAGCGCGACCCCTTCGACATCGTGGTGATCGACTCGATCCAGACGCTGTGGAGCGACCAGCTGGAGGCGGGCCCCGGCTCCGTCGCCCAGGTGCGCGCCTGCGCGGGCGAGCTGGTGCGGCTGGCCAAGAGCCGCGGCGTGGCCGTGGTGCTCGTCGGCCACGTCACCAAGGACGGCCAGATCGCCGGCCCCCGCGTGGTGGAGCACATGGTCGACGCCGTTCTCTCCTTCGAGGGCGAGCGCGGCTACCCTTTCCGCATCCTGCGCGCCGCCAAGAACCGCTTCGGCGCCACCGACGAGATCGGCGTGTTCGAGATGGGCGACGCGGGGCTGCGCGAGGTGAAGAACCCCTCCGCCCTGTTCCTCGGCGAAGGCGGCGCGCGCTCCGCCGGGGCGGCGGTGTTCGCCGGCATCGAGGGCTCGCGCCCGGTGCTGGTGGAGTTCCAGGCGCTGGTGGCGCCCTCCGCCTACGGCACTCCGCGCCGCGCGGTGGTGGGTTGGGACCAGGGCCGCCTGGCCATGGTGCTGGCGGTGCTGGAGGCGCGCTGCGGCGTCTCCTTCGGTGACCGCGACGTCTACCTCAACGTCGCGGGCGGCCTGCGGGTGAGCGAGCCCGCCGCCGACCTCGCCGCCGCCGCCGCCCTGGTCTCTTCCGCCCGTGACGAGCCGCTGCCTCAGGACTGCGTGGTGTTTGGCGAAATCAGCCTCTCAGGCGACGTGCGCGCCGTCGGTCGCGGCGAGGCGCGCCTGCGCGAAGCCAAGAAGCTCGGCTTCCACCGCGCCCTCGCCCCCAAGGCCGCCCAGGCCGACGCCGCGGGCGTGACGATCACCGGGGTCTCGCGCCTCGACGACGCCGTGCGACAGATTGGAGACGGCGCCTGGGACTGAGGCGCCCTATATGCGCGGGCATCGGCTCTCCGGCGCCCCCGCGCCGTCCTCCGGAGTGCGCGTGACCGGCTTCGACGTCTTCGCCATCCTGGCCGTGCTCGTCTCGGCGCTGATCGGCTACGCCCGTGGAGTGATCCGTGAGGTGGTGACGCTGTGCGCCTTCGTGCTCGCGGCGGTGGCGGCCATCGCGCTTTTGCCCTTCGTGGCCGCGCCGCTGCGCCACGTGATCCATCCCGGATGGGCGGCGGCCGCCGCCGCCGTCGCGATCGTGTTCATCCTGGTCTACGTGCTGGTGCGTACCTTGGGCGGCATGGCCGCGCGCCAGTTGGAGCGCGCCAACCTCAGCGCGCTCGACCGCTGGGCCGGCGCGGGCTTCGGCGTCCTGCGCGGCGCCGTCTTTCTGGGGATCGTGGCGCTGGTCGTCCAGGTCACACCCTGGCCGCAGGGCGAGCGCCCGCGCTGGATCGTGGACGGACTGACCTGGCCGGCCTCGGCCGGCGCAGGGCGCACGCTGGTGGCGCTGGCGCCCGCCGGCGGGGGCGCCGCCAACCGCTTTGGCCGCTTCTTCAAGGAGGGGGTGAGCGCGGGATTCCAGCCGTCCATCGACGAGGCGACGGGAAACGCCACCTCCGACGACGCCGATCGCGGGATCGTGCTCCGCTCAACCGGAGGCGACGAGACGCCCCGCAATCGCACGGGCGCGCATCATGCCGGCTCTGCCTACGCGCCGGCCTCGCGTCGGCATGTCGACGATCTCGTGGAGCGCACGCGATGAGCCAGCTCGCCGAAGCTTCGACCTTCCCGGCGCGCGACCCCGACGACGACCGGCCGCGCCTGGAATGCGGTGTCTTCGGCGTGTGGAACATACCCGACGCCTCGGCCCTCGTCGCACTCGGCCTCCACGCCCTGCAGCACCGTGGGCAGGAAGCCTGCGGCATGGCCTCATTCGATGGCCAGCGCTTCGCCACCGAGCGCCACATGGGTCACGTGGGTCAGGCCTTCGGCAAGGACGACCTCGTGCAGCGGCTGCCGGGCTACGCCGCGGTGGGCCACACCCGCTACGCCACCTCGGGCGGGCACGCGATCCGCAACGTGCAGCCCATGTTCGCCGACCTGGAGACGGGCGGGCTGGCCATCGCGCACAACGGCAACCTGACCAATTTCCAAGTGCTGCGCCGCCAGCTGGTGGAGGAGGGCTCGATCTTCCAGTCCACCTCCGACAGCGAGGTGATCCTCCACCTGATCGCGCGCTCCCGTAAGCGGCGCATGATCGACCGCTTCATCAACGCCCTGCGCGAGATCGAGGGCGGCTACGCGCTGGTGGCGTTGACCAACACCAGCCTGATCGGGGCGCGCGACCCGCTGGGCATCCGCCCCCTCGTGCTGGGCGAGCTCGACGGCAAATCGGTGCTCTCTTCCGAGACCTGTGCGCTCGACATGATCGGCGCCCGCTTCCTGCGCGACGTGGAGCCGGGTGAAGTGGTGCAGATCACCGATGCGGGCGTGGAGAGCCTGCGCCCCTTCCCCGACGCGCGCGCCAGACCCTGCCTGTTCGAATACGTCTACTTCTCGCGGCCGGACTCGGTGGTGAACGGCAAGAGCGTCTACGACGTGCGCAAGCGCATGGGCGCGCGCCTGGCCGAGGAGACGGGCGTCGACGCCGACGTGGTGGTGCCCGTGCCCGACAGCGGCGTGCCGGCGGCGCTGGGCTATGCGCAAGGGTCGGGCATTCCCTACGAGCTTGGCATCATCCGCGGCCACTACGTGGGCCGCACCTTCATCCAGCCCACCCAGGGCATCCGCGAGCTGGGCGTGCGCATGAAGCACTCCCCCAACCGCGCAGCGCTGGAAGGCAAGCGCGTGGTGCTGATCGACGACTCGATCGTGCGCGGCACCACCAGCGTGAAGATCGTGCGTATGGTGCGCGAGGCTGGCGCGAAGGAGGTGCACCTGCGCAGCGCCTCCCCGCCGATCATGTGGCCCGACTTCTACGGCATCGACATGCCCGACCGGGAAAAGCTGATCGCCGCCAACAAGTCTTTGGCCGAAATGCAGGAGATGCTGGAGGTTGATAGCCTGGGCTTCCTGTCCGTCGAGGGCCTCTACTGGGCCATGGGCGCGGGCGAGCGCAACGATGCGCGTCCGCAGTTCACCGACCACTATTTCACCGGCGACTACCCCACCCGCCTGACCGACCGGGAGATGGCCGAGGGCCGCAACGACCCGGTGCAGCCGCAGCTCTCGCTCCTGGTGGGCTGAGGCGCGAAGAGCGTCGGCCGTCCGCTAAAGCGCCATCCGGCTCGGCGAGGCGTCGGCGATGAGCCTCCGGCTGTGCGCCAAGGCGCCGAGAGTGCTAGGTGTCACGCCCGCACGTCATCGCCGGCTCAAGCCGCCTAACCACGAGGAAACCGCTATGGCCGCTGTCGTCTACGAGGTTGTGGAGCACGCCGGAGGTTGGGCATACCGCGTCGACGGTACCTATTCCGAGACCTACCGGTCCCACGACGAGGCCCACTCGGCCGCCGAACGTGCGGCGGCGGCGCAGCGCCGCGCCGGAGACGACGCGGCGATCTCCTACGAGGACGGTGCGGGACAGTGGCACGATCAGCTGGTGGACGGCTCGGAGCGCCCGGCGACGGAAGTTAAGGACTGAGGCTCGCGCATCGCCACGTCCTGCTGGAGGCGGGCGCCTCGACCGGGCTGGTCATGGCGCACGCCGCTGGCGTGCGCAGCTCCTGCGGCCTAGACCGCGGCGCCATGACCGTAGCGACGCGCATCCTCGACGCCATCGGAAACACGCCGCTGATCCGGTTGAACCGCGCCAGCGAGGCGACCGGCTGCGAGATCCTCGGCAAGGCCGAGTTCATGAACCCGGGCGGATCGATCAAGGATCGGGCCGCGCGCGAGATCGTGCTCCAGGCGCGGGCCTCGGGGGCTCTGAAGCCGGCCGGCGTGATCGTGGAGGGCACCGCCGGCAACACCGGCATCGGCCTGGCCATGGTGGGCCGCGCGCTCGGCCACGCGGTGGTGGTGGTCATGCCGCGCACCCAGGCGCAGGAGAAAAAGGACGCCGTGCGGCTGCACGGCGCCGAACTGGTCGAGACCGACGCCGTCCCCTACGCGGAGCCGGGGAACTATCAGCGTGTCGCCGAGCGCCTGGCGCAGGAGCGGGGCGCATTCTGGGCCAACCAGTTCGACAACACCGCCAACCGTGACGCGCACGCCACGACCACCGGCCCGGAACTCTGGGCGCAGACGCAGGGGCGGCTCGACGCCTTCGTCTGCGCGGTGGGCACCGGCGGCACGCTGGCGGGGGTGGCGCAGGCGCTGGCGCCCAAGGGCGTGAAGATCGGCCTGGTCGATCCCGACGGCAGCGCCTTCTTCAACTACTACACGACCGGCGAACTGAAGGCGGAGGGGTCTTCCATCACCGAGGGCATCGGCCAGGCGCGGATCACGCGCAATCTGGAGGGGCTCGAGGTCGACTTCGCCTGCAACGTGGCTGACCGCGAGGCGGTGCAGGCGGTGTTCGACCTCGTCGAGCACGAGGGGCTCCTGGTCGGCGGCTCGGCGGGGGTGAACGTGGCGGGCGCCATCCGCATGGCGCGCCACTTGGGCCCCGGTCATACGATTGCGACCGTGCTGTGCGACGGCGGCCAGCGCTACCAGTCCAAGCTCTTCAACCCCGCCTTCCTGCGCGAGCGAGACCTGCCGGTCCCGGCGTGGCTGTGAGCGCGCCCGCCGACCCGATGGTCTCGACCGCCGAATTGGCGGCGGCCTACGACGACCCGCGCCTGGTGGTGATCGATGGAACCTGGCTCCTCCCAGGCCAGGGCGATCCGGCGGCGATCCACGCTGGCGCGCATCTTCCCGGCGCCGTGTTCTTCGACATCGACGCCGCGTCCGATCACGCCACCGACCTGCCGCACATGCTGCCCTCCCCCGCGTCCTTCGCCGCATATGCAGGTGCGCTCGGGATTACGGACGACGCGCGCATCGTCGTCTACGACCAGATGGGACTGTTCTCCGGCGCCCGTGTGTGGTGGAGCCTGCGGGCCATGGGCGCGCGTGACGTCAGCCTGCTCGACGGTGGCCTGCCGCGGTGGCGCAACGAAGGGCGCGCCGTGGAGACCGGCCTCGTCCACAGGCCCCCCGCACGCTTCACGCCCATGTTCGACGCCCGGCGAGTGTGCAACGCCGCGGGCGTGCAGGCGGCGCTGGCGGGCGGCGCGTCGCAGCTCGCCGACGCGCGCCCGGCCGAGCGATTCTGCGGCGAGGCGCCCGAACCCCGCCCCGGCCTGCGCGGCGGCCACATGCCGGACGCCCGCAGCCTTCCGCTCGGCGCGCTGGTGCACGATGGCGGCCTCAAGTCCGAGGGCGAATTGCGAGCCGCCTTCGCCGCCGCGGGCCTCGATCCTGCACGCCCCGTCATCGCCACTTGCGGCTCGGGCGTCACCGCGGCGGTGATCGTGCTGGCGCTGGCGCGGCTCGGCCACGACGCGACGCTCTACGACGGCTCGTGGGCCGAGTGGGGCGCCCGCGCCGATCTGCCGGTCGCGCTGGGAGAGGCGCGGCCGTGAGCGGCGCTCCGCCGGAGGCGCGCGCCGCCTGGGCCGAAGCCACCCGGCTGATCCGCACCGCCGGCGGCCCCGAGGTCGCCGCGGCGGCCGCGGCCGCTGGGCCGGCCGCGCCGGTCGCGGTGAACCCGCCGGTGCAGCGCGGCTCGACCGTCATCCTTCCTGATGCGCGTGCGCTGTATACCGCGGAGGTGACCTACGGCCGCCAGGGCCTGGCCACGCAGGACGCGCTCTGCGCCGGCCTCGCCGAGCTCGAGCGGGCCGAGGCGGTGCGGGTGTTCCCCTCGGGCGCCGCGGCCGTCTCGGCGGCGCTTCTGGCGGTGCTCGCGGCGGGCGACGAGGTGCTGGTCAGCGACAGCGTCTATGGCCCCACCCGCCGCTTTTGCACGGCCTTCCTCGGCCGCTTCGGCGTATCCGCCCGCTTCATCGACCCGCGCATCTCAGCCGAGGACCTCGCCGCGCTGTTCACCCCGGCCACACGCGCGGTGATGCTGGAAAGTCCAGGCTCGCTCACCTTCGAGGTGGCCGACACGCCGGCGCTCGCCGCCGCCTGCCGAAGCGCGGGCGTGCTGAGCGTTATGGACAACACCTGGGCCGCCGGCGTGCTGTTCAAGCCGCTTGACCACGGCGTCGACCTCAGCGTGCAGGCGCTCACCAAATACGTGGCCGGCCATGCCGATGTATTCATGGGCTCGGTCGCGGTGCGAGACGCGTCGCTGGCCGCCAAGCTCGACGCCGTGGTGCACGACATGGGCTGGGCCGTCTCGCCCGACGACGCCTATACGGTGCTGCGCGGCCTTCGCACGCTGGCCTTGCGCATGGAACGCCACGGCGCGGCTGGCCTGGAGGTGGCGCGCTGGCTGCAGGGCCGCTCCGAGGTGGTCGAGGTGCTGCACCCCGCCCTCCCCGCTTCGCCCGACCATCGCCTGTGGCGGCGCGACTTCAGCGGCGCGTGCGGGCTCTTCGGCGTGGTGCTGCAGCCCTCGTCGGCCGACGCCGTGCGCGCGCTTCTCGACGAGCTACAGCTGTTCGGCCTCGGCTTCTCCTGGGGCGGGTTCGAGAGCCTGGCGGTCAATTGCGATCCCCAGCTCAAGCGCACGGCCACGCCGCCACGTCTCGCCGGCCCCCTGCTGCGCCTCCACGTCGGCCTGGAAGCGGTGGGCGATCTCACCGCCGACCTCGACCGCGGCCTGGCGGCCTGGCGCGCCGCCGACTGAAGGTTGGCGCGCCCGGCAGGACTCGAACCTGCAACCGCTCGCTTAGAAGGCGAGTGCTCTATCCGGTTGAGCTACGGGCGCGGAGCGGCCGTCAGTGAGACCAGGGCTGCTTGCGATTGGTGGCGAAGTTGTCGGCGTAGGCCTTGATGATGACGCGGCGCTCCGCCGGCTCGGTCACTTCGAAGGCCAGGCCATGCTTCTGCGCGTAGGCGATCGCCTCCTCGCGGGTGTCGAACGCCAGCCTCACCTGCCCGCTCATGTCCGACGACGAGGTCCAGCCGGTCAGCGGGTCGGGGTGGCGCGCCGAAGCGGGCGCATGCTCGAGCACCCACGCGTAGGTGCGCGAATGGCCCGACTGCATGGTGGTCTTGGCGGGCTTATAGATGCGCGCGAGCATGGGGCGAAATCCTCGTGACGGCGGCTGGTCGGGGCGGCAAGATTCGAACTTGCGACCCTCTGCTCCCAAAGCAGATGCGCTACCAGGCTGCGCTACGCCCCGCTCACCGGCGCGCCCCGTCTACGGGAGGGCGCGGGGCCCTGTCCAGCGATGCTCGCGCTCAGCTACAGTCTATATCGGCGACGACCAGGCCCTTGGGGCCGTCGGAGAAGCGCACGCGAACCGCTTCTCCGGGCTGCAGATCGGCCACGCCGCACCGGCGCAGCGTCTCGATGTGGATGAAGATGTCGCCCGGCGCCCCGTCGCGCACCACAAAGCCGTACCCCTTGGTCCGGTTGAACCACTTGACCACCGCAAGCTCCGCAGGACCGTCGAGCGCCAGCGCCTGGAGCTCTGACGACGGGCGCGCGCGGATCTTGCTCGCGCTGCCGTCGCGCGGAGTGCGGACGGGCGCCGGCGCCGCGGTGCTCTCATCGAGCGTATGGATCGAAAGCACCTGCCAGCCCTTGGCGCGGCGCGCGGCGTCGAAGTCCAGCGTGGCGCCCTCGGCCAGACTCTCGCGCCCGCTGTCGCGCAGCAAGGTCACATGCAGGAGCACATCGCGACCGTCGGTCTCGCCAGGCTCGTCGGGCACGACAAAGCCGTACCCCTTGCCGGGGTCGAACCATTTGACCTTGCCCGTAAGACGCCGGTGCGGCTCGTCGCCGACCTCGCCCACCCCTTCAAGCCCAGACATGACGCCCCTCGCGGCCGCGCTCGGCTGGCCGCCTTCCCCGGGCGCAGTATGACGAGCTTGAAACGATGCGCGCAAGCGTCAACGCGCCGCAGGTGGAGCGTGGCAGTCCCTAGGGGAGTCGAACCCCTCTCTTCAGAATGAAAATCTGATGTCCTAACCGATAGACGAAGGGACCGCATCGGCGAGGGAGCGCCTATAGCGCGAGCCTTTGCAGCCACGCAAGCGCTCGCGCGCGCCACGGGGAATGGCGATGGTCGCAGATGCGACGTCAGCCGCCGACGGCGGCGCTCGCAGCCTTGGGGATGACGGCCGGTGCGCAGAGCGCGCGGTCGATGGCGAAGAACAGGCGGTGCATGGAGATGGGCTTCTCCACCACCCCGCTCAGGCCGATGCAGCGTTCGAAGTCGGCATGCACCGTGCCGGCGTCGGCGGTCACGATGATGATCGGCACGCGCGCGCGCGCGGGATCGCCAAGAGCGCGGATGTCGGCGCAGGCGTGAAAGCCGTTCATGCCGGGCATGCGCATGTCCATCAGCACGAGGTCGAAGGCATGATTCGCACACGCCTCGACCGCCTGGAAGCCGTCGCTAGCCAGCGTGACCGAAGCGCCGAACAGCTCGCAGAACTTGCGCGCGATCACCCGGTTGGCAGGCTCGTCGTCGACCACCAGGAGGTGCGCGCGCCGATCGAGTTTCGGGATGGTCAACTGCACGGCCATGGCGCCATCCTCGCGCAACGCGCTTGCGGTCCCGTTAAGGCGGCGCCGGGAACAGCGCGCGTTCGGCGGGTTTACGCCTGCCGACGACGTCCTTTCAGAGGTCCGCACCATGCCCGACGCCCCACAGGCGTTCTCGCCCGACGCGTTGAAGGGCAAGGTGGCGGTCGTCACCGGCGCGGCGCGCGGGATCGGGCGATGCGCGGCCATCGCGCTCGCCCGGGCGGGCGCCGACATAGCGGGCCTTGATCTCTGCGCGGTGGCGAGCCCGATCGACACCTTCGCGCCCGCCACGCGCGCCGATCTCAACCACACCGGGGAGCTCGTCACCGCCGCAGGCTCGCGCTGGCTGCCGCTGGTGGCCGACCAGCGCGACATCGCCGCCCTACGCCGCGCGTGCGACAAGGTCGCGGAGGCTTTCGGCGGCGTGGACATCCTTTTCGCGAACGCCGGCATCCAGGCCTTTAAGCCGTTGCTGGAGATGGAAGACGCCGACTGGGGCGACCAGATCGACATCAACCTCACTGGCACGGCCAACGCGCTGCGCGCCTTTGCACCGGCCATCAAGGCGCGCGGCGGCGGCCGGATTATCGTCACCTCCTCGACGCAAGGCCAGCACGGCACGCTGAACGGGGCGGCGTACTCGGCCTCCAAGTGGGGCATCCTCGGCCTGATGAAGTCGGCGGCGCTGGAGCTTGGGCCGCACGGCGTCACCGTGAACGCCGTCATCCCCGGACTGATCGACACGGCGCTGACGCGCCACGAGGATCGTTACGTCGAAGCGATCCAAAGCAGCGGCAAGACAGCCTCGGGCGACGAGACGAAAGACGAGGCCACAGCTGCCGAAGGGCTGGCGGCCAAGTTACCGTTGCGCAAACCTTGGCTCGAACCTGACGCCATCGCCCCGGCCGTCGTGTTCCTGGCGTCGGATGCGGCGGCGATGATCTCGGGGACGAGCCTTGCGGTCACCGGCGGCGACAGCGCCAACCTCACCGCTTGAGGCGAAAGCGGCGGTGACGGGACTCTATGTCGACGCCGACGCTTGCCCGGTGAAGGACGAGATATACCGCGTCGCCGACCGCTACGGGCTACCGGTCTGGGTGGTCTCCAACAGCTGGATCCGCACGCCGCGTAATAGGCGGGTGACGTCGGTGGTGGTGGAAGAGGGTCCAGACGTCGCCGATGACTGGATCGCGGAGCGCGCCGGGCAGAGCGACATCGTCATCACGGCCGACATTCCGTTGGCGCAGCGCGCGCTCGTCGCCGGCGCACAGGCGCTGCACCCTACGGGCCGGCCCTTCACCACGGAGAGCATCGGCGGCGCCCTCGCCTCGCGCGCCATCGGCGAGCACCTGCGCTCCATGGGCGAGATCACCAGCGGCCCGAAGCCTTTCTCGGCCGGCGACCGCTCCAAGTTCCTGCAGGCGCTGGACACCGCCGTCGTGCGGGCCCGCCGCGGCTGATGGGCGTCAGCCGCCCTCGCCTGCCGCGCGGAGCTTGGTGATCGCGGCGCCGTAGTCGGCCTCACGCAGGATGGCGGTGCCGGCGACCAGCACATCGGCCCCCGCTTCCACCGCCCCGCGCACCGTTGAAGGATCGACACCGCCATCCACCTCGATGTGAGGAGAGAGCCCCTTGTCTTCGCACATACGACGAAGCTGGGCGATCTTGGGTAACATGTCGGCGATGAAATTCTGGCCGCCGAAGCCTGGGTTCACCGTCATCACCAGCACGATGTCGACCAGCGGCAGCACCCAGGCGATCCACTCCAATGGCGTCGCTGGATCGACTACCACGCCCGCCTTCTTGCCCAACGCGCGCACCTGAGCGAGCGTGCGGTGGAGATGCACGGTGGAGGCGGGCTCTGACTGCACCAGGAGGTGATCGGCCCCCGCATCCGCGAAAGCCTTGAGCGAGCGCTCTGGCGCCTCGATCATCAAATGCACGTTGAGCGGCTTGGATGTGGCCTTGCGCACCGCTTTCACCACGCCCGGACCAAAGGAGATCTCCGGCACGAAGCGGCCGTCCATGATGTCCACGTGCATCCAGTCGCCGCCGCCCTTGTCGAGCGCATGCACCTCCTCGGCCAGCCGTCCAAAGTCCGCACCCAGGATCGAGGGCGCGATGAGGAGCGGACGGCTCAACCGCGGCTCTTGAGCAAATAGGTGTCGATGGCGTCGGCCACACCATCCTGCGTATTCGGCTTGACCACGTGTGTGGCGGCCGCTTTCACCTTGTCGGAAGCATTGTCGACCGCAAAGGACAGCCCCGCCACCTTGAACATATAGACGTCGTTCGAACCGTCGCCGATCACGGCGGTTTGCGACAGCGGTACGCCATGGGCCCGAGCGATGGCGCGCACGCCCACGCCCTTGTTGGCTTCCGGCGCGGTCACATCGAGGTAGTAGGTCTGGGAGCGGGCGACGGTGGCGTCGCCGTCAAGCGCCTTGGCGGTCTCGATCTCAAGGGCGGCGAGCTGCGGCTCCTCGTCGCTCACGGCGACGATCTTATCCACCTCGCCGAGCAGATCGTCGAAGTCCTTGACGATGGTGGGTTCCTGCGCGGCGGTGATCCGTTCGCTCGGCACGTGCCGCCCCTCGATGGACTTGGCGTACCACTTGCCGCTGGAGAATACCCACGGCTGCACCCAGGGCTGGTCGAACTTGCGCAAAGCGCGCCGCGCCACATCGGGAGCCACGTGCGAAGCCGAAACGATCGATCCGTCCGCCATAGCGACCGTGCCCCCGTTGAATGCGCCGATCGGACCGGTGATCTCCAAGGCTTTCACAAGCGCCAGGATACCGCTGAGAGGGCGGGCGCTGATCAGGCTCAGCGTCACACCCGACGCCCGCAAACGCTTCATGGCGCCGGCGACGCCGGGTGTGAGCTGCTTGTCTTGCGGCACGAGTGTGCCGTCCACGTCGGATATGAACAGGCGGATGGCGTCGGTCATGCAAGCTCGTGCCAGGCGCGCCCGTCGCGGGCGAGCAGTTCGTCAGCCGCCTCCGGTCCGGAAGAGCCGGCGACGTAGGTTTCGGGCGGGGATGCGCTCTTCTTGCTCCAGGCGTCGAGCAGGGGCTGCACTACGCGCCAGCCGGCTTCAATCTGGTCGGCGCGGCTGAACAGCATGGGGTCGCCGATCAGGACGTCGTAGAGCAGCGTCTCATAGCCGGTGCTGCCGGCGAGCTTGAACTTGTCGGCATAGCGAAAGTCCATCGACACGGGCGTGGTCTCCACCTTCGGTCCCGGCGCCTTGGCGACAAACTCGATCCTGACAGCCTCATTGGGCTGGATCTGCAGGACCAGACGGTTGGGCGGAACATCGCCGGGATCGGCCCCCGGAAACAGCTTGAGCGGCACGTCGCGGAACTGCACCACGATCTCGGTGTCGCGCTTGGCCAGCGCCTTGCCGGTGCGCAGGTAGAAGGGCACCCCTGTCCAGCGCCAGGTGTCGACCTCGACCTTGAGGGCGACGTAGGTCTCGGTCGTGCTCTTCGCATCGACGTCCTCGGCCTTGGCGTAGGCCCCTACCTTCGCCGAGCCGACCTCGCCGGCCGCGTATTGGCCTCGCACTGCTGTATCGGGCGAGGCGGGGCGCACAGCCTCGATCAGCTTGGCCTTCTCGCTGCGCACCGCCTCGGCGTCGAAGCTGTTGGGCGCCTCCATGCCGATGAGGGTGAGCAGTTGCATCAAGTGGTTGGGCACCATGTCGCGCAGGGCGCCGGTGGCGTCGTAGAAGCTGCCGCGCGAGCCGACGTCCACCGTCTCGGCCGCGGTGATCTGCACGCTGTCGACGTAGCGGTTGTTCATCACCGCTTCGAGTAATGTGTTGCCGAAGCGCAGCACCATGATATTCTGGACCGTCTCCTTACCGAGGAAGTGATCGATACGGTAGAGTTGGTTCTCGCCTGCACGCGTGCGCAGCTGCTCGTTCAAGGCATGCGCGGACTTCAGGTCGGCGCCGAAGGGCTTCTCGATCACCACACGGCGGAAGCCGTCCATCTGATCAAGCAGGCCGGCGTCTCCAAGTTTGTCGACGACAGGCCCAAAGAATTTGGCTGCGGTAGCCAGGTAGAATACGACGTTCTGGAGCTTCAGTTTTTTAAGCTCTTCGTAGAGCTCGTCACCAGTGAAGTCACCTTCGATGTAGGTGATCCGATCGTGCAACCACTTGTAGCCCTCCTTGTCGTCGACGAACTGGCCGAGCGCATCGCGAAGCTCCTTGCCGCTGCCATCCGAATGCCCGATGCCTACGAACCTGGTGGCGTCGTCCAGAAGTCCGCCGTTGGCGAGGTTGACAAGTGCGGGGGCGAGCAGGCGCCGCGTCAGGTCGCCTGTCGCGCCGAACACCACGAACGTGGCGGGCGGCGCGCGCTCGGCTTTGCTCACGACGCAGCCCTCACTGGGGCATTTCGACGTGACCGCCGAAGCCGTGACGCATCGCCGACAGGAGTTTGTCGCCGAAGGTGTGCTCCACACGCGAGCGGTAGCGGGCGTAGAGAGCGGCGGAGAGCACGTTGGCGGGCACCGCCTCTTCCATGGCCGCCTCGATAGTCCAGTGCCCCTCGCCGGAATCGGCCACCTTGCCGCTGTACTTGCTCAGGTTCCCATCCTCAGCCAACGCTTCGGCGCTGAGGTCGAGCAACCAAGAGGAGATGACGCTACCACGCCGCCACACCTCAGCCACGTCGGTCAAGTTGATGTCGTAACGCTGGTCTTCCGGAAGTTTGTTTGAGTCCTTATTTTGAAGCACGTCGAAGCCTTCGGCATAGGCTTCCATCAAGCCGTACTCGATACCATTATGAACCATCTTGACGAAGTGCCCGGCCCCGGCCGGACCTGCGTGGATGTAGCCTTTCTCCGCCCGCTCGTCCTTCCCCTTGCGGCCCGTTGTGCGGGGAATATCGCCGAAGCCGGGCGCCAGAGCGTCGAAGATCGGATCAAGCTTCTTCACGATGGCGTCCTCGCCGCCGATCATCATGCAGAAGCCACGCTCCAGTCCCCATACGCCGCCGGAGGTGCCGACATCGACGTAGTGAAGCTTTTTGCCGGTGCACGTCTTCGCGCGGCGGATATCATCTTTGTAGAAGGTGTTGCCGCCGTCGATCAGGATGTCGCCCGCGGCGCCCATTTCGGTGAGCTTTGCGATTGTGTCTTCCGTGATCTCGCCCGAGGGCAGCATCACCCAGAAGATGCGCTCGCCAGCCGGCATCGCGTCCACGGCGCCCTGCAGGGAATCGGCACCCTTCGCCCCTTTATCTATAACCGCCTTCACCGCATCGGCCGACTGATCGAAGCCGATCACCTCGTGACCATGCTTCATCAGTCTCTGGCTGATGCCCGCGCCCATTCGGCCAAGACCAATCACTGCGAGTTTCATTACGCGCAACGCTCCTTGAATTGATTACTTGCCGATTGCGGCGGTGACAGCGGAGACGAGCGCCTTCACCCCTCCCCCGCCCGCCTTAAGGTGAACACGCAGCACCCGCCGCCCGCGCTCGGCCAGAACGTCCATGTCGCCTTGCGCCTGCATCTGCTGCACCGTGCCGAAGGTCGCCTTCTGATCGGGTATGGCGATGTCGGCTTCCGGTTCGCGGGTGATCATCAGAAACACGCCGGTGTTGGGCCCACCTTTGTACGCTTGACCCGTGGAGTGCAGGAATCGCGGCCCGAAGCCTGCGACGGTGGCGCACCTCGTGGCGTCGCGCACCGCCAGACGCATGGTCTCTATCGCTTCGGCGTCCTCGTCATCGCGTTGGATGTAGGCCAGGAAGCCCGCGTAGTCGCCAGGCTCGAGGCTGGCGAAGTGCGCTTTGAAGAGCGCCGCCGCATCGCCCTGCACTCTCGAATCCTTAGCGGCGTAGAGCACGAAGTCGGCGGTCTCGGCCGCGGCCGTCTGCGCCTCCATCTTCCCGCTCTCGTCGTAGGCGTCGATCAACTTGCGCGTGGCTATCTTGGCGGCTTCCACGTCGGGCTGGTTGAAGGCGTCTATGCCGATGACGGCGCCGGCGACGGCGGTGGCGATCTCCCAGCGGAAGAACTCCTGGCCGACCATCTGCGCCTTGGCGACATGGATGTAGACCACCGGCTGGCCGGCGTCGGCCAGCGCCTTTAGCTTGGCCTCAAGGCCGTCGTCGTGGTCGCCCTCGAGGTGGAGGTGCACGAACAGGCGGTCGTCGCCGTAGACGCCGGGCGCGCCTGCGGGCTCCAGATCGACGGGCACCACGCCCTTGCCTTCCTTACCGGTGGACTCGGCCAGCAGCTGTTCAAGCCAGGCGCCCACGGGGGCGAGGCCTTTGGACGGCAGGATGGTGAGCTTGTCGCGGCCGGCTACCGCTGCTTCCCCGATCACCGCGCCGAGCTGGAAACCGGGATTGTGCGCGGGCGGGGTGAAGCCGTCGCAGGAGAGCACCATGGGAGCGGCCGCCTCGAAGAAGGCCTTCACGTCCATGCCCATGATGGCGGCCGGAACCATGCCGAAGGCCGAAAGCACAGAGTAGCGGCCGCCGATCCCGGGGTCGCCGTAGACGACGTGGGCGAAGCCATCTTTCCTGGCCGCCTTCTCCAGGTCGGAGCCCGGATCGGTGACGGCGACCCAGCGCGAGCCGTCCTTGCCCGACAGCTCCCAGAAGTAGGCGCGCAGAAGCTCCGGCTCCATGGTCGATCCCGACTTGGAGGAGTTGATGAAGATCGCCTCCTTGGGATCTATCTTGCCGGCGACTTCGGCGATCTGGCCGGGGTCGGTGGTGTCGAGCACGTGCAGCCTCGGACCGCTCGTCTTGTCGCCGAACATGCGGGCCAGCACCTCGGGACCTAGGCTCGAGCCGCCCATGCCGAGCAGCACCGCATCCTTGTGGCCGCGACCCATCTCCTGAAGGGCGGTGATGGTGTCGCCGGGAACCTGCTCGCCCTTGCCGGCGGCGAGCCAAGCCAACCACTTGCTCTCGTCCTTGCCGGTCCAGAGCGAGGCGTCGCCCGTCCACAGCCGGCGCGGCCAGCCTTCGGCGGCGGCCGTCTTCAGCCGGGCGTCGACCTTGTCCCGCAGCGCCTTCGGGAGCTTCGCTTCGAAGCTGTCGAGGCGACCGCCTAGGATGTCGGCGCGCTTGCCGGCCACCGCGCCCAGGAGCGCGTCGAAGGCGTCGGAGAACTGCTTCGCCCCATCCACGACGAGGTCGGCCGTGACGCCGTCGAGATCCAGGCCGAGACGCTTCACCTCGTCCAGCACGTGGCGTGCGCTGTTCACGTCCTGCGTAAGCGTTACGGAGGCGCTCCCATGATCGCGGAAGGCGTCCATGGTCTTGGGCGGCATGGTGTTGACCGTGTCCAGCCCGATCAGCGTCTCAACGTAGAGAACGTCGCTGAACGACGGGTCCTTCGTGCCCGTGGAGGCCCACAACAGGCGCTGCGGCATGGCGCCCTTGGCGGCGAGCGCCTTCCAGCGGTCGCTGGCGATCAGCTCCTCGTACCAGGCGTAGGCGACCTTGGCGCTAGATATGGCCGTCTTGCCGCGAAGCGCCTTGAGCGCGTCTGCGTCCTTGTCGCCGGCCTTTAGGCGCTCGTCGACCTTCTTGTCCACCTGGGTGTCGATGCGGCTGAGGAAGAAGCTGGCGACCGAGGCGACCTTGTCGATAGGCTCGCCCTTCCTCACCCGAGCCTCGAGTCCGGCCACGAAGGCCTCAGCCACCGCCTTGTAGGCGTCCAGCGTAAACAGCAGGGTGACGTTGATGTTGAGGCCATCCTCGATCAGCTGCCGGATCGCGGGAGCGCCGGCCTCGGTGCCAGGCACCTTGACCATGAGATTGGGCCGGTCGACCGCCTTCCAAAGGCGGCGCGCCTCTTCGATGGTCGGCTGTGTGTCGTTGGCGAGGTAGGGTGAGACCTCAAGGCTGACGTAGCCGTCCTTGCCATGCAGTCGATCGTACACGGGCTTGAGGTCGCCGGCCGCCGCCTGGATGTCGGCGATGGCCTGGCTCTCGTAGGTGTCCTTCACACTGGCGTCGGCTTGGCCCAGGAAGGTCTTGAAGCCCTCGTCGTACTTGTCGCCGCTGCCCATCGCCTTCTCGAAGATCGACGGATTGGAGGTGACGCCGGTCAGCCCGTCGTCGGCGACCAGCTTCTTGAGACCGCCCTCCTTGAGAAAGCTGCGATCGACAAAATCTAGCCAAACGGCTTGGCCGCAGGCTTCGAGATCCTTGAGGCGGTTGGTCATCGGGCTTTCTCGATCAGCTCACGGGCCTTGGCCACGACCTTCTCGATCGTGAAACCATACTTCTCCTGCAGCTTGGCCAAGGGGGCCGAAGCGCCGAAGGTGGACATGGTGATTGTGGAGCCGTGGGAGCCGACATAGCGGTCCCAGCCGAGTTCCGAACCCTGCTCCACAGCCAGCCTCGCCTTCACAGCGGGCGGCAGCACGCTGTCGCGGTAGGCTTGGTCCTGCTTCTCGAACAGATACCAGCTGGGCAGCGATACAACGCGGGCCTTCACCCCGTCGGCCTTCAGCTTCTCAAAGGCCTCGACTACCATCGGCAGCTCGGAACCTGTGCCGATAAGGATGACCTCAGGCTCGCCGTCACAATCACCGAGCACATAGCCGCCCTTCATCACGCCCTCGGCCGAGGCATACTTGGAGCGGTCGAGCGTTGGTATCGCCTGACGTGAGAGGATCAGCGCGGTGGGCTCGTTCGTGTGGGTCAGCGCCACTTTCCAGGCCATCGCCGTTTCATTGGCGTCGCCTGGGCGGATGGTGTCGAGGCCAGGCGTCGCGCGCAGCATGGCCAGTTGTTCGATCGGCTGGTGGGTAGGCCCGTCCTCGCCCACCCCGATCGAATCGTGGGTGAACACGAAGACGACCGGCAGTTCCATGATCGCCGCTAACCGCACCGGCGGCCGCATGTAATCGAGAAACACGAGGAAGGTGCCGGTGTACGAGCGCAGGTAGCTCAGCGCCATGCCGTTAGCGGCCGAACCCATGGCGTGCTCGCGCACACCGAAGTGCAGGTTACGGCCGCCGTATTCGCCAGGCTCAAACGAACCCGCACCTTCCCACTTGAAGTCTGTCTTGGTGGAGGGCGACAGGTCGGCCGCCCCACCCATCAGGCCCGGCAGGCCCGGGCCGATGGCGTTGAGCACCTTGCCGCTGGCGTCGCGCGAAGCGATGCCCTTGGCATCGGCGGGGAAGGTGGGCAGCTCCTTCTCCCACCCCTCGGGCAGCTTGCCTTCGCGCAGCAGGTCGAACGCCCTGGCTTCGTCCGGATATTTCCCAGCGTAGCGCCGGAACATATCGTCCCACGCCTCGCGCTGCGGCTCGCCACGATCGCTTACCGCCTTTGTGAAAGCCGCCTTGACGCCGTCGGGCACGAGGAAGCTCGAATCCTCGGGCCAGCCATACGCACGCTTGGTCTCGGCTATGAGGTCGGGCTCGGCCAAGGCCTCGCCGTGCGCCTTGCCGGTGCCGGCCATGGGCGAACCGTAGCCGATCACCGA
The DNA here is from genome assembly GCA_965199975.1 of Caulobacteraceae bacterium. GTDB lineage: Bacteria > Pseudomonadota > Alphaproteobacteria > Caulobacterales > Caulobacteraceae > JASLDZ01. The sequence continues at coordinate 1,743,205 of OZ241340.1, read as the reverse complement.
GTGCACCACGATGAAGGTGGGCTTGTCGGTGGTGGCCTTGAAGGTCTGCAACGCCTTGGCGACGGCGGCGGTGTCGTTGGCGTCCTCCACATGGAGCACGTTCCAGCCATAGGCTTCGAAGCGTCTGCCGGTGTCCTCGGTGAAAGCAAGCTTCGTGCGGCCCTCGATCGTCACGTGGTTGGAGTCGTAGATCCAGCAGAGATTCGGCAGCGCCAGATGCCCGGCGAGCGAAGCGGCTTCGCTGGTCACGCCCTCCATCATGTCGCCATCGCCGCACAGCACGTAGATGTCGTGGTCGAAGAGGTCGAAGCCCTCGCGATTGAAGCGCTCGCCCAGCGCTTGCGCCGCTATCGCCATGCCGACGGAGTTGCCGCAGCCCTGACCGAGCGGCCCGGTGGTGGTCTCCACACCGGTGGTGATCCGGTATTCGGGATGGCCCGGCGTCTTAGACCCAAGCTGGCGAAAAGCTTTGATGTCGTCGAGACCTACAGCCGGTTTGCCAGTCTTCTTCCCGTGGGCGTCTATCTCCTGCACCCCAGCCAAGTGCAGCACCGAGTACAGCAGCATGGACGCGTGGCCGACCGACAAAACAAAACGGTCGCGATTAGGCCAGTCGGGGGTCGCAGGGTCGTAGTCAAGAAACTGCGTCCACAGCGTATGAGCGACCGGGGCCAAATCCAGCGGAGAGCCGATGTGACCGGATTTCGCTTTGGTCACCGCGTCCAGCGTCAGCGTGCGGATCGTGTCGATGGCGAGGCGCTCGGGCGAGCCGTCCTCGCGTGCGGAGGTCGAGCCGGAGGGCTGGTGGGTCATGCGGAAGGCTCTCGGGGAAGAATCGGCGGGGTAACGGGCGAACGCCGTGTTGGATGCGAAGCGCCGCGTCTCAGCCCATGGCCTTCAGCAGCCCATCGAGCGCGACGGTGGAGAAGGCGGTGAAGTTGTCGGCGACGCCGTAGGGCAAGAAGAGTGTCCGCCCACGCGTAAAGCCGCCGCAGCTGTAGACGACGTTGGGAACGTAACCGTCGCGTTCGTTATCGTCCGGCTCCAGCAACGGCGTCTCCAACCGGGCGAGCACCTTGGAGGGATCCTTCTTGTCGAGAAGCGCCGCCCCCACGCTGTAGTTGCGGACCACGCCGACCCCATGGGTAAGCACCAGCCAGCCCTCATCGATCTCGATGGGCGATCCGCAATTCCCCATCTGGATGAATTCCCAAGGAAATTTGGGGCTGATCAGCTTGTCACCGCCGTTCCAGGTGTACTCATCATCCGACGACAGCAGCCATACACTCTCACTATCCTGGCGGCCCAGCATGAACCAGCGACCATCTATCCGGCGCGGAAACCACGCCATGCCCTTGGCCTGATTCCACTCGCCGTCGAGCGAGCGGAACATGAAGCTCTTGAAATCCTGGGTGCGCAGCATGGCCTGACGCACATCGGAGCCGTTGAAGGCGGTGAAGGTGCCGCGGTAGTGGGTTGAGCCATCGTCGTCTGCGAATTGGCACAAGCGCACATCCTCGATCCCCCGTCCCTGGCTGGGAAGGAAGGGAAAGATCACCTCTTCCGAGATATCGATGTCGCTGTCGAATGTAAGCTCCGCCGTCCGCTTCGTGTCGCTCGGCGGGTCTACGCGCGGGCCAGTCGACTTCGGGCTGGGATCCTCGATCTCGATCTCGCCATCGGCGCGCCAGATGCCGGTGCGGAAGGTGAGCGACGATACGTGACCTTCGCCAATGCCCCGCAGCGCCAACAGAAAACGCGTATCTCCCTCGCCCAAGCCGTCCTGGTTGGGGCACACCACGGCGCTGGGGTTGAACAGCGCCGCCGAAGCAAATGAGAATTCTTCGCTGAAGTAGGCGCCGATCAGCAACGCCTGTTTCGGTGACATTTTCTCCTTGTCGTCTATGCCTTCAAGCTCTTCAAACCGGCGCAGCAAGCGGGTCTTCACCGCCGTGTGTCGCTCATCCAACGACCGCATCACCGTCTCGATCTCCGCGTCGAGTTCGGCCTCGTCCAAGCCCATGACGCGCTCCACCACCCGCTCGGTCCGCGGCTTCTCCTTACCGGCGAAGGGCGCAGGGTCGCCCGGCGCGAAGGGGCGGATCACTGTACGTGCGGAGTCGGGGCGCAGCAGGATGTCGCTGAGCTCGGCCAGAGGCGTAGTCACGGGTGCGTCTCCCTGAAGTTCATAGCGGCTGAGGTCGATATGTCCGGCGTTCGCCGCCAAGTCGGGCCCGGTTACTTCAGGCAGGCGATGACTGCAGCGATGGCTGTGGCGGTCTCGGTCACATCGCGGACCTTGATCACGTCTATACCGGCCTGGCGCACGGCATCGTCGTTTCCGCCGGGGTAGATGGCGTCTCCCATGAACAGCATGTCGGCCTGCGACACACCCGAATGCTCCTCCAGCTTGCGCATGCCGTAGGCCTTGTCGACACCCTCGCGGGTGATGTCGATCGATGTGGAGCCGCCGACCTTGACCGAGAGGTTGGGCAGCGACGTGGACGCCGTCTCCTGCAGCTTCTTGCGCTTCTTGAAGTCAGGGTCCCACGCCTTCTTCGCGTCTAGCGGGGCTTCTTGGCCAAGACCGGAGAAGGTGATCTGACTGCCACGATCCTCGATCTGTTCGCCCCAGGTCTTCTCCTCGGTAAGCCCGGCCTCTTTCACCGCCTCCTTGATGGCCTTCAGCACCTTGTCGCGCTCGTCGGGGGTGAAGTCCTCCTTGTAGACAGAGGACCACTTGCTTTCCTGGAAACGGTACATCTTGGCCCCCGTGGTGGGCAGGATCCAAAGCTTGGAGACGTCGGCGTCCTTGGGCAAGCGCTGCACGACCTGCGTCTCGAACTGGGGCCAGTCTCCGCCTGAGATCACCGCCACCTGCGCCACATCCAGCAAGCGCTTGATCAGGCCCTGCATCTCCTCGCCGATCGGCTGCTTGCTCTCCGCCAATGTGCCATCGAGGTCGAAGGCGATCATGCGCTTGCTCATGGGCGGGGCGGGTCCTGTGCGGGCGAAAACAGCGGCCGGGGGCCGGCCCGCAAACGCGGCAGGGGCGCTACGGCTGCATGGGCCGCGCCGAAAGACTCAGATCGGGGTGAGCGCGCCCGTGGCGACCACCGGTCCCGTCGGCTGCCCCGTCGGCGAACCGCCCGAGGGCTCCAGCGACACCGCAAGCGTGCGGCCCGGGCCCGAGAGCTGGCGCGCGATCGGCAGGCTCGTCACGCCGCCTGCGGGTGCGATCCCGAGCGAGACCGGCTTGGCCCCCGGCGGCAGCACCCAGAGTTGCGGCGTGCGGCCTGCGACGCCGGTCTGGTCGGCGGCGGTGAACACCGCACGGCCCAGAGCGGCGTCATAGACCACGACGTAGACGTATCTGCCGTTCTGGTCGCCTGTCAGCCGGGCGGTCTGGATATGGTTGTGGTGCGGCCACACGAGCGCGGCGGCCAGGCAGGCCGCGAGCGCCGCGGCCATCCCAGTCGCGGCGCGCCAGACGGCGAGGCTGCGACGCAGGCGAAACTCGACCACGTCCGCGCCGAGGCGACTTACGATCCGCGCCCACACGCCCGGCGGCGGCGCATGCATCGGCGCCTCGTCGGCGACCTTGGCCAGGCGCAGCGTCCAGTCCTCGACAGCGGCGGCGAAGGCCGGCTCCTCGCGCAGGCGGCGCTCGACCTCGGCTCGGTCTGCCGCGTCCAACACGCCCAGCGCCTGCTCGGCGGCGAGAAGGTCGTCCGAACCGGGCGCCTCGTCGTGAACGTCAGTCATGGTCGAGGCAGCCCTTCAGCTGCTGCAGCGACCGGCGGATGCGGCTCTTCATGGTGCCCAGCGGCACGGCGGCGGCCTCGGCGAGGGCGGCGTAGGTGAGGCCGCCGAAGAAGGCGGCGCGCACCGCCGCGGCGTGGTCCTGCGGCAACGCCTCCAGGCACCCGTTCAGCCGCACGGCCTCCTGGCGACGCTCCAGCCCGGCGCTGGCGAGCGGCGCGGGATCTGGCGTCTGCGCCGCGGCTTCGAGGGGGCGCGAATGAGACGAGCGATCCGCCCGCAAACGATCGATCGCCCGGTTGCGAGCGATGGCCGCCAGCCAGGTCACCGGGCTCACACCGCGCGCAGGGTCGAACGAACCCGCCCGTCGCCAGATCGTGAGATAGACGTCCTGCAAGGTGTCCTCGGCCTCGGCTTCGTCACGCAAGATACGCAGGCATACCCCGTAAAGCTTCGCCGAAGTGCTGTCGTACACTCGTGACAAGGCGCGCTTGTCACCGTCCGCCGTCGCCCGCAGGTCGCGGGCCAAGCGCTCCCGCGCGGAGGCGGCCTCGTTGGAGGATGGGGCCACGTCGGTCACGTCCAGTGAAGCAGCCATACCGCCGCATCTTTAGCGCGTCCTGCGGCGGTCTCAACCCGCCCTCGCGGTTTCGCTTCCCAGAAGCGGCTTCCGTGCGGCGGCGCCGCGGGCTTTAAGAAAGCGCCGCCGTGCGCGGTGCCACGAGATGTAGGGTGCGGATCAATGAGCGAGGGCGCAGCACCGAGCGACCTGCTGGTGATCGGCGGCGGCGTGAACGGCTGCGGCATCGCCCGCGACGCCGCTGGCCGCGGCCTGCGGGTCACGCTGTGCGAAGCGGGCGACCTTGCGGGGGCCACCTCGTCTGCGAGCTCCAAGCTGATCCACGGCGGCCTGCGCTATCTCGAGCAGTACGCCTTCCGGCTGGTGCGCGAGTCGCTGGCCGAGCGCGAGGTGCTGCTGCGCGCCGCGCCGAACCTGATCTACCCCCTACGCTTCGTGCTGCCGCACCATACGGGCCTGCGCTCGACCTGGCTGCTTCGGCTCGGACTGTTCCTCTACGATCACCTCGGCGGCCGCCGCACCCTGCCGGGGACGACGACGCTCGACCTGCGCCACACATCGCAGGGCGCGCCGCTTAAGCCCGAGCTGACGCGCGGCTTCGCCTATTCCGACGCCTGGACCGACGATGCGCGCATGGTGGTCCTGGCCGCGCTCGACGCCGCCGAGCACGGCGCGCGCATCCTCACGCGCACCCGACTCCTCTCGGCCAAGCGCGAGGGAGAAATCTGGCGCGCCGACCTGCGCGACGACGACGGGCGCGAGGAGACGGTGCGAGCACGCGCGCTCGTCAACGCCGCCGGCCCGTGGGTCGACACGGTGGGCCGCAGCCTGGGCGCCAACGCCCCCGGCCGCAGCGTCAAGCTCGTCAAGGGCAGCCACATCGTGCTGCCGCGCCTCTACGAGGGCGATTGGGCGTACACGCTGCAGGAAGCCGACGGGCGGGTGGTGTTCGCCATTCCCTATGAGCGCGACTTCACGCTTGTAGGCACCACCGATGTGCCCGTGGAGGGCGATCCGGGGCCGGTGGCCGCTTCGGTCGCGGAGATCGCCTACCTGTGCGCGGCGGTGAACGGCTATTTCATCCGCCAGATCGCGCCCGCCGACGTGGTGTGGAGCTATGCCGGCGTGCGGCCCCTGCACGAGGACGGCCACGCCAACGCCTCGGCGGTGACGCGAGACTATGTGCTCGACCTCGATGCGCCCGCAGGCGCGGCGCCGCTCCTGACGGTGTACGGCGGCAAGATCACCACCTTCCGCAAGCTCGGCGAGCACGCCTTGAGCCTCCTGGCCATCCCGCTCGGCGTGACCGCCCCCGCCTGGACCGCCCGCGCCCACCTGCCCGGCGGCGACCTGCCCGAAGGCTTCGACGTCTTCCGCGCACGGGTGGCGGCGGCGCGGCCGTGGCTGGGCGAGCCACACCTCACCCGCCTGTGCCGCGCCTATGGTTCGCGCCTGCAGGAGGTGCTGGGCGACGCCGCCGGCTGGAGCGATCTTGGGCGCGACTTCGGCGCGGGGCTGACCGCGCGCGAGATCGCATATCTGCGGCGCGTGGAGTGGGCGCGCACGGCCGAGGACGTGCTGTGGCGGCGCACCAAGCTCGGCCTGCACATGACCGCCGCCCAGCGCGCCGCGGTGGCTGACGCCTTTGCGGAAGCCGCCTGATGGCCGCCGAGCTGGTCCTGGCCATCGACCAGGGCACCACCTCTTCGCGCGCGCTCGTCTTCGACGCCCGCGCGGAGGTGGTGGCCACCGCCCAGGCCGAGTTCCCCCAGATCTACCCCGCGGAAGGCTGGGTCGAGCACGACCCCGAGGCGATCTGGGAGACGACCCTCTCGACCGCGCGCGAGGCCATGGCGCAGGCGGAGCGCCGGGGCGGCCGGGTGGTGGCCATCGGCGTGGCGAACCAGCGCGAGACTGCGATCGTGTGGGAGCGCGACGACGGCCGCCCGATCCACAACGCCATCGTCTGGCAGGACCGGCGCACCGCCGCGCGCTGCCGGGAGTTGGAGGCGCAGGGCGCGCTGGAGGCGGTGCGGGCGCGCACCGGCCTCCTGCTCGATCCCTACTTCTCCGCCACCAAGATCGCCTGGATCCTCGACCACGTGGGCGGCGCCCGCGCACGCGCCGAACGAGGCGAGCTGGCCTTCGGCACGGTGGACAGCTTTCTGGTCTCGCGCCTCACCGGCGGAGCAACCCACGCCACCGACGCCACCAACGCCAGCCGCACCAGCCTCTACGACATCCACAAAGGCGCCTGGAGCCGCGAGCTGTGCACGCTTTTCGGCGTGCCGCGGGCCATGCTGCCCGACGTGCGCGACAGCTCCGCCGACTTCGGCGCCACCCCCACCGAACTGTTCGGCCGCCCCCTCCCCATCCTCGGCGCGGTCGGCGACCAGCAGGCGGCCTCGGCCGGGCAGGCCTGCTTCGCGCCGGGCGACGCCAAGTGCACCTTCGGCACCGGCGGCTTCCTCCTGGTCAACACCGGCGAGACACCGGTCGAATCGCAGAACCGCCTGCTCACCACCGTCGCCCTGCAACTGGAGGGACGCGTCACCTATGCGCTGGAAGGCTCGATCTTCGTCGCCGGCGCCGCGGTGCAATGGCTGCGCGACGGCCTGGGGGTGATCCGCACCGCCGCCGAGACACAGGCGCTGGCGCAGGGCCTCGCCAGCAACGGCGGCGTCTACCTCGTGCCGGCCTTCACGGGCCTGGGCGCGCCGCACTGGGACCCCGACGCGCGCGGCGCCCTCTTCGGGCTCACCCGCGCCACCGGCCCGGCGCAGCTGGCCCGCGCCGCCCTGGAGGCGGTGGCCTACCAGACCCGCGATCTCCTAGCCGCCGTGGGCCAGGACGGCGCGCCGGTCGAGACGCTGCGCGTCGACGGGGGCCTCGCCGCCAACGACTGGACGCTGCAGTTCCTGGCCGACGTCGCGCAACTGGACATCGAACGCCCCACCGCGTTGGAGACCACCGCGCTGGGGGCGGCCTACATGGCCGGCCGCCGGGCGGGTGTGTACGGCGACCTCGACGCCTTCCGCACCTTGGGCGCCTGCAGCGACCGCTTCACGCCGAAGATGGCCGACGACGAACGCGCGCGCCTGCTCACCGGCTGGCGCGATGCGGTCGGGCGCACGCTCTCACGCCACTGACGCCCGTTTCGCACGCCACGCCCGGCCGGCAGGCGGGCGATCAGGCGGGCGCGATGGCCTCCACGCTGCGCCAGCCGCCGCCCAACGCGCGGTAGAGGCGCACGAGGCCGGCGGTGATGTCGGTCTGCGCCTGCGCCAGCGTATCCTCGTCGCGAAAGACCGCGGCCTGGGCGGTGGTCACGTCGATGAAATTCTCCACGCCCTGCTGGTAGCGCTGCTCCGCGACGCGAAGAGCCGTAACGTCGTCGCGACGCACGAACTCGATGTTGGCGCGACGATGTTGCAGCTCGGCGTAGTTGGTGAGCGCGTCGTCGACCTCGCGCCATGCCTGCAGCACGGCCTTGCGATAGGCCAGCGCCGCCTCGCGCTCCTGCGAGCGGCGCAGCTGAAGCTGGCCGTGGAGCTGACCGCCTACGAAGATGGGCAGGCTGACCGCGGGTCCGGCCATGAACATGCGAGAGGCCGCATCGAACAGGCGGTTGGAGGACAGAGACTCGTTCCCAAAGCTCCCGGTAAGCGTGACGTCAGGGTAGAAGTCGGCCACGGCCACGCCGGTCCGGGCGGTGGCGACGTGCAGGCTCGCCTCGGCCTGGCGGATGTCGGGGCGCCGCCGCAGCAGTTCCGACGGCAAGCCCGTGGGCACGGTCGGCGGCGTGCCGGGCTGGGCCGCGGGCGGCTGGCCGGCGGGCGGTCGCAGCTCGGCCAGCAGGGCGCGGGGCGGCTCGGCGAGGAGCACGCCCAGCGTGTTGATCATCTGGGCCTCCTGGGAGCGCAGGCTGGGCAGGTCCTCGCCGATGACCGAGGCCTGGGCGTCGGCCTGCGCCAGATCGGAGAGGGTGGCCACCCCGTTCGCCAGGCGGTCGCGCACCAGCTTGCGACGCAGCTGGGCGGTGGCGAGGTTGCGCAACACCACGGCTTCGCGCGCCTGCACGCCGCGCAGCTGCAGATAGGTCTGGGCGAGGTCTGCGACGGCGGTCAGCGCCAGGTCGCGCCGCGCCTCCACCTGCGTCCGCACATCGGCGTTGGCGGCCTCTACGGCGCGGCGCACCCGGCCGAACAGATCGAGTTCCCAGCTGGCTTGCAGGCTGGCGTCGTCGAGATCGAATTCGAGGGAAGCGCCGGGCACGGGTTCGACCAGAGCGTTCGTCCCGTTCGCGCTCTGGCGTTCGCGCATATAGCTGGCTTGGCCGTTGATCTGCGGCAGGCCTTGCGCGGCTGTTATGCGGCGCGTCGCGCGGGCCTGGATGATGCGCTCGGCGGCGGCCTGTAGGTCGAGGTTCTGCCGGGCGAGGCGCTCGACCAGCGACGACAGCTCCGGATCGCCGAAGCGTGTCCACCACATCTCCTCCACCGCGCCCGCAGCGGCGCGGCTGGGGATGTCGGTCGGCTCGGCCCCATAGCGCGCCGGCGAAGCCTGCGGCGGGGGCCCGTGGAAATCGGGCCCGACCGTGCAGCCCGCCAGCGCCACCGCCGCGGCTCCGCCGGCGAGCGCGCCGAGGGCGAGGCGGCGGGTCATGGCCCCCCCGGTCCGGCCGGCGGCGGCGCGCGGGTGCGCCGCTGCTCGGCCACGACGTTCTCGAGGCCGGTGTCGACCACGACCTCGGTGGACATGCCGACGCGCACGAGGTGCAGCAGCGGCTGGCCTGCCAGGAAGACGATCTTCACCGGCAGCCGCTGCACGATCTTGGTGAAATTTCCGGTCGCGTTGTTGGGCGGGATGGGCGAATAGGCCGATCCCGTGGCGGGCGGTATCGAGTTCACCACGCCGTCGAGGTCGATGTCGTAGGCATCGACGTGGATGCGCGCCGGCTGACCCGGCCGCATGTGGCGCAGCGACAGCTCGCGGTAATTGGCCATGACGTAGACCCCCTGCAGCGGCACGAGGGTCATCACAGGCGAACCGGCCGCGAGGAAGTCGCCCACCTGCACCTGGCGCTGGTCGATCACCCCGTCGATGGGCGCGACCACGCGGGTGTAGGAGAGGTTGAGCCGGGCCTGCTCGACCTGCGCCCCATCCTGGGCGACGCGGCCGTTGGCGGCGGCGATGGTGGCGCGCAAGGCGGCGAGCTGCTTGGTCTGAGCCGTGACCTCCGCCCTCGCCTGCTCCACTGCGGCGTCGTCCTGGCGCAGCTGCGTCGTGGCCTGCTGGCGCTGCTGCACGGTCCCCGCGCCCGTCGCGGCCAAATTGGTGTAGCGGCGCGTGTCCACCGCCGAGAGCGCCCGATGCGCCTGGGCCGAGGCCATTTGCGCCTGCGCCTGGCGGATCAGGGCCGGCTGGCGCTCGAGCTGGGCCACCGCCTGCGCCACCTGCGACTGGTCACTGGCGAAGGCGGCCTGCGCCTGATCCAAGGCGGCGCGATAGTCGCGGTCGTCCAGCGCCAGCAGGAGGTCGCCCGCGCGCACCGGCTGGTTGTCGTCGACCGAAAGCGCGGCGACCTGCCCTGACACCCGCGGCGCGATGGTGGCGTAATGGGCGGTGACGTAGGAGTCGGTTGTGCGCACCTTGGCGTGCGGGGCGAAGATGATCCACAGCACCACGAGCGCGAAGACCACGAGCACCGCCGCCCCGGCGAGCCACGGCCAGACGGGCTTCTTCTTGTCCGCCTTCTTGTCCTTGCCTTTCTCCGTCGGCGGTGGGGCTTTGGCGGCCTCGGGTCCGGGCGTGTCGTCGGCCATGGTCAGCCCTTGGCGAGTTCAAGGCGCGGCGGGAGCGAGCGCGTGGGCAGGAAGACGGCGATCACCAGCAGGATCACGGTCAAGAAGGCGAAGCCGAAGTAGCTGTCGATGGCGGTGAAGGTGGCCACCTGCGCGCCCACCTCGGCGTTGAGCGTGCGCAGCGCCGCCCCGCCCGGCCCGTGGCCGCCGGGAACGAACCCCACCGCCTGCACAGGCAGCTGGTGCAGCTGCACCAGCGCGAAGCGGCGCTGGCCGATGGTGTCCAAGATGCGCTCCTCGTGCAGCACGCCGCGCTGGCGCACGCCTATGCTGATGAGGCCCGCGCCGAAGGCCTCGGTGGCGGCGCGAGGCGCATTCACGAGCGCGGCGCCCAACGGCCCCTCCTCCGGCTTCTGCAGGGCGTTGGTGGCCACCATGAGCAGCGGCATGATGACGAAGGGCCCGCCGATCGCCTGCAGAGCTTCGATCCCGTAGAACTGCTCGCGCACCCAGGCGCTGTTCATGGTCGTGCCCCACAGGCACGCGGCCAAGATGCAGAGGAGGCCGACCACGCTCACCACCCGGGAGTCGGCCCACGCATGGTCGAGCAGCCAGGCGGTGAACGGCAGCAGCACGACCTGCATCAGCCCCTCCTCCATGGTCAGCGGAAAAGTCTGCAGCGGCCGGTAGCCGTGCACCGCCTGGAGGTAGGTCGCGGGGACCGCCGAGGCCGACAGGCTGATGGCGATGAACAGGATCAGCGTCGTCGCCGCGTAGAGCAGGTTGCGTTTCTTCAACAGGCGGATGCCGATGAGCGGCACGGGCACGGTGACTTCGCGATAGACGAACAGGATGAAGCTGACGAACCCCGTCAGCGCCAGCACGTTCAGGAGCTTGGAGTTGAACCAGTCGTAGCGCTCGCCCTGCTCGTAGAACACCAGGATCGAGCCGAAGGCCAGGAGGCCGAAGATCGCGCCGGGCCAGTCCCACTCCCCCAGGGTTTCGTGCTTGGGCGCATCCTGCGGCATGCCCCACCAGACCAGGAGGGCGGAGATCGCGGCCAGCGGCAGCGACTGCAGGAAGACGAAGCGCCAGTCGCCCACCACGTCGACCCACAGCGCCGCGACCCCGGTGGCCAGGTTGGGGATCATGGTGGCGGTCATGGCGTAGAAGATCAGGCCGTAGAGACGGATGTCAGGCTTCAGCGCCTTCAACGCCGCCGCAATCAGATTGGAGATGATGACGCCCTCGCCCACCCCCTCCAGGAAGCGCGCGCCCAACGCCAGGCCGTAGTTGCGGCTCGCCACCTGCAGCATGCACGCCGCCACCACCAGGGCCACCGCGCCCAGGATGAATCGCCGCTGAGAGAAGATCACCGCCAGCGAGGGGCCGGTCACCGCACCTAGCACCACCCCCACGAGGTAGATGCTGTTCAGCCAAGAGGCGGCCTCCATGCCTATGCCGAGGCCGCCGGCGATGTCGGGGAGCGCGATGTTGGCGAGCTGATCGTTCAGCTCGGAGAACGCGACGCCGATCACGACGCCCAGCAGCCCGATAAGCGGTCTGATGTTCACGCGTGTGGTGCCCCCACCCCCCGTCGCCCTTAAGCCGCGGATCGACCGGCGGAAAGCCAAAACGTGGGCGGCGCCGTAGCTTGGCAGCGTGGCCGCACCGCTGCGTTTCGGCGTCGTCCCGCGCCGCCCTCATCGCGACGGAGACGCGCCTCCCATGCATGACCCGGCTCCGCACCGCCGCACGCTGCTGATGGGGGCTGCCGCCGCGCTGGTCGCGCCTGCGCTCGCGTGGGGGCAGACGCCGAGGCGCTTGGCCTTCGAAGTCTGGCGCGGGGGACGCCGGATCGGAACGCATACGGTCGTAATCAGTGCGCAAGGCGGCGGACTCACGGCGAGGATCACCGCGGCGCTGCTGGTGAAGCTCGGCCCGGTGCCGATCTTCCGCTACCGCCACGACGCTACCGAGGTGTGGAGCACGCCCGACCAGTTCGCCTCGCTCGAGACGCGCACCATCAGCAATGGCAAGGTCGAGACCGTCGCCGCGCGGCGTGAAGGCGAGGGTGTGCGGATCGAGCGCTCCGGAGGCGCATCCGTGCTCGCGTCCGCCCGCACGGTTCCACTGACCCATTGGAACCGCGGGGCGATGAGCCGGCCGCTGTTCAATCCGCAGACCGGCGTGCTGATCCGCGAAACCATCGCCAGGCGCGCCGACACGGTGAAGCTGGCCGACGGTCAGGCCATGGCCGCGACCGCATACGCCCTCACCGGCGATGCGGAGATCATCGACTGGTACGACGCCTCCTCGAGCTGGGTCGCACTCCGCGGCAAGGTGGCGGACGGCTCGTTCCTGGAGTATCGCCGACTGGCGTGAGCCTCAGCGGCTGTCCAGCACCCCGCGGCTTGCGCCTTCGGGCGGCGCGGGCGGGCCGCCGCGCAGGCGCAGGCCCTTGGCGACAAGCTTGATCGCTTCCCAGTGGATGCCCGCGGTCACCTTCAGGGTCAGCAAAGGGTGGGTGAAGAAGGCGCGGATCAGCGTGCGGTCGCTCAGTGGGCGGCGGTCGCCCGTGAAGCTAGCGAAGAGCATCGGCCCCTGCGCATCGCGGCTGTCGATGGCCACCGCGATCGCCTCGCCGGGGGGAACGATGCGGAAGGCGTAGTCCATGTCCATGCCCATGAAGGGCGAGACGTGCAGGCGTTTCCTGGCGCGCTGCCGGATGGGACCCTCCTCGCCGACCTCCACAACATAGCTGTGTCGCTCGCCGAAGGTGGAACTCACCTCGTAGACGATGGCGCGCAGCCGCCCATCTCGGCGGTGGCAGAAGTAGAGGCTGAGCGGGTTGAAGACGTAGCCTACGACCCGCGGCAGGCAGAGGAGGCGGATGGGACCGCCATCGATGGAGAGGCCCTCGCCGTCGAGCCGGCTTTCGATCTGCGCGCGCAGCGGCGTGGCCGAGCCGTCGCCGTAGTCGCGCGGGTAGAAGGCGAACAGGTTGAAGCGGTTCAGCGAGAAGGTTCGCAGCCGCCGGGCGAGATCGGCCACCTCGTCCAGGTCGAGCAGCACCATGAAGACGCCGTAGCGCAGGGCGTGGCGGCGGGGGCGCACGCGGGTGTGGCGCACCTCGCCCACGTAGAGGGCGGAAGCGCCCTCCCCGCTCATGCCGCCAGCGGGGTGGCCGCGGGGGCCGCGTGGGGCGCGATGTGGATGCGGTCGGATTCGCGCTCCACCGTCCAGGGGCGACGCACGCCGCCGAGCGCCTCGGCCACCGCCAGGCCCGACTGCAGCCCGTCCTCGTGGAAGCCCGCGCCGAAGTGGGCGCCACAGTACCAGACGCCGCCACAGCCCTGCAGCGACCACAGCCGCTTCTGGGCCGCCATCGCGGCCTGATCGAACAGCGGGTGGTCGTAGCTGTACGCTCCGATGGTCCGCTCGGCGGGCACGGGCGTGGGTGGGTTGAGGGTGACGAACAGCTCGCGCGACTTGGGCAGGCTCTGCAGCATGTTCATCCAGTAGGTGACGCACACCCCGCTCGCCGGCGCTCCCCGGCGACCCAGGTGGTTCCATGCCGACCAGGCGGCGCGGCGGCGCGGCATGAAGGCCGGATCGTCGTGCAGCACGGTGAGATTCCGGCTGTAGCGGAAGGCGCCCAGCACCTCGCGCTCCTGCGCGGTGGGCGCATCCAGCATGGCCAACGCCTCGTCGGCGTGGGCGGCGACCACCACGTGGTCGTAGCGCGCCTCGTGGCCGCAGGCCGTGCGCACGCGCACGCCATCGGGGCGCCGTGCGAGGCCCGTGACCGGGTCGCCGAGCCGGACCTCACCGTCGAAATCGGTCGCGACGGCGGCGAGGTAGGCGCGCGAGCCGCCGATAATCGTACGCCACTGCGGACGACTCAAGAGCTTGAGGAGGCCATGGTTCTCGAAGAAGCGGATCAGCGCCTCGGCCGGGTAGTCGCGCGCGCCTTCGGGCGAGGTCGACCAGATCGCGCCCACCTGGGGCAGCAGGTGGTCCTCCTGGAAGGCCTGCGAATAGCCGCCACGGTCGAGCAGTTCGCCCAGCGTCTGCGGCTGCAGCTCCAGCGCCGCCAGCGCCTGGGGCGCCTCGCGGTAGAAGCGCACCAAGTCGCGAAGCATCCGCCAGAAGCGCGGCCGCAGCAGGTTTGCGGGCTGGGCGAAGATCGCCAGCGGATGGCGGCTGCCATACTCGAGCCGCCCCTCGTCGAGCGAGACGCCGAACGACATGTCGGCCTTCTGAGTCGCCACCCCCAGATGGTCGAACAGCGCCATCAGGTTGGGGTAGGTCGCCTCGTTGTAGACGATGAAGCCCGTATCGACAGCCACCGGCCCAGCGGGCGTCGGCGCCTCCACCGTATGCGCATGGCCGCCCAGGCGCGATGCGGCCTCGTAGAGCGTCACCCGGTGGGTGCGTCCCAGCAGCCAGGCGCACGACAGACCGGACACGCCGGAGCCGATCACCGCAACCGACAGCGGCCTGACGCCTTCATGATCCGCCATTCCATCCACGCCGCTTGCTATGCCAGAGCTACGGTCGACGCGAGGCGCCGGATGGTCGCTCGCATCCAACCGCTCGGGCAGGCCGTAGCTCGACCCGAGGAGATAACCCCCGCGTGCCTGTCAACCTGCGCCGCGCCCTCGCGCGCTTCGCCCCCTTCGCCGCCCTCTCCGCTGTTCTGAGCGGCTGCTCCAGCGTGGGCGTGCTGAACGCCATCGAACCGGCGGGCGGTGTCGCCGTCAGCTCGGGCGTGGCGTTCCAGCCTGGCGAGCGTGGCCGGCTCGACGTCTACCGTCCCACCACGCTGCACGCCGCGGCGCCGGTTGTGGTCTTCGTCTACGGCGGCTCTTGGGAGGAGGGGCGCCGGCAGGACTACCGCTTCGTGGGCCTCTCGCTGGCGCGCCGCGGCTTCGTCACCATGATCCCCGATTATCGCATCTATCCGCAGGTGCGCTGGCCGACGTTTCTGGAGGACAATGCGCGCGCCGTGCGCTGGGCGCGCGATCACGCCGCCGAGTACGGCGGCGACCCTTCGAAGCTCGTGCTGATGGGCCATTCGGCCGGCGCCTACAATGTGATGGAGCTGGCGCTCGACAAGCGCTGGCTCAAGGCGGTGGACATGGAGCCCGGGCGTGACCTGCGGGCGGTGGTGGGCTTGGCCGGCCCCTACGACTTCCTGCCTCTGCAGGACGACACGCTGAAGATCATCTTCGGGCCGGTGCAGGATCGCCCCGCCACCCAGCCCATCAACTACGTCGACGGGCGCAACCCGCCGCTGTTCCTAGGCGTCGACACCGCCGACACCGTGGTCAAGCCCGGCAACACCACGCGCCTCGCCGCCAAGGTGCGCGCCGCCGGCGGATCGGTGGAGCTGCGTGAATACAAGGGGTTGAGCCACGCCCTGCTGATCGGCGCGATCGCCGCCCCGCTGCGATTCCTCGCCCCCGTGCTGCATGACACCGCCGACTTCATAACGGCGCATACGGGAGGCGCGGCATGATCCACCTTCTCCTCGCCGTCCTGCTCGTCATGCTGGCCGTGATGACCGCCGGTTGGCTCACCGTACGCGCCAAGAACGACGGCGGATGGACCGACGTGTTCTGGACCTTCGGCACCGGCGCCACCTGCGCCCTCGCCGCGCTTGTTCCGCTCCCAGCAGCCGGCGCGCCGAACGCGCGCCAAGTGCTGGTGGCCGTGTTGGTCGCGGTCTGGGCGCTGCGGCTTGGAGGCTACATCCTTGTGCGCGTGTCCAAGGGGCCGGAGGACGCACGTTACGTCGAGCTCAAGAAAGAGTGGGGTGAGAAGTTCATCGGGCGCATGTTCGGCCTGCTGATCGTGCAGGCGCCGATCACCGCCTGTCTCGCCGTTTCGGTGTTGTTCGCCGCACGGGATCCAGCACCCGACTTACGGCTGCGTGACTTCGCGGGCGCCCTCGTGCTTATCGCCGCCATCCTCGGCGAAAGTCTCGCCGACGGGCAGATGAAGCGCTTCAAGGCCGACCCCGACAACAAGGGCAAGGTGGCCGATACGGGCCTTTGGGGCTGGTCACGCCATCCCAACTATCTGTTCGAGGCGCTCGGCTGGTTCGCCTATCCGGTGATCGCGCTGGACCTCGAGCACCCCGCGACCTGGCTCGCCTTCCTCGCCCCCACGGTGATGCTGCTGATCCTGCGCTACGCAACCGGAGTGCCGCCCCTGGAGCGCGCGATGGTGGCTTCGCGTGGCGACGCCTACCGCCGCTACCAATCGCGTGTGAGCCCCTTCCTGCCGCGCCCGCCGAAGAAGGACGCCTGATCCATGAGCGCCGTCGCCACCTTGATCTCCACCTTCGAGGGCGCGCCGCTGCCCGACGCTGTGCGGCGCGGCGCCGTGCGCCTGCTCGTGGCCAACGCCAGCCGCACCATGCACGGCGACCCGCAGATGGACGCCGACTTCGCCCGCCACATGGCCCTGCGCCCGGTGGCCGAACACACCGACGCCGCCAACGCCCAGCACTACGAGGTGCCGGCGGCCTTCTTCGAACGCGTGCTTGGGCCGCGGCTGAAGTACTCCTGCTGCCGCTATCCCACAGGCGTCGAGTCGCTGGCCGAAGCCGAGGAGATCGCCCTGGCCGAGACCTGCGAGCACGCCGACCTGCAAGACGGCCAAGCCCTCCTCGAACTCGGCTGCGGGTGGGGCTCGCTCAGCCTGTGGATGGCCGAGCATTATCCGAAGGCCAAGATCACCAGCGTCTCCAACTCGGCTTCGCAGCGCGAATTCATCGAGGGTCGCGCGCGAGACCGCGGCTTCGCCAACCTGCGCGTCATCACCGCCGACATGAACGACTTCGCCACCGACGCCGCTTTCGACCGCATCGTCTCGGTGGAGATGTTCGAGCACATGGCCAACTGGCGCGCGCTGCTGGAACGCGCCCGCGGCTGGCTGAAGCCCGACGGCGCGTTGTTCCTCCACGTGTTCAGCCACCGTTCGACGCCCTACCGCTTCGACCTGGAGGATCCGGCCGACTGGATCGCCCAGCACTTCTTCACCGGCGGCGTCATGCCCAGCCACGACCTGGTGCGCCAGTTCGGCGACCTTTTCCGCGTCGAGCAGGACTGGCGCTGGAGCGGGGCCGACTACGCCCGCACCGCCGACCAATGGCTGCAGAACTACGACGCCCATCCCGTCGAGATCGCGGAGGTGCTGCGCCAGACCTACGGCGCGACAGCGAGACTCTGGGGCCGGCGCTGGCGTCTCTTCTTCATGGCGACCGCCGGCCTGTTCGGCCACGCGGGCGGCGCCGAATGGGGCGTCAGCCACTACCGCATGCGCCCCGTCCATAGCTGAGGAGGCTAGACGCATGACACGCATCGCCATGGCCTACATCGCCACCGCACTCGCTTTCATTGTGCTCGACGGCGGCTGGCTCGCCGTCGCCGGGCCCAGGCTCTACCGCCCCGAACTGGGGTCGCTCCTCGCCGAGAAGGTCAGGCTCGCCCCGGCGATCGTCTTCTACCTCATGTATGTCGCCGGCTTGGTGTACTTTGCTGTGCTGCCGGGCGCGACCTCCGGGTGGACGGCGGCCGTTGTGCCGGGCGCGGTGCTGGGGGTGCTGGCCTACGGCACCTACGATCTCACCTGCGCGGCGACCATGGCGCACTGGTCGACGAAAGTGACCGTCGCCGACATGATCTGGGGTGGCGTCGCCAGCGGCGCCGCGGCCGCCGCCGGAGCGGCCATCACCCGCGCCCTGGCCGCCAAGGTGGGCGGTTGACGGTGACAAGCCTTCCCCTCGACGACGACGCCGCTGCGCCGGCGCTCGCCGGCCGGCGAGACAATCCCGCCATCCTGGCCGCCGCCGAGGGCATCCGCCGGGTGTGGACGGTGGGAAGCCTCGACCTCGTCCTGCCGTCTGGCGCGGTGGCGCACTGCCCAGGCAAGACGCCGGGAGTGGACGCGCGATTCGAGATGCGCTCCGCACGCACGTTGAGCCGCATCCTGACCCGTGGCGACGTGGGCTTCGCCGACGGCTACGTCGCCGGCGATTGGGACACACCCGACCTCGCCCAGACGCTCACCGCCTTCAGCGCCAACTTCGACGCGCTGGAGGGAGAGATGAAGGGCAACCCGCTTCTGCGCCTGGCCCAGGCGATCACCCATGCGGTCAATCGCAACACCCGCTCGGGCTCGCGCCGCAACATCGCCGCCCACTACGACTTGGGCGAAGACTTCTATCGCCTGTGGCTAGACGCCGATCTCAACTACTCCTCCGCCCTGGCCTTCACCCCCGGCGAGAGCCTGGAGGCCGCTCAGCGCGAGAAGCACGCGGCGCTGGCGGCGGCGATAAACCTGCGCGCCGGGCAGAGCCTGCTCGAGATCGGCTGCGGCTGGGGCGGCTTCGCCCTCTACGCCGCGCGCGAACACGGGGCGAAGGTGACGGCGGTCACCATCTCCGAGGCCCAGCACGCCCATGCCGCCCGCCGGGTGCAGGAGGCGGGGCTCTCGGAGCGCATAGACGTGCGGCTGTGCGACTACCGCGACGTGGAGGGCCGCTTCGACCGCGTGGCCTCCATCGAAATGTTCGAGGCGGTCGGCGAGCGCTACTGGCCCGCCTTCTTCGATGTGGTGCGCGAGCGCCTCATCGCCGGCGGCCGCGCGGGTCTGCAGATCATCACCATCGCCGACGAGCTCTTCGAAGGTTACAAGCGCCGCCCCGACTTCATCCAGTTGCGCGTCTTCCCCGGCGGCATGCTGCCCAGCGAACGGCGCCTGCGCGAAGAGACGTCGCGCGCCGGCCTGAGCTGGACCGGGATCGAGCGCTACGCACGGGGCTACGCCGATACGCTGAAGGAATGGGGACGCCGCTACCGCGCCCGCGCCGCCGATGTCGCGGCGCTCGGCTTCGACGCGCGCTTCGACCGTTTGTGGCGTTACTACCTGGCCTACTGCGAGGCCGGCTTCCGCACCGGCCGCATCGACGTGGTGCAAATGGGGCTGGCGCGCAGCTAGAGCGGAGCCGGTCTCACTGGGCCGGAGAGATGCGTGCGCGGCTCTCACCGAGACCGATCGACACGAAACCTTCGCGCCGGGCGTGCGCGCGCAGGATCACCTCGTCGCCATCCTCCAGGAAGGCGCGTTCGCCGCCCCCTTCCAGCTTGACCGGCGCCTTGCCGCCTTGTGACAGCTCGAGAAGGCTGCCGCCCTGCTCCGGGCGCGGCCCAGCGATCGTGCCCGTGCCCAGGAGATCGCCCGGCCGCAGGTCGCAGCCGTTCGAAGCGTGGTGGGCCAGGAGCTGCGCAGGGGTCCAGTACATGTCTGTCATGGCGCTGGACGAGAGGCGGTGCGGAGCGCCCATTCCCGATGCTTGCAGCCACACCTCCAGCTCGACCGCAAGGGCGCCCGCCGCCTGGTCGGCCTCGTCCCACAGGTAGGGCAGCGGCTTAGGATCGCCGTCGGGCCGCGGCGGCTGGGCGGTGCGGAAGGGCGCCAGCGCCTCGGTCGTCACCACCCATGGCGAGACGGTGGTTGCGAAGCTCTTGGCCAGGAAGGGGCCGAGCGGCTGGTACTCCCACCCCTGCAGGTCACGCGCCGACCAGTCGTTGAGAAGGCACAGGCCCGCGATCCGCTCGCCCGCCTCGCTTATGGGGATGGTCTCTCCCGGCGCGTTGCCGCGCCCGACCCAGAGGCCGACCTCCAGCTCGTAGTCGAGACGGCGCGAGGGACCGAAGACGGGCGCCTCGGCCTCGGGCGGCTTGCGTTGGCCGCAGGGCCGCCGCACCGGCTCGCCGGAGACGCGCACCGAGGAGGCGCGGCCGTGGTAGCCGATCGGCACCCACTTGTAGTTGGGCAGCAGCGGGTTGTCGGGCCGGAACTGCTTGCCGACGGTCAGGGCGTGGTGGATGCCGGCGTAGAAGTCGGTGTAGTCGCCCACCGCAGCCGGCAGGTGCATGCGTACTGCGGAGGCCGGCCGTAGCAGCGGCTCGATCGCGCTTCGCTCAGCCGCGCCTTCGGCCAGCAGGTCGCTCAGCCGCAGCCGCAGCGCTCGGCGCGGCTGCGTCGACAGCGCCATCCAGGCGTTGAGCGGCGCCGCGGCGGCGGCCTGCGCCGCCTCCTGCGCCTCGCCGGCGAACAGCCCGGCGGCGACGGCGGCCGCCATGTCGAGCACCTCGTCGCCGATGGCGACGCCCCCTCGCGGCGCCTCGCCTCCGACGCTGAACACGCCGTGCGGCAGGTTCTGGATCGGGAACTCCGCGTGGCCGTCGGCCGAGGCGACCCAGGGGCGGCGCGCCGGGTCGTGGCTCCGGTCGAGGCCGGGGTCGAGGTCGGCGGGCATGGGCGCGTCCTGCTGGAGCTGGGCGCGCCTTGTCCCGCGATCGGCGCACGCCTGCAATCGGCTTGCGCCCGGCCGCGCGACGGGGTTTGTCTCCCGCCGCACCGGAGACGTCGCGCATGGACATGACGGCCGAGATCGGCCTGCACCTCTCCGGACTGGAGCAGCTGCGCGCGCTCCTGGCGCAGGGCCGCCGCCCTGGCATCAGCCAGTCGCTGGACTTCGCGCCAGTGGCCTTCGATCCGGGCTTCGCCGCCTTCGAGGGCACGCCAGGCCTGCACGCGTACAATCCCATCGGCATGGTGCACGGGGGCTACGCCGCCACACTGCTCGACTCGGCCTGCGGGTGCGCTGTGCAGACCAGGCTGGAGCCCGGCTGGCGCTACACCACGCTCGAGATCAAGGTCGCCTACCACAAGGCCGTCAGCGCCGAGACGGGCGTGGTGCGCGCCGAGGGCCGCGTGCTGACCATGGGCCGCCGCGCCGCCTTCGCCGAGGCGACGCTGAAGGATCGAGACGGCCGCCTGCTGGCCTCGGCCACCTCCTCCCTCCTCGTCATGGCCCCCGCCGCATGATCCGAGCCGCCCTGCTCGCCGCGACCGCCGCCTTCGCGCTGGCCGCTCCCGCCTTCGCGGCGCCCACCTCGGCCTACGAGGCGGTGGACCCCTTCATCGGCACGGGGGCGGACGGGCACACCTATCCCGGCGCGGTGGTCCCGTTCGGCATGGTGCAGCTCAGCCCCGACACGCTGATCGCCGACTTCAAGCACAGCTACACCCACGCCGCCGGCTACCGCTACGAAGACAGCACGATACAGGGCTTCAGCCACACCCACTTCTCGGGCTCGGGTCACTCCGATCTGGGCGATGTGTCGCTGATGCCGATCGCGGGCGAGGTGAAGCTCGATCCGGGCGACCCTGCCGTGCCCGGCTCCGGCTACCGCTCACGCTTCCGCCACGCCACCGAGGAGGCGCACCCCGGCTACTACGCCGTGACGCTGGACGACTACGGCGTGCGCGCCGAACTCACCGCTTCGCCTCGCGTGGGCGTGCACCGCTACAGCTTTCCGGCCGGCAAGCCGGCGCACGTGCTCGTCGACCTGCGCCACGCCATCTACGACTACCCGGGCAAGGTCCTGTGGTCGTCGCTGCGCATCCGCCCGGACGGCGTGGTCACCGGCATGCGCGAGACCCGGGGCTGGGCGCCGGGGCGGCGCTTGTACTTCGCTTTGCGCTTCTCGCAGGCCCCCACCGGCCACCAGCTCTACGACCGCGAGCCGGTGGAGGCGCCCTACAAGGGCTTCGCGCCTCCCGGGAACAGCGCCAGCGACACGCCCTTCATCCACGGCCGTGGCCTGGTCGGCGTGTTCGACTTCGGCGCGCTGAAGGGGCCGCTGGTCACCAAGGTGGCGCTGTCGCCCACCAGCGAGGACGCCGCGGTCGCCAACCTGCAGGCCGAGGTCCCGGGCTTCGACTTCGACACCGTGCGCGCCGACGCCCGCAAAGCCTGGGAGGGCGAGCTCGCCCGCGTCGACCTCGACGCCCCCGCGCCCCTCAAGCGCAGCCTCTACACCGCCCTCTACCACGCGCTGCTGGCGCCCAGCCTCTCCATGGACGTCGACGGCGGCTACGTCGGCCCCGACAACGCGGCCCACAAGGCGGACGGCTTCGCCTTCGTCTCCAGCTTCAGCCTGTGGGACACCTACCGCGCCGAGCAGCCGCTGATGACGCTGATCGAGCCCGACAAGCGCAACACCGACGTGATGCGCTCGCTGCTCGTTTCGCAGCAGGAAAGCCCCTACGGAATCCTGCCCATCTGGCAGGAGGCTGGGCTCGAGACCTGGTGCATGATCGGCTACCACGCCGTGCCCGAGCTGGCCGACGCCGTCATGAAGGGCCTGCCCGGCTTCGACCCCAACCGCGCGCTGGACGCCATGGTGGCCAGCGCTGACTACCGCCCTTACGGCCACCTCGGCGCCTACATCGAGCAAGGCTACGTGCCGGTGGACGTGGACGGCCAGGGCGTCTCGCAGACGCTGGAGTACGCCTTCGACGACTGGACGATCGCGCGCGCCGCCCAGAAGCTCGGCCGCACCGACGTGGCGGCCCGCTTCTTCAAGCGCGCCGGGAACTGGCGCAACGTGTTCGACCCCGCCACAGGCTTCGCCCAGCCCAAGCTGGCGTCGGGCGCGTGGCGCGAGCCCTTCGATCCCGCCCGGGCTGGAGCCGACTCGGGCTTCACCGAAGGCAACGCCTGGCAGTACTCCGATTACGTGCCGCAGGACATCGGCGGCGTGATCCGGCTGATGGGCGGCGACGCCAAGCTGATCGCGCGCCTCGACCGCACCTTTGACCAGAAGGTCGACCCGAAGGATTACGCCAGCGTCGAGGACATCTCCGGCCTGATCGGCCAGTATGTGCACGGCAACGAGCCCAGCCACCACATGGCCTACCTCTACGCCTACGCCGGCGCTCCCTGGCGCACGCAGGCGCGGGTGAAGCAGATCGTCGAAAGCCAGTACCGCCCCGCCCCCGACGGCCTCGTCGGCAACGACGACCTGGGCCAGATGTCGGCATGGCTGCTGATGACGGCGCTCGGCTTCTATCCGGTGGCGCCCGGCTCAAACCAGTACGTGATCGGCCGCCCCTTCGTCAGCCACGCGGTGCTCGCGCTGCCCAACGGCCGCCGCTTCACCGTCGAGGCGCAGGGCCTGTCGGACGCGCACCCCTACGTGGGCCAGGTGACGCTGGACGGCAGGCCGCTCGACCGCGTCTATCTCACCCACGACGAGATCCTGCGCGGCGGAACCCTGCGCTTCACCATGCAGGCGAAGCCGAACACCGCCTGGGGCGCCGCGCCCTCCGCCCGCCCCTATTCCATGACCCCCTACTCCGGAGCCGTCCGATGAGCGCCACGGGGAGCCTCAACGGCCGCGCCGCCGTCGTCACCGGCTCCACGAGCGGCATCGGCTTGGCCTGCGCCCGCGCGCTAGCCGCCGAGGGCTGCGACGTCATGCTCAACGGCTTCGGCGCGCCCGACGCCATCGAGGCGGCGCGCGCCGCCATCGAGGCCGAGTTCAGCGTGCGCGCCCTGCACTCCCCCGCCGACATGACGCGGCCCGCCGAGGTCGGCGAGATGGTCGAGGCCGCAGCCGAAGCGTTCGGCGGCCTGCACGTGCTGGTCAACAACGCCGGCGTGCAGTTCGTCTCGCCCATCGAGGACTTCCCCACCGAGCAGTGGGACCGCATCATCGCCATCAACCTCAGCTCGGCCTTCCACGCCATGCACGCGGCCATCCCGCACATGAAGCGCGCCGGCTGGGGCCGCATCGTCTCCACCGCCAGCGCCCACAGCAAGGTCGCCTCGCCCTTCAAGTCGGCCTACGTGGCCGCCAAGCACGGCATCGAGGGCCTGACCAAGACCGCCGCGCTCGAGCTCGCGCGCGACGCGATCACCGTCAACGCCATCAGCCCCGGCTACGTGTGGACGCCGCTGGTGGAGGCGCAGATCCCCGACACCATGAAAGCCCGCGGCCTCACCCGCGAGCAGGTGATGGCCGACGTGCTGCTGGCCGCCCAGCCCACCAAGGCCTTCGTGACGGTCGAGCAGGTCGCCGCCCTCCTCGTCTTCCTCTGCGGCGACGCCGCCGCCCAGATCACCGGCGCCAACCTCTCCATGGACGGCGGATGGACCGCCGCCTGAGGCGCCGACACCTACGTCTGAACCGAGCGTGGCCTGGAAAAAGCGCACGCGTGCGCCCTCCCGCGCTTGGAGGCGCACGGTGGGCAGGCGGTGCGGAGCGCGGGCCGAGAGCCCGGAGACCGGACTGTATGTGGGGCATTCGGCTCCCGGCGCTGGTTGCGGCTTCTCAAGGAACTCGGCGGTCGGCTGGGAAGGTCGCCGCCGTCTTGCTCGCCGTCGCAAGCGTCGTAGCATCCGATCCGCCGGCGGCGGCCTCACCGAGGGAGCCGGTCGCAACAGCGGCGGCGGCCTGCTCGACCGTGACGTTCGAGACTTCACGCTTCGTCGTCTGCCGCTATGAACCGCAGCGAGACGCGCTCCGTATCGTGTGGCGCGACGCGACCGGTCCGATCGGGGGCTTCGCGCGCCTCGAACGGAGCCTCGGCTCCAGCGCATCTCGCGTGCGCTTCGCGATGAACGCGGGGATGTTCGACTCCGCGCGAGCTCCGGTCGGACTTCTGGTGCAAGCCGGCCAGGCGACCCATCCGACGGATACCGGACGCGGCGAAGGCAACTTCTATCTATCACCCAACGGCGTCTTCTGGACCGACGTCCGCGGCGCGGCGCACGTCACCGAGACCAAGCGCTTCCTGGCTCTGGCGCCTGCGCCGATCTGGGCCACGCAATCGGGACCGCTTCTGCTTGAAGGCGGTCGGCTGCACCCGGCCGTCGCCGCCGACGGTCCGTCCCGGAAAATCCGCAACGCCGTCGGCGCCTGCGGTGGAGGGCTCGCCGCCTTCGTGATCAGCACCGACCCCGTCTCGTTCGGACGTCTGGCCAGGCTCTTCCAGACCCGGCTGGACTGTCAGGACGCCCTCTACCTCGACGGCGTCGTCTCCAGCATCTGGGCGCCGGCGATGAAGCGCCGCGATCCGCGCACGGGGCTCGGGCCGCTCGTGGTGGTGAGCGAGAAGGCGCGGTAAAGCCTCGCTTGAGCGACGGCCCGGGCTCGAGGGCGCAAGGCCCTACCCCGCCGCCTGCGGTCCCGCCCACTCCGCCAACCGTCCTGCGAAGGCGTCGCGCAGGAAGCCGGCGGCCGTCGCCAGCCCGTCCTCCCCGATCGAGTGCGGCAGGCGCGGCGAGACGCGCCAGCGGCAGCCCACCCCCGCCGCGGCCAGGGCGTCGCGCGCGGCGGCCAGGGCGTGGACGGGGACCACCTCGTCGGCCTCGCCATGGGCGAGGAGCACGGGGGGGCGGCTGCGAAGTTCGGCCGACAGCCGCTCGGGGGCGACCAGGGCGCCGGAGAAGGCGACCACCGCCGCCAGAGGCTCGGCGCGGCGCAAGCCCACATGCAGGCTCATCATCGACCCCTGGCTGAAGCCCACGAGCGCGCAGGCCGTGGCCGGCAAGGCGTGGCGCGCGAGTTCGCCATCGATGAAGCGCTCCAAGCTCCCCGCCGCGGCGCGGGCGCCCTGCGCCAGGAGGTGGGGGTCGAGCCGGCTGATGGGGAACCACTGGTGGCCGCCGGGGTAGCCGGGCACGGGCTCCGGCGCATTGGGCGAGACGAAGGCGGTGGTCGGCAGGGCGCGGGCGAGGACGGGTGCGAGGCCGATCAGGTCGTCGCCGTTGGAGCCGTAGCCGTGGGCGAAGATCACCAGCGAGGTGGGCGCGCCCCCCGTGGCGGGCGGGCGGCGGGGCCCGTCGAGCGGCGCGCTCATGCGCCCACCCCCGCGGAGGGGCTGGTGCGCGTCGCCTCGCCCAGCGGGTGCGGCGCCGCGCCGGACTTCACCTGCAGGTACCAGGCCCACAGCATGTGCGCCGCCACCGCACGGTGCGGGCGCCAGACCTCGGCGCGGGCGTAGGCCTCGGCGGGCGCGGGGCGCGCCGCGCCTTCGTCCAGCCAGCGCATGGCCTCCTGCACGGCGATGTCGCCGGCGGGGAAGGCGTCGAGCCGGCCCTCGGCCATCATCAGGTAGACCTCCGCCGTCCAACGGCCGACGCCGAGCAGGGCCTCCAGCACCGCCAGGGCCTCGGCCTCGGGCAGGGCCGACAGGGCTGCGAAGTCGATTCCCCCGCCCTTCACGGCCTCGGCCATGGCGTGGGCGTAGCGCGCCTTCTGGCCGGAGAAGCCGCAGCCGCGCAGCGCCTCGACCGGGAGCGCCGCCACAGCCTCGGGCGACACGGCGCCCTCGCAAGCGGCCACGAGGCGCCCCCAGGTGGCGTCGGCCGAGACCACCGAGACCTGCTGGCCGACGATCATGCGCAACAGGCCCTCGAAGCCGCCGGGGCGCGAGCGCCAGTCGAAGGCGGCGAGGTCGCGGTCCAGCCTAGCCATGGCCGGGTCGGCGGCGGCCAGCGCCCGGCGGGCGGCGGCGAGGGAGGCGGGATCGGGCGCGGGCATGGCGGCCCACGAACAGGAGGGCGCGCCCGCTTGCAAGCCCGCCCGCGCGGCGCCGTAACGGGGGCCGCATGGCCGCACCCTTCGTCACCCGCTTCGCCCCTTCGCCCACCGGGCCGCTGCATCTGGGGCATGCGCTCGCCGCGCTGACGGTGTCCGACGCGGCGCAGGCGGCGGGCGGGCGGCTCCTGCTGCGCATCGAGGACATCGACGCCACACGCTGTCGCCCCGAATTCGAGGCGGCGATCTACGCCGACCTGGCCTGGCTGGGGCTGGACTGGGAGCACCCGGTGCGCCGCCAGTCAGAGCACATGGCCGCCTACGCCATGGCGGTGGACCGGCTGCGGGAGGGCGGCCTGCTCTACCGCGACTTCCGCACCCGCAAGGAGGCGGCGCAGGCCGCCGCCTCCGCCCCGCACGGCCCGCAGGCCCCCCTCCGCGGCGGACCGCTCGCCCTGGCGGAGGAGGCTCGGCGGCTGGATGTCGGCGAACCCTTCGCCTGGCGGCTTTCGCTGGCGCGAGCGCGCGACACGTTGGGCGCGGCCTATGACCGGCTGGCCTATGTGGATCTCGACACTGGGAGCGGCTTGGCCACGCCCGGCGCCACCGGCGACGTGGTGCTGGCGCGCAAGGATGTCGGCGTGGCCTACCACCTCGCCTGCGTAGTGGACGACGCGCTGCAGGGTGTGACCCACGTGATCCGCGGCGAGGACCTACGCGAGGCGGTTCACGTGCAGCGCCTGCTGCAGGCGCTCCTCACCCTGCCGACACCCACCTACCGCCACCATCGCCTTCTGCTCGGCCCCGACGGCAAGCGGCTGGCCAAGCGTGACGGGGCGCAGGCGCTCGCGGCGCTGCGGGCCTCGGGTGTGACGCCGGGAGAGGTGCGCCGGCGCGCGGGGCTGTAAGGGGCGGGTCGACTTCGGCGGCGGCGCGGGCTCTACCCGCGCGCATGTACGCCCCCGCTTCCGAGCGCCGTGCGCTCCTCGTGCTGTTGGCGGGCGCGTGCCTGATCGGCACGGGGCCGGTGATGGTGCGGCTGGCGCACGCCGGGCCCTCAGCCGTCGGCTTCTGGAGGGTGAGCCTCGCCCTGCCCCTGCTGTGGTTCCTGGCGCGCCGCGGACGGGGCGACGGGCGCGGAACGGTAGGGCGCCCCAGCCGGGCGGCGCTGGCGGCAGGGGTGTTCTTCGCGCTGGACCTCGCCTTCTGGCACTACGCCATCCACGACACCTCCGTCGCCAATTCGACGGTGCTGTCGAACCTGACGCCCGTGATCGTCACGGCGGTGGGCTGGATCGTGTTCCGCGAGCGCCCGCGGATGCTGTTCCTGCTCGGGTTGGCCGCGGCGATGGGCGGCGCAGTGGCGATGGCGCTGGCGCGGGAGGGCGCCGCCGCGCCGGGGGCGGATCCGCCGCTGGGCGACCTGCTCGCGACGCTCACCGCCGTCTGGTACTCGGGCTACTTCCTGTGCGTGCGCGAGGCGCGCGGGCGCATGGGCGCATGGGCGGTGATGTTCTGGGCGAGCCTGATCAGCGGGCCATGCCTCCTTGCGGCCGCGCTCATGCTGCGCGAGCCGATCCTGCCTGCCGTGGCGTGGGGCTGGGCGCCGCTCGTGGGCCTGGCGCTGATGCACGTGGGCGGACAGGGGGCGATCGCCTGGGCGCTCGGACGGCTGCCGGCGACGCTGACCGCCGTGGTCGTGCTCGTGCAGCCCGTGGTCGCCGCACTGCTCGGCTGGCTCGTGTTCGGCGAGGCGGTGACGCCTATGCAGGCGCTGGGCGGCGCGGTGGCGCTCGGCGGGGTGGCCTTCGCGCAGGCTGCGGCCCGCAGACGGCCGGCGCCGACGCAGGGCGAGGCCGAAGCGATTGCGTGAACGTCTCGCCTCCGTCGACAAGCGGCGCCATGCTCGCAGCACTTGACGAGGAGATCGACCGATGCGGCCTATTCTAGGCGCCCTGGCTGCGACGCTGCTGACGAGCGGTGCCGCCTTGAGCGCGCACGCCGCCACGGCGCACATCGCCTACGCCACCGGCGGCTCGCCCTGCGGCGGCTTCCCACGCGCGGCGGTGGGGACCGAGCCCGGCATGTGCGCGGGCCTTGTGCTCGCCCCCGCCGGCGGCGCGCGGCGCATCCGCATGCCGCGCACCCTCCTCGGGCTGGACGGGGCGGGCCGCGATTGGCTGGTGAGCGATCTCGGCTCGTGGACGCCGGGCACGGGCGGCGTGTGGCGGCTGAAGCTGGATGCGCATGGCGCGGCCACGATCGTCCCAGTGCTTAAGGGCCTGGCCATGCCGCACACCCTGGCCAAGGGGCCGGACGGCGGCGTCTACGTCGGCGAGATGGGCGCCATCCTGCGCTTCGATCCGAACGCGACCGACCCGCAGGCGAGCGTGGTGAAGGTGGTGCAGGGGCTGCCCGACAACCGCCTGCATCCCGACCGCCATCCCCTCCCCGCCTTTCTGTTCATGCCCGACGGCGCGCTGATGGTCGACGTGGGCGCGCCCACCGACGACTGCGCCGCCAAGGCCGACCGCACGCCCGACGGCACGTGCGCCGCGGTGGAAGGCCCGGCGCCCCAGGCGGTGCTGCGCCGCTACGCCTACCTGGGCCACGGGCGCTGGAGCCCGCAGTTCACCACCGTGGCGCGGGGGCTGCGCAATTCGGTGGCCCTCTCGCTCACCCCCGATGGCCGGGTGCTTCAGGGCGAGAACTCCATCGACTTCAAGCCGC
Source organism: Caulobacteraceae bacterium (assembly GCA_965199975.1). GTDB lineage: Bacteria > Pseudomonadota > Alphaproteobacteria > Caulobacterales > Caulobacteraceae > JASLDZ01. The sequence continues at coordinate 1,713,917 of OZ241340.1, read as the reverse complement.
TCGACCAGCCGTACGACGAGATCAACCTGATCAAGACCGGCGCCTTCTACGGCTGGCCCTACTGCTTCGACGACATGCGCGCTTCGCCCGCTTGGGCCGCCAGGTCGCCAGTGGACTGCAAGGGCCCGGCTGCGACCCGCCCGGTGCTCATGCTGCCGCCGCACAGCGCGCCGCTGGCCATGCTCACCTATCGCGGCGCCATGTTCCCCAAGCTGGACGGCAAGCTGGTCGTGGCGCTGCACGGCTACCAGCCCGGCGGCGCGCGCGTGGTGGCCTACGCGCTCGACGCCTCCGGCGTGCCGCGCGCCAACGCCAGCCCGCGCTACGACGTCTACACCCCGGGCGGACCCGTGCCGAAGGCCTACACCGCCGGCCCCGCCGCCACCGCAGAGGCGCTCACCCCGGGCTGGGGCGCCGTCCCCGGCAAGCGGCCGATGGGCGGACCGGCGGGGCTCGCCGTCGCCCCCGATGGCGCGATCTGGGTGACCGACGACCGCAACGGAGCCATCCTGCGCCTCGCAGCCGACGCCAAGTCCTGAAGCTTGACCGGCTCCTCGGCGCAAGGCCGAGGAACGAGGAACGAGGAACGTCGGCGAGACGCACGCCTGCATTTGGTCAGGTCGCGTCTCGACCAAGCTTCACCGCGCGGCGAGGCGCCCGGGCGTCAGCGTGCCCCGGCGTCGAGCACGCCCAGCTTGGCGAGCCAGGCCAGCGTCATCATCGCCCACGGGCGCCGTGGCGGCGGCAGGCTCTGCACCAGGACCCCCGCGGTGCCGGCGCCCCCCGCCGCCTCCAGCGCCGCAATCAGAGCGCCCGTCTCGTCGAGGCTGAGGCGCCACGGGGCGTAGAGCTCGTCGAGCCGCACGTGGGTGGAGGCGCCGAGCGCGAACGGCGTGTTCGCCTCGCGCAGCCGCAGCAGGGTGTCGGTGGTGAGCGCGTGGGTGGCGAAGGTCGCGAAGGCGGCGAAGGGGTCGCCGCGCACGGGCCGCGGCGGCGGCGGCGGCTGATCGGGCGCCGCGGCGCGCAGCCGCGCCAGCTCGTCGGCCAGGTCCATGTAGCGATGGGCGATGTGCGGCCAGTCGTAGGTCTCACGCACGTGGGCGCGGCCCGCCTCGCCCATGCGGCGGCGCAGGTCGGGTTCGGCGAACAGGCGCGCCAAGCGGTCGGCGGCGGCCTCGATGTCCACCGCGGTGTGCTGGGCCACGACGCCGACGTAGGTCTGGTAGCTGTCCAAATCGGCGCCGTGGCGCACGGCCAGCTGCTCGCCGAGCGCGCCGGCCGGGCCGCCTAGGGTGGGGATCAGGAATCCGTCCACCCCATCGCGGACAGTGGCGCGATATCCGTCCCAGTCGCTGGCCACCACCGGCAGGCCGGCCGCCTTGGCCTCCACCGGGGTGATGCCGAAGGTCTCCTGGATGTTGTCGACCAGCGAGAGGAAGACGTCGGCCGCCGCCCACAGCTCGCCCACGCCCTCGCGGTCGTTGCCGTCGATCCAGTGCACGCGCACGCCAGGCGCGCACATCTCGGCCGCCTGGCGGTACATCGCCTCGTCGCCGGGCTCGGGGAACCAGCCGGCCAGGACGAAGTGCGCCCCAACCCCGGCGCGCTCGGCCGCCTGGCGCACGGCGCGGAACATGGCCTGGGGGAAGGCCTTCTCGAAATAGGAGAGCCGCCCCACCCACAGCACGAGCGGTTCGCCCTCGGCCACGCCCAGCGCCTCGCGCCGCCGCGCCCGCACCTGCGGTCGCTCGCCCAGGTCGGCGAAGCGCGCGGCGTCGACGCCCAGGGGGATCACCGGCAGGGCGGGCCGCGGAGCGCGGGTTCCGCCGAAGCGGCGCAGGAGGTGCGCCTCCCAGCCGTCGAACATCGCCTCCAGGTTCTCGCGCACCGCGGGCGAGGTGCAGATCAGGGCGTCCCACGGCTGCACGGGCGCAGTCGAGCATCGGGCGATCTGCTCGCGCGTGGCCGGCGGCGCCAGCGTGTGGACGAGCCCCATAAGGCTGAAGGCCTTGGCGCTCCCCGCCATCGCCTCGCGCCGCCAGGCGACCTCGGCGATGGTGGGCTGGCCGCGAAGCAGCGTCCCCGCCTGCGCCACGGGGCCGAGGTCGCTGATCGGGCCGGTGGAGACGGCGAGCGGCCGCGTCAGCTCGAGGTCGCCGGCGATGTCGGCCGCGGGCGCGTGCACGTGGGCGGCGACGTGCAGCCGCTCGAGGCCGCCGTGCTGGGCGATGGCGCGGAACAGGCCGAGGTTGGCCACGTCCTTGCCGAACGGGTTGGCCTTCAGCGACAGGCGCGCCGGCGGATGATGGATGGCGAACTGGCGGGGCATGCGCTCAGCTCGGCAGGCCCCGCGCGCGCAGTTGCGCGCGGACGGCGCGGGCGACGGCGGGGCGGGGGTGGATCACGATGTCGCCCGTCGTCGTCGCGCCGCGGTCGAACGCGACGCTCGCCGCACGGATGCGATCGGCGGCGAGGCGCAGGCGACCCGCGCCCTGCAGGTCGATAACCAGCGCCGCGGCGATCGCGGCGAGCGCGGCTGCGGTCGCCGCATCGGCGCGCCTGCGCAGGCGCGCGTCCAGCGCGCGCGCCAGGCCGAGCCCCACACCCAGCTGCAGGGCGGCGGCGAAGGGGGTGTAGCGCTCGGGGACTATAGGAGCGGGCAGCTCGTCCACCCGCCCGACGGCGGCCAGGAGCGCGGCGAGGAGGCCGAACACGACCAGCACCGCACCCGCGCGCTCCACGGCATGGCCCGGCTCCCCGCGGTCGCGCCAGGCCCGGCGCAGCGCCAACCCTGCGCCGGCGAGCACGACGACTCCGAGGAGGTCGCCCACCCACAGACGCCCCAGACGGCTCCAGGGCAATCCGCAGAAGGCGAGGAAATACACCATCGTCTTGACCAGGTGGCCTAGCCCGCCGCCGCCCGCGCCCAGGGAGGCGGACGGAGCGCCTAGCCCCGCCTCCAGGACGGCGACCAGGACGGCGCCGACGAGGCCCACCACCCCGAGACGCGCGTCGATCCGTCCATCGAGCCACAAGCCCACCGCCATCGCCGGCCAGACGACCAGGGCGGCGAAGCCCCCGCCGCTGGCGACCACGGCCAGGGCGACCGCCGCCCAGAACGCCGGCGACCGCAGACCCGCCCCTCGGGCGCTCGCCAGGGCGACGGCGGCGGCCAGCACAGGGCCGACGCAGAACAGGTAGAGAGAATCGATCGATTCGGAGAGATCCTCCGCCAGCATCACGTCCGCCAGCAGGAGCCCCGCGCCAACGCCGAGCCAGACGCGCGTGCGCAGCGCCATCGGTGCGCGCGCGATCGCCGCCGCCACGGCCACCGCCCCGAGCAGCCAGGCCAAGCCGCCCGCCCAGAGGAACACGGGCGCGCGCCCCCTGGTCCACTCGATGTCCAGCGCCTCGACGATGCGCACCCAGAGCATCCGCTGCGAATTGTGCGGGGCCCAAATATAGCCCAGCCAGTCGCCGCTGCGCTCGGCGCGGAACACCGCCGCCGCCCAGTCGTGGGCGTCGGAAAAGGGGATGTAGAGATAAGCGTAGAGTGCGGTTGCGAAGAGGACGGCGGCCGCAGCCGCCACCGCCAACGCCCCCACCCCCGCCTCCACCGCGACCCTGCGGGGACCGACCTCGGGTGGGCGCGCGCCAATGTCCGACGCGGCTTCACCAGGCGGGGACGAGGTGGCGTGCAGAGGCGTCAGAGCGGCGACGTCGGATCCTGGGCTCATGCCTGCAGCTGCTGCTTCACGCGCTCGGCGAGGATCTTGATGTCGATGGGCTTGGGCAGGAAGGTCACCCCCTCCTCGCCCTCCAGCAGGTCGCTGAACTCGGCTTCGGCGTAGCCGGAGATGAACAGCACCTTGGCCCCGTCGAGGAAGTGGCGCGCCTTCTTGAGCAGGGTCGGTCCGTCCAGGCCCGGCATGATCACATCCGAGATCAGCAGGTCGATCTTGCCGGCGTGGGCTTCGGCCAACTCCAGCGCCTCCTCGCCGTCGGCGGCTTCGATCACTTCGTAGCCGCGCGCGCGCAGCAGGCGCGCGGCCACCACGCGCACAGCGTCCTCGTCCTCCACGAACAGGATGCGCCCGGCGCCTGAGAGGTCGCGCGCAGGCTTGAGCGGTGGCGCAACGGGAACCGGCGCGGCGCGCTGCTCGAGCTCGCGCGCAGTGGGGGTGTGGATGGGCAGGAACACGCGGAAGGCGGCGCCGCGACCCACACCCGGCTCCAGTTGGATCCAGCCGTCGGCTTGCTTGACGATGCCGTAGACGGTGGCGAGGCCCAGGCCCGTGCCCTCCCCCACCGGCTTGGTGGTGAAGAAGGGCTCGAAGATCTTCTCGGCCACCTCGGGTGCGATGCCGGGGCCATTGTCGGCCACCTCGATCAAGGCGCAGCCCTGTGGCGCGGCGTGGGGGAAGCCCAGCTGCGCGGCCTCGGCCTGGGTCAGGCGCGCGGTGCGGATGCGCACCACGCCGGGCCCGCCGTCGGTGGGCGGATGGGAGCGCAGGGCGTCGCGGGCGTTCACCGCGAGGTTCATCACCGCGGTCTCAAGCGCGGCGCGATCGGCGCGCACCAGCGGTGGATCGCGGCCGTAGTCGGTGACCAGGCGCACATCCTCGCGCAGCAGGCGGCGCAGCAGCACCTCGAACTCGCTCATCAGCGATCCCAGCTCCAGCGTCTCGCGCTGCACGGTCTGCTTGCGGGAGAAAGCCAGGAGCTTGCGCACCAGATCGGCCGCGCGCACGCCCGTCTGGCGGATCTCGTTCAGCCCCTCGTAGCTGGGGTCGCCGACCGGGTGGCGGTGCAGCAGCTCGTCGAGCCGCAGCTGGATGGCGGTGAGCAGGTTGTTGAAGTCGTGCGCCACGCCGCCCGCGAGCTGGCCGATGGCCTGCATCTTCTGGCTCTGCGCCAGCTGCAGCTCGAGTTGCTTCTGCTCGCTGACGTCGAGGAGGTAAGCCACGAGCCGCCCCTCGCCGGAGGTGAGGTACAGGTGGGCGATGCGCGGCGCCTCCAGGCCGAGGCGCACCTCCACCGGACCCGCCGGGCGCGCGGCGAGGCGCTGGCGCACCTCCTCGTGGGTGGCGGGATCGAGCAGGGCGGCGAACAGGCGGCCGGGCGCCGCCAGCCCCTCGCTCATCCGCGCCATGGCCTCGTTGGCGCTCATGATGCGTGCAGCAAAGACGTCGGAGCCGTCCAGCAGGGCCGCGCCGAAGGGAGCGGCCGCGGCGAAGGCGTCGAGCGCGACGGGCGGCCCGGCGCCGTTCCCGGCCGGCGGCGCCACGACGGGCTGGGCGGCGACGGTCGTCAGCGCCGGCCTCAGCTCGCGCTCGGCGAGAGGCGCCAGGCGCAGGAGGATGTCGGGGCCCAGCCGCGCCGCGCGGGCCAGCCTGCGGCCCCCGGGCGTTGCGATCTCACCCTCCCCGCCCGCCTTGGCGCGGGCTGCGGACAGGAGCGTGTAGAGGCCGTCGCTCGCGGTGCGCGGCAGGCGGCGCTCGCCGCCCGCGCCCCACAGGGCGCGCCACGCCGCGTTGGCCGCGCGCACGCGGCCGTCGTCGGCCAGCACCGCCGCGGGCTCGTCCAGCGCCTCGACCACGGCTGCAGCGGCTTCGCCCGCCGGCGCTCGTGCGGCGCGACCGCCGGCGCCGGGCGACAGGAGCGCGAGGACGCCGAGGAGGCAGAAGCCCGCCACCCCCAACAGCAGCATGAGCCCTCCGCCGGTGATGGCGCGAGCGTGCAGCGCCGGCCAGGCGGCCGCGGCGGCGGCGCACACGAGGAAAACGGCGGCGGCCACGCCCAGGGCGTCGAGGCGGCGCGGCGCGGACGGTGCGGGGCTCGTGTCCATGGAGGTCCTGCGGCGAGCCGGCGGGATCACCCGCGGATCGCCACGTTCATAGCGACGCCCGCGCCCCGGCGAGAGAGGGCGCGGCGCCGCGGGCGCCGCCGCGGGCGGGAGCGCGGCGTCCGGCCGAGAGGATGGCGCCGATCAGCTTGGCCACCGCCTGGTAGTGCTCGCGCGGGATCACGCGGTCGACCTCCACCGCGGCGTAGAGCGCGCGGGCCAGCGGAGGGTCCTCCACCACCGCCACGCCGTTCGCCTCGGCGATCTCGCGGATCTTCAGCGCCAGCGTGTCCACCCCCTTGGCCACGCACTCGGGCGCGGCGGTCTCGCCCGCCACGTAGCGCAGCGCCACCGCGTAGTGGGTGGGGTTCATCACCACCAGCGTGGCCTTGGGCACGGCCTGCGTCATGCGGCGGCGCGAGCGCTCGGTGCGCTGCTGCTTGAGCTTGGCCTTGAGGTGCGGGTCGCCGTCCTGGTCCTTCTGCTCCTCCTTCACCTCCTCGCGGCTCATGCGCATGCGCTGCAGGAAGCGGATGCGCGTCCAGATCGAGTCGGCCCCCGCGATCAGGCCGGTGGCGACCAGCACCGCCATGGCCAACCCGCGCAGGAGCGCGAAGGAGAGCGGCAGGACGGCGGCGGGGTCCAGCGCCGCCAGGCCCTCGAGCTCGTGCGCGTGCGGCTTGACCGCCATCCAGCAGGCGGCGGCCACCACCAGGAGCTTCACGCCCGACTTGAGGAAGTTGACCAGGTTGTCGAGGCCGACGATGCGCTTCAGCCCCTCTAGCGGGTTCAGCTTGGACGGGTCGGGCGCGAGCTTGGCCGGCGCCCACACGAAGCCCTGCTGCAGAAGCTGGCCGGCGCCCCCTGCGAACGCCGCCGCGCCCATCACCATGGCGGCCGGCAGGGCGGCCCACAACGCCAGGTGCAGCACCCGTATCCCGCCGCCTGCCGAGAGATCGAACCCGTCGGGGTGCGCCAGGAACGGCAGCAGCGCCTCGCCCAGCCCGCGGCAGATGGAGGGGCCCGCGATCAGCACCACCGCCGCGGCGCCGGCCATGGCGGCGAAGGGGCCCACCTCGGTGGACTTGGCCACGTCGCCCTTCTTGCGCGCCTCGTCGAGCCGCCGCTGGGTGGGTTCCTCGGTCTTGGAGGCCTTGTCGGCGCCCTCGGCCATCTCAGCCGAACCCCGCCAGCCTGTTGGCGAAGGCGCGGAACCGGTCCACCCACACGAGGCCGAGCACGCCCAGGCTCAGCGCGAAGACCGAGAGGCCCAGCAGCACCGCCAGGGGCGTGGCCGCGAAGAACACCTGGAACTGCGGCATGGCCCGGCCGACCAGCCCCGTGGCGATGTTGAAGATCAGGCTGAACACCATCACCGGCGCCGCCAGCTGCACGCCCAGCGCGAAGGTCTGGCCGAAGCTCCTCACCATCAGCCCGGCGAGGTCGCCCACCGCCGCGCCGCGCGCCGGGGCGAACACGTCGTAGGAATGCGCCACGCCGGCGATGAAGCTCTGGTGCAGGCCGGTCGAGAAGATCAGCGTCAGGCCCAGCAGCCCCAGGAAGCTCGCCAGGGTCGAGGTGGGCTGCATCAGCGCCGGGTTGGTGGTCTGCGCGAAGGAGAGCGTGGTCTGCAGCGACACCACCTCGCCCGCCACAGCCAGGCTCATCATGAACAGCCGCAGCAGCGCGCCCATGGCCAGGCCGATGAGCAGCTCCACGATCACCGCGCCCGCGACGTCGCCCAGCTGCGAGGGCACGGGCGGCAGCCGCGCCGCCAGGATCGGGTAGAGCAGGAGCGCGAAGACGAAGGCGAAGGCCAGGCGCGTGCGCGGCGGCACGAAGCTCTCGCCGATCCCCGGCAGCACCATGACGAGCGCGCCCACCCGCGCGAACACCAGGCCGGCCCCGTAGACCTGCGCGGGAAGCGCGTAGTGCTCCACGGCGCGGCGTGCGCCTCACATGCCGGCGATGCGGGCGAAGACGCCCCGAGTGAAGCCCGCCATCAGCATGCCCATCAGCGGCAGGAACACGAGCAGCGACAGGAACACCGCAACGATCTTGGGCGCGTAGACCAGCGTCTGCTCCTGGATCTGCGTCAGCGCCTGCAGGAGACCGACGCCCACGCCCACGACCAGCGCCACGATCAGCACCGGGCCGCTGAGCTCGAGAGTGAGCAGGATGGCCTCACGCCCCACGTCCAGCACCTGCGCGCCGTTCATGGCGGCCTCCCCTCACACGATCCACAGGCGGCCAGGGTGGCTGGGCGTGGTTAACGAAAGGCTGCGGGCCGGGAAGATTTTGCCGGGTGGGGCGGCGACTGGAAGTCCCTCACCTCCAGCGTGCTGCCGCCGTGCACGGTCGCGTCGAGGCGCGCTCCGGCTTCGCCTGCGCTCTGCGGCCTTGACCCGCCCTGTGCGCGACGGCTGACTCGGAGGGGTCGGTACACGGAGCGCGCTTCGATAGGGTCGACTTGGCCTGCGCCCGCGTCGAACACTGAGCAGGCGCCTGCCGCAGTTCGGCACGGCCACCTGCTTTCAGGATCATAAACCAGCGGCCTGCACAGCGCCGGCGGGGCTCCCGCCGGCCCCCGCTTTCCAGCGGTGAGCGGGTACGAGCTGTGCCGCCGCCCTCACCACGAACTGCGGCAGCCATGCAGCCCAGTGTTCGACGCGTCGCAGACGTGTCGAATCTATCAGAAGGACGCCCTGCGTCCCGACCCCGTCAGGACGCCGCCGCGCGCAGGGCGGGTCAAGGCCGAAGAGCCGAAGGCGCGCCTTGACGCGACCGAGCACGGCGGCATGACCTCACCGCTGAGGCGCAAGATACGCGCCGCCCAGCGCACGCTTCCCATTCCAAACCCGCCCTCTCGCATCCTAGATGAGGCCCATGACCCCACCCCCCGACGAAGCTCTCGACAGCGTCTCCGGCCAGCTGCCGCCCCGCACGCCGCACGACGGCCGGCCCTCGCAGGCCGAGGCCGAGGCGGCCGTGCGCACCCTGCTGCAGTGGGCCGGCGACGATCCGACGCGCGAGGGCCTGGTCGACACCCCCGCCCGCGTGGCCCGCTCCTATCGCGAGCTCTACGCCGGCTACGACACCGACCCGCGCGACTATCTGGAGCGCACCTTCGAGGAGGTGGGCGGCTACGACCAGCTCGTCATCCTGCGCGACATCCCCTTCGTGTCGGCCTGCGAGCATCACATGCTGCCGGTGATCGGGGTTGCGCATGTTGCCTACCTGCCCAACGACCGGGTGGTGGGCATCTCCAAGCTGGCGCGCGTGGTGCACGGCTACGGGCGGCGCCTGCAGATCCAGGAGAAGATGACCGCCGAGATCGGCCGCGCCATCCAGGAGGTGCTGCATCCACAGGGCGTGGGGGTGGTGATCGAGGCCGAGCACAGCTGCATGACTCTGCGCGGCGTCAACACCCGCGGCGCGAAGCTCGTGACCAGCTGGCTCTCCGGCGTGGTGCGCGACGACCCGCGCACCCGCGAGGAGTTCATGCGTCTGGCGCGGGGCTGAGGCGCAGGCCATGGCCAAGCCCGCCACCGTGCTGACCTCGCGCGTGCTCCACCAGTCGGGGCGACGGCGCTATCTGCTGGCTGTGGTGCGCACCGCGACGGGCCATGAGCTGGAGCGCATGATCGACGACCACGGCGACGCCGTGGCGGTGCTGCCCTACGATCCCGCTCGCCGGGTCGCCGCCCTCACCCGCCAGGAGCGTGCGCCGCCGCTGATAGCGGGCGCGCCCGCGCCCTTCCTGGAGGCGCTGGCGGGTCTGGTCGACGAGGGCGAGGGGGCCGAGGCCGCCGCCCGGCGCGAGGCCGACGAGGAGACCGGGCTCGAACTCGACACGCTGGAGTTCGTCGGCCGGCTGTGGAGCTCGGCCGGCGTCTCGACCGAGCGCATGTCGCTCTACCTCGCCCCGTACGACGAGGACGCGCGCCAGGGCGAAGGCGGCGGTCTCGCCTCCGAGCACGAGGAGATCGAGGTGGTGGAGCTGCCGCTGGCGGACCTGGCGACGATGGCTGACGCCGGCGAGATCGTCGACTTGAAGACCCTGGCGCTGGTGCAGACGCTGCGGCTGCGTCGGCCGGAGCTGTTCTCCGTCTCCTAGTCCCGAGTGTCCCGGCGGAAGCCGGTATCCAGGCTAGGCCACACAGTCTGGCGATCCGGCGTCGCAGGCGTCCCTAAATTCCTGGCCCCGGCTTTCACCGGGAGGCCCGGAATGGAAGAGAGCTCAGCCGCCGCCCACAAACTGTACGAGTTCGATGCGGTCGCCGTCGGCGAGCGCCGTCGCCGCGAAGAGGGAGCGGGGCACGATCTCGAGGTTGCGCTCGACCGCCACCTTGCGCACGTCGAGCCCCAGCTCGGCGACCAGCGCCGCCACGTCGGGGGCGCTCACGCCCGTCCGCGATTCGCCGTTGATGGTGAGCTGCACGCCGCCGCACTCCGTCAGCCCGCAATGCTACATGGGCGCGGGACCGCCAACTTGTGACCCCCGCACCGGCGGACTACAACCCGCCCCTCCCCCGCGCCGCCTGCGCGCCGACCCGCCCGCGCCGCATGCCTCGCCCGATCTTCGTGCTGAACGGCCCCAACCTGAACCTCCTGGGGACGCGCGAACCGGAAATCTACGGCGCCGACACGCTGGACGACGTCCGCGACCTCTGCACCGACGTGGCCCGCGACCTCGGCTACGCCATCGCCTTCCGTCAGACCAACCACGAGGGCGAGCTGATCGACTGGGTGCAGGAGGCGCGCGAGGCCGCATCCGCCATCGTGCTCAACCCCGCCGGCTACGGGCACACCTCGGTGGCCCTGCACGACGCGATCAAGGCGTGCGAGACGCCCGTGGTGGAGGTGCATCTCTCCAATCCGGCCGCGCGCGAAGGCTTCCGCCATCGCTCCTACGTATCTCCCGTGGCGCGCGGGACCATCGCGGGCTTCGGCGCCTCCGGCTACGACCTGGCGGTGCGCGCCGCCGCCCGCCTGGCCGAGGAGGCGGCGCCCTCCCCCCCACAGACACGGACCGCATGACCGACACTCCGCCAGAGCCCGACGCCGCCGAGCCGATCGACACCGGCCTCGTGCGCGAACTGGCCGACATCCTGCGCGAGACCGAGCTCACCGAGATCGAGGTCGAGCGCGGGGGCCTGCGCGTACGCGTGGCCCGCGCGATCATGCAGGCGGCGCCCGCGGCCGCGCCGGTGAGCTACGCCGCGCCGCCGCCCGTCCACGCCACCCTGGGTGAGCAGGCGCTGGCCGCCGCCGAGGGCGCGCCGCTGCGCGAGACCGCGCCGCCGGCGTCGGGCGAGATGGTCAAGTCGCCGATGGTCGGCACCGTCTACCTGCAGGCCCAGCCCGGCTCGCCGCCCTTCGCCAAGGTTGGCGACACGGTCAACGAAGGACAGACGCTGTTCATCGTCGAGGCGATGAAGACCATGAACCCCATCCCCGCCCCCCGGGCCGGGACAATCAAGCAGATCCTGGTGGGCGACGGCCAGCCCATCGAGTTCGGCGAGCCCTTGGCTGTGATCGACTGATCTTATGTTCGACAAGGTCCTGATCGCCAACCGGGGCGAGATCGCGCTGCGCGTGATCCGCGCCTGCCGGGAGATGGGGGTGGCCACGGTCGCCGTGCACTCCGAGGCCGACCGCACCGGCATGTGGGTGCGCCTGGCCGACGAGAGCGTGTGCATCGGCCCCGCGCCCGCCGCCAAGAGCTACCTCAACGTGCCGGCCATCATCGCCGCCGCCGAGATCACCGGCGCCCAGGCGATCCACCCCGGCTACGGCTTCCTCAGCGAGAACGCCAAGTTCGCCGAGATCGTGGAGGCGCACGGCCTCACCTTCATCGGCCCGCGGCCCGAGCACATCCAGGTGATGGGCGACAAGATCAGCGCCAAGCAGACCGCCAAGGAGGCCGGCATCCCCGTGGTGCCGGGCTCCGACGGGGGCGTCGCCACGGTCGAGGAGGCGATGGCCGCGGCCGAGGCCATCGGCTTCCCCGTGCTGATCAAGGCGGCCTCGGGCGGCGGCGGGCGCGGCATGAAGGTCGCCAAGGACCGCGACGCGCTGGCCGAGGCGGTGATGACCGCCCAGACCGAAGCGCAGGCCGCCTTCGGCGACGGCACGGTCTACATGGAGCGCTACCTCCAGACGCCGCGCCACATCGAGCTGCAGGTGATCGCCGACAGCCACGGCAACGTGGTCCACCTGGGCGAGCGCGACTGCTCGCTGCAGCGCCGTCACCAGAAGGTGCTGGAGGAGGCGCCCTCTCCCGCGCTCAGCCCCGAACAACGCGCGGAGATCGGCCAGACGGTGGTCGAGGCCATCCGCAAGATCGGCTACCTGGGCGTCGGCACCATCGAGTTCCTGTGGGAGAACGGCGAGTTCTTCTTCATCGAGATGAACACCCGCCTGCAGGTCGAGCACCCCGTCACCGAGGCCATCACCGGCGTCGACCTGGTGCGCGAGCAGATCCGCATCGCCGCGGGCCTCCCGCTCTCCTTCACCCAGGACGACATCCACTTCGACGGCTGGTCGATCGAGTGCCGCATCAACGCCGAGAACCCGCGCACCTTCGCGCCTTCGCCAGGCACGGTGACCGATTTCCACGCGCCGGGGGGCCTGGGCGTGCGGCTCGATAGCGCGATCTACTCGGGCTACCGCATACCGCCCTATTACGACTCCTTGATCGGCAAGCTGATCGTGCACGCGCGCGACCGGGAGGAGGCGATCTGCCGGATGCGCCGCTCGCTGTCCGAGATGGTGGTGGGCGGCGTCGACACCACCATTCCGCTGTTCCAAGACCTCCTGCAGCAGCCCGACATCGTCAGCGGCGACTACGACATCCACTGGCTCGAGCGGTGGATGGCCGGCCAGAAGCCGGTCTGATCCCGCTGGCGCGACGCTGCGGGTGAGCGCCGCCTTCTCCGCCGACGACCTCCTGTCCTGCTACCGTGCGGGCGTCTTCCCCATGGGCGAGGCGCGCGACGATCCGCGCGTGTTCCTCGTCGAGCCCGAGCACCGCGGCGTGATCCCGCTCGACAGGTTTCACGTGCCGCGGCGCCTCGCACGCACGATCCGGGCCGAACCGTTCGAGGTGCGGGTGGACACCGCCTTCGACGCGGTCGTGGCGCTGTGCGCGCAGGCCGCCGCCGACCGGGCGGACACCTGGATCAACGCGCCCATCCGCGAGCTCTACGGCGAACTGCACGCTCGGGGCTTCGCCCATAGTGTCGAGTGCTGGCGCGACGGCGCGCTGGTCGGCGGTCTCTACGGTGTGCGCATCGCCGGCGCCTTCTTCGGCGAGAGCATGGTCAGCCGCGCCACCGACGCCAGCAAGGTGGCGCTGGCACACCTGGTCGCGCGCCTGCGCACCGGCGGCTTCGCGCTGCTCGACACCCAGTTCCAAACCGAGCATCTCGCCCGCTTCGGCGCGGAGGAGATCGCGCAAGCCGCCTACCGCACCCGGCTGCGGCGCGCCCTGGCGGTGGAGGGCGCCGACTTCTACGCGTGGCCCCCGGGCGCGGGCGGCGCCGGCGTCCTGCAGGCGATCACCCACACGTCGTAGCCGGGGCTCGGCAGCGGGTTGAGGCTGGGGGAGTTGGCCGACATCCAGCCGTGGAACACCTCGTGCGGCGCGGGCGTCGGCCGGCCGGGGATAGGCGATGGCTGGGAAGTGACATCCAGATATCCGAACGCATCGACCTGTGACTCGTCGTCGGCCGTGGCCTCGCAGGCGCGGGGCGTGATCACCAAGCCCTTGTAGCGCACCGCCTCACCCACCCGCGCCTCGAACCTGAGCGTCTCGGCGGTGACCTTGTCGGTGGCCTGCAGCACCGCGGTGGTGAAGCGAGGCCGCGGCAAGGGTTGCGGAGGCGGTGGCGGCGACGTGGGTTCGGCGGGAGGCTCGGGCGGCGCCTGCGCCTCGTGCAGCGCGACCGGTGGCGGGGGCGCGGCCTCGTCCGGGGGCGCGGAGGCGAGAGAGGCCGCGTCGCCTGTCGTGTTGGCGGACTCGGAGCCCCCGGTCTGCACCGTAGAGGCCGGCGCATCTGCGGAGCCGCCGCTCGCAACAGCCGGCGGCGCCTGTGGCTGATCCTGCGCCATCACCAAGCCCGCGCCGCCGGCGGCGAGCGCTGCGACCGCGATCAGCGCGGATGCGCGGCGCCGCACCTCAGCCCCCGTCAGCCGGATAGGCGGGAACGCCGCTCGCGCCCGCTGCAGCTGGCGCACCCCCGGCCGCAGGAGCCGCCGGGGCGGCGGCGGCCGGCGGGCGGAGCACCTGGCCGATCAGGCCGAACAGGTCGACCGCGCCCTGGGTGTTGGCGAACTCCTGGCCCGGCTTCATGTCCTGCGCCGAGCCGCCGGGATCGATGGCGACGTGCTGGCCTCCCAGGAGGCTGTCGGAGGTGACCTTGATCGAGCTGTCCACCGGCAGCTTCACGTCGTCGCGCACGCTGATGGTGGCCCTGGCCAGGAAGGTCTTGGGATCCAGCGTGATGCCGGTCACCGAGCCGACCTTCACGCCCGCCACCTTCACGTCCGACCCGGCGGCCAGCGAGCCCGCCTGTCCGAACCTGGCGATCAGGGAATACGTGCCCGCACCCGCGCCGGGCGCAGCATGGCTCAGCGCGTAGACCAGGAAGGCGACGGCGGCGAGGATCACCGCGGCGCCGACGCCCGTCTCGGCGTATTGCTGACGACCTTCCATGGCGTTCAGCCCTCCGTCTCGTCGCCGCCCGGCGACCAGGCCTGGTAGTCGCCGATCGCCGGCGCGCGCTCGCCGCCGCGGGCGATCGAGCCCTTGGGCGTCCATGCGTAAATGGTGCCGGTCATGTTGGGCAGGTGCGGCTTCTCCCACGCGCGGCGCTTCAGGGGAGCCACCGTCGGCGGCTCCTCGACCAGGTAGTGCATCCAGGCGTGCCAGTCGGGCGGGATGGTCGTGGGGTCGGCGTAGCCGTTGTAGGTCACGTAGCGGCGACGCCGACCGGCGTCGTAGCTGCCCCTGTCGGTGCGGGCCTGCCAGTAGGTGTTGCCGAACTCGTCGCCGCCCACCTTGTCGGCGCTCTTGGACAGGGTGAACAGCGTGCCCACGGTGGCCCCGCTCCACCAGGTGAAGATCTTTTCGAGCACGACGATGTCCGGCGGATGGGAGGCGCTGCGACCATAGTCCCCGCCCCCGGGCGCGTCCACCGGCGCCGCGCGTCCACATCTTGCGTCCACAGGCGGCCTGACCGCGATCGGTTGCGGCGCGCAGCGGCTTGGGCCTAGCGTCGGCCGGTTCGCCTCTCCCGGAGATTCGCCGCCGTGGCCGCCGTCGTCGCCGACGCTGACGTCTCCGCTCTCATCTGCGCCCTCCTCGGCGCCGACCCGGACGTGGAGCCGCGCGAGCTGGAGCGCGCCGGAAGCGTCGAGACCGTGCTCGCCCCGCGCGCCTGGGCCGACGCGCGGGTGGAGAGCTGGGTCGACGGCTGGAGCGCGCGTGACGCCGGCAAGCCCTTGTGGGGCGCGCCGCACGCCTGGGCGCGTCGCCTGGCCGACACGGGCCTGCGGCGCGGCGCGATGGCCGCCGACGAGGCGGATCGATTCGCCGCCGCCCTGCAGGCGGCGGCGCTGTGCGGATGGCTGACGCCCGCCGGCGGCGGCGCAAGGGCGCGCCTGCAGGTGCTCGACCTCGGCGGCGCGCGCGGCCGCGCCCAGCTGGCCGAGCATGTGGCGCGGTGCGACGCCGCCCGCATCGCCGCCGCCGCCGCCCCGCGCCTCGTCGTGCGGCTGCGCGCCGTGGTCGAGGCCGTGGCGCGCTGCCACGGCGATCGCGCGGCCTGCGCCGATCCCCGCGCCAACCCCGCCCTCGGCCGCGCCCTGCGCGAGGCCCGCGCCGCCGGCGCCGACGACGCCCTGCTGCTCGACGCCGTGGCGCAGGGCGCTGCGGACGCGCCCGCCCTGCGCGCCGATCCCGTCCCTGCGCCCCCTCCGGCCCCGGTCATCGTCCACGGCGGCGACGCGGCGGTGGCGCGGCTCGCGGCCGACGCCGCCTGGCGCACCGGCCGGGTGCTGATCGCCGCCTCGCCGCAGGCCGCCGCCGCCGCCGCCCGCGCCGCCCGCGCGCCGCGACTGGCGCTCGACGTGGCGCGACCCGAGCTGCGGTCCGACGACACCGAGGCCTCCGCCCGATTCGCGGGCCTCGTGCGCCTGGCGGCGACGGCGGCGGCGTTCGACGATGCGGCGCTGACGCTGGTCGGCCTGCATGCCCGGCTGGCGGCCGAAGGGCTGGCGTACGACTCGAGCGCCGGCCGCGCCCGCGCCGCCGAGCTCACCGCCCGCATCGTCGCGCTGGCCGCCGAGGCCGCCGCGCCCCTGGGCTGGTCGCCCCCGCTGGTGCTGGGCGACGATCCGGAGCTCGCCGTGAGCGCCGGCGGCCTGGCGGTGGGCGCGCGGCCCTGGCGCGGCGCCACCGACCTCGCGCAATGCGAGGACGGCGCCGTGGTCCCGGTGGCGGCCGAGGCGGCGATGGCGGGGCTGGTGAAGCTGGGCGTGGCGCCCGCCGACGCGCGCGATGCGCTGCTGGCGCCGCGCCGCCTGCCGTCGTCGGGGCCGCTCTCGCCCACGGCGCTGGGCGAGCACGGCTTCACCGCCCACGAGATCGCCCGCGCCGAGGCGGCGCTGGCCTCGGGGGCGCCCAGCCTGCGCGCCGCCTTCGCAGCGCACGTGGTGGGCGAAGGCTTCGTGCGCGATGCGCTGGGCGCCGCACCGGAGGCCCTGCTCGACCCGGGCTTCGACGTCCTCGTCCACGCGGGCGTGGACGAGGACGAGGTCGACGCCGCGCAGGCGCGCCTGTTCGCCGCCCTGGGCGACGCGCTCGCGCCCGGCGCCTGCGCCTTGGTCGCCGGCGAGGGCGAGCTGGCGCTGGAGCCGCGGCTGCACATGGCCGCCGCCCTGGCGGCGACGGGCGCGGTGGTGCTGCACCGCTGGCGCGCGCCCGCCGCCGCATCGCCGGATGCGCTGGCGGCGAGCCTCGCCCACGCCGCCGCCGCCGACCTGCCGCTCGTGTGGATCGCGCGCGCGCGCGACACGCGCACCCTCGAACTGCCCGCCGAGGTCGAGGCCCCGCCCCGCGCCGCCGCGGCGCCCGATCCGGACCCGCCCGCGCCACGCACGGTCGAGCGCGTGGTCGAGCGCCCGCGCGACCGGCGCAAGCTGCCCGACCGGCGCAAGGGCTACATCCAGAAGGCCGCCGTCGGCGGCCACAAGGTCTACCTGCACACCGGCGAATACGACGACGGCGAACTCGGCGAGGTGTTCATCGACATGCACAAGGAAGGCGCCGCCTTCCGCTCGCTGATGAACAACTTCGCCATCGCGGTCAGCCTCGGCCTGCAATACGGCGTGCCGCTGGAGGAGTTCGTCGACGCCTTCACCTACACCCGCTTCGAGCCGGCGGGGCCAGTGACCGGCAACGACCGGGTGCGCTCGGCGACCTCGATCCTGGACTATCTGTTCCGCGAGCTGGGGGTCAGCTACCTGGGCCGCGAGGACCTCGCCTCCTCCGACGCGGACGCCCTGCACGCCGACGGGCTGGGCGCCGGCGCCGCCGAGGGCCAGGCCGCCGACGACGAGCCCGAACCCGCCTCCCGCTGGATCTCCAAGGGCTTCAGCCGCGGCGCCGCGCCCGACAACCTCGTCCTCCTCCCACAGCGGCGCCGCGACGCCGATCCCGCGCCCTCCGGCTGACGCGCCCCAGCCCCCCGCAGCGCGACGTGGCCTTCGCGACGGTGCTGCTCTAGGATGGCGGTGGCCGGCGACGCGGCGCTGAGCGCCTGCGGTGGGACAGCGATGGCCGATCTCGACCCCGCCCAACTCGCAACCCGCAAGGGCGTGGCCGATGCAATCGCGCGCGCCCTGCAGATCGTACGTCGATCGGCCTGGGGCGCCCAGGCGCCGAAACATTCGCTGGAACCCGACTGGTTCTACGACAGCATTGTGGTTCACTACACTGGGCATGATACCTACGAAAGTCCACGCGCGATCCAGGACTTCGATGTGAATCATCAGCATTGGGACGACATTGCATATCACTATGCGGTCTCTCCCACGGGCAAGATTTACGAAGGTCGCGAGATTGTCTTCAAGGGCTCGCATGTCAAGCTTCAGAATACCGGAAAGATCGGTATCGTTTGCATGGGCGATTTCGATAGCGCTATGTCCAACCTGCTGCTGGGCAAGAGCAATTCGGGGGATCCAGTGCGGTCGTCCATGCTGGATGCGCTGCGGCGGCTCCGCCGCGAACTGATGCTGCGCTTTCCGATCACGACCTTCGGCGGCCACAAGGAATATGGCGTTAGCGAGAGCTGCCCGGGCAGCAACCTCTTGCCGCACGTCGAAGCCATGCGCACCGAACTGCGCCTGAGCGCCCCCGTCTTCCAGAAGTTCTGAGCCATGCGCGCCGCCGCCTTCGCCCTCGTCGCCCTCGCCGTGGTCCTCGGCGCGGCCCGGCTGTTCACCGGGCTGGTCTACGGCGCCGACGAGCCTGTCTCCTACTTCGTGCTCAAGCCCGGCCCCGACGCCGTGATCGAGAGGACCGAGACCGCGGCGCGCCCGGTTTCCGTCGATCACGTGCTGGTGCAGGACGAACTGAGCCTGCCCTACGCCAGCGCCTACATAGCGGTCATGCGCGCCGCGCCGTGGGTGGCGGCGGCGAGCTTGGCGCTGGCGGCGATTTTGGCGGCGGGGGCGCAGCGGCGGCGGGGCCGCCGAGCGGTCTGAGGGCGTAGTAGGGTAAGCCGACCGCCTCGCGCAGGAACGAATACGCGTCGCGCGGCTCGAAGAAGCGCGGCCACGTGGCCCAGACACGGCGCAGGCCGAAGCGCCGCATGGCCAGCACCGTGCGCGGCACGTGGAACCACTGCGTCGCCACCAGCACGCGCCCCCGCCCGTTCATCACCGCCGCTGTGTCGCGCGCCGTCTCGAAGGTGTCGCGACCGTGCGGGTCCTGCAGCACCGCCCCCGCCGGCGTCCCGGCGTCGGTCAGGTAGCGCGCCATGGCCCGCGCCTCGTCGCGCCCGTCGCGCTCGACGCCGCCGCTGACCAGGATCTTCGGCGCGAGGCCCCGTCGGTAGGCGGCGAGCGCGGCGTCCAGTCGGGCGCGCAGCCGCGGCGACGGCCGCCCGTCCGCCTCCACCGCATTGCCGAGCACCACGATGAGATCGGCGCGCTTCGGCCGCGCAGTCAGCGCGAAGGCGGCGAGCCCCCCGAGGTAGAGGGCCAGGAGTCCCAGTCCGACCCCGGCGACCCCCAGCGTCATGCGCAGGGCGCGGCGGGGCGGCGGGAGCGCACTGGACATCGCCGCATTAGGCCCTGGCTGGCGCAGCTTCGGCAAGCACGCGCGCAGGCGCCACAGTTCAGCCGGCGCGCGCGAACCCGGACGCAGGCCTGGCGCGCGTTCGAGATGTCGCGCGCTCGCGGGCTCGCATCCGATCGGCGCGCGCAGGCCTGCGGCGAGGAGAGGACCGCCTCGCCCCATGACGCGCACATGCGCGCCTGGTCTTCTGACGCATTACGAAGGTTTAACCGGCTTACCCAGGTTTAACTGGGCTTTCCGGGAGCTTGGGCGCTTCTGGCGCATGACGCTTCACCCCGGACAGCCCGCCATGATCCGCTCCGCCCTCCTCTGCGCTCTCCTCGCCACCGCAGCCCTCGTCGTCGCGCCCGCGGCGCACGCGGAGGCCGGGGGAGATCGCGACGTGGCGCGCAGCGTGTCGCTGGGCGGCAGCTGCAAGGGCTGCGTCCTGGCCGGGCGCAAGCTCGTCAACGCCAACTTCACCGGCGCCGACTTCTCGAGCGCGGTGCTGGCCAGCGCCGACCTGCGCAACGCGCGCATCATGGGCTCGGACTTCCGCGGGGCCGACTTCAGCCGCGCCGACCTGCGCGCCGCCCAGAGCACCGGCGCCGACTTCACCCACTGCAACTTCACCGGCGCCCAGATGGACGGCATGCGCGCCTTCGGCTCGGACTTCTCCAAGGCGCAGCTGCCCCACGCCAGCCTGGTGGGCGTGGCGATGACCGGCTCGGACCTGACCGGCGCCGATCTCTCGGGCGCGCGCTTCGCGCAGGCCTCGCTGCAGGGCGCCGACCTCACCCGCGTGCAGGCCGCCGGCGCGGACTTCTCTGGCGCCAACCTCACGGGCTCCGACCTCTCCGGCGGCCGCTTCACCGGGGCGCGCTTCGTCGGCGCCGCGCTGGCGGGGGCCGACCTCTCAGGCGCGGACCTGCGCCGCACCGACCTCACCGGCGTGCGCGGCCTGCGCCAGGAGCAGGTCGACGACGCTTGCACCGACGCCACCACGCGCCTGCCCGCCGGGCTGTCGCCGAGAGGCTGCCACGCCTCCTCCCGGCCCGAACGCCCCGAACGCCCGGAACGGCCCGAGCCGCCGGAACGCCCCCGCGCCGAGCTGTCCGGGCTGACGGCCGATGCGCTGGCCCGGGCGCAGGCGGCGCTCGCATCTCCCGCGGTTCACGCGCAGATGGATGCGGCGCTGGCGCAGGCGCGCATCCAGCTGGCCCAGATCGACTCCGAACAGATGCAGGCGGGGTTGGCCCAGGCGCAGGCGGCGTTGGCGGGAATCGACCTCGACGCGCTCGCCGGCGACGCGCTGGCCCAGGCGCGCGACGCCGTGGCGCAGGCCGCCGCTGCGATCGACTGAGGAGGCGCGCGACTCCCCCGGGCCGCCTCAGCCCTTGATGGGCGGGGCCGAGCGGATGTGCAGCTCCTTGAGCTGGCGCTCGCTCACCGGCGCCGGCGCCTGCATCAGGAGGTCGCGCGCCTGCTGGTTGAGCGGGAAGGCGATCACCTCGCGGATGTTAGAGGTGCCGGCCAGCAGCATGACGATCCGGTCCACCCCAGGCGCGATGCCGCCATGGGGCGGCGCGCCGAAGCGGAAGGCGTTCAGCATGCCGCCGAACTTGTCCTCCACCACCTCGGGCCCGTAGCCGGCGATCTCGAAGGCCTTGAGCATGATGTCGGGGCGGTGGTTCCGGATCGCGCCCGAGCTCAGCTCCACCCCGTTGCACACGATGTCGTACTGGAACGCCAGGATGTCGAGCGGGTCCATGGTCTCCAGCGCCTGCAGCTCGCCCTGCGGCATGGAGAACGGGTTGTGCGAGAAGTCGACGCGCTTCTCCTCCTCGTTCCACTCGTACATGGGGAAGTCGACGATCCAGGCGAGGCGGAACTCACCCTGCTCGACGAGGCCGAGGTCCTCGCCCGCCTTGGTGCGCGCGGCGCCGGCGAACTTGTAGAACTGCGCCGGATCGCCTGCGGCGAAGAACACCGCGTCGCCCGCCCTGAGACCCATCTGCATGCGCAGCGCCTCGGTGCGCTCGGGCCCGAGGTTCTTGGCCACGGGGCCCGCGCCCTCCGCCTCGCCCTCGCGCCAGAAGACGTAGGCCATGCCGGGCTGGCCCTCGCCCTTGGCCCAGCTGTCCATGCGGTCGCAGAAGGCGCGCGAGCCGCCGCCGGGCGCGGGGATGGCCCAGATCTGGTTCTTCGCGTCGGCGTCGAGGATGCGGGCGAACACGCCGAAGCCGCCGCCGCGGAAGTGATCGCTGACGTTCTGCATGACCAGCGGGTTGCGCAGGTCCGGCTTGTCGGAGCCGTACTTCTGGATCGCCTCGCGGAAGGGGATCCTTGGAAAGGCGCCGTCGGGCACGCGGCGGCTGTGGCCGTTGACGTCGGCGAACTCCTCGAACACGCCGCGCATCACCGGCTCGATAGTGTTGAACACGTCCTCCTGGGTGACGAAGCTCATCTCCAGGTCGAGCTGGTAGAACTCGCCGGGCGAGCGGTCGGCGCGGGCGTCCTCGTCGCGGAAGCAGGGGGCGATCTGGAAGTAGCGGTCGAAGCCGGAGACCATCAGCAGCTGCTTGAACTGCTGTGGCGCCTGGGGGAGCGCGTAGAACTCGCCCGGATGCATGCGCGAGGGCACCAGGAAGTCGCGCGCACCCTCGGGCGAGGAGGCGGTGAGGATCGGCGTCTGGAACTCGGTGAAGTCCTGCTCGAGCATGCGGCGGCGAAGCGAGGCGATCACCTGGCTGCGCAGGCGGATGTTGGCGTGCAGCGTCTCACGCCGCAGGTCGAGGTAGCGGTAGGTGAGGCGCAGGTCCTCCGGGTAGTCGGGCTCGCCGAACACCGGCACGGGCAGTTCGGCGGCGGGGCTGAGCACCTCGAAGCTGGTCACCCGCACCTCGATCTCCCCAGTGGGCAGGTCTGTGTTCACCGTCTCGGGCGAGCGGGCCACCACCTCGCCCTCGATGCGCACCACGCTCTCGGCGCGGGTGTGCTCGGCGACATCGAAGCCCGGCGCGCCCGGGTGCAGCACGAGCTGCGTCAGGCCATAGGTGTCGCGCAGGTCGATGAACATCAGCCCGCCGTGGTCGCGCTTCCTGTGCACCCAGCCGGAGAGCTTCACCGCGGCGCACGCGTCGTGGCTGCGGAGCGCGCCGCAGGTGTGGGTGCGATAGGCGTGCATGGGTCGGGGTCTCGGCGGGAGGGGCCGGCGGTCGGCGCTGACGTGTGGGAAGAGCGCGGTTGAAGGCGGGAGGAAGCGTGGTGTCAAGTTTGGGCGCGGGGACGGGCGTGTGCGGAGATCAAGCGGTTGGCTGAGCGCCATCGAGGTCGGCGCGGGTCAAGACCCAAGAGCGTCGTACGCCTTGACGCGGCCGACCACGGTGGCAGATCCCACGGCGCCGCCGAGACTGCAGAAACGCCCTTCAATACACCACCACGCTGCGGATGCTCTCCCCCGCGTGCATCAGCTCGAAGCCCCGGTTGATCTCGTCCAGCGTCAGCGTGTGGGTGATCATCGGGTCGATCTCGATCTTGCCGTCCATGTACCAGTCGACGATCGTCGGCACGTCGGTGCGGCCGCGGGCGCCGCCGAAGGCCGAGCCCTTCCACACCCGCCCGGTGACGAGCTGGAACGGACGGGTGGCGATCTCCTTGCCGGCTTCGGCCACGCCGATGACGATGCTTTCGCCCCACCCCCTGTGGCAGGCCTCCAGCGCCGTGCGCATCACGCCGGTGTTTCCCGTGCAGTCGAAGGTGTAGTCGGCGCCGCCGTCGGTCAGGGCGACGAGGTGGGCCACGAGGTCGCCCTCCACCGTGGTCGGATTGACGAAGTCGGTCATGCCGAAGCGCTCGCCCCAGGCCTTCTTGTCGTCGTTGAGATCGACGCCCACGATCTGCGAGGCGCCGACCATCTTCAGCCCCTGGATCACGTTCAGCCCGATGCCGCCCAGGCCGAAGACGATGCAGTTGGCGCCGGGCTCGACGCCGGCGGTGTTCACCACCGCACCCACGCCCGTGGTCACGCCGCAGCCGACGTAGCAGGCCTTGTCGAAAGGCGCGTCGTCGCGGATCTTGGCCACAGCGATCTCGGGCAGCACCGTGAAGTTCGAGAAGGTCGAGCAGCCCATGTAGTGGAAGATGGGTGCGCCCTTGTAGGAGAACCGGCTCGTGCCGTCCGGCATCACGCCTTTGCCCTGGGTGGCGCGGATGGCGGTGCACAGGTTGGTCTTGCGCGACAGGCAGCTTTTACACTGGCGGCACTCGGGCGTGTACAACGGGATCACGTGGTCTCCGGGCTTCACGCTGGTGACGCCCGCGCCCACCTCGCGCACGATCCCCGCCCCCTCGTGCCCGAGGATCGCGGGGAACAGGCCCTCGGAATCGAGCCCGTCCAGCGTGTAGGCGTCGGTGTGGCAGATGCCGGTGGCCATGATCTCCACCAGCACCTCGCCCGCGCGCGGGCCCTCCAGGTCGACCTCGACCACCTCCAGCGGGTGCTTGGCCTCGAAGGCGACGGCGGCGCGGGTCTTCATGGCGAGAGCTTTCCTGCGGGGGCGCCGCGGCTCTAGCGCGCAGGCCCGGCGAGCGACAGCCTAGCGGCGCAGGCGCACCCCCACGCGCACCAGGCGCGGCGCGTCGTAGCTGTAGATTCCGTCCGCGGTCTCGGCCGTGCGGATGGCGGCGTCGAACACGTTGTCGGCGGCGACGAAGAGGCCGAGCTGGGGCGTGAGCGCGTAGTCGGCGCGCAAGTCCACGCTCAGCGAGGCGCGCAGCGGCAGGGTGTTGAGGTCGTCGTCGAAGCGGCGGCTCTCGTAGCGCCCGTCCACGGTGAAGACGGCGAGCGGCGTGGCGCGCCAGCGCGCCTCGGCGGTGACGGTGGCGCGCGGGGTCAGCGCCGGGCGCAGCCCGTCGAGCTGGGGCGCGGCCGAGCCCCCGTCCACCTCGGAGTGGGTGTAGGCCACCGCCGCGCGCAGTTGCAGGCGATCGGCCCACAGCTTGTCCACAGCTTCGGCTTCGAGGCCGGTGGCGTCCACCGCGCCGGCGTTCTGGCGCATGCGCAGGAAGCCGCCCGCGCCGATCGTGTCGAGCACGCCGGGCAGGCCGGGGATCGCAAAGGCGCCCGGCCCCCGCGCCAGGGTGACGTTGGTGATCGCGTCCTCCAGCCGGTTGCGGAAGATGGTGGCCGAGAGCGTCACCGGGCCGCACGCGAGGTCGAGCCCGCTCTCCACGCCATACAGTCGCTCCGGATCGAGCGCGGGGTTCGCCTCCGTCAGCGTGTTGCCGACGCGGAAGGGGCGGTGCAGCTCGTTCAGCGTGGCCGGGCGGAAGCCGGCGTAGCCCGCCGCCCGCCAGGCGAGGCCGCCGCCGAGCTCGCGCCGCAGCCCGAGGCGCCCGGTGGGCAGCACGCCGCTGCGACCGTCCGGCCGCGTGTCGAGGGTGACGGCGCCAGTGGCGCGGACCGCCTCCACCCGCTCGGCGTCGTCCTGCGACCAGCGGTCGGCGCGCACGCCGCCGGTCAGGAGCCAGGGGCCGCTGCGCCGTGACGCCTCGGCGTAGAGGCCGGCGACCAGCGTCTCCCCGCCCGACTTGCGGGTGTTCAGGAAGCCGGCGGCGGCGGTGCTGTAGCCGAACAGCTCGCGGCTCTCGCCGGTGGCGGCGCGCACGTCGGCGCCCAGCTCGAGGCTGAGGACGCCAGCGGTGCGGCGCAGGGCTGCGTTGAGGCCCACGCCGAGCGCCGGCGTGGCGTACTGCACGTTGGCGGGAATCGAGGTGTTGCGCGCGTTCGAGACCGTGGCCGAGGCGTTGTAGAGGTCCGATCCTGCGGCCCAGCCCTGCAGCCGCCACCCCCAAGTCGAGGCGGTGGGCGGGCGGGCCAGGGTCAGCGAACCCTGCACGCCCGAGTCGCGCGAGGAGGCGTAGACCACCCCCGCGCTGCGATCCTCCTCGTAGCCGGCCACGCGCGCGGCCAGCACGGCGGTCCCCACGTCCTGCTCGACCCGCCCGGCGGCGCTCCAGGCGTGCAGGTCCAGCGGCCGGTCGGCGGCGCCACGGCCGGCGCGCACCGGGATCCAGCCGTCGCTCTCGGTTCCGGCGGCGTCGAGGAAGACGCGGGTGGCGCCGCGCGACACGCCCAGCGCCGCCTGCGCCTCACGGAAGCCGAGGCTCCCGCCCGAAGCCTCGCCCGAGAGGCCGTGCGCCTCCTCCGGCGAGTCGAGGCGCACCACGCCGGTGAGCGCGCCCGCCCCGTACGGCCCCGCGCCTGCGCCACGCACGATCTGCGCCGAGCCGACCGACACCGACGGCAGGGCGCTCCAGATCACCCAGCCGCCGAAGGGGTCGTTCTGCGGCACGCCGTCCAGCGTCACCAGCGCGCGCGAGGCGCCCGAGCCCGCGATCGCGCGCAGCGCCACGCCCTGCGTGGTCGGATTGGCGCCCAGGGTGGAGGTGCGGCGGAACAGCGAGAAGCCGGGCACGCTCTTCAGCGCGCCGTCCAGCGTGGTGGCGTCGGCGAGCCGCTCGGGCGCCACGGTGACGATGGAGAAGGCCGCATCGCCCGCCGGATCGGGCAGGCGCGCGGCGCGCACCACCACCTCGGCGGCGATTGGCGGCGGAGAGTCGGCGGGCGCTAGCAACGGAGCGCCATCTCGTCGGACCGGTCCCGCTCCCCATCCTCGGCCCTGTGCCGAGGACCCAGCGTGACGCCCACGCCTACGGCGCCGCGTTCGCGAAGACCTGGGTCCTCGGCGCAAGGCCGAGGAAGGCAGGTCGGGAGGAGACACGCTTGCGCAACGTCACAGTCCCAGATCGCTCAGGCCCGGGTGGTCGGCAGGGCGCGGGCCCAGGGGCCAGCGGAACAGCCGGTCGGCCTCGGCGATCGCCACGTCGTTGATGGAGGCCTGGCGCACGCACATGTACCCCTTGGCGTCGAACTCCCACTGCTCGTTGCCGTAGGAGCGCCACCAGCGCCCGTCCGCATCGCGGCTCTCGTAGGCGAAGCGCACGGCGATGCGGTCGCCGTCGAAGGCCCACACCTCCTTGATGAGGCGATACTCCGCCTCGCGCGCCCACTTGCGGGTGAGGAAATCGATGATGGCTGCGCGACCGGAGAAGAACTCCGCACGGTTGCGCCAGCGGCTGTCGGGCGAATAGGCGCCGGCGCAGCGCTGCGGATCGCGCGCGTTCCAGGCGTCCTCAGCGGCGCGCACTTTCTGCGCGGCGCTCTGGGCGTTGAAGGGCGGCGGCGGCGGGCGGGGATCGGCCATGACGAACGCGTCCTCGGGGTCAGGCCGGCTCGGCGACCAGCGCGCCCACGAAGCCGGTCAGCCACGGCTGGCGGCCGCGGCGCAGGCGCTCGGCGCGGTAGATGTGGGCGAGGTCGGCGTAGGCGCGGTCGAAGTCGTCGTTGACGATGACGTAGTCGGCCTCGCCCCAGTGCGCGATCTCGCCCGCGGCGCGATCCAAGCGGCGGCGGATCACCTCGTCGGAGTCTTGGGCGCGGGCGGTGAGCCGGCGGCGCAGGTCGGCCATGGTGGGCGGCAGGATGAAGACGCGCACCACATCGCCCGGCGCACGCGCGGCGATGGCGTTGGCGCCCTGCCAGTCGATGTCGAACAAGACGTCGCGCCCGGCCTCCAGCGCCGCCATCACCGGCGCGCGCGGCGAGCCGTAGCGGTGGTCGTGCACCGGCGCCCACTCCAGGAAGGCGTCGTCCGCGATCAGGGCGTCGAAAGCCGCGTGGTCGACGAAGTGGTACTCGCGCCCGGCGCGCTCCCCCGGCCGCGGATCGCGGGTGGTGTGGGAGATGGAGAGGTCGAGCTCGGCGTGGTCGGCCACCAGGCGTCGCGACAGCGAGGTCTTTCCCGCCCCGGACGGCGAGGAGACGATCAGCATCAGCCCCCGGCGCAGCCGCTGCGCCTGCGCGGCCGGCTCACTCGACATTCTGCACCTGCTCGCGGAGCTGCTCGATGGCGGCCTTGAGATCGAGCCCCGTGCGCGTCAGGGCGATGGAGGCCGACTTGGAGCACAAGGTGTTGGCCTCGCGCATGAACTCCTGGCTCAGGAAGTCGAGCCGGCGCCCGGCCGGCGCGGCGTCGGCCAGGAGGGCGCGGCCCTGGGCGACGTGGGCGTCCAGCCGGTCGAGCTCCTCGCGCACGTCGGCCTTGAGCGCCAGCGCGGCGGCCTCCTGCACGATGCGCTCCGTCGGGGCGGCGGTGTCGGCGAGCAGCTCCTGCAGGCGCGCGCCGTAGCGGGCCTGCAGCGCCGGCGCCTGCTCGTCCGCTTCGGCCCGCGCCTGGGTGGCCAGCGCCGCGATGCGCGCGACCGCGCCGGCCAGCACGGGGGCGAGCGCGGCGCCCTCCCCCGCCCGCGCCTGCGCCAGGGCGTCGAACGCCTGCGTCAGGGTGGCGGCCATGGACGCCTCCAGCTCGGGACGGACCTCGGGCGCGTCTTCCGCCTCCACCGCCTGCATCACGCCGCGCAGGGCGAGCAGGCCGTCGAACCGCGGTGGGGCGGCGCGACCGCTGGCTACGAAAGGCTCGCCTAGGGCCAGGATGCGCTCCAGCGCCTCGGTGTCGATCTGCACGCGGGCTGCAGCCTCGGTGCGCCGCGCCTGGAGCGAGACGTTCACCTGGCCGCGGGCGAAGCGCGCCTGCGCCAGTTCGCGGGCGGTGCGCTCCAGCGCGTCGAAGCCCGCCGGCATGCGGGCGCGCACCTCCAGCGTGCGCCCGTTGACGCTGCGCGCCTCGGCCACCCACGACCACAGGCCCTGCGCGCCCTCGGCCCGGCCGAAGCCGGTCATGCCGGTGAGCGCCATCAGCGATGCTCGCGCGGCATAGCCCCCGCGGGGGGCGCAGGTGCGGGGGGCGCAGGTGCGGTGGTCGTCACGGTGGTGACGCTGCGGGTGGTGGTGGTCTGCGGGTGCGCCTTCTCGTAGGCGCGCAGCTTGGCGACGTTGGCGTTGTGCTGCTCCAGCGTGGTGGAGAACTGCGACGGGCCCCCGCCGCCGCTGGCGACGAAGTACAGTTCCTGCGTCACCGGCGGGTCCATCACCGCGGCCAGGCTGGCGCGGCCGGGGTTGCCGATGGCGGTCGGCGGCAGGCCGGGATGCAGGTAGGTGTTGTAGGGCCCCTCCATGAGGAGGTCGTTGGCGGTCAGCGGTCGACCGAGCGGCGCCGCCCCATGGGTCAGGCCGTAGATCACCGTGGGATCGGCCTGCAGCGGCATGCCCTGCTGCAGCCGGTTGACGTAGACGGCCGCCACGCGCGGCCGCTCGGCCGGCAGCGCCGTCTCCTTCTCGACGATGGAGGCCAGCACCACCGCCTGCTCCGCCCCGGTGAAGGGCAGGCCGGCGCGGTGGTGGCTCCACAGGTCGGCCAGCACGTGTTCGCGCGCGTCCATCATGCGGCCCAGCACCGCCGAGCGGCTCTCGCCGCGCACGATGTCGTAGGTCTCGGGCAGGATGGCGCCCTCCGGCGGCGTGGGCGCGTCGCCGGTGAGGAGGGTGGAGGCGCGCAGCACGTCCATCACTTGCTGGCTCGACCAGCCTTCCGGGATGGTGATGCGGTGGTGCACGATGTCGCCGGCGCGGATGCGCGCCAGCACGGCCGAGAGCGAGGCGCGCGGCGGAAACAGGTACTCGCCGGGCTTCAGCCGCCGCGCCACGCCGGTGAGCTTGGCGGCCGCGCTGAAGATCGGTGCGGAGCCGACCACGTGCGCCCGCTCCAGAGTGGCGGCGATCTCCTGCAGGCCGGCGCCCTTGCGCAGCACCACGTCGGTCCCGCGAGGATCGCCGCCGCCGCGCGGCCCGGGCGCGTGCATCACCGCCAGCGAGGCGACCAGCGCCAGGAGCGCCAACACCACGAAGGTGAGCACCGCGCCCGTGAAGCCGGCGAAGAAGCCACGTCGACGGCTCATGGGCGCCTCAGTCCAGCCTGGTGAAGACCACCGAGGCGTTGGTGCCCCCGAAGCCGAAGCTGTTGGAGACCGCCGCGTCGATGCGCATCGGTTTCGCCGTGAGCGGCACGAGGTCCATCGCCGTCTCCACGTCGGGATTGTGCAGGTTGATGGTCGGCGGCGCGGTCTGGTCGCGGATGGCCAGGAGGGTGAAGATCGCCTCGATGGCCCCGGCCGCGCCCAGGAGATGGCCCGTCATCGACTTGGTGGACGACATGGCCACGCCGGACGCCGCGTCGCCCAGGAGGCGCTCCACCGCGCCCAGCTCGATGCCGTCGGCCATGGTCGAGGTGCCGTGGGCATTGATGTACTGTATGTCGCCCGGGCCCAGCCCCGCGTCCTTCAAGGCCGCCTGCATGGCGCGGTAGCCGCCGTCGCCGTCCTCGGCCGGGGCGGTGATGTGGTAGGCGTCGCCCGAGAGGCCGTAGCCCTTCACCTCGCCGTAGATCTTGGCGCCGCGAGCCTTGGCGTGCTCGTATTCCTCCAGCACCAGCACGCCCGCGCCCTCGCCCATGACGAAGCCGTCGCGGTCACGGTCGTAGGGGCGGCTGGCCTCGGTGGGGCGGTCGTTGAAGCCTGTGGCCATGGCGCGGCAGGCCACGAAGCCGGCGATGCCGAGCTTGCACACAGCCCCCTCCGCGCCGCCGGCCACCATCACGTCGGCGTCGCCGTAGCGGATCATGCGCATGGCGTCGCCGATGGCGTGCGCGCCGGTGGCGCAGGCGGTGACCACCGCGTGGTTGGGCCCCTTGAAGCCGTAGCGGATGGAGACGTGCCCCGAGGCCAGGTTGATCAGCGAGGAGGGGATGAAGAAGGGGCTCACCCGGCGAGGACCCTTGGCCTCCAGCTCCAGCGTGGTCTGCGCGATGGTGTTGAGGCCGCCGATGCCGGAACCGATGATCACGCCGGTGCGACAGCGCTCCTCCTCGTCCTCGGGCGTCCAGCCGGCGTCCTTCACCGCCTCGTCGGCGGCGGCGACGGCGTAGAGGATGAAGTCGTCGACGCGGCGCTGCTCGCGCGGGCTCATCGCCCTGTCGGGGTCGAAGCTGTCCGGATCGTCGGCCGAGCCGCCTCCGCGACCGTCGACGCGCGGCACCTCGAAGGCCACTTCGCAGCCGTAGCCGGTGGGATCGAAGGCGGTGATGCGGCCGGCGCCCGACTGGCCGGCCAAGATCTTGCGCCAGCTGGCCTCGACGCCGGCGGCCAGCGGCGAGATCAGCCCCATCCCGGTGACGACGACGCGACGCATGCTGGGGACACTTCCTCCGCCGCGAGTCGGCCGCGAGCGGAGCGGACATTACACCCGCGCCCGGCGCCTACGGAAGCGCCGCCCCCGGCGGCGGGCCGGAGGCGGCGCGGACCCGGCGTCACCGCCGGGGATCGGATCGGGCCGCGGTTCGGCGCGGCCGCGGGCTCAGGAGCCCGTGCGCTCCTGGATGAACTTCACCGCATCGCCCACGGTCTGGATGTGCTCAGCCGCGTCGTCGGGGATCTCGATGTCGAACTCCTCCTCGAAGGCCATCACCAGCTCGACGTTGTCGAGGCTGTCGGCGCCCAGGTCGTCGATGAACGACGCCTTCTCGGTCACCTTCTCGGGGTCGGCGTCGAGGTGTTCGATGACGATCTTGCGCACGCGCTCGAGGACGTCGGCCATGGGTTCAAGTCCCTATCGTTCTTGCACGATCGCCGTACGGGCGATGTGGGTGGTGGACGGGCTCGGGACTGAACGCCCGGGCGCATCGGAATGGGTGCACGCGGTCGCGCCGGTGTGACGTGTGGCTAGCACACCTGATTTGACGGCGCCAAGCGAGCGGAGCGGCCGGAACGCTTCGCCGACGCTGCGCAAGCCGCCCTGTTCCCCCCCGCCCCGAAAGCGGAGGATCATGGCAATGAGGCGCGACCCTCGGCCGGGACGCACTTCGACGCCCCCGCCGAGGCAACCTAAAACCAGCTTGGCCGCTGACCCAACCAGGCGGGATCAGGGGATCGAGATGCGATCGACCAAGGGCTTTCTGACGATGGCGGCGGCCGCGGCGCTTGTCGCCACGACCGGCTGCGGGCGCAGCGGCGGCGTTTCCGACGCGCTCAGCGGCGGCCGTTCCGCTCAGGCCAAGCTCAACGCCTACACGAAGGGCTACAACGTCGTCATCGGCACGTACGGGCTGCGCGCCGCGCTGGAGAACTATGAGCGCGGTCACATCATGGATCCCAAGCCGGAGCCGGAATACGTCATCCTGAGCAACGGCAGGCTGGACGAGGCGCGATCGGAGCTCAAGGCCGCCCACGCCATGCCCGCGGCGGGCCTGGGCGATGTCGACGCCGCCGCGAACCGCTTCATCCCCGATCTCGACAAGGTCATGGCGCACGCGACCGAACTCAACAGCTACTACACGAGCAAGGCTTGGCGAGACGACGGCCTGGCCCGTGGCCGGCGCGAGGATCCGGTCCTCGTGAGCGAATTCCATAAGGCCATGGCCGAAGGGGACGTTCTGGAGGCTGCGCTCGACAAGGCGCGAGACCAGCGCGAAGCGGCCGAACTGAACCGTCTCAAGACGTCGGGCGACTTGCTGGGCTATGACACCAAGCTCGCCATATCGCAGGCGCGTGTGCTCGCCAGCGGTTTCAACAGCGAGGCCTCGTTGCACGATCCGCAGAAGATCGCGCAAGCCGACCTCCGCGCCGTGGACCTGCAGAAGACGTTGGCCGACCAGCACGCCCAGGTCATCAAGGCGAAGGCCAAGAGCGGAGGCGCCGCCTCAGGCTCGGTCGGGATCGCCGACTTCCGCGTCGACACCTTCGGCCGCGCATCCGACGAGCTGGACGAGATGCTCGGTCACTATCGAGACCTGAAGGCCGGCGGAGGGCTGGACGCCTACAATGCGATGATCAGCACGCTCAACTCGGCGATCGGCGACGCCAACGCCGCCGTCATGAACTGAGCCGCGGCCGACCTGGATCGGCGAAGCGGGGGTTCGTCCTGCTTCGCGGAGCCCTCACACCATCGCCATGCCGCCGTTCACGTGCAGCGTCTGGCCAGTGACGTAGGCCGCCTCCTCGCTCGCGAGGTACACGCACGCCGCGGCGATCTCGGCGCCCGCGCCCAGGCGCTGGGCGGGGATGCGGCCGAGGATGGCGCTGCGCTGCGCCTCGTTCAGCGCGTCGGTCATGGGCGAGGCGATGAAGCCTGGCGCGATGCAGTTCACCGTGATCCCGCGCGAGCCCACTTCCTGCGCCAGCGACTTGGAGAAGCCGATCATCCCCGCTTTCGAGGCCGCGTAGTTCGCCTGCCCCGCGTTGCCGGTGACGCCCACGACGGAAGTGATGGCGATGATCCGGCCCGATCGGCGCTTGAACATGCCTTTCACCGCTGCGCGCGACAGGCGGAAATAGCTCTCCAGGTTGACCTTGAGCACGTGCTCCCAGTCGGCGTCCTTCATGCGCAGGAGAAGCCCATCGCGGGTGACGCCGGCGTTGGCCACCAGGATGTGGATGTCCCCCGCCTCGGCCTCGGCGCGCCCGACCAGGCCGTCGACCGAGGCGGCGTCGGACAAGTCGGCCGTCACCACCGCGGCCTTGTCCTCGCCGAGCTCGGCCTGCAGCTGGCGCAGCGCGGGCTCTCGCGTGCCGGACAGCACCACTCTGGCGCCGGCCTGCACCAGGCCGCGCGCGACCGCGCCGCCGATCCCGCCCGAAGCGCCGGTGACGAGCGCGGTGCGCCCAGTGAGGTCGAACATGTGGTGGTCCTCGTGTGGACGGACCCGCTCAGAGCGAGCTGGCGAAGTCCTCGATCTCGGCGGGGGTGGTCAGGGCGCAGCTCTCCGCGTCGGGCGCGATACGCTTGACCATGCCCGTGAGCACCTTGCCCGAGCCCACCTCCACGAAGCGCGTGACGCCGTTCTGCGCCATCCACTCGATGCTCTCGCGCCAGCGCACGCGCCCGGTGACCTGCTCGACCAGGAGGCGCTTGATCTCCTCGGGATCGGTCACCGGGCGCGCGGTGATGTTGGCCACCAGGGGCGCCTTGAGCTCCTGCAGGGCGATCTCGCCCAGCGCCTGGCTCATCTCGTCGGCGGCGGACTGCATCAGCGGGCAGTGAAAGGGCGCCGAGACGTTGAGCGGCACCGCGCGCGCGCCCAGCTCCTTGGCGCGCGCGATCGCCGCGTCCACCGCAGCCTTCTCGCCCGAGATCACCACGTTGCCGAGGTTGTTGTCGTTGGCGACCACGCACACGCCGACCTCGGCTCCCGCACGGGCGGCCTCCTCGGCCAGCGCCACGTCGGTCTTGGGGCCGATCAGCGAGGCCATGGCGCCCTGACCCACCGGCACGGCGCGCTGCATGGCCTGGCCTCGGCGGCGCAGCAGCCGCGCGGCCTCCGCCACGGTGAGACCCTCGGCGGCGGCCAGCGCGGAGTATTCGCCCAGGCTGTGGCCGGCGACGAAGCCCGCGCCCTCCACGCCCGCGCCGATCTCGTCGCGCAGGGTGCGGATCACCGCCAGGCTCACCGCCATGATGGCCGGCTGGGCGTTCTCGGTGAGGGTCAGCTCCTCCACGGGGCCTTCGCGCATCAGGCGGGTCAGGTGCCGGCCGAGCGCGTCGTCCACCTCCTCGAACACCTCGCGGGCGGAGCGAAAGGCGTCCAGCGCGGCGCCCATGCCGACGGTCTGGCTGCCTTGTCCGGGGAAGATGAAGGCGAGGCTCACGGCGGCTGCGGGCTCCGGCGGAAAGCGCCACGGGTAGGCGAGGCGCCCGCCCCCGGCAAGCTGGGCTTGTGCGCGCAGGTGCGCCGCGCGAGGGTCGCGACAGCCCTTTCCCGGAGATCGCCATGCGCCTCGCCCGCCCCTTCGCCCTCGCCGCCGCCTCGGCCGCCGTCCTCGTGGCCACAGCCGCCGTCGCCGCCCTGCCGGTGGGGACGGCCGCGCCGCAATTCACCGCCCAGGGCGCGCTCGCCGGGAAGCCGTTCACCTTCGACCTCGCCAAGGCGGCGGCCAAAGGGCCGGTGGTGCTGTATTTCTTCCCCGCCGCCTTCACGTCGGGCTGCACCAAGGAGGCGCACGACTTCGCCGAAGCCTCGGCCGACTACGCCAAGGCGGGCGCCACGCTGGTGGGGATCACCGCCGGCAACGTCGAGCGGGTGGCCGACTTCTCCAAGCTGGAATGCCGTGACAAGTTCGCCGTGCTGGCCGACCCGGGGGCCAAGATCGCCAGGATGTACAAGGCCACCAACCCGATGACCGACCTGAAGGGGTGGTCGGACCGCACCAGCTACGTCATCGACCGCGACGGCAAGATCAAGCTGGCCTACTCGAACTTCAATCCCGACAAGCACGTGGACGAGACGCTGGCCGAGGTGAAGACGCTGGCGAAGTCGGGAATGTAAGCGGAACGGCTTTTCCATCAACTTTTGATGTGAGATCGTCGCTTCCTTCAAGTCACCAATTTCGATTGGCAGGTCAACAAGATGGCTCAAAACTCAATATCCTCCGCCGCTGCTCCTGCATTCAAGGGCAGGGACAGCTTCGTCTTTGATCTTAAGAACGGAATGCGGTTTGGCTTAGCGAAGCGGTGAAGCGCGGCGAGGTTAAAGCGGCGGATGCGGAATCTAGCCTACGAGCTATCGGGCCGGCGAAAGCCGCCGAGTTTGCAGAAGACTACACCAAGCTGCTCACCGGTACGGTCAAGGATGGCATTGGATCAGCAGGTATCGCCCAAAAGCTGGTGAGGGACTTTGGCAAGTGGTGGAGCGTCCGAGTCTATTCTCGGCCAGGCGCACAAGTGGATCTTGTTATGATTTAGGGCTGGCCGAATAGTCGACAGCTGCTCTCGAGGACGCGCTATCGCGTAGACAATATCAAGATAATGGAGCTTCAGATTGGCAAGCTTGGTATCGAGGCCGCTGCGAAAGCGTCTGCTGGATTTGGCATAATTTCAGTTGTGGCGATTGACTTCTTTCAGTTCTCTCGCGATCACAATTTTGCTAACCTCTTAGGTAGTTTGACAGTGGATGTGCCGTCTGTTTTGTTTGCCTCCGCCGTTGGCGCTATTGCGGGCACGCTCGCGGCAGGCACACTCGTGGTCGGCACTATCGCCCTTGGGCCAGCCTTGGTGGCGTTCGGCGTGGGCGTGCTTGTAGGGGTTGGCTTGTTTGCATTGGATAAGCACTTCGAGGTGACCAAGCATGTTTCCGCCGCTTACGCTTGGGCTCTCAATAAATTGCAACGCTGGTGGAAGGAACTTGGGCCCGAAGCCCCAAAGAAATGGGATGCTTTCACCAAGAGCGGCGTTGTGCAGAATATGAGGAATGGCTAGCTCCAATAACTCAATACTCCATTGTCAACAGTATAGCTAGGCAGCGCGGCTTCACAGCGTGCCTTAAGCCCGACTGGGCGCGCCATCAACCCGACCGATGGGCTCCGCCTCGCCCCAGAGGCGAGACGGAGCATTGTCCCGGTCGAGGGGCTAATCCTAACGCATAGCGACTAGGTGAGGTGGACATCCGTCCGCTATGCGCGCGGCCACGGCTTGGAGCGCCTTGCCTTTCCAGCGGTCGCCGCTATAAGCGCGCCCTCCCCGAGAGGCGGTCCGTCGCGGCACAGCAACGGGACGGACGTTCGCGTCCGCCCGGCCGGCGCACGGAGCCGTCGTGGGCGGTGCGCTCTTCCGCGCCCCGCCCACGCCGCCCCTTCGGTCCAACGGAAGAGGATGACGCGCACAATGGCGCTTTACGAACACGTGGTCATCGCGCGGCAGGACATCTCGCCGCAACAGGCCGAGGGTCTCAACGACACCCTGAAGTCGATCATCGAAGCCGGGGGCGGCTCGGTCGCAAAGATCGAGTACTGGGGCCTTCGCAACCTCACCTACCGCATCAAGAAGAACCGCAAGGGTCACTATTCCCTGCTCGCCATCGACGCCCCGGCGCCGGCGGTGAAGGAGATGGAGCGCCAGCTCTCGCTCAACGAGGATGTGCTGCGCACCCTCACCGTCAAGGTCGAGGAGCTCGATCTCGAGCTCTCGCCCGTGCTCGCGCGCCGCGAGCGCGACCGCGAACGTTCCGAGCGCGACGGCGACCGTGGCGATCGCGGCGACCGGCCGCCGCGCGACCGCGACGGCGCCCCGCGCGGCGAGCGTGACGACGCCGCGCCCCAGGCGCAGGCCGAACCCGCCGCCCAGGCCGAATAGGAGAGGCTGAGTCCATGACCGACGCCGTCATCGCCAACGAGTCCGCCTCTGGGGCTACCGTTCCGGGCGCCTCCGCCGGAGGGGCTCGCCGCCCCTTCTATCGTCGCCGCAAGGTCGATCCGTTCGGCGGCGCCAATGCGCCGAAGATCGATTACAAAGACGTGAAGCTCCTGCAGCGCTACATCTCCGAGCGCGGCAAGATCGTGCCTTCGCGCATCACCGCGGTGAGCCAGAAGAACCAGCGCAAGCTCGCCCAGGCGATCAAGCGCGCGCGGTATCTGGCGCTCCTGCCCTACGTCGTCCGCTAAGGGGGCCGAGCACATGAAAGTCGTACTTCTCGAGCGCGTGCCCAACCTGGGCGCCATTGGCGAAGTGGTCACGGTGAAGGACGGGTTCGCCCGCAACTTCCTGCTGCCCCGCTCCAAGGCGCTGCGGGCCACCGCGTCCAACCTCAAGGTGTTTGAGGGCCAACGCGTCGCCATCGAGGCGCGCAACGCCGACAACCGCCAGGAGGCCCAGCGCCGCGGCGACCGCATCGACGGGCAGAGCTACATCCTGATCCGTCAGGCGGGCGAAACGGGCCAGCTCTACGGCTCGGTCACCGGCCGCGATGTGGCCGAGGCCATGGCCGAGGGGGGCGCCCGCGTCACTCGTGGGCAGATCGTGCTCGACCGGCCGATCAAGACGCTAGGCGTGCAGCAGGTGAAGGTGCAGCTGCACCCCGAGGTGGAGATCACCGTCTCCATCAACATCGCCCGCTCGCAGGATGAGGCTGAACGCCAGGCCGCCGGTGAGGATGTGATCGCCTCCCAGTACGAGGACGACCGGGCGCAGGACGCCCAGTCGACCGCCGACATGCTGGAAGGCGGCGCCGGGCAGGCGATGCAGGACGAGTATTAGGCGATATCCTAAAGGCTTGACGGAAGGGCGGCGCAGGCGACTGCGCCGCCCTTCCGCGTTCTGGCTTGATCATGCAGGCGCATAAAAAGGGCCACGCGGAGACCGCGCGGCCCAAGTCATAGGGAGGAAACGCCCGAAGGCGAGGTGATTTCTATGCGGTCGCGATTAATATCCCGCTCGCAAAGGCGGATTCGAGGTCGAGAAATCCGGATAGCCGCCGGGCGAGGCGCCGGCGCCTCTGAGCTGGGCGCCTAGGGCCGTTCAGGCCATTTCCACCGCCATAGCCACGGCCTCGCCGCCGCCGATGCAAAGCGAGGCGACGCCCTTCTTGCCGCCCGACGCCTCGAGCGCGGAAAGCAGCGTGCACATCAGGCGCGCGCCCGAGGCGCCGATCGGGTGGCCCAGGGCGCAGGCGCCACCGTTCACGTTGAGCTTATCGTGCGCGATGTCGAGCTCGCGCATGGCGATCATGGCGACCACGGCGAAAGCCTCGTTCACCTCCCAAAGATCGACGTCCGACGCGCGCCAGCCTGCGCGCTCGAGCACCTTCCTCATGGCCGGCACGGGCGCGGTGGTGAACTGCGCCGGCGCCTGCGCATGGGCGGCGTGCGCGCGGACGTAGGCCACGACAGGCAGGCCCAGGAGCTTGGCCGTCGATTCGCGGCTCATCACGAGCGCGGCGGCGCCGTCGGAGATGGACGAGGCGTTGGCGGCGGTGATCGTCCCGTCCTTGGAAAAGGCGGGCTTGAGCGTGGGGATCTTGGCTGGATCCGCCTTCTGCGGCTGCTCGTCGCGCGCCACGATCTCCACGCCCTTGCGGCCCTTGACCTCCACCGGGGTGATCTCGCGGTCGAAGGCGCCCGACTCCTGGGCGCTGCGGGCGCGGCTGAGGCTCTCGACGGCGTAGGCGTCCATGGCTTCGCGGGTGAACTGGTGTTCGCGCGCCGAGTCCTCGGCGAAGGCGCCCATCAGCTTGCCGGGCGTATACGCGTCTTCCAGCCCGTCGAGATACATGCTGTCGGAGATCACGTCGTGGCCGATACGCGCGCCGCCGCGGTGCTTGGCCATCACATAAGGGGCGCCCGACATGCTCTCCATGCCGCCGGCGACCACCACCTGCGCCGAGCCCGCCTTGAGCGCATCGTGCGCCATCACCGCCGCCTGCAGCCCGGAGCCGCACATCTTGTTGACGGTCACCGCCTCGACGTGGAGCGGCAGACCCGCGCCGACGCCCGCCTGGCGCGCCGGGGCCTGACCGAGCCCGGCCGGCAGCACGCAGCCCATCAGGATCTGCTCGACCTTGTCGCCGTCGACG
Source organism: Caulobacteraceae bacterium (assembly GCA_965199975.1). Lineage (GTDB taxonomy): Bacteria > Pseudomonadota > Alphaproteobacteria > Caulobacterales > Caulobacteraceae > JASLDZ01. Next base: position 1,675,375 of record OZ241340.1, on the reverse strand, counting down.
CCCGCACGCTCCAGCGCCGCCCTCACCGCGGCGGCCCCCAGGTCGGTCGCCTTGACAGTGGAGAGCGCGCCCTGGAACGCGCCCATGGGCGTGCGAGCGTATGCGCAGATGACGACGGGGTCTTCGGCGGCTAGGGCGGCGGCGGGCATGGATCGACCTCGGAAAGCGGCTCTGCGCGATATAGTCGGCCCCCTCCCCCGGCGCCACGCGGGCAGGCGGGGCTGAACCTTGGCCGTGCGTCCCGGTTGTGCTGTCGTTCAGCTCGGCCGCCCCAGCGTGTCGGCGATCGTCTGGAGGCCGCCCATGCTCGCTCCGTCCCGTCTGCGTCGCACGCTGATCGCCGCCGCGGCCGGGCCGCTGGTCGCGGTGAGCGCGTGCGGCAGGCCCGCCGCGACGGCGCCGGCGCCCGCGCCCGCCCAGGCCGCCGCGCCGTTGGCCGCCCTGCCTTTGACCGACGCGCCTGCGCCCGCCTCGTCCGACGCGCCCAAGGCCGCCGCCCTGCCCACCGCCGCGCCGGTGCGGGTGGCGAAGGTGAGCGATCCCGCGCAAGACTACGCCTACCTCGACCGGGCCTCCGGCTATGGATACGGCTTCGGCGATTCGCCGCCCGACTACACCTTCGACTACGGCGGGGTGGACCCCTACGCGTGGCGCAGCGACGACGGCGGCTACCGCGTCTCCGAACCGCTCGGCGAGGGCGACTGGCGCACCTACTACTTCGAGCCGGGCGCGCAACGGCCCTTCCTGATTCGCGACCCGGACTACGCCTATGGGTATTCGGACGGCGCGCTGGCGGCGCTGTACGGGCCGGGTGGCCAGATCGTCCCCTACGCCGACTACGGCCCACGGCTAAGCCGGGCCGCCGCCCTCCTGACACGCGCGGCCGGCATCTACGACGCCTCGCGGCGCCGGTCGGGCTGGCGGGCGGTGTCGCGGCCGGATTGGGACCGGCGCCAGCCGGCGCTCTCGGCCCAGCGCGCCGGCTGGTCCGCGGCGCAGGCGCGAAACTCAGCCTGGCGCGCATACCACGCCGCCCATGAGGCGCAGGACGCCGCCCACTTCGGACGCGAACGCCAGCGACGCGAGGCGGACGCGGCGCGCTTCGCCCAGGCGAGCGGCCATGACCGCGCCGCCCGACGCGACTTGGCCGCCTCCGGTCGGGCGGCGCCTCCTGCAGACCGTGGACGGGGCCAGCGCGCGGGCGGTCCAGGCCGCGGTGACCGCCCTGGCGCGAACACGCCTCCTCCCCCCGCCCCAGGACCCGGTCGAGGCCGCGGTCCGGGTCTCGGCCAAGGTCCCCACCAGACACCGGGCGAGTCGCACGGCGTCCCAGACCCGGACGGACGGGCGGCGCACCCTCGCCGCAGCGGTCCGAACACCCAGCCCGAGCGCGGCGCGCGCCCGCAGCGGCAGGGGGCGACCTCGCCGCAGCCGCAACCACAGCCGGACCGTGGGCCTCGGGGCGCGCAGCCGGACCATGCGCGCCAGGAACGGCGGCAGCCGGATCGCGCGGCCGAGCAGCAGCAGGCGGCGCAGCGAAATCGCGCGCAGCAGGCCGGCCGCCAGCAGGCGCAGGCCGATGGGCGACAGGCTCTCGCCCAAGCCGAGCAGGCGCAGCGCCAGCAGGCCCGGGCAAACCGGCGGCCGCCGCAGGCCGAGTCGCGGCAAGACCAGCACCCCAATGCTCAGCAAGGTCAGCGGGATGCGCAGCCGCACGGGCCGGCGCGCGGGGCGCGTCCCGACTCGCACGGACCCGCCCAGACGCCGCATCCGGAGTCGCATGGACCGGACCCCCGCGGCCATGGCGGCGGCGATCACGATAGCGGCGGCCCTCCCGGCCACCCGTAGGCGTGCGTCAGGCCCGGCGCGTCTGCGCGATGAAGCCGCCGCCCAGCACGCGGCCGGGGTCGCCGAAAGCGTAGAGCACGCAGGCTTGGCCGGGCGAGACCCCCGCTTCCGGCGCGGCGAAGCGCACTGTGGGCGCACCCGCCTCCATCACCAGGCGCGCCGGTGATGGCTCGGCCGAGGAGCGTACGCGCGCCAGGACGTCCAGCCCGGCCTCGGCGGCGGCGGTCAACGTTGGCGCATCACCGAGCCAGTTGGGTTCGCTCAGCGTCAGCGAAGCGGTGAGCAGCGCCTCGCGCGGACCCACCAGCACGCGGCGGCGCGGCGCGTCCAGCCCGGTGACGAACAGCGGCTCGCCCACCGCCACGCCCAGCCCGCGCCGCTGGCCGACGGTGTAGCGCGCCACGCCCTCGTGGCGGCCGAGCACGCGGCCGTCCTCGTGCACGATTTCGCCCTGCGCCACCGCCTCCGGCCGCAGCTTGGCGACCAGCGAGGCGTAGTCGCCGTCGGGCACGAAGCAGATGTCCTGGCTGTCGGGCTTGGCGGCGACGCCCAGGCCTAGCTCCGCGGCCACCTCGCGCACCGCCGCCTTCGGCAGGTCGCCCAGGGGGAAGCGCAGGTAGTCGAGCTGGGCGCGGGTGGTGGCGAACAGAAACCAAGACTGGTCGCGCGCAGGCTCGGCCGGGCGGCGCAGCTCGGAGCCGTGCGGGCCGACGGCGCGGCGCACGTAGTGGCCGGTGGCCAGCGCTTCGGCGCCGAGGTCGCGCGCCACCTCCATCAGGTCGCGGAACTTCACCGTCTGGTTGCAGCGGATGCAGGGGATGGGCGTCTCGCCGCGCAGGTAGCTGTCGGCGAAGTCGTCGATCACGCTCTCGCGAAAGCGACTTTCGTAGTCGAGCACATAGTGAGCGACGCCGAGGCGTTCGGCGGCCATGCGGGCGTCGCGGATGTCCTGGCCCGCGCAACAGGCGCCGGCGCGCTTGGCCGCGGAGCCGTGGTCGTAGAGCTGCAGGGTGACGCCTACGACATCGTAGCCCGCCAGCGCCAGGAGGGCGGCGGCGACCGTCGAGTCCACCCCGCCGGACATGGCCGCCACCACCCGCGCGCCAAGCGGGAGGCCGACAGCGGCTACGGCGCGCGCCCGAGCCTGCGCCAGCAAGGCGCTGGCCGGTGGGGCGGCGACGGGCCGATCGAGCGTGGCGCCAGGGGCGGACATGGCCGCTATCTAGGCTCAGCGGCGCCTGAAGGCGAGGCGGCGGCTGTGCGCGCGCACGCCCACACTCCCAGCGCACCCCCGGCGAAGCGGCGGCAGGCGAGGCCGGGATCGGCGGCGTCCACCCGCGGCAGCTGAGGCGGGAAGCGGCGAACCGCGGTTCCCGGCACCCGCACGTCGTAGAGCCACAGCAGCCCGTCGCCCGCAGCCGGCGTGGCGGCCAGCAGGCGCACATCGGCCGCCGATGCGGGATCGTAGCCGAGGTCGGCGATCTGCACGGGCAGGTGCGCCCGGTCGAAGAAGAAGCCGAACAGCGCGCGGCTCTCCTCGGGCACGAGGGCGCGGTCGGTCGGATTGTCCCACACCACCGCCACTCGGCGCGCGCCGCGCGCTATCAGCCACTCGGAAGCCGTCTGGAACTGGTAGGCGCGCCGCTCGGCCGGTTTTTGCATCCAGGCCAGGTGCGCGGCCGACCCTGCGACGATCAGGAGGACCACGATGCGCCCCAGCCGCGCGCCGTCGGCGCTGAGGTTGCGGCACGCCAGAACCAGGCCCAGCAGCACCCCCGGTCCGAACACGGTGAGGTAGCGGGGGGTGAAGCTCGGGCGCGCGAAGCCCAGCGCAACCACCGCGACGGCGCCGGCGAGCGAGGCGACGGCGGCCAGCCACAGCGCCCCCTCCCCCGGCGAGAACTTCGTGGAAGCGCGCCCCAGCGCGCGCTCGACGACGATGCCCCCCATCACCGCAACGACGACCGCGGCGACCACGGGCCAGCCGTCGGTGGCCACGTCCAGCGCCTGCTCCAGCAGCCAAGCGTCGATTGGCGGGTACCAGGCGACCGCGGGCCGGGCGAAGGCGGCCACGCGCGGGGCATGGATCGCCATCCAGGCGAGCGCCGGCGCAAAGGCGAAGGCGGCCGGCCACAGGCGCAACGCCCGTCCCCGCAACGCCAGGAGCAGGAGCGCGCCTTGCGCGGCGGTGAGGATCAGCGCGTGGTAGTGCGTCAGGATCGACAGGCACGCCGCGGCCGCCCAGAGCGCCGCGGAGGCGCGGCCCGGCGCACGCAGCAGGCGCACGAAGGCGATCAGCTGCAGCACGGCCAAAAGGATCAGCAGCGAATAGGCGCGCGCCTCCTGCGCAAAAAAGATGGCCTGCCCCCACAACGCCAGCACCGCCGCCCAGGTCAGCCGCTCAGGTCCGGACAGGCCTGGCGTGCGCACGAGCGCCGCCGCGATGGGCGCGGCGATGGCGAACAGCAGGCTCGGCGCACGCAGCGCCGCCGCCGAGAGGCCGGCCACCTGCACCCAGGCATGCATCATGAGGAAGTAGGCTGGCGGATTGACGTCCAGCCACGCTTGCCGCGCGAAGGCGGAGAACGGATGGGCGCGCACGATCGCCCCGGTCCACGCCTCGTCCAGCCACAGCGGGCCGCGCACATCCACCGTCGCCTTGAGCGCCATGGAGACGGCGATGCTCAGGATCGCCAGCGCCACCTCGACCGCGCCGGCCACCAGCGGGAAGGCGTCGCGACGACGGACGCGCTCGGTCTCCGGCTCGCCTGGCGCCGTCGAGGACTCGCTCACCTGCGCCGACCGCCCCGCCGCCCCTGCCCGGAGCCTCTGCCGCGGCTCTAGACCGATCGCGTCCCCTGCGGAACCGGCGCCAGCGTCACAGGCCGTCGAGCACGTCACGCAAGTAAGCCACGTGCTCGCGCAGGGCCGAACGTCCCTGTGGCGTCAACTCGGCGCGCGTGCGCGGCCGCTTGCCGGCGAAGTCCTTGAGCAAGCGCACATAGCCCGCGCCTTCCAGGGTGGCGAGATGGGCGCCGAGGTTGCCGTCGGTGGCGCCCGACACCGCCTTGAGGCGGGTGAACTCCAGTGGCCCGTTCGCGCCGGGCGCCGCCAGGGCCGACATGATCTTCAGCCGCACCGACTGGTGGATGATCTCGTCCGCGCGCGCCATCGCTCAAGCGCTCCTCAGCCACAGGCCGCCGACGATCAGGGCGCCGCCGCCGGCCAGCGCCATCCACAGGAAGAACCAGGCGGGCGCGACAAACCAGCCGAGCAGGATCAGCGCGGACAACCCGACGCCCAGCACCGCCCAGCGCGGGCCAGTCCACACACCCATCAGGGCGTAGGCGCCCGCCACGCAAAGCGAGATCACCGCATCGCCCGCCTCGGCCGAGCGCGGCGGCGACACGGCGAAGACGCCCGACAGGAAAAGCGCCACGACCAGGAACGTCAGGGCGAAGCGACGCCCCCTCGATCTTTCCGTCCCGCCACGGTTGACCCACGCGGTGACGCCGATCCCAATAGCCGTGCCGACGAGCCACGCCGGACCGGCGGCGCGCGGCGTGAACTGACTGACGAGGTTGCAGACCCCCCACACCGCGCCCCAAGCGATAAGGGTGTCGCCCTGGCGGGCGTACTGGGCCAGGATCGAGGCGCGCGCCTGGGCGGCCTCCACATCGCCCAGGGCGCGAGCGGCGTCGTCACGGGACAGGGTCATGGCGAGCGCCTCCTGGCGCGAGCAGGGCCCGCCGACGACCCACGCCGACGGGGAATTGCGTCAACGGGCGGCGGGGTAGACCATCGGCAGGGTGAGCGAGGCGCCACCGGCCGGCACATGCACCCGCACCTGGTCAAACGTCGGTTTGGCGTGCACCGCGGCGGCGTTCACCATCGTCCAGCCCTCCCTCGGCTGCCCGTCAGGCGAGAAGGTCATGTCCTTGTCGTCATCGGCGTCCTGCAGGACCGAGAGCGCGTAATCACCCGGCGTGACGCCCTTGAGCGAGAAGCGGACGTCGCCTTTCGATGCGCCAGGAAGGACCACGCCGGCGGCGGCCTCGCGCTTCATGAACTGCCCGCGTGTCTGCAGCGCGGCGAGGATGTGCCCCCCACTCGGCCGCACGCCGGTGAGCGTCACCTGCACGGTCGCGGCGCGCGCCGCCCCGGCCGCAGCCACCAGCGCTACCAGCGCTATCGCCGACATCTTCATACCCCGACTCCCTTCGCCCCAGCGGCGATGGAGGACTCTGTAAAACAGAGCGCTTTCGTATACAAGCAGATTTCTCTGTGTTGCAGAGTATGTGGTCGGAAAGCCGTCGTCCCGCTCAACAGGGCGTCCTCACAGGCTGGCGGCGGTGTAGAGCGAGTGGATGTCGCCGGCCCAGTCGCCCTCGAAGCGAGCGAGCCACCGGTCGGCCTGGGTGAAGCCGCTCGCGGCGATCTCATCCAAGGGGTCGAGGAAGGCGGTCTCGTCGTCCAAGCCTGCGCCCGGCTTCGCCCGCGCGGCCAAGCCCTCGCGCGCGATGGCCAGCACCTCGCGCCCCACCTCACTCAGCGCGCGCCCGGCGACCTGCGCCTTCAAGCCCACCCGCGCCGACTCCAGCCGCAGCGCCTCGCGATCCTCGCGGCTCCAGCCTTTGGCGACATCCCAGGCGGCGGCCAGCGCGGCGTCGTCGTAGAGAAGGCCCGCCCACAGCGCCGGAAGCGCGTTGAGCATGAGCTGCGAGCCGCAGTCGGCGCCGCGCATCTCTAGGTAGGACTTGAGCCGCACCTCGGGGAAAACAGTAGTGAGGTGGTCGGCCCAGTCCTTGGCCGAGGGGCTGTCGCCGGGCAGCTCGGGCAGCCCCTCGTCCATGAAGCGGCGAAAGGAGCGGCCCGAGAGGTCGACGTAGCGGCCTTCGCGCTTGACGAAATACATGGGCACGTCGAGCGCGTAGTCGACATAGCGCTCGTAGCCGAAGCCCTCCTCGAACACGAAGGCCAGGAGGCCGGTGCGATCGGCGTCGGTATCGGTCCACACCCGCGCGCGCGACGAGAGCCAGCCGGAGGGGCTGCCCTCCACGAAGGGGGAGTTGGCGAAGAGCGCTGTAGCCAGCGGCTGTAGCGCCAGGCTGACCCGGAACTTGCGCACCATGTCGGCCTCGCTCGAGAAGTCGAGGTTGGCCTGCACGGTGCAGGTGCGCAGCATCATGTCGAGGCCCAGGCCGCCGACCTTGGGCATGTAGGCGCGCATGATGTCGTAGCGGCCCTTAGGCATGACCGGGACTTCGGCGCGCGTGTGCAGCGGGTCGAAGCCCAGGCCGATGTAGCTGAGGTCGAGTTCGCCGCCCACGGCGTGACACTCGTCGAGATGGCGCTGCAACTCGGCGGCCGAGGCGTGTATGTCGGGGAGCGGAGCGCCGGAGAGCTCGAACTGGCCGCCGGGCTCGAGGCTGATGTTCTCGACCCCTTCGTCGCCGGGGCGCTCCAGGCCGATCAGCACCGGACCCTCTCCACCCGTCTCGTAGACGCCGCGCCAGCCGAAGCGCTCAAAGCCTTCCAACAGGGCGTGGACGCCGCCCTCGCCGTGATAGGCGGGGCGCGCCAGATCGCCATGGCGCACCAGAAACTTCTCGTGCTCCGCGCCGATGCGCCAGGCGGTTTTGAGCTTCTCGCCCCCCTGCAGGGACGCGACGAGATCGGCGCGCGTCAGTGGCGCCGCGGGCGGAGCGCCGAGGCTGTCGGCCATGGGATCACGCACTCCGAGAGGCGCGATGGGCCGCCCCGTTACCGCCGCAAACGGCGTCGGCGGCACATAGGGGGCGACCGCGAAGCGCTCAAGCCCGCTCAGCCGGTCGGTGAGCGCCAATCGCCCAGAGCCGCCTGCCAGAGTGTGAGCGCAGCCATCGCCGCGGTGTCGGCGCGCAGGATGCGTGGCCCGAGCGTGACGGCGGTCGCGAACGGGGCGGCGCGCAGGCGCGCGCGCTCCTCCGGCGCGAAGCCGCCTTCGGGGCCCACCAGCACGCCCCAGGCGTCGCTCGCCGGCGCGGCGCGCAGGCTTTCGAGCGCGGGGCCGGCGCGCCCTCGCGGGCCGCCCCATTCGGCGGCGGGATCGTCGCCCGCCTCGTCGCAGAACATCAGCGCCCGGCCCGCCTCCCAGCCGTCGAGCACCTGGCCGAGGGACGTGGGAGCCAGCACGTCGGGGACGTCGAGACGGCCGGTCTGCTCGCTGGCTTCGGCGGCGATGGCCTGCAGGCGCACGAGGTTGGTGTGCTCGATGTTGGTGCGCCGGGTGGTGACGAGGCGCACGCGGCGCGCGCCCAACTCGGCGGCCTTCTCGACGATGGTCTCGAGGCGCGTCCGCTTCACCAAAGCGACGACGAGGTCGAGATCGGGCGTAGCCGCCTGCGGGCGCGCCTGCATCTGCGCCACGAGCACGCAGCCGCGCTTTCCGACTTCGCCGACGACGGCGCACCACTCCCCGTCGCGCCCGTTGAACAGGAGCAACGCATCGCCCGCTCCCAGCCGCATCACCGCCCGGAGGTAGTGCGCCTGCCCAGGTGTGGGGACGATTCGCGCGCCCTCGGCGAGGGCGTCGGTCACGTGCAGGCGGATCACGAGCGGGCGCGTCAACCCGCGGGCGGGCGCGGCGGCGCCTCGGCGTAGCGCACCATCGTCTCGCCGCGGGCGATCACGCGGCCCTGCAGCGCGCGCGCCAGGGCATGGCGGTCGGCCCCGCCGCCCAGGCCGAGGCGCCGGTCGAGAGCGAAGACCTGCACGTGGTAGTGGTGCGCCGGATCTCCGATCGGCGGGTGCGGGCCGGTGTAGCCGATCCCGCCGTGGCTGTTGCGGCCCTGGCGCATTCCCGCGGGGCGATCCAGCTCCGGCAGGTTGCGCACGGCGCGGCCGAATTCGTGCTGCTCGGCGGGGATGTTCCAGGCGATCCAGTGGACCACGGGCGTTGGGCCCGGCGCATCGGGATCCTCGACCACGAGCGCGAAGGCGCGCGTGCGAGGCGGCGCGCCGCTCCAGCTTAGCGGGGGAGAGATGTTGCGGCCGTAGCCGGAATACTGCCCGTCGAGCAGGCCGTCCGCGCCCACGCCGCCCACGCTGACCTGCAGGGTGGCGGGGGCCGCGGCGATGGCTGGCGCGGCCGAGACCACTTGCCCGCCCGCGAACGCCGGGGCGGCGGCGAACAGCGAGACGGCGGCGAACACGCAGGCGCAGCGGGCGGTCATGGGCGGACTCCGAGGAGACGGTGCGCCAATGTAGGCTGGCCCCCGCCCGCCGCGAAGGCCTCACCGGCGCAGCAGCAGCACGCCCAGGCTGACCGCGCCGAACAGCCAGCAGTAGATCGCGAAGGGGTCGAGCGCCTTGAACTCGTGACGTTTAAACCAGCGCATCAGCGTCCACAGGCTTGCGTAGGCCACGAGGCCCGAGACCGCGCCGGCCACCACCGCCATGGCCAGCACGCCGTGGCCCACGTGCGCGTGCAGAAGCTTGGGCGCCTCGAACACCGTCGCCCCCAGGATCACCGGCACCGCCATCAGGAAGGAGAAACGCGCGGATTCCTCGTGGTCGATCCCCTGCAGGAGGCCGCCGACGATGGTGACGCCTGAGCGCGAGAGGCCCGGGATCAGCGCCAGGCACTGCCAGGCGCCCACGATCAGCGCGTCGGCCCAGCTCAACTGGTCGAGCGACTTGCGCGGCGGGCGCTTCAGCCGCTCGGTGGCGAACAGCACCACGCCGTTGACGATCAGGAACGCCGCGGCGATCACCGGCGTGGCGAAGGCGCTCTTGAGGAGCTTGTGCAGCAAGGCGCCCACGATCACCGCCGGGATGGTGGCCACCACCACGCGCCAGAATAGCCGCCGCTCCAGCGCCGGGCGCGGCCCCCGGTTGAGCAGGACCGCCTGACCAAAGGCCAGCCAGTCGCGCCCGAAGAACAGGAACAGCGCCACCGCCGTCCCCAGATGCATGACCACCAGGAACGGCAGGAAGGTCTCGCTCGCCTGGTCGACGTTGCGCCAGCCCAGGAGCGCCGGCGCAACCACCGCGTGGCCCAGCGAGGAAACGGGGAACAGCTCGGTGATCCCCTGCAGCACCGCCAGCGCGATCGCCTGCAGCCAAGTCATGTCCACGCCCTCTCGAAGTCGACGGCGCGCTCATAGCGGCGTTCGCGCGCACGGGGTGCGCGGCGGCTTGCCACGCCGGCGAGGGCCCGTAAGCGCCGGTCCGGGGGGGGAACGCGGGCGGAGGGCGGACAGGCATGGCCGGCTGGGTTGCCGACGGGCGCATCACTTCCGACACCGCTCAGCCGGCTTTCCTAGGCAAACGCCTGCCCCAGCCACCGCCGTTGCGCGGCGCGGTGGTCGCCCGCTGGACGCCTACACCGCGGCTATCGCTGACGCTGGCCGGGCGCTACCGCGACTGCAGCCATGGGCGATCGACGACACCGAGTTCGCCAACACCTGCCAGGGCTTCGGCGCCTCCTTCGTGGCCGATGCGCACGTGCGCTGGCGCTTCACCCCCCACCGCACCGGCGAGGTCGGCGTCGACAATCTGGGCGACCGCTCCTACTTCGAGTCTCATCCCTTTCCTCCAACGCACCGTCAGCGCGGACATCGCTTATGCTTACTGAGCTTCTCGCCCTCGCCGCGGCCTCTCTGCTTGCAGGCGCGACGCACGCCGGCGTGCGTCTCGACAAGGGCTGGAGCCGTCCCGTGCCGGCCGGGCTGACGACCGCCGTAGGCTACGGCGTGCTGGTCAACGACGGGGGTGCGCCCGACCGGCTGCTGGCAGCCTCCAGCCCCGAGGCCGCCAAGGTGGAGTTGCACGAGAGCATGCGCGTGAACGGCCCGATGGGGCCCATGTCGCACATGGCGCCGCTGGCCGGGCTGGATGTGCCGGCGCACGGCCGAGCGAAGCTGGCGCCGGACGGGCGCCACCTCATGCTGGTCGGCCTGAAGCATCCGTTGCGCAGCGGAGAGCGCGTGCCGGTGATGTTGACCTTTGCGCATGCGGGTCCGGTCGCCGCCGAGCTTGCGGTGCGCTCCACCGCCCCCTGATGCGAGCGCCGGCTTGACGGGGCGGGGCGGCGTGGGCGCAGATGGCGCCCCCTGCCCGGAGGTTCCATGCGTCGCGCTGCTCTCGCCTGCCTCGCCTGCCTTCTCGCTGTGGCGCCCGCTTCGGCCCAGCCGGCGGCGGAGCGCTCGGTCGCCGACCTCGCGGCGGACATGGCGGCGGGCCGCACCACCTCCGAACAGCTGACGCGCGGCTATCTCGAACGCATCGCCCGCCTCGATCGGGCGGGGCCGACGCTGCGCAGCGTGATCGCGCTCAACGCGGACGCCCTGGCGCAGGCCCGCGCCCTCGACGCCGAGCGCCGCGCCGGCCGCGTGCGCGGGCCGCTGCACGGTGTTCCCGTGCTCATCAAGGACAATGTCGAGACGGCCGACCGCATGGCGACCACCGCGGGGTCGCTGGCGCTGGCGGGCAACCTCGCCGGGCGTGACGCGCCGGTGGTGGCGCGGCTGCGCGCGGCGGGGGCGGTGATCCTGGGCAAGACCAACCTCTCGGAGTGGGCCAACATCCGCTCCTCGCGCTCCATCTCCGGCTGGTCGGCGGTGGGCGGGCTGGTGCGCAATCCGTACGCGCTGGACCGCTCGGCCTGCGGCTCCTCCTCGGGCACGGGCGCGGCGGTGGCCGCCGACCTCGCCGCCGTAGGCATCGGCACCGAGACCGACGGCTCGGTCACCTGCCCTTCCTCGATGAACGGGCTCGTCGGGCTGAAACCCACGGTGGGGCTGGTGAGCCGCACGCGCATCGTGCCCATCAGCGCCAGCCAGGACACGGCCGGCCCGATGGGTCGCAGCGTCGCCGATGCAGCCGCGCTTCTGACGGTCATGGCCGGCTCCGACCCGGCGGATCCCGCCACGGCCGAGGCGGACGCGCACAGGGCCGACTACCTCGCAGCGCTGAGGGGCGCCTCGCTGAAGGGGGCGCGGCTGGGGGTGCTGCGCTACGCCGCCGACATGGGGCCGCAGGAGAACGCCCTCTTCGCCCGCACACTCGATACGTTGCGCGCCGCCGGCGGAGAGATCGTCGACATCGACGGCTTCAAGCCGCCGGAAAACTTCGGCGACAATGAACTGCGCGTGCTCGAGACCGAACTGAAGGCGGGCCTGAACGCCTATCTCGCCACCACCGACCCCGCCAAGGTGCGCACGCGCAGCTTGGCGCAGGTGATCGCCTTCGACCGCGCCACGCCCCGCGAGACCGCTTTCTTCGGGCAGGAGATCTTCGACGCCGCCGAAGCCACGGGCGACCTCTCCGACCCCGCCTACGTCAAGGCGCATGAGGCCAACCAGCGCTTCGCCCGCGAGAGTATCGCGCACCTGCTGGCCGACCATCGGCTCGACGCCCTGATCGCGCCCACCACGACGCCCGCTTGGCGCACCGACGTGGTGCTGGGCGACCATGACGTAAGCGAGGGGCCCACCTCGTTGGCCGCTGTGGCGGGATACCCGCACCTCACCGTACCGATGGGGCAGGTGAAAGGGCTGCCCGTCGGGCTTTCCTTCATCGCCGGACCCTGGCGCGAAGCACAGCTCCTGCGGCTGGGGGCCGCCTACGAAGCGGCCACGCATGCGCGCCGATCGCCAGCCTTCCTCCCCTCCATCGAGGCTAGCCCAGCGATCACCTCCCTGCTCGCCCCGGTGCGGTGAAGGCTCAGCCGCGTACGAACTTGAGGAGATCGCCGTTGAAGCGATCCTTGGCCGTAGTGGTCAGGGCGTGGGGCTCGCCCTCGTACTCGATCAGCTGCGAGCCGGGGATCATGCGATGGGCCGGGCGCGCCGAGTTCTCGATCGGCACGGTCTTGTCGGCCGTGCCGTGGATGATCAGCGTGGGCTTGTCGAAGCGCCGCAGGTCGGCGCGGAAGTCGGTCATGGCGAACGCCTTGGCGCACTCCACCGTGGCGCGCTGGGACGCCAGCATGGCCATGTTGAAAGCCCACTGCAGCTGCTCTTCCGAGGTCTTCTTCTCCAGCATATGGTAGCCGAAGAAGTCCTTGAGGAAGCCCGCCAGGAAGTGCGGGCGGTCCTCTCTCAGGCCGTCGAGGATCGGGTCGAAGGTCGAGGGCGGCAGGCCGTCGGCGTTGTCGTCGGTCTTGCTGAGATAGGGCGTCACCGCCGAAATCAGGGCTGCGCCGCGCACCTTGCCCGTGCCGTAGCGGCCGATGTAGCGCGCGACCTCGCCGCCCCCCATCGAAAAGCCCGCCAGGATCACGTCGGTGAGGTTCAACTCGTCGACCAGCGCCGCCAGGTCGGCAGCCATGGTGTCGTAGTCATATCCCGACCAGGACTTGGACGAACGGCCGAAGCCGCGCCTGTCGTACTTCACCACACGGCAGCCATTCTCAGCCAAGAAGGTGGCGGTGTCCTGCCACATGTCGGCGTCGAGCGGCCAGCCGTGGATCAACACGACGGTGGGCCCCTGCCCCCAGTCCTCGTAGTAGATGTGCGTGCCGTCCTGGGTTTCGATCTGGGCCATGGAAAGCTTCCTTGCAGCGGGGAGACAAGGACTGAACGCCTTCCTTGCGTGGATGGTTCTGCCCTCCGGATGCGGAACGTCGCCTCGGCGCTTCAGCCCGGCGGCGCGGCCTGCGATAAGGGGCGCATGACGCGCCCGATCCAGGCCGGCCCCGGCCAGTTCCGCCTCGCCCACACCTACGCCGGCGGCCTCGCCGGCCAGCGCGCGCCGGTCCCCTTCCGCTCCGGCGAGCTGGAGGCGGCGGCTGAGCGCGCCATGTCCTCCGAAGCCTTCGGCTACCTGCGCTCGGCCGGCGCGGGCGCGACCGCGCGCGCCAACCGCGAAGCGCTCGATGCGGTGCGCATCACGCCGCGCATGCTGCGCGACGTGGGCGCGCGCGATCTCGGCGTGGAGCTGTTCGGCCGCCGCCTGCCCGCGCCGCTGCTGCTGGCGCCTGTGGGGGTGCAGTCGCTCTGCCACCCGGACGCCGACCTCGCCACCGCCCGCGCCGCCGCCGCCCGCGGCGTGCCCATGGTGTTCTCCAACCAGGCTTCGGTCGACATGGAGACCTGCGCGGCGGCCATGGGCGAGGCTCCCCGCTGGTTCCAGCTGTACTGGACGCGCTCGGACGAACTGGCCCGCTCGCTGGTTCAGCGCGCCGAGCTCTGCGGCTGCGAAGCCATCGTGGTGACGCTGGACACCACCATGCTGGGCTGGCGCCCGCACGACCTGGACCACGCCTTCCTGCCCTTCCTGCAGGGGCAGGGTCTGGCCCAGTACACCTCCGATCCCGTTTTCCGCGCCATGCTGGAGCGCCCGCCGGAGGACGACCTGCTGGCCGCAGCGCGCCTCTTCAGCGGGATCTACTCCGACCCGACGCTGGACTGGGCCAAGCTCGCCCGCATCCGTGAGTGGACGAAGCTTCCGGTGGTGCTGAAGGGCATCCAGCACCCCGAAGACGCCGCGCGCGCCGCTGCCGAGGGGTGGGACGCCATCGTGGTCTCCAACCACGGGGGCCGGCAGGTGGACGGCGCCGTGGGCTCGGCCGCACAGCTCGCGGCCTGCGTGGCGGCGGCGGGCGCCATGCCGGTGCTGTTCGACAGCGGCGTGCGCGGCGGAGCCGACATCTTCAAGGCGCTGGCGCTCGGCGCGCGCGCGGTGCTGCTGGGCCGCCCATACCTCTGGGGCTTGGCGGTGGCGGGCGAGGCGGGCGTGGGCGCGGTGATCGACAATGTGATCGGCGAGTTCGACCTCACCCTCGGGCTCGCCGGCCTCGTCGCGGCGGAGGCGATCGACGCGGGCTGCGTGCGGGCGCCTGCTGGCTGAACGCCCGTGGACGGCGCTGCTTGGGACTGCAGTCCGGCGAAAAAGAGTTCGTCCGGACAGTCCGGTATGTCGCTTAAGTAATTGTCCGCGCTCATCTTTTTCTGTTTCCGTCGCCGGACTCGTCGGACTGCGCTGCCGGCGCCATCGGGCGATCTCGCCTGCAGGTACGCAATCTAACGCCGATCCGAAGGGTGCTGGGAAAGAGGTGGTCGTCGCTCCCGCTCTCCTTCCTCCCGCCTCCCTCCGCCCTGTGCAAAGGACCCCGCCTCACGCGAGGGCGAGCGCACCACTCGGGAGCCCTCGGCACGGGGCCGAGGCTGGCGGGAACAGGCGTTTGCGCCCCCGCTCAGATCCGCCCGGCGGCCGAGGCCCAAAGCAGGCGCGCGCGCCTGCCGACGTCGCCCGGCTCGCGGCCGCGCAGGTAATCGCGCGCCAAGCGGACGTAGGCCACGGCCGGGAAGCTCGCCACGGGCAGCGGCGCCAGCCCGGCGTTCACCTCGCGCAGGGCGGCCCGTGCATGGACTTCGGCACGGCCGGCGGCGGTCTCGGCAGAGACGTCAGCGCCCCACGCCAACGGCGCCCAGCGGCGGTTGCGGGCGCGCCAAGCAGGCTCGGCGCGCATCAGTCCGGTCCACGCCCAGGCGCGACCGGCGGTGCGCACGCAGTCGCCCGGCGCGTCGGGAGCGAGCAGGACGGCCGCCGCGCGCATCAGGGCCACCGCGGTGGCGTCGATGTAGGCGGTGAGCGCCGCCTCGTCGGCGAAGGGGGCGGGCTCAAGGTCGCGATGACGCGCGTCGATGATCTCGCCGAGGTCCTGCAGCCGCACCGCGCCCGATTGAAGGGCCGGCGCGATCGCGGCGAGCACGGGATGGGCGCGAGGCCGGCCGGCGGCGGCCTCCTCCAGCGCCTCTCGCCACCAGGCGAAGCGCATCTCGCCGAGCAGGGGCTGTGTGACGCTGTCGGCCACCCGCGCCAGCTCGTCGTTGAGCGCATAGAGCGCCATGAGCGCGCGGCGGGCCTGCGCGTCGCCCACCAGCCGGGCGGCGAGCCAGCGGTCGGGATCGGCGTGGCGCAGGTGGGCGTCGAGGTCGGCTGCGCCGGGCTGATCGGCAGGATCGGCGACGGCGGCCATGCGCGGGAGAACCGCTCGCGCGCCCGCCGGTTCAGATGGCCAGGAGCGCAGCGGCCAGCCGCCGGCCCTCGGGGATCAGCGCGTTGTATAGCCGGCACGCCTCGACGGTGGACATCACCTCCAGCCCCAGGCCCGCTGAGGCCAGCGCCTCGCGCACAAGCCGCGGGGCCGGTCGGGGCGCGGGGCCGCAGCCCAGCACCAGGAACTCCACCTGCTCGCGGCCGAGCGCCAGCACCGGGGCGAGCGACTCGGGCGTGACCTCCATAAGCGTGCGCGGCGTCCAGGCCTTCGCGGCGTCGCCCACCAGAAGCGCCGAGCCCTCGATCCGCTCGCCGCCGATGCGGAAGCCGCCCTCCCCCCAGGCCTCGATGGCCGGGGGCTGGCGCAGCTCAGCCACGCGGCTTGGCCTTGGGCGCGGTGGCGCGCGCGCGTGAGGGATTGGGATCGATCGGCGCGGCCGGGCCGTCGTCGCGCTTGACGCCCCACAGCAGGATCACCGGCAGGGCGACGTAGATCGACGAATAGGTGCCGACCAGTATGCCGAAGGTCATGGTGAAGACCAGCGGGAACAGCGCCGGCCCGCCCAGGAACAGGGCGCCCAGGAGCGCCAGTATGGCGGTCGTTCCGGTGATCAGCGTGCGCGACAGCCGCTCGTTCTCCGACAGGTTGATCACCTCGCGAAGCGGCGTGCGGCGGTACTTGCGCAGGTTCTCGCGCAGCCGGTCGAAGGTGATGACCTTCTCGTTCATCGAGTAGCCGATCACGGTCAGCAAGGCGGCGATCGAGGTGGTGGAGAACTCGATGCGCAGGATGGCGCAGACGCCGATGGTGAGCAGGATGTCGTGGAAGATGGCGATGACCGCGCCGAAGCCGAACTGCAGTTGGAAGCGGATCCAAATGTAGACCAGCATGAGCGCGATCGCGAGGCCCAGCGCCATGAAGCCCGAGCGGAACAATTCACCCGAAACCTTGCCGCCCACGGTGGAGACCGAGCGCACCTGCAGGCCGGGCACCGCCCCGCGCAGCCGGGAGGCGACACCCTGCGCCTCGGCGGTGGGATTGGCGCTGGTGGGCAGGAACCTCACCATGGCGGTGTCGGCCGCGCCGATGCGCTGCACGTGGGGATCGCGCACGTGCAGCCCCTCCAGCGTGCGGGTGAGGCCGTCCTGCGAGACCGGCCCCTGCGTCTGCACCTCGATCTGGGCGCCGCCCTTGAAGTCGATGCCGAGGTTCAGCCCCACGGTTGCGAAGGCGATCACCGAGGCCACGATGGCGAGCCCCGAGAGGATGGCGGCGAAGGGCGCGAGGCGCACGAAGTCGAACTTCGTCTCATGCGGCAGGAGGCGCGAGAGGGGGAAGGCGGCGGCCATGGGTTGCGTGTCCGCTCAGATCGGCAGGGCGCGGGGCTTGGTGGCCTTGAACCACCAGCCGATCAGCACCTGGGTGATGAAGATGGCCGTGAACAGCGAGGTCAGCACGCCCACCGCCAGCGTCCAGGCGAAGCCGCGCACGGGGCCGGAGCCGAACTGGAACATGATGGCGGCCGCGATCAGCGTGGTCACGTTGGCGTCGATGATCGACACCAGGGCGCGACGGAAGCCGTGGTCGGCCGCCAGCAGCGGCGTGCGCCCCGCCCGCGCCTCGTCGCGCATGCGCTCGTATATCAGCACGTTGGCGTCCACAGCCACGGCCAGCGTCAGGATGATGCCGGCCACGCCGGGCAGCGTCAGCGTGGCCTGGGTGATCGACAGCATGGCCACGATCAGCAGCACGTTGACGATCAGCGCCACCGCGGCGAACACGCCGAACAGCCCGTAGGCCAGGACGATGAAGGCGATGATGGCCACCGCGCCGATGGCCAGCGAGAGCGTGCCCGCCTTGACCGCGTCGGCGCCCAGCTCGGCCCCCACCTGGCGCTGCTCGATCACGTTGAGAGGGGCCGGAAGGGCGCCTGAACGCAGCAGGAGCGCCAAGTTGTTGGCCTCGTCTTGGGTGAAGCTGCCGGTGATCTGGCCCGAGCCGCCCAGGATTGCGCCCTGAATGGTGGGCGCCGAGATGTAGCGGCCGTCGAGCACGATGGCGAAGCGCTTGCCGATGTTCTGGCTTGTGGTTTCGCCGAAACGCTGCCCGCCCTTTCCATTGAACTTCATGCTCACCGCCGGCCGCCCGCCTTCGTCGAAAGTGGGCTGCGAATCGACGAGATCCTCACCTGAGGTGAACTGGCGCGTCTCGACGAGGAGCGGCGGCGCGCCCGGTTGGGAGCCCGTCATCACCTGCGTGCCCGGAGGCGCCACGCCGCCCACCACCGAGGTGATCGGCAGGTCGCTGACCATCTGGAAGGTCAGCTTGGCCGTCTTGCCGATGATCGCCTTGAGCTTCTCCGGGTCGCTCTCGCCCGGCGCCTCGACCACGATGCGGTTGGTGCCCTGGCGGATGATGTTGGGCTCGCGGGTGCCCAGCGCGTCGATGCGCTTGCGCACGATCTCGATGGTGCGCGCCACCGCGCGCGTGCCGTTCACCGCCGCCCAGTTGGAGGCGGGGCGCAGCATCAGCTGCTGGTCGGGCCCGCGCACCAGGTCGAGATCGCGCGCGCCCCCGCCCTGCGCGGGCTGCGCCAGGTCGCCCAGCGCCTTGGCCGCCGCGTCGAGCTTGGCGGGATCGGTGATGCGCACCTTCACCTGATCGCCGACGACGCCAAGGTCGGTGTAAGCGATCTGGTCGGCGGTGAGCGTGGTGCGCGCGCTTTCGGCGTACTGGCCGAGCTGCTCCTTGAGGAGCGCGTTCGTGTCCACCTCGTAGAGCAGGTAGCTGCCGCCCTGCAGGTCGAGCCCCAGGTTCAGACGCTGGTTGAAGGGCGCGGGCAAGGCGCCGGGCGCCAACACGTTGGGTAGGGCGAAGGCCAAGCCGAAGATCGCGGCCGCCACGACCATCGCCACCTTCCAGGCGCGGAGCTGCAGCATGATCGGCTAGCTCACGCCTTCTTGGGCTTGGCGGGAACGGCCTTGGCGTCATTGGCCGGCGCCGGCGGCTTGAGCTTCGGCGCCTCGGCGATCTGCGAACGCACCACGCGGATCACGGTGTTGGGGGCGATCTCGATATGGGCGTCGGCGTCGTCCAGCCGGTGCACGCGGCCATGGATCCCGCCGGAGAGGACCACCGCATCGCCTTTCTTCAGCCCACCGATCGTCTCCTGCAGCTTGCGTGCGCGTTGCTGCTGCGGGCGCAGCACCATGAAGTAGAACAGGGCGAACAGCGCCACGGGCAGCAGGAAGGGGCCGAAGCTGTCTAGCGGTCCGCCGCCGCCGGCGGGGGCGGCGCCGGGCATCTGGGCCTGGGCGGTGGAGGCGAACATCGAGGCTCCGAGCGTGCACAGGCCGCCCACAGCGCGAAGGCTTGGGGCGGCGAAGGGCGCGGAACCTATGGGCGCGGCCTCGCCTTGGCAATGCGGCGTGAGGGCGGGGGGCGGCGGCGCGCTCTCCAATCGCGAGCGCGCGCCCAAGGCGGCGCGGCGCGACCTCACGCGGCGGCGGCGGGCAGCACCACGAAGAATTCCGAGCCGACGCCCACGGCCGACTCGCACCGGATCGAGCCGCCCAAGCTCATCGACGCCTTGCGTGCGAGCGCGAGACCGAGTCCGCTCCCCTCGTATTCGGCCTCGCCGTGCAGCCGCATGAGCGGCTGGAAGATCCGTTCGAGGAATTCGGCCGGGATGCCGATGCCGTTGTCCTTCACCCGGATCGTGCAGAGATCGTCCTTGCACGAAGCTTGCACGCTGACGCGCGGCGCGGCGCTCATGTTGTAGGTGAAGCCGTTGACCACGAGGTTCTGCAGGATCTGGAAGATGAGGGTCTTGTCCGCCTTGACGATTGCCGAACCTTCGAAATCCAGCTTCGCCTTATGCTCTCGCACATAAGGTTGCAGGGCCTGTTCGAGCTCCAGCATCACGGTTTCGACCTTCACTTCGACGAGGTCGGGGGCCTTGCCCAGCAGCGCGTACTGCGACATGACGTCCACCAGCCGCGACAGCCGCCCAGCGGCATTCGACAGAAATTCCGCATGCGTGCGGATTGACTGGCTGTCGCCGTCGCCCAATTCAGAGATGATCAGCTGCGAGAATGTCTTTATCTGGCGTATGGGCTGCTTGAAATCGTGGGCCAGGGCGTAGGAGAAATGCTCCAATTCCTGCTGCTGATCGAAGATCAGGCGCTCGCGGGCCATGATCTGAACGGCGTGCACGACAGTGCGCCGCAGCGACTCGGGATTGATCCTTCCCTTTGGCAGGTATTGCGTGATGCCATGCGTCATGGCCTCGGCGACCAGCATCTCGTCGCCGGCCGCCGTGCACAGGATGATGGGGAGGTGTGGTTTCAGGCCCCGCAACTGCGTCGCGAGCCCAACACCGTTCAGGTCGGGCATGTGGTAGTCGACCAGCACGCAATCGAAATCCGTCACCTTGACCAGATCCACGACTTCGGTCGGAACCTGGACTTCGCATGTCTGGCAGTCGGGAAACGCCTGCTGCAGCAACAAACTCATCAGCCTGAGCTGAGATAGCTGGTCATCGACGATGAGAATGTTCAACGCACCGACGCGATCGGGCCCTGAAGGGCGCCACATCGAGGAGAGATCCGGCGCCATGCGTCTACAGGACTAGGCTTTGCGCCCGAAGACCGTGGATGTGGTGGCCAAGCCATCCGTGCGCCTGAGGCTCTTGGGCGCCCCGTCGCTCGGAAGCATGGAAGGCAGGTAGTGATGCGCGCGCCCGCGGTTGGCGTCTTCGCCCTGCTCGCCGCCGACGCATAGCGAGTCGATCGCCGACGACAGGAGCGTGAACAGCTCGTGGATGCTGTCCGGCTTGATCAGCACCTGCAGCGCACCCCTGACGCGGCTGCGGATCGCGTCCGATTGCGACGATGAAGAGGTCAGCACGACCACGGGCACGTTGGCCAGGCCATGGTCCACGAGCGAGACCAGGAATTCGAGCCCACCCATCGTGGGCATCTGCAAGTCTGCGATTACGAAGTCGGGGGTGACCTCTCCCGCGGCGAGCATGTTCAAGGCGTCCTGGCCGTCGCGCGCCCGCACGACGCTGCCCACGCGGCGATTGTCGGTGAGCGCCTTCTTGACGAGATAGGCGTCCGCATCGTCGTCCTCGACGAAAAGGACGCAGAGGCTGCGGCTGGCTGCTGTGACGCCCGGGAATGACGGCATATCGACGATTCCTCATCCCGCGGGCGAGAACGGAGGCGTCCAGCCCCCGCTCTCACGGTCAGAAATCTGACTACCGCCGAGTGATGACCAACGCGTAAGCGCCGCCCACGCTACGCCTCAGATCGGCATGGCCATGATCTCCTTGTAGGCGGAGATCACTTGGTCGCGCACGGCCATCACCGTCTCCAGGCTGGCCTGGGCGGAGGAGACGGCGGTGACCACGTCGAGCAGCTCGGCCTTGCCCTGGGCGTGCTGGGTCATCAGCGTCTCCGCCTTGCGCGAGCTGCCGACCGTGTCGGTCATGGCCTGGTTGACCATGCTGGCGAAGTCGGGCCCGCCGGCCTCGCTCGCGCCCGAAGGCGGCTTCACCGACTGGGCCACCGCCGCGTAGGCGCGGGCCGCCATCATGGGGGTCATGGCTCAGCCCTCACTTGCGCAGGATGTCGAGGGTGCGCGTCTGCATGGAGCGCGCGGTCTCGATCACGTTGAGGTTGGCCTCGTAGGCGCGCTGCGCCTCCTTCATGTCCAGCGCCTCGACCAGGGGGTCGACGTTGGGCATCTGCACATAGCCCTTGGCGTCGGCGGCGGGGTGGCCTGGGTTGTACTCGCGCTTGAAGTCGGCCGGGTCGGAACGCACGCCCGCCACCCGCACCCCCTCCCCCCCATCGGTCATGATGGGCTGGAACACCGTCATCTGCCGCCGGTAGGGCGCGCCGCCGCCGGTGGTGGAGGTGGTGTCGGAGTTGGCGATGTTCTCGGCGATCACCCGCATGCGCTGCTGCTGGGCGCGCAAGGCGGAGGCGGCCACCGCCATGGCGGCGTCGGCGTTGCTGACAGGGGCGCTGGCCATGGCTTACTTTCCCGGCGCCTTGGCGGCGGTGCGCAGGAGGTTGAGCGACTGCGAGTACAGCGTCAGCGCCGACTCGTAGTCGGTGCGCGCCTCGGTCATCTTCATCATCTGGTCCTCGAGCACGACCTGATTGCCGTCGAGCCGCGCCTCCGAATCGGGGGTGGCGCCGGCCTTCCAGCCGCCGGAGCGAGGGGCTCGGCCGGCGAGGTGCATGGCGTTGGTGCGCATCGGCGCGATCGCGCCGCCTGTCGCCGCCTGCAGGGCGCCGGAGAAGGAGAAACGGCCGAGGTCCTTAGGCGCGTAGCCGGGCGTGTCGGCGTTGGCCACGTTCTGCGAGATCAGCTTCTGGCGCTCGCTGTCGTAGCCCAGCTTGGCCTTCAGCACGGCGAAGACGGGGATTCCGTCGAGCATGGTCCAAGCGCCTCCTGACCCGGCAGAGCTTGCCGGGCGCACGGTTAACGCCGCGTTAGGCGGCCCGCCCCAGAACGGGACGCGTCATGGACTGGCCCAGCCTCCTCCGCGCGGTCTTCGCGCTGGCCGTCACCCTTGGACTCGTGGGCCTTGCCGCTTGGGCGGGCCGCAAGTGGGGTCCGGCCGGGCTGTTCGCGGCCGGCATGGCGGCGCGCGCCCCGGCGCAGCGCCGGCTCCAGGTGGTGGAGAGCCTCGGCTTGAGCCCAACGCAGCGCCTGCTGCTCGTGCGCGTCGACGCCCGCGAGCGGCTGGTGCTCCTGGGCGACGGGCGGCTCTACGACGTGGAGCGCAGCGGCGATGCGTAGGCACCTCGACCGGCTGACGGGCCTCTCCGGCGCCGAACTGCGCCACGCCGCGGTGATCTCGCTGTTCGCCACGCTGGCGACGCTGGCCGTGCCCGGCCTGGCGCTGGCGCAGGCCATCAACCTCGACCTCGGCAACGGCGGCGGGCTGACCGACCGCGTTGTGCAGCTGGTGGCGCTGCTCACCGTGCTGAGTCTGGCCCCCTCGATCGTCATGATGACCACGAGCTTCGTGCGCATCGTGGTGGTGCTCAGCTTGCTCCGCACCGCGCTCGGCCTGCAGCAGAGCCCGCCCAACTCGGTGATCGTCAGCCTGGCGCTGTTCCTCACCGCCATCGTCATGGGGCCGACCTTCACCCAGAGCTACAACGCAGGCATCAAGCCGCTGCTCAACCACCAGATGGAGCTGCCGCAGGCGTTCGGCGCGGCCTCGCAGCCGGTGAAGGCCTTCATGCTGGGCCAGGTGCAGCGCGACGACCTGGCGCTGTTCATGCGCCTGGCCAAGACGCCACGGCCGAAGACGGCGATGGACACGCCGCTGCAGGTGGTGACGCCTGCCTACATGATCTCCGAGCTGAAGCGCGCCTTCCAGATCGGCTTTTTGATCTTCGTGCCCTTTCTGGTCATCGACCTCGTCGTGGCCAGCGTGCTGATGAGCCTGGGCATGATGATGCTGCCCCCGGTCTCGATCAGCTTGCCCTTCAAGCTGATCTTCTTCGTGCTGGTCGACGGCTGGCGCCTGGTGGCCGGAAGCCTGGTGGAGAGCTTCCAACACGCGGCGCATTAGCGCCTCGCGAAATCGCGCATCCCGGCGCGCCGTCGCGCGCATCACACCCTCGGGCCGCCGGCTACGCCTCGCCGACGGCGCTGGAAGGCTTCCTGCGCGTGGCCTTCAGCCAGTCGCGCGTCACAGCTCCAGCAGGTGGACGCTGAAGCGCTCCGCATCGTCTGTCCACATGCGGGCGGGACGGTAGCCGGCGCTCTGCGCCAGGGCGCGGAAGTCGTCGGGCGCATACTTCCAGCTATCCTCGACGTGGATGCGCTCGCCCGTCTCGAAGGTGAACCGGTGGCCGGCGGCGTGCGCCTCCTGCTCGCGCAGGCTCTCCAGATGAATGGCCACGCGGCCCGAAGCCTCGTCGTAGTCGACCCGGTGGGCGAAGCCTGAGAGATCGAAGTCGGCCGCGAGTTCGCGATTGGCGCGGGCCAGCACGTTAAGGCTGAAGCGTGCGGTGATCCCCTGCGAGTCGTCGTAGGCGGGCACGACGATGCCGGCGGGTTTCCTGAGGTCCACACCCACCAGCATGGCGCCGCCTTCGCCCAGCTTCGGCGCCCACATCTCCAGAAAGGCGCGAGCTTCGTCGCGCGACAGGTTGCCGATGGTCGAGCCCGGGAAGAAGCCCAGGCCGCGACCCTGCGCCAGGGGCGGCAGATCGAACGGCTGGCCGTAGTCGGCGCACACCGCCACCACCGGCAGCTCGGGACGGGCGGCGGCGATCTCGTCGGCCGAGGCGGTGAGTGCGCTCATCGAAACGTCGATGGGGGCGTAGGCTACGGGCGCCTCCAGCCCCGCCAGCAGCGTCTGCGCCTTGCTCGCGGAGCCGGCGCCGAATTCGATCAGGACCGCCCCCGGGCCGACCGCCTCGCCCATCTCGTCGGCGTGGCGGTCGAGGATCT
Source organism: Caulobacteraceae bacterium (assembly GCA_965199975.1). GTDB lineage: Bacteria > Pseudomonadota > Alphaproteobacteria > Caulobacterales > Caulobacteraceae > JASLDZ01. Next base: position 1,651,053 of record OZ241340.1, on the reverse strand, counting down.
CCAGCTCGGCGCGAGTGGGATAATACTCCGGCAGGCGGGTGATCGCCTCAAACAACTCGGAGCCCTGCGCGTCATAGAGGAAGCGCGGCGGGACCGCCTTGTGCGGCTGCGAAAGACCTCGGACCAGCGCCTCGGCGAAGCTTTCCTGGATGGGCGCCAGGTCGACGACACGAGCCTTCATGCGTCACGCGCCAATCGTACGCCGGACATGGCCCACCGGGCGGCCGGCGGGAAGAAGTTGCGGTAGCTGGCGCGCACATGGTCGCGCGCCGTCAACGCGCAGCCGCCGCGCAACACCTGCTGGCCTGACATGAACTTGCCGTTGTACTCGCCCACCGCGCCTTCCGCGGTCTTGAAGCCGGGATAGGGTTCGTAGGCCGAGCGCGTCCACTCCCACACGTCGCCAAACATCTGCGCGATCCCCTCGCCGGAAGCCGCCGTCGCCGGATGCAGGCGACGGTCCTCCATAAAGGCGCCGGGTGCGACGGCCTTCGCCGACGCAGCTTCCCACTCCGCCTCCGTGGGCAGCCGCGAACTGGCCCAGGCGGCGTAGGCGTCGGCCTCGTAGAAGCTGACGTGGCAGACGGGCTCGGCCGGATCGACCTCGCGCTCGCCGTCGAGGGTGAAGACGCGCTCGCCGTCGTCGGACCAGTAGAGGGGCGCGCGCCAGCCCTCACTCTGCACCGCCGCCCACCCGTCGGAAAGCCAAAAGCGCGGCTGTTCGTAACCACCGTCGGCCATGAAGGCGCGCCATTCACCAGCGGTGACCAGGCGGTCGGCCAGCTCGAAGCGGTTCAGCCACACGCGGTGGGCGGGGCCTTCGTTGTCGAAGGCGAAGGTCTCGCCGCTGAACCCGATCTCGTGCAGACCCTCGTCGAAGCGCGCCCAGCCCTGCGGCCGCGCCACGCCCGCAGTATCGCCGCGCGGCGCCTGATAGGCCGGCAGCGTCGGGTTCAGCGAGAAGGCATGCTTGATGTCCATGAGAAGCAGCTCCTGATGCTGCTCCTCATGCGCGCGACCCAGCGCGAACAGCGGATCGAGCACGCGATCAAAACTGCAACGGGCGAAAGCCGCCTCCAGGGCCGCATCCACATGCGCGCGGTAGGCCAGCACCTCGTCGGCGCTGGGCCGCGAGACCAGCCCACGCTGCTGCCTGGGGGCGCGAGGCCCCAGCGCCTCGTAGTACGAGTTGTACAGGAACGGAAATCGGTCGTCGAAAGGTCGGTAGCCGGCGGCGTGCGGCTTAAGGAGAAAGGTCTCGAAGAACCAGGTTGTGTGAGCCAGATGCCACTTCGAAGGGCTGCAGTCGGCCATCGACTGCAGCATCATGTCCTCCGGCGACAAAGCCGCGGCCAGCGCCAACGTAGCCCGCCGCGCGTGCAACACGGCGTCGACGAGCACGTGCGCGCCAGCACCTTCTCCGTCGCCTCTCATGATGCCCGCTCCCTAGGAGGCGATCGCCCGCAACCCGCCGCCCCGCTCGCACGAAGTGGGGCTCTCGGCCGATAATGCAACGACATGCGCCACCGTCGCAGCCGTACGTTGAACCGCTCGAACGCCTGGGCCTGTGTGAGGTTCAGGGCCCGGCGACGCGCGCCCGCGCGAAGGCTCCCCGGTCGCGCAACGGCTCGTTCACGAACACCGTCACCTCGCACAGCACATCCCCTCCGGCCTGGTCGGCCCACAAGTAACCGCGCTCCACCCACACCTGGCGTCCCGCGGGGGATAGCCCCTCGAAGCTGTCGCCCCACGGGGTGATCTTGGAGAGGTCGCGCCAGCTAAGGGTGAGGGCCCGCTTCAGCTCATCATCGGCCATGGCCTGCAGGTCGGGGTCGGCCGCCGCAGCGGCCTCCGCGCTCACGCCGGCTCGGCGACGGGCAGCACGCCGCGGCGTTGCTGGTCGAGCTCGATCGACTCGAACAAGGCCTGGAAGTTGCCGGCGCCGAAGCCCGCATTGCCCTTGCGCTGGATCACTTCGAAGAAGATCGGGCCAAACAGATTTTCGGTGAAGATCTGCAACAACATGCCTTCCTCGTTATTTCCATCGATGAGAATGCGGTTCTTGCGCATCCGCTCGAGATCCTCGCCATGGCCGGGCACGCGTTGGTCGACCAGCTCGTAGTACGTCTCGATGGTGTCCTGCAAAGCCACGCCGCGCTCGCGCAACCGCTCGATGGTGCCGAATATATCATCCGTAGTCAGCGCCAGATGCTGGATACCCTCGCCATTGTACTCGCGAATGAACTCCTCGATCTGTGAGTGTTCGTCCTGACTTTCGTTAAGCGGGATGCGGATCGCACGGTCGGGCGCAATCATTGCCTGGCTGAACAGCGCGGTTTGCTTGCCCTTGATATCAAAGTACTTCTGTTCCTCGAAGCCGAACACTTGATTGTAGAACGAACTCCAAGTGCGCATCTGGCCACGCCGCACATTATGGGTCAGGTGATCGAGCATCTTCAGGCCCACATTCTCGCGCGCCTCGGCTTCCGCCGCCCCCGGCACGGGCGTCCACCCGGCGTAGAGGCTGCCACGGTCGCCGAAGGTGTCCACGAGGTAGAGGAGCGATCCGCCTATGCCCTGCAGTGCGTACGAGCCGTCACCAAGGAGGCCCTCGCCCGGCTCGGCCGCCTTGGCGCCACGGCGGGTGGCCATGTCGAAGGCGGCCTTGGCGTCGTCGACCCGGAAGGCCATTCCGTTGGCGGAGGGGCCGTGGGCGGCGCGGAACTCGGCTGCCTGGCCCGTCTCACTCTGGTTGACGATCAGGCTGATGTCGCCCTGCTTGTAGCGGGTGGCGGGCCTGGAGGGATGGGTGTGCGCCGCCACGAAACCCAGCTGCTCCAGAAGGTGCGCCATCTTCTTCGGATCCGGCGAGGTGAACTCGACGAACTCGAAGCCGTCGAGGCCGATGGGATTGTCAGGCGTGGCGGCCATGGGTGGGTCCTCCGGTTGGCAAGGCTTGATATTCGGTCCCACCGCCGGCTAGTGCGCCGCGCGGGGAGCCTGCATGAGCTCTACCAGAACGCCGCCGGTCGTCTTGGGATGCAGGAACAGCACCGGTTCGCCGTGCGCGCCGATGCGCGGCTCGCCCGAGCCGATCACATGAGCGCCGCGGGAGACGAGTTCGTCACGGGTGGCCACGATGTCGTCGACCTCGAAGCAGACGTGGTGCTGGCCGCCCTTGGGATTCTTGGCGAGGAAAGCGGCTACAGGGCTCGTGTCGTCCAGCGGAGCGATCAGCTCGATTTCGGCGTTGGGCAGCGAAACGAAGCTCACCCACACCCCCTGCTCGGGAAGGGCCCGCTTGTCGCTGATGCGCGTGGCGCCGAACAGGTCGCGGTAGAGCGCCTGCCCCTCCTCTACGGTGGGAACCGCCACGCCTACGTGATTGAGTTTACCTAGCATTTCCGCCTCCTCCGACCTTCGCGGCAGAAGCCGGGACCCAGCCTCCCGCCACGAACGCGTCGCCAATCCCGCAAGCAGCAACGGCGGCGACCGCCACCAAGCCGCCCGCCCCGTCAGCTCAGCCGCGTCACCAGCGTCTCCACCACCGGGCGCCGTTCCCAGATGCGCTGGGCGGACTTCTTCAGCACCCGCGCCACCGCCTGCTCGACCAGCCGGTCGTCGTCGCGGGCGCCGCCGTCGAGGCGCTTGATCGCGCCCTCGGCGTCGTCGGCCAGGTCGTCGAGCGCATCGTCCAGCGGGTACTCCTCGTCGCCCGGCAGGCCGATGGCGCGCACGTTGACGTCGGCGGCGAGACGGCCGCGCTTGTCGAGCGTAACCGCCACCATCAGGGCGCCGTTGGCGGCGGTATGGCGGCGCTCGCGCAGGGGCTCTGAGTTGGCCGGCGTCATCACGCCCCCGTCGACGTAGATCAGGCCGGAGGGCGCCTCGTCGATCACTTCCGCCCCGCCGGGCGCGAGGCGCACCATCTCGCCGTTGCGCGTGGCGATGGCCTGCGGCGTCTGCAGGTCCTTGGCGAAGGCGACGTGCTCGAGAAGATGGCGGCGCTCGCCGTGGGTGGGCACGGCGATCTGCGGGCGCGCCCATTGGTACATCTGGCTGAGTTCGTCGCGGCAGGGGTGGCCGGAGACGTGGATGCCCGGGTGCTCGCGCTCGGTGTGCAGGCGCACGCCGCGGTCGGCCAGCTTGTTCTGCAGGTTGCGGATGGGGATCTCGTTGCCGGGGATCACCCGCGAGGAGAAGATCACCGCGTCGCCCTTGCCCAGGTTGACGTGGTGGTGCGTGCCCTCGGCGATGCGCGAGAGCGCCGCGCGCGGTTCGCCCTGGCTGCCGGTGCACAGGTAGAGCACCTTGTCGTCGGGGAAATAGCCGGCCTCGGCGTCGCTGACGAAGGGCTGCACGTCGACGAGCAGGCCCACCGACTTGGCCGCCGCATACATGCGGTGCATGGAGCGGCCCAAGAGGCACACGCGCCGGTCGTTGGCCTCCGCCGCGCGGATCACGCTGTCCATTCTCGCCACGTTGGAGGCGAAGCAGCCAACGGCCACCTTGCCCTTCAGGGGCGCGATCACCTTCGAGAGCGCGTCGCGTACGCCGGCTTCCGAGCCCGCCACGCCGTCGACGAAGATGTTGGTCGAGTCGCACACCATGGCGAGCACGCCCTCGTCGCCCAGGCGGCGGATGGCCCCCTCGTCGGTCAAGGCGCCGATCACCGGGTCGGGGTCGATCTTCCAGTCGCCGGTGTGGAACACGAGCCCCAGCGGCGTGCGGATCGCCAGGCCGTTGGGCTCGGCGGTGGAGTGGGTCATGGTGACCAGCTCCACGTCGAAGGGGCCGAGCTGCACGCGCCCGCCCACCGGCACGATGTTGATCTTCACCTGGTCGAGGATGCCGGCCTCGCGCAGCTTTTCGCGCACCAGGAAGGCGGTGAAGGGCGTGGCGTAGATCGGCGCCTTGATCTGCGGCCACAGCCAGGCGACCGCGCCGATGTGGTCCTCGTGGGCGTGGGTGAGGAGGATGCCCTCGACGGCGTCGGCGTGCTCGGCGGCGAAGCGCGCGTCGGGCAGGATGATCTCCACCCCCGGCGTGGTCTGGTCGCCGAAGGTGATCCCCATGTCGACGATCAGCCAGCGCCGCGCGTGCGGCGGGCCGAAACCGTACATGTTGAAGTTCATCCCCACCTCGCCCGAGCCGCCCAGCGGCAGGAAGACGAGTTCGTCGTTCTGATGTGTTTTCATTCGCCCGGCAGATGGGGGTTGCGGCGGTGAATTTCGAGCAGGCCGCGCAAGGTGAGGTCCGGGTCGAAGCGATCGATCGCCTCGGTGGCCCCTTCGAACAGCGAAGCCACGCCGCCGGTGCCGATCACCGTCATGGGGCGGCCCCACTCGGCGCGGATGCGGCCGATCAGCCCCTCGATCAGCCCGATATAGCCCCAGAACACGCCGGACTGCATGGCTTCGACCGTGCCGCGGCCGATGGTGCGGCCGTGCGCGGGGCGCTGGATGGCGATGCGCGGCAGGCGCGCCGCCGCCTCATGCAGGGCCTGCATGGAGAGGTTGACGCCCGGCGCGATGACGCCGCCCTCGAAGCCGCCGTCGGCGGCGACCACGTCGAAGGTGGTGGCGGTGCCGCTGTCGACGACGAGGAGGTCGCCCGGATAGGCCACGTGCGCGCCGATGGCGTTGACCAGGCGGTCGGCCCCCGCCTCGCTGGGCTTGTCGATGCGCACCGGAATGGCGAGCTCGGCGTTCTCGCCGACGATCAGCGGCTCCACGCGCAGATAACGGCGGCTGAGGTTGCGCAGGTTGAAGATCGACTGCGGCACCACGCTCGAGACGATGCAGCCCGTGATCGCGCCGAGCTGCAGGCCGCTCATGGACAGCAGCTGCGAGAGCCACACGGCATACTCGTCGGCGGTGCGGGTGCTCTCTGTGGCCGCGCGCCAGCGGGCGATCCACTCCGCGCCGTCATGCACGGCGAACAGCGTGTTGGTGTTGCCCTGCTCGATCGCCAAGAGCATCAGGCGGCCCGCGTTCGGATCGGCGCGAGCGGGAAGACGTCGCCGGCGGTGATGCGGCGTAGATCGCCGTCGGGCAGACGCAGGCGCAGGGCGCCGTCGGGGTCAAGGCCCTCGGCGACGCCGCTAATGCTTTCGCCGGGCAGGCGCGCTTCGCAAAGCTCGCCCAGGTGGGCGGCCCGCGCGGTCCAGGCGTGGGTGACCGCTAAGAAGCCGTCGTTCTCCCACAGCGCCATGCGGCGCGCGAAGGCGTCGGCCAGATGGGAGGCGGCGAGCTCGAAGTCGGGCGGGGCGACGCCGGGAGCGAGGTGGTCGGCCAACGCGGTGGTGGGCCGCTCCGCCTCCGGCGCATGGCGCAGGTTCACACCAATGCCGACCGCGAGCCACAGCCGACCGTCGGCGCGCGCGCCCGACTCGATGAGCACGCCGCTGGCCTTGCGGCCGGCGATCAGGAGGTCGTTGGGCCACTTCAGCCGCACGAGCGCGTCCGGCACGTAGTGGAGGGCGAGGTCGGCGGTGGCCAGGGCCGCCACGAAGGCGATGCGCGCCGCATCGGCCGGCGGACGCTCGGTGGTGGTGAGCAGGGTGGCGGCGAGGTTGCCGGGCTGTGTCGACCAAACGCGCCCGCGCCGCCCGCGGCCTTCAGTCTGTACGCGGGCGATGATCCAGAGCGGCCCCGCCTCCCCCGCCTCGGCGCGGCGGCGCGCCTCGGCGTTGGTGGAGTCGAGCTCGTCGAATGCGAGAACGGGATGGGTCACGCGCGCCCCCAGCCCCAGACCCTCACCGCGGGAGCTGGCCGAAGGAGGCGGCGGCCAAGCGCGCGGCGGGCTCCAGCACGGGCAGGGCGAGGTTGACCAGGAGGAAGGAGAAGGCGGCCGCTGCGTAGCCGATGCCCGCGGCCTCGGCCGGCGGCGTGTCGGTGCGGCCGGGGGCGGGCTCGTCGAACCACATCGTCTTGATCAGGCGCAGGTAGTAGAAGGCTGCCACCACGCTCATGATCAGCGCGAACACCGCGGCCGGCCACATGGGCGTGGCGAGCGCGGCCTTGAACACGAAAACCTTGCCCCAGAAGCCGGAGAACGGCGGCAGGCCCAGCGTGGAGAGCGACAGCGCCGTCAGCGCCACCGCCAGCCCCGGCCGCTCGCGCACCAGCCCCGCGAAGTCGGTCAGCTTCTCGATGGGGCGGCCATCGCGCGACAGGGCGGTGAGGATGGCGAAGAAGCCCGTCACGTCGATGGCGTAGAGCGTCATGAACACCAGCACGCTCTCCACCCCCTGCTGGGTGCCGGCCGCGAGGCCCACGAGCGCGTAGCCGATGTTGGCGATCGACGAGTAGGCCAGGAGCCGCTTCAGGTTGGTCTGCGCCAGCCCCGCAAAGGCGCCCACGGCGGTGGAGATCACCGCGATGGCCACCACCACCTGCCCCCACTGCCACGACGCGCCCGGGAAGGCCTGCCCCACGGCGCGGGCGAACAGCACCATGGCCGCCACCTTGGGCGCGGCGGCGATGAAGGCGACCACGGGTGTGGGCGCGCCCTCGTAGACGTCGGGCGTCCACATGTGGAAGGGCGCGGCGGCCACCTTGAAGGCCAGGCCGCAGATCAGGAACACGAGGCCGAAGATCACCCCCACGCCCGCGCCCCCGTGCAGGGCGCCATGGGCGGCCAGCGCGATGTCGGCGAAGCGCGTGGAGCCAGCGAACCCGTAGATCAGGCTCGCCCCGTACAGCAGAAGGCCCGAGGAGAGCGCCCCCAGCACGAAGTATTTCAGACCCGCCTCGGAGGCGCGGGCGTCGTCTCGCCGGAAAGCGGCCAGCACGTAGGTGGGAAGCGAGAACAGCTCGACGCCGACATACAGCGAGATCAGATCGCCGGCGGAGGCCATCATGCCCATGCCGACGGCGGCCAGGAGAATGAGCACCGGGTATTCGAACCGCGCGCCGTTCAGCCGCGTCAGCCAGCGCTCGCCCAGGATCAGCGCCACCGCACTGAGCAGGTAGATCACCACCTGGGCGTAGGCCGATGCGCTGTCGACCACGAGGCCGCCGTTGAAGGCGATGCCGCGCGCGCCGGTCCACGCGACCACGGCGGCGACGACCAGGATCAGGGCGGCGGCGTTGGCCACCAAGCGCGTGGCCTTGTCGCTCAGAAAGGCGCCCAACACGAGCAGCGCCAGCGCGCCCAGTGCGATGATGATCTCGGGATAGGCGAGCGGGAGGGCTGAGGCGGGAAACATCGTGTCGTTAGCCTCAGTGCGCTGCGGCTACGGCGGCATGCCAGCCGTCGACCAGCCGCTCGAGCGCGGCGGAGGTCACGCCGGTGACGAGCTGCGGGTAAACGCCCAGCGCCAGGGTGCCGATGATCAAGGGCGCGAAGATCCACACTTCGCGCCGGTCCATGTCGGTGATGGCGGCGAGCTTGTGGTTGACCATCTCGCCCAACACCACACGCCGATAGAGCGACAGCGCATACACCGCCGAGAGGATGATCCCGGTGGTGGCCAGCACCGCCGTCCACGTGGAGGCGCCGTACACGCCGGTCATGGTCAGGAACTCGCCCACGAACCCGCTCGTGCCCGGCAGGCCGACGTTGCCCATGGTGAACAGCAGGAAGGTCGCCGCATACCACGGCATACGGTTCACCAGCCCGCCGTAGAAGGCGATCTCGCGGGTATGCATGCGGTCGTAGACCACACCTACGCATAAGAAGAGTGCGCCCGAGACGATGCCGTGGCTCAACATCTGGAACACCGCGCCCTGCTCGCCCTGAATATTGCCCGAGAAGATGCCCATGGTCACGAAGCCCATGTGCGCCACCGAAGAGTAGGCGATCAGCTTCTTCACATCGGTCTGCCGGAAAGCGACTAGCGAGGTGTAGATGATGGCGATCACGCTCAGCGCGAAGATCAGCGGCGCGAACAGGTGGCTGGCGTTCGGGAACATGGGAATGGAGAAGCGCAGGAAGCCGTAGCCTCCCATCTTCAAGAGCACCCCGGCCAGGATCACGGAACCGGCGGTGGGCGCCTCCACGTGGGCGTCTGGCAGCCAGGTGTGCACCGGCCACATGGGCATCTTCACCGCAAAGCTGGCGAAGAATGCCAGCCACAGGAACACCTGCAGCTGCGGGGCGAACTTGTACTGCATGAGTTCAGGGATCGAGGTCGTTCCGGAGATGCCCGCCATGGTCAGGATGGCGGCCAGCATCAGCACGCTGCCCAATAGCGTGTAGAGGAAGAATTTGTAGGCCGCATACACCCGGTTCTTGCCGCCCCACACCCCGATGATAATGAACATGGGGATCAGCCCGAACTCGAAAAAGCCGTAGAAGAGCAGGAGATCCAGCGCGCAGAACACGCCGATCATCAGCGTCTCGAGCAGCAAAAAGGCGATCATGTATTCGGTGACACGATCCTTGATCGAATCCCAGCTGGCCGCGATGCAGATCGGCATCAAAAACGTGGTCAAGAGCACGAACAGCACGCTGATGCCGTCCACCCCCATCCGCCAGCTAGCCCCAGAGAACCAGGCGAGGTGCTCGACGTACTGGAAGCCGGGATTGGCCGGGTCGAAGCCCGCCACCATGACGATGGAGACGGCCAGCGTCGCCAGGGTGGTGAACAGCGCCACCCAGCGGGCGTTGGCGGCCACCGCTGCGGTCTCGCCATGCTTGGCCATCTGGCGCAGCGCCAGGATCACCAACGCGCCCAGCGCCGGCAGGAAGACGATGAGGCTGAGGATGCCGGTCATGCGATCAGCGCCTCAGTGCGCCCAGGCCCAAAGGGCGAAGGACAACAGGCCAGCCACGCCGATCAGCATGACGAAGGCGTAGTGGTACAGATACCCCGTCTGCAGGCGCGACAGCCCCTTGCCTGTCATGGCCGAGAGCCACGCGAAGCCGTTGGGACCCAGGCGGTCGATGGTGTTCTTATCGCCCTGGATCGAGAACAGGTCGCCTAGCGCCTTGGCGCCGCGCACGAAGATCGCGTCGTACAACTCATCGAAATACCACTTGTTGTAGATGAACTCGTAGAGGGGCCCCTTGCGCGCCGCCCAGACCGCCGCCAAGCCGGGCTTGAGCAGGTAGAGCCAAGCGGCGAAGGCCAAGCCGGCTAGGGTGACCACGAGCGGCGCGAGCCCCACCCAATTGGGCAGCTCCTCGCGCTGCGCCAGGAGGTGATTGGCGGGCGCGTTGAAGATCGACCCCCCCCAGAACGCCACCTGCTGCTGGCCGATGAAGAAGGGCGCGAACACCGCGCCTGCGAAGATGGCGCCGAGCGAGAGCACCATCAGCGGCACGGTCATGTCCCACGGGCTTTCGTGCGGATGGGTCCATTCGTGAGCGTGTTCGTGCTCATCGTGGGCGCCGCCCTGCGGGTGGGCCCCGGTGTCCGGCTCGGTGTGGGTCTCGTGCTGGGCGTCCGAAGCGTGATCGGGCTTGGCTGCGGCCGACTGCGCCTCGGTGTGCGGCGCATCGCTCTTGTGCCAGTGCGCCGGGCCGTTGAACGTCATGAAGATCAGGCGGAAGGAGTAGAAGGCCGTCAGCGCCGCGGCGATCACCCCGATCCAGAAAGCGAAGTAGCCGAAGGTCTGGTGGTCGCGACCGGCGGCGAAGGCCACTTCGATGATGGCGTCCTTCGAGTAGAAGCCCGCGAAGCCGATGTTCAGGCCCGGAATGCCGATCCCGGTGATGGCTATGGTGCCGATCCACATGACGGCGGTGGTGATCGGCATCCACTTGGCCACCGCGCCCATCTTCCGCATGTCCTGCTCGTGGTGCATGCCGTTGATGACGCTGCCAGCGCCCAGGAACAGCAGCGCCTTGAAGAAGGCGTGCGTAAGCAGGTGGAACATGGCCACTTGGTAGGCGCCCACGCCCGCGGCGAAGAACATGTAGCCCAGCTGCGAACAGGTCGAGTACGCGATCACCCGCTTGATGTCGTTCTGCGCCAGCCCGATCGTGGCGGCGAATAGCGCGGTGATGGCGCCGATCAGGGTGATTAGGCCGCGCGCCACCGGAGCATACTCGTAGAGCGGCGAGAGCAGGCACACCATGTAGACGCCGGCCGTGACCATGGTCGCCGCGTGGATCAGCGCGGAGACCGGCGTCGGCCCCTCCATGGCGTCGGGCAGCCAGGTGTGCAGGAAGAACTGGGCCGACTTGCCCATGGCCCCGATGAACAGGAGGCAGCCCGCCAAGTCGAGCGCGCTGAACGTGCCGCCCGCGAACTGCCAGGTCGTTCCCACCTTGGAGGCGAACAGCGGGAACAGCTCGGCGAACTTGATGGTGTGGAACATCCAGAACACCGTCATGATGCCCAGGGCGAAGCCGAAGTCGCCCACCCGGTTGACCACGAAGGCCTTGATCGCCGCGGCGTTGGCGGTGGGCTTCTTGAACCAGAACCCTATCAGCAGGTAGCTGGCCAGGCCTACACCTTCCCAGCCGAAGAATAGCTGCATGAAGTCGGCCGCCGTAACCAGCATCAGCATGGCGAAGGTGAACAGCGACAAGTAGGCGAAGAACCGCGGCTTAGAGGGGTCCTCGGCCATGTAGCCCCACGAATACACGTGTACGAGCGATGAGACTGTCGTCACTACGATCAGCATGACCGCCGACAGCGTATCGAGCCGCGCGGACCAGGTGGACCTGAAGTCGCCTACGTTGATGAAGGGCAGGAACTCGACCACGTGGTGCCCGCGCCACGCGCCGAAGCCCGTCTGGAAGAAGGTGAACCACGCCAACGCGCACGAAAGCAGCAGGAAGCCCGTGGTGACGAGCTGGCTCGGGACGTCGCCGCCGATGCGCCGGCCGAACAGGCCCGCAACGGCCGCGGCGAACAGCGGCCCGAAGATCAGGAGGGCGAGGGTGAGTTCCAAGGCGCGCGCTCAGCCCTTCAAGAGGTCGGCTTCGTCCACCGAGATGTCGCCCCGGTTGCGGAAGAAGGTCACGAGGATGGCCAGCCCAACGGCGGCCTCGGCAGCGGCCACAGTCAGCACGAACATGGCGAAGATCTGGCCTACCACGTCGTGCAGGAAGACCGAGAAGGCCACGAGGTTGATATTCACCGCCAAGAGGATCAGTTCGATCGACATCAGGATGACGATGATATTGCGGCGGTTCACGAAGATGCCGAGCACGCCAATAGTGAACAGAATGGCGGCGACAGAAAGGTAGTGCGACAGCCCGATCACAGGTCGATCCCCTCGCCCGTGACCACCTTGACCACGGCCATGCCGCTCTGCGGCGTGCGTGCGATCTGGTCGGCGGCGTTCTGGCGCTTCTGCCCCGGCTGGTGGCGCAGGGTCAGCACGATGGCGCCGATCATGGCGACGAGCAGCACCAGCCCCGCCGCCTGGAAGAAGTAGACGTAGTCCGTGTACAGCACCCGGCCGATGGCTTCGGCGTTGGTCACCCCATGCTGCACGCCGTTGGGCCCGCCCGGTGCGGCCTGCAGGTGGCGGCCCTTGTCGGCCACCGCGGTGGCGATGAGAATCATCTCGGCCAGCAAAAATGCGGCGATGGCGCCACCGATCGGGAGGTAGCGTGCGAATCCCGACCGCAGCCGCCCGAAATCCACGTCCAGCATCATGACCACGAAGAGGAACAGCACCGCGACTGCGCCCACGTAGACCACGACCAGCAGCATCGCCAGGAACTCGGCGCCCAGGAGCACGAACAGCCCCGCCGCCGTGAAGAACGACAGGATCAGGAACAGCACCGAGTGCACAGGATTACGCTGGGTGACCACGGCGGCGGCCGACCCGATCATCACGATGCTCAGCACGTAGAAGGCGAACGCCTGCATTCCGGCTTTCCGGTCCTTGCCATCAAAGGGGATGGCGCAGCCGCCTCGCCCCGATCCACCCGCGCAGCCGGGCCCGACTCCGCCTACGCGCCGCTGTCTAGCGGTAGGGCGCGTCCAATTCCAGGTTCTTGGCGATCTCGCGCTCCCAGCGGTCGCCGTTGGCGAGCAGGCGCTCCTTGTCGTAGTAGAGCTCCTCGCGCGTCTCGGTGGCGAACTCGAAGTTGGGACCCTCCACGATGGCGTCCACCGGGCAGGCCTCCTGGCACAAGCCGCAGTAGATGCACTTCACCATGTCGATGTCGTAGCGCGTGGTGCGCCGAGAGCCGTCGTCGCGCGGCTCGGCGTCGATGGTGATGGCCTGGGCGGGGCAGATGGCCTCGCACAGCTTGCAGGCGATGCACCGCTCCTCCCCGCTCGGATAGCGGCGCAGCGCATGCTCGCCCCGGAAGCGCGGCGAAAGCGGACCCTTCTCGAATGGGTAGTTGATCGTCGCCTTGGGCTTGAGCATGTACTTCATCGCCAACCCAAAGGCTCCGGCGAAGTCCAGCATGGCCGCACCCTTGGCGGCCTGCGCGATACGGGCTGCGAGAGCCATGTGTTACTCTTTCCTCAGCCGACGAAGACGCGCCAGCCGGCGACGATGACGACGCAGAACACCGAAGTGGGCAGAAAGATCTTCCACCCCAGCCGCATCAGCTGGTCGTAGCGGTAGCGGGGCACGATCGCCTTGGCCATGGCGATCATGAAGAACCAGAATACGGTCTTGAAAGCGAACCAGAAGAAGCCGTGCAGGCTGCGGAAGTACGACGGCCAATGCTCGGTGAAGCCGCTCGGATACGGCGCCTGCCATCCCCCAAAGAATAGGGTAGAGATCATGGCGCACATGATCACGATGTTGGTGTACTCGGCGATCATGAACAGGAGATACGGCGTCGAGCTGTATTCCACCTGATAGCCGGCCACGAGCTCGCTCTCAGCCTCCGGCAGGTCGAAGGGCGGCCGGTTGGTCTCGGCCAGGGCCGAGATGTAGAACACCCACATCATCGGGATCATGACGAGCGCCAACGGCAGGTTGCGCAGGCCACCGCCCCCCAACACGTTCCAGTTCCAGAAGCCGCCGGCCTGGTGCTCGACGATGGTCGAGAGGTTCATAGAACCGCACAGGATCACCACGTTGATGATCACGAGCCCAATGGAAACCTCGTAACTGACCATCTGCGCCGCCGAGCGCAGGCCACCGAGGAACGGATACTTCGAGTTTGAGGCCCAGCCGCCCATGATGATGCCGTAGACGCCGAGCGAACTCACCCCGAGCAGATACAGGACGCCAACGTTCAGGTTGGAGATCACCCAGCCAGGCGCCACCGGCACCACCACCCAGCCGATGAAGGCCAACACGAAGCTCATCATCGGCGCCAGCAGGAAAACGAGCTTGTCCGCCCCCGCCGGGATGGTGATCTCCTTGAGCATGAACTTGCCGAAGTCGGCGAAGGACTGGAACAGCCCGAACGGCCCGACCACGTTCGGCCCCTTACGCATCTGCACCGCCGCCCAGATCTTGCGATCGGCCAAGAGCAGATAGGCGAGGCTGACGAGCACGCCGATCACGAACAGCAGGATCTGGCCAACTGTAAGCAGCGTCCAGCCGACGGGGGTGCTCCAAGCGTTCACGTGCTATTCCGCCGCCATCAGCGGCCGCCCAGCGTTCCTCACCACCGCCGAGCATTCGGCCATGGTGACGCTTGCCCGGGCGATCGGGTTGGTCAGGTAGTAGTCGACGACGGGGCTCGCGAATGGCGCATGCGAAACCTCTCCACCGGCTGGGAAAGCCGCCGCTATATCGAAGCCCGCGGCGGTGGAAGCCCCCGGCGCATAACCCACCTGGCCGAAGCTGGGGTGATCGGCGATCAGCCGCTCGCGCAGCTGCTCGACGGTATCGTAGGGCAGTACGGCGCCCAGCTCGGCTGAGAGAGCGCGCAGGATAGCCCAATCCTCCTTGGCCTCGCCCTTGGGGAAGATGGCGCGCGGTGCCCGCTGCACTCGACCTTCGGTGTTGACATAGGTCCCGGGCTTCTCGGTGTAGGCCGCGCCCGGCAAGACCAGGTCGGCGCGATTGGCGCCGGCATCGCCGTGGTGACCCATGTAGATGACGAAGGCTTGGCCAAGCCTGCCCATGTCGATCTCGTCGGCGCCCATCAGCACCACGACCTCGAGCTCGCCCGCCTCCGCCGCATGGAGCATGGCTGGCACGTCACGTCCGCCCGCGCGCGGCGTGAAGCCGAGATCCAGTCCACCCACGCGGCTGGAGGCGGCGTGAAGCACGTTCCAGCCGTTCCAGTCCTCGGAGACCAAGCCCGGATGCAGGCCCGCGGCCACCGCCGCCACCGACGCACCGTCCGGTCGCGACAACGCGCCCGAGCCCATGATCACCATCGGCCGCTTAGCTTGCGCGAAGGCCCTGCCGAATTCGGTCTCGCCCAGGCGTTGCAACGAAGCGGGCCCCGCGCCCAACGCGTCGTAGCGGTAGGTCAGTTCGGCCGCCTCGCCCACCAGCCCCACGCGCAGCTTGTCCTGCGCCCAAGCCTTGCGGATGCGCTGATTGAGGATCGGCGCTTCCTTGCGGGGATTGGTGCCGACCAGCAGCAGAGCGTCCGCGTGCTCGACACCGGCGATGGTGGTGTTGAACAGCCAGCTTTCCCGGGGACCGGCGCCCAGCTTCATGCCGTCCTGGCGGCAGTCGAGACTGGTCACGCCCAAGCCGCCGAAGAGGTCGAGCGCGGCTTTCATCTGCTCGACATCGACGAGGTCGCCGGCGATCACCCCGACACGCTCCGGCGCGGTCGCCCGCAGCCGCTGGGCGGCGACGGCGAGGGCTTGCGCCCAGGTGGCGGCGCGCAGGCGGCCTTCGATACGAACGTAGGGCCTGTCGAGGCGCTGTCGCATGAGGCCGTCGACGGCGTGGCGGCTCTTGTCAGCCAGCCACTCCTCGTTGATCGCCTCGTTCAGGCGGGGCTGGATGCGCATCACCTCGGCGCCCTTGGCGTCGATGCGGATGGCGCTGCCCAAAGCGTCCATCACGTCCACGCTCTCGGTCTTGGTCAGCTCCCAGGGTCGCGCATTGAAGGCGTAGGGCCGCGAGGTGAGCGCACCCACCGGGCACACGTCCACCAGGTTGCCGGAGAGTTCACTTGTAACCGCGCTCTCGAGATAGGTGGTGATCTCGGCCTCCTCGCCGCGCGAGATCAGGCCGATCTGCGGGATGCCGGCCACTTCCTGCGCAAAACGCACGCAGCGGGTGCACTGGATGCAGCGCGTCATCACCGTCTTGATGAGCGGGCCCATGTACTTCTCTTCGACGGCGCGCTTGTTCTCGAGGTAGCGCGTGTCGTCGCGGCCGAAGCCCAGCGCCTGGTCCTGCAAGTCGCACTCACCGCCCTGGTCGCAGATCGGGCAGTCGAGCGGGTGGTTGATGAGCAGGAACTCCATCACCCCCTCGCGCGCCTTCTTGACCATGGCGCTGTCGGTGAAGATCTCCTGCCCCTCGGCGGCCGGCAGCGCGCAGCTGGCCTGCGGCTTGGGCGGCCCGGGCTTCACCTCGACCAGGCACATGCGGCAGTTGCCGGCGATGGAGAGGCGCTCGTGATAGCAGAAGCGCGGGATTTCCTCCCCCGCGCGCTCGGCCACCTGGAGCACCGTCATCCCGGGCTCGAACTCGACCTCGACGCCGTTGACCTTCGCGACCGGCATCAGTGCGCATCCTCCAGCGCGGCTAGACGCGCATCTATCTCGTCCAGACGCTTGTTGGCGCGCTCGGCCGCCTGCTGAGCCTGCTCGGCGATGAACTCGGCGCCCGTGCCTGCCCCCAGCGCCATCTTCGACATGTCGCGCAGGCCGCGCGTCTCCCGCTCGATGCCGCCGAGCTGAGCCTTCACGGCCGACACGTCGGCCTTCAGCGTACCCATGTCGCTGCGGAGCTCCTGCAGGATGGCTTCCCAGAGCTGCCAATTCGCCTCGGCCATGCGCCTACTCCGCCGCCATCAGCGCCGCGCCCTGCACGTGCAGCGGGCCTGTGCGGTAGGAGGCGATGCGCTCCTCCACCTCGTGGCGGAAGTGGCGGAACAGGCCCTGGATCGGCCAGGCGGCGGCGTCGCCGAGCGCGCAGATGGTGTGGCCCTCGACCTGGGTGGTGACGTTGAGGAGGGTGTCGATCTCGCGCGCCTCGGCCTCGCCGCGGGCCATGCGCTCCATCACCCGCCACATCCAGCCGGTGCCCTCGCGGCACGGGGTGCACTGGCCGCAGCTCTCGTGCTTGTAGAAGTAGCTGATCCTCGCGATGGCGCGCACGAGGTCGGTGGACTTGTCCATCACGATCACCGCCGCGGTGCCCAGGCCGCTCTTCAGGTCGCGCAGGCTGTCGAAGTCCATCAGGGCGGTCTCGGCCTGCTCGGCGGTGATCATCGGCACCGAGGAGCCGCCGGGGATGATCGCCTTGAGGTTCCCCCAGCCGCCGGTGACGCCGCCGCAGTGGTCTTCCAGGAGCTGCTTGAGCGGTATGCTCATCACCTCCTCCACGTTGCAGGGCTTCTCCACGTGGCCGGAGACGCACATGAGCTTGGTGCCGGTGTTGTTCGGCCGGCCGAAGCCCGCGAACCAGTCCGCCCCGCGGCGGAAGATCGTGCCCACCGCGGCGATCGACTCCACGTTGTTCACCGTGGTAGGACAGCCGTAGACGCCCGAGCCGGCCGGGAACGGCGGCTTCAGCCGCGGCTGGCCCTTCTTGCCTTCGAGGCTCTCCAGCAGCGCCGTCTCCTCGCCGCAGATATAGGCGCCGGCGCCGTGGTGGATGTAGACGTCGAAGTCCCAGCCGAAGACGTTGTCCTTGCCGATCAGCCTGGCCTCGTAGGCCTCCTTCACGGCGGCCTCCATCACCTCGCGCTCGTAGACGTACTCGCCGCGCAGGTAGATGTAGCAGACGTGCGCCTGCATGGCGTAGCTGGCGATCAGGCAGCCCTCGATCAGCAGGTGCGGGTCGTGGCGCATGATCTCCCGGTCCTTGCAGGTGCCGGGCTCGCTCTCGTCGGCGTTGACCACGAGGTAGTGGGGGCGGCCCTCCTTCACCTCCTTGGGCATGAAGCTCCACTTCAGCCCGGTGTTGAAGCCGGCGCCGCCGCGGCCGCGCATGCCCGAGGCCTTCATCTGGTCGATGACCCAGGCGCGACCGCCGCCGAGGATCTCGGCCACGCCGTTCCACGCGCCACGCGCCTTCGCCGCCTCCAGCCTCCAGTCGTGGAAGCCGTAGAGGTTGGTGAAAATGCGGTCCTTGTCCTCAAGAATGCCGGGCATCAAACTCGTCGTCAGGTGTGCGCTGCGGCATACGCCACCGCCCGCGTCGGGGCGAGTGAGAACGCCTTGCAGCTATGGCTCAAGCCGGCTGAGGCTCGGGCTGGGGAAGGTTGGGGATGGTGAGGGGTTTCGCGCGCGACCCGTCATATAGGGCGGGATCGGTCAGCGTCAGCGGTCCGCCGAGCGGCTCGGAGCTGTTGCGGCCGATCTGGCTGCCGCACTTGGGCACAGCGCCGGCGCGCAGATCCTGCAGGATGCGCGCGAGGGAGTCCGGCGTCAGGTCCTCGTAGTAGATGTCGTTGATCTGGGCCATCGGCGCGTTGCAGCAAGCGCCCAGGCACTCGACCTCTTGCCAGGTGAACAGGCCGTCCTTGGAGATGTGGTCCTTGGGCCCGATCACCTCCTTGCAGAGGTCCATCAGCGCGCCGGCGCCGCGGATCATGCACGGCGTGGTGCCGCACACCTGCACCAGCGCGACCTTGCCCACCGGCTCCAGCATGAACATGGTGTAGAAGGTCACGACCTCCAACACACGGATCACCGGCATGGAGAGCAGCTCGGCGACAGCCCGAATAGCGGGTTCGCTGACCCAGCCCTCCTGCTTCTGCACCAGCCACAGCACGGGGATGGAGGCCGACTGCTGGCGCCCGGGCGGATACTTCGCGATCCACCAGTCCACCCTCTCCCGCGTCTCGGACGTGAAGGCGAAGGACGCGGGCTGGACGTCTGGCGGGGCGAGGCGGCGGACGCTCATGCAGCTTTGACCCCGGACCGAGAGTGCTCGAATCGCCGCAGGCGCGTGTAGTCGAAAGCTACGCGAAGTGCGATCACGACCAGCCAACTTGCGAAGAGACTGTCTCGAAGCCAGGTTCCCCGGATGCCTACAACGAAATACATGAACGCTGGCGCCAGAAGAGGAGATAAGCTGAGAAGATTAGCTAACCAACCTTGCTGAGGTCCAACCCCCGCGGATCGCATTCGCGCCTGCAGATAAAGCAGACCCATAAAAACGATAAGAGCGAGGAGCGGCAGGCCGCCCATCGCGATGACGGCCAGGAGCGTCGTCACCGGTCGATCTCGCCGAACACGATGTCCAACGAGCCCATGATGGCGCTGACGTCGGCCAGCATATGGCCGCGGTTCATCCAGTCCATGGCTTCCAGGTGCGGGTAGCCCGGCGCGCGGATCTTGCAGCGGTAGGGCTTGTTGGTGCCGTCGCTGACCACGTAGACGCCGAACTCGCCCTTAGGGGCCTCCACGCAGGCGTAGACCTCGCCCGGCGGCGTGTGAAAGCCCTCGGTGTAGAGCTTGAAGTGGTGGATCAGCGCCTCCATCGAGCGCTTCATCTCGGCGCGGCGCGGCGGCGCGGCCTTGCCGTCCTGCGTCAGCACCGGGCCCGGCGTCTTCTGCAGGCGCTCGAGGCACTGCTCCATGATCTTCACCGACTGGCGCATCTCCTCCACACGGCAGAGGTAGCGGTCGTAGCAGTCGCCGTTCTTACCCACCGGGACGTCGAACTCCATCTCGGCGTAGCAGTCGTAGGGCTGGCTCTTGCGCAAATCCCACGCCACGTCCGAGCCGCGCAGCATCACGCCGGTGAAGCCGCGGCGCAGGGCCTCCTCCTTGCTCACCACGCCGATGTCGACGTTGCGCTGCTTGAAGATGCGGTTGCCGGTGACCAGCGTCTCGATGTCGTCAAGCTTGCCGGGGAACTGGGCGCACCAGTCCACCAGGTCGCTGACCAGCTCGGGCGGCAGGTCTTGGTGCACACCGCCGGGGCGGAAGTAGTTGGCGTGCAGCCGCGCCCCGCAGGCGCGCTCGTAGAAGATCATCAGCTTCTCGCGCTCCTCGAACCCCCACAGCGGTGGGGTGAGCGCGCCCACGTCCATCGCCTGGGTGGTGACGTTGAGCAGGTGGCTGAGGATGCGGCCGATCTCGTTGTACAGCGTGCGGATCAGCTGGCCGCGGATCGGCACGTCCAGCCCCATCAGCTTCTCGATGGCGAGCACGAAGGCGTGCTCCTGGTTCATCGGCGCCACGTAGTCGAGCCGGTCGAAGTACGGGATGTTCTGGAGGTAGGTGCGCGCCTCCATCAGCTTCTCGGTGCCGCGGTGCAGCAAGCCGATGTGCGGGTCGACGCGGTCGACCACCTCGCCGTCGAGCTCCAGCACCAGGCGCAGCACGCCGTGAGCGGCAGGGTGCTGGGGGCCGAAGTTGATGGAGAAGGGGCGCACCTCCTTGGCGGCCGCTTTCGGCGTGATGGGGGCCAGAGCCTGGTCGGCTTCGCGATCGATGAGCGCCATGGTCAGTGCGCCTTCTGATCGGGCGTATCGCCCTTCTCGTCGCCGGGCAGCACGTACTGGTAGCCGGTGCCGGGCTTGTTGAGGTGGTCGCCCTCCCATGGGGAGAGGAAGTCGAAGGCGCGGTATTCCTGCGGCAGCTTCACCGGCTCGTAGACCACGCGCTTGAGCGCCTCGTCGTAGCGCACCTCGACATAACCGGTCATGGGGAAGTCCTTGCGCAGCGGGTGGCCGTGGAAGCCGTAGTCGGTGAGGATGCGACGCAGGTCGGGGTGGCCGTCGAAGAAGATGCCGTACATGTCGAACGCCTCGCGCTCGTACCAGTCGGCGTTGACGAACACGGAAGTGACCGAGGGCACGGGCGTGTCCTCGTCGGTCATGATCTTGAGGCGGATGCGGGCGTTCAGCTTAAGCGAGAGCAGGTGATAGACCACGTCGAAGCGCTTGGCGCGGTCGGGGTAGTCGGCGCCGCAGAGGTCGATCAGCTGGATGAAGCGGTAGTTGGCGTTGTCGCGTAGGGTGGTCAGCACCTCGACGATGCGCGGCGCGGCCACCACCAGCGTCAATTCGTCGAAGGCCACGTGCGCCGACTCGATGGCGCCCGCGCCGTCGGCCACCAGCCCCTGCGCCAGAGCGTTCAGCCGCTCCACCGGCATCAACGGCGGGCGCACCTCGGCCAGGTCACCCTCGGAGGTCGGCGTCTCCTGATGCTTCTCGACGGGCTCGCTCATCGCTCGATCGTGCTCATACGGCGGATTTTCTTCTGCAGCAGCAGAAGCCCGTACAGCAGAGCCTCCGCCGTCGGCGGGCAACCCGGCACATAAACATCCACAGGAACTACCCGATCACAACCGCGCACAACGCTGTAGCTGTAGTGATAATATCCCCCACCATTAGCACATGAACCCATACTCAATACATAGCGCGGCTCTGGCATCTGGTCGTAGACCTTACGCAACGCTGGGGCCATCTTGTTGGTGAGCGTGCCGGCGACGATCATCAGATCGCTCTGCCGGGGCGAGGCGCGAGGCGCCATGCCGAAGCGCTCCGCATCGTAACGCGGCATGGAGGTGTGCATCATCTCCACCGCACAGCACGCCAGACCGAAGGTCATCCACATGAGCGAGCCGGTGCGCGCCCAGCCGATGGCGTCGTCAAGCGCTGTGGTGATGAAACCCTTGTCGTTCACGTCGGCCGAGAGGCGCTCGAAAGCCGGGTCGTGGCGGCGCGGGTCGTAACCCTCCACGGACGTGCGGCCGGCGGCGCCGAAAGCGATGGCCTCGTCGGCGACAGGCGCGAGACCCGATGTGCGCGGTGCGATCACTCCCATTCCAGGGCGCCCTTCTTCCACTCGTAAATGAAGCCGACCGTCAACACGCCCAGGAAGACCATCATCGACCAAAAGGCGTACACCTGCGTGGCGTGCGGCAACTTGAGCAGCGCCACGCCCCAAGGGAACAGGAACGCCACCTCCAGGTCGAAGATGATGAACAGAATCGACACCAGATAGAAGCGCACATCGAACTTCATGCGCGCATCGTCGAATGCGTTGAACCCGCACTCATAGGCGCTGATCTTCTCCGGATCGGGATTGCGGGGCCCAAGCGCCCAACCCAGACCCAGGAACACGGCGCCCAGCCCTACGGCCACGCCGAAAAAGATCACGATCGGTAGGTAGTCCAGCAGGAAGGCGGTCATTCGACGCTCACATGGGAGTCGAACGCGCTTTTAGCCACCGCATGGCCGGGGCGAAAGTCCGCGTGGCGGACGATTTCGGAGGGATCGCCGCTCGCTTGACGAGCCACCTCCCCCCGCCTATTGCACCCGTCTCGCCGCGCCAGGCCTCACCGCCGGGCGCCCCGCCCATGCGGATGTAGCTCAGTTGGTTAGAGCGCCGGCCTGTCACGCCGGAGGTCGCGGGTTCGAGTCCCGTCATTCGCGCCACCTTTTCTCGACGCCCGCGGCGGTTGTCATCGCCCTGGTCTGTGGTTGCAAGGCGGCTAGCGATCCCCCGCTTCCTTCGCTGGAGGCGCTTTGCGTGCGGACGCCATGAACATGGAACAGGCTGCGGTCGGCCTTCTGATCGCGCTTTTCTCGCACCCCGGCACCGCGCTCCTGCTGGCGTTGGGCATCTTCGCCTGCTCGCTGCTGATCCTGGCGCGCATCTGGTGGCTTGAGGTGCGGCCCATGGCGCGCGCCCTGTTCGAGCGGCTCACGGTCGTCAACGGGCTCGTCAACGCACCTGGGACGGCCTCGGCCAACTTCGCGCGACAGTTCGACGACGTCGAAAAAGTGATGATGCGCAGCCAGCCCAGCGCACCGACGCTCAACCGGGCATGGATCGACTACCGCCAGACCTTCATCCAGATCGACGACGACGCCATCTCCACCTCCACTCATGCGGGCGACTACTTCCTGGGTGCGGGCGCAGTGGGCCGCACCATGGAGTTCTGGGCCAACATCTTCGTAGCCATAGGCCTGCTCTTCACCTTCCTTGGCATCGTGGCGGCGCTGAGCCAGGCCACCGCCGCCATCGCCGCAGGCGCCAGCGCCGACCAGATGCAGGCGGCGCTGGCGCAGCTTCTGTCGATCGCCGCGGCCAAGTTCTGGACCTCGATCGCCGGCATCGGCTCCTCGCTCGTGCTGCGCATCGTCGGGCGCCGCTGGCGCGCCTCGCTCGAGCAGGAGGAGGACCAGCTTTCAGAAGCGCTGGACGCCTGCGTGCGCCACGTCTCGCCGCAAAGCGTGGCGCTCCTGCAACTGCAGGAGCTGCAGCGGCTGGTCAGCGCACTCGCGCCGGCCGCGCGACCGGCGGCCTTGGAGCCGGCGTGATGAGCCGCAGGGCGCGGCGCGGCGCGGACGAGGACTCGGAGAGCTACTTCGTCTCGCTCAGCGACCTGATGGCCGGCGTGCTGTTCCTGTTCATCATCATGCTGACCTACTTCGGCCTGGAGCTGCGCAAGACCGCAGACGCCGTCAGCCAGCATCGCACGCCCGTCGCCGCCAAGGCCGCGGCTGCGGCTCCATCGAAGCCCGCCGCCCCGGTCCAGCCTCTCGCCCCTCCGCAGGACTTGCGCACGGCGCTGCTGCAGCGGCTGAAGCTGCTCCTGTTGCAGGCGCACAACCCGGCCGACGTCGATATAGCCGCGGGCGTGGTGCGCCTGCCCAACGCCGTGCTGTTCGCCGGCGGTTCCGATCAGCTGAGTCCGGGGGGCCAGGCCGCGCTTACCGGCCTTGCGGGCGCGTTGATGCAGGTGCTGCCGTGCGCCGCCTCCGCGCCTGGCGCCCCCGCTCCCGACTATTGCCCGAGCGCGCCCGGCCGCTTGGTGGCGGTCACGCTCGAGGGGCACGCCGGCGTGGGCGCCGACTCGCTGACGCGCTCGGCGGTTCAGGCGGCGGCGACCTACCGCGGGCTCACCGCCGCCAAGCCCGAGCTGGCCGGCCTGCACAGCGATCCGCATGGCGCGGGGCCGCCGCTGATCAGCGTCTCGGGCTACGCCGCGGGCGCAGCTACGGCGGCCACCACCAGCAACGCCGTCGAGCTCCGACTTTACGCTACGCAGTGAGCCTGCGGCGCAGGGCGCGCCCTCGCTTCACTCGTCCTGCGCACGCCCGACGCCAGCTGTGCGCTAGTGAACGCCGCCTTCGCAGAGGCCTGCTTCCCGCGAAACCGGCGCCTGCATCTGCGCTCTCTAGGCGGTCGCAACGGGCCTGGGGGCTTGCGCCCTCTCAGACGGGGCGAGCCAACCCGGGCCCCGTCGCCCATAAGCGCCACCGGCAGTTGCACGCCGAACTCCCGCACCGCCCGGGCGTCAAAGCCGCCCACGCTTGGCCGCCGCACCGGCTATTTTTCGGCTCCACCAACCAGGCGCCTCCGGTGACCGAGGTAGGCGATACGTGCTAGCCAGGGGACGCTGGAGTGGCGGCGGTCCGTAGAGCCGCTGAGAGCCGACACCATATCAACGAGGAGGCGCAGATGGCGAAGGGTCAGGTCAAAAGCAACAAAGAGAGTCGTAAGCCCAAGAAGGAAAAGCCCAAGGAAATCGCGGCCAAGCCGTCTACGAAGTGAACGTCCGCATTTTGGTTAGGCTGCAGACATAGGGTGAAGCCCGGGCTCTAATAAGCTCACATCTTTGAGTGAGCATTCGCAGCGACTGAAAGGAAGTGGTGGGCGGCGAGGGGATCGAACCCCCGACCCGCTCCGTGTAAAGGAGCCGCTCTACCGCTGAGCTAGCCGCCCGGTCTGGAGAATTGAAAAGGCCGGAGGGCTTAAGCCTCTCCGGCCGGCCACCATCCTTGTAGCCGCCGTTACTGAACGGCGGATTTCAGCCCCTCGCCCGGGCGGAACTTCACGGCTTTCGAGGCAGCGCGCTGCACGGTCTCACCGGTGCGCGGGTTGCGCGCGGTGCCGGCGGGACGATCGACCGAAACGAAGTTGCCGAAGCCTACGATGCGTACGTCGTTGCCGTCCTTCAACGCGCTGGTCACGCACTCCACAAACGCGTCGAGCGCCTTGCCGGCGCCCTTCTTGTCCATGTCCGCCTTGTCCGCGATGGCCGCGATCAGTTCAGCTTTCGTCATTGGTGCGTCTCCTTAGATCCCCATTGGATCGGGGAGGCGGCCAGCCCCGGCTCGCCCCGCCTCGGCACGCACCCTGCACCGGAGCGGTGCGGCCGTCAAAGCCAAGGCGGCGCTGGAAAAGCGTCCAGCGCCGCCTTTTCGGCCTCAATGCGCCACGGGCGCCTGCGGCACGTCGTCCACCTCCTCCACCGAGGCGGAAGGGAGGGCGGCGACACGCACGGCGTCGTCCTCTTCGGTCCATTCGATCGGGCTGAGCGGGCCGGTCAGCGCCCACTTCAGCACCTCGTCCATATGGCTGACCGGCACGATCTCGAGCCCCGATTTCACCGTGTCGGGCACCTCGGCCAAGTCCTTCTCGTTCTCCTGCGGGATCAGCACCGTCTTCACCCCGCTGCGCAGCGCGGCGAGCAGTTTCTCCTTCAGGCCGCCGATGGCGGTGACGCGACCGCGCAGGGTGATCTCGCCGGTCATGGCCAGGTCCTTGCGGATGGGCACGCCCGCCAGCACCGAGACGATGGCGGTGGCCATGGCCGCGCCCGCGGAGGGGCCGTCCTTGGGCGTGGCGCCGTCGGGCACGTGCACGTGCACGTCGGTGCGGTCGAACAGCGTGGGCTTGATGCCGAAGGCCGGCGAGCGCGCCCGCACATAGCTGTGCGCGGCCGAGATGGACTCCTTCATCACCTCCTTGAGGTTGCCGGTCACCGTCATACGGCCCTTGCCCGGCATCTTCACCGCCTCGATGGTGAGGATGTCGCCGCCGAATTCGGTCCAGGCCAAGCCGGTGACGATACCCTTCTGGTCCTCCTCGTCGGTCTCGCCGTAGCGGTACTTGCGCACGCCCGCGTACTTGGCCAGCCGCTCATCATCGATGGTGACGATGATCTCCTGCTTGCGGGAGATGTCGCGCACCGCCTTGCGGGCCAGGTTGCCGAGTTCGCGTTCCAAGTTCCGCACGCCTGCCTCGCGGGTGTAATAGCGGATCAGGTCGCGGATAGACCCATCGGGCACGATGAGCTCGCCGTCGTTCAGTCCGTGGTCCTTGAGCACCTTGGGCAGGACGTGGCGCTTGGCGATCTCCACCTTCTCGTCCTCGGTGTAGCCGGCGATGCGGATCACCTCCATGCGGTCCAACAGGGGTTGGGGCATGTTGAGCGAGTTGGCGGTGGTTACGAACATCACGCTGGACAGGTCATAGTCGACCTCAAGGTAGTGGTCGCCGAAGGTGTTGTTCTGCGCGGGGTCCAGCACTTCCAGCAGCGCGGACGAAGGGTCGCCGCGCCAGTCGGCGCCCAGCTTGTCGATCTCGTCGAGCAGGAAGAAAGGGTTGGTCGCCTTCACCTTCTTCATGCTCTGGATCACCTTGCCAGGCATGGAGCCGATGTAGGTCCGCCTATGGCCGCGGATCTCCGCCTCGTCGCGCACGCCGCCGAGCGAAAGCCGCGCGAACTCGCGGCCCGTGGCCTTGGCGATGGACTTGCCGAGCGAGGTCTTGCCGACGCCGGGCGGTCCCACCAGGCACAGGATCGGCCCCTTGTTGTTGCCCGTGCGCGCCTGCACCGCAAGGTATTCGAGGATGCGCTCCTTGACCTTCTCCAGCCCGTAGTGATCCTCGTCGAGGATCCTCTCGGCCTCCACCAGGTCGATCGGCTTGGCCTTGGCCTTTCCCCATGGGATCGACAGCAGCCAGTCGAGGTAGTTGCGCACCACCGTTGACTCGGCCGACATCGGGCTCATGTTCTTGAGCTTCTTCAGCTCGCCGTCGGCCTTGGTGCGGGCCTCCTTGGAGAGCTTGGTCTTCTTGATCCGCTTTTCAAGCTCGATCATCTCGTCGCGCGTGTCGTCCTGCTCGCCCAGCTCGCGCTGAATCGCCTTCATCTGCTCGTTGAGGTAATACTCGCGCTGCGTCTTCTCCATCTGGCGCTTGACTCTGCTGCGGATCTTCTTCTCCACCTGCAGCACGCTGATCTCGCCCTCCATCAGGGCGTAGACGCGCTCCAGCCGCTTGGCGACGTTGAAGATTTCCAGCAGCTGCTGCTTGTCGGCGATCTTCACAGACAGGTGGGCGGCGATGGAGTCGGCCAGCTTGCCGGGCTCGGCGATCTGCGGGATCGAGGCCAGCGCCTCGGGCGGCACCTTCTTGTTGAGCTTCACATAGCTCTCGAAATGCTCGACCACGGCGCGGCTGAGCGCGGCGGCCTCCTCGGCGCCCTCGCCCTCCTCCTCCAGCGTGGCGCACTCTGCCTCGAAGTGGTCGGCGTTGTCGGTGAACTTAAGCAGCGCCGCGCGCTCCTTGCCCTCCACCAGCACCTTCACCGTGCCATCGGGCAGCTTGAGCAGCTGCAGCACGCTGGCGACCACGCCCACGTCGTAGATGTCGGAGACAGACGGCTCGTCGTCGGCCGAGTTCTTCTGGGTGGCGAGCAGAATCTGCTTGTCACCCTTCATGCCTTCTTCGAGGGCGCGCACGCTCTTCTCGCGGCCGACGAAAAGCGGCACCACCATGTGGGGGAACACCACGATGTCCCGAAGCGGGAGCACCGGCAGGGTGCGGACTTCACTCATATCTCATCACTCCTTGGAGGCCCGCGGGGGAAGCCGCACGCCTCCGGGTTGGACGCCCCGCCTCTCCGCCGCCTGCTGGCCGACGGAGACACGGCTCGCCCGGGCGGCCCCCTCAGAATCGGGCGGCCGCTCTGGCTTCGGAGGATATTTGGCCCCGCGGCCAGCGCGTTCAAGCGCAACCGCGGTGGGGCGGCGCAGGGTCGCGGCGCCGCCCTTCCCGCCCCGGCGTCAGAAGCGACGCACGTAGGAGGCGCCGAAGGTGTCGGAGGTGGCCACGATCCGGTCGGTGGGGTCGTAGCGGGTGTAGTCGAAGCGCACCCCGTCGTGGCGGTCGAAGAACCACTGTGCGCCGGCGCCGTAGTTCACA
The DNA here is from genome assembly GCA_965199975.1 of Caulobacteraceae bacterium. Classification (GTDB taxonomy): domain Bacteria; phylum Pseudomonadota; class Alphaproteobacteria; order Caulobacterales; family Caulobacteraceae; genus JASLDZ01. The sequence goes on along the minus strand of OZ241340.1, from coordinate 1,623,122 downwards.
CTGGGCGCGGCGTACTTGAAGGTGGGCTGGCCCGTGCCCTCGATCCCGCGCCGCAGGTCCTGCTGGCCGTAGCCCAGGCGGGCGAAGAGGTCGAAGTTGCGGCGCAGCGGCAGGTAGGCCACGCCGTAGCCGGCGTACTGGTTCTGCACCTCGGACTTGACGCCCCGGTTGGTGTCGTCGTCCACGCCGTAGGCGTACTCGCCCTCGGCCCCGAGGTAGGGTCCGAAGCGGGCGCCCAGGCGCGCGGTGACCGAGCCTTCGGAGGGCGACAGGCGCGTGTTGCGGTCCTGGAAGGTGTAGCCCAGCGTGCCGTAGGAGGTGGTCGGCCCCAGGAAGGTGGAGGGCAGGTTCACCATCTGCGCCGAGGCGCCGCCCGCGGCGAGCAGGCCGGCGGCGCTCGTGGCGGCCGCGGCGGCGAGGAGGAAAAGCTTCATGGTACGCATACTCTCGTCCGGCGCCCCGCCAGGTCGTGGCCGAATGGCGGGCGAGGCGGGCCGTTCCAGGGCGGCGATGCGTGTTTCGCGTTACTCAGGATCGACGTGGCTGATCGGCCACACATCTTGTCGACAGCATGTCGAACATCGCCGTTTCATCCGTCCATCGACGCACCACCGGCGTATTCCCGCCCGCGTTGCAACGATGCATGGCGAGGAAGAGCCGTCGCCCCGTCACGCCGTCCGCCGTCCGCGGCGTCGTGTCTGTGGAAGGAGACTGACGACCGCTCCCGACCCGTTGCGGACCTACGTTGCTCGGCTACTCTCATGCCATGCGGGTCGCGAACTCACTTGCTGGTGCTGCCGTCCTCATGTGGCTTGGGATGTTCTGGCTAGGACGCGGCCTCCTCGATGGTGTCGCCGAGCAGCGGGTCCTCGGCTATCCCAACAGCGGGCAGATCGACTTCCTCGTCGTTTGGCCCGCTGCCATCGCGTTCATTCTGCTTCGGTCAGCGTGGGTGACTAACAGCCTGTACCGCTGGCCTAGAGTGCTTGGATGCGTCTCAGGTTTGGCCCTTCTGATTCTGGTTCCCTACCTGCTCGTCTACGGCGGTGGGGTCTGACCCATCCGGCAGCCTTCCACCCTCGGCGGCCCTTCGCGAGGTCCGCTCCCGGAGGAAACCCGCGTTGCCGTGCTCAAAGCCCGCTCTACGGCGCGGCACCAAGGCGCGCTTTCGACCCTTCCACGTTGTTGAGCCTAAACCAGGGCTGCTGGGACAGCCTGCCTTGGCCGCGCCGAAGGTCGCCTCAGCAGGACGATCAGCGGTCGACTGACGACTGGTAATACCGCCCGCGACAAAGCTGCAATTTGGTGTTGCGTCGATCCGACTACGCAGTACCTTGCTGAGAAGGAGCTTGTCATGCGTGCAGGTCGCGTTTTTGCCGTTGCGGTCACCCTCATGTCTTCAGGCTTGAGTTTCGGGTGTGTAACCTCGCCGTCCGTGAAGCCAATACATTTCTATGTGAGCTGGAATGGCGACGATCCAGCCACTGGTGCCCTAACCCAGGCAGTCGACACGCAAATGCGAGCGGAACCAGGCTTTATAAGCGACTTCGATGACCCGATTGATGTGAACATTGGATCAAGTATTAGTAACAAGGATGAAATTATATCATTTCCGGTAAGCGTTCAGATCGTCTCGCGAATAGCTGGTTACCTGATACCAAGATCAGACCGTAGGTTGGACAACTTCGAAGTGACCTGCTTATCATCAGAAATACAACACTGCGTCCGCGATGTTGTCAAGCGCGTGGCTCGGCAATCTGCTCGCATAGACCGCCTAGTTCGGAAATCTAGAGACATCAACATGGCTCGGAAAGAGGCCCCCGCCGTCTAAGCTGCGCAGCATGCACTTTCGTGATTGGTGCGGCGGCTACCAGAAGCATCTGATTGGACGGCAAATAACCACCCTCCTCAGCCGCTGGTGAGGTCCGCTCCTCGGTGAACCGCCTGGCCGTGCCGAAGGTCGCCGCTCCAGCATGGTGCTCCCGGCCGCACTCGACCTAGTCAGGCTCTAACGTCTCTGCGCCACTGCCTCCAAGTTCCGAGGGGCGCGGCAGACGGCCACGATGGAGGGATGGCCGTAAATCGCCACCGGTCCCAACGTGATAAGGTATTTTGCTGAGGCTGGTATTTCGTAGATCGGCTTACCGGGGCTTGGTCGGATGATAGTTGTAGCCGAGACCGCGATACGCTCTTGTGATACGACGACATCACGCGCCTCGACCTCCTTCCAAGAGGTGGTTCCATCAGAAAAGTCGCCAAGCCCGGCGGCCGTAATCACAAGCCGATCTCCACGTTCTGCGTTGAAAGAAAAGCCGTCAGAGCCGCCTCTGTAGGTCCAGCAGCCTTCTCTATCGAAGATGATTGGTAGCGGGCGGGCACCAATGCGGTGACCCGTGCCGTCGCCGGACGATAAAATCATACTGAGGAGCAAGCCTGCCGCGAGAAGCACCTGATCACCTTATTCCGGGAAACATCGCTGTCACGTGGGGATCACGTCTAATGTCGTCCTCCCACCCATAGCAGACGTTCGGATCGACCGCTTGGCGGTTAGGCGCCCGGCTTCCAGTCGGCTTAGGCCATTCCCCTCCGCGTTCATTGAGGAAGGAAAGCCAGCGCATCGCTTGAAGAGCTTGGGGTCGCGCGGTGCGAACGCGAGGAGAAACGGGGGAAAGAGAGCAATCTTTCCTCCTCCGCCCTCACCACGCTTAGCCTGTCTTCGTCCCCGCGGCCTGGGGAGGGCGTCTTGGATCCGCGCCCGAGACGGCCGTGGGGAGGTGGTCGTGCGGGGTGTTCTGGCGGCGGGGCTTGAAACCGTCGTGTCCGCAGGCGCGTCGGATGCGCCTGCGCCCGCCCAGCCCCGGTGACGGGAACGTCGCCGGGGGGCGCGCAGGGGTAGGTCCCTGCCGCCGGGAGCGCTTCCGGGCGGACAATGCCCGCAGACCAAGCCCCCTGGAGAGCGGTCATCGCGGAGCGGACTACCAGCGCCGGGAGCCGAAACTCCCACACACATTCCGGTCCCCGGGCTCCCGGCCCGCGCTCCGCACCACCTCCCCAACCCGCGCGCGGCCTGTCGCGGGCGAGGGCGTCGGCGTGCGCCTAGAGCGGGATGTTGTCGTGCTTCTTCCAGGGGTTCTCCAGGCGCTTGCCCTTGAGCGACTTCAGCGCCCGCACGACGCGCCGCCGCGTGCCATGGGGCATGATCACGTCGTCGATATACCCCAGGCCCGCGGCCACGAAGGGGTTGGCGAAGCGGGCCTTGTACTCGGCCTCGCGCTGGCTGAGCTTTTCGGGATCCTTCGCGTCGGCGCGAAAGATGATCTCCACCGCGCCCTTGGCGCCCATCACCGCGATCTCGGCGGTGGGCCAGGCGTAGTTGACGTCGCCGCGCAGGTGTTTCGAGCTCATCACGTCGTAGGCGCCGCCGTAGGCCTTGCGGGTGATCAAGGTGATCTTGGGCACGGTGGCCTCGGCGTAGGCGAACAGCAGTTTGGCGCCGTGCTTGATCAGGCCGCCGTACTCCTGGCGCGTGCCCGGCATGAAGCCCGGCACGTCCACGAAGGTCAGGATCGGGATGGAGAAGGCGTCGCAGAAGCGCACGAAGCGCGCCGCCTTGCGCGAGCTGTCGATGTCGAGCACGCCAGCCAGCACCTGCGGCTGGTTGGCGACGATCCCCACCGTGTCGCCGTCCATGCGGGCGAGGCCTACGACGATGTTCTTGGCGTAGTCGGGGCTGAGCTCGAAGAAGTCGGCCTCGTCGACCACCTTGGTGATCAGCTCCTTCATGTCGTAGGGCTGGTTGGGGTTGGCGGGCACCAGGGTGTCGAGCGAAGGCTCGTCGCGGTAGGCCTCGTCAAGGCTCTGGCGGTGCGGCGGCGTCTCGCGGTTGGAGGAGGGCAGGAAGTCCACCAGCCGGCGCACCTGGGTCATGGCTTCGAGGTCATTGTCAAAGGCGCCGTCGGCCACGCCGGACTTGCTCGCATGCACCCTCGCGCCGCCCAGTTCCTCGGCGGTGACCACCTCGTTGGTGACGGTCTTCACCACGTCCGGCCCGGTGACGAACATGTAGCTGGTGTCGCGCACCATGAAGATGAAGTCGGTCATGGCCGGCGAGTAGACGTCGCCGCCCGCGCAAGGCCCCATGATCACGCTGATCTGGGGGATGACGCCCGAGGCCATGACGTTCTGCAGGAAGATGTCGGCGTAGCCGGCCAGGCTCTCCACGCCTTCCTGGATGCGGGCGCCGCCGGCGTCGTAGAGGCCGATCACCGGCGCGCCAACCTTCTGCGCCTGCGCCATCACCTTGAGGATCTTCTTGGCGTGCGCGCCCGAGAGGCTGCCGCCAAACACGGTGAAATCCTTGGAGAACACGAACACGGTGCGGCCGTTGACCGTCCCCCAGCCGGTGACCACGCCGTCGCCCGGGATGCGCTGGTCGGCCATGCCGAAGTCCACCGCGCGGTGCTCGACGAACATGTCGAACTCCTCGAAGCTGCCCTCGTCGAGCAGGAGGTCGATGCGCTCGCGGGCGGTGAGCTTGCCCTTGGCGTGCTGCGCCTCCACGCGCCGCTCGCCTCCGCCCTGGCGGGCGCGCTCGCGCCGGGCGTCGAGGTCGGCGATCACGGGGCTGGCTGCGCTGGACATGGAGGGAGCGTTAGCAGACAGCCGCGACGGCTGAAAACGCCCTCGGCGCTAGAAGCGGGCTCAGCCGAGCGCCGCGAACCACGCGCCGGCGGTGCGCGCATCGGCCAGCCGGCGCGCGGTGCGCTGTGCGGCCTCGGCGTCGACGCCCCATTGCCGCTCCTGCCAGGCCTCCTCGATGCGCGCGAGGTCGTGCGCTTCGTCCGCGGTGACCCGGCCGCGTTGCAGCGCCAACGCCAGCACCGCCGAGCCGAACAGCGCCGCGGCGTAGAGCAGACCGGCGAGGGCGAAGTCGTCCTGCGTCCGCGCCAGCGCCCGCACGCGTTCCAGCGAGGCCGCGGGCTGGGCGCGGTGGATCACCCCCTCCCCGCGCTCAAGCCGCACGCCCAATTCGTCGGCGGCCCAGTTGAGCAGCGGACCCCAGCGGCGGCACTCCTCCTCGCGCAGCGCCACCGTTGCGGTGTCGAAATAGGTCAGGGCGTCGGTGGAGGCGAAGCGGGCCAGCTCCGCAACCAGGGCGTCGCGCGCGGTCGCGCCGCGGTCGATGACGGTGAAGGCCAGGCGCGTCAGCGGCATGGCGGCGGTGTCGACCTCCTCGCCCTGCGCTCGCCATTCGCGTGCGAGCGCCTCGGCCAGGGCGGCGGTGGGCGCCACCAGCGGCGCGCCCTCCGGCGACTTCGGGACGCGCCCATCCAGCCGCACGGCGAAACCGCCGGCGTGCGGCGCAGTATCGACAGTGGTCCAGAAGCGGCGCGGGCGGGGCGTGACCCTGTCGGCGGCGGAGGAGACCATGACCTTCAGATAGGCGTTCTCGCGGCCGCCTTCGAGGCCGCGAACCGATCGAGTTCGCACGTCAGCTCCGCGAAGCCGCCGAAGACGCGATCGGCGCCCCCCGCCTGCACCTCCGCCTCGGTATGGAAGCCCCACGTCACCCCCAGGGCGCGCACGCCGGCGGCGCGGGCCATGCCCATGTCGAAGGCGGTGTCGCCGATCATCACCGTATCGGCGGGCGCCGCACCGGCGGCGGACAAGGCGGCGTTCAGCATGGCGGGGTCCGGCTTGCCGGGGCCGTCGTCGGCGCAGTGAGTGGAGGCGAAGAGGCCCTCCCAGCCGTGCATGCGCACGATCGTCTCCACCCCGCGGCGCGACTTGCCGGTGGCCATGGAGAGGCGCCAGCCGGTGGCGGCTAAGTGCGCCAGGAGGTCGGCCGCGCCGGGGTAGAGCGGCTCGTGGAAGGCGGGGTCGGCGTGCATGTCGATCCAGGCGGCGCGATAGGCGTCGGCCAGCCGCACGAGCGTAGGGGGATCGACTCCGGGCGCGAGCGTGCGCAACCCCTCGGGCAGGCTGAGGCCCACCACCCGGCGCGTCTGCGCGTAGGGCGGCGGCGCCAGGCCGGCGCCCTCGAAGCCGCGCGTCATGGCCGCCTGGATCGCCTCGCGGCTGTCGACCAGCGTGCCGTCGACTTCGAAGACCGCCAACGGCGGCCTCATGCGGGCACGACGTCGAAGGCCATAGTCAGGCGCTGGGCGTCGCCGCCGAAGGGCGCCGTGCCGTGCCACATGTAGGAGGGAAAGAGCACGAGGCGGCCAGGTTCGGGCTTGACCCAGTGCTGCGGCGGCCAGGGCCCGCCGGCGACCGGCGCGCCGGGCTCCCCGAAGCCGATCCAGCCCTCGCGCCCTCCGGCGTCCACCGCCGGCGGCACCTCGACGTAGAACGCCGAGGAGAGCCAGCCCTCCGGGTGGATGTGGGCCACGTGGCGCCCGCCGCCCGGACGCAGCCGCACCGACCAGGCGCCGGAGATGGCGTAGCGACCGGTGTTGCGCGCCCGCAGCGGGTCGCGCCCCATGCCCAGCTTCGCGATGTGCTCGCGGATGGGGCGGTCGATGGCGGTGAAGAAGGCGCGCACGGCCGGCTCCTCGCTGCGGCGCAGCTCGCTCGAGGTCTGCGCGCCGTCGCGCAGCGACTGGCCGACGGGGTGCGCCTGCAGGCCGTGAAGCCGCGCCAGCGCGGCCTTGAGGTCGGCGAGGTAGGCGGCGAGGTCGGGCCATCCCGCAGGCGCGTCGATCGTGTAGGCGCCGACCATGCGCGGGTAGTCGTAAAGCTGGGCCAGGCGAGGATCGTCCAGCGCGCGCCACGCGGCCGCGCGCACGGCCAGCGCGGACTGGTCGAGCGGCGTGTCGGCCAGAACGGTGTCGACCAGCGCGGCGGCCTCGGCCGCGCGGCCCTGCCCCAGCCGCGCCTCGGCCAGCATGAGGCGCACGCGCGGATCGTCGCCCAACCGCGCCGCGGCGGCCTCGGCGTGGCGGGAGGCGAGCGCCGGATCCGCGCGGCCCGCCACGTTGACGAGCGCCAGGAGGGCGCCGCGATCGCCAGCGGCGGCCGCCGGCTCCAGCACCGCCATGGCGGCCGGAGCGTCGCCGGCGAACTCCAGCAGCCGCGCCTTGCCCACCGACAGGGTCGGCGAGCCGGCGCCGGCGCGGTCGGCCGCGGCGAAGGGTTCGAGCGCGGCGGCCAGATCGCCCGTGCGCATCCAGAGCAGCTGCGAGAAGTCGATGACAGCGGTCACGTCGCCCGGGCGGCGGCGCAGCGCCTCGCCGTAGGCCCGCTCGGCCTCGTCATATCGGTTGAGGCCCTGCAGGGCGTGGGCGCGCACCAGCCAGGGCTCCGAGCGGTCCAGGCCCAGCGCCAGTGCGCGGTCCACCGCCGCCAGGGCGTGAGCATCGTCGCGCACGTCGGCCAGGGCGGCGGCGAAGTTGTGCCAGCCCACGGCGCTTTCGGGGTCCGCGTCGCGGGCGCGCCGGAAGTGCTCCAGCGCCTCGGGCTTGCGGCCCTGCGCCTTCAGCGCCTCGGCGTGATCCCCAAGGAGTTCGGCGTCACGGCTTGCCGCGGCGAGCGCGGCGGTGGCCTGCGCCGCAAGCTGCGGCTTGCCCTCGGCCAGCAGCAGCCGGTTCAGTTCGACCGCGGCCGGCGCGAAGCGGCGATCAAGCGCAAGGGCGGCGCGCCAGGCCTTCTCCGCCTCGCGCGGCTGGCCGCAGACCTTGAGCACCGAACCCAGCGTGTGTTGGGCGGCGGCGCTGCGCTTGTCGGCGGCGACCGCAGCCCGCGCCTCGCGCTCGGCGCCGGGGAGGTCGCCCGTGCCGCGCAAGGCCTCGCCGAGGGCGCGACGCACCTCGGACTCGCCCGGCGCGGCGGCGGCCAGCGGGGCGAGCCGCGCCGCCGCCTCCGCCGCCCGGCCACTGTTCAGGAGCTCGGCGGCCTGCAAAAAGGCGCCGTGGAGGCGAGGGTCCAGCGCGCCGCCACGGCCGGGCGCGGCCGGGCGCGTCACCGCCGCCGCCCTCCCCCGCCGCGACGCCCCTCGAACGGATCGGCGTCGGCCTCGTGCGCGTCGAAGCCGAAGCGCTCGAAGCCGGCGAGGAGCTCGGGGCTGGGCGGGGCCTCCAGGATCAAGGCGCCGCGGGAAGGATGGGGCAGCTCGATGCGCCGCGCGTGCAGCTGCAGCTTGAGGCCGCCGGAAAGCGCGGCGGAGGCCTCGTCGCCATACTTGGGGTCGCCCAGGATCGGATGACCGACCGCCTTGAGGTGGGCGCGCAGCTGATGGGTGCGTCCGGTGTAGGGGCGCAGGCCCATCCAGGAGACGCGCGCGCCGGCGCGGCTGATGGTGACGTACTCGGTCTCGGCCGGCTCGGCGCCGAACTCCTTGGGGTCGGCGGGGACCACCAGCTCGCGGTCGCCCACGCCCTTCTTCACCAGCGGCAGCTCGATCACACCATCCCCAGGCCGGGGCTCGCCGGCGACTAGCGCCCAGTAGGTCTTCTTCGCGCGCCGCTTCGCAAAGGCGCCCGAGAGGCGGGCGGCGGCGGCGGGCGTCTTGCCCAGCACCAGCACGCCCGAGGTGTCGCGGTCCAGGCGGTGGACGAGGCGCGGGCGCTCCAGCCCCTCGCCCCAGGCGGAGAGCAGGCGATCGACGTGCTTGGTGGTCTTGGTGCCGCCCTGCACCGCCAGGCCGCTAGGCTTGTTCAGCGCCAGCACGTCCTCGTCCTCGTAGATGACGAGCGAGCGGGCATAGGCGGCGTCGCGCTCGCTGATCGCCGGGCGCTCGCCTTCGGGCGGGGCGTCCGGCAGGGGCGGCACGCGCACCAGGGCGCCGGCGGCGAGGCGCGTGTCCACCTTGGCGCGGGCGCCGTCCACCCGGATCTGGCCGGAGCGGACGAGCTTGTTGATGGCGATGTGGTTCAGGTGCGGCCAGCGCCGCTTGAACCAGCGGTCGAGCCGCACGCCCTCCTCGCCGGAGTCGACGTAGAGGGTCTTGACCTCCCTCACGCGAACGCCCGCCGCGAGAGGATCAGGCCTGCGAAGAGGGCGGCCAGCCCCAGCGCCACCGAGCCGCCGACATAGGTCGCCGCCGTGGCGTAGGCCCGGCGCTCCATCAGCAGCACGGCCTCCAGCGAGAAGGAGGAGAAGGTGGTGAAGCCACCCAGCACGCCCGTCGCCAGCAGCAGGCGCAGGCGGTCGGTCGAGGCGCCCGCGCCCTTCAACGCCAGCCAGCCGACCAGGAGGCCCATGGCGAGCGAGCCCGCCACGTTGATGGCCGCGGTGGCCAGGAACCCGCGCGCCGCTCCACCCGCCCCGATCCAGGCGACGCCCGCGAGGTAGCGCAGGCAGGCGCCGAGCGCGCCGCCCGCCGCCACGAGTGCGAGGTTGATCATGGCGCAAGCCATATACGCGCCCATCCGGCGCGTCACGGTCGCAGCGCTCGCGTTCCCAAGCACGGCCCCCTCGGCTACACCGCCGCCCTCCGCCGCTTCCGAGATCCCATGGCCCTGAAAGTCGCCATCGTCGGCCTGCCCAACGTGGGCAAGTCGACCCTGTTCAACGCGCTGACGCAGACGGCGCAGGCCCAGGCCGCGAACTACCCCTTCTGCACCATCGAGCCCAACGTGGGCGACGTGGCGGTGCCCGAGCCGCGGCTGGATGCGCTGGCGCAGATCGCGGGCTCCAGGGAGATCATTCCCGCGCGCATCAACTTCGTCGACGTGGCGGGCCTCGTGCGCGGCGCCTCCAAGGGCGAGGGCCTGGGCAACCAGTTCCTGGCCAACATCCGAGACTGCGACGCCGTGGCCTTCGTGGCCCGCTGCTTCGAGGACGGCGACGTGACCCACGTGGAGGGCCGCGTCGATCCCCTGGCCGACCTCGAGATCATCGAGACCGAGCTGATGCTGGCCGACCTAGAGAGCCTGGAGAAGCGCATCCCGGCGCTGGAGAAGCGCGCCAAGGGCGCCGACAAGGAGGCCGCCGCCACCGTGCGCCTCGCCAAGCTGGCGCTTGACCAGCTCGCCGCCGGCAAGCCCGCCCGCACCGCCGCCGTGCCCGCGGAGGACGAGAAGACGTGGCGTATGCTGCAGCTGATCACCGCCCTGCCCGCCCTCTACGTCGCCAACGTGGACGAGGATTCGGCGGCGGACGGCAACGCGCTCTCCGCCAAGGTCGACGCGAAGGCGCAAGCGGACGGGGCCAACTCGGTCGCCATCTCCGCCAAGATCGAGAGCGAGATCGCGCTGCTCGACCCGGCCGAGCGCGCCGAGTTCCTGGAGACGCTGGGGCTCTCCGAACCCGGCCTCAACCGGCTGATCCGCGAGGCCTACAAGCTGCTCGGCCTGCACACCTACTTCACCGCCGGCCCCAAGGAGAGCCGCGCCTGGACCATCCCGGTCGGCGCGACCGCCCCCCAGGCGGCCGGCGTGATCCACTCGGACTTCGAGAAGGGCTTCATCCGCGCCGAGACCATCGCCTTCCCCGACTACGTGGCGTTGAAGGGCGAGTCGGGAGCGCGCGACGCCGGCAAGCTGCGCGCCGAAGGCAAGGCCTACGTCGTGCGCGACGGCGACGTGATGAATTTCCTCTTCAACACCTGAGGCGCCCGTGAAGACCATCACCCTCGAGAGCAAGATCGATGGCTTCGCCTTCACCGCCCTGCACGCGCCGGCGGAGGGTGCGCGTAAGGGCGGCGTCGTGCTGCTGCAGGAGATCTTCGGCCTCGACCGCTACATGCAGGCCGACGTTGAGCGCTGGTCGAGGCTGGGCTTCGAGGTGCTGGCGCCCTCCCTGTTCGACCGCGCCGAACCGGGCTTTGTGGCCGACCATGACGAGGAGGGCGTCAGGGCCGGCCAGCGCTACGCCCAGGCCGTGGGCCTGGACAACGCGAAGTATGACACCGAGACCTGCATCGACCAGCTGACCACCCGCGGCCCGGCCTTCGTGGTGGGCTACTGCTACGGCGGCTCGATCGCCTGGCTCGCCGCCTGCAAGATCGACACCCTGGCGGCGGTCTCCTGCTACTATGGCGGCCTTATCGCCAAGCATGCGAACGCGAAGCTGTCGTGCCCCGCGCTGGTGAACTACGGCGCCGACGACGCGCATATTCCGGCCGCAGACGCCCAGATCGTGCAGCACGCCCATCCCGACATCGGCGTCTTCCGCTACGAAGGCGCAGGCCACGACTTCAACAACGAGGGCGCCCCGAGCTATAACGCCGCCGCGTCCGAGCTGGCGCGTACGCGCACCTTGGAGCTTTTCGCCGCCAACGGCGCGGGTTGAGCGTCACACAAGCGCGCTAGGAGGACAGGTCATGCAGCCGCAGCACTCCGCCCTGTCCTACGTCATCCCCGGCCTGATCGTGGCGGCGGTGTTCGGCCTGCGCTTGTGGCGCTCGGGCATGTTCAGCAAGGGCGGCGCTGGCGGCGGGCGCGGGCGGCGACTGCGGCTCGAGTTCCTGTGGATCATGCCGGCCATACTGGCGGTCGGCGCGCTGGTGCTGCTGGTGATGCTGCCGCCGCCGGCCGTCTGGCAATGGGCCGTGCTCGTGGTCGTGCTGGCGGCGGGCGCGGGGCTGGGCTGGTGGCGCGGCTCGCTGATCCGCATCGAGGTGGACCGCGAGACCCACCAGCTCAACACCAGGAGCTCGCCGGCGGCGCTGATCTTCCTCGCGGGCATCTTCGTCGTCCGCTACGCGGCGCGCTTCGTGATCGCCGAGGAGTCGCAAGCGGTGCACCTCTACGCCGCGCTGTTCACAGACGGCTTCGTGCTGTTCGGCGCCGGCCTCTATGGCGTGTCGCGGCTGGAGATGTTTCTGCGGGCCCGCCGCCTCCTGCGCGAGGCCAAGGCCGAGCGGGTGTTCGGCACGCTGGTCGATCCCGGCGGCGAGGCGCCCAAGTTCGGGAACGGCTGAGGCAGCCTCAGCGCGCGATGATCTCGCGCACCTTGGGCTCCTGTTCCAACTTGAGCGCGAGCAGCGCCTGGGCGCAGAGCACGCCGATGCCCGCTGCGTAGGCGCTGAACAGGCCTCCTGGGTAACGCCCTCCCCGCTGAGCCTCGCCGATCTGCAGGTAGATGAAGGCCCCGGCCAGGGCGAGTACGCCCAGCGCGGTGAGCACCGACATGGGCGAGCGGCCGAAACCTGCGGCGAAGGTGAGCCAGGTGTAGCGCTTCAGCCAGCGCCGGAGCGGCGCAATCACGATCGCCGACCACAGCACCGCCTGCAGGAAGACGCCGGGGAACAGCAGGGTGAAGAGGCCCTTGAATTCGCCATTCTGCGGCAGCACCCGCCAAGCGTGCACCGCAGCGGCGGCATAGACGCCGAGCGCGAAGAGGCAAGCGGCCGCCTGCATCCGGCGGAACTGGCGCCAGGCGGGGATGAAGACGGGGCGCGGATCGCGGGGCACCACCCTGAGGTAGGACGTGCGAACGGCGGCCGTAAGGCTCCTTCCCCTGCGACGGGGGAAACCTCAGTGGCCGCCGAAGGTCACCAGCGTGGCCACCGTCACGCCCATCGCTTCAAGCCGGGCGCGGCCTCCCAGATCAGGAAGGTCGACGACGAAACAGGCGGCCTCGACCACCGCGCCAGCCTCGCGCAGCAGCTTCACCGCCGCCTCTGCAGTGCCGCCTGTGGCGATCAGGTCGTCGACCAGCACCACGCGCTCGCCGGGGCGCACCGCGTCAACGTGCATCTCGATGATGTCGGAGCCGTATTCCAGTGCGTACTCCATCGCCACCACGTGATGGGGCAGCTTGCCCTTCTTGCGCACCGGCACGAAGCCTGCGGAGAGCTGGTGGGCCACAGCACCTCCCAGGATGAAGCCCCGCGCCTCGACGCCCGCCACCTTGTCGATCTTGGTCCCGGCGAAAGGCTGCACCAGCTCGTCCACCGCCGTGCGGAAGGCGCGCGCGTCGCCCAGCAGCGTGGTGATGTCGCGGAACATGATTCCGGGCTTGGGATAGTCCGCGATGGTGCGGATGGCGTCGGTCAGGTTCACGCGGAGGGCGCCTCGGGCGACAGGGATGCGGGCGGCGGCTTAGCGGTTCAGCACGCGCCCGGCCACCGCATCAAGTTTGGCGACCAGCGCCGGATCGCGATGTTCGGGTGCGGTCACGAGGGCGTACTCCAGCGCGGTGTCGGCCGGAGCGGGCGTGCGCGGGGTGTCCGCAAGCGTACGAGCCAGCGCCTGCACCAGCGCCCTGCCCTTGGCGGCGTTGGCGTGGAGGACTTCGAGGATGTGGCTGACCTGCACCGCCTCGCCCTCATCGCGCCAACAGTCGTAGTCGGTCACCATGGCGATGGACGCGTAGGGCAGCTCGGCCTCGCGGGCGAGCTTGGCCTCGGGGCTGGCGGTCATGCCGATCACGTGTGCGCCCCACGAACGGTAGAGCATGCTCTCGGCGCGCGTGGAGAACTGCGGACCCTCCATGGCGAGGTAGGTCCCGCCCTCGACCACGTGTGCGCCTGCCGCGCGCCCTGCGGCGACGGCCAAGCCCGTGAGGCGCGCATCGACCGGCTCGGCTACCGAGACATGCGCCACGACGCCTTCGCCGAAGAAGCTCTTCTCGCGCGCGAAGGTGCGGTCGATCAGCTGATCCACCCCCACGAACATGCCGGGCGCGAGATCCTCGCGCAGGCTGCCGACCGCCGATATTGAGAGCACGTCGGTGCAGCCGCAGCGCTTCAGAGCGTCGATGTTGGCGCGGTAAGGCAGGTGGGTGGGCGACAGCCGATGGCCGCGGCCATGGCGAGGCAGGAAGCGCAGCTGCACCGGGCCGATGCGGCCGTGCAGTATCTCGTCCGAGGGGGCGCCCCAGGGAGTGTCGACGCGCGCCCAGCGGTGATCCTCCAGCCCATCGATCTCGTAGAGACCCGAGCCGCCGACCACGCCCAGGGTCCAGCCGCTCATCGGGCGAGTTGCACGATTACGGGCGCGATGGCGCTCCACCCCGGCGTGCCCGGGGTGATCTCCTCCACGTGCGCGGCGTCGGGAATGACGTGCAGGGTCACCGTATCGCCCGCCGCCTTCGCACGGGCGGCGTAGGCCGCGCTGACCGCGGGCGCCACGGTCGTGTCCTCACGGCCGACGAACACCTCCTGGCGCACGCGCAGCGGCAGCATTTGCGCGGGCGAAGTGTCGGCGAAACGACCGCCGGGGCGCTCCGGTCCCGCCATGGAGTCGACCGGCCCGGCGCCGCAGGCGGTGGCGCTGTCGACCTCGAGGTTTGGAATGCCGGAAATGTCGACCACCGCGTGCACCGCCAAGGGATTGCGGGCCTCAAGCGGGCCGTACGTCACCCGGCGTCGCCCCGCCGCCCACAACGCCAGTTGGCCGCCCGCCGAATGCCCGGCGACGACCACGCGGTCGAGCCGAAGATGGTGCTCGGGGGCGAGGTGACGAAGAGCGTCCAGGCCTGCCGCCACGTCCTCGTAGGCGCCCGGATAGCCGCCGCCCGGCTCGTCGACGCCGCGGTATTCGACGTTCCAGACCGCTACCCCGCGGCGACGCAGGTCAGCGGCGGCGAGGTTCATGATGTGCAGGTCGGCGATCGCTTTGGTCCAGCAACCGCCGTGGATCAGCACCACGAGCGGATGAGGCCCAGGGCTGCGAGGCAGCCACAGCTCGCCGAACTGATCGGCGCCGGGGCCGTAGGCGATGCGGCGATCGGCCTCGGGTGCTGGCAGGGCGTGGAACTGCGCCCACGTCATCGGCGTGAATTCGCCGGCCTCGGCGCTCGGCGTGAGCGCGATCACCAGCGCGAAGGTGAGCAGGACGCGCGACGGCATGTCCAGCGCGTCCCGCCGGCCGTCAGTGGGCGACGTTGCGCCAGATGCGCTTGTAGGAGAACCACAGGATCACGGCGAAGACGACAAGGTAGAGCATCACCGCCACGCCCGCCTCCTTACGCTCGGTCTGCTTGGGGTCGGCGGCCCAGGCCATGAACACCGACACATCGCGCGCCTCCTGCTCGGTGCTGGCCTTTGTGCCGTCGTCAAATGTCACGCGGCTGGGCGTGAGCTGGAAGGGCATGGCGATAAAGCCGCCGGGAGGCACCTTGTCCTTCGGCCCCGACCAGGACGAAGCCAGGTCACCCTGCATGTACGGGTTGTAGTACTTGCCCGCCGGGATGTTCAGGCCCTTGGGCGACTGCCCGTAGCCCTGCAGCAGCGAGTAGATGTAGGCGGCCCCGCCTTCGCGGGCGCGCGCCATGACCGAGAGGTCGGGGGGCGCGGCGCCGCCGTTGGCTGCGGCGGCGGCGATCTTGTTTGGGAACGGCGCCTTGAAGTGGTCGGCGGGGATTCCGGGGCGGGTGATGGCGTCGCCCGTGTCCTGGTCGATGTCGGGCACCTTCACGTCGGCGGCGATCGCCTTGGCGTAGGGGCTCTCGGCCGGGTTCGGATACTTGGGCGAATAGAACGGCCCGTCCTTCTGGGCCAGGTTGCGGTAGTAGAGCAGGTCCATCGAGTGGCAGCTCGAGCAGACCTCCGCATACACCTTGAAGCCGCGCTGCAGCTGCGCAGGGTCGAACTTGCCGAGATAGCTGTCTCCCGAATAGTGGAAGACCTTTGGCTCCTCAGCGTTGGTCTTGGCGATGGCGTGGCCGGCCGCTCCGCCGATCAGGCACAGGCTCGCAAGCGCTGCGAACGCACGACGCATCATCGACATCAGCCCTTCTTCTCAGGCGAGGCGTAGGCGCCGGCTGGCATGCCCGGGCCGCTGGAGAGCACGGGAGAGGAGATGGTGTCCGGCATTTTCGACGGTTTCTCGCGGAACCCAAGCAGCGGCATCACCAAGAGGAAATACCCGTAGTAATAAAGCGTCAGCAACCGCGAGATCAGCACCGCGCTTACGCCCGTCGCTTCCCCAGTCACCGCATCGCGGCCGAGCGGGATGACCACTTCGGCCGGCTCCTTGGCGCCGAGCCAGCCCAAGCCGAGCGTCGCGACGATAAGGCCGATGAAGAAGTATCTCGCCGCCGGACGATAGCGCATCGAACGCACTTTGGATGTGTCGGTCCACGGGATGACAAAGAGCATGGCGATCGCGCCGAACATCGTCAGCACGCCAAACAGTTTCTGCGGCACGGCCTTGAGCATGGCGTAGAAAGGAAGGAAATACCACTCGGGCACGATGTGCGCGGGCGTCGCCAGAGGGTTGGCGGGCACTTGGTTGTCCACGTGGGCCATGGCCTCGGGTGCGAAGAAGACGAACCACGCGAACAGGATGAAGAAGCACACGATCGCGAATCCGTCCTTCACCGTGTAATACGGATGGAAGGGCACGGTGTCGGCCTTGGACTTCACCGGCACGCCAGTCGGGTTGTTGTTGCCGGGCACGTGCAGCGCCCAGATGTGCAGCCCCACCACGCCGGCGATCATGAACGGCAATAGATAGTGCAGGGCGAAGAAGCGGTTCAGCGTGGCGTCGTCCACCGCGAAACCGCCCCACAGCCAGGTGGTGATGGCGGTGCCGAGCCCCGGGATCACCTGGTCGAAGGCCGAAAACAGCGAGGTGATCACCACCGCGCCGTAGTAGCTCATCTGCCCCCAAGGCAGAACGTAGCCCATGAAGGCGGTGGCCATCATCAGCAGGTAGATGACGCAGCCCAGGAGCCACAGAACCTCCCGCGGCGCCTTGTAGCTGCCGTAGTAGAGGCCCCGGGCGATGTGGATGTACACCGCCAGGAAGAACATCGAGGCGCCGTTAGAGTGGATGTAGCGGATCATCCAGCCGTGGTTCACGTCTCGCATGATGTGCTCGACACTGTCGAATGCGTGGTCCACCTGCGGCACGTAGTGCATGGCGAGGATCACACCGGTGATGATCTGCACCACGAGGCACACGGCCAGGATGCCGCCGAACGTGTACCAATAGTTCAGGTTCTTCGGCGTCGGGAAATCGATGGCGCTGTCGTAAGCCAGGCGCACGATAGGCAACCGAGCGTCGAGCCAGCGCTCGATACCGGTCTTCGGCTCGTAGGTGGAGTGTCCGCTCATGGGATGTCCTGAAAAGATCGGCCGCTCAGCCGATCTTGACCTTGGTCGCGCCGGTGAAGGCGTAGTCGGGAAGCAGGAGGTTCAGCGGCGCCGGGCCCGCTCGGATGCGCCCGGCGGTGTCGTAAAGCGAGCCATGGCAGGGGCACAGCCAGCCGCCGTACTCGCCCTGGCCGAAGTTCGGCACGCAGCCCAGGTGGGTGCAGACGCCGATCACGATCAGCCACTCCTCCTTACCAAGCTTGACCCGGCTGGCGTCGGTGGCCGGGTCGCGCATGTCGGCGTGGTCGTCCTTCTTGGCGGACGCGATCTCGGCCGGCGTGCGGTGGCGCACGAACACGGGCTTGCCGCGCCATTTCACCACCGCCTGCTGACCCAGCGCCACCTTGCCGAAGTCGTACTCGATCGACGCCAGCGCAAGCGTATCCGCAGACGGGTTCATCTGGTCGACGAAGGGCCACGCCACAGCCACCACCCCACCGCCGGCCACCGCCGCCGCCGCGATGTGAATGAAGTCGCGCCGCGTTTCGCCGGGCGGATCGCCTGGTTCGGCGCCCGGCGCGCCTTCGCTATGCGGCTGCCTGTTCAGGATCTCGACCACGGAGCGCCTATCCTACCCACGAAGCGGACGCGGGACGCCCCCGCGCCTTGACGCAGGACGATCCGTCGTCGTTGAAGCACGGGAGGTCTCGCCCCATCGTGGAGGCGTCCATCCCGTCGCCCCGCTTAGAATGCGTCTCGCCCTTTTTCAACCGGACATTCCGCAGAACCTCGGCGCGGCCATCCGGCTGGCCGCCTGCTTCGGTGTGGCGCTGGACGTGGTCGAGCCGTGCGGCTTTCCCCTGTCGGACAAGGGCCTGAAGCGCGCCGCCATGGATTACGGTCGCCATGTGCAGCCGACGCTGCACCCCTCCTGGGTCGCCTTCCTCGCCGCCCCGTCGCGGGCGACGGGGCGGCTCGTGCTGTTCACCACCCGCGGCGCCGAGCCCCTGCACGACTTTCGATTCGCAGCGGCCGACACGCTCATTTTCGGCCGCGAGAGCGCCGGCGCGCCGCCGGAGGTGCACACGGCCGCGCAGGCGCGCGTGGTCATCCCCATCCGCCCGGAGGCGCGCTCACTCAACCTCACCGTCTCGGCCGCGGTCGGGCTGGCCGAGGCCCTGCGCCAGACCGGCGGCTTTCCCCTCGCCGAACCGCTAGCGTGATCGCCCCGCCCCGCTGTAGCGTGGCCCGCCCACCGAGGAGGACGCCCGCATGCCCGCCCCCGCTTCCCAGCGCATCGACACAGCCGTCGCCGCCCGCGCCATGCTGAACCACCCCTTCTACCGCGCCTGGAGCGAGGGCCGGCTGACGACCGGCGACCTGGCCGCCTACGCCGCCCAGTATCGCCCCCACGTGGAGGCCTTTCCCAGGGCGGTGGCCCGCACCTACCTGGCCTGCGACGCCCGCCTTTCCGCGCGATCCTACGCCGCGGGCCTGGGTGCGCTCTATGCCTGCGAGAGCCAGCTGCCGGACGTGAGCACCACCAAGATCGACGGTCTGAAGCGCTTCCACGGCGTGCACGACGCCGAGACCCTGCGCTTCTTCACCGTGCACGAGGCCGCTGACGTCGAGCACGCGCAGGTGTGCCGCGGCCTGCTCGATCGCCTTCCGCCCGCCGAAGCCGACGATGCGGCGGAGGCCGGCGCCGAGCTTGCCGAGGCCCTGTGGGGCTTCCTCGACGGCGTCTCGCGCCTGGCGGGCGTCGAGGTGGCCCCGGCCCGCGCCGCGGCGTGAGCGACGAGGCCGCGCCCGAGCGCCGCGCCCGGGCGCGCACCTGGTTCGAGGCCCTGCGCGACCGGCTGGTCGCGGCCTTCGAGGCGTTGGAGGCCGCTGCGCCCGAATTCCTCTACGGCGCGGCGCCCGCCGCGCCGCCCCGCTTCGTGCTCACGCCGTGGGTGCGGCCCGAGGGCGGCGGCGGCGTCATGGGCATGCTGCACGGGCGGGTGTTCGAGAAGGCGGCGGTGCACGTCTCCACCGTGCACGGAGAGTTCGCCCCCGAGTTCGCCCGCACCATGCCCGGCGCCGAGGAGGATCCGCGCTTCTTCGCCACCGGCATCAGCGTCATCGCCCATCCGCGCAACCCGCATGCGCCGACCGCCCACATGAACACGCGATACCTGGAGACCACCCGCGGCTGGTTCGGCGGCGGCGGCGACCTCACCCCCATGCTGGCCGCCGACCGGCGCGAGGACGCGCCCGACACGCTGGCCTTCCACGCCGCCCTGAAAGGCGCCTGCGACGGCCACGCGCCGGGCGACCACGCCCGCTACAAGGCTTGGGCTGACGAGTACTTTCACCTGGCCCACAGGAACGAGCCCCGCGGCACCGGCGGCATATTCTACGACCGACTGGCGACGGGCGACTGGGCCGCGGATTTCGCTTTCACTCGCGCAGTAGGCGAGGCCGTGCTGGCGAGTTATCCCGCCATCGTCGCCGGCCGCCTCGCCCAGCCCTGGAGCGAGGTCGAGCGCGACGCCCAGCTCGTGCAGCGCGGCCGATACGTGGAGTTCAACCTGCTCTACGACCGCGGCACTCTGTTCGGGCTGAAGACGGGCGGCAATGTGGAAAGCATCCTCTCCTCCATGCCCCCGCTGGTGCGCTGGCCCTAGCGGGCGGCTCGGCCTTGCGGTGGCCGCAATGGCCCCGACATGGACGGCCATGCGCTCCAGCCCACCGCCCCGGGACGCCGGGCCGAAACACGTATGGTCAGCCCTTGCGCTAGCCGGCGCGGTCGCCGCCTCTGCCGGCTCCGCCTGCGCCCAAGGGTCGTGGACGATCGGCCGCCCGGAGCCCCTGCCTGAGTTCCAGCCCCCGAATGCGCCAACACCAGCGAAGGCGAAGGCCACCGCGCCTGCGCCGACGCGTCAAATGCCTCAGGCGCCGCTCGCGGCCGACGCCACCTTCGCCCACCCGGGGCAGAGCGTCGCCCTTTCGGAGGTCCTCGTCGTCGGGCGTCCGCCGGGGCCGGCCCTGTGGCGCGTGCGCAAGGGTGACGCAGAGCTGGTGATCATCGGCGGCCTGAGCCCCCTTCCCCATCTGCAGCAATGGAACGCCGTGCGCGTACGGGCGGCGCTGACCGGCGCCAAGGCGCTGCTCGTCGCCCCCATCCGCATCGGCGCTTTCGAGGGCGCCATACTGGCCCTGCGGTCCGGCGCCATCAGGCTTCCTGGCGGCCAGCCGCTGGATGCGCGGCTGCCCCAACCGCTGCGGGCGCGCTTCGAGGCGGCGACGCGGACCGCCGGCCAGACGCCCGCGCACTACGCCCGGCTGCGACCCGCCGCGGCTGGCGCATTCCTGGTGAGCGATTTCCGCCGCACCGCCGGTTTCTCCTCGGCCAAGCCGGGCAGCACGCTGGAGCGCATGGCCAAGGCGCAGGGCGTGCCAGTGCGCACGCTGCCGGGCCTGAGCCTCGCGCCCTTCATCAACAGCCTGCTCGGCCTGCCGGAGGCCCAGCAGCTCGCCTGCCTCAACGCCGCCGTGGATGAGATCGACGAGGAGCGCGCCCGCGCCCGCGCCGCCTCCCAGGCGTGGGCCGACGGAAAGCTGGCGCAGGTGCAGGCCAATTGGTCGACGGCGCTCCTGGAAGGATGCGCTCTGCCCAACGCGCGTGTACAGGCGCTTCTGGAGCAGGGCACCGAGACGGCGACGCGCGATATGGAGGCTATGCTGCGCTCGCCCGGCCGCACGGTTGCGCTGGTCGACCTGCACTTCCTATTGCGCGCCAACGGCCTGCTTGATCGGCTCGAGGCCGACGGCGCGCAGATCACCGTCCCGCGCTGAGCTAGGGCTCAGCGGCGGCGAAACTGCGGCTTGGCGCCCGGCTTGATGCCGCTGGGGCCTTGGCCTTCGAGCTTGTGGCGGTAGGTGATGCGGCCCTTGGTCAGGTCATAGGGCGTCATTTCAATGGTCACGCGATCGCCTACCAGCGTGCGGATGCGGTTGCGCTTCATCCGACCGGCCGTATAGGCCAGCACCACGTGGTTGTTCTCGAGTTCGACGCGATAGCGCCCCTCGGGCAGCAACTCGGTCACCACCCCCTCGAACTCGATCAGCTCTTCCTTGTTCGACATGCGCACCCTGGTTGGACCGCCGCATCATATGAGGCGCGGCACGCCGAGAAAACGCGGCGCGGACCCTTTGCAGCGCGCGCCATATAGGCGCTGACGCCGAAGCACGCCAGCGCCGACGTCAGACGCCGTTCCATGATATCCAAGCCGCATGCGCCTGGCAGGTGGCGAGTTCGCGCGTGCGACCGTCGGGCCAGGTGGTCAACTCCAGCACGGCGCACCCCCGCTCTGCGTCCCACTCGAAAGCAATGTGGGCGAGAGGCGTATCGTTCGTGGCGCGCCGCCCCGCCGCGGCCAAGGCCTCCCGCACGCGGGCGCGGGCGCCCGCCTCGAGGTACTGCAGGACGATGGAGTGGAAGACGACGCGGGTGACGCCTGGCGCCTGCGGCTCGGCAAGGCGCGTCTCGAGCCAGTCGGCCGCGTGGTTCCGATCAATCCGCGGGAGATGATCGGCGGCGAGACGCAACGCCTGCTCCAGCCGCGCGAGACGGGCGGTGTCATCAGGCCATACGAAGGCTAGGAGCCGCTCGCGCGCCACAGGGTCGCGCACGTCGAGCGGCGAGATGTCGACGCCACGCGCCTGCAGGATCTCGACCGGCGCAACGGCGGGCGCGGGGCCGCGCCACTCCGGCGCCAGACGCAACGGCGATGCGGCGGAGCCGGTGCGCACATCGGCGAGGTCGTACGCGTAAAGGGCGAGATTGAGGTTGAGCCCGGCGCTGGAGCCAAGCTCCAGCAGCTCCATGCGTGGGCCGAAGGGCTTCGACACCTGCATCAGCGCGGACCAGATCGCCGCGCTGCGCCCCACCTCGTTTGTCTGCGGCGGCCCATCCAGCCATGGCAGGATGGCGTCGTCCTCCTGCGCCAGCGCCTCGCCAACCACGGCGTCGACGTCGCCCTCCCGCTCGCGATAGAGCTCTGCCAGTGCGGAGGTGGCGCCCTTGCGCGCCAGGGCGTGCAACGCGCCGTTGAGGCGCAGCGAGACGTTGTCTGCTTGCCGGTCGCCCGGCCAGTCGGCGATGCGGCGCGCGGTCTTGGGTGCGCGGCTCAGCTGGCGCGCGACGGCGTCCAGAACCCGGGCGGTAAAGGGCGAGCCCATGGCGCGCGCGACGGCGGCTTGCCGGGCGAAGACACCTCCGTCGCTGGAGTCCACCATCGGCGTCAGGCCGCCGCCGCCCTCACCGCGTCGGCTATGCCGCCGACCACCTCGGCGACCAGCGCCTCGTCGTCGCCTTCGGCCATGACGCGGATCAGGGGTTCGGTGCCGGAGGCGCGCACCAGCACGCGGCCGGAGCCGTTGAGGCGGGTCTCGCCCGCCTGCACCGCCTGTTTCACCGCCGCCGCCTCCATCGGCTTGGCCCCCTTGGGAAAGCGGACATTGACGAGCTTCTGCGGCACGGACTCGTACTGGCGAGCGAGATCGCTCATCGGGCGCCCCGCCTCGACCAGCACCGCCAGCACCTGAAGCGCCGCGATCAACCCGTCGCCGGTGGTGGAGAAGTCGGACAGGATCATGTGGCCGGACTGCTCGCCGCCCAGGTTGAAGCCGCCCTCGCGCATGCGCTGGGACACGTAGCGGTCGCCCACAGCGGTGCGCTCCAGCGTGAGACCCTGGCCGGTGAGGAAGCGCTCCAGCCCCAGGTTGGACATGACGGTGGCCACCACCCCGCCGCCCTTGAGCCGCCCAGCCTTGCCCCAGGCGGAGGCGACGATGGCCATGATCTGGTCGCCGTCCACCACCTGGCCGCGCTCGTCGCAGATCGCCAGACGGTCGGCGTCGCCGTCGAGCGCGATGCCGAGGTCGGCGCGGTACTGCTTCACCGCCGCCGCCATGGCGTGCGGGTGGGTGGAGCCCACCTCGTCGTTGACGTTCACCCCGTTGGGCTCGACGCCCACCTCGATCACCTCGGCGCCGAGCTCGTAGAGGGCGGTGGGGGCCACGCGGTAGGCGGCGCCGTTGGCGCAGTCGATCACCACGCGCAGGCCATTGAGCGACTTGCCGCGGGGGAAGGTGGCCTTGGCGATCTCGACGTACCGCGCCTGGGCGTCATCGATCCTCTTGACGCGACCAAGGCGGGTGGGCTGCGCCAGACCCTCCTGCAAGCCCTCGTCCATCAGCGCTTCAATGGCCATCTCGCGCTCGTCGGAAAGCTTGTAGCCGTCGGGGCCGAACAGCTTGATCCCGTTGTCGGCGAAGCCGTTGTGGCTGGCGGAGATCATCACCCCCAGGTCGGCGCGCATGGAGCGCGTCATCATCGCAACCGCGGGCGTGGGCAGCGGGCCGAACAGGCGCACATCCATCCCCACTGAGGCGAAGCCCGCCACCAATGCAGGCTCGATCATGTAGCCGGAGAGGCGCGTGTCCTTGCCGATCACCACCAGGTGGCGACGGTCGGGATCGCGCAGGAAGAGCTTGCCGGCGGCCAGCCCCACCCGCAGCGCCACCTCGGCGGTCATGGGGTGAGCGTTGGCTTGGCCGCGGATGCCGTCCGTGCCGAAATACTTGCGTGCGGGCATGTGTCGCTGCGGATGGCTTCGTTCGCGGGCAACCTACGCCTGAATGGTTGGCGAAACGAAACGAAACGGCTGTTCACGCTTCGGGCGCTGCCCAGGTGCTAAGAGGCGGCCGGGCGAACCCTGCGCCACGGAGTCCCTCCCCCACCATGTGCGGCATCATCGGCATCGCGGGCGCGAGCCCCGTCGCGGACCGGCTGATCGAGGGCCTGCGCCGGCTCGAGTACCGCGGTTACGACTCGGCCGGCATCGCCGTCCTGGTCGACGGCGACCTGCAGCGACGCCGCGCACCCGGCAAGCTGCGCGAACTGGAGGCGGTGCTGCGCGCCGACCCCGTCGACGGAACCACCGGCGTGGGCCACACGCGCTGGGCCACCCATGGCGGACCGACGCAGGCCAACGCCCATCCCCACATCAGCGGGCGCGTGGCGCTGGTGCACAACGGCATCATCGAGAACTTCGCCGAGCTGAAGGCCGAGCTGCAAGCGGAGGGACGGAGTTTCGAGAGCGAGACCGACACCGAAGTGGTCGCCCAGCTGCTCGACCACGAGCTGGAAAGCGGCGCCTCGCCCCACGAGGCCTTGAAGGCGACGCTGGCCAAACTGCGCGGGGCCTACGCCTTGGCCGTGCTGGTGAAGGGCGAGGGCGAGCCTACGCTCCTCGGCGCGCGCCTGGGGCCGCCGCTGGTGATCGGCCACGGCGAGGGCGAGATGTTCATCGGTTCCGACCCGCTGGCGGTCGCCCCCTACACCCAGCGCGTCACCTACCTTGAGGACGGCGACCATGCGGTGGTTCGGCGCAACGGGGCCCAGGTGTTCGACGCCCGGGGGCTCCCGGTGGAGCGGCCGCTCAAGGTGGTGCCCCTTTCCGCCGCTCTCCTGGAGAAAGGCGACTATCGCCACTTCATGGAGAAGGAGATCCACGAGCAGCCGGACGCGGTGCAGCACACCCTGTCGGCCTACGTTGATCCGCTGAACGGTCGCGCCCAGGCGCCAGGCGTCGACTTCGCGGCCATCCCGCGGCTGCAGATCGTGGCCTGCGGCACCGCCTACCTCGCCGGCCTCACCGCCAAGTACCTGTTCGAGCGCCTCGCCGGCCTGCCGGTCGACGTGGAGATCGCCTCGGAGTTCCGCTACCGCGACCCGGCCGTGATCCCCGGCACGCTGGCGCTGGCCATCAGCCAGTCGGGCGAGACGGCCGACACGCTGGCGGCGCTGCGCTGGTGCAAGGCCCAGGGCCTGGCCACCGCCGCGGTGGTCAACGCCCACCACTCGTCGATGGCGCGCGAGGCCGACGTGATGTGGCCCACCCACGCCGGGCCGGAGATCGGCGTCGCCTCCACCAAGGCCTTCACCGCCCAGATCGCGGCCCTGACCGCGCTGGCCATAGCCGCCGCCTTCCTGCGCGGCCGCATCGACGCAGCGGAGGAGGCGCGGCTGATCGCGCTCGTCTTAGAGGCGCCGCGCCTCATCGCCCAGGCGCTGCAGCACGAGGGCGAGGTGGCCGCCCTGGCCGGCGACCTCTCCAAGGCGCGCGACGTGCTCTACCTCGGCCGCGGCGTGCTCTATCCACTGGCTCTCGAGGGCGCGCTTAAACTCAAGGAACTGAGCTACATACACGCGGAAGGTTATGCAGCGGGCGAGCTCAAGCATGGCCCCATCGCGCTGGTGGACGAGCACATGCCGGTGATCGTCGCCGCGCCCTCGGGCGAGCTCCTGGAGAAGACGCTGTCCAACCTGCAGGAGGTGGCGGCCCGCGGCGGCTCGCCCATCATTCTGATCAGCGATGCGGCGGGCTTGGCGAGCGCTCACGCGGCCACCCGAATGGTGCGCGTGCCCGACTGCGATCCGCTGCTCGCACCGCTGGTCTACGCCGTGCCGCTGCAGCTCCTCGCCTACCATGTGGCCGTAGCCAAGGGGACCGATGTCGACCAGCCGCGCAACCTAGCCAAGTCGGTGACGGTGGAGTAGCCGCGGCGGCTGCTCTATGCAGCGTCACGCCCGCGGCGTTCCCGCGCCTGAGGACTCGCGCTTTCGAATGCCTGCTTCCAGCGCCCATCGCGTCCGCAAGGCGGTGCTGCCCGTCGCCGGTCTCGGCACCCGCATGCTCCCCGCAGCCAAGACCGTGCCCAAGGAGATGCTGACCGTCGTCGACCGCCCGCTGATCCACTGGGTGATCGCCGAGGCGCGCGCGGCCGGCATCGAGCACTTCGTGCTGGTCACCGGACGCAACAAGACTGCGATGGAGGACTACTTCGACCGCCAGCCCGAGTTGGAGGCCAGCCTCGGCGCGAAAGGCAAGAAGGAGCTTCTGCTCCAGCTCACCGCCGACCTGCCGCAGGAGGGCGAGATCTCCTACGTGCGCCAGATGGAGCCGTTGGGCCTGGGCCACGCCGTATGGTGCGCGCGCCACGTGATCGGCGACGAGCCCTTCGCGGTGCTGCTTCCCGACATGATCATGGACGCCGAGCCCGGCGCCACCGCCCAGGCCATCGCCGCCTACGAACAGACTGGCGGGTCGAACATCGTGGTGGTCGAGCCCTGCCCGCCAGGCATGGCCCACCACTACGGCGTGGTGGCGCTGGACGGCGGCCAGGAGAGCGACCGGCTGCGCCGCATGACCGGCATGGTGGAGAAGCCGGCGCCGGGGACCGAGCCCTCCAACCTGTTCATCTCCGGCCGCTATGTGCTGAACCCCGCCATCTTCGCCGAGCTCTCGGCCCGCCAGAGGGGCGCCGGCGGCGAGATCCAGCTCACCGACGCCATGGCGCGCCTGATGCAGTCCGAGCCCTTCCATGCCCTGGAATACGAAGGCGTGACGTATGACTGCGGCGACAAGGTTGGTTGGCTGCGCGCCAACGTGGCGCTGGCGCTCCGGCGACCCGACCTGGGAGAAGCCGCTCGCGCGGCCATCGAACCTTATTTTCTCTGAGGCGCCACCGCATGTCGCGACTCGCTACATCTCACGGCCTCGCTTAGCTATGATGCCCGACAAAGGATCACCCATGCGCCGCACCACCTTCGCCGTCGCCGCCGCCGCGACGCTCGCCCTCGCCGGCTGCGGCGGGCCCTCCACCCAGCAGCAGCAGGCCACCGCCGCCTCGCACGCGGCCGATGCGTCAATGGCGGCCAACCAGACGGCCGCGACCGCCGCCAACGCTTCCGCCGAGGCGCAGGCAGCAGCCGCGGCTCAACCGGGCACGGTCACCGCCAAGATCGCCGCCGACAAGGCGCAGGCCGCGGGTCAGGCCGCGCTGACGGCGGGCAAGGCGGCCGCCAAGGCCGGCGACGCGGCCGAGCACGCGGCCCACTAGCCCGTCGTTCCAGGCCGGGGGGCGCGGATACCGCCGCCGCCCGGCTATCCCTCATCGCCGCATCACTCGCGGCGATCGACGCCCGCGTTCGTCCGGCGAGAGACCTCATGCAGAGCTTCAGCGCCGACTTCTCCGCCATGTGGCGCACGATCAACGACATGGTTGCGGGCACATTCGCGGCCCTGCCCAAGCTGCTGATCGGCCTCGTCGTCTTCGTGATCTTCTGGTTCGTCGCCAAGGGCGTGAAGGCGGTGATCCGCCGCTCCACCGCGTCGCGTACGCACGCCAACGTGGGGCTCGTCCTGGGCCGCCTCGCCCAATGGGCGCTGCTGCTGTTGGGCCTCTTGGTGGCGGTGGCGGTGGTCGCGCCCTCGGTGAAGCCGGCCAACGTCATCTCCGTGCTCGGCCTGGGCAGCGTGGCCATCGGCTTCGCCTTCAAGGACATCTTGCAGAACTTCGTCGCCGGGATCCTTCTACTGTTGAACGAGCCCTTCCGTGTCGGCGACCAAATCGTCTTCGAAGGCTTCGAAGGCACGGTTCAGAGCATCGATACGCGGGCCACGCTGCTCAAGACCTACGACGGGCGGCGGGTGCTGATCCCGAACGGCGAAATCTACACCAAGTCCTTCATCCTCAATACGGCCTACGACTCGCGCCGATCGCAGTACGACGTGGGGATCGGCTACGGCGACGACATCGGCAAGGCCACCGCCGCCATGCTCGAGGCGATGCAGGGCGTCGAGGGCGTGCTGCAGGACCCTGCGCCCGAGGTGGTGGTCACCGCCCTGGCCGACTTCAACATCAGCCTGCGTGCGCGGTGGTGGACGAAGGCCGTGCGCACGGAGGTGGTGCACACCACCAGCCGCGTGCTCGTTGCGCTGCGCAAGGCCCTGACCGAGGCGCAGGTCGACCTGCCCTATCCCACCCAGGTGGTGCTGTTCCACGACCAGACCGACGCTAACGACGGCGACCGCACCAAGCAGCGCGAGGGCTGGCCCGCCGGAGACTCGCCGCCGCCCAGGCGCAACCTCGCCAGCGCCGTGGCCAAGGCCGCCAGGACGGGCGGCCCTGCCGCCGACGGCGACGACAGGATCGCCTGACCGGGGCGACCCACACACCACCTTTACTTGGCGGCCGACAGGCCCGCCGCAACTCAGGAGAAGACCATGTTGTATGCCATCGCCGCGGTTCTGGTCGTGCTGTGGGTGCTGGGCTTCCTCACCTTCCACATCGCCGGCGCCTTTATACACTTGCTGCTGATCCTGGCTGTGATCGCCATCGTGGTGCAGATCTTCAGGAGGATGAGAAGCTCCTAGCAGCGGAGCGATCGGCCACGGGTTGAGGTCTGGCCAACCCTGGCGCGGTTCGGCGCCAGGGTTGGCTGGCGGTGCGAGCCATGCGGTTCGACGCGCGCCACGGCGCCGTTCCTGCGGGACTTGCGGGACCCTTCGCAAAATCGACCCGAGATGACCCACGTCAACACCCGCCTCCTCATCGACGAATGGCGCCGTCAGCGCGGCGCCGCGCGGCTGCCCGCCCGCCCGCAGATGACCGCCGCAGCCTTTGGAACGCTCCTGCCGCAGGTGTTCGTGTTGGGTCGCGAGGCTGGCCGTTGGCGCTTTCGTCTCGCTGGCGGGTTTCTCTGCGACCTCCATGGGCACGAACTGCGCGGCGTCGATTTCGCCGAGCTGTGGGACGGCCTCTCCTGCGCCGGCGCCCTGCGCGCCCTCGAGCGCGCGGTGGCCGATGCGGAGCCGGTGACGCTGCATGCCATGGCGCAGCGTGACGCGCAGCGCTGGCTGCAGCTCGAGGCGACGCTCGCCCCTCTCACCGGCCCCACGGGCGCGCCCGACCGCATCATCGGCCTGCACCAGCCCGTCTCGCTTGTCGCGCGGCTGGAGGGCGGGACGGTTTCGGCGCTACGACTGGCGCAGACCGAGCGCCAGATGATCATAGCACCCCCGCAACTGCGGCTGGTGGTGGACAATACGCGCCGCGTGGCGTGACCCGCGCCGCGTCCGCCGCTAGGCTCGCGCCCGCGCGGACGTGGCGGAACAGGTAGACGCATCGGCCTTAAAAGCCGCTGACCCCAGGTCGTGCGGGTTCGAGTCCCGCCGTCCGCACGCACGCCATGCGGCTAGCCGGCGATGAGCGTCTTCAGCGCCACGGCGGGATCGGCCAGCGCGTGCGCGTCGACGGGCGTCTCGGCGGCGATGAGCTTGCGGGCGGCCATGAAGTCGCCCGGCGTGTTCACCGCCTCGACCGCGCGCACCGCGCCGCGATGCAGGTGGAAGACCGAGAAACGCGCAGCGCCCGGGTCGCCACGGATCACACGCGCATCGCAGTCCAGCGGCAGGCCGGCGATCTGCAGCTTCAAATTGTATTGGTCCGACCAGAACCACGGCGTCTCGACCGGCGGGGGCGGTGCGCCCGTGAGGGCGGCGACCACCTGTCGGGCCTGCTCAAGCGCGTTGGGCACGCTCTCCAACCGATGCGACCGACCGTACTGCGGCAGGAGCCGGCGCGTGACGTCGCCGATCGCGAAGACACGCGGGTCGCTGGTGCGAGCGTGCAGGTCGACGACCACCCCATCGTCGCAAGCCAGGCCAGCAGCCTGCGCCAGCTCGACATTGGGCTGTGCGCCCACGCCCACGAGAACGGCGTCGCAGGCGATTGTGCGGCCGTCGGCCAGCCGCACGCCGGTGACGTGACCTTCCGCACCCTCCAGCGAGACGATGTCGGCGCCGAGCTCGAAGCGCACCCCGTGGGCGCGGTGCTGGGCGGTGAAGAAGTCTGAGAGCTCCTCGCAGGCCACCCGCGCCAGGATCCGCAACGCGCGCTCCAGCACGACGGCCTGGGCGCCCAGCGCGCGCGCGCTGGCCGCGCACTCGAGCCCCACATAGCCGCCGCCGATCACGGCCAGGGTGCGGCCGGGGGCCAGGATCGCCTTGAGCGCCTCCGCGTCGGCCACGTCGCGCAAGGCGAGCACGCCGTAGAGATCGGCGCCAGGGATGCTCAGCCGGCGGGCCCGGGCACCGGTGGCCAGGATCAGGCGATCGAAGCCGATGGCCTGGCCCTTGACCGTGGTCGCGCGGCCGGTCGCGAGGTCGATCGCGCCGACCCGCGCGCCGAGACGCAGGTCGACGTCGTTGCGACCATACCAGTCGAGCGGCTTCAGCAGCAGACTGTCGCCGTCGGCCTCGCCCTTCAGCCAGCCCTTCGACAGCGGCGGCCGCTGGTAGGGCGCGACCGCCTCCTCGCCGACGAGGATGACGCCGCCAGCGAAGCCGGCCTGGCGCAGGGCGATCGCGGCCGCGCCGCCCGCATGGCCTGCGCCGACGATCAGCACGCGCTCGGCAGGCGAGAGGTCGGCGGCGGCGGGCGGATTCACACGCCCTCATAGCCCAGATGCGCCTGCGCACGATCGGCTATCGTGTGGCGAGGCGGCGCGTCCGCTGGCGCAGGACCGGCGGTCTATCCGTGCGTGGAGTTCGCGACGGGCGGGCGCACAAAGCCCCCGATCGGCGCGTTCGCCAGGAAGCGGCTCAGGTCCTTGAGGGGCATGGGCTTGGCGACATGATAGCCCTGGATGAGATCGCAGCCGAGGCTCGCCAGGAGCCCCATGCTGATATCGTCCTCAACACCTTCGGCCACGACCTTCATGCCCAGTCCGTGCGCCAGGTCGACGGTGGAGCGGATGAGAAGGGCGTCGCGCGAACTCCTGGCGACGTCGCAGACCAGGCTGCGGTCGAGCTTCAGCTCGTCGGCGGCGATCTGCTTCAGGTAGGCGAGCGACGACAGGCCCGAGCCGTAGTCGTCGATGGAGACGCCGACGCCGGCCTCGCTGAAGGCGCGGAAGGTGGCCATGGCGGCCTCGGGATTGCCGATCACCGCCGTCTCGGTGATCTCGAGGCAGATCTTCCCGACGGCCCTGCTCAGCGTCTCGAGCAGCCAGCGCGTGTAGGCGGCGTCGCCGACCAGACGTCCGGAGAGGTTCAGCGAGAAGCAGAGCCTTCGCCCGGCGCGCGCCAGGTCGGCCTGCTCCTGCAGGGCGCGCATCACCACCCAGTCGGTCAGCGCGCGGATGTCGCCAGTGTCCTCGGCCGGGCCGATGAAGGCGTCCGGCCGGATGGGACCGCGGACGGGATGGGTCCAGCGCACCAGGCTCTCGACGCCGGTGACCACGCCCTGGCGCACATCCCACTTGGGCTGGTGGGCCAGCGACAAGGCGTCCGCGGCGATGGCGCGGCGCAGCTCGGGCATGAGCCCGAGGCTCTCGGCCGCCCTGCCCCGTGCGGCCGGATCGAAGCGCGCGCTGGGCAGACCCTGCTGGCGCGCCGCATCGAGCGCCAGTTCGGCGTCGCGGATGAGGTGCGAGGCCAGGCCGGCGCTCAGACCGGTGGCGATGCGCACGTCGATCAGGTGCTCGCCGGCGGGCACCGCCGCCTCGAGCACGCGGCGCACCGCCTCGACCTCGGACAGGGCGACGCCGCCCATCATGGCGCGGAAGCCGACGCTGAGCGTGTCGCTGGCGGTCCGCGCGAGCGACCAGGTCGGCTGCAGGGCGGCCAAGCGCTTGCCGAGACTAGCGAGCAGCTCGGCGGCCAGTTCGTAGCCCAGCACCCCGCGCATGCGGGCGAACTGGTGCACCCCGAAGGCGGCGACGACGAGACGGCCCTCCCCTCCCGAGGCCTCCATCTCGAGGATGACCTCCTCGAAGGCGCGGCGATTGGCGAGGCCGGTCTCTCCGTCGGTCAGGGCGAAGTGGCGGATCTGCGCCTCGCGCTCGGTCACCGCGTCGACCATGGCGTTGAAGCCGCCCGCCAAGGCGCCGACCTCGCCCCCACCCGCCACCGGAACGTGGACGACCTCGCCATCGCGGATGCGGCTCGCCGCCTGCGCCAGGCCGGCGATCGGCCGGGTGATCGATCGCGCCAGCGCCCAGCTGCCCCACACCACCAGCATCATGCCGAAGACGGCCACCAGCGACAGGGTCCACAGCAGGGCGCGGTACGGCGCCATCGCCTCGGCCTCCGAAAAGTGCAGCAGGAGCGCCGCCTGGTCAAAACCCTTCGGCGTGGCCAGCGGGCGGATGAGCGCGAGTTCGCGCCCTTGGGCGCCCTGCAGGTAGCCGAGGCTCGGCCCCCCCTGCGCCGCCACCAGGTGAGACGCCGCACTGCGCCAGACGCCGTGATCGCCCGAGATGACGTCGGCCGAAAGCGGGATCGCCGACAGTTTGGTGAGACTGCGCATCTGGGCCGCGTCGAGCCGAACGCCGAACACGAGCCAGCCCTGTAGCTGCGGCGCGTAGACGGGCGCCGAGACCACCTCGACCGGGCCGCGCTGCGTGGAAACGACACCCTGCGCCTCGCCCGTCCGCACCAGGGTGGCGCCGAGCGTCCTGGCGATGGGCGGCGCGCCGGCCGACAGCGGTCGCCCATCCGCGTCCAGCGCGAACGCCACGTCCAGATGCAGGCGCGCACGCAGATTGTCGACGGCCGATGCGATGGTCGGGCCGTCGCGCGAGGCCAGGGCGGCGCGGAAGCCGAAGTCCTTGGCCAGCACTTCCGCTCCACTGCGGATGCGATCGGCGCGGTCCTGCCACAACCGGTCGAACACGCCGCCGCTGGCTACGAGGTTGGTCTCAACGGTGCGCCGCGCCTGCGCGGTGACGCTGGCCCAAGTCAGCGCGCACGACGCCACCATGACCGCGCCGAAGAGGGCGGCGTAGAGGACCGTCAGCCGGATCTGGAGGCGATCGAGAAGCCTCACATCGCGCCTTTCGGCGGGGGCGTCACCACCGCGGAGAAGCCGCGCACCACCGTTCCCGTCTCGGGGATCACCACCTGCGCCTGAAGCTCGTTGGCCGGGGCGCGCAGGTAGGGCTGCCACACCTTCACCGTGACCGCGCCTGCGGGCAGGCCGTGCAGGTCGACATGGCCCGAGCCGTCGGTCACCGCAGCGACCGGCGCGTCGAGCACCTTGATGAAGGCGATCATGTTGTCGTGAATGTTGCAGCCCAGCGCCACCACGCCCGCCTTGTCGAAGCGTACGGCGTGCGTCTGATCCTTGCCGAACAGCTTGAGCTCGAACTTCTTGGCCGGCGAGAAAGAGTAGATCTGGTGGCGCACCGTGTCCTGGTTGGCGAACCCCACCGATGCGCCGACGGGCACGGCCAGGACAAACGGCTCGAACATGAGATTGCGCTGGGACATGCGCAGCGGCTGCGCATAGTGCGCCGGCGCCTTGCCGCCTGGGTATTGGACGGTGACCACAGCATCGGCGACGCCTGCACCCCGCAGGTCGCGCACGGTGACCGACAGGTCACCCGCACGCGCCGCCGTCGCAGCCGCCGTCACAGTCAGGGCGAGGGCGGCGGCCGCGCACATGGCGACGCGTGTGCAGGCGATCATCGCAGGCCTCTCGGATCGGGGTGCGGGGGCGCGCATCACGCGCCGCCGGCGCGCAGGGCGTTCAGGCGGCGGCGCCACGCCTTGAGCACCGCGGGCGACTTGCGCTCGACCACCACGCGCTCCATCGGCGCGAGCTTGGCCAGGAGCACGTTCTGCGCACGGAAAGGCACATGTTCGGCGTCCATGGCGATCTGCAGGTCCTCGACCAGGGCGTTGAAGTCGGAGGTCTGCAGGCCCTGCCCCTTGTGAGCGGTCGCCATGTCGCGGCCGGTGTAGGTGCAGCCGCCGTTCAGGAGGTAGCAGAACTGCTCGGCGAGGGTGCGCTTGAGGCGCACCCGGTCGGCGGCGGCGAAGATGTCCTTGATGCGCGGATCGACGACCACGCGGTCCACCAGGCTCGAGGCGATCCGCGTCACCCCGGGCAAGCCGTGGAAGGCGTTGAAGGTGGCCGTTCCCGCCACCGGCGTCGCGCCCGCATTGGGGTTGGACTGGGTGTAGGAGGCCACCGGCGTCTCGCCGGGAGGCGTAGGCGACGCATCGGCGGTCCGCGGTGGCGCGAGGGCGAGCGCCGCTACCATCACCAGAGCGTTCAGAACAGGTCCCATCCCCGATCTCCGCCTCAGAAGCCGGCCTCCAGCGAGACGTAGGCGCCCCGCTGGCCGGCGAAGGTCGCGATCGGGCCAAGATCGACGTAGGCCACCGTCAGCGACACGATCTTGTTGAAAGCGTAGGCGCCGAACACGTCGTAGGCGTCGCCCTCGTGGGCGAACCGCAAGTTGTCCGGCTTGGTGCGAACCTCGGCGCCGACGACGAAGCGGCGGGTCAGCAGATAGGCTGCGGAGCCCTCGAACTGCGCCGAATAGCCGTCGTGGCGGTCGCCGCCGAAGCCCAGCAGCCCGAACTGGTTCGCCTGGGTGGCCCGCACCGCGCCGCTCAACAGCACCCCCTGGGCGAGGAAGAGCTTGGTCGCGGCGAGGTAGACGTCCACCCCGCTGTCGCGCCGTGCGCCCACCGCGTGGACGATCGCCGAGCGATCGTTCGACTTGTACTGCACGCCGAGCGCGACCTGGGGCAGGAGCCGGTCCTGGTCGTAGATCGCGTCGCCCAGGATGCGGACCTTTGCGCCCACGATGTCCTGGTCGAAGGTGAAGCCGCGACCCAGGCCGAGCGCGGCGCCCGCCCGCCCCGTGTCGAAGGCCTGACGCGTGTACGACAGCTCGAGCCGGTCGAAGAGGCCCACCGCCGCGCCGCCCGTGGCCAGCGAGAAATCGGGCGTCGAGACGTAGGTGGCGTGCGCGCGCACGCCCACGCCGTCCAAGGTCGCCCCGCCGGCGATCACCGACCAGGCGGCCAAGCCGCCGCCGGCCTCACCCTCGACGGCGGCGACGCCGTCAGTCAGGAGGAGCTTGCCCGAGGGCGTAATGTCCGCCGAATGCACCGCGGATGCTGTCAGCGCTGTCATCGCCAGCGCGCACCCGCAGAGTCCGGCAAACCGCACGCTTCCCTCCCACTTCTCGCCCGGGATAGGCGACGGGGATTAACCGACGATAACCACGCCTGGCGTTCAGCCGTGGGTACCACGCGGCAAGCGCCGCCTGAGCGCCAGCGCAGCGGCGGCGCTTAGGAACCGCCCTTTGGCGCTCAGAAGCTGTAGGAGGCGCGCACCCCGGCGTAGCGCCCGAAATCGCGCGGCGTGATCACCTGTGTGGCCGTCTGGTTATTGTAGGTTCCCAGTGAGTCGAAGATATTGATGTAGTAATGTTCGTTCGTCGCGTTGTTAACGAAGCCCATCAACTCCCAATGCTGCTCCGGATTACGGATGCCGAACGACAGGTTTAGAATACCGTATGCGGGCTGGATGGTGCGAGGATCCTGGTTCAGGCTGTAGTTCACCAGACTTTGATACGAATACACCCCCGAGACCACACCTTCGAACGGCAGCCTGCCGAGGCTGTGGTGGTAGTCGGCGTTCAGGGAGAACTTCCACTTGGGCGCTTGTGGCGGCGTGCGCCCCTTCAGATTCTGAAAGGCGGGCGTGCCGGTGCAGCCTTGGGCGGCGGTCTGCAGGGGATAGCACTGTGCGAAGGGGAAGGAGTCGATATTGGCGTCGAGCCAGGCCACGTTGAAGCCCGCATTCAACTTGTCGATGTGCGCAGCGGATTCGAACTCCACGCCCTGCAGACCCACTCGTCCGACATTGGCGAGGCGATAGTTCTGCGTACCATCCGGCAAGGTCTCGATGCCCTGCGCCTGCAGATTGTCGTAGGTGGCGTTGAAATAGGTCAAATTCAGCGTCAACCGTCGGCGGAAGAACTGTGACCGAAGGCCGCCTTCGTAGCTTTCCGAGGTCTCCGGCAGCACCGGCCCGCCGAGCTGGCGGTTGCGGTTGAAGCCGGTGGTGAGATCGTAGGTCTCACCCTTGTGGCCGGTGGTGTAGGAAAAGTAAGTGCTGATATTGCTGGTGAATTTGTGGTTGACGGCGAACTTGTAGGTGAAGAAGTCGTCCGGCGACGCGCCGTTGAAAAAGGCGTGGCCGTTGAAGATGTCGAGGTAGGTATAGCTCACCCGCTCGTGCTGGTATCGGGCGCCGCCGGTCAGAGTTGTGTCGGGGAGGAGGTCGTAGTCGAGTTGGCCGAACACCGCCTCCTGCTCGCTCCCGGCCGTGGCGTACCAGTTCGCCACCGAGAAGAACGGGCCGCGCTTGAAGGCGCGGGTATAGTCGTCATTGGCGTAGAACAGGCCGGCTGCGTAGCGCAGCCGCTGCGCAGAGGGCGAGACCAGCCGAAGCTCCTGCGTCACCTGCTCGGCGGTGAACTTTCCGGCGTCCTGCCGGTTGTCGATGATGGGCGAGGATCCTTCGTCGACGTCCAGCCGGTCCTTGAGGAAATAGAATTCGTGGCTGGTGATCGAAAGCAACGTCGCCCAGCCGAAGTCGTAGGACATGCGCAGCGACTGGCCCAGGTCGGCGAAGCGGTTGCCGGACTCGTAGTTGTTGCTGACGTCGGTGTTATCAGGACCGGCCACCACGCCCGGGGCCCATACCGTCGGGGGCAACAGCGGATTTCCGCGCAGGAGTGCGTTGGGCGAGAGCGCGATGAAGGGCCTGCCAATGGTGTTGGAGCCCGGATCGTAGTTTAGCCCCAGCGTCGCCTGGAACTTGGAGGTCGGCTTCCAAGCCAACTTGGCGTAGACGTCGACCGAGTCGCGCCCGTTGATGTCGTGGCCGTTGAAGAGGTTCTTCACATTGCCGTCGAAGTGGTCCCACGTGGCGGCCACACGATAGCTCAGCGTATCGGTGATCGGGCCGGAGACGACGCCTGAAACGCTCTGCTCGCCGTCGCCGGTGACGAAGGCGTCTATGCGGCCAGTCAGCACGCGGGTGGGCTGGGGCGTCACGATGTTGATCAGGCCGGCCGAGGCGGCCTTGCCATAGAGCGTCGACTGCGGGCCCTGCAGCACCTCTACACGCTCGACGTCGTTGAGGCCGGTGAAGGCGCGGGCCTCGATGGCGATGGGAACGTCGTCGATCTGCACGGCGACCGAGGGCTCCACGCCGATGGAGAAGGCGTTGGTGCCGATGCCGCGGATCGACACGTCGGAGTTCACCGGCTGCTCGGCGGGGCGGATGACCAAAGCCGGCGCTACGCGGTTGAGGCTGGTGAAATCCACCACCGAGGCCTGGCGCAGGGCGGCGCCGCTGATGGCCTGCACCGCGGCCGGCACGTCCTGCACGTTCTCTGCGCGCTTGTTTGCGGTGACGACGATCTCGCCGATGGGCTGGGCCGTGTCGTCCGCACGGGTGGAGGCCGCCGCCGTCTGCGTGGGGATGGGCGACTGGGCGGGAGGCCCGCTGGTGGTCTGCGCCGCCGCGCCGCCGGCCACGAGCGCCGTGAGGCCTGACAGGCACACGCCGTTGAGCAGGCGATCGCGCATCGTTTCGCTCCCCAAATATTCGGCGTCATCACGCGCCGTTCACAGAGAAGCTAACAGGTGGTCAGGCCGGTGACAATATGCGGCGCGTGAGCGGCCTTGCCACCTCTGAACGGTCTGCTCACCAGTTCCACATGGTCCCATCGGTGAGACGGGCGACGGGCAGCTGCCTGGGCGCGTAAGGAAATTGGGTGGCCAGCGCCTCGTCGATCTCTACTCCGTGGCCGGGGGCCTCGCCCGGGCGCAGGAAGCCATCAGCAAAGCTGTAGGCGTGGGGAAACACAGCATCGGTCTCCGGCGTGTGGCGCATGTATTCCTGCAGACCAAAATTGGGAGCCCAGGTGTCGAAGTGCAGCGCCGCGCCCATGGTCACGGGCGAGAGGTCGGTGGCGCCGTGGCAGCCGGTGCGCACCTGCCAGACCGAGGCGAAATCGGCGATGCGGCGCAGATGGGTCAGACCGCCCGCCCCGACCACGGTGGCGCGGATGTAGTCGATCAGCTGCTCCTGGATCAGGTCTTTGCAGTCCCATAGCGAGTTGAAGATCTCGCCCACGGCGAGCGGAATGGTGGTGTGGCGGCGGATCAGGCGGAACGCCTCCTGGTTCTCGGCCGGGGTGGCGTCCTCCAGCCAGAACAAATCATAGGGTTCGAGCGACTTGCCGAGCCGCGCCGCCTCCATTGGCGTCAGCCTGTGGTGCACGTCGTGCAGCAGGAGCGGTTCGGAACCGAACCGATCGCGCAACGCCTCGAATAGCTTGGGGACGAAGCGAAGGTAGGCCGGCGTGTCCCAGCTCGTCTCGGTGGGGAGCGCAGCATCGGCCGGCTCGTAGTACATGTCACCACGCCCGACGCCATAGGCGAGTTCGACGCCCGGCACTCCCGATTGCGCCCGTACCGCTTTGTAGCCCTGCTCAAGATATCTAGCGACCGCATCGCCGGTCTCGACGACGTCGGCTCCGTTGGCGTGGCCGTAGACCAACACCCCGTCGCGGCTCGGCCCGCCCAACAGGTCGTAGATCGGTGCGCCCAGCGCCTTGCCCTTGATATCCCATAACGCCACGTCGACCGCCGCGATGGCGCGCATGGTCACCGGGCCACGCCGCCAGTACGAGCCGCGGTAGAGGTACTGCCAGGTGTCCTCGATACGGCGCGCGTCGCGTCCGATCAGGGCGGGGATCACGTGATCCTCCAGGTAGGCGACCACCGCCTTCTCGCGCCCGTTCAGCGTGGCGTCGCCAATGCCGGAGATCCCCGCGTCAGTCTCGATCTTCAGCGTGACGAAGTTGCGCCCGGGCGAGCAGACGATGACACGCGCGCCCGTGATCCGCATGGGCTTCACTGCTCGGCCTCCCAGCGGAGGGGCCGCCGCGCCGCGCCGCCCCGCTCTCGGAGATAGCCACGCACCGGGCGCCTTGTCCAGATTGGCTTGACCAGATTAGGGTCGTCGGCGGCAGGAGAACGACATGACCGAAGCTGATGGCGCGAGCGGCACGGGGCTGACGCGGCGAGGCGCTTTCGGCGCGGCGGGTGCGGCCGCGGCGCTGGTCACCTCCAGCCACGCGTCGGCCCACCCGGCGGCGTCCGCAGCGGCGGTGACGCTGCTCTTCCCGCACGAAAGCGCCACCCGCACCACGCGCGACCTCTCCGGCCTGTGGCGCTTCAAACCTGATCCGAAGGATGCCGGCGTTGCGGCGCGATGGTTCGATGGCCTGCAGGAGGCGCGCACCATCCCCGTGCCGTGCAGCTGGAACGACCTTTTCGACGACTTGGCCGAATACTTCGGCCCCGCCTGGTGCGAAACCGATCTGTGGGTCGCGCCCCCCTCCCCCGGTCGGCGCATGTTGATCCGCTTCGGCTCGGCCATGTACCGCGCCGACGTCTGGCTCAATGGGGTGAAGCTCGGCGTCCACGAAGGCGGTCACCTACCCTTCGCTTTCGACGTCACCGCCATCGCGCGCCCGGGCGAAGCCAACCGCCTGATCGTGCGAGTGGAGAACGAACTCAAGCTCGACCGCGTGCCGGCCAGCGCCGACCCGACGGCCTTCCACTACACCCAGGAAGACTTTCCGAAGACCACCTACGACTTCTTCCCCTACGCTGGCCTCCACCGCCAGGTGTGGCTGCAGGAGCTGCCAGACGCCCACCTGCGCGACCTCACCGTGGTCACCACGTCGCTGGCGGGCGGCCAGGCGCAGGTCACGGTGGCGCTGGAGGCCTCGGGGGGCTGGTCGGGCCCGGTCGAGCTGCGGCTGGAGGGCTCGGGCGCGCCCGTAGTCGCGCGCGGCGAGCTGCGCGTCGGGCGGGGCGAGGTGCGGCTGAACGTGCCAGGCGTGCGCGCTTGGAGCCCGGCCGATCCCTTCCTGCACACGCTCACCATCAACCTCGGCGGCGGCGCTCGGCCGCTCGACGTCTATCGGATGCCTGTCGGCCTGCGCACGGTGAAGGTTGACGGCAGCCGCATCCTGCTCAACGGCGACCCCGTCTTCCTCAAGGGCTTCGGCAAGCATGAGGATTTCATCATCCATGGCAAGGGCCTCGACCTGCCCGTCTTGGTGCGCGACTTCGAGCTGCTCAAGTGGGTCGGCGCCAACAGCTTCCGCACCTCGCACTACCCCTACAGCGAAGAGGCGATGATGCTGGCCGACCGCTACGGCTTCCTGGTGATAGCCGAGGGCCCGGGCGTCTCATTCGTGTTCGGCGATGCGCCCGCGGTGGTCGAGCGCCGCGCCGTTCAGCTGGAGCGGGCGATGGGCGAGCTCGTGGCGCGCGACAAGAACCACGCCTGCGTGATCCTGTGGTCGGTGGCCAACGAGCCGATCCTCAAGCCGTTTCACACCAGCGACCCCGCCCCGGCGGGCGCCGTCGAGGTCGGAACCCGCGTATTCCGCCGCCTGTTCGCCGCGGTGCGCGCGGCCGACCCCACGCGTCCCGTCGCGCTCGTCAGCGTGCAGGGCGGCCCGGCCGAGTGGGTGGGGCAGGGCGATGTGATCTGCACCAACAGCTATTTCGGCTGGTACGCCGTCTCCGGCCGGCTCGACGCCGCTGCGCAGGCGCTGGAGACCGAGGTCACCGCCCTGCGCACCCGCCACGGCGACAAGCCCATCGTCTACACCGAGTTCGGCGCCGACGCGCTGGCGGGCGCGCACAGTCAGCCGCCGGTGATGTGGACCGAGGAGTACCAGGCCGAGCTCGTGGCCGAATACTGGCGGGTGCTGCGCCGCCACCCCTATGTGGTCGGAACCCACCCGTGGGCCTTCGCCGACTTCAAGGCGGTGCAGAGCGTCATGCGCGTCGAGGGCCTCAACCAGAAGGGCGCCTTCACCCGCGACCGCCGCCCCAAACTCGTCGCCCACCGCCTTCGCGAGCTATGGAAGGTCTGAGGCTGCGCCACCCGCACGCTTCACGTCCGGCGGCGGCCGCGGGAGCGCCCCACCGCCTCAAGCGCGCAGCAGGATCGCGCCGGGGGCGCCCACGACCTGGGCCGCCAGGCGCAGGGCGTGTTCGGCCGCGACGAGCGGGCGGTCGCCACGCAGGCGGGCGGCGAGGTAGGCGGCGTTGAAGCTGTCGCCGGCGCCGGAGGTGTCCACCACCCGAGCCGCGGGCGCCGCCGAAAGCCGGGCCGTCTCCGCGCCCCAGCTGAGCACCGCGCCGTCGGCGGCGAGCGTCAGCGCCGCTTCGGCTGCGCCGAGCGCGCGCCAGCGCACGAGTTGGCGCGCCGGATCGCGCTCGCCCCAGAGCAGCTCGCCGTCCTGCATGCTGGGGAGCACTATGTCGGACAGGGCGGCGGCGGCCTCCACGACGGCGGCGGCCGTGGCGAGATCGGGCCAGAGGCGCGGGCGCACGTTGGGATCGAAGGCGATGCGGCCCACGCGCCCGCGCAGGGCGGCCAGCAGGGCCAGGGCCGCCGCGCGATCCTCGGGCGACAGGATCGCGAGCGAAATCCCTGACAGGTAGACGAGATCAAGGCCCGCCAGCGCGTCCGCACCACCGGCGCGCACCAGTTCGCGCAGCCAGCCGCGCGCGGCCGAGGCGCTGCGCCAGTAGAGGAAGTCGCGCTCGCCCGTCTCGTCCAGCTCGATCAGGTAGAGGCCGGGGGTCCCGCCGGGGACGGTGAAGGCGAGCCGGTCGTCGACTCCTTCCGTCGCCCACGCCCGGCGCATGTGCAGGCTGAGCGCGTCATCGCCGGTGGCGGAGACGAAGGCGACCTCGCCCTCCTTCCCCAGCTCGCGCCGCAGGTAGACGGCGGTGTTGTAGGCGTCGCCGGCGAAGCCGCGGGCGTAGGCGCCGTCGGGCCGCGGTCGCAGCTCGACCATGCATTCGCCGATGGCCGCGCAGCACAGCTTCATGCGGCTGCGGCGAGGTCGGGTTTCGGCCGGTCGAGCTTGTAGGCCTTCACCGCCAGGTCGTGGGCGAGCTCTCGCGCCACCTCGTGAGCCTCGTCCAGCGTCAGGCGGTGCTCGGCCACCAGCCGCGCCAGGAAGGCGCAGTCGCAGCGGCGGGCCATGTCGTGGCGCGCCGGGATGGACAGCAGCGCGCGGGTGTCGTCGTTGAAGCCGGTGGTGTTGGCGAAGCCGGCGGTTTCGGTGGACAGCTCGCGGAAGCGGCGCATGCCCTCGGGGCTGTCGTTGAACCACCAGGCCGGACCGAGCTTCAGCGCCGGATAGACGCCGGCCAGCGGCGCCAGTTCGCGGGCGTAGGTCGTCTCGTCCAGGGTGAAGACGATCAGCGAGAAATCAGGCGCGTCTCCGAAGCGATTGAGGAGAGGGCGAAGAGCGGCCACGTAGTCGATGGCCAGCGGGATGTCGGCGCCCTTGTCGCGGCCGAAGCGGGCGAAAAGGCGGGCGTCGTGGTTGCGCAGGCTCCCGGGATGCAGCTGCATCACCATGCCGTCGTCCACGCTCATGCGCGCCATCTCGGTGAGCATCTGGGCGCGGAACAGCTCGGCGTCGGCCGCCGAGGCTCGGCCGGCCTGCACCCGGTCGAATAGCGCCTGCGCCTGCGCGGCGGGCAGGTCGGCGGTGGCGGCGCTGACATGGCCGTGGTCGGTGGCGGTGGCGCCCATCGCGCGGAACTCGGCGCGCCTGCGGCGGTGGGCGGCGAGGTAGCCGCTCCAGCTGCGCGCATCCTCGTTGGTGAGGGCGGAAAAGACGTCGAGCGCGCGCTGGAAGTCCTCGTGCTCAGGGTCGATCACCACGTCGGGCCGATAGGTTGTGATCACCCGCCCGCCCCAGCCGCTGGCGCGGATCGCCTTGTGCGCGTCGAGCGGGTCGAGCGCGCCTTCGGTCGTGGCCAGCACTTCGATGCCGAAGCGGTCGAACAGCGCGCGGGGGCGAAAGGCGGGCGTGGCCAGCGCCTCGCCGATGCGGTCGAAGTAGAGATCGGCGGCGGCGGGGCCTAAGCGCACCTCCAAGCCGAACAGCCCGGCGAATACGTGGTCGAGCCACAAGGCCGAGGGCGTCCCGCGGAACAGCGGCCAGTGCGCGGCGAACAGCCGCCACGCCTCGCGCGGATCGGCGTTCACGCGGCCCTCGCGGTCGGGCACGCCCAGCCGCTCCAGCGCCACGCCCTGGCTGCGCAGCATCCGGAACAGGTAGTGGTCGGGCGCGAGCAGAAGCTCGGTGGCGTTGGTGAAGGCCGCATCGGTGGCGAACCAGCGCGGGTCCACGTGGCCGTGCGGGCTGACGATGGGCAGCCGCTCGACGCCCGCGAACAGCTCGCGCGCGATCGCTCGCACCTGCGGCTCGGCGGGGAACAGCCGGTCGGAATGCAGCACGAGAGGCGGGGCCATGGGGCGGGGCTCGCAGGCGGATGGACGAAGCAAGGTGGTCAGTCCACTTTGGCGCCGTCGATGGCCGAGAGCCAGCCGCTTGCAGCCGCCATGACCGCCTCCCGCCCCCGCCTCTCGCTCGCCACCCTGCCCCGCGTCGCCGCGCGAGGACCAGCCTACAACATCGCGGCCGTGGAGGTCGGCGTCGTCCACCTCGGCCCGGGCGCCTTCTTCCGCGCACATCAAGCGCCGATCTACGAAGGCCTGCTGGCGGCGGGTGACCTGCGTTGGGGCGTCTGCGGCGTGTCGCTGCACAGCCCTGGCGTGCGCGACGCGCTGAGCCCGCAGGACGGGCTCTACACGCTGGCGCGCCTCGGCGCAGATGTCCCCCTGCAGGTGATTGGCGCCCTACGCGAGTTGTGGGTGGCGCCTGAGACGCCAGGCGCCGTCCGCACCCGCTTGGCC
The DNA here is from genome assembly GCA_965199975.1 of Caulobacteraceae bacterium. Taxonomy (GTDB): domain Bacteria; phylum Pseudomonadota; class Alphaproteobacteria; order Caulobacterales; family Caulobacteraceae; genus JASLDZ01. Next base: position 1,579,666 of record OZ241340.1, on the reverse strand, counting down.
TCCATCTCCACCCGCGTGATCGCGCTGACGGTCACCGAGAAGGGCTACCACCTCGACGCAGACGGCGGGCTCGATCTGCGGCTTCGCGATGTCGCCGCCGATCTCGCCGGCGGGGGACTTCCACGCACCGTCTACGGCTGGCTGGTCGAGGCGCTCGGCGCGCGGCTGGCGGCCGGCGACCCTTTCCCGCTGCTCCTCAGCTGTGACAATCTTCCGGGCGCCGGCGCCAAGCTGAAGCGGGGCCTCGTGCGCTTCGCCACGGCGCGCGGTGAAGTGGCGCTGGCAACATCGCTTGAGGCCGACCTCGTCGCGCCCGACAGCATGGTGGACAGCATCACCCCCGCCACCGACGAGGCGCTGCGGACGCGGGTGCGCGACAGCCTCGGGCTCGACGATGTGTGGCCGGTACAGCGCGAACCCTTCGCCCAATGGGTGATCGGGCGCATCGATCACCCGGCGCTCGCAGAGCTTGAGGCGGCGGGCGTCATCCTAACCGACGACGTGGCCGGCTATGAGCGCGCCAAGCTGCGCCTGCTCAACGGCGCGCACTCCACCTTGGCCTACCTGGGGCTGCTCGCCGACTGCGAGACTGTGGCCGAGGCCATGGCGCGCCCAGCCATCGCCTCGGCCGTGGAGCGCTTGATGCGGCGCGACCTGTCGCCCACCGTGCGACCGCCGGCTGGGCTCGATGCGCCCGCGTACATCGACACCATTCTGGCGCGCTTCCGCAACGCCGCGGTGCGCCATCAGCTGGAGCAGATCGCCACCGACGGCTCGCAGAAGCTGCCCATCCGCATCGGCGCCGCCGGCCTCGACGCGCTGCGGGCCGGCGCCGACGTGACGGGCTTCGCACTGCCCTTCGCGGCGTGGTGGCGCTGGGTCGTGCGGCGCGCCGCCGAGGGCTCGCTCATCGCCGACGTTCGCGCCGAGCCTCTCGCCGCCCTGGCCCGCGCGGCGGGTGGCGATGCCGCCGCACAGACGGCCGTGGGGCTGGGCTTGGCCGCGGTCCTCCCCGCCGAGCTCGCCGCCACAGCCGCCTTTCGCATCGCCTTCGCGGAGGCCTATGCACGCCTGGCATCGGACGGCGCTGAGCAGGCCTGACCAAAACCAAGGTGCGGCCTGACCGGCGCTTGCCTTCTGCGCCGCGTCTCTGCACCATCGGTCATCCGGAGCCCGCCATGAGCGCAACGCCCAAACTCTACCAGCAGGTGGCCCAGTCGATCGCCGAGGCGATCCGGCGCGGCGACCATGGCCCCGGCGAACGCCTCCCCTCGGAGCGCGACCTGGCCGAGAGCATGGGCGTCAGCCGCCCCACGTTGCGCGAGGCGATCATCGCGCTGGAGATCCAGGGCTTCGTCTCCAGCCGCCAAGGCTCGGGCGTCTATGTCGCCGAGGTCCAGCCCGGCGACGGCGCCGACCGCGACCTCGACGTCGGCGCCTTCGAGCTGACGGAGGCGCGGCGAGCTGTGGAGCCGGAGGTGGCGGCGCTGGCGGCGCTGGCCATCACCGACGAGCAGCTGGCGGAGCTCGAGATCGCGCTCAAGGACATGGCGCAGGAGAATCTGCGGGGCGACGAGGGCGAGAAGGCCGATCGCCGCTTTCACCTCCTGATCGCCGAAGCCACCCGCAACAGCCCCTTGCGCGCGGTGGTCGAGGAACTGTGGGACCTGCGCTACACCTCGCCGCTCTGCCTGGAGATGCTGGCGCGCGCCCGCTCAGCGGGCAGCCAGCCGCGCATCGACGAGCATCGTCGTATCCTGCAGGCGCTGCGGGCGCGCGACAGCGCCTCGGCGCGGCAGCTGATGCGCGACCACCTCTCCCGCGTCATCGACGGCCTGCTCGCGGCCACCGAGCACGAGGCTGTGGAGGCGGCGCGGCGGGAGTCGGCCGAGCTTCGCGAACGCTACGCCAAGCGCGGGGCCGCCTGAGGGTGACCACCGTCTGGGCGCGTCCCGGCTGGCGCTGGGGGCTGGTGGCGCTCGTCGTGCTGGGCGCGGTGATCAACTACCTGTCGCGCAACTCGTTGGCCGTGCTGGCCCCGCGGCTGGAGCACACGATGCGCTTCGGCGCCAAGGAGTACTCCTACGTCATCGGCGCCTTTCAACTGGCCTACACGGTGATGCAGCCGGTGTGCGGGCGCGTCATCGACGCCATCGGCGTGCGCGCGGGCTTCGCCATCTTCGCCGCCCTCTGGTCGGTGGCGAGCCTCATGCACGCCGGCGTCGGCGGCTGGCGCGGACTGATGGCTGTGCGCGGCTTGCTGGGCGCGAGCGAAGCGGTGGCCATCCCCGCCGGCGTCAAGGTGATCGGCGAGTGGTTCCGCGGCCCGGCGCGGGCGCCGGCGGTGGGCTGGCTCAACGTGGGCACCTCCTTCGGCGCCATGCTGGCTCCGCCACTGACGGTGGTGCTGGCGCTGCGCTTCGGCTGGCAGGCGCCCTTCGTGGCGATCGGGGTGCTGGGGCTGGCCTGGGCGGCGTTGTGGTGGCTCGTCTACCGTTCGCCGACGGACGCGCAGCCGCAGGCCCAGAAGGCGCCCCTTGGGCCGATCCTGCGCACGCGGCGCTTCTGGGCGCTGGCCATCCCCCGCTTCCTGGCCGAGCCCGCCTGGCAGACCTTCAACTTCTGGGTGCCGCTGTATCTCGCCGACGAGCGCGGTTGGGATCTCAAGGCCATAGCCCTGTTCGCCTGGGCCCCCTTCCTGGCGGCCGACATCGGCAGCCTCCTGGGCGGCTACATCTCGCCGATCTTGATCCGGACCTTCCGGATGGAGTTGATCCCCTCGCGGCTGTTCGCGCAGGGGCTCGGCGCGGTGCTGATGATCGCGCCGGGCTGCGTGGCTCTGGCCGGGCGGCCCGGCTGGGCGCTGGCGCTGCTCTGCGTCGGCGGGCTGGCGCACCAGATCGTCTCGGTCAGCATCAACACGCTGAGCGCCGACCTCTTCGCGCCGGCGCGGCTCGCCACCGCCAACGGCTGGGTGGGTGCGGCGGGCTGGGTCGGCGGCCTGCTGTTTTCGCTGATGATCGGCCAGCTGGTGGGACGCACCGGCTATGGGCCGCTGTTCGGATGCCTGGCGGTGTTCGACATTCTGGGGCTCGTCGTCTCGATCGCCCTCCTCCGCGGGGTGCGCCCCGAGCAGCCCGAGCCCGCCTGATGCGACGCGCCACACTGGAGGCGCCGCCATGCTTCCACCTCGCCCACACCCACGGCGCGCATCTCACCCTGGAGAGCGACATAGGCGCGGTGGCCCACATCTTCGTGCTCGAGGCGGACATCATCCGCCTGGCCGTCCTGCCCGACGGCCGCTGGCGCCATCCGCGCACTTGGACGGTCGCTCCCGGGCTGGACGACGTGCCCGACGAGGGCCGCGACCGGCTGGACACGTCCGCCTTCGCCTGCCCGCCGTTCGAAGTCGTCACCGCCGATCCGGAGCGGCTGGAGATCACCACGGAGCGGCTGCGCCTCTCCATCGGCCTGATGAACCTGCGCTGTTCCTGGTCGATGCGCACCGCCGCCGGCTGGGAGGGCGTGCTGCACGATCGGCGCACCCAGGCCTACGACTTCGGCTGGTGGGACGGGACGGTGCGCCATTACACTCAGCGCGCCGAGGGCGAGCAGGTGTTCGGCCTGGGCGAGAAGTCTGGCGGGCTGGACCACACCGGCCGGCGCCTGCGAATGAACAACCGCGATGCGCTGGGCTACGACGCGCGCACCTCCGACCCGCTCTACAAGCACATGCCCTTCATGATCGTGCGGCGTCCGGCCACCGGTGTCAGCGTCGGTCTGTTCTACGACACGCTCTCGGACTGCACCTTCGATCTGGGCTGCGAGCGCAGCCACTACCACGGGTTCTACCGCTACTTCCAAGCCGAGCACGGAGACCTCGACCTTTACGTCATCGCCGGCCCCGACTTGGCGCAGGTGACGCGCCGCTTCACCTGGATGACCGGCTGCCCCGCGGCCACGCCCGACTGGGCGCTGGGCTACTCCGGCTCGACCATGAGCTACACAGACGCGCCCAACGCCCAGACGCAGATGGGTGTGTTCCTGCAGCGGCTGGCCGAACACGCCCTGCCCTGCGGCTCCTTCCACCTCTCCTCCGGCTACACCTCCATCGGCGCCGGTCGCTACGTGTTCAACTGGAACCGCGACAAGTTCCCCGATCCCCGCGCCTTCGTCGACAGCTACCGCGCGGCGGGTGTGGAGCTTGTCGCCAACATCAAGCCCGCCCTGCTCCATGGCCACCCGCAGTTCGAGACGGCCGAACGCGAAGGCCTCCTAATCCGCACCCTCGAGGGCACGCCCTCGCAGGTGCAGTTCTGGGACGGGGTGGGCGCCTACGTCGACTTTACAAATCCCGCCGCCGCGGCCTGGTGGAGGCGCAACGTCACCGAGCAACTGCTCGATCTGGGCATCGCCTCGACTTGGAACGACAACAACGAGTTCGAGATCGCCGACCCTCAGGCCCAGGCCCACGGCTTCGGCCAGCCCTTCCCCGCCCACGAGATGAAGCCCTTGCAGACGCTGCTCATGCTGCGCGCATCGCGCCAGGCGCAGCTCGCCCACGCGCCGAACGCCACGCCCTTCCTCGTCAGCCGCGCAGGCTTCGCCGGCATGCAGCGCTACGTCCAGACCTGGTCGGGCGACAACGCCACTTCGTGGGCCACGCTGAAGTGGAACATCCGCATGGGGCTGAGCCTGGCGTTGAGCGGCGTCTCCAACATCGGCCACGACATCGGCGGCTTCGCCGGGCCGCCGCCCGACCGGGAGCTGCTGCTGCGCTGGATCGGCTTTGGCGTTTTCATGCCGCGCTTCTCCGTCCACTCCTGGAACGATGGCGAGACCACCACCGAGCCCTGGATGTATCCCGACGCCATGGACGAGGTGCGCGCCCTCTTCGCCCTGCGCGAGCGCCTGCTGCCGACGATCGCCGAGGCGCTGGCCGAATACCGCGAGAACTACACCCCGGCCGTGCGCCCGCTGTTCTTCGACTTCCCCGACGACCCGGACAGCTGGGTCGACCGCGACGACTTCCTGCTCGGCCGCGACGTGCTCGTGGCGCCGGTCGTCGAACCGGGACGCACCACCCGCGCCGTCACCCTCCCCGCCAGCGCCCAATGGCGCGACGGCTGGACAGACGAGGCGTTTGACGGCGGCCGCATCGTGGAGGTCGACGCGCCGCCCCACCGCCCCCCCTTCTTCACGCGCGTTCGCGCGTAGCGCGCCGCCGCCGCGCCGAGGCGGCCGACCCATGGGGCGTCAAGCGGAGGTGGTTGGCAGCGTCAGGCGGAAGGCGGCTCCGTCTGAGCCGGAGCGCGCGAGGGTGAGGTCGCCGCCGTGAGCGCGCGCTAACTCGCGGGCGATGGCCAGGCCCAGCCCCACGCCGCCGGGGCTGCCGGCGGCGAAGGCCTGGAACAGATGCTCGCGGGCGCGGGCGGGGAGGCCCGGGCCGTCGTCGGCGATCTCGGCCTGCAAGCCGTTCGCCGCGCCCTGCGCGCTCACCGCCACCTCGCCCGTGGCCCGGCCCGCGGCCTCGATGGCCTGACGGGCGTTGCGCAGGAGGTTGACCAGGATGCGGTGCAGCTGGTCGGGGTCGGCGTCGACCTCCAGCCCGGGGCGCGCCTCGATGCGCAGGCGCACCGCGCCCGACGCCAGACCCGCATCGTCGGCGGCGGCCTGCACGGCTTCGGCGAAGGACAGGCGACGGCGCTCGGGCGCGGGCTCCGAGGTCCGCCCGTAGGCGAGCACGCCTTCCGCGAGCTTCTGCGCCCGGTCGAGCGCGCGCTCCAGCCGCGGCAGGGCGCTGGCCACCGCCGGATCGGCCGAACCCGCCAGGCGGTCCGAGGCCATGCGCGCCGAGCTCAGCATATTGCGCAGGTCGTGGTTGATCTTGGCCACCGCCTCCCCCAGCGCCGCCAATCTCGCGCGCGACTGCAGGGCCAGCACGAGGTCCTGCTGCATCCGCGCCAGCTCGGCCTCGGCGCGCCCCACCTCGTCGCGCCGGCGGCTGACGGCGACGCGCGCGGCCGGGTCGTCGGGGCGGGCGCGGAAACGTTCCATGGCGGAGGTCAGCCGCTGCATGGGCGCGACCAGCACGGCGTTGAGCACGAGGTAGACCAAGAGGCCCGCAAAGGCGGAGATGAACAGGGCGGTGAGCAGCAGCCGCGCCAGGAAGGTGCGCAGCGCAGCTCGCAGCGGAGCTTCGGGCGCCACAACCTCCACGAAGTCGCCGCCACGGAAGGCGGGCCGGCCCAGGACCCGCAGCACCCGCGGCGGCCCCGGAGCCAGGGTGGCGAACGGGGCCAGGAGCCAGCTCACCCCGTCCTGGTGGCGCAGGTCGATCACCTGCGGCGTGCGCGGCAGCCGCGGCGGCGCGAGCAGCAGGCGACGCACGCCCTCGCGCTGCACCGATACGCTCATCACGCCCGCGCCCTTGAGCAGCTCGTCGGTGACCCGGCGCGAGGGCGCGCCGCCAGGCACGAGCTCGGCCGCCACAGAGGCCACTTCCGCGCGCTGCAGCCGCTCGGTGAACCACGACTCCTCGAAGGCGGCGAGCGAAGGCGCGATCACCAGCAGAGCGGCGACCATGACGAACAGGGCGGTCAACACCAGCAGGCGCACGGACAGCTTGCCCGGCCAGGCGGCGGCGCGCGCCCTCCCGGCCCATCGCCGCGCGACGGCCAGGCGAGGCGCCGGGGCGGCGGCGGGCGCGGTCACGGCCGCACACCCTGGCGGCGCCACGCCTTGTAGGCGAGCGGCACGAGCCCCAGCGCCCCAAGCGCGGCCAGCGGCAGCCATACGTCCGGCGTGATCAGCTCATGCAGCTTGACCGCGCCCGTGCGCGTGAAGGCGCGGCCGAGCCCCGAGCCCACGGAACAGTAGATGAAGGTGGAGGGGGCGATGCCGACCACGGTGGTCCACAGGTAGGTGACGAAGGACACGCGGGCGAGGCCGGCCGCCAGGTTCACCAGCCCGAACGGCAGCCCCGGCATCAGCCGCAGCGCCAGCAACGACGAGATCGCGTTCCTACGCACCGCCTCGGTGGCCTTGCCGACCACGCCCTTGCTCAGGTGCGCGGAAATCCAGACTCCCAGCGCCGTGCGCGCCGCGCCGTACATGATGACCGCGCCGGCGGTTTCGCCCACGAGCGCAGCGCCCGTCCCCATCCAGGCCCCGAACAGGTAGCCGCCCGCCAGGCTCATGATCAGCGCACCGGGCAGGGAGAGCGCCACCACCGCCATGTAGGCCGCGGCGTACAGCTCCAGGCTCAGCACCGGGTGGAGATGGACGTAGGCGGTGAGCGCGGCGCGCCGGTCGCGCAGGGCGTCCAGCGACAGCCAGCGCCATGCGCCGGAGAGAGCGACCGCTGCGACCAGCGCCGCCAGCCCCACCAGCGGCAGGATGTAGAGCCACTTCGGCCGCCGGGCGGAGTCCCGAGCGGCCGGCGCGGCGGTGGCCGCGCGTTGACAGTCGGAGGTGCTTCCCCTATCCACGCGCGCTCTGTTTTAGCCGCCCGAGCCGCCGGAGCCCGACCCCGTGAAGCGCACCTATCAGCCGAGCCGACTCGTGCGCAAGCGCCGCCACGGGTTCCGTTTGCGCATGTCCACCAAGAACGGCCAGAAGGTCATTGCACGTCGCCGCGCCAAGGGCCGCAAGAAGCTCTCGGCCTGACCGACGCTTCGCGCGACGCTCCGCAGCCGGACGTCGCCGCCTCGCCGCCGCTCTTGGAGCGGCTGAAGAATCGACCGCAGTTCCTTCACGTGGCGCAGGGTGTATCCGCCGCGCGCGGCGCCGTACTTCTGCAGGCGCGTGAACGCCGCGACTTGCAGGAGAGCGACGTGATCCGCGTCGGCTTCACCGCCACCAAGAAGATCGGCAATGCCGTGGTGCGCAACCGCGCCAAGCGCCGCCTGCGCGAAGCCGCGCGCGCCGTGCTGCCCACGCGAGGCCTGGCGGCGCACGACTATGTGCTGGTCGCCCGCCAGGGCACGCCCGACCGACCGTGGCTGCAGCTGCTCGACGATCTGGCCGGCGCGCTCGCCGCAATCGCCCGCGGCGGCGACGCGCCCCGCCCGCGCCGCCCGCGCAAGTAGCGACCGCCCGATGGCCGACGAGGACGACCCCTTCACCCCCGATGCGCTCGAAGCCGCGCGCGTGCTGTTTGCGCGGGAGTGCGACTTCGTCATGGGCGCGGCGCAGATCGAGCAGCTCCCCGCCCCCGACCTGCCGGAGGTGGCCTTCGCCGGCCGCTCCAACGTGGGCAAGTCCTCGCTGATCAATGCGCTCACCAACCGCCACGACCTGGCTCGCGCCTCGAATGAGCCGGGCCGCACGCGCGAACTCAACATCTTCCTGCTCGACGGCCGCGTGCGCCTGGTCGACCTGCCCGGCTACGGCTTCGCCCGCGCCGACAAGAAGAGCATCAGGCAGTTCCAGAACCTCGGCCGCGCCTATCTGCGGGGCCGGCCGAACCTCAAGCGCGTCTATCTCCTGATCGACGCCCGGCACGGTCTCAAGGCCGCAGACACCGAGGCGCTGGACGCGCTCGACCTGGCGGCGGTGAGCTACCAGATCGTGCTGACCAAGGCCGACAAGCTGCGCCCCGCCTCCGGCATCGACAAGATGCGCGCCGCGACCGAGGCGGCGATCAAGAAGCGCCCCGCCGCCTTCCCGCGGGTGGCGGCGACGTCGTCCGCCGAGGGCTTCGGCCTGTCCGAGCTGCGCGCCGAAGTGCTGGCGGCGGTCTGCGGCTAGCCGCGCTCCCAAGGGCCGGCGCGGACCTGCAGACCCGCCTCGTGCGTTCGTGCGGTCGCGCCCGCCAAGCGCGCCTGGAGCCTCGCGGATGTCCGACTACACCCTCTACTACTGGTCCGTGCCGCTGCGCGGCCAGTTCGTGCGCGCCGTCCTGGCCTTCGCCGGCAAGACATGGACCGAGGGCGGCGACGAGGCGATCTCCAAGCTGATGGAGGGGCCGGTGAGGGACATGCCCGTGTCCTTCATGGGTCCGCCGGTGCTGGTCGATCCCAAGGCCGACGTCGCCATCGCCCAGATGCCGGCCATCGTGCTCTATCTGGGGGAGACGCTGGATCTCCTGCCCACCGACCCGGCCCTGCGGGCGCTGAACATCAAGATCGTCAACGACGCCAACGACGTGCTCGACGAGGTCACCAACGACGGCGGCCGCGAGATGTGGACGAACAAGACCTGGGGCGAATTCGTCCCGCGCCTCAGGAAGTGGATGTCGTTCTGGGAGGAGACCGGGCGCCGCCACGGTCTCACGCCCGACGCCGGCTTCCTGCTCGGCGCCGACGCCCCTGGCGTGGCCGACGTGGTCAGCGCCACCCTGTGGTCGACCATGGCCGACCGCTTGCCCAGAATCGGCGAGCTGCTCGAGGAGGCTGCCCCCATGACCGCCGCCCTCGTCCGTCGCGTCGCCGCCCTGCCGCCCCTGGCCGATCTCGCCGCCAAGGCAAAGCGCGACTACGGCGACGCCTGGTGCGGCGGCGAGGTCGAGGCCTCGCTGCGCAGGGTGCTGGGCGCCTAGGCGCCGGTTCCCCTCCCCCGCCAAAGCCCCTAAACCCGCGCGCCATGAGCGACGCCGAGCCTCCGCCCCGCACGCCCGCGCCTTCGGCGGCGCAGGAAGAGGCGGGCTGGGCCACCGCCGCCACCCTGGCGGAGGCGCTGCCGTTCATCCAGGTCTACGACCGGGAGACGGTGGTCATCAAATACGGCGGCCACGCCATGGGCGAGGAGGCGGTGGCCAAGTCCTTCGCCGCCGACGCGGTCCTGCTCAAGCTCCTGGGCGTGCATCCGGTGGTGGTGCACGGCGGCGGCCCGCAGATCAGCCGCATGCTGAAGAAGGCCGGCGTGGAGAGCCGCTTCGTCGACGGCCTGCGCGTCACCGACGAGGCGACCATGGAGGTGGCCGAGATGGTCCTCTGCGGCGCCATCAACAAGGAGATCGTCAGCTACATCAACCGCGCCGGGGCCGAGGCCGACGTGCGCGGCGTGGGCCTCTCCGGCAAGGACGCGCGGCTGATCACGGTGGAGAAGGCGGTGCGCACCCGCGTCGACCCCGGCAGCCGCATCGAGGAGGCGATCGACTTGGGTTTCGTGGGCGAACCCACCTTGGTGGACCCGCAACTCGTGCAGGGCCTGATCGACTCGGCGCACGACTACGTGCCGGTGATCGCCCCGATCGGGGTCTCGGCGCAAGGGCAGACCTACAACATCAACGCCGACACCTGCGCAGGCGCGGTGGCCGCCGCCTTGCGCGCCAAGCGCATGCTGCTCCTCACCGACGTGGCCGGCGTTCTCGACGCCGGCAAGGCGCTGATCCGCGAGCTGAGCATCGCCCGCGCCCGCGAGCTGATCGCCACCGGCGTGGCGGTGGGCGGGATGATCCCCAAGCTGGAAACCGCCATCGCCGCCATCGAAGGCGGCGTCGGCGCAGTGGTGATCATGGACGGCCGCCGCCCTCACGCCATGCTGGTCGAGCTGTTCACCGCCACAGGCGCCGGCACGCTGATCACCCCGTGACCGCGACCTAGCAGGAGGCCGAGATGATCACCGCCCTCGTCGGTGCGGCCGTCCTCGCAGGCGCCGCGCCCTCCCCCGCCCTGGACGCTTTGGGGCTTGGCGCGCTGCATTGGGGTGAGGCGGCGGATCAGATCGGGCGCGCCGCGCTCGTCTGGCGACCCGACACCGACGAGCACGCACCCAACACCCTGCTCACGCCGGGTCGTCAGGCGCTGGTGGCGCTCGGCGGCTGCACCTTCGCCGTCCGCTTCACGGGCATGCATGGCCGATTGACGCACGTCGAACTTGATCTCAGCCGCGGCGTCCGTGACGCCTGCGCCCAGGAGGTGGTGTCGAGGATCACCTCAGCACTCGGGTCACCGCGGCCGCCCGGCGACGCGCATAGCACCTACGCGGTGCAGGAGCCGTTCTGGGACGGCGTCGGAGAACACGTTGGCATGATCGAGTGGGGGCCGCCGATCGACGGTCTCGGAATCGGGGCGACGGCGGACGACGACGAGACGGTCACGGTCCGATGACCTTTACGGCAAACGGCGCGTCGGCGATTGAGGGCGCAGATCTGCGCCACGTGGACACCTGGCTCTTCGATCTCGACAACACCCTCTACGCCGACGGCGACCTGTTCCTCGGCCTGATCGGCGAGCGGATGACGGCCTACGTGCAGCGCGTCACCGGCCTGCCGCGCGCGGAGGCCATGGCCCTGCAGCAACGCTACCTGCACGAGCAAGGCGCAACACTGGCCGGCATGGTCGCCTTCCACGGCGTCGACTCGCAGCACTTCCTGGACGAGGTGCACGAGGTGAGCCTCGACAGCCTCGTTCCCGATCCCCGCGTGCGCGAGGCGCTGGGGCGGCTGCCCGGGCGGCGGCTGGTGTTCACCAACGGCTCGGCCGGCCATGCGCGGCGCGTGCTGGAGCACCTGCGGCTGGACGACCTGTTCGACGCGGTCTTCCACCTCGAAGCCATGGGCCTGACGCCCAAGCCCAGCCCGCTGGCGTTCGAGCGGCTGATCGCGGCGCACGGCGTGGCGCTCTCCACCTCGGCCTTCTTCGAGGACACGCCCGCCAACCTCGCCCCCGCCGCGGCGCTGGGCATGACCACCGTGCTGGTGGGTCGCCAGGCCAGTACCGACGACCATGCGTTCGTCGACCATCGCGCGCCCGCGCTCGTCCCCTTCCTGGAGCGCGCGCGGCTGGCTACACCGCGCGCATGAGCCACGACACCGCCGAGCTGCAAGCCGAGATCGACGCCGCCTGGGAGGACCACGCCGCCCTCACCCCGCAGACCAAGGGGGCGGCGCGCAAGGCGGTGAAGCAGGCGCTGAAGCGGCTCGACCGGGGCGAGCTGCGCGTGGCCGAGAAGGTGGGCGGCGCCTGGGTGACCCACCAGTGGCTGAAGAAGGCGGTGCTGCTCAGCTTCCGCCTGCGCGCCAATGCCCTTTCCGGCCACGGGGGCGACGCACCAGGGCCCTGGTGGGACAAGGTGAAGCTCAAGTTCGAGGGCTGGCGCGGCGACGACTTCGCCGAGGCGGGCTTCCGCGCCGTGCCGGGAGCCGTGGTGCGCCACGGCGCCTACATCGGCCGCGACGCGGTGCTCATGCCCTCCTTCGTCAACGTCGGCGCCTACGTGGGCGCGGGCGCGATGATCGACACCTGGGCCACCGTCGGCTCCTGCGCCCAGATCGGCCCGGGCGTGCACATCTCGGGCGGAGCGGGCATCGGCGGCGTGCTCGAACCCCTGCAGGCCAACCCCACCATCATCGAGGACGGCTGCTTCATCGGCGCCCGCGCCGAGGTGGCCGAGGGCGTGATCGTCGAGGAGGGCGCGGTGCTCGCCATGGGCGTGTTCATTTCGGCCTCCACCCGTATCGTCGACCGCGCCACCGGCGAGATCCACCGCGGGCGCGTGCCGAGCTACAGCGTGGTCGTCCCGGGCGCCCTGCCCGATCCCAACGGCGGCGTGGGCCTGGCCTGCGCGGTCATCGTCAAGCGCGTGGATGCGCAGACGCGGGCGAAAACGGCGGTGAACGAGCTGCTGCGGGAGTAGCGGCCAGGCCTGCAGGGCATCCGGCGATGCGGCCGGCTCGTGATCGCGTCGAGAGTCGCTTCACCCGCGGGGGCGCCAGGGCAGCGGTGCGGCGCGGCCGATCACGCCCGCGTCGCGGCTGGCGTCATCTACCGCCGCCTCGCTCGCCTCGGCGCGGAGCAGCCAGCCGGCGCTGGCGTGAAGCCGCGCAGCCGGGCGCAGCGACCCGTCGGCGTCGCCGCCGCGCACCGCGCGCAACACCGGGCCGGCGGCAAGCGAGCGCGCGTCGATGCGTCCCACCGCCAGCGCCAGCGCCTCACCGGTGTTGGGGCGGCGCACCATCTCGAAGGCCCACAGGTTGGGGTGGTCGTCGGCGAGCGTCGTCCACCAGAGATCGTCCAGCGCGAGCACAGCGACGGCGGCGCCCGCCTCGGCCGCGGACAGCGCCGCCTGCGGGTCGGCGACGAGGCGGTAGGCCGGGTGGGCGCCGAAGCGGTGGCGCGCCTCCATCAGGAGGTGGGGCGCGTGTTCACCCGTCCATACCAGCACCTCCAGCGCCTCCTGCTCGGCCAGGCCCGCGCTCATCACCTCGCGCCAGACGGCGCGGGTCATGGTGCGCATGGAGGGCTCCACCCGCTCGCTCAGGCGCTGCAGCACGGCCGCCTCTCGGTCGGGCTTCAGTCGCAGCACCGGCTCGCCATCGGCCTTGGCCCGGCCGATCTTGGCGGTGAGCGCCCGGCGGCGCTGCAGGAGATCGAGGATGGCGTCGTCCACCTCGTCGATCTCGGCCCGCAGCGCCTGCAGGTTGAGGTCGGCGGCGGTGACGGAAGTGGGCGAGGAGCCTTTGGCGGCGGCGGGCCGCCCTGCGCGGAGCGCGGAGGTGGTCATGGGAACAGAGCCTTGGGAATCTGACGCGGCCGGCGCGCATTCGGGCGCAGCCGCGTCGCATGGGGGGAATGGATGCGTACAGCCGCTCTCCCGCAGGAGAGTCGCCGGCGAGGCGGTCAGCGCCGAGGGCGGCGCGACGCCTCAGCCGGCGTATCGAAAGCTGCGTACGGGGACGCGATAGCCGCGCAGAAAGGCCCGAGCCGGGGCGGACAGGACGGTCATGAGACGCGGCGACATGGCGCGCTCCGGTTGGCTCGGCGATCAGGAAATCCGATGGAAAGGGCAAACGGCGCCGCCGTCAAGCCGCAAGCAAGGTGCGAGCGCATGATGTCACCGCGAAAGCACGGCGAAGCGGGTGGTGTTGGTCGCCTCGTCCTGAATATGCGCGGCGAGCACGACAAGGCCGTACAGCGCCGCGGCCCTTAGCGCGGCCACGGCGGCGCGGGTGGGGTCGGCGGCGCCGGCCACCTCACGCGCCGCGCCCGCGGTGTCGAACGCCTCGACGGGCGCCAGCCCCAGTCTCAGCAGGCCACGCCCGCATTGCTTGAGCGCCATCGGATGACTCCAGGCCGTACGCAGGCCGCCCAGCGAAGCGCCCGGCGGCGCCATGAGGTGCAGGCGGATCGGCAGGTCGTGCTCGGTCACGACGCGCAGGCCGCATCCAGGGAGCAACGCGGCGACCTCCGGCACGTCTCCCGCCAGGCTGTTGCGCAGCGGCACGCAGGCGCGGGCGCACGCGCCCTGCCCCACCGCCGCGAAGACCTCGGCGAAGGTCGCATAGGGCGCAGGCGCGGAGCCCGGTGAAAAGCGCAAGGCCGCTTCTTCGGAGAAGGCGCCGGGCGCGCCCTGGTAGGCCACGCGAGGCGCCACGCCGGCAAGCGACGCACCGGGCTCCTCGGGAGTGTCCATCGCGCCGCGCGATAGCACGCGAGCGGCGGGGCTGCGACGTTCTCAGCCGGGTGCGCGGCGGCGGCCGTCGAGGAAATGCACCGCGGCGGGGAACATCACCACCACGCCCAGCACCGCCACCAGCACGCAGCCGACCGTCGGCCGATCGAGGATGCACACCACCGCCACCGCGAACAGCACCACGCCGATGAGCCCGATCGCCCCCCACACGACGCCCGCCTCCAGCCAGCGCTGCGCCGGGCCGCGGGCGGGCGCGCCCCGGGTTCCAGCGGCGGGGAAGCCGCTGCGCGCATCGTGCGCGCGCGGGCCGTCTCCGATCGCCGCCGCCGCCCTGGGGGGCGCTTCGGCGAAGGCGGCCCGCGGCGGAGGCTCCGCGTCGGAGGTCACGGACGTCGGGGGCGCCTCGTCGTCCATCGGCTCGCGGCCGATCCGCGCCAGGCGAGAGGCCACCGCTTCGGCGGCGACGCTGACGGCCGACCGCGGCGCGAACACCGGCCGGCAATCGTCGCCGTCGAGCGGGGCCAGGCAATCGACCGAGGCCTCCTCCGAGGCGGCCAGCCGGTCGGTGCCGTAGGTCAGCCGGCGATCGAGTTGCGGCTGCAGCACGGGCGTCGGCGCCGCCGGGAAGCCGAGGTCGGGGGTGAGGAACAGCGCCTTCTCGGCGGCGCGACGGCGCACCAGGGCGTCGACGATGTAGCTCTCGCCGCCCAGTTCGGCGCGGCGCCACATCTCCATGGCGGCGGCGGCGCGCAGCGGCTTGCCCTCGTTCAGCCGCCGCAGCACGTCTGAGACGCGATACGCCGCTTCGCCCACGTTGAAGCAGAAGTCGCACAGGGCGTCGAAGGCGTTGGCCTCCAGCGGGGCGAACACCGTGGCCTCGATCACGGCGGCGGCCTGGGAGAGGTCCCACGCCAGCAGGGCCCGAGCCTCCTCGGCGCTCACCTGCGCGCCCTGGCGGGCGGTGCGGGTATGCCCGAAGCCGATGGTCCAGCCGCGCCCGTCCGGCAGGCGCGCGGCCTGGCGCCGCAGCCCTTCGAACTGCGCGACGAAGTCGAGGGTGGCGGAGGTGACGCGCGGGTGGAGCTTCATGTGTGCCGTACCGGGGCGCCGAGACAGCGCTCTCCCCCGCGCCGCAAAGGGCGGGCCATGGTGCCACGCAGACGAGAACGGCCCGCCGGTGAGGGCGGGCCGCGGGGTCTCATAAGGCTGGTGCGGTCGAGAAGACTCGAACTTCCACGGGTCGCCCCACAGCGACCTCAACGCTGCGCGTCTACCAATTCCGCCACGACCGCTCGCGCCCGGAGGCGGGGGAGGTAGCAAACGCGAAGGGGCGTGGGAAGCGGCCTCTACGCCGCCTTGGCCTGGCCGCCCGCCAGGTAGTCGTAAACGTTGGCGGGGCCGGTTACGGTGATGGCGATCTTGTCGTCGCTGATCTGAATCTCGCCGCGCGCCACGGGATGGTTGTTGGCCAGGATCCACACCTCGTCGCGCTCGCCCGCGTCGAGCGGGATCACAGCGCCCCGGCCCATGCGCAGGAGCTGCGCCATGGGCAGGGTGGAGCGCCCCAGCACCACCGAGATCTCCACCTGGACCGCCGAGACCTGACTCACGCGACCGACGCTCCCCCGCCCCCGCTTGCCCGCGGCGGCGTCGGGGCCACATTGGCCCGGCCATGCTTGCGCCCACGTTAAGCGCTCCCGCCGAAGGGGCCGTTCCCACCCGCTTCCTGCGCACCGACGCCGGCGCGGTCGGCTGGGCGCTCTCGCCTGGGCTCGTCGGCTACCCCGAAGCGGTGGCGGCCATGGAGGCGCGCGCGGCGGCGATCGCCGCGGGCGAGGCGGGCGAGGTCGTGTGGCTCTTGGAGCACCCGCCGCTCTACACCGCCGGCGTCTCGGCGCGGGCGGAGGACCTGCTCGACGCAGGCGTCCTGCCGGTGTTCGCCAGCGGGCGCGGCGGGCAGTTCACCTACCACGGCCCCGGCCAGCGGGTGGCCTACGTCATGCTCGACCTGACGGCGCGCAAACGCGACGTGCGGCTCTATGTGCGCGCGCTGGAGCGGTGGGTGATCCGTGCGCTGGCGGCCTTCAACGTCGCGGGGGAGGTGCGGCCGGGGCGCGTGGGCGTGTGGGTGGAGCGGCGCACGCCGGGCGTGGCGGCCCGCGAGGACAAGATCGCGGCCATCGGCGTGAAGGTGCGCCGCTGGGCGAGCTTCCACGGGATCAGCCTGAACGTCGAGCCCGACCTGGCCCACTTCGCCGGCATCGTGCCCTGCGGCATTCGCGACCACGGGGTGACGAGCCTCGTCGACGTCGGGCGCCCCGTCACGATGGACGAGGCGGACGCGGCGCTGAAGGCCGCCTTCGTCGAGGTGTTCGGCCCGGTGCAGGCCGCCGCGCCGCCGCTGTGACTGCGCGTTTCGCCCCGCTCACGCCTGCAGCGGGCCGGCGACGCAGGCGATCGCTCCGCACATCCGCACGCGATACGTGTTCTGTCCGGACAGTCCGGTCGAACACGCGGAGTCGTTGACCGGCATGCGTTTTTCCCCGTTCTCGCCGCCGGACTCCGCCACCGGACAGTCCGGCCGCGCCTCTCGACGGTCCGCAGGATACGGCCTTCGTGGAGGAGGGTGGATAGATCGGCGCTAGGAAGGCGGCGGGGTCAGGCCGTGGCCTTCTGCGCCCCGCGCAGCGTCGGAAGGTGGCGCGGGCGGGGGCCGTAGCGGTTGAAGCGTCCCTGCCCGGGGAGGAGGCCGAGGTCGACCACCGCGGCCAGGAGGATCGGCGCGAACAGCCAGCCCAGCCCGCGCGGCCCGGGCCAGACGTTGACGAAGGCCAGCAGCACCAGCGCCGTCCACCAGCCCGAGCGGCCGCGGTCGTGCAGCCGCTTGCCGATCACCGCGCAGGCGCTGAACACCAGCAGCAGGTCGGCCAGCCACGCCGTCCAGCGCTGCACCGGCGCGGGCGTCGCCGCCTCGTAGAGCTCGAGCACCAGCAGGAGCGCGCCCACGCCCAGCCAGAACGGCAGCCGCCCGATGCGCCCCGCGCCGTTGAGGAAGAGCTGGCTGACCCCGCTCATGCGACCGCGACCTGGCGGGGATCGTCGCCGTAGGCGTTGGGTCCGCGCACGCCCGGCGTGAAGCCGTAGTCGGCCACGAGGTAGGCCAGGATCGCCACCTGTACGAACAGCCGCGGCGCCAACGGCAGCACCGGGGCCAGGAGCCCCAAGCCCAGGAACACGCCCCAGACCACCAGGGTCCGCGCGGCCCCGTAGCCCCGGTCGTGTCCGCGTTTGACCATCACCGCGGTGGCCGGCCACGCCAGCAGCAGTTCCGCCGCGAGCAGCAGGGGCGCGATGCGGGCCGCCGTGGCCCTGGCCGAGCGTACGGCCGCGCCAGCGAAGAACTGCGCCAGCGGCGCGCTGACGTAGATGATCACGACCAGGAAGACGACGAACGCCAGCCCGGTGAGCCAGAAGCCGCGCCGGCGCAGCCTACCCCGCGGGCTGAGCAGCTGGCGCAGGAGCCCGGCGGTCTGGGCGCGGCGGCGCGCAGGCGCGGCGGCCGCGGGCGGCGTCACGCGAACTCCACCAGCACCTCGTCGGCGGCGACGCTGTCGCCGGCCTTGACGCCCACGGTCTTGACCACGCCGTCGCGCTCGGCGCGCAGGAGGTTCTGCATCTTCATGGCCTCGATCACCGCCACGGGCTCGCCCGCCTTGACCTCCTGGCCGGGCGACACCGACACCGACACCACCAGCCCCGGCATGGGCGAGGCGATCAGCTTGGCGGTGTCGGCGGCGCGCTTGGGCGGCAGCTTGGCGTGCAGCTCGGCCGAGCGGGGGCTGAGCACCATCACCCGCGCGCGGGCGGCGCGGTGGCGCACCACCCACCCCTCGGCCGCGGGATGGACGATGGCCGAGAAGGCGCGCCCGTCCAGCCGGCCGGACAACAGCGGCAGGCCCGGCCGCCAGGCGACGTCGGACAAGGCGACGGTGCGGCCCTCGTCGGTGAACTGCACGTTCAGCGCCTCGCCCTCGCGGCTCAGCCGCACGCCTCGGCGCTCGCCGCCCTGCACCACGATCCACTCGTCGCGCGGGCGCGCGGCGCTCCCGGCGGGGCGGGCGCGGGCGGCCTGCAGCGTGTGCGCCCAGGCGGCCACGGCGCTCAGCACGTCGCGCTGGAAGGCGTCGGGCTCCAGGCCGTGGAAGCCCTCGGGAAACTCGTCCTTGATGTAGCTGGTGGAGAGGCGGCCCTCGCGGAAGCGAGGCTGGTCCATCACCGCCGAGAGGAAGGGGGTGTTGTGGCCCAGGCCCTCGATCACCGAGCCCTCCAGCGCCGCCGCCATGCCATCCACCGCCGCCTCGCGGGTCGGCCCCCAGGCGCACAGCTTGGCGATCATGGGGTCGTAGAACATCGAGATCTCGTCGCCCTCGCGTACGCCGGTGTCGTTGCGCACCCGCACGCCGCCGTGCTCGCCCTCGGGGGGCGTGCGGTAGCGCTGCAGCCGGCCGATGGAGGGCAGGAAGCCGCGATAGGGGTCCTCGGCGTAGATGCGGCTCTCGATGGCCCAGCCGTCGATCTTCAGGTCGTCCTGCCCGAACGCCAGGGGCTCGCCGGCCGCCACCCGGATCATCTGCTCGACGAGGTCCAGGCCCGTGATCAGCTCGGTGACCGGATGCTCCACCTGCAGGCGGGTGTTCATCTCCAGGAAGAAGAAGCTCTTGTCCTGCCCCGCCACGAACTCGACGGTGCCGGCGCTGTCGTAATCCACGGCCTTGGCGAGGGCGACCGCCTGCGCGCCCATCTTCGCCCGCGTGTCGGGGTCGAGCAGGGGGCTGGGCGCCTCCTCCACGACCTTCTGGTTGCGCCGCTGGATCGAGCATTCGCGCTCGAACAGGTGGACGACGTGCCCGTGCTTGTCGCCCAGCACCTGGATCTCGATGTGGCGCGGGCTCTCGATGAACTTCTCGATGAAGGTGCGGTCGTCCCCGAAGGCGCCCAGCGCCTCGCCCTTCACGGCGGGGAAGCCCTCCTCCACCTCGGCGTCGGAATAAGCCACCCGGATGCCCTTGCCGCCGCCCCCGGCCGAGGCCTTGATCATCACCGGGTAGCCGATCTCGCCCGCGATGCGCACCGCCTGCGCGGCGTTGTCGATCTCGCCCATGTGGCCCGGCACGGTGGAGACGCCGGCGGCGGCGGCGAACTTCTTCGATGCGATCTTGTCGCCCATAGCCTCGATGGCGTGGGCGTTGGGGCCGATGAAGACGATCCCCTCGTCCTTGCACCGCTGCGCGAAGTCGGCCCGCTCGGAGAGGAAGCCGAAGCCCGGGTGGATGGCCTGCGCGCCCGTCTCCTTGGCCGCGGCGATGATCTTGTCGGCCACGAGGTAGCTCTGCGCCGCCGGCGGAGGCCCTATGGCCACCGCCTCGTCGGCCATCTCCACCGCCAGCGAGCCAGCATCGGCCTCCGAATAGACCACCACGGTGGCGATCCCCATCCGCCGGCAGGTCTTGATGATTCGCACCGCGATCTCGCCGCGGTTGGCGATCAGGATCTTGGAAAACATGCCCGGTGAGTAGCGATCAGTCTCAGCTTGCGCAAACCGCCCCGCCCGCCGAACTGGCGAGGGTCGACAGCCCGCCGCGATCCCGCCGCCCGCCTTGCACCTTCGAATTCAGGTGCAAGGTGTAAAGTGCAGCCTCCGCTCCAGGCGCAAACGGGGCGGCGCAGGCGAGATCGCTGCGCCCGCGCAGCCGGGCGAAAGGCCGCGTCACTTCAGCCAACGGCGGCGGACCGGCGGCTCGGCGAGCGCGTGCAGCGCGACGTTGGCGGCGTCGATCACGCCGACCGCCGCGTCCTTGCGCGCCTCGCACACGCTGATCGCCGCCTCCTGGCGCACCGAGAAGGCCGCCAGGGCGCCCACGTCAGGCGCCGCCGGGCGTTCCGGTCGCGGGCACGGCGCGCGCAGGCTCGCCGCCACCGGCAGGGAGAGCGTCGGCACGGGTGCGGGCGGCCTCGTCGCGCAGGCCGTCGACGCCGCGAGCCCAGCCAGCGAGCACGTCAGCAGGAAGCGGCGCAGCGGCGCCGGGCGCGGTCTCGACGGCATGGGCGGAGGTCTCCGAATGGCGGACGGCTGCGGTCTCGCGGCCGGCGGCGGTGGCGAGGGCGTCGCTCGCCCCCTGGACGATGGCGGTCTGCGCGGCCTGTACGCGGGCGGCCCCCTGGGCGGCCGCGGCTTGCGCGCGGGCGTGGGCGAGCGCCGGCGCGTCGGCGTGGTGCATGAGCACGCCGCCGACGAGCGCAGCCCCCGCCAGCACGGCCGCCCAGCCGAGCAGCGCCTCGTGGCGCAGCAAAAAAGCGAGGAGCGCGGCGCCGGTCATGCGCGCGGCGCCTTGGGGTCGAGGCCCGTGCGCATGGCCTGCGCCATCTCCTGCGCCCGCCTGCCCACCTGCGTGGCCCAGCGCGACTGCAGCATGCGGGTCGCCGCCTCGTCGAAGCAGCTGTCGCGCACCGCCGCCAGCGTCAGCTTGAAGGCCAGGAGGCCGGGCACGCCCAGGTTGAAGGCCATGTCCATCAGCACGCGCCGCCGCGCCGGCTCCAGCGAGCTCCACCACGGCAAGGCCGTGTCGAGGGCGGCCGCGGTGCGGTCGATGTCGGTGCGCAGCAGCACCGTGGCCTCGTCGGGCGTGATGCCCACGTCGTCGAGGTTGCGGCCGACGCCGATGGTGAGCTTGCCGACGGTGTCGCGGTAGGGCTTGAGCCGCACGCCTTCGTGACGGCGCAGCAGGGCTTCGAGCTTGGGGTCGGTCATGCGAGCCCCCTCGCCTTCTCCACCGTGCGTGCGGCGACGAGCGCCCCCGCGGCGGCGATCAGCGCCACCAGTTCGGCGGCGTCGGCCGGGCGGCGCAGCCAGGGGCCTCCGATGAAGTCGTAGAGCACGCACGGCGTCAGCGCCCAGCCGAGCGCCGGGCGCCAGCCGCCGCGGCCGAAGTCGCCCATGCGGGTGAGGAGGGTGTCCATCGCGCGCCTCCTCACGCCACCGGCTGGCGGTCGTGCACGCGCCGCCACGTGCCGCCGTCGGAGAAGGCGAGCGTGGAGCCCGCGCTGTCGTCGTAGACGTGGATGATGGCGCCCGAGCCCTCCCCCGAAGCCGACGGCAGGGCGGCCTTGGCGTAGGTCTTCACCCGCACCGCGCCCTCCACCTGCAGCCGGCTGGTGGGCGTCGTGCCGAAGCCGACGCGGCCCTGGCCGTCCACGGTGAAGGCCTCGCTCCAGGTCGACCCGTCGGGCGAGACCTTCAGGTGGAAGCGGTCGTCGCCGCACAGGCCCAGCTCGGCGCGGCCGCCGTAGGCGTCCTGGTAGAGCAGCGAGGCGGTCTCGCCGGCGGCGGCCTTGTTGAGCTTCACCTGCATGCCGTGGCCGGCGTGGGTGAACAGGGCGGACGGGCCGGCCACGATCAGCGGGTTGTTCGCGTCGGCCGTGGCCCCGATCCCCAGGCTGCCGAGGTTCTGCAGGGCGCCGATCACCTGCGCCGCATCCACCCACGCGCCGGCGCGGCGCACCACCATGCGCGCCTCGTCGCGCACGTAGGCGAGCTGGCCGTCGCCCGCGGGCAGCGCCTCCCAGGCGCCGGCCTCGAAGCGCATCAGCGCATCGCCGCCCGCCGCCGCCCAATCCGCGCCCGTCGGCGAGGCGGGCAGGATGTAGAGCGCCCCGTCGGCGGGCGCGGTCGGCTGAGCGGCCAGGGCGCGGCTCTCCACCGCGCTGGAGACCAGCCCGTCGAGCAGCGCCAGCGCCGCGTTCAGGGTCACGTGCTTCTGCGCCTGGGCGGCGGCGAGGTAGGGCAGCCCCAGCCGGGGCGTGGCGTCGTCGGACATGGCGGGCTCTCGTGGTTGATCGACGTGAAGCCTGCGCCCGGCGCGGCGGGCGGGGAGAGATCGGCGCGGTTTCCCCGCCATTCCCCACATTCCACGCGCGCTTGACGGGGCCTGATGCGGCGCGCCATGTCCGCCGCGACCATGGCCGACGCCGCTCCCGCCGCCCCTCCCGACCTCGCCGCCGGCTTCGCCCCCGCCACGCGCGAAACCTGGCTGGCGCTGGTGGACAAGACGCTGAAGGGCGCCGACAGGGCCACCCTCACCACCCTCCTGGCTGACGGAATCGAGGTGCTGCCGCTCTACGCCGGAGAGGACGCCGCCACCGCGCAGCGGCCACCGATCTCTCCCCCCGATCCCCTGCGGCCTTGGGAGGTGCGCACGCTGGTCGCCCACCCCGACCCCGCCCGCGCCAACGCCCAGGCGCTGGCCGACCTGGAGGGCGGGGCCGCCTCCATCCTGCTGCGCCTCGACCCCGCCGGCCGCCGCGGCCTGGCCGACGTCTCCGCCCTCGCCCGGGTGCTGGAGGGCGTGCACACCGACCTCGCCCCGGTGGCGCTGGACGCCGGCGCGCGCGGGGTGGAGGCGGCCGAGGCGTTGAGCGCGGCCGCCGGTCGCGGCCCGTCCGCCCCGCTGGCCTTCCACATGGACCCCCTGGGGGCCGCGGCGCTCGGCGAACTCGGCGCGGACGCCGCCGCGCACGCCTTGGCGGAGGCGGCGTGCACGGGCGTCCGCCTGCACGCGGCGCACCCGGCGGCCACGCTGATGCGCGCCGCGGGCGACCTCGTGCACGAGGCGGGCGGGACGGAGGCGCAGGAGCTGGGCTTCGCCGCCGCCTGCGGGCTCGCCTACGCGCGCGCCCTGGCCGACGCCGGCCTGCCGGTGGAGGACGCCTTCGCCGGCGTGGTGCTGGGCCTCGCCGCCGACCCGCGCCTGTTCGTCACCGCCGCCAAGCTGCGCGCGGCGCGGCTGATCTGGGGCAAGCTGGCCCTGGCGCACGGGGCCGAGCCCCTGACGCGCATCGAGGCGCGCGGCGCGCGGCGCACGCTCTCGCGGCTCGACCCCTGGACCAACCTCCTGCGCCTCACCTCCGCCGCCGTGGGCGCCGCGGTGGGCGGGGCCGACGCCCTCGTGCTGCCGCCCTTCACCGCGCCGCTCACTGAGGACGGCTCGGCGACCGACAGCGACTTCGCGCGTCGCCAGGCGCGCAACACCCAGCTCGTGCTGATGGAGGAGGCGCACCTCGGCCGCGTCGCCGATCCCGCCGGGGGCTCGGGCCTGGTGGAGCGGCTGACCGACGCCTTCGCCCGCGCCGGCTGGGCCGAGCTGCAGCGCATCGAGGCGGCGGGCGGTGCGCTGGCGGTGCTGGCAGACGGGAGCTTCTCAGCCGACGTGGCGAAGGCGCGCGCCCGGCTGCAGCGCCGCGTGCTGACGCGGCGCGACGGATTGATCGGCGTCTCCGAATTCCCCGCCCTGGCCGAGGCGGGCGTGGAGGTGGAGCCTCTCCCCGGCGGCCCGTTCGCGGCGGTGGCGGGCCCGCTCTCGCCGCAGCGCCTGGCCGAACCCTACGAGCGGCTGCGCGCCCGGTCCGCCACGCGCACGCCCCCGCCCCGCGCCTGGCTCGCCGTGCTGGGACCGCCGGCCGAGAGCGCCGCCCGCACGGCATGGACGCGCAACCTGCTGGCCGCCGGCGGGATCGCCGCCGGGGCCGGCCAAGTCGACGCCTATCTCGCCGCCGAAACGCCCATCGCGGTGATCTGCGGCGCCGACGCACGCTACGTCGAAGAGGCCGTCCGAGCCGCCGAAGCGCTGCGCACCGCGGGCGCCCGCACGGTGTGGCTGGCCGGCAGGCCCGGCGCGCTGGCCGAGCGGCTCAAGGCCGCCGGCGTGGACGGCGCCCTGCACGCGGGCGAGGACGCGATCGCCGCGCTGGGCCAGATTCTGGAGGCGGCGCGATGAGCATGGGTTTCACCGCCGCCACCTGGGCGCAGGCCTCCCACTTCGCAGGACGCATGGCCACGCAGGCGGACGTGACCTCCGGCGCGGCCGTCTTCGCGCTGAGCGAGACCGAGGCGCCCGCGCCGCTCCCCCTCGAGGCCGGAGCGCTGCCCCAGCCCGCCATCTGGTACGAGGAGGAGGCACAGCTCGGCGTGCTGATCGTGCAGGCCGAGCGCCACGAGACCACCGAAGGCGAGGTGCTGGAGCCGCTGGGCCTGCTCCTGCCCGACGGCCGCACCGCCGTGGGCTTCCTCGACGACGTCGACCTGGTGGACGCCACCGATCCCGTGTGGTGCGCCCTGGTGGAGGATGCGCTGTTCGCACCTCGGCCCGCCGAAGCGCTGAAGGCCTTCGGCGCATGACCATCTGGCCCGACATCGCCGCGCTGGATTTCGATGCGACGCCCGACCTGCCCCACGCCCCCGCCGCCGAAGGCGCGCCTTGGGAGACGCCCGAGGGGTTGGCGCTCAAGGCCAGCTACCAGCCCGAGGACGTGGCGGGGCTCGCCTTCCCGCAAGGCTATCCCGGGATCGCGCCCTATGTGCGCGGGCCCTATCCGACGATGTACGTCACCAACCCGTGGACCATCCGCCAGTACGCGGGCTTCTCCACCGCCGAGGACTCCAACGCCTTTTACCGGCGCAACCTGGCGGCCGGGCAGAAGGGCCTGTCGGTGGCCTTCGACCTGGCCACCCACCGCGGCTACGACTCCGACCACCCGCGGGTGAAGGGTGATGTGGGCATGGCGGGCGTGGCCATCGATTCCATTCTCGACATGCGCACGCTGTTCAGCGGCATCCCGCTCGACCAGATGAGCGTGTCGATGACGATGAACGGTGCGGTGCTGCCGGTGCTCGCCCTCTACATCGCCGCTGCAGAAGAGCAGGGCGTACGGCGCGACCAGCTTTCCGGAACCATCCAGAACGACATTCTCAAGGAGTTCATGGTCCGCAACACCTACATCTACCCGCCCGAGCCCTCGATGCGGATCATCTCGGACATCTTCGCATATACAGCCGCCGAGATGCCTCGCTTCAACTCGATCTCCATCAGCGGCTACCACATGCAGGAGGCCGGCGCCTCGGCCGACCTGGAGCTGGCCTACACCCTGGCCGACGGGATCGAATACATCCGCGCCGGCGTCGCCGCCGGCCAGCCTGTGGACAGCTTCGCGCCGCGCCTGTCGTTCTTTTGGGCGACCGGCATGAACCACTTCATGGAGGTGGCGAAGATGCGGGCCGCGCGCCTTCTCTGGGCCAAGCTCGTCTCCGAGGAGTTCGCGCCCAAGGCGGCCAAGTCGGCCGCGCTGCGCACCCATTGCCAGACGTCGGGCTGGTCGCTCGCCGCGCAGGACGTGTTCAACAACGTGGCCCGGACCGCGGTGGAGGCGTTGGCGGCCACCGCCGGCGGCACGCAGAGCCTGCACACGAACTCGTTGGACGAAGCCCTTGCGCTGCCGACGGATTTTTCGGCCCGCATCGCGCGCAACACCCAGCTGTTCATCCAGCACGAGAGCGGTCTCACCCGCACCGCCGACCCCTGGGGCGGCAGCTGGTATGTGGAGCGGCTGACGCAGGACTTGGCGCAGCGCGCGCTTTCCCACATCGCCGAGGTCGAGGCTCTTGGCGGCATGGCCCGCGCAATCGAGGCCGGCGTGCCCAAGCTGCGCATCGAGGAGGCCGCCGCACGCACCCAGGCGCGCATCGACACCGGCGTGCAAACCGTGGTGGGCGTCAACCGCTACCGGCGGGAGGGCGGGCGCGACGACATCCCGGTGATGAAGGTCGACAACTCCGCGGTGCGCGAGCGCCAGCTGGAGAAGCTCGCCCGGCTGCGCGTCGAGCGCGACGAGGCGGCCACGCAGGCGTCGCTGGCCGCCCTCACCACGGGCGCGCGGGGCGGGGCCAACCTCCTGGCGCTGAGCGTCGAGGCCGCGCGGGCCAAGGCCACCGTGGGCGAGATCAGCTCGGCGCTGGAGCGCGCCTTCGCTCGTCACGTGGCCAAGGTCGACGGCGTGCGCGGCGTCTACGCCGCCGAGGCGGGACCTAGCAACGCCGAGATGGCCCGCGCGCGCCGGCTGGTCGACGCCTTCGTGGAGGCCGACGGGCGGCGCCCCAAGATCCTCGTGGCCAAGATGGGCCAGGACGGGCACGACCGCGGCCAGAAGGTGGTGGCCACCGCCTTCGCCGACCTGGGCTTCGAGGTGGTGATCGGCCCCCTGTTCCAGACGCCCGCCGAAGCCGCCGCCAAGGCGGTGGACGAGCGGGTGCACGTGGTGGGGGCCTCCTCGCTCGCCGCCGGCCATCTGACGCTGATCCCCGAACTGCGCGCCGAGCTCGACGCGGCGGGCGGGGCCGACGTCATGGTCGTGGTCGGCGGCGTCATCCCGCCCGACGACGTGGCGGCGCTGCACGAGGCGGGCGCCGCGGCGGTGTTTCCGCCGGGCACAGTGCTGGCGCAGAGCGCGATCCAGCTCCTGGAGGAACTGAACGCGCGCCTGGGCTACAGCCAGCGGGCCGCCTGAGGCGCGTCAGGCGGCGAGCGCGGCGATCTGAGCCTCGGCCTGGGCGATGCCCGCCGCCCGAGGCTCCGGCCCGGCCCCCATGCCCTCGGCGACGACCACGTCGAGGCGGGTCACGCCGATGAAGCCGAAGGCGGTGCGCAAATGGCTGACGGCGTGCTCGAAAGCCTGATGAGGGGAGCCCATGCCGTAGAAGTTGCCCCGCGCCACAGCCAGCACCACGCGCTTGTCGCCCGCCAAGCCTTCCACGCCACCGTCCGCGTTGTGGCGGAACGTCGTGCCCGCGATGATTATGCGATCCAGCCACGCCTTCAGCTGGCTGGGGATGGCGAAGTTGTAGAAGGCCACGCCGATCACCACCGTGTCGGCGGCGAGAAACTCGCTCAGCGCCGCTCTCCCCTGCGCCAAGTCCGCGGCGAGGACCGGATCGGGCGCGACCACGGGAGCGCGCGTGGCCGCGAAGGCGGCGCCGGAAAGGTGCGGCAGCGGCTCGGCGGCGAGGTCTCTGTAGGTCACCAGGGCGCCTGGGGTGGCCGCGACGAACTTGTCGGTGACTTCGCGTGAGAGTCTGCGGCTGGCCGAGCCGTCTGCAAGGATGCTGGAATCGATGTGGAGAAGGTGCACCGCTGGCTCCTGGTATTTCTTTGTGACCAGGGCTATCTAAATGCCCGACAATGACCCTCCAAGACGGCACATCCGCAGAACCCGGTCACATCGGTGTGCCCGGGTCGGCACGCGCCCATCTGCCGGGCAATTGCGAGCACGTGAAGTCTGTGCTCGCCCGCATCGGCGACAAGTGGACGGTGCTGGTCGTGATCCTGCTCGCCGACGGGCCGAAGCGGTTCAGCCAGCTGAAGCGCGCGATCGACGGAGTGTCCCAGCGCATGCTGACGCTGACGCTTCGCGGATTGGAGCGTGACGGGCTGGTCACCCGCACGGTCTTTCCCACGATCCCGCCGCGTGTGGACTACGAGCTCACCGCCCTCGGCCAGTCGTTGCGCGAGCCGATCGAAGCCTTGGGCGACTGGGCCTTCACGCATCGTCCCGCCATCC
This sequence comes from Caulobacteraceae bacterium, assembly GCA_965199975.1. Taxonomy (GTDB): domain Bacteria; phylum Pseudomonadota; class Alphaproteobacteria; order Caulobacterales; family Caulobacteraceae; genus JASLDZ01. The sequence goes on along the minus strand of OZ241340.1, from coordinate 1,551,865 downwards.
AGGACGCGCGAGATGCGTACGACGCCCGCGGCTGAGGTCCGCCAAGTCGCTACGTTGATTTAGCCGCGAGCTGTAGATGCCTTAGATGTGGCTGACGCCACTCCTCGCCGTGTGCCGAAGATGTTCCAACATTAATGTATTGCTTCGCGTCGAGTTTATCGCAACAACTCTGGCGCAAACGATCATTGCGCATCTAATTCGGCTGGCTAACCCGTGGCGGCGGCCTTCCCAGGCTTGCGGGACGTCGCGCCAAGAACCACCAAGCTTGCGTCGAGCCCGTCGTCAGCCTGCGGGGATTGGGCGCCGTCATGACCAGCCGGCTTCATCGCGGGCTGCTCGGGCGCCGGTGCATGCGCCATGATCGCCTCGGGAGCCGCTGCACCCTCTGCAGCACCCGCACGGTCCTCAGCCGAAAGCTCGACCTGCGGCTTGCTCGCGTCGGATCCGCGTGAAGCTTCGGCTTCGGCGTTTCCGCGGGCCCACTGGTTCCACCACCAGACGGCGGCCCCCGCTCCGGCGGCGGCGAAGAGCGCGGGCCACAGGGTTGCGGCGCGCGATCCCATACGGCCCCGCGCCCAATCGATCTCGGGGGCATGCAGGTCAGGCAGATGCAGGTCCGCCACGGCGGGCAGACGCACTCCCTTCAAGCTAGGCAGCGCACGGCGAACTTTCCGCCGCGCCGCATCGGCCCGTCGCCAGCCGCTCCACATTCGCCGTCTCCCATTTCGTCCAACGTACGAGAACCCGCCCGGGGCGCGGGGGTTGCGGCTCAGCCGGCGGGCCACCGTTGTAGGCGCGCGCCAGCCCCCGCGTCTCCGAGGGCGCCGGCCAACCAGGCGGCGCTCTCGACGGCCGCGTCGACGCCCTGCGGTGCATTGAGCAGGATCATGGCGCACCCGTTCAGCCGCAGCGGATCGTCGAGCGGCCGCAGCCGCAGCTCCACCGCGGCGCCCGTCACGCCTGACGCCGTCTCCACGCCGGCCATCAGCCGATCGAAGCCGTCCAAATCCTTGAGCGGCGCCCACAGGGCCAGCCGCCCGCCCGGGCGCAACGCCAGCGCGGCGACACAGGCGGCCAATCGCTGCGCCTCGTCCCCCGCCTCGAAAGGCGGGTCGATCATGATCAACCGACGCTCGCCGACGACGCCCGGCGCCTGCGCGTAGCCATCGCCCAGCCGCGCCTCCAGCGTGGGACATCCGGCGCGCCGCCTCTCCCTGGCCAGCGCGGCGGCGAGGCGCTCGTGGTCGTCACGACGCAGCTCCCAGCCGATGTAGCGGTCGCCGGGGCGCAGGGCGGCGGCGGCCAGCAGGGGCGAACCGGGGTACACGCTCGGGCCGTGATGCGCGCGCGCCTCACGCACGGCGTCAGCGAGGCGGCGCAGAGTCGCGGGCGGGTCGCGCGCCTGCAGAAGCCGCTCAATTCCCGTCAGCGCCTCTCCCGAGCGCCGGGCGGCCTCGCCCGCGAGGTCGTAGAGGCCAGCGCCGGCATGGGTCTCCAGCACGGTCAGCGGCGCGGGCTCGCGCACGGCCGCGTCGATCAGCGCCAGCCAGACGGCGTGCTTGAACAGGTCGGCGAAGTTGCCGGCGTGGAAGTCGTGGCGGTAGTTCAGGGCCGGACCCGCGCGATCGCGCTCAGCCCTTCACCCGGTCGACGGTTTCGACCTCCTGGCAGGCGCGCAGGGCGGCGGCGATGGAGCCGAGGTGGCGGGCGTCGGCGACATCGAGCTCGAACTCCACGTCGAAGAAGTCCGACTGGCGGTGGCTCATGCGCAGGTTGGCGATGTTGCCCTGCGCCTCGCCGATCAGCGTGCAGGCCTCGCCCAGCACGCCAGGTGCGTTGCGGATGGTGGCGTTGATGCGCGCGCGGCTGACGGTGTTGCGCTCGGCCTCGGGCGTCCAGGCGAGGTCGCGCCACAACTCCTCGTCCGCCTCGAACTCGGCCAGGCGCGCGCAGTCGATGGTATGGACCGCCAGCGCCTCCCCGCCCGGCTGCAGGATGCCGACGATGCGGTCTCCCGGCACGGGCGAGCAGCAGCCGGCGAAGTGCAGCGACACGCCGGAGGTGAGGCCCGAGCCGCGCACGTACAGCCGCGCGCCGCGCCCGTCCTGGATCCGCATTCGCGCCGTGGCTGCGGCGCGATCCTTGTCGGAAAGGCCAGGAAAGACCGCCTCCAGGATGGCCGTGGGCGTAAGTCGGCCGCGGCCGACCGCATCATAGAGTTCGTCGGCGCTCGCAAGCGCGTGGCGGTCGAAGGCGGGGCGCAGCGACACGTCGGCAAGCTTCTTGCCGGCGCGCTCGAAGGTCTGCTCCACCGCGGCGCGGCCGAGGCGTACGAACTCCTCCTTCTCCGTTGCGCGGATGTGGCGGCGGATGGCCGAGCGGGCGCGGCCGGTGACGGTGAGCGAGCGCCAGTCGGCGGGCGTGGCGGGGCGCTCGCCGCGCACGATCTCCACCACGTCGCCGTTCTGCATGGGCGTGCGCAGGGGCTTGAGCTGGCCGTTGATCTTCACGCCCAGCGTGGTGTCGCCCACGCTGGTATGCACGGCGTAGGCGAAGTCCAGCGGCATGGCCCCGCGCGGCAGGCTGATCAGACGACCCTTGGGGGTGAAGACGAACACCTGATCGAGGAACATCTCGAGCTTGGCGTTCTCCATCGCCTCCTCGGCGTCGCCGCCGTGGTCGAGCACCTGCACGAGGTGGCGGATGTTCTGCAGCGGATCGACGCCGCCGGAGGCCTTGGCGGCCTCGCGGTCGAAGCCGTAGCCGCCGGTCTTGTAGCGCCAGTGCGCGGCCACCCCCTCCTCCGCCACCCGGTCCATCTCCTCGGTGCGGATCTGCATCTCGATGCGCATGCCGCGGGGGCCGACGATCGTGGTGTGCAGCGAGCGGTAGTTGTTGCGCTTCGGCGTGGAGATGTAGTCCTTGAACCGCTCCGGCACGTTGGGCCAGGTGCGGTGGATGACGCCGAGCGCCCGGTAGCAGTCGTCCTCCGAGTCCACGATGACGCGGAAGGCGTAGATGTCGGCCAGCTGGCTGAAGGCGACGGACTTGCGCTGCAGCTTGCGCCAGATCGAATAGGGCGCCTTCTCGCGGCCGTAGACGTTGGCGGGGATGCCGGCCTCCGACAGGCTCTCGGCGATCTCGCCCGAGACGGTGGCGATGGCGCCCCCTTGGTCGGCGCGTAGCTGCTCCAGCCGGCGCACGATGGCGGCGCGCGCGGTGGGGTTCAGGTGGGTGAAGGCCAGCTCCTCCAGTTCGGAGGTGATGCGGTGCACGCCGATTGAGCGGGCCAGCGGCGCGTAGACGTCCAGCGTCTCGCGCGCGATTCGTTCGCGCTTCGCCACGTTCTTGATGAAGTGCAGCGTGCGCATGTTGTGCAGCCGGTCGGCCAGCTTCACCATGAGCACCCGCACGTCGCGAGCGATGGCCAGGATGAACTTGCGCAGGTTCTCGGCCTGGCGCGTCGCCTCCTTGGAGAACTCCAGCTTGGAGAGCTTGGTCACGCCCTCGACCAGCTCGGCCACCTCCTCGCCGAACAGCTCCGCGACATCCAGACGGGTGGCGGAGGTGTCCTCGATAACGTCGTGCAGGAGCGCAGTGACGATGGTCGGCGTATCCATCCGGTATTCGGTGAGGATGCCCGCCACCTCGATCGGGTGGGCGAAGTAGGGATCGCCGGAGGCGCGCAGCTGCTTGCCGTGCATGCGCATGGCGTAGACGTAGGCGCGGTTGAGCTGCCCCTCGTCGGCCGTCTCGTCATAGGCGCGGACGCGGTCGATCAGTTCGTACTGACGCAGCGTGCGCGCCCGCTGGGGCGTGCGTCCGTCGCCAGCGGGCTCAGGCAGCGGCTGGGGCGACGCGCCGGGGTCGGCCGCCTGGGCCGCGAGGAGGCTGAGCCCCGCGGGCGTCAGTAGCGCTCTTCCTGGGCGCCCTCGCGATCGCTCTGCAGGGCCCGCACGAGCTCCTGCTCGCTCATGTGCATGTGCTGCGGGTCGGCGAGGAGGGCCAGGGTCTCGGCCTCCTCCTCCGCCTCGGTGCGCTCGTCCACGCGCTGCAGGGCGACGATCAGCGCCTCGTGCAGCTCGTCGGGCTCCACCGTCTGATCGGCGATCTCGCGGAGCGCGACGACGGGGTTCTTGTCATTGTCCCGGTCGATGGTCAGGGCCGAGCCGGTGGAGATGGCGCGCGCGCGGTGCGAGGCCATGAGCACGAGGCTGAAACGGTTGGGAACCTGCTCGACGCAGTCTTCGACGGTGACGCGGGCCATGGGGACTCTTCGGAAGGCTTAGCGGGTGAGGATAGGGGCTCGCGCCTCATGTTGCAACGCGGCGAACGCAGCATGGCCGGCACGTGCACACGAAGGATGCAGCCGAGGCGATCGACTTGCATTCTCGCCCGAGGCGTCCTCTGTGTCGCGGCCTGGAAACCACGCCCACATTGGAGGTGAGACCCATCTACGGTTGGGGTTGGGTGATCACAGGCCAGCCACGCTTTGAGCCTCCAGCCATCTTCTCCATAGGCGTGGGTGGCTCTGAGGCGAGTCAATGCTCTGGGTTGGTGCTCACCCTTGGACATGAATTTTACGGTCAACGAGCAGTTTTATCTCAGCGCCATGTCGGCTGGGACGGTAACGTGAACATCCTCGTAGAAGGTGAGGATGGAACGGCTCAACATTCCTCTGGCTTCGGCCTCATCGAAAGTTTCCCTGCAAACATGAAGCGCTGACGAGCTTCGCGCAATTCAGGTCCTTCCGTGTCCGCTAATGGAGCGGCTGCCGCGGCGATTGGTCGTGCGTCTGCGCCCACCGAAGCGCTCTTAGCTAGAGATGCCGCTGTTAGATCCAGCACCGAATGCCGCCAGTCCGGGGCGATCTCCGCCAACGGGGCCATGACAAACAGCCTCTCGGCGGCGCGTGGATGGGGCAGCTTGAGGTCGGGCGTGTCGAGCACCACACGGCCATGCGCGATTAGATCGAGGTCGAGCGTACGGGGGGCGTTTCGAGCCCCCCGGGCCCGGCCGAATTCGTCTTCGAGCGCGAGGAGGGTCTTCAAGATCGTCTCCGGTCCGGGCGTCGGCTCGATCAGCGCCACCGCGTTGAGAAAAGGCGGATCGGTCGGGTCGGGCCACGCCTGCGACTCCCACAGCCGCGAGCGCTTGACGAGGTGCAGGCCGTGCGCGGAGAACCGCGACAGCGCCGCCTCGATGCGCGCCGCGGGATCGCCTGTGGCGCCGGCGAGGTTGGCGCCCAGCGCCACAACCGCCAGGGCGTCCGCCCGCTCGCCCGAGACCGTATCAGGGATCGCCATGCCCACGCCCGCCCGCACCATGCTCTTCATCGACGGCGCCAACCTCTACAGCGCCGCCAAGTCGCTCGGCTTCGACATCGACTACCGCAAGCTCCTCGAGGAGTTCGGCGAGGGCGCCGAGCTGGTGCGGGCGTACTACTACACCGCGGTGATCGAGGATCAGGAGTACTCGCCGCTCAAGCCCCTGCTCGATTGGCTGGACTACAACGGCTTCCACGTCGTGACCAAGGCGGCGCGGCGCTACACCGACCGCGAGACCGGCGCCTCGCGCATCAAGGGCGACATGGACGTGGACATCGCGGTCGACATGCTGGAACAGGCGCCGCGGCTCGACCACGCCGTGCTGTTCTCCGGCGACGGCGACTTCCGCGTGCTGGTGGACGCGGTGCAGCGGCGCGGCGTGAAGGTGACGGTGGTCTCCACCACCCGCTCGCAGCCGCCGGCGATCTCCGACGAGCTGCGCCGCCAGGCCGACCGCTACATCGACCTGGCCGAGCTCTCCGCCGCCATGGGGCGGCCGCGCGCCGCCACGACGCCCCCGCCCCGCTTCCTCACCGAGCCCGCGCACGGGCGCGACCGCGGCCAGGACCGGGACTACGACCGCGACAATGAGCGCTGAGGCGCTCGCCACCCAGGTGGGCGGCGATCCCGAGCCGCCGCGCGACTGCCCCCGCTGCCCGCGGCTGGTCGCCTACCGGGCGCAGAACCGCGAGGCGCACCCGGACTGGTGGAACGGGCCGGCGCGATCCTGGGGCGATCCGCAGGCGCGCCTCCTGGTCATGGGCCTGGCGCCCGGCCGCATGGGGGCGAACCGCACAGGGCGCCCGTTCACCGGCGACCACGCCGGGGTGCTGCTCTACGAGACGCTGCTTAAGACCGGCTTTGCCCGCGGCCGCTACGACGCGCGGCCCGACGATGGGCTGCAACTGTTCGACTGCATGGTCTCCAACGCGGTGCGCTGCGCACCGCCGCAGAACAAGCCGACGCCTGCGGAGGAAGCCACCTGCCGCCCCTTCCTGGCCGCGCGTCTGCAGGCCCTGCCGCGCCTGCGCGCCATCGTGGCGTTAGGCGACGTGTCGCGGCGCAGCCTCCTGCGCACGCTGGGCCTCAAGGCTTCGGCCGCCGCCCCGGGGCATGGCGTGGTGACCGACGCCGGGCCCTACCGCATCTACTCCAGCTACCACTGCTCGCGGCTGAACACGAACACCGGCCGGCTCACCCCGGCCATGTTCGAGGCGGTGTTCGCTGCCGTGCGACGCGATCTCGACGCGCGCCCCGCCTGAGACGCCATGCCGCCCTCCCCTTCCGGCGCAGACGGCTAGGATCGCGCCTGTGACCCGCGTTGCGCCGCCCGCCGTATGACGGCTCCGACCGGGGAGCGGGCCATCCGCGGCCGCGCGGCCATGGCCTTCATCTTCGTGACCGTGCTGCTCGACGCCATGGCGCTGGGCATGGTGGTGCCCGTGTTGCCGCGGCTGATCGCCGATCTGGTGCACGGCTCACAGCTCTCGCCGCGGCTGATGCGCCATCTGCCGAGCAACACGGTGGCGCTGGCGGCCATGCTGGTCGGGCTGTTCAACACCGTCTTCGCCTTCATGCAGTTCTTCTTCTCGCCGGTGATCGGCAGCCTCTCGGATAGGTTCGGGCGCCGGCCGCTGATCCTGGCGTCCAACCTGGGGCTGGGGCTCAACTACCTGTTGATGAGCTGGGCGCCGAGCCTGCAATGGCTCTTCCTGGGACGCCTGCTCTCGGGCATCACCGGCGCGAGCTTCGGCACGGCCTCGGCCTACATCGCCGACGCGGTGGAGCCTTCGAAGCGCGCCGGCGCCTTCGGGCTCCTGGGCGCGGCGTTGGGGCTGGGCTTCATCGTCGGGCCCGCGATCGGCGGGCCGCTGGGCGAGGTGCACCTGCGCGCGCCCTTCGCGGTGGCGGCGGTGTTCAGCCTGGCCAACGCCCTCTACGGCTTCCTGGTGCTGCCCGAGTCGCTGCCGCCCGAGCATCGCGCGGGCTTCAGCTGGAAGCGGGCCAATCCGGTCGGGGCGCTCGTGCTCTTGAAACGCCACCCGGATCTGGCGGGCCTGGCGGGCGTGGCCTTCCTCAACAACCTGGCGCAGGTGGCGCTGCCGACCACGGTGGTGCTGTACGCGGCGCACCGCTTCGGCTGGGGCACGGGCGAGATCGGGCTGACGCTGGGCGCGGCCGGCGTGCTGCTGGCGCTTGTGCAGGTGCTGTTGCTGAACGTGGTGGTGAAGCGGCTGGGCGAGCGCGCCACAGCCCTCGTAGGCCTCGTGTTCGGTGCGGCGGGCTTCGTCTGCGTCGGACTCGCGCCCTCGGGAAGCGCGGTATGGGCCTCGCTGCCGGTGCTGGCGCTGTGGGGGCTCTCCGGCCCGCCGGTGCAGACCTTGATGACGCGCCATGTCGGCGCCTCCGAGCAGGGCCAGCTGCAGGGGGCCAACGCCAGCCTCACCGGCATCTCCGAGCTGGCGGGGCCGCTGCTGTTCGGCGCGGTGTTCGCCTACTTCGTCAGCGCCGGCCACCCGATCGAGGAGGCCGGCGCGCCCTTCATCCTCAGCGCCGCCCTGCTGCTGCTGGCGACCGGGCTCGGCTGGGTCGCCACCCGCAACCCCACCGACATGCGCAACGACTGAGGGCGGCGGCGGCGGCTCAGCCCTTCTCCCGCATCAGCCGCGCCTTGTCGCGCTGCCAGTCGCGGTCGGCGCTGGCCTCGCGCTTGTCGTGCGCCTTCTTGCCCTTCGCCACCGCGATCTCGAGCTTGGCGCGGCCCTTGGCGTCCCAATAGAGCCGCAGCGGAACCAGCGTGCGCCCCTCGCGGTGGATGGCGGTGGAGAGCTTGTCGATCTGGCGGCGGTGCAGCAGCAGGCGGCGGTGACGGCGCGGCTCGTGGTTGAAGCGCGAGGCGGCGGCGTATTCGGGGATGTAGCTGTTCACCAGCACCATGCCCCCACCCTCAGCCGAGGCGTAGCTCTCGGTGATGGTGGCCCGCCCCTCGCGAAGCGCCTTCACCTCGGTGCCGACGAGCGAGAGGCCGGCCTCCAGCGTCTCCTCGATGAAGTAGTCGTAACGCGCCCGCTTGTTCTCGGCGATGGTGGTGCGGCCGTCGGCGTCGGGCTTGGCCGCCATCAGGCGAGGCCCGCGGCGTGCAGGGCGACTCGCACCCGCGCCTGCGCGGCCTGCGAGCAGGGCGCCAGCGGCAGGCGCACCTCGTCGGTGCAGAAGCCAAGCCGGGCCAGCGCCCACTTGGTCGGTGAAGGCGAGCTGTCGGCGAACAGCGCGGTGTGCAGGCCGATCAGCGTGTCCTGCAACGCCAGCGCGCCGGCGTAGTCCCCCTCCGCGGCCTGACGCATCTGCCGCGCGCACGCCTCCGGCGCGACGTTGGAGGTGACGGAGATCACCCCGTGCCCGCCGTGCGCCATGTATCCCAGGGCCGAGGCGTCATCGCCGGAGATCAGGGCGAAGGACTCCGGGCAGGCGAGCCGCATGAGGCTCGGCCGCGCCAGGTCGCCGGTGGCGTCCTTCACGCCGACCACATTGGGCAGGGCCGACAGGCGCACCACCGTCTCGGTGGCCATGTCCACGCCGGTGCGCGCGGGCACGTTGTAGAGGATGATCGGCAGCTCCACCGCTTCGGCGATGGCGGCGTAGTGGCGGTAGAGCCCCTCCTGGCTTGGGCGATTGTAGTAGGGCGTGACCACCAGCGCCCCATCCGCCCCCACCGTCTTGGCGTGGCGCGTCATGGCGATGGCCTCGGCCGTGTCGTTCGACCCCGTGCCGGCGATCACGCGCACGCGCCCGGCGCACGCCTCGACGCAGAGCTCGATGAGGCGGCGGTGCTCGTCGGCGCTGAGCGTGGCGCTCTCGCCGGTGGTGCCCGCCGGCGCGACGCCCGCCACGCCCGCGGCCACCTGCCGCTCCACCAGCGCGCGAAAGGCGGCCTCGTCCACGCGGCCGTCGCGGAAGGGGGTGACGAGCGCGGTGATCGCGCCGGCGAAGAGGGGGCGGCTCATGGGGCGCAGAAAGTGGAGCGGCCCGCGCGGCCACGCAAGGCGCCGGCTTCGGCGGCTGCGGCGTTTCGCCCGTCACGCGAAATCAAGGCTTCGCTTGCCGCGACGCACCGCGTTCACCATCCCCTCATCATGCTTACGACACGCTTGCGCGCCACAGGACTCGGCCGATGACGCGCCTCGCCCCCTCCCGCCGCCCGTTCGCCGCGGGCGCTGGCGTGCTCGCCGCGACGCTCGCCGTCGGCGCGAGCGCCCAGCCGCAGCCTTACGCGACGATGGGGCCGCAGGGCGGCCTTCCCGCGGCGGCCATCGTGCAGAAGTCCGCGCCCGACGCGGTGCTCTCGACGCAGAGCCCGGCCGTCGCCGCCTCCACCACCACCGGCGCGACCGCCACCGGCCAGCCGATCCCCTACGCCACCCTCGTCGCCCGGGGCGGCGGCATCGGCGCGTCCGCCATGTCGCCGGTGAGCGACTCGCCGCTGTCCGCAGCCCTGCAGGCGGTGCGACGGGGCGACGTGAACGGCGCCCAGGCGCAGCAGGCGGCCCTGACCGACCCGGTGGCGCGCAAGCTCGTCACCTGGGCGCTGATCGACCAGGCCGGCGCCATGCTGAGCCTGCCGCAGGTGCTGGCCGCCGACCACGACCTGCAGGACTGGCCGCGCGAGACGCGCCGGCGCGCCGTGGTGGAGCACGCGCTCGCGGTGCAGGCCGGCTCGCCCTCGCAGACCCTCGCCTGGTTCGACGGCCGCGAGCCGCAGACAGGCGACGGCGCCTATGCGCTGGCCGTGGCCGAGCAGGCGCAGGGCCGCCAAACCGAGGCGATCGCCCTGATCCGCCACTTCTGGCGCGAGCGCAGCTTCGAGGCCGACACCCAGGCCCGCATCCAGGCCCGCTTCGCCGGCGTGCTCACGGCCGACGACAACAACCGCCGCCTGGAGAACCTGCTCTACACCTCCGGCGGCCCGGCGACGCGCGCCATGACCGCGCTGGTCGACGCCGACCACCAGCAGCTCGCCGCCGCGCGCCTGGCGCTGCGCAGCGACCGCAGCGACGCGCCGGCGCTGGTCGCCGCCCTCCCCGCCTCGGTGCAGGGCGACGGCGGCCTCGCCTTCGATCGGGCGCGCTACTACCGCAAGCACAACCTCGACGTGGTGGCGGTGGGCATGCTCAAGACCGCCACCGCCGACCCGCCCGGCCCCGACGCCGCGGCCTCGGTGTGGAACGAGCGGCGCGCGCTGATGACGGCGGCGCTCAAGGCGGGCGACGCGCAGGGCGCCTACGCCGCGGCGGCCTCCCACGGCCTGGCGCCCGGCGTGGACTACACCGAGGCGGAGTTCTTCGCCGGCTGGATCGCCCTGACGCGCCTGCACGATCCGGCGCTGGCGGATCGCCACTTCGCCGCCGTGCAGCAGGCGGGCGCCACGCCCACCACGCTCAGCCGCGCGCTGTACTGGCGCGGGCGCGCCGCCGCCCAGCGGGGCGACGACGCCGCGGCGCAGGGCTTCTGGCGCGACGGCGGCGCCTACTACACCGCCTTCTACGGGCAGCTCGCCGCCGAGAAGGCCGGAATCAGGACCATCAGCCTGCCGTCGGACCCACAACCCACCGCCGCCGACCGCGCGCGGTTCGATGCCCGCGAGCCGGTGCGGGCCGCGCGCCTCCTGGCCGATGCGGGCCAGCGCGAGCTGTTCTCCGCCTTCGTGCTGTCCATCGCCGACGACGTGAACTCGGCGGAGGAGGCCGCCATGCTGGTCGACCTCGCCAAGGCGTCCGGCGCGACGGGGGTGGGCACGCGCGCGGCGCGGGTGGCGATCACCCGCGGCTTCTACCTGCCCCAGCGCGGCTGGCCGGTGCTGTCCGCGCCGACCGGCGCAGGCCGGCCGGAACCCGCCTTCACGCTGGCCATCGTGCGCCAGGAGAGCGGCTTCGAGCCGGCGATCCGCTCCGGCGCGGGCGCGCGCGGCCTGATGCAGCTCATGCCGTCGACCGCCGCCCTCGTCGCGCGTCGCGAAGGGCTTGAATACTCGGCTTCGCGACTGGACGATCCCGGGTACAACATGCGGCTGGGGGCCTCCTACCTTGGCGGGCTGACCGGGGACTTCTCCGGCTCCTACGTGCTGGCCGCGGCGGGCTACAACGCCGGGCCCGGACGCGCCGCCGCGTGGGCGAGCGAATGCGGCGACCCGCGCCAGGCGAGCGTCGACCCGGCCGACTTCATCGAGTGCATCCCGTTCTCCGAGACGCGCAACTACGTCATGCGGGTGATGGAGAGCGTGGCGGTCTACCGCGCCCGGCTGAACGGGGGCTCTGCGCCGCTGACGATCCTGGCCGACCTGCACCGAGGCGGCTACGCGCCTTCCGGCCTGGCGCTCCAGACGGCGGCGGCGGGGCTTCCCGCGCGCTGAGCGGCGGCGTGCGCGTTGCTCGCGGCGACGCGGTGGCGCGTCTTGTCCCAGTGGAACGGCTTGGTGACGAGCTGGTGGATGGCGTAGCCCGCCGCCAGCGACTGCAGAGGCCAGTAGGTGGGCGCGACGAGGGCGTCGATCCACCCGAGGCGTGAACCGGCGCGGCGCGCACCCTCCCTCATCAGCGCGACGCCCGTGAGCCAGCCCACCAAGCACAGCAAGGCGTCCGGCGCTTCGATCGGCGGCGCCGGCACAGAACCGGGGAAATGCGCCCCCGTAACGAGCACGGCCGCGGCCACCGTCATCGCCAGCGGCCCGTGCATCACCGCCGAGACCAGCGCGTAGCCGAGCGTCAGCTGCAAGGCCACGAAGCGGCGCCATCCGCCGGCGAAGGGCGTGCGCATGTGGACGCCCCAGGTCTGCATGTAGCCCTTGATCCACCGGGCGCGCTGGGGAAACCAGGCGTTGAAATCGGGCGGCGTCTCCCAGGTCGGCAGGGTCAGCATGCCGGTGCGCAGGCCGTGGCCGGCGAGGCGCATGCCGATGTCGGCGTCCTCGGTCACGTTCCAGGGGTCCCATCCGCCCATGGCGTCGAGGGCGGACCTGCGGAAGTGGTTGCTGGTGCCGCCCAGCGGGAACGGCAGGCGCCAGCGCGCATAGGCCGGCAGCATCACCTCGAACTGGGCGGCGTATTCGAGGGCGAACTGCCGCTCGAAGGGCGTCAGGCGCTCGGTCCTGACCCGCAGCGGCGCCTGCAGGCAGGCCAGCTGCGGAGAGGCGGCCGCGAAGCGCGCCGCCGCCTCGCGCAACTGCAGCGGGTCGGGCGCGTCCTCCGCGTCGTAGACCACGACGAGCTCGCCGGTGGCGCGGCGCAGCGCCTCGTTGCAGGCGCGCGGCTTGGTGCGCGGCCCGCCCGGCGGGCAGACCACCACCTCCATCCACGCCGGCGGCGCCTCCGCACGCACCGCGGCCTGGGTGGAGAGATCGTGGGCCTCGAGCGCGATGAGCACCTGCAGCCGCTCGCGCGGATAGTCGATGCGCCGCAGGTTGCGCAGCAGGTCGCCCACCACCTCGGCCTCGTCATAGAGGGGAACGAGCACGGTGTAGCGCGGGGCCTCACCCCGCGGCATGGGCGGTGCGGGGCGAGAACGCACGCGTGTAGCCAGCGCCGCCAGCCGCCACCCCACGCCCAGGGTGAAGATCGTGAAGAAGACCGCATGCAGGACCACGAGCAGCCGTTGAGGGCTTGCGATCAGCATGGCGGCGATGGCGGCGGAAGCGCTCGCGCCGAGCGCCCACTGCGCCGCGGTCGGTCCGGTAAGCGCGAGGCCGCAACTGGCCTGCAGGACCGCGCCTGTCCTCGTCTCCCGTGTCATGCGGACCCCTCCACCCGCGGCGATCATGGATTGACAAATCGTTAATGCTAGTCACTTCCGGTTGAGTCGATTGATTCGAGGCGCCGAGCCTTTGACCCCGACGCCGGATTCCCATCTAATCGCCGTCGGGACGGGGATGGGCCGCGTCGAGGGTTTTTAGGCGCATTGACCCCGGCCATGGTGGAGACGACGGCGCCGCGGTCGGCGCGCAAGGCGAAGGGCGAAGGCCACCTGCGGCGGGCCGAGATCCTCAACGCCGCAGAGCGCGTGTTCATCGAATACGGCTACGAAGGCGCCACCATCCGACGGATCGCCGACGAGGTGGGGGTGTCGTCCACTGCGCTCTACATGCATTTCCGCGACAAGAGCGAGATCTTGCTGGAGATCTGCGCCGGTCAGATCGCGCGGTTGATCGGCGTGAACACAGCGCTTCGCGACCGCGAAATGGATCCCGTCGATCGCGTCCGAGAGATGCTGGCGGCCTACATGAGCTTCGCGCGCGAACACGCCGGCGCCTATCGGCTCGTCTTCTGCGCGCCGCCGCACAAGGTGGGGCGCGCGCCGCAGGATCAGCTCGCCGAACTTGGGCGCCAGACCTACGACCTGTTCCGCGGCGCGGTCGCCGAATGCCAAGCCGCGGGCCGGCTGAAGCCCGTGGACCTGGACGTGGCGGCGCAGACCTCCTGGGCGGCGGCGCACGGCGTCGTGTCGCTGACGCTCGTGCTCACCAAGCCGAAGTTCCGCTGGGCCGAACGCGCCGCGCTCGACGCCGGCGCCCTGGCGCTCGTGTTCGACGGCCTGCTGGCCCCCACCGCGGCGTGACGCCTCCCGTCTTCGCCGACGTGGCCGACGCCGCCTCGCGGCTCGCAGGCCTTGCGGTCGAGACGCCGCTGCTGCGCAGCGACGCGCTCGACGCGGCGTGCGGCGGGCGCGTCTGGGTCAAGGCCGAGGCGTTGCAGCGCACGGGCTCGTTCAAGTTCCGCGGCGCCTACAACCGCATCAGCCGCCTCACCGCGGACGAGCGGCTTGCGGGCGTGGTGGCCTTCTCCTCCGGCAATCACGCTCAGGGGGTGGCGGAGGCGGCGCGCCGCGTCGGCTGCCCGGCGGTGATCGTCATGCCGTCTGACGCGCCGGCGGTGAAGCTGGAGGCCACCCGTGCGCTGGGCGCCGAGGTGGTGTTCTACGATCGCTTCAGCGAAAGCCGGGAGGCGATCTCGGCCCGCTTGGCGGAACAGCGCGGCGCGGTGCTCGTGCCGTCGTTCGACGACCCGTACATCATCGCCGGCCAGGGGACGGCGGGGCTCGAGGCCGCGCGCCAGCTCGCCGACCTGGGCGAGAGGGCGGACGTGCTGGCCTGCCCCGTCTCGGGCGGGGGCCTCATCGCCGGCCTGGCGATCGCCTTCGGGGAGCTGTCGCCCTCCACCCGCATCGTCGCCGTGGAGCCCGAGGGCTTCGACGACCATGGCCGCAGCCTCGCCGCCGGAGAACGGGTGGCCAATGCGCCCGGCGCGCGCAGCCTGAGCGATGCGCTGCTGGCGCCGTCGCCTGGGGAGCTGACGTGGTCGATCAATGGAGCGCGCCTCAGCGCTGGCGTAGCGGTGAGCGATGCGCAGGCGCTGGAGGCCATGCGATTCGCCTTCCGCCACCTCAAGCTCGTGCTGGAGCCCGGCGGGGCCGTGGCCCTGGCGGCGGCCCTGCAGGGGCGTCTCGACCTGGAGGACGGCGGCGTGGCGCTGGTGATCGCTTCGGGCGGCAACGTCGACCCTGACCTCTACGCCCGCGCCATCGCCGGCTGAGGTTCAGCCCGCGACGGCCTCGCGACGCGGCGGCTCACGCGCCGCCTGCAACCGTTCCGCCACCAGGAAGGCCAGCTCCAGCGCCTGGTCGGCGTTGAGCCGCGGGTCGCAGTGGGTGTGATAGCGTCGGCTGAGGTCGTCCTCGTTCACGGCCCGCGCCCCGCCGGTGCACTCAGTGACATTCTGGCCGGTCATCTCCAGGTGCACGCCGCCGGGCGTCACGCCTTCGGCGGCGGCGACGTCGAGGAAGCCCTTCACCTCGCCCATGATGCGGTCGAACGGCCGCGTCTTGTAGCCGTTGGCGGCCTTGAGCGTGTTGCCGTGCATGGGGTCGCACGCCCACACCACCTTGCGGCCGTCGCGCGCCACCGCGCGCATCAGGCGCGGCAGGCGCTCGCCCACCATGTCGACGCCGAAGCGGCCGATCAGCGTCAGCCGGCCCGGCTCGCCCTTGGGGTGCAGCACGTCCATCAGCTTGAGCAGGTCGTCGGGCTCCATCGTCGGCCCGCACTTCAGCCCGATCGGGTTGGCGACGCCGGAGGCGAAGGCGACGTGGGCGCCGTCGAGCTGGCGGGTGCGCTCGCCGATCCACAGCATGTGGGCCGAGGTGTCGCACCATTGGCCCGTCGCGCTGTCGATGCGCGTCATGGCCTCCTCGTAGCCCAGCAGCAGCGCCTCGTGGCTGGTGAAGACCTCCACGCGGGCGAGGTCGGGATGGCTGGCGGCGGTGACGCCCACGGCGGCCATGAAGGTCAGGGCCTCGCTGATCTTGTCGGCCAGCTCGCGATAGCGCGCGGCGTTGGGGCTGCCGTCGACGAAGGCCGAGGTCCAGCCGTGGATGTTGTTGAGATCGGCGAAGCCGCCGCCGGCGTAGGCGCGCAGCAGGTTCAGCGTGGCCGAGGACTGGCCGTAGGCGCGCAGCAGCCGCTCGGGGTCGGGCGCGCGCGCCTGCGCGGTGAACTCGGCGCCATTGACGTTGTCGCCGCGGTAGGCCGGCAGGGTGACGTCGCCTTGCGTCTCGGTCGGCGCGGAGCGTGGCTTGGCGAACTGGCCGGCTATGCGGCCGACCTTCACCACCGGCTTGGCGCCGGCGAAGGTCATCACCACCGCCATCTGCAGCAGCAGGCGGAAGAAGTCGCGGATGTTGTCGGCGCGGAACTCCTTGAAGCTCTCCGCGCAGTCGCCGCCCTGCAGCAAAAAGGCGCGGCCCTCGGCGGCCTCGCCCAGCAGCGTCTTCAGCCGGCGCGCCTCGCCCGCGAAGACCAGCGGCGGCATGGTGGCGAGCTCGCCCTCGACACGCGCCAGGGCGGCGGGATCGGGATAGTCGGCCAGCTGGCGCGCGGGGGCGCGCCGCCAGGAGGCGGGCGTCCAGCGATCGGACCGGCGGGGCGTGGAGGGCGCGCTCACGTCGCCCTCATACCAGCGGTCGCAGCGCGGGCGGAGCCCTGGGCGCGCCGAGCGGCGCGAGGCCGGCGTGCGCCGTGACCTCGAGGCTGTCGCGCGTGCGGTGGGCGAGCAGCAGCGCGGCCCAGGCGATGGCGCCGAGCGCCAGCCACCACTCCTGCCACACCCCGAAGCTCAGGGCGCCGATGACGACGTAGGCCACCGTGCTCGCCGCGCCGGCGGCGGCGAGCGAGGGGTCGCGCATCCGCACGGCCGCCAGCCAGGAGAAGATCCAGCCGAACACCAGGGCGGCCAGGAGGGCGCCCGGCGCGCCGAGCTCCAGCCACAGCTGCAGCGCCCCGTCGTGCGGGTGCAGCGGTACAGTCCCCGGCCAGATGCGGCTGGCGTCCAGCCCCCAGCCGACCAGTGGCCGCTCGCCGATGCGCGCGGCCACGAAGCGCCAGATGTCGAGCCGCGCGTGCCAGGAGGCCTTGCCGATCTCCGCCGCGCCGGCGTGCGCGGGCAAAAGATGCTCGACCAGCGTCACCGCTACGGGCGCCAGGGCGAAGTAGGCGATCACCCCTGCCAGCACGGCCCAGACGCCCAGGCTGCGCCCCAGCCGCACCATCAGGAAGGCCACGGCCCCCGCGGCCATCGCCACCAGCGGTGCATCGACGTTGAGCGCCAGGGCGGCCGCCGCGCCGCACACGCCGATGACCATCGTGACGTTGCGCCACCCGCGATCGTCGAGCACCAGGCCCGCGGGCCAGATCAGGAGCGCGATCGGGTAGGCCGCCCGCGCCACGTTGCGTCGCGCCAGGTCGGGGCGGGTGAAGGAGTGCAGCGCTCCCTTGATCGCCTGGTACAGCGCCGCGCCGCTCGCCGCCTCGATCAGCAGGAGGAGCGACACGAGGCCGAGGCCGGCCCCCAGGATCAGGAGCGCCAGTCGCGCGGTGCGGGGCGGGGCGAGCGCGCTCGCCGCCACGAAAGCCCCGTAGAGCGGCAGCTCGAAAGCCAGTTTCAGGCCGGTGAAGGCCATGAGGTCCTTGGCCCTGGCGAAGTGGGTAGGCGCCGCCGGGCTCCACGCCAGGCTGACCAGCGCCCAGACCAGCAGCGCCAGGAGGAGCGCCGCGCCGAGCGACGGTCGTCGACGTGCGGCGATCAGCGCCGGCAGGCACGCCAGGCCCGCCAGCGCGGTGAGAGGCGCGAAGCCGAGGTTGCCGACGTAGGCCACGAGCGGCGTGAGGCTGAAGATGACCAGCGCCGCGCCGCCCCCCAGCGCCGCCGGCCAGCCGCGCCCCGACGGTGCGGACGCGCGCTCCTGCGCGGGCGAGCGGGTCGGCACGGCGTCCATCGTCGCGAGACTCATTCGGCGGCGACCGACAGCTCGTTGGGCGTGAAGGGCTCGTGCATGGTGACGAACTCCTCGGCGACGGTGGGATGCAGCGCGCAGGTCTCGTCCCATTGCGCCTTGGTGAGGCCCGCCTTCACCGCCACCGCGGCCAGCTGGATGATCTCGGGCGCGCCGGGGCCGACCATGTGGGCGCCCACCACCTTGCCGCTCTCCTTGGCCACGACGAGCTTCATCAGCACGCGGTCCTCGCGCTTGGCCAGGATGGTCTTCATCGGCCGGAAGCGGGCGAGGTAGACTTCGACCTTGCCGTATTGATGGCGCGCCTGCGCCTCGCTCAGCCCCACGCAGCCCACCGGCGGCTGGGAGAACACCGAGGTCGGCACGTCGGCGTGGTCGAAGGCGATGGGCTTGTCGTGGAAGGCGGTCTGCACGAAGGCCTGCGCCTCGCGGATGGCCACCGGCGTGAGATTGAGCCGGTCGGTGACGTCGCCGATGGCCCAGATGTGCTCGACATTGGTGCGCGAGTAGGCGTCGACCTCGACCGCGCCGCTCTCCTTGGTCTTCACGCCCGCCTTGTCGAGGCCGAGCCCCTTGGTGTGCGGCTCGCGGCCGGTGGCGAACATCACCACGTCGGTCTCCATGGGCATGGCGCGCATCACGTGGCTGACGATGACGCCGTCTTCGCGCTTCTCCAGCCGCTCGTGCTCGCAGGCGAGCGCCACGCGCAGGCCCGTGTGGTGCAGCTCGTCGGCCAAGTGGGAGCGCACGTCCTCGTCGAAGCCGCGCAGGAGGTTGGAGCCGCGATAGGCCAGCGTCACCTCCACGCCGAGCGCGTGGAAGATCGAGCCGAACTCCACGGCGATGTAGCCGCCGCCGGCGATCAGCATGCGCCGGGGCAGCTCCGGCAGGTCGAACACCTGGTCGGAGCTGATGGCGTGCTCGATGCCCGGCACGTCAGCCGGCATGCGAGGGCGGCCTCCCGCCGCGATCAGCACCTTGGCGGCGGTGACGCGCCGGGGCGCCTTGTCGCCGTGGCGCACCTCGATCGTGTGCGGGTCCAGGAAGGTGGCGCGGCCGTGCAGCAGGTCGCACCCGGCCTTGGTGAGGTTGGCCTCATAGACCCCCGACAGCCGCGCCACCTCGGTGTCGCGCTCCATGCGGAAGCGGTTCCAGTCGAAGGTGGGTTCTCCGAAGCTCCAGCCGTAGCCGCGCGCCACCTCGAACTCGCGGGCGAACTCGCTGGCGTAGACCATGAACTTCTTGGGCACGCAGCCGCGGATCACGCAGGTGCCGCCGACGCGGCTCTCCTCGGCGATGGCCACGCGCGCGCCGGCGGTGGCCGCCAGCCTCGAGGCGCGCACGCCGCCGGAGCCCGCGCCGATGACGAAGAGGTCGTAGTCGAACTCGGCCATGAAGGCTCCCGATTGCGGCGCGTTTAGTGGGCGCCCGCGTCCTGCGGCGCAAGCCGCTGCACGCCGATGGGCGTGGCGATCAGCGCCTCGGCGGCCAGGCCGATGAAGAGGCCGTGCTCGACGACGCCGGTGATCGCCTTCAGCGCGGTCGCGAGCGCGGGCGGATCGGCGATGGCCCCGAGCGGCAGGTCGTAGATCACCCCGCCGCTGTCGGTGGCCAGCGGCGCGCCGGCGGCCACGCGCAGCACCGGCTCCGCCGCGTAGCCCTGCTCGCGCAACACGGTCACGATCCGCCGGGCGGTGGAGCGGTGGCCGAAGGCGACCACCTCCACGGGCAGTCCGAAGGCCCCCAGCGCCGCCACGCGCTTGCTGGCGTCGGCGATGGCCACGCAGCGGCGCGACGCCTCCCACACCAGCTTCTCGCGCAGGAGCGCCGCGCCGCCGCCCTTGATGAGGTTCAGCCCGGGGCCGACCTCGTCCGCCCCGTCTATGGTGAGGTCGATGGCGTCCACCGCGTCGAGGTCGAGCACCTGCAGCCCCACCTCGGCGCCCAGGGCCGCGGTCGCCTGCGAGGTGGCCACGCAGCGCAGGTGCAGCGCCTCGGCCTTCGCCCGCGCACCCAGGGCGCGCACGAAGAAGGCGGCGGTCGAGCCGGTGCCAAGGCCGACGACGTGGCCGCCCTGCACCATGGCCGCAGCGGCCTCGCCTGCGGCGCGCTTCTCGTCGTCGGCGCTCATGGCGTGCTCCTCATGCGGGCGCGGAAGGCCGCGGCCCAGCCGGGCTTCAGGGTCATCGGCGAACGCTCCAGCGCAAGCGCATCGGGCTCAACGTCGCGCGTCACCACCGAGCCGGAGCCGATGTAGGCGCCTGCGCCGACCGTGACAGGCGCCACCAGCGCGCTGTTGGAGCCGACGAAGGCCCCCGCCCCCACCACGGTGCGATGCTTCCGGAAGCCGTCGTAGTTGCAGAAGATCACCCCGGCGCCGATGTTTGCGCCCGCGCCCACCTCTCCGTCGCCCAGGTAGGCGAGGTGATTGGCCTTGGCCCCCTCGCCCAGGCTTGCGTTTTTAAGCTCGACGAAATTGCCGACGTGCGCGCGCGCGCCGACCACCGCGCCGGGCCGCAACCGCGCATAGGGGCCGACGAGGGCGCCCTCCCCCACCTGCGCCTGCTCCAGCCATGAGAAGGCGCCGATCACCGCGCCATGCGCCACCCGCACGCCGGGTCCGAAGACCACGCAGGGTTCGATCCGGGCGCCGGGCCCGACCTCGGTGTCCCACGCCAGCATCACGGTATCGGGCGCGGGCATGGCGACGCCGGCGGCCATCAGCTCGGCGCGGCGGCCTCGCTGGAAGGCGTGTTCGGCGGCGGCGAGCTCGGCCTGGCTGTTGACGCCCATCACCTGCCGCTCCGCCGCCATGGGCGCGGCCACGCGCAGGCCGCGCTTGCGCGCCAGGCCGACGATGTCGGTCAGGTAAAATTCGCGCTTGGCGTTGTCGTCGCCCACCTCGCGCAGAAGGTCGAAGAGCAGCGCCGCCGGCGCAGCGAGCACGCCCGAGTTGCACGTGCGCACCCGAAGCTCATCGGCGGAGGCGTCCTTAGCCTCGACGATGCGGTCGAGGCCGCCAGACGGGTCGAGGATCAGGCGGCCGTAGGCTCCGGGGTCCGCCGCCTCGAAGCCGAGGACGGCGAGGTCCGCGCCCGCCTCACGGGCGGAGAACAGGGGCGCGATCGCCTGCGCATCCATCAGCGGCGCGTCGGCGGTGGTGACCAGCACGTCGCCCGAGATCCCGGCGAGGGCCGCCTGCGCCGCGCACACCGCGTGGGCGGTGCCGAGCGGGGGATCCTGCACCGCGACCGCCTCGACCCCCAGCCGCGCCTCCACCGCCGCCGCGACGGCCGGCGCGTGAGGGCCGCAGACCACCACCACGCGCGCGCATCCCGCCGCCTGCGCCGCATCGATGGCGCGGTCCAGGAGCGTGCGCCGGCCGACCTCGTGCAGCACCTTGGGCAGCGGCGAGCGCATGCGCGTGCCCTGTCCGGCGGCGAGGATCACGGCGGCGCGGGCGGTCACGGGCGGCTCCGGGGCTGCGGGCGCAAGGGTGCGGCGGGCCGCGTTGCGCTCGGGCGCGATCTAGCCGAAACCGACGCGCCGACCCACCCCCCGGGCGGCGACGCCCGCGCCGCCATGCCCCTCGACCTGACCGGCGCCACCATCGCCTTCGACCTCGACGGCACGCTGGTGGACACGGCGCCGGACCTGGTGGGCGCCCTCAACGTCGTACTGGCCGACGAAGGCCTGCCGAGCGTCCCCGTCTCGGCGGCGCGCCACCTGGTCGGCCAGGGCGGACGCGTGCTGCTGGCGCGCGGCTTCGCTGACGCCGGGCGCGAGATCGACCCGGCGCGGGCCGATGCGCTGTTCCAGCGCTTCCTCGACGCCTATCGCGGCTGCATCGCCGACCACAGCCGCCCCTACCCCGGCGTTGTCGCGGCGCTGCGGGATCTGCGATCGGCCGGCGCACGCCTCGCAGTCTGCACCAACAAGCCCGGCGCCTACGCGCGGCTCCTGCTGGACGCGCTGGACCTGTCCGGGAACTTCGCCGCCGTGGTGGGGGCCGACGATGCGCCTGCGCGCAAGCCCGATCCGCGCCATCTGCTGCACGCCGTCGCTGACGCCCGCGGTGACGCCGGGCGCGCCCTCATGGTCGGCGACAGCGCGCCCGACGTGGCGGCCGCGCGCGGCGCCGGCGTCCCCGTCGTGCTGGTGAGCTTCGGCTATACCGAAACGCCCGCGGCCGAGCTGGGCGCGGATGCGGTGATCGACCACTTCGATCAGCTGCCGGAGGTCGCGAGGCGTCTGCTCGGCACCGCCTTGTCGGCGCCGTCTTGTCGGTCAGGGGCGCCTCCGCTATAGGCCGCCCTCCCCGGAGTTCGGACGCGTAGCTCAGCGGGAGAGCATTCGCTTCACACGCGAAGGGTCGCAGGTTCAATCCCTGCCGCGTCCACCATCCCGCTCCCCGATCAGACCGCCGTTTCAGGCCGCCATGGCGGTGGCGCGGACCTTCCAGAACCTCAGCACGCGTCGCGCCGCCTCGGGATCGAGCTCGGTGTAGCGCTGCACGAGCGCGATGACGGGCGATTCGGGGCCAGGCCCCAGCAGCAACGCCAGCGTACGGAACAGCGCCACGTCGTAGCCTGTGGCGCGGCAGATCAGGATCAGCGCGTCGAAGTCGCGCCGCGCGTGCACCCGGCGCACCGTCTCGAAATCCAGTTCGGCGCTCTTGGCGAGGGCCACGAGGAAGCGCGTCGGCTCGTTGGCGCGCACGAACTCGACGAGCGTCTGCGCCGGGATCGGCCCGCGCCCGCCCAGCCTGCCGACCGCCGCCACCGCCGCCTCGTAGTCCGCCGGCAGGGCGCCCGTACGCGTGGCCATGCGCGTGCGACTGGTGCGCAGCGCCTCCTCCAGCAGCGCCGGGTCGACCCGGGCGTTGCAGGCGGTGATGCGCTCGCGCAGGCGCGCCTCGACGTTGAAGTACATCTCGTTGAGCAGGTCGAGCGGCAGGGTCTCGCGCGCCACCACCGCGGCATGCAGGCCGGGGGTGGCCAGCGCCCGGTCGACCACCGCCTCGCACGCCCCGCGTGACAGCGGCGCCGAGGGATTGGCCACCAGCACGCCGAGGGTCTCGTCATCGCCCCGCTCGACGATGCGGTCGGAGACTGATTCGGTCAGGTCGCTGCGGCGCGCCGCGGCGCGCAGGCGGTCCTGCCCGCCGACCGTCACCGCGCTCAGCAGGTCGGCTTCGGACAGATGCGGCGCTCGGGCCAGGATCGGCCGGGCCACGACATCCTCGTCGTCGGCCAAGAGACGGCTGACGAGACGCTGCGGCGCAGAGGCGGCGGGGGCCAGCCGCGCAGCCAGTTCGGCGCGCAGCTCGACCTCCAGCGCGTCGGTCATCTTCTCCAGCGCGCTCTCGAACAGGGCCGTGACCTGCGGCGGCGGCGGCACGGGCGCGAAGAAGAGGTCGGTGACGTCGCGCAGGTACTCGCGGCGCCGGATGCTGCAGGGCTCCGAAGCGAGCGCGGCCAAGGCGTCGAGCTTGGAGCCAAGCCCCTGGGCGCCGTCTTCCATGTGGTCGTGACCCCGCGCCGCTCAGCGGCTCCCCGTCTCAGACAAGCTTGGCGTCAAGTCGTGAATCCCCGGTTTCCGCGGGGATGCGGATCGCGGGTTCAGCGCATGTAGCGGTCGAGCCATTCCAGCGTGCGGCGGTTCACGTCGGCCACGTGATCGGGCTGGCGCACGCCGTGGCCCTCGCCGGGATAGATGACCAGGCTGGTGGGCACATGCATCTCCTTCAGGCCGTTGAACAACTCGACCGATTGGGCCGGCGGGCACTCGATGTCGCGCTCGCCCACCCAGATGAAGGTGGGCTGCTTGGCCTGCTTGATCGTCCAGATCGGCGAGAGGCGCAGGTAGAGCTGCGGGTCGTCGTAGGCGGTGGCGCCGAAGAACGGCAGCATCCACTGGTGGATGCCGTTCTGCCCGTAGTAGCTGTACCAGTCGGCTATGCCCGCACCGGCCACGCCGGCCTTGAAGCGGTCGGTGTGGGTTGAGGCGTACAGGGTCATGAAGCCCCCGTAGCTCACGCCCATGATGCCGATGCGCTTGGCGTCGATCCCCCCCGTGGCCGCCGCCGCGTCGACGCCGGCCAGGATGTCGCGCAGGTCGCCGCCGCCGAAATCGCGCACGTTGGCGCGGGTGAAGGCCTCGCCCTGGCCGTAGGAGCCGCGCGGATTGGGCTCAAGCATGGCGTAGCCGTGGCCCAGCACGCCCGAGAGGCGCGCGGCCGACACGTAGCGCGGCGTGGCCGCCGCGGCGGGGCCGCCGTGAACCTCCACCATCATGGGCCGTGGCGCCGCGGACGCGCCCAGCGGCTCGACGAGCCAGCCCTGCACCTCGAGATTGTCGTTGCGCCAGGTGAGCGAGCGGGCGCGCACGTGCGCGGGCAAGGCGTCGTTGTCGTGGGTGATCGCCCGCGGGGCCGCGAGCGCGCCCGCCACCACATACGGCGCGTGCTCGTAGTCCTGCGCCACGAACGCCGCCGCCGCGCCGTCCGCGCTGAAGGCCGCATGCCCGTCGCCGGCGGCGATCGAGACCGGCTGCGACCAGGCGATCCGCGGCGCGCCGCCGGCCGGATCGAGCTCGGCGAGCGCCGCGCGGTCGACGATGAGGGCGGTGGCGACCGGGCGTGCGCCCGTCCAGCTCACCGAGGTGAAGGTGCCGCGGAAACCGGGCGTGAGGTCGCGCGGCGCGCCCCCGCCGATGGGCGCGACGTACACGTCGCCGCCGACCGAACCGAAGTCGCTCATCAGGCCGCCGATGAAGATCACCTCGCGCCCGTCGGGGGATACGCGCGGGAAGTTCATCTGCATCTTCGGCGCGGCGATCACCCGCTCGGGCGCGCCTTCGACGCTGTAGGCGACGAGGCGCGCCACCCACCAGTTGTCGTCCCCGTTCCCCTTGGCGGCGGTGGCCGCGAAGCCGCGCCCGTCCGGCGTCCAGCCGTATTCATACACGTAGGTGTCGGCCGGGGAGACGAAGCGCAGCTCGCCGCCCGCGACCGGAACCACCGCCAGCCGCTGCTCGTCGCTCTCGACGCCGATCTCGCCCACCTGGGGCACGCCGGCCTGCACCGCACCCGCCGCCTTGCGCGCGCCAGGCGTGGCCAGGAGCGCCAGGGTGCGCCCGTCGGGCGACCAGCGCGGTGTGGAGGCCGTCCCCTTCACGGTGGCCACGGCGCGCACCGCCGACCCGCGCGCGACGTCGAGCACGGCCGCGCCCGCCGCGCGGTCCGTGGCGACGAAGGCCAGGCTCGCACCATCGGGAGAGAAGGCCAGCCCGGCGTAGCTGCAGACGGCGCAGGGATCGAGGCGGCGCAGCACGCGCCCGTCCGCCACGGCGCGCACCGTGATCACGCCATGCCGAGGCGCCGTCGCGGCGGCTCCCTCAGCCTGCGTCTCCTCCACCGCAGCGACCTGGTCGGCGGCGGGCGAGAGCGCGAGGTCGCCATAGCCGTGCACCCGTTCCGAAACGGGGATCGCCTTGGGCGCGACGCCGGGGGCGACGAGGGCGGCGGCCGCAAGCGCGGCGGCGATCGGGAACGGCATTGCGTCAGGCCTCGCGAACGGAGACCGCCTTTACGCCGCAGCCGGGCCTGCGAGGCAAGTCCTCTCCTGATCGATGCCGAAACAGGGGGAAACGGCTCGTGTCTCCCGAAGGCGGCGCGCCCCTGCTAGAGGCGGCCGCCATGACCGGCTCCCCCCCCATGGCCTTCATCGACCTCGCCGCCCAACGGCGCCGTCTGGGCGTCGGCATCGACGCCGCGATCGGGCGCGTGCTCGAGCATGGCCAGTTCATCATGGGGCCCGAGGTGGGTGCGTTCGAGCGCCAGCTGGGCGACTTCGGCGGCGCGGCGCACGTGCTCTCCTGCGCCAACGGCACCGATGCGCTGGTGCTGCCGCTGATCGCCTGGGGGATCGGGCCGGGCGACGCGGTGTTCTGCCCGTCGTTCAGCTTCGCGGCCACCGCCGAGGTCGTGCCCTGGACGGGCGCCACGCCGGTCTTCGTCGACATCCTACCGGACACCTACAATCTCGACCCGGCCAGCCTGGAGGCGGCGATCGCGGCCGTGATCGCGCAGGGGCGGCTGAAGCCCGCGGTCGTGATCGCCGTCGACCTGTTCGGCCAGCCGGCCGACTATCCCGCGATCGCCGACCTCTGCGGTCGCCACGGGCTCAAGCTGATCGCCGACTCCGCTCAGGGCTTCGGCTCCACCCTTCACGGGCGCCATCCGCTGAGCTGGTGCGACGTGGCGACCACCTCCTTCTTCCCCGCCAAGCCGCTCGGCGCCTACGGCGACGGCGGCGGCGTCCTGACCGACGACGCCGCGCTGCACGCGGTGCTGGTCTCGTTACGCAACCATGGCGCGGGGACCGACAAGTACGACAACGTGCGCATCGGCATGAACAGCCGGCTGGACACGATGCAGGCCGCGATCCTCCTGGAGAAGCTCGACGCCTTCCCCGCCGAGATCGCCGCCCGCAACGCCGCCGCCGACCGCTACGCCGAGCTTCTGGCCGGCGTGGTCCGCACGCCGACGGTGATCGAGGGCGGCGTCTCCACCTGGGCGCAATACACCGTCGAGGTTCCCGGCGGCGCCGCGGCGCGCGACGCGCTGATGGCGTCGCTGCGGGCCGAAGGCGTCCCCACCGCCGCCTACTATCCCCGCCCGATCCACCGGCAGACGGCGTACGGCGCCTATCCGCTGGCGCCCGGCGGCCTTCCCGTCACCGAGGCCAAGGCGGAGGTGGTGATGAGCCTGCCCATGCACGCCGACCTGGACCCACCGACCCAGCAGCGTATCGCCCAGGCCGTGCGCCGCGCACTCGCCGCCTGAGAGGCCGCGCCCGAGCCCGAGCGGGGGGAACCGGCGCGAAGCCCTCCGGTTCAGCTCGCAAGGAGTTCGCCATGACAGACGCCGCCACCGCCGATCCCGTCGTCCGCTCGCCCTCGGGATTCGACCTCTCGCCCCCCTCCCCCGCCGAGCGGCGCGAACTGGAGGCCGGCCTGACAGGCGAGGAGGCGGATGTGCTGCTCAAGCACGGCACCGAGGCGCCCTTCTGCGGCCTCCTGACGGAGAACAAGGAGGCCGGCGCCTACGACTGCCGGCTGTGCGGCCTGCCGCTGTTCCGCTCCGGCGGCAAGTTCGAGAGCGGCACGGGCTGGCCCTCCTTCACCGCCCCCTATGATCAGGCGCACGTCACCTTCGTGCAGGACCGCGCCTACGGCATGGTGCGCACCGAGATCCGCTGCGCGCGTTGCGAAAGCCACCAGGGCCACGTCTTCCCCGACGGGCCGCCGCCCACCGGCCTGCGCTACTGCATCAACTCGGTGGCGCTGACCTTCACGCCCGAGGGCTCGCCCTTCCCCGATCCGCTGCATCGCGGCGAGGCCGATCTCGGCGCTGCCAACGGCGACTGAGGTGGCCCACGAGGACCTCTGGCGAGGCCTCTACACCGCCGACGCCGTCCACATCGCCTGGTGGCAGATGTGCGTGCGCGCGCTGGTGGTCTTCGCCGCGGGCCTGCTGCTGATCCGCCTGGCGGGCCCGCGCACCTTCAGCCGCGCCTCGCCGCTGGACATCGTGGTGTCCATCATCCTGGGCTCCAATCTCAGCCGCTCGATCTCGGGGTCGGCGCAGCTCATCCCCACCCTGGTCGCCAGCGCGCTGATGGTGGGCGTGCACGCCGCCCTGATCCGACTGGGCGTCTATTCGCACCTGGCCGGCGCGGCGATGAAGGGGCGCACGGCCATACTGGTGAAGGACGGCGTGGCGAACGCCGCCGTGCTGCGCCGCGAAGGCATAAGCAAGGGCGATTTCGAGGAGGTGCTGCGCAGCGCCGGCGCCACCGACGTCTCCGAAGTGCGGCTGGCGGTGCGCGAGCGATCCGGCAAGGTCAGCGTGCTCAAGAACGAGCCGGAGGGCATGCGTGATCGCGCCCGCGACACGCGACCCAAGGGCGATCTCGAGCACGCCGCAGTGGTCGACGCGCAGAACGGGTCGCGAGCTGACGCGCGGTCGCCCTAGGGCGACAGCCGCCTCGCCGCCCCTACACGCCCAACTTGTCCTTCAGGATCGCATTCACAGCGGCGGGGTTGGCCTTGCCGCCGGTGGCCTTCATCACCTGGCCCACGAACCAGCCGATCGCCTGGGGCTTCTCGCGCGCGGCCTGCGCCTTGTCGGGATTGGCGGCGACGATGGCGTCGACCGCCGCTTCGATCGCGCCGGTGTCCTTGGTCTGCGCCAGGCTGTCTCGCGCCACAATCTCGTTTGGAGGCGGCGCATCCGGCGCCTCCATGGCCTTGAACAGGTCCTTGGAGGTCTTGGACGAGACCGTCTCGTCCTCGATCAGCCGCAGATATTGCGACAGGGCGTCGGCGGTGATGTGCAGCACGCCCTCGGCCGTCACCTCCGCGCCGTTGATGTTGGCGAAGGTCGCCACCGATTGGGTGACGGTGTTGGCCACGAGCTTGGCGCCGTGGTCGGCCACCAGCCGCTCGAACAGCCCCGCCGTCCCGGCGTCGGCGGCGATCACCCGCGCGTCGTAGGGAGAGAGGCCGTGCTGCGACTGCAGGCGGGCGCGCTTGGCGTCAGGCAGTTCCGGCAGGCTGGCCTCGATCGCCTTGATCCACGCCGGGTCGAGCACCAGCGGCAGGAGGTCGGGGTCGGGGAAATAGCGGTAGTCATGCGCCTCCTCCTTGGAGCGCATGGAGCGCGTCTCGCCGCGGTTGGCGTCGAACAGGCGCGTCTCCTGGTCGATCTTGCCGCCGTCCTCCAGGATCTCCACCTGGCGCCGCGCCTCGTAGGCGATGGCCTGCTGGATGAAACGCATGGAGTTGACGTTCTTGATCTCGCAGCGCGTGCCGAGGTGCTTGAAGTCGCCGCCCTCTTTGAACATCTCATACTGACCCGGTCGGCAGACCGAGACGTTCACGTCGGCGCGCAGGTTGCCCTTCTCCATGTCGCCGTCGCACGTGCCGATGTAGCGGACCAGCGTTCGCAGGGTCTTCACGTAGGCCGCCGCATCCTCCGGCGAGCGCATGTGCGGGCGCGAGACGATCTCCATCAGCGCCGTTCCCGACCGGTTGAGGTCGACGTAGGTGGCGTTGGGATCCATGTCGTGGATCGACTTGCCGGCGTCCTGCTCCAGGTGCAGCCGCTCGATCCCGACCTCGAAGGTCGAGCCGTCGTCGCGCTCCACGGTCAACACGCCCTCGCCGACGATGGGGTCCTTGAACTGGCTGATCTGGTAGCCCTGCGGCAGGTCCGGGTAGAAGTAGTTCTTGCGGTCGAAGCGCGACCAGGCGTTGATCCTGGCGTGCAGCCCTAGCCCGGTCTTCACCGCCTGCTCGACGCAGTGGCGGTTGATCACCGGCAGCATGCCCGGAAAGCCGGCGTCCACCAGGCTGACCTGGCTGTTGGGCTCGGCGCCGAAGCCCACGGCCGCGGCCGAGAACAGCTTGGACTTGGAGGCGACCTGGGCGTGCACCTCCAGCCCCAGCACCACCTCCCATTCGCCGGTGCGGCCCTGGATGCGGTAGGGGGTGCGCTCGACGGTGTCGGTAGCGGTCATCGGCGGGCTCCGTCGCAGCGCAAGCGCTGCTCACGAATTTGTGATTTGGGGAGGCGGCGCGGGCTCGTCACCCTCGCAACCTGCGGACGCGCCCTTCCGTTATCATGGAGCCTTGCGTCCCGGGAGGTGAGTCGTGGCCCTCAGCCCTCGCACCCTCGCTTTGATCGCAGCTTGCGGTGTGGCTGCGGCCTGTGCTCACGCGCCCGCCGCTCAGCTGGCGCAGGGCCCGGCCTTCCCCGCCCTAGGCGAAGACATGCCGGACGATACGCTGGCCTCCGCCCGACCTCAGCCGGCCACCAAGCTCTTTTCCATCGACACGCCCGTGGGCAAGCTTTGCAGCACCCTCGAGGGCAGGGCGGTGATCGATCGAGACATGCCTGGCCTGACGGGCCGGCCGGAGTTCCCATTCTTCAAGCACATGAGCCTGCGCCAGCTGCAGGCCGCCTCCAACGGCAAGATGTCGACCGCTGATCTCGCCAAGGTCTCGCTCGACCTTTCCGCCATCGCGAGCCCGGCGGCCACGCCGTTCGTTAGGGCCATCGCCGCCCTACCCTGAAGGCGCGCACCTCAGCCTCAACCGTTCAACGCGAGCCGCTCCGCCGCCAAAGCCCAGTGCGGGTTACCACCAGCGCCGCGGCTTGGCGCAGAAGCCGGCCGCCTGCTCGACCACGGCGCCCAGGGCGAACAGCGTCTCCTCGTCCATGTGCCGGCCGATCAGCTGCAGGCCGAGCGGCAGGCCCTCGGCCGACAGGCCCGCGGGCAGCGACAGGCCCGGCAGACCCGCGAGGTTGGTGGTGACGGTGAACACGTCGTTTAGGTACATGGAGACCGGATCACTCACCCGATCGCCCAGAGCGAAGGCCGCCGAAGGCGCGGTGGGGGTGAGCAGCGCGTCGACCTCCTGGAAGGCGGAGGTGAAGTCGTCGGCGATGCGGCGGCGCACCTTCTGCGCGCGGAGGTAGTACGCGTCGTAATACCCCGCGGACAAAACATAGGCGCCGATCAGTATCCGACGCTTGACCTCGTTGCCGAAGCCTTCGGCGCGGCTTGTTTCATAGACTTCCGTAAGCGACGCGCCCCCGCCGCGATGCCCGTAGCGCATGCCGTCGTAGCGGGCGAGGTTGGACGACGCCTCCGCGGGCGCGATGATGTAGTAGGCCGGCAGGGCGTACTTGGTGTGCGGCAACGACACCTCGCGGATTTCGCATCCGGCGTCACGCAGCCATTGAACCCCGTCGTCCCAAAGCTGGGCGATCTCGGCGGGCATGGCGTCGAGCCGATATTCCTTCGGCACGCCGATCTTGAGCCCTTTCACACCACGCCCCAGCGCCGCGGCGAAATCGGGCACGGGCGCGTCGAGCGAGGTGGAGTCCTTCGGATCGTGGCCGCACATGGCGCGCAGCATCAGCGCCGCATCCTCCACCGTCTTGGCGATGGGGCCGGCCTGATCGAGCGACGACGCAAAGGCGACCATGCCGAAGCGCGAGCAGCGGCCGTAGGTGGGCTTGATCCCCACCGTGCCGGTGAAGGCGGCGGGCTGGCGGATGGAGCCGCCGGTGTCCGACGCGGTGGCCGCCAGGCACAGGTCGGCCGCCACCGCGGTGGCCGAGCCGCCCGACGAGCCGCCCGGCGTCAGCGCCGCGTCCCCGCCGTTCGCCGCCTTCCACGGGTTGGTCACCGGTCCGTAGGCCGAGGTCTCGTTGGAGGAGCCCATGGCGAACTCGTCCATGTTGAGCTTGCCCAGCATCACCGCGCCGCAGCCCCAGAGATTGGCGGTGACGGTGGACTCGTAGGGGGGGACGAACCCCTCCAGCATGCGCGAGCCTGCGGTGGTCGCCACGCCCTCGGTGCAGAACAGGTCCTTCACCCCGATCGGCGCCCCGTCCAGCGGGCGCGCCTCGCCCCGGGCGCGGCGCGCGTCGCTCTCGCGCGCCATCTCCTGCGCGCGCTCGGCGGTGGTGACGAGGTAGGCGTTGAGCTGCGGGTTGGCGGCGTCGATGGCGGCCAGGTGCTCGCGGGTGATCTCGGCGGAGGTGAAGTCGCCGCGCTCCAGCCCGTCCAGCGCGCGCTTCAGGGTGAGGGAGGTGAGCTCGCCCATCACTCCACCACCTTGGGCACCACGAAGAAGCCCTTCGCGGCCTTTGGCGCGTTGGCGAGCACGCGCGCGGCGTCGCCCCCGTCGGCCACCACGTCCTCGCGCAGCGGCAGGCTGACCGCCTCGGTGGAGGCCATGGGGGCCACGCCCTCGACGTTCACCTCGTTGAGCTGCTCGATCCAGGCCATGATGGCGGTGAGCTCGGCGGCGAGCGGCTCGAGCCGCGCCTCCGGCTCGGCGATGCGGGCGAGCCTGGCGACCCGGCGCACGGTCGCGGCGTCGATGGCCATGCACGTCTCCGAATTGAAGGGAGCGCGCGGGATAGCCGCCGCCCCTCGCAGCGGCAAGCGCGCGACGCCGCCGGCGCGGCGGGCTAGAGCGGGCCCATGCCCGTCGTCGACCTCCTGGAGCTGCGCGCCACAGCGCCGCCGCGCACGCCGATCGCGGGGCTGGACCTGGGCGAGAAGACCATAGGCGTGGCGGTGAGCGACCTCACCCGCAGCATCGCCAGCCCTCTTCAGCTGATCCGCCGGCGCAAGTTCACCCTCGAGGCGGCCGAGCTGTTCGCGCTGATGTCCGGGCGCGGCGCGGAGGCGGTGGTGATCGGCCTGCCGATGAACATGGACGGGACCGAGGGCCCGCGCTGCCAGTCCTGCCGCGCCTTCGGCCGCAACCTCCTGCGCCTGCGCCCCGAGCTGCCCGTCGCCTTCTGGGACGAGCGCCTCTCGTCGGCGGCGGTGAACCGCATGCTGATCGCCGAGGCCGACCTCAGCCGCGCCAAGCGCGCCGAGGTCGTCGACCGCGCCGCCGCCGCCTACATCCTGCAGGGCGCGCTCGACCGACTACGGACCGCGGCGCTAGGCTAGAGCCATGTTCCTGCGCCTGTTCACCGAACTGCGCGACGCCAAGGCGCCCGTCTCGCTGCGCGAATACCTCAACCTCATGGAGGCGATGGACCGGGGCGTGATCGGCCTGTCGGTAGACGAGTTCTACTTCCTGGCCCGCGCGGCGCTGATCAAGGACGAGCGCCACCTCGACCGGTTCGACCGGGTGTTCGCCCACGTGTTCGAGGGCTTCGAGCGGGTGGACGAGGCGCTCGCCGCCGACATCCCCGAAGAGTGGCTGCGCAAGCTGGCCGAGCGGCTCTTCACCGAGGAGGAGAAGGCGCAGATCGCAGCGCTAGGCGGCCTCGACAAGCTGATGGAGACGCTGAAGGAACGCTTGGACGAGCAGCACGCGCGCCACCAGGGCGGCTCCAAGTGGATCGGCACGGGCGGAACCAGCCCCTTCGGCCACGGCGGCTACAACCCCGAGGGCGTGCGCATCGGCGGCGGGCCGGAGCGTGGCCAGGGCCGCGCGGTGAAGGTGTGGGACAAGCGCGAGTACCGGAACCTGGACGACACCGTCGAGCTCGGCACCCGCAACATCAAGGTGGCGCTACGCCGCCTGCGCCGCTTCGCCCGCACAGGCGCGCCCGACGAGCTGGACCTGGACGGCACCATCTCGGGCACCGCCCAGAAGGGCTACCTCGACGTGGTCATGCGACCGGAGCGGCGCAACGCCATCAAGGTGCTGCTGTTCTTCGACGTCGGCGGCAGCATGGACGGCTATGTGCGGCTCTGCGAGGAGCTGTTCTCGGCCGCGCGCACCGAATTCAAGCACCTGGAGTTCTTCTACTTCCACAACTGCCTGTACGAGCGCGTTTGGAAGGACAACCGCCGCCGCCACGCCGAAACCCTCGCCACCTCCGAGCTGCTCAACACCTACGGGCGCGACTACAAGGTGATCTTCGTGGGCGACGCCACCATGGGCCCATACGAGATCACCTACCCCGGCGGCTCGGTGGAGCACTGGAACGAGGAATCCGGCGCCGCCTGGATGACGCGTATCTCCGACGCCTATCCGCACTTGGCGTGGCTGAATCCTACGCCCGAGCGTTACTGGAGCCACACCGCCTCGGCGCAGGTCATGCGCCAGCTCGTGGGAGACCGCATGTACCCTCTGACCCTCGACGGCCTCGAGCGCGCCATGCGCGAGCTACTGCGGTGAACGGGCGCGCCCTCCTCCTCGCCGCGACCGGCGCGGGCGGCCTGGCGGCGGCCGTCGCCTGGGCCGCACCCACGGCGCCCGGCGGCGACGCCAGGCGCGGCGGGGAACTCTTCGCCCAGCAGTGCGCCGTCTGCCACGGCGGGAACGGCGGGGTCGGACCGAACCTGCACGGCGTAACAGGCCGCAAGGCGGGAAGCCTGCCGGGCTTCGGCTACTCCGCGGCGCTCTCGAGAGCCGGCTTCCACTGGGACGATGCGCGCCTGAACCGCTATCTCACCGACCCGCAGGCGCTGGTTCCCGGCACCAGCATGCCTGCGAAGGTGGCGGACGCGGGCCAGCGACGCGACATCATCGCATACTTGCACACGCTCCGGGCCGAGCCGAAGCCGCCGCCGAAGACCGCGCCGCCGCCGGGCGCAACCGCCAAGCAGGCGGGCAAGGTGGTGGTGTTCGGCGACTGGCGCGCGGACTCGCCGGGTCAGCGCCACCGCATCACCACAGCCGATCTGCCGGCGCCGTTCGCCACCTCTTCGGCCGGCAACGGACCCAAGCGAGCGGCGCGCCCCGCGGGCAAGCTGCCGCAAGTTCCGACCGGCATGAGCGTGACAGTTTGGGCGCAATCGCTCCAGCGTCCCCGCGCGCTGAAGACAGCGCCTAACGGCGATGTGTTCGTCGCCGAAGCGGGCGCCGGGCGTGTCAGCGTGCTGCGCCAGGCGGGCGCGAAGGTGGAGCGCACCACCTTCGTCGACGCGATGACCGATCCGTTCGGGATCGCCTTCTATCCCGCCGGCCCGAACCCGCAGTGGGTCTACCTCGCCGAGACCAACCGGGTGCGGCGCTTCCCCTACGCCGTGGGCGACTTGAAACCCCGCGGCGCGCCGCAGATGGTCGTGGCCCAGATCGCCGACACCACCGGCGGCCACACCAGCCGCGATCTGGCGGTCTCACGCGACGGCGAGCGCCTGTTCGTCTCGGTCGGGTCCGCCTCCAACGTGGCGGAGGAGATGGTCGCCAAGAGCGCCGCCGACGGCCAGGCCTACGACCGCACCCACGGTCTTGGC
The DNA here is from genome assembly GCA_965199975.1 of Caulobacteraceae bacterium. Classification (GTDB taxonomy): domain Bacteria; phylum Pseudomonadota; class Alphaproteobacteria; order Caulobacterales; family Caulobacteraceae; genus JASLDZ01. The sequence goes on along the minus strand of OZ241340.1, from coordinate 1,517,415 downwards.
GCGACCTGGGGCGCGGAGGCCGGTCGGGCCGACGTGCTGTCGTTCACTCCCGAGGGCGGCGACCGCAGGATCTTCGCCACCGGCATACGCAATTGCGTGGGCCTGGCGGTGCAGCCCGCGCACGGCACGCTGTGGTGCTCCACCAACGAGCGCGACGAGCTGGGCGACAACCTCGTGCCCGACTACGTCACCTCGGTGCGCGAGGGCGGCTTCTACGGGTGGCCCTGGCGGTACATGGGAGACCACGAGGACCCGCGGCTGAAGGGGCAGCGTCCCGACCTGGCGGGCAAGACGATCACGCCCGACGTGATGATCCAGCCGCACTCGGCCTCGCTGCAGATGGCCTTCTACGACGGGGCCATGTTCCCGCAGTGGAAGGGTTCGATCCTGGCGGCCGAGCACGGCTCATGGAATCGCGCGCTGCGCACCGGCTACAAGCTGATCCGCATTCCGGTTGGCGCCGACGGCCGAGCGGAGGGCGGCTACGAGGACGTGATGACAGGCTTCGTGCTCGATCCCGGCCACGTATGGGGCCGCCCCGTAGGCGTGGCCGTGGCCAAGGACGGCGCCGTGCTGGTCAGCGACGACGCCTCGGGCGTGATCTGGCGGCTGGCGAAGTAACCGCTCAGGTCGCGGGTGCGCCGGACAGGCGCACATATCCGTCGGCGAGGGCCGCCTCGCTCAGCTCCTCGCGCGCCTCGCCCTCCGGCCACAGCCGCGCGAGCTCCACCCGGCCGCCGCTCAGCGGCTTGCAGCAGTGCACCACGCCCTCGCGGTCGCGGAACAGGGTGAAGCTGAACACCGCGTCGTTCCACACCCAAAGGTCGGTGGCGCGGCTGTCGCGGAACACGCCGCGGTGGCGGCCGTCCGGCCCGATCAGATCGGCCTTGTCGACGCCGTCGCGCCGCTCCAGGCGATAGCCCAGCTTGCGGGTGATGGCGCGCTTGTCGTCGGAGGTGAGCGGAGGGGTCATGGGCATGCGGGCTTCCTACGCGACTACTCCCCGAGGGACTTGCCGACACACGGCGCCGGGATCGTGGCGAAGCGGCCCCCGCCCGGCCGCTTTTGCGCCGCCGCATGCGTGGCGCGGCGACGCAGGGGTCAGGCGCGCACGAGCTTGGCGTAGGCGTCCATGAGCCCCAGGCTGATCTCGCCCGGCGTGTAGCGATGCTCGCCGATCTCGGCCACGGGCGTGACCTCGGCTGCGGAGCCGGTGAGGAAGCACTCCGAGAACTCGCCGATCTCCTCCGGCTGGATGTGGCGTTCCACAACCTCGATACCCCGCTCGCGAGCGAGGCCGATCACAGTCTGGCGGGTGATGCCGTTGAGGAAGCAGTCGGGCGTGGGCGTATGGATCGCACCGTCCTTGACGAAGAAGACGTTGGCGCCCGTCGCCTCGGCCACATGACCGCGATAGTCGAGCATCAGCGCATCGGCGTAGCCCGCCTTCTCGGCGGCGTGCTTCGAAAGCGTGGCGATCATGTAGAGCCCCGCCGCCTTGGCCTCGAAGGGGGCCGTGGCCGGATCGGGTCGGCGCCACTGCGCGTGGGTGAGGCGGATGCCCTTCTTCTTCTGCTCGGCGTCGAAATAGCTCGGCCACGCCCATACCGCGATCGCCACATGGATCTTGGCCAGCGGCGCGGAGACGCCGATCTGCTCCGATCCGCGCCACACGAAGGGGCGCTGGTAGGCGTCGGCCAGGCCGCTCTTGGCGGCCGTCTCGCGGCAGGCGGCGTTGATCTCCTCGGGCGTGAAGGGGATCGTCATGTCCAGGAGCGCGGCTGAGCGGAACAGGCGCTCGGTATGGCGCTCCAGCGCGAACACCTTGCCGTCGTAGATGCGTTGGCCTTCGAACACGCACGACGCATAGTGCAGCCCGTGGGTCAGCACGTGGATCTTCGCATCGCGCCAGGGCACGAAATGGCCGTCAAGCCAGATGGAGCCGTCGCGATCGTCGAAGGGAACCAGGGCCATGATCGATTCCTGCCCGACAAGCGCGCCGGCGAGGGGCAAATAAACCCTCGGGACGGCGCGGCGTCAACGCCGTGAGCGCTCCCGCGCCCGCCGCCGCCGCCGACGAAGGCCGCCACCTGCTGGTGGTGGACGACGACGATCGCATCCGCGAGCTGCTCAAGACCTTCCTGGCGCGCCATGGCTTTCGGGTCACGGGCGCGAGGGACGCGGCGGCGGCGCGGCGGCTGATGGCGACGCTGCACTTCGACCTCATGGTGCTGGACGTGATGATGCCCGGCGAGGACGGCTTCAGCCTCGCCGCCTCCCTCCCCGCCGCGGGCGCGCCGCCGGTGCTGATGCTCACCGCCCGCGGCGAGCCGGCCGACCGCATCCGCGGCCTGTCGCTGGGGGTGGACGACTACCTGCCCAAGCCGTTCGAGCCGCAGGAACTGGTGCTGCGTATCGAGGCCATCCTGCGCCGCGCCCACGCCGCCCCCGCCCGCGGCCCCGCCGAGCCGCTGAGCCTGGGCGACTGCCGCTTCGACCCTGCCAAGGGCGTGCTCACCCGCGACGGGGCGCCCGTGCGGCTCACCGAGGGCGAGACCGCCCTCCTGCAGCGCCTGGCGCGCACGCCAGACGCCGCCGTCGACCGCGGCGAGCTGATGCGCCCGGACGACGACGGCGCCGGGCGCGGCGTCGACGTGGCCGTCACCCGCCTGCGCCGCAAGATCGAACCCGACGCCAAGGTCCCGCGCTATCTGCAGACGGTGCGCGGCGTCGGCTACATGCTCGCCCCCGACTGAGCGGCCCATGCCCCCCCGCACTCCGCCCAGCCTGTGGCCGCGCCTGGTTCGGCGCGCGGCCAAGCAGTGGCTGCCGCGCTCGCTGTATGGACGCAGCCTCCTGATCATCATCCTGCCGATCGTGATCATGCAGGGCGCGGTCGGCTGGGCCTTCTTCGAGGCGCACGAGGTGGCGGTGAGCCGCCAGCTGTCTGAAAGCCTGGCCGGCGACGTCGCCTGGCTCGTCGGCCGCACACAGGAGACGCAGGACCCCGCTCGCCTGCAGCGCGTGTTCGCCGACGCCGAGCGCGACCAGTCGCTGTCGGTCGCCTACCAGCCGGGCCGCGCCTTGCCTTCACCGCGCCGCGCCGGCCTCCTCCCCGCCTTCGACGCCCCGCTGCGCGAGGCGGTGGACGACAAACTGGACGCGCCGTTCTGGATCGACACCCAGCGCTATCCCGCCTTCGTCGACATCCGCGTCGCCGTGCGCGGCGGGGTGCTGCGCATCCTTGCGCCGCGCGAGCGGGCCTTCTCCACGCGTGGCTTCGTCTTCCTCCTGTGGCTGACGGGCGCGACGCTGCTGCTCACCGCGGTGGCCGTCGGCTTCATCAGGAACCAGGTGCGCGCCATCGAGCGCCTGGCCGCGGCCGCCGACGCCTTCGGGCGGGGGGCGGAGGCGCCCACCTTCAAACCGCACGGCGCGCGCGAGGTGCGCATGGCGGCGGAGGCCTTTTTGGCCATGAAGGCGCGCATCGGCCGCCACATCGAGCAGCGCACCACGCTCCTGGCCGCGGTCAGCCACGACCTGCGCACGCCGCTCACCCGGCTGAAGCTGGAACTCGCCCTCGCCGACCCGTCGCCCCAGGGCGAGCGCATGGCTGGCGACCTGCGGGAGATGGAGCACATGGTCGAAGAGTACCTCGACTTCGCCCGTGGCCAGGGCAGCGAGGCGCCCGAGGCCGTCGACCTCGCCGCCCTGCTGCACGAGGTGGGCGAAGGCGCGGCGCGCGCCGGCGCACAGGTCAGCGTTCAGAGCGAGGCCCCGCTGCCGGCCCGGGTGCGGCCGCTGGCGCTGCGCCGGGCGCTGACCAACCTCGTGATGAACGCCGCCGCCCACGGCGACCGGGTGGCCCTGGCGGCGCGGCGCTCGGCCTTCGGCGGCCTGGAGATCGAGGTCGACGACAACGGGCCCGGCATCGCGCCCGACCGCTACGAGGAGGCCTTCCGCCCGTTCAGCCGGCTGGACGACAGCCGCAACCCCAACACCAAGGGCGTGGGCCTGGGCCTGGCCATCGCGCGCGACGTGGCCCGCTCCCACGGCGGCGAACTGGCGCTGAGCGAGAGCCCGCTGGGCGGCCTGCGCGCGACGGTGCGCCTGCCGAGCTAGCGGCTCCGCCCCGCCCTACTCCGCCGCGTGGGTCATCGCGCCCGTGGTGACCAGCGTCTCCTCGCCTTCGCGGATGGGCGCATCGTCGCCGGGGCGCTTGCGGGTGATCAGGCGACCCGCGAGCGGGCGCAGGCGCGCCTCGATAGCGTCGACGAAGAGGTAGATCACCGGCACCAGGATCAGGCTCAGCGCCGTCGAGCTGATCAGGCCGCCGATCACAGCGATCGCCATTGGGCGGCGGAACTCCGAGCCCGCGCCCAGCGCCAGCGCGGTCGGCAGCATGCCGGCGACCATGGCCACCGTGGTCATGATGATCGGGCGAGCACGCTCACGGCAGGCGTTCATCAGGGCTTCGACCCGGGTCTGGCCGGAGCGCTCGTCCTCGATGGCGAACTCGACCAGCAGGATCGAGTTCTTCGCCGCGATGCCGAACAGCATCAGCAGGCCGATGAACACCGGCATGTCGATCTCCATGCCGGTGACGGTCAGCGCCACCGCCGTGCCCGCCAGCGTCAAGGGCAGAGTCATCAGGATGATGGCCGGCTTGAAGAACGATTTGAAGAGCAGCACCAGCACGCCGAAGATCAGCGCCACCCCCGAAGCGATGGCGATCATAAAGCCGGAGACCAGCTCGCCCAGCTGTTCGGCGTCCCCGAACGGCGGCTGGTGCACGCCGGCCGGCAGGTGCTTCATGATGGGGAGCGCGTTGACCGCGGCGAGCGCCGTGCCGAGGCTGACGCCCGGCTTGCGGTCGGCCTGCACCGAGACGCGCCGCTCCCGCCCGTAGCGCTTGATCTTGGCCGGACCCGCCTGGAAAGACAGGTCGGCCACCGAGCTCAGCGGCGTCGTCCCGCCGTTGGCGGTGGGCACCTGCAGCTGGCCCAGCACCTGCAGATCGGTGCGCGAGGCCTGCGGCAGACGCACGCGGATGGGGATGCGCCGCTCGCCCTCGGAGAACTTGGCCACGTTGGCGTCGATGTCGCCGATGGTGGCGATGCGCAAGACGCTCGCCAGCGACGAGGAGGTCACGCCCAGCCGCGCCGCCTCGTCCGGCTTGGGCCGCACCACTATCTCGGGGCCGGCCGGCGGCGGGGTGGGCCGCACGCCGGATATCATCGTCAGCCCGCGCATCTCGCGCATCAGCTCGTACTGGGCGCGCGTCAGGGCGTCGCCGTTCTGGCCGGAGAGCACGATCTCCACGTCGGCCCCGCCAAAGCCGCCGGCGGTGGCGATCCGCACGTCGGGCACCATGCGCAGGAGCGGCCGGATGCGCTCCTTGAACTGGTCGGTGGTGAGGGAGCGTACGTCCTTCAGGGTCACGGTGACGGTGCCGTTGCGCACCTCGTCGCCGGAGTCGGAGCCGGGGCCGACCTGGGTGAAGACGCGCTCCACCGCCGGCTGCCGGGCCAGCATGCGGTCCACCTGATCGGCGGCGGCGCTCATCTGCTCGCGGGTGGCGCCGGGCGGGCCCTCCATGTTGAGGTAGAGCACGCCGCTATCGCTGTTGGGCATGAAGCCCGTCGGCCGGTGCGCCAGCATGAACAGCGAGCCGACCAGGATGGCGAAACCGATTCCCGCCGAAACTCCCTTGTGGCGGAACGCCCAGTCCAGCGTGCGGCGATAGGGCTCGTTGAGCGGCTTCTTCGGCTTGGGATGGGGCTTGGCCTTGAGGAAGTAGGCGGCCAGGAGCGGCGTGAGCAGGCGCGCCACCACCAGCGAGAACAGCACCGACACCGCCACCGTCAGCCCGAATTCGCGGAAGTATTCGCCGATGATGCCGCTCATGAAGGAGACCGGCGTGAACACCGCCACGATGGCCGCTGTGGTGGCGACCACGGCCAGGCCGATGGAGTCAGCCCCGATCAGGGCGGCGCGATACGGGGTCTCGCCGCGCTCGATGCGCTTCTCGATGTTCTCGATCTCGACAATGGCGTCGTCAACCAGGATGCCGATGACCAGCGTCAGCGACAGCAGGCTGATGGTGTCCAGGCTGAAGCCGAACAGCTGGATGGCGCTGAAGGTGGGGATCAGGCTCAGCGGCATGGCCAGCGCGGCGATGGCCGTGGCCCGCCAGGAGCGCAGGAACACGAACACCACGAGCGCGGCCAGCACCATGCCCTCGATCAAGACGTCCTCGGTCGACTTGAATGACTTGCGCGTGTCCTTCACCGTGGAGACCACCTCGGTGAACTGCGCCTCGGGATGCGCCTTCACCAGCGCGGCGATGGCCTTCTTCACGCCGTTCTCGGTGCGGACCTCGCTGGCGTCGGCGGTCTTCGTCACCTGGAAGGCCACGACCGGGCGGCCATTCAGCCGCGCGAAGCCGCGCTGCTCGGCGGCGCCGTCGCCGATCTCGGCCACGTCGTCCAGGGCGACGTAGCGGCCGGCGGCGGTGGGGATGGTGAGGCTCCGCAAGGCGTCGATCGTGCCCGCCTGGCCCAGCACGCGCACGGTCTGCTCGCGCGCGCCGATGTCGGCGCGGCCGCCGGCGCTGTCGACGTTGAAAGCGTAGAGCGCCTGGTTGATCATCGGCGCGGTGACGCCGAAGGCGCTCATCTTGGAGGGATCGAGCGTGACGTTGATCTCGCGGTCGATCCCTCCCAGCCGCTGCACCTGCGACACGCCCGGCGTGGCCTGCACTGCGCGCGACACGCTGTCGTCGACGAACCAGCTGAGGTCGGTCGGACTCATGCGCGAGGAGCCCACCGCGAAGGTGACGAGCGGCGAGGTGTCGGCGTCGATGCGCTGCACGTAGGGCGGGTCGATCCCGGGCGGCAGCACCGCGCGCGTGCGGTCGACGGCGGTGCGCACGTCGTCGGTCGCCTTCTGCATGTTGGTGCCGAGCTCGAACTCGATCACCGTAGTCGAGGCGCCCAACGTATCTGTGGAGCTGATGTGCTTGATGTTGGAGACGCCGGCGATGGCGTCCTCCACCGGGCGGGTGATCTGGTTCTCGATCTCGGTCGGGGCGGCGCCGCTCTCGGTCACGGAGACCACGACGATGGGCAGCGCCACGTTGGGGAACTGCTTGATCGGCAGGGTGGCGAAGCTCATCAGCCCCGCGATCGTCAGCGCCACGAACAGCAGCGCTATGGGCGTGGGGTTGCGGATCGCCCAGGCGGAGATGCGCAGCTTCATGTGGCGCTCTTACCCACAAAGTTCGGCCGCACCTTGTCGCCGTCGAGCACGAAGGAACCGCCGGAGAGCAGAACGTTTGCACCCACGGGGGGGCCCTTGACCAGCTCCACCCACCCCGCGGCGCGCACGCCGGTGACGATGGGGGTGCGATGCACGTGGTCGTTCGGCCCCAGCACCATCACCGAGGCGCCGTCGGCGTCGAAGTGGATGGCCTCCTCGGGCACGACCGAAGCGTCACGGCGTGAGTCGACGAAACTGGCGCGGGCGAAGCCGCCGGGGCGAAGCGCCGGGTCGAGCGGCAGGGTGATGCGGGCGTGGCCGAGCTTCGTCTGCTGATCGACCTCAGGACTGATCACCCGCACGCGCCCGGTCAGCACCGCGCCTCCCGGCAGGGTGACGCGCGCCGCATCGCCCGCACGGATTCGGCCGAGGTCGGCCTCGGGCACCTCGGCGTTGAGCTCGACCACGTCGCCCGAGGCGATGCGGAACATCACCATCGACGGCGAGGCCACGTCGCCCGGCCGCACGGTGCGCGCCAGCACGAGGCCGCTGACGGGCGCACGCACCGTCATCAGCCCCTCGCGGGTGTTGAGATCGTCGAGCTGCGCCTGGGCGGCGGCCACGGCGGCCACGCCGCTCTTGGCGGCGAGCCTGCGCTCGGCGATCTGCTCCTGGGGAAGCACGCCGGCGTTGTCGAGGTTCTTCACCCGGTCGGCCTCGGCCTGGGTACGCTCGGCGGCCACACGCTGCTGCGACACCACCGCGCGCTGCTGGGCGATCATGGAGCGCAGGAGGGTGTCGTCCAGGATCGCCAGCGGCTGGCCGGCGGCGACGTGCGCGCCCTGGTCGACCAGAACCTGGCGCACGCGATAGCCGCTGAGCTCGGTCGTCACCGCCGCCTCGTACTGAGGCACGAGCAGGCCCGAGGCCTCCACGCCCCCGGAGAGCGCGCGCACCTGCACCGGCGCGACACTCACCGTGAGCGGCTGCTCGGCCGCGGCGTCGACCGGCTTGGCGGCGGTCGAGGCGGCCGGCTTGTGGCAGGCGCCCAGCGCGACGAAAGCCAGGGCGCAGGCGCAGAGGGCGGCGGTGCGAAGGAGGGCGGCGGGCATGGGCCTCAGCGGGACGAGGTTGCGGCCGAAGCCGAGGCGAGGCGCGTCGTCGGCTGGAACGCCCAGCCCCCGCCCAGCGCCTGGAACAGGGTGGCCGAGTCCACCAGCGCCGTGGTGCGAACACCTGAGAGCGTGGAGACGGCGGTGCGCCACGAGCGCTCGGCGTCCAGCAGGGTGGTGAGGTCGACGAGGCCGAGGTCGTAGCCGCGCTTCTTGGCGTCGAAGGCGAAGCGCGCGCGGCTGACGGCCAGCTGCAGCCGGTCAAGCCGGGTGCGGTCGGCCGACAGGGTGACAAGCCCGTTTTCGGCGTCGCGATAGGCGTTCTGCACCGCCTCTTCGTAGGCGACCACCGCCACCACGCCCAGCGCCCGCTGGATCTGGACGGCCGCCAGCAGGCGCGGCCGGTCGAGCACGGGCACGCTGGCGTTGAGCGCCGCGGTCCAGATGGTGGTGGTCGAGCTGTAGGAGCCCTCGGTCCTGGCGTACTGGCCGCCGGGGGCCAGCGAGAAGGTCGGAAACAGCGCCAGCTTGGCCAGCTTGAGCGCGCTCGAGGCCGAGCGCAGCCGCGCCTCGGCCTCGCGCACGTCGGGCCGGCGGCGCAGCAGCTCGCCGGGCGTCTCGGCGGGCACGGGCGGCGGGGCGGCGGCGGTGGCCGTCACCGCCAGCGTGGTCAAGGGCGCGACGCCGCGCCCGATCAGCGCCAGCAGCGAGCGGCGCGCCGCAAGCTCGACGGCGGTGAGACGCGCCACTTCGGCCTGCGCGCTGGCGGCGTCGGTCTCCAGCCGGGCGGCGTCGCTGGTGGCGGTCAGCCCCACCTGCGCGGAGATGATGGCGGTGCGCGCCAGGTCGGCGGCGATCCGGTAGGTCTCGCGCGCATCGGCCAGCTGGATGGCGGCGCCGCGCGCCTGGAACAGCCCCGTGGCCACGTCGCGCGCCAGTGTGGCGCGCGCGGCCTCGTAGTCGAAGCGCAGGGCCGCCAGGTCGGCGTCGGCGCCGCGCTTGGCGGCGAGGCGGCGGCCGAACAGGTCCACCTCGTAGCTGATGTTGAACTGCGCGGCGTAGGTCTGCAGGTCGCCCGACGGCGTCAGGAACGTGCCGGACGAGCTGGTGGAGCCCCCGCCCCCGCCGATCGGCAGGCCGGTGGTGGGGTCGGTGGCGCCCGTGGTTCCGCCGCCGGTGACGACGCCGACGTCGCCGAAGCTCTGGTCGGTGTGCTGGGTCTGCGCCGAGCCGGTGAGGTTCCCCTGCGGCAGGTAGGCCGACAGGGTCTGCGCCCGCACCGCCCTCGCCTGGTCGATACGCGACAGCGCCGTGCGCGCCGTCGGACTGGCCACGAGCGCCTCATCGACCAGCGTGGTGAGCTGGGGGTCCTGGTAGAGCGTCCACCAGCGGTCGAGCGCCTGGGCCGGCAGGGCCGCGCTCGTGGCCGACGCGGCTTCGTAAGCCAGCGGCAGCCGCACGTCGGGCGCGGGCAGCCGCCCGCCCCCGGCGCACCCGGCCAACGCCAGCCCGGCCAACGCCGCACCTGAACGCCTATAAGCCACTCATCCTCCCCGGGAGCCCGGTGTTCCAGGGCGCCGCATGGATAGAGCAGCCCGGGTGAGGTTCAAGTTACCGTGCGTTCACACACCCGCGCCCTTCCGACGCGCCCCCCGCACGGTCTAGGACACGGGCCTCTCCGCAGAGGCCGACCCGCTCCCTTGGACACCCGCGCGCCCGTCACCCCCGTCGTCGCCAGCGGCGGCGCGCTCACCGCCGAGCCGGCGCCTCCGCAGGAGCGCGCGGCCAGCGCGCCGGAGGGGGGCGGCTCGCGCTGGGCGCCAGTCGCGGTGGGCGTCGCGCTGTTCATGGAGTTCATCGACTCCACCGCGCTCTCGACCGCCCTGCCGACGCTGGCCCGCGAACTGCACAGCGATCCGGTGCACCTGAAGCTCGCGCTGACCAGCTACCTCCTGGCGCTGGCGGTGGGCGTGCCGGCCAGCGCCTGGGTGGCCGACAAGTTCGGGCCGCGGCGGGTGTTCGTCGCCGCCATGGGCCTGTTCCTGGTGGGGTCGGTGCTGTGCGGCCTCTCGCACACGCTGAAGGAGCTGGTGGCGGCGCGGCTCGTGCAGGGGCTGGGCGGATCGATGATGACGCCCGTCGGCCGCCAGATCGTGGTGGGCTCAAGCCCGCGCGACCGGCTGGTCTCGGCCATGACGTGGTTCACCACGCCCGCCATGATGGCCCCCTTGCTGGGACCGCCGCTGGCCGGCCTGATCCTGGGCGTGGCCAGCTGGCCCTGGATCTTCTTCGTCAACGTGCCGGTCGGGCTGATCGGCATGGCCGTGGTGCTGCGCGTCGTGCCGCGGCTGAGACAGCCCGATCCCGGACCCTTCGACGGCCTGGGCTTCGTGCTCTCGGCGCTCGCCATCACGGGCATGGTGGTGCTGGGCGAGGTGGGCGGCCTCAACCTCGTGCCCGCGCTCGCGCAATGGGCCGTGGCCGGCGGCCTGGTGGCCGCGGTCGGCCTCTACCTGTGGCACGCCCGGCGCGCGCCGCGGCCGATCCTCGACCTCGCGCTGTTCCGCCACCGCACCTTCACCACGAGCCTGCTCGGCGCGACCCTGGTGCGGCTGGGACTTGGCGCGACGCCGCTGCTCCTGCCGCTGCTCCTGCAGACGGGGCTGGGCTGGACGCCGGAGGCGGCGGGCCTCTTCACCATCTTCACCGCGGTGGGCGCCATCGCCACCAAGACCGTGGTGAGCCGGGTGATCCGCAGGCTCGGATTCCGCACGGTGCTGATCGTCAGCGCGCTGGGCACCGCCGTGACCACCGCGGCGCCGGCGCTGTTCGCCACCGCGACGCCGATCTGGGTGATCGCCGGCGGCCTGATGCTCGGCGGCCTCCTGCGCTCGATGCACTTCAGCGCCGCCAACACGCTCGCCTACGACGAGGTGTCGCCCTCCGAGACCAGCCGCGCCTCCACCCTCTCCACCGTTGTGCAGCAGGTGGGGCTGAGCCTGGGCGTCAGCTTCGGCGGCCTCGTGCTGCACTGGGCGCGCGGCGCGCACGCGAACGCGGCCCTGACGCCCGAGCGCTTCGTCATCCCCTTCATCCTGGTGGGCGCCACCTCGATCCTGGCGTTGCCCATCTACCTTGCGCTGCCCCGCACGGCCGGGGCCGGCATCGGCGGCCGCGCCGTCGAGCCGGCGACGCTGCGGACGAACGCGCGCTAGGCGCGGGCGGCCGACATGCGGGCGCGGGCGATCTCGCCGGCGATCTCGTGGGTGGGGCGTCGCTCGTCGCGCGAGCGGTCGAGCACCTCGCCGAGCGTCTGCATCAGCCGATCCAGCTTGGCGGCGACCCAGGCCGGATCGAAGGCCGCGTTCGCCTGCAGGGCGGCGATCTCGCCGGCGACGTTGATGATGCCGCCGCCGTTGATGACGTAGTCGGGCGCGTAGACGAGGCCGCGCGCGAACAGCGCCTCGCCCGCCTCGCCCGAGGCCAGCTGATTGTTGGCGCCACCCGCGACCACCTTCGCATGCAGCCGCTCCAGCGCCGCGCCGCTCACCGCCCCGCCCAGCGCATTGGGGGAGAAGACGTCGGCCTTGGCGTCAAGGATGGCGTCGGGGGCGACCACCTGCGCGCCGGTGCGCGCCGCCACCGCCTTCACCGCGGCCGCGTCCACGTCGGCGATCACCAGCCTGGCGCCGGCCGCGTGCAGCCTGTCGGCAAGGAAGGCGCCTACGTGGCCGACGCCCTGCAGCGCGACGGTCATGCCGTCGACGCCGCGGCCGTAGGCATGCTCGGCGGCGAGCACGAGGCCGCGGAACACGCCCTCCGCGGTCACCGGGCTCGGATCGCCCGACGCCGCGGGATGGCCGTCCAGCCCCGCGACATAGCGGGTGGCGCACCGCGCGCTGGCCATGTCGGCCGGCGTCACGCCCACGTCCTCGGCGGCCCAGTAGCGCCCGCCCAGCTGGTCGACGGCGCGGCCGAACGCCTCGAACAGGGCCGGCGACTTCTGCGTGCGCGCATCGCCGATGATCACCGCCTTGCCGCCGCCGTGGGCGATGTCGGCGACCGCGTTCTTGTAGCTCATGGCGCGCGAGAGGCGCAGCGCATCGTCCATCGCGTCCTGGTCCGAGGCGTAGGCCCACATGCGGCAGCCGCCCGCGGCCGCGCCCCTCGCGGTGGAGTGGATCGCGATGATCGTCTTGAGGCCGGTCGTTGCGTCGTAGACGGCCGAGGCGCTCTCGTGCCCCTCGAATGCCGGGGAATCGAACACGGACATGCCAAGGATACCGAATTTTCAGGATGCGAGCGCCCTTAGCCGCTCGCCGCCTTGGGAGCAATCACGCCGCGCGATCCCAGAACAGCGCCGCCGGCGAACCGCCCGGCGGCCGGCCAGACGCGCCGCCGATGCATGAAGCCTTCACGAATGAAACCATCTCTCCGCTGCCCGGTTCCGACCGCTTTCGATCACAACCACAGCCAGTGTGACCGTTCCGTCAGCTAGTTGAGTTCAGTTGAGAGCAAATGCGCGTTCGAACAGCATCACGCGTCGATACCGACACTCACGAAACCCAGAACAGCGCTCGTTATTCTAAGACGCACCACATCGTACAACGCGGCTGCACGTCAGCCTCAAGACTGCATTAAACCACAGTCAGATATCGAGAAACTGGAGTCGACACAATTTGCCCAGGCAAGGCGTCAATGCCTTTGCAGGCCGAAGTTCAAGCTTATTGATGGTGCGGGTGGCCGGGGTCGAACCGGCACTCCTTGCGGAACCGGATTTTGAGCTTCGAAATCGGTGTTACGACCGGACCCGATCGAGTACGCTGGAGCAGGATATAACGAGGTAGAACAATAGCTTACCCCCTCGCTATCCTACGCCCGGACTCGACGTAACCCGACCCGGTTCTCCCTACCGCCGCTCCTATGTGGCTCTTGGAATCCGGGTCCGACCAGGAGCCGGACATGCCTTCCTTGAAGCTCACCAAGACCGCCGTCGAGACCGCCCGACCCGAAGCTCGCGATTACGAACTCCGCGACACCACGCTGGCGGGGTTCATCTGTAAAGTGACGCCCGCCGGACGCAAGGTGTTCATGCTGTCCTACCGGACGCCGACGGGCGATCGGCGCAAGCCCAGCCTCGGCGTCTTCGGCGCGCTCACCGTCGACCAAGCCCGCAAGCTCGCCCAGGAGCACCTCGCCGCGGTGCGCGCCGGCGAGGACCCCAGCGCCGAGCGGCAGGCGCTGCGGGGCGCGCCGACGGTCAAGGAGCTGACCGAGCGCTACATGGAGGAGCACTGCCTCGTCCACAACAAGCCCAGCTCGGCTGTTCGCAACCGCTACATCCTCAAGAACCACATCGTGCCGAAGCTTGGCCGGGCGAAGGTCGCCGAAGTGACGCGACCGGAGGTGGCCGAGCTGATCAGCGCCATGCGCAAGACGCCCACTGCGGCCAACCATACGCTCGCCACGCTGCGCAAGATGTTCAACCTGGCCGAGCTATGGGGTTGGCGACCGGACGGCACCAACCCCTGCCGCCACATTCAGAAGTTCGGTGGTGGCAAGCGCACGCGCCTGATCACCGACGAGGAGATGATCCGGCTCTACGCCTATCTCGACCGCGCTGACGCGGAGGGGCTGGAGCACCCGGTCCTGACGCTCGCCATCCGCCTCCAGTTCGAGTTCGCGGCGCGGATGTCGGAGATCCTCGACCTCGAATGGGAGTGGATCGACTTCGGCCAGCGACGCGTGGTGTGGCCGGATAGCAAGACCGGCGATATGTCCAAGCCGATCAGCGCCGAGGCGCTGCGCCTGTTGAAAAGTGCGCCGCGCTATCTCCGCTCACGCTTCGTGATCCCCTCGCTCTTCGATGGATCGAAGGCGATGAGCAAAAATACCTACCAGGCCGCCTGGCGACGCGTCCTCGAACGAGCCGGGCTGCCGCACTGCGGGACCCATGCCGTTCGGCACCGTTCGGCGACCGACATCGCCAACTCCGGCGTCCCGATCAAGGTCGGCATGGCGCTGACCGCCCACAAGACGGTCACGATGTTCATGCGCTACGTCCACACTGAGGACGACCCGATCCGCGCCGCGGCCGAAACTGTCGCGGCGCGCCGCCTCCGCGTGGTGAGCGGCGAGACCGTCTCCGACAAGGCTCCGGCGCTGGCTGCGGCCGTCGGCGCCTCGCCCCCGGGTCGCAAGGCTTGTCCGGTCACCAAGACGGCGCTCGGCGCGTATCGCCCTTACCGAGGCCGCAAGGACGAAACCCGGGCGGCGCCGCCGAAGTCGACTCCCCGCAACTCCACGGCGGCGGAGGCGGAGCATGTCTGACTGCCAGAACCCGCATACGCGCTGGCCGCCCGTCGAGATCATGCGACGCGCGCGAGAAGTCGACGACACGGGGTTGATCCCGTTCGTCGACACTGAGGCGGCCGCCCGCTACCTGGCGCTCAGCCCGCACTCCCTTGAGTGTTACCGCTCGCTGGGCGGCGGTCCGCCTTTCTACAAGTTCGGCAAGTTCGTCCGCTACGCGGTGGCGGACCTTGAGGGATGGGCCGCAGAGCGCCGACACGACCGCACCGCTGGCGAAAATGCGCGTGTCTACTAAGTGCGCCTCTATTGCCATTTGGCCTGAATGCGACTACACCATGTCAAATGACAGGAGCTGTTATGGCGACACTGACGCGAGTTGCGAGCGAGCCCCGGCCCTTCACGCCGGAGCCGATCACCGACGAAGAGGCGGCCGCGATGTTTCGCGCCGCCCTCAACCTCTTCCGGCTCTGGGGCGTGAACGACGACCAGGCGGCGATTATCCTCGATGTCCCGCGGCGCACCTTTGCCCGATGGAAAGCAGGCGACGTCGGGCGCCTCGGTCGCGACGGCAAGGCGCGGCTCTCGAACCTCATGGGCATCCACAAGGCCTTGAAGATCGTGTTCAGCGAGGCCGCGCGAGGGTACGCCTGGATCAAGGCACCAAATGCTGCTTTCGGAGAACGTTCGGCGCTGGACGTCATGCTGGGCGGCGAGCTGACCGACCTCATGCGCGTGCGGCGCTACCTCGACGCGGAGCGTGGTTGCTGGTGATCGACCCCGGGTTGGTCCCGACCACTTTCGTCTCCTGGACAGGCGCACGCCGTATCATCCGCAGCCTGTACCCGCCGATCGACCTGTTCGAGGACATCGCCGACCCGGAAGACTGGCCGCTGCTGATCGCCGCCGAGCAGAAGACCAACCCGCGCCTAATGGAAACGCTCGGCGCACTCGATCTCGTGCCCCCTGATCGCCGCGTTACAGGTCCGGGCGCCACCTACCTGATGGCGCCGTTTACGCATGTCAGCCCCGACCGACCGAGCCGGTTCACACGAGGCGACTTCGGCGTGCTCTACGTCGCCGAGAGGTTCGAGACTGCGCTTCTGGAGACCATGCACCACCACGCGCGATTCATGGCGCGCACCGCCGAGCCGCCGGGCTGGACGTCGCAGTTCCGCGAACTCGTGCTCGATCTCGCCGCCGACCTCCACGATCTGCGCGGCCGAGCCGCAGCCTTGAGCCCTGCGCTCGACCCCGACAATTACGACGAGGCCCAGACCCTCGCGGCGTCGCTCCGGGCAGGCGGATCGGACGGCCTAGTTTATCCCAGCCAGCGCGACTCCGGCGGGCAATGCGTCGGCCTCTTCTATCCCAACCGCGCCGCCAACCTGATCCAGGGCCGGCACCTCGACTATCATTGGAACGGCGAACGGGTTGATCTCTATCGCGACGCGAGTAGCGGCGGGGTCTATCGCGTCGACTGATCAACCTGAGCGCTGATGAAGTCAGCGACGCCGATGCCGGGCAGACCCATACCCGGCCATTCGCAGCCTGGTTTCGGCTCCCCAACTTCTGCCGTCCATTCATGTTGGCACCGGAGGGGGCGCTGATCCACGGCCCCCGCCCGCTGCCCGCTGCTCTGCCGGTATTCTCACAGCGGATGGTTGATCGGGAACACCAACGGCTTCCCAAAACCTCGCTCAACGAGGTTTCGGGAAGGTCGGGATCACCTACGCAGCGTGGCTCATTTGCATCCGCGCCTGTCGAACATCGCGGGCGGGAGGCATCCCGAACATGCGACCATATTCGCGCGTAAATTGCGGCACGCTCTCGTAGCCAACGCCGTAGGCGGCGTCGCTGATAGCCTCACCCAGCGAGAGCATTCTTCGCCGCGCCTCGATGAGCCGGAGCTGCTTCTGGAATTGCAACGGCGACAGCGACGTGATGCTGCGGAAATGAACGTGGAAGGCGGACAGGCTCATACCGGCCGCTTCGGCCAGCGCCTCCACCTTCACGGCCTCCGCATAGTGCGCACGAAGCATGGCAACCGCACGCGCGACCCGCTGGGCGTGGCTATCGGTGACGCCAAGCGCCCGAATCGCACCGCCATGCCGCCCGCTGAGCAGCCAATAGTGCAGCTCGCGGCTGAGCTGCGGCCCCAGCACTGCCAGCGTGCCGGGGCGATCGAGCAGACGAAGCAGGCGCAACGCCGCGTCGGCGACCTCCGCCTCGGTCGGATCGACCCTAACCGGGCGATCCATCTCGAACGGAGCCGGGCCGATCTCGCCTACCAGACCGCCGATGATGGCGGGATCGAGTTCGAGGACGAGCGAATAATAAGGCAAGGCGCGACTGGCGGTCGTGATCTGGCTGACCGTGGGTACGTCGGTGGTGATGAGGAGGGAGTCGCCCGTGCCGAAGTCGAAGGTCTGGTTACCCATCGTCACGCGCTTGCCGCCTTGCAGCACCAGCGCCACCAACGGTCGGGACACCGCATATCGCAGCATCGTCGGCGCCGTCTCGCGCAGGATTACCAGCCCATCGACAGGGGTAGTAGCAACTCCGCTCCGATCTGCATGAGCGTCGGCGTAGCGTAGGGCATAGTCGAGAAGCTGATCGGTCATCGATTCCTCAATATGGATGGCACGACAGTGCGGCAATGCATCTGGACGATCAGGCAGGTTTTTCGGATGATCGCGCAACACGGCTGGGGCGGGTCGATGCATAGGACCGGGAACACCAACCGGAGGTATCCATGACCACCATCTCTCTTGTGACCGGCGGCAGCCGTGGCCTCGGCCGCAACACCGCGATCAGCATCGCTCGCCATGGCGGCGACGTGATCCTCACCTATCATAGCGGCAAGGACAATGCCGATGCCGTCGTCGCCGCGATCGAGGCGCTGGGGCGCAAGGCCGTGGCATTGCAGCTCGACACCGGCGACGTCTCGACCTTCCCCGTCTTCCTTGACACGCTGCATGGCACCCTGACCGAGACGTTTGGCCGCGACACGATCGACCACCTGGTCAACAACGCCGGCCATGGCGAGATGGCGGACTTCGCCGCTACGACGGAGGAGCAGTTCGACAAACTGTTCGCCGTTCACGTCAAGGGCGTGTTCTTCCTGACCCAGGCGCTGCTGCCGGTGCTGGCCGATGGCGGGCGGATCATCAACTTCTCGTCGGGCCTGACCCGCGTATCGTTCCCCGGCTTCTCGGCCTACTCGGCCGCCAAGGGTGCGGTGGAAGTCCTGACCGTCTACATGGCGAAGGAGCTGGGCGCTCGCGGCATCACCGCTAACGCGGTTGCCCCCGGCGCGATCGAGACGGACTTCCTGGGCGGCGCGGTGCGCGACATCCCCGACTACAACACGGCGTTCGCCGGCATGACCGCGCTCGGCCGCGTCGGCCTGCCCGACGATATCGGCCCGATGGTCGCAAGCCTGCTCGGTCCCGACAATCGCTGGGTGAATGGTCAACGCATCGAGGTGTCGGGCGGCCAGACCATCTGACGCCCATCGGCGGGTCCCGTCGTGCGGCACCCGCCCTCCATGTCGGGAGGCAACATCATGCCGAAGCTCATTATCCACTCGCCGGCTGGCACCTTCGATGCCGCCGATCGGCAGCGCGTTGCGGTTGCCCTGACGGCGCTGGCCCTCGATTGCGAGGAGCTGCCCTCCTCGCCGATGGTGCGTAGCACCGTGTGGACTTACAAGGTGGCGACTTATTCGGGGTCCACGGAGGACCACATCCCTAGCCTAGTCGAAAGGGTATCCAGAATGAACAATGGTCGTCGTCTCGAAGGTCAGGTTGCGATCGTAACCGGGGCCGGCACGGGCATCGGCGAAGCTGCCGCCCGCGCCTTCGCACGTGAGGGCGCGCGCGTTACCCTGATCGGGCGCCGCGAGGAACCATTGCAAGCCAATGCTGCGGCAATCCGCGTGGCGGGCGGCGAAGCGTTGGTGATCGCCGGCGACGTGTCGCGGGCCGACGATGCCGAGCGGATCGTCGCCACCAAGGTTGAACGGTTCGGGCGGCTCGACTGCCTGTTCAACAATACCGGCATCCAGGGCAAGGGCGGCCCGATCATCGACATGCACGAAGCGGCGTTCGACGAGCTGATCGCCATCAATCTGAGGGGGCCATGGCTAATGACCCGCGCGGCGCTGCGCGCGATGGTGCCGGCCGGCCATGGCGGAGCGATCGTCAACACTTCGTCTTTCCTGTCCACGGCCGCGACCGTCGGGACATCGGGGTATTCGGCGAGCAAGGCGGGGCTGGACGCCAGATCCGGGCGATCGCGCTGGAAGCGGGGCCGCACGGCATCCGCGTCAACAACATCAATCCCGGCGTGATCGACACGCCGATGCTGCGCGCGCACGGCGACGCCACCATCCCGCCG
Source organism: Caulobacteraceae bacterium (assembly GCA_965199975.1). GTDB lineage: Bacteria > Pseudomonadota > Alphaproteobacteria > Caulobacterales > Caulobacteraceae > JASLDZ01. The sequence goes on along the minus strand of OZ241340.1, from coordinate 1,498,333 downwards.
CTCGCGGCACACGCGGCGCTCGGCAGGGTGGGCACGCCGGAAGACATCGCCGATGTCGCAGTGTGGCTCTGCACCGAGGAAGCGCGCGTCGTCACCGGTCAGTCGCTGCTCGTCGATGGCGGTTTCACCATTCCGGGACCGCGCTGAACCGAGCAGGCCCCTTCAGCGACCTTGCCACGGAGCACTACAAGGGTTGGTGCAGCAAGAGACCAAGCCAAGCCGCTTTTTGGACGACCGGCTTGAGTGGAACGATTCCATTTTGCCTGTCGCGGGTCCAAGATACCAGTCATGTCGATCGTCCCATCCGCATCATCGCTTCGCATCGCCGTGCTCGGTGTCGGCAACATCGGGAGCACGTTCGCCTTTCAGCTGGCCCGCACGGGCGGCCACGACGTGACCGTCGTGGCGCGGCCTGACTCGAGGCGCCTGGAACAGCTCCGGCGCGACGGCGCCATCATCGACGTGAAAGGCGAGCGGACGAACGTCCACGTGGCGGGTGCGCTCGACGAGCAGACCCCATTCGATCTCGTCATCGTCACGCTCCTGGCGCATCAGGTCGACGCGGTGCTTCCGGCTTTGCGGCGCAGCGCCGCCCGGTGCGTCCAGTTCATGTTCAACACCTTCGATCCGGAGCGCCTGCGCGAAGCTGTCGGTCCCGAGCGCTGCGCCTTCGGCATGAACTTCGTCCAGGCCACGTTGGACGAAGACGGCCGTCTAAAGGCCACCATCGGCGCAGGAGGCCAGAAGACCCTCATGGACCAGGAGCGTTGGGTGGCCCTGTTCAACGCCGCAGGGCTGCCGGCCAAGCTCGAACGCGACATGCCCCTATGGCTTCGCTGCCACGTCCCGTTGTGCGTGGCGTTCGAGAGCGTCTCCGTGGCCGGTGTGAAGCGCGGCGGCGGCGCATCGTGGAAGGAAGCCTCCGCCTTGGCGCGCGGTGTTCACGCCAGCTTTGGGCTGATCAAGGCTCTGGGCTACCCTGTCTATCCCCGGACCAAAACGCTGATCGACCGTGCGCCGGCTTCGATGTTCGCGGCGGTGCTCTGGTCCATGTCCCGCGTCCGGTCGTTCCGCGAGCTGCTGGCTACGGGTCAGCCCGAATGCGAAGCATTGGTCGACGCCATGATCTCGGCCGCACCGCAAGCTGGAGCATCGGTGCGGGTAGCCGACATCGCGGCCATGAAGCCGTCGTAAGCTCTCCTCAAATGACCTGTTGTCGGAGGACGGCTGTCGAAGACGGCGACGGTGATACGAGAGCCCACGCTTGCCAGTAGCCGTTCGCGGTTTTCTCTCCCGAACTGCGCGACCGAAACGGGGGTTCGGGACGCAAAAGCTTCCTGCGCCGCTGCGCGCACCTTCGGAAGCTGACATAAGGAAGTTGGTGCCGGACTTGCGCGGTTTCCTCCCGCCCGAAGGAGTCGGGCAATGGCCGCAGCTGGAGGCAACCAGCCGCGTCAACGATGCGCTGCTTGATGGTCCGCATTCATGAGGTCGAGGAGGAGAACTGGGGTGTTCTCGGCAAGCCAGCCGATCTGGCCGCGATGCCCGCCGGCGCTCCGAATGCGCCGGCGATCCGAGGATCACGCTGCCGGCGGCAAGTCCACGGGAGACGGCGTCGTCGAGAATGCCCAACCCCGCGCTGCTCAACGGAGTGCCTTTGCTAGGCGCAGCAGCATTGCGGTGACCTCCAGGACATCGAGCGGCGCCACAGCGTTCCGAACGCGCGCTTCGGCATCGGCCACGATCCCGGAGGCCATCTCGAGGACGTCACGACCGGACGCGGTCAGTTCGGTGCTCTGGACTCGTCGGTGGTCGGGATGAGCTATCCGCGCGATGAATCCGGTGCGTTCAAGTCCGACCAGAATCGCCTGCATCGATTGCGGAGTGACGAAAGCGCGGCGCGCGAGCACGGCATTCGAAGCGCCGGTTTCGGCCTCCAGCGAGGCGAGAACCGCATATTGGGACGTGGTAAGCCCGATCCCACGCAGTCCGAAGTCCAGGCGGGTGCGAAGCGCCTGCTGGGCCTGCTTCAATGCGAAGCCGATCGTCGCATACGGGTCGCCCATCCGCGAGCCAGCTTGCTCGTTTGACATGTCAGGGGCCTTATATATGTCAGTGACCTGACAGTACGGTTTCGCGTCAACCAAGGAAAGCTCAGTCATGCCCCATTTGATCGGTCCGGATTTCATCGGCATTCAAGCCGAAGACCTCGAGGCGGCACGGACCTTCTACACCGAGGTCGTCGGGCTGAAGGTCGCCGCCAACGGCCCGCCGGGTGCCGTCGTGTTCGACACGAAGCCAATCCCGTTCGCCGTGCGCACACCCTTGGCCGACTTGGGAAACAAAGACGAACTTGGCCGGGGCATCGCTCTCTGGTTCGGCTGCGATGACGCTGACAACTTGCATGACCACCTTGTAGCGCGGGGTACGCCGATCGTCTTCGCGCCGAAGGACGGGCCGTTTGGCCGCTACTTCGCGTTCCGCGACCCATTTGGCTATACGATCACGGCTCACACGCTTGCGCAGTCTTGAACGTACGCGGCTGATCGCACGGCCGCGGCTGCGATCGACCGCTACGCTCGAACCGATGACGTAAGCCGGCGTCGGCGAATATCCTTAATTAAGGAGGAGATCAGCTTGATGCCTCTTCATCGCCGCGAAGCGGGCTTGGTCGACCGGACGAAAATGGCCGGCATCCGGGCGATGTTGAAGCTCGGCTCCTCATTGACGGGGGCCCTGGGGGACGGGCCGCCTATAACGACCTGCTCTCCAAGTTCGATGCGGCGACGGATGTCTCGTTCTCCTGTGCGCCCGACTGTCATAGGCATGGGCTGGAGCGGCCGCTTTCGAAGGCGTGCTCCCTGCTGCGATTTCATCTGCCGGCGAAACTGTTGCAGCGATCAGAGGATACCAGCGCCGCTTTGCTCGTTTGCGCCGACTGCCGCGGCAACGTTTCAAAAGGGCGACAGGTATGAACCAGGCTTCTGAGCAGTCGAGCGGTCGCGCCACGAACGAACGTGACCTCGACTTGGTCGTCTTCGGGGCCACGGGGCTCACCGGGCGTCTCGTTGTCAAACAGGTCGCAGGCATCGATACACTGCTGCGTTCGCCGGACGGCAAACGGCGCTGGGCGGCGGTTGGCCGCGACCGCAACGAAGTGGCCAAGGTGTTGGCCGAGCTTGATCTGGACGGTGTCGATATTGTCGTTGCGGACCTCGACGACGCGGCGTCGTTGCAGGCGTTGGCGCGGCGGACGGCGGTGGTGCTGAACCTCGCCGGCCCCTACACGCAGAATGCGCCTAACCTGATCGCCGCCTGTGTCGACGCGGGCACGTCTTATGTCGACCTGAGTGGCGAGATACCCCTGTTGCGCCGGGTCATCGACCGGTTCGACGAGCCTGCAAAACGCGCAGGCGTACAGATAGTGCAGATGGCCGGTTGGGAAGCGATGCCGGCCGATCTGACCACCTTGATCGCGTGCCGTCGGGCCGCGGGCGACGGAGCGGGTCCCGATGGCCCGGGCGCTTCCGAGCCGATCAAGGATGTCGTCGTTACCGTCACTTTCACCCGCCGCCCGGACGGGGGCGTGCCGTTCAAGCAGCAGGTGTCCGCAGGCACGCTGGCGAGCATCGTCGCGATGCTGGACGATCCCGACGCATCGCTGGTCGGGCATGCCGATGCGCTGCTCCCGAAGGGTGCCGCCGAGGGAACGGCGTCAGACCGGCTGCATTTCGGAGATGATGATGCCGATGGCCGCGTGCTGGGACCCGTCCCGCCGGTGGCCTTTCTGAACCCGCCAGTTATACGTCGCACCGCCGCCCTGCTCGCGGCCGAACGCAGCGCGCCTTACCGTCCCGCGCCCTATGTGGAAGGCGAGGACATGGGCGATGCAACGCTAGGCGGTGCGCTCGGCCACAAGCTGCGCGCCAAGGCCAAGGGCGGATTGCAGCACCTCGCCGTCGCTGCAACGGACTTGCCGCTGCCAGTACGCGAAGCGGCTGCGGCGGGTCTGCGTCGTATCCTGCCCGAAGCAGGCACGGGACCCTCCGACTCTTATCTCGAAGATTGGGCGTGGACGGTGGAGGCGCGCGCCACCGGCGCGGACAACGCCGTGGGCGTGGCGACGATCGAAGGAACGGGGCACCCAGGCTATACGGCGACGGCCGCGATCATCGTCGAGGTCGCGTTGCACATGCTCGATTGCAGTGCGCCGGATCGTCGCACCGGCTGTCTTACACCGGCTCTCGTCATTTGCGCATCAGTCGACGCTCTGCACGTAGACGCCCTCAAGCTACACTGAGCCGCAACCGGCCCATCGAAACAGGCTGTCAAGCCGTTACTCCCGACTAGGAGCAACTCGGTCAGTACCGATGCTTGTTCTGCTTCCAGAACACTTGACCTGCGTGCGCTGGAGCCAACGGGGCGTGGGGGACGGCACGGAGTGTCGCCCGGACCGATCGGCTCGGCAAGTTCTCCCCGGCCAGGCCCGGAAGGAGCAGATAAGGTCAGCCGAGACTGCCACCCTTCTCGGTACGGGCATAGCGACGAGGCGAACAGCCAACGACGCGCCGGAACGCCGTATTGAAGGCATTCTCGGATTCATAGCCCAGCGCGACCGCGATCGTGCCGAGCGGTTCCCGACCGTTCGTGAGCCTGTCCCTTGCCAGCATCATCCGCCATTGTGCCAGGTAGGTGATCGGCGTCTGGCCGACGCGCTCCCGAAAACGTTGCGCGAAGATTGACCGGGACAGCCCGGCCCGGCCCGCCAGTTCGGCCAGCGTCCAGCGATGCGCCGGCTCCGCGTGCATCGCCTCGATCGCCCTGCCGAGATGCGGGTCCGCCAGCGCGTAGAGCAGGCCGACGCGGCCGCTCCCCTGCCGCGACAGGTGGAGCCGAAACGCCTGCAGCAGCATCAACTGTGCCAGATGCCGGACGGCGAGCGTGGCGCCCGGCCTGCCACCGCGCAGTTCCGCCATCATCTGCGCAATGCACCAGCGCATCGCGTCGCGATCCCCGGTCTCGCCGAGGTGGACCAGGGGCGGAAGAGCTTCCAGCAACGCGCCTGCCTTGCGGCTGTCCACCTCGAAGCGGGTGCCGATAAAGGCGAAGTCGCCGCCGCCGTTGTGCTGCACCACGTCACCTGGCTGAGCATCGGCGAGCACGTCGCGCGCTTCGGCCGGTTGCAGGGCCATGTCACTCGCAAACGTGAAGGAACGTCCCCTCGGCAGGATGATGCAATCCCCCACCGTGAGCCGGACCGGCGCCTCTACGCCGTCCACCGCCAGCCAGCAGCCGCCTGCCGTCACCGCGTGGCATTTGATCGTGCCCAGCCGGTTGCCGAACCGGATCGCCCAATCACCCCCGGCGTCGATGCCGGAGGTAAGGTGGCTAGCCGGCTTGAGGATGGCGAGGATGTCAGACAGCGGATCCATAGCACTTCTGGACGATGACGAAGAAACGGGCGACGATCGACGGTAGAGTGCGCGGGAACGCTTGACCATCTTGAGGGACCGACAAAGCGGAGCCTTCATCCATGATCGTCGTCACTACCCCCACCGGCAACATCGGTCGGCACGTCGTTCGCCATCTCCTCGACGCGGGCGAGATGCCGCGCCTGATCGTGCGTGACCCGGCCAGGCTGCCGCCCGATGTGCGCGACCGGGTCGAGGTGGTGGAAGGGTCGCACGGCGACGCGGCCGTGGTCGATCGGGCATTCCGGGGGGCGGACGCGGTATTCTGGCTGTGCCCGCCCACGCCGTCGCCGACCCCCGCCGCCGCTACCGTTGATTTTGCCCGGCCGGGGGCGGAGGCGATGAGACGGCACCGCGTGCCTCATATCGTCGCGGCCACGACGCTCGGCCGCGACACCCCGTGGCAGGAGCGTGCCGGCAACGCGACAGGCTCAATCCACATGGTCGATCTGCTGCGCTCGACCGGGGCGGCTGTGCGCGGACTCGCACTGCCGGCTTTCATGGACAATGCGCTGCGCCAGGCCGATTCCATCCGGCAAGGCAGGATGATCGGCCCGATCGCGCCCGATAAGAAGCTGCCGCATACCGCCGCACGCGACACCGGCGTCGCGGCCGCCAGCCTGCTGCTCGATCGCCACTGGGCGGGGCAGCAGGACGTGCCGGTCCTCGGCCCCGAAGAGCTGTCCTACGCCGATCTGGCGGCAATCGTGTCAGATGTGATTGGCCGGGAAGTGCAATACGAGCACCAGACGTACGAGGCGTACAAGGAGGCCGCAATAGCGCGCGGGCTGACCGACGCCTTCGCGCAAGGCTATGTCGACATGCTGCGCGCCAAGGAGGAGGGCATGGACAATGTCGCGTCGCGTGCCACCGCCATCATTGGCGCGACCAATTTCCGGCGATGGGTGGAGGACGAGCTGAAGCCGGTCGTCGAAGATTGATCCCTTCGCCCCGACACGTTCGGGATCGCGTTTGCCCCCGCATTTGTAAAGAAGGTGGCGAGCAAAGATCCGTCAGCGGCTGTTCAGCGCGGCTTGAGTGCTCTCCAGGAACTGCCGGCAATTCATAAGAAAACGTCGAACTGCCGCACTTTGCTCCGGGTCAACGTGAGCGCATCGATCATCATTGGGCATTGAGATGGCGTCCGAAGAAGCTGTCAAGGTTGTCTACTGCCTCGGTGACGTATGGCTCTTTGTCATACATGTCGTAATGCCCCGCACCCTCGATGACGTGGAATCCCCGCCGGTTGCTGGATTTCTCGAACAGCGTCTGGCCGTCTGCAAAGGAGAACGTCGTGCCAAGGCGCCCGGCGACGATCACTTGAACCGGTTGGGTAAGAAGCTCCCCTACCATGTGGAAAGCGTCAAAGCCGATCATCGGTCCCAAGCTCGTGAAGTAGCGCCGGTTGGTGGAGTGTTCGCTGAACCCGCGCGGCGTCCGGTAGAATTCGACGGCGTCGAGCAGATCACGATCCGTGATGCCAGCCGCCTGCGCCGCTTCCGCGCTGTCGGGTATCCATGGGTCGCGTCGTGGTTCGCCTCCGCGGGCCTCGACTGTCCGTTGTCGGCCCACCTCCTCCAGCATCTTCCGGATCCCGTCGGCAGTCCGCGCACCTTGGCGGCGGGCTCGGCCGATGTTCACGGGCACCACCGTTCCCAAAGCCTTGAACCGATGCTCGATCATGGCGGCGCTGACGGCATAGCCCGCGCCCGCGCAAATACCGAGCAGGCCCACGCGCTCTTCATCGATGAAGGGCAGCGTCATCATAAAATCCACGGCACAACGGATGTCCTCGATGCGCGTAGCAGGGTCTTCGAGGTCGCGCGGCTCACCGCCGCTCTGTCCTTGGTGAGATGGGTCGAACGTGAGGGTCACGTAGCCCCGCTCCGCCAATCGAGCACCGTAAACCGCCCCGATCTGTTCCTTGACGCTGCTGCCGGGGGTTGCCAGCACCAGTGCGGCGAATGGTTTAGCCGTTCCGTTCTCAGGAACGCGGAGGTCACCGACAATGTCGTTCGGGCCGTTCCTGAACGAAGCGCTTCGCAACTCGTATTCGGGCATCTCAAGTCATCTCAATTGCGGGGTGATTCCGTAAGCGGTGAGAAACGCATCCCGGAGGCGGTAGCTATCGTGGCTTCAACTTCTGATGTACGGCTATAAGCATCATCTGATCAGCCTGCCTCGTCCTTAGCAAGCGGCGGCTTGGTGTTTCCTCCATAGCCGACATTCGTCGGGGACTTCTGCAGACAGCTTTGAGGCGGTGGAAACCCATTTGTAGACTTTCGTAGGCGGTTTCCGCTGTCGACCGTCTGCCCTTCGTTCATCCCCGTGAACCCACCGACGTGATCGTTGTCCGATTTTCGAACAGCTCCCTAGGGCGGCTTCGTCACGAGTCAGTCCAGGCGGACGGCGACTCCATCCAAGGCTTCGCCGGCAGCCGGGAACTCCCGCATGACTATCGGATCATGCCCCGGTATGACCAACTTGTCCGACGAGGCGAGCGAGCGCAGGCGGGCATAGGTTTCGATCAGCCCGCCGGAATCGAACACGATCGGGTACACTTCCTCTCGCTCGCGCAGGAACGTGTAGTGGCAGGCGTCCGATGCCAGCACGAGCCAGCCGCTCCGCGTCCACACGCGGACGAACTGGACGCCCGGCGTATGGCCGGGGGCGAGGTGGACCGTCACCCCCGGCGCGATCTCGCCATCCCCGTCATGGAACACGACGCGGCCCGCATAGACGTCGCGAACGAAGCCCGTCACGTCGTCCACCTCGTACATGTCACGGAAGAAAGCGTGGCGCATATAGCGCCCGGTCGCGAACGCCGCCTCCTTGTCCTGAATGTGCAGCGTGGCGGCCGGGAACAGGTCGGCGTTGCCGAAATGATCGTAGTGTAGGTGCGTGACGATCAGGGTTTCGACCGCGTCCGGCTCGACACCAAGCGCGCGCATGCCGTCCGCCGGCGAGCGGAGCAGCCGGTGGCCTCGCTTCGCGCCCGACCGCGCGTTGAACCCGGAGTCGACCACGATCGCACGATCGCCACGACGGATGAGCCAAACATAATAGGCCATGTCGAACGGCGAGGCGTGCGGATCCGCGCCGATCGCCACCTTGCCGGGCGGCAGCGCATCGGCCTCGGCGTATTTGATCGCGTAGACCTCGTATTCGGGCGCGTCCGGTGCAGCGGCCACCATCTCAGCCGAGCTCCAGCACGGCATCGGCGAGCGCTGCCGGGGCCTCCTGGGGCAGGTTGTGCCCGATGTCCGGCAGTGTGGTGTAGCGTTTCAGGTTCGAGAAATGCGGCTCGACCTTTTCGGCTGGCGCGGGCGGATCGACTCCGTCGTCCGCGCCCGCGAGCGCGATCGTCGGGACCGTGATCTTAGGCTCTCGGGCGAGCTGCCGCTCGATCGGCTCCAGCGCGGGATCGCCCGGCACCGCGCCGATCCGAACCCGGTAGGAGTGGAGCACCACCGCGACGAAATCCGGGTTGTCGAACGAGGCGGCCGTGCGGGCATAGGTCTCGTCATCGAACTTCCAGGTCGGCGAGAAATCGCGCCAGAGCGCTTCGCAGAAGGTCCGCCGGTCGTCGCTGAGCGCCGCCTTGCCGCGCTCGGAGTTGAGATAGAACCAGTACCAATGGCGGCGCTCCGCTTGCGCATCGATCGGCTTGGTCGCGGTGGCGAGGCTCTGGAGGTTATAGGCGGTTCCGCAGGTGACGAGCCCCGCGACGCGCTCGGGCCAGAGCGCGGCGACGACGCAGGCGGCGCGGCCACCCCAGTCATAGCCCGCCAGCACCGCCCGTTGCAGGCCCAGCGCGTCCATCATCGCTTTCAGGTCGGTGCCGAGCGCCGCTTGCTGACCGGAGCGGAAGGTGTCCGGGCGCAGGAAGCGTGTCGGGCCGTAACCGCGCAGGAAAGGAACGATGCACCGCTCACCCGCGGCTCCCAGTCTTTCGGCTACTCCGTCATAGGCGCGCGCGTCGTAGGGAAAACCGTGAAGCAGGATAACGGGAGGACCATTGGCGGGACCGAACTCGAGGTAGCCGATGTCGAGCGTGTCGGTCGAAATGTGCTTCATATGCTCCATCTCCCTACTGAAACCGGGAACCGACGCCGATGCTACCGGCGCGAACGGCAGTACGACCAGACCCGCGAGGGTGCTTCTGCGATCGATCATCGGCACTCTCCCGCCTGATTCACCGGAAGATTTGCGCAATCCGTGGCGTGTTGGCAATTCTGTCGAGAGAACGGCCGTCTCACGCGCTTGGTCAGGAACCAATCGGTTGGGATCACGATGCATAAATGGCCGGACGAGCCAGTCGTCACGGGAAAGCAGAAAGCGCTGCTCAAAGTCTGGCGCCGGCTATTATCCTGCCCAGCAGGCAAGTCCCTGCTCACCACAGATGGAGGAGCCCGCTTTGCTGACTACCAAGGCAGGTGCGCTGCTGCCGATGCTGTTCATGCTGGCGCTCGGCCACGGGGCGGGGCGCGCGCAGGCCTTTCCCAAGGACGCGGTAGCGGTGATCACTACCCTAGTAATCGATTTCGCTCTCCCGGCCAGCTTGTTCGTCAGCACGGCACTGGTCTCGCGGGAGGCGCTGGTTGCGGAAGCGCCGCTGTTCTACGCGTTGGCGATCGTGGTGGCCGCGGTCTGGGGCACCGTCGTTCTGATCGGGCGCGTGCTGTTCCATCACTACGCGGCTGAAGCCTCCATAAGGAAAACGCGTGGACTTCGCTCGTTTGACGTTGCAACGGCCCGCCCCGGGCAGGTGGGTCAAACGCGCTGAGTTCGTCAGGAGACCGATCATGAGCTTCGCCGACTATCCTGGCGCGATCGATGATGCCGCACCTGTGGTGTCGCGGCGCCGTCTCCTGATCCCGGCTTCGCGGAAGCGGGTCTGGCAAGCGCATACAGACGTGAAACGCTGGCCAGAGTGGCAAACGGATATCAGCGCCGCCGCGATTGATAGACCCAGCGGCTCCCGGCAGCACGATCATTTGGAGAACGACCGGGCTCGACGGGCCGATCGCCTCCCTGATCCATGCGGTCGAGCCGTTAAGCCGAACTTTCTGGGGTGTGCCGTCGATGGGCATCGTCGGCATCCACGCGTGGCGGTTCACCGACGCTGGCGAAGACACGCTGGTCGAGACCAAGGAAAGTTGGGCCGGTGATCCGATGATTGCCGATCCGACGAACATGCAGGCATCGCTCGATGCATCGCTCGACGCCTGGCTGGATCGACTGCGTGACCATCTGAGTGCGACGTGAGCACTGCCGTCTTGAGCTGCTGCCGGTCTGATGGACACGAGGTTAAGCTACCTGCGCCTGCCGCTCGAAGTCCATGGGACTGAGATATCCCAGGGTCGAGTGGCGGCGCGTCGGATTGTAGAAGCGCTCGATGTAGTCGAACACGTCTGCCGTCGTGATTGCGCGTGCGTTAGGCTTTACGCCCGATCCGCTCGGTCTTCAGCGAGGAGAAGAAGCTCTCCATCGCCCCAACAGGTTCGCACCCGCTGCTGGAAAGAAGGTGGGCGGGCAAAGATGGAGACGCCGCTGACCAAGCAGGCCACGGGACGCCGGCGCTGTGCTGAGCGTGGCGGAGTAAATCCGGCCGTTGGTAGGCTGCTCCTTTGGGGGCGGCTGGGGATGTTTGCCGTGGAGAGCTATGCCGCCGCAGGAGCTTTCAGTAATTTTTTGATGGTAGCGGGCAACGAGCGCACCCGCTTGTCGATGACTTCGATAGTTGCAGGGTATGCTCGACCAGACCGGTGTGGACGTGGCTGGCTGAGCGTGCCGGGGCAGCTCATCCGGGCGTACTCGTCGCCGCAGCTGCCGGCGCTCCTGCGCGCACATCCTGGCATTGAGCTGGACCTCAAGGTAACGACGCCCAGCACGGCCTCGCGGCGGAAGGCGTGGACATCGCCATCCGCCTCGATAGCTCCGATGGGCAGCCGGGCCTGGTCACCCGCAAGCTCATGCGGTGTCTGTGGATTATCTGCGTCCCGCCCGGTTATTTGGAGTCGACGGGCGAATTTGCCTCGCCTGCCGATCTCACCCGGCGTCATCAGATCGGTTTTCGCGATGCAGGCATGGGCCTGTTTATGATGTGTCAATTCACCGACCCTGACGGCGGCAGCAGCGTGCAGGACGTCCCCCACGACCGGCTCGTAGTCGACGACATGACCACGATCTGAGCGATGATCGTCCGCGGTTTCGGCGCCGCCTGGCTGCAAGCGTAGTGTGCCTCGGCGACCTGACGGAAGGCCGCGTCGTAGACCTGCTTCGCCATTGGCGGGTGCCAGAGACAGCGGTGCATGCAACCATGCTCGACCGCCGCCTGGTTCCTCAGCGCATGCGCGGAGTGCTCCACAGCCTTGCCGATGCGGCGACTGCATGGACTTAGATCTCGGGGCGTGCGCTCCCATGTTAAGTCACGATTGCGCCAGGTCGACCACGTATCGCAGATCATAGAAGACCGGCTCGAAAGACTTTGCCAAATCGGCGGCCTCCTTCATGTGCGGCCGCACCTCAGGGTTCTTCTGCATCGCGTCGAAGTCCGCGCGGGTGCGCCACTGTACGTAGTTCACCACCCGCGTCCGGTCGACCGATACATGGAGGTTGGCGGAGACGAAGCCAGGAAGCTTACCGATCGGTCCTGACGCCTCGTGCAGGACGTCCAACAGTTTTTCAGCGTTATCAGGATCGACTTCGAATGTGTTGATCATGGTGAAATAGCCGTCGCTGGGGTTGAGAGTAGTCATCCTTGCCTCCAAGTTGAAAGTTGATATCCGGCTCATCGGCAGGATGTCGGGGATGTCCGCAGACCAACGCACCTTTCGAGGCCGAGCCGACCGGCGCCTCGTCTTCCAAGACCCTGGCGTCGCGGCGCCCGTGCGAGACGACACCGCCTTCCACCCCGGACAGCGTCGCCGATGGCGCAGACGAGCAGCGCGACGTCCGCTACCGCCCCAGCCAGCGCGCAAGCGGCACCGCTCCCCGACGCGTCGCCGGTCGCCACCGCGACGCATCCGGACAGCACACCCGCGACGGTCATGCTGCTATCGCCGGATGCGCGAACGTCTTTTCGCAGTAACGTCGCAACAGGTCCGGCCTGCTCGCCGGCCCCCGGAAGGCGATGTGTCCGTCCGGGCGGATCAGCACGAGCGCGGGTGTGCCCCCCAGCCCGTATGCCGCGTGCGCGGCACCGTCCAAGTCGGACAGGCTATCGCTTGCGGCCGCCTCGTCGACCATCGCTTCAGGAGCGGAGACGATCAGCGTCGGCCGCACGAAACTCCACGGCGCGACGTTTGCGACAGCCTCCCGCAGCGAGGCTGTCGCCGCGGGATCGCGGCCGTCGAACGCGAGCAGGTTCCAATCCCAGCTATGCCCCTGCGCGTTGTACAATATGGGAAACAGCGTCACCGTTCGCCCGTTGGACGCGATCAGCTCCGCGTCGGGCGCGCGGTCGCCGGCATGGGGCACGCCGCGTTTCAGCGCCTGCCGAAGCTTGAGGTGGTCGTCGCTGAGCGGGCTGTCAGGGTAGGCGACCGATAACTGCTGGAGGTCGTCGCTCCCGAACAGCTTGGAGCCGAGATTGGGGACGAGGCCGCCCGCTACGTCGAGCGCGGCATCACCGATGCGGCTGCGGTAGACGAGGCGGCGGAAGCCCGTGGTCTGGTTGTCGTCCAGCGCGGCATGCTGCTTCTGCCGCTCGGTGCCATAGGAGTCGAGCACCACCGGCGCGGCATGCCCAGCCAGCGTCATGGCCAACCGCCAGGCGATGCACACCGCATCGTGCATGCCTGCATTCATGCCCTGTCCGCCGATCGGCAGCGTGTAATGGCCCGCGTCCCCCGCGAGGAATACGCGCCCCTTGGCATAGTGCTCGGCATGGCCGTGCTGGAACTTGCTGTGCGACAGCCAGATCGGGTCGGTGAAGGTCAGCGTTCCGTCGCCGGTGATTTCGCGGGCATGGGCCTGCATTTCCTCCAGCGTCGGTTCGCGGTCGGGCATCCGCTCCTCGTCCTCCAGGAAGAACATGCGGTGATAGCCCTCCCAGACCGGCAGCACGCCCGCGAAGCCGTGGTGGTAAACGAAGAACCACAGCTGATCGGCCTGCGTGGAGCGCTGCCATGTAAGCTTGGCGTCAATCTGCCAGGTCGCGCGCCCGGTGAGCTTGTCGACCGAGAAGTCGAGGCCCAGCGACTTACGCACGAAACCTTTGTCGCCGTCCGCGCCCACGACGTAGCGGCACCGCAGCGTCTCGCTGGCGCCGGTTTCCTTCCCCTCGTCATCGACTGTCGCCACAATCACGGTGACGCCTTCAGCGTCCTGATCGATCGAGGTGACCTTGCGCCCTCGCTCGATCGGCGCGCCCTTGGCGGCAGCCCGTTCGCCGAGCGCCTTCTCGATCACGTCCTGGCCGCTGTACAGCACCTGCGGGAACGGGCTCTTCACCTCGTCGAGTGGCACCTGATCGAGCGGCTTCCCGTCGAGGAACGCGGTCTGCTTCTCGATACGATAGCTCTGCGCCGCCAGCGCGTCGCGCACGCCGATGCCGTGCAACAACTCCTGAACTCGCGCCCAGACGTTGTTCGCGCGCGAATGCGGCTTGGGCTGGGTGCGCTCTTCGAACACCCGCGTCTTCACGCCGTGGTGACCGAGCGCGCATGCCGTAGTGAGGCCGATTGGCCCTGCCCCGACTACGATCACATCGACATCGTAATTGGAACTGCCAAGCGGATCGAACATCTGGATCTCCAACAAAATCAAAATACCGTATGAACCTGGCTGTTGCTGGGTTCTCGGCATCTTCTTCGGGCATCAGGGCACAGCCGAAAGCTCCGTGCGGCCACTCAGGGCGTGCAAAGAGGTGTCTAGCGCTTCGACGAGCATGCGGAAGCTCTCGTCAACGGAAGCCGTCATCTGGAACCCGCGCCGCGCCTCTATGTCGGAAAAGCCGTGCAGCCCAGCCCGGATGAGCCGGATTGCATGAACGGCGAGTTTGTCCGGAATTCCATAGCCTGCGATGACGGCACCAAACACCTCGAGCGCGCGCGCGACCTCAACCCGTTGTTCGGCGGAGGTCGGGTCCGCAGCGGCCTGGGTCAACAAGTAGAGCCCGGCATGGTCCATCGCGAACTGGCGGTACGCTTCCGCGATCGCGTGAAGTGCCTGGCCGGCCGAGCGCCCGATCGCCGCCGCTACCAACCTGTCGACCAAGCGGCGGATCGCCAGCGTCGCAACTCGAACGGTCAGGTCTTCCAAGCCGCCGATATGTTTGTACAGGCTGGGCGGCGCGACGCGGAGGGAGGCGGCGAGCCGCGCGAGCGTCATGGCGGCGAGACCCTCGGCATCAACGATAGCAGCGGCGGCCTCCGTGACGATCTCTGGATCAAGACCGGCTCTAGGCATTGGCGGGCACAGGAGCATCGCCCGTGCCAAGCCTCTCAAGGAAGGTGGACACGGCTGGAGTGACGACCCCGGGTCGCTCGAGCATCGGTGCGTGTCCCGCACCATGAACCATCACGGTCTCCGCGCCATTGAAGTTCGAAGCCACCCAAGCAGCTTCCGCCGCCGGATCTGGCCAGTCCGGGTCGGTATCGCCCATGACAACCATGACCGGAACCTGGACGCGACCGAGCCAGGGTGTGACGACGTCGTGGTCGACCGCGGAAGTGGCATGAAACGCCGCCCATCGGCCGGAGCGGGTCAGCGACGCCTTGGAACGAGCGGCCCGTTCGCCGGCCTTTTCGCCAAGACCCGGCCACAGCTTGGCTGCGTACATGCGCCAGACCGAAGGCCCCCAAGGTCGCGTGAGTGCAACATGCAGGACCCACCGCATGAACTTGCTCCCCCCATTGCGGAGGTAGGGGCCGATAAGGACCAGGCCGGCGACCAGATCGGGACGACGGCCCGCAGCGATGGTCGCTGCGCCGGCGGACATTGAGGCGCCCACCAGGATCGCCGGACCTCCGCCGAGCGCCTCGATCACGTTCACCAAGTCGGCTGCGGTCGCTTCGTCACCGTAGCTGTCGAAGTCCGCTGTGCTGTCGCCATGGCCCCGAAGATCGACACAGGCGACGCGAAATCCGGAGACCCTGAGGTGGGTCGCCAACGGAACAAACGCGTCGCGGAAGTCCCCCATCCCCGGCGAGCAGATGACGAGCGGGCCGTCACCCTCGACCTCCATGGCGAGCCGGCCGCCACCCGAATTAACGTAGCTAATTGTCATACCTAATTAGCTAATGGAAATAGCCCGCTGAGTCAACAATGATTCAAAGTGAACGCCAGCTTAAGGGTTCCTGCTCTATCGCTCACTTCCCGGCACCACGCCCGGGAACCAGCCTGGCGCATTCCAGATCGTGTTCCAGAATGGCAGGGGCATCGTCAGCGTCTCCCGGTCTTCGAATTTGAGCATTGTGCGGATCAACGAGCCCGAGCCGGCCGCGATCTTCTGCACCCATTCAGGCTCGATAATGAGCGCGCGCCCAAGGGTGATGAAATCGACGCCGGTTGAGAGAGCATCCCGTCCATCATCTTCGGTGTAGATCGCGCCACCGGCCAACACCGACACACGTCTGTCGACCGCCTCGGCGATGTAGTGGAGGCGTGAGCGTTCCTTTGTCATGGCTCCGCGGCGCGGCGGGGAACGAAAGTCGTTGACCAGCACATCGATGAAGCCGACTCCCCGCTCAATCAGCGCTTCGACGAATGCCAGCGCATCGTCCATGGTCAAGCCGGGCTCCAGCGCTTCCTCCGGAGTGAAGCGGTAGCCGACCGCGAAGGGCTCTTTCGTATAATGCCAAGCCGCGGTCTGCGCCGCTTGCAGCAGCGCCAGAGGAAACGAGTGGCGCTTCTCCCGCGTCCCACCCCAGCGATCCTCGCGACGGTTCGTGTAGGGCGACAGGAACTGCTGCGGCAGGTAGCCGTAGCCGCCGTGAATCTCGACACCATCAAAGCCAGCCTTGATCCCACGGATGGTGGCGGTCCGGAAGCCCTCGATGATCGCCTCGATCTCGGCGTCGGACAGCGCGCGCGGGGTCGCCTCGCTCCTTCCAGGCGTGGCTACACCGCTTGGCGAGACGATGTCCCCGTGCGGCACCAGCCGGGGCGGGCAGACGCCGCCGCCGTGGTGGAGTTGCAAGACGGCCCTGGCGCCTTCGCGCTTGATGGTGTCCGCCCACGCGGTCAGACCCGGCAGGAAGCGGTCGTCATGAGCCGCGGGCTCACCGTCATAGGCCTTGCCTTCGGGAGACGTGGCGACGCAGGCGGTGAAGACCACGCCCGGCCCCGACGAGCGGCGCGCGACATAGGCCAGTTCGGCCTCGCCGACCGAGCCGTCCTCCGGCGCCGAATAGTGGGTCATCGCCGCCATCGCGACCCGATTGCGGCACGGCATGCCCGGTGTGAGGAATACGGGCTGCAACAGCGGATCGGACGTGCCGTTCAAGTCTTCGCCCATCGCCGCGAGCCTCCATGAGGAAATTAAGGGCGCGGACGCGCCCCGACTGCGATCATGAAAACCCGCCGGAGCTGACGCGCCGGTCTCGCTTTAGGTTCTCAGCGCCTCAGCGTCCGACTTCTCCGACGAAACCGGTGGGCGCTGATCCGATCAGCCTCGTGGCTTGCACGATCTTGTCATCGTGCTGGTAGGGATTGAGAACGGCCATGGCGACGTCCTGGCTCTCCCAATGTGTGTTGACCATGGCGTGGCCGGGATCGCTCACGTCGAGAATGATTTCGTGGTCGAGATAGCCCGCCTTTTTAGTCATGTCGGCACCGACGGAGCGGCACAGCGCGATGCCCTCGTCCGCATGCTGCGCGGGAAATTTGAAGTCGAACATGGATTTGACGGACATGGGACAACGCCTTTCACTCGGGGTGGAGACCGCAAAGCTTGCAGAGCTGCCAGTCCATATCAATCGCCTGACAATCACGACATTCGTTAGTATACGAGAGGAATGGACCGACTTACCGCCATGTCGAGCTTTGTCAGGGTCGTCGAGCGTGGCAGCTTCGCAGCCGCGGCTGCCGCTGCGGACCTGTCGCCCGCGATGATCGGCAATCACGTCCGATTTCTCGAAAAGCGGCTCGGCGAGCCGCTGCTGAACCGGTCGACGCGGCGGCAGGTCCTGACGGAGTTCGGACGCAACTATTACGATAATTGCCGCCGCATTTTACAGGAGGTGGAAGCGGCCGAGGCCGCACATGGCACCGACGCTGCCCTATTCGGCGTTCTGCGCGTGACCGCGCCGACGGTTTTGGGCACCACCGTCCTGCCAAGTTCGATCGCACGCTACCTCCGCCAGAACGCCGGAATGAAGGTAGATCTCATCCTGGGAGATAACCGGCTCGATCTGCTGACCGAACGGATGGACATAGCATTTCGTTTCGGCGCGCTTGCCGACTCGACCATGACGCAGCGCGCACTTCCCCCTGTCCCGCTGGTCCCGTGTGCGGCGCCCGATTACCTAGCCCGGCGAGGCTCGCCCGTGACGCCTATCGAACTGACCAAGCATGACTGCCTAGACTTCTTCACGACCGGGCCGAGTATGTGGCGGTTTCGGACGCCGCAAGGTCTGCAGCCCGTGCCGATCTCCGGACCGGTCAGAGCCAACAGCGGCCAAGCGCTGCGGATGTTCGCGCTCGATGGCCTTGGAATCGCCATGCCGCCATGGCCGCTGGTCAAGCGAGACCTGGCGGAAGGCGCACTCTCCGAAGTACTCCGGGGTTATAAGCCTGATCCGTTGCCTCTACATCTTCTCGCGTTGCCCGGTCGCATGGACACCCCGAAGGTCCGCCACTTCGTAGAGATCGTCTGCGAGGACCTATCGCGGAGCAACCGGTAGGCCGATCGCCATCGTTAGGAGGGATTTGGTCGATAGGTGTACGTTCAAATTATCGATTGGTGCCGGCGATCCCGACGTTGGCTTCGGCAAGCGGTTGGAGCTTGCCGGTAATGCCACGCGCGCTCACTGCGACCAATGCGCGGTCCAGAATGAACAGCGCGGGAAAGTCGCAATTCAAAGGTCCGGCAGGTTCGAGGCGCTAAACGCGGGGGGCGCTGCTGGCGTTAGCCGAAGCGCCACTCGTACCCGTCGCCAATCCTGCGAAAACGTCCGGACGATGATAGCGGGAAATGAGCGGTGAACACGGTCGCCTCGCGCTCGATCGCATGATTCATGAAATCGTGTCGGGAGCGGCGGGCCGCGTCTGGGAATTCGCAGAAGCTGCTCACCAGCTCGGGCGCGTATATCTCGACCGGGTGGTGGAACATGTCGCCGCTGAATAGCCCGACCTGTCCGTCCAACATGATCTCGATCGAGGCATGGTCGATGCTGTGGCCCGGCGTCGGAATGCAACGTATGCCGGGCAACACCTCCGCACCGTCCATGCGAACGCGGCGCATCCGCACGTTATTCTCCAAGGGTCGAACGCTGTCCTCGAAGGTACCTCCGACGGGGATCCGGATCGGTTCGCCCAACCCCGCCTCACAGCGCGCGGCGGCGATACCTTCCTCATCTCCCTCGGCCAGCGCCGCGCCGTAGCGCAATTCCAGGTCGGAACAGATCACCTCGGCATTGGGGAAGGTCGGAACCCAGCGCCCGTCCTCCAGCCTGGTGTCCCAACCGACGTGATCGGAGTGGATATGCGTGTGCAGGACCACGTCTACATCTTCGGGCGACGCCCCGCAGCCGCCAGCCGCTCAAGGAACGGTTTGCTGAGATGGTCTAGTTCCGGCTGTTGTGGGCGCGCCTTGTCGTTACCGGCGCAGGCGCCGATCAGGATCGTGAGGCCCTGGTGGCGCACGAGCCAGCTATGGATGCTGAGCAGCGCGTGTCCGTCGGCGTCCACCGTGCCTTCGGGCAGCCGTTCGGGATGACGGCCCAGCACCTTGTCATCTAACGCGGGCAGGAGCTTCTGGAGCGTCATGCCGTTCAGGTTCATGTCCACCACCTTCTCGATGGTGGTCGATCCCAGCTTGAACATGCGGTTGGCCTTCCGAACGATGGAGCGCGATCGTAACGAGTTTGGCTTGACGTCAATGCCGTCGAAGCGCCCGTCCTCCAGCCTGGTGTCCCAACCGACGTGATCCGCGTGGAGATGCGTGTGCAGCACCACGTCCGCCGCCTCGGAGTCAGGCTGCGGGGGAGATCACGGAACACAATACCCGGGGACGCCGATCTTGCGGATCAGGTGCGGCAGCGCCGTCACGCTCGGCGGAAACTGAGCGGCCGCCGCCTTGAACTGTGGATCGCGGAAGGCGTCGGCAAAGGCGGCGGCGGACTCCCACACCGCGTAGTTGACGTACATCGTGGTCCCGCCCACACCCTGATGCAGTTGCGTGGATATGAACCCCGGCTGCCTCTTGAAGAATTCTGACTCCGCGGACCATGCCTGAAGGAAACCGGCGCTGTCCTGGGCGTCGAGGGTAAAGACGTTAAGCAGCACGACCGGCCCCGCCGTGTCGCCCAGCTGAGACTCGATCGTGGCTCGCGGCTCCATTTCCTCGAACTTCATCGCGCCGCCTCGTTTCTACTGCTACTCATGCTCGTTTCAGACCGCGGGCGCGTCACGCCCGGCCTCGATCTGCGTGATCTGCGCCGACAAGGTGGACGGGCCTGCTCCGTGCCGGTGCTCCGGGTGCGTTAGTAGCTCCGCAGAAAGCTTGTCGAGCATGAGACCGTCTTCTCATCCTCATGAGAACACGCCGCTCTCGCGCCCTCCACATCGGTGTTTCCTGACCTCAGCGTCCAACCTCGCCCACGAACCCGGGCGACTCCGATCCCATCAGGGCCGTTGCCCGTTTGATCTTGTCGCTGTGCCGATAGCGGTCGAGCACCGCCCAGGCAGCCTTCTCGCTCTCCCAAAGGGTGTTGACCATTATGTGACCCGGGTCCTTCACGTCCCGAATGACCTCGTAGTCGAGGTAGCCCGCCAGCGGGATCATGTCGGCGCCGATGCCTTGAACGAGCCGAAAGCCTTCGTCCACGTGCTCGGCAGGAAACCTGAAATCGAACATGGACTTGACGGTCATGGTCGAACCTTTCCGATGGGAGCGCCTGTTGTGGTGACCAGCAGGGTGTCAGTCAAGGAAATGAAACTCACGAGACACGTCAACGTCGGAGAGGAATGAGCCGCACCACACCACGGTCAAGTTATCCAGACGGAGCATCGGCGCACGCGGCGGCAGCGGTCGTCGAGCGCAAGGATTGTAGAACATCACGATCTGGAGGCCGGTGACGGTCTTTGACCTCCCAAGTCGCCAATCCGATCGCAGGAGCAGAGCAGAAGCGCTGTTCTGTGCTGAATCGGACCGTCAACCGTGACGGCGAGACGACCCGGCGCGCAGAGGTTCCGGCCGTCGTGAATGCGAGCCGCTCAGGGCGCAGCCTTAAGAGCGTTGTCGATCCACCCGTACAGGATGTCCTCGGCCCCCGGGTTGCCCATGTGCCCGCGGTCGCCACGCAAGACGAGGTCCTTTTTGCGGCCCTGGATTCCGACGATGAGGCTGTCCTCGATCGGGAAGATCGAATCCTCCATGCCGTTGATCACCAGCAGCCTGCACGAAGGCGTGTCCACGATGCCCGCATCCAGCAGGCTGAACTTGCGACCCTCGGCCGCGTAGCGTTCGATGGCGGTCGCGTCGTCGGCGCCCCGGTAACCGAACTTGTACGCGAGCGCCTCGGCGAGCGCGAACGGATATTCCATCTGGTCCTGCGCGCCGATCCATTCGCGATCGAACATGTGGTGGCAGCTTCCGCCCTGCGCGATGGCGGCGAACAGCCGATCGCCGTGGGTATGGGCGACGCGGAACGCGTAATAGCCGCCCGTGCTGACCCCGCGCGCGATGATCCTGGCCGGGTCGAAGCCATGGCGCGAAGCTTTGGCGCCCACCCAGTCGAGCACGCTGGTCATCAGCCGGTCCGGCGCGGCGGGATCGTCCGAGGCCGCGGGACAATCGCCGGTTCCCGGAATCTCGAAGCTGAGGACCGCGCAGCCCCGGTCGACATGCTCCTGGGTGCGCGGGGTATGATCGGTCCGGTACGCGTCCAGCCCGCAGACGAAGAGCACCACCGGCCAGCCTGCCGCGGGCCTGTCGCCCTTTGGCAGCCGCAGATAGGCCGGAATGTCGGCATCGCGGTCGCCCGCGGCCGGATTCGCGTCGGTGAAGGGAATGGCGACCGGAACGCTGGGCGGGTCCAGAAGCTCGCCGCCCTTCTCGTACGCAGCCTTGCCGCACTCCCACGCCTCCTCGCTCCTGGGCGAGCGATTGATCGGGAAGCGCGCAATCCGGTACACCGCCGCCGCGCGCAGGAACAGGTCGCGCGCCTGAGCGGTATCGCCCGCCGCCTGCCGCTCCTCCGCCTCCGCGACGAGCCGCCGACCTACCGGCAGGAACGGCTCGGCGTAATCGTCGGGCCGGTAGAGGAAGCCGGCGTCGTCGCCGGATATCCTGACGAGCTCATCGAAGATCGGGTCGAAGTCCGCGACGTTCGCGTCGGTGAAGGGGTAGATGCCGCCCGCGCAAAGCTTGCGCCACTTCTTGCCCCACAGCGCCGATACCGAGTCGTGGTGCTCGAAATAAGGAAAACCGTTGCGCGATTGCGCGGCGGTCGACTGGACGTGATACGGCGGGGCGATCCCGCTCATGCGACTGGCCATGACTGTCTTGTCCTTTCTCACGTGCCTACGCGCGGCTCTAGCTGTCGAACACTCCCGTGCGAATCTGCCCGGCAATCCGTTCCGCGACCATGATCGTGGTGAGATTGACCGGCACGGAGATCGCCGCCGGGAAGATGGAGGCGTCAACGACCCGCAATCCTTCGATGCCGCGGACGCGGCCGGCGGCGTCGACCACCGCGGCCTTGTCCTGCGGGCCGCCCATCGGCGCGGTCGAGGTGCCGTGATAGAAGGTCATCGCACCGGCGTGCAGCGAGGTTCCCAGCGACTCCCGCTGCCCCACCGCGCCGTTGGCGTCGAGTTCGCCGTCCACCATCGCTGCGACCGGCGAAAGCGACATGACGTGCCGGGCCAGCCGCACCGCCTCCTCCAGCCGCTGCCGGTCGTCGGGTTCCGCAAGCAGGCGATAGTCGATCCGCGGCGTCGCGAACGGGTCGCGGCTCTTCAGCCGCACCGTACCCCTGCCGCGCGGCCTGACCACACAGGCCCAGGCACGCAGCGTGCGGATCGGCGCGCCCGCATCGTCCAGGTCGGGCTGGAGGGAGACGGAGAGCTGGAGGTCGAGCTCGTCGTCCCGCGCAAGCGACGACCGGGTCCACACCACGCCGCTGCCGCCGCGGGGCTGGTCGGGAACGTCCGGCGCGACACGGTAGGCGACGGTGTACATGGGCTGGTCCTGCAACCCCTCGCCCACCGGTAGGTCGGCGTTCACAACTACGCCCAGCCCGTTCAGGTGAACCGCCGGACCGATACCGGAGCGTAGCAGGACGGCCGGGCTGCCATACACGCCGGCCGAGACGATCACCTCGCCCGCCGCGATCGTCTCGCCATCGGCCATCACCACGCCGACGGCGCGGCCGCCCTCAATCGCGACCCGGTCGACCATCGCGTCGCTGCGGATCGAGAGATTAGGCCGCGCCCTCGCCGCCGCGGTGAGATAGGCGGTGCCCGCGTTGGTGCGGAACCCATCGACGATGTTCTTCACCTCGCAGCCGACGCCGTGCTGGTGAGCACCATTGAAATCGTCGATCCAGGGTAGTCCGGTGCTCGCCGCCGCGTCGACGAAGGCGCGCACCGCCGGGGTCAGCGTCGCCGCGGCGGGCTGGCGGATCGGCCACGGCCCGGTGCTGCCGTGCCAGCAGGAATCGTCGATATTGCTCTGCTCCAACCGCCTGTAGGCCGGCAGCACCCGCTCGAACGTCCAGCAGGGCAGGCCATGGCTCGCCCACTGCGCAAAATCGTCTGGACGCCCCCGCCGCGCGATGCCGGCGTTTATGGCCGATCCGCCGCCCAGCACCTTGCCGGCATGGGCGGCGATGGCGTGGCCCGTGCGGCCGGGCTGGCTGAGGTAGCCCCAGGTGCGACGCGGCTCGATGGCAATCGCGGGGCCTGTCAGGTCAGCGGGATAGTTGTCCGGCGGATAGGCCGGTCCCGCCTCGATCAGCAGCACTCGGCGCGCCAAGTCTTCGCTTAGGCGGGCGGCCAGCACGCAGCCGGCCGTTCCGCCGCCTACAATCACCGCGTGGTAAACCTGGTCGGCCATGGAGCACCTCCTACTGCCGTCCTTAACGCCCGACGAGAGTGCTCGCGCGAAGGGGATGAGCAAGGTTGGCCGGGCCGGCGCGACAAGTTGATCAATACTGCGCTGGTGGCGGTAGAGCGTGGCCGGCGAGCCGGACACGCAGCGGCGCGCGACACGGGCAGCGGGTCGGGAGAGACGGCTTCGCCGTGGTAAGCACAGGGCAAAATCGCTTGTTCTGCGTCCTCGTACTTCTCATTGCCAGCCCAGACTTGGAAAAAAGGGCGCGAGCGTAGCACACCATCGTAAGCGCTGTCCCGACCCCACCTAGCGCCCGCTGGAAGCGTGGGTGAGTCTCGCCGCTGACCGACGTTGTGGGCTTGGTGCGGTGATGATGTCTGGTGACGATGTGCTGACGGAGCCGGTGGCGCGTCGGATCGAGGTGTTCACGGGGGCTGGCCGGCGACGGCGTTGGAGCCCCCAGATGAAGGCGCAGATCGTGGCCGAGAGCTACGCCCGGTCGGTGGGCGAGGTTGCGGACCAGTACGGCCTCGCAAAGACCCAACTCTTTACGTGGCGTCGCGAGGCTAGGCCGCCGCGCGAGGCGCGTCTGGAGTCGGCGTTCGCGCCCGTGGTGTTGGAGCAGCCGGCTGTCCCGGCGGGCAAGCCGTCGTCGCCGCAGAAGATGCGCCGCGCCGGTCGGGGCGGGATCGAGCTGGAGATCGACGGCGTGGTGGTGCGGGTGGACCGCGGCGCGGAGAGCAAGACGGTGGCGGCGGTGATCCAGGCGCTGAAGGCGGGTCGGTGATCGCGCCCCCGGCGGGCGTGAAGGTGCTGGTGGCGACCAAGCCGGTAGACTTCCGCAAAGGTGCGAACGGGCTGGCGGCGCTGATCAAGGACGGGATGCGGGCGGACCCGTTCAGCGGGGTGATCTACGTCTTCAGAGCCAAGCGAGCGGATCGCATCAAGCTCCTCTACTGGGATGGGTCAGGCGTCGTGCTGGTGGCCAAGACGCTCGAGCAGGGCGTCTTCCGCTGGCCGAAGATCCAGGACGGAGCGATGCGGCTGAGCGCCTCGCAGCTGAGCGCCTTGCTCGACGGAATGGACTGGGCGCGGGTCTACAACGTGCGTCGCACGCGGGTCCCGATCGCGGCCCACTGAGCCTGCGACCGGGTGACTCAGGGCGCACGCGGGGGCGCCTCAAAGCGTTGTGGACATGATCTAATCCGTTCGTGGCCAGCCTTGCAGAAGCCCTTCCGGACGACATCGAGACGCTGAAGGCGATGCTCCTGGCCGAGCGCGCCCGGGCCGATCGCCTGAGCCAGATTCTCAAGGAGCTGCAGCGCCACCGCTTCGGCCGACGCGCCGAGACCCTGCCGATCGACCAGCTCGAACTCGGGCTGGAGGATGTGCAGCAGGTGGAGGCGGCCGACGCCGCGGAGACCGAAGCCCAGGATCGTTCGGCCAAGGCGGCGCAGGCCGGACGGCGGCGCGCCAACCGCGGCTCCCTGCCGGCGCATCTGCCCCGCTTCGAGCAGGTGCTCGAGCCGGAAAGCCTGGCCTGCCCGTGCTGCTCGGGCGCGCTCCACCGCATCGGCGAGGACGTCTCCGAGCGGCTGGACATCGTGCCCGCCCAGGTCCGGGTGCTTGTGACCCGCCGGCCCAAGTACGCCTGCAGGGCCTGCGAGGAGGGCGTGGTGCAGGCGCCGGCGCCGGCGCGGCTGATCGAGGGCGGCCTGCCGACGGAGGCCACCGTGGCCCACGTGGCTGTCTCCAAGTACGCCGATCACCTGCCGCTCTACCGACAGGCGCAAATCTACGCCCGACAGGGCGTGAAGCTGGACCGCTCCACCCTGGCGGACTGGACGGGGCGAGCGGCGTGGATGCTGCGACCCCTGCACGAACGGCTGTTGGAGCGGCTGAAGGCCTCGGAGAAGCTCTTTGCCGACGAGACCACGGCGCCCGTGCTGGACCCGGGCCGCGGACGCACCAAGACCGGCCAACTCTGGGCGTACGCGCGCGACGACCGACCCTGGAACGGGCCCGAGCCGCCCGGCGTGGCCTACGTCTACGCGCCCGACCGCAAGGCCGAGCGGCCGATCGCCCACCTGAAGGGCTTCCGCGGCGTGCTGCAGGTGGACGGCTACGCCGGCTACCGCGCCCTGGCGGAGGCGGGAGACGTACGCCTGGCCTTCTGCTGGAGCCACGTGCGGCGGCGCTTCTACGAGCTGGCGGCCGCGGGCCCCGCGCCGATCGCCTCCGAGACGCTGGCGCGCATCGGCCAGCTCTACGACATCGAGCGGGAGATCCGCGGCCGCTCGGCCGACGAGCGTCGCCACGCCCGCCAGGCGCGCAGCCGGCCGATCATCGAGGCCTTGGAGCCCTGGCTGCGCGCCCGTCTGGAAACGATCACCCAGAAGGGCAAGCTAGCCGAGGCGATCCGCTACGCCCTCAGCCGCTGGGAGGGCCTCAGCCGCGTCCTCGACGACGGCCGCGTCGAGCTCGACTCCAACACCGTCGAGCGCGCCATCCGCCCCATCGCGCTCAACCGCAAGAACGCGCTCTTTGCAGGCTCCGACGGCGGAGGCCAGCACTGGGCCGTGCTCGCCTCGCTCATCGAGACCTGCAAGCTGAACGCCGTCGAGCCCCACGCCTACCTCGCCAACGTGCTCTCACGCCTCGTCAACCACCATCCCAACAGCCGCATCGACGACCTGCTGCCCTGGGCATACGTGGCCTGAGAACAGCGCTTACACACCATCTGCAGCGCGACCCCGCTCTCGCGCAGCGTATCGACGGTCGTGAGCAGCTCGCTGAGCAATCAGCCGAGCCGATCAAACCTCACGATCGCGAGCGTGTGGCCCTTGCTGGCGTAGCCTAGCGGCTCGGCCAGCCCGCGCCGGTTCATGCTCTTGCCGGACAAAACGTCGGCGAACACGCGGATGGCACCAGCCTCGTTCAGGTGCAATCTCTGCCCGCCGGCGACCTGGTTGCTGGTACTGACGCGCATAGCCCCAAATGCTCGCCTACTGCTTGTCTCCCAGGTGACCGTTCTGCGGACCAGCCGAGAAGCACCCGGAATTGCGCTCCAATTTGAAAGTATCGTCGGATCAACAATCGCTTTGCAGACTTCGAAGCTCAATGCGCTTGAATCAATGGTGCGGGTGGCCGGGGTCGAACCGGCACTCCTTGCGGAACCGGATTTTGAATCCGGCGCGTCTACCAATTCCACCACACCCGCATCGAGCCGCTTGGCTCCTATGTGGCTCCTAACGCATTTCGGGCCGTTTTGGGAGGCCTGTCTGGTGGCGCGCTAAGTGCCTGTTTTCACGCTAGAATAAAAAATTCCACTAGAACCAACACATACCCCTTTTTGAGTCCGGCGCGTCTACCAATTCCACCACACCCGCGTCGAGCCGCCTGGCTCCTACGTGACTCCTAGCCCAGTTCAACCTGTTTCGGAAAGCCCGCTCAGGCCGGTGCTAAGCGCCTCCGGATACTGGAGAAATTCCTTCAGAACCAATACCAACCCCATCTCGAGCCGTTTTGGGTCGGGCGCGTCTACCCTGTACGCCGCAGCCACGCAGCCCACCAGTTGCGCAGCGCCCGCGCGCCAGGGCTTTGCGGGCGGCGCATGCACCGTCGCCCTGCGAGGACCGCCCACGCTGTCGTGCTAGGACACGCCATGATCGACGACGCGCAAGACGACGATCCGCAGCAGGTCGAGCCGCCGCCCGTGCGGCGCTCCGCCGACCGCGCGCGGACGCAGGCCGCCCTCGCGTATTCCGTCCCGCTCTACGGCCGCATGTCCCTCCAGGTCCTGGCGATGGTGACCGCACTCTCCGCGGGGTCGCTGACGGTCTTCATGGGCCTGATCCTCACTGCGCGGACCCTGACGCCAGGCGTTCCCTATGCAGACGTGCCGGCGGCGCTGATGGCGATGGGCGGCGCGACGTCGCTGGCGTGCCTAGCGACGGCGAGCGCCTACTTCGCTCAGCAGGCCTACCTTCTGGAGGCGAGGCCCCGGCCTCGCGCCTTAAGCCGGCCCAGCGTCGAAGCGCGCGCAAGACGCTGGAGAGTCGTGGGCGGGACATTGCACGTGATGACGATCGTCATGACCACCTCGGCCTATGTCGCGTTCGCCATTAGCGGACTTGTCGTCGTGCACTTCTGCGTGGCGGCGATCCCAGCGTTGAGCCGGGCGCATACGCTCTGAGTCCAGCGCGCGACTGGATCGAATCCATCGGCCGCCCTCACTTCAGCCCTGCGTCGCGGCTCCGGGCGTTGTGTTCGCTTGACGCCGGGTCCCCGGGAATAAGCTCGAGCATGGCGGGCTGTTGGAATGGCGGACTTTCCGGCCACCGCGGTCACGCTCCAAGCAACGCGACTGCGAGCCCGGGGAGGCTAAGAGCGCGAGAGGCGCCCGACCGCGGCGAGCGGGGCCGGGCCGGGCGCCTCCTTTATGCGCCGGCCTTCGAGGCGGCGCGGCCGCGCGCGCCCAGACCCAGCTTGCGCGCCATCTCCGAGCGGGCCGCCGAATAGTTCGGCGCCACCGATGGGTAATCGGCCGGCAGGCCGTAGCGGCGACGATACTCCGCCATATCCATGCCGTGGCGCGTCAGGTGGCGCTTCAGCGTCTTGTAGGACTTGTTGTCGACGAAGGAGATCAGGCCGTCCGGCGTGATCGACTTCTTCACCTGGGCGCGCGTCGGCATCTCTGCACCGGCCGCGTCGCCGGCCCCGGAGGCGGGAGTCTCCGACGTCTCGCGCATCGCCTGGCGCACGTTGCGAATCAGCTCGGGGAGCTCCGCGGCCTGCACGTGGCTGGCATTGCCAACGTAGGCGGCCACGATCGCGGCGGTGAGTTCGAGAGTTTCGTCGTAGTTTTGATCGGCGTCATCGGCCACGGGGCTGGTCTCCAAGTCGAGGGATGAAAATTCGCACGTCGCGCGGTCACGCACCAAGCACGCAAGCCATCGTTCAGCGTGACGCCGATGTCGGTTAGATTTGCGGCGGCGGCAAGGCGTACTTCGCAGGAACCGCGCCAGCGTTCAAGGCGCATTAACCAGAAGGCGACACGCTGGCGGGCTTGAGAGACTCGGAAGAGGGAGTCACGGCCATGAAGCTGGAAATCGATCGTGCAGCTTCCCTGCGGCTCAAGGCGGCGAAGCTGCTGCAGCTTGCGCGAGATTTGGGCGAGCCGCATCGCAGCGACCTTACCCGGCTGGCGGAGGATCACGCCCGCGAGGCCTGGTCGCTCCGCGGCGAAAGCGCGACGACCCGTTGAGACGCGCTCAAGCCTCGCCGAGACGCTCAGCGTCGGCGGCCTCTAGCGTCTTGCGAGCGAGCCAGGCGTCGCGATCGGCCACCATCAGCCGCGCCCGGAAGGCGCCGGGCCACAGCCTCTGCGCGGCCTCGTCGAACACGATATTGGCGATGCCTGCGTCGTCGAGCACCGCGCGCATCCACGAGAGACGCACGACCTCGTCGGCCTGCGCCACCTCGATCATGCGCGTTCCATAGCGAAACGCCCGGCGCAGGCGCCGGGCGTCATAGCGTCATCTCTGAGGGTACGAGATCCTACTTGATCTTGCCTTCGCGGAACTCGACGTGCTTGCGCACGACAGGGTCGTACTTCTTCAGCACCATCTTTTCGGTCTTGGTGCGCGCGTTCTTCTTGGTGACGTAGAAGAAACCGGTGTCGGCCGAGGAGTTCAGGCGGATCTTGATGGAAGCCGGCTTGGCCATCGGTCAGAACTCATGCGGCCGCGGACGGGCCTCTAATTCGGAAGGGGCGGAACCTAGCGTCGCGCGCGCGGAAGTCAACGGTGGGAACCAGCCCCGAGGTTCGGCGCGCATGGCGATGTCGGGCTGCGGACGCAGTGTCACGCGCATCAGGGCGCGCGGCGAAGGCGCCGCGTCGTCGCCGCGCAGGCTCAGCGCCCTGAGCAGCACGGCCAGCACCGCGGTGGCCTCCATCACCGCGAAGGCGGAGCCGATGCACACCCGCGCACCGGCGCCGAAGGGCATGAAGGCGTGGCGCGGCCGGGCGCGCACGGCCTCGGCCGCGAACCGGTCGGGATCGAAGCGCTCGGGATCGTCCCACAGGCGGCGATGGCGGTGGATGGCGTAGATCGGAAGGATCAGCGCCGCGCCCTTGGGCGCACGCACCGGGCCGAGGTCGAAGGCGGTCGCCACCTCGCGCGAGGTGATGGGCGCGGGCGGAAAAAGGCGCATGGCCTCGTTGAACACCTGTCGCGTGTAGGTCAGCCGGTCGAGGTGCTCGAGCTCGACCTCGCCCTCGCCGACCACCGCGTCGAGTTCGGCCAGCAGCCGGTCGCGCACGTGGGGATGGCGCTCGAGCAGATGCAGCGTCCAGGCCAGGCCCAGCGCGGTGGTCTCGTGGCCCGCGGCGATGAAGGTGATGAGGTTGTCGGCGATCTCGACGTCGGAGAAACCCGCCCCGGTCTCGGGGTCACGGGCGGCCAAGAGCAGCGCCAGCAAGTCGTGCGCCTCGCCCTCTCCGCGCCGACGCTGCGCCACGTGGGCCAGCAGCACCCCGCGCATGTAGGCCGCCGCGTTCCGCGCCGCGCCGCGGCCGGGATAGGGCGTCCACTGCGGCAACTGGAACAGGCTGTAGGCCAGCACCCAGCCCGTCGGGGCGAGGTAGGTGGTCACCGCGCGCTCCACCCGCGCCACGTCCAGCCCGCCGCCTCCGGAGAGCATGGTGGCGACGATGATGTCGAAGGTGGTGCGCATCATCTCGTGGCCGAGCTTGACCTCGGCGCCCGGGGGCAGCGCCAGCCAGCGGTCGCGCGTGCGCCGCGCCGCCTCCAGCATGGCCGGGGCGAGCGAGTCCATCCGGGCGGGGGCGAACACCGGCGCGGCCGAACGGCGCTGCGCCCGCCAGTGCGCGCCTTCGGCGGTGAGGAGGCCGTCGCCGAGCGCCGGCCCTAGCGTGCGGCGCGTCTCTCGGCCCTTGACCAGGTTGGCGTCGTTGCGCACCAGCGCCTCGTGGATCAGCGCCGGGTCCATCAGGTAGATGCGCTCGGTCCCGGCGGCGTGCAGGCGCAGCAGGGGCTCGGTGAAGGCTTCGGCCGGGATGGCGTCCAGCGGGTTGCGGATCACCTTGAGCGCGGTGCGCAGCGTGATACGGCGGCGCGAGTGCGGCGCGGGTGCGGTCATGCACGGGCCGCGATGTCGGTGATGGGATCGGCGCGACGGCGGCCGTGGACTACGCGCAGGAATAGCGGCGGCCGCGCCGGGTCGCCCAGTCGCAGGGGCAGCT
The DNA here is from genome assembly GCA_965199975.1 of Caulobacteraceae bacterium. Lineage (GTDB taxonomy): Bacteria > Pseudomonadota > Alphaproteobacteria > Caulobacterales > Caulobacteraceae > JASLDZ01. The sequence continues at coordinate 1,467,369 of OZ241340.1, read as the reverse complement.
CCTTGAGCAGAAAGCGGGTGATCGAGGGCAGCTCGACGTCGCGCGTCTCCTCCAGCGTCAGCCACGCCACCTCGTCCAGCTCGGGCGAGGGGCGCGCCTCCAGCCCCGCCAGCCGCTCGGCGTCGGCCAGGAAGAAGCGCGCGTCGAAGCGGCGGGGCAGCACCGGCGGGGTCACGGCGCGCGCCACGAAGCGCAGCGCGGCGAGATCGGGCAGGCGTCCGTCGGCGGCGAACTGCGGCCAGGGCTCGGCGGGCGGGCGCGCGGGCGCAGGAGCGAGCCGCGCCAGGCGCAGGCCGGTCTCCTCCCAGGTCTCGCGCACGGCGGCGATGGCGAGCGCCCGCGGCAGGGCGGTGGCGGACGGGGGCGTGGCGCGACCGAGGAGGTCGAGCGTCTCGCCGGTGAGCTCGCTGGCGGCGGGGGCGCGGGCGTCGCCCGCCTCGCAGCGGCCGCCGGGAAAGACCCAGCGGCTCGGCATGAAGCGCGCGCCGGCGTGGCGGCGGCCCATCATCACCCGCGGCTGGGGGCCGTCACGGCGCACCAGCACCAGCGTGGCGGCATGCAGCGCGCGCACGGCCCGCTGACCGGCGGCACGACGCGGCTCGGTTGAGGCGATGTCGAAGGCCGCGTCGCTCACCGGCGCTTGCCCTTCTTCACGCCCTTGGGCGGACCGCCCCGCTTGGCGGGACCGGGAGCGCCGGCGCGCTTGCCGCCCATCGGCGGCCCGCCGCGGCCGCGCGCGCCGAGCCGAGGCCGCGGCGCGTTCGGATCGGGGCGCTCGGCCTCGCTCAGCATCTGCAGGAGGAGGCCGCCGGTCAGCGGCGTCGCCTCCTTCAGCCGCACCTCCACCCGCTTTCCCAGCGGATAGCGCACGCCGCTGCGCTGGCCGACCAGGGCGTGGGCGCGGTCGTCGTGGGCGAAGTATTCGTCGCCCAGAGAGCCTGCGGGGACGAAGCCGTCGGCGCCCGTCTCGTCCAGCCGCACGAAGAGGCCGAAACGGGTGACGCCGGTGATGCGCCCGGCGAACTCCGCCCCCACCCGGTCGGCCAGAAAGGCGGCGACGTAGCGGTCGGTGGCGTCGCGCTCGGCGGCCATGGCGCGGCGCTCGGTGGCGGTGATGTGCTCGGCCGTCTCGGGCAGGCGGGGGATCTCGGCGTCGGTCAGCCCGTCGGCGCCGAGCTTCAGCGCGCGGATCAGGGCGCGGTGCACGATCAGGTCGGCGTAGCGGCGGATGGGCGAGGTGAAGTGGGCGTATCGCGTGAGGTTCAGCCCAAAATGCCCAACGTTGTCAGGGCTGTAGATCGCCTGCATCTGGGAGCGCAGCACCACCTCGTTGACGATGTCGGCGTGCGGCCCCTCACGCGTCTCGCCGAGCAGCTTGTTGAACCGCCCGGTGGTGACCGGCTGCCCCTTGGTCCACGGGATGGCGATGGTGGAGAGGAAGTCGCCCAGGTCGAAGATCTTCTGTTCGGAGGGGGCCTCGTGCACGCGGAAGACCAGCGGCGTCTTCCTGCCCTCCAGCGTCTCGGCGGCGCAGACGTTGGCCTGCACCATCATCTCCTCGATCAGCTTGTGCGCCTCGAGGCTGGCGCGCCTCTCGATGGAGGCGATCTCGCCCTCCGCGTCCAGCCGGATGCGCCGCTCGGCCGACTCGATGGCCAGCGGCGAGCGGCGGTCGCGCCCACGCTTCATGGTGAAGTAGGCCGCCCAGAGGGGCTGCAGCACGTTCTCCTGAAGGGGCCCCGTCTGCTCGTCGGGCCGCCCCTCGGCGGCGTCCTGCGCCTGTTCGTAGCTGATCCCCGCCGCACACCGCAGCAGGGCGCGCACGAAGCGGTGGCCGGTCTTGGTTCCGCCTTTGTCGAACACCATGCGCACGGCCAGCGCCGCCCGCTCCTCCCCCTCGTGCAGCGAGCACAGGCCGGCGGAGAGCCGCTCGGGCAGCATGGGCTCCACCCGGTCGGGGAAGTAGACGCTGTTGCCCTTGGTCCAGGCCTCGCGATCCAGCGCCGAGCCCGGGCGCACGTAGGCGGCCACGTCGGCGATGGCGACCCACACCACCCAGCCCTCGGGGTTCTTCGGATCGTCGTCGGCGTGGGCGAAGACAGCGTCGTCGTGGTCGCGCGCGTCGGCCGGATCGATGGTGACGAACGGCAGGTCGCGCAGGTCGGTGCGGCCCTTCAGCGTCGGCGGCGGGGCGGCTTCCGCCTCCTCCTCGGCCGCTTCGGAGAAGCCGGTGGGCACGCCGTGGCTGTGCAGCGCGATCAGGGAGGCCGCGCGCGGCTGGTCCTCGCGCCCGATCACCTCGATAAGCTTGCCAGCCTTGGGGCCATAGCGGTGGTCCGAGTGCGAGCCCACCGCGGCCAGAACCAGATCGCCGTCGCGCAGGGCCTCGGCCTCGGGGCCGGAGAGCAGGAGGCTCTCCTTCACCTTGCGGTCCACCGGCTCCACGCGGATCTCGCGCCTGGCCTTGCGCACCACGCCCAGGATGCGGTGGGCGCTCTGGCCAAGCCGCTTGATCAGGCGCGCGACGGTCTCGCCATCCTCCCCCCGGTCGAAGCGGGCCAGCACGCGGTCGCCGAGGCCCGGCGCGCCAGCGCGGGCGTCGTCGCGGCCGGGGGCGAGGCGCACGGCGGCCAAGTCGTCGCCGCCCTTGACGAGGCGCACCCACAGGTCGCCGTCGGCGTCGCGCTCCGCCACCTCGGCCACGCCCACGGGCGGGAAGGCGCCGGTGGCCGCCACGCCGCGCCGTCCGCGCCGCGCCAGGCCGCCGCCGTCGGCCTGCATGTCCTTGATCAGCTGGCGCAGCGCGCGGCGGTCGGCCCCCTTCACGCCGAAGTGGGCGGCGATGGCGGCCATGTCCGTCTCGCCGGCGTCCGCGATGAAGCGCGCCAACTCGTCGCGCGCGGGAAGCCCTGCAGTCGCGCGCGCGGCGCTCGGGCGGGCGGAACGATGATCTGGGCGGGCAGGCGTGCGCGCCCGGGGCGGTCTCATGGCGCTGAAGATAGGCGCGAATCGGCGGCGGCGCAGGACACGGGTTGTGCGCGGCCCCGAAGCGGGCGAGGCGGCGGCGCATGCGGTCGTGGCCCTATCTCCTCCTGCTCGTGGCGGGCGTCGCCTGGGGACTGGGCTTCCCCCTGGCCGAGCTGGCCCTGCCCGAGATCGCGCCGGCGCCGCTGATGCTGCTGCGCTTCCTGGCCGCCTGCCTCGTCTGCCTGCCGCTGGCGCTGCGATCGCGCGCCAACCGCGCCGCCTTCCACGACCCGTGGACGTGGGTGGCCGGCGCCATCTACGGCCCGGCCTTCGTGGTGCAGTTCGAGGGGCTGGCGCGCACCAGCGTGACGCTGGCCGCGCTGATGGTGGGCGTGCTGCCGGTGCTGGTCGCCTTCGTCGCGCCCCTGGTGGGCGAGCGGGTGAGCCGGCTCGGCTGGGCGGGCGTGGCGGCGGCCACCTGCGGCGCAGTGCTGATCGCGGCGCGGCCGGGCGCGGCGGGAAGCCCGCTCGGCATCGCCCTCCTGGCCGCCTCGATGCTGGCCTATGTGGTCTGGCTTCTGGTGCTGAAGCGCATACGCCCCACCGCCGACCCGCTGGCCGGGCCCTGCGCCATGATCGTGACCTCCACCATCTTCCTGGCGCTGGTGGTGCTGCCGCTGCACGGCCTGCCCACGCTGCATCTCTCGCCCAAGGCGTGGGCGGGCGTGCTGGGCACGGGCCTCTTGTGCACCTCGCTCGCGACGGTGGCCTGGCAGCTGGGCGCGGCGCGCGTGCCGTCGACCGCCGCCGGGGTCTTCGTCAACATCGAGCCGGTGGTGGGCTCGGCGCTAGGCGTGGGAGTGTTCCACGACGCGCTGACGTCGGCGCTGGTCGTAGGCGGCGTGCTGATCGTGGTCGGCAGCGTGGTGACGGTCCTGGGGGAGCGGCGGCGGGGATGAGAGCGGAGCCCTCGCGCCGACGCCGCGTAAGGCGGTGTAGGCGGGCCAAGCCGACGTGAGACTGGCGGTCGGCCAGTCGCTGCGCTGACGCGCAGGGCCGCCGTGCTCGGTCGCCTCAAGGCACGCCTCCGGCTCTTCGGCCTTGACCCGCCCTCCGCTGCGACGGCTGACCGGTGAATGTCGGGACGCTGAGCGTCCCGGCGGTTTTTCGACTTGGCCTGCAGCGCGCCGAACACTGAGCACGTGACCGCCGGGGTTCGGCATGGCAACCTGCGTTCAAGCGGTAAGCCTTGCGTCTCGCATCCCGCCGGCGGCATTCCGCCGGCTCACGCTTTCAAGCGGTGAACGGGTGCGTACTGCACCTCCACCCGCTCGCGAACTGCGGCAGCCATGCAGCCCGGTGTTCGACGCGGGCCGCAGGCCAAGTCGAAAACCTACAGGGGCGCCCTGCGTCCCGACCCCCTCAGGGGGCCGCCGCGCGCAGGGCGGGTCAAGGCCGAAGAGCCGAAGGCGTGCCTTGATGCGACCGATCACGGCGGCAGCTCCCACGGCGCCGATCACACACCGGAAAGGCGCGGCGGCTCCTACGCGGAACCTCCTCGAAAGCGCTCGCGCTCCAGCCCCCATGCCCAACCTCCTTCGCCACCGCGCCGAGCCCCCTCACCCTCCCGCGACCGCGCTAGAGGCCGGCGTCGACCGCACGCTCGCGGGCGTCGGCTATGCGTTGATCGGCGCCAGCCTCTTCACCGTGTGGATCACCGGCCTCGTCGCCTGGCTGATCGCCTTCACCCACCGCAAGTCGCCCGACCCGGTCGCCCGCGCTCACTTCCGCTACCAGCTGTGGGTGGCCGACCTCGCCGGCCTGGCGGTGGGGATCGGCGCGGCGCTGGTGGTCTCGGGCGCGGTGTTCATCGTCGGCCCCTACTTCGACGGCGACACGCCCTCGGGCGGCGAGGTCGGGAGCGGCGTGTTGGCCGCGGTGCTCGGGGCCCTCCTCTTCCTCGCCGCCTTCGTAGGCACGCTGGTGGGCGTCGGCTTCGGCGCCGTGCGCCTTGTCCGCGGCCGAGAGGTGGGCCTACGACGCGTGCGATGAGCCGCGCCCCCCTCGCCCCCTTCCCCGCCGCCCGGCTGCGGCGCCTGCGCCAGGCGCCCTGGATCCGCGACCTCGTGCGCGAGACGGTGCTCACCCCCGCCGACCTGATCTGGTCGATGGTGGTGCACGAGGGCGAAGGCGAGGTGGAGGTCGCCTCCATGCCCGGCGCGCCGCGTTTGTCAATCAAGGGCGCGGCCGAGGCGGCGCGCACGGCACGCGCGCTGGGCATCCCCTGCATCGCCATCTTCCCCCAGGTCGACGGTTCGCGGAAGGACGCGCGCGGTTCCCACGCTCACGACCCAGACGGCATCATCCCGCGCACCGTGCGCGCCATGAAGGACGCCGCGCCCGAGGTCGGCGTGCTGTGCGACGTGGCGCTCGACCCGTTCACCGACCACGGTCACGACGGCCTGATCGAGGGTGGCCGCGTCGCCAACGACGCCACCGTCGAGCTGCTGGTCGGCCAGGCGCTGGTGCAGGCCCGCGCCGGGGCGGACATCCAGGCGCCCTCGGACATGATGGACGGCCGCATCGGCGCCATCCGTCGCGCGCTGGAAGCCGAGGGCCACGGCGACGGCATGATCATGGCCTACGCCGCCAAGTACGCCTCGGCCTTCTACGGCCCCTACCGCGACGCCATCGGCTCGGGCAAGCTCGGCCAGGGCGACGATCCGGCCGACAAGCGCACCTACCAGATGGACCCCGGCAACACCGACGAGGCGCTCCGCGAAGTGGCGCTCGACATCGCCGAGGGCGCCGACATGGTGATGGTCAAGCCCGGCATGCCCTACCTCGACATCGCGCGCCGCGTGGTGGAAGCCTTTGCTGTTCCCACCTTCGCCTTCCAGGTCTCGGGCGAGTACGCCATGATCACCGCCGCGGCCAGGAACGGCTGGCTCGACGAGGATCGCGCCATGCTGGAGAGCCTGCAGGCCTTCAAGCGCGCCGGTTGCGCGGGCGTGCTGACCTACTTCGCGCCACGGGCCGCGCGCCTCCTCGGCGCCTGACTGCGCAAACGCGACGCGGCGCCAGCCTTCACGCCCGCCCTGTCAGATCAGGCCGGCTTCGCCGTAGTACGGGGACATCTCTACAAGGGAGACCACCCATGAAGGCCATCCTCGTTGGCGCCATCGCCGCATCCGCCCTCCTCGCCGGCGCCCCGGCGATGGCTAGGGACCACGATCATGACCGGGATCGGGGCCACCATCACCGTCATCGCGTCTGCGAGATGCGTCCCCATCACCGGCTGTGCTTCTACCGCTGAGGTGAGGAGCTGGCGCAGGGGCGCCACCCCGAACTCGTAGACAAGAAGCGCCGGCCGCGTCGCCGCGCCCGGCGCTTTGCTAGCTCCGGACCGCAGACGCCTCAGACAAGCGCAGGCTCTCCCCCGCCCTCGCTCGCCGACAGGTCCGTGTCGGGATGCACCTCGATCTCCCCCGGACGGCTCTCGCCCGAGAGGCTCTCGATGTCGAACCCGATCTTGCCGTCCTCCAGCTTCACCTTCACGTGACCGCCGGAGACCAGCTTGCCGAACAGGATTTCGTCGGCGAGAGGCTTTTTGACGTTCTCCTGTATCACCCGCGCCAGCGGCCGGGCGCCGTAGAGCTCGTCGTAACCGTTCTTGGCCAGCCAGTCGGCCGCTTCGTCGGTCAGTTCGATGGTCACGTTGCGATCGGCGAGTTGCGCCTCGAGCTGGATGACGAACTTCTGCACCACGTGACGGATCACCTCGGGGCCGAGCGCCTTGAAGGTGACGATGGCGTCAAGCCGGTTCCTGAATTCCGGCGTGAACAGGCGCTGAATAGCCGCCTCGTCGGCGTCCGACACCCGACCGCGGCCGAAGCCGATGCCGTTCTTGTTGTTGTCCGAGGCGCCGGCGTTGGTGGTCATGATCAGGATGACGTTCCTGAAATCGACCTTCTTGCCGTTGCTGTCGGTCAGCGTGCCGTGGTCCATCACCTGCAGCAGGATGTTGAACACGTCCTGGTGGGCCTTCTCGATCTCGTCGAGCAGCACCACCGCGTGTTTGTGCTGGTCCACCGCGTCGGTCAGCTGGCCGCCCTGGTCGTGGCCGACGTAACCCGGAGGGGCGCCGATAAGCCTGCTGACGGTGTGGCGCTCCATGTACTCGCTCATGTCGAAACGCAGCAACTCGATCCCCAGCGTCTGCGAGAGCTGGCGCGCCACCTCGGTCTTGCCGACACCGGTCGGGCCTGAGAACAGGTAGGAGCCGATCGGCTTCTGACCCTCGCGCAGCCCCGCACGGCTGAGCTTCATGGCGGCCGACAGCGCGGCGATAGCCTCATCCTGCCCGTAGACGGCGCGCTTGAGATCGGCCTCCAGGTTCTTCAGCTGCTCGGTGTCTGACGACGACACCGACTTGGTGGGGATGCGCGCCATCTTGGCGACGATGACCTCGATCTCCGGCTGGTCGATGGTGGCCTTCCGCGCCTCGGGCGCGAGCAGCATCTGCGCCGCGCCCGCTTCGTCGATCACATCGATCGCCTTGTCGGGCAGCTTACGATCGGTGATGTACTTCGCCGACAGATCCACAGCCGTCTTGATGGCGGCGTCGGTATACTTGAGCTTGTGGAATTCCTCATAATACTGCTTGAGGCCTTTGAGAATTTCGATGGTGTCGTCCAGCGTCGGCTCGTTGACGTCGATCTTCTGGAAGCGGCGCACCAGCGCCCTGTCCTTCTCGAAATGCTGGCGGAACTCCTTGTAGGTGGTCGAGCCCATGCACTTCAGGCTGCCCGAAGCCAGCGCCGGCTTCAGCAGGTTCGAGGCGTCCATCGCCCCGCCCGATGTCGCGCCGGCGCCGATCACGGTGTGGATCTCGTCGATGAACAGGATGGCGTTAGGGTGAGCCTCCAGTTCCTTGACCACCTGTTTGATCCGCTCCTCGAAGTCGCCGCGGTAGCGCGTGCCGGCGAGAAGCGTGCCCATGTCCAGAGAGAAGATGGTGGCGCCCGACAGCACCTCGGGCACCTCGTTGTTGACGATCTTGCGCGCCAAGCCTTCGGCGATCGCCGTCTTGCCGACGCCGGGGTCGCCAACGAGCAACGGGTTGTTCTTGTTGCGGCGGCACAGCACCTGGATGCACCGCTCCACCTCGGAATGGCGCCCGATCAGCGGGTCGACCTTGCCCTCGCGCGCCTTCTCGTTGAGGTCGACGCAGTACGCCTCAAGCGCCTCGGCGCCAGACTTCTCCTTGCCGCCCTTGCCCTTGCCGTCACCGTCCTCGTCCTCCGAGGCGCCCTTGGCGGCGCGGGGCTCGCTGGCGCCCGCCTTCTTGGCGATGCCATGGGCGATGAAGTTGACCGCGTCGTAGCGGGTCATGTCCTGCTCCTGCAGGAAGAAGGCGGCGTGACTCTCGCGCTCGCTGAACACGGCGACCAGGACATTGCCGCCGGTCACCTCGTCGCGGCCCGACGACTGCACGTGGATCACCGCGCGCTGGATCACCCGCTGGAAGCCCGCGGTGGGCTTGGCGTCGTCGCTGCCCTCCTCGACCACCAGGCTCGTGAGCTCGGTGTCGAGATAGGTGACGAGGCTCTTCTTCAACGCGTTCAGGTCGACGTTGCAGGCGCGCATGACCTGCGAGGCCTCCGGATCGTCGGCCAGCGACAGCAGCAGGTGCTCGAGCGTGGCGTATTCGTGTCGCCGCTGGTTGGCGTAGGCCACCGCGCGGTGCAGCGTCTCTTCGAGATGGCGCGAGAATGATGGCATGGGCGCCTCCTCAATCCTTTTCCATGGTGCATTGCAGGGGGTGCTGGTGTCTGCGGGCGGTGTCGACCACCGTGGCGACCTTGGTCTCGGCCACCTCATAGGTGAACAGGCCGCACACGCCCACCCCGTGCTGGTGCACGTGAAGCATGATGCGCGTGGCCTCCTCGCGCGTCTTATTGAAGACGCGTTCGAGCACGAAGACCACGAATTCCATCGGCGTATAGTCGTCGTTGAGGATCAGCACCCGGTACAGCGAGGGCTTGGCGAGCTTGGGCTTCACCTCGGTGACCACCGAGCCGATGTCGCCCCCCCGCTCCTGTTCGTCCGCCCTGCGTACCGGCATCGCTCGCTCTGGCCCTGGTCCTACATCCAACGTGAGCGGCAGGGGCCGAAGCCCTGCGCACGGGCGGTTAGATATGCCGATCGCGAGTCCTGGAAAGGCCTTGACAGCCGACGTGGCGGAATACGCCGCGCATCCGGCGCGAATTAGGGCGGCGGCGCCCAGGTGGAGGGCGGCGTTTGCGGCGTTCTCGCGGACACACGGGAGCCGCGGCCGTGTTCGATCGCTTCAAGGCACGCTCCGCCCTCGGCTCCGCCCTACGGCTTTGACCCGCCCTGCGCGCGGCGGCTGACCGGAGGGGTGGGGGACGCAGGGCGCCCCTTGGGCGAAGCCGGGCGGACAACGCCCTCTTCCAACGCCCCAGGAAGAACAGGCATCGCGGAGCGTAAGCGTCGGGAGCCGAAACTCCTCACCTCCCGGCTTCGTGTGGCCCACCACCGTGCGGGCGCGCCCGCGTGCGCCAGGTTCTTGACAGCCCGATCCCGCCTTCTTGTGAGTTTCCCGGCGAATGGCGGGATCCGGATCCAAGCGTATTGCGCGGAAGGTGGCTCGGTCCCTCGCAGATCTCCGCTTCCGGATGCCGGAAGTCGCGGGGGAAACTTGGACGATGAGGCGCGAAGGCGTTGACAAGCGCGCACGAAAAAGGCCCGGAGCGGGCGCTCCGGGCCTCATCGTCACTCGACGTAGCGTGCAGCGATCAGCGCTGCGACTGCACCGCTTCGGTCATCGCCGCGGCGCGCTCGCTGAGCGGCTGCATGGCGTCCTTGACGGCGGCCGAGACGATCTCGGAAGCCTTGTTCATCTGAGCCATGTAGCCTTCCATCGCCGTCTTGGCGAAGGTGGTCTGCATCTCGACGATCTCCTGCATGGAGCGCGCGCCCGACATCTGGCGAGCCGCGTCGACCTGGGTTTCCACCGAGGTCTTGGCGTAGCCCATCGCCTGCGCGCCAAGCGCCTCGACGCCGCGGGTGGCGGCGGTGACCGATGCGATCATGGCCTCGAGGTTACGCTTGCCTTGGGTGTTCAGCTCGTTCAGCGCCGACAGCGACCGGTCGGCGGCATCCTTCACAGCCGCGTTGGATGTGGAGGCGGCCTTCTCGACGCCTTGCTGGAAGGCCTGCTGGCCAGCGGCGAAGGTGCGCTGGGCGCTATCGGCGGTGGTCTGCGCCGTATCCCGTACGGCGTCGGCGGCGGTGTTCATGGTGGCGGTGGCGTCGTCGGCCATGGGAAAAGCTCCTTTGGATCGAGGCGGGCGCGAACCCCGCGATGCGCGCGGATGTGCACCTTTCCAACGCGGGCGTCAAGAATTTGGTTGCGGTGCAGCATGAAATGTTTGTGCAGCGCAGCGTGCCTGTGGCGGCGACCGGTCGCCGCGGTGCGCCAACGATCTGTTTACTTTAAAGTCACAGCCGATAAGGCACCCTTCAGTTCCAGACGCGACGCGCACCTGTTCGAGTCGCGCGACCAGCACGGACGCTTCCTCATGCCGCTGCCCGGGCGCCACCTGTTTTCCGCTCTCGCACTGAGCGCCGCCGCGCTGGGCGCCTCGCTCGCCGGCGCGGCGCCGGCGCAGGCCTACTCGCAGGTGATGCAGCAGCCGAAGTATGCCGCCATCGTGGTCGACGCCAACACGGGCGAGGTGCTCTACCAACGCAAGGCCGGCGAGACGCGCTTCCCCGCCTCGATCACCAAGGTGATGACGCTCTACCTGACGTTCGAGGCGCTCGCGACCGGGCGGCTGCACATGGACGATCCAGTGCCCTTCTCCACGTGGGCCTCCCATCAGGCGCCCTCCAAGCTCGGCGTGCCGGCGGGCGATTCGATCACCGTGCGCCAGGCGATCCTGGGGCTGACGGTGAAGTCGGCCAACGACGCGGCGGTGGCGCTGGCCGAGAAGGTCGGCGGCACCGAGGCCCACTTCGCCCAGCTGATGACGCTGCGCGCGCAGGAGTTGGGCATGAGCGGCACGCGCTACGTCAACGCCAACGGTCTGCCCGACAACCGCCAGGTCTCCAACGCCCGCGACATCGCCATCCTGGCGCGCGCGGTGATGCGCGACTACCCGCAGTACTACAGCTTCTTCGACCAGCCCTCGATGACCTGGCAGGGCCACTTCGTCGGCAATCCGCACAGCTTCCTCAAGAAGATCCCCAATGTGGATGGGCTGAAGACGGGCTTCACCAACGCGGCAGGCCACAACCTGGTGGCCTCGGCCATGCGCGGCGGGCGGCGGCTGGTGGCTGTGGTGCTGGGCGCCAGCTCCACGGCCGCGCGTGACGAGAACGTGGCCGACCTCATGGACGCGGGCTTCACCGTGCTAGACCGCCGCGCGCACGGCCAGCAGATCAACGTGGCCTCGCTGATGGACACGCCGAACGACGCCATCGGGCCGCTCAGCCGCCCGCTGACGGAGATGGGCTCGGCGCAGGACCCGCAGATCGCCATGGTCGCGCGCACCGTCCCCGCCGCCGCTGCCGCCTACGCCCCAGTGCGGGCGGCCACGTCCAAGGGCCGCCGCGCGGAGCCCGCCCGAGCCGAGCCGAGCCGGGTCGCCGTCACCGACGATTGCCGCCACGACCGCGGGCGGGCGCTGCGCCGCTGCCGCGCCGCCTTTCACCACGCCGAGCGCAACGGGACGCTGGTCGCCTCAGCCGACCCCTGCGCGCGCAAGCACGGCCGGCAGGCGCGCGCCTGCCAGCGCAGCGAGGCCGTCGAGATCGCCGCCGGCGCCCGCGACGCGTGCGCCGGCAAGCACGGTCGCCAGGCGCGCACCTGTCACGCCACGGCGCAGAAGGCAGCCCGCACCGAGGTGGCGGCCGCGCGTAGCACATGCGCCGCAAGACACGGACGCCATGCCCACGCTTGCCGCTCCGAGGCTACGCAGGTGGCCAAGGCCGAGCACCACCCCGGCCGCGAGCGGCATCGCACGCCGCAGGTCGCCACCACCGCCTCTTCGCGTCGCCACCGCCATGCGGATGTCGCCGACACAACCTCGCGACACGGCAAGGTCAAGCTGGAGAAGACCCGCGTGGCGGTGAGCTCTGCTTGCCGCGAGCACCCGCACGCACGCGCCTGCCGCGCCTACGACGAGGCCTGAGCTTCTCCACGCAAGCGACCGAAGTCGCTCACGAAAGCATCACCGCCCTCGCGAGATTGATCTGAGCGGCGAGACCCGTCGTTCCCCCCATGTCGGGATGAGCGCGGCGCATGAGCCGGGCGTAGGCGCCCAGCACCTCCTCGCGGCCCGCGGTTTCGGCGACTCCCAGGAGCGAGGCGGCCTCGCGCCGGCTCATGCCCACGGCCGCCGCCGGCGGCGGCCGCGCCGGGCGGCCGCGCCGTCGGGCGCTCGCCGCCAACACCGCGCCCACGACGGCGGCGATCAGCGCAGGGATCCAGTCGAGCCGCACGGCCAGCACCAGCGCCGCCAGGAGCGCCACAAGCGCCAGGAGGCTCGCCCCCGGCCGCCACGCCCCGGGCGCAGCGCGGCGCAGGCCGCGCGCGATCGCCTCGCCGGCCCGGCGCGGACCGCCGACGCCCCACAGGGCGCCCAGGAGCACGAGTAGGATGGCCAGCCACATGGCGGCCCGGCCTATCAGGCCGCGTCGGCCCTCTCCAGGGGCAGTTCCGGCTCGACCGGCGACGCCTTCGACGCATCGGGGGCGCGGGCGAGGCTGGCGGCGGCCTCGGCCAGCCCGGCGGCGGCCATCATGGCGCGCAGCTCCTGGCGGGCGGCGACGTGCGCCAGCGACACCGCCACCGGGCGCACCTCGGCCGAGAGGTCGGCGATGGTCAGGCCGAAGGGGAACAGCTCGCGATAGATCACCCGGTCGCGCAGGCCGGGGCCGATGCGGAAGCCGACCTTCTTGGCCAGCGCCTCGATCCGCTCGTCCAGGCGCTTGCGATTGCGCGCCTCGGCGGTGGCCAGGCGGTTGCGCAGCACCAGCCAGTCCATGGCGCGCCGCTCGCTCACCATCTTGGCCTTGCGCGCCTCCCACACGCTCTCGGCGTAGAGCGAGGGCGTGGTCAGCTGCAGGGTCACCGGGTCCACATGGCCCAGCATGTCGAAGTCCACGAAGCTGTCGTTCAATGGCGTGACCAGGAGGTCGGCGCGGGCGTGGGCGGCGCGGCTCACCGGCGTGTCGGAGCCGGGCGTGTCGATCACCACCACCTCGGCGCACTCCCGCGCCTGGCCGAAAGCCGCTTCGAAGGCGGCCAGCGCCGCCTCCGGCCCCTCGGCGGCGAGGCGCACGCCCTCCCCGTCCAAAGGCGAGGGTTCAGGCATCGGCACGCGCACGCCGTTGGCGGCGGCCCAGGCGGCGCGGTTCGAGAGAAAGCGCGACATCGACTGCTGGCGCAGGTCCAGGTCCACGTGCGCCACCCGCTTGCCCGCGTGCAGCAAGGCGGTGGCCAGGTGGATGGCGACGGTGGACTTGCCCGCGCCGCCCTTCTCGTTGCCGACCACGATCACCTGCGCCGTCATGCGCCCACGCCTCCGCTCGCCGACTCGTGCGGCGCAAAGGAGGCCAGTCTACACCGGTGGGCGGCGTCGGTCGCCGCTGGACGCGCGCTCGCCTCCCACGCGATAACGGCCGCCCCGTCCCCGCCTGCGGAGCGAGAATGACGCCCACCCGGATGGCCACCGTGCGCACGGTGGCGTCGCTGCGCGCCCACAGCGCCGCCTGGCGCGAGAGCCGTGGCGCAACGGTGGCGCTCGTGCCCACCATGGGCGCCCTGCACGCCGGCCACGCCAGCCTCATCAAGCTGGCGCGGGCGCAGGCCGACCGGGTGATCGCCTCGATCTTCGTCAACCCCCGCCAGTTTGGCGAGGGCGAGGACTTCGAGCGCTATCCCCGCGCCGAGGCCGACGATGCGCGCCTGCTCCAGGAAGCCGGCTGTGACCTGCTCTACGCACCCACGCCCGAGGCCATGTATCCGCCCGGCTTCGCCACCTCCATCGACGTGGCGGGCGTGGCGGAACCGCTCGAGGGCGGCTCGCGCCCCGGCCACTTCGCCGGCGTGGCGACGGTGGTGGGCAAGCTCCTGCTGCAGGCGCGACCCGACATCGCGATCTTCGGCGAGAAGGACTGGCAGCAGCTGCAGGTGGTCCGCCGCCTCGTGCGCGACCTCGACCTGCAGGTCGACATCCTGGGCGCTCCCATCGCGCGCGACGCCGACGGCTTGGCGTTGTCCTCCCGCAACGCCTACCTCTCGGAGGAGGAGCGCATGCTGGCGCCGCGGCTGCATCTGCTGCTGGCGCAGGCGGCCGCCGCCCTGGCTAACGGCGCGCCGGTGGGCCGGATCGAGGAGACCGGCCGCGAGGCGCTTGGCAAGATGGGCTTCCGCCAGGTCGATTATCTCGAGGTGCGCGACGGCGAGACGCTGGCGCCGGTCGGTCCAGGCCCGCTCGCCAAGCCCGCGCGCCTGCTGGCTGCGGCCTGGCTGGGCGCCACGCGACTGATCGACAACCTCGCCGTGGCGCCCGGCGGCTAGTTCACCAGGCGCCCAGTTCGCGCAGCTGGCGCACCAGTTCCGGCGGCGTGGTCTCGGCCGCCTCGCCGAGGTCGTCGAGGTCGACGGGCGCGTCCTCGGGCTTGAGGTAGCGCCAGCCCTGGAACGGGCGCCACCGCTGCGGCGCCACCAGCACGCACTTGGGGTCCACCGTGATGCGGCAGCGCGAGGCGCGCCCCTCCCCCACCGTCGAGATGTCGAGCACGCGTTGGCGGCAGATCACCACGCCCTTGATCACCCGGTAGAATGATCCGCCATCCTCGATCTCGGCGGCGCGCTTGGGGGTCATGCGTGTCTGCACCACCCAGTCGCGCTCCCTGGCGGCGCGTGCCTTCCGCCACGCCTTGAGCTCGTCCAGCGTATCGACGCCGACGACGAGCTTGATCATGTGCAGCGGCATGGGCCCGACATAAGCGCCCCACACGACGGCTTATACGCGGCGAAGGGGCGCGGGCGGCGACCCGCGCAGAGCCGTATGCACGTGCAGCCGCACGCGCATCGGCCGCGTTATCGCAACTCACGCGACGGGAGAGTGAAGGTGGAGATCACCAAGGCGGGCGCACAGCCATCGCGGGCCGGCCCCGACGGCTGGTTTACGGGATCGGTGCGGATCGACCCACTGTTCTCCCCGCACGCACCGGCGCGCACATCGGCGGCCAGCGTGACCTTCGAACCCGGCGCGCGCACCGCCTGGCACACCCATCCCCTCGGGCAAACGCTGGTGATCACCTCGGGGTGCGGCTGGGTCCAGCGCGAGGGGGCCCCCAGGGAGGAGGTCCGGCCCGGCGACGTGGTCTGGTTCGCACCCGAGGAGAAGCACTGGCATGGCGCCACCTCGACGACGGGCGTGACCCACATCGCCGTCCAGGAAGCTAAGGACGAGATCGCGGTCGACTGGCTGGAGAAGGTCTCGGACGCGCAGTACGACGCCTGAGCCGCGCGAGGCGGCTCAGGTACGAGGCCGCCCCGCGACGTCACGCGCCATGGCCGGAAGCGCCGCCCAGCTGTCCCACAGATAGCGCCTGGCCAACCGGCGGGGGTCAGAGATAAGGCGCCATAGCCACTCGAGCCCGGCCGTGCGCCAGCACTTCGGCGCGCGCGACGCCTCGCCGACCAGGAAGTCGCCCGCCGAGCCGAAGCCGCAGGCCCACAGGTCGCCCAGTTCGACGCGGTGGCGGTCGACCCAGATTTCCGACTTGGGCGCGCCGACACCCATGATCAGGTGAGTGGCGCGATGGGCGCGCACCGCGGCGACAAGCGCCGCGCCGGCCACCAGGTCGTGCTCGAACCCGAACGGCGGCGAGGCCCAGGCGGCGTCTTCAGCCGTGAAGCCCCTCGCGCGCAGAAGGTCGACGAGCTTCTCGCCCACCGCCGCCCGGCTAACCACGAAGAAGGGGCGGTGGCGACCGGGCGTCCAGGCCTGCACGAGATCGCCGAGCAGGTCGGCGCCTGGCGCACGTTGCGGAGGCGCGCCGCGCCGAAGCTTGGCCCAGGCATAGACGGGTGCGCCGTCGGCGGTGATCGCCCACGCGCGGGCGTAGGCGGCGCGGAACGCGGCGTCGCGCTGCAGGCGCACGACGTGGTCGAGGTTCATGGTCGCCACGAGCTGCGCCCCACCCCCCGCCGGCGCGCGCGCCATCAGCGCCTCGACGAGCGCGGACGGCGTCAGCT
Organism: Caulobacteraceae bacterium; assembly: GCA_965199975.1. GTDB lineage: Bacteria > Pseudomonadota > Alphaproteobacteria > Caulobacterales > Caulobacteraceae > JASLDZ01. The sequence goes on along the minus strand of OZ241340.1, from coordinate 1,451,099 downwards.
GCGAGAGGGCGTAGCCGAACACGCGGCCGGCGGAAGCGGTCATGCCCGCTGCCTACGCCGCAGCGGTTGAAGACGGCTGAAGAGCGGTCAGCCGGCCGGTTTACGCGCCAGCCGCGCCTTGGTCATGAAGGCCATGTCCGCGGCTTCGGGCGCCAGGCCCGCATCGGCGAACAGCGCGTCCAGGTCCTCGGCCTGGAAGCTCGCGTAGAACGGCTCGTGAAAATAGGCCGGGAAGGCCTGCAGCATGCGGGCGAGCTCGGGCTCGTCGCGCGCCTGCACAGAGTCCGCGAAGGCCAGCACGCCGCCGGGCTTGAGCACCCGCGCCACCTCGGCCGCCACGGCGCGGCGCACCTTGGGCGGCAGCTCGTGGAACAGGTAGATGCAGCTCACCGCATCCAGCGACGCGTCGGCGAACGGAAGGCGCTCGGCGAAACCCTGCACAACCTCCGCCCCGCTGCGGCGGCGCGCCTCCTCCACATAGGGCCCCGACAGGTCGAGACCGCTGACGTCGGCGCGCGGAAAGGCGGCGCGCAGGTCCGCCAGGAAGGCGCCCGAGCCGCACGCCACGTCGACGATGCGACGGCCGCGGTGATCCTCGCCCCGCCAGGCCTGCGCCAGGAGCGAGAGGGCGCGCCGGCGCATGGGACCCGCCGCGCCGGCGAACAGCGCCTCCACCTGCGCCTCGTAGCGGCGCGCGCTCTCCTGCGTGAACCAGCCCCCGGACTGGTAGTGGAAGTTCTGCCGGTAGTAGGGCGGCAGCCCCTCACCGGCGCGCTGCGTGCGCACCTCCACACCGTCCTCGCGGCGGCGGCGCGCGTCGACCTCGCGCGCATCGGTCAGGAGGTCGAAGAGGCGTCCGACAGCGCGCACCGGTTGAGCCGGAGCGCGCTCGGTGGGCGGGTAGAGGCCGGCGGCCACGTCCTGCGCATCCTTGCGGAAGGCCGACAGGTAGGCGCGGCGAACGTGATCGGCGGCGGGCGGCGGCGCGGTGACGCCGCGGGCGGTGGGATCGTCGTCGCGGTCGGGCCGGGCCACGGCGCGCACCGCCGCGCCGCCCGCATTCCACCAAGCCGCCTTGACGGTGGCGCGCGCCCGCACGGATAGCGCATCGGCGGCGAAGGCTGAACGGGCGGTGGGCATGGACGGGCGGGCTCCTCAGCGCGTGAACACGCCGACGAGTTCGATATGGGGAGACCACAGGAACTGGTCCACCGGCAGCACGCGCTGCAGCCGCCAGCCTCCCGTCGCCAGTGTCGCGGCGTCGCGCGCGAAGGTCTGGGGATTGCAGGACACGCCGACGCACACCGTGGGCGTGCGCGAGCGGGCGATCTCGCCGGCCTGCTCGGGCGCGCCGGCGCGAGGCGGGTCGAACAGCACCGCCTCAACCCGGTCGAGTTCGGAGGCGAGCATGGGCCGGCGGGCGAGGTCGCGCGCCTCGGCGCGGACGGTCTTCAGTCCTGGCGCGCTGGCCAGGCCCGCCGTGAGGGCGCGCACCGAAAGCTCGGAGGCGTCGGCGGCATAGACGGTGGCGATCTCAGCCAGGCGATAGGCGAAGGCGCCGGCGCCGCAGAACAGGTCCGCCGCCCGCGCCGCGCCCGCGATCGCCTCCGTTGCGAAGTGGGCCATGGCCGTTTCGGCGTCGGCCACGGCCTGCAGGAAGCCGCCCGGCGGCAGGGCCACGCGGCCGCGGCCAAAGCGCACCACCGCCGCGCGCGCGCCGTACAGCACCTCTCCCGACAGAGTAACGCGCGCGAGGTCGCCGGCCGAAGCGGCCTGCGCGAGCCGCGTGCGCGCGTCGGCGGAGAGACCGCCCGAACGCTGCTCGACGCCGGTGACGTCCACGTCGAGCCCGGTGTCGGTCAGCGTCACGTGCAGGGTGGGCGCCGATTTCGGATGTTCGAGCAACGGCGCGGCCAGGCGGCGCAGCGCCGGCAACGCCGCCACCAGTGCAGGCTGCGAGATGGGGCAGACCTCGATGGGCGTCAGCGACCAGGAGCGGCGCGCCTTGAAGCCCACGAGCGCCTCGTCGCGCCGCGGTCCACGGCGCGCGTGCAGCGCCAGGCGCCGGCGCGAGCCCGGCCGCGCGGCGAAGGCGGGCAGGAGCTCGGCCTCCAGCCCTTCGCGACCGAGGGCGCTGCGCACGCCCTCGACCTTCCAGGCGAGATAGGCGCCGTGTTCCCAGTGCTGCAAAGCGCAGCCGCCGCAGGCGCCGAAGTGCGGACATGGCGGGGCGACACGCTCGGGCGAGGCGGCCAGCACCTCCACCAGCTCCCCGCGGCCGCCGGCCACGCGGGCGCGCACGCGCTCTCCGGCCAGCGTCAAGGCGACGTGGGCGCCGCCTTCCAGCACGCCGTCGCCCTGCGCGCCCAGGGCCTGCACAGCCGCCTCGACGATGGGCGCATCCCCGGCAGGGCGGGGATCGGGACGGGGTCTGTGCACCGCGGACGGCCTCTGCGCGGATCAACCGCGGGGTGAAAGCCCTAGCGGGCCGGCCTTGGCCGTGTCGAGGATGTGGCTTCGCCAGCGCACCCGCGTCGGCGACGATGCTTTCAGCGGCGCGGCTTGCCGCCCGCCATCAACGGGACCGCGCGCATGAAGACCCTCCTCCTCGCCGCCGCCGGCGCGGCCGCCAGCCTCGCTGGCGTTGGCGCCGCCCAGGCGCAGTGCTGTGGCGGCGGGGGCTACCTGCCGCCCCCGGCCTACGCCTCCAGCGGATACGATTACGCCGGCGCCGAGGCGCGCGGGCACGGCTTCACCATCGCGGGCGTGCGGGCCGGCGTGACCGTGCTGGGAATCGATCTCGACGGGCATGCCGGGGTCGACATCGGCGCCAACGGCTGGGGCGGCGGGTATGGGCAGGGCTATGCGCCAGCGCCCGCCGGACCCGCCTACGCGCCGCCGCCGACCGCCCCAATGGCCGCCTACGGCTATGGCGCAGAGGGCGGCTACGGCGACGAGAGCGGTTATCCCCAGGAAGGCGGCTACGGTGACGAGGGCGGCTTGGGCGGAGAAAGCGGCGGCTACGGCTACGCGGCCCAGCCCGTCTACGCGCCCGCCCCCGCATACGCAGCATACGGGCGCAGCTACGACGTGCCCTGCGGCTGCGGCTGGTGAGCTGAGGAAGGCCCGGCGGCGTCGCTGGGCCTTCCGGCTCTATTGGATCAGAGGCCGGGCAGCTTGACGCCGCGCTTGGCCGGCTCGCGGGCGATGATGATGCGCTGGTCACCCGTCAACGCCTTGACCCGCGCCTCCTCGGAGGCGGCGTCCAGGGGCGCCGCCTGGCTGGCTTCGGCCTTGGTCGCCGCCGCGGCCTTGGTCGCCGGCGACGGGGCGTCGCCCTTCTTCCAGAACATCACCGTGTCGGCGAACGAGCGGTCCTTGTGGGCCAGCGAGCCGTACTCGTCGTCCACCACGTAGCGGATCAAGGGATCGGCCTTGGACACGCCAGCCTTGGCGACGAGCAGCTGCTCGCCCTGCGAGCGGTTCACCGCCGCCTGCTGGCCGAGCAGCGCCAGGCGCGCCTGGCTCTCGGGCTGCAGCTCCTGCGGGCGCGGCTCGCCGGGCGCGGGCGGGCGAAGCGCATAGTCGGGCGGCACCACCAGCGGCGCCTTGGCCACCACGCGGAACTCGTCGGGCACCGTCTTGCCCATGCCGAGCGCCTTGGCCGCGCCACCGCAGCCGCCCAGCGACAAGGCGGCCGCCCCGGCGCCGGCGAGGGCTGCCGCACAGCTGAGGCGACGGGCGATAGTCATCGGCGATAAGCTCCGCATACGCGCAAATGTCATGGGCGCTCGGCATGTAGCGCGCGAGCTCTCGCGAAGCCACGCGTGAGGAAGTCGCAGGCGGTCAGGGCTTTTTCGCGGCGCCCCCCGGCAGGAAGCTCTCCAACACCAGCACAGCCACGCCGACGCTGATGCAGCTGTCGGCCACGTTGAACACCCAGGGAAAGTGCGCGCCGGAGAAGTCCAGGAAGTCGGTGACCACGCCCAGGCGGATGCGGTCGATGGCGTTGCCCACCGCGCCCCCGATGATCAGCCCGATGGCCAGCGCGCTCAGCGGGCGCGTCGCGCGCCGCGCCCATACCGCCAGCGCCACGGCGACGGCGAGGGAGAACAGCGTCAGGAGCCAGCGCCCGAGATCGGCCCCGGCGCGCAGGAGACCGAAGCTGACGCCCGCATTGTGCACGAGCGTCAGGTTGAACAGCCCCGGCACGACCGGGATCTGGCCCTGCACCGCCAGATCAAGCGGCCCCAGCACCCACCATTTGCTGAGCTGGTCGAGCGCCACGGCGATCGCCGCGACGCCGTAGGCGAAAAGCGCCGGCCGCGACGCCCTCACAACGCCGTCTCGTGCGCGGCGTCCCACGCCCGCACCGCCTCGAGATCGCGCAGCGTGAGCCAGCCGGTCTCGGCGGTCACCTCCGGCAGCACCTTCCACGAACGCTGGCACTTGCCGCCCTGGGCCCGCTGCGGCGCCACCGCGACCGCCGGCTCGCCCTGCAGGCGGAAGGCGTCGGGCGGAGCTTGGCCGGCGATAAGCTCGGCCTGGCTCGTGCGGAACACCTCGGCGGCGTCGATCCCGTCGAAAGCGGCGAGCAGCGCGGGCTCGGCGATCCACACCCGCGGGGCGGCTTCCAGCGCCGAGCCGACGCGCTTCTCGCGCCGCTCGACCTCCAGCGCGCCGGTGACCACCTCCAGCACGCGCATCACCTGGGCCCAGCGCATCGCCTCGGCGGCGTCGCGCCACGTGTCGGGCGTATCGGGGAAGATGCGCAGCGCGTTCGGGCCGGCGTCGGGGAAGCGGGTGGCCCACACCTCCTCGGTGGTGAAGGCGGCGAGCGGGACCAGCCAGATGGTGAGGCGCGCGAACACCGCGTCCATCACCGTGCGCACGGCGCGGCGCCGGTCGCTGTCGGGGCGGTCGCAGTAGAGGCTGTCCTTGCGGATGTCGAAATAGAAGGCCGACAGGTCCGCCTGGCTGAACTCGCTCAGCAGCCGCCACACCTCGTTGAAGCGGTAGCCCGCGTAGGCGGCGCGCACCTGGCCGTCGAGTTCCCACAGCCGGTGCAGCACCCAGCGCTCCAGCGGCGGCATGGCCTCGGGTTCGACGCGCTCCGCATCGGTGAAACCATCCAGCGCGCCGAGCAGGTAGCGCAAGGTGTTGCGCAGCTTGCGATATCCATCGGACACGGTGTTCAGGATGGTCTTGCCGATGCGCTGGTCCTCGGTGAAGTCCACCGCGGCCACCCACAGGCGGATGATCTCGGCGCCGCTCTCCTTGATGACCTGCTGGGGCGCGGTGGTGTTGCCGCGCGACTTGCTCATCTTCTCGCCCTGCTCGTCCAGGGTGAAGCCGTGGGTCAGCACCGCCTTGTAGGGCGCGTGGCCGCGGGTGGCTCCGCTCTCCAGCAGCGACGACTGGAACCAGCCCCGCGCCTGGTCGGAACCTTCCAGGTAGAGGTCGGCGGGGTCGCGGCTGTCGGCGCGGCCTTCGAGCGTGAAGACGTGGGTGCAGCCGGAGTCGAACCACACGTCGAGGATGTCGTCGATCTTCTCGAAATCGGCGGGGTCGCGATCGGGGCCGAGGAATTCGGCGGCCGAGGTGGTGAACCAGGCGTCGGCCCCTCGCTCCGCCACCGCCGCCTGGATGCGGGCGTTCACCGCCGCGTCGCGCAGCGGCTCGCCCGTGGCGCGGTCCACGAAGATGGCCAGCGGCGTGCCCCAGGCGCGCTGGCGGCTCACCAGCCAGTCGGGACGGCCGGCGACCATGCCGCGCAGGCGGTTCTGGCCGCTCTCGGGCGTGAAGGCGGTGGCGTCGATGGCGGCGAGCGCGGTCTGGCGCAGGGAGGCGCCGCCGATCTCGGCGTCCATGGCGATGAACCACTGCGGCGTGTTGCGGTAGAGCACCGGCGCCTTGGACCGCCAGGAGTGCGGGTAGCTGTGGTTGAGGCGGGCGTGCGCCAGGAGCGCCCCCGCCTCGGTCAGCTTGCCCATCACCGCGCCATTGGCGGGACCGAACTTGCCGGCCCGCTTGCCCTCCGCCTCAATCACCGCGAGGCCGCCGAACAGCGGCACGGTGTCGAAGTAGGCGCCCTCGGGGCCCACGGTTTCGGGGATCTCGCGGCGGCCGGAGGCGAGCCAGACCAGGTAGTCGTCCACCCCGTGGCCAGGGGCCGTGTGCACGAAGCCCGTGCCCGCATCGTCGGTGACATGGTCGCCCGCAAGGAGCGGCACGGCGAAGCCGTAGCCGGGCGACAACGCGGCCAGCGGGTGGGCGCAGACGAGGCCCCCGGGGTCCACCGTCTCCAGACGCGTCCAGGCGCTGATCTGCGCAGACTTGAACACCTCCTCGGCCAGCTTGTCGGCCAGGATCAGCAGGTCGCCGACCTTTGCGCCTGGCTCGGCGTCCTGCGCCGCCCCGACGCTCTCCGTGCGGTACAGGCCGTAGGCGATCTTGGGGCCGTAGGATATCGCCCGGTTGGCGGGGATGGTCCACGGCGTGGTGGTCCAGATCACCACTGACGCACGGGCCAAGTCGCCCTCCCCGCCCGATCGCACCGGGAACTTCACCCAGATCATGGGAGAGTTGAGGTCGTGGTACTCGACCTCGGCGTCGGCGAGCGCGGTGCCTTCCACCGGGCTCCACATCACGGGCTTGGAGCCGCGGTAGACGCGCCCGCTCATCAGCACCTTGTGGAACTCGCCCACGATGGTGGCCTCGCTGGCGTAGTCCATGGTGGCGTAGGGCGCGTCCCAGGCGCCCAGCACGCCCAGGCGCTGGAACTCCTCGCTCTGGCGGGCCATCCAGTGGGCGGCGTACTCGCGGCAGCGGGCGCGGAACTCGGCGGTGGGCGTATCCGCCTTACTGCCGCCCGCCTTGCGCACCTCCTCCTCGATCTTCCACTCGATTGGCAGGCCGTGACAGTCCCAGCCGGGCACGTAGTCCACGTCGAAGCCCAGGGCGAAGCGCGAGCGGACAACGAAGTCCTTGAGGATCTTGTTGAGCGCGTGGCCGATGTGGATGTCGCCGTTGGCGTAGGGCGGGCCGTCGTGCAGCACGAACAGCGGCGCGCCCTCGGCCTGGCGGGCGGCGCGCACCTGGCGGTAGAGCCCGGCGTCGCCGCCCCAGCGCGCGATCAGCTCGGGCTCGAGCTTGGGCAGGCCCGCGCGCATGGGGAAGGCGGTCTGCGGCAAGAGCACCGTCTCGCGGTAGTCGCGCACGGGGGTCTCGGAAACGGTGGTCAGATCATCGGCCATGGCGCGCGGGAGCTAGCAGGGCGGGCGCCGGGGCGCAAAGCGCCTCCGCGCGCAGCCCGGGTCCGAGGCGATGGGCTCAGCTCTTGGCGCGCGCCTTGGCCTTGGCCGCGGCCTGCGGCTTGGAAGACGCCTTCGGCTTGGCGGCCGCCTTCGCGGGCTTGGCGGCGGGCTTGCGGCCCCGCGCAGGCTTGCCCCCTCCCCCCGCCGCGGCCTTTGCGTCGACCAGCGCCGTCGCGACCTCCAGCGTGAGGGTCTCCACATCCACGCCCTTGGGCACCGTCACGTTGACCTTGCCGGCCTTGATGTAGGGGCCGAAGCGGCCGGGCATCACGCTCATCTCGTCGCCCAGCGTCGGGTGGGGACCCAGCGCCTTGAGCGGCTGCGACGCGGCTCCGCGGCCGCGCGCGCCGCCCCCCGCACGCTTCTCGGCGATGAGCATCACCGCCCGGTTCAGCCCGACCTCGAACACGTCCTCGATCGATTCGACGTTGGCGTAGGTCTTGCCGTGCTGCACGTAGGGCCCGTAGCGGCCGAGCGCCGCCAGGATCGGCTCGCCGTCCTCGGGGTGGCGGCCCACCTCGCGCGGCAGGCTCAGGAGACGCAGCGCCGGTTCGAGGTCGAGGCTCTCCGGCGTCCAGCCTTTGGGCAGGGACGAGCGCGGCGGCTTGTCCTTGCCGTCGGCGCCGGCCTCGGGCGTCAGCTCCACGTACCAGCCGAAGCGGCCGTTCTTGAGCACGACCGCGCGTCCGGTCTTGGGATCGCGGCCGATCTCGCGATCGCCGCCGGCGGCCGCACCGTCCTCGCCCTCGGCGGTGGAGAAGGGGCGGGTGAAGCGGCACTCGGGGTAGTTGGAGCAGCCCACGAAGGCGCCGTTGCGGCTGATGCGCAGGCCCAGGCGCCCGTTCTCGCGATGCTCGGCGATGCAGGTGGGGCAGGCCCGCGGATCCCCGCCGTCGCCGCGGGGCGGGAACAGGGCGGGGCCGAGCGCCACGTCGAGCACGTCGATGACCTCGCGCACGCCCTTGTCGCCCATGCCCTCGATGGCGGCGTGGAAGTCACGCCAGAAGTCGCGCAGCAGAACCTTGTATTCGAGCTTGCCGTCGGAGACCTGGTCGAGCCGCTGCTCCAGGTCGGCGGTGAAGTCGTACTCGACGTAGCGCTCGAAGAACTCGGCGAGGAAGGCGATCAACAGCCGCCCCTTGTCCTCCGGAATGAAGCGGTTCTTGTCCATGCGCACGTACATGCGGTCGCGCAGCACCGACAGGATGGAGGCGTAGGTGGAGGGGCGGCCGATCCCCAACTCCTCCATCTTCTTGACGAGGCTGGCCTCGGAATAGCGCGGCGGCGGCTCGGTGAAGTGCTGGTCTGCGCGCGCCGCCTTCACCTGCGCCTTGGCCCCTTGCGCGATAGCCGGCAGGCGGCGGCTCTCGTCGTCGTCGCCCGCCTCGTCGCGCCCCTCCTCGTAGACGGCGAGATAGCCGTCGAACTGGATCACCTGGCCGGTGGCGCGCAGGCCCGTGGCGCCGTCGGCGGTGGTGAGGTCGACCGTGGTGCGCTCGATGCGCGCTGACTCCATCTGGCTTGCCGCCATTCGCCGCCAGATCAGCTCGTAGAGCCGCTGCAGGTCGCCCTCCAGCCGCAGGGTCGAGGGGTGGCGCGCCAGCGAGGTGGGGCGGATGGCCTCGTGCGCCTCCTGGGCGTTCTTGGCCTTGGACTTGTAGTGGCGCGCCTCGCTCGGAACGTAGGCGGCGCCGAACCGCTCGCCGATCACCATGCGCGCCTCGGCCACGGCTTCCGGCGCCGCCGAGACGCCGTCGGTGCGCATGTAGGTGATCAGCCCGCCGTCGCCGTCCACACCCTCGTACAGCTTCTGCGCCGCGCTCATGGTGCGCTGGGCGTTGAAGCCGAGCTTGCGGCTGGCCTCCTGCTGCAGGGTGGAGGTGGTGAAGGGCGGCGCAGGCGAGCGCCGCGCGGGCTTCTGCTCCACGGAGGTGACGCTGAAGGCGCCACCCTCGACGGCCTTTTTGGCGGCGGTGGCCAGCGCCTCGTCCGCCAGGTCGAAGCGGCCGAGCTTCTTGCCTTCGTGGGTGGTCAGGCGGGCCAGGAAGGGATCGGAGCCGGCGGTCACGTCCGCCTCCACCGACCAGTATTCCTGGGTGCGGAAGGCCTCGATCTCCTGCTCGCGCTCCACCACGAGCCGCAGGGCCACCGACTGCACCCGCCCGGCCGAGCGCGCGCCCGGCAGCTTGCGCCACAGCACGGGCGAGAGGGTGAAGCCGACCAGGTAATCGAGCGCGCGGCGCGCCAGATAGGCGTCGACCAGCTCCATATCGATGTCGCGCGGCGCGGCCATGGCGGTCAGCACGGACGACTTGGTGATGGCGTTGAAGGTCACCCGGCTGACCGTCGCGTCCTTGCCGATGGCGCGGCGCTTGCGCAGCACCTCCAGCACATGCCAGCTGATGGCCTCGCCCTCGCGGTCGGGGTCGGTGGCCAGGATCAACCCTGAGGCGCCCTTCAGCGCCTGCGCGATGTCGGCCAGGCGCTTGGCGGCCTTGGCGTCGACCTCCCAGTCCATGGCGAAGTCGTCGTCGGGGCGCACGCTGCCGTCCTTGGCCGGCAGGTCGCGCACGTGGCCGTAGCTGGCGAGGACCGTGTAGTCCGGGCCCAGGTATTTGTTGATGGTCTTGGCCTTGGCCGGGCTCTCGACGACGACGACGTTCATGGGCGGGGCGGCGGCCTTTGGGGCTGGGCGGAGGGCGCGGAAGGTGGGGGCGCGCCCCCCGCCCTGTCAACGCGAGGCTCGACAAGCTCTAGAATGCACGCCATAGTTGCACCTATACTCCAGGTCGGGTTGGGAGGCTTGCGATGGCGGTGAAAGACGCGACTCTCTCGCTGGTCCCTGCGCGTCCCGACGAGGTGTGCGCCTATGTCGAGGACATGGCGATGGACCTGGCCGCCATGGCGTCGCGCGCCGGAGAGACGGCGCTTGCGGCCTCGCTGACCCTGGTGGGGATCCAGGCGGGGGCGGCGCGACGACGGCAGGCGGGCGAGGCCTAGCGCCGCGCGACGAGGCCTCCGGGCAGAAGTTCGGCGCGGCCGGCGAGGTTGAGTTCCACCAGGGCGGCCAGCACGGCGGGCGCCGGGGCGATCAGGGCGCGCACCAGCTCGTCCACCGGCGTGGGCGTGGGCGAGAGCAGGGCGTAGGCCTTCTCGCGCAAGGCGTCGGCGGCGCGGTCGAGCGCCTCCTGGTCGGGCGCGGGACGGGCGAACAGCTCGCCCTGAGGCTCGCGCGCGGCGCCCAGGCCGGAGAGCGCGGCCACCACGTCGTCAGCGCCCTCGCAGACGGCCGCGCCCTTGCGGATCAGGTCGTTGGTCCCCTTGGCGCGGGGGTCCAGCGGGCTGCCGGGAACGGCCAGCACCTCCCTTCCCTGCTCCAGCGCCATGCGCGCGGTGATCAGCGAACCGGAGCGCAGCTCGGCCTCGACCACCACCACCGCCCGGCTCAGGCCCGAGATGATGCGGTTGCGGCGGGGGAAGTCCTGCGCCTTGGCGCTGCGGCCGACCGCGTTCTCGCTGACCAGGCAGCCCTGGGCGGCGATGCGGCGGTAGAGGGCCTCGTGCTCGCGGGGGTAGATGTCGTCGATCCCGCCGCCCAGCACCGCCACCGTGCCGGTGGGCAGCGACCCCTCGTGCGCCGCCCCGTCGATACCGCGGGCCAGGCCGGAGACGACCACCAGCCCCGCCTCCCCCAGCTCGGCGGCGAGCTGGCGGGCGAAGCGCTGGCCGCCCGCGGAGGCGACGCGTGCGCCCACCACCGCCACACAGGGGCGCAGCAGGAGCGTGGGGTGGCCCAGCGCCCAAAGCACGGGCGGCGGCGGGTCCAGCGCCGTCAGCGGCGCGGGGAAGGCGGCCTCGCCCGCCACCAGCAGGTGAGCGCCGAGCGCCTCGCCCGCCTCGATCTCCCGCTGCGCCTCGGCCGGCGTGACGGGCTTCACGGGAGAGGCGCGCCCACCCCGCTGCGCCAGGCGCGGCAGGGCCTCCAGCGCGCGGGCGGCCGAGCCGTAGCGCTCCATCAGCCGCGCGAAGGTGACCGGGCCGACCGCCTCGGTGCGCGCCAGCCGCAGCCGGTCGCGGCGCTCGGCGGCGGAGGGCGCGGCGGCCATCAGGCGGCGGGCTCGGCGGGCGGCCGCGCCTTGCGGCCGCCGATGCGGGGCTCGGTCCCGGCGCGCAGGCGGGCGATGTTGGCGGCGTGCTTCCAGAAGATCAGCACCGCGAGGATCAGCGCCGTCCACACCAGCCAGCGGGGGCCGCCAAGCAGAAGGCAAGCCCCCGGCGAGAGCGCCGCCGCCGTCAGCGCCGCCAGGGAGGAGAGACGCAGCGCCGCGGCGACGCCGAGCCAGGCCGCCGCCGCCACGAGCCCGGCCGGCCAGCCGGCGGCCAGCATGACGCCGAGGAAGCTCGCCACGCCCTTGCCGCCGCGGAACCCCAGCCACACCGGGAATAGGTGCCCAAGGAAGGCCGCCACGCCCGCCACGCAGGCGGCGCTCGCGGCCCAGGGGCTCGCCCAGTCCTGCAGCAGCGCGCGCGTGATCAGCACCGCCACGGCCCCCTTGCCGCCGTCGCCCAGGAGTGTGATCAGCGCGAGGTCGCGGCGGCCGGTGCGCAGCACGTTGGTGGCCCCGATATTGCCGGAGCCGACCTGGCGGATGTCGCCCGCCCCGCCCAGCCGGGTGGCGATCACGCCGAACGGGATCGAGCCCAGGACGTAGCCGCCCAAGGCGGCGGAGATCAGCTTGACGAAGCCCGGAGTCATGGACGCAAGCCTAAAGCCGCCGCCTGCGTGCGCAAGCCGGCGAACCCTGCGCCCACTCACCCGTTAGCGGGCGACAGGGAGACGCCCGATGGCCGACGACGACCACAACCAGATCGCCAAGCATTTTGAAGACGCGGTGAACATGACGCCCGCCGAACTGGAGAAATGGCTCAAGACCGATGATTCCCGGTCGGTCGGCTGGGCCGGCGGCGAGAACAAGACGGAGTCTTCCGGCCCGGAGTCGGTCGGTCATCACGAAGGTGGCCGCATCGTCGCGATCAAGCGCAAGAAAAAAGCCGACTATACTGCTCAGGACTATGCCGACATGAAGAAGGTCTCCGCGTATGTGAAGCGCCATTTGGCGCAAGGCGGCCCCAAGGACGACAAGGAGCACAGCCGCTGGCGCTACTCCCTGATGAACTGGGGCCACGACCCGCTGAAGACCTGACCCTGCGGCTTCGCACGCGTCACGGCCCGACGCTCGGCTGCGGCACGTTCGCCGGACGCGGCGCGCCCGGGCGCGCTATGGCGTACATCTCCCAGGCGATGGTCTTCTCCAGACCCTGCCGGTCGTCGCCGATCTTGTAGAGGTCGCCGTGGGTGCGGCCGGGCAGGAAACGGAACGAGCTTTTGGCGCCGAGCCCGTCCATCACCGCCTTCAGCCGCCGCGCCGAACCGTCGAGGTAGAAGGTGTCGGCGGTGCCCACGATCACGTGCACCTTGCCGTCTAGATCGGGCTTCAGCGCCGGCCAGTCGCGCTGCAGGCGCGCGGCGATGTCGAAGTGATCGCGCCAGTAGGCGGCCACCGCCGGGTCCACCGCGCCCGTGGTGCGGTCGAACAAAACCAGCGGCGCGCCTTGCGGTCCGCGCGGCGAGAACACCCAGTCGAACGAGCTCTGCTGCCCGCCGCTGGGGCCCAGCACCACCTCCAGCTTGGTGAAGCCCTCGATGGTGCCCAGCACCTTCTCGTGGTCGCGGATCAGCGGATGGGGCGAGCCGTCCGGCTTGCGATAGACGTTGGCGCCCGGCGCATAGATGTCCACGCCGGTGAAGTCGTGGAAATCGCTGGGATCGGGCGAGGTCGACCATGTGCCGCCGAACACCCGCGGATAGCGCGTCTGCAGCCACAGCGTCGCCCAGCCGCCGGAGGAGTGGCCGGTGAGGAAGCGGCCCAAGGGCGTGGCGTCCATGCGGTAGGTGCGCTCCAGCGTCGGGATCAGCTCGGTCGTCAGCGCCTGGCCCCAGGGGCCGTTGTTCACGCTGTCTGCGAACTCGTGCGTGCCGGTGGGCGAACTCTCGTCGAGGAACACCCAGATCATCGCAGGGATGGCGCCGGCGTGCATGTCGCGCCAGCGGCCCACGGCGCTGTCGTAGGCGTAGGTCAGGTTCCCGCCGAACCCGTGGGTCCAGTAGGCCACCGGATAGCGCTGGCCGCTGGTGGCGTAGCCGGGCGGCAGCAGCACCCAGCCCCTCATGTGGATCGGCCGCCCCCAGAAGGCGGTCAGCGCGGCGCTCTCGACATCGAGCGGGCGGATGTCGGCGCGCGCCAGCGGATAGGCGGCCTTCTGCGCTTCGGGGGCCTTGGGATTGGGGACGAAGGGGTCTTTCGCCGGCGGTCCATGGTCGAGGGTCAGTGCGCCGCCGGCGGGCAGGTCGAGCACGGTCACCTGGCTCAGCAGCATGCCCGCCGTACGCCCGTCGTAATTGTACACGTGGTTCCGGTCGAGCACCGCCTGTACGGCATAGCGGCCCGGCGCCAGGTGGGAGAAGGCCTGCGGGAAGGCCTGGAGGTCGGCGTCCACGTCCACGCTCGCGCCCGGCGCGATGTCGGCCACCTCCTGCGCGGCGACGGCGGCCTTGCCGGGCTGGAAGGGCGCGACCTCCACCGCCTCGATCGCTCCGCCCTTTGCGTCGGCCTGCGCCTGCGCCAGCGGCTCGGCGAAGATCAGCAGGCGCCCGGAAGCATGGGCCGCGCCCTGCCCGGCCAGGCCCACGTGGAACACAACCGGCGCGGCGCGCAGGGGCGCGGCGCAGGCCACCAGGGACAGGGCGGCGAGGAGGGTGGAAAGGCGGTGCATACGGTTGAGCTTGGCACAGCTCGACCGCGACCGCGAGCGGGACAAGGCCAGGCATTTGCGCCGGCGAGGGGGAGAGTCGGCGCTAAAAAGAAGTCCGTCCGAATTGTCCGGAAAGGGTAGAAAAGCCTTGTGCGGCGGGGCTTGTAGCCGCCGGACCTTAGACGCGACAGTCCGGGGCGCCATGGTGAGTCCGGCGAAGGCGGAGAGGCTCATCCCCCAGCCTAACCCCGTTCTGAAGGCGGGGCGGCGCGCGCGGCGGTGATCAGGCCCGGCGGGGGCCCGTGGCGGCTACGCGCTCGACACCCAGGGCGTCGACCACGCCGTCGACGATGCCGGCGGCGTCGAGCTTGGCCTGCGCGTACATGCGCTCGGGGGTGTCCTGGTCCTGGAACATGTCAGGCAGGGTTAGTGTGCGCACCTTGAGGCCACGGTCGAGCACGCCCCTGGCGGCCAAGAGGTGCAGCACGAAGGCGCCGAAACCGCCGATCGCGCCCTCCTCCACCGTCACCAGCGCCTCGTGCCCGCGTGCCAGGCGCAGAATCATCTCTTCGTCCAGCGGCTTGGCGAAGCGCGCGTCGGCCACGGTGGCCGACAGACCGCGGGCGGCCAACTGCTCGGCGGCCACCAGCGCGGGGCCAAGGCGCGTGCCGAGCGCCAGGATCGCCACGGCCGTCCCCTCGCGCACGATTCTGCCGCGCGCCATCTCCCAAGGCGCGGCGAGGTCGGGGATGTCGACCCCTACGCCTTCGCCGCGCGGATAGCGGAAGGCGCACGGCCGGTCGTCCAGCTCGCACGCCAGCGCGATCGAGCCCGCCAGCTCCGCCTCGTCGGAGGGGGCCATCACCACCATGCCCGGCAGCGCGCCCATGTAGCCCACGTCGAAAGAACCGGCGTGGGTGGCGCCGTCGGCGCCGACCAGCCCGGCGCGGTCCATGGCGAAGCGCACGGGCAGCTTCTGGATGGCCACGTCGTGGACCACCTGGTCGTAGCCGCGCTGCAGGAAGGTCGAATAGATGGCGCAGAAGGGACGCATGCCGTCCGCCGCCAGGCCGGCGGCGAAGGTCACGGCGTGCTGCTCGGCTATGCCGACGTCGAAGGTGCGCTCGGGGAAGCGCTTGCCGAAGATGTCCACCCCCGTTCCGCCGGGCATGGCGGCGGTGATGGCCACGATCTTGGGGTCGCGTTCGGCCCGCTTCACCAGTTCGGCGCCGAACACGTTCTGATACTGCGGTGCGTTGGGCTTGGCCTTCGACTGCTTGCCGGAGATGACGTCGAACTTGGCCACGCCGTGGTACTTGTCAGCCGAATCCTCGGCAGGGCCGTATCCCTTGCCCTTCTGTGTAACCACATGAACCAGAACGGGCATGTCCTTGATCTCGCGCACCTTCTTGAGGATGCCGACCAGGGCGTCCATGTCATGTCCATCGATCGGGCCGACGTAGTAGAAGCCCAGCTCCTCGAAGAAGGTGCCGCCGGCGACCATGCCGCGGGCGTACTCCTCGGCCCGCTTGGCGGCGGTGGCGAAGGGGCGCGGCAGGTGCTCGACCACGCCCTTGCCCATCTTGCGCACCCACTGGTAGCCGCCGCCTGAGACGATGCCGGCCAGATACGCGCTCATCCCGCCCACCGGCGGTGCGATGGACATGTCGTTGTCGTTGAGGATGACGGTGAGCTGCTTGGTGGTCTCGGCGGCGTTGTTCATGGCCTCGTAGGCCATGCCTGCGCTCATCGAGCCGTCGCCGATCACCGCGACCACGCGCTTGTCCTGCTTCTGCAGGTCGCGCGCCGCGGCGAAGCCCAGCGCCGCGGAGATCGAGGTGGCGGCATGGGCCGCGCCGAAGGGGTCGTAGGGGCTCTCGACCCGCTTGGTGAAGCCGGAGAGGCCGTTCCCCTGGCGCAGCGTGCGGATGCGGTCGCGCCGCCCTGTGAGGATCTTGTGGGGATAGGCCTGGTGGCCGACGTCCCAGATCAGGATGTCCTCGGGAGTCTTGTAGACGTGGTGCAGCGCGACCGTCAGCTCGACCACCGCCAGGCCCGAGCCCAGGTGGCCCCCGGTCTGGCTCACCGCGTCGATCATCTCCGAGCGCGTCTCGTCGGCCAGCTGGCGCAGTTCGGGCAGCTGCAGCGAGCGCAGATCGGCCGGAACGTTGATGGTGTCGAGGAGCGGCGTATGCGGGGGCATTCGGAACGGGTCTCGCGGAGGCCGGGCGGCGCTGGACGTGGCCGCGACCGTAAGGGCGTTCAAGAGGCGCGACTTAGCACGAATCCGAGGGCGTCATCGCAATTGTGAACGCTGTTCGACGTTGCGTGGCTTCCGCGCAACGCCTTCAGTACAGGCGCACGCCCGGCGCCACGTCGTGCGAGGGTTGCACCAGCACCACCTCGCCCGCCGCGTCGGGGAAGCCCAGGCACAACACCTGCGACATGATCGGGCCGATCTGGCGCGGCGCGAAGTTGATCACCGCGGCGATCGTGCGCCCCGGCAGCTCGTCCAACGTGTAGTTGGCGGTGATCTGGGCGGACGAGCGCTTGCGCCCGATCAGCGGGCCGAAGTCGATAAGCAGGCGGTAGGCCGGCCTACGGGCCTCAGGAAACGGCGACGCCTCGACGATCACGCCAGCGCGGATATCGACCTTGAGGAAATCGTCGAAGGCGATCGTCTCGGCGACAGGGCCAGGGGCGGTCATTCGAACGCGGCCGGCTCGGCGCGCTGCGCCTGGCCGTCGGGGCCGACGACGATCTTCTCCACCCGCAGCTGCGCCTGGCGCAGGCGCGCCTCGCAGTGCTGCTTGAGAAGCGAGCCGCGCGCATAGAGGTCGATGGACCGCTCCAGTTCGGCCTGCCCCGACTCGAGCTGGGCCACAATGGCCTCGAGCTCGCGCAACGCCTCCTCGAAGGACATGGCGGCGACGTCGGGGAGAACGGGGGCAGGCGCGACGGGACCAGGCATGGCGGCTGGATATCGCGCCGCGCCATGGGCGGCAAACCGCCCGCGTCAGCCGGCGGCCCAGGCGGCGATCAGCTGGTGGGCGATGGCGCTGGCGGGCGGAAGGCTCAGCCCTTCAACCGCCTCGCCGTCGACCATGCGGCGCGCATCGGCGCGGGAGACCCAGCGCACCGCCTCGAGTTCGCCATCGGCCGGGGCCGCCTCGCCCTCGCCCACCTCGGCGATCAGGCCGATCATCAGCGAGTGCGGGAAGGGCCAGGGCTGGGTCGAGTGCGGCCGCACGCGTTCAACCTCCAGCCCGCACTCCTCGCGAACCTCGCGCGCGCAGGCCTCGTCGGCGCTCTCGCCCGGCTCGACGAAGCCCGCCAGCGCCGAGTGCATGCTCCCGGGCCACGGCGACTGGCGCCCCAGCAGACAGCGCTCGCCGCGGACCGGCAGCATGATCACCACCGGGTCGACGCGCGGGAAGTGCTGCGCGCCGCAGGCGGGGCACACCCGCTTCCAGCCGCCGTCGGCCACCTCGCTCCTGGAGCCGCAGTTGGCGCAGAACCCGTTGCGGCGGCGCCATTCGAACACCGCCTTGGCCGTGCCAGCGATGGCGCTCTCCGCGGCGGGAAGGACGGCGGCGAGCGGGCGCAGCGGCGCGAATCGCCCGTAGGCGGCGAGGGCCGCCGCGCCGGGGGCGGCGGCGCCCTCCAGGTCGACGGCGAAGACCGCCGCCGCCTTCCACAGGCCCAGGAACAGCAGCCGCTCGCGCCCCTGCGCAAGCTCGCCGCCCAATTCGCCCGGGACATAGGCGAGGCGCGGGCCGTCCGGCCCGTCCTCGACGAGCAGCTCGCCATCGCGCAGGCCGATAACCAGCGCTTCAGGCGAGGCGAGGCGCTGAGCCAGCCAAGCGGCGTCGCGCCGCTGGCCGCTGGCGCGGTCGAGCGGCGCGCCGGTGAACGTATTGCGGAAAGTCTCGAGCGTCATCGGCGCGCGCTTAGCACGCCCGTGCGCCGTCGCGTCAGACCGCCGGGCGCGCGACCAGCGGGCCGTCAGTCAAGGCGGCGGTCGCGTTCGAGGAGGCGGACGCAGCCGACGTCTGCGAGGCCGGCTTGGCGCCAGGTGCGACGGCGCCGAGCGCCGGTCTGGTCGCCACCTTGCCGACCTCCAAGACGCTGAGTCCCGCCGTCCTCGACGCCGAGGGCGCCGGGATGCGCATCGGCAGCGGCGCCGCGATCACCGCGGGGGTCGCGACGCGCACCACGGGGGCGGCGTAGCCTTGCGCATCGAGGACGAGGTGAACGCGAACGTCGGCGGCGGGCGCGCTTGTCCCGGCGCCAAGCGCCAGCACGGCCGACTCGAGCCGGCCGCCGGCGATTTCGGCCTCCGGCGCCGAGGCGAGCTGCAACGGCTCGGCCGCGATCACGTGCGGTTTCACGACCGGAATGCGCTCCACCGCGGCGTAGCGGGCGGTGAAGGCCGAGGGCATGCCCTGCAGCCCGGTCCAGCGATAGAAGATGTGCAGGCCGATATGGGCGACCTTGGCCACGCTCGGCGCCCAGTAGGGGGCCACGTAGGTGGCGTGGTAGTGCGTGGCCTCGCCCACCGCGGGCTCGACCACACCGTTCAGCGCATCGCGCGCCACGACCTGCGCCGCGGACCACGCCGCCTCGTCGCGCCCACGCTCCATCGAGCCGTCGCATACAAAGGAGAACTGGCAGCCCGTGCCGAGCGACGCGCCCTGGTAGACGACCCCGCACACCGAATGCGGGAACAGCGGGTGGCGCACGCGGTTGAGCACCACCTGCGCCACGGCGCGGCGACCCTGCAGCGGCTCGCTGGCGGCCTCGTAGTACACGGCCTCTGTCAGGCACTTCAGCGCGCGGGCGCGGTCGGCGGTGGCGCCGGCGAGCACGAAGGGGCGCGCCGCGTTCAGCATCGCTGGGCTCAGCGGCTGGGCGGCGTTCATCCGCTCGGCGGTGGCGGCGTCGACGGAGGCGAAGCGGAAGGCGGGTGGCGCGGCGGCGACTCCAGCATCGCCACGGGTCGGCGAGGGTTTCGCCGCAGCGTTGGCGCCGAGCTGACCGAAGGCGGCGAGAGCGCCGAACGAGGCGCACGCAACACCGAGCTTCAGCGCAGGATGCGCCGAGCGCAGGTAGGAGATCATGTAAGGTAAGGACGCGGCGCGTCGCGTGGCGACGCCGGATGACGGGGCGTTTACCAGCCCCTCCCCTCAGAGTCACCCCCATCAACTTAGGCATGTCTTGGGCGACATTCTGGCAAGCGAAAAGTGACGGTTAACAGGGGGGCGCGACTCCATGCCGCCGCCTGGGCCGCCGCCTTGCGCCCGCGAGGCCCCCACGCGATATTGGCGGCGGAGGCTGGCGGCGGGCGGAACCCTCGCCAACCCGGTCAGGTCCGGAAGGAAGCAGCCGCAACGAGTTTCGTTTCGGGTCGCCGTCCAGTCTCCACCCTCTCTCCTCCGGCGTCCGGCTGCATGAGCGACATCGCCCCCTGGGACGAGCCCGACGGGGCGCCCGACGCGGACGCCCCCGAGCGCGACCCCGACACCTCCGACATGTTCGGCGCGCCCGCCGAACCGGCCGCCGTCGCCCAAGTACCTGGGCCGGCGAGCACGTCCGCCGGGCCGCCGGCCGCCTACCAGGTGCTCGCCCGCAAATACCGGCCGCGCACCTTCGAGGACCTGATCGGCCAGGAGGCCATGGTCCGCACCCTCTCCAACGCCTTCGCCCACGACCGCATCGCCCACGCCTTCATGCTCACGGGAGTGCGCGGGGTGGGCAAGACCACCACCGCGCGCCTCCTGGCACGCGCCCTGAACTACGACAGCGACACGGTGCGCCGCCCCTCGGTGGACCTGGCGATGGAGGGCCGCCACTGCCGCGCCATCATCGAGGGCCGGCACATGGACGTGCTGGAGCTCGACGCCGCCAGCCGCACCGGCGTGGACGACATGCGCGAGATCCTCGACGGCGTGCGCTACGCGCCCGTGGAGGCGCGCTACAAGATCTACGTCATCGACGAGGTGCACATGCTCTCGAAGGGGGCGTTCAACGCGCTCCTCAAGACGCTGGAGGAGCCGCCGCCGCACGCCAAGTTCGTGTTCGCCACCACCGAGATCCGCAAGGTGCCGGTGACGGTGCTCAGCCGCACCCAGCGCTTCGACCTGCGCCGGGTCGAGCCCGAGGTGCTGGCCGCCCACCTCGCCCGGGTGGCCGCAGCCGAAGGCGCCGTGCTCGACGAGGAGGCGCTGGCGCTCCTGGCCCGCTCCGCGGAGGGCTCGGTGCGCGACGGCCTCTCCCTCCTGGACCAGGCCATCGTGCAGGCCGACGACGGCCAGCCGGTCGACGCCGCGCTGGTGCGCGACATGCTGGGCCTGGCCGACCGCACCCAGACCATCGCGCTGTTCGAGCACGTCATGGCGGGGCGCACCGCCGAGGCGCTGGCCGCCTGCCGCACCCTCTACGGCTTCGGCGCCGAGCCCGCGGTGGTGATGGGCGACCTCCTCGAGCACGCCCACGCCGCGGCCGTGGCCAAGACGCTGGGCGAGGCGGCGCTGCACCTGCCGAAGGACCAGGCGGCGGCGCTGGGCGCGATCGGTGTGCGCGCTTCCGCCGGGGCGCTGTCGCGCGTGTGGCAGATGCTGCTCAAGGCGCACGATGAGGTGCGCCGTGCGCCGGATCCGCTGGCCGCGCTGGAGATGGCGCTGATCCGCGTCGCCTACGCCGCCGACCTGCCGTCGCCCGAGGACGCGCTCAAGGCGCTGGCCGAGGGCCGACCCCTGCCCGAGGGCGGCGGGGGTGGAGGCGGCGGCGTGCGCATGGCGGCCGGCGGCGGCGGCGGCGCGGTCGCGGCCTACGGGGCTGCCGCGCCGGCGAGCGGTCCCGCGCCCGTCCACGCGCCGCGGATGCAGGCGGCGGCCGTGGCGGCGGTGGCGCCCATGCCGGAGACTTTCGCCGCGGTGCTTGAACTGGCCCACGCCCACAAGGAGTTCGGCTTCAAGCACGACCTGGAGCGTTTCGTGCGCCCCGTCAGCGTGCGCGCCGGCGCCATCGCCTTCGCCCTGGAGGAGGGCGCGCCGCGCGACCTCGCCCAGCGCCTCTCCGCCCGCCTCAAGGCCTGGACAGGCCGCCCCTGGTTGATGGACGTGCGCTCCGAAGCTGCCGAGGGCGAGGCCACCGTCCTGGAGCGCGACCGCCGCGACAAGCGCGCCGCCAGGGACGCCCTGCACGCCGACCCCTTCGTGGCCGCCGTGCTGGCCGCCTTCCCCGGCGCCCAGGTGGTGGAGACCCGCGCCGCGCCCCCTCCCCCCGCGCCCGCCGCCGTCGCCCCTGAAGGCGACGAGGGCGAGGCCGCCCCCGTTCTGGATGACGAAGGATACCCCGCGTGAAGGACCTCAACTCCCTGATGCAACAGGCCCAGGGCATGCAGCAGAAGCTGCAGGACGCCCAGGCCAAGCTCGCCGAACAGACCGCAGAGGGTCAGGCGGGCGGGGGCCTGGTCAAGCTCGTGCTGAAAGGCTCGGGCGAGCTGGTGTCCGTGGCGATCGACGACAGCCTGCTGACGCCGGGCGAAAGCGAGATCGTGGGCGACCTCCTGGTCGCCGCGCATGCGGACGCGAAATCCAAGCTCGACGCGGCCCAGCAGAAGGCGATGACCGACGTCATGGGGCCGATGGCGGGGATGATGGGCGGCATGCCGGGGCTGCCGAAGTTCTGAGGGGGCGGTGCAGCGGGTGGGCTGGCAAGCGGACGTGCTGAAGGTCCGCTATGGGTAGAGAGCGGACTTCATCCCCCAACAAGGCTCACCGCCAAACTTCCGAGCCAAGGCTGAACCTATAGTGGCACCGCGCCAATCTGTTTTAGAATGCCGAGTTCGTCAGATGAGCCCCAGCGCTCAACCATTTTGCCTTGATCGAACCGGCCGATCTGCATGCCGCGTACCTTGATCGGCTTGCCGGTGGCTGCGACGCCCATAAATTCACCGTCGTGGGTCCCGGTGAGGGTGTAAGCGAAGGCGACCTGATCACCTTCGCTCAGCATGGTCTGGGGCTCGACCTTCAGGTCTGGAAACGCCGTACGCATCTCTGTAAAAAAGGTTTTGAAGCCTTCGGGCCCCTGGCTTTGATCAGGCGCGGGATCGTTATCAACACAGCCCTCGGCGACGACTTCGGGGAAGGCGTCAAGTTCGCCAGTGTTGACGATTTCACCGAAGCGTTTAGTGGCGTCGACTGCGGTCTTGGACATGACGATTTCCTGAGAGGTGTAAGTTTCCAACTGCCGACGGCCGATTCGGTTGCCCGAGATCGCTCATCACACCGATATCCTGACCTGGAGGTCCGAATGTCCGCAACGGGTCGAAAGCGGACGTCGCCTTTCTTCCGCAAGCCGGACGCTTGGGAGCTGCCACCGTGCTCGGTCGCGTCAAGGGCACGCTGCGCCTTCGGCTCCGCTCTGCGGCCTTGATCCGCCCTGCGCGCGGCGGCTGACCGGAGGGGTCGGGACGCAGGGCGTCCTTCTGATGGATTCGACACGCCTGCGGTGCGTCGAACACTGGGCTGGGACTCGCCAGAGCGCGCGACGAGAGCGGCGCTCTGCAGGCGAGCCGCTCGCTGTCGGGAAGCGCGAGCCGGCGGGAGCCCCGCCGGCGGCGTGCAGGGTACTGCACTCCGAGCGTAAACTCAGGGGCTCGGGCCGAACCCCGGCAGTCACCTGCTCAGTGCTCGACGCGGCGGCAGGCCGTGTCGAACCTATCGGAAGACGCTCAGCGTCCCGACCCCTTCGGTCGGCCGTCGAGGGCGGGGCTGGTCAAGGCCGAAGAGCGAAGCGTGCCTTGACGCGACCCGGCATCGGTGGCGCTCAGCCCGCCGCCGTGGCGAGGAAACGCCCCTAAGCCGCCACCTTCCGCGGCACGAGCCGCTCACTCTTCAGCGCCTCCTGCGCCCCCGAGTAACCGCTTTCCGTATATTCGGCGTCTTCGTTCACCGCCCACACGTCGTACTTGCGCGCGCCTTCCAGGATGTTCTGCGCCGTCAGCATGGCGGTCATCATGGCGTGGTCCTGGTTGTTGTACTTGTGCATGCCGTTGCGGCCGACGAGGTGCAGCGTCGGGAAGCGCGCCTCGATCTCGGTGCGCACGCGCTCCACGTTCGCCGCGTAGGTGTCGTCGTACACCGGATAGGCCTTGGGCTGGCGCACCACGTGGGCGTCGATCACCTTGTCCGGCGAGATCAGGCCGATCTTGCCGATCTCGCGCTTGGCCAGCTCGACCAGCTCGGCGTCGGGCGCGCTCCACAGGCCGTCGCCCTCGAAGCAGAAGTATTCCAGACCGAGGCACGCGTAGCCTTCCGGGGCCATGAAAGGCGACCAGGACAGGAAGTTCTGGATGCGCCCGACCTTCACGCTGGGGTCGTGGATGTAGATCCAGTTGTCGGGGAAGGACTGGGTGTCCTCCACCCGCGTGATCAGCGCCACCGTGATGAAGTCGCGGTACTTGAGCGACAAGTCGGTATTGGCCGCCAGGCTGGGCGCGAGGGCGTGCCCCAGCTCCACGATCGGCGCGGAGGAGATGGCGTGGTGCGCCGTCACCGTTTCGACCACCCCATCGTGGCGCTTGAACGTGCCCGTCCACAGCGAGCGGACGTCGTCCCAGGCGAGGCTGACGAGATCGCGGCCCATGCGCACCTGTCCGCCCTGCGCCACCATCTTGTCGCGCGCGGCCTCCCACATCATGCCGGGGCCCAGGCGGGGGTAGCGGAAGCTCTCGATCAGGCTCTTCACCCCGCCCTGCTGGCCCAGAGCCGCGGCCGGCTTCTTCTTCAGGCCGAGCGAACGAATGATCCCGTCGGCCACCGCCGAGGACAGCGACAGGCCCTTGATCCGCTGCGCCGCCCAGTCGGACGAGATATCGTCGCAGCTCATGCCCCACACCTTCTCGGTGTAGGTCTTGAAGAAGATCGAAAACAGCTTCTCGCCGAACTGGTTGCGCACCCACTGGTGGAAGGTCTTGGCCGGATCGATCGGCGTGACCTTGGCCCAGCCATAGCTCATCATGCACATGGCGGCGGTGAAGACGCCCAAATTCTTCAGCGCCTCGAACGCCTTGAGCGGGTAGGCGTAGTATTTTCCGCCGTAGTAGATCCGCGACAGGCGCGGCCGGTCGATGAAGTCGTCGGGCAGGATCTCGTTCCAGAGATCGACGACTTCCTTGGACTTGGAGAAGAAGCGGTGGCCGCCGATGTCGAAGCGGAAGTCCTTATAGCGCACGGTGCGGCTGATGCCGCCGACATACTCGGGATCGCGCTCGGCGATCGTCACCCGCTGGCCGGCCTTGGTGAGAAGATAGCCGGCGGTCAGCCCCGCAGGGCCCGCGCCGATGATCAGAACGTCGGTGTCGGCCGCATCGGCCATGTGAGGGAACCTCGAGGGGCTGGAAGGCGCGCTCAGCCCGCGTCAGGCGCGGGCCGCACGTCGCCGAAGGTGAAGAAGCGCTGGCCGGTGTAGGAGAACAGGGTGGCGATCACCGCCCCGATGAAGGCCGACAGCATGTCGATCGCGTGCGGCATGTGGTGGGCCAGCGAGAGCACCACCACCGCGAGATGCGGCTCGCCGCGCAGGACCGAGGCGATGGCGAGCGCCGCGACGTAGTTCACACTTTGCGCCGCGGCGGCCACGGCGGCGTAGCGCAGCGCCTCGTGGTGCGCCTTGCGCCCGCTCGACGCGAAGGTGTGGCGCCGGTTGAGCAGCCAGGTGGCCAGGGTGGCGACGGGCAGCGAGATCGCGCGCGCGCCGGCCAGCGGCAGGCCCGCGCGCTCGAGCACGAAGAGGAGGCCGAGGTCCACCGCCAGCCCGACCACGCCCACCGCCAGGAAGGCGAAGAGCCCGCGGGGCGCGGCGATGCGGGAGCGACCCGAGGCCGCGGAGGCGCTCTGGATGAAGGACATGTGTCGCCGAACCCGTACAGACGCGCGCCTGGGGAGAGGCGACGCGACGCGCCTTCCTAAACACGAAAACGTGAACAGAGGCCACCCCCGCGGCTAAACGCCCCCTCCCCTTGCCGCCCGCCCGCCGGCGCCGAAGAGCCTGATCCCATGCGGATTTCCCAGCCGCCCGACCTGCGCACTCCCGCCCGCGTGGCGCTGACCGCCCTCGCGGCCGGCGCCGTCGTGTGCGCGGTGCTGTGGTTGCGGGTGACCCCCCACCTCGGCCCCAATCTCGGCGACACCGACGACGCCACGCGCCTCGTCATCGTGCGCGATCTCCTGGCCGGGCGCGGTTGGTTCGACCAGCGCGTCGTGCGCCTGCAGCCACCGGAGGGCGTGTTCCTGCACTGGTCACGCCTGCTCGACGGCGGGATCGCGGCCTGGGAGAGCGGTTGGCGGCTGATCCTTCCCCCCGCGCGTGCAGAATGGATGACGCGGGCGACATGGCCGCTGCTGTGGGTGTTCGTGGGCATCGGCGCGACGCTGGCCTCCGCGCGGGGCCTCGCCGGCGAGGCTTGGCGGGTGGTGGCGCGCGCACCCCTGGCGGCCATGGCGGTGCTGGCGGCGGCGGTGATCTGCGTCGTCGACCTGCAGCTGTTCTGGGCGCAGTTCCAGCCGGGGCGGATCGACCACCACGACGTGCAGATCTCGCTGGCGCTGATCGCGGCGGCGGGCGGGATGCAGGCGCGCGGACGGGCGGGCGCGGTGATCGCGGGCCTCGCCACCGGGCTGGGCCTGGCCATCGGGCTGGAGGCGCTGATCTTCGAGGCGGCGGTGGCGGCCGCCTTCGGCGCGCGCCTCCTGTTCGACCGGCGCGAGGCCGCACGCGTCGGGGCCTATGGCGCGGCCCTGGCGGTCGCCACCGCGCTCGCCTTCCTGGCGCAGACGCCGCCCGCGCGCTGGGGCGTTCCCGCCTGCGACGCGCTGGGGATCAACCTTCTGGTTGGCGCGGTGGTGGGAGGGCTGGCGCTGCTCGCCTGCGCGGCGCTCGGGGAGCGGCGCGGATGGGCGATCCGCCTCGCCCTGCTGGGCCTGGGCGGCGGCGCGACGCTGGCGGCATACCTGCTGCTCGACCCGCACTGCCTGCGCGGCCCGTTCGCCGACGTCGATCCGCGGATGAAGCCCTTCTGGCTCGACCACGTGCAGGAGATGCGGCCCTGGCCCTTGCTCTACAAGCAGGACCGGCCGGAGGCGCTGTCGATCGCGGTGTTCGCCGCCATGGGCGCGCTTGCGTGGGTGCTCGTGGGCTTCTCGCGGGCGCGGCGGCTCACCGCGCCGTGGGCGCTGTCGGGCGTGCTGCTGGCGCTCGGGGCCGCAGCCTCGTGGACCGCCTTCCGCATGGACGCCTACGCCATGTGGTTCAGCGTGGCGCCGCTGGCGGTGCTGGCGGCCGAGATCACCGAGCGCGGGCCGCGGCGGGGCGGCGTGGTGCTGCTGCTCGTCGCCTCGCTGCTGCTCTCGCCCGCGGTGGCCACCGGCGTCGTGCTGGCGGCCATCGGTCAGGCGCCCTGGTCGCCCAAGGCGCAGGCCAAGGCGGCGCACAAGGAGCCGCCGGATTTCTGCTACAGCGCCGGCAGCTACCGCGCCCTGGCGGCCCAGCCGCCCGGACTGGTCGTCAGCGAGATCGACCTGGGGCCCTTCGTGCTGGCGCATACGAGAAGCTCGGCGCTGGCCGCGCCCTACCACCGCATGAGCCGCGGCGTGATGGCCATGCGCGGCATGCTCACCGCCCCGGCCGACGCGCCGGGCCCTGCGGGGGCCGAGGCGCGCGCCCGGGCGCTGGGCGCCGCCTACGTGCTGGAGTGCCGCGTCCACGCC
The DNA here is from genome assembly GCA_965199975.1 of Caulobacteraceae bacterium. Classification (GTDB taxonomy): domain Bacteria; phylum Pseudomonadota; class Alphaproteobacteria; order Caulobacterales; family Caulobacteraceae; genus JASLDZ01. The sequence goes on along the minus strand of OZ241340.1, from coordinate 1,424,197 downwards.
CGCCACTTCGACCGCGACGGGCTGGCGCCGAACACCCTGCAGCGCCGCCTCGACGCCGGACGCCCGCCGCCTTGGCTGGAGCCGATCTCCGCGCCTGGGTCCGGACTTGAAATCTACCGCGTGCGGCCGCCGACGTGACGCTCGGCGCGCGGCTGCGCCGGCTGTGGAGCCCCGATCTGGTCCTGTTGGCGCTGAGCGCGACGGCGCTCGTGCTGGTGGCCGCCTACTACGCCACGGGCCACGGCCTGCTCGACGCCTGGGATCACGCGCGAGGGCGTGATTTCGTCAACGTGTGGACGGCCGGTCAGCTAGTGGGCGAGGGCCGCGCGCTGGAGGTGTTCGACCCCGCGCGCTTCTGGCCGGCCGAGCACCGGCTGTTCGACCCACACCTGCCGTTCCACTTCTGGTCCTATCCGCCGCCGGCGCTGCTGCTGACGCTGCCGTTCGTGGGCTGGCCCTACGCGCTGGCGCTGGTCGCCTGGACGCTGGGCGGCCTGGCCCTGCTCGCGCCCGCCGCGCGCGTCTTCCTGCGTTCGGCGCCAGGGGCCCGGTGGGGCGACCTGTGGCTCCTGCTGCTCGCGCCCGCGGTGGCGGTGAACGTTGCGCTGGGGCAGAACGGGGCGATCAGCGCGGCGCTGCTGCTCGGCGGCTTGGCGCTGCGGGAGACACGGCCGCTCGTGGGCGGCGCGCTGCTCGGCCTGCTCATCTTCAAGCCGCAGGTGGCGCTGCTTTTGCCGGTGCTGGCGCTGGCGGAGGGCCGCTGGCGGCTGATCGCGGCCGCGGCGGCGAGCGCCGTGGCGCTGCTCGCCCTGTCCACCGCGCTCTTCGGGCTGGACGCGTGGCGCGCCTTCTTCGCCCACACCCTGCCCATGCAGGCGCAGATGCTGCGGCACGGCTCGGGCCCGTTCCTGTGGATGATGCCCTCGGCATTCGCCTCGGCCCGCCTGTGGCGGCTGGATGCGGTCGCGGCGATGGCGGTGCAGGCGCCCTTCCTGCTGTTCGGCGCTAGCGCGGTGTGGATCGCCGGGCGCAGCGGCGCGGCGGACCGCGTGCGCGCCGCCGTGCTGGCGCTGGCCACCGCCGTCGCTAGCCCGCAGGTGTTCAACTACGACCTGATCCCGGTGGCGGCCGCCTCGCTGGTGCTGTGGCGGCTCGAGCCGCTCGCCGGCTGGCGCCCGAGCTGGAGCTGGACGGGCCGGGCGCTGGTGGTGCTGACCTGGGCGCTTCCGGCCGCCATGATGCCGCTGCACCACTGGAGATGGACGCTGGCGCCCGCGGTGCTTGCGCTCACCCTTCTGCGCCTGCTGATCGCCGGCCGCGCCTTGCAGCCGGCGCCGCGCCCTCAGCGCGAGACGGCGGCGGCCAGCGCCTCGGCGGCGGGCGAGGCGGTCTCGAACACGTAGTCGGGACGCGAGACGGTCAGCGGCCCGACGCCGGCGGCAGCCAGCGCCCGGGCGGCGTCGAACAGGTCGCCCCCGGGCGCCAGCAGGCCGTGCGGCCGCGCCGCCGCTCCCCGCGCCAGGAAAGGCGCGACCACCGGCTGCGCCGCCGCGTCGTGGGCGGCCGGCCAACCCACCAGCGAGGAGGCCCGCGCCCGCGCCCGCGCCTCCACCACCAGCATCAGACGGCGTACGACGGCGACCTGCGCCGGCGTCCAGGCGGCGCGCAGGGACGCGGCGAGCTGCGCCTGGCTCTCCAGCATCAAGCCGTCGCCCACGACCTTGAGGTTGTTGGCGGCGAGCGTGGCGCCGGTGGTGGTGATGTCGACCACCAGTTCCGCCGCCCCGGCCGCCGGCGCGCCCTCAGTGGCGCCCAGGCTCTCGACGATGCGGTAGTCGCCCACGGCGTGACGGGCGAAGAAGCCGCGCGTCTGCACCGCATACTTGGTGGCCACGCGCAGGCGCCGCCCGCTGCGGGCGAGGAGGTCGTGGGCCACGTCCGCCAGGTCGGCCATGGTGTCCACGTCGAGCCAGCTCTGCGGGGCGGCGACCACGAGGTCGGCGCGGCCGAAGCCCAGCGCTCGCAACAGGTGCACGCGCGCCTCCAGGTCGTCGCCGCGCTCGCGCAGCAGGTCCTCGCCGGTGACGCCCAGGTGCAGCTCGCCCGCCTCCAGCCCCGCGGCGATATCGGCGGCGGAGAGCAGGCGCACCTCGGCCCCCGGCAGGCCGCCCAGGGCGGCGCGATAGCCGCGCTCGCCCCCTTCCACCGCAAGGGCGAAGCCGCAGTCGTAGAGCCACTCCTCGCATTGGGCCTTGAGCCGGCCCTTGGAGGGAAGCGCCAGCACCAGCGGCGCCGCGTCGGTCATGCCCCGCTCCCCGACCAAGCGCGCCACGGCCGCACCATGCACCCCACCGAGGCTGCCGCCGAGCCGCCCAGGCGCGCGACCAGTCCGTCCGAACGCCCGCCCGCCGCCACTGGCGCGTCGCTGGGGAGCGCTGCGCTGCGCACCTCGAACAGCGCCCCGTCATAGTAGCTGAACGGCCGCACGAACGCGCAGGCGAGCACGGCCGTCTCCACCGGGGCGCCGGCCGCGGCAAGCGCATCGAGCCGCCGACGCCAGCCTTCGAGCACAGGGTCCAGCGCGCCGTGCGCCTCGTGCGCCAGCCGCTGCACCTGATCCAGGGCGCGAGCTGGCGCAGCGGCGACTTGCAGGAAGCGGGTGAGGAGGTCGGCCTCGGCGGCGGAGAGGCGCGGCGTGCGCGCCGCCTCGGCCCGCTCGGCCAGGCGATGCACGATCTCGCCCGCGTCGCGGCCGCCGACCGGTTGCACGCTGGCGAGACGCCAGATCTCCTCCAGGGCGGCGGCGGCCTCGGCCTCGGGAAGCTCGCTAAGCATGCGGGCCAGACGCCCGCCCCCGGCCGCCGCGACCGGCGCGGCGAGGCGCGCCACCTCGGTGCGCATGGGCCGCCCGGCGGCGAAAGCGGCGTTGAGGCGCGCGCGGGCGCCGTCGGGCAAGGCCAACGCCTGGGTGAAGGCGGCGAACAGGGCCACGTCTCCCAGATGCAGCACGAGGTCGTCGCGCCCGCCGGCGCGGGCGGCGCGCCAGGCCAGCGCCGCGACCTCCCCGTCCAGCGCGGCGGCGTCGCCCCCCTGGCTTGGCGCGTCGCCGAACACCTCGACGCCCAGCTGGGCGAACTCGCCGGCGCGGCCGGAGCCGGCGGGGGGACTGCGGAAGGCGTCGCCCTCGTACAGAAGCCGCGCCTCGCCCGCACCGGAGGCGATGTAGGCCCGGGCCAGGGCGATGGTGAAGTCAGGGCGCAACGCCCGCTCCTCGCCACCCTCGCCCGCGATCACGTAGAGGCGCGCGCGCATGGCCTCGCCGGCGAGGTCGAGGAGCTCGGTCAGCGGCTGCAGCACGGGCGCGCTGGTCCACCGCCCGCCGAAAGCCTCGAAGCGCGCGCGCACCGCGGCGACCACGGCCGACGGCGCGGCCGGCTCGCGGGCCGAGGCGCCGGTCATCCGCCTTCGACGATCCGGCGCACGGTCGAGGCCATCTCGGCGCGGGGCACGCTGAGCTGTCCGGGCCGCTCGGCGCGCCAGGCGGCGTTGTCGCCGACCCCGGCCGAGAGGGCGCGGCCGGCGTCGAGGTCCTTGAGGGTGACGGTCCCGGCCGCCAGCTCGTCGTCGCCGACGATCACCGCGACGGGGGCGTTGCGGCGGTCGGCGTACTTCATCTGCGCCTTCATGCCTGATGAGCCGAGATAGACCTCGGCCGCCACGCCCGCGGCGCGCAGCTCGGCTGCGACGGCGAAGTAGTCGGCCATGCGGTCCGGCGCAAAGGCGATCACCACCACCGGCCCGCGGCCCGCCGCCTCGGCCCCGCGGCCCGCCGCCTCCAGCGCCGCCGACAGGCGCGAGACGCCGAAGGAGAAGCCCGTGGCCGGGACCTGCTCGCCGGTGAAGCGCGCCACCAGGTCGTCGTAGCGCCCGCCCCCGCCCACCGAGCCGAAGCGCACGCGCTCGCCACGCTCGTCGGTGGTCTCCAGCAGCAGGTCGGCCTCGAACACGGGGCCGGTGTAATACTCCAGGCCGCGCACGATCGACGGATCGAAGGTCGCGCGTGCGTCGCCCACGCCGAGCGCGCGCAGGGCCGCATCGATGCGGGCGAGGTCGGCGAGGCCGCGGTCGCCCTCTTCCGATCCGCCAACCACGCCGGCCAGCCGCTCCATCACCTGCGCCCGCGAGCCGCCGCCGGCCGCGATGAAGGCCAGGACGGCGTCGATCCCCTTGGCCGCCAGCCCCGCGCCCTTGGTGAAGGCGCCCGACTCGTCGCGCCGGCCCTCGCCCAGCAGCAGGCGCACGCCTTCGGGACCGAGCCGGTCGAGCTTGTCGACGGCGCGCAGCACGGCGAGCTTCTGCCCGGCGTCGCTCACGCCTGCGGCCGCCAGGAGGCCGTTGAGCAACCGGCGGTCGTTGACCTTCACCACCGCCGCGCCTTCGGGCAGGCCGGCGGCGGCGAGTCCGTCGGCGGCCAGGGCGATGATCTCGGCGTCGGCTTCGGGACGGGCGGAGCCCACCGTGTCGGCGTCGCACTGCATGAACTCGCGGAAGCGGCCGGGCCCGGGCTTCTCGTTGCGCCACACCGGGCCGTAGCAGTAGCGGCGGAAGGGCTTGGGCAGGCCCTCGCGGTGCTGCGCCACGAAGCGGGCGAGGGGCGCGGTGTGGTCGTAGCGCAGCGCCATCCACTCGGCCTGGTCCTCGTCCCCGTCCTGCAGGGCGAAGACGCCCGCGTTGGGCCGGTCGCTGTCGGGCAGGAATTTGCCCAGCGCGTCGGCGTACTCGAAGGCCGAAGTCTCCAGCGGCTCGAAGCCGTGCGCCTCGTACACGCCCGACACCGCCTGCAGGATGGCGCGCTGGCGGCGCAGCTCGGGCGCGCGGCGGTCGGCGAAGCCGCGCGGCGTGCGCGCCTCGGGGCGGAAGGCCTCTGTCATGGTGGCGCGGCCCTAGCGGATCGACCCCGCAGCGGCAAGCATGCGGAGCGGTAGCTCAGCGGCGGCGGCTTTCGCTCTCGCACCGACCCGTGCACGCACGATGCTCAAGGAATGGATCACGCCGGCTTGGCGGCCGCCAGCACCGCGGCCGCCACCGATCCCTCCGTGAGGAGTTGCGGCAGCACCTGCGGCGTCGCGCGGCCGGGGCCGTAGACGAGGTACAGAGGCACCCCCTCGCGCCCGTTGGCCGCCAACGTTCGGGCGATCAGCGGATCGCGTTTGGTCCAGTCCGCCTTGAGATAGACCGCGCCTGTCTTCTTAAACGCGTCGGCGACGCGCGCGCCGGCCAGGGCGCCACGCTCGTTCACCTGGCAGGTGATGCACCAGGCCGCGGTGAAGTCCACGAACACAGGCTTGCCCTGGGCGGTGAGCTCGGCCACCCGATCGGGCGACCAGGGCTGGGCCTGTAGGCCGCCGACCGCCGCGACGCCGCCGCCGGGAGATGCGGCCGGGGCGGCATCGAAGCTCGCCCCCTGGGCCGCCAGCGGCACGGCGGCCACCAGGCCCGCGATCGCTCCTATGCGCGGAACGAGCGACTTCTCCTGGCGCTGGCCCACGCCCCAGGCCCAGGCGGCGAAGGCCAGGGCGACGGCCGCGCCGAACAGGAAGGGCAGGCCGGGCACGCCTGCCTGGCTCGCGAACACCCAGGCCAGCCAGGCGGCGGTGGCGTACATCGGGAAGGCCAGCACGTGGCGCAGCCCCTCCATCCACGGCCCCGGCTTGGGCAGGAGGCGAAAGGCGCCCGGCACGAAGCTCACCAGCGCCAGCGGCGCAGCCAGGCCCAGCGCGAGGCCGAGGAACACCGCCAGCGCCGCCAGCGGCGGCTGCACCAGCGCCCAGCCGATGGCCGGCGCCATGAAGGGCGCCGTGCACGGCGCGGCCACGACCACGGCCAGAACCCCGGTGAACACCGAGCCCACGAGGCCGCCGCGCGCGGCTAGGCCGCTCCCCGCCCCCTGCACCGAGGTCGCGACCTCGAAGACGCCCGAGAGGTTGAGGGCCACGAGCAGCATGAGAAGTGTCAGCGCCGCGCTGACCCCGGCCGACTGAAGCTGGAAGCCCCAGCCCACCTCCTGCCCCGCCGCCCGCAGCCCGATCAGGACGCCGGCGAGAAGGAGGAAGGCGCCCACCACGCCCGCCACATAGCCCAGCCCCTCCGCACGGGCGCGCTCGGGCGCCTCGACATGGCGGGCGAGCGCGGCGGCCTTGATGGAAAGCACCGGGAAGACGCACGGCATCAGGTTGAGGATCAGCCCGCCCAGGAAGGCGGAGCCGATCTGCAGCAGAAGCGCGCCAGGGCCGCTAGGTGCGGCCGCGCCAGTCGAAGCCGTCGCGCGCCCGACCGGTGCGCTCGCGCCGCCATCGCCGGTGGAGGCGGACGGGCGGCTGGGGGAGGCGCCGGCGGCGCCGGCGAGCGGCGCGCCCGGGGTGGCGTCGACCTCCCACGCCTTGCCGTCGCCCAGCGCCAGCACGCCGTCGAGCGTCTTGGGCGCCTCGCCGTGGGTGAAGCCGTAGCCGGCGGGCAGGCTCAGCGTCAGCCCGTCCGGGCCGCCGGCGACGGACTGCGGCTTGGCGTGGTCCAGCAGCTGGCCGTCGTAGGGGTAGAACCAGGCGTGGCTCACGTCCTCGCCCTTCAGCTGGGCGCCGGTGATTGAGAGGCCGACCACCTCGCCGCTGCGCGAGAACCGCGCCTGCAGGCCCGCCGGCTTGGGCGCGGCCGCCAGGGTCTCGGTGATCGCCTGGCCCAGCGCGGGATCGAGCTTGGGCACGCCCGCGGCCACGGGCACGACGATATCGAGCGCCGCCTGCTCGGGGATGCAGACGTCCTTGCAGACCAGGTAGGTCACCGCCGCCTTGAGCGTGGCCGAGCCGCCCGGCGAAGCGCTGGCGGGAACCTGGATCGGCGTCGGCAGCAGAACCTTATTGGAGAAGACGTAGTTGACGAGCGGGCCCGTCGCGGCGCGCTCGGGCGCGGGCCAGACCATCGGCCCGGCGCGCCAGCCGGCGGGCAGCGTCCAGGCGATGGCGGTGGGCTCGCCGCTGTCGCCGGGATTGCGCCAGTAGGTGTGCCAGCCCGGCGCGATCGTCTCCTGCAGGCCGACGTAGAGCGTCGAGCCCGGCGCGGCCGCCACCGTCTGCGGGGCGAGGCGCAGGGCGACATGCTCGGTCTTCGCGGTGTCGGCCGCCTGCGCCGCGCCGACGCTGGCCAGCACCGCGGCGATCGCCGCCGCCCACATCCTCAAACCCACGTGCTCGCTCCTCGCAGTCCCCGCGCCAACGTCGTCATCGCCGCACGCGCTTGCAAGCGGCTCGACAGGGGCCGCCCTCCCGGTGTGAAAGGGTCCGTTCCGGAGGCCGCCGAGGTTACATGCCCGCACATTTCGACGAGATCACGGTGGGCCAGGTGGTCAACCTCGGCGCCGCGGCGGTGGACGAGCGCCAGCTGGAGGCCTTCTGCGTGAGCTTCGCCCCCAGCTGGGATCGCGACGGCGGCGCGCCCGATGCGCTGGTCTTCGCCATCTGGGCCAAGCTCGACACCGAAGCTGCGCGCGGCTGGCCGCAGACCAAGCGCCTGGGCGTCGACGCCCTGCGCTGGATGCGCAACCCGCCCACGGGCGAGCTGCTGCGCGGGCGCATGACGGTCCTGGCCAAGGATCCGGTGGGCGACGACAAGGGCGTAGTCATCGCCCAGCACGACCTCCTGGACGAAGCGGGGCGGCTGGTCTTCTCCTGCCTCACCCGCTCGGTGTTCGCGCGGACCTGACGCCCGCGCGCCGTCCGGCTCAGGCGTGGCCGGCGACCGGCTGGCGCAGGGCGACGCGCGTGATCAGCCGCTCCCACCCGAACAGCGAGTCGAGGTGGGCGTAGATCTGACGCAGGGCCCCCGTATCGCGCAATTCGACCAAGAGCTCGGGGGCCAACGCGTTGAGCTTGGCCTCGGAGATGGCGAAGTAGTCGGCGATCTGCACCGGCTCGCCCATGGAGCCGTCCTCGTTGCGGGGCTGGAACGTCTCCTGCTTGGTCTCGAACAGGTCGAGTTCCTTCAAGCGCTTGACGAACTGGTCGGTGCGCTGGCGCTCGGTCTCGAAGTCCTGGCAGAACTGGATGGCGTTCTTGGTGTAGGCGCTCGCCTCGCCATTCACGAACAGCTTGTCGGGCGCATCCGGCGACAGGAACGTAGCCTTGCGGTCGATGCAGACCACCAGGCGCTGCTGCGACGGATCGTCGGCCAGCACGAACGGGTAGCGGCGCACGAAGGCCGGGATGTAGGCGGTGGGCTCGAAACGCCCGTCGTCGGCCACGAAGGCGTTCTCGTTGTCGCGCACGCCCATGACCGCCAGCGGCACCTTGTCCTCGCCGGCGAAGATGATCGGGAAGCTTAGCGAAGCCGGCCCGAATTCGGTCACCTGCATCGGCACCGCAGTGGCGGTCGCGGCGAAGCCGAAGGGCGCCTCGGAGCTGACGATGCCGAGATCGCCGTGCATCTGCGCGCTCAACGGCTCGGGCTGCACGTACATCGGCACGTTGCCCGAGAGACCGCCGGGCGGCTCGGTGCTGGTCTGGGAGGTGCTGGACATGGGTCGGCGCCTTGGGGGAACGACGGAGACGGGAACGCGGGAGAGCCGGCGCTCTAGAGGATCGCGCCGCCACCGGCAAACCGCGCGCGCGCGACACGTGGCCGCGAACGCCCCCTGTCAGCGCGACGCCGCGGCCAGCGCGGCGACCACGAGGTCCGGCCGCTCGAAGGGCAGGAAGTGGCTCGCGCCGGCCACCACCTCGACGTCGATCGGCCCCGCCCCGCCCCGCGCCGCGGCGCGCAGCGACCACGTCGAGCCGTGCTCGCCGAGCCAGATGGCGGCCGGGCGGCGCAGGCGGCGCAGGGCGGCGCGCACGTCGTGCCCCTGCGCGGCGTAGTTCGCGGCCTCCCACGCCGGCGCGCAGGCGAGCGCCACCCCGGCGTCAACCTCGCGCAGTCCGCCTTCGAGGTGGTTGCGCAGGCGCTGGTCGGGCCAGGTCTTGAACACGCCGCGCCCGCGCAGGCCGGCGAAGGCCGCCTGCGCATCCGGCCACAGCGCCCGTCGCCGCGCCGCGGCGATCGCCCAGGGCAGGCGGCGACGGATCAGGGCCGGCCCCCACGGCAGGCGCGCCGTCCACCGCGCGGTGCGCCTCACCGCCACGGGTTCGAACAGCGCGAGCGAACGGATGCGGTCCGGCACGTCAGCCGCGGCCAGGAGCGCGGCGGTGGCGCCCATGGAGTGACCCGCAAGCACGACGTCGGTGGCGTCCAGCGCATCGAGGGCGGCGGCGATGTCGCGGGCGAACACCCGCCAGGAGCGATGGCCGCGCGGGTCGGCCGGCAGGCGGGTGAAACCATGGCCACGCAGGTCGAGCGCCACCACCCGGCGCGAGGCGCCCAGCGGCGCCAGCACGTCGGCGTAGGCCTGGGCGTTGAACCCGTTGGCGTGGGCGAAGACGACGTCGACCGGGCGCGCAGGGTCGCCCAGCGCCAGCGCAGACATCACGCCGCCGTCGAAGGCGAGCGACAGGCGCTGGAGCGGGGGTTCGCAGGCGGCCATGGCGCCTCAGCTAGAGCCGACCTTGACTCAAGGCCAGCGCCGGGCGTGATGACAGCGCTGTCGCATGCTATGCGTCCGGTGCGCGGCGCGGCCTGCGTGCTAGACCGGCCACGCGCCAGCCATCTCCGGGATTCCATGACCGCCCACGCCATCGTGATCTTCGGCGCCTCAGGCGACCTGGCGCAGCGCATGCTGTTCCCCTCCCTCTTCCTGCTGGACGGGGACGGCCTCCTGCCGCGCGACCTGCGGGTGATCGGCGCCGCGCGCAGCGAGATGGACGCCGACGCCTTTTGCGCCTTCGTCGAGGCCGCCGTGCGCAAGCGCGTCGAAACCGTCGACGACGCTGTGTGGGCCCGTTTCGCGGCCCGGCTCGAATACGCCCGGGTCGACGCCTCCGACCCCAAGAGCTTCGCGGGCCTCGCCAAGGTGCTGAAGGGCGTAGGCGAGACGGTGTACTACCTCTCGACCTCGCCCAGCCTCTACGGCGCCATCGGCCAGGGCCTGCGCAGCGTGGGGCTCGGCAACCTCGACGCGCGGGTGGTGGTGGAGAAGCCCATCGGCCGCGACCTGGAGAGCTGCCGCGAGATCAACGACGGCTTGGCGCTGACCTTCAGCGAAGACCGCATCTTCCGGATCGACCACTACCTCGGCAAGGAGGCGGTGCAGAACCTGATCGCGCTGCGCTTCGGTAATGTGCTGTTCGAGCCCCTGTGGAACAACCGCACCGTCGACCACGTGCAGATCACCGTGGCCGAAACCGTGGGACTGGAAGGTCGGGCGGGATACTACGACGAGTACGGCGCCATCCGCGACATGGTGCAGAACCATGTGCTGCAGCTGCTCACGCTTGTCGCCATGGAGCCGCCCGCCTCGCTCGATTCCAATGCGGTGCGCGACGAGAAGGTGAAGGTGCTGCGCTCGCTCTGCCCCATTACCGCCGAGACCGAAGGCAAGCTCACCGTGCGCGGCCAGTACGGCAAGGGCGTCTCGGGCACGCAGGCGGCGCCGGCCTACCTCGACGAGCTGGGCCGGCCCTCGCTGACCGAGACCTTCGTGGCCATCAACGCCACGGTGGACAACTGGCGCTGGGCGGGGGTGCCCTTCTACCTGCGCACCGGCAAGCGCATGGCCGCGCGCGCCTCGGAGATCGTCATCCAGTTCAAGGCCGTGCCGCACTCGATCTTCGCGGGCCAGGAGCTCCTGCCCAACCGCCTCGTGATCCGCCTACAGCCGGACGAGGAGATCAGCCTCACGCTGATGAACAAGACGCCCTCGCTCGACCAGGGCGGCATGCAGCTGCGCCCGCTGGACCTGGACCTCAGCCTCGACAAGGCCTTCGCCGACACCAGCCGCCGGCGCATCGCCTACGAGCGGCTCCTGCTGGAGGCCATCAAGGGCGACCCCACCCTGTTCGTGCGCCGCGACGAGGCGGAGGCGGCCTGGCGCTGGATCGACGGTATTCTCGCCGCGTGGGAGCAGACTTCCCACAAGCCCACCACCTATCCCTCGGGCTCATGGGGCCCGTCGGGCGCGTTCGCCCTGACCGAGCGCAACGGCCACAGCTGGCACGAGTAGGAGCACGCAGGAATGGCGGGTCTGGAAGAGAAGCTGTTCGACAGCCGCGAGGCGATGATCGCGGCCTTGGCCGCCGACGTCGTCGCGCGCCTCAGCGTCGCCGCCGACCAGGACGGGCGCGCGAGCTTCGTGGGCTCCGGCGGCTCCACGCCGGGGCCGCTGTTCGATGCGCTGGCGAAGGCGGACGCGCCTTGGGGGAAGGTCGAGGTCACCACCACCGACGAGCGCTGGGCGCCGGCGGACGACGACGCCTCCAACGAGAAGCTGATCCGCACGCGGCTGATCACTGGCAAGGCGGCGGGCGCCCGCTACGTCTCGCTCCTCACCGGTCACGATAGTCCGCTCGACCCGGCCGCCGAAACCGAGGCCAGCGCGCGCATCGCCGCCATGCGCCGCCCGTTCGACGTGGTGATCGCCGGCATGGGGCCGGACGGGCACGCCGTCTCCTGGTTCCCGGGCCTGCCGGGCACCGACCCGTCGGTGATCGACCCGGACGCCCCCGCGCTGGCCCGCGGCGTCGGCCCCATCCCCACCGCCAGCGGCGCGCCATACCGGATGACGCTGACGCTGCACGCCATCGCCGATGCGCGCCGGCTGGTGCTGCTGTTCACCGGCGACGAGAAGATGGCGGTGTTCCGCAAGGCGCAGCAGGAAGGCCCCACGCAGGACCTGCCGGTGCGCGCCCTCCTGCGCGACGCGAAGAGCCCGCTCGCCCTCTACTGGGCGCCATGACCGGGCTGCACCCCGTCGTCGCCGAGGTCACCGACCGCATACGCACCCGCTCGCGCGCAACCCGGGAAGACTACCTGCGCCGCATGGGCGAAGCGCGCGACGCCGGGCCTTCGCGCACCCATCTCTCCTGCGGCAACCTCGCCCACGGCTTCGCCGCAGCGCCCTTGGGCGACAAGCTGCGGCTGAAGACCGAACAGGCGGCCAACCTGGGGATCGTCACCGCCTATAACGACATGCTCTCGGCGCATCAGCCGTTCGGGACCTACCCCGACCTGATCAAGGCCGCCGCGCGCGAGATCGGGGCCACCGCCCAGGTGGCCGGCGGCGTGCCCGCCATGTGCGACGGCGTCACCCAGGGGCGGCCGGGCATGGAGCTCAGCCTGTTCAGCCGCGACGTGATCGCCATGGCCACGGCCATCGCGCTGACCCACGACATGTTCGACGCCGCCCTGATGCTGGGGGTGTGCGACAAGATCGTGCCGGGCCTGGTGATGGGCGCCGCCGCCTTCGGCCACCTGCCGGTGATCTTCGTGCCCGCCGGCCCCATGCCCAGCGGCATCTCCAACAAGGAGAAGGCGCGCATCCGCGAGCTGTTCGCCAAGGGCGAGGTCGACCGCCGGGCTCTGCTGGAGAGCGAGGCGGCCAGCTACCACACCGCCGGCACCTGCACCTTCTACGGCACCGCCAACTCCAACCAGATGCTGATGGAGGTGATGGGGCTGCACCTGCCGGGGGCGGCCTTCGTCAACCCCGACTCGCCCCTGCGCAGCCCCCTCACCCGCGCCGCCGCGCGCCAGGCGGTGGAGAACGCCCGCGCAGGACGCGGCCGGTTCATGGACGTGGTGGACGAGCGGGCGCTGGTGAACGGCGTCGTCGGCCTCATGGCCACCGGCGGCTCGACCAACCACCTCCTGCACCTGCCCGCCATGGCGCGCGCGGTGGGGGTGCTGCTCACCTGGGACGACATGGACGCCCTCTCGCGCGTCACCCCGCTCCTGGCGCGCGTCTATCCCAACGGCTCGGCCGACGTGAACCACTTCCAGGCCGCCGGCGGCATGGGCTTGCTGATCCGCGAGCTGCTGGGCGCCGGCCTCCTGCACGGCGATGTGGAAACCGTCGCCGGCCCCGGCCTCGCCCGCTATGCGCAGGAGCCCTTCCTGGATGGCGACGAGATGGTCTGGCGCCCTTGCCCGGCCGAAAGCCTCGACCTCGAGGTGCTGCGCCCCGCCGCCGATCCCGTGCAGGCTGAGGGCGGGCTGCGCGTGCTCGATGGCGGCCTGGGCCGGGCAGTGATCAAGGTCTCCGCCGTCGCGCCCCAGCACCGGATCGTCGAGGCGCCGGCGGTGATCTTCCACGACCAGGACGACTTCCTGCGCGCCTTCAAGGCCGGCGAACTGGACCGCGACTTCGTGGCGGTGGTGCGCTTCCAAGGCCCCCGCGCCAACGGCATGCCCGAGTTGCACAGTCTCTCGCCCGCCCTGTCCATCCTGCAGGACAGAGGGCGGCGCGTGGCGCTGGTGACCGACGGGCGCATGTCGGGCGCCTCGGGCAAGACGCCCGCCGCCATTCACGTCACGCCCGAAGCCTCGCAGGGCGGGGCGCTGGCCCGGGTGCGCGACGGCGACATGATCCGGCTCGACGCGGAGGCGGGTCGGCTGGAGATCCTGGTCGAGGCGGCGGAGTGGGCGGCGCGCCCGCTCGTCGTCCACATCCAGCCCCAGCATGGCCTCGGCCGCGAGCTGTTCGCCCCCATGCGCCACGCCGTGGGTCCGGCGGATGCAGGCGCGTCGATGTTCTTCTGAAGCCTGATCCCGGTGGCGGGGGAGGCGGCGCCAGACGTGCGCACGCGCGCCTGGCGGCTTCGGCTGAACGCAATTGTGCGATGCGGATGCACCCCGCCGACGCGGCGCCCCGCGCTCGTGAGTCTCAGGCGGCCGCGCGCAACGGGGCGGCCTTGGACAACGCCTCGCGCAGCCGCGCCATCTCGAGCGGCTTGGAGACGAGGCCGTCCATTCCGGCCACGAGGTAGGCGCCGATCTGGTGCTGCATGGCGTTGGCCGTCACCGCGATGATGGGGGTGCGCGCGCGCCCGGTGCGGCGCTCGGCTTCGCGGATGGCGCGGCTGGCGGCGATGCCGTCCATCACCGGCATCTGCACGTCCATCAAGATCACGTCCGGCGTGCTGCGGCTCCAGGCCTCGACCAGCTCGCGCCCGTTCTCGACGATCTCGAACTCGGCCTCGAAGATGCTGAGCACCGAGGCCAGCACCTGACGGTTCACCGCGTTGTCTTCGGCGGCCAGCACGCGCAGGCGACCGGCGGGGAGCGTGCTCGGCGCCGATGCGACGCGAGCCGAAGCGAGCGCCGTGGCGTCGGCGCGCGCGACCGGTGAAGCCTCCGCTTCCACCGCCGCTGCGGCCTGCGCGAGCGGCAGCCGCACGCTGAAGCGCGCGCCCTGCCCCAGCGTGCTCTGCGCCCAGATGCGACCGCCCATCATCGCGGCGAGCTCGCGGCAGATCGCCAGCCCGAGGCCCGTGCCGCCGAACTGGCGGGTGGTCGAGCTGTCGGCCTGGACGAACTTGTGGAACAGCCGTGGCATCACGTCCGCGGCGATGCCCACGCCCGTGTCGGCCACGTCGATGGCGAGCACGGCGACGCCGTCCTCGATGAGGTCGCGCACCGTCACGCGCACGCCGCCTCGCGCGGTGAACTTCACGGCGTTGGCCATCAGGTTGACCACGATCTGGCGCAACCGCGTTTCATCGCCGGAGCGGAGCGAGAGCCCGGGTGCGATCTCGACGGCCATCTCCAGGCCCTTCGCGCGCCCCTCGGCGACGAAGGCGGCGACCGCGGCCTCCACCGCCGCGCCGGGCTCGAAGGCGCGCAGCTCCAGCGCCAGCTCGCCCGCCTCGATCTTCGAGATATCGAGCACGTCGTTGAGCACGGTCATCAGCGAGGCGCCCGACCCGCGGATCACCTCGAGGTGCTCGCGCTGCTCGTCGTCGAGCTCGCCGAGCGACATGATCTCAGCCATGGCCAGCACTCCGTTCAAAGGCGTGCGGATCTCGTGGCTGACGTTGGCCAGGAAGTGCGACTTGAGCACGTTGGCCGCCTCGGCCGCGTCGCGCGCCTCGACGAGCTCGCCCAGCGTGCGGCGCAGCGCGCCATCGTTGGTTTGCAGGCGCACGAGAAGGGCTGTGAAGCTCCGGGTGAGGCCGCCGATCTCGTCGTCGCCGGCGGGCGGGGGTCGGGCGCTGAGATCCCCCGCCTCGGTGACGTGCTCCATGAAGCGCGACAGCCGGTCGACGGGCTGCATCAGCCGCGCCGCCAGGAGCCGACCGAGGAAAAGCGCAGCCCCCGCGGCGGCGAAGAACAGCGCCGCCGAGACGGCGAAGTAGCGCGGCAGCGTTCTTGCGAGGTGATCTGGCGCAGCGAGGATCACGAGTTCGCCCGCGCGTGCACCTCCCGCGGCGGCGATCGGCGCGCGGGTCTTCGCCAGCCGCTCCGCGTCGGCGCCGGGCGCGCGCAGTTCGTAGGCGGCGAGCTGTCTCCCGTTCACATCGAGCAGGTAGGCGCGCTTCACGGTCTGGTCTTTGCGGAAGGCGCCCAGAAGCGCCCGCGCCTTGGACGGGTCAGACAGCGCTGACCCGGCCTGACTCGCCACCACTTCAGCGAGTGCAGTCTGCGCGCGGCGCACCTCGAGCGCGTCGCTCGACCATTGCTCGAAAAAGAACAGGGCGGCGGCCAAGGTCAGCACGCACACGGAGGTGGCCAACGCCGCCGCGGTGATCCGCGCCTGCAGCGTGAAGCCGGCGAAGGGAGCCCTTCGAACACTGCGCGATTCAGCCATGAGCGCCGCCGCACGGCCGGGATGAGCCGCTGGACGAGGATACGCTTGCAGCGCCTAACGCTTCGTCATCACCCCTCCGTGCCAAACTGGCACACCCTAGGGTTTACGCGCATACTTAAAAAAGCCTGAAAAATCTCTTGTGAGATGCTTAAAAATGTGTTTATTCACAACCTTCACGGGGTTAATTGGGGAGTACATCATGGCCGATAAAATGATGGTTGCGCAGGGCGTCGCAAATCGCCTCTTCGCGACTGAAGCAGCGATCGATGCGGCGATGGTGGAAGCCTCGCAGCTGATGAGCACGATTTTGACCAGCCAGGGCGAGCTTCGTATGGCGGCCTGCGTCACGGATGGCGCCGTGGCGAGGATCGCGGAAGCGGTTTCGACCCTCGCCACCGCCCGCCAGCAGGTCATCGCTGGGCATGGCGAGCTTGCTGAAGTGAAGCTTCGCCTGGGCATCCGCTCGCGCATGATGGGCGAGCACCAAAAGCACGAGTCGTCGGCCGCTGGCGATCTGCGCGCAGTGGGCTGACGCCGGCTGCCGGATGTATGTCCGGTAATCGCGCTTTAAGTTTGGTGGATCATATCCGCGCATAGCGTGCGGATATGATCCACTTTTTGCATTTTCATCCCATCACTGCTTCGGCGGTGTTCATTTTCGCCCTTTCTCTTTGGAAAGGCGGCGTCGCCGAGCGCCTTGGCGCTGTGCTGATGATTGCCGAGTGGTTGGTCGAGCTTGGCGTCGACACGGTGGTGCGTGACGAGTTGCGCGCGGTCGCACCTACCGTGGTCTGCGACTTCGTGCTCGCTTGCGGCCTCTTGGTCGTCGCTCTTCGCTTCGGCAAGTTATGGCTTGGGGTGGCGATGATCTTGCAGGGCGTGGTCCTGGCGGTGCACGCACTCGCGTTGGGCTACGACGCTCCCGGCTACAACCTCTACGTGACCGTTCTCAACGTGACCACGTGCCTCCTCCTGATCAGCCTGCTGACGGGCGCCCTCACCTCCTGGCGGCGTCGCGCGCTCCGGCGGCGCACACCGGTCGTGCAGCCGCTTCAACCCTCGCCAGCGGCCTGAGCGAGCGCCTTGACCGAGTCTCGCGCCAGCTGCTCGATCCGCCCCCAGTCGCCGTTCGCAATGGCGTCGTCAGGCGACAGCCAGGAGCCCCCGAGGCATGGGACGGTAGACAGCGCCAGGAAGTCGCGCGCCGTGTCGCGGGTGATCCCGCCGGTGGGGCAGAAGCGCACCTGGGGGAACGGCCCAGCCAACGCCTTTAGGTAAGCCACCCCGCCGGCCGGCACGGCGGGGAAGAACTTGAACATGCGATAACCGTGGGCCAGCCCGACCATCAGTTCGGACGCGGTGGCGACGCCGGCGAGATAGGGCAAAGCGAGCTCCGCCGCCGCCTCCAGCATGGCGGGCACGGCGCCGGGCGAGACCGCGAACGCGGCGCTCGCGCGCGAGGCCGCCTCCAGGTCGGCTGGAGTGAGGCAGGTGCCGGCGCCGACCATCGCCTCCGGAACCTCGGCGGCGGCGGCGCGCACGGCCTCAAGCCCGGCTGGCGTGCGCAAGGTGATCTCGACCGACGACACCCCGCCCGCGGCCAGGGCGCGCGCCAGCGGCGGCCCGCAGCGCCAGTCGGGCACGGTCACCACCGCGATGATGCGCGAGCGCGCAGCGACAGGCTCGATCAGCGCGGCGGGGTCGGCGGGCATTGGAGGGTCCTGGCGCAAGGGGGCGCCGCCGGTTTAGAGCGGGGCCGCGATGACCCGCAAGGACGTCCCCAACCTTCTGACCTACCTGCGCCTCGTGCTGGCGCTGGCGACGCTGTGCGGCCTGCTCGCAGCCGCCTTCGTGGCGCCCCTGCTCGCCGACTTGCGCTGGGCGGCCGGGCTGATCTTCGCCAGCCTCCTCGCCTTCGTCGCCGCCGCGCTCACCGACTTCTTCGACGGCTGGTTGGCGCGCCGGTGGGACGCCGGCTCAGCCTGGGGCGCCACACTCGATCCCATCGCCGACAAGCTGGCGGTGGCCGCGGCGGTGATCGGCCTCCTCATGGTGTCGCCACGGCTGACCATCGCGGCGCTGGGTGCGGTGATCCTGTTCCGCGAGGTGCTGGTCTCGGGCCTGCGCGAAGGCGGCGCGGGCCGCGGCCTGCGCCTAGCGGTGACGCTCCTGGCCAAGTGGAAGACCACCGTGCAGCTCGTCGCCCTGTCGCTGGAGATGGCGGCGGCGGGCCTGCGCGTGGCGGCCGGCGCAGCTGGCGCGGCGTGGTCGTGGCTGCCGACATTCACGGCCGTGGCGGACGCTGTGCTGTGGCTCGCCGCGGCGCTGACGGTGATCACCGGCGCCCAATACGCCGCCGCGGCGCGCCGCACGCTCGCCGCGCCGCGCTAAGGGCTCAGGCGGTGAGGTCGAGCGTGACCCGGCTGACGCCGCCGGCGTCCAGGTCGCGCAGCTCGACCTCCACGCGCGCGTCGCCAGGTTCGGGCGGGCGCCAACGCTCGACGAACAGCACCGCGGCCTCGGCGGCGGTCGCCGCGACGATCAGGTGCTCGTGGCGCGGATCGTCGTCGCAGGCGTGTACGCAATAGCGGGTCATGATCGGCCTCCACCGGCTTCGACGCGGGTCAGCGTAGAGGGATTCCTCAGAAGAGGTCGCCCTGCGCGACCGAAGCCGGCCGGGGCGGCGTCCTGCCGCGCGAAGGCGCTCTGGACGGCGGCGGCTGATCGGCGGCCGCAGTCCCCCCATCGACGATCGCGCCCCGCGCGGCGTCCTTGAAGCGGAGCGACACGGCTTCGCCGGCGGCGAGGTCGGCGGCGCGGCGCGCCAGCCGCCCGTCGGCTTGGTGCACGCGCGCGAAGCCGCGCTCCAGCGGCCCGTCAGGGTCCAGCGAGCGCAGGAGCGCGTCGGCCGCGGCCAGCCGCTCCGCCGATCTGGCGAGCCGCCGCCGCGCGGCGGCGTTCAGCCGCGCGCCGAGTTGCGGAAGACGGGCGCGGTGGGCGGCCGCCTCGCCCGCCCGTCCCGCCGCCCGGTCCAGCCGGGTGGCGAGGTCGGCGACGCGCTCCACACGCAGCGCCACGCTCCGCTGCAGCAGCGTCGGGCTGAGTCGGCCGGCTGTGCGCGCCAGCTCCCGCTCGTGCACCGCGGCGTTGCGCGCCAGCGCCGCACCCAGCCTGCCGGCCGCCAGGTCGTAGCGCTGCGAGGCCAGGGCCAGCACATCGGCGGGGCGCGGCAGGCCTCGGGCGGCGGCGGCCAGGCGGTCGCGCCCGCGCTCCAGCCGCACGTGCACGCAGCGGTCGATGCGCCGGCCGCCGTCGGCCACGTAGGCGATCAGCTCGGCGCGCACGGGCGTGGCCATCTCAGCTGCGGCGGTGGGCGTGGGCGCACGCCGGTCGGAGACGAAGTCGATCAGGGTGGTGTCGGTCTCGTGACCCACCGCCGAGATCACCGGCAGGCTGCAGGCGGCCACGGCGCGCGCCAACGCCTCGTCGTTGAAGGGCCACAGGTCCTCCACCGAGCCGCCGCCGCGGGCGACGATCACGAGGTCGGGTCGCGGGACTGGTCCGCCCTCCTGAGGCAAGGCGTCGAAGCCGCGCACCGCGGCCGCGACCTGCGCCGACGCGGCCTCGCCCTGCACCACCACCGGCCACACCACTATACGGCATGGCCAGCGGTCTCGGATGCGGTGGAGGATGTCGCGGATCACAGCGCCAGTAGGCGAGGTCACCACGCCGATCGTGCGCGGCATGGCCGGCAGCGCTCGCTTGCGCTCGGGGGCGAACAGCCCCTCCTCCGCCAGCTTGGCCTTCAGCTGCTCCAGCCGCGCCAGGAGCGCGCCCACGCCCGCGGGCTCCAGCGTCTCGATCACCAGCTGGTAGGAAGAGCGCGCCGGATAGGTGGTCACCTTTCCCGTGACGATCACCTCCATGCCCTGCTCGGGGCGCACGGCGATGCCTCGGGTGGTCTTCCAGATCACGCCGTCGATGCAGGCCTTGTCGTCCTTGATCGACAGGTAGACGTGGCCAGAGGCGTGACGCGTGACCTTGGAGAGCTCGCCGCGCAGCCGCACGTGGCCGTAGGAATCCTCCAGCGTGCGCTTCAGCGCGAAGGCCAGCTCGCTGACGGAGTACGCTGGCGCGTTGGTCGGGGCGGCGGAGGCGTCGTCGGCGGGCGTCACGGGGGCCAAGATAGGCTGCTTCGCGCGCGCATGCAGGCGTTCCCTTCTCGAGCGCCGATCGCTAGATGAAGACGCGGCGCGCCTCGCTATCGCGGCGGTGGCGCGCCAGGCTCAACCTCCAGAGACGCATGGTCCAGTTCGCGCTTCCCAAGAACAGCAAGATCGGCAAGGGCCGACACCACCCGGCCCCGGCCGGGACGACGGGCCGCACCAAGGCGTTCAAGATCTACCGCTTCGACCCCGAGGTGGACGAGAACCCGCACTGGGACACCTACGAGGTGGACGTCGACAACTGCGGCCCCATGCTGCTCGACGCGCTGATCCACATCAAGAACGTCATCGACCCCACGCTCGCCTTTCGGCGGTCGTGCCGCGAGGGCGTATGCGGCTCGTGCGCCATGAACATCGGCGGGCGCAACACGCTGGCCTGCACCCACGCCTGGGCCGACGTGCCGGGCCGCGAGATCGCCATCAGCCCCCTGCCCCATCAGGCGGTGGTGAAGGATCTGATCCCGGACCTCACCATCTTCTACGCCCAGTACGCCTCCATCGAGCCGTGGCTGCACACCGACACGCCCGAGCCGCAGCGCGAGTGGGAGCAGGGCCCGGCCGACCGCGCCAAGCTCGACGGCCTTTACGAATGCATACTGTGCGCTTGCTGCTCGACCTCGTGCCCCAGCTACTGGTGGAACGGCGAGCGCTACCTGGGACCGGCGGCCCTGCTGCAGGCCTACCGCTGGCTTTCCGACAGCCGCGACGAGGCCGCCGGCCATCGGCTCGACGAGCTGGAGGACCCCTTCAAGCTCTATCGCTGCCACACCATCATGAATTGCGCCCAGGTGTGCCCGAAGGGGCTGAACCCGGCCAAGGCGATCGCCGGCGTCAAGCGGATGATGGTGGAACGCGCGCTGTAGCGCGCCGCCGGTCGAGCGCTTCGCAGCTGTTAAGACGCAGCCGCGCGTTGCGCCTGCCTTCTCCTTCGGTCCTGGGCGGTCCAGGTGGCGCGTTCACGGCGCGCTCGCGTTTTCTTGAGGCTGGGTCCTCGGCGCAAGGCAGACGAAGACGGCTTCTGAGGTTGGCGCGCGCGCACCCTTCCCGGGCCATCCCCGACGTGACAGCGTCTCTTCGGCGACGACGAATTCGCAGGACCGGCGCTAATCCTGCGGGGGCGGGGCGGACTGGGCGACGTCGCTCGCGCCCGCCTGGCCCTGCCAGGTCATGATCGGGCTGTCGCTTGGCTGCAGGCCGGCGGCCTTGAGCGCTTCGTCCACCGGGCGCACCGGCTCGCTCGTGGGCGAGGTCGTGAACCTGAGGTCGTAGCGCGGGGCGAAGCGGCGGAAGGGATCGGCGAAGCCGTCCGCAGGCGCCGCGTTCAGCCCCACACCATAGCTGCGCCCCGTCACTGTGGAGCACAGGAGTACGAAGGTGCGCTTGTCGGCCAGGAGCCGCGGCTTGGGCAGGCAGGCGGGAAAGTCGACGCCGGCGGCCTTGGCGTAGCTCCACCCCTGCGGCGTCATCTCCTGGTTGAAGCGCACGGTGAGGATGAGCGTGCCCGCCGCCACCTGCGCGCCCTGCGCGGGATAGGCGGAGACCACCACGGGCGTCGTCTTCGGCCGCGCGCGCACCAGGATGTCGGGCCCGTAGCCCATGGGCGGCGCCTGGGCGCTCTGCGCCCACGACAGCGCGGGCGCCAGCGCCGCAAGGAGGATCGGCAGGGTGGGGGCGCGGCGCATCGCGCCCCTCACCAAGCCCAAGCTTGCGGCGGGGATGAGGCGGCGCGTTGCGGCCCGCCGCGCCATCGCCTAGCTGCAAGCGCCATGACGACCGACACCTCCGCCCTCGTCCAGCTCGGCCAGCACGTCGACCCACCCGCCTCGCCGTCGCAGGCGAAGCTGGAGCGTGTGCCCAATCCGCAGGCCGACGCGCTGTACCTCGCGCGCTTCACCGCGCCGGAGTTCACCTCGCTATGCCCCGTGACCGGCCAGCCCGACTTCGCTCACCTGGTGATCGACTATGCGCCGGGCGAATGGCTGATCGAGTCCAAGTCGTTCAAGCTCTACCTGACGAGCTTTCGCAACGTCGGGTCGTTCCACGAGGACTGCACGCTGGAGGTGGCGCGGCGCATGGTTGCGGTGGCCGAGCCGCGCTGGCTGCGCATCGGCGGCTACTGGTACCCGCGCGGCGGCATCCCCATCGACGTGTTCTGGCAGACGGGCGCGCCCCCCGAGGGCCTGTGGCTGCCCGACCAGGGGGTGCCCCCCTACCGCGGGCGGGGGTGAGCGGCCTTCGCTTCGCGGAGGCGCGCCGTCACCGGAACGGCGGCTCGTCGAACGCGCGCAGCTTGCGGCTGTGCAGCTTGCCGCCCTCGCGGCGCAGGCGTTCGACGGCCTCGATGCCCATGTGCAGGTGCTGGCTGATCGCACCTTCGTAGAAGCGGTTGGCCTGGCCCGGCAGCTTGATCTCGCCGTGCAGCGGCTTGTCGGAGACGCAGAGCAGCGTGCCGTAGGGCACCCGCAGGCGGTAGCCCTGGGCGGCGATGGTGGCGGACTCCATGTCGATGGCCACCGCCCGGCTCTGGCTGAAGCGCAGCGCGCTCAGCGTGTAGCGCAGCTCCCAGTTGCGGTCGTCGGTGGTGACCACCGTGCCGGTGCGCAGGCGCCGCTTGAGGGCGTCGCCGCTCTCGCCGGTGACCGTCTCGGCCGCGCCCTGCAGCGCCTGCTGCACTTCGGCGATGGGGGGTATGGGGATCTCCACCGGAAGAAGATCGTCCAGCACGTGGTCGTCGCGCAGGTAGGCGTGGGCCAGCACGTAGTCGCCGATGGTCTGGCTGGGGCGCAGGCCGCCGCAGTGGCCGATCATCAGCCAGGCATGGGGGCGCAGCACCGCCACGTGGTCGCAGATGGTCTTGGCGTTGGAGGGGCCGACGCCGATGTTGATGAGGGAGACGCCTTGGCCGGGATCGTGGCCGATCAGGTGGTAGGCGGGCATCTGGTGCTTGCGCCAGCCGCCGTCGGCGACAAGGCGCTCGGCGTCCGGCGTGTCGGCGCTGACAACCACCCCGCCCGCGGCGGAGAGGGCGCGGTAAGGCGAGCCTTCCCGATTGAGCTCGGCCACAGCCCACCGCACGAACTCGTCGACATAGCGCGTATAGTTGGTGAACAGCACGTAGGGCTGCACGTCCTCGGCCGGCGCGCCGGTGTAGTGCTTGAGGCGCGCCAGGCTGAAGTCGGTGCGCGGCGCGTCGAACAGGGCGAGCGGGCGGGCCGCCTCGAGTGCGGGCGACCAGGCGCCGTCGGCCACCTCATCCCCGATGGCGGCGAGCTGGGCGCCGGGGAACCAGCGGGCGAGCTCGGCCGACTGCGCGCCGTCCAGCGCCAGGTCGTCGGCCCCATCCAGCACGTAGGGATAGGGTATCTCCTGCTCGGAGCGCCCGACCGAAATCTCCACGCCGTAGTCGCGGATCAGAAGGCGAAGCTGCTCTACCAGATAGGCGCGGAACAGCTCGGGACGGGTGACGGTGGTGGCGTAGGTTCCGGGCCGATTCAGCCGGGCGAAGGCGCGCGAGACGAGCGGCGTCGGACCGTCGGGCGCATAGGTGATCTTGAGTTCGGGATAGGCGAACAGCCCGTTCGCGCGGGCTTCCAGGTCCGGCCGCTGGCCGCAGCGCAGGAAGGCGGCCAGCCCGCGGCGCAGCGCCGCCACGCTCTCAGCGTAGAGCGCCGCCAACTGATCGACGGCGGCGGCGGGATCGGTGACGCGGGTCATGCCCCCGTCTTACCCTTGCGCCGCTACAGCCGCGAGACACCCCCGCGCGCCAGCGCCAGCGCCAGCGCCAGCGCGAGCGCGGGCGGCGCGACGCCGGCAGGCTGCGCCCCCCGTGATGGGTCCTCTCGCTCAGGCCTTCTTCAGCGCGTCCGGCTTGTGGATGGCCTCGGCGCCGGTCTTGTCGCTCTTCACCTTGAACTGCGGCTCATCCTTGGTGGCCTTGGCCTCGTGGCCCTTGATCGTGGCGGTGGAGGTCAGCTTCTTCTCCACCTCTCCATGGGTCTCGCCCTGCGAGGTGTCCCACTTCACCTTGTCGCCCGACTTGAGGTCTTCGGCGTCGGCCATGCGCGCATCTCCCTGCAGTGACCGAGCGAACGGCGACTCCCCGGCGCCCGTTCCTCAACGCACCAGGCTGAACACGCCGGAGACGCCCTGCGCCTCGGCCGAAGGCGCAATCCACACGCGGAAATCGCCCGGCTCCACCGTCGGGCGCAGGTCGAGGCCTACGAACTCCAGGTCGGCGCGGCGCAGGGTGAAGCTCACCTCCCGCAAAGCCCCCGGCGCGAGCGCCACGCGCCGGAAGGCCTTGAGCAGGCGCATGGGCTGGGTGACGCTGGCCGCCAGGTCACGCACGTAGAGCTGCACCACCTCCTCGGCCGCATGCAGCCCGGCGTTGGCGATGCTGGCGCGCAGGGTGATCTCGCCGTCCCACGCCAGGCGGGCGTCGCCAAGGTCGAGTCCCGCGTAGGTGATCAGGCCGTAGGTGAGGCCGTGGCCGAAGGGGAAGAGCGCGGTGTTGGGCACGCCGCGATAGTGCGCCTTGTAGGGCTGCAGTGGTCCCGGGCCGTTGGGGCGCCCCGTGGTCCTGCGGGCGTAGTAGAACGGCTCCTGGCCAGACTTGCGCGGGAAGCTCACCGGCAGGCGCGCGGATGGCGCGGCGCGTCCGAACAGGAGGTCGGCCAGCGCCGAACCGGTTTCGGAGCCCAGGAACCAGGTGACGAGCAGCGCCGGCGCATTGGCCACCGCCCCCTCCAGCGCCAGGGCGCGACCGTTCTTGAGGAGGACGATGTAGGGCTTGCCGGTGGCCGCCACGGCTTCCGCCAGCGCCTGCTGCGCGGCGGGCACGACGATCTCGGTGCGCGACTGCGCCTCGCCCGACATGTCCTGGCTCTCGCCGATGGCCAGCACCACCACGTCGGCCGCGCGCGCCGCGTCGACGGCCGCGGCGATCCCGCCCGGCAGCGGCGCGTCGATTCCGCTGCCGGGAGTGACGGTGATGCGGGAGGGGTCGGTCACCGCGGCGCGCACGCCGCTGGCCAGGTCCACCGCGTCGGCGTCCACGCCGTAGACGTTCCAGGGGCCGATCAGGTCGTGGCGACCCTCCGCGAACGGCCCGATCAGGGCGATGCGCTCGCCCGAGACCGGCAGCGGCAGGAGCCCGCCCTCGTTGCGCAGCATGACCACCGAGCGCCGCGCGGCGTCGCGCGCCACCTGCAGGTGGGCCGGCGTGCGCACACGGGCGCGCTCGCGCTCGGGATGGATGCGGCGGAACGGGTCGTCGAACAGCCCCAGCCGCACCTTGAGCGCCAGGACGCGCCGCACCGCCTGGTCCACCCTCGCCATCGGAACCTCGCCCGCGGCGACCAGGTCCGGCAGGTGCTTCATGTAGAGCCCGCTCTGCATGCTGATGTCGCAGCCGGCCAGGACCGCCAGCCGCGCGGCGTCGCGCCCATCGCGCGCGTAGCCGGCGTCGATCATCTCCTCATCGCTGGTGTAGTCGGAGACCACCACCCCGCCGAAGCTCCACTCCTTACGCAGCACGGTGGTGAGGAGCCAGTCGTTGGCGGTCGAGGGCACGCCCGAGACCTCGTCGAACGCGGTCATGATCGTGGGCGCGCCGGCGTCGATCCCCGCCTTGAACGGCGGGAGGTAGACCTGCCGCAAGGTGCGCTCCGATACGTCGGCCATGTTGTAGTCGAGCCCCGCCTCGGCCGCGCCGTAGGCGGCGAAGTGCTTGAGGCAGGCGGCCACGGCGTCGTCGGCCGCGAGCGAGGCCCCCTGGAAGCCGCGCACCCGCGCCGCCGCCATCAGCCGCGAGAGCAGCACGTCCTCGCCAGCGCCCTCCAGCCCCCGGCCCCAGCGGGCGTCGCGCGAGATGTCGACATTGGGGGCGAAGGTCCAGTCGATGCCCGCCGCCGCCGCCTCGGTGGCGGCCACGCGCGTGCTGCGCTCGGCCACGGCGGGATCGAAGCTCGCCGCCTCGCCCAGCGGGAGAGGGAAGACGGTGCGGTAGCCGTGGATCACGTCGGCCGCGAACAGGAGCGGGATCGGCAGCCGCGCCTCCTTGATGGCCGCGGTCTGCATGCGCTGCGCCATCTCCGAACCGGAGCCGTTGAACACGCCCGTGAGCCGCCCGGCCCGCGCCTGCGCCAGCTGGGCGTCGAACCCGCCGCCGGCCGAGGCCGGGTTCAGCGTGGCCGCCGCGCCTCCCGCCCAGGCCGCCGCCATGATGGTGAGCTGGCCGGCCTTCTCCTCGAGGGTCATGCGGCGGAACAGCGCGTCCACCGCCGGCGGCAGGTCCGGCTGCGCGGCGGCCGAGGCGGCGACCATGGCGCGCACGGGGCTGGCCCGCCAGGCGAAGGCCGCGCCTGAGCTCGCCATCAAGGCGCGCCTGGAGATCCGCATGTCCGCCATTCCCGCCGTCCCCTGCCCCATACACCGCTCGAAGCCGCCTTGAATGTGGCGGTCTGTCGCTTTGATCGACACGATTGAGACATGTAACCGGTTACTTCAACGCGGACGAACGACGCAGCCACAATCGCGTCACACCGGCGAAACAGCCGGCGCGGGGAGAGGGAACGGGCCGACATGGCGCAAGCCACCATCCGCGATGTCGCGCGCGAGGCCGGGTCGTCCGTCGCCACCGTCTCGCGGGTGCTGAACGGGCTGGAGGGTGTGAAGCCCGAGTTGCGCGAGCGGGTGATCGCCGCCGCCGTCAGGCTCAACTACACGCCCCACGCCGGCGCCCGGAACCTGAGCCGCGCGCGCTCCGACGCGGTGGGCGTGGTGCTGCCCGACCTGCATGGCGAGTTCTTCTCCGAATTCTTGCGGGGGTTGGACCGCGAGGCCTCGGGCCGCGGCCTGCACCTCCTGCTCTCCAACATCCACGCCGGCCCGCACGGCGCGATCGAGGCGCTGCACAGCCTGCGCGGGCGGGTGGACGGGCTGATCGTCATGGCGCCGGGCGAGTCGGGCGATCACCTCACGGCGCACCTGCCGCCGTCGATGCCCGCGGTGCTGATCAACTGCGCCGATGCGGCGGGCAGCCATCCGCAGCTGCGCAGCGACAACGCAGGCGCCGCAGCGGTGATGACCAACCACCTGCTGGCCGTGGGCCGCCGTCGCGTGGTCCACCTCACGGGCCCGGCCGGCAACATCGAGGCGCAGGAGCGCGAAACCGGTTACCGCGCCGCTATGAGCCGCGCGGGGCTCGAGCCGCGCGTGCTGCCCGGCGACTTCTCCGAGGAGGCGGGCGTGGCGGCCGCCAACGAGATCCTGGCCGATCCGCAGTCGTGCGACGCGCTGTTCGCCGCCAACGACATGATGGCGCTCGGCGCGCTCAACGCGCTCGTGCGCGCCGGTGTCGACGTGCCGGGCGAGGTCGCCATCGGCGGCTTCGACGATGTGCCGGTGGCGCGGATGATCACCCCCGCGCTCACGACGATGCGGGTGGACATGGCGGGTCTGGGCGCACGCGCGATCGAGCGCCTGGCCGGCGCCATCGCCGGCGCGCGCGACGCCGCCATCGAGATCCGACGGCCGAACCTGGTCGTCCGAGGCACGACGCCCGCGAGGGGGCTCGTCGCCGCCGTCAACGAAACAAGGAGAGTGGGGAAATGACGATGAAGAACTGGTCCCTGATGCGCCTGCTCCTGGCCGGCACGGTGATGGGTGCGGGTGCGACCGCGCTCGCCACCCCCGCCGCCGCCCAGGTGACCACCGCCACCATCCGCGGCGTGGTGACCGACACCGCCGGCCGCCCGGTCGCCGGCGCGAGGGTCGTGGCGCGCGACATCGGCACCAACCAGAGCGCGCGCGCCGTCTCCGGCCCGGATGGCGCCTATTCGCTGAACAACGTCAACCCGACGACCTACGACGTCGTCTTCACCGGACCGGACGGGAAGACCTTCACGACGCGCGTGATCGTGTCGGTCGGCCAGAGCGCCTCGCTCGACGGCGTGCTGGGTGCACCGACCAACGCCGACACCACAGGCGCGGCGGAGAGCGGTGTCACCGGCGCGGCCAACGCCAACGGCGGCGCGGGCGCCAACGCCGCCAACAACGCGGCCGGAAACTCGATCGTGGTTACGGGCCGGCGCCTGATCGAGCTGAAGACTAGCGAAGTCGCCACCAACGTCTCGCAAAAGCAGATCCAGGCGCTGCCACAGACCGACCGCAACTTTCTCTCCTTCGCCGCACTGGCCCCCGGCGTGAACTACATCGACGGTCAGACCAACAAGGGCATCCAGTCCGGCGCCTCGACGCGCAGCAGCGTGAACGTGTTCATCGACGGCGTCAGCCTGAAGAACCAAGCGCTCGACGGCGGCATCGCCGGCCAGCAGGATAGCCGCGGAAACCCGTTCTCGCAGCTGGCCGTGCAGGAATTCCGCGTACTGACCCAGAACTACAAGGCCGAGTATGAGCAGGCCGGAGCCGCGATCGTCACTGCGGTGACGAAGTCGGGCACCAACGAGATTCACGGCGAAGTCTTTGGCCAGTACACTGGCAAGGATCTCAGCGAGAAGGATTATTTTTCCGACAAGCTCGGCCTGCCCAAGCCCGAGTTCGAGCGCAAACAGTACGGCGCTTCCCTGGGCGGCCCGATCATCAAGGACAAGCTGTTTTTCTTCGCATCATACGAGCGCAACACACAGGATCGCGCCGTTACGGTGCTTATCGGCAATCCAAGCGTCGGGGACAATCTGGCGCGCTTTGGTCAATATCAGGGGCAGTTTGTGAGTCCCTTCGAAGAGAACTTATATTTCGGAAAGTTGACTTGGACGCCCACCGACCGCAATACGATCGACCTGAGCTATAGCCGTAGAGAAGAAAATGAAATCCAGAATTTTGGCGGCCAAAAAGCCTTCAGCCAGGCGGAGCAGCGTGACTACTTCACCGAAACAGGCGACTTGAAGTGGAAGTATCGTGGTGACGTTTTCGTCAACGAGTTCGCCGTCAACTACCTGAACAACGTTTACAATCCGTCCTCCTTGAATCCTGACGATCCGTCTCTTCTCTACACCGGCGTCATAAACATTGGTGGAAAGAATGGATCACAAGATATTGATCAACGGAACTACACCGTTCGTGATGATATCACCTTCAGTGGGCTTTCCAACCACGTGATCAAGGGCGGCCTGAGAGTGAACCTGGTAAAATATCGGTTCAACAAACCCTTCTTCCAGCAGCCAGAGTATGTCTACGTCAACGACCCCACACAGAATGAAGATTTCAGCACACCATCTACAGTACAGCTCGGCTTGGGCAATCCCACGATCAAGTCTTCTGATACTGAATTGGGGGTTTATGCGCAAGACGATTGGAACATTACGCGCCAACTTCAGGTGAATCTCGGCATCCGGTGGGATTACGAGACGAATATGTTCGACAATGATTATACGACGGCACCCAACGCCGCCGCCGTATTCCAGCAACTGCCGCAGACGAGCTACTTCGGAGCGTCCAACTACATCACCGACGGAAATCAGCGCGGACCCTACCTGGGCATGATCCAGCCCCGCTTCGGTTTCTCCTACGATGTGTTCTCCGATCAGCACACCGTGATATTCGGCGGCGTCGGTCGCTATTTCGACCGAAACATTTTCAACAACACACTGGATGAGCGAATCCGGACGCAGTACCAGATCGGAACACTGTACTTCTCGAAGGACGGGCTGCCACGACAGGGCTTCAACACGATCGTGTGGAATCCCGCCTACATGAGCAGGGACGCCCTGCTCGCCCTGCGGGCCAGCGCGCAGACCGGACAGCCGGAACTGTTCTCCGTACCCAACAACGGCACGCCGCCGCGCACCGACCAGTTCAGCTTCGGCCTGCGCCAGAAGGTCTACATGTTCGAGGTGTCGGTCAGCGGCTCGTACATCAAGGGCTCCAACGGCTATACGACCCTGTTCGCCTCGAGGAATCCGGACGGGAGCTGCTGCGACAACTCCATCCCCAATAAGTACGGCTACGCCGACGCCCTGATCGGATACAGCGGCCTGGATACCCGCTACAAGGCGCTCTACGTCACCATCGACAAGCCCTACACCACGTATTCGCACTGGGGCCTTGACGTGGCCTACACTTTCTCCAAGGGCATCCAGGACGGCAATGACCTGTTCAGCCTGGATGCGGTGACGCCGCGCGCCTACGGCTTCCGCGCCAACCCGTTTGACCAGCGCCACAAAATCGTCTTCTCGGGCATCGTCGACCTTCCGTACGGCTTCCAGTTCTCGACCCTGACGACGCTGGGCACCGGCCAAGCGCTCACCCTCACCGACGCCAGCGCCGGCACCGGCATCGGCATCGAGAAGATCCGGGCGATCTATCCGCCCGCGAACTGCGCCGGCGTGTTCGCCTACTGCGAAGTGAACATCTCGCTGGAGAAGGACTTCCATCTGTTCCGGCACACGACCTTCGGTTTGGCCGTGGACCTGTTCAACGTGTTCAACAACGACAACTTCATCGGCTATCCAACCTTCCTCGGGCCAGGCCAGTCCTACGTGTTCGACAATTCGCTCCAGAAGAAGTCGGCGGACGGCAGCATCCTGTACGGCCAGCCGACCGACAACCAGACGCTGCCGCGCCGCCTGCAAGTTCGGGCCTTCTACCGCTTCTAGGAGGCCCCCTCTCCGTCCCTCAAAAGGGGCGGCCCCTCGCCGGGCCGCCCCTTCCCTTTTCTCGAGGCGTTCGATGATCGACCGGCGCAGCGTCCTGGGCGCCCTCACGGCTCCCGGCTTCGCCCGAGCGGCGAGCGCGCCGCCGACCGACCTGATCGGCGACGTCGCCCTGCGCACCTTCCGCTTCTTCTGGGAGACCACCGACCCCCGCACGGGCCTCGCGCCAGACCGCTGGCCCACGCGCAGCTTCTCCTCGATCGCTGCAGTTGGCTTCGCGCTCAGCGCCTATCCGATCGGCGTCGCCCGCGGCTGGATCACCCGCGCCCACGCTCGCACCCGCACCCTGCGCACGCTCGCGACCTTCGCGCAGGCGCCGCAGGGCCCGCAGGCCGACGCGGCCGGCTACAAGGGGTTCTTCTACCACTTCCTCGACATGAGGACGCAGCGCCGCTTCGGGCGCTGCGAGCTGTCGACCATCGACACCACCCTCCTCCTCGGCGGGGTGCTGTTCGCGCAGAGCTGGTTCGACGCCGACCATCCGGACGAGCGCGCCATCCGCGACCTGGCCGAGCAGCTCTACCGCGCCGTCGATTGGAGTTGGGCGGTCAGGCGGGCGCCCTTCGTCTCAATGGGCTGGACGCCCGAGCACGGCTTCATCGCCGACGACTGGAACCGCTATTGCGAGTGCCACCTGCTCTACCTGCTGGCGCTGGCCTCGCCCACCCATCCGCTGCCGCGCGAGACCTGGGACGCCTGGACCGCGACCTTCGACAAGGCGTGGACGACCACGCCGCAGCCGCACATCGGCTTCGCCCCCCTGTTCGGCCACCAGTACAGCTACTGCTGGGTCGACTTCCGCGGCGTTCGCGACCGCTTCATGCGCGCGCACGGCCTCGACTACTTCGAGAACAGCCGCCGGGCGGCCTACGCCCAGCGCGCCTACGCCATCGCCAACCCGCAGGGCTTCACAGGCTACGGCGCCGACATGTGGGGCCTGACCGCGTGCGACGGGCCGGGCGACTTCAGCCTCGACGTCGCGGGGCGGCGCCGCAGCTTCTACGGCTACGCCGCCCGCGGCCCGGGCGAGCGCGACGACGGCACGCTGGCGCCCACCGCCGCGCTGGGCTCCATCGCCTTCGCGCCCGAGATCGTGGCGCCCGCGGCCGCGGCCATGCACGCCCGCTACGGGCGGGCGATCTACGGCCGCTACGGCTTTATTGACAGCTTCAACCCCACGCTCACGGGAACGCGCCCGCCGCTGCAGGCCGGGCGCATGACGCGCGAGGCGGGCTGGGTCGACGGCGATTGGCTGGGTATCGACCAGGGGCCGATCCTGATGATGATCGAGAACCATCGCTCGGGGCTCGTCTGGGGCGCCCTGCGGCGCAGCCCGCACATTCGCCGCGGCCTCGAGCGGGCGGGCTTCACCGGCGGGTGGCTCGCGGCCTGAACCCGGCGCCGGCGTGGCGCGCGCGCCGCACGGCCGCGCCGTCAGCGCGCGTTCAGCGGCGCCGTTGCAATGTCGACATCCGCCGAACCTTCGGCGCGTCTACGGCCACGCCCGCGCCCGCCGAAAGATATCCACCCCTGCGACCGCCGCTGAGACCCCCTGTCGCCACCGGCGCCTTGGCGAGCGCCTTGGCCGTCGCACTGCTGGGCGCGCCGGCGCTCGCCTTCGCGCAGGCCGCGTCGGCGCACCCCGCGCCGCCCTCCGCCGCCGCGCGCGCCACCTCCGAGGCCGACACCGGCGACGACAGCGACGAGGTGGTCGTCACCGGCAAGCGGGCGCCGCGCCAGCGCGGAGCGGTG
Organism: Caulobacteraceae bacterium; assembly: GCA_965199975.1. Taxonomy (GTDB): domain Bacteria; phylum Pseudomonadota; class Alphaproteobacteria; order Caulobacterales; family Caulobacteraceae; genus JASLDZ01. The sequence continues at coordinate 1,391,822 of OZ241340.1, read as the reverse complement.
GTCGGCGACATCAAGCCCGAGCTGCAGCTCGGACCCGCCGACATCGCCAGCTACGGCGTCTCCAGCGTCACCGAGCTGCTGCAGGAGCTGTCGCCCGAGACGCGCAGCGATCGCGGGCGCGGCGGCGAGGGCCCGGTGGTGCTGCTCAACGGCCGGCGCATCTCGGGCTTCAACGAGATCGCCAACATCCCCACCGAGGCCATCCAGCGGGTGGACATCCTGCCGGAGGAGGTCTCGCTCAAGTACGGCTACAGCGCCAACCAGCGCGTGGTGAACATCGTGCTGCGCCGCCGCTTCCGCGCGCTCACCGCCGAGGGCCAGGGCGGCGGCCCGACCGAAGGCGGCCAGGTCAGCGGCCAGGCGCAGGGCGACCTCCTGCACATCCTGCACGACGACCGGCTGAACCTCGACCTCAAGGCGTCCGCCTCCTCGAATCTCCTGGAGAGCGAGCGCGACCTCGTCTCCGAGGTGGCGACGCCCACAGGCGTGCTGCAGCCGGATGCCGGGATCGACCTCGGCTCCTTCCGCACCCTCCTGCCCCAGACCAGGTCGGTGAGCGCCAACGCCGTCTATGCGCGCACCCTGCCCTGGGCGATCAGCGGCACAGGCAACGCCACCCTGGGCGCCACCTCGAGCGACAGCCTGCAGGGCCTGGCCGACGTGAGCCTGGACGTGCCCGCCGGCTCGCCGTTCGCCCCCGGCGGCCAGGCGGCGGCGGTGGATCGCTACGCCCAGGGGCTCGGGCCCTTGCGCCAGTCCACCGACGGCTGGACCGCGCACCTGGGCTCGACCCTCAACAAGGATGCGGGCGACTGGCGACTGTCGCTGACCGACGCTTACGACCACGCCGACACCACCACGCTGACCCAGACGGGCGCCGACCCGACCGCGTTGCAGGCGGCCGTCAGCGCCGGCGCGCTCGATCCCTTCGGCGCCCTCCCCGCCGGCCTCGTGCGCCTGCCCGACACCCGCGCCGAGCAGGTCACCGACGGGGCGAACGTGCAGTTCCTGGGCAATGGCCCGCTGCTGAACGTGCCGGCCGGCCAGCTCTACGCCAGCGTGAAGCTTGGCGACACGCAAAGCTGGCTGGCGTCGGACTCGCGGGTGCTGGGGGCGGATCGCGCGCTCGACCTCAGCCGCAACGACGTCAACGCCCAGCTCAATCTCGACCTGCCGCTGCTCGGCCGCGACTTCCACCACCTGCGCTGGCTGGGCGACCTGTCGGTGAACGTCAACGCCGCGGTGGACCAGCTGTCCGACTTCGGCGCGCTCAGAACCTACGGCTACGGCGTGAACTGGACGCCGCGCGACGGGCTGAGCCTGATCGTCTCGCAGACGCACGACCAGGCCGCGCCCAGCCAGGCGCAGCTGGGCGCGCCGACCGTGTTCACGCCGGGCCTGCGCGTGTTCGACTACGTCACCGGGCGTACGGTGGACGTGATCGGCGTCACCGGCGGCGCGCAGGGCCTCGTCGCCGACGACCGCACGGTGACCAAGCTGGGGCTGACCTGGAAGCCGCTGGCGAGCCAGCAGCTGACGCTCAGCGCCGACTATGTGCGCAGCCGCATCGACAATCCGATCTCCACCTTCCCGGCCATCACCGCCCAGATCCAGGCCGCCTTCCCCGACCGCTTCGTGCGCGACGCCTCGGGCGAGCTGGTGCAGGCCGACGAGCGCCCGGTGAACTTCAGCCGGACCGACCGCAGCGAGTTGCGCTGGGGCTTCGACTACTCCCGCCCCATCGGCCCCCAGCCGCAGCGCCGCTTCGGCGGCGGCCGCGGCCGCGGCGGAGGGGGAGGCCCCCCGGGCGAGGGCGGCGGCGGGCGACGCGGCGGCGGAACCGGTGGCGGCGCCCGAGGCGGCGGAGGGCGCGGCGGCTTCGGCGGCGGCCTGCGCGCTCCCGGCGGCCGGCTGCAGTTCGCCGTCTATCACACGGTGCTGTTCACCGACCGCGCGGTGGTGCGGCCCGGTGGGCCGGTGCTCGACTACCTCAACGGCTCGCCTATCGGCTCGGCCGGCGGCGCGCCGCAGCAGGAGGTGGAGGCGCAGGCGGGGCTGACGTGGAAGGGCTGGGGCGCGCGCGCCAGCTTCGACTGGAAGAGCGCCACCACCGTCAGCGGCGCGGGCGGCGGCGCGCTGGGCGACCTCGACTTCTCCGACCTGGCCACGGTGAACCTGCGCCTGTTCGGCAACCTGGGGCAGATGCCGGACTTGGTGCTGAAGCACCGCTGGCTGCGCGGCGTGCGGGTCACCGCCTCGGCCACCAACCTGTTCGACGATCGCATCACCGTGCGCGACGCTGCGGGCGCCACGCCGGTGATCTACCAGCCCGCTTACCTCGACCCGGCCGGTCGCACCTTCCGCATCAGCGTGAGGAAGCTGTTCTTCTGAACCCTCAGCTGTCGGCCCAGCGGCGCAGGAGGTTGTGGTAGGTGGCGGTCAGGCGCAGCACCGTCGCGTCCTGGTCGCCGAGCTTGGCGCGGGCCTCGATCACCGCGCGGTCGAGGCCGTGGAGGAGGGTGCGGGCGCCGTCGTCGGCCACCATGCTCTGCGCCCAGAAGAAGGCGCTCCAGCGCGAGCCGCGGGTGACGGGCTCGACCCGGTGCAGGCTCGTGCCCGGGTAGACGATCATGTGGCCGGCCGGGAGCTTCACCCGCTGCTCGCCGTAGGTGTCGTCGATCACCAGCTCGCCGCCGTCGTAGTCCGCGGGGTCGGTGAGGAAGAGGGTGCACGACACGTCGGTGCGGAAGCGCTGGCCGCCGGCGAAGCGGATGGCGTTGTCCACGTGCGCGCCGAAGGCGTGACCGGCCTGCGCGTCATAGCGGTTGAACAGCGGCGGAAAGACGCGCAGCGGCAGGGCGGCCGAGACGAACAGCTCGTTTCGTCCCAGCGCCTGAAGGATCAGGCCCTGCAGCTCGCGCGAGACGGGGTCCTCCTCGGCGATCTGCAGGTTCTTCTTCACGCCCGCCGACTGCGCGCCGGCGGTGATGCGCCCGTCGATCCAGGCGCCACGCTCGAGGGTGGACCGGGCGTGCGCCACCTGGGCGGCGGTGAGCACGTCGGGGATGGCGGTCAGCATGGCCCCATCCTATCGCGCCGCAGCCCGCTTCAGAACGTACGCCCTACGCTCACCAGGAACGTTCGCCCCTGCGCCGGGGCGGCGCGGTTGCCGAAGCTCTGGGCGTAGTTCAGCCGGTTGGTGAGATTGTACCAGTTGAGCGCGCCGCGCCACGGCCCGCGCTCGTATTGCAGCACGCCGTCGAGCGAGAAGGTGGCGGGCACGAAGGCGTCGCGCGTGAGCACGAGGTTCGGGGCCGTCCCCGTGGTGGTGTAGCGCACGTGGAAGCCGTCCTGGTAGGTGAAGCCGCCCGCCACCGTCAGCCCCGCAAGCAGGCGCGACAGGCGGTAGCTGGTCCACACGAACGCCGAGTTCTCGGGCACCTGCAACACCGGCGTGCCGGTGGTCACCGGATTATTGAAGCAGGCGGCCGCAACGGTCGCGGTGGCGGCCACGCACGAGAGGTCCTGGCGCACGTTGGTGTCCAGGTAGGTGTAGGCGACGTTGACGCTCCAGTCGGAGGTGATCTTGCCCTGCACGCCCAGTTCGGCGCCCTTGATGGTCTGCTTCTGGCTGGACTGGGCGTCGATCAGGCCGGAGACCGGGTCGACCATCTTGGCGTTGGCCTTGTTCACGTGGAACAGCGCGCCGTCGAAGGCCAGGCGCCCCTGGAAGATCGCCACCTTGGCGCCGGCCTCGTAGGTCTCGCCCTCATCGGGCGCGAAGGCCTGGGTGGTCGAGGCGATGGGCGTCGCCGAGCCCACGATGGCGGTCCCCACCGGAACCGCCGACTTGGCGTAACTGACGTAGAACGTCCGCGTCGGCGCCGGTTCGTAGACCAGCGACGCCCGCGGGCTCGTCAGGTGGTTGTCGGAGTGGAACTCCGGCTGCTGGCCGTTGACCAGGAGGTTGCGGAACTCGGCCTTGTAGTCCTCGTAGCGCACGCCGGCGATCAGCGAGACCTGCGGGGTGAAGTAGAAGCGATCGGTGATGAACCCGGCATAGTCGGCGGCCGAGCCCCTGGAGCTCAGGATGTAGGCGCTGGAGGTGATGTTGGTCAGCGGCACGCCCGTGCTCTTCACCCCCGGCACGACCGAAGGCCGGAAGACGACGTAGCCCTGCGGCGGCGCGCCCGCGCCGTTCAGCAGGTTGATGGCGATGGCGTTGCGCGCAGGCGTGGTCGTTCCCGGCAGGTAGATGCCCGACGACAGCGGCGGCAGCGTATAGGCGTAGAACGCCTTGCGGTTCTGCTGGTAGTTGTAGTCCACTCCCGCCACCACTTCGTTGGTGAAGCCGCCGATGTCGAACTTGGCGTGGGCGGCTGCGATGTCCTGCACGCCCCAGGCCCGTTGGCTGTAGGGGCTGCCGCCACCGAAGGTGATGAAGGGGATGGTGTTGGGATTGTTGTCGACCAGGGCGTCGACGCAGTTCTGCTTGGTGATTGGATTGACCGCGCAGCTGTCGACGCTGGTGTACTGGAAGTACCGGTCGTAGCTGCCGCCGCGCGCGTCGTTGGTCAGCGTCAGTCCGGGCGAGACGTCCCACTCGGCGTGGGCCGAGAGGATGTCGGCGCGGGTGCGGTCGCGGTCGTTGCTGAACTGTTCGAAGGTGCTCTGCGGCACGCCAAACTCGCTGACGGGCAGGGCGCGGATCACCCCGGTGGGCGCGCCGATGACGAGGCCGTAGTCGGGCACGCGCCAGTCCTGCTGGTGAAGGTAGTTGATGACCAGGCTCTTGCTCGTGCCGAGCCCGAAGCCGATGGCGGCGGCCACGCCGTAGCGGTCGCTCTTGACCGCGTCGCGATCCTCGACGCCCGAGCGCGTGCCCATCAGGTTGATGCGCACCGCCGTCGTCGCGTCGATGGCGTGGTTGAGGTCGACCGTGGCGCGGTAGAAGTCGCCGCCGCCGGCCGTGCCGTCCACCGCCACGAAGTCCTTGCCCGCCAGCGGCTGCTTGGAGACGGTGTTGATCGCCCCGCCGGTGGTGCCGCGCCCGAACATCGAGCCGGACGGCCCCTTCAACACCTGCACCTCCTGGTAGTCGAAGCTGTCGCGGGTGTAGACGCCGAAGTCGCGCAGGCCGTCGGTGTAGATGTCGTTGGATGCGTCCTGCCCCCGGATCTTGAACTGGTCGCCGGCGAGCGTGCCGCCTTCGCCGATGGCCACGGTGATGCCGGGCGCATCGCGCAGGGCCTGCTCCAGCGTGACGATGCGCTGCTGCTGGATCAGCTCCTGCGGGATCACGTTCACGATCTGCGGCGTGTCCTGCACGCGCTTGGTGATGCTGGTCGGCGTGGCGATCTCGGCCTGCAACGGCGTCTGGGCGAGGTGACCGGTCACCAGCACCTCGTTGCCGGGAGGCGCGGCGTCGGCGGTGGTCGCCGGCGCCCCCTCGGGCAGCGCGAAGGCGGGCACGGGGGCCATGGTGGCGACCATGGCGGCCCCGGCGGCTAGGGAGGTCGAACGAAGACGCACCGCTACGCGGCGGGAAGGAGACATGAACGCGGACGCCCCAACTGTGTTCTTGCGACGCGTTCTTAACGACGCCGCAGCCCCGTGCAAGTGAAAACGCGAACCGCTCTCAAGAGAGACCTCAACGGTGGCGTCACGCCCGTGCTAGAGGGCTGCGCGTGCCGCCCGACCGCCTTGCGCCCCAGGACTGGATGGAGCTGCCCGCCACGCGGCGGGTGATGGCCGCGTTGGCGGCCGCCGGCGGCGAAGACTGCGCGCGCTTCGTGGGCGGCTGCGTGCGCGACACGCTGCTCGGCCGGGTGCCCGCGGGCGGCTTGGGGCTCGATATCGACATCGCCACCCCCCTCCTCCCGGCGGAGGTCGTGGCCGCGCTGGAGGCGGCTGGCTTGCGGGCCGTGCCCACCGGGATCGCGCACGGCACCGTCACCGCGGTGGCGCAGGGGCGCCCGTTCGAGATCACCACCCTGCGCCGCGACGTGGAGACCGACGGGCGCCGCGCGGTGGTGGCCTTCACCGCCGACTGGAACGAGGACGCGGCGCGGCGCGACTTCCGCCTCAACGCACTCTACGCGGCGCCCGAGGGGCGGCTGTTCGATCCGACGGGCGAGGGCGTGGCCGACGCCCTGGCCGGCCGCGTGGTGTTCGTGGGCGACGCCGTCACCCGCATTCGCGAGGATTACCTGCGCATCCTGCGCTTCTTCCGCTTCGCGGCCTGGTATGGGAGCGGGCCCCTGGACGCGGCAGGGCTCGCGGCCTGCGCGGCGCTGAAAACCGGGATCGCCGGCCTCTCCGCCGAGCGCATCGGCAAGGAGCTGCTCAAGCTCCTCGCGGCCCCCGATCCGCGCGCGGCGCTGGAGGCCATGGCCGAAACAGGCGTGCTGGCCGCCTGCGCACCGGGCCTGCCCGCCGATCCGCCGGCGCTGGCGGCCTTCCACCGGCTCGCCGCTCTCGAAACGGCGGACGAGCCGGCGGACGCCCTGCTGCGCCTCGCCGCGCTGCTCCCGCCGCACCAGGAGACGCTGCTGGCGGCGGCGCGGCGCATGCGCCTCCCCAACGCCCAGCGCGACCGGTTGCTGGAAGCGCGCGCGCCGCGAGCGCAGGCTGCGGTGGAGACGCCCGCCGACCGGCGGCGGCTGGTGCGCGAACTGGGCGCGACCGCAGCCTTCGACCGGGCGCGGCTGGCGCGAGCGGCGGACGACGCGTCGCCGGCTTGGCCGCAGGTGGAAGCCTTGGCCCGCAGCTGGACGCCGCCCGCCTTCCCTGTCTCAGGCGCCGACGCCCGGCGAGCGGGCTTCGCGGCGGGGCCGGCGCTGGGCGCCGCGCTCAGGACGCTGGAGGCGCAGTGGGTCGCCGCTGACTTCGCCCTCGACCGGGAAGCGCTGCTGGCGCGCCTCGTCCGGCTGGCCCCAGGCTAGCGCACCTCCGGCTCTCCCGGAGGCGTCCACTCCGCGGTGTCTCCACCTGAGCGAGGCCAACTCTAGAAGCGGCCATCCGGGCGGCCCCAGCGGCGGCCGCCACCGCCGCGCGGGCCCTCATAGGCGCCCGGAGCGGAGTCCATCACCATCCCGGTGGAGCGCTGCACGAGATACGCGTCGCGCCCGTCGCCCACCCAGTCGTAGCCATTGGGGGCGCCGCGCAGATGGTAGCGACCCGGATCGGCCACCCGGGCGTCGCGATAGCCTTGCGGCACGATCTGACCCCGGCGAAGGGCCCGCGCCTGCGGCTGGGGTCCGAAGGCCTGCGACGGCGTCCGCCCAGGCGCAGCGCCGTAGCCGCCCTCGCCACGACCGCGCCATTCGCGACCCTGTCGCGGGCCATCGCCGCCGCCGCGCCACCGTCCTGGCCCGCCGCCCCAGCCTCGCTCGGCCGCCGCGGGCCCGCCGCGGGCGCGCCCACCACCCCAGCCGCCGCCACGCCCGCCCCATCGCTGGGCGGTGGCGGGACTCGCTGCGACGAGAGCGGCGAGAAAAAGCGCGAGGAGGGCGCCGGCGCGCATGTCAGCGCGGCGGCGGCCCGTAGGGCGCGTCGTCCTCACCATAGGACCGGCCGTCATCGCCTTGCGGATAACCGGAGTCGCGGCTTCCCTGAGGCTCGGTGTAGGCGTCGCCTTCGACGACGCCGTCGTCGGGTCCCGCCGATCCGTCGTCGAACACTCCATACGCCACGTCCACCACCTGCCCGCTGTCCACATCGACCAGGATTGCGTCGGGACCATAACGCACCCAGCGGTACTCCGGACCCGGAGGCGCCGAGAGATAGTAGGCGCTCCAGTCGTTCAGATAGAAGCTGTCGTACAAGAAGGCGCGCGGTAGATAGGCCCCGGCCGCATAGCGGCGGTAGCTGTAGCCCCGCGGATAGAAAAACGCCGGCCCGCGAAAGCGCGGATAGCTGCGGCCGCGATAGCTCCACCGGGCCCCACCGCCTCGATAGCCGTATCCGCCACCGCGCGAGCGATAGTCGCCGTAGCCGCCGCGCGCGCCGTAGCCCGCGCCGCCATAGCCGCCGCGAAAGCCCTCGCCTCGATAGCCGGAGCCCGGCGCCACGGGCACGCCGTCACGTCCCCTCCCCGCGCCCGACCGGTACCCTCCCGAGCCCGGCGCGATCGGCGGGCCCGCGGGCCGCGCGCCCGACCGATAGCCGCCCGATCCCGGCGTGACTGGCATGCCGCCACCCATCCTATCCGCGCCGAAGCGATAGCCGCCGGAGCCGGGCGTGGCCGGCGCACCGCGATCGCCCAATCGGCCGCCGCCCCTGCCCCCCATCCCGCCAGCGAAGCCGCCTCCGGAGGCGCGACCGCCCGTGAACCCGCCGCGGCCCGGCGACGGCTGCGTCGGCCGCACCGCCAAGGCCGGGCGCCCCGCAGGCGCGGGCCGCGCGGCGGAGGGCGCCCGGCCTCCCCCATGGGCAGCGTCCTGCGCCGAAGCCAACGCCGGGATGGCCAGGGCGGCCGCGCCTGCGGCGAGAAGTGGGAGGAGGCGGCGGTTCATGGTCGTTGACCTCGAATAGGACTTCGACGTTGCGGTCGCGCGCCTGAACTGGCCCTGAACACCACGCATAGCCCTACGCCATATGGAGGTCCGTCCGCCGACTTCGCGGGCCGAGCGATCGCCGAAGTCCGCGATCAAGCCTCGGTGACGCTAAATATCGGTTCAGCATGTGCGCCGGTTTACCTTGTGTTCAAGTCCGCAGCGTTTCCTCCCCGTCACGCACGCGGCGATCCCGGCCGCTTCAGGGAGACGAGAACGCTGTGATGACCGAGACGCTCGACCAACCGGCGGCCCTCCCGCTGCCGCAGACCGACTCCACCGGCGACGACCTGTTCGCCATGGGCATGATGTATTCCACCGGCCAGGGCGGCGCGCCGGTGGACTACGTGTCGGCGCACATGCTGTTCAACCTGGCCGCCATGCGCGGCTCGGCCGAGGGCGCGCGCTATCGTCGCGAACTCTCCGCCGAAATGGACCGCGACGACGTGGCCGAGGCGCAGCGCGCCGCCCGCGCGTGGCTGGCCAAGGCCGCGGCCTGAAGCCGCGCGGCCCGCGCCTCAGCGGGTGGTAAGGAAGGAGTTGCCCCCGGCGGCGTAGCTGAACTGCACCGGGATCACGTTGGTGAGGTACTGCTGCACGAAGAGATCGACGTTGGCGATGCCGCTCTTGGGCACGTAGATCACGTCAAAGCGGCGCAGCGGCACGGTGTCGAGCGAGGGACTGGTCTTCACCGCCCGCCCAAGGTCGACGTAGCGGCGCATGGGCGCCCCATCCGGTCCGCGGCGGATGATCACCGTCTTGCGCGGGTCGGCGGTGTTGACCACGCCTCCGGCCATGATCACCGCCTGCAGGGCGTCGATGTCGTCCGGCATGTCGTACACGCCCGGCCGCCCCACCTCGCCCCCGACAAAGACGCGGATCGGCGTGGATTGGCGCACCGAGACCTCCACCCGCGGATCGAGCAGCTGGCGCGCATAGCCGGCGGAGAGCGCCTGCTGCAGCTGCGGCCCGGTGCGGTCGGCCGCCATGGCCATCCCCACCAGCGGCATGACGATGCGCCCGTCGGGCTGCACCGTCAGCGTGCGGTTGAGCTCGGGCGCCGATGGCACGGCGACGTCGAGCTGGTCGCCGGGGTAGAAGCGATACCCGGGCTCGTCGTCGCGCCAGGTGGAGTAGTGGATCTCGGCGAAGGGCGTTGCGGGCGGCGAGGCGTCGTGGGCGCAGGCGCCCAGACTAAGCACGGGGGCGAGCGCGCCACCGGCGACCAGCACGAACCGACGGGACAGGGGCCTCATCGCGGCCGGACTCCGGGACCAAAGGCGCGGGCCGCCCCCGCGTCGCCTGTTCATCAACATTGCCGAGAATGGGTAACGGCCGGTTAAGGCGACGCGGGCGAGGTTCGGCACAGGTCGTGTGGAGTGGGCGGCATGTCGACGACGTGGGGAGGCGAGGCGCCGCGCGAACCCGCTCGCCCTGCGACCACGCGCCGACGCGCCAGCGACCGTGAGATCGAGCGCACCCGCCCCCGCTACAGCCCTGAGGATTTCGTGGCGCTCTTGTGGCGCCAGCGCTGGCTGATGCTGGCGGTGTTCCTCGTGATCTTCGGGCTTGGACTCGTCGCCGCCCTGCGGATGAAGACCGCCTACACCGCCGACTCGAGCCTGCTGGTGCGGCTGAGCCAGGCCTACGTCTACAACCCCGCCATCGGCGACGCCGGGCGCGGCCAGGCCCCGCAGAACGACGCCATCATCCAGTCGGAGGTCGAGATTCTTGGCAGCTCGGCGCTCAAGGACAAGGTGATCCGCGATATCGGCCTGGCGCGCCTCTACCCCGCGCTCGGCCGAAACTACGCCCGCGTCGGTTCCGACGGGCAGCGGGCGCTGGAAGGCCAAGCCATCAAGACAATGGAAGGCGCGCTCAAGATCTCGACCACCCCCGACACGTCGGTGATCCGCCTCTCGTTCAGCCACCCCGATCCCAAGATGGCCGCGCTCGTGGTGAACACGCTGGTGGACGAGTACCTCGTCTATCGCCGCCAGGTGCTGAGCCCCAAGGACAGCGGCCCGATCGGCGACCAGCTGAAAAGCTTCCAGCAGCAGCTGGACGAGGCCGACAGCGCCTACACCCGCTTCCTCGCTGACAACGGCATCGGCGACTTCGATGCGGAGAAGACCTCGCTCGGCGCCCTCTATGGCCAGCTCCTCACCGACAGCTACACCGTGCAGGCGCAGCTCAGCGAGACGGGCGGACGCCTCGGCGTCACCGCACGCCAGTTCGCCGCCACGCCGCGTCAGATCGACCTCAGCCGCGACATCGACCACACCTCGGGCGACCGGCTGGCGGCGCTGCGGGTGGAGCTGCACGACCTCCTCGGCCGCTACCGCGCCGACAGCGCGCCCGTGCGCGACAAGCAGGCGCAGATCGGCGCCATGGAGCGGCTGGCCGCCACCTCCGCCGCCGACACAGTGCAGCGCCGCATCGGCCCCAACCCGGTCAGCCAGACGGCCGAGACCGAGCGCAACACTCTGCAGGCGCAGCTCGCCTCGCTGCAGAGCCGGCTGGCCGCCGACCAGCGCGAGCTGGCGCGGGTGCTGGCGCGCCGCCAGCAGCTGGGCCGGCTGGAGGCGCAGTACCAGGAGCTGGCCCGCAACCGCGACCTCCTCACCGCCAACGTGCGCGCCTTCGCCGCGCGCGAGCAGGACAGCCAGGCCGCCCAGGCCTTGGCCGGTCGCGCCGACGACGCGGTGCGGGTGATCCAGCGCGCCTACGTGCCGACGCGCGGCTCCAGCCTGAAGCGAGCCACGCTGGCGCTCGCCACCCTGTTCGCCGCCTTCTCGGCCCTGTGCGCGGGCGCGCTGGCCGCCTTCCTCAGCCGCAGCTATCCCACCAGCGACGCGGCCGAGCGCACGCTGGGGCTGCCGGTGCTGGCCACCACCCGCCGGCGCCGGGCCTTCGCCCGCGCCTGAGCGCGTTCGCGCAAGGGGCCATCCATGCCATGTTGAGCCTGCGCCCCCGCGTCGAGTCGCCGATGGTCGATCTCTCCCAAGACATGCACGCCCTGCTCGAGCGCCTGGGTCCGCCCCCGGCCGACGGGGCGCGCGTGCTGCAGGTGCTGGCGGCGCGCGACGGCGAGGGAACCTCGACGGTGGCGCGCGAGCTGGCGCGCGCGGTCGCGCCGCGGTCTCGCCGCGGCGTCTGGCTGGTCGAGCTCGACCTCCTCGCCGGCGCGCAGTTCGACGCCGTGGCCGCCGCCCCCGACCTCTACGGCGAGCTGGGCGATCCCGTGCCCGCCGCGCCGGGCGGCGAAACCTTCTTCCACGTGGATCCGCCTGTGGTGGGCGCCGACGGCCGCACCTGGCCCGACGCCGCCTATCTCGACGCCTATCCCGTCGGCGAGGCGCGCTTCTGGCTGACCCGGCTGCGGCGCGAGGCGCTCAAGCCCGGCCAGCGCGTGGAGCTGACCGGCGCGCGCGACTACTGGGAGGCGCTGCGCCCCCACGCCGACTGGGTGATCGTCGATGCGCCGGCCGTGCAGCGCTCCCGCGCCGGCCTCCTGATGGCGCCTGCGATGGACGCCACCTTCCTGGTGGTCTCGGCCGAGCACGGCGACCCGCGCGGCCCCATCCACGTGCGCGACGCCCTGGCCGCGGCCGGTGGCCACTGCTCGGGCGTGGTGCTCAACCGCAGCGCCAAGCCCCTCCCCCGCTTCCTGCGCGCGCTGGCGCCCTAGACGGCGCCCCGATCCGTCGCATGCGGGCGGGGTTCCGCGACGCCGTGTGCGGCGCTACTCCGAGGCGTGCCCAAGGGAATCGCCCGCCCCGCCGTCGCCGCGCGCCAGCGACCGACCCTGCGGCTCGAGCGCGAGCACGCGGGCCTCGTCTGCGGCGTGGACGAAGCCGGTCGCGGCCCGTGGGCCGGCCCGGTGTGCGCCGCCGCCGTGATCCTCGACACCCGGCACGTGCCGGAAGGCATCGATGACTCCAAGAAGCTCACGCCCGCCGCCCGCGAGGAGATGGAAACCTGCATCAAGGCCGCCGCGGTGGCGTGGGCGGTAGCCTTCGCCACGCTGGAGGAGATCGCCGCGCTCAACATCCTGCACGCCACGGGCCTGGCCATGCGCCGCGCGGTCGAGGCGCTGGCGCCTGCCGCCGCCCACGCCCTGGTCGACGGCAACTACCGTTTTCCCCTGCCCTGCCCGGTGCGCACGGTGGTGGGCGGCGACGCGCTGTCGCTGTCCATCGCCGCCGCCTCGATCCTGGCCAAGACCGCGCGCGACCGGCTGATGGTGGAGATGGACGCAGCCCACCCCGGCTACGGCTTCGCCCGCCACAAGGGCTACCACGCACCCGAGCACGTGGCGGCGCTGCTGCGGCTCGGCCCCTCGCCCATTCACCGGCGCAGCTGGGCGCCGGTGCGCGCGCTATTGGGAGACGAGGCGCCGCTCCTGGCGCACGCGCAGGCGGCGTGAGCGCCACCGAGGAGGTCCACGGCCTGCGGGCGGCGCTGGGCGCCCTGCCCCTCCTGCGCTTCCCGTTGCCGGTGGAGGCGCAGGGCGCCGCGGCCCGGCTGCGCGGCCTCGTCCGCTCGTCGGAGGCGGTGCTGGCGCTTGTGGCGGCCCTGGTCGGCGCCGGGGCCGGCGCGCTCGTCACCGGCATGAGCGCCATCAGCCAGGCGGCGCACGTGCTCCTGTTCGGCATTCCGGTGGACCAGCGGCTCAGCGCCTCCGCGCATTTGGACCCCCTGCGCGTGGTGATCGCGCCGCTGGCGGGGGGGTGCGTGCTGGGCCTCGTGGAGCTTTGGCGGCGCAGCGTCTCCAACCGCACGCCGGTGGATCCGATCGAGGCCAATGCGCTGCGGGGCGGGCGCATGTCGCTGCGCGACAGCCTCATCGTCACCGTGCAGACGCTGATCTCCAACGGCTCGGGCGCCTCGGTGGGGCTGGAGGCGGGCTACACGCAGATCGGCTCGGGCCTGGCCAGCCGGCTCGGCATCATCCTCAAGCTGCGCCGGCAGGACCTGCGGATGATGGTGGGCGCCGGTGCGGCGGGGGCGATCGCGGCGGCCTTCGGCGCGCCGATCACAGGCGCCTTCTACGCCTTCGAGCTGGTGGTGGGCGTCTATACGGTGGGCAACGTGGCGCCGATCATGGCCGCCTCGCTCGCCGCCTGGCTGACGGCGCAGGCCCTGGGCGGCAGCCCCTACGCCTTCCACGCCATGCAGGTCTTCCCGCTGCGGCCCTCGCACTACCTGGTGATCCTCAGCTTCGGCCTGATCTCGACGGGCCTGGGCGTGGTGGCCATGCGCGGGGTGGAGCTGAGCGAGCGCCTGTTCCGCGCCACCCGCCTGCCGCCATGGGCGACGCCCGCGCTGGGCGGGCTGATGGTCGGGGGCATGGGCCTGATCACCCCGCAGGTCTTGGCCGCGGGCCACGGCGCCATGTCGCTGAACCTCACCATGACCCTGCCGATGAAGCTCCTCATCGGGCTGATCGTGCTCAAGATGCTGGCCGCCCTGGTGAGCCTGGGGTCGGGCTTCCGGGGCGGGCTGTTCTTCTCCTCGCTGTTCATGGGCTCGCTCACCGGCAAGCTGTTCGGCGAGGCCTTCACCCGCTGGCTGCCTGACTACGGGCTCGACCCCAGCGCCTGCATGCTGGCCGGCATGGGCACGCTGGCGGTGGCCATCGTCGGTGGCCCGTTGACCATGAGCTTCCTCGTGCTGGAGACCACGGGCGACCTGGGACTGACCGCCGCGGTGCTCACCGCCTGCGTGGGCACGAGCTTGGCGGTGCGCGAGACCTTCGGCTACTCCTTCTCCACCTGGCGACTTCACCTGCGCGGCGAGACCATCCGCTCGGCCGCCGACGTGGGCTGGATCCGCTCGCTCACCGTCAACCGCCTGATGCGCAGCGACCCCAAGACCATCGACGGCGACGCCACCATCGCCGAATTGCGCCGTCAGGTCCCGCTCGGCTCGACGCAGACGGTGATCGCGGTCGACAAGGAAGGCCGCTACCTGGGCGTGGTGCTCCTGGCCGACGCCTTCGGCTCCGAACGCGATGCGGACAAGGAGACGCGCAAGACCTCCAGCCTCGCGCGCTGGCCGGAGCAGGCGCTGCTTCCCGAGATGAACGTGAAGACGGCCATGAGCCTGTTCGACCGCTCCGAGGCCGAGATCCTGGCGGTGGTCGACACCCCGGACACCCGCCAGGTGGTGGGCTACCTCACCGAAGCCTACGCCGCCCGCCGCTACGCCGAGGAACTCGACAAGGCCAGCCGCGGGCTGGTGGGTGAGGGGTAGGCGCGCCCTCGCCGCAGACGCAATCCGTCGGCGGCTCCTCCGCAGGTCGCCCGCGCGACCACCTGTCCAGCATGACCGTGCCGTTCTGAGTCAGAACGGCACGGTCATGTTGAATCGAACGTAACCTCAAGGGGCCACTCTCCCCCACCTCAGCGGAGGGGCGGATGGCGGACGCGGCGGGGACCATCATCGAGGGCGACTGCCTGGAGGCCCTGGCGGCGCTGCCGGAGCGGTCGGTCGACCTCGTCTTCGCCGATCCGCCCTACAATTTGCAGCTCGGCGGCGACCTCGTGCGGCCTGACAACTCCAAGGTCGATGCGGTGGACGACGCCTGGGACAAGTTCTCCAGCTTTGAAGAGTACGACCGCTTCACCCGCGCCTGGGTGCAGGGCTGCCGGCGCGTGCTCAAGGACGACGGCGCCATCTGGGTGATCGGCAGCTACCACAACGTCTTCCGCCTGGGCTCGGCCCTGCAGGACGAGGGCTTCTGGCTGCTCAACGACGTGGTGTGGCGCAAGGCCAACCCCATGCCGAACTTCAAGGGCACCCGCTTCACCAACGCCCACGAGACGCTGATCTGGGCCGCCAAGAGCCGCGGCCAGCGCCGCTACACCTTCAACTACGACGCCCTGAAGACCGCCAACGACGACCTGCAGATGCGCTCCGACTGGATGCTGCCGATCTGCACCGGCGAAGAGCGCATCAAGGGCGACGACGGCCACAAGGCCCACCCCACCCAGAAGCCCGAGGCCCTGCTGCACCGGGTGCTGCTGGCCTCCACCCGCCCCGGCGACACCGTGCTCGACCCCTTCTTCGGCACCGGCACCACGGGCGCTGCGGCCAAGCGACTTGGCCGACGCTTCATCGGCATCGAGCGCGAGGCGGCCTACGCCGAGGTGGCGCGCAAGCGGCTGGCCGAGGTGATCCCGCTCGCGCCCGAGGCCTGCGTCGTCACAGGCTCCAAGAAGAGTGAGCCGCGCATCCCCTTCGGCATGGTGGTGGAGGCGGGGCTGCTGCGCCCGGGCGACGAGCTTTGGTGCCCCAAGGGCGCGCGCAGCGCCTACGTGCGCGCCGACGGCTCGCTGGTGGCGGGCGAGCTGCACGGCTCCATCCACAAGCTGGGCGCCATGGTCGACGAAGCGGCCGCCTGCAACGGCTGGACCTTCTGGCACATGAAGACCGACCGCGGCCTGCAGCCCATCGACGGCCTGCGCACCCGCCTGCGCGCTGGCCTCGCCTGAGCACCGACGCTGGCGGCGCCGCGTGCGCCGCCACATGTGACGATGCGTGAGCCTCGTCGCGCCCATCCCTGCGCTCAGCCGCCCCCGCCGGCCAGACCGCCGCGCGCGCCTGGCCGCCATCGCCTTCGCGCTGGCCGTGCATGTGCTGGCGATTCTGGCGGTGGTGCTGACCGGCGTGTCGCTCGCGCCGCCGATCCCGCCCCCGCCGGTGGCGCTGGAGCTGCGGCCGCCCGCGCCGCAGCCCGTAGCTCCCAAGCGCCGCGCAGGCGGATCGCCGGCCTCCACGCCCAAGCGCGCCGCAGCAAGCTCGCCGCGCCCACAGCCCGCCAAGCTCCCTCCCGTCCACATCCGGCCGCCGGCGCCCGTGCCGCTCCTGCCTGCGCCCCTGCCGACGCTGGCCACGCCGAAAGGCCCCGAGCTCGCCTCGCCGGTGACCGGCGCCGGCGTGAGCGTCGGCACGGGCGGCCAGGGCGCCGGCCAAGGGGATGGGCCGGGCGGCCCGGGCGGACGCGGGGAAAGCGAGCCGATCTGGACGCAGGGTCCGACGCCGCGCCAGATCGGCGACGCCTATCCGCGAGACGCCTACAAAGCCGGCCGCGGCGGTTCGGTCACCCTGCGCTGCCGCGAATTGAGCGACGGGCGCGTCGACCGTTGCACGGTGCTGGACGAGACACCGCCAGGCGAGGGTTTCGGTCGCGCCGCGCTGAAGCTCTCGCGCGCCTTCCGCTTCCGCCCCTTCATGCTCGACGGGCGGGCGCAGGAGGCGACGCTGGTGATCCCCTACGACCTCAGCGTCTACGATGAGGGTCCGCGTGCGAACGACGACTGAGCGGCTCGAGGCGCTCAGCCCTCATCCATCGGATGCACCTCGGCGGCCGCATCGTCATAGCCGCGGCGGGCGGAGAAAAACGCCAGCCACATCAGCCCCGCCGTCAGCGCCGCCACCACCGCCGCGCCCCCGACCATGGCCAGCCAGATCCACGGCGTTCCACCCCAGCTTCCCGGCAAGCTGGCCGAAGCCCAGGCGCCGAAGCCGACAAGCCCTACCGCGACCAGCACGATCAGGGCGAGCGCGGCGAGAAGGCCCCGACTCATGCGAGGATCTCCGGCGAACTCACGCCGCCGCCTTCTCCGGCGCGCCCGCGGCGCCGAAGCGGCCGTAGAAGGTCTCGCCCTTGGCGGCCATGTCGCGCAGCAGCTGCGGAGCCCTGAAGCGCTCGCCATAGCTCGCCGCCAACCGGTCGAGGATTTCGACGAAGCGGGCGGAGCCGAAGCCGTCGATGTAGCTGATCACCCCGCCTGTCCACGGCGCGAAGCCCCAACCCAGGATGGAGCCCACGTCGGCTTCGCGCGGGTCGGTGATCACACCTTCCTCGAAGCAGCGCGCCGCCTCCACCGCTTGGCGGGCGAGGAGGCGCACCTTGAGCTCGGCCACCACCTCCGGTTCGGCCTGCGAGTTGCTCACCGGCTGCAGGTCGGCGAGGCCGGGCCACAGGGACTTCCTGGCGCCCTTCTCGGCCGGGTAATCGTAGAAACCCTTGCCGTTCTTGCGGCCGTAGCGGCTCTGCTGGGTGACCATGGTCTCCAACAGCTTGGCGTAGGGCGGGGGCGTATAGGCTGAGCCCAGGTCCTTCGCCGTCTGCTGGCCGATCTTGTAGGAGAGGTCGAGCGCCACGTCGTCGTGCATCTCCAGCGGGCCGCGCGGCATGCCGGTCATGCGGCCGACGTTGTCGATGATCGCAGGCGCGTAGCCCTCTGACAGCATCTCCATACCTTCCTGCAGGAAGGTGGAGAAGCAGCGCGAGGTGTAGAAGCCTCTGGAGTCGTTCACCACGATCGGCGTCTTCTTGATCTTCAGCACATAGTCGACCGCCTTGGCCAGCGCTTCCTGGCCAGTCTTTTCGCCCATGATGATCTCGACCAAGCCCATCTTGTCGACCGGCGAAAAGAAGTGGATGCCGATGAAGTCAGCCGGTCGCACGCTCACCTCGGCCAGGCCGGTGATCGGCAGGGTGGAGGTATTGGAGCCAAACACCGCTCCCGGGGCCAGCTGGGCCTCGGCCTTCTTGGTCACGTCAGCCTTGACCTCGCGCGTCTCGAACACGGCTTCCACGACCAGGTCGGCGCCCTTCACTTGGGCGTAGTCGGTGGTCGGCGTGATCAGCGCCAGCACGCCGTCGGCCTTGTCCTGGGTCATGCGGCCGCGCTTCACCGCCTTGGAGAGGAGGTCGGCGGCGTAGGCCTTGCCCTTGTCGGCGGCCTCCTGGCTCTGGTCGATCAGCACCGTCTCGACGCCGGCCATGGCCTGCACGTAGGCGACGCCCGCGCCCATCATGCCGGCGCCCAGCACCGCTACCTTCTTCGCATCGGACTTTGCAACGCCCGCGGGGCGTGCGGCGCCCTTGTTCAGCGCCTGCATGGACATGAAAAGGGTGCGGATCATCGCGCGCGCCTGCGGCGTCATGATCGTCTTCGCCATGTAGCGGCTCTCGACGCGCAAGGCGGCGTCGATCGGCAACTGCAGGCCCTCGTACGCGCAGCGCATGATGTTCATCTGCGCCGGATAGTTGGCGTAGGTCTTGGCGCGCAGCATGGCGTTGCCCATGATGAACATCTGGATGCCCTGCGGATGGTAGGGGCCGCCGCCGGGGATCTTGAAGCTGGACTGGTCCCAGCGCGCGACGGACGAACCGGTCTTGACCCACGCCTTGGCGGCCTCGATCTCGGTCCCCTTGGGCACGACCTCGTCGACGAAGCCCAGTGACTTCGCCTCCGCCGGGCGGATCTCCTTGCCTTCGAGCAGCATGGGCGCCGCGGCCATCAGTCCGATGAGGCGAGGCAGGCGCTGAGTGCCGCCGCCGCCCGGAAGCAGACCCACCTTCGACTCGGGCAGGCCGAGCTTGATCTTCGGATCGTCGGCCACGATCCGGTGGTGGCAGGCCAGCGTCAGCTCCAGCCCGCCGCCAAGCGCCAAGCCCGAGATCGCCGCGGCCACCGGCTTGCCGCAGGTCTCCAGCGCGCGGAACACCTGGTTGATGGCGTAGACCTGGTCGAACAAGGCCTTGAGCGCCGCCTCGTCGCCCGGCTTGGCGGCGGCGAGCCCGCCCGCCATCTCGGCGAGGTCGGCACCGGCGCAGAAGCCCGACGCCTTGCCCGAGGCGATCACAGCTCCCTTGATGGCGGCGTCGGTCTTGATCCGCTCCACCACCTCGCCGAGCTCGCGCAGCACCTCCGAGGTGAGGGTGTTCATCGAGCGGCCGGGCGCGTCGAAGGTGACGAGGGCGACGCCTTCGGCGTCCACGTCGATCTTGAAGTTGTTCATGGCGACCTCCTCCAGGCTTGCGGTCAGACGCGTTCGATGACGGTGGCGGTGCCCATGCCGCCGCCGATGCACAGGGTGGCCAGCGCGGTCTCCTTGCCCGTGCGCTCCAGCTCGTCGAGCACGGTGCCGAGGATCATGGCGCCGGTGGCCCCCAGCGGATGGCCCATGGCGATGGCGCCGCCGCAGACGTTGATCTTGTCATGGGCGATGTCGAGCGCCTGCATGTAGCGCAGCACCACCGCGGCGAAGGCTTCGTTCAGCTCGTAGAGGTCGATGTCGGAGGCCTGCATGCCGAGTTTTTTCAACAGCTTGCGCGTCACTGGCTCGGGGCCTGTGAGCATGAGGGAGGGCTCCGAGCCGATCGAAGCCATGCCGCGGATGCGCGCCCGCGGCTTCAGCCCCAGCGCCTCGCCGGCCTCTTTCGAGCCCACCAGCACCCCGGCGGAGCCGTCGACGATGCCGGACGAATTGCCCGCGTGGTGCACGTGGTTCACCCGCTCCATCTGCGGGTAGCGCTGGGCGATCACCGCATCGAAGCCCATCTCGCCCGGAACCGTGAAGCTGGGCTTGAGCGCGCCCAGCGTCTGCATGTCGGTCTTGCCGCGCACCGTCTCGTCGTGGTCGAGCTGGGTCAGGCCCAGCTGGTTCTTCACCGGCAGCACGCTCTTCCTGAAGCGCCCATCGGCCCAGCTCTTCGCCGCCCGCTTCTGACTCTCCACCGCGTAGGCGTCCACGTCGTCGCGCGAGAAGCCGTAGATGGTGGCGATCGCGTCGGCCGAGACGCCCTGGGGCACGAAGTAGGTCTTGAAGGCGCTGTCGGGGTCGGTGGGCCAGGCGCCGCCGTCCGAACCCATGGGCACGCGGCTCATGGCCTCGACGCCGCCGCCGATGGCCATGTCGGCCTCGCCGCTCATCACCTTGGCGGCGGCCATGTTCACCGCCTCCAGGCCGGAGGCGCAGAAGCGGTTGACCTGCACGCCGGCGGTGGTCTGGGCGTAGTCGGCGTTGAGCACGGCGGTGCGTGCGATGTCGGCGCCCTGCTCTCCCACCGGGGTCACGCAGCCCAGCACCACGTCGTCCACCCGCGAGGTGTCGAGGTCGTTGCGGTCGCGCAGGGCGGCGAGCACTTGGGTGGCGAGCGACAGGGCGGTGATCTCGTGCAGCGAACCGTCCTTCTTGCCCTTGCCCCGCGCGGTGCGGACGTGATCGTAGATGTAGGCCTCAGGCATGGGCGGCGGCTCCCTGTGCGCCGGCGGCGGCTAGAGGCCCCGGCGGCTCTATGGTGATCTCGGCGATCAACGAGTTGGCGATGAAGCACCCCAGGTGGGCGCGATGGTGCAGGTCGTCGAGCTGCGCCTGGGTGGGCGCCTTGCCCGGAGGCCATTCGACGGCGGGGCGCAGCGCGATGCGGGTCAGGCCGAAGCGCCCCTCGCCCACCTTGCCCATCCGGCCCTGCGCGGCGTCGCGGTAGCCCAGCACCGCAAAGCCCGCATGGCGCGCCAGGTCGATGAAGACGAGCATGTGGCAGGCGCTGGCGGCGGCCACCAGCAGCTCCTCCGGATCGGCGGCGGCCTCCGCGCTCCACGGCGCGCGCACCACCGACGGCGAGGCGGATCCGGGTATGACGACGCCGCCGTCGAGCCGGATCACGTGCTCGCGCGAGTAAAAGCCGGAGAGCACGTCGGCTTCGCCGGGCCCGCGCCATTCGACGACGGCGTCGTGGCCGCTCATCAGAACGCCTCGGCCGGCAGCGCCATCAGCGAGGCCGCGCCGGTCTTCAGCTTGGCCAGATGCATGGCGCCCTCGGGTGCGATGCGTTCGAGGAAATAGCGGCCGACGGCCAGCTTGCCCGCGTAGAACGGATCGGTGTCGCCCGCTGCGATCTTCGCCTGAGCGGCGTGGGCTATCTTGAGCCACATGTAGGCCAGCGCGGTCGTCCCGAAGAGGTGCAGGTAGTCGCTCGAGGCGGCGCCGGCGTTGTCCGGGTCGGCCAGGCCGTTCTGCATCAGCCAGAAAGTGGCTTCCTGCAGCTGGGACTTGAGGGCGCCCAGGCCCTCGGCAAACGGCTTGCAGGCCGCGTCCGCGCCGTGCTCGGCCACGGCCGCATCCATCTCGGCGAACACGGCCATCACCGCGCGGCCACCCTTGGCGGCGAGCTTGCGGCCCACGAGGTCCAGCGCCTGCACGCCGTTGGTCCCCTCGTAGATCAAGGCGATGCGGCTGTCGCGCAGGTACTGGCTTGCGGGGAAGTGCTCGGTGTAGCCCGAACCGCCGAACACCTGCATGGCGCTCGAACACGCCTGGAAGCCCTTGTCGGTGAGGTAGGCTTTCACCACGGGCGTCAGCAGGCCCATGTAGTCGGCCGCCTTTTCGCGCGTCACCGCGTCGGGAGCCTTGTGCTGCAGGTCGCCCTGCAATGCGGTCCACAGCACGAAAGCGCGGCCGGCCTCTAGCACGGCTCGGCTGTCCATCAGCATGCGCCGCACGTCGGGGTGCACGATGATGGGGTCGGCGGGCCCCGCGGGGTTCTTGGGGCCTGTCAGCGAGCGCCCCTGCAGGCGATCCTTAGCAAACTCGGCGGCGGCCTGGTAGGCGGCTTCGGCCTGAGCCAACCCCTGCACGCCGACCCCCAACCGCGCCTCGTTCATCATGACGAACATGAGCTTGAGCCCCGCGTTCTCCTCGCCCAGCAGCCACCCCTTCGCCCCGTCGTAAGCCATGACGCAGGTGGCGTTGCCGTGGATGCCCATCTTCTCCTCGAGCCCGGCGCAGGCCACGCCGTTGCGGGCGCCCGCGTTCCCGGCAGCGTCGGGCAGGAACTTGGGCACGATGAACAGACTGATGCCCTTCACTCCCGCCGGCGCCCCGTCGATGCGCGCCAGCACGAGGTGGACGATGTTCTCCGCCAAATCGTGCTCCCCGCCCGATATCCAGATCTTCTGGCCGGAGATGGCGTACGCGCCGTCGCCGTTCGGAACCGCCTTGGTGCGCAGCATGCCCAGGTCGGTGCCGCACTGCGGCTCGGTGAGATTCATGGTGCCCGTCCACTCGCCTGACACGAGCTTGGGCAGGTAGAGCGCCTTCTGCGCGGCCGACCCGCCTTCGCGGATGGCGGCGTAGGCGCCGTGAGTCAGGCCCGGGTACATGCCGAAGGCCATGTTGGCGCCGGAGGTCAGCTCGGCGTAGGCCGCGCCAACCACCGCCGGCAGGCCCTGGCCGCCGTAGTCGGGATCGGAGGTCAGCGCCGGCCAACCGCCCTCGCACAGCTGGCGGTAGGCGGCGGGGAAGCCGTCCGGCGTCTTCACGCTGTTATCGGCCGCCCAGGTGCAGCCCTGCACGTCGCCCACCTTGTTCAGGGGCGCGAGCACGCCCTCGACGAACTCGGCCGCCGCCTGCAGCACCTGCTCCACCGTTTCGGACGAAGCGTCGGCGAAGCCCGCCAGGTTGGCGTAGCCATCGATGCGCAGGACATCGCGCAGCAGGAACATCTGATCGCGGACAGGAGCGCGGTAGGGCATCGGGTCTCCGAAGGGTGGATCGGGTCGGGTCTAGATATGCGTGTCGTCGAGCCGCGCACGCAGCACGCGATCGTAGGTGTCGGCCTCGGGCAGCAGGTCGGGGCGGATCGCCTCCAGCCGCTGCTGCAGCCGGTCACACCCCTCCTGCAGGCAGGCGATGGAATGGTCGATGTCCTCGCGCTGCGCGTAAAGCGCGTCGATCCGGGCACGGAAGCGCGGCAGCGTGGCGGCCATCTGCGCGGCGCCGCCGTCCCGGTCGTCGTAGAGGTCGAGCATGTCGCGCAGCTCGCCCAGGCTGAAACCGACGCGGCGACCGCGAACGATCAGCTGCAGCCGCGCCCGGTCGCGTGCGTCGTACACGCGCACCTGGCCGCGGCGGGCGGGAGCGAGCAGCTCGCTGTCCTCGTAGAAGCGCAACGCACGCGCCGTCACGCCAAACTCATCGCAGAGCTGGCGGATGCTCCACGATCGATCTGGCTTTCCGGGCGGCATCGCGGCTCGGCCTACCTCAGGCTGACGTGAACGTCAACGTGAAGCTGGAGATCGGGGGTGGCGCGCATGCACTGCTTCCGACAACCTGTGGATGCTGAGTCTGGGGGTTTTGGATGGACAGGTTGCGCCTGGCGCGGGACGTAGGGAGCCGGCTCGTGGCCGCCGAACGGGCGATCGATGCGGCGCTGTGCGAGCAGGCGGCGCTGGTCGCCCGGCTCGTGACCGCGCAGCGCGAGGCGCGCCTCGCAACCGTAGGCGACGTGGCGATCGCGCGCGCGGCGACGGGTCTCGCGGCCCTCGCCAACGCGCGCTGCGAAACGGTGGCCTGCCATGCGGAGCTAGCCCACGTTCAGCTGCGCCTCGGCGTGCCGCCCGTGGACGTGGGTCAGGGCGACAAGGACCCGCCGGAGCCCGCACCCCTCCCCAAGCCCCGCGCGCAGGCGACGACGCGCCGCGCGAACTGAGCGGATCGGCCATCCTCTGCGCGTCCCAGCCTTGGCAAGCGCAGGGCGGAAGGATATGGCGCACGCCTGATCAGCATGGCGCTCTCACATCGTCGCGCGCCTGCGCGTCGGTCACTCGGAAGCGCTGCGGCGATGCTGTCGCGTGGTGAGGGCGAGGCCCGCACGACCGGCGGCGATATGAGCGAAGGTGAAGCCAGGCATGCGCGTGGGGTTGGGGATGATGCGGTCGGTCGCACGAGGCGCGGTCGCGGTCGGGGCGGCGATGATGGTCGCCGCGCCGGCGATGGCCGCCGACCTGGTGGGTCAGCCCACCCCGGGCGCGATCGGGCTGCAGCCGTCGAACAGCGCGCTGCGCGATTCGACGGACTTCTTCCACAACATCATCCTGATGCCGGCGCTGGGCGCGGTCTGCCTCTTCGTACTGGGGCTGTTGATCTACATCGTGGTCAAGTTCAATGCGAAGGCCAACCCCACGCCGGCGCGCTTCAGCCACAATACGCCGATCGAGATACTCTGGACGGTGCTGCCGGTGCTGATCCTGATGTTCTTCGCGATCTTCTCCTTCCGGCTGCTGTACGCCTATCACAACGTGCCCAAGCCCGACGTGACCATCAAGGTCACAGGCAACCAGTGGTACTGGAGCTACGAATACCCGGATGCGGGGATCGCCGAGTACACTTCGAACCCGTTGCCCGAGGCGCAGGCCGAGGCCAAGGGTCCGGGCCTTTACCGCCTGGCGGTGGACCACCCGCTGGTGGTGCCGGTGCAGAAGAACATTCAGATCCTGGCCACCGGAGCCGACGTGCTGCATGCCTTCTTCGTGCCGGCCTTCGGCATACAGACGACGACCATTCCCGGCCGCGTGAACCAGTTGTGGTTCCGCCCTGAGCGGACCGGAACCTACTATGGCCAGTGCAACGAGCTCTGCGGGGTGAACCACAGCTTCATGCCCATCGAGGTCGATGTGGTGACGCAGCCGCAGTACGACGCCTGGGTGGCCGCGCACGCCGCCAAGAAACCCGAGGCCGCACCCGGCGGCGTGACCACCGCCTCCCCCACCGCGCCGCCGCTGACGCCCACACCTGCGGCGACCGCGCCCAACGCAGCGCCGGTCGGTCCGGTGACCGGTGCAGCGACGCCGCCCGCAACCCCCGCCGGCGAGCCGCCGGCCGCGCAAACGGGTCCGCGCGGCAAGGCCAAGCTGCCCGGCGCGAGCCCTGCCTGAACCGCATGATCCCTTCGCCGACGCCCCCCGTACGCTTTCCGAACAGGCTCTAGACGCATGGCCGCCACCTACGCCGCGCACGGCGAATCCGACCCCCGCGCCCACGGGCACGCCGAGCACGCGCATGACGAGCACGTGCCGCCGTTCTTTACGCGGTGGTTCCTGTCGACCAACCACAAGGACATCGGCACGCTCTACTTGCTGTTCGCCATCATGGCGGGCCTCCTGGGCGGCGCGATCAGCGGCCTGATCCGCTGGGAGCTGGCCGAGCCGGGGGTGCAGGTGTTCACCAAGGGCTCGCTGATGGCCCGCTACCTGCCGCTCTTCGAGCCATCCAACCAGGGCTACAACGTCGCCATCACCGCGCACGGGCTGATCATGATCTTCTTCATGGTCATGCCCGCTATGATCGGCGGCTTCGGCAATTGGATGGTGCCGATCATGATCGGAGCGCCGGACATGGCCTTCCCGCGCATGAACAACATTTCGTTCTGGCTGCTGGTCGCCTCCTTCGGCCTACTCATCACCTCGCTGTTCGTGGATGGGGGACCCGGGCGAGGCTTCGGAGGAGGTTGG
Source organism: Caulobacteraceae bacterium (assembly GCA_965199975.1). Classification (GTDB taxonomy): domain Bacteria; phylum Pseudomonadota; class Alphaproteobacteria; order Caulobacterales; family Caulobacteraceae; genus JASLDZ01. Next base: position 1,366,171 of record OZ241340.1, on the reverse strand, counting down.
ACGCTCTACGCGCCACTGTCGACCTCCGGACATACCGGGCCGGCGATGGATATACTGATCTTCTCGCTCCATCTGGCCGGAGCGAGCTCGATTTTGGGCGCGATCAACTTCATCACTACCATTTTCAACATGCGTGCGCCGGGTATGACCCTGCATCGCATGCCGCTGTTCGCCTGGTCGGTGCTGATCACCGCCTTCTTGCTGCTGCTGTCGCTGCCGGTGCTGGCCGGCGCCATCACCATGCTGCTCACCGACCGCAACTTCCACACGCACTTCTTCGACGCGGCGGGCGGCGGCGATCCCATGATGTACCAGCACCTGTTCTGGTTCTTCGGCCACCCGGAGGTGTACATCCTGATCCTGCCGGGCTTCGGCATCATCAGCCACGTGGTGGCGACCTTCTCGCGCAAGCCCGTGTTCGGCTACCTCGCCATGGCCTACGCCATGGTGGCCATCGGCTTTGTGGGCTTCGTGGTGTGGGCCCACCACATGTTCACCGTCGGCATGAACGTGAACCTGCAGGCCTACTTCGTGGCGGCCACCATGGTGATCGCCGTGCCGACGGGCGTGAAGATCTTCAGCTGGATCGCCACCATGTGGGGCGGCTCGTTGACCTTCGAGACACCGATGCTGTTCGCCATCGGCTTCATTTTCTTGTTCACCGTCGGCGGCGTCACTGGCGTGGTTCTGGCCAACGCCGGCGTCGACTATTCGCTGCACGCCACCTACTATGTCGTCGCGCACTTCCACTACGTGCTGAGCCTGGGCGCAGTGTTCGCCATATTCGCTGGCTACTACTACTGGTTCGAGAAGATGTGGGGCGTGAAGTACAACGAGTACCTCGGGATAGCGCACTTCACTGTCATGTTCATTGGCGTGAACGTGGTGTTTTTCCCGCAGCACTTCCTGGGCCTGCAGGGGATGTCGCGCCGGATCGTGGACTATCCGGCGGCCTTCGCCTTCTGGAACCACGTGTCCTCGATCGGCTACGTCATCACCGCCTTTTCCATCCTGATCTTCCTGGTCATGCTGGCCGAGGCCGCCATCCGCCGTCGTCCGGCGGTGGCCAACCCTTGGGGCGTGGGCGCCACCACGCTCGAGTGGACGCTGTCTTCGCCCCCACCCTTCCACCAGTTCAACGAGCTGCCGGTGATCCACGACATCCACGAGGTGAACCCGGTGGCCGCGCTGGAAGGCGAGCCGCACTGAGCCCTGGCGCGGCGCCGCCCTGGCGCTGCGCTTGACCCTTCGCCCGCAGGGGCGTCCAAGGCGCGGACCTCGCCCGAGGGCCGCGCCTTGTTCATGAACCCGGAGCCTGTTCCCGTCGTGCTGGAGTCCCCCGCCGTTCCGACCGCCGAGGCGCGGGTGCGCGCCCAGGCGCTGGCCGGGCCGGCCGACTACGTGTCGCTGCTCAAGCCGCGTGTGATGTCGCTCGTGGTGTTCACCGGGCTCGTGGGCCTGGTCTGCGCCGACACGCCGATGAATCCGGTGCTGGCGGTGATCGCGGTGCTGTGCATCGCGGTGGGCGGGGGCGCGGCGGGCGCCTTCAACATGGCCTACGAGGCCGATCTCGACGCCCGCATGCGCCGCACCCGCGGGCGCCCAACCGCGCGCGGGGTGATCGCCCCCGCCGAGGCCGCCGCCTTCGGCGCGGTGTTGTCGATGGCCTCGGTGCTCGTCATGGCGATGGCGGTGAATTTGGTCGCCGCGGGGCTGCTGCTCTTCACCATCGCCTTCTACGCCGTCGTCTACACCCGCTGGCTGAAGCGCTCGACCCCGCAGAACATCGTCATCGGCGGCGCGGCAGGCGCCTTGCCGCCGGTGGTGGGCTGGGCCGCCGCCACCGGCCACGCGCCCCTGGACGCCTGGATCCTCTTCGCCATCGTCTTTTTGTGGACGCCGCCGCACTTCTGGGCGCTGTCGCTTTACACCACTGAGGACTACGCCCGCGCCGGGGTGCCCATGCTGCCGGTGCTGAAGGGCGCGCGCGCCACGCGGCTGCAGATCCTGGTGTATTCCGTGCTGCTGTCGCTGGCGGGGGTGGCGCCGCTGGTCACGGGGCTGGGCGGACGGTTCTACGCCGCGATCTCGATCGTCGGCGGCGTGTGCTTCACTGCGTTGGCCTGCAAGCTCTACGCCTCCAACGCCGGCGACGCGCCGGGCCACGGCGCAGATGGGCGCGAAGCGATGAAGGTCGGGGCCAAGGAGGCGCGCAACGTGTTCGCCTTCTCCATCCTGTACCTCTTCGCCCTCTTCGCCGCGCTGCTGGTCGAGCACGGCCTGCGTGGAGCCGGCCTGTGAAGGCGCGCGATCCCTTCCACGAGGGGCAGGCCGCCGCCCGGGCGCGACGGCTGCGCTCGGCGGCGATCGGGCTGGGGCTGGTGGCGCTCGTTCTGCTGATCTTCGTGATCTCGATCGTGCGCCTCGGCCAGGTCGTGCACCATGTCTGACGCCCGCGCGCGCCGGCGCCTGCTGCTGCTGCCCGCGGTGTGCGCAGGCACTGTGGTCGCCATGGTGGGGCTCGCCTACGCGTCGGTGCCGCTCTACCGTAAGTTCTGCCAGGTGACGGGCTTCAACGGCACCGTCCGTCGCGCCGAAGCCGGCCCGACCGGACCCGTGCTCGACCGCACCTTATCGGTGCGCTTCGACACCAACGTGCGCGGCCTGCCCTGGACGTTCACGCCGGACCAGCCGAGCCAAGTGACCCACATCGGCGCTTCGACCATCGCCTATTTTACGGTTACCAACACCAGCGACAAGCCGCTGATCGGCCGCGCCAGCTACAATGTGGCCCCCGAGGCGGCGGGGCCATACTTCGTGAAGACCCAGTGCTTCTGCTTCTCCGACCAGACCATCCCCGCCCACAAGACGGTCGATTTCCCGGTGGTCTACTTCGTAGAGCCCGCCTTCGTGAATGACGCCGACACCCGCGCCTTCAAGGAGATCGTGCTCTCCTACACCTTCTTCCCCGCCACCGACGCGAAGCCCGCCGCGAGCTGAGGCGAGCGCGCCACACGCAGCCCCTTGGCGGCGCGCACAGGCTCTGGCAAACCGCGCCCCATTCCCCCGCCGCACGCTCAACGATCGGATCGCTACGTCGCCCATGGCCATCACCGACACGGCACACCACGACGACGGGCACGAAGCACCGCAGCACGACTATCATCTGGTCAAGCCAAGCGCCTGGCCGCTGATCTCGTCGTTCAGCGCGGTGGTGCTGGCGCTGGGGATCGTGGTCTGGGTCAAGGGCCTGTTCGGCCTGCCGCACGGCACCTGGTGGGTGGCTGCGGCGGGCATGGCGGGCATCCTCTACTGCATGTTCGGCTGGTGGTCGGACGTGATCAAGGAGAGCCGCGCGGGCGACCACACGCCGGTGGTCTCCATCGGCCTGCGCTACGGCATGATCCTGTTCATCGCCTCGGAGGTGATGTTCTTCGTCGCCTGGTTCTGGATCTTCTTCGAGATGGCGCTGTTTCATCATGACCGCACCTATTCCGCTATCGAAGAGGTGCGTCAGGCCTGGGGTTCGTGGCCGCCGAAGGGCGTCGAAACGCTCGATCCCTGGCACTTCCCCCTGATCAACACGCTGACATTGCTGACATCAGGCACCACTGTCACCTGGGCGCACCACGCCATCATGGAAGGCGATCGCAAGAGCGCCAAGACCGCCCTGTGGCTTACCGTAGTGCTCGGCCTTCTGTTCAGCTGCATCCAGGCCTACGAATACCGCGAGATCATCACCGAGAAGCTGTTCTTCAACACCGATGCGGCCAACAGCGGTCTCTACGGCTCATCGTTCTTCATGGCCACGGGCTTCCACGGCTTCCACGTGATCGTGGGCACCATCTTCCTGGCGATCTGCCTGCTGCGACTGTACGTGGGACAGATGACGCCGCAGAAGCACTTCGGCTTCGAGGCGGCCGCCTGGTACTGGCACTTCGTCGACGTGGTGTGGCTGTTCCTGTTCGCCTTCATCTACGTCATGTTCGGCCACGCCGTCGGCAAACCGGGCTGACCCCGCGGCTCGCCTTGGTTCCCGCCGCGGTCCGCCCCTACGTGGCGGGCGTGCTGGGCCGCTGCCCGCGCTGCGGCGAGGGCCGGCTGTTCCGCGGCCTTCTCACCGTGGCGCCCGCCTGCGCCGCGTGCGGCCTCGACCTCTCGGCGGTGGACCCGGGAGACGGTCCGGCGGTGTTCGGCATGCTGATCGGCGGAACCATCGCCTGCTTCGGCCTCCTATTCACCGAGGTCGGCCTTCACCCGCCGGTCTGGGTGGAGGCGGTGGTGTGGCTGCCCCTGGCGGCGCTGCTCAGCGTCGGCCTGCTGCGGCCTTTCAAGGGCGTCCTGATCGCCGCGCAATACGCCAACCACGCCGCCGAGCACCGTAGTGACGACTGACCTCCGCCGCCGCGGCGCCCGCGGCCGCCTCGCCGCGGTGACCCTCGTCGCCGCGCTGGGGGTCGTCGTGCTGTGCTGGCTCGGCGTGTGGCAGCTGCAGCGCAAGGTGTGGAAGGAGGACCTGCTCGCCCGCATCGCCGCCCTGCAGACCGCGCCGCCCGAACCGCTCGGCGTGGTGCTGAACCGTGCCGCCGATCCCGCCGCCGCCGGCCGGGCCAAAGGCGCGCGCGGGCTCGACTTCACCCGCGTTCAGGTGCTGTGCGACGGCCTGCCCGGTCGTGGCCTGCACCTCTACGGCCTGCAGGCCTCCGGCCCCGGCTGGCGCCAGATCGCCGCCTGCACCCTGCCGCGCGGCCTGCCCTACCGCACCCTCCTGGTCGACCTCGGCTTCGAGCGCCTTCCGCCGGTGAGCCCCCCGGCGCTGCAGGCGGTGACGCTTCCCTCCAGCCAGGCCTCGGTGGTCGGCGTGCTGCGCACCCCCGACGCCAAGAGCTGGACCGACGGGCTGATCTCCACCCCCATCCCCACCGACGCCAACGGCCAGTGGATGCGCCGCAACGTACCCGCCATGTCCGCCGCGCTGCACGCCGCCGACCCGGCCCCCTTCATGCTGGAGCTGGAGACGCCCGTCGCCGGCCCAGGCCTGATCCCCTCGCCCCTCCCAACGGATATCCCCAACAATCACCTGGGCTACGCCGTGACCTGGTTCGGCCTGGCCCTGGCGCTGATCGGCGTCTACCTCGCCTTCCTGCTGAAAAGTCTGCGCGGCGTGCGCCAAGGTCGACCGGTCGAGCGATGAGCGCCTGCGACGCTAGCCGAGGGCGTCGCGCGTGAGCGCCATGCGCTACGTCTCGACCCGCGGCCGGGCGCCCGCCGTCGATTTTCGCGAGGCGCTGCTGGCGGGCCTCGCCCCCGACGGCGGCCTGTACACGCCCGAGACCTGGCCCACCCTGGCGCCCGAGCGCTTCGCCGCCTTCGCGGGCATGGCCTACGCCGACGTCGCCGCCGAGGTGATAAGCGCCTTCGCGGGCGAGGCGTTCGAGGGGCCGGCCCTGCGCGACATGTGCCACGCCGCCTACGCCGGCTTCGACCGCCCGGCGGTGACGCCCCTGGTGCAGCTGGGCGCCTCCACCTGGCTGCTCGAGCTGTTCCACGGCCCCACGCTGGCGTTCAAGGACGTGGCGATGCAGCTCCTGGCCCGGCTGTACGACGCCGTGCTCGGCCCCGCGGGCCGGCGCCTTACGCTCGTGGTCGCCACCTCCGGCGACACCGGCGGCGCGGCGGTGGAGGCCTTTGCGGGCGCGGCGCACGTCGATCTCGTCGTGCTGTTCCCACAGGGGCGCATCAGCGAAGTGCAGCGCCGCTTCATGACCACCGCAAACGCCCCCAACGTGCGCTGCTTGGCGGTGGAGGGAGACTTCGACGCCTGCCAGGCGCTGGTGAAGGGCCTGTTCGCCGACGCGGCCTTCAGGGGCGAGGTGGACCTCTCCGGCGTGAACTCGATCAACTGGGCGCGGATCGCGGCGCAGAGCGTCTACTACGTCACCGCCGCCGCCGCCCTGGGCCGCGCGCCGGCCTTCGTGGTGCCCACCGGCAACTTCGGCGACGCCTTTGCAGGCTACGCCGCCCACCGCCTGGGCTCGCCCACCGCCGCCATCGGCGTGGCCACCAACGCCAACGACATCCTGGCGCGCACCTTCGCCGAGCGCCGTTACGCCCGGGGCGAGAGCACAGCCACCCAGTCGCCGGCCATGGACATCCAGGTCGCCTCCAACTTCGAGCGCCTGCACTTCGAGCTGGCCGGCCGCGACCCCGCCGCCACCCGCGCCGCCTTCGAGGGCCTCGCCCGCGGCGAGCCCATCGCGCTCCCGGCCTCCCCCGAGCTCGCCCTCTTCCGCGCCGCCTCCACCGGCGAGGCCGCCACCGCCATGGCCATCCAGGCGACGTGGGAGCAGGCCGACATGCTGGTCGACCCCCACACCGCCGTGGCGCTGGCCGCCGTCCCCGCCCTCGACCTGCCGGCGGGCGCGCCCGTTGTGGTGCTGGCCACCGCTCACCCGGCCAAATTTCCCGACGCCGTGGAGGCCGCCACCGGCGAGCCGCCCGCCGCCCACGCCCGCGCCGAGGCGCTCGCCACCCGCGTGGAGCGCATCGACCGCCTCGCCGCTGAAACCGAGGCGCTGAAAGCCTATGTGCGCGCCTTCGCCGCCGAGCGGCGCGCCGCCTGAGCGTCATGACCGCCCGCCTGCACACCCTGCCCAACGGCGTCCGCGTCGTCGCCGACCCCATGCCGGGGCTGGAGAGCGCCGCCCTGTCTGTGGTGGTGCGCGGCGGCGCGCGCTGGGAGGCGGCGGAGCGCAACGGCTGGAGCCACCTGCTCGAGCACATGGTGTTCAAGGGCGCCGGCGCGCGCACCTCGCGCGAGATCGTCGAGGCGATCGAGGGCGAGGGCGGCTGGATCAACGCCGCCACCGGCTACGAGCGCACCAGCTATCAGGTGCGCCACCTCGAGGGCCGACTGCCGCTGGCCATGCAGGTGCTGGCCGACCTCGTGCGCCGCCCCACCGTCGACCCCGACGAGCTGGAACGCGAGAAGGGCGTCATTGGCCAGGAGATCGCCGAGGCCGCCGACACGCCGGACGATCGCGTGTTCGATCTGGCCCAGGCCCGCGCCTTCGCCGACCAGCCGATGGGCCGGCCGATCCTGGGGCTGGACGCGACGCTGGCGCCCGTCACCCGCGAGGCGCTGATGGCCCACCACGCCGCCCTCTACGCCGACCCCGCTCGGCTGGTGGTGAGCGCCGCCGGCGCGGTGGACGAGGCCGAGCTGCTGGCGCTGGCCGAAGCGGCGTTCGGCGACATGGCGCCCGTAGCCGCCGCCGCCCCGCTGGCACCCGCCGCATTCGCGGGCGGCGCCCAGGCGGAGGCGCGGTCGCTGGAGCAGGCGCACATGGTGCTGCTGCTGCCCGGCGCGGCCGCCAACGACGCCGACTACTGGCCCCAGCGCCTGTTCGCCGAAGTGCTGGGCGGCGGCATGGCCTCGCGCCTGTTCCAGGAGGCGCGCGAGACCCGCGGCCTCTGCTACGCGGTGGACGCCTACGCCGACGCCTACGAAGACACGGGGATCCTGGGGATCTACGCCGGCGTCTCCGACAAGGACGCCGCGCCCATGGCGCGCCTCGTCGCCGCCGAACTGGCCAAGCTGGCCGCGAGCATCGGCGAAGCCGAGCTGGCCCGCGCCAAGGCGCAGGCGCGTTCGGGCCTGTTCATGGGGCGCGAGAGTCCGCTGAACCGCGCCGAGGGCGCGGCGGTGCAGCTGCACATGCTGGGCCGCCTCGTGCCCCCTGCCGAGATCGCCGCGCGCATAGACGCCGTCGGCCCCGCCGACATCGCCCGCTTCGGCGCGCGTGTGCTGGGCGCCGGCGCGAGCGCTGTGGCCGTGCTCGGCCGTAAGCGCGCCGGGGCGGCCGCCCCCGCCTTCGCCGAGGCCCTCGCCGCGGCGTGACGGCGCCGACAGCCGACGCGCGCGCCTTCATCCTGGCCAACACCCGCCTGCAGCGCCCGTCTCACGCGCCGGAGCTGCAGCTGCACCTCGCCGACGAGGTCACCCCCCTGTGGCGCCTCACCGAGGAGGCGCTGGGCGAGCTCGGCGTGGCGCCGCCCTTCTGGGCCTTCGCCTGGGCCGGCGGCCAGGCGTTGGCGCGGTGGCTGCTCGACCACCCTCAGGAAGCCGCCGGCAAGCGCGTGCTCGACTTCGCCACCGGCTCGGGCCTCGTGGGCATCGCCGCCGGCCTAACCGGCGCGGCCGAGGTGCTGTGCGCCGACATCGACCCCTTCTGCGCCGCAGCTACCGCCTTGAACGCCGAGGTGAACGGCGTGGTGGTGCGCTTCACCGCCGCAGACCTGCTCTCCTCCCCACCCCCGCCCGTCGACCTGATCTGCGCCGGCGACATCGCCTACGAGCGCCCCCTGGCGCAGCGCGTGCGCGCCTGGCTGGCGCAGGCGCATGCCGCCGGCGCCCGCGTGCTGATCGGCGATCCGGGCCGCAGCTACTTCGACCCGACCGGCCTCACGCCCTTGGCCGATTACCAGGTGGCCACCTCCCGCGAACTGGAGGACGCGGAGGTGAAGCGCACGGGGGTGTGGGCGCTGGCGTGAGCGCCCGCGCCCCGCGGGCGACCGCTTCGCGCTCTCGGGCGTTGTGGGTCGCAAGGTTCAGAGAGGACAGGTCCATGAAGATCGAGCTCAGCGGCAAGACGGCCATCGTCACGGGTTCGACCGCGGGGATCGGGCTGGCGATCGCCCAGGGCCTGGCGCAGGCGGGCGCCCAGGTCGTCGTCAACGGCCGCTCGCGCGACAAGGTGGAGGCGGCGATCGCCAAGGTCGGGCACGGGGCGCGCGGCGTCGCCGCCGACCTGGGCTCGGTTGACGGGTGCGAGGCGCTGGTGGCCGCCGAGCCCAGGTGCGACATCCTGGTGAGCAACGCCGGGGTGTTCGCGCCGTCCGACTTCTTCGACACGCCCGACGAAGAGTGGGAGCGCCACTGGCAGGTCAACGTCATGGCCGGCGTGCGGCTCGCGCGCGCCTACCTGCCCGCCATGCGCGACGCCGGCTGGGGACGCGTGATCTTCCTGGGCTCGGAGTCGGCCTTCAACATCCCGATGGAGATGATCCACTACGGGGTGAGCAAGACCGCTGACGTCGCCCTGGCGCGGGGCCTGGCCAAGCGCATGGCCGGCACGGGCGTGACGGTGAACTCGGTCCTGCCGGGCCCCACCCTGTCGGACGGAGTCGCCGACATGCTGGCCGGAGGGGCCGAGGGGTCGGGGAAAAGCGTGGAGGCGGCCATGAAGGACTTCATCGCTGAGAACCGTCCGAGCTCGATCATCCAGCGCGGGGCGAGCGTGGAGGAGGTGGCCAACATGGTCGTCTACGTGGCTTCGCCCCAGGCGTCGGCCACCACAGGCGCGGCGCTGCGCGTCGACGGCGGGGTCATCGACAGCCTATGACCGCCGTACAGCGCCTCGGCGCCATCGTGCTCGCCGCGATGCTGGTGTCGTCCGGTCCGGCTCTTGCCGATCGCAGGCCGACGACCACCGACATCGGCCACTACGCGGTCGCCACCTGCCTGACTTTGCAAAAGTCTGACGGAGACTACCTGAGACACCAGGGCGAATACGCCAACTCGGTCCTGTTGGAACACCTTGGCGGCGTCGTCTTCGAATGGCGTGCGGTCGGCGATGCGGTGCAGGCCGAGCTTGTCGCCGAGGGGCCTTATGCCGTGCATGTCGACGCCCCAGTCGCGGAAAGTACGAAGTTCGCCCCGGTCGCCCAGTGCCTGTTCATCACCGACAGCCCCAGTATTCGTCGGGCGATCGCCAAGGCCGCGACGCGCCTCAGGCGCTGAGGCGTGACCGGATCGGGCGCACGCGCCCGTCCTACTTGTTCTCACCTCTCGCGCTTGCGCCGACCTCGGCTGAACCTTCAGCCGAACAGGTCGCTGCGCGGGCCCGGGACGGGAGGCGGCGGCGCACGGGTGCGGCGCAGGAGGAGCAGGGCCTGCTCGGCGCGCCACGTCTCCAGCGGCGAGGCGGGGCGGATGGCGCGGGCGGGGCGGCCGCGGGCCAGGGCGGCGGCGGCCTCCACCTGCAGGCCGAGATCGCGGGCCAGCTCCAGGAAGTCGCCCAGCGTGCAGAGGCGGATGTTGGGGGTGGACCACCAGGGGTTGGGCAGCGCCCGGGTCACCGGCATGCGGCCGCGGAAGCCCAGCGAGGCGCGCACGCGCCAGTGGCCGAAGTTGGGGAAGGAGACGACGGCGCGCTCGGCCAGGCGGGTGAGGTCCTCCAGCACCTTGCGCGGCTCGCGCACCGCCTGCAGCGTCTGCGAGAGGATGGCGTAGTCGAAGCTGTCGGGCGGGTACTCGTGCAGGTCGCGGTCGGCGTCGCCCTGCATGACGGGGAGGCCGCGGGCGAGGCAGGCGGCCACGCCCTCGGCGCCGATCTCGACGCCGCGCGCGTCGCAGCCCTTCTCATCGCGCAGGAGCTGAAGAAGCTCGCCCGCGCCGCAGCCCACGTCGAGCACGCGCGCGCCGGGCCGCACAAGGCGCAGGATCTCGCGGAAGTCCTCGCGCAGCGGCAGGGCGCCCGCGTCGGTCACGCCAACGCGGCCATGAAGCCGCGCAGCACGTCGTCGAGCACGGGCTCGTCGAGCAGGAAGGCGTCGTGGCCCTTGTCGCTCTCGATCTCCACGAAGCTCGTGTGTGCGCCGGCGGCGTTGAGCGCGCGCACCACCGCGCGGCTCTCCGAGGTGGGGTAGAGCCAGTCGGAGGTGAAGCTCGCCAGCGCGAAGCGCACGTGGCGCGCGCGCGCAAAGGCTGTGGCCAGCACGCCCCCGTGGGCGGCGGCGAGGTCGAAGTCGTCCATGGCGCGGGTGATGTAGAGGTAGCTGTTGGCGTCGAACCGGTCGACGAAGGTCGCGCCCTGGTGGCGCAGGTAGCTCTGCACCTGGAAGTCGGCGTCGAAGCTCCAGCTTTCGCCCGTGCGGGCGTCGCCGCGCCGCTCGCGCCCGAACTTGCGCTGCAGGGCGGCCTCCGAGAGGTAGGTCACGTGGGCGGCCATGCGGGCCACGGCCAGTCCTTTTTCGGGGCGCACGCCACAGGCCAGGTAGTCGCCGCCGCGCCAGTCCGGGTCGGCCATCACCGCCTGGCGGCCGACCTCGTGGAAGGCGATGTTCTGGGCGGTGTGGCGCGCGGCGGTGGCCAGCGCCACGCAAGCGTCGATCCGCTCGGGATGCGCCACCGCCCACGCCAGCGCCTGCATGCCGCCCATGGAGCCGCCGACCACCGCGCGCAGGCGCGCAATGCCCAGCGCGTCGAGCAGGGCCGCCTGCATGCGCACCATGTCGGCCACCGAGATCACCGGGAAACGCAGGCCGTAGGGCAGGCCGGTCTGCGGATCGGGCGACGCCGGCCCTGTCGTGCCCGCGCAGCCGCCTAGCACGTTGCCGCAGATCACGAACCAGCGGTCGGTGTCGAGGGCGCGACCGGGGCCGACGGTGCGCGCCCACCAGCCGTCCTTGCCTGAGGCGGGGTGCGCGCCAGCCACGTGCTGGTCGCCCGTCAGCGCATGGCACACGAGCACGGCGTTGCCCCCGTCGTCCGCCAGCCGGCCCCAGGTGCGGTAGGCGACCTGCGCGCCGATGAGTTCGCGCCCGCACTCCAGCGGAAGGGATGACGGGAGACGCAGCGTCGCGCCCGTCTCATCGGCCAGAGGCGCTGAAGAAGGCGCGGCGTCGTCCACCTCGGCTTTGGAGACCGCGGGGCGGCGCGCGTCAACGTGAAGGGCGCCGTGGTGTGGCCCGTTCGCCGCTGGCGCCGCGGGGCGGCCGGGCTATCTTCGCGCCATGCCCGAAGGCGATCTCGCCCCCGCCGCCCGCCCGGAGGCCGCCGCCCCCGCCACGGGCTTCGGCCGAGGCTTCGTGCGCGACTGCTGGTATGTGGCCGCACTCTCGCACGAGGTGGGCGCGGCGCTGGCGCGCTACGAGCTCCTCGGCGAGCCGGTGATGATCGGGCGCGACCGCACAGGCGCGGTGTTCGCCCTGCGCGACATCTGCCCCCACCGCGCCGCCCCGCTCAGCGCCGGCCGCCAGGTGGACGGGCCGGACGGCGCGCCCGCCGTCGCCTGCCCCTACCACGGCTGGGCCTTCCGCACGGCGGACGGCGCGTGCGCGTCCATTCCCTCGCTGACATCGGAGCAGGCGTACGACTGCGGCCGCATCCGCGTGCGCCGCTATCCGGTGCGCGAGAGTCAGGGGCTTGTGTGGGTGTGGATGACGTCAGACCCCCGCGGGGTGGGCGAGCCCGACCACGATCCGCCAACGTTCGAAGGCGTGGTCGGCGGGTCGCCTAAGCTGGTCGAGCGCATGGATTTCGACAGCCACGTCGATCACGCCGTCGTCGGCTTGATGGACCCGGCGCACGGCCCCTACGTGCACCAGCAGTGGTGGTGGCGCTCGGCGCATAGTCAGCATGAGAAGGCCAAGGCCTTCGAGCCGCGCCCCTACGGCTTCGCCATGGCCGCCCACGCGCCTTCGAAGAACTCGCGCGCCTACGCCCTCCTGGGCGGCGCGCCGGTGACCGAGATCACCTTCCGCCTGCCCGGTCTGCGCTGGGAGCACGTGAAGGTGGGCGACCGGCAGGTGCTGGCGCTGACCTGCCTCACCCCGCTGGACGAGAAGCGCACCCGCATCACCCAGGTGTTCTGGAGCGACCACTGGGTGTTCGGCCTGCTCAAGCCCGTGATCGCCGCCGCCGCGCGGCGCTTCCTCAAGCAGGACGGCGATATGGTGAACCTGCAGAACGCGGGCCTGCTCTACGACCCGCCGCTGATCTGGATCGACGACGCCGACCGCCAGGCCAAATGGTACATCGCCCTCAAGCGCGAGTGGGCGCGCAGCCGCGCCGAAGGCCGCCCCTTCGAGAACCCCGTCGAGCCCGTGGTGCTGCGGTGGCGCAGTTGATCCGCTTCGCGCTTCTGGTCGTCGCGAGCCTGGTCGCCGAGAGTGTGGTCGCCGCATCGGGCGCGCAGGCGACCTGCCTGCACTACGAGCCTGCGCAGGTGGTGCTTGTCGGCCGGCTCGCGCCCCTGCCGGACGGACGGCGCCTCGCGCTCAAGCTGGATCGCCCGATCTGCGTCGTGTCGGGCTCCGGCGCGGCCGCCGCCGAAGACGTGCGCACGGTGAAGTTCGACTTCCAGACGGCCCGACTCGCGCCCACCCTCGCCGGCTGGGCGGGCCATCGCGCCGCCATCTCGGGCTCGCTGTTCCGCGGGCCGCACGACCGCGAGGGCGAGCTGAGCCTGCTCGTCACGGGCTTCGGGCGGGCGCGCTGAGCGCTGGCGCGCGCGCCCGCCCGAGACTATCTACCGGCGGCCATGATGACCTTCATCAACATCCTGATCGTGCTGGCCCTGATCGGGGTCGTCATCCCGCTGGGGCTGGGGATGGTCGGCCTGGCGCGCGGCGGCGAGTTCAACGCCCGCAATGGCAACCGCTTCATGCGCTGGCGGGTGACCATGCAGGCGGTCGCGGTGGGAATGCTGTTCATCGGCTTCATGTACAAGATGAGCCATCCGGGCTGAGGCCAGGCCGCGGCGCATGGTCAAGCTCAACCGCATCTACACCCGCACCGGCGACGCCGGCGACACGGGCCTGGCCACCGGCGCGCGCGTCTCCAAGGCTTCGCTGCGCGTCGTCGCCTACGGCGAGGTGGACGAGTGCAACTGCGCGGTTGGGGTGGCGCGTGGGCATGCGGGGCCCGACGCGGCGCTCGACGCGCTCCTGGAACGTATCCAGAACGAGCTGTTCGACCTCGGCGCCGATCTCGCCACCCCGGACGCGCCCGACCTCGGCTTCGAACCGCCGCGGATCGTGCAGGCGCAGGTCGACCGGCTCGAGCATGAGCTCGATGCGCTGAACGCGCCGCTCCCGGCGCTGAAATCCTTCGTGCTGCCTGCGGGAACGCCCCTGGCGGCCGCCCTTCATCTCGCCCGCACCATCGCGCGCCGCGCCGAGCGCGCCGCGGTCGCCCTGGCGACGGAAGACGCAGTCAACCCCGCCGCGCTGCGCTACCTCAACCGCCTGTCCGACCTCCTGTTCGTAGCCGCCCGCCACGCCAACGCCGCCGCGGACGGCGACGTCCTCTGGCGGCCAGGGGCCACCCGCTAGAGCGCAACCGGATCAGGTGGAAGCTCGCCAGCTTCACCCCCGGCCTTGCGTCACGCTTTAAGGTATGGCGAGCGCCGTCACCCTCAGACGCGCGCCGCCCAGCACCGCCAGCACGCGCACCGCGGCGCCCGGTGGGGCGGGGCCCGCCGCATCGTCCCACTCGGCCGCCCACTCCTTGCCGTCCACGAAGACGCGACCCGCCGCCACGGCGCGGCCCTCATGACCGACAAGGCGCAGCGCCATGTCGTTGAGGTCGGGCGGGTCCGACGCCCGCGGCTGTCGCGGCCAGACCCTGCGCGCGACGACGGTCGAGATCAGCGTTAGGACGGCGAACACCAGCACCTCGCCGGGGACGCCGAGCGGCGCGCCGAGGAAGGCCAGCACGCCCACCACGCCCGCGCTCGCCGCCGGCCACAGGAGGTAGCCCGAGCCCGTCGCCGTCTCCGCGGCCAGGAGCGCGGCGCCCAGCGCCAGCCAGGCCCAGCCCGGCTGGGCGACGACCAGGGCCTCGACGAAGCTCACGCCGGCCCGCCCTGCGTCGGCGGGAGCCCCGTCGTCGTCCCCACCTCGACGATGCGGCCGCGACGCGGGGCCTGGGGCGTGGGGGACGGCCCCTGCGACGTCGGCGCGCTTTGCGCCTTCAGCAGCTCGGCGACGCCGGAGATCGCCCCCGTCAGGGCGGCGAAGTCGGCCGGCACGATCAGCGTCTTCTGGTTGGGAGAGGACGCGAAGCGCCCGAAGGCCTCCACGTACTTCTGCGCTACGAAGTAGTTGAGCGCCTCGACGCTGCCCTTCTCCACCGCGTCCGACACCGCGGTGGTGGCGGCGGCTTCGGCCTGGGCGGCGCGCTCACGGGCCTCGGCGTCGCGGAAGGCGGCCTCGCGCCGACCCTCGGCCTCCAGGATGGCGGCCTGCTTGGAGCCTTCGGCGCGGGTCACCTGCGCCTGCTTCTCGCCGTCGGCCTCAGTGATCACCGCGCGGCGCTCGCGCTCAGCCTTCATCTGGCGGGTCATGGCGTTGGTGATGTCGGGCGGCGGCTGCAGGTCCTTGATCTCGATGCGCGCCACCTTCACCCCCCAGGGCGAGGTGGCGTGGTCGATCACGGTGAGGAGGCGCGTGTTGATGGCGTCGCGCTGGCTCAGCACCTCGTCCAGCTCCATGGAGCCGACCACCGTGCGCAGGTTGGTCATTACGAGCTGGGTGATGGCGGGCTCGAGGGTGGCCACGCGGTAGGCGGCGGCCGCGGCGTCCACGATCTGGATGAAGACGATGGCGTCGACCTGTACGGTGACGTTGTCCTTTGTGATCACCTCCTGGCGCGGCACCGCCAGCACCTGCTCCATCAGGCTCATGCGCCGCCCCACCCGCTCCACGAACGGGGTGAGGATGGCGATGCCGGGCGACAAGGTGCGGGTGTAGCGGCCGAACCGCTCCACGGTGAATTCGTAACCCTGCGGCACGACCTTCACGGCGGCGAACACCACCGCCAGCGCCAGCACCACGAAGACCCCTGCAACCGCGAGCATCAGTCACTCTTTCCCGCCGAATTCGCACGGACATTAGCGCGTCCGGCGCGCAGGTTCCACGCTTCGGCGGCAGCGGTTCTTCAGGCTCGCCGCTTCATCCCCCCCGGCGCACATGATAGACGCTTCGCGCCGGCCCGGTAGCTCAGCAGGATAGAGCAGCGCTTTCCTAAAGCGGAGGTCAGGGGTTCGAATCCCTTCCGGGCCGCCATCGACGGCTTCGACGGCAGGCCTGCAGTCCGCAGGCTCCGCAGGTCCGGGAGACCGGACGGCGGCGCGTTCATCTCAATATTCCACTCTCCCCGGCTTTATGCCGAGGACCCAGCGACCCGCAGACCAAGCATGCGGCACACGCAAGACGCTAAACCCTCAACGAAGGGCTGAACGAGGCGGGCACGGGGAACACTCGGCTGCCGCCCATCGGGACGGGCTCTGGACGTACCCAAGAGTGCGTCAGGCCTTGGCGATCGACGGCGACTTGAAAGGTCTAGGGCTTCTTGTCGGGCGCCTCACCGCGCGTCGTCGGCGTCGAAACCGTGGTGGATACGACCGGACCCGAAGGAGTCTGCTTGATCGTGTCCTTGGAGTGCACGCCCATTTTCCGTGCCGATCGTCGCGCGTAGAGCAAGCCGGCAACGACTGCGGCGCAAAAGATCACCGTCCCGATGATCCAGAATATTCCGTTGTATTGCGGGCTCATGGGTCACCTGCTTTCGAAACCGAGGGGGGCACGTTTTCGCTCGAACCGCAATTCACTTTGACGGCGCCGGAAGATTCACCTGACTGGACGCCCGTGCCGGACCATGCGGCCCGACCGCTCCCCCGCTCGACGGGCGCGGAGTCTACTCGGCCGGCTCGGTCGCGGCCCTGCGGTGCGCCTCGGCTTGGACCGGATCCTCGGGCGGCGCGACCGTGTCCTCCGCCGCGTCGTTGCGGGTGGGCGTCTTGCGCGCGACGGGCTCGTCGCCACCCGCCTCCTCGAGCTTGAGCGTACGCAGCGCGTCGTCGCCTTCCTGCCCGAACAGGGAGCGCACGCGCAGGTCCATCTGAGGAAAGGGCATTTCGATGTCGGCCCGGCGCAGCGCGTCTTCGATCGCCCATACGTAGGCGGCGTTCATGGAGGCGGGACGCTTGACCGCCTCCAGCTTTGGCCAAACCACCAGCTCGAAGTTGAGCGAGCTGTCGCCGAAGCCCGTCATCCACACCTGGGTCTTGCGCCGATCATCGTCGGGAAGGGTGAAGGGCACCGTATGCGCCGCCTCGAGCACGGCGTCGCGCACGCGAGCCTTGTCGACCCCATAGGCGACCGAGAACTTCACGTGGATGCGCCGCGTGGCGCTGCGCAGCGTCCAGTTGGTGATCTCGCCTTCGATCAGCTTGGAGTTCGGCACC
The DNA here is from genome assembly GCA_965199975.1 of Caulobacteraceae bacterium. Classification (GTDB taxonomy): domain Bacteria; phylum Pseudomonadota; class Alphaproteobacteria; order Caulobacterales; family Caulobacteraceae; genus JASLDZ01. The sequence continues at coordinate 1,349,138 of OZ241340.1, read as the reverse complement.
AGTATGTCGACCTGGTCGTTGGTGCGGATATGGGTGGAGCGCGCGCCGATGGAGATCACCTCGCCGCGCACCTTCTCCGTCAGCTCGATGAAGTCGCCGATGTGCAGGGCGTCGTCGAATATCAGCACGAGGCCGGAGACGAACTCGCGCACCACACCCTGCAGGCCCAGGCCCACGCCCACGCCGATCGCCCCGGCGAACACCGCGAGCGACGACAGGTTCAGCCCCACCGTCTGCAGCGCCATCATCACGCCGATGACGATGATGGCGTAGGTGATCAGCTTCTCGACCACGTAGAGCGCAGCGCCGCCCGTCTTGGAGCGCTTGCGCATCCGCTCCAGGAACTTGCGCGCGATCCGTGCGACCACGAACGCCACGATCGCGATCACGACGGCGCTGGCGATCGAGACCAGCGTCAGCCGCACGCCGCCGACGGACAGCAACGGCGCCGCGCCCAGCGACTTCAGCGAATGGTCCATGCCCCCCTCCGTAACGCGGACGAAAGCCTTGCCGTGCGCCGGACGTTCCCGGGCTCGCACACGGGGGCGGCGCGGCTATAAGGCGCGCGATGACCACGCCCCTCGACATGCTGCGCCAGCTGGGTCGCGCGACGGTGGACGGCAGCCCTCAGGCGCGCGCCCTGGGGCTGGAGCCCGTCAGCGTCGATCCAGCCGAGGCGGTGCTGCGCCTGCCCTGGCGTGAGGACCTGGTGGGCGACCCGGCCACCGGCGTGATCGCCGGCGGCGCGGTGACCACGCTCTTGGACCACACCTGCGGCCAGGCGGTGTGGGCCGCGCTGGAGCGGTTCATGTCCATCGCCACGCTGGACCTGCGGATCGACTACATGCGCCCCGCGCGCCCGCGCGAGCCGCTCCTGGCCCACGCCCACTGCTACAAGCTGACCCGCTCGATCGCCTTCGTACGCGCCTCCGCCTACGAGAGCGACCCCGCAGACCCCGTGGCCGCCGCCCAAGCCGCCTTCGTGCTCACGCCGCGCGGCCCGATGGTCGAGGCGGTCGAACGCGCCACCGGAGCCGCCGCGTGAGCGCCGCCGCAGACACCCTGGCCGCCCTCCTCGCGGCCATGCCCTACGCCCGCTACCTGGGCATGGATGCGCAGTTGCACGGCGACGAGATGACCGCGGTGCTGCCCTACCAAGACAAGCTGATCGGCAACCCGGCCGTCCCCGCCCTGCACGGCGGGGTGATAGGCGCCTTCATGGAGATCACCGCCGTGGCCCAGCTGTCGCTGGCAGAGGGCATGGCGCGCCAGCCCAAGCCCATCGGGGTGACGGTGGACTACCTGCGCTCCGGCCGGCCGCGCGACACCTACGCCCGCGCCGAGATCAAGCGGCTGGGCCGGCGCGTGGCGAACGTACGGGTCGAGGCCTGGCAGGAGAGCCGCGCCGCCCCCATCGCCGCCCTGCATGGCCATTTCCTGGTCACCACCCAGGCTGGCGACGAGCGGTGAGGCGCGACGGCAAACCCGTCGCCAAGGCCGACCTGCCGCAGAAACTCTGCGCCGCGTGCGGGCGCCCGTTCAGCTGGCGCAAGAAATGGGCGCGTGACTGGGAGCGCGTGCGCTTCTGCTCCGACCGTTGCCGCACGCAGGGCGCGCCGCTCAGCCCGACGGCGACGCCGCCCGGCTGAGCAGCCGCCGCGCGGCGTCGAGGTGCAGGCGTTCCACCATGCGGCCGTCCATGCGCAGGGCGCCCGCGCCGGCCGCAGCCGGCGCCTCGAAGGCGGCGACCGTCGCGCGGGCGCGGGCCAGCTCCTCGGGCGAGGGGGAGAAGGCGCGGTTGGCGGCCTCGATCTGACGCGGGTGGATCAGCGTCTTGCCGTCGAAGCCGAACGCCTCGCCCTGAGCGCACTCGGCGGCGAGGCCCGCGCCATCCTCCAGCCCGTTGAACACCCCGTCGAGCGCGACAAGGCCACCCATCCGCGCCGCCGCCGCCGTCATGGCCAAGGCGGGAGCGAAGGCCGCGCGGCCGGGCGCGAGCCGCCACCCCGTCTCCTCCGCCAAGTCGTTGGTCCCAAGCACGAGCGCCGCCAGCCGCGTACCCGCGGCGGATGCGGCCAGCAGCTGCAGCGCGAATACCGCCGCTGCGGTCTCGACCATGGCCCATAGCGCCACGGACGCCGCCGCCCGGCGCAGCGCCGCGTCGTAGGCGCGCACGTCCGCGGGCCCTGCGAGCTTGGGCGCCAGCACCGCATCCGGCCCGGCTGCAGAAACTGCCGCGAGATCGTCGGCGCCCCAGGCTGTGGCGAGGCCGTTCACCCGCACCACGAGCTCGCGCCCGCCCCAGCCGCCCTCCCCCACCGCGGCGACGGCGGCGTCGCGCGCGGCGGTTTTCGCCTCAGGTGCGACCGCGTCTTCCAGGTCGAGGATCACCACGTCGCACGCCAGGGTGCGCGCCTTGGCGATGGCGCGCGGGTTGGAGGCCGGCAGGTAGAGGGCGCTGCGGCGGGGCCGCTCGGTGGGGCGCATGGCGCAGACCTCAGCTCAGCGGATAGTCGCGCTCCAGCTCGTAGCGCGTCCCGTCCGGGCCCGACCAGGAGGAGTAGAGGCCGAACCCCGTCGCGCGCCACGGCGGCGACTGCAGCAGGTTGTGCCCCTGCACCCAGGCCGCGGTACGTCGCTCGTCGGCGTGCCGCGCGAGGTAGGCCAGGGTCACGTGCGGCCGGTAGGCGCGGGTCTCCGCCTTGAGCCCGACGCGGCGGGCGGCGGTCTCGCAGCGGGCGGCGAGGCGGCGCAGCGGCTCACCCTCGCCCACACCCGCCCACAACGCGCGCATGTGGTCGTGGTCGCCGAAGGCGCCAGCGCCCTCCAGCCGCAGGTCGAAGGCCGCGCCGCCCAACTGCGCCAGCGCCGCGTCCAGATCGGCCGCCACCCGCCGGTCGACCTCGCCGAAGAAGCGCAGGGTGATGTGCAGGGCGTCGAGCGGGCGCCAGCGCGCGCCGGGCAGGCCCTGCTGGCGACGCGCGAGGCCCTCGCCGATCTCCTCGGGAACCGGCAGGGCGGCGAACAGGCGCATCACCCCCGCCCTCCCCGCGTCCGCAGCGCGGCCGCCACCAGGGGCGCAAGGCGCGAAGCGATGCGGTCGGCGCCGGCCGCGTTGGGGTGCAGGCCGTCGCCCTGCACCATGCCCGGCGTGTTCGCCACGCCCTGCAGCAGGTCGGGCGCGAGCCGCACGTGCTCACGTTCGGCCATCCGGGAGAACAGCGCGTCGAAGGCCGGGTCGCGGCGGAAGGGGTTGCGCCCGCCGCCGACCACCACACCGATCCGCCGCGCCTTGAGCCGGCGCACGATGACCCCGAGCGCCCGCTCCGTGCGCGCGGGCGGCACGGAGAGCAGCACGTCGTTAGCCCCCAGCAGCACGACGCAGACGGCCGTGTCGCCCGGGACGTCGCGGTCGACGCGCTCGAGCCCGCCCTCGGCGGTGTCGCCGAACACGCCCGCGCCGCGCACCCGCGCCGGTACGCGCAGCCGGTCGAGCGCAGCCTGCAGCCGGGCGGGCAGCGCCTGCGCCGGCGCCAGACCGTATCCAGCGGTGATGGAGTCGCCGAGCATCACGACGAGCGGCGGCGAAGCCGTCGCCGCCGAGGTGGTCGTGGCGAGGCCTGCTAAGCCTGCGAGCAGGCGACGGCGCGGAAGGCCGCGGACGGACATGGCGCTCATCTAGGGCGCGGCGCGCCGTGCTCAACGCCCGCAACGAATCGCCGCCGTGAAAGGGTCACCTGGCCGCCGCGGGGGGCGCCTTGCGGGGAAGCCCGGACGCGCCGATATTCACAGGCAAGGCGTCGCTTCCGGCGCTCAACACAAGGACCTGCTCTCCATGAGCGACTTCAACCGGGGTTTCGGACAGAGCCTTCCGCGCGAGAGCGGAACCGGCGCGGCCGCGCCGGTGGACGTGGGGCTTCGCCAGTTCATGCTGGGCGTCTACAACAAGATGGGCCTGGGCCTGTTGGTCTCGGCCATATTGGCGCTGGCGACCTCGACATCGCCGATCTCCAACATCTTCTTCCAGCAGGTGATGACGCCGCGCGGGATGGCCATTGGCCTGACCGTGCCCGGCCTGATCCTGGCCTTCTCGCCGCTCGTGGTGATCATCGGCTCCAACTTCCTGATGCGCAACATGTCGGCGCGCACGTCGGGCCTGTTGTACTGGGGCGTGGTGTCGCTGATCGGCGCTTCGCTCGGCCTCGTCTTCCTGATGTATACGGCGGCCTCGGCGGCGGCGACCTTCCTGGCCACGGCCACGGCGTTCGGCGTGCTGAGCTTGATCGGCTACACAACGAAGAAGGACCTGTCCGGTTGGGGCTCCTTTCTGATCATGGGCGTGTGGGGCATCGTCGCCGCGTCGGTGCTCAACGCCTTCATCGGTTCGCAGACCACAGGCTACATCATCAGCGCCGTCGGCATCGTCATCTTCGCGGCCCTAGTCGCCTTCAAGACGCAGATGCTGAAGCAGACCTACTACATGGTCCGCGGCGATGGTGAGAGCATGGCGGTGGCCACCAACATCGGTGCGCTGAACCTCTACATCAGCTTTGTTAACCTGTTCCGCTTCCTGCTCGTGTTCATGGGCGCCCGCCGCTAATCCTGCATTCGAGGCGCAAACGAGGCTCCGGCGGGCGACCGCCGGAGCCTTTTCGTCGACTGAAGACTGCGCCCGCCCGACCTGAGTCCCGCCGCCTCGCGCTGGGCGAGCGGCGGCGGCGCATTGAGACGCCGTCGCTCATGGTAAACGGCGCCCGCAATGCTCGCACCCCTCTTCGCAGCCGCGCTCGTGCGCTTGTCGCCGTATGCGCCCGCAGCCACCGTCCTGCGCGCGGGCCTGTACGAGGAGCTGATGCTGGCCGTCGCGCCCGATGGGCGGGTGACGGGGCGGTATTACGAGGAGCGCGGCCGCCAGCCGCATTTCGACTGCGAGTTCCTCTTCAGCGGACGGATCGGTGCGGGCGGGCGCGTGGCCGGTGTCACCTGGGCCGACGACCAGGTGAACCCCGCCCCGCTGGCTCCCGCGGGTGCAGGCGTCAGCTTCGCCGCGCCTGGCTCCAGTCAGTATCCTGGCTGCGGCATGACCATCGGCCCGATGGCGGAGACGCCGCAGGAGCTCGACCCCACCCGCAAGGGCGCATGGACCACTCTGCTGCGCGTCCACGGCGCGCGTGTGAACCTCAGGCCGGGTCCCGCCGAGGCGCCATCGGGTCGCGCCCATGTGGTGGACGACGACGTAGTGGGCTTGTTGGCGCGGCGACCCGGATGGCTGCAGGTCGAATATGTCGCCGACGCCGATCGCGCCAGCCGCGGCTGGATCCGATCGGGCGAGGCCACACCGGTGACGCCGCCGACGCGCCGCGGCGCAGGCGCCCCGCACGGGCGGTGACGGGCGCCTCAAGCTGGCCGCTCGCGCCTCACCGCAGGGCGTGGGCGACCACGGGCGCAACGCGCGTGGCGAGGAGGTGCGCGCCCGCCGCGTTGGGATGGAAGCCGTCGGCCTGCTTGAGCGCGGCGTCGCCCTCCACGCCCGCGAAGGCGTCCGGCGCGAGCGTCGCCCCCGCGGCCTTCGCCACCCGGGGGAAGAGGCCGTCGAACTCGCGGCCGTAGGCGCCGGAGGATCGCTGCGGCGCGCGCTGGCCCAGCAGCACGACCTTCACGCCCCTGCGCCGCAGGCGGGCGACGAGCTCGGTAAGGTTGGCCGCGGTGCGGTTCGCCGGGATCGACTGCAACGCATCGTTGGCGCCCAATTCTATGACGCAGACCCGCGTGTCGGGCTGGACGCTGAAGTCGAGCCGGGCCAGCGCGCCCTGCGTCGTGTCGCCCGAGACGCCGGCGCCGCGCACCACGGCGGCCACGCCCAGGCGCGCCAGCGCCGCCTGCAACTGGACGGGAAACGCCTGGGCGGCGGCGAGGCCGAACCCCGCGGTCACCGAATCGCCCAGCACGGTGACGACGGGCGCAGCCGCGCGCGGTGCGGCGCGCGTGGGTCCGGCCCCCATCAGCAGCGCCACCGGCAAGGCCAAAGCACGAAGGAGGCGGGCGAAACGCGGCATGGCGCCTATGTAGGCGATCGCTCCCGACCGCGCGCCACCGAACCGGACCCATGACCGACGACGCTTCGCCGCTGCGCATGACCGGCGTGGACCTCACCCTGCCGTCCAGCGCCGGGCCGGTCGACATCCTGCGCGGCCTGGACCTTGCGATCGGCCCCGGCGAGCGGGTCGCGGTCACAGGCGCGTCGGGCTCGGGCAAGTCGTCGCTGATCTCGGTGGCGAGCGGGCTGGAGCGGCCGAGCGCGGGCGTGGTGCAGCTGTTCGGGACCGACCTCGCGGCGCTGGACGAGGACGGCCGCGCACGCCTGCGCCGCGGCCGCGTGTCGCTCGTCTTCCAGTCTTTCCATCTCCTGCCCAACATGACCGCGGAGGAGAACGTGGCCGCGCCGCTGGAGATCGACCGCCGCAAGGGGGCGCTGGAGACGGCGCGCGGCTGGCTCGACCGCGTCGGCCTGCGCAGCCGGCTGCGCCACTATCCCCACCAGCTCTCGGGCGGCGAGCAGCAGCGCGTGGCGCTGGCGCGGGCGCTGGCGGTGCGTCCGGCGCTGCTGTTCGCCGACGAGCCGACCGGCAACCTCGACGCCCACAACGCCGCCGCCGTGGCCGACATGATGTTCACGCTCCTGGCCGAGACCGGAGCGGCGCTGGTGCTCGTCACCCACGAGGCCGAGCTGGCGCGACGGGCCGACCGGGTGGTGACGATGGCGGACGGCCGGCTGAGGTCGGCGTGACGCCCGCGCTCCTCTTCGCGCGCCGCGAACTGCGCTCGGGCGTGGCGGGCTTCCGGGTCTTCCTGGCCTGCCTCGCGCTGGGGGTGGCGGCGCTGGCGGCGGCGGGATCCACGGCCGAGGCCTTCCGCCAGGGCCTGGCCTCCCAGGCGCGCACCATACTGGGCGGGGATCTGGCCGCGTCGATCGAGGGCCGCCGGTTCACGCCCGGCGAACTGCACGCCTACGCGGCGCTGGGCGCTGTGACCGACACCCTGCGCGTGCGCGCCATGGCGCAGGGCCCCACGGGCGCGCGGCGCCTGGCCGAGGTGCGCGGGGTGGACGCGGCCTATCCGCTGGTGGGCGCGGTCGGCCTGCAGGACGGCGCGACGCTGGCCCGCACGCTGGCCGACTCGCCGCAGGGGCCGGGCGCCGCGGTGGAGCCGGCGCTGCTCGATCGGCTCGGGCTCAAGGTCGGCCAGCCCTTCCTGATCGGCGACACCACCTTCGTGGTGCGCGCCGTGCTCACCGGCGAGCCGGACCGGCTGGGGCGTGGCTTCGCGCTGGGCCCCGGCGTGATCGTCTCGCGCGCGGCGCTGGAGCGCTCGGGCCTCATCGCCGCCGACAGCCTGTTCGGCGAGACGGTGCGCGTGGCCTTCGACCGCGCCCGCGATCCGGCGGCGGTGATCGCCGCGCTGCAGGCGCACGGCGCGTCGGGCGGGGTGCGCCTGCGCGGGCGCAACGACGCGGCCGCCGGCCTGCGGCGGCTGATCGACCAGCTGGAATACTTCCTGGGCTTCATCGGCCTGTCGTCGCTTCTGGCCGGCGGGCTGGGCGTGTCCACAGCGGTGGCGAGCTATCTGGAGGCGCGCAAGCCGGGCATCGCCGTGCTCAAGGCCATGGGCGCCGAGACGGCCACGATCCGCGACCTCTACCTGCTGCAGATTGGAGCGCTGGCGGCGGTGGGGGTGGCCATCGGCCTGGTCATCGGCGCGCTCACGCCTCTGGCGCTGGGCGCCTTTTACGCGCGCACTCTGCCGATCCCCGCCCTCTTCGCGGTGTACCCCGAGCCGCTGTTGCGCGCCGCGGTGTTCGGGGCGCTGGCGGCGGCGGCCTTCTCGCTGCTGCCGCTGGCGCGTGCGCGCGCGACGCCGCCCGCCGCCCTGTTCCGCCAGGACCTCGCGGGCCGCCTCGCCCTCGGCCCCGAGATCATCGGCGCCGTCCTGGCCGGCCTAGGCCTGGTCGCGCTGACGGTGGTGAGCGCGCCCACCAAGCTCACCGCGGTCGTGATGGTGGCGGCGGTGGCGCTGGCGTTCGGCGTGCTTTGGGCGCTGGGGCGCGGGGCGGCGGCCTTGGCGGGCCGGTTGCGGGGGGCCTTGCGCGGGCCGTGGCGCATCGGCCTGGCCAACCTGGCGGGGCCGCGATCGGCGGCGCGCACCGCCACGCCGGCGATCGGGCTGGGGGTCGCGCTCCTGGCCACCGTGGTGCTGGTGCAGGGGAGCCTGCTGCGCCAGATCCGCACCGTCGCCCCCGCCAGCGCGCCGGCGCTGATCTTCACCCAGATCCCCGGCGAGCGGGGCGCAGCGTTCGACGCCGAACTGGCGCGCGGCCTCGGCCCCCTCACGCCCGACCGCTATCGCCGCACCCCCTTCGCCACCGGGCGCATCACCGCCCTGCGCGGCGCGCCCGTCGACGTGACGCACATCCGCGCCGACCAGCGCTGGGCCTTCGACCAGGACGTGACCCTGAGCGCCATCGGCCCCGCACCGCCCGACGCCGACGTCACCGCCGGGCGCTGGTGGCCAGCCGACTACGCCGGGCCGCCGCTGGTCATGCTCGACGAGCGGATCGCGGCGGCGGCCGGCCTGCACGTGGGCGACGGCCTCACCCTGTCGCTCCTTGGGCGCGACCTGGCCGTGCGCATCGCAGGCCTGCGCCACGTGGACTGGGGCGGCTTCGGCGCCAGCTTTCCCATCGTGATCGACCCCGCCGCCGTGGCTGGCGCGGGCCTGCGCGACGTGGCCATCGCCAAGGCCACGCCTGCGCAGGAGGCGGCCGTGACCCGCGCGCTGGGCCGCGACTTCCCGGAGGTGAACGTCATCAGCGTGCGCGAGCAGCTGGACGCCGCCGCCAGGCTGTTCGACCAGCTGGCGCTGGCCGTGCGCGGGGCGGCGAGCGTGGCGGGCGCCGCCGGCGCGCTCGTGCTGCTGGGCGCGCTTCTGGCCAGCGCCGGCGCGCGGGAGAAGGAGGCCGCCATCCTCAAGGTGCTGGGCGCCGCACGCATCGAGGTGCTCGCCGCCTACGCCTTCGAATACCTATGCGTGGGCGCCATCGCCGCGCTAACCGGCGTGCTCCTGGGGGCGGCGGCCGCCTGGCCGATCGTGACGCTGGTGTTCAAGGCGCAATGGCGCATCGACTGGGCCGCGCTGGGCCTGGTGCTTGGCGGGGTGGGCCTCCTCACCGGCGCCGCGGGCGCGTGCGCCGCGGCCTCGACCCTGTCGAAGCGGCCCTCCGCAACCCTGCGGGCGTCCTGACGCGGCGAGCGTCGCCGAGGCGCATCCTTTGCGCGCGCCAACCGCTTAGCGCCCGATGCAGGAAGCCTCACGGGAACCGGCGGTGGCGTCAGACAGTCGCAGCGCGCCATCGGCGGGCGATTTGGCGAACGCGCCTTCGCCCCTCCAGACCCAGCTCGACGCGCAGATCGTCGGCCTGGACGACAACACCGACCCGTTCGTGGCCGCCGTGCGCGCCACGCGCATGCCGATGATCATCACCGATCCGCGGCAGCCGGACAATCCTGTCGTCTTCGCCAACGACTCCTTCTGCCGCCTTTCCGGGTACGATCGCGAAGAGATCGTGGGGCGCAACTGCCGCTTCCTGCAAGGCAAGGACACCGATCCGGAAACGGTGCGGAAGATCGGTGCCGCTGTTCGCGCGGTGGAGCCGATCGAGATCGACATCCTCAACCATCGCAAGACCGGCGAGACGTTCTGGAACCGCCTGCTCATGGCCCCGGTGTTCGACGTCGGGGGCAAGCTCTCGTACTTCTTCGCGAGCCAGGTGGATGTCACAACGGAACGCGAGCGTCTCGAAGGGCTGGAGACCGACAACGCCGCCCTCTTGGCCGAGCTGACCGACCGGCTGCGCGTCCAGCACGAGCGCGAGCGCGAAATGACCTTCGCCATGCGCGCCGGCGGCTTCGGCACGTGGAGCCTGGACTTCTCGAGCGGGGAGATGACCGCTTCGCCCGCCTGCAAGGCGCTGTTCGGCCGCGATCCGAACGCCCCCTTCGGCTACGCGGACCGCGTCAGCGCCATCCTCCCCGAGGATCGTGCGCACGTGGACGAGGCGCTGGCGCGCAGCCAGGCGAAGGGCGACGAGTACGACGTCACCTTCCGCATCCGTCGCCCGAATGGAGCCCTGCGGTGGCTGACGAGCCGCGGGCAGATGTTCACCGATGCCGAAGGCCGCCCGTTGCGGATGTCCGGCGTCTCCCGCGACGTCACGGCCGAGCGGCGGGCGGGCGAGATGCGCGCGGCGCTGGTCCGCCTGGGCGAGGTGTTCGACGAGCGGGAGGATTCCGGCGAGCTGGGCTTTGCGGTGTCCCGGCTCATCGGCGAGACGCTCGGCGTCAGCCGGGTCGGCTACGGCCTGATCGATCCCGAAGCCGAAACCATCACCATCGAGCGGGACTGGACCGCGCCGGGCGTGTCCAGCCTAGCCGGCGTGCTGCGTTTCCGCGAATTCGGCAGCTACATCGACGACATCAAGCGCGGGGAGACCGCCGTCGTCTCCGACGCCCGGCTTGATCCGCGCACGCGCGAGACGACCGGCGCGCTGGAGGCGATCTCCGCGCGCGCCTTCGTCAACATGCCGCTGATCGAGCAGGGCGGCGTGGTCGCCCTGCTCTACCTCAACCACGAGACCGACCGCGAATGGCCGCGCGAGGAGATCGTCTTCCTGCGCGAGGTGGCGGAGCGCACGCGCGCCGCCATCGAGCGGCGCCGGGCGGAGACGGCGCTGGCTGATCTCGCCGCCTCGCTGGAGGCGCAGGTGCAGGAGCGAACCGTCGAACTGATGGCGGCCGAGGAGGCGTTGCGCCAATCGCAGAAGATGGAGGCGGTGGGCCAGCTCACGGGGGGCCTGGCGCACGACTTCAACAACCTCCTCACCGGGATCAGCGGGAGCCTGGAACTGCTGGAGGCGCGGGTCGCCGAAGGGCGCTTCGGCGCCGTGGGCCGCTACGTGGCGGCCGCACAAGGCGCCTCGAAGCGCGCGGCGGCGCTGACGCACCGATTGCTCGCCTTCTCGCGCCGGCAGACGCTGGATCCCAGGCCGACCGACGTGAACCGGCTGATCGTGGACCTTGAGGACTTGGTGCGCCGCACCGTCGGGCCCGAGATCGCTATCGAGGTGGCGCAGGCGGCGGGGCTGTGGCCGACGCTGGTCGATCCGAACCAGCTGGAGAACGCGCTCCTCAACCTGTGCATCAACGCCCGCGACGCCATGCCCGACGGCGGACGCATCACCATCGAGACGGCCAACAAGTGGCTGGACCAGCGCGGCGCCAAGGAGCGGGACCTGCCCGCCGGCCAGTACGTCTCCCTGTGCGTCACCGACACGGGCTCCGGCATGACGCCCGAGGTCGTGGCGCGCGCATTCGACCCCTTCTTCACCACCAAGCCCTTGGGCGAGGGCACGGGGCTGGGCCTGTCGATGATCTACGGCTTCGCGCGCCAATCCGGCGGTCAGGTGCGCATCTATTCAGAGCTCGGCCAGGGCACGACCATGTGCATCTACCTGCCGCGCGACCATTCCACCGCCGAGGCCCCGCCGCCGGCCGACGCCCCGGCGCCGGCGGCGCACGGCGCTGGCGAGACGGTGCTGGTGATCGACGATGAGCCGACCATCCGCATGCTGGTCACCGAAGTGCTCGAAAACCTCGGCTACGCCACCATCGAGTCGCCCGACGGGCCGGCCGGCCTGCGGGTGCTGGCGAGCGACGCCAAGGTCGACCTGCTGATCACCGACGTGGGCCTGCCTGGCGGCATGAACGGCCGCCAGGTCGCCGACGCCGCGCGCGTCGCTCGGCCTGGCCTGAAGGTGCTGTTCATCACCGGCTATGCGGAGAACGCCGCGGTCGGCAACGGCCTGCTCGAACCCGGCATGGAGGTGCTGACCAAGCCCTTCACCCTCGAAGCCCTGGGCGCCCGCGTCGACGCCATGCTCAAGGGAACGTCGAGGTAGAGCGTCAAGCCGCGAGGTGATGCAGGGCGATGGCGGCCGCGGTGGCCACGTTCAGCGAGTCGAAGCCGGGCGCCATCGGGATTGAGACCGTGCGGGCGCGCGCCAGCAGGTCGGGCGCGAGGCCCGGACCTTCCGCACCGAGGAGGAGCGCGGCGCGGGCCGGCGGCGGCAACGCGCCGAGCGGCTCGGCCCCGGCCGGGCTGAGGGACAGCGCCTCGAACCCGTGGCGGGCGAGGAGCGCGATCGCGTCCTCCTCAGCGCCCAGCCGGGCGTAGGGGATGCGCAGGGCGGCCCCGACGGAAACGCGGATCGCCTTGCGATACAGCGGATCGCAACACGTCGGGTCGAGCAGCACGCCCTGCGCCCCGAAGGCCGCGGCGTTGCGGAACAGGGCGCCCATATTGTCGTGATTGGCGATGCCGAACAGCACGAGCACCCGGGCCTGCGCGCCGCACGCCGCCAGGAGCGCCTGCGCCCCCTCGTCGGGCCGCCTCCGGCCGAGCGCCAGCACGCCGCGGTGCAGCGGGAAGCCCGCGATGGCGTCCAGCACGGGCTGGGCGGCGAGGAGCACGGGCGCGGCCTCGGGAAGGGCGGCGATCACCTCGGCGAGGGCGCCGGCCCGCTTGGCGGCGATCAGGAGCGAGACCGGCTCGAAGCGCCCCGCGGCGAGCATGGCGCGCAGCACCACCTCGCCTTCGGCCATGAACAGGCCGGCGCGGCCCCGCAGGTCGCGGTCGCGCACATCGCGGTAGTCGGAGACGCGGGGGTCGGCCGGGTCGTCCACGGCGATGAGCTGCGGCATGGACGATGGCGCCTAGACGGGCGCAGGCGGCGGGGCAACTCCCGTGCGCAGGGCGGCCTCGCCATGCTAGAGGAGGCGCGCGCCCCCGCCGCCGATCGTTGAGACCCATGCCCGCTGACTCCTCGCCCGTGCACGCGCCCTCGCCCGAGGCGCCGCATCCCTACGGCTCGGCGCTCGACATGATCGGGCGCACGCCGATGCTGGAGCTGCACGGCTTCGACACGGGGCCCTGCCGGCTGTTCACCAAGCTGGAGAGCGCCAATCCGGGCGGCTCCATCAAGGACCGCATCGCCCTGACCATGATCGAGGCGGCCGAGCGCGACGGCCGGCTCAAGCCTGGCGGGACCATCGTGGAGGCCACGGCCGGCAACACCGGCCTGGGCTTGGCGCAGGTCGGCATCCTCAAGGGCTACCGCCTGATCCTGGTGGTGCCCGACAAGATGGCGCGCGAGAAGATCCAGCACCTGCGCGGCCTGGGCGTGGACGTGCACCTCACCCGCTCAGACGTCGGCAAGGGCCACCCGGAATACTACCAGGACGTGGCCGAGCGCCTGTGCGCCGAGACCCCCGGCTCCTACTTCATCAATCAGTTCAGGAACCCGGCCAATCCGCTGGCGCACGAGACCACCACCGGTCCCGAGATCCTGCACCAGATGGACGGGGACGTGGATGCGGTGGTCTGCGGTGTGGGCTCGGGCGGCACGCTCAGCGGCCTCGGCCGCTTCTTCGCCAAGGCCAGCCCCAAGACGCGCATGGTGCTGGCCGATCCCAAGGGCTCGATCCTGGAGCCCTTGATCAACCGCGACGAACACGTGGAGGCCGGCAGCTGGATCGTCGAGGGCATAGGCGAGGACTTCGTGCCGGAGATCTGCGACCTCTCCTTCGTGCGCAAGGGCGACGCCTACGCCGTCTCGGACCAGGAGAGCGTGGAGCATGCGCGCATGCTGCTGGCCACGGCCGGCGTGCTGGGCGGCTCCTCCTCCGGCACGTTGCTGGCGGCGGCGCTGCGCTACTGCCGCGACCAGACCGAGCCGAAGCGCGTGGTCACCTTCGTGTGCGACAGCGGCAACAAGTACCTCTCCAAGGTCTTCAACGATCACTGGCTGGCCGAGCAGGGCCTGGCCAACCGCACCCTGACCGGCGACCTGCGCGACCTGATCGCCCGCGGCGTGCAGGAGGGGGGGGCGGTGACCGTCGGCCCCGACGACACGCTGGACACCGCCTACAAGCGCATGCGCGTGGCCGACGTCAGCCAGCTGCCGGTGATGGACGGCGGCCGCCTCATCGGCCTGGTCGACGAGAGCGACATCCTGGAGGCGGTGGAGGAGCCGGGCGCCGATCGCGACCGCCGCTTCCGCCGCCCCGTCTCCACCGCCATGACCGCCAAGCTCAACACCCTGCAGGCCGGCGAGCGGCTGGAGGCGCTGATCCCGGTGTTCGAGCGCGACGAGGTGGCCATCGTGCTCGATGGCCACGCCTTCCTGGGCCTGATCACCCGGGTGGACCTGATCAACCACCTGCGGCGCCGCGCGGCGTGAGCGGGGCCGCCGGCGCGGCCAACCCCGAGCTGGCGCGCCGCCTCGCCGCCGGCCCCTCGCAGTTCGCCCACTCCCTCGACCTCGCGGGGGATCGCCTGCTCCTGCTCGAGCTTGGCGAGGCGCAGATCGCGCAGGCGAGCTTCCTCGATGCGCGCCTGCTCGCCGAGGGCGCCCGCGGCGGCTGGGCCGCCATGGAGGAGGTCGTCGCCCTGGCCGATCCCGCCGCGCGCGACGATGCGGACTGGATCTTCCACATCGGCCACGTGGGCTCGACGCTCCTCTCCCGCCTGCTGGGCCGGCTGCCGGGCGTGCTGGCGCTGCGCGAGCCGCAGCTCCTGCGCGACCTGGCCGACGTCCACGCCCGCGCCGGCGCCCCCGACGCCCCCTGGGATCCGGCCGGGGCGCAGGCCCGCACCGCCGTGCTGCGGCGCCTGTTGTCGCGCACCTTCCGCCCCGACCAGCGGGCGGTGATCAAGGCGACGAGCTTCGTCAGCGAGATCGCGCCCGCCCTCGTGGCCCCGGGCGCGCGCGCGGTCTGCCTCTACGCCTCGCCCGAGAGCTACATGCGCACCCTCCTGGCCGGCGAGACCTCCCGGGGGGAGCTGGCGCTCCTGACCGGCCCGCGGCTGCTGCGCCTGGACGCGCGCATGTCGGCCATGCCGTTCCGCGCATGGGCGCTGGAGCTGGGCGAGCGGGTCGCGCTGGGATGGGCGGTGGAGATGCTCTCCCTGCAGGCCGCCGCCGACGCCCTGCCGGACGGCGCGGCCCTGTGGCTCGATTTCGACGCCTTCCTGGCGGCCCCGGCCCGGGCCCTGGCGCGCGTGGCCGCCCACCTGCGCCTGCCCCTGGCGCCCGGCGCCGCCGACCGGCTGGCGGCGGACCCGCTGATGGGCCGCTACTCCAAGGCGCCCGAGCATGCCTACAGCCCTGACCTGCGCCGCCGGCTGCAGGCCCAGGCCGGCCAGGAGCACGCGCGCGCCCTCGCCCAGGGCCTCCAATGGCTCGACGCCCTGTCACGCCGGCATGAGGGGCTGGCCAGGGTCATGCGCGAAACGGCCGCCCGCACGGCCTGACCAGCCGCTCGTAAGGACGGCCACGCAGGTGACGCCGGCGGTGATCGGCTTCGCGCCCGTCCATCACCCAGGGCGGCTTCGTTACGCGGCCGCCTCGCGAGGGATCGCCACGGGGTCGTAGTTGAGGATGGGCGCCAGCCAGCGCTCGGCGGTCTCGACCGGCCAGCCCTTGCGGCGCGCGTAGTCCGCCACCTGGTCGGAATCGATCTTGCCGACGCCGAAATAGTGGCTGCTCGGATGGGCGAAGTAGAGGCCGGAGACGCTGGCCGGGGGCGTCATGGCGAAGCTCTCGGTCAGGCCCATGCCGGCGCGATCCTCGGCCTCCAGCAGGCGGAACAGCGTGGCCTTCTCGGTGTGGTCGGGCTGGCTGGGATAGCCGGGGGCGGGACGGACGCCGCTGTAGCCCTCCGCAATGAGGCCCTGTGCGTCGAGCGCCTCGTCCGGCGCGTAGCCCCACAGTTCGGTGCGCACCTTCTGATGCAGGCGCTCGGCGAAGGCCTCCGCCAGCCGGTCGGCGAGCGCGGTGACGATGATGGCGGAGTAGTCGTCGCCCTTGTCGCGGAAGGCCTTGGCCAGCGCAGCCTCGCCGTGGCCGGCGGTCACCGCGAAGGCGCCGAGGTAGTCGGGCGCGGCGCCTGCGGGCGCCACGAAGTCGGAGAGGGCCGTGTTCGGCTTGCCGGCGCTCTTGCCCATCTGCTGGCGAAGCGTGTGGAAGCGGGCGATCTCGCGCTCGCGCGCTTCGTCGGCGTAGAGCGCCACGTCGTCGCCCTGCGCATTGGCGGGCCAGAAGCCGACTACGCCGCGAGCGGTGAACAGCTTCTCGGCCACGATGCGGTCGAAGAGGGGCTTGGCGTCGGCCCACAGTTCGCGCGCCGCCTCGCCCACCACGTCGTCCTGCAGGATGTCGGGGAAGCGGCCGGTCAGGTCCCAGCTCTGGAAGAAGGGCGACCAGTCGACGACCTCGGCCAGGTCGCCCAGGTCCCAGGCGTCGAAGCTCCTCACGCCCAGGAAGCTGGGCCGCGGCGGGGCGTAGCCGGCCCAGTCGATGGCGAAGGCGTTGGCGCGCGCGGCGGAGAGCGCGGTGCGCTGCTTCACCTCGCGCCCGCGGGCGAACTGCTCGCGCACCCGCACATAGTCGGCGCGGGTCTGGGCGACATGGGTGTCGCGCTCACCGCCGAGGAGGCCCGACACCACGCCCACCGCGCGCGAGGCGTCGAGCACGTAGGTCGTAGGCCCGCGGCGGTAGGCCGGCTCGATCTTCACCGCGGTGTGGGTGCGCGAGGTGGTGGCGCCGCCGATCAGGAGCGGGATGTCGAGGCCGCGCCGCTCCATCTCGCCCGCCACGAACACCATCTCGTCGAGCGAGGGGGTGATCAGGCCGGAGAGGCCGACCATGTCGACCTTGTGCTCCACCGCCGCGTCCAGGATCCTGTCGGCCGGAACCATCACGCCGAGGTCGATCACCTCGTAGTTGTTGCATTGGAGCACGACGCCGACGATGTTCTTGCCGATGTCGTGCACGTCGCCCTTGACGGTCGCCATCAGGATCTTGCCGGCCGCCTTGCGCACCTGGCCTTCCTTCTCGGCCTCCATGAACGGCAGGAGGTAGGCCACCGCCTGCTTCATCACCCGCGCCGACTTCACCACCTGCGGAAGGAACATCTTGCCCGCGCCGAACAGGTCGCCGACGCGGTTCATGCCGTCCATCAGCGGGCCTTCAATCACCCGCAGGGGGCGCTCGGCTTGCGCGCGGGCCTCCTCGGTGTCGGCCTCGATCCAGTCGGTGATCCCCTTGACCAGCGCGTGCGCCAGCCGCTCGGCCACGGGCGCGTCGCGCCAGGCGAGGTCGACCACCCGCGCCGCGGCCTTGTCGCCCTTGTAGGTGGGCGCAAGGTCGACCAGCCGCTCGGTGTTGCTGACGTTGGTCCGTTGCGGGCGGTTGAGGATGACATCCTCCACCGCCTCGCGCAGTTGCGCGGGGATGTCGTCGTACACGGGCAGGTCGCCGGCGTTGACGATGCCCATGTCCATGCCCGCCGCCACCGCGTGATAGAGGAAGACGCTGTGGATTGCGCGCCGCACCGGCTCGTTGCCGCGGAAGCTGAACGACACGTTGGACACGCCGCCGGAGATGCGGGCATGCGGCAGCGTGGCCTTGATCTCGCGGCAGGCCTCGATGAAGTCGACCGCGTAGTTGTCGTGCTCCTCGATGCCGGTGGCGACCGCGAAGATGTTGGGGTCGAAGATGATGTCCTCGGCCGGGAAGCCGATCCGGTCGACCAGCGTGCGGTAGGCGCGGGTGCAGATCTCGACCTTGCGGGCGCGGGTGTCGGCCTGCCCCTGCTCGTCGAACGCCATCACCACCACGGCCGCGCCGTAGCGCAGGCACTTGGTGGCCTGCTCGAGGAACTTCGCCTCGCCCTCCTTGAGAGAGATCGAGTTGACGATGGCCTTGCCCTGCACGCACTGCAGCCCGGCCTCGATCACCTCCCACTTGGAGCTGTCGACCATCACCGGCACGCGGCTGATGTCGGGCTCGGCGGCGATCAGGTTGAGGTAGGTCACCATGGCCTGCTTAGAGTCGAGCAGGCCCTCGTCCATGTTGACGTCGATGACCTGGGCGCCGGCCTCGACCTGCTGGCGCGCCACCGACAGGGCGGCCGGGTAGTCGCCCTCGACCACCAGCTTCTTGAACCTGGCCGAGCCGGTGACGTTGGTCCGCTCGCCGACGTTGATGAAGGTGGGGCGCATGGCTCAGGCGACCTCCGTCCAGCGACCGGAGGCCACCGCGCGCTCCACGTCTCCCACGCTCAGCCGCCGGTAGCTGCGAAGGGGCACGATCTCGCAGGTGAGAGCCCCGAAGGCCGTCTCGCCGGCCGGGGCGCAGTCGTCGATGTTCAGCGCGCTGAAATCGGTCCCGAACGCCTGCTGCAGCGATCTGAACAGCCGACGCAAAGCGCCACCACCGAGGCCGAGATGTCGGTGCAGCTCCAGCTCAGGGCCGAGCACAGGCTGCGCCAGCGGGCAGGCGCGCCGAATCTCTTCGCGCACCTGCTGCTGGAGCGAGGTCGCAACCGCGGGCGCGGTCATCGCCCCTCAGCCGTCTCGGGACGCACGAGGCCGGGCAGGCCGTCAATGCTCTCGGCGTTCCTGGCATAGCGGTTCGCCGCCCAGTCCTCGTAGGGCTTGGCGTCGACCCAGCGCTTCAGCTGGTCGCGCTCGCCCTTGTACTCGAAGAAGGGCACGCCCCAGCCGCAGCTGTCGGACGCGCTCTCGACATGCACGAAGATGATGGCGCGGGCGCGATCGTAGCCGGGAAACAGCGTCAGGAGTTCGGAGAAGCGCGGGTCGTGCAGCGGCACGGCCTCGCCCTGGCCGTAGACGCGCACGATGTCGGCCGCGCCTTCGAAGGCGCACCACATCAGCGTGATGCGCCCGTTCTCCTGCACGTGCGCCTGGGTCTCGATGCCCGAGCCGCCGAGGTCGAGGTAGGCCAGCGTGCGCTCGTCGAGCACCGCAAGGCTGTCGTAACCCTTGGGCGAGACGTTTACGCGGCCATCGCCCGCGAGCGGCGCTGTGGCCACGAAGAACAGCTTCTGGCGCGCGATGAAGGCGAGCAGCTTGGGCGTGAGGTGGTCGTGCGTCTGGCCCATCACCCGGCCTCCAAGCCGATATCCGGCTCCGGTTCGCGGCCGGCGAACTGGAGCCGGCGCGAGATCACCGCCTGGGGGGCGCCGGCGGTCTGCAAAGCGCGCCATTCGGACGGCGTGGCGAGCCTTCGGTGGAGGACGGCCAGCAGGAGGTTCAGGTTCGACATGCCCGCGGCGAGGCGGATCGCGGCGACCAGCGCCGCGGGTTCGCGACTTAGCGTCGCTTCGATCACCGCCAATCCCGCGGGATCGGCGGGGGTCAGGTCAGAGCGGGCGATCACCTGGAAGAAGGCGCGGCCGAGGGTGGCGGAGGCGGCGTCGCTCACCGCGGGCTTGTTCAGCCGGGTGCGCAGGGTGCGCAGGGCCTCGACCTCCACCTGGGAGAGGGCAAGCTTGGGATCCGGGCGAACGGCGGTCATGCCAGCTCGAACGGCTCGAGGCCGCTAAGCCGCAGGGCGGTGGGGCGCTCGGGGATGGGCCGCGGCGGCAGGTCGGCCACGGCCGCGGCCACGCAGGCGATGTGCTCTGGCGTGGTGCCGCAGCAGCCGCCGACGATGTTGACGAGGCCCGCCTGCGCCCATTCCTCCAGCGCATGGCCGGTCTGATGCGGCTCCTCGTCGTACTCGCCCATGGCGTTGGGCAGGCCCGCGTTGGGGTAGGCGCTGACAAGCGTGTCGGCCACGCGTGAGAGCTCGGCGATGTGCGGGCGCATGAGGTCGGCGCCCAGTGCGCAGTTCAGCCCCACGGCGAAGGGCTTGGCGTGGCGCACGCTGTTCCAGAAGGCCTCCACCGTCTGGCCCGACAGCGTGCGACCCGAGCGGTCGGTGATGGTGCCGGAAAGCCAGATCGGCAGCGACTCCAGCCCGTCGTCCTCCAGGTCCATCACCGCCTTGATGGCGGCCTTGGCGTTGAGCGTGTCGAAGATGGTCTCGATCAGGAACAGGTCGACGCCGCCCTCGTGCAGCGCCAGCGCCTGCTCGCGATAGGCGGCGTAGACCTCCTCGAAGGTGACCGAGCGCGCGCCCGGGTCGTTCACGTCGGGGCTGATCGAGAGTGTGCGGCTGAGCGGGCCGATCGCCCCGGCCAGGAAGCGCGGCTTGTGCGGCTCCAGCGCGCTCCAACGGTCGCAACTCTCGCGACCCAGGCGCGCAGCGGCGAGGTTGATGTCGCGCACCGCAGCCTCCAGCCCGTAGTCGGACTGGCTGATGGAGGTGGCGTTGAAGGTGTTGGTCTCGCTGATGTCGGCGCCGGCGGCGAAGTAGGCGTCGTGCAGCTTGATGACGAGGTCGGGCCGAGTCAGGCACAGGAGATCGTTGTCGCCCTTCAGCGGCGAGGGGTGGTCGGCGAAGCGGGCCCCGCGGAAGTCGGCCTCGCCCAGCCCCTCGCGCTGGAACATCACCCCCCAGCTGCCGTCGAGCACGAGGATGCGCTCGCGCGAGATACGCTTCAGGGCGGCGATGCGCTCGGTGCGCGTCACGCGGCCGCCTGAGCGCGGTCGCGGCCGCCCAGCATCCGGCAGATGGCGTAGGTGAGGTCGGCGCGGTTCAGCGTGTAGAAGTGCAGCTCGTCGAAGCCCTGCTCCTCCAGCTTGGCGCACATCTCGGCGGCCACCGAGCAGGCGACCAGCCGGCGCGTGTCGGGGTCGTCGTCGAGGCCCTCGAACAGGGTGTCGAGCCATCCGGGCAGGGCGCAGCCGCACATGCCGGCCATCCGGCGCAGCGCCTTGACGTTGGTCACCGGCATGATGCCCGGCAGGAGGGGGATCGAGACGCCTGCGGCGCGCACCCTGTCGGCCCAGCGTAGAAACGCGTCCACGTCGAAGAAGAACTGGCTGATGGCGCGGGTGGCGCCGGCGTCGATCTTCGCCTTCAGGACGTCCAGGTCGCGGGCGAAGTCGCCGGTCTCCGGGTGGGTCTCGGGATAGGCGCCCACGCTCACCTCGAAGGGGGCCACGCGGGTGATGGCGGCGGTGAGTTCGGTGGCGTTGGCGTAGCCGTCGGGCCGCGCCTCGTAGCGGCCGCCGATGCCGGCGCCGCCGGGCGGATCGCCGCGCAGGGCCACGATGTGGCGCACCCCCGCCTCCCAGTAGTCGCGGATCACCGCGTCGACCTCGTCGCGGGAGGCGTCGACGCACGTGAGGTGGGCGGCAGGCTTGAGGCGTGTCTCGTCCAACATGCGCCGGACCGTGCGGTGGGTGCGCTCGCGCGTCGAACCTCCGGCGCCGTAGGTCACGCTGACGAAGGCGGGGTGCAGGGGCTCGAGCTTGGTCACCGCCGCCCACAGCGCCGCCTCCGCCTCGTCCGACTTGGGCGGGAAGAACTCGAAGGAGACGGCGAGCGGGCGCACGCCACGCTCGCCGGAGCGGGCGATAGGTCCCAGGGCCGGACGGCCGGCGACAGGCGGCGACGCGGTGCTCATCGACGTCCCCTTCACGCCGCACGCCGCACGGGCGCCGTGGCGCGGCCGCGGGCGGGCGTGGCGGCCCAGATGGCCACGGTGAGGCCTGCGGCGTCCGCCGGCGGCAGCACCACCTCGGGCGCAGGCTCCAAACCGGCGGCGCGCAGCCAGCGGGCCATCTCCTCGCCGGAAAAGCCCAGGCGGCGGTGCTGGTGCTGGTCGCGCAGGTGCTCCAGCGCATGCGGCGCGAAGTCGACGATGAGGAGGCGGCCGTCGGGCGCGACCAGGCGCGCGGCCTCCATCACGGCGGCCGCGGGGTCGATCAGGTAGTGCAGAACCCGGTGGATCACCACGAGGTCGGCGCTTGCGGGCGGCAGGCCGGTGGCGAAGATGTCGCCGTGGCGCAGTTCGCAGCGGGCCAAGCCCAGCTGGGCCGCCTCCGCGCGGGCGAGGTTCAGCATCTGCTGGTTCAGGTCCAGCCCGATGGCGCCTTCGCAGCGGTCGGCGAACAGCGCCAGCATGCGCCCGGCCCCCGTGCCAAGGTCGACCAGCCGGCGGAACGGGCCCGGACCCGCGGCGCTGAGCATGGCGGCCTCCACCTGCGCCTCGTCGACGTGCAGCGAGCGTAGCTCGTCCCAGCGTGGCGCATTGCGGGCGAAATAGTCGGCGGCCTCGCCGGCCCGCTCGCAGCGCACCTCGGCAAGGCGCTCGGCGTCGCGCAGGACGAGGGGATCGGCAGGGTCGATGCGGCGCAGCACCTCCGCGGCCAGCGCCGCGATCGGGTCGTCCGTGGCGAGACGGTAGAACACCCACGCGCCATCGGGGAATCGCTCAACCAGCCCGGCGCGGGCGAGCACCCGCAGATGGTGCGACACTCGCGGCTGGCTCTGGCCGAGGATGCGCACCAGCTCGGCCACCGCCAGCTCCTCGCGGGCGAGGAGCTGGAGCACGCGCAGGCGCGTAGCCTCCCCCGCGGCGCGGAGCACCTCGACCAAGTCTGCGGCTGCGAGCGACATGCGCATATAAAGATGCGCTTATATGCCTTCGTCAAGCGCTCCGCACACCGCATGGCGCCAAATCGCGCGACGCACGTTAGCGGCCGCAGGCGTCCGCCCGCGCCGCACCTGTGGACCTGCAAGCCCGTGATCGCCAAACGCTTCCTGATGACCGCCGTGGCGCTGAGCGCGCTGACGAGCGCCGGCGCCGCCTCCGCGCAGACGACCGGGGGCGCGCCCGCCTCTCAGGCGATCTCGCCCGGCCGCCCCGCGGCGGCCTCCTACGCCTCGGCGGGCGTTGACGATCCTTACGAGTCGACCAACCGGAAGCTTTACGACTTCAACCAAGTGCTGGACCGCAATCTGGTCCGCCCCGGGATCGTCTTCTATCATCACGCTACGCCGACGCCGGTGCGTCTCGGCCTGCACAACGTGCTGGTCAACGCTACCCACCCGGTGATCATCATCAACGACATCCTGCAGCTACGCCCGGTCCGCGCGCTGAATGCTCTGGGGCGCTTCGCGATCAACTCGACGGTGGGCGTCGGCGGGGTGTTCGACGTGGCGGGAAATGACTTTCCCTACCAAAGCGCCGACTTCGGGCTGACGATGGCGCGCTACGGCGTACCGACCGGCCCCTATCTCTTCCTTCCCGTGCTCGGCCCGACAACCCTTCGCGACGGGGCGGGCCGCATCGTCGATGGAGTGATCGACCCCCTGAACAGCGTAAACTACACGGGTCGTAACATCCTTGCCCCGGCGCGCGCCGTGTTGGGCGGCGTCGACGCCCGCGATCGGCTCGATCCGGTGATAAAGTATGTGAACCGCACGGCGACCGATCCCTACGCCACCATCCGCTCGGCCTATTTTCAGAACCGCGAGGCCGAGGTGCGCGGCTCGGTGACCAGCTCCGCCAACCTTCAGGCGCTCCCCGACTTCGGGCCGACGCCGTCTGGAAGCGCGGCGCCCTACGCCATGCCGAGGAGTTCCACGCCGCCCTCAGGGCGCGATGCGGGCCCGGCTCCTTCCGCAACGGAGCCCGCGCCCGGTCCGTCCGCCGCAGCTCAGTCCACCGACCCGGTGGGCGACCTTCTGGCGGCGCTGCCTGCCGGCGAAAATCTTGACGCCGCCGATTCGGTCTCCGTCGCCGCCCTCGACTGACGATTGCTCAGGAGCTTCCCCATGATCCGTTCTCCCCTCATTCGCGCTGGCGTCATGGCGCTCCTCCTCGGCGCGCCTTCCATCCTCGTGGTCGGCGTGGCGCCGTCCGCCTTCGCCCAGGCACGCGACGCGGGCGCCGAGGCGTTTGTCCAGCGTCAGGCCTCGCACGCCCTGCAGATCCTGAGGGCCGATAACGGCCCGCAGGAGAAGGCGGCCTTCCGCGCCTTCGTCGACCAGGCGGCCGACGTCCCTCGGATCACCGACTTTGTCCTCGGCAAGTATCGGCGCACGATCACGCCCGCCCAACACCAGCAGTTCGCCCAGGTGTTCCGCGCCTATGCCAACAGCGTCTACGAAAATCGGCTCGGCCAGTATCATGGTGAGACCCTGCGGGTGACCGGTTCTGCGGCGCGCCAGCCGGGGGACGTAGTTGTCAATTCCGAGGTTGTCGGCGGCCGTCATCCCCAGCCCATCCAGGTGGCTTGGCGCGTGATCCGCGGACCCCAGGGCTGGAAAGTCGTGGACGTGAACGTCGCCGGCGTGTGGCTGGCCATCACCGAGCGGCAGGACTTCGTCTCCACGCTGGACAACAACGGCGGGCGGATCGACGTCCTGATCAACCAGCTGCGTACGCAGACGGCTAGCGCACCACGCGGCTGAGCGCCGCCGCCTACAGAAAAGTATGGAACGCTCGGTGTCGCCGCGCTGATGCGCTGCGAGAGTCGGTGGCGCGGCGCATTCAGCGCCGTCAAGAAACAGACCTGAGGACTTCCGCCCATGATCCGTTACGCCGCTCTCGCCACTGTGGTCGCCCTCGTCGCCTCGCCTGTGCTGGCTCAGTCGACGACGACAACCACGATGAGCGCCAAGGGCACCGCCGCGCCGGTGGCCCACAAGATGACCAAGAAGAAGATGAAGTCGACGACGAAGGGCCCGGCGGGCACGATGTCGTCGGCCAAGACGGTCACCACCGACGCCACGCCGGCCGGCACCAAGACGACCACCACCGTCAAGAAGTAAGCCGTGCAGCGGGGTTGGAGGCGAGCGCCTCCGACCCCGCTCAATTCGAGGCGCAGTGCAACGTCGCACGGGCGCTTGGCGTTGACGATGCGGGGCCGTCCGTCGGAACGGGCGCAACCCGGGCTCACAATTCAGGAGAACCGACAAAATGACGATCCGCACCCTCGCTCTGGGGACCGCCGCCGCCGCACTGCTCGCGCTGCCGGCTCTCGCCCAGACTGCTCCGGCCGCCACGACCGCGACAACGACAACGACGACGGCAGCCGGCGCGACGAAGACCACCCACCACGTCACCAAGCACCGGATGAAGCCGAAGCATCGCAAGATGCATCACGCCTCCAAGTCCAGCATGACGAGCGGCTCCACAATGGCCGAGCCCAGCAGTGGGCCGATCCCCTACAGCCAGCTCCAGGGCGGAGCCTCCGCGGGGACCATGTCCTCGGGCGGAGCGGCGCCCTCCGGTGGTGCAATGTCCAGCGGCGCGATGCCGTCGGGCGGCGACGGTTCGATGACCTCGGGCGGTTCGATGACCTCCGGTGGCGCGACCGACCCCGGCATGACCGGCGGCTCCATGGCCGCCCCTGGCGGCCCCGGCGCCCCGCCTCCGACCGAGCCGGCTACCCCGCCGAACTCGACGGGCCCGGGCCTCTAGGACCCGCCGCCCTTTCCGGGGCGTCGAGACGGGCGCGGCGGCTTCGGTCGCCGCGCCCGTTGTCGTTCCAGCTACAGTCGTCGTCCCCGCGGTCGACGTCGAGGGCAGAGGAAGCTCGGCCGCTTCTGCAGCGCAGTCGCCTCCCCTCGCCCTTCGTCGAGCAGTCGCTCGAGTTCAGCCACGCGCGGAGGGGCGTCATGCAGCGCCGCGTCCGACACGATGGCGTGCTGCACCAGCTTATAGCCCGTGTCCGGGTTGGCGTGGACTGTCCGGGCGATCCGGTCGCCGCTTTCGGCATCATCAGCGCCGGGCTCGGCACGTCCAAGGTCGGCGAGGCCGCGTGAGAGGAGATCGCGTTGCTGCGAGCTTACGGAGCGGACTGAAGCCGGGGCCGGGGCGGCGACCTCGCCGCTCCCCGAACCCCGCTAAATACGCGTTCGCCGCGCCCCCGCCGCTCACATCCGCGTCAGGCCGCGACGCCGCCGCCGGCCGTCCATTGCGTCATCACCCCGTCCAGCACGTCGAGCGGCATGGCGCCGGGGCGCAGCATGGCGTCGTGGAAACGGCGGATGTCGAAGCGAGGGCCCAAGGTTGCGCGCGAACGATCGCGGATGCGGTTGATGACGGTGTGGCCGATCTTGTAGGCGCAGGCCTGCCCCGGCCAGGCGCAGTAGCGGTCCACCTCGCGCGTGGTCGAGCCCCGCGCGTCGCCGTCCAGCCCCGTCAGGTAGTCCACGGCCTTGTCGCGGCTCCAGCCGTAGTGGTGGATGCCCGTGTCGACCACCAGGCGCCCGCAGCGGAACAGCTGGGCCTTGAGGTAGCCGACGCGGCCGAGCGGATCGTCGGCGTACATGCCCATCTCGTCGGCCAGCTGCTCGGCGTAGAGCGCCCATCCCTCCTGGTAGCCGGAGAAGCCGAGCGAGCGCCGCAGCAGCGGGATCGAGGTGTTCTCCAGCGCCACGCCGCCCTGCAGCTGATGGCCCGGCAGGCCCTCGTGGTACAGCGTGGTGGGCAGGTTGAAGCGCGGCCACTCGGAAATGTCGTGCAGGTTGAAGTAGATGATGCCGGGGCGTGAACCGTCCACCGCCGGGAAATTGGTGTAGGCGAGCGGCGCGCCGGCATCGATCGCGGGCGGCACGGGGCGCACCTCCACCGCATAGTGCGGCAGGTGGCCGAACCACTGCGGCAGCTTGGCCTTCACCGCGCTCAGCCGGCCGTTGAGGTAGGCGAGGAGCTGTTCCTTGCCGGCGGGGGTGTCGGGGAACAGCTGGGCGGGCTCCTTGTACAGCGCCTGGATGCGGGCGGCGACCGTGCCCTGCGTCATCCCCTGCGCCTTGAGCACGCCGTCCAGCCGCGCGGAGACGTCGGCGCCTTGCGCGAGACCCAGCTTGTGGATCTCCTCGGGCGTCATGCGGGTGGTGGTCGAGGCGCGCAGGCCGGCGGCGTAGAGCGCCGGCCCCTCCTTCAGCCGCCCGATCCCCGCGGCCGAACCGGCCTTGGGGCGCACCGCCTTCACCGCGGCGAGCTGGCGGTCGAGCGCGGGGCCGATGCGCTCGGCGTAGATCGCCTGCGCCTTGCGGCCATAGTCTGCCGAGAGCCCCTTCTCCTTCGTCCGGCGCTCCAGCGAGGTGACCACGTCGGCGGTGGCGGGCGAGGTGCGCGCCTTGCCGAGCTGGGCCATGGTCGTGTCCATGATGAAGTCGGGAGGAATGACGCCCGCACCGGTGTCCTCGCGGAAGCTGGCGGTGTCGGCGTCCAGGCCCGTGGCGAAGGCCTCCAGCCGCGACAGGTAGGCGTCGGCGTCGGCGGTCGTGTCGATGCGGTGCTGGCTGTCGAGGAAGTCGGGCGTGCCCTGGTAGGCGCCGGTGAGCTGCGAGATCACATACGGTTCGGCCTCGCCGCTCATTCCGCGCGTGCCGAAGTCGAAGGCCAGGAGGCCGCGGTCGGACTCGAGGTTGTAGAGCACCGTGTCGTAGTCGACGGCGGACAGCGACCCCGCCGCGGGACGGGCCACGGCCTGCAGGCGGGCGATCTGGCTGGCGTTCGCGCGCCGGGCCGCGGCGCGTCCTGCATCAGAGCGATCGCCGAGCCGCGACTTGAGTTGGGCGTTGACGCCCTTGTCGAGGCCGAGGGAGGTGGCGAACTCGGGCGACCGCTGGAGGTCCTCCGCCAGGAAGGCCGTCCAGAGCGTGTCCAGCGTCCCCTCGCGGACGCGTGGAAGGACGAGCGACGGCGTCTTGTGCGACTGCGCCGCGGCCCCTGTCGCGAAAGCTGCGGAGGCGGTGAAAGCCAGCATGTCACGGCGGCGCATGAGCATCCTCAGATGTGATGAAGGGGCGCGTACGCTAGGCTGCATGGGGGTCGCGCGACAAGCGCCCTCCCCGCCCCTATAAGCGCCGCCGCCTCCGCCATGCGCCGCCTCCTCCGCTTCCTGTCGAACCTGGACGCTCGCGCATGGCGTGCGATCGCCACATCCTTCCTGCTGTTCGGGGGAGTGGGGGTGGTGTTCGTGTTCGGCGCCTCGCTGCTCGGCCTCAAGCACGGCGGGCAGGTCGTCGAGCAGTGGATGGGCGCCGGCCATCATGGGCTGGCCGCCTTCGCCCTGGCGGTGGGAGGGTTCACCGTCTTCGCCTTCTTGGGCGTGCCGCAGTTCGTGTTGACAGCCGCCGCGGTGGTGGCCTTCGGGCCGTGGACGGGGTTCGGCTACAGCTTCGTGGGCAACCTCGTCTCGGCGGTGATCGGCTTCCTGGTGGGCCGCCGCTTCGGCGCGCGACTGTTGCGCGACTACGCCGGGCGCGGGGTGCAGGACTTCATGGAGTTGGTCGGCAAGAACGGTCTGATGGCCAGCGCCATCGTGCGCCTGGTGCCCTCGGCCCCCTTCGTGGTGGTCAACATGGCGGCGGGGTGCACGCCCATGTCGCTGGCCGCCTTCACCCTCGGCACCGCGGTGGGCAGCATCCCCAAGCTGGCCTTGACCGCCTTCGCCGGCGCCCAGGTCGTGCACGGCCTCAACGGCGGCGGCTGGACGCGCTGGGCGCTGCTGGCGCTGACCGCCGCGGTCTGGATCGGCTCGGCGCTGTGGGCGCGGGCCTGGCTGAAGCGGCGCGAGGCCGAGCGCAAAGCGGCCGACGCCGGCCCCGTCGCGCCTCCCGCCTGAGCGCGCCTGCGTGCG
The DNA here is from genome assembly GCA_965199975.1 of Caulobacteraceae bacterium. GTDB lineage: Bacteria > Pseudomonadota > Alphaproteobacteria > Caulobacterales > Caulobacteraceae > JASLDZ01. The sequence goes on along the minus strand of OZ241340.1, from coordinate 1,320,668 downwards.
GCGATCCGCCGTTCATCCTGCGGGACGCCAGCCTTGAACCGGGCGCCGCGCCTGTGCGAGGAGGACGCCACTCCCAGGCAGGGGATGTGGAAGGGCCGCGCGAAGGGGTTGCGCGCAGGCCCGGCGGGATCAGCTCCCGCCGCCGCGTCGCCTCACCCACGCGTCTCGCCCAAGGCCCTTGCATGTTCTCCTCGCTGTTCGGCGTCATCTCCAACGACATCGCCATCGACCTCGGCACCGCCAACTGCCTGATCTACCAGAAGGGCAAGGGCATCGTGCTGAACGAGCCTTCGGTGGTCGCCCTGCGCACCGTCGGCGGGCGCAAGCTCGTCCATGCCGTGGGGATCGAGGCCAAGCAGATGCTGGGGCGCACGCCGGGCCACATGGAGGCCATCCGCCCCATGCGCGATGGGGTGATCGCCGACTTCGAAGTGGCCGAGGAGATGATCAAGCACTTCATCCGCAAGGTCCACAACCGCAAGGGCTTCGTGAACCCCAAGGTGATCGTGTGCGTGCCCTCGGGCGCCACCGCGGTCGAGCGCCGCGCCATCAACGACAGCTGCCTCAACGCCGGTGCTCGCCGCGTGGGGCTGATCGACGAGCCCATGGCCGCGGCCATCGGCGCGGGTTTGCCGATCCACGAGCCCACCGGCTCCATGGTGGTCGACATCGGCGGCGGCACCACCGAGGTGGCGGTGCTGTCGCTCTCCGGCATCGTCTATTCCCGCTCGGTGCGCGTGGGCGGCGACAAGATGGACGACAGCCTGATCAGCTACATGCGCCGCCACCATAACCTCCTGATCGGCGAGACCACCGCCGAGCGGATCAAGAAGGAGATCGGCACCGCCAGCGCGCCCGCCGACGGCGAGGGCCTCTCCATCGAGGTCAAGGGCCGCGACCTGATGCAGGGCGTGCCGCGCGAGGTGAAGGTGACCGAGAAGCAGGCCGCCGACGCCATCGCCGAGCCCGTGGGCCAGATCGTGGAGGCGGTGAAGGTGGCGCTGGAAGCCACGCCGCCGGAACTCGCCGCCGACATCGCCGACAAGGGCATCATGCTCACCGGCGGCGGCGCCCTGCTCCGCATGATCGACGCCGAGATCCGCGACGCCACCGGCCTGCCGGTGACGGTGGCGGACGACCCCCTCTCCTGCGTGGCGCTGGGGTGCGGCAAGGTGCTCGAACACCCGCGCTGGATGAAGGGCGTGCTGGACGCCTCTTTAGCGTAGACTCACACTGGGGCGGTGATCGGCATGGCTCGCAAGTGAGTCGCGCCGGCGGAGCGTGCGCGTGGCCTATCGCGAAGGACCCCTGGCGGACATCAAGGTCCCGCTGACGTGGACGGCGGGGGCCGCGACCGTGGTCGCCGCCCTGATCGCGCTGGGCGTGCTGCTCTCCGACAAGCGCGAGGCGCCGGGCCAGGGGAACTACGGTCGCGCCCGCAACGAGTTCGACGAGGTGATGCAGCCGGTGGCCAGCGTGCTGGCCGCGCCCGTGCGCTGGGCAGGCTCGGGATCGAGCTATGTGGGCGGCTATTTCTTCGCCGTGTCGGAGAACCGCCGGCTCAAGGTGCGCGTGGCCGAACTGGAACGCTGGCGCGACGCGGCCATCGCCTTGAAGAACGTCAACAGCCGCTACGAGAGCCTGCTGCAGCTCAAGACCGAGCCGCCGATCCCCATGGTGACGGCGCGCATCGTCTCCGACGCGCGGGGCCCCTTCTCCAACGCCCGGCTGGCCGACGCGGGATCGAACGAGGGCGTACGCGAGGGCTATCCGGCGGTGAGCGACCACGGGGTCGTGGGCCGCATCGTGGGCGTAGCGCCGGAGGCCAGCCGCATCCTGCTGCTCACCGACGCCGACAGCCGCACGCCCGTGGTGATCGACCGCTCAGACAGCCGCGCCATCCTGACCGGAGACGGCGGGCCGGCCCCGCGGCTGGAGTACCTGCGCGCCGGCAAGGACGCGGCCAGGGTGGGCGACGTGGTGCTGACCTCGGGCGACGGCGGCGTCTACCCACGCGGGCTGCCGGTGGGCGTGGTGGTGCGCGATCTGCGCGGCGCCTGGCGCGTGCGCCTCTACGCCGACCGGCTGTCGCTGGACTACGTGCGCATACTGACCTTCCGCGACTTCGCCAGGCTGACCGACATGGCGGCACTCTCCCAGCACGCCATGCCCGCGCTGCAGCCCGCGCAGGCCGCCGCGGTGCAAGCCGCCGCCAACCCGGCGCCGGCCATCGCTCCGCCAGCCGTCCCCGTCCCGCGCCCCCTGGCTGCACCCTCAGCGCCGCGCGTGGCGACGACCGCAACGACCCAAACCACGTCGGCGGCGACGCCCTCGCAGGCGGCGGCGACCCTTCACGCGGTGTCCGCCGCGGCGAAACCCAAGCCCAAACCCAAGCCCAGACCCAAACCGCATGCGGCGCTGACCTCCGCCGGGGAGCCGCGCAAGCCGATCCCCTATCGCCGCCTCGGGGCGTCGAGCACGGCGCCTGGAGAGCGGCGGTGAGCCGCGGGGCGGGCCACGGGCTGCAGCCCCTGAGCTGGCTGATCCTGCCGCTGGTGTTCTGCCTGGCCGCCACCGTGGCCTTCGCCACGCCGCTGCGCATCCTGGGGCTGTCGCTGCCCGAGCCCGTCTTCCCCATGATCCTGGCCTTCGCCTGGGCGGTGATCCGGCCGTCGCTTCTGGGGCCCTTCCTGCTGTTGATCGCCGGACTCTTCCTCGACTTCTTTTGGGGCGATGTGCTGGGGCTATGGGCGCTGTGCCTCCTCCTCGCCTACGGCGCCGCGCTCCTGGCGCGCTCGCTGATGGCCGGGCAGAGCACGCCGGTGCTGTGGGCGTGGTACGTGGCCGCTGTGCTCCTGGCCTTCGGCGGCGCCTACGTGTTCGTGGCGCTGGACACCCACGTGAACCCCGATCCGGTGAGCGTGATCCTGCAACTGGCCGTCACCGCCTGCCTCTTCCCCCTCGCCGCGCGGCTGATCGCCCGCTTCGAGGACGCCGACATCCGCTTCCGTTGAAGGTCAGCGTTCCATGACCACGCCCCAGATCGTCTTCGACGAGGTCAACGAACGGCAGAGCATCTTCCATCGCCGCACCTTCCTGCTCGCCGGCCTGGGCGGGGTCGGAGTGGCGGCGCTGGCGGGGCGCCTCGCGCAGCTGCAGATCGTGGAGAGCCAGCGCTACTCCACCATGTCGGCCTCCAACCAGTTCAACTTCCGCCTGCGCACGCCGCCGCGCGGGCGCATCACCGACAGGAACGGGGTGGCCATCGCCGCCTCGCGCCCCGACTTCCGCCTGCTGATGCGGCGTGACGAGGTGAAGGACGTGCCCGCAGCGCTGGCCAACCTCGCCCAGCTGATCCCGATCAGCGACGCGCGCCAGGCGCAGCTGGCCCGCCAGATCAAGGACAGTCCTCGCGGCGCCCCGGTCGAGGTCGCCGGCGACCTGACGTGGGACGAGTTCAGCCGCGTCTCGGTGCGCGCCCCCGAGTTGCCTGGCGTGATCCCCGATGTGGGCGAGGCGCGCGTCTACCCCATGGGCGGGGCCTTCGCGCACGTGATCGGCTACGTCAGCCGCGTCACCGAGAAGGACATCGACGACGCCGACGACCCCAACGACCGCCTGCTGCTCGACCCCGGCTTCCGCATCGGCAAACAGGGCGTGGAGAAGTCGCTGGACGAGGAGCTGCGCGGCAAGCCCGGCTACCAGAAGGTCGAGGTCGACAGCATCGGCCGGGTGATCCGCTACGACCCCAACGGCGACATCCCCGCCACGCCGGGCGCCGAGGTGCAGCTGACGCTGGACGCCGACATCCAGCAGCGGGCGCTGGAACTGTTCGGCGTGGAGAGCGGCGCCGCGGTGATGATGGACTGCCGCACGGGCGACGTGCTGTGCATGACCTCGGCGCCGTCGTTCGACCCCAACGCCTTCGTGGCCGGCGCGCCGGCACCCTATTACCGGGAGCTGTCGACCTACGACCACAAGCCGCTGCTAGACAAGGCGCTCTCGTCCACCTTCCCGCCGGGCTCCACCTTCAAGACGCTGGTGGCGATGGCGTGCCTCGAGAACGGCTACGATCCCAGGACCGTGCACGTTTGCGGCAAGTCCTTCTCCATGGGCGGCCACACCTGGCACTGCGACAAGGCGCACGGCGCACTGAACATGAACCAGGCGATCGCCGCTTCGTGCGACGTCTACTTCTATCAGGCGATCCTGACCGCTGGCCCCGAGAAGGTCGCGAACGTCGCCAAGCGCTTCGGCCTGATGCAGACGTTCGACATCGACATCCCCGGCCAGCACAAGGGCCTCGTCGGCGAGGAGGACTGGAAGCGGCGCGCCGTGAAGAGCGATCCGAGATGGCACCCGGGAGATACGGTCTCCATGGGGATCGGCCAGGGCTATGTGAACGTCAATCCGCTGCAGCTGTGCGTGCAGTGCTCGCGCATCGCCAACGGCGAGAAGGCCGTCACGCCGCGGATCGTGCATTCCATCGGCGGCCAGGAGCAGCCGCGGCCCGATTTCGCCGACCTGGGCGTAGATCCTGCGCATACGGCCTTCGTGCGCCAGGCGATGAAGGACGTGATCTACGCCCCCATCGGCACCGTGGGCTCCGTGCACGGGGGCGACCTCGGGCTCGGGCCGAACATGACTTGGGCTGGCAAGTCGGGCACGGCGCAGAGCCACAGCTATGCAGGCGGCATCGGACAGCACGGAGCCGTGGGCGCCTGGAGCGGGCGCGACCACGCCTGGTTCATCGCCTATGCCCCCGCCGACACTCCGCGCTATGCGGTGAGCGTACTGGTCGAGCACGGTGGCTTCGGCGCGAGTTCGTCGGCGCCGCGCGCCAAGGCGCTGCTGACGCTGGCGCTGATGAAAGATCCCGAGTTGCGGGCGAAGATCGAGGTTCCCCTCCAGTTGGAGACGCAGATCGCGCAGCCGCCGCCTGTGGGCGTGGGGCCCGCCAACGATCCCGTGCTGCCCATGCCCGTCCAGTCGGACAGGGACGCCATCGCCGCCGCGTCGAGCAAGGGCGCGTGAGCTCCACCGCGATCAGCCGGCCGGGGGAGCGCACGCGCGTTTCGGCCATGCTGCCGACGATCAGCTGGAACCTCGTGCTGCTGATCAGCGCGGTGGCGGCCATCGGCGTGGCCATGCTGTTCTCGGCCGCGGGCGGCTCGTGGAAGCCGTGGGCGCTCTCCACCGCCGTGCGCTACGGCGCCTGCGTGGTGATCATGCTGGCGCTGGCGCTGGTGAGCCTGCGGCGGTGGTTCCTCATCGCCTACCCCGTCTACGCCATAGGCTTCGTGCTGCTGCTGGCGGTGATGGTGGTCGGCCACTCCGCGCTCGGCGCGCAGCGCTGGCTGCACGTGGGGCCGATCGGCGTGCAGCCCTCGGAGGTGATGAAGATCGGCATCGTGCTGGCGCTGGCGCGCTTCTACCAGGGCCTCTCGGCGCGCGATGCGGTGTGGAGCTGGAAGCTCGTCATCCCCGCCGGCCTGATCCTCATCCCCGCGGCGCTCGTGGCCAAGCAGCCCGACCTCGGCACGGCGCTCCTGATCGTCTTCACCGGCGTGGCCATCATGTTCGTGGCCGGCCTCACCTGGAAGGTGCTGGCTGCAGGCATAGCCTTCGCGGTCGTCGCCATCCCGCCGGTGGTGATGTTCGGCCTGCACGGCTACCAGCGAGACCGGGTGCTGACCTTCCTCAACCCCGGCGCCGACCCGGGCGGCACGGGCTACCACATCATCCAGGCGGAGACGGCGCTGGGCTCGGGCGGTCTCCTCGGCAAGGGCTTCGGCCTGGGCTCACAGAGCCACCTCAACTTCCTGCCCGAGAAGCACACCGACTTCATCTTCGCCACTTTCGCCGAGGAGTTTGGCTTCGTCGGCTGCATCGTGGTGCTGCTGCTCTACGCGGCGATCATCGGCATCTCGCTGCGGATCGCCGCGCTCAGCCACAGCCACTTCGGGCGGCTGTCGGCGGCCGGGATCACCGCCACCTTCGCGCTCTACATCCTGATCAACGGCGCCATGGTCATGGGCATGGCGCCGGTCGTGGGCGTACCCATGCCGCTGATGAGCTACGGCGGCACCGTCATGATCACGGTGATGATCGGCTTCGGCCTGATCCAGTCGGTGCGCGTGCACCGTTACGAGGAGGTGGCCAGCGGCAAGGGCTCGCTGATCTAAGCCTCAGGGGCGCGGACCGCGCCTGAGCACCACCCCAGCGTCAGGCACACGCCGCCGCCCGCGGTCACGAGATCGCCGATCAGCTCCGTCGGAAACGGCAGCGCCGCATCGATGGCCAGTCCCCCCGCGATCATCAGCAGCCCGCCGGCGATGCGGAGCAGGGTCTGGGGTTCGGTCATCGGCGACGGCCCTCCAGCTTGAAGGCGCCGCAATCACGTGCGGGCGTGGCCGCCGCAAGACGCCGCTACCGGGCGCCCCACCGGCTCCCCACATGGGAACCATGGCCGTCCTTCCTGCCCTCTCCGTCCTCGATCTCGCGCCGGTGCCGGAAGGCGCCGACGCCGGGCAGGCGCTGCGCAACAGCCTGCAGCTGGCCCAGCACGCCGAGCGGCTGGGTTTCCGCCGCTACTGGATGGCCGAGCACCACGGCATGGCCGGCATCGCGAGCGCTGCGACTGCGGTATGCCTGGCCCACGTCGCGGCCGGCACCTCCACCATCCGCATCGGCGCCGGCGGGATCATGCTGCCCAACCACGCGCCGCTGACCATCGCCGAGCAGTTCGGCACGCTCGCGGCCCTGCACCCGGGCCGCATCGACCTGGGCCTCGGCCGCGCCCCCGGCACCGACGTGATGACGGCGCGCGCACTGCGCCGCACCCTGCAGGGCGATGTGGACGGCTTCCCGCAGGACGTGCTGGAGCTGCAGGCCTACTTCGCCCCGCTCTCACAGGAGGGTCCGCGCCACGTGCGCGCCACGCCCGGCGAGGGCCTGCAGGTGCCGCTGTGGATCCTGGGCTCCTCGCTCTACGGCGCCCAGCTCGCCGCCGCCCTCGGGCTGCCCTACGCCTTCGCCTCGCATTTCGCCCCGGGCGAGATGGAGGCGGCCATCGCCATCTACCGGGAGCGCTTCCGCCCCTCCGCCCAGCTCGATCGGCCCTACGTGATGCTGGGGCTCAACGTCTTCGCCGCCGACACGCAGGCGCAGGCGACGACGCTGTTCACCTCGCTGCAGCAGGCCTTCGTCAACCTGCGCAGCGGGCGGCCGGGCAAGCTGCCCGCGCCCGACGCGGACTATCCCTCACGCATCGGCGCCGATGCGCGTGCGATGCTGCAGCACGCCCTCTCGGCCTCGGTCGTCGGCGATCCTTCGCAGGTGCGCGAGGGCGTCGCCGCCTTCGCCGCGCGCACGGGGGCGGACGAGCTGATGGTCACAGCCCAGATTCACGACCCCGCGGCGCGCCTGCGCTCCTACGAGATCACAGCCGACGCCGTCGCCGCTCCTGCGGCTCGCGCCGCCTGACGTAGGCCACGCCTGGAGATGGGGGCCGCGCGCTCATCGCCGGTTCATGCGTACGAGGCGATCCTTCGACCTTGCAGAGGAGGAGCGTTCCCATGAGCAAGCTCGCCGCCGCGGCGCTGGCCGCCGTCACCCTGGCCACCGGCGCCATCACCCCCGCCGCGCCCGCCGCCGCCCAGCCCTTCGGCTATCACCACGGCTGGCGCCATCACGACGGGTACGGGCGCGGCCCCTATTTCCGTCACCGCGGGTACTACGGCCGCGGGTGGGGACCACGTCACCGCTACTGGCGCCATCACAGGTTCTGCCGGTATCGTTACTGCTGAGGCGATGCGCGGCGGCGGTGCGGCGCGGGCCTCTATCCGGAGCCCGCATGCGCCCCACCACCGCCGTATCGCTCGTCCTGGCCACAGCCCTCGCCGGCTGCGGCGCAGCGCGGGGCGCGCCGGGTGGCGGATCGCTCGTGCGTCCTTCCACGCCCGGGCCGGTGGCCGGCCCCGAGGTCGACAACTACGGTCGCATCCTGTTGCCGACGGGTTCGACCGTCGTGGTCGAGGCCGACCAGACGGGCTACGCGCCCGCCCTTGCGTATGAGCGAAACACCGCGCCAGCCATCAACAGCGTCGACGCACGCCGGCTGAAGGACGCCTTTCCCCTCCAGCTGGCCCGCAGGCTCCGCCGTCTGGTGCAGGTGATCGAGGCCGTCCACCCCGACGACCTCGCGTCAGACGGCTTCAGCCGCTGGTCGACCACCCCGCCCGGCGACGTCACCATCCTGCTCTACGGCGCCAACGAGGCGACGCGCGAGGACGACCCGATCCCGGTGGCCGCCTACGCGCGGGCCATGCAGGCGCTGTCGGACAGGGCGCGGGCGCGAGGAGGCTGGGTGGTGCTGATCCCCCCGCCGCCCTTCCCCGACAAGGGGCTCGACGCGGCGCTCGCCCCCTATCGTGGCGTGGTGCGCGCCATGTCCGAGCAGCCGCGCACCCTGCTGTTCGATCCGAGCCGGGCGCTGGCCGGAACCCCGAACGCCTACGCCTCCAAGCGGCGATTGAGCGACGCCGGGCAGAAGGCGATCGGCGACGCGCTCTCGGGCGTCTTCGTGGTCGTGCCCCGTCGCGGCTGACATCTTCGCCGCAGGCGCCGACACGCCTGAGCCATACGCGCGTCACACAGCCGGGCCACTCTCCCGATCGGGATGAGAAGGCCGGAGGCGGACGTGGCGACGCTCTACCTTTTGTTCGTGCGCGGCGGCGAACTCGCCGGTCTGGAACGCGGCGCCCCCGCCGATGAGCTCGCCGCCCGGTGCGAGGCGCGGAAGCTCCTGGCCTCCGATCTCGAACTCGCCGCGGTGGAGATCTGGAGCGGCGGCCGACTGCTCGAAGCGGTCCGGGGCTGACGCGCCCTTCACCTCTTCGCCAGCTAAGCTAAACTCGCGCTCTTTCCGGGCGGGAGACGGCGTGGCGCGCACCACCATCACCGACGTGGCGCTGCGCGCGAACGTCTCGATCAAGACGGTCTCGCGCGTGCTGAACGGCGAGCGCGCCGTGAAGGCCGAGACCCGTGAACGCGTGCAGGCGGCCATGGCCGCGTTGGACTACCGCCCCAGCCTGTCGGCGCGCAGCCTCGCCGGGGCCAAGTCGTACCTCCTGGCGCTGGTGTGGGACAATCCGAGCGCGGAATACATCAGCGACCTGCAGCGCGGAGCGGCCGCCCGCTGCCGCGCCTCCGGCCGCCACCTCCTGGCCGAACCCGTCGACGGCGAGGCGCCCGCCGAGGCCATCGCGCGCCTGGTGGCCGCGGTGCGGGTGGACGGCTTCATCCTCACCCCGCCCATCTGCGACGACCTGGCCGCGCTGGCGGTGCTGGACGCCGCGGGCGCGCCGTATGTGCGCGTGGCGCCCGCGCGCGAGACCCAGCGCAGCGCCAGCGTTGCCATGAACGACGAGGCGGCCGCCTACGCCATGACCCAGCGGCTGCTGGAGCTCGGCCATCGCGACATCGCCTTCGTGAAGGGCCACCCCGAACACGGCGCCGCCGCGCAGCGCCACGCGGGCTTCCTCGCCGCCATGAACGAGCGCGGCCTCGAGGTCGGGGCCGAACGCATGCCGCAGGGCTGGTTCTCCTTCCGCTCGGGCGCCCAGGCCGCGGAGGCGCTGATGGCGCTGACGCCGCGGCCCACCGCGGTGTTCGCCGCCAACGACGACATGGCGCTGGGCGTGATCGCCGCGGCCGCCCGCCTGGGCGTGACGGCGCCCGACCAGCTTTCGGTGGCCGGCTTCGACGACACGGCCATGGCGCGCAGCGTGTGGCCGGAGCTCTCCACCGTTCGCCAGCCTGTGATGGAGATGGCCGCCGCCGCCGCCGACCTCCTCATCACCGGCGCGGCGACGCGGCGGGAAGGCCCGCCGCCCCGGCGGATGCTGGGCTTCGACATCCTGATGCGCGGCACCACCGGCCCGCGCGCCTAACGCCGACGCGCGCCGATCAGTGGTAGCGCGGCTTCCTGAGGAGCTTGCGCCGGTCGGCGGAGGTCAGCTCCACGTCGAACACGTCGCCCTCGCGATCCAGCGTCAGCGGTACGCGCACGCCTGCGGGCCCCAGCGCCCAGACGGCGGTGTAGAAGCCAGCCAGATCGGTGACGGCGGTGTCGCCCACGGCCAGCACCACGTCGCCCTGGTGCAGTTCCGCTCGGGAGGCGGGCCCGGCGGGAGCCGTGCCGAGGATGGTGACGCGCGCATCCACCTCCTGCGCATAGACGCCGAGCCACGGCCGGGGCGCCGCCGCCTCTCCGCCCGTAAGCATCGCCTCGTAAACGTCGGCCAGCCGTTCGATCGGCACCACCATGTTCAGCGGCAGGGACCGCCCGCCGGGCGCCTGGCTCTCCAGCTGCAGCGAGCCCACGCCCAGCAGCTCCCCCGTAGGCCCAATGAGCGCCGCGCCGCTCCAGTGCGGGTGCGCCGGGGCCACGAACAGGGCGGAGTCGAGCAGGTATTCCCAGTAGCCGGCGAAGGGCTGGCGCGCCATGACGTGCGCCGCCGCCGCGTGCTTGCGGCCCCCCGCGCCGGCGGTCAGCACCTCGTCGCCCGCCTCCAGCGCGCGCGAGTCGCCGATCTTCAGGGCCTTCACGCCCAGGGGCTCCAGCGCCTGCACGAGCCCGAAGCCGGTGACCATGTCGACGCCCAGCACGTGGCCGGCGACGGCGCGGCCGTCGTGGGTGGTCAAGGTCACCGAAGAGGCCTCGGTGATCAGGTAGCCGATGGTCAGCACCACGCCGTCGTCGCGGATCACCACGCCGTTGCCGATGCGCTCGGTCCCCAGCGTCTCGGCGGTGAAGGCGTCCTCGGGCACGACGGCCTCCAGCGCCACCACCGACTGCAGGGCGCGATCGAGGTCGAAGTCGAAGCTGTCGGGCCGCGGTCGATGGGCGGCGGCCACTTCATAGTCGTCGAATACGGGCAAGTCTCTGTAACTCCTGACGCTGGCCCCGATGTCGGAACGCCGGCCGGTTCCGGCAAGGGGCGGGTTACGCCGCAGCGCGGCGCGGGCTAAGCGCGGCGCCATGCCTACCCGCCTGAAGCAGGCCGACGCCGTACGCGCCGAGGCCGCCGCTCCGCTCGCGCCCGGGCCGGTGGTCGCGTCCGGCCGCGAGCTGGCCGGCAAGGCCCGCGCGCCCTGGGGCGAGGTGCTGCTGCTGGGCGGGCTGACCATGTTCGGCTCGGTGGCGATGGACATGTACCTGCCCGCCCTGCCGCGCATCGCGGGCGTGCTGCACGCCAGCCCGCGGGCGGCGCAGGCCACCATCTCGATCTTCCTCCTGGGCCTGGCGGTGGGACAGCTGGCGTTCGGCCCGCTCTCCGACCGCTGGGGGCGGCGGCCGCCGATCCTGTGGGGGGTGGCGCTGTTCGTGCTGTCCACCGCAGGATGCGCGGTGGTGACCGACGCGGGGGCGCTGATCGCGTTGCGCCTGCTGCAGGCGGTGGGAGCCTGCGCCGGCATGGTGGTGGCGCGCGCGGTGGTGCGCGACCGCTACGCCGACAACGAGGTGCTGCACGTGTTCTCGATGCTCACCCTGGTGTTCGGCGTGGCGCCCGTGCTGGCGCCGCTGGTCGGCGGCTGGGTGCTGACGGTGGCGGGCTGGCGGGCGATCTTCGCAGTGCAGGCGCTGTTCGGCCTCGTCGTGGGCCTCGTCGCCTTCGTGGCCCTGCCGGAGAGCCGGTCGGAGGCGACGCGGCTGAAGGCCGACGCCGAGCGGACGCTCGCCAGCTACGCCGCCCTGCTGCGGCAGCGGCGGCTGGTGGGCTACCTGCTGACCGGCTCGCTCTCCGGGGCGGCGCTGTTCTCCTACATCACCGCGGCGCCGGCGGTGGTGATGGGCGTGTTCCACATCCCGGCGGCGCACTTCGGCTGGGTGTTCGGGACGAACGCGGTGGGGCTGATCGCCGCCGGCCAGCTCAACGCGCGGCTGGCGCGACGGGTGTATCCCCAGCGCCTGCTGATGGGGGCGCTGGTCGTCGCGATCGCCGCGGCGCTCATGCTGGTGGTCGACGCCTATACGCGCTGGGGCGGCGTGTGGGGCGTGCTGGCGCCGCTGTTCGTGGTGATCGCGGGCTTCGGCATGAGCCAGCCGAACGCCGGCGCCGAGGCGATGAAGGTGGACCGCACGCGCGCCGGCGGCTCCTCGGCCCTGCTCGGCTTCGGCAGCTTCGGCGCGGGCGCCCTGGCAGGCGCGGTGCAGGAGCTGGTCGGCGGCGGCCCGGTGCGGTCCATGGCGTGGGTCATACTGGGCGCGCTGGTGAGCGCGCTGGCCGCCTACCAGCTCCTGGTGCGCGGACCCGATCGCCGCGACGAAGCTCAGCCTCGCGCGGCCTCGCTCGCCGTTTGAGGAGCGCCGCCGCTCAGGCCGCGGCGCGCTCCCCGATCAGGCCGCGCTCGTCCAGGAGCTGGGCGATCTGCACCGCGTTCAGGGCCGCGCCCTTGCGCAGGTTGTCGCTGACCACCCACAGGTTCAGGCCGTGCTGCACGGTCGTGTCGTCACGGATGCGCGAGACGTAGACGGCGAACTCGCCCTGCGCCTCCTTGGGCGTGACGTAGCCCGTGTCGGTGCGCTGATCAACGACCAGTACGCCAGGCGCCTCGCGCAGCAGGTCGCGCGCCTCGTCGGCCGGAAGCGGGTATTCGAACTCAAGGTTCACGCTCAGCGAATGGCCCACCATCACCGGCACCCGCACGCAGGTGACGGTGAGCTGGATCGACGGGTCCATCATCTTGTGGACCTCGTTCCCCATCTTGGCCTCCTCGTCGGTATAGCCGTCGTCGTTGAAGGCGCCGATGAAGGGGATGACGTTGAAGGCGATCTGCTTGGGGAAGAGCTTCGGCTCGGACGGGCCGAACATGAACACCGCCTTGGTCTGGAGCCACAGCTCGTCCATGCCCTCCTTCCCCGCGCCGGAGACGGACTGGTAGGTCGAGACCACGGCGCGCTTGATGGTGGCCGCGTCGTGCAAGGGCTTCAGCGCCACGACCAGCTGCGCGGTCGAACAGTTGGGGTTGGCGATGATGTTCTTGACGCGCACGCCCTCGATGGCGTCGGGGTTCACCTCGGGCACGATCAGCGGCACCTCGGGGTCCATGCGGAAGACGGAGGAGTTGTCGATCACGATGGGACCCGCCGCGCCGATCTTCTCCGCCCAGGCGCGCGAGACCTCGCCGCCGGCGCTCATCATGCACAGGTCGACCTGAGAGAAGTCGAAGGTCTCGATGTCGAGGCACTTCAGCGTGCGGTCGCCGAACTCGACCTCGGCGCCCAGCGAGCGGCGCGAGGCTACGGCGAAGGCCTTGTCCACCGGGAACTCCAGCTCGTCGAGCAGCGTCAGCATCTCGCGGCCGACAGCGCCCGTCGCGCCCACGACGGCGACGCGGTAACCCATGGCGGTGGTCTTTCGATGAGTGAGGGGCGTGCCTAGCCCTCGCGAGGCCTCGCTTCAACCACGGGGCCGCTCCCGCCACGCCTCGCGCGTCTGGCCCCACACGCCGGTGGGCTTGTCGAAGGGCGCGGGCAACATCGCATCCCCCGGTAGGTGGAGCCGAGCCGCTCAGCCACGCGGATGGAGGCGGCGTTGGCGGGCTGGATGGTGTGGACGATCTCGGCCCAGCCCAGCACATCGAAGCCGTAGCCCATCGCGGCCGCGGCGCCCTCGGTGGCCAGGCCTCGGCCCCATGCGTGCGGGACGAGGCTCCAGCCCACCTCCGGCCCCGGCCAGCCTTCGGGGAACCAGGGGCCGATGCGGCCGACGATCTCGCCGCTCGCCTTCTCCACGGCCAGGAACATTGTGGCGCGGGCCAAGGTCCAGGCGCCGGCGTAGGTCATGAAGGTGCGCCAGGCCTGGGCGCGCGGCTGCGGGCCGCCGAGGTGGGCCATGCCGACGGGATCGGCCAGCATGGCGGCGAAGACGTCGAAGTCGGTCATCGCGGGCGGGCGCAGGATCAGGCGTTCGGTCTCGATCACGGCGTCCTCACTCCAGCGCGGCGCGGCAGGCGGCGGCCATGGCGAAGGGGCTGAGCGCCGCGGTCGCCACGGCGTAGGCGCCGGCCAGCGCCAAAGCCGCCGCCCAGGGCAGGCCCGCAGCCGCGGCGGAGACCGCGCCCGCGCCGAAGATGGTCGGCGGCGCGTAGAGCGGCAGCACCACGACGGCGGCGAGGAGGCCCGGCCGCCGCGCGCCCAGGCTCAACGCCGCGCCGACGCCGCCGGTGAAGGCGTAAGCGAGGCCGGCGGCGGCGGCGGCGGCGGCCACCACCGGCGCCAGCCTCGGCGGCGCGCCCAGCATCACCGCCACCGCCGGCGCGAGCACCGCCAGCGGCAGACCGGTCGCCAGCCACTGGGCGGCGCACTTGGCCAGCGCCACGACCTCGAGCGGCGCAGGGCCGAGCGCCAGGAGGTCGAGCCCGCCCTCCTCCCAGTCACGGGCGAACAGGCGCTCGAGCGAGAGCAGCGAGGCCAGAGCCAGCGCCGCGAAGGCCGCACCGGCCGCCACGGGGCGCAGCCGGCCGGGCTCGGCCCCCGCCGCCAGGGGGAACAGCGTCGCCACGCCCAGGAAGAAGGCGGCGGCGAACAGCGGCCCCCCGCCCCGCCCCCAAGCCGCCGCCAGTTCGCGGCGCGCGAGAGCCAGGAGCGTGCTCACGCGGCGGCGGCCCGGGCGGGCGCGAGGAGCCGCACCTCGCGCGCCGGCACGGGCAGAGGATCGTGCGCCGCCGCCAGGATCAGCCCGCCCTCGCCCAGGTGGCGCGCCATGACTTCGCCGAAGCGCGCGCGCTGCACGGCGTCGAGCGGGGCGAGCGGCTCGTCGAGCAGCCACAGCGGGCGCGGGGCGGCGATCAGGCGCGCCAGGGCGAGACGCCGCCGCTGGCCGGCCGAGAGGCGGCGCACCTCCAGCGGCAGGAGGGCCGCGAGCGAAAAAGCCTTCATGGCGCGATCCAGCGCGGCTGTGTCGCCCCCCTGCCATCGCGCCCAGAAGCGCAACTCGTCGCCCGCGGTGCGGCCGCCGCTCAGCCCGTCATGGTGGCCGAG
Organism: Caulobacteraceae bacterium; assembly: GCA_965199975.1. GTDB lineage: Bacteria > Pseudomonadota > Alphaproteobacteria > Caulobacterales > Caulobacteraceae > JASLDZ01. Next base: position 1,305,619 of record OZ241340.1, on the reverse strand, counting down.
AAGATGCAGCGAGGAGGTGCGCGCGTCGTCGGCGTCCAGCGGGCCGGAGGCGTCGGCGAAGGCGATCGCCCCGGCGCTCGGGCGCAGCAAGCCGGCGACGGCGCGCAGGAGGCTCGACTTGCCGGCGCCGTTGGCGGCGACCAGCACGGCCGCCTCGCCGGGCGCAAGGGCGAGGTCGAACCCCTCGAACAGGGTGCGCCCGCCCCGGGCGATGGCGAGGCCGGCCACGTCGAGCTTCACGCCGAGGCTCCGATCCGGGCGCGGGCCGCCGTCTTGCGAACGCTTCTCGCGTGGAAACGCAAGCCTTGCGGCGCTACATCCAGCGTCGCCGTGCGGGTTTGCCGCGGCGCCCGGCGGGTCCCTGTGCGACCCGCTTCAAGGCGCGCGAGCCCGCTCTCCCCACCCCGGGGCGGCTTCCTGCAGGAGCGAGCGTCCATGCCCTCGATCGACAGCCACGACACCCGCCGCGAACTCGCGGTGGGCGACAAGACGTATACCTATTACAGCCTCAAGGCCGCGGAGGAAGCCGGGCTCTCCGGCGTGTCGCGCCTGCCCATCTCGATGAAGGTGCTGCTGGAGAACCTGCTGCGCAACGAGGGCCCCACGGTCGCCGCGCAGGACATCGCCGCAGTGGCCGCCTTCGCCCAGCACCGCGGCCAAGTGGAGCACGAGATCGCCTTCCGCCCCGCGCGCGTCCTGATGCAGGACTTCACGGGCGTGCCGGCCGTGGTCGACCTGGCCGCCATGCGCGACGCCATGGCCCACCTCGGCGCCGATCCGGCCAAGATCAACCCGCTCAACCCGGTCGACCTCGTGATCGACCACTCAGTGATGGTCGACAGCTTCGGCTCCGCCGCGTCGCTCGAGACCAACAAGGACCGGGAGTACGAGCGCAACAACGAGCGCTATCGCTTCCTGCGCTGGGGTTCGAGCGCCTTCGACGACTTCCGCGTGGTGCCGCCGGGCACGGGCATCTGCCACCAGGTGAACCTCGAGTATCTGGCGCAGACGGTCTGGAGCCAGACGGAGGGCGATGTAGAGCTGGCCTACCCCGACACGGTGGTCGGGACCGACAGCCACACCACCATGGTCAACGGCCTCTCCGTACTGGGCTGGGGCGTGGGCGGCATCGAGGCGGAGGCGGCCATGCTGGGCCAGCCCATCCCCATGCTGATCCCCGAGGTGATCGGCTTCCGCCTGAGCGGCCGCATGCCGGAGGGCGCCACCGCCACCGACCTCGTGCTCACCATCGTGCAGATGCTCCGCCGCAAGGGCGTGGTCGGCAAGTTCGTGGAGTTCTACGGCGACGCCATCGCCCACATGACGGTCGAGGACCAGGCCACCGTCGCCAACATGGCCCCCGAATACGGCGCCACCTGCGGCTTCTTCCCCGTCTCCGAGGCCACGCTGAAATACCTGCGCGACACCGGCCGCAGCCCTGAGCGCGTGGCGCTGGTGGAGGCCTACGCCCGTGCGCAGGGGATGTGGCACGACCCGGAGGCCGCCGAGGATGCGGTGTATTCCGACACGCTGGAGCTGGACGTCTCCACCGTGCAGGCCTCGCTGGCCGGGCCCAAGCGCCCGCAGGACCGGGTGCTGCTGTCCGACGCCGCGGCCGCCTTCAAGGAGGCCCTGGCCACCGACTTCGGCAAGGCGGGCCACGAGAGCGCGCGCATGCCCGTGAAGCCCGACGAGGGCCAGGAGGCGTTCGACGTGGGCCACGGCGACGTGGTGATCGCCGCCATCACCTCGTGCACCAACACCTCCAACCCCAGCGTGCTGATCGCCGCCGGCCTGGTGGCCCGCAAGGCGCACGCGAAGGGGCTCACGCCCAAGCCCTGGGTGAAGACCTCGCTCGCCCCCGGATCGCAGGTGGTGACCGACTACCTGGTCAAGGCCGGCCTGCAGGCCGACCTGGACGCCATAGGCTTCAACCTGGTGGGCTATGGCTGCACCACCTGCATCGGCAACTCAGGCCCCCTGCCGCAGAACGTGTCGGACGCCATCAACGCCGACGACCTGGTGGCGGCGAGCGTGCTCAGCGGCAACCGCAACTTCGAGGGCCGGGTGAACCCGGACGTGCGCGCCAACTACCTGGCCTCGCCGCCGCTGGTGGTGGCCTACGCCCTGGCGGGCTCCATGCTCGTCGACCTGCAGCGCGACGGCCTGGGGACCGGCTCGGACGGCGAGACCGTCTACCTGCGCGAGATCTGGCCGACCAACGAGGAGATCGCCGAGATCCAGCGCCGGGTCGTCACCCAGGACCTGTTCGCCGCCCGCTACTCCGACGTGTTCAAGGGCGACGAGCGCTGGCAGGGCATCGACGTCTCCGGCGGCCAGACCTACGGCTGGCAGAACGACAGCACCTACGTGCAGAACCCGCCGTACTTCGCCGGCATGACCATGCAGCCGCAGGCGGTGAAGGACGTGCAGGGCGCCGCCATCCTGGCCATCTTCGGCGACTCGATCACCACCGACCACATCTCGCCCGCCGGCAACATCCGCAAGACCTCGCCCGCCGGCCAGTACCTGATCGCCAACGGCGTCGAGGCCGAGGACTTCAACAGCTACGGCGCACGGCGCGGCAACCACGAGGTGATGATGCGCGGCGCCTTCGCCAACATCCGCATCAAGAACCGCATGACACCCGAGATCGAGGGCGGGGTGACCCGCCACTTCCCCTCAGGCGAGGTGATGGCGATCTACGACGCGGCCATGCAGTACGAGAAGGAGGGCCGCCCGCTGGTGATCTTCGCCGGCAAGGAATACGGCACCGGCTCCTCGCGCGACTGGGCGGCCAAGGGCACCAAGCTGCTCGGCGTGCGCGCCGTCTTCGCCGAGACCTACGAGCGGATTCACCGCTCGAACCTGGTGGGCATGGGCGTTCTGCCCCTGCAGTACCAGGTCGACGGCTGGCAGCGCCTCGGCCTCACAGGCGAGGAGCTGATCACCATCCGCGGGCTGGAGAACCTGCGGCCGCGCAAGACGCTCTACATCGACATCTTCCGCCCCTCCGACCACCGGGTGGCGCGCTTCCCCGTCACCTGCCGCATCGATACCCAGACCGAGCTCGACTACTTCCGCGCCGGCGGCGTCATGCCCTACGTGCTGCGCAACCTGGCGCGCGGGGCCAACGATACTGCGCCGACGGACGAGGAGCCGGCCGTCGCGGCGGAGTGAAACCCTGCGCCTGCGCCGCTCACGAAGCTGTGAGCGGCGCGGGCGCAGGCGCGCGGCTAGGGTCGTTTCAATGATCCCTCGTGGTGTTCGGAGCCGGGCGGCGGCCGCCCTCAGCGTGGCCCTCGCGCTCGCCGCACCCTCGGCGAGGGCCGCCATCGCGCAGCGACCGGTGGTGGTCGAGCTGTTCACCGCCCAGGGCTGCGCCGCCTGCCCACAGGCCAATGCGCTCCTGCAGGAGCTGTCGCGCCGCAAGGGCGTGGTGGCGCTCACCTTCCCGGTGGACGTGTGGGACTACCTCGGCTGGGAGGACACCTTCGCCAAGCCCGACTTCACCGCCCGCCAGAAGGCGTATGTGGCGCGTTTAAAGCTGCGCGAGCTCTACACGCCGGAGATGGTGGTCGAGGGCCGGCGCGAGACGCTGGGCGTCGACCGCGAGAAGGTGATGGCGCTCGTCGCCCACGCCGACATTCCCGCCGAGCCGCGCATAAAGCTCTCCCCCCAGGGGAGCCGCGTGACGGTGGGCCCGGGACGGGCCTCCGCGACCGCGGACGTATGGCTGGTGCGCTACGATCCGATGGAGCGCACGGTGAAGGTCCGCACCGGCGAGAACAAGGGCAAGACGGTCGTGCAGCAGAACGTGGTGCGCGAGCTGCAGCGTCTTGGCGGATGGACGGGGCGGTCGCACACCTGGCGGGTGCCGGCCGCCGCCGATCCTGCGTGGAAGACCGTGGTGCTGGTCCAAGGCGCGAAGGGCGGCCCCGTGCTCGCCGCTACGCAGCAGCGCTAGAGCGCGACCGGATCAAGCGGCGCCGCGCATCTCGCGCCCGAAGTGGCCGGGTTTGAGGCGTCGCCTTGGCCCGAACATGCGAGCGCCCGCGCAGGAGGGACCGCGCGGGCGTCGATCTCGCATCCGCCGCGGAGGGCGGGAGAGGTGTCGGCCGGCCCGGCCCTACGAACCAAGGGGGCTGGGGGGGCTGTTCAGGGTCCAAGGCCCGCAGAAATCCGGACCGGCCGACGGAGGGGCTTATGGGGGCGAGCTGAGGCGCGTCCACGTCCGCATTGAGACCATTTCGTGACTCACCCATGCTGGCGCAAACGCCCGCCTCGCAATCGCGGACGGGGCCCCTAAGTCTCAAGCGGGCCGACGATTTCCAGGGAGCCGCGATGAGCCTCGACCTGACCGCCGCGCCGCCTACGCCCCAGCGCGGCGTGGTGTTCTTCGACCGGCGCGAGCTCGACGCGCTGCTGCGCCTCTACGGCCGCCAGGTGGCCGCGGGCGAATGGCGCGACTACGCCATCGACGGCGGGGCGGAGGCGGCCACCTTCAGCGTCTTCCGCCGCACCGCCGAACAGCCGGCCTACCGCGTGGAGAAGCGCCCGGCCCTGGCGCGTCGCCAGGGGGCATGGGCGGTGTATGGCCAAGGCGGAGTGATCCTGCGTCGCGGGCACGAACTGGCGCAGGTGCTGCGTGTGTTCGATGGCCGCCGGTTCAGTGTGGTCGGCTGATCAGCCGGCGAGGGCGAGGGCGCGGGCGCGGGCGATGTTGGCGGCCACCGCGGCGCGCATCATCCCGCCCAGCCCGCGCGCGCCGCCGTCCCCCGCCATGACCTCAAGCGCCGCCTGCGTCGTTCCCCCGGGCGAGGCGACCTGGCGACGCAGGTCGGCGGGCGCGGCGCCCGAGCGCGCCATGAGCTCGGCCCCGCCGCATACGGCGGCGCGCACCAGGCGGGCCGAGGCGTCCGGCGAGAGCCCGGCCTCCACGCCGGCCGCCTCGAGCGCCTCGATGAAGGCGTAGAGATAGCCGGGTGCGGAGCCCGAGACCGCGGTAGCGGGAAGCATCAGCGCCTCTTCGGCGATCTCCACCACCTCGGCCACCGGCGCGAAGAGCGCACGCGCCGCCGCCGCCGCCCGCGCCTGCGGGGCGTAGAGGGTGACGGCCCCGCGGCGCACCGCCACCGCCGTGGTCGGCATGGCGCGCGCCACCGGCCGGCCCGGGAAAGCGGCCTCGACCTGGGCCTGCGTCTTGCCCACGAGGAGCGAGACCACCACGGCGCCGGCGGCGAGGTGCGGCGCCAGCGCGGCGGCCGCCTCGCCCAGCGCATGCGGCTTCACCGCCAGCACCACCGTACGCGCCACAGCCAGCGCGGCGTCTCCCGGATTGAGCACCGCGCCGCGCGCGGCGGCGGACTCGGCCGGGGGCGTCACTGAGCGGGCGAGCACCAGAAGCTCGCCAGGCGCGAACAGCCCCGCCTCGCTCCAGCCCTGCAGCAGCGCGCCCCCGAGCCGGCCCGCGCCTACGAGGAGCACGGGCGCGACGTCGGCGGGCAGGCTCACGCCGTGCCGACCGTCTCGAACATGCATGCGGCCATGGCGTCGTCGGGTGACTTGGAGCCCTTGAGCAGGAAGTCGAACGCCGGATGGAACCGGTCCGCCGATTCCACCGCCGCGTCGATCATGCTGGCCGCCTGCGCCAGCGTCGGCCGCTCGCCCGCGGGCACCGAGAGGGCATGGCGGTAGACGATCTCGCCGTCGTCCTGCCACACCTCGAAATGGCCCAGCCAGACGCGCTGATTGATCTGGCTCACCAGCTCGAAGGCCTGGGCGCGCTGCGCCTTGGCGGCCTGCAGGTCGAGCGACAGGCACAGCTGCAGGCAGTCGGCCTCCGGACGCCAGGCGAACCACAGCTCGTAGTCTTTCCAGTCGCCGGTGAAGGCGAAGGCGAGGTCGCCGTCCTCGGTGCGATCGAAGTCGAGGTTCTCGGCGTTGAGCACGTGCTCGACCACGTCCAGCGGATCGAGCGCCAGCTCGGTCTCGAGGGTCTCTGACTCGGGCGTGTCCATGGAAAGCGGACTCCTGCGGAGCGCCACCTTGGTCGGCGGGCGGAGGGGGTCCGCGCCGACGGGCGATTCACCGTGGCTTAAGGGTAGCGACTTTGTTGGTTAACGCTCAACCAACGTCGTGCGTGGGGCGAGCGGAGGCTGTGGACGGCTCGCCCGAGAGGCGCGCGACCTCGGCGCGGAGCGTCGCGATCTCGGCCTTAAGCACCGCGACCTGGGCGTCCATCTCGTCGCGGCGCACGAGATCGAACTCGGCCACCATGCGATCGCCTTGGGCGCGAACTGCGGTGCGCGCCTCGGCGGCGGCGGCCTGGCCAAGGCCCATGGCGCCTTCCATGGCCTTGGCGATGTCCTCGAAGAAGGGCGTGCGCGTCTGCATCGGCGACATATAGGGCGGGGCGCGCCGCGGCGTTATAGCCTGCGTCATGCCCATCCGCGCCGCTCTCCTGGTCCTGTCCGCGGCGCTCGTTCTGGCCGGCGCCGGGGCTGGGTGCGCCCCGGTTCTCGCGCCGGAGGCCTTCTCCCCCACCCGGCCCGGCGTCGACCCCTTAGTCATCTTCACCGGCCGCACCGTCTCGCAGGGCGTGCTGGAGGCGGCCTCGGGCGCCCCTTCCGAGCGCTTCCGCGTGCAAGGGATGGGCCGCATCGACCCCGATGGCGAGCTCGTGCTCGACCAGAGCATCGCCTTCGAAGGCAAGCGGGTGCGCCAACGCACCTGGCGACTGCGCCGGATCGACGCTCATCACTTCACCGGCACGCTCACCGACGCCGTCGGACCCGTGCAGGCGCAGGCTTACGGCGACCTCCTGCACCTGCGCTTCCGGCTGAAGGGCGTGCCCATGGGCTCCATGGAGCAGTGGCTCTACCTGCAGGATGACGGGCGCACGCTGATGAACGAGGGCGTGGTGAAGATCGGCGGCGTGACCGTGCGCCGCCTCTCCGAGCGCATCACGAACCTGGACCTGCCGGCGCGCCCGGAGCCGCCCGCGACGCGCTGACGAAGGCGGCCCGCTCGCCCCCGCTCAGCGGCCGCCAGCGGCCTTCGGGCAGGGCGCCCAGCTCGAGCGGCCCTATGCGGGTGCGCAGGAGGTCGACCACCCGCAGTTCCACCAGCTCGCACATGCGCCGGATCTGGCGGTTGCGGCCCTCGCGCAGCACCATGCGCAAGCCCTGCTCGCCCAGCCGCTGCACCTCGGCGAGCTTGAGCGCGCGCCCGTCCAGCTCCAGCCCGTGGCGCAGCCGCTCCAGTTTGGCGGCGGTGAGCGAACCCGTGACGCGCACGAGGTATTCCTTGTCTAGCGAAGAGGCCGGGCCGATCGCCGCCTTGGCCACCACCCCGTCGCTGGTCAGGAGCAAGAGGCCGCGGCTGTCCATGTCGAGCCGGCCGGCCGGCGCCAGACTCGCGTCGCGCGGCGGCGGCTCGGCCCCGGCGGGTGCGCCGCGCCACATCGCCTCGCGGGTGAGCAGGCGCGCGGCCGGCGTCTGCCCCGGCTCGGGCTGAGCCGAGACCACGCCCACGGGCTTGTGCAGCACATACGTCTCGCCGCCAGCCGCCGTGCTCGCCGCGCCCTCGCCGTCCGCCAGGGTCAGCACCTGGCCGGGAAGGATCTTGCGTCCGGCGTCCTCCACCCGCTCGCCATCGATATGCACGCGCCCGGCGGCGATCAGCGCCTCGGCCTCGCGGCGCGAGCATACCCCCGCCTGCGCCAGCCAGCGGTTGACCCGCTGCGGCTCGGCCTCGTCGTAACGGCGGGTCAGCGGCACGCGAGGGTGCTCTCGCGCCGCGAAGATGGCGTCAAGGTGAAGACCGATGTCACGCGCATGTCGCCGACTCGGGTCAGAAGCCGGTCCCAGGTCGCGCCCACAAGGCGTGCAGGGGTTGCGCGGGCATGGACGCCTCCACCTTCCGGCGCTCCTGGCGCACCGTGTTCATCTCGGACCTCCACTTGGGGGCCCGCGGCTCCCAGGCCGAACTGCTGCTCGACTTCCTGCAATCGGTGAGCTGCGAGACGCTGTACCTCGTCGGCGACGTCGTCGACGGCTGGCGGCTGAAGAGCGGCTGGCGCTGGCCCGAAGCGCACGATGCGGTGGTGCAGCACGTGCTGGCGCTGGCGCGGCGCGGGGTGAAGGTCGTCTACGTGCCCGGCAACCACGACGAGTTCGCCCGCGCCTTCTACGGCGTGCACCTGGCGGGCGTGGTGGTCACGCCCGAGGCCGTGCACGAGGGGGCGGACGGAAGGCGTTGGCTCGTCACCCACGGCGACCTCTACGACGGGGTGGTGATGCGGGCGAAGTGGCTCGCCACCGGCGGCGACTGGGCCTACCGGGCGCTGCTGCGCGCCAACACGGTGTGGAACCACGCGCGCCGCCGCATGGGCCTGGGCTACTGGAGCTTCGCCGCCTGGCTCAAGGGCAAGTGCAAGGAGGCCACGTGCTTCGTCGACGACTTCGAGCGCGCCCTGGCCGCCGAGGCGCACAGGCGCGGGCTCGACGGCGTGGTCTGCGGCCACATCCACCGGGCGGCGATGCGCGAGGTGGACGGCGTCACCTACATCAACGACGGCGACTGGGTTGAGAGCTGCACCGCCGCCTGCGAACGCCACGACGGCGGCATCGAACTGGTGGAATGGGCGGCGCTGCGCGACTGGTCGATGCTGGACCGGCGCGCGGGCGGGGCGATCATGGGTGGAGCCGCCGGCGCGAAGCTGCCGGCGTTCGCGGTCGCCGAGGGTTGAGGCGTCTCCCCCCAGATGACGCGAGGTTGGACGCCCCCGAGTGTCCGTCCGGACTGTCCGGTCCGGGCGATGAACGCCTTGCCGCGCCTGGAGTGAGGCCGCCGGACTCCCCTGCTGGACTCTGAACTGCACGAGGCCGGAGTCCGGTGCATCTGTCCTCAGAGTTTGCGCGAGCGGGTGGGTCATCGGCCTGCGTATAAGGCTGCCGGAAGAGGGGTGGAGAAACCGGCCGCACGGACGCGCTTCGCGCCGGCTGCGCCGGGTGTTTCCTACGCCTCATTGGTGAGGTCATGCCGCCGTGCTCGGCCGGGTCAAGGCCGAAGAGCCGAAGGCGTGCCTTGACGCGACCCGTCGTCGGTGGCCCCGGCGCAGCCGGCGCGAAGCGCACTCCCACCGCTCCGCGACCACTCCCGTCAGGCAGACGCGCCCGCCGCCTTCGACCACAGCCACGCCGCGCCACGCAGCCCCGAGGCGTCGCCCCAGCGGTTCTTCACCACCTTCGCCACCACCCGATCGGTGAACACCCAGGGCGCGATGGCGTCGGGCAGGCGGTCGTAGAGCGCGTCGACGTTGCTCATGCCGCCGCCCAGCACGATGACCGCCGGGTCGATGACGTTGCAGATCACGGCGAGGCCGCGGCCGAGCCGGTCGACATAGGCGTCCAGCGCCTGCCCGGCCGCAACGTCGCCCGCGCCCGCGCGCGCGACGATCTGCGGCGCGGCGATGTCCGGGTCGGCCCCCGCCAGCGCGCGGTACTGCAGCTCGAAGCTCGGGCCCGCGACCCAGCGCTCGATGCAGCCGTGCAGGCCGCACCAGCAGGCCGGGCCTGGGCTCTCCTCCGCGCTCGGCCAGGGCAGCGGGTTGTGGCCCCACTCGCCCACCGTGCCGCCGGCGCCGGGCAGCAAGGCCCCGTCCACCGTGATCCCGCCGCCCACGCCCGTGCCGATGATGACGCCGAACGCCACGCGCGCCCCCGCCGCCGCGCCGTCGGTCGCCTCCGACAGGGTGAAGCAGTCGGCGTCGTTGGCCACGCGCACCTGGCGGCCGGTGGCCGCCGCCAGGTCGGCCTCGAGGTCGCGCCCGTTCAGGGCCTGCAGGTTGGCGTTGCGCACCTTGCCGGTGGAAGGCGAGACCGAGCCGGGCATGCCGAGGCCGAGCGGAGTCCCGCGCGGCGCGATGGCGTCGACCAAGTCGCGCAGGGCGCGCAGGAGATCGTCGTAGTCGCGCGGGGTGGGTGTGCGACGCACCTCGACCTCGGAGCCGTCGGGCGCAAGCAGGGAAGCGGCGATCTTGGTGCCGCCCAGGTCCACCCCAAGGCGTAGGGGCGCGGGGGCGCGTCCGCTCGGCGCGTTCATCATCGCTTCAGTAAACGCGCCGCCGGGCTCGGATCAACCGGTCGGCCGCGCTTGGCCACCTCGCCGACCCGGTGCTAGGGCCTTGCGCAAAGCGGGAGGAACGCGATGCGCGACGTGCGCCATTTCATCGGCGGGCGGCATGTGGAGGGGACCTCCGGCCGTTTCGGCGACATTTTCGACCCCAACACCGGCCAGGTGCAGGCCCGCGTCGCCCTGGCCTCGGCGGCGGAACTGGACGCCGCGGTGGAGGTCGCCACGGCGGCGCAGCGCGAGTGGGGCCAGGTCAACCCCCAACGCCGGGCGCGAGTGATGTTCGAGTTCAAGCGCCTGGTGGAGGCGCGCACGCAGGAGCTGGCCGAGCTGCTCTCCTCCGAGCACGGCAAGGTGGTGGCCGATTCGCGCGGCGACGTGCAGCGCGGGCTGGAGGTGATCGAGTTCGCCTGCGGCATCCCGCATGCGCTGAAGGGCGAGTACACCGAGGGCGCGGGGCCGGGGATCGACGTCTACTCCATGCGTCAGCCGATCGGCGTGGGGGCGGGCATCACACCGTTCAACTTCCCGGCCATGATTCCGATGTGGATGTTCGGCGTGGCCATCGCCTGCGGCAACGCCTTCATCCTCAAGCCCTCGGAGAAGGATCCCGGCGTGCCGCTGCGCCTGGCCGAGCTGTTCATGGAGGCGGGCGGCCCGGCCGGCGTGCTCAACGTGGTCAACGGCGACAAGGTGGCGGTGGACGCCATCCTGAAGAACCCGGGCATCGCGGCGGTCAGCTTCGTCGGCTCGTCGGACGTCGCCCACTACATCTACCGCGAGGGCGCTGCGGCCGGGAAGCGCGTGCAGGCCATGGGCGGCGCCAAGAACCACGGCGTGGTGCTGCCCGACGCCGACATGGACCAGGTGATCAAGGACCTCTCCGGCGCCGCCTACGGCTCGGCCGGGGAGCGCTGCATGGCGCTGCCGGTGGTGGTGCCGGTGGGCAAGTCCACCGCCGATGAACTGCGCCGCCGCATGGAGGCCGAGATCCCCATCCTGCGCGTGGGCGTCTCGACCGACGCCGAGGCGCACTACGGCCCGGTGGTCAGCGCCGCGCACAAGGCCAAGGTGGAGGCCTACATCGGCCAGGGGGTGGACGAGGGCGCCGAGCTCGTGGTCGACGGCCGCGGCTTCACCCTGCAGGGCCACGAGGGCGGCTTCTTCGTGGGGCCGACGCTGTTCGACCACGTGAAGCCCGCGATGAAGACCTACCAGGAGGAGATCTTCGGCCCGGTGCTGCAGATCGTGCGCGCCGAGAGCTTCGACGAGGCGGCGCGCCTGCCCTCGGAGCACCCCTACGGCAACGGGGTGGCCATCTTCACCCAGAGCGGGCGGGCGGCGCGCGACTTCGCGGCCAAGGTGCAGGTGGGGATGGTGGGGATCAACGTGCCGATCCCGGTGCCGGTGGCCTACCACACCTTCGGCGGCTGGAAGCGCTCGGCCTTCGGCGACACCAACCAGCACGGGATGGAGGGCGTCAAGTTCTGGACCAAGGTCAAGACCGTCACCGCCCGCTGGCCGGAGACGGCGCTGGAGGGCGCCCACGTGGACTCAAGCTTCGTCATCCCGACGATGCGGTGAGTTCAAGCCACGGACCTGCATGTCTTACCTTCACCGAAGTGCCGCATCTCTTCGATTTTTTGGGGAAACCCTTGATCCTGACGAGATTACGGCCCTGCTGGGAGGCGCTCCTACGCACTTCTATCGGAAAGGTGATCTGCAAATGCTAAAGAGCGACGAAGCGAGAGAGCGTCCCGGTCAGTGGCGGCGGGTCGTAGAGAGGCGCACCCCGGGTGATTTGGATGGACAAATTGGTGAACTGCTTGGCGGTCTAACGGAAGACTTGAATGTCTGGAAAGCGCTGGCTGAGCGCTTCCAGGGGAATATTTTCTGCGGTCTATTCATGAGTGAGGAAAACGAGGGGATTGAGATTTCGTCCCAGACGCTGCTCTTGATTGGGTCTCGTGGCCTTAAATTTGATTTCGATGTCTACGCGCCGGGAGAGTGACGTGGAGTCTTTTGCAGACTTAGCTTCCAGAGGTTAAGATGAATTTCGACCTCAACGAAGATCAGCAGGCCATCCAGGACGCGGCGCGCCAGTTCGCCGCCGCCGAGCTCGCGCCGCATTCGGCGGAGTGGGACGAGACCAAGCACTTCCCCGTCGACGTCATGCGCAAGGCGGCCGAGCTAGGCTTCGCCGGCATCTACGTGGGCGAGGAGCACGGCGGCTCGGCGCTCGGCCGGCTCGACGCGGCGATCATCTTCGAGGAGCTGAGCTACGGCGACGTCTCCACCGCCGCCTTCATCTCCATCCACAACATGGTCTCGTGGATGATCGACCGCTTCGGCTCGGCCGAGCTACGCGCGCGCTTCCTGCCGAAGCTCGTCACCATGGAGCTGATCGGCTCCTACTGCCTGACCGAGCCCGGCTCCGGCTCCGACGCCGCCGCCATGCGCACCACCGCCCGGCTGGACGGCGACCACTACGTGCTGAACGGCTCCAAGGCCTTCATCTCCGGCGCCGGCACGTCGGACCTCTACGTCGTCATGGCCCGCACCGGCGGCGAGGGCCCCAAGGGGATCAGCGCCATCGTGGTGGAGGCGGGGACGCCCGGCCTCTCCTTCGGCGCGCAGGAAAAGAAGATGGGCTGGAACAGCCAGCCCACCGCCCAGGTCAACTTCGACGACTGCCGCACGCCGGTCGCCAACCTGGTCGGCAAGGAGGGCGAAGGCTTCCGCTACGCCATGATGGGGCTGGACGGCGGGCGGCTGAACATCGGCGCCTGCTCGCTCGGCGGCGCGCGCCTGGCGCTCGACACCGCCAAGAGCCACCTCGAGACCCGCACCGCCTTCGGAAAGGCCCTCAAGGAAAACCAGGGCCTGCAGTTCAAGATCGCCGACATGGCCGCCGAGCTGGAGGCCGCGCGCCTGATGATCCGCGCCGCCGCCGACGCGCTCGACCGCCGCGACCCCCGCGCTACCCAGCTCTGCGCCATGGCCAAGCGCTTCGCCACCGACGCCGGCTTCAAGGTCGCCAACGACGCCCTCCAGCTCCACGGCGGCTACGGCTACCTGCGCGACTACCCTCTGGAGCGAATCGTGCGCGACCTGCGCGTGCACCAGATCCTGGAGGGGACCAACGAGATCATGCGCGTGATCACCGCCCGCGAGCTGTTCCGCCAGTGATTGCAGCATGAAGGCGTCGCGCGTATCCTGGTCAGGTCTAGTCAGGAGCGCCCGCCATGCGCCACGTCGGCATGCTGGAAGCCAAAACCCACCTTTCCTCCCTCGTCGCCGAGGTGGAAGGCGGAGACACCGTGGTGCTCACCCGCAACGGGCGGCCGGTGGCCAAACTCAGCGCGATCGGCGCCCAGCCGCGCAAGCGCAAGGTGAGCGGCCTCGAACTTGCGGAACGACTGCAGCGCCTGCACGAAGAGATCGCCAGGGACGATCCCGGCCCCTTCGAGACATGGGAGGAGCTGAAGGAGATCGCGCGGCGGTGACTCGCCTCGTGGTGGACGCTTCGGCCGCCCTCGCGTGGCTGCTTCCCGACCAGGCGAATGCGCGCACCCGCGGGTTCGTCTCAGAGCTCGACAGCCACGACCTCTACGCTCCGGCCATATTCGAGTGGGAGGTGCTGAACGTGCTTTCACACCGGCGCAGGCGGCGCTTGAGCGAGGCCGGCTATCGACAGGCGCTGGATGATCTGGCCGCCTTCGAGATCGAGGTCGAGCCCGCGGTCGAACCTGGCGACCTGCTCGAACTCGCCCATGCGCACCGGCTCAGCCTCTTCGACAGTGCTTATCTGGAGGCGGCGCTCGAGCAGGATGCGGCGGTGGTTTCGCGCGACCGCGCCCTGATCGCCGCCTGCGCCGTCGCGCGCATCGCCGCCTACGATCTCAGCGACGGCGAGGGCGCATGAAGGCCGAAGACCCCGTCATCGCCCGCGCCGAGAGCGGCGTCGGCCGGTTGACGCTGAACCGGCCCAAGGCGCTGCATGCGTTGAACACGCCGATGTGCCGGGCGATGATCACCGCCCTGCTCGCCTGGCGCGACGATCCGGCGGTCACGGCCGTCCTGCTCGACGCCGCGCCGCCCCGCGGTTTCTGCGCGGGGGGCGACATCCGCGCGCTCTCCTCCGCGCACGAGGACGCCGGCGCCGCGGCGCGCGAATTCTTCCGGGTGGAGTACAGGCTCAATACGCTCCTCTACGACTACCCCAAGCCCACCGTCGCCCTGATGGACGGCGTGGTCATGGGCGGTGGCGTGGGGATCTCCGCGCCTTGCCGCGTGCGCGTGGCCACCGAGCGCACGACGTTCGCCATGCCGGAGACCGCCATCGGCCTCTTCCCCGACGTGGGCGGCGGCTGGTGGCTGCCGCGCCTGCCGGGCCGCACCGGCCTGTGGCTGGCGCTGACCGGCACGCGGCTCAAGGCGGCCGACATGCTGATGCTGGGGCTGGCTACCGACTATGTGGAGAGCGCCGAACTGCCCGACCTCGTCGCCCGCATCCTCGCCGACCCCGGCGATCTGGAAGCGGCGCTCGCGACCTCCGGCGCCGGCCCCGGCCCGCCCGGGCTCGCCCTGCACACCGAGGCCGTCGACCGCCTTTTCGCCGGCGAGAGCGTCGCCGCCATACTGCAGGCGTTGGACGCCGACGCAGGCGAGTGGGCCACGGCCCAGGCCGCGCTTCTGCGCAGGATGTCGCCTCAGGCCCTAGCCGTTACTTTCCGCCAGTTTCAGCTCGGCGCGCAGGCGCAGAGCTTCGCCGAGGAGATGGCGCGCGAGTACGACCTCGCCGGCAACGTGGTGATGCAGCCCGACATCGTCGAAGGCGTGCGCGCGCTCCTCGTCGACAAGGACAATGCGCCACGCTGGTCGCCCGCCACGCTGGACGAGGTGAGCCCCGGCTTCGTCGAGCGCCTGTTCGCCCCGCGCGAAGGCGACCGCTGGACGCCCCTGCCCCCGAACGCACGCACCGGAGACGACGCATGAGGATAGCCTTCATCGGCCTGGGCGCCATGGGCGGCGGCATGGCCGCCAACCAGGCCCGAGCCGGCCACGAGGTCAGCGCATTCGATCTTTCCGATTCCGCTCTCGCCCGCGCGGTGGAGGCCGGCTGTCGTCGCGCCGGATCGGCCGCCGAGGCGGTGCAGGGCGCCGAGGCGGTGATCACCATGCTGCCCGCCGGCCGCCACGTGCGCGCCCTCTACGCCGACGCGGTGCTGCCCAAGGCGCCCACCTCCGCGCTCCTGATCGACTGCTCGACCATCGACGTGGACTCCGCGCGCGCCGTGGCCGCCCAGGCGAGCGACGCCGGCTTCGCCTTCGCCGACGCGCCCGTCTCGGGGGGCACGGCCGGCGCCGACGCGGGGGCGCTGACCTTCATGGTCGGCTGCGAGGATGGGCTGTTCGACCAGGTGAAGGCGGCGCTCGACCCCATGGCCAAGGCTGTGATCCACGCCGGGGCGGCCGGCGCCGGCCAGGCGGCGAAGATCTGCAACAACATGATCCTGGGCGTCTCCATGCTGGGCGTGTGCGAGGCCTTCGCCCTGGCGGAGAAGCTGGGGCTCGACGCTCAGCGGTTCTACGACATCGCCGCGGTCAGCTCCGGCCAGTGCTGGTCGCTGACAAGCTACTGCCCCTGGCCGGGCGTGGGGCCGCAGGCGCCGTCCGACCGCGGATACGAGGGCGGCTTCCTCACCGCGCTCATGCTCAAGGACCTCAAGCTGGCGCAGGAGGCCGCCGCCTCCGCCGGCGCGGCCACGCCCATGGGGGCGCTCGCCGAGGCGCAGTACGCGCTACTGGCCACCCTGGGCCTCGCGGCCAAGGACTTCTCGGCCGCCCTCCCCGTTTTGCGCGGGCGCCTCGCCGAGCTGACCGGAGCCGCCGCATGACCGACACCCCCTCCGCGCTGGACGCCGCGACCTCCCCCTATGAGACGCTGCTGGTCGAGCGACGCGACGGGGCGGCGCTGATCCGCCTCAACCGCCCCAAGGCGCTGAACGCGCTCAACGCCCAGCTGCTTGAGGAGCTGTGCGCCTGCCTCGACGTGCTGGAGGCCGACGCCGAGATCGGCGCCATCGTCATCACCGGCTCCGAAAAGGCCTTCGCCGCCGGCGCCGACATCAAGGAGATGAGCGGCAAGGGCTACGCCGACATGTTCAAGGCGGACTACTTCGCCGCCCCCGCCTCGCGCATCGAGCGGGTGCGCAAGCCGCTGATCGCCGCGGTCGCGGGCTACGCGCTTGGCGGCGGCTGCGAGCTGGCCATGATGTGCGACATGATCTTCGCCGCCGACACCGCCAGGTTCGGCCAGCCCGAGATCACGCTGGGCGTCGCGCCCGGCATCGGCGGCACCCAGCGCCTGACCCGCGCGGTCGGCAAGGCCAAGGCCATGGACCTGATCCTCACCGCCCGCCAGATGGACGCGGCCGAGGCCGAGCGCTGCGGCCTGGTCGCCCGGGTGGTCGCCGCCGAGCGCCTGATCGACGAGGCCATGGACGCCGCTGCGAAGATCGCCGCCCTCTCCCGCCTGGCGGTGATGATGAACAAGGAGCTGGTCAACGCCGCCTTCGAGACGACCCTCGCCGAAGGCGTCCGCCTCGAGCGCCGCCTGTTCCACAGCCTCTTCGCCTTCGAGGACCAGAAGGAAGGCATGGCCGCCTTCACGGAGAAGCGACCGCCCGCGTTCAACGCCCGCTGAGCAGACGCACGATCCCGGCGGACCTGCACGTTGCATTTCAGTGATGACACGCCGAAAGCCGTTCAAGCCGCTTCCGTGACTATAGCGTCACAGTCCAATGTGCCCGGTATCGGCGATGGCGGCTTTAGCTTGCGACCCTGATCGATCCGCCCGCAAGCTCGCGGCGTCTTTAAGACGATATCGCGTCAGGATCGGGACAAAGCATGACACTGTTCAGGATCGCCCTGCTCACGACCACGGGGCTGGTCGGGCTCGTTGGCGCAACGGCGGCGACCGCAGCGCCCGTCGATGGACCGATCGCCACCGCCGCGCAGGTCTCAGCGCCCAGCACGCAGAGCGTGACGGGCATTGATCGCGCTCAGCCGCAAGCGCGCCGCGACCGCGCCGACGTGACCACTACCGACGAGGTCAACAGCGTCGTGGTGACGGGCTCGCGCATCGCCAAGCCCAATCTCGACCAGCCGACCCCCGTCTCGGTGCTTTCACCCCAGCAGATCGCCAACGCCGGTACGGGCAACCTCGCCGACATCATCGCCCAACTCCCCTCGGTGGGCTTCACCGGGACTTTGCGCGGCAACTCGAACAACTTCGGCAACGGGGGAGGGCTCAGCGAGCTCAATCTTCGCAACCTCGGCACCAGCCGCACGCTTGTGCTGGTCGACGGCCAGCGCCACGTGCCGGGCGACATCAGCAACGGCGCGGTCGACATCAACTCCATCCCGACAGCGCTGGTGGACCATGTGGAAGTGGTCACCGGCGGCGCCTCCGCCATCTACGGCTCCGACGCCGTCTCCGGCGTGGTCAACATCATCCTCAAAAAGAATTTCGAAGGCGTCGAGGTGCAGGCCGAGGCCGGCGGTCATGACAACGGCTTCGGCGCTCAGTACAGTGTCTACGGTACAGTAGGGCACAACTATCAGCTGGGCGATGGTAAGCTCAATTTAACAGCCACCGCCTACTGGACAAAGCAGGAAGGCATTGACGCACGTAATATTCCTACAGCCCATAATTATGGGACGATCGCCAATCCTAACGACGTAGCGGCTGGCACTTTCGACCCCAGCTTCTACAGCAGCGGCGCCCCTATCAGGAATGATGGAATACCTGATAGGCTCTACGTGCAGAACGTCGGTTCTGACCTCCTCTCGCGCGGCGGCGTGCTGATTGACACGGTGAACTACGTTAATACCGGCCTCCTGACGCCGCTCGCTAGCTTCAACGGTGCAGGCCAGATCGTGCCCCCGGTTGTACGCAGCGGTTACAACAGCGCGTCGTTTGCTCAGCTGCCAGCAAACTGCGGCGTGGCCTGCTACTTCACCGAGGACTACGAGCAGCTGCAGACTCCCCTTGATACGAAAGGAGCAGACTTCACGGCGCACTATGATGTAAACTCGCACCTGCATTTCTCACTGGATGCTAAATACGCCGAGTCGGATGCGGACGACATTATCCAGCCCTCGTTCAGCTTCGGTGACTTTCAGCTGCAACGCGACAATGCGTTCATTACGCCCGAAGTGCAGTCGTTGTTAAACAACATTCCCGAAGGACTCGAGCCGCTAATCGGGAAATTCGTTAACGACGGACGCATCAACGATGCGCGGCGCCAGACCTATCGGATCGTAGTCGGCGCCAGCGGGGACTTCGACGCGGGCTTCGCCAAGATAAATTGGGATGGCGCGCTCAATTATGGGCTGAGCGTGCAGCGCTACGTGAACAGCAACATTCTGATCACGCAGAACTTTAACGCCGCCCTGGACTCGGTGATCGATCCCGCCACAGGCCAAGCGGCCTGCCGCGTGAACGTGCCCTCGGCGAACACGGGCGGATTGGGATACGGAGCGACGCCGCTCAACCCGAGCGCGTGCGTGCCCTACAACCCCTTCGGGACGAACAACAACGCCGCTGTCTTCGACTACATCTCGGGAACATTCATCACCCGCGACCATCTGAGCCAGCAGGTCGCCAACCTCAACGGCGGCTTCGACACCAGTCGCTTCTTCAATCTGCAGGGGGGCCCGCTGGCCTTCGCCTTCGGCGGCGAATACCGGATGGAGCGCACCTACGAGACCAACGATCCATTCGCCAGTGTCCCCGGCAATACGGAGAGCCTGTACGCCAACTCGGCCGGCGGCTTCAACGTGTATGAAGGCTACATCGAGGCCAATGCGCCTGTGTTCCGCCACTTCCGGCCGGGGCTGGACGAGCTGACCTTCGACGCTGCTTACCGTGCCTCCTACTATAGCACGGTCGGACATACCGATGCCTACAAGTTCAGCGGCGTCTATGGACCGTTCCGCGATATCAAGTTCCGGGGCACCTACTCGCGAGCGGTCCGTGCTCCCAATATCACCGAAGCCTTCCTGCCCGCGACGCCCGGCTTCTTTACCATCGTCGATCCCTGCGACAAGACGAACATTACAAGCAACGTGAACTATCCAGCGAACTGCGCCGCCGCGGGCGTTCCGGCCAATTTCAACTCGAACACCAACGTGTCCATTCAAGGCACGACTTCCGGCAATCCGAACCTGGATGCTGAAAAGGCGATCAGCTACACGGGCGGCATCGTACTCCAGCCGCGTTGGATACCTCGCTTCTCTTTAACGCTAGATTATTTCAGCATTAAGATTAAGAACGCGATTACCAACGTTCCGGCTCAGAACATCATCAACAACTGCTACAATGGAGCCATGCTGGATCCGCAGTACTGTAGCCTGTTCACCCGCGGCGCCGACGGCAATATCGACTCAGTTTCAACGACTTACGTTAACGCTTCCAAGCTTCAGACCGACGGCATCGACTTGCAGACCAATTACACAGTCGGCGTCGACGGGTTGACGAACCGGTTCGCCTATACACGTTTCATGAACGAGGGCCGACTTTCCTTCAATGTGAACGCCACCTATCTCATCAAGCTGCGGAACTTCCCGTTCCAGAACATTCCGACCCAGGTAAACATCCAGGAAGGAACAGCGAACGCCCCGCGCTTGCGCGGTCTTGCGGACCTCACATACCAGCAAGGCGGCCTTCAGCTGAGCTGGCAGGCGCAGTATCTCGGTCGCACGGTCAACTTCAATCGTGACTCCACGGCAGCAGACCACTCAGAGTCCAGCGACATCCCTTTCAACAAGCAAGAGTTTACCCACAACATCGTGGCTCGCTACGACATAGGTGGTCGCTTTAAAGGCACGCAGGTCTTCGTCGGCGTCAACAACGTCTTCGACGATCAGCCCCCCGGCTACCTGGTGGGTACAGGAAGCGACCTCGGCTATGATCTGGGCCGCTACATCTTTGGCGGAATCAAGATTCGCCGCTGATCGAAGTTACGCGGCCTGAGAGCGGCCGGTCCATGGGACCGGCCGCTCTTCTCGTTTTAGGTCCTCGGAAGGAACGGGCTCGGCTGGTTCGGGCGAGCGTTCGCCCCTACCGAGCGGTCACCATCAGCCCGGCGAAGCGCTCGAACAGGTGGAGGCTGTCCGTCGGCCCGGGGCTGGCCTCCGGGTGATGCTGGACGCTGAAGACGGGGCGGTCGCTCAGGGCGATGCCGGCGTTGGAGCCGTCGAAGAGGGAGACGTGGGTCTCCTGAACCGCCACTGGCAGGGTGTCGCGGTCGACGGTGAAGCCGTGGTTCATGCTGACGATCTCGACGCGGCCGGTGGCGAGGTCCTTCACCGGGTGGTTCGCGCCGTGGTGGCCTTGGTCCATCTTGGAGGTGCGCGCGCCCAGGGCGCGGGCCAGCAGCTGGTGGCCGAGGCAGATGCCGAACACGGGCACGCCGCTCTCCACCAGCGCCTGGATCTCGGGCACGGCGTAGTCGCCCGTGGCGGCCGGGTCGCCCGGGCCGTTGGAGAGGAGCACGCCGTGCGGCTTGCGCGCCAGCACCTCCTGCGCGGTGGTCGCGGCCGGCAGCACCGTGGCGCGGGCGCCGATCGATGTCAGCGCGCGCAGGATGTTGCGCTTGACCCCGTAGTCGAGCACCGCCACCTCGAAGCGCGGCCGATCGCGCGGACCGGCGTAGCCGCCGGGCCAGGCCCACAGGCCCTCGTCGAAGGTGAAGCTCTGCAGGGTGGTGGCCTCGCGGGCGAGGTCCAGCCCGGTGAGCCCGGCCCACGTGCGCGCTCGCGCGGTCAGCGCGTCGAGGTCGAAGCGCCCGTCCGGCGCGTGGGCGATGACCGCATGGGCCATGCCCTCTTCGCGGATGCGCCGGGTGAGGGCGCGGGTGTCGACGCCGGCCAGGCCCACCACGCCGCGCGCCGCCATCCAGGCGTCCAGGTCGCCGCTCGCGCGCCAGTTGGCGGCGGTGGAGGGAACGGCGCGGAAGATCGCGCCCCGCGCGGTGGTGCGCGCGCCGCCGAAGCCCGTGTCCTCGCGCGCGGCCCCGTGTTCGCGGCCGAACTGCTCGACGTCCTCGCGGTTCACGCCGACCACGCCGACGTGGGGGAAGGTGAAGGTGACGATCTGGGCCATGTAGGAGGGGTCGGTCAGGATCTCCTGGTAGCCGGTCATGGCGGTGTTGAAGCACACCTCGCCCACCGCCTCGCCCACCGCGCCGACGCCCACGCCCGCGATCACCGTTCCATCGGCCAGGACCAGCACGCCGGTGACGCCCGGAGGCAGGGAAACGGCCATGGGCGGGCTCCGTGACGGGTGTGGCGCGCGAAAAGAGCGGGCCAGGGGTCACCCCTGGCCCGCCCTTCGCAAGGCTCACATGAGCGCTCAGGCCCGCGGGGTCAAACCGCGGCGGCGCGTCAGTGCGGGGTGGCGTCGCGCGCCGAGTCGGTCACCGCGTGGCCGGCGGCGCTAACGTCGCGACCGGCGCCCGCGATCGTATGGCACGCGCCCATCGAAACGGCGGCGAAGGCGGCGGCGAGGACGAGGAGCTTGCGCATGGGGAGGTCTCCGGGGGTGGGCGCCGGCGGCGATGAGGCCCCCGTTTCGCGTTGGCCCAAACCCCGACCCGGCGTAGCCGTTCCGCGCGGGAGCGGCGAATACCTCCGCCGTGGCGTGAAAGTGACGCCATGGCGCCGTGCTCACGCCCGCTTAACCCGGCCGCGCCAGACTTCGGTGGCCATGTCTAGCGCCGCCTCCGAGCCGCTGTCACCCGCCCCCCTTCCGCGCCGGGAGGGTCGCGCGCGGCTGGCCCTGATCAAGCGCCTGGCCGACGTGGTGGGCCTGCCGGGCAGCCGCGTGAACGCCTTCGAGCGCGCCATGACCGCCGACCTCCTGGTGGAGATGCTGCGCGATGCGCATCCCAACGAGCGGGTGCGGGTGGCGCGGCGCCTGGCGCTCCTGGCCGAGATCCCGTCAAGCCTCCTTCGCCTCCTCCTGCGCGACGGGGTGGAGGTGGCGCGCCCGATCCTTGAGGAGGGCCGGCTCGCCGACACCGACCTCCTGGGCTGCATCGCCGAGACCGGCCACGGCCACCAGCGCCTGATCGCGGGGCGCAAGGAGGTCTCGGAGGTCGTGGTGCAGGCCCTCGTCGACCGTGGCGAAATCGCCACCCTGCAGATCCTGCTGCGCAATCCCGGCGCGCGCTTCTGCTCGGAGGCGTTGGAGGGCGTCACCGCCCTGACCCGCAATCAGCCGCAGGTGATCGGCGACCTGCTGCGCCGGCCCGAGCTGCGACCGGCGCAGGCGTACGTGATCTTCTGGTGGGCCTCGCCGGCGGAGCGCCGGGTGATCCTCACCCGCTTCGCCGTCAGCCGCGAGGTGCTGCAGGAGGCGGCCGGCGACGTCTTCGCCATGTGCGCGGCCGAGAACTGGGAGGACCCGCTCGCGCGCAAGGCGCTGCAGTTCATCGAGCGGCGCCAGCGCAACCGCGCGGCCATCGAGAAGAGCCCCCACGCCAGCCTTGAGGCGGCCGTCACCCTGGCGCAGGACGGCCTGACCCGCGACCTGGCCGAGGAGATCGCCTACCTCTGCGGGCTCAAGCCGATGGTGGGCGCGAAGATCATGGGCGATCCCGGCGGCGAGGCCATGGCCATCATGTGCAAGGCCACCGGCCTGCCGCGCACCGCGCTCGTCGCCCTGTGGCGCGGCCTGCGGCGCGCGGAGCACGACGACGACGGCGCCCCCTCGCCCGTGCTGCGCAATGCGCTGGAGACCTACGACGTCATGGCGGTGGACCGCGCACAGACGGTGCTGCGCTACTGGAACTGGGCCCTCTCCTCGGCGCTGACGCCCGCGCTCCTGCGCGCCCTGCGCCACGGCGACGACGTGGAGCTGGACCCGCACTCGCTGCCACAGCGGGCGGCCGCCCTGGCGCTGGCCGGCGACCTGGCGCTCTGAGGGGGGCACGGCCCTGAGCCTTTCCGCTTGCGCGGCCTTGCTGGCTCAAGGGATAACCGCATCGGCGGCTCGCAGGTGTCGCAAGGGGTTCGGTGCGGGTGATGACGGCGCAGATGGGGCCTCCCGCCGCGGCCAAGCGGTCCGCCGAGGAGATGCTGGCCTACTGGGCGTCGCGCCGCGAAGGCGGTCGGCTTCCCGCGCGCCGCCAGATCCATCCGGGCGACTTCAAGCGCCACCTGCCGACCATCAGCCTGATCGAGGTGCGCCGCGATCCGGAACGCGACTACCGCCAGCGCCTCGCCGGCACCGGCCTCTACGGCATGTACGGCGGCGAGATCACCGGCAAGACGCTGGGCGCCGTCTATCCGGACGCGGTGGCGGCGTACTGGCGCGCCGAGCTCGACAAGGTGGTGGACGATCGGCGCCCCGCCGTCGGCACCCACAACCTGGCCTGGCGCGGCGCGGCGCATATCACCTTCATGTGGCTGCGCATGCCGTTGTCCTCCAACGGGACCGACGTCGACATGATCCTCGGCTATGACGTGCCCCTGGCGGGGACCAATCGCGAGTTCAGCGGCATCCGCGCGGCCTGATCGCTTCGAACGGGGCCGGGCGTCAGGATCGGTCGCCGTTGGCGCGGATGAATAGGAAAGTTTTCCCCCGCACATTCCGCGCAATCTAGAGTGGGCGGGTCGGCCGTCGGGGCCGGCGCGTGAGGCCACGCCATGTCCGTTCCCACCCTCGATCTCGTCCCCCTGCCGGGACCGCCTGCCGACCCGCCGCGCGCGGCGCTGGTGATCCAGCTCGTGGCGCTCGCCACCGGCGTGGCGCCGGCCGCCATCGGCGCGCGGGCGCGGGGCGACGCCACCACCGTGCGGGCCCGACACCTCGCGCTCTATCTCGCCCACACCGCCTTCGGCTGGCCGCTGAAGCGCGTGGCCGCCGCCTTCGGGCGCGACCGCAGCACGGTGAGCTACGCCTGCGCCGTGGTGGAGGACGGGCGCGACGACCCCCGCCTCGACCGCAGCCTCGCCGCGCTCGAAACCATGCTGCAGGCCGCCCCCGAGGGGCTGCTGGCATGAGCCCCGCAGCTGGGGAGGCGCTCGGCCCGGAGGAGGTGGAGCGCCTGGCCGAGCGCGCCATCCTCCTCCTGTCGCGCCCGGGGGCCTGGCTCGACATCGAAGGCGCCGGCGGACGGGTGCGCACGACGCGCGACCGGCGCCGGCGCCCCGCGCTCGACGTGCCCGACGCCGTGGTCGCCGCCCTCGCCCGCGCGCCCGGGCTCGCGCCGCGCGCGCAGGGCGGCTGCCGCCTCGCCGGCCAGCCGGCCGCCCCCGACCGCGCCCCTCCGGCCGGGCGGCCGGGCGTCGAGGAGGGCGAACGCACCATGGCGGGGCCGCAGGGGCGGCTGGCGAGCCGGCGCGTCAATCTCGGCGAGAGCCCCATCGGCTGGCTGGCGCGACGGGCCGGAGCCGACGGGCGCCCCCTGCTCAGCCCGGTCGAGGCCGCCGCCGGCGAGCGCCTGCGCGAAGACTTCAATCGCGCGGGCCTCGTCGGTCGCGTCACCATGTCGTGGGACGCAGGGCCTCGCGCGGCGGGCGGGCGCGGCCCGGGGCTCGACCCTGCGGAGCACGGCGTCGCGGCCAAGGCGCGCGTGCGTGCGGCGCTCGACGCCGTGGGACCGGGCCTGGCCGGCGTGCTGGAGCAGGTGTGCCTGCGCGGATCGGCGCTGGACGCGGCCGAGCGCGAACTCGGCCTGCCGCGCCGGGCGGGCAAGGCGGTGCTCAAGCTCGCCCTGCAGCAACTGGCGCGCCACTATGGGCTCGGCTGATCAGCCGACCGCCGCCTCCGCGCGGATGCGCGCCACCATGGCGGCGAGGCCGTTGGCGCGCTGGGCGGAAAGCGCGCCGTCCAGGCCGAGCCGGGCGAAGGCGGCTGGCGCGTCGAAGGCGGCGACGTCTTCGCGCGTCGCCCCGGAGAACAGGCGCAGCACCACGGCGACCAGGCCCTTGACGAGGTGGGCGTCGGAATCGCCGCGCAGCCGAAGACGCCCGTCCGCGGAGGGGGTCGAGACCAGCCATACCTGGCTGGCGCACCCGCGCACCTTGTTGGCGTCGGAGTGCTCCGCCTCGCTGAGCGGCTCCAGCCCTCGGCCCAGGTCGATCAGGTGGCGATAGCGCTCCTCCCAGTCGCCCAGCACCTCGAACTCGTCGGCGAGCGCGTTCAGCGCGATTTCGGGATGGCTCGGCATGGCGGCGGCTTATCCGCCGTCGCCCGTGCGCTCAAGCGGCGGGGGAAGGCGTGGCGGCGGGCAGGTGGATGGCGACGACGAGGCCGCCGCCCATGGCCGGGCGCAGGCGCAGGCGCCCGCCCATGGCGTCGCAGAGGAGCTGGGTGATGGGCAGGCCCAGGCCGACGCCGTCCGCCCGCTCGAGCGCCGCCTCGCCCTCCTCGAACGGATGCAGGAAACGGCGCACCTGCTCGGGCGTCACCCCGCAGCCCTGGTCGCGCACCTCCAGCGTCACCGCACCGTCGTCGCCCAGGTGCGCCTCCAGTCTCACCCGCGCGCCCGCAGGCGACACCGCCACGGCGTTGCGCAGGAGATTGGAGAGGGCCGAGATCAAGGCGCGGCCGTCGGCGACCACCCAGGCCGCGTCGGCCGCGACGTGGGTGGTGATTTGCACCTGCTCGGCCTCGGCCGCGGCGGCGACGGCGCGCACGGCGGCGGCGAACGCCGGCGCCACGGGCTCGGCGCGCGCCTGCAGCTCCATGGCGCCCAGTTCGAGCCGGGCGATGTCCAGCACCTGCTCGACGAGCTTGAGCAGGCGCAGGCCGCTCTCGTGGATGGCCGCCGCGTGGAGCCGATGACGCGGGTCGTGGGACTGGCTTTCGAGTTCGCCGGCCAGGATCTCCGAGAAGCCTATCACCGCGTTCAGCGGCGTGCGCAGCTCGTGGCTGGCCAGCCGCAGGAAGGAGCGGCGGCGGCGCTCGCGACGCACCGCCTCGACAGCGCGCGCGGGCGCCGCGGGCGGTTCGGGGGGCGGGCGGGGCTGCAGCCGGCTCTCGGCCATGGAATGGGGCTCACGCGGACACTGCACGCTACGGCGCCCGGCTTACCGGCGGGTTTCCACCGTTCCTCCCCAGCCGCGGCTCCCCTGAGGGTTGCGCCACCTCGCGGGCGCCTGCGGCGACGGCTAGTTTGAAGGTCGACTCGGTCCCGTCCTGCGGACCGCCGGATCGCCACGCCCGCGTGACCGCCGTTTCACCCTCGTTCGGCCCCCCGCCTTCCCCCGCCTACGCCGCAGGCGGCTGGGCGGGGGAGCGTGGCTGGCACGTCGGATGGGCGCTGGCGCAGGCCGCCCTCATCGGCGCGGTGCTCGTCGCGCTCGGCGAGGGCGGGGGCCGGCTCGTGCTGGCGCTCGCCGCCGCCGCCGCCCCCGGCCTCCTCGGCGCGGCCTGGCCGCGCGGGCGGGAGCAGGAGCCCGTGCGCCTCGCCGCCTGGACGGTGGGGGCCGGCCTCGCCGCCGCCTTCGCCGGGGGCGTGGCGGGACCGCTGGCCCCTTACCTGCTCATGCCCGCCCTGGCGGCGCTGGCGCAGGGCCTGGGGCTGGGCTGGGCGGTGGGCGTCACCGCCGCGGCCGCCGCTGGCGCGGGGCTCGCCGGCGGCGCGACGGGCGTCCCGCCCACGGCGACGACCGCGCTGGGTTGGGCCTGCGCCACGCTCACCGCCGCAGCCGCAGGCTGGGCGTGGACGCTCGCGCGCCCCTCCGCCGTCGTGGTTTCGCACGCGCCGCCGCCGCCCGCCCCCTCCGCGTCGGTGGAGGCGATGCGGCGCGAGCGCGACGCGGCGCTGGCCGAGCGCGATGCGGCGCGCGAGACGGCCGCCGCGCGCACCCGCTTCCTGGCGCAGATGAGCCACGAACTGCGAACGCCGTTGAACGCGATCATCGGCTTCTCAGACATCATGCGCACCCGCCTGTTCGGCCCCATGCCCGAACGCTACGGCGAATACGCCGGGCTGATCCACGAATCCGGCGAGCACCTGCTCTCCATGATCAACGACGTGCTCGACCTGGCGAAGACCGAGGCCGGCCGCTACGAACTGCGCACGTCGAGCTTCGATGCGCGTGACGCGCTGAACGCGGCGCTGCGGCTGGTGCGGGTGCAGGCCGACGAGGCCGGCGTCGACCTGCGGGCCGCGCCCGCGCCCGCCCCCGTGGTCGTGGAGGCCGATGAGCGCGCGCTCAAGCAGATGGCGCTGAACCTCCTGGCCAACGCGCTGAAGTTCACTCCGCACGGCGGCCACGTGACGGCCGCCATCTCGGCGCAGGGCGGCGAGCTGCAGCTGCAGGTGGCCGACACGGGGGTGGGCATATCGGCCGCCGATCTCGTGCGCCTCGGCCGCCCCTTCGAACAGGCTGAGTCGGCGCAGGGCCACGGCGGCACGGGCCTGGGCCTCAGCCTGGTCCGCAGCTTCGCCCGCCTGCACGGCGGCGAGATGCACATCGAGAGCCGCCTGGGCGCCGGGACGGCGGTGACGGTGCGGATGCCGGTGCTGCTCTCCCCTGCGACGACGACCTCTGCGGAAACGCCTTAGGAGAGCCGTCGCACGTCGCGCCCGACCGCGCGGGGCGAACGGCGCGCGAGGGGCAACCGCGGCTCCCACCGCGACGTTGCTCCTCAATGTCCGTATCGCCCGCTCCGCTCCGCTTCCAGGCCGATTTCGAGACCGTCCCGGAAGACGAGGGCGAGACGCAGGAGGGGCTGACGCAGGCGATGCTGTCAATCGCCGAGAAGACCTGCGCCGATACCGGTCGCGCTCATCGCGCCGTCCACGCCAAGGCGCACGGCTACGTCAAGGCGAGCTTCGAGGTGCTTGCCGATTTGCCCCCGCCGCTGGCGCAGGGCCTGTTCGCCGAGCCGCGGACCTACGAGGCGCTCCTGAGGTTCAGCACCACGCCGGGCGACATATTGAACGACAACATCTCGGCGCCGCGGGGCGCGGCGATGAAGGTCTTGGGCGTGTCCGGTCCGCGGCTGCCGGGCAGCGAAGCCGACACCACGCAGAACTACGTGCTGGGCAACTCCCCGGCCTTCCAGATCGGCGACGCGGCGGGCTTCCTCAAGCAGCTCAAACCGCTGGCCGCCACGACCGGCCGCGTCGAGCCTCTCAAGCACGTCGTCTCGATGGTGTCGCGCACGGCCGAGGCCGCGCTGGAGAAGATCGGTCAGACCTCGGCCACGCTCACGACCCTGGCCGGCCAGGCGCCGACGCACCTGCTGGGCGATAGCTTCTTCTCCCAGGCTCCCCTGCTGCACGGCGACTATTACGCCAAGGTCGGGCTCTTCCCGGTGTCCTCCGAACTGACCTCCCTATCGGGGCGCGACCTCGACCTCGCCGGGCATCCGGACGCCGTCCGCGACGCGGTGGAGGCGTACTTCAGCCAGTTCCGCGCCACCTGGGAGCTGAGGGTGCAGCTGGCGACCAGCCTCGAGGAGATGCCGATCGAGGACGCCTCCGTCGTATGGCCTGAGACGCAGAGCCTCTACGTCGCGGTGGCGCGCGTCACCGCCGAGCCCCAGGCCAGCTACGCCGACGCCATGCGCGACTGGGTGGAGGAGCATTCCTACTTCAGCCCGTGGGTGGGGCTGGCGGCGCATCGGCCACTCGGCTCGATCATGCGCGCGCGCCGTCCCGCCTACGCCGCCGCCCGCGACTATCGCGCCAGAACGAACAACGTCGAGATCTCCGAACCCTCACGCATTCCCGCCTAGGCGTGGCTGGCGCGCCGCGCGACGGTGCAACGCTGCGTCAGCCCAAGTCCGGCAGCAGCAGCGCCCGGGCCTGGGCCTTGTCGCGCTCCATCTGCGCGGTCATGGCCTCCAGCCCGTCGAACCGCTCGTCGGGGCGCAGGAAAGCGATGAGGTCGGTCTCCAGCGTCTGGCCGTAGAGGTCCTCGTCGAAGTCGAGGAGGTGCACCTCCAGCCGCTCCTCGCAGGCGTTCTCGACGGTGGGGCGGCGGCCGACGTAGGCCACGCCCGCCACCTCGCGCCCGTCGGCCAGACGCGTTCGGGTGGCGTAGATGCCGTGGCGCACGCGCACATAGTCGCCGAGCGGGATGTTGGCGGTGGGAAAGCCCATGGTTCGGCCGAGCTTGTCGCCGTGCACCACCACGCCGACGATGGCGAAGGGGCGGCCGAGGATGGCGGCGGCGCGCTCGGGCGCCCCATCGCGCAACGCCGCGCGCACGGCGGTGGAGGAGAGCTTGTCGCCCTGTGCGCCCTCCACCGCCCCGGCGATCGAGACGCCGAAGCCGTAGCGCTCGCCATAGGCCGCGAGGAGCTCGGGGCTGCCGGTGCGCCCCTTGCCGAAGCTGATGTCGAAGCCCGCGGCCACGTGGCGCGCGCCCAAGCCATCGGCCAGCACGTCGCGGGCGAAGTCCTCGTCGCTCATGGCGGCGAGATCGGCGTCGAAGGGGATGCGGTGCAGCCGGTCGACGCCCAGCGCGTCCAGCACCTGCGCCTGCTGGTCCAGCGTGGTGAGGCGGAAGTCGGGCTCCTCGGGACGGAACCAGCGCCGGGGGTGCGGCTCGAAGGTGACCACGCCGAGCGGGGCGCCCAGCCGGCCGGCGGCGCGGGCGGCCTGCGCGATCACCTCCTGGTGGCCGCGATGCACGCCGTCGAACGACCCGAGCGCCAGGGCGGAGCCCTTCAGCTCGGCGGCGAGCCCGCGCCAGCCCTCGACGATGCGCAGCTTCACGGCGCGCTCGCACCCTTCGGCGCGGCGGGCAGCAGCGCCTGCGCCTCGCCGTCCACCGCCAGCTTGCCGCGCACGTGCACCTGGGTGCGCAGCGCCATGCGCCCCTTGGGATCGACGCTCGCCACCTCGGCCGAGACCACCACCTCGTCGCCGATGCGGATGGGGCGTTTGAACTCCAGCGTCTGCGCCAGGTAGACCGCGCCCGGCCCCGGCAGGTCGGAGGCCAGGAGCGCCGAGATCCACGCGGCCGAAAGCATGCCGTGGGCGATGCGGCCGCGGAAGGGCGTGGTGCGCGCGAAGGCCTCGTCGAAATGCACGGGATTGCGGTCGCCGGAGGCTGCGGCGAAGCGCTCGATGTCGGCCTCGCTCACGGTGTAAGCGCGCTCGGCGCGGCGCCCGATCACGGCGGGGTCCTGCGCCGCCTCGCGCGTCAGCCCGGAGGGCGCGTCGTCCATGGGTGGGCTCTTAGCGTGCGGGCGCGATCACACAAGGCGCGGCAGGGCGTAGCGCGCGTGCAGCCCCTGCGCGCCGAGCAGGGCCTCCACCCCCGCGGGCGCCAGCCGGCCCTCGCGGTCCAGGGCGTCGGCGGCGTGGATGCCCGCGGCCACGAACAGGAGGTCGAGGCCCTGGGCGTTGGCGCCCTTCACGTCGGTCGGGAGGCCATCGCCGATGCAGAGCACGCGCGCCCGGTCAAGCTTGCGACGGGCTAGGCGCTCGGCCTGCGCCATCGCCAGGTCGTAGATCGGCGCGAACGGCTTGCCGGCCATCAGCACGCGCCCGCCGAGCTCGGCGTAGAGGTCGGCCAGCGCGCCGCCGCAGACGAGCATGCGATCGCCGCGCTGCACCACCCGGTCGGGATTGGCGCAGACCATCAGGAGGTCGCGGGCGGCGGCGACGGCGAGGGGCTCGCGGTAGTCGTCCGCCGTCTCGCGCTCGTCGTGCACGGGGCCGGTGCAGCTGACGAAAGCGGCCTCGGCCGGGCCGGCGTAATCCAGCGGCAGGCCGGCGTAGAGGGGCGCGTCCTTCTCCGGCCCGATCGCCCACACCGGTCCCGGCGCGCGGGCGGCCAGCTCGGCGCGCGTGGCGTCGCCGGAGGTGACGAAGCCGCTCCACGCCTCGCGCGGCACGCCGAGCGCGGCGAGTTGGGGCGTGACGTCGCTCGCGGGGCGCGGCGCGTTGGAGATCAGCACCACCGGCCCGCGCGTCGCGCCGAAGGCGGCCAGCGCGGCGCAGGCGGCGGGGAAGCTCTCGACGCCGTTGTGGATCACGCCCCACACGTCGCACAGGACCGCGTCATAGCGGTCGGCGACGGCGGCGAGCGAGGCGATGATCTCGGGCGTGGGCATGCAGGCCGCGGTTAGGCGCCGCCGACGAGGGGGTCAATGCTCCCGTACACGCGGACTCCCGGGCGAATGCCGGGGAACTCGGAGTCAGAGAGGCTCAGCCCGCGGCGCGGCGCGCCTGCGACCAGCCTTCCAGCCGGTCGGCGACGAAGGCCGCGGGCGGCGAGGTCTCGGCCAGCACCTGGTCGCGCACGGGGCGGGGCTGGCCGAACAGGTGG
Organism: Caulobacteraceae bacterium; assembly: GCA_965199975.1. GTDB lineage: Bacteria > Pseudomonadota > Alphaproteobacteria > Caulobacterales > Caulobacteraceae > JASLDZ01. The sequence continues at coordinate 1,274,167 of OZ241340.1, read as the reverse complement.
CCCTGGCCGTGGCGCACGTCGAGTTCGAGCACGTCGATGGCCTGGCGCTCGTTCTCGACCTTCTCGGCGATCAGCTCCACGCCTGAGCGGCGCAGCCAGCCGGCGAAGTCGGCCGCCTGCAGGTCGGGCCGGCTGCGGATGGCGAGCCGCCCCTCCTGGTCGACGACCTCGCGCAAGAGCGTGTCGGCGGCGACCTTGATGAAGCGCACGTCGGCGCGCGCGCAATCGGCCACGTCGATGTCCAGCCTCGAGACCTTGTCCAGCGAGAAGCGGAAGCCGAGCTCGGCCAGCTTGCCCATGTTGCGCGCCTGGGCGGCGGTGCGCGCGGCGAACGCCTCCTGCCCCAGCTCGAAGATCAGCGCGGAGGCGAGGTCCTTGTTGTCGCGCAGGAAGTCCAGGAACTGCGGGAAGAAGCGCTCGTCGGCCAGGCTGGCCGGCGAGATGTTGCAGAAGATGCCCACGTGCCGGTCGGTCTTCGCCAGGCGGCGCACGATCTGCACGCAGCGGAACAGCAAGAGGTTGTCGATGGCGCCGATCAGGCCCTCGGGCTCGGCCACGGCGAGGTACTCCGCCGGCATCATCACGCGCCCGGTGGCGTCGCGCAGGCGGCTGAAGCTCTCGTAGTAGGCGGTGCGGCGCTGCGGCAGGCTGACCACCGGCTGCAGGAAGAGATCGACGCGGTTCTCGGCCAGCGCCTCGCGGATCACCTCCAGGAGCGCGGCGTGCTGGCGGCTGCCGGCGGCCGCCGCGGGCAGCTCGCGCTTGAGCCGCACCTCCAGGTCCTCGCCCATGCGCTGGACGAGCCCCTCCAGCATGCGCACCTCGTCGGTGAGGCTCGTGGTGCGCCCGGCGGTGGTCGCCTGCAGGCGCACGGCCAGCTCCTCCAGCGCGCCTTCGGTCTCTTCGAGGTGGTCGGCCAGGATGCGGTGCGCATCACGCAGTTGGCCGAGTTCGCGGCGTATCGAACCCATGTCGAAGCCGCGGCCCATCAGGTTGTGCAGGGCGAACAAGAAGGCGAGCACGCCGACGAACACGCCCGCGCCCGCGCCCCAGCCCGCGCCGCCGCGCCAGAACAGCGCGCCGGCGGCGAGAGCGATGCAGATGTAGGCCCCGGCGAGCAGCGCCAGGATGGCCTTGCGCATGGAGAAGGTCCGTGAGCGAATCGTCCCCAGACCATCGCCCGAGAGGGTTAACGAAGTCGACTGGCTTGAGGAGGCCGCAGCGATGTTCGCCCCACCCCCGCCGCCGCCGCCGCCCACGGTCGTCGCGCCCGGCGCGGTGATCGATTGGAGCTTCGGGAAGCAGGGCCGGCGAACCTATCGCGCCGGCCCCTATCGACTGGCGATCGGCGTGGTTAAGCGGCCCGAACGCTATGGCGCCATGGCGACACGTCTCGAGGTGGCCGATCCCGCCGCCGACAAGGACGAGACCGCCGCCGACGCCAAGGTCCAGACCCTCGTCCTGACGGGGGCGGAGGGCTTTGACGACGACGCCTATGCACGCTTCGCGGTCGCGCGGCTCGACCCCGCCTCCCCGGTCTATTCGGTCGTGGTGACCAGTTACACCGGCGGCGCGCATTGCTGCGACGACGTGCAGATCGCCACGCCTACGCGCGCGGCGTCGCTGGACGCCTCCGAGCCGCTCGGCTGGAGCGTATTGCGTCCCGGCCCCCATGACGGCGCAGCGCTGGGCTGGGGCGGCGCGAACCGCATGCTCGAGGTCGGCGGGACGGCGGCGCTGGTGATCCCCGATGACAGGTTCAACTACGTCTTCGGCTGCTTCGCGTGTTCCTACGCCCCGATCCGCATCGTCGGCCTGCGCCGCGGCGTGCTGCTGGACCGCACCGCCGAACCCGCGTTTCGCCCCGTGCTGGAAGCCGACATGCGCAAGGCCGAGGTCGCCTGCCGCCAGGGCGAGGCGGGCGCGTGCCCCGGCTATCTCGCCGATGCGGCGCGGCTGGGACGCTGGGAGCAGGGGTGGCGCGTGCTGCAAGCCAGCATCCGCACACGCCCGCAGTGGAATTTTCCAGACCAGCTCTGCGACGGCCTCGAAGTGGAGACCAAGTGCCGACCGGGCCAGACGGCGCGGGCGATCCCCGACTACGCCACCTCGGTGCGGCTGTTCCTGAAGTGGCTCGGCTACCCAACCCCTGCAACGAGCCGAGGCCCCAGGTGAACGTCTACGTCTCCACACCTGTCGGCCGGCGGCGTTGGCGCACGGCGTGCGCCTTGCTCGCCGTCCTCGCGGCCGCATCGGGCGCGCAGACGAGGCCGCGAGGCGCGCAGACCTCGGCCGCGGCCTGGCGGACCTTTCTGTCGCTCGACGATCCAGGTTTCGCCCACCACCCGGCGCCCGTCTACCGCGGGCCGGCCCGCAAGCTCGTCTTCACACGCGCCAATGCGCGCTACCGGAAGTATCGCACCTCCATCGCTGAAGACGCCACGGAGGGGGTGAACTTCGCCGGCGACCATGTGCTGGTCGCCATCGGCTGCGGCACGGGCTGCGCGTCGGCCTTCGACGTGGGACTGCGCAGCGGGGCGGTGAACATCCTGCCGACCGGCTGGTTCACCAACGACTTCGATTTCATGCACAGGCCGGACAGCCGCTATCTCAAGCTTCTGCACCGCGAGACGCGCGGGCGAGAGGAACGCTGCCTGGGACAGGCCTACGTCTGGACCGGGACCCGCCTGGCGCCGACGGGGCCCGAACTCACCCGGCCGGTGGACGGCTTCGTATGCGACGGCTTCGAGCGGCGCTAGACGGGTTTCAGCCCGCCTGCACGGCGACCGGCGCCTCCATGGGATCGCGCAGCACATAGCCGCGGCCCCATACGGTCTCGATGTGGTTCTGCCCGCCGGTGGCGGCGGAGAGCTTCTTGCGCAGCTTGCAGATGAACACGTCGATGATCTTCAGCTCGGGCTCGTCCATGCCGCCGTAGAGGTGGTTGAGGAACATCTCCTTGGTCAGCGTGGTGCCCTTGCGCAGGCTGAGGAGCTCCAGCATCTGGTACTCCTTGCCGGTCAGGTGCACCCGCTGGCTGTGGACCTCAACCGTCTTGCCGTCGAGGTTGACTGTCACGTCGCCGGTGCGGATCACCGACTGGGCGTGGCCCTTGCTGCGGCGCACCACGGCGTGGATGCGCGCGACCAGCTCGTCCTTGTGGAAGGGCTTGGTCATGTAGTCGTCCGCGCCGCCGCCGAAGCTTTTGACTTTCGTATCTATCTCGGCCGTTCCGGAGAGGATCATCACCGGCGTGTTGATCCGCGCCACGCGCAGCTGGCGCAGCACGTCCAGCCCGCTCATGTCCGGCAGGTTGAGGTCCAGCAGGATGAGATCGTAGTCGTAGATCTTGCCCAGATCCACGCCCTCCTCACCCAGGTCTGTGGTGTAGACGTTGAAGCCCTCGGACTTCAGCATCAATTCGATGGAGGCAGCGGTTGCGCTGTCATCCTCGATCAATAGAACCCGCATCGCGCCCTCCCAGGCCGATCGCGCCCGACCGTCCGCCCCCTCAGGCGTGCGAACCGAAGCGCTCTCCCCCGGCAGAATCGTCCCGAGGTTCCTTAAACTTCGTTAACGTGAAGAAGCTTGGTGAATGACATCTGATTTGGAGTCCCGCATCAAGCGTGGGCGTTAACTTTTTGATTCGCCGGGTGGAACCGCCTGTGGAGCGTCCGAAGCCGGGATCGTCTGGCCTTCCAGGCTGAAGGCCGGGGGCCGCCCCTCCGCATCGTCGACGCCCAGCCAGCCCGCGGCGCGCAGGGTCGCGACCTGCGCGCGCGCGACCGGCGCCTCCAGCCCGCCCATCAGGCGCAGCCGCAGATTGCGGCCCACCCAAGCCCATCCCTGCACGGCGCCTCGCGCCACCCACCAGGAGCGGTGAACCCGCAGACCCTCCACTGCGGGCAGGGCGTCGACGGCTTGCGCGAGCGGCATCAGCAGCAGCTCGGAGCCCAAGGGGGTGTGCGCACGCACGTAATGGTCCTCCATCTGCAAGGCGATCAGGTCACGCCCCAGCCGTGGCGGCAGCATCGCCAGCAGGTCGACCCCGCGCGGAGCGGCCGACGGCGGGGCGACGACTGACGGCGCGGGGGCTGCGACGGGAGGCTCGCCGCCGCCCGCCAGGCGAGGCAGGAGCACGGCGCCGAGCGTCAGCGGCGCCGCGATCAGCAGGCAGTCCCCGTACATCTCGAGGCGCGCCGGCCAGCCGCCTCCCAGCCAGTAGCGGCTGTTGAACAGCAGGCCCACCGCGGCCGAGAACGGCGCCGCGGCGAGCGCCATGGCCGCGCCGGTGGCGAACCATGTCGGCACGTCGAGCCGGCGCGCCGCCTCGCGAGACGCCCGGACGGTGATCACGAACAAGGCGACGCCGAGCGCGAAGCTCGCCATCCAGCACGCCACACGCAGGGTGAGCGGGCGCCCGTAGGTACCGAAAGGCCCGATCAGCCCGAAGAAGACGCCCAGCCCCGCGGCCGCGGTGAGGCGGTTCGCCCATTCGCGCGGCGTGCCGAACAGCTGGCGGCTGCAGAGGGCCATGGTCCTCGTGTCGCCGCCCCGCCCGCTCCGCGCAACCCCGCCCGCTCGCCCGGCCGCGCACCCGCTCGCCCGCCGGCGCAGGCAACCGCGACAGCGGTGAGCGGACGGTCAAGGTCGTGGCGATCCCAAACGGAGACCGCGCCATGACGACCCTCGACCTGCACCCCGCCTCTTCCGACGCGCGCGCGCCGCGCACGGGTCTCGCCGCCGCCGCCGCGGTGATCGGCGAGGACCTCGTCTCGACCCTCGCCTACGCCGGCCTCTATGCGATCACGCACGACATGCGGATCGCCCTCGCGGTGGGCGTGGCGGCGGGCGGCGCTTCCATCGCCTGGCGGCGCGCCCGGGGCCTGCGGGTGGACGCCATGCAGTGGATGAGCCTGGCGCTGGTCCTCGTGTTCGGAGGGCTCGGTCTCGGGTTCCACGATCCGCGCTTCATCATGCTGAAGCCCACTCTGGCCTACGTCGCCGTGGCCGCGGTCATGCTGAAGCCGGGCTGGATGGCGCGCTACATGCCCGCGCCCGTGCAGGCCCACGGCGCCGATCTCGTCCGCGGCTTCGAGCGGCTCTGGGCCGCGGCCATGCTGTTGACGGCCGGCGCGAATCTGGTGCTGGCGATGCACGGCGACATGGCGACCTGGGCCGCCTTCCTGGCGGTGGCGCCGATCAGCTCGAAGATCGTCTTGGTCCTGCTCCAGTATGGCGTGACGCGGACGATGGTCCGCAGCCGCATCCTGCGCCAAGGGCCCGCTCACCTGCGATCCCCGGCGGCGTCGGATGGTTATTGACGCCAGGATGAGGCGATCGGTTTGCAACGAGGGTCGCGCATGCGAAAAGCCCCGCATCCGTTCGTGGAGGGATCATGCCGCACGCCCGAACCGCAGCCTTGATCCTCCTCCTCGTCTGCGCGCCGGCCTGCGGACCGGCGGCGGCGAAGCAGGCCGCGGACGCGCATGCGTGGAAGACCTACACCAACGTTCGCTACCAATACGCGATCTGCTACCCCGCCGACCTCCTGAAGGCGCAGGGAGAGCTCGACGCCCACGACGGGCAGACGTTCAAGGCCGCCGATGGCGGCGAACTGACGGTTTTCGGCGCCAACAACGTGCTCGACAAGTCGCTGGCGCAGGCCGCGCACGAATACGTGCAAAACCTAGGCGGCGACGGCGCTCGGGTGACCTACAGCGCGATCCGACCGGACTGGGCCGTCCTGTCAGGAGCTGGCGCCCGCGGCGTCTTCTACGCCAAGACTTTCAAGCGCCGAGACCAGCTGCTGACCTTCACGCTCACCTACCCGGTGGCGGCGGCGGCGCGTTACGATGCGATCACCGCAAAGCTGTCGCGGTGTTTCAAGGACTAGCTCAGCGGCTCGAAGCCGGCGCACTTCGGTTGTACTGGTAGAGGTCGTAGGTCCGCATCTCCGACTTCAGATCGGAGCCGTAGGTCGACTCTGTGGCGTAGGTGTGCGTCAGGGCGTCGGCATAGCCGTCGGGATTGTTCACCTGCGCGCGGGCGGCGGCGTAAGCGGGATGGCGGTGCAGCAGCTTGCCGTGCTCGTCGAACGCTTCGTCCATGGAGTCGAACACGCGGAAAGGCGCCATGATATGCACGGTGCGCCCGTGCACCTCCTCGGTCGTCGGGGCCATGACGAAGCGCTGGCCCTTGGCGGCCTTGATGCCGAAGGGGTTGTTCGACCCTTGAGGCATATGGCGGCCCCATCCGCTCTCGAGCATCCATTGCGCGATGGTGATGGAGGCGGGCGCGCCCCAGGCCGCCTGCGCCCGCTGGGCGGCTGCGATCACCTCCGGCGGCACGGTTCGCCGCGGCGCGTGGCCGTGCACGGCCCTGGCGTGAGCCGCGGTCGGCGTGGCGGAGGCGGGGCGGGGCGAAGCCGCAGCGGCGGGCGGCGGCGGCGCGTGTCGCGGACGTGCGCTGCGGCGAAGATGGTTGAGGGCGCGCAACGTCGGGCCGGAAGGGTCCAACCGCGCGTCCGGCGCATGCGCGCCGATGAGCCTGCGCTCCTGCTCGGCGATGGCGGCCTCCGTCAGGGGACCGCAGACCCCGTCGACCCGCAGCGGCGCCAGCGGCGGGGGCAGGTGGGCGTTGAGCAGCTCCTGCGCATGCGTCACGTCCAGCCGGTCGTTGGCTCCGCCGCGGCCCACCGGCCTCGACAGCGTCACAAAGCGGAACCCGGCCATGGCGCCTCCAGCTGAGCGTCTCCCCGTCGCAGCCGCGCCGAAGGACACCTTCGGTTCGCCGGAGCCGACGAGCAGATCGCGACCATAGGGCCGGCGCCCCCAAAGCTCCAGTGAGACGTCCGCCTCGGGCGAGGCTCCCGCTCGCTTCACGCCCGGTTAAGAACGCGGGGCCACGGTGGCCGCCTTCCCGGAGCCGCCGCCTTGCGCAACCTGATCGCCGCCGTGGAGCGTCTGGATCCCCTGGTGGTGTCCGGGCGCGTGGCGGCGGTGAACGGCCTCCTGATCGAGGCCCGCGGCGGGTTGACGCGACTGTCGGTCGGCTGCCGCGTGCAGATCGAGCGCCGGGGCCTGGCCGACCTGCCGGCCGAAGTGGTGGGCTTCCGCGAGACGCGCGCGCTGCTCATGCCCTTCGGCCCGGTGGAGGGGGTGGCCCCCGGCGCGCAGATCACCATCACTCCCGAGGCCGCCGCCATCCGGCCGACCACCGCCTGGCTCGGCCGCATCATCAACGCCTTCGGCCAGCCGATCGACGGGCTGGGCCCCCTGCCCCATGGCGCGGCGGCCTATCCCCTGCGCGCGCCACCGCCCGCCGCCCATTCGCGCGGCCGGGTGGGCGCGCGGCTGGAGACCGGCGTGCGCGCCATCGACGTGTTCACCACGCTCTGCCGCGGCCAGCGCATGGGGGTGTTCGCGGGCTCCGGCGTGGGCAAGAGCGTGCTGCTCTCCATGCTGGCCCGCGGCGCGGCCTGCGACGCGGTTGTGGTCGGCCTGATCGGCGAGCGGGGCCGCGAGGTGCGCGAGTTCGTGGAGGAGACGCTGGGGGCCGAGGGTCTGGCGCGGGCGATCGTTGTGGTCGCCACCTCCGACGAGCCCGCCCTCACGCGCCGCCAGGCCGCCTTCACCACCATGGCCTGCGCCGAGTTCCTGCGCGACCAGGACCTCGAGACGCTGTGCCTGATGGACAGCGTCACCCGCTTCGCCATGGCCCAGCGCGAGATCGGCCTGGCCGCAGGCGAGCCGCCCACCACCAAGGGCTACACCCCCACCTGCTTCACCGAATTGCCCAAGCTGCTGGAGCGCGCCGGCCCTGGCCCCGTGCGCCCCGACGGCACGACCGCCGCGCCCATCACCGCCCTGTTCACCGTGCTGGTGGACGGCGACGACCACAACGAGCCCATCGCCGACGCCGTGCGCGGCATCCTCGACGGCCACATCGTCATGGAACGCGGCATCGCCGAGCGCGGGCGCTTTCCGGCCATCAACATCCTCAAATCGATCAGCCGCACCCTGCCCGGCGCCCACACTCCGCCCGAGCGCGTCGTGGCCAAGGACGCCCGCAGCGCGCTGTCCGCTTTTTCCGACATGGAGGAGCTGATCCGCATCGGCGCCTACCGCTCGGGCTCCGACCCGCTGGTGGACCGCGCCATCGCGCTGAACCCGGCCCTCGAAGACTTCCTCGCCCAGACCAAGGCCGAGTCGACCCCCCTCGACCTCGCCTTCGCCCAGCTGGAGAGCGCCCTGTCGCTCGCACCGGCGCCCCTCCTCGGAGCCCTCGCCGCATGAGCTGGACCACGTCCCTGATCCGCCTGTCGAGCTACGAGGTGGAGATCCTGCAGAAGCGCCTGCGCGAGCTCGCCGAGCGGCGCCAACGCGTCTCCGACGCCCTGGCCGAGCTGGCGCGCGAGGAGGAGGAGGAACTCGCTCGCGGCAAGGCCGACGCCGAGGCCGGCTGGTACATGGTGGGCTTTCGCCAGGGCTGCGCCGAGCGTCGCAAGACGCTGGAGCTGGAGGCGCGCGGGCTGGAGCTGGAGAGCCAGGGCGCGCGCGACGCCCTCACCGAGGCCTTCGAGGCGCAGAAGAAGTACGAGCACGTGGCCGAGCGCCTGCGCATGACCGAACGCGCGGCGGCCGGCCGGCGCGAGACCGCCGCGCTGGACGAGCTGGCCCTGCGCCGCTGCGCCTAGCCGCGCGCGCCGGATCATAACGACCTCCTAACCGCTCCCAGCGCAGGCTGTGCGCCGAGCGGAGGGCGCATGACCAGGACCTTCGGCCGACGGACGGCCGCCGTCACCACGCCCGCGGCCCGCGCGCAGCCGCCGACGCCTGCGGCGCTGTTCGATCCCCGGGCGGAGGCGCTTGCGGCCACGATGCACGACGGCGATCCCATCAAGGAGGAGCTGCGCGACTATCTGGCCCGCAGGCGCGCCGCCATCGGCCTCGGCAGCTGGATGGTCGACGCCCTGTACATCGCGCCCGCGCTCGCCTCCTACGGGCTCGGCGTGCCGTGGCCGTGGCTGATCCCGATCTCGGCGGCGAGCTTCGGCACGCGCACGATGCTGAAGCGCGGCCGCCTGCGCTGGGCCGCGCAGATCGAGGCCGGCGCGCGCCCGCCCGCGGCCGACTGAAGGCGCCCTGCGAGGCCTATTCGTCGACGTCGAAGGCGTAGCCGGCGGAGCGAACGGTGCGGATCGGGTCGACCTCGTCGTCCTTGTTGAGCGCCTTGCGCAGCCGCCCCACGTGCACGTCCACCGTGCGCGCCTCGACGTAGACGTCGGAGCCCCACACCGCGTCGAGGAGCTGCTCGCGCGAGAACACCCGGCCGGCGTGCTGCATCAGGTAGTCGAGCAGCCGGAACTCGGTGGGGCCGAGGTGCACCTCGCGGTTGGCGCGTTTCACCCGGTGCGCCACCCGGTCGATCGTCACGTCGCCGTGGCGGATGCGGTCCTCGGCCAGGCCGGGGCGGATGCGGCGCAGCACCGCACGAATGCGGGCGGTGAGCTCGGTCATGCTGAACGGCTTGGTGAGGTAGTCGTCGGCGCCGGTGTCGAGGCCGCGCACCCGGTCGCTCTCCTCGGCGCGGGCGGTCAGCATGATGATAGGCAGGTTGCGCGTCTCGGCCTTGGAGCGCAGGCGCCGGCACACCTCCACGCCCGAGACCTTGGGCAGCATCCAGTCCAGCACCAAAAGGTCGGGCAGGTGCTCGTCGACCATCACCAGCGCCTCCTCGCCATCCCCGGCGACGCTGACGCGATAGCCTTCCTTGTCGAGGTTGTACTGCAGGAGCGTGGAGAGGGCGTCCTCGTCCTCAACCACCAGCACGTTGGGCTGGGCCATGCGTCAGACCTCGCCCGCGAGCGTGCGGGCGTCGCGCCCGTCGACATCCTGCTGCTTGGGGCGATCGCCGGTGATCTCCTCACCGGTCACCTCGTAGTGGAGGATTTCGGCCACGTTGGTGGCGTGGTCGCCGATACGCTCCAGGTTCTTGCCGATGAACAAGAGATGCGCACACGAGGAGATCATCCGCGGATCACTCATCATGTAGGTGAGGAGTTCGCGGAACAGCGAGTTGTACTGTTCGTCAACGTCTCCGTCACCCCTCCACACGTCCAGGGCGCTGTCGACATCCTCGGTGGTGTAGGCGTCGATCGACATCTTCAGCCGGCCGACGACCATCTTGCCCATGCGCTCGATCGAGCGCGTCAGCGGCATGATCGGCTCGGCCTCGGAGATGACCAGGGCGCGCTTGGCGATGTTCTTGGCCAGGTCGCCGGTGCGCTCCAGGCTCCAGGCCATCTTCAGCGCCGCAACCGTGCGGCGCAGATCCTGCGCCACGGGCTGGCGCAGGGCGATCATGCGGATCGCCTTCTTCTCGATGTCGGCCTGCATGGTGTCGAGCCTGGCGTCGCGCCCGATCAGGAGCTGCGCCAGCGGCACGTCGCGCTCGGCCACCGCCACCACGGCGTCGGCCACCTGCGCCTCGGCCAGGCCGCCCATGCGCGCCACCTCGGCCTTGAGCTGGTTCAGCTCCTCGCCGAAGAACTTGAGGGTGTGTTCGTTCATGATCGAATCGACGCGGACAGGGTGAGTCGCGCAACTCTGGCGCGCGCCGGGCTTATGCCCCCGATGCACGCCCCCGTCGTGACGGATTCATGACGGTTTTATCTCACGCCCCGACCGGCCGCTCGGCGCGATCCGACGGGACCGGAAGGATGATCAGGAACCGCGAGCCCACCCCCGGCGTCGACTCGGCGACGAAGCCGCCCCGATGGCGGCTGACGATGTGCTTGACGATGGCGAGCCCGAGCCCCGTGCCCTGGCGCTCGCCGCTCTTCTGCCCCTCCACCCGGTAGAACCGCTCCGACAGGCGCGGCAGGTGCTCGCGCCGGATGCCGGGCCCGGCGTCGGCCACGGCGAGACGCAGATATCGACGCTGCGGATCGCGCTCGGGCGAAAGGATCGTGACGCGGTTCACTCCCGCCTGCGGCCCTGCGGCGGCGGGAGCGGTGGCCGTCTCGTCGAACGAAAGATGCGAGGTCAGCGAGACCGCCACGACAGCCCCCGACGGCGAGTACTTGATGGCGTTGGCCACAAGGTTCAGCACCGCCTGCAGCAGCTGGTCGCGGTCGCCGACGAGTTCGGCGCCGCCCGGATCGGGGAGGTCGACCTCCAGCCTCACGTCGCGCTCCGCGGCGAGCGGCGCCAGCGCGTCGGCCACGTCGGCGGTGATCAGCGCCAGGTCGGTGCGCCCCTGGGGAGGGACGTGCTCGTTGAGCTCGGCGCGGCTGAGCAGGAGCAGGTCCTCGGTCAGCCGGCCCATGCGCTCGGTCTGGGCGGCCATGATGGTCAGGAAGCGCTCGCGCGCGTCGGGATCGTCGCGGGCGTGGCCGCGCAGCGTCTCGATGAAGCCGCCGAGGGAGGCGAGCGGGGTGCGCAGCTCGTGGCTGGCGTTGGCCAGAAAATCGACGCGCGTGCGCTCCGCCCGTCGCGCCTCGGTCTCGTCGCGGAACAGGAGGAGGGCGCGCGAGCGGCCGGCCGCCAGGTCGCCGGGCTCGGCGGCGATGGGGTAGGCCCAGGCTGTGAGAAAGCGGTCGGGGCCGGTGGCGGTCTCGAATGCGGCGTGACCGGGCACGCGCCCGAACAGGCTCTCGTCCAGCGCCTCCAGCACCTCCGGCCGGCGCACCGCCGCCACCAGGAGCGCGCCCGTGGCCGGGATGCGCAGCAGTTCGCGCGCGGCGGCGTTGGCGTAGTCGATGCGGCGCGCGGCCTGGTCGTCCACCTCGCCCGCCGAGACCAGCAGCACGGGATCGGGCAGCGCCTCGACGGCCGCGAGGAACGGCGGCGCACTCGCGGCCTCGACCGCGGAGGCGGCGGGCTCGGCGGCCGCCTTCAAGGCCGCGCCGCGCCCGAACAGCACCGCCGCCACGACCACGGCGGCGATTGCGACGAACGTGGGGGCCCACGCGCCGGGGCGCGCCAGCGCCACGCCGACCACGCCGGCGACGCCGACCGCGCCCACCACCGCCACGCGCCACGCCACGCTGACCGCCGGATCGACCATTCGCGCGCGAGCGAGCGGAGATGGGGCGGCGTTCAGCGGCATGGGGATGGACGACTCATAGACCGGCCAGCTTGCGCCAAGTCCATGACAATCGTTGGTGGGCGAGTCACCCGGCCGCGGCGGGGAACCATGCCCACAGCGCCCGCGCTCCCCCCTGAAGCTTTGCAGGAGCACGCCATGAAGGCCCTTACCCTCACCGCCGTGGCCGTCGCCGCCCTCACGCTGGCCGCCTGCGGCGACAGCGCCAGCGACAGGAGCGCCCGCGCCGACGCCCAGCGCGGGGCCGACCAGGCGGCCGACGGCCTCAACAAGACCGCCTCGGCGGTCGGTCGCCAGCTCGACACGGCGGCGGACCGCGCCAAGCCGGCCCTCGACCGCGCCGGCCGCGACATCGACCGTGGCGTCGACAAGCTCGGTGTCGCGACCGGTCACGCGGTGCAGAACGCCGGCGCGGCGGTGGATCGCATGGGCGACCACGCGCAGGCGGCGGCCGACCGGCGCAGCGACCACTGAACCGGCGCCGCGCGCGCCGACAGCGGTGACCGCCGACGTCGAGCCGTATGGCCAGCTGCCCGATGGACGACCCGTGCGCCGCGTGCGCCTGGGCCATGAAAGGGGCCTGCAGGTCGACGTTCTGGAATTCGGCGCGATCCTGGCGGCGATCCACGCGCCCGTGGCAAGCGGGCCGTCGGTGCAGGTGCTGCTCGGATACGACGACCTTGACGGGTGGCTGCAGGATCGCAGCTACCACGGTCGCCTGCTGGGCCGCGTCGCCAACCGCATCGCCGGAGCGCAGTTCGAGCTCGACGGCGAGACGTGGCGGCTGACGGCCAACCAGGGGCCCAACACCCTGCACGGCGGCGCCGTCGGCTGGGGCGGCCGGCTCTGGCGCATCGAGGACGCTTCGGCCGACCGGGCCGTGCTCGCCTACGTTTCGCCCGATGGCGAGGAGGGCTTTCCCGGCGAAGTGAGGGCGCGCGCGGCCTTTCGCATCCTCGATGGCCACACGCTGGAGATCGCCTGGGAGGCGCGGACCGAGCGGCCCACGCCGGTGGCGATGAGCCAACACCCCTATTTCAACCTGACGGGCCGGCCGCGCACGCCGGTGCTCGACCACACCCTGCAGATCGCCGCGGACGCCGTGCTGCCCGTGCGCGCCGGCCTCATTCCCACCGGCGAAGAGCTGCCGGTGGCGCGCACGCCGTTCGACCTGCGCCAGCCGGCCCGCATCGGCGACCGCCTGGCGATGCAGCACCAGCAGCTTGTCATCCCCCGCGGCTTCGACCTCACCTGGGTGCTGGACCCTGATCGAGGCGGCGCGCCGGCGGCCGTGCTGCGCGCGCCCGAGACGGGGCTGGAGCTGCAGCTCTCCACCGATCAACCGGGCCTGCAGGTGTATTCGGGCCAGGGGCTCGGCCACCCCTTCACCCCGCAGGGCGCGGTGGCGCTGGAGCCGCAGGACTTCCCCAACGCGATCAACACGCCGGCCTTTCCCAGCGTGATCCTGCGGCCGGGCGAGCGTTACCTGCGCCGCGCGCGCTACCGCTTCGTCGCCGGCGCGCGCGGCTGAGCGTGGCGGCCGCGCGCCTGCGGGCGATGACCTACAACGTGCATGGCTGCGTCGGCCTCGACCGGCGCCTGGACGTCGACCGGGTGGCCGCCGTGATCGCGGGGGAGGCGCCCGACGTCGTGGCCCTGCAGGAGCTGGACGTGAACCGTGCGCGCTCCGGCGGGGTCGACCAGGCGCATGCCATCGCCGAGCGGCTGGGCATGACGGTGAGCTTCAACTCCGCCCTGATCCGCGTGCGCGTGGCCGAGGAGCGCTACGGCGACGCCATCCTGTCGCGCCGGCCCATGCGGCTGGTGAGAAGCGGCCCCCTGCCACGCCCTCCCCGCGTGCCGGGGCTCGAGGACCGCGGCGCGCTCTGGTGCGAGGTGAGGCTGGAGGGGGGCGAGGCGCTGCAGGTGATCACCACCCACCTCGGCCTGGTGCCGCTGGAGCAGCGCGTGCAGGTGTCGGCGCTCCTGGGCGACGACTGGATGGGCGCGGCGAGTGCCGTGGGGCCGGCGCTGCTGCTCGGCGACTTCAACGCCACCACGCGCTACGCCGCCTATCGCCGCCTGCGCGCCTCGCTGAGCGACCTGCAGCTCGGGCTGGCGCCTGTGACCGTGCCCACCTACCCCGCGCGCCTGCCGGTGCTGCGGATCGACCACCTGTTCGCAACGCCGGGCGTGCGCGCGCTCGACGTCTGGGCGCCCAACGGCCGCCTGGCGCGCGCCGCCTCCGACCACCTGCCGCTCGTCGCCGACCTCGAGGTCGCCTGATCCGGGTCGCGCCGCAGACGGCGGCGATGGGCTGCTTTCTCGCCCACCCCGCGCGAACTTGAGCGGTCAGACCGTCTCGGCGCTCAGCTCGGCCGGCGCAGGCGCGGGAAGGCCGGCGGCCTTCAGCCCGGCCCGCATAGAAGCCAGGTTGCGGTTGAGGCAGGCGCGCCGCGTCCACGGGGCCCAGCTGTCGCCGGGGCTGCTGGGATCGCCCAGGTGGTAGCGTGCGACCAGGTTCCAGAACGCGCCTGGATCGTGCGGCTGCAGCGCGCGCAACCGGCGCGCGCCGCCCGCCTCGATCGCCCCGATGGCCCGGCCGAGCGCCCCGCCGGACGCGCTAAGCGCCGCGTCGACCGCGGCGGGCTCGACCGCCAGCCAGTGCGCGACGAGGTCGCTGCGCAGGCGCGCGATCACGCTGCGCACATCGGCGCCCGCCTCGCCGTCCCGCGCCTCGAAGGAGAAGTCGCACTCGGTGTCGAAGCCGATGGACCGATTATTCAGATTTGCCGAACCCACCCGCATCAGCGTGTCGTCGATGAAGGCCAGCTTGGCGTGCACGATGATGCTCACGCCCTTCCCGGTGACCGGCGAGAAGGCGTGGAACCTGCCGCCGCCGGCGCGGCCCGCCTCGTCGGCGTCCTGCAGCCGCTTGAGGAAGGACAGTCGCGTGCGGTCCATGGTCAGCCGGTCGAAATAGCTGGGCGCATGCAGGGTGGAGACGAGCACCACCTCCGGCCCGTCAGGCTCGGCCAGCCGCGCGGCCAGCGCCTCGGCCAGCACGGGCGAGGTGAAGTACTGGTTCTCCAGGTAGATGCAGCGGCGGGCGGCGGCGATGGCGGCGAGGTGCAGCGCCTCGACCTCGCGCACCTCGCGCCTGCCGCGCCAGCGGGGCTGGGTGCGCGACATGCCGATATCGACGCCGTTCGGGAAGTCGACGGACTCGCAGTGGGGCCACAGGTCGTCGCGGCTCGGGTCCGACGGCGCGCGCTCGGGCGGGCGTTCGCCGGTGGCGTTCTCCCAACGGTCGCGGAACAGCTGGCCGGCGGCGACGGCGGCGGCGCCGTCGAACACGCTCATCACCTCGTGGCGTGGCCGGAAGTAGCCGCCGTGGCGATCGTGGCGGTGAGGGTTGTCGTCGAGGTGCTGGGTGGTGTCCCAGCGGTCGGGCGCGATGTCGCCACCGCCGCCGAAGGCCAGAGCGTCGTCGATCACCAGCACCTTCTGGTGGTGACAGGCCCCGAAGGGCACCTTGCCGTCCAGCAGGAACTTGACGCGCGAGCCTGAGAAGCACGCCTTGGCGCGGTGCGGGAAGAAGTTCTGCGAGGCCGCGATCGGCAAGGCGGACTTCCAGATCAGGATGCGGATGTCGAGTTCCGGCCGCTCGTCGGCGAGCGCCCGGAGCCGCGAGCCGATGTCGTCGCGCTCGGGGCCGCCCCCCTCCTTGTCGGGCTCCACGAAGGTGTCGGGATCGAAGGCCCAGCCGAGCAGGTGGACGCTGCGCCTGGCCTTTTCCACCGCCTCGCGCGCCGCCTTGAAGTAGGCGGCCATGTCGACGATCAGCGATGCCCGGTGGGCGCGCTCCAGACGCCAGACCGTCTCGCCGGGGCGGCACAGCAAAGCGGCGTCTCCATGGGCTTGGGAGCTTGGCAATGCTGCGCCCGTCCGGCGGTTCCATCGCGCCGATGTAGGACAGACGCTCAGCGGCCGTCACAAAACCATGATCGGCGGCGGTTAAGGAAGCGGTCATGCAAGGGCGCTCCTGGGGGGACGCCCGGCGATCAGGAGCCTCATCGTGCTGACCAAGACGATCACCGCCGCCCTGGCGGCGACCCTGCTGGCGGGCGCATCCGCCGCCACGGCCGCCGACATCTCCGGCGCCGGGGCCACCGCGCCCGCTCCCGTCTACCAGAAATGGGCCGAAGAGTACGGCAAGGTCTCGAACGCGCGCCTGAACTACCAGGCCATCGGTTCGGGCGGCGGCATCAAGCAGATCTATGCCAAGACCGTCGAGTTCGGCGCCTCGGACAAGCCGCTGCCGACCGGCGACCTGGCCAGCCACGGCCTCGTGCAGTTCCCGACCGTGATCGTGGGCATCGTGCCGGTGGTGAACCTTCCGGGCGTGGCCCCTGGCCAGCTGCACTTCAACGGCCAGGTCATCGCCGACATCTACCTGGGCCTGATCACCAAGTGGAACGATCCGCGCATCGCCAACCTGAACAAGGGCGTGAAGCTGCCGGGCCTGCCGATCACCGTCGTGCATCGCTCGGACGGGTCGGGCACCACCTTCCTCTTCACCTCCTACCTGTCGCAGGTCGCCGGGAACTGGAAGGCCAAGGTCGGCGCCAACGATGCGGTCAACTGGCCTGTCGGCCAGGGCGGCAAGGGCAACGACGGCGTCTCCGCCTTCGTGCGCCAGACCACCGGCTCCATCGGCTACGTCGAGTACGCCTACGCCAAGCTCAACAACCTGACCTTCGGCGACATGATCAACCACGACGGCAAGGTCGTGGCCCCCACCGCCCCGGCCTTCGCCGACGCGGCCGCCCACGCGCAGTTCACTCCGGCCAACAACTTTGCGCCCTCGCTGCTCGACCAGGGCGGCGCGCGCACCTGGCCGATCGCCGGCGCGACCTTCATCCTGATGTACAAGGACCAGCAGAACGGCGGCGCGGCGGCCGACGTGCTGAAGTTCTTCAACTGGGCCTACGCCAACGGCGACCCGGCGGCCAACACCCTGGCCTACGTGCCGCTGCCGCTCTCGGTGAAGAACACCGTGCGCAAGACGGCCTGGTCGCAGATCAAGGCCGGCGGCAAGCCGGTGTTCACCGGCCACTGAGCCTCGCCTAGCTGTGAGGGGCGCGGCCGGTCACCGGACGCGCCCCTCGTCGTTTCCGCCGCCCGCCTTCAGCTCTTCCGCCCAGGACCGCATGGCCGACGTCGCCGTCTCCACCGCGCCGACCCGCCTCGCCCGCCCTCGCGGCGCGGCGTTCGATCCGATCTTCCAGGCGGTGTGCGCCGCCTGCGCCACCACCTTGCTGGTGGCCATCGGCTGGTTGCTGGTCGCCCTGCTGATCGGCGGCTGGCCGGCCTTCGCAAAGTTCGGCCTGAACTTCGTCTTCACCAAGACCTGGGACCCGGTGCAGGACATCTACGGCGGTGCGGGTCCCATCGTCGGCACGCTGATCACCTCCTTCCTCAGCCTGATCTTCGCGCTGCCGATCGCCTTCGGCGTGGCGGTGTTCGTCACCGAGTTCTGCCCGAGGGTCTTGCGCCGGCCGATCAGCATCGCGGTCGAGCTGCTCGCGGGCGTGCCCTCCATCGTCTACGGCATGTGGGGGCTGTTCGTCTTCGCGCCCATGTTCAAGAACCTGGTCGAGCTCCCGCTGATGACCTGGGCGCCCTCCGGCTCGATCTGGGAGAAGATCTTCAACGGCGTGCCCAATGGCTCGGGCATCCTCACCGCCTCGATCATCCTGGCCATCATGATCCTGCCGTTCATGGCCGCCACACTGCGCGAGCTGTTCCTGACGGTGCCCACCAAGGTGCGCGAGAGCGCCTACGGCATCGGGGCCACGCCGCTGGAAGTCGTGCTTTCGGTGTCGCTGCCCTACGTGCGCCGCTCGGCCATAGGCGCGGTGATGCTGGGGCTGGGTCGCGCGCTCGGCGAGACGATGGCGGTCACCTTCGTGATCGGCAACACCCACGACTATCCCAACGGCATCTTCTCCGCCGGCTCGACCATCTCGTCGACCATCGCCAACGAGTTCGCGGAAGCCGCGCCGGGGCTCCACACCTCGGCGTTGATCGCGCTGGGCTTCGTGCTCTTCGTCATCACCTTCGCGGTCCTGGCCATCGCCCGCGCCCTTCTGGGCCAGGCGCAGAAGGAGGGCTGAGCCATGGCCGACGCCGTCTTCAGCCGCCGCGGTCGCCGCAGCCTGGCCAACGCCGGCTTCATCGGCTTCACTTGGTTCGCCGCCATACTGGCCATCGCCGCCCTTCTGGCGATCCTGGCCTCGCTGGTTCAGCAGGGCATCGGCGGCCTCAACCTGAACGTGCTGACCAAGGACATACCGGCCGCCGGCTCGGTCGGCGGCCTGCGCAACGCGATCGTGGGCTCGATCATGATCTGCGTGCTGGCCATGGTGCTGGCCCTGTTCGTGGGCGTGCTGGCCGGCACCTGGCTGGCCGAGTACGGCGACAAGACGACGCTATCGCGCCGCTACGCCTCGCTGGTGCGCTTCGTGAACGACGTGCTGCTCTCGGCGCCCTCGATCCTGGTCGGCCTGTTCGTCTACGAACTCTTGCCGGTGAACCGCATCACCCCGAACTTCCTCTTCTCCGGGACCTTCCCTTTCGTGCATGTCGAACTCGTCCGCGGGTTCTCGGGCTGGGCGGGGGCGATCGCACTGGCGCTGATCGCAGCGCCTGTGGTCACCCGCACCACCGAGGATGTGCTCAAGCTGCAGGCGCGCCAACTGCGCGAGAGCGGCATCGCCCTGGGCGCCCCGGTGTGGACCACCATCCGCAAGATCATGTGGCGCGCGGCCGGCGGTGGCATCGTCACCGGCGGCCTCCTGGCTTTCGCGCGCATCTCTGGCGAGACGGCGCCGCTGCTCTTCACTTCGCTGAACAACCAGTTCTTTAGCTGGAACATGTCGAAGCCGATGGCCAACCTGCCCACGGTGATCTTCAACTATGCGCTCTCCGGCCTGGACGACTGGCGCCGGCTGGCGTGGGTCGGCGCCCTGCTGATCGCCGCCACCGTGCTCGGCATCAACATCCTGGTCCGAGCGTTGAGCCGGGAGCCCGAACGCCGATGACCGCCACCACCGCCCCGATCGCCCCCGTTCCCGTCAATTCCGACACGCGGCCGGGCACGGCGGCGGACGAGCGCGAGGCCGCCGCCGCCGGCCGTTTCGAGACTCACGTGGAGACCCTGCCGGAGGGCGAGGTGAAGCTCGCCGCGCGCGACCTGAACTTCTACTACGGCAAGAACCGCGCGCTGCACGAGATCACCCTGCCGTTCAAGCGC
This sequence comes from Caulobacteraceae bacterium, assembly GCA_965199975.1. Classification (GTDB taxonomy): domain Bacteria; phylum Pseudomonadota; class Alphaproteobacteria; order Caulobacterales; family Caulobacteraceae; genus JASLDZ01. Next base: position 1,254,738 of record OZ241340.1, on the reverse strand, counting down.
CACGGGATCACCGGCCTGATCGGGCCTTCCGGCTGCGGCAAGTCCACCCTCCTGCGGGCGCTGAACCGCATCTATTCGCTCTACGCCGGCCAGCGCGCCGAGGGCGAGATCCTGCTGGACGGCAAGAACATCCTCGACCGCGGCGTCGACCTCGCCACCCTGCGCTCGCGCATCGGCATGGTGTTCCAGCAGCCGACGCCCTTCCCCATGTCGATCTACGACAACGTGGCTTTCGGCGTGCGCCTCTACGAGAAGCTCTCGCGCCCCGACATGGACGCGCGGGTGGAGGAGAGCCTGCGCCGCTCCGCCCTGTGGGAGGAGGTGAAGGACAAGCTGCGCACCTCGGGCCTCGGCCTCTCAGGCGGCCAGCAACAGCGCCTGTGCGTGGCCCGCGGCGTGGCCGTGCGCCCCGAGGTGTTGTTGCTGGACGAGCCGGCCTCGGCGCTCGACCCCATCTCCACCGCGAAGCTGGAGGAGACGCTGGTCGAGCTGAAGAAGGACATCACCATCGTCATCGTCACCCACAACCTGCAGCAGGCCGCACGCATCAGCGACAACGCCGCCTTCATGTACCTGGGCCGGCTGATCGAGTTCGCGCCTACCGCCGAACTCTTCGGCAACCCCCGCGTCAGCCGCACCTCGGACTACATCACCGGCCGCTTCGGCTGAGCCCGGCGTGGCGAAGCGCCGGGCCAGCGGCGAGACGCCGCTGGCGGCCTCGCGCGCGAGTCGCTAGAAGCTGATCCTTACGCCACGCCCACAAGCGGCTCACGGCAGCCCTTCCCCTCACATCCGCGCGACGGCTCGCCGGCTCCGCCCTCCGGCGGAACGTGCGGAGGGGAACGACCGCTTGACCCTGCGGGCAAGGCCCTGTCACCTCGCCTCCGCGGCGGCGCGACGGGTCCGGCGCGCCGGAAGCGGTGATCGCCGCGCCTGAGAGGACCTGACCGAATGGACGCGACGGCGCGGCCGCAATTCGACGTTTCGACCGAGGTGCTCGGTCAGCGGTCGCCCCATGCGCCGACGCTCGTCGTCGCCGTTCCCGTCAAGAACGAGGTCGAGCGCATCGGGCTGTGCCTCGACTCGCTGGCCTCGCAGGAGGAGGTGGAGCCCGCCGACATGGCGGTGGTGCTCATGCTCAACAACACCGACGACGGCACCGCCGCGCTGGTGCGCGAACTCGCCCCCCACGCCACCTTCGCCATCCACCTGTGCCAGGTCGAGCTGGACCCCGCCCACGCCAACGCGGGCTGGGCGCGGCGCCTGGCCATGGACACCGCCGCCGACCTGGCGGCGCCCGGCGCGCTCCTCCTCACCACCGACGCCGACACCCTGGTCAACGGCGACTGGGTCGCCGCCAACAAACGCGAGATCGACAAGGGGGTCGACGCAGTGGCGGGCTACGTCATGGCCGACCCGATGGAGCTGATGCAGCTCGACGCCGCCCTCCTCGATCGCGGCCGGCTGGAGTGGCAGTACCAGCAGCTCGCCGCCGAGCTCGTCGCGCGCGTCGACCGCGAGGCGCACGACCCCTGGCCGCGTCACAACCAGAACTGCGGCGCATCGGCGGCCATCACGCTCGACGCCTACCGTCGCATCGGCGGCCTGCCGCCCAAGCCGGTCGGCGAGGACCGCGCCCTGTTCGAGAAGGTGCGTGAGGTCGACGGCCGCGTGCGCCACTCGCTCGACGTGCAGGTCGTCACCTCCGCGCGTGCCGATGGCCGTGCGTCGGGCGGGCTGGCCGACGAGATCCGCCTGCGCACCGACCCCGACCATCCTTGCGACGACGCGCTGGAGCTGGCCATGGTCACGCTTCGGCGGGCGCAGTGGCGCTGCGAGTTCCGCCACGCCTGGAACGCCGCACGGGTGGACGCCGCCGCCTGGGGCCGGCGCATGCACCTGCCCGAACTCGAGGTGCGTCACGCCACCGCGCGCACCCACTTCGGCGAGGTCTGGGCCGATCTGGAGGCTCGCAGCCCGCGCCTGCGCCGCCGCCTCGTCACCAGCAACGGCCTCAAGACCGAACTGCGCCGCATGCGTCGCCTGGTCGCCACCGTGCGCCTGCGCGAACAGGCCTCCACCGCCGCCGCACCGCGCAAGGCGGCGTTCGCCTAAGCGTCGGCGTGTCTAGCGGGGGCAACGCCCGCGGAGAAGTGGCGCGACTTCGTCAGAGTCTCCGTAGTCCGCCGTCGTGAATCGCCATCCCACTCGCTTGTATTCGAACGTATACGTGGAGATGTGCACAACGCCGTTGGGCGTGACCTGAGGCTTGGTTTCTTTCAGTATGTCGTCGGTCCTGGGCGCATCAGGACCACGACAGGTCATTTCGGCCTTGAAGTACGTTTGGAACTGTGCCGCATCGAGCCGCTTTGGATGGGTCTCGTCGTCCTCGAAACCGAGCGAGAACGGAAACTGCGTCAGGGCTTTGACAGCGCCTACGTTCTTGGCGGCGACAGCCGCTTTGAATTGCCTCCAGAACGCAGGATAGCTTGCCGACGCTTGCGCCGGCACGGGTTGGGGCTTTGAAAAGTCAGGCGAATTGAACAGCATTTTGATCCGCTAAGGCTGGGTGTTCACTTGGGCCATCTGTAAACGAGCGAAGTCGTCGCGGCCTCTGTGAATTTCGAGTGGGTGATGGCGCTCGAGTGGCCCTGATTGCCGCCGAAATCGTGGATTGAGGTTCCGACTTTAGAGTCGAAGAAGGTCACGTGGTTGCCGCTGCTGCCGGCCGAGTGCTTCTTCCAGTGAATGATCATGACGCAGCCGTGCCGAGGTTCCTTCAGGTCGATCCCCCACGTCCGCCAGCTTGCGGCGGCGGCGCTGTGGGTGCCTTGCAGGCCAGCCTGACGCATGCACCAGTTCATGAAGGCCGAACACCAGGCCTCGTTCGTGCCCACCTTGGCATGATCAGATGTCGTTTGAAAATATTCATGGATGCGCAAATCACCGTCGGCCTTGTGGCGGGTGGTGTTGTGCAACTGGAACTCTGCAAGGGCGATTTGGAACCACCGAGGCTCGGCGGCGGGGTTGATCGCGTCTGCACGCGTGGGCGCTCTCGCCGGCGGCGCGGAGGGCACCCTCGCCGGGGGCGTGGAGGGCCTCGCCTGCGGCGTGGAGGGCGCTCTCGCCGGTGGCGTGACCGAGCTGGCCGCCGCGGCGGGCCGAATCGACGGCGCCACCGAGGGCCGAGGGGCCGCAGCCTTCAGCGTGGGCGCTGCCCGGGTGGACGGAAGCAGGGCACGCCACGTGAGCGGGCCGGCCACGCCATCGACTTCAAGCCCGCGGTTCTGCTGGAAGCGACGCACCGCGGCATCGGTGAGAGGGCCGAACACGCCGTCTCGCGCCAAGCCAGGGCGTGCGTGCAATCCCTCGCTCACCAGCTGCTGGAGCACGCGGACGTCCCCGCCGCGGGCGCCGTTCTGCAGTTCCGGATGAGGCATCGCCACCTACCGATCTCATCGTTACGGCCAAGTCGCAGCTAACACCCTACCTCACGCGGAGACAAACGATTCAGCGCGCTCGCCTCAGCCGCGGCGGGCGGCGGCGCGTTGCGCGGCGCGTTCGCGCTTCTTCTGCACGGCCATGTGGTGGCCCACCGCACAGCCGCCGATGGCGCCGACCGTGGCGTGGCGACCGGCGTAATGCCCAGCGACTCCGCCGACGACCGCGCCCGTGAGGCAGCCCGCCTGCGCCGAACCGGCGGCGAGAGCGACGACGAGGGCCGCGGCGGCGAAGGGAATGGTGCGACGCATGGGCTAGGTCTCCCGGTGCGCGTAAATGCGCGACGCCAACATCGGGCTTCGGCTTGACGGCTGCAACCACCCCCGCCACCACCGCGTGGTGACCGACGCGCGCTTCCCCGACGACGATCCGCGCGACTGGGCGCCCGCGACGAGGCTGGTGCGTGGCGGCCTCGAGCGCTCGGCTTATGGGGAGACGGCGGAGGCGCTCTACCTCACCCAGGGCTTCGTGTATGACTCGGCCGAGGCGGCGGCGGCGCGCTTCGCCGGCGAGGCGCCCGGCTACGTCTACTCGCGCTACGCCAACCCCACGACCGCCATGTTCGAGCGCCGGCTGGCGCTGCTGGAGGGGGCGCAGGCCTGCCGCACCACGGCTTCGGGGATGGCCGCCGTCTCCATCGCCGTCCAGGGCCTGGTGCGCGCCGGCGACCACATCGTGGCGGGCCGCGCCCTATTCGGCTCGTGCCGCTGGATCCTGCGCGAGTGGGCGCCGCGGTTCGGGGTGGAGGTGAGCTTCGTCGATGCGCCCGACCTCGACGCCTGGCGCGCGGCCATGCGGCCGAACACCCGCCTCGCCTTCCTGGAGAGCCCCTCCAACCCGCTGCTGGAGATCGCCGACATCGCCGGCGTTGCGCGGATCGCCCATGACGCCGGCGCGCGGCTCGTGCTCGACAACGTGTTCGCCACCCCGATCTTCCAGCAGCCGCTGGAGCTGGGCGCCGACGTGGTGGTCTACTCGGCCACCAAGCACATCGACGGCGGCGGCCGCGTGCTGGGCGGCGCCATCCTGGGCGACGAGGCCCTCCTGGAGGAGAGCTACCGCGACCTTCTGCGCCACACCGGCCCCGCGCTCTCGCCCTTCAACGCCTGGGTGCTGCTCAAGGGGCTGGAGACGCTCGACCTGCGCGTGCGCCGCCAGAGCGAGACCGCCGGGCGTCTCGCCGACCTGATCGCCGGCCACGGCGCGGTGCGGCGCACGCTCTACCCCTTCCGCGCCGACCACCCGCAGCACGCGGGCGCCCGCAAGCAGATGAGCGGCGGCGGCTCGCTGATCGCCTTCGACCTCGGCGACCAGGCGGCGGCCTTCCGCATGCTCAACTCCCTGCGCCTGGTCGACATCTCCAACAACCTGGGCGACGCCAAGAGCATGGTCACCCACCCGGTCACCACCACCCACCGCACCGTGCCCGAGGCCGAGCGCGAGGCCATCGGCCTCACCCCCGGCTACGTGCGCCTGTCGGTGGGGCTGGAGGACGAGGGCGACCTCGCCCGCGACCTCCTGCGCGCGCTGGACGCCGCCGATGCGAGGGAGGAAGCGTGATCCCCTCGCGCCGCCCCGCCGGCCGGCCGCCCCGCGACGGCGCCTACGAGGCGCGCACGCGCGAGGTGGTCGTGCGGGTGCGTCCCGAGCACCTGCCCGACCAGTCCGACCCCGCCGAGGGCCGCTGGGTGTGGGCCTACCACGTGGAGATCGAGAACCACGGCGAGGCCACCGTGCAGCTCGTCGGCCGCCACTGGGTCATCACCGACGCCCGCGGCCGGGTGGAGGAGGTGCGCGGGGAGGGCGTGGTGGGCGAGCAGCCCGTGCTCAAGCCCGGCGAAGCCCTGCGCTACACCTCCGGCTGCCCGCTGCCGACGCCGTCGGGCTCCATGGAGGGCGAATACGAGATGGTCACCGAGGAGGGCGACCGCTTCGAGGCCGCGATCCCCGCCTTCTCGCTGGACCTGCCGGACGTGCGGCGCACGGTGAACTAGGAGCTTGAGTATGGGAGCTTGGTGGGAACCCGAAGACGAAGTGCTCCATCCGCACCATCCGCTTGGCGGCCCTGTCCTAATCTTGCAGAAGGGAGCTTACCATTTTGACGATGGCAGTCCGACCGAGGATGGCCGTCGCTTTGTGTGGAAACTTGCCAATGGGAAACTTCAGGCCCGTGGGCCAGCAAGAATAGATGGGCCATCAGATATTGCACTTCTTCTGAGCCTCGCACTTAAAAAGGGCTGGACGGGTTGAACAAGAGCGAACTCTCGCCCGGCATCCTGCCTTCGCAGTCGATCGCGGCCCTCGCCGAGGCGGGGGCGATCACGGCCGATCTGGCGTTCCTGCCCGACCAGGTGCAGCCGGCCAGCCTCGACCTGCGGCTCGGGCCGACGGTGTGGCGCGTGCGCGCCTCGTTCCTGCCCGGCCCGGGCCGCACCGTCGCCGAGCGCGTCGCCGATGTGGCCATGCACAAGCTGGACATCCGCGACGGCGCGGTGCTGGAACGCGGCTGCGTCTACATCGCCGAGCTGCAGGAGCGGCTGGCGCTGCCGCCGGGCGTCTCGGCGCGGGCCAATCCAAAGAGCTCCACCGGGCGGGTGGACGTGTTCGTGCGCCTCCTCACCGACCGCTCCGCCGCCTTCGACGATGTCGCCGAGGGCTATCGCGGCCCCATGTGGGTGGAGATCGCGCCGCAGACCTTCTCCATCCTGGTGCGGCCGGGCACGCGGGTGAACCAGCTGCGCCTCAAGCGCGGCACGCCGCCGCGGCTGAACGTCGTCAGCATGGGGGTGGACCTCACCGGTGAGCTGGCCGGCTTCCGCGCGCGTCGCCATGCGGGCGTGGTCGACCTCGACCACGAGGACGGGCACGACCCGCGCGAGTTCTGGCAGCCGCTGGAGCCGGTGGTGCGCCACGGGCGCGGCGAGCTGCTGCTCGACCCCGGCGAGTTCTACATCCTAGCCTCCAAGGAACCGGTGGAGATTCCCGCCCTGCAGGCCGCCGAGATGACGCCGATCGACCCCTCGGTGGGCGAGTTCCGCGTGCACTACGCCGGCTTCTTCGACCCCGGCTTCGGCACGCAGGAGACGCAGGCGCAAGGCTCGCGCGCCGTGCTGGAGGTGCGCTCCCACGAGACGCCGTTCCTCTTGGAGGACGGGCAGACGGTGGCCCGCCTGGTCTACGAACCCCTCACCGAGCGCCCCACCCGCCTCTACGGCTACGACGGCAGCCACTACCGCGGCCAAGGCCTCAAGCTTTCCAAACACTTCCGCGCCTGGCGCTGAACTTGGCGTTCTGTACCGGCTGATGTGCATAGAGCGGTGCTGGAGACCGCCATGGACATACTGAACTTCACCGAGACCCGCGCTCGCCTCAAGGAGGTGATGGATGGCGTCGTGCGCGACCACGCCCCGGTGGTGGTCGACCGCCCCAAGGGCGGGGACGTGGTGATCGTCTCGCGCGAAGACTGGGAGGGGATGGAGGAGACGATCCACCTGCTGTCTTTCTCCGCCAACGCGAAGCGCCTGCGCGCCTCCATCGCCAAGCTGGACGCCGGCGGAGGACAGATGCGTGAAATCGTCGATCCGTGAAGCTGCTCTTTTCGGAGATCGCCTGGCGAGAGCACCTTCACTGGCGGGCGGCTGATCCCGCCGTTCGCGCCAAGCTCAATGGTCTCCTGCAGGAGTACGCCCGCAGACCTTTTGCGGGGCTGGGGAAGCCCGAGCCGTTGAAGCGCGACCTGATGGGCTGGTGGTCGCGCCGGCTCACGCAGTCTGACCGGCTGGTCCACCGCGTCCGCGGCTCCGGCGAGAACCAGGTGTTGGAAGCGGCCCAGCGCCGCTTCCACTACGAACGCTGAAGCGCCCTCACGCCGCCTCTGCGCTCTCCAGCGGGCAGGCGCAGGCGGCGTCGAGTTCGAGCTGCAGGGTGGCGTGGCCGATGGCGAAGCGGTGCTCCAGCGCGTGCGCGGCGTCGTGCAGGAAGCCATCACCCGGGTGGCCCGCGGGCGTCACCAAGTGGCAGGTGAGCGCGGTCTCGGTTGTCGACATGGCCCAGACGTGCAGGTCGTGCACGCGCGTGACGCCCGGCAAGCCCTCCAGGAAGCGGCGCACCGCGTCGAGCTCGACACCCGCCGGCACCCCCGCCAGCGCGAGCCCGGCCGACTCGCGCAGGAGGCCCCACGTCCCCCACACGATCACCGCCGAGACGACGAGGCTCGCCGCCGGGTCGATCCAGCTCCAGCGGGTCAGCATGATCAGCCCCCCCGCCACGACCACGCCGGCCGACACCAGCGCATCGGCCAGCATGTGCTGGAAGGCCGCGCGCACGTTGACGTCGCCCTTGCGCCCGGACGCGAAGAGCAGCGCCGTGCCGCCGTTCACCACGATCCCCAGCGCCGCCAGCGCCATGACCACGCCGCCGCCCACGGGCTCGGGCATGAACAGCCGCCGCACCGCCTCCGCCACCACCGCCCCGGTGACCACGAGCAGCACCACCGCATTGCCCAACGCCGCCCAGATGGTGGTCGAGCGCAGGCCGTAGGTGAAGCGCGCCGACGGCGGCCTGCGCGCCATGCGCGCCGCCGCAAAGGCCGCGCCCAGCGCCAGCACGTCGCCGAGATTATGACCCGCGTCGGCCAGGAGCGCGGTCGAGCCCGCGCCGAAGCCGTACACCGCCTCCACCGCCACGAAGGCCGCGTTCAGCGCAAGCCCCAGCGCGAAGGCCAAGCTCATGTCGCGCGGCGGCGCGTGGTCGTGGCCATGGTGGCCGTGCCCGTGGGAATGGCCGGCGTCGTGGGAATGGCTGTGGGCGTGCATGGACGGTCGAGGGTGACAGGCGGCCCCGCCCTGCGCTAGACCGGCGGCGGCTCCGCGGGCGTGATGTAGTGGTAGCCTGGAAGCTTCCCAAGCTTCTCGTGCGGGTTCGATTCCCGCCGCCCGCTCCAGCCGCCCACGCGGGCGCCGGTCGCCTCCCAGCCCTCTATTCGGTGGCCTCCTCCGCGGGCGCGCGATAAGGCTGCCCTCATGACGCACCAGCCTGCCGAGCGCGCGGCGCGCGGCGAGCGTTCACTCGCCGACGCCCTGACCGGTGCAGCCGCGGCCCCAGCCGCCTTGGCGGCTCTGGGGGGCGCGCCGTCGGACGGCGATTTCCGCCTTCTCGCCGACCACCTGCCGGCGCTGTGCTGGATCGCCCGGGGCGACGGCTACATCGTCTGGTACAATCGGCGCTGGCACGCCTACTGCGGCGGCGCGCCCGATGCGATGGAGGGCTGGGGCTGGCAGGCCGCGCACGATCCGGAAACGCTGCCGCGGGTGCTGCAAGGCTGGGCCGCGTCCATCGCCCAGGCCCGGCCCTTCGAGATGGTCTTTCCCCTGCGCGGGGCGGACGGCCTGTTCCGGCCCTTTCTCACCCGCATCTCGCCGCTGCTGGATGCGCAGGGCCAAGTGGTGCGCTGGTTCGGCGTCAACACCGAGATCGGCGCCCAACTGGCGGCGGAACGGGCGCTGGGCGAGAGCCAGGGCATGTACGAGGTGCTCACCAACGCCATGCCGCAGATGGTGTGGTCCACCCGGCCGGACGGTCGGGCCGATTACTTCAGCCGCCAGTGGTACGCCTTCACCGGCATGCCGCCCGGCGCCACCGACGGAGCGGCGTGGGGCGACCTGCTGCACCCCGACGATCGCGAGCGCGCCCAGGCCCAGTGGGAGCACAGCGTCGCCACCGGCGAGGCCTACGAGGTCGAGTACCGCATGCGCCACCACTCCGGCGAGCACCGCTGGACGCTGGCGCGCGCCCTGCCCGCCCGCGACTCCGGCGGCGCCATCGTGCGCTGGATCGGCACCTGCACCGACGTGCACGCCGGCAAGTCCGCCGCCGAGGGGGCCGACCTGCTCAGCCACGAACTCAGCCACCGCATCAAGAACATCTTCGCCATCATCGCCGGCCTGATCGCGCTCTCGGCCCGACGCGACCCCGCGGCCAGGCCCTTCGCCCGCGACCTGGCGGAGCGGGTCGCGGCGCTGGGCCGCGCCCACGAGTTCGCCCGCCCCCACAGCGAAGGCGCGCCCCCCGACGCCGGCGCGGTGACGCTGCGCGGCCTCCTGGCCCAGCTGTTCGACCCCTACGAGTTCGAGGGCCAGACCCGCATCCGCGTGGAGGGCGACGACGCGCCGGTGGACGACAAGGGCGCCACGCCCCTGGGCCTGCTGTTTCATGAGCTGGCCACCAACGCGGCCAAGCACGGCGCCCTCTCTTGGCCGCAGGGGGTGGTGACGCTGCGCATCCATCTCGAGGGCGGCCACGCGATCCTCACCTGGCGCGAGACCGGCGGGCCACGCGTCGCCGGCGCGCCCGCCCACGAAGGTTTCGGCAATCGCCTAGCCGCGCTCAGCGTCGAGCAGCAGATGGGGGGCAGGCTGGTGCGCAATTGGCGCCCCGAGGGGCTGGAGCTGCGCGTGGAGGTGGCGCTCTCGCGCCTGGTGCGCAGCTAGGCCGCGAACGCGCGCATCCGCGCCGGCGGCGCGGTTGCGCGGCCCTGGCGCCGGTCGCAGGCGTAGGTCAGCGCCGCCTGCAGGCACCCGTCGTCGCAGGGCTTGGACACCACGCCCAGCGTGCCGACGACGCCCGCACCCAACATGGCCGGATTGGCGGTCACGAACACCACCGAGACGCCTTCGCCGCCGAGCCATCTCCCGATGGCGGGTCCGGTGGGCCCGTCACGCAGGTTGAGGTCGACGAGCGCGATGTCGGGCCGGGCGCCGCAAAGCGCATGCGCTTCGCGGGTGTCGGTGGCGATGCCCACGGGCTCGAAGCCCAGGTCCTCGACGATGGACTCCAGGTGGAAGGCCACGAGCATCTCGTCCTCGACGATCATGACCCGCGTCATTCGCACAGAAGCTCCATCACGGCCCAGGCATCGTCAGGGCCCGGAAGACAAGGAGCCTCGCATGAATTGGTTCCCATCCGGTAAGCATATCGTCACGCCGTCGCCGCAATGTCGCCCGAGGGCGACATGAAGCGACCCCGCCGCCCACGTGGTGCAGCAGGCGCTGACGCCCGTCTTCCTGCTGTCGGGCGTGGCGGCGCTGTTCAACATCTTCGCCTCGCGCCTGGCGCGGGTGTCGGACCAGGCGAGCGCCATGGCGCGCGAGGGCGCCTCGCCGGGCAAGGACGCGCGGCTCAGGATCCTGCGGCGGCGCTCGCACGCGCTTGACGCGGCGGTGGTGCTGGCGGCCCTGGCCGGCGCGCTGACCTGCTCGACGGTCCTGGTGCTGTTCCTGGGCCAGATGGGCGACCCCGGCCCCTCGGGCGCCACCCTGCTCTTCGTCATGTTCGGCGGGGCCATCGTGCTGACCAAGCGCGCGCTCGTGGCCTTCGTGGCCGAGATGCTGCTGGCCGCGCGCGGCGTGCGGCTGGTGGTGGAGGGCGGGCAGGCGCGGCGCCGGCGGCGCGCCCTAACTTTCTGACAGGTTTCACTTTTCGCATGTCAGTCGAGCTGGCGAGGGCCTACCGTGCGCCTCGCCACACCTGCGTGGCGGAGGAAACCCCCATGCGTATCGCTTTCGTCGCCGGCCTTTGCGCCGCCGCCCTCGCCCTCCCGGCGCTGGCCCAGTCCACCTCGGGCTCCATGTCGTCCGGCGGCGCCGGCTCCATGCAGTCCGGCTCCACCTCGGGCGCGATGTCGTCCGGCTCCATGCAGTCCGGCTCGGCCATGTCGTCGGGCTCGATGAAGTCGGGCTCGATGTCGAGCTCCAAGAAGACCCCGCGCCGCTCGTCCAAGTCGCGCACCAAGAGCGGCGCGATGAGTTCGGGCAATATGACCAACAGCACGGGCGCCATGTCCTCCGGCAACATGACGGGCGGCACGCACTAAGCGCGCCGACCGGCCGCTCCGCCCCGCCACAAGGCGGCGGCGGAGCGGCCATGCCTCTCCCCCCTCGCTGCAGCCCGAGCCGCCGTGGCCTGAGGCGAGGATGGACGCCAACACGCGTCAGCGTAGATCGAGGGCGACGTGAGGCGGCTGACGCCTGCGCTCGCCCCACGCGGCGGCAGCCCCCTGCTCAGTGTTCGACGCGGCCGCAGGCCAAGTCGAACCCCACCGGGACGCTCAGGAGCCTGCCCCGGACTTGATCCGGGATCCCGACCCCTCCGGTCGGCCGCCGAGGGCGCAGCGGGTCAAGGCCGCAGAGCGCAGGCGAAGCCGGAGCGTGCCTTGACGCGCTCCGCCCCTCCGGTGGCGCTCAGCCGTCCGATGAGGCGCTGGAGAGGGCACTCGGTTCGATGGCCGTGCCAGCCTCTACTGAATGCCCGCGCCAACAGGCCATCCCTTGCCTTGGTCGCCGTTGCGTGCCCAACTACCCTGGGTAGAGGCTTTTCGTATGAAAATCTCCAACTTCTTTCGCCTTAATAAGCCACAGGCTGAGCTCGACTTTGTGGACGTTGATGTGAGTCGTGACACGCGACTCTTCGTTGATCCTTACGCGATTGAGATTCGCGATGACGCATTTGCCGACGAGCTAAAGCGATACATTGTAAGCTTTTTTCAGACACTTCTTAATGCGACTAAGTCGAATGATCGTGCGAAGCTTGTAAGCCTTACCTCGCATCTAGGTGAGCCGCCAGACACCTTTCTTGGCCTCTCGCGAGGCAGTCCCGGTAGAGGCGTTGGAAGAGGGCAAGCAGACCAAATAATTGGCGCTCTTCGAGGCAGTCGGGCAGTTCGCACCGGGCAGCTCAGCGACTTGGCGGAGGCGGAGCTTTTTATCGAGGGTATCAGCAGCGACAAGCTTTCTGATTTGACCACCAACGTTCTGAGAACTCCATTCTACGACTATACGCGCGACCAGTGCGAGCTACTCGGGCTTGCTACGACCAAGGTCGCGGCTCCCGCGGCTTGGAATCCAGGTACTTTGCGATGGGAAGCAAAATACGTCGATTTGCCTGTTGTAGCAGGCAAGCGCGTCCTTATGATCCCGAAGATTTTAGTTAGGCGCAAGCTATCTCTTGATAGCCAGGAATTCTATAATGCCCACATGCTCGAATTCTTACAGGCAGAAGAGCTAAGGGCTCACGGGCCACTTGTTAGAATTCTAAAATCAAAAAAAGCAGTCGTGTATAAAAAAGACTTGAAGGGGAAATTTCCCTTTTCTAAATCGTTTTTGGCTGACTTCGTCGCGAAGCACCCCGATATAATCGAGACCTATAAAAAATTGAAGGGAGCGGAGGGCCCGCTAACAAGTACGGAATTAGACAGCGAATTTTCTGAACCCCTATTCGCGGAAGCTTTAATCCAGAAGCTTCAGAGCATTCCCACGGGTGGCGACCACGCCAGCGACTATCACTCTTATATGATTGGGGCGCTAACTTTTATCTTCTTCCCGTACCTCACTGCTCCAAAAAAAGAGGTCGAGATCCACCAGGGGAGAAAGCGCATCGACATACGGTTCTTTAATAGCGCTAAAAGTGGTTTTTTCCACAGAATGCGCACATGGCCTCAGACGGGAGCCCTGTACGTCTTTATAGAATGCAAAAACTACGGGAGTGAAGTCGGTAATCCCGAATTGGATCAGCTCACTAGTAGATTTGGGCGTCAGCGGGGACGGCTAGGAATTCTGACCTGCCGCAACGTTACTGATAGAAACCGACTAGATGCTCGATGTAAGGATGCGGCACAAGACGGGAGAGGCTTAGCCCTGGTACTGACAGACGCAGACGTTGTTACACTCCTGCAAGCGATTATTGATCGCCGCAGGAGTGGGATCGACCGCTTCCTTGAGCAAGAAGCGGAAAAGAGACTTAGCTAGCGCCGAAACTAGTGCACCCGCGCCCGCCCGATCTCCAGCCCCTCCCCCGTCCACGCCCACCTCGATCACCGCCCCCTCGGCCAGCTCGCCTGACAGCAGCTTCCGCGCGATCGGGTCGACCAGGCTCTTCTGGATCACGCGCTTCAGCGGCCGCGCGCCGTAGACCGGGTCGTAGCCGTGGTCGCCGAGCCAGGCCATGGCCGCGCCGTCCAGCGCGAAGGCCATGCGACGGTCGGCCCTAGGCGCGCCGCTTCGCCCGCGCGGCGTCCGCAAGCGTGTCGGCCATGCGGGTGCGCCAGTCCGGCCCCTGGGACTCGAAGAAGCCGACCACGCGGGCGTCCAGCTCCAGGGTGACGGAGCGGGGCGCGGCGCCGGCCAGCGCCGCGCGGGCGTCCGGCGGCAGGTCCGCGGCCGGGCGCGCGCGGGCGAAATCCGCGCCGGTCCACTCGGGGTTGTCGGCATCGTCGATCTCGACGTCGGCGTAGTCGGCCGGGTCGATCCGGGGGCGCTCAGCGCTCGGCATATCGTCTCGCTTCCCGGCGGTTGGCGCGGCGCAGGCTGATCATGCGGATGACCGAGCCGCGCGGCGTCCACGCCGCCATGTGCAATCTTACGCCCAGCATACCATAGCTGCGGTAGCGGGGCTCGCCGTAGTCCTGGCGGTCGTCCGTGAAGGTCAGCGCGCCCGCCCAGTCGAACGCCTGCGCCTCAGCCAGCGACAGGCCGTGCTTGGCGCGGTTGGCGGCGTCCTTGTCGGGATCGAAGGCGATCTCTGGTGGCACGGGAGGGCTCCTAGGCGGATGGAGCCCTCCCGTCTAACCACAACTCAGCGGTGCTGGATGCACACGGCTTAGTGCACCCGCGCCCGCCCGATCTCCAGGCCGTCGCCGCTCGCGCCCACCTCGATCACCGCGCCGTCGGCCAGTTCGCCGGAGAGGAGCTTGCGGGCGATCGGGTCGACCAGGCTCTTCTGGATCACGCGCTTGAGGGGGCGCGCGCCGTAGACCGGGTCGTAGCCGTGGTCGCCGAGCCAGGCCATGGCGGCGCCGTCCAGCGCGATGGCCATGCGGCGGTCGGCCAGCAGCCGCTCCAGCCGGCCGAGCTGCACCTTGACGATGCCCTCCATGTTGGCGCGCGACAGGCGGTTGAACAGGATGATCTCGTCGATGCGGTTGAGGAACTCGGGGCGGAAGTGGCCGCGCACGATGTTCATCACCGCCGGGCGCGCCGCGTCCACCTGCGCCCCGTCGGGCAGGCCCGCCAGGATCTCGCCGCCGAGGTTGGAGGTGAGGATGATCAGCGTGTTGCGGAAGTCGACCGTGCGGCCCTGCCCGTCGGTGAGCCGCCCGTCGTCCAGAACCTGCAGCAGCACGTTGAAGACGTCCGCGTGCGCCTTCTCGACCTCGTCGAACAGCACGACCTGATAGGGGCGGCGACGCACGCTTTCTGTGAGGCTGCCGCCCTCGTCGTAACCGACGTAACCGGGAGGGGCGCCGATGAGCCGCGAGACGCTGTGCTTCTCCATGTATTCGCTCATGTCGATGCGGGTGATGGCGGCCTCGTCGTCGAACAGGAACTCGGCCAGCGCCTTGGTCAGCTCGGTCTTGCCGACGCCGGTGGGGCCGAGGAACAGGAAGCTGCCGATGGGGCGTGCGGGGTCCTGCAGCCCGGCGCGGGCGCGGCGCACCGCGTCGGAGACGGCGGCCAGCGCCTCGTCCTGGCCGACCACGCGGCGGTGGAGGAAGCTCTCCATGTCCAAGAGCTTCTCGCGCTCGCCTTCCAGCATCTTGTCGACGGGCACGCCGGTCCAGCGGCTGACCACGCCGGCGATGGCCTCGGCGTCGACCACCTCGGGGGTCATCTGGTCGGCCTGGGCGCGGGCCTCGGCCTCGGCGAGCTGCTTTTCGACCACCGGGATGCGGCCGTAGAGGATCTCGCTGGCGGCGGCGAAGTCGCCGCGGCGCTGGGCCTGGGCGAGGTCGCCGCGCAGCATGTCCAGCGCCTCGCGGGCGGTGGCGGCGCTGCCCATCTGCTCCTTTTCCGAACGCCAGCGGGCGGTCATCTCGCTCGACTGCGTCTTGAGGTCATCGATCTCGGCCTCGAGGTCGCCGAGGCGCGCCTTGCTGGCCGCGTCGGTCTCGCGCTTGAGCGCCACCTCCTCGATCTGCAGCTGCATCAGGCGCCGGTCGATCTCGTCCAGCGCCTCGGGCTTGCTATCGACGGCCATGCGCACGCGGCTCGCGGCCTCGTCCACCAGGTCGATGGCCTTGTCGGGCAGGAAGCGGTCGGTGATGTAGCGGTTGGAGAGGGTGGCGGCGGCCACGATGGCGGCGTCGGCGATGCGCACCCCGTGGTGGACCTCATACTTCTCCTTGAGGCCGCGCAGGATGGAGACGGTGTCCTCCACACTGGGCTCGGAGACGAACACGGGCTGGAAGCGGCGGGCGAGCGCGGCGTCCTTCTCAACGTGTTTCCTGTATTCATCCAGGGTGGTGGCGCCCACGCAGTGCAGCTCGCCGCGGGCCAGCGCGGGCTTGAGCAGGTTCGAGGCGTCCATCGCCCCATCGGTCTTCCCCGCGCCGACGAGGGTGTGCATCTCATCGATGAAGATGATGATCCCGCCTTCGGCCGCGGTCACCTCGTTCAACACCGCCTTGAGCCGCTCCTCGAACTCGCCGCGATACTTGGCCCCGGCGATCAGGGCGCCGAGGTCGAGCGCCAGCAGCTTCTTGTCCTTCAGGCTCTCGGGCACGTCGCCGTTGACGATGCGCAGGGCCAGGCCCTCGACGATGGCGGTCTTGCCGACGCCGGGCTCGCCGATCAGCACGGGGTTGTTCTTGGTGCGGCGCGAGAGGACCTGGATGGTGCGGCGGATCTCCTCGTCGCGCCCGATCACCGGGTCGAGCTTGCCGTCGCGGGCGGCCTGGGTGAGGTCGCGCGCGTACTTCTTGAGGGCGTCGTAGCCCTCCTCCGCGCTGGCGCTGTCGGCGGTGCGGCCCTTGCGCACCTGGGCCACGGCGCCCTCCAGCCCGCCCGCGGAGGCGCCGGCCTGGCGCAGGGCCTCGGCGGCGGACCCACCGTCCTTGGCGAGCGCGATCAGCAGGCGCTCGGTGGTGACGAAGCTGTCGCCTGCGGCCTTGGCGTCGGCCTCGGAGGTGGCGAACACCCGCGCCAGCATGGGCGTGAGGTGCAGCTGGTTGTTTCCGCCCTCGACCTTGGGAAGCTTGGAGAGCGCGGCATCGGTGGCGCGTACGGCGGTGTCGACGTTCCCGCCGGCCGCCTTGATGAGGCCGCGCGCGAGGCCGTCGCGTTCGTCGAGCAGCGCCTTGAGCAGGTGCTCGGGGGCGAACTGCTGATGGCCGCCGGCCAGCGCCAGGCTCTGCGCGGCCTGCACCGCCGACTTGGCGCGGTCGGAGTAGATGTCGATGTTCATGCGTCCCCCAGGAGGCGAGATCTCCGCCGGAGCGCCCCTCTCGGAGGCGACGCCCGGCGACCCCTGCAAGATGGTGTGGCCAATCGGCAACACAAGGGTGTGGAACCCTGCGCCGCGCGGTGCGTCGAGGCTGCGCCATGACGAGCGCCCTCCTCGCTTTGATGCTCGCCGCAGCTCCCGCGGTGGCCCCGTTGGCGGACCATCGCACTTGCATCAATGAGGACAGCTCCACGAGCTGGACCGCGGTCGATGCGCGCACCCTCCTGGTCAGCTCCGGCCCGCGCCATTGGCGCGTGACGACCTCCACCTGTCCGGCGCTGACGCGCATGCTGCCGCAGATCGACGTGGTGCTGCCGGGGGGCGGCTACATCTGCGGCCCTCACGACGCGCACATCTACGTCTCGACCGCCGACGGCGTCGGGCCGATCCCGTGCCTTATGCAGAGCCTCGAGCCCGTCTCCCGGGCGCAGGCGGAGGCGATGACCGCCCGCCACCGCTGACGGGCAGGAGCGCCCCACCCGCCGGCGCGATGCGCCAGCACACCCTCCCGGCATGCGGAACGAATCGGGAAACATGCTAGGCGAGGCGGACCATGCTCATCGCCCTCCTCGCGCTCCTGGCCGCCGCCGGAGGAGTCGCGGCCGCCGTCTTCGCCTATCAGGCTGCGCAGGCGGTGCGCGCGCCCAGTGGGCCCGCACCGCTCGATCCGGAGCTGTTCGCGCGGCTGGCCATGCTGGAGCGGCAGGTGGAGACGCTGCCGCGAAGCTTTCGGGAGGACTTCTCCGGCTTCCGCCAGGAGCTGAAGCAGGAGCTCCTGGGCCTCTACACCAACGTGGAGACGCGCATCGGCCGCTCCGAGCAGGGGCAGACCGAGCACCTCAAGGCCTTGCGTGAAGAGCAGGCGCTGGGCCGCCAGCATTCCGGCGAGGCGATGGACCGCCACGTGACCGGTCTCGCCGACAGCCACGCGCGGCGGTCCGGGGAGACCAACCAGCAGATGAAGGAGCTGCGCGAGCGCACAGAGGCGGCGCTGGCCGCCATGGCCGCGCGCATGGACGCCCAGACCAAGGACGCCGGCGAGAAGCACGAGGCGCTGCGCGGCGACGTGCGCGGCCACCTGGAGAAGCTGGCGCACGGCAACCAGGCCAAGCTCGACGAGATGCGCGGCGTGGTCGACGAGAAGCTCTCGGCCACGCTGGAACAGCGGCTGGGCGAGAAGTTCAAGACCGTCAGCGACCATCTGGAGGCGGTGCACAAGGGCCTGGGCGAGATGCAGTCGCTGGCCACGGGCGTGGGCGACCTCAAGCGCGTGCTCACCAACGTGAAGGCGCGCGGCGGCTGGGGCGAGCTGCGGCTGGGCCAGCTCCTGGCCGACATGCTGACGCCCGACCAGTACGAGGCGCAGGTCGCCGTGCGCGCCGGCGCCGGCGAGCGGGTGGACTTCGCCGTGAAGCTTCCCGGCAAGGGCGTCCGCGGCGAGGCGCCGCTGTGGCTGCCCATCGACGCCAAGTTCCCGCAGGAGGACTACGAGCGCCTGCAGGGGGCGCACGAGCGGGGCGAGCCGGCGGAGGTCGAGGCCTGCGCGCTGGCGTTGGAGCGGGCGGTGCGGCTGCAGGCCAAGTCGCTCTGCGCCAAGTATGTGCAGCCGCCGCACACCACCGACTTCGCCATCCTCTACCTGCCGACAGAGGGGCTGTTCGCCGAGGTGATCCGCCGGCCGGGGCTCGTGAGCGACCTGCAGAGCGCCCACAAGATCATGGTGACCGGGCCGACCACGCTGGCCGCCATCCTCAACAGCCTGCAGATGGGCTTCCGCACGCTGGCGGTGGAGAAGCGCTCGTCCGAGGTGTGGGACGTGCTGCGCGCCGCCAAGGCCGAGTTCCGCGCCTACGGCGAGGTGTGGGGCAAGCTCGGCGCGAAGCTCGACCAGGCCAAGTCGCTGCACGACCAGGTGGCCGTGCGCACCCGCGCGGTGGAGCGCAAGCTGCGCGGCGTGGAGGAGATGGAGCCCGCCGCGGTGGACGTCGCCGAGCCGCTGATGGCCCTCGCGGCAGTCGTACCGCCTGATGATGAGGCGGAGGCGGCATAATCAGCTCAGTTGCGCTGACGGCACATAGGAAGGTGAGGTTGCGACGTAAAATGTTGTTTTAGGAATATTTTGGAAGGATCTGCTTAGATTTGATTATCTGCCTAGGCCTCAATATTCACGGAGACCGTCGTCGTGAGCTACAAGACCAAACGCTTCAAGCCCTGCCGCAATCGGATTGCGAACCGCCAAGGGGCTTCGAGATCGACGGCTTCTCCTACCGGCATCACTTGCGTCATGCGTTGCCTTGCATCAGCTGGTTGACGCTCGTCCTTGGCGTTCATAGCCACGACGATCACTGCAGCCCGGGGAGATGATCGCGAAGCCGCAACGCCTCGCCATGTACGAAGCGAAGGAGCCAGAGCGCATAATCCTGCCCGATCGCGATGGCCATGCAGCACTGCGCTTTCCCTCGCTTCGCCTTACGAGGGCGACCCGAAAGATGCGGCGTGAGGACGTTTACTGCCGACGCCCGCCGCCGGTCGCACCGTCAGAGTTTGAGGAGGCGACGGTGTAATGGGCCAAAGCGGCTTACGGGGGTCTCGGAGTCCTGCGCAGGTTTCTCCCCACTCTCGTCCCTTCTGCGACGCTGGCGTGCTCGGGCTGCGCACCTCGCGCGGGCTGCTATATCAGCTGCGTAGTGCGCCGCCGTGGCGTAAGCAGGTGCTGCAATGGCGAACCACCCTTACCTGGGCCTTCACGGCGGCGCGTTCTGGCGATCGGGGGTCGCCGAAGCCTCCCCGTTCGATATGGACGGGCTTTATAGGCCCAAGTTCGCCATCAGCCCCGGCGAGCGGATTGCAACCGCGGGAAGCTGCTTCGCCCAGCACATCAGCCGCGAAGTCAGGGCGCGCGGCTATGGCTACCTGGATGTGGAACCTGCGCCGCCTTGGCTGAACGAAGCTTTGCAGCCAATGTTCGGCTACGGCATGTATTCGGCCAGATTCGGCAACATTTACACCATGGCCCAGCTGGCCCAACTGGCCCAGGAAGCGGCGGGCGCCATCGCACCCCACGAGCCCGTCTGGGAGCGCGATGGCGCCTTCTTTGATCCTCTTCGGCCTAGCGTCGAACCCGAGGGGCTGAAATCGATCGCCGAAGTGGCGATGCAGCGACGCTTCCATCTCGCCCGCGTGCGCGAACTCTTCCTGACGATGGACGTTTTTATCTTTACCCTCGGGTTGACCGAGGCTTGGCGTTGCATGCGTTCCGACAGGATCTACCCGATCGCGCCGGGGGTGCTGGCGGGAACCTTCGATGCGGACGCATTCGCCTTCGTCAATTTTCGCTACGCGGACGTAGTCTCGCAATTTCAGGCTTTTATGAATGCTCTTGCGACCATCCGTGGAGCCCTCCCGGCTCCAAAAGTCATCTTGACCGTGTCTCCCGTTCCGCTGACAGCCACAGCTAGCGGAGAGCATGCACTACAGGCGACTAGCTACTCTAAGTCTGTGTTGCGAGCCGCAGCTGGCGATCTTGCCGCGGCGTCGCCATCGGTTGACTACTTTCCCTCTTATGAGATCATTACCAATCCCGCATCGCGTGGGGTGTTCTTCGACGCCAATCTGCGCTCCGTCCGCCGCACCGGGGTCGATACAGTCATG
Source organism: Caulobacteraceae bacterium (assembly GCA_965199975.1). Classification (GTDB taxonomy): domain Bacteria; phylum Pseudomonadota; class Alphaproteobacteria; order Caulobacterales; family Caulobacteraceae; genus JASLDZ01. The sequence goes on along the minus strand of OZ241340.1, from coordinate 1,234,314 downwards.
CGACTGTTCTTTTCCAGCCACCGCTTGCAGGCTGAAGACACGCCTGCGCCGGACGTCGAAGCGGAGCCGGTGGAACCTAGCAAAGCTGACGTCGATATGGCGCGCATCGAGTCGCTTCGGTGCGAAGAGAGCGTGTTGGAAGCCTTCAGAGCATGAGTGGCGCGCTTTTCCTCGGCAGTTCGCATGTGGCGGCCTTCAAGCTCGCACACGACGTGATCGATCCACACAATGCGCTAGAATGCACTTTTGCATGCGCCAGAGGTGCAGATCTTGCCTTTACTCAAGTGGAAGCAGGTGTGCTCCGCGCCTCGCGATCTGCCGAGTACGATGCGGAAGCCATCTCCTACGCCTTTCCGGGGTGGAAGGAAGCGCACTATTTGGTCGAGCGTCAGCCGACCGAAGACGTCGGCTCTCAATTCCTAAAAACAAGCGGGGCGGATTGCGTGAACATTTCTCATTTTCACGCGATATTCTATGTTTTGGGCTCCTCTCCTTATGATTTTGCACGTCTTAAAGAGCCAATAATGCCTATTTCTCCGGCATTGCGCTCCAGGATTTTGGGTAAGATGCTCGGAGATAAACATATAATGCGGGACCAGATTCAGAAGATTCGGCACTTTAATCCGAACTGCAAGCATTATCTTATTGCTATGCCGCTCAAAGCAATCGAGAGGGAAGAACCCAAAACGGAGGAAATCGAAATTGTGAACTACAACCGTCAGGTTGTACATAGCCAATCTACCAGTTATATGTTCGATGATGTTTATATGCCTGATGCGACGTTGCTCGATAAAGCGTTATTGTCAACAAGAACAGAATTCACGCTTGGGGGCTGCGCTGCGTCCGAGGCATTTCAGAAGGACCCAACGCCGATCGAAACGGACAAACAACACATGAACATTAAATATGGAGAAGCCGTGTTTGAGGATTTCGTTCTTGCTCGATTGGCATCCTAGCGCCGCGCGAGCAGGCAACATTTATGATCAAAGTGTTGAGTAATTATGCTGATGCTTTTTTGGCATATCGAGTATTTGTCTATGTAGTTTTGCCTGCCTTGGCTGTCGGCATCATCTTTGGACTTATTGATTGACCGGTCTGAAAAAAATTTTATCCGATGGGTCAATATAGCCGCACTAATTTTGCAACACCTCTTGCAACTCATAACTCTGCTAGAAGAATAAGAATCAAAGGTCGATGGGTATGGCTATGTCTCGACAGGGCCGCAAAACCTGCGTTGAGGTTCATGAAGCATGACCTCCGCAGCGGCTTCGGCGGCGGTGTATTACACTGGCGCCGTTGCACGGAGCGCAAACAGTGGCGTCTACGGAACGCGCGGGGGTGACGCTCCCCGTCACGCGCCTGGCGCGGCGCATGGCGCTGCCGGGGGTGCTGTTCCTCACCCTGTCGGCGGCGACGCCCGCCTCTTCGGTGTTCATCATCCTGCCCGACGTGATCCGCCAGGCCGGCACGGGGGCGGTGCTGGCGCTGGGGGGAGCGGGCGTGGTGGCGCTGCTGGTGGCGCTGGCCTACGCCGAACTGGCGTCCGCCTTCCCGCACGCGGGCGGCGAATATGTGATGACAGGGCTGACGCTCGGCCCGGGCCCCGGCTTCGTCGTTCTGGTGCTCAACCTCGTCAACTCGCTGCTCACCGGGGCGGTCTTCGCGCTGGGCGTGGCCGACTACCTGCACGCCCTGTGGCCGGCGGCGCCGGCGCTGGGGGTGGCGTGGGCGGTGGTCGGCGGATGCACGGGCCTGGGCCTTCTCGACATCCGGGCGGGTGCGTGGATCACCGGCGGCGCGCTCGTGCTGGAGCTGGCGGCCATCGCGGTGGTGAGCGTGGTCGGCCTGGCGCATCCGGTGCGTGGCATCGGCGCGCTGCTGCATCCGGTGAGCCTGTCCGGCGCGGATCTGGCGGCCACGCCGGCGCTGGCGCTGGCGCTGTCGGGCGCTGCGGCGCTGTTCGCCTTCGACGGCTACGGCTCGGCCGTCTACTTCGCCGAGGAGACGCGCGACGCGCGGCGCCGGCTCGCCACCGCGGTGCTGCTGGCCTGGGGCCTGACGGTGGGGGCCGAGCTCGTGCCGGGGGCGGCGGTGCTGCTGGGCGCGCGCGACCTCACCCGCCTGTTCGGCGACTCCGCCATGATGGGCGGCTTCGTGCGCGACCGGGCCGGGACGGGCATCGCCGTCGCGGTGGAGCTGGCCATCGCCGCGGCGGTGGCCAACGCCGTCGCCGCGCTTGTGCTGCTGTCGGCGCGCCAAATCTACGCCACGGCGCGCGACGGGGTGTGGGCGGACCGGCTGGGGCGCGTGCTCGGCCGTGTCGATCCGCGACGCCGCGCACCGGCGGCCGCCACCCTGGCCACCGGCGCGGCCATGGCGCTCGTGGCGCTCCTGCCCCTGCGCCTGCTGTTGATCCTGACGGGCACCAGCATCACCGTGATCTACGCCGCCCTCCAGCTGGCGCTGCTCGCGGGCCGACGCGGCGGCGCAACGCGGGCGGCGCGCTTCCGTTCGCCGGCGGGCGTCTGGGGCGCCGGTCTTGCGCTGGCGGCTTGCGCCGGCGTGCTCGCCGCCGACGCCCTCGATCCGGCGGAGGGCCGGCCCAGCCTCGCCATTTCGGCCGCGCTGACGCTCGGGGCGGCGCTCTGGTGGGCGGCGGTCCTGCGGCCAAGGGATTGGCGCCCGGCTGCGGCGCTGGAGGAGGATGGGGCCTGAACGACCGCGTTCGGATCAGCCGGCGGTCGGCTTCTCGGCCCGCGGCTTGCGTCGCTGCGCCTTGCCCAGAGTGTCGGCCATCGTCGCGCCGCGCGCGCCCATGAGCCGGGGTGTCCCGACGGTGGTGTCCACCGCCGTCTGGTGTTCGAGCTCCGAATTCAGCTCGGCGCCGAACAGCACGATGATGGTCGAGTACCAGATCCAGGTCATGAAGCCGACCACCGCGCCGAGCGACCCATAGGTCTTGTCGAAGTGGGCGAAGCTGGCGACGTACCAGCTGAACAGGAGCGAGGCTGCTACCCACAACAGGGCGGCGATGGCGGCGCCCCAGTTGATCCAGCGCCAGCGCGGCAACCGACGGCTCGGTCCATAGCGGTAGACCATCGAGATGCCCCCGACCGCCATGAGCAGGAGCACCGGCCAGCGCAACTCCGCCAGCCACGCACCCGGAAGCCGGTCCAAGTACAGCAGGTGGAAAACGATGGGCGTCACCACGACCGCCGCGAGCGTCACCGCCAGGAAGGCGAACGCTCCCAAGGTGAAAGCCAGGGAGACGAGGTTGAGCTTGAGGAAGTTGCGGCGCTCCTTCTCCTCGTAGGCGACGTTAAGGCCGTCGAACAGCGCCTTGACCGCCCCGTTGGCGCTCCAGAGCGATATGAGCAGGCTGACGGCGAAGGCGAGGCCCAGGCCGCCGGAGCGCCCGTCGGCGATGCGCAGCATCTCCTTGCCCAGGAACGCGATGATCTCGGGCGGCACGACCCCGCGCAGAAGGGCGAGCTGCTTCTCCGCCTGGTGCACGTCGGCGAACAGGCCATAGAGCGAAACGAAGGCGGCGATCGCCGGGAACAGCGACAGGAGGGTGAAGAAGGTCACCCCCGCCGCCACCGAGAGGATACGGTCGCGCGCGAACTCTCCCCAGGTGCGCGCCAGCACATCGCGCCAGCCGCGTGGGGGAATGCCCGCGGGGCTCGCCGCGGCGCGGCCGCGTTCGGGCTCCGACCGCTCGGCGCGCCGCACCTCCCTCTCGGCGCGGCTTGTGGGATGAGCGGACAGGATGTCGACGAAATCGCCCCAACGCACGCGCGCGGTCAGTGCGGGATCGCCACTCGCGCCGGACTGGACGGCGCCGCGTCCGCCGACCCGCTGCACCACCGCCAGGGCGATGAGGGCGCCTGCGCCGGCGAAGAAGGCCGCGGCCTCCAACCGGCCCAGCGCCGGAACCTTGTGCGCCTCGATCTCGACCTTCGCCTTGGCCTTCACCTCGGCGTCGTGCGTGCGCCGGCTATCGGTGCGCGTCTCCAACGGCCGTAACGGCCGACGATCGCGTCCATGGAAAATGCCGAACATGTCGCCGCCCGCGCCCTCGCCCGGAGAATGAAAGCTTGGCTGCGGCTCGGCGTTCCTCCCTTGCATCCCCCGGGGGCCGCGCCGTACCTGCGGGCGCATGACCACCCTCGTCCAGGCCTGGACCCAGGCGCGCGCGCGCCTGACCGCGGCCGGCGTCGACAGCCCCGCCATCGACGCCCGCCTCATGCTGGAGGCCGCCGCGCAAGCCAGCCGCGCCGACATCCTCACCGACCCCTACCGCGAGCTCACCCCCGAGCAGGAGGCGACGCTCGACGACTATCTGGAACGGCGGTCGCGGCGCGAGCCCGTCAGCCGCATCCTCGGCCGAAAGGGGTTCTGGACCATCATGCTGGACGTCGACGCGAGCGTGCTCTCGCCGCGATCGGACACCGAGACGGTGGTGCAGGAAGCTCTGGCGCTATTTCCCGCGCCGGCGGCCTTCACGGTGCTCGACCTGGGGGTGGGCTCAGGCGCGATCCTGCTGTCCATCCTGGCCGAGCGGCCGGCGGCGAAAGGCCTGGGGATCGACGTCTCGGAGGACGCGCTAGCAGTGGCGCGTGAGAACGCCGCCAATCTGGGCCTGGCCGGCCGCACCGCCCTTCTGAGGGGCGACTGGACGGCGGGCCTGGGTGCGGACGGCTTCGACCTCGTTGTGGCCAACCCGCCCTACATCCCCTCCGCCGACATCGCCGCGCTGCAGCCGGAGGTGCGCGACCACGACCCGCCGTTGGCGCTGGACGGCGGGGCCGACGGCCTGGACGCCTATCGCACGCTCGCCCCCGAGATCCTGCGCGTGCTGAAGCCCGGCGGCCCCTTCCTGGTCGAGATCGGCCACGACCAGTCGGCTTCGGTGGAAGACCTCTTCCGCGCCGCAGGGGCGCAGGGGGTGCGCACGGTGAAGGACCTCGCCCTCAAGGACCGGGTGGTGATGGGCGCCAAGAAAGCGCTTGGAGAATCCGAAGGCGAACACTAGGTTCTTCGCGTCTCCACTCGCAGAACTCGATCGTCGCGCCGCCTCGCGTTCGCGATCGGGTCTCGAACAGCTTCGCCTCTGGAAATCGCGGTGATCGCGGCCAGGGTCGGTGCGGAGACCACGAGACCTGCGCGAGCACCGGGCGATACCCTCATTTCGAGGCGCGACATCAGCCCGAGACCCCGCGCGATCCGCTAACACCGCCGCCGCGCCAGTCGCGTCGGGCGAGACCCGGTCGGACCCATGAGAGACTACAAGGGCATGAAGCGGCAGCGTGGCCGCAACCGCAATACGAGCGGCGGTGGCGGCCAGGGCGGCGGCGGCAAGCCCGGCCAGAACGCCAACCGCGCCTTCGACAGCCAGGGGCCGGAGAATATCCGCGTCCGGGGTGGCGCCCAGCACGTGTACGAGAAGTACAACCAGCTCGCGCGCGACGCGACGACTTCGGGCGATCGCGTCCTGGCCGAGAACCACCTGCAGCACGCCGAGCACTACTTCCGCACCCTGCGTGTGCTGCAGCCCAACCGCTCGGTGACCGAGATCATCGGCCGCGACACGACGGTGAACGGCTTCGACCTCGACTTCGAGGATGAGACGCTGGAAAGCGCTATGGCGGCGGCCGACGCCGCGGCCGCGGCACAGCCGCAAGGCCCGGCGCAATCGCCATCGGGTGAAGGCGAGGCGCCTGGCGATCTTCAACGTCAGGGCGAGCGTTTCGACCGCAGCGAACGCCAGGGCCAGGGCCAGGGCCAGGGCCAGGGCCAGGATAGCCAGCGCCGGGAGTTTCGAGACCGCAACGATCGTCAGGGCGGCGGCTACGACCGTCAGGACCGCAATGAGCGCTCGCGCTACGAAGGCAATCGTGGCCGCTGGGAGGACCGCGGCGAGCGGCAGGGCGCCCAGGACAACCAGGCCCAGAACTCGACCGGCTCCGGCGGCCAAGAACGCCAAGAGCGCAACGAGCGGTCGCGCTACGAGGGCCGTCGCGATCGCTGGGAGACGCGCGACCAGCCGCCCGCCGGCGAGACCGTCGACGCGGCGGCGATGGTCGCTCCCGATTCCGCCGCCCCCTCCCGCACGACGTTCGAGCAGGCGCCCGTCGCGGACAGCGTTCCTGTCCTGCGCAGCGAGGACGGCGGCGTGAGCGAGGCGCCCGCCTTTCTCTCGGCCGGACCGGCCCAGTCGGAGGAGGAGGGCCGGCGCCCACGCACGCGTCGCCCGCGTCGACGCGCCGACACCGAAGAGCCCCCCCGGACCGAAGGGGCGGACGAGGGGGCCTGAGCCCGTCCGCGCGGGCGGGCTTGCGCGCCAGCGGTTTGTGCGCTTGCCTTTCGCCATGAGGTCGTTTTCCAGTCTTGTCAGCCTCGCGTCCTGGTTGTCGGCGGCCGGCGCAGCGCTGGCGCAGGCGCCAGCGCCCGCCGGTGGCGCGCCTTCAGTGGCGGCTTATGTCGCGCCCGCGGCGATCGCAGGCGTCAGCGTATCGCCCGACGGGGCGCGGCTGGCCCTGATCTCGCGCGCGCAGGGCCGCTCCGCGATCAAGGTGCTCTCACCTTCCGGCGACCGCGAGATCGGCGCTGGCAAGCTGGACATCCACGGCGTCGACTGGCTCGACGCCACCCATATCGAGGTTCGCAACTCCACTGTCGTGGAGGCGGCGGCCATCCTGCCACGCCAGCGGGTGGACCAGGGCGTGTCGTACGATCTGGCCAGCAACAAGGCTGTCACCCTGCTCGACGGCACGCCTGGCGTCGCCGCCATGCTCACCAATGGCTGGCAAGCTCATGGGGTCTACAAGGGGCGCCCGGTGGTGTTCCTGCGCGGGCTCTCGGTGGGTCCGGCCTTCGCGCTCTACCGGGTGGATCCGACCACAGGGCGAGGCTTCGCCCTCACGGCGCCCTCGCTCGACGCCGAAGCCTGGCTGGTGACGGCGGGCGGCGACATCCGCGCAAGCCGGAGCGCGCACGGCGACGGTCGAGGCTCGATCACCGAGGTCAAGACCGCACGCGGATGGCGTAAGCTGGACGACGACGGCACGCTGACGCTGATGGGAATGACGCAGGACGGCGCGCGCGTCATCGTGCGGCGCGACGACCAGTACGCCTCCGTTTCTCCCCAGGATGGCGCGCTCACCCCGCTGCCAGTCCCGGCCGGCCGCGCCATCACGGGGCTGATCTTCGGCAACGACTCACGCCTGCTGGGCCTGCGCTTGAGCGGCATGACACCGGAGTACCAATTCCACCAACCCGCTCTGGCGCTGGGCTGGCCCAAGCTCGTGAAGGCGTTTCCCGGCGCTCAGGTGAACTTCGTCAACGCCAGTGATGACGGCCGCTCGATCGCCCTTATCGTGGAGGGGCCACAGGATGCCGGCGCCCTCTACTGGGCCAACCTCGCCACGAACCACGCCGACAAGGTGGCTGACCTGCGTCCCGACATTCCCGCGGAGCGGATAGGACGCACCACGCAGATCGAGCTGAAGGCGCGCGATGGCTTGTCGCTGCCTTCCGCACTCACCCTGCCGGCGCAACGCGAGGCCACGAACCTGCCGCTCGTGGTGCTGGTGGGCGCGACGCCGACGAGCAGCGTCACCCTAGACTTTTCCGCGGCGGCGCAGGCCTTCGCCGCTCACGGCTACGCCGTGCTGCAGGTGAACACCCGCGGATCGACCCTTAGTCCCGCCCTGCTGGCCGCCGGCATCGGCCAGATCGGCCGCGGCATGCAAAGCGACCTCGACGACGCCGTGGCCGATTTGGCCAAGCGAGGCGTGATCGATGCGCAACGCGTGTGCATCGCGGGAATAGGGTATGGTGGCTACGCGGCGCTGGAGGCGGTGACCGTCGCACAGAGCCGCTACCGCTGCGCCGCCGCCGTCGCACCCGAAGTGGATCTGTCCGACGCGGTGCGCTGGCCGGACGCCTATACGCGCGGGCCGCAGAGCCGGGTGGCGCTCTGGCGTAGGATGGCCGGGGCCGATGCGCCCGGCGCGGGCCGCACGCTGGACGCGCTGTCGCCCCTGCGCGCTGCTGCGCGCGCGGACGCGCCCATCCTGCTGGTGGCCGACACGCGCAACCTCGCGGAGTCCGGCGTTGCGAGGCGCATGCGCGACGCGCTGCAGTCGGCGCACAAGCCCAACGAGTTCGTCCAGCTCGACGCCGAGACCGGTGACCTGGCCACGCCGAGCGGCGAAGGCGCCACGCTGACCGCCATGCTCGACTTCATCGAGCGCAAGAACCCCGCCTGACGGACGCTCAGGCGAGCTCGTCCTCCAGAGACGCCAGGCGGGCGGCCTGGTCGTCGGCGACCAGCGCGTCGATCACTTCGCCCAGGGCGTCGCCCTCCAGCACCTTGGGCAGGGTGTGGACCGTGAGGCCGATGCGGTGGTCGGTGACGCGGCCCTGCGGGAAGTTGTAGGTGCGGATGCGCTCCGAGCGGTCGCCCGAACCCACCTGGTCGCGGCGGCTCTGGGCGCGCTCGGCGTCGAGCTCGCCGCGCTTGAGGTCGTAGAGGCGCGCCTTCAGCACTTTCATCGCCTTGGCGCGGTTCTGGTGCTGCGACTTCTCCGAGGAGGTGACGACGATGCCTGTCGGCATGTGGGTGATGCGCACCGCCGAATCGGTCTTGTTGACGTGCTGGCCGCCCGCGCCCGACGAGCGATAGGTGTCGATGCGGATGTCGGCGTCGGCGACCTCGATCTCGACATCTTCCGGCTCGGGAAGCACTGCGACCGTGGCGGCGGAGGTGTGGATGCGCCCCTGCGTCTCGGTGGCGGGCACGCGCTGCACGCGGTGCACGCCGCTCTCGAACTTCAGCCGGCCGAACACGCCCAGCCCGCTGATCGAGGCCACCGCCTCCTTCACCCCGCCGGCCTCGCCCTCGCTTGAGTCCTCCAGCTCGAAGCGCCAGCCCTGCAGGGCGGCGTAGCGGGCGTACATGCGCAGGAGATCGCCGGCGAACAGCGCCGCCTCGTCGCCGCCCGTGCCGGCGCGCACCTCCAGGATGGCGGAGGCGTCGGCGTCGCGGTCGCGCGGGGCGAGCAGCAGCGCAACGTCGCGCTCGAGTTGCGGCAGGCGCGCGCCCAACGCCGCCAGCTCCTCGCTGGCCAGCGTCGCCATGTCCGCGTCGGACGAGGCGGCCATCGCCTCCAGCTCCGCCGCTTCGACACGCGCACGGCCGACCGCCGAGACGGCGTCGGCGACGGGCTTCAGCTCGGCGTGCTCCTTGGCCAGGCGCACGATCTCGACCCCGTCGGCGGCGGCCGACATGCGCGCCTCGACCTCTCGGAAGCGGTCGAGCACCTGGTCGAGGCGGGCTTGGGGCAGGCGCATGGGCCGCCGGGGATACGGACGCGCCCTCCCCTGCGCAAGGCGTCATGGACCTGCCCCGCCCGCGTCCGCGTTGCACCGACGAACGCAGGAGCCGCCGATGCCCGATCCAGTCCCCGCCCACGACGTCCATGTGCTGGATCAGCTGGTGCATGCGGTGGAGGCCAGCATGGAGGCGCTCGAGACCGGCACGGCCCTGCCGGCCGGGCTGCGCGACCAGGCGCTCGCGCGCCGCGGGGCGGTGGACGAGCTGCGCGCCGCCGGCGCAGGGCGCGACGACGCCGCCGCCGGCGACGGTCTGCTCGAGAAGGCGCAGCGGGCGATGGAGCGCTTCGCCTCGGATACGGGCGATGCGCCGCCACCCGGCGCAAGCGGTAGTGGGTCGCTCGACGCACTGGCGCGAAGCCAGGACGCCCTGCAGCGCCGCTTCGACGACGCCCTTGCCGACGACGGCCTATCAGGCCCTTCGCGCGACGCCGTCCTGCGCGCCTACGATCGGGTCAAGCCTGGGCACGACGCCATTCGCCAGGCGGCGTTGACCGCGAGGGGGGAGCGCTAACGGATGGCGGCGGGCGCAGCCTGCGGGGGCTGAGGGCGCGCCGCTGCACCCGTGACGGCCGCAGAGGCGGCGACCACCGAGGCCGAGGCGGGAACAGGCGGCGCCGGAATTTTATCGAGGAACAGAGGCTCGGTCGGAACGCCCGCGGCCAGACGACCGCCGACGTAGACGTCGAGGTTGGCGGGATCGCTCACGTCGGCGACCAGGCCGCGGCCCAGCGGCGCACGGAAAGCTTCCCCCGCGGCGATCTGACGGGCGAAATAGACGGTCGCATCGGCGCCGTGCACGATCAGCGACATCGGCTTGCGCGCCTGCAGCACAACCGTGGCCACGCCGGGCCCGACGCCGTGCACCGGTCCCCTGGCCACGAACACGGCTGACGCGTCCGTTCCCGCGCCAGGCTTGACAGGTGCGGAGACGAGCGGCTGAGCGGCGGAAGCGGGCGCGGTGGCCGCGTCCATGCCGGGCGTCACGTAGGCGGTGGGAATGGTCGATTCGGCGGGCGCCTCGTTCGGCGCAGTGATCGCCATCGGCCCGGTGGGCGCGACCGGCGGCGCATCGGCCAGGGCGGGAATGCTCGCCGGAGCGGAATCGCGCGCCAGGGTGCGCTGCGCCACGTTCCAGAGGCCGACGCCCACGATCAGGACGGCGGCCAATGCATAGAGCAGGGGGCGCTGCGCCCGGCCTTCGTGTCCGACGCCGACGGGATTGCGCAGCGGCTCGGATGCCTCAGGCCAATCACGCTTGAACCGCTCCACCGCGAGGTCGCCATCGAGGCCCAGCGCGGTGGCGTAGGAGCGCACATAGCCGATGGCGAAGGGGCGCGAGGGCAGGATCGAGCGGTCGCCCTGCTCGAGGGCCGCCAGGTAGGCGCCGCGCACGCGCGTGCTGTCGGCCAGCTCGCTCAGCGTCTCGCCGCGATGCTCGCGCACGGCCTTCAGATAGGCGCCCAGGGTGTCGTAATCGGTGGGAGTCGGGCCGACCTTGCGGCCGGCCGTATCGACCAGCCGGAGCATGGAGGCGGTGGTGGAACCCGTGTCCAAAGGCGCCATGGCGTCTAACCCCGACGATGGGCGCCCACCTCTTGGGCTGCGCCTTACGTCCCAACGCATTTCAGTATGCGAAGGGGGTTAACAGCGCCCTTGCGTCGCCACAACGGATCAGAGTGCGACATTTAGCTTGCGCGCCAAGGTTTCGATCTCGGTGCGCACCGATCCGCCGCCGCTGCGCAGGAGGGCGGTGACGCCACGCCGCGCCGCCTCGCGATCCACCGAGAGCAGCATGCGCTTCACCGGGCCGATGCCGGTGGGCGGCATGGACAGACGGTCGAAGCCCAAGGCCACCAAGGCGAAGGCCTCCAGCGGCCGCCCCGCCAGCTCGCCGCACACCGACACGGGGGTGCCGGTCTCCACGCCTCCGTCGGCGATGGTCTTGAGCACGCGCAGGGCCGGCGGCGACAGGGGGTCGTAGCGGTCCGATACGCGCGGGTTCCCGCGGTCGGCGGCGAACAGGTACTGCATCAGGTCGTTGGTTCCGACCGAGACGAAATCCACCGCCTGCAGAAGCGCGTCGAGGTGCCAGATCAGGCTGGGCGCCTCGATCATGGCGCCGACCCGCAGGCGCGATGGCCCGGGGCGGCCGCGGCGGATGGCCCAGGCGCATTCGCGGTCGACATAGGCGCGCGCGGCGCGGAACTCGTCGACCGTGGCGATCAGCGGGAACATCAGGGTGAGCTCGCGCCCCTCCGCCGCCCAGATCAGCGCGCGCAGCTGCTGGCGCAGCAGCGCCGGGCGGTCGAGGCCCATGCGGATGGCGCGCCAGCCCAGCGCGGGATTGTCCTCCCGCTCGGCTTCCAGGTAGGGCAGCACCTTGTCGCCGCCGAGGTCCAGCGTGCGGAACACCACCGGGCGGCCGGCGGCCACGTCGAGCACGCGACGGTAGAGTTCGGTCTGGCGCGTGAGGCGCGGCATCTGCTCGGCCACCATGAACTGGAACTCGGTGCGGAACAGGCCGACGCCTTGGGCCCCCGTCTCGTCCAGGTTGTCGAGGTCGATGGCGAGGCCGGCGTTGAGGAGTAGTGTGATGGGCGCGCCGTCCAGCGTCACCGCCGGCGTGTCGCGCAGGGCGGCGAACTCGGCGCGGCGTTGCGCGCGCACCGCCGAGCGGGCCTCATAGGCCTCCACCACGTCGGCGCGCGGGCGCAGGAAAGCCTCGGCCGTTTCGCCGTCGACGATCACCACGTCGCCTTCGGAGAGCTTGTCGCGCAGCCCGGGCAGGCGCCCGACGCAGGGGATGCCCAACGCCCGCGCCACGATGGCGGCATGGCTCGCCGCGGAGCCCTCCTCCAGGAGCAAGCCTTTGAGGTTCTTGCGATCGTATTCGAGCAGATCGGCCGGCCCGAGATTGCGGGCGATGAGAATGGCGCCCTCCGGCAGCCGACGGGCGCGCTCGCCCGCCTCGCCGCTCAGGTGCCGTAGCAGCCGGTCCGCCAGATCCTCGAAGTCGTGCAGGCGGTCTCGCAGATACGCGTCGCGCGCCTGGCCGAGCCGGGCGCGGTGATCGGTGCGCACGCGCTCGACCGCCGCCTCGGCGGTGAGGCCGGAGCGCACCGCTTCCTCCAGCCGCCGGTTCCACCCGCGGTCGCGGGCGAACATGGCGTAGGTCTCCAGCACCTCTCGCGACTGGCCGACCAGGCCGTGGTGGCCTTCAAGCATGGAGTCGATCTGCGCGCGCAGGGCTTCGAGCCCCTGCTGCAGCCGCGCCTCCTCCAGCCCGGCGTCATCGGCCAGCATGTTGGCGGTGGCGATCGGGGCCTCGTGCAGGACGGCCACGCCCAAGGCGAGGCCCTCGGCGAAGCGCTGGCCGCGCAGGCGCTCGGGACGGTGGGGTGCGAGCTCGACATCCTTGAGCTCGGTCAGGCCGACCAGCTCGCCCGCGGACACGAGCTCGGAGAGGACCATGGCGATGGTCTGCACGTCCTCGACCTCGTCTTCCGTGTAGGTCCGCTCGGTGCGGTTCTGCACGACCAGGGCGCCGATCGAACGGCCGCCCCGCAACAACGGGACCCCAAGAAAGGCGTGGTAGGGGTCCTCGCCCGTCTCCGGGCGGTAGGAGAACAAGGGGTTGAGCGGCGCGTCCTGCAGGTTCAGCGGCCGGCCCAGCCGCACGATCTCGCTGACCAGCCCCTCGCCGGCCTTGAGGCGGGTGACGTGCACCGCTTCGCGCTTCAGGCCTTCGGTGGCGAACAGCTCCAGCTCGCCCGTGGCGCGGCGCAGGTAGATCGAGCAGACCTCGGCCACCATCGACTGGGCGATGATGCGCACGACCATGTCCAGCCGCGCCTGGGCTGGCGCTGCCGAGGCCATCGCCTCGCGGATCTGGCGCAGCAGGCTGCGCGGTCCGCGCACCGCCAGCGCCCGCTCGGGCATCGACCACGCTCCCGTTGAGCGCGCGCTTGTAGCGGCGGATCGCGCCGGGCGCGAGCGCGGCCGACCTATTCCGCGGCGGGAAGCGACAGGGCGATGCGCAGACCGGGCCCTGTCGTGGCGCCCGCGGCGAGGCCGGGGCCGTCGTCCAGGTCGAGACGGCCGCCGTGGGCTTCGGCAACGGCGTGCACCAGGCTGAGGCCCAGGCCGGAGCCCGCCTCGGTGCGGCTGTTCTCCAGGCGCACGAAGCGCTGCAGCACGCGCGCGCGGTCGGTCTCGGGCACGCCGGGCCCCGTGTCGGTGACGCTGGCCTCGACCTCGCCGGACGAGCGGCGGCGCACGCGCAGCGTCACCGCACCGCCGGTCGGGGTGTACTTCACCGCGTTGTCGAGCAGGTTGGCGAGCGCCTGCGCCATGAACTCGCGCCGGCCGCGGACCGGCAGGCGCGGCGCGATCTCGGTGTCGAACTCGAGCCCCTTCTCCTCGCAGAGCACGCCGTAGAGCTCGGCCACGTCGCGCGCGAGTTCGCCCAGGTCGAACACCTCGCCGTCGGCGATCAGCCCCGCCGCCTGCAGGCGGGTGATGGCCAGCACCGCGTTGAAGGTGGTGAGCACGCCGTCGGCGTCCTGCAGGGCGCCTTCCATGGCGGCCACCGGTTCGGTGCGGCCGGCCTCGACGTCGATCAGCGCCGCCTCCAGGCGCGCGCGCATGCGGGTCAGCGGCGAGCGCAGGTCGTGGGCGATGGCGTCGCCGGCGTGACGCAGGCCGCCCATCAGCCGCTCGACGCGATCGAGCATGGCGTTGAGGCCGACGGCCAACTCGTCGAACTCGTCGCTCACGCCACGCACGGGCGCCCGCGCGTGCAGGTCGCCCCGCTCCACCGCCTCCACCGCCGCGCGCAGGCCGCTCATGGCCCGCGAGACGTTGCGGCTGACGAAAAGGCCGCCGGCCAAGCCCAGGCCCACCACCAGCACGCCCGCCCCCCATAGCGCGCGCACGATGCGGGCTACGAAGGCGCGGCCCTCGCCGATGTCGGCCCCTACGAACAGGAGCTGGCCGTCGGGCAGGCGCTCCTGGCGGCCCCAGGCCTGGCGGTGGATCACCGCGCCGTCTGGATCGGTCTCGGTGACGCGGAAGCCGGCGCGCGCCTCGGCGGTGGCGGGCTGCACCGGCGTGACGGCGAGGTTGCCGGTGATCGGCTTCCCGGCCTTGTCGGAGAGGAGGTACAGGTAGGGCCGGTCGCCCGAGGTGCGCTGGATCAGCTCCATGTTGAGCGCGGAGCCGCCGCCCCGGTCGAACACCGCATCCAGCGAGGTGAGTTCGCGCGCCACCTCGGCGTCGGCGCGGCGCGCCACCTCGCCCGCGGTGGCGATGTAGATGTAGGCCAGGAAGGCCGCCGCCACGCCCGCAAACAGCGCGGTGAACAGCAGCGTCAGTCGCGCGGGCGTGGTGCGCAGGACGGCGGGGAGGCGCACCGCGGGCCTCAGGCGTCGAGGCGATAGCCCGCGCCGCGCACGGTCTGCAGCATCTGGCGGTCGAAGCCCTTGTCGATCTTCCCGCGCAGGCGGCTGACGTGCACATCGATCACGTTGGTCTGCGGGTCGAAATGGTAATTCCAGACCTTCTCGAGGAGCATGGTCCGCGTCACCGACTGGCCGGCATGGCGCATCAGGTACTCCAGCAGCTCGAACTCGCGCGGCTGCAGGTCGATCTCCCGGCCGGTGCGCTTCACGGTGCGGGTGAGGAGGTCCATCTCGAGATCGCCGACCTTGAGCTGGGTCGCCACAGCCCCAGTCTCGCGCCGACGCGCCAGCGCCTCGACGCGCGCGATCAGTTCGGAGAAGGCGTATGGCTTGACCAGGTAGTCGTCGCCGCCCGCGTTCAAGCCTGCGACGCGGTCGTCCACCTCGCCCATGGCCGAGAGGAAGAGCACGGGCGTCGCGTCGTTCTCCCGCCGCAGGGTGGAGACGGCGGTCACCCCGTCGACCTTGGGCATCATGCGGTCGACGACCATGACGTCGAAGCCACCCTCGCGGGCATGGGTCAGCCCCGCCTCGCCGTCGGGCGCCAGCACCGCCTCGTGGCCGGCGTCGGCCAAGCCCCTGGCCATGGCCTCGGCGGCGTCGAGGTCGTCTTCCATGATGAGGATGCGCAAGGTCGGCTCCCGCTCCGGCTCAGCTCGAAGCGGGATCATGGCCTGCTCGCGCCCAGGGCGTAACCCCGAGGCGCATTAAGCTTGTGTCACCCGCGCCTACTGGCGGTCGTCGAACTTTATCGGGAGGCCGGAATTCTGGCCGTGCCGGTTGACCAGCAGGAAGACGGCCGGTCGGCCCTCGCGCCGCGCCTGAGCCAGCGCCGCCACGAGATCGGCGGGCGTGCGCACCGGCTGCTGGTTGGCCTGCACGATCACATCGCCCTTGGTGAGCCCCTTGCGCGATGCATCCGAGCCTGACCGGACGGACTCGACCACAAGCCCGTTCACCGTCGCCGGGACCCCGGCCGCCTGGCGGATGGCTGGGGTGAGGACGCCCACGGTGACGCCGATGGTGGTCGAGCGCGACGTCGAGGGCGACGACGTCCCCGCGCCGCTGTCGTCGCTGTCGGGCTGGCCGCCGAGGCGGGCGTTGAGCGCCGTCTCGCTCGGCCGAACGCCCGAGTGGACGGTGATCTCCATGCGCTTGCCCTCGCGCAGGATTCCAAGGCGGAAACTGTCGCCCGCGTGGGTCTGGCCCACGGCGCGGGTCATGGCGTTGGCGTTCAGCACCTTCTCGCCGTTGAAGGTCAGTACGACATCTCCCGCACGAAGGCCGGCATGCGCGCCTGGGCCGTCAGGCGTGACATCGGCGATGAAGGCGCCTTGCCCGCCGGTCAGGCCGAACGCCTGTGCGGAATCGGTCGTCATTGCTTGGATGGTGGCGCCCAGATAGCCGCGTTGGATGGTCTTGCCGGCCATCAGCTGCCGCGTGATCGAGTCCGCCACGTCGGCCGGCACGGCGAAGCCGATGCCGATGGAGCCGCCGCTCTGCGAGTAGATCGCCGTGTTCACGCCGATGACGCGGCCATACACGTCGAACGTAGGGCCGCCGGAGTTGCCGCGGTTGATGGGGGCGTCGATCTGCAGGAAGCCGGTGGGATAGCCGCCCTGCTGCGGCAGGTCCCGCCCGATCGAGGAGACGATGCCGGCTGTGGCCGTGCCGCCCAGCTGCAGCGGGTTGCCCACCGCCAGCACCCAATCGCCCACGCGCGGCTTGGCCTGGGTCTCGAAGGTGACGAAGGGGAAGCTCGCGCCCTGCACCTTGATCACGGCGAGGTCGCTGGCCTCGTCGCGGCCCACCACCTTGGCCTCCAGCTCGGTCTGGTCGGGAAGCGTCACGGTGATCTTGGTGGCGTCCTCCACCACGTGGTTGTTGGTGACGATGTAGCCATCGGCCGAGACGAAGAACCCCGAGCCCGCCGCCTGCGCCTCGGGGGCGTCGTTGCTGTCGTCGCCCTCGTCGTTGGAGCCCGAGCCGCCGCTGCGGGGCGTCGCCGGACCGCTACGGCCACCACGGCCGCCGCGGTTCTGGAACTGCGGCAGTTGGTTGAATGGGAAGGGAATGCCCTCCATCTGCGCCATCTCCGACGGCTTCACCTTGGTGGTCACCACGATCGAGACCACCGCCGGCGATACGCGCTGGAAGATGTCCGCGAACGAGGCCGGCGCGCCCAGCGGCGCCACCCGGGTGGGCCCGCTGGTCACGGGGGACGGTTGCGCATAGGCCTGCGCCTGGGGCAGCGTCATGCCTATCCCGGCCGCCGCCGCGCCCGCCGCGCCGACGCCCAGCGCCAAGCCGGCCAGCAAACCCTTGTTCTTCGCGACCATCTTCGCTCGTTCCTCGACCCGGCGGTTGATCGCCGGGCGGCTGGTGAAACCCTGAAGGTTCCGACGGTTGCCGCCGTCCGCGCGCGCGGGGCGGAGTAGAGCGCGCTGATCACGCGGCGATGCGCCGATCGTGAGGCCGCTCCGGGGCCGAACCGTGACGCTTCACCGGGGCTGGCGCAAGGCCTCCAGCCGCACGCGCTCCTCGGGCGAGAGCACATGCTCGGCGCGTCGGCCGCGACGCGCGAAGAGGGCGCCGGCGAAAGCGAGCGCCACGAGAACGAAAGGCGTGAGCCACAGGACCGCATTGGCGGCGTCGAAGCGGGGCTTCAGCAGCACGAACTGGCCGTAGCGATCGACCAGGAACCGCCGGATATCGGCGTCAGACCTCCCGCCCACGACCTGGGCGCGGACGATGCGGCGCAGGTCGCCGGCCAGCGGGGCCTCGCTGTCGTCGATGCTCTCGTTTTGACAAACCACACAGCGGATCTGGCGGAACACCGCATGCGCCCGGGCCTCCTGCGCGGGATCGGCCAGCCGCTCCGCTCCCAACGGCGCCGCGGGCTGTTGGGCGGCGGCCGGGCCCACGATGAGGATCGCACCGGCGACGGCCAGAAGAGCGTGGCGGGTCATTCCGCTGGCGTCGGCGACGGCGTGAGATTGGGGGGCTTGGCGCGGGCGCGGGCGCCGACTCCCAGCCGCAGTCGGCGGTCGGACAGCGACAGCACGCCGCCGCAGGCCATGATCAGGGGCCCGAGGAAGATCAGCTTGGCCCAGGGGTTCCAGAAGGCGCGCACCGTCCACTGCGGCGTCGCCGCCTGCACCGCGCCGCCGCGCTCGCCCAGCACCACGTAGAGGTCGCTGACGCCCTTGCGCTGCATGGCGACCTTGGCGACCGTCTGGCGCTGGACCGGGTAGAAGCGGCGTTCGGGCATGGCGTCGGCGAGGCGGCGGCCACCCGCGGCGTGCACGGCTATGCGGGCGCGCTCGGCGATGTAGTTGGGACCTTCGAGGCTGGAGACGCCATCGAGCGTCAGGACGTAGCCCGCCACCCGCAGCGACTGGCCGGGCGCGAGCAGGCCCGCGGCCTCGACCCGCAGGCTGGTCTCGGTGCAGGCGCCCAGCGCGAACACACCCAGGCCGATGTGCGCCACCGTCGCCCCCCAGGTTCCGCGCGGAAGGCCGCCGAGGCGCCGGCGCACCTCGGCCAAGGGCGCGCGGCCGAGCCTCACGCGCGACGCCGCCTCCGCCAGGCTGCCGGCGATCAGCCAGACGCCCAGGAGGAGGCCGATCAGCGGCGGAATGCGGTGCGGCTGCAGCATCGCCAGCCCGGCGAGGGCGATCACCACCGCCGCGAGGGCGGCCCAGCGCAAGCTCTTGGCCGCTGTCGCCAAGTCGCCGCGCTTCCAGGCCAGGAGCGGCCCGAACGGCAGGATGACGAGGCACGCGCCCATCAGCGGCGCGAAGGTCAGGGCGAAGTAGGGCGCGCCCACGCTGATCGCCTCGCCGGTGAGCGCCTGGCGCACGAGCGGATAGAGCGTGCCCAGCAGCACGGTGGCCGCCGACGCCGCCAGGAAGATGTTGTTGAGCACGAGCGCGCCCTCGCGGCTCACCGCCGCGAATAGGCCGCCGCCCTTCAGCGCCGGCGCGCGCCAGGCGAACAGCGCGAACCCCGTCCCCGCCGCCACGCCCAGAATGACGAGGAGGAGCGTGCCCCGTGTCGGGTCGACGGCGAAGGCGTGGACGCTGGTCAGGACGCCCGAGCGTACGAGGAAGGCGCCGAGCATCGACAGCGTGAAGGCGGTGATGGCCAGGAAGGCCGTCCACCCCAGCAGCGCGCCGCGCTTCTCCGAGACGATGGCCGAGTGCAGCAACGCCGTGCCAACCAGCCAGGGCATGAAGCTGGCGTTCTCCACCGGATCCCAGAACCACCAGCCGCCCCAGCCGAGCGAATAGTACGCCCAGAACGAGCCCAGGGTGATGCCGATGGTCAGGCAACTCCACGCCGCCAGCGTCCACGGCCGCACCCAGCGCGCCCAGGCGGCGTCGATCCGCCCCTCGATCAGGGCGGCCAGCGCGAACGAGAACACCACCGAGAAGCCGACGTAACCCGCGTAGAGGAAGGGCGGATGGATGGCGAGAAAGGGGTCCTGCAGGATCGGATTGAGGGAAGCGCCCTCCACCGGCGGATTGAGGGCGCGCACGAAGGGGTTGGAGGCGAAGGCGGTGTAGCCGAGGAACAGAACGCCCAGCGCGCCCTGCACCGCCAGCACCAGGCTCTTCAGCCCGCCCGGCAAGCCGCGGCCGCCCAACGCCACCGCCGCACCGAAGCCGGTCAGCGCCAGGTTCCACAAGAGCATCGAGCCCTCATGCGAGCCCCAGGTGGCGGCCACCTTGTAGAGCAGCGGCTTGTCGGTGTGGGAGTTGGCCGCGACGTTGGCGACCGAGAAGTCGCTCGTCACGAAGGCGTGCATCAGGCTGAAGAAGGCGAGCGCGGCCGCCAGCGCGGCCCCCAGCGCAGCGCCTTCGGTCGCACCTCGCAGCGTGGCGTCGCGCCGGATGCGCGCCGCCGCGCCCGTCGCCACCTGCAGCAGGGAGAGGGCCAGCGCCAAGAGGAGGGCGAACTGCCCGAGTTCGGCCGTCATCGCGAGGCGGCGCCGCTCCCGAGGCCCTGGCCCGCACCATCGCGAAGCGGGGCGATGGCCACCTGCGCGTCGGGCCGCCACTGGCCGGATCTCTTGAGGGCGGCCGCGACCTCCTTGGGCATGTAGCGCTCGTCGTGCTTGGCCAGCACCTCGCGCGCCTCGAACACGCCGTCGGGGCGGAAGCTCCCCTGCGCCACCACGCCCTGGCCCTCGCGGAACAGGTCGGGCAGGTCGCCGCGGAACTCCACCTTGTCGGCGGCGCGCAGGTCGGTGACCGCGAAGCTGACGAGGCCATCCGAGCCGCGGATCAGGCTGTCGTGCTCGACCAGGCCGCCGATGCGCACGGTGCGCCCGGCCGGCACGTGCTTCGCCAGCGCCTGGGCGGGGCTGTAGAAAAACACCGCCGAGTCCCCCAGGGCATAGGCCGACAGGCCGGCGGCGATGGCCACCACCGGCGCGGCCGCCGCCACGACGTAGAGCCGCCGGCGCGCCTTGCGTGACTTGGGGAGGAACGAGGCCACGGCCCTATCTACTCCCGCCCGGCGGATGGCCCAAGACCTGCGCCTGCGCCTCGACCCGGGCCAGCGCGTCGGGCCGCTTGGCGAGCGCGATCCGCGCCTGGGCGAGCGCCTGCGCCTGAGCCGCCGCATCGCCCAGCACGCCATATGAGCGGACGAGAAGCGCCCATCCCGCGGGATCGTCCGGGTTCGCCTTCAACCGCGCCGCGCGGGCGGCGACCATCGAGCGGATGAAGGCGGCCTGCTCAGGCCCGCCCTCGGGCGCGGTGTGTACGGCCGCGGCCACCTGATCGGCGGTCGGCCCTGCGGCCAAAGGCGTGCTGGGGGTCGGCGTCTGCGCCGCCTGGACGGGGAGCGCGCCCGTAGCCTGCGCCTGGGCGATCTCGGCCAGGAGGTCGGCCCTGCGCCGGTCATCGACCGGAATATCGGCGGCCAGGGCTCGCCACTCGGCCAGGCCGCCCGCCACGTCGCCCGCCGCCATCCGGGCGCGGGCGAGGTGATAGCGCGCCGCCGCGTTCTTCGGGTCGCGCCGCAGCGCCTCGCGGAAGGCGGCCTGCGCCTCGACCGGCACCTTGCCCTCCTGCCCCTGCAACAGCGCCTCCCCGGCTTCGGAGGGGTAGATCGCGTTGGTGGGCGCCAGGCGGGCGGCGTGCTCGAAGGCCTGGGCGGCCGAGCCGAAGTCGCCCGCGGCCATGCGCGCGCGGCCGAGGAAGTCGAAGGCGCGCGGGTCGTCCGGCCGCTTGAGCGTCACCGCCTCCAGCACGGCGGCGAGGCGGGCGGGGTCGAGCCGCTCGAGCCCGCTGGGCGCGCTCCAGCCGGCGAGGCGCCGCGCATACGGCTGGTCGGGATAGCCCGGCGCGCCGACGAGAAGGTACGCGCCCAGCGCCAGGAGGGACGCCAGAACCGCGCCGGCGGTGACCGCGCCGCGCGAGCCGCGCAGCGCCGGTCGCTCGGGTCGTCGCGCGACGTCGGCGGCCGACAGCAGGCGCCGCCCCGCCTCGGCCTGAGCGCCCGCCAGCTCGCTCGGAGCCACAAGGCCGCGGGCGGCGAGCTCGTCGAGCTCGGACAGGGCGCGCCGGTGCACGCCCAGCGCCGGATCCTCGGCCACCTGGGCGAGCCGGGCGGCGCCGGCCGCACGCGACGCCACCAAGAGCGCCGCCGCCGCCGCCAGCGCCCCCGCGCAGATCCAAAAAAGCCACATGTGGGAGCGTGTCTAGCGCCGACGGACGCCGTACGCGACCGGCGCGTCAGTCCGCCGCGCGTGGAAGGCGCAGCTCGGCGCTCAGGCCGCCAAGGGGCGAGCGCTCGAGCGCCAGCGATCCGCCGTAGGCCCGCGCCAGCTCGTCGACGATCGACAGGCCCAGGCCCGATCCAGGCGCCGTCTCATCCAGGCGCCGGCCGCGTTGGACCGCCTCCAGTCGCTGGGCTGGGTCCAGGCCCGGGCCGTCGTCGTCGATGGTGATCAGGAGGCCGTCCTGCGGCGCGAGCCGCGCGTGCGCCTGAACCTCACCGCCGCTGTACTTGCAGGCGTTCTCCAGGAGATTGCCGATCATCTCCAGCAGATCCTGGCGCTCGCCGAGGAAGACGGCGCCTGCGTCCGCCTCCCAGCCGATGTCCACCCCGCGCCTTGCGTAGATGCGGTCCAGCGTGCGGGCCAGCTCGTCGAGCACGGGCTCGACCGGCGTGCGTTCTCCGCCCACCTTGGCGCGGGCGGCGGCGCGGGCGCGGCGCAGGTGGTGGTCGACCTGCCCCTGCATGGCGTGGGCCTGGCGCGTCACCAGCTCGGCCAAGGGGCCCGGTTGCCGCTCGGCCTCGCTCAGCATGACCGAGATCGGCGTCTTAAGAGCATGCGCGAGGTTGCCGACGTGGGTGCGCTGGCGCTCGATCACCTCGCGAGAGTGCTCGAGCAGGCCGTTGAGCTCGCCGGCCAGCGGCTCCAATTCCCGGGGGTAGCCGCCTTCGGGCAGGCGATCGGCCCCGCCCTCGCGCACGCGCGCCACATCGCTGCGCATGCGAAACAGCGGCCGCAGCCCGACGCGCACCTGCAGCACCACCGCCGCGACCAGCCCTGCGCCCACGAGCAGAAGGATGACGACGCCGGTCAGGGCGAAGCGGCCGATGTCCTTGTCGAGCAGCTCGCGATCCTCGGCGACCGCGAAGACCACCGGGCCGGCGTGCCCCGTGAGGTAACGCTGCATGGCGACGATGCGCACGGGCTGACGATGC
Source organism: Caulobacteraceae bacterium (assembly GCA_965199975.1). Taxonomy (GTDB): domain Bacteria; phylum Pseudomonadota; class Alphaproteobacteria; order Caulobacterales; family Caulobacteraceae; genus JASLDZ01. The sequence goes on along the minus strand of OZ241340.1, from coordinate 1,211,728 downwards.
CACACGCCGTCGTAGGCCACCGAGCCGTTCGGCTTGCGTGAGAGCTTGGCCACCACCTTCGGCGAGCTCGGCAGGTCTTCGCCGTCCCACATGGAGCGCGAGCGCAGCAGCGGCAGGGCGTGAACCAGGCCGTCGGCGCGCGGCTCGCCGATCTGCCAGTAGTGGCCCTGGAAGGGACGGAAGGCGCGCTCGTCGGTGAGGAAAGGGGCCACGACCTGGCCGTCCGCGCCCACGCTCGACCCCGAGTAGAGGTTGTCGGCGTCGCCCTGCAGGTCGCGGTCGAGCCGGCTGACGGCGGCGTCGTTGAAGAAGAACACCAGCGCCGCGCCGGTGAGCAGCAGCACGCCGATCGTCCATCCCGCCGCCAGCCACACCAGGCGCTGGACGAGCGACTCGTCCGCTCGTCGTCGTTCGCCGCTCACCGCGGCGGCGATGGCCGACACGACGCTGCAGCCGCGACGCTGTGATCGACACTCACGCCGTCGGCTCCGCACCCTCGCCGCAGGGCGAGAGGCGGTAGCCCAGGCCGCGCATGGTCTCGATGCGGTCGGGGCCGATCTTCTTGCGCAGGCGGCCGACGAAGACCTCGATGGTGTTGGAGTCGCGGTCGAAGTCCTGGTCGTACAGGTGCTCGACGAGCTCTGTGCGGCTTATCACCCGACCCTGGTGCAGCATGAGATAGTGCAGCAGCCGGTACTCCAGCGAGGTCAGCTTCACCGGCTCGCCGTCAACGGTGGCGCGGGCCGCGCGCGGATCCAGCCGCAGGTCGCCGCAGGTCAGCGCCGGCGCGCTGTGGCCGGCCGAGCGGCGCACCAGCGCCCGCAGGCGCGCGAGCAGCTCCTCGGTGTGGAAGGGCTTGGTGAGATAGTCGTCGGCCCCGGCGTCGAAGCCCGCCACCTTCTCGCTCCAGGCGCCGCGGGCGGTGAGGATCAGCACGGGCTTGGCCATGCCCCCCTTGCGCCAGCGCTCCAGCACAGAGACCCCGTCGATCTTGGGCAGGCCGAGGTCGAGCACCACGACGTCGTAGGGCTCGGTCTCGCCCAAGAACTGCGCCTCCTCGCCGTCGGGAGCGTGGTCGACGGCGTAGCCCGCGTCGGTCAGGGCCGACTTGAGCTGGCGGGCGAGGTCGGGATCGTCTTCGACGAGGAGGATGCGCATGGCGAAGACTCCCTAGCGCCCTTCCTGGCGGATGATCTGACCCGAACCGGCGTCGACGATCACGTCGATGCGCCGGCCATCGGCGGCGGCCCAGCGCACGCGATACACCTGCCGTGCGCCGTCGGGCTCCAACCCGGCGTCCAGCAGCCGGCCGGGAATGCGGCGGCGGACCGCGGCGGTCGCGGTGGAGAGGGGGACGATCTGGCCGGCGCGCACCTGGCTCTTGGCCTGGCCGCCCTGCAGCGGCGACCAGCCGGCGCCCAGGCTGTCGGGCTGGTCGGCGCGCGCCGCCCCTGCGCCCAGAAGGGCGGTCGCCGCGCACAGGCTGAGGAGAACGCCACGCATGATCGCGACCTTGACGGCTAAGGACTGAACCCGCCCTGAACGGGCGCCAAGCGTCGCCGTTGCGCCGGCGGCGGGGCTCACCGCCGGCGTGGCGTGTACGGCCGCTGTCGCCGCATCTCCTCGGCCAGCGTGTCGAGCGCCGGGTCGTCAGCGTCGGGAAGCGCGATCATCAGCCGGGCGAACAGGTCGCCGCGCCGCCCGGTCTGCGGATCGACGCCGCCGCGCCCCTTCAACCGCAAGGTGGCGCCGGAGCTGGATCGCTTCGGCACGGTGAGCTGCACGTCGCCCTCGGGCGTGGGGGCCGCCACCTTTGCACCCAGCACGGCGTCGGGCAGCGACAGCGGCAGATCCATGCGCAGGTCGGCTCCGTCGGCGTGGAACATCGGGTGCGGCCGCACGGCGAGTTCGATGAGCGCATCGCCCGCCGCCGCATGGCCACGGCCAGGAGCGCCCTGCCCCTTCAGGCGCAGGGTCTGCCCGTCGTAGGCGCCCTTGGGGATGTTGACGTCGAGCTGGCGCCCGTCGGGGAAGACCACGCGTTTGGCGCCGCCGCGGATCGCCTCCTCCAGCTCGATCTCCAGGCGCGAGCGCGCGTCCTGGCCGCGCGCCGCGGCGCCGCCACGACCGAAACCGCCGCCGCCAGCCCCGCCGCGCCCGAACATCTCGCCCAGGATGTCGTCGAGGTCGGCGCCCTCGAAGCGGGCGCCGAAGCCCCCCGCGGCGCCGCCGCCGCTCGCGCCGAAGCCGCCTCCGCCGCCGCGCGGGTCGAAGCCGCGCGCCGTCTCGCGTCCGTCGGCGTCGATCTCGCCGCGATCGAACTTGGCCTTCTTCTCAGGATCGCCGAGCAGGTCGAAGGCGGCCGAGACGCGCTTGAAGCGCTCTTCCGCCTTGGCGTCGCCGGGGTTCTTGTCGGGGTGCAGCTGCTTGGCGAGCTTGCGGAAGCTCTTGCGGATGGCGTCCGCGTCGGCCGAGCGCGGGACGCCCAGCTCCTGGTAGGGATCGTTCGCCAAGGCGGGCTTCCGGTGGAGGTGCGCCCGACACTTAGGCGGAAGCGCCGCGCGCGCAAGGGCGAGTGTTGCCCTAGAGCCACACGTCGCGCCGCAGCGTCGCGCCCCATCCCCAGACCGTGGAAAACTGCGCGACCGCAAGGCTCAGCCGGGCCGGCGCGCCGGCGGGGAAGTCGGTGGCGAGGTCGCCGCCGGCGTAGGTGGTGAAGGGGGCGTCCACCTCCCAGGCGCGAAGCTCCGCCTCGCCCTGCAGCACGGCGACGCGATAGCGCTCGACCTCCTCGCCAAGGGGTGGATCGGGGCCGTCCCAAGGATCGCCGTGCAGGCGGGCGCGTCGCAACCAGGCGAGGTCGACCCCGCCGTCGGCGCGCGATCGCACAGAGAGGTGGCAGGGCGCCCAAGGCCGGTAGCCGATCCCGTCCCAGGCCGTGTCGACCTCGGTGGACGCCGCACCGCCGGGCGGCGATCCGGCCGGTGCGGCGCGCCACACCCGCGGCAGGGTGCGCTCGGAGAGCGAGACCTGCGCCCGCCCCAGCCCCGCGCCCAGGCGCACGACATCGGCGCCGGCGGGCGTGAGCGCCGCCATGGCCGGGTCGCTGCCGCACTGGGCGCGGAGCAGCGTCGACAGGAGATAGACCCCGCCGAGGCCGGAACTGGCCTGCAGCTCGGCGTCGGCGAACTGCAGCACCTCCCATTCACCGCCCGCCCCGCGCACCGCCAGCGCGTTGGCGCCGTCAAGCACGTCGCTTTCGCAGACCGAGGCCAGCGGCCCGCCCTCAACGCGCACCACGAGCCGGGTGGCGCGATCGAACCGGAACCGTGGTCCCGCAGGCAGGTCGCTCAGCGTGACGCCGACGATGGAGGGATCGGCGAGGCGCGCCCGCGTCGTCAGGCTCGAGGTCGAGGCGCCGGCCCACACGTCCTGAGGCGCCCACGGCGCGGCGGAGGCGGCGAGCACCGGCCGTGCGTCGTCCTCGAACCCCGGCAGCGGCGGCAGGTCGAGCACCTGCAGCACCGCCGCGCCGACCACCGCCGGGAGCGCGCCGACGCGGGTGGGCGGAGCCGACGGGAGCGGCGTGGCGGGCGGCTCGGCGCGGGCGAGCGTGAGGCGCGGCGTCTCGTCGACATCGGCGCGCAGCACGCGCCACCGCGTCGGGTCGGCGCCCAGTTGCAGCAGGTCGCCGGGCGTGAAGCGCAGCGCCTCCAGGGGCGCCACGTCGATGGTCACGGCGTCGCGCTCGGCGGTGGCGCGGGCGAGCACCCGTTCAGCGGCGGCTTGCGCCAGCGCCTCGTCGCCGATCACCTTGAGGTCGAGCACGCCGGGCCCGCCGCCGGCGGGTGCGACCGCCCGCACCGCCAGCGAGCCGGTCTGATACTCGGCGTCGGCGTCGACATAGCGCACGCGCACGAGGTCCGGCGTGGGCTTCAGGGTCCGCGCGTCCGAACGGCTGGAGGCGCGGTCGTCGGCGAGCGCCAGCGCGGCGGCGTCCAGCACCGCGGACAGGCCGGCGTCTCGGTCGAGCAGGCGCACGCCGGAGTTACACTCGGCGGCGTCGAAGGGGTAGGCTTGGGCGAGTGGCTGCAACGCCTCGGCCACGCTCACGGGCGCCGCCACGACGTAGCCCGTCACCAGCCCGCTGGCCTCTGACGGATCGAACAGGTCGGCGCCGACTCCGGCGCGGGCGGCGAGCGCCGCGGCTAGATCGGCGAGCTGCAGGCCGCCCATGCGCCCGGTGAGCCAGTGGCCGAGCGTCCAGTCCGGCGCGTCGGCCCAGACGGCGGCGCGGGCGGGGAAGTCGGTAAAGGGCCGCGCGTCCCAGCACCAGGCCGAAGCGCCCTCCAGCATGGGGCCGGCGTAGACAGGCGAGACGGGGTTGGCGGCGGCGTCTTCGAAGTGGGCGAGCACGGCCTCCAGCGCACGCCGCTGGCCCAGGTCGTCGCGAAGGCCGGTGGAGGCGGGCGGCAGCGCGCTCTCGGCCGACTTGGGATCGACGAACAGGTTGGGGCTGTTGGCGCCGCGGTCCACAGCCGGGCAGCCGAACTCGGTGAGGCGGATGGGCTTGAGGCCCGGCGACCACGCGGTGGGCTGCGCCGCCCGCGCGCCGCGCGGGCGGTCGTGGTGGAGGTTCGACCACCAGGAGACGAGGTCCTTGGCGCGATACAGCCAAGGCTCGCCGTAGGCGCCGTCGGTGATCGGCGTGCGGCGCTGGGCGGTGCGGTCGGCGGCCGAGGCGTAGAACCAGTCGAAGTCCTCGGCGCCCGTCACGTTGGCGCGCAGATAGGCGGGATCGTGCGGACCGCGGAAGCCCGCGGCGGCGTCGATCCCGCCGTCGCCGGCCGTCCAGTCGGACAGCGGCGGGTAGAAGTCGATGCCGATGAAGTCGAGGTTCGGGTCGGCCCATAGCGGGTCGAGGTGGAAGAACAGGTCGCCTGAGCCGTCGCCAGGGGCGTGCGCGGACCACTCGCTCCAGTCGGCGCCGTAGCCGATGCGGCAGGAGGGTCCAAGCTCGGCGCGGCATCGGGCGGCCAGCTCGCGCAAGGACTGAACGGCCGGATAGGTCGACGCATCGGAGCGCAGGGTGGTGAGGCCGCGCAGCTCCGAGCCGATCAGGAAGCCGTCCACCCCGCCCGCCTGCGCCGCCAGGTCTGCGCAGTGCAGCACGAGCGCGGCGTACTGGCCGAAGAAGGCGACGACCTCGTCCGCGGCGGCGGCGGACTTGTCGGGCGAGCCGGGGCGGCCGGGGGCGAGCGAGGCGGTGATGCGGCCCCGCCAGGGATAGGCGGCCTGCTCGGCGCCGCCGTACGGATCGGGCAGGCCGGAGCCCGGCGGCACGTCCATCAGGAGGAAGGGGTAGAGGGTCACCTTCAGCCCGCGCGCCTTGAGCTCGGCGATGGCCTGCAGCACGCAGCCGTCGCTGGGCGTGCCGCCATAGGCCGCGCCCCCGTCGTGGCGCGAGATCTGGTGGGCGTCGGCACGTCCGATCCCGGCGACGCTCCACGTCTGCGGCGTGGTGGACTTGGCGGGCTGGTCCACGCCCGGGCGCACCCGGCAACGGCCACAGCGCAGGTCGTCGCCGAACCAGGCGACCACGAGCGAGACCTCCTCCACGTTGGGCAGCTGCGCCTGCAGCTGGTCGAGGCTGACCAGGAGGTCGGGCCGGCCCGTGGGATTGTTCATGTTCTCAGGAACGGTGGAGGTCAGGCCGTCGCGACGCAGCACCACCTCGGAGGCGAGCACGAACTCGCCCGCGCCGGGGATCAGGCACACGCTCTTCAGCCGGTCCTCCAGCGCGCCGGAGCCCGGCGGGCGGCGGAACACCTCGAAGCTGAGCTGCGGCGGGCGACTCCCATAGGCGTCGAGGTCCAGGTCCTCGAACACCACGTAGGCCACGCCGCGGTAGGCGGGCGCAGCGCCCTCGATCGCCTCGATCAGGGGGTCCGGCGTCTGCTCTGCGCCGCCCAGGTAGGTGCGCATCACCACGCCGCTCATGTCCATGACGACGCCGTCGGCCCACACGCGACCGATCCCCTGGATGGGCCCCTCGGCCACCGCCACGGCGAAGGAAAGCGAGTAGCTGTAGCTGTACGCCTTGGGGCCGCCCTTGCCGCCGCCGGTGGACTGCGAGACCCGCGTCTCCCTGAACCGCGCGGCCCAGATCACCTGCCCCCCGACCCGCGCCCGCCCGAAGGCTGCGGGCATGGGCGCGCCCTCGGCGGTGGAGGAGAGCTGCAACCCGGAGAGCCGCGTCCCCACCTGGCGCGCGGGCGTGAGCGCGCTTAGCGCCAGCGTGTCGACCGCCCCCCCGACCAGCCGGCCGAGAAACGCACCGGGCGCGCCGCCGAAGGCGCCGCCCGCGGCGGAGAGGATCACCGTGGCCATGCGGCCTCCTGCTCAGATGTCGGGTCCGTCGAGGGGAAGGCCCAGGCGGAGTGCAGCCGCCGGCGCCACCAGGAGCCGAGCCAGCTCTCCACCACCGAACGGCCCCAGTAGGCGTGGATCGCCCGCCCCTCGCCCGCATCGTCGGAGACGATGGCGCAGTGCTTCACACACGCCTGAGGCGCCATGCGGAACAGCACCACGTCGCCCGGGCGCGCGGCGGGCATGGCAACGGGGCGCAACCAGCGGCGCGCGGCGTCGAGCAGCGTCTCCACCTCGCCCACCTCCGCCCAGTCGGGGCGGTAGGCAGGCACAGCCTGGGGCTCGGCGCCGTACAGGGCGCGCCAGACGCCGCGGACGAGGCCGAGGCAGTCGCTCCCCTCCCCGCGCACGCTGGCGCCGTGGCGGTAGGGCGTGCCCAGCCAGCGGCGCGCTTCGGCCAGGGCGAGGCTCCTCGCCTCATCCACGCGAGCCTCCGTCGTTGACGCCCGCGCCGCCGGCGACCACCGCCAGGAAGTCATCGCCCGGGATGGATGGGAAGCCCTGGAAGTTGATCGCGTTGGCGAAGACGCCGCTGCAGGTGGCCCAGCGCTTGTCGCAGGTGACGTCCGGGAAGGCGGCGAGGTCGACGCGGCAGCGCGCGTCGCCAAGCTGCGCGTCGCAGCTCCGGTCGTAGGTGCGCCCGGCGGTGCGCTGCAGCAGCGCGAGCGAGCCGTCGATCTCGGCGGTGTAGCCCACGCCGTCGCGCACCAGCCGTCGGATGGTCCCGCGCCACAGCCGCACGCGGGCCTCGGGCGCCGACCAGTCCAGCCGCCACGCCTCCACCGCCGCGCCGTCGTAGAGGCCGGCGGCGATGTCGCCCTCGTCCAGCGCCGCACTGTCGAGCCCGCCCTGCGCCGAGGCCGAGCCGGGATCGAAGCCCAGCGCGCTGTCGGCGGCCCCGCCGGTCCAGCCCGAGGCGGGCGCGCAGGCGACGCCCTCCACGCTCAGCGGCCGGTCGTGGTCGGTGAAGCCCAGCCGCACGCCGTCGGCGCGGGTGACGATCCAGGCGGTGGCGAGAGTGGCGGCCTCGGCGTCGAGGGCGGCGGCGAGCGCGTCGGGGATAGCGCGCATCAGACCCGCACCTCGATCAGCGGCGCGGCCACCACGCGGCCGGCGTCGAAGCCCTCCAGCGTCACGTCCAGCCGGTCGGTGTCGAAGCGCACCGGCACGTCGAAGCGGAAGCCGGCTGTGACGGCGCGGCCGGCGGCCGGGGCGACGGCGAGCGTCACCGCGCCCGTCGCGAGGTCCACCTCGAAGCCGCCGGCGTCGAGCTCCACGCCGGCCACCGCCACCCGCACAGAGCCCGTCTCGGGCTTGCGGATGGGGCGCACGTAGGCGTCGTCCCCCTCGCCATAGGTCTTGACGAGCTGGAACACCGACGCGGCGGCGTCGCCCACGCCGAGCGGCTGGTCGAAGGGCGAGACCGCCACGCCCGGCGGCGCGGAAGCGGCGTCGGTGAAGTCGGTGAAGCGGAAGCCCTGCAGCCGGCCGCGCCGCGCCTCGAAGAAGGCGAGCAGCTCGGCCGCCTCGGCCAGCGAGCGGATCGACTGGCCGACCAGGTAGCGCCGCCGCCCGTCCGCCCACGGGCTGGCGCGTCGCTCGAAGCCGGAAGCCAGGGCCACCACGGTGGTGCGTCGCTCCACCCCGCCGGTGGAGCCGAAGGCCAGGCGCGCCGGCAGGCGCGTTTCGGTGAAGGGGTGCATGATGAGACTTCCTCTCAGCGACGGCCGAGCGCCACGGCGCGGGCCAGCGCCTGCGCCACTTGCGCCTCGGAGCGCAGCAGAGCGGGCGCGTCGGTCCCGCCCGGAAGGTTGAGGTTGACGGTGACGCCGCCGCCCGCGCCCGGCGGCGCGTCGATCGTCCCGGCGCCGGCGGGGCGGAACAGCTCGGGCCCGCGCTCGCCGACGAGGTAGGCGCCGCCCGCCGTCACCGGCCCGCCGTCGGCCCGCGCCCCGCCGAAGGCCGCGCCGAACAGGGCGCCGAGCGCGCCCGCGAGGCCGCCGGCGCTCCCGCCCGAGCCCTTGCCGAAGGCTGAGTCCACCGCCTCGATGGCGGCCTTGGCGAGGTCGCCCAGCGAGAGCTTGCCGTCGCTCGCGGCCTTGGCGAGCGTGCGCGCCAGGTTGGTCCCGGCGCGGGTGAAAGCCTGGTCGATGCTGTCGGCTGCCGAGGCGCCGGCGGAGCGCACCGCGTCCAGCGCGGCACCGGCCTCTGAGGCGGCTTGCGGCAGGGCGGAGAGGCCGCCCGCCTGCGGATCGAAGGGGTCGCTCATAGGGCCTCGCGGGGGCGGTGATCGGGATGGGCGGCGGCGAGCGCGGCGAAGTCCGCACGCGACAGCGGAGCCGGTCCGGCGGGTGCGGTCAGGGCGCGCCACTCGGCGAGCGACAGGCGCCAGACGACCTCCGGAGGCAGGACGAAGCGGCGCATGGCGAAGGCGAGCAGGGCGGGCCAGTCCATGCCGCCTCAGAGCGCGGCGGCGGCGAAGCCCGCGGCCACCGCCTGCGCGGCCTCGGCGGGCGTCACCGGCAGGCGGTCGAGGGCGGCGGCGCAGTCGGTCTCCCCGCCGCCGCGCAGCAGGGCGGCCAGCGCCGCCTGCAGGTCGCCTGGCGAGAGGGCGCGCAGCCGCGCGGCCAGCGCCTCCCAGCCATGAACGCCGAGCGCGGTCTCCATCTCGGCCAAGGCGCCCAGCGTCAGGCACAGCCGCCGCGGTTCGCCGGCGACGACGGCCAGCGCCTCGCCCCGCGCGCCGTTGATCGGCGGGGTCACGCCGCCGCCGTGAAGGTGAGCGCGCCGGCCGAGGCGAGGGTCAGGGCGAAGGTAGCCTCGCCGTCGAACTGGCCGGCGTACTCCAGGGCGGCCACCAGGAAGGGTCCGGCGACCATGCCGAAGCCCGGGATCACCAGCTGCCAGGTGCGCGCCGACTGGTCGAAGAAGCTCTGGCGGATGCGCTCGTCGGCGCCCGCGTCCTTGAACACGCCCGACCCGGACACGGAGCATTGGCGCACGCCGGCGCCCTCCAGCAGCTCGCGCCAGCGGCCGGCGGAGTCGCTGTCGGTCACGTCTACGCTCTTGGCGTTGAGCGACAGGGTGCGGGCGCGCACGCCGGCGACGGTGGCGAAGCCTTCGGGCGTCGCGCCGTCGCCGATCTTGAGGAGGATGTCCTTGCCTTTCTGGGCGGCCATGGGCGTCAGGCTCCTTGCACGGTTGCGGCGGTGGGTTCGGTGACGGCGCGCAGGCGCACGACGCCGTAGGTCGAGCGCCAGTCGGCGGCGCGGAACACGTCGGCGTAGGTGCAGCGCAGCGAGACGAGGCGCTGGTCGACGCCGAGGTCGATGGCTGCGTTGTGCAGGGCTGCGCGGACGGCGGCGGCTGTGGCCTTGGCTTCCTGCGCGCCCCCGAAGCGGGAGACGGCGGTCAGCGTGACCACGTGCTCGACCCCCTCCGCCTCGTCGGGCCCCGAGGCGCCGCCCCAGGGGCGCGACTGCAGCCGCCCGAGGTGCAGGTAGGGGTAGACGGGATCGGGCGGCGGCTCGTCGTAGACGCGCTTGGCGAGGACCGCCTGCAGGTTGGCATCGGCGCGCAGCCGGGCGAGGAGCGCCACGCTCAGCGCGGCCTCGGGGGAGGTGGGCATGGGTGGGACTCGCTTTGATTAAGGGGGGCGTTGCGCAGGCGGACGGCCAGTCGCTGCGCCGATGCGCACGGTCGCCGTGCTCGGTCGCGTCAAGGCACGCCTTCGGCTCTTCGGCCTTGACTCGCCCTGCGCTGCGACGGCTGACCGGTTGGCGTCGGGACGCAGGGCGTCCTTAGATTGTCGACCCGGCCTGCGGCCGCGTCGAACACTGGGCTGCAGCCTGCCGCAGTTCGTGATGAGGCGGAGGTGCAGTTCGCACTCGCTCACCACTGGAAAGCGGGAGCCGGCGGGAGCCCCGCCGGCGGTGTGCAGCACGCTTGGCTGAGATCTTGGACCCAGGTGGTCGCGCCGAACCCAGGCAGTCGCCTGCTCAGTGTTCGACGCGGCCGCAGGCTAAGTCGAAGCTATCGAAGGACGCTCAGCGTCCCGACGCCCTCGATCGGCCGGCGCGCGCAGGTCGGGTCAAGGCCGAAGAGCGCAGCGTGCCTTGATGCGAGCTGTGCGCGGCGGCAGCTCCCACGGCGCCGAAGTGACGCCCTCCCCTCACCCCTCACGATCCAGCAGCAGCGTCATCCTTCCCGGCGCCGGCGCGCCGCGCCGTGTCTCGAGCACGCGCCACGCCGCATCGTCACCCGTGATCGCCAACTGCTGGCCCGCCTCCGCCGCGGGGTGATCGCGGGCCGTCGCGGTCGCGACCTCGACGCGCACGGGACGCATCTCCTGCGCCTCATCCGCGGTCGCTGCGCCGTAGGCGAGCGTCACCCACAGCGTCGCCACATCGGCCCACACGCGCGTGCGGCCGCCCTCGGCGGTCTCGGTCTCGACGGCGGCCTGCAGGACGGCGGGGGAGGCGCGCGGGGTCACAGGCGGCCTGTGCGGAAGGGGGCCAGCCACGCCTCGGCCGCGCCGACCGTGGGGGCCGCCGCATCGCCGCGACGCTCGTTGGCGTCGGCGAGGAGGCACAGCAGCGCCTGGCGCAGACCGGCGGGGGCGGTTTCAAAGCCGGCGCGGTAGTCGATCCGCACGTCGCGGGGTGGGGCCAGGGGCACGGCGCAGGCGACGCCGCCGAGCCGCACCCGCGCGGGCTCGCAACCGGCGTCGACGGCGAAGGCCCCGGGCGCCGCGGGCGTCCAACCGCCCAAGGCGTCGGAGACGCTCACGGCGTCGACGCCGATCAGCGGGCCACGCAGCAGGCGCACGGCGCCGTCCGGCGGCGCGGGGCCGGTCTGCGACAGGCCGGTGGGGAGGAGGCACAGGCCGACGGCGGCCTCCGCCCGCTCGCGCGCGGCGGTGATCAGCGCTGTGATCAGGTCGTCCTCCGCGTCGTGGGTGACGCGCAGGTGCGCCTTGGCCTCGGCGAGCGAGACCGGCTCCACGGAGGGCGGAGCGATGATGGTGAGGGGCATGGGGGCTCCGGCCGGGGAGGTGGCGGCTCAGAGGCGAGGGCGGCGTCACACCCCCCTCACCCTGCCCTCTCCCCCACAAGGGGGGAGAGGGTTCTTGGGCGATCAGCTGGTGGAGAACTTGAGGAGCTTGATGGCGTCGAAGTTCTGCACGCCGCCGCCCACGCGCTTCAGCGTGTAGAACAGGACGTAGGGCTTGGCGGAGTAGGGGTCGCGCAGCACCCGCACGCCGGCGCGGTCCACGATCAGGTAGCCGCGGGCGAAGTCGCCGAAGGCGACGGGCGTGGTGCTCGCGCCGATGTCGGGCATGGCCTCGATCTCGGTCACCGGGTAGCCGAAGATCGATGGCTGCTGGCCCGGCTGGGTCGGCGGCGTCAGGATGTAGTCGCCCTGGGCGTCCTTGAACTTGCGGACGGCCGAGAGCGTGCGCCGGTTCATCACGAAGCGCCCGTTGGGGCGGAACACCGCCTTGGGCGCGTAGATCAGGCTCAACAGCACATCGGCCGGGTTGCTGCTCGGAAAGGCGCCGGCCGCGCCGGTGGCGACGTAGCCGATCTGCCCCCACGCCTGGGAGGCGTCGGCCACCTGGGCGTAGCTGAGGAAGCCCTTGGGCTTGGCGACGCCGTCGCCCGCCACGAAGGCTGAGCTCTCCTGAGCGGCGAAGGCGTCGTTCACCTCGTCGGCCAGCCACTGGTCGATGTCGACCTGGGCGTCGTCCAAGAGCGCCTGGGTGGCGGCGGGGGCGGCGTAGAGGTCGGCGGCGGGGAAGCTCAGGAGGTCGAGCACCGGCGGCGTGGTCTCGATGCGCGCGGCGGTTTCCGCAGCCCAGCTGGCCACTAGGCCGGTGGTGGAGACCGGCTTGGCGTAGGTGGCGCCGCCCACGGTGCGCACCGTGGCGATGGCGCGCATGGGGCTGGTCTGCGCCAGGCGCCGGTCGATGCTGCGCTCCAGCTCGGGAGGCGCGAGGTAGCCGCCGGCGGTGGGGACGCTCTCGGAGAGCCCCTTCAGTTCCAGCCCCGCCGTGGCGGCGCCCGTCTTGAGGTAGCCGTCGAAGGCCGCCTTGCGCTCGTCCGGCTCGGGGCCGCGCACTGCGCCGCCCAGCATCGGCCGCCGGGCGTCGACGGACGCGCGGTCGAAGCGGCGCTCGGCGGCGGAGAGCGCCGCATCGATGCGCGAGACCTTCTCCTCCAGCAGCGGATCGGCGCAGGCCTTGCGTTCGATCTCGTCCAGCCGCTGGTCGTTGGCGGCGCGGAAGGCCTCGAAGGCGGCCATCACCTCGTGCATGGCCGCGCGGGTCTCGGCGGCCGGAGCCGCCTGCTTGGTCTCTTTCATGGGTCAGTCCTTGGTTGCGGAAAGGGGGGAGAGCCGCGCCTCGCGCAGCATGGGGAAGGTCACGAGCGAGACCTCCCAAAGGTCGACGGCGGTGAGCACGCGCACGCCCGCGGCCGGGTCGGCCCGCGCCGTGAGCGTGCGGAAGCCGATCGAGAGGCCGTCCAGCGCGCCGGCGCGCACCAGGGCCGCGCACATGCGCGCGACGGCGGCGTGCGGCAGGATGCGGCCGCGCACGTAGAGGCCGCGAGCGTCGGGGCGCACCTCGTCCCACACGCCGATCGGCGTTCGGGCGTCGTGCTGGTGCAGCATCTTGATGCGCGCCGGCGGCTGGTCGGCGGTCGCGTCGAAGGCGCCGGGCGCGACCACGTCGCCGGCCAGGTCCTTGCGCCAGAACAGCGAGGCGTAGCCCTCGATGGCGGTGGCGGCGGCGCTCACGAGCGCGCTCCCGCCCGGGTGTCGAGCAGGGCCTCGATGCGGGCGAGGGCGGCGCGGCTGGCCTCCGCCTCGGCCTCGAGGCGCGCCAGCCGCTCGTTCACGCCCGACTGACGCTCGAGGCGACGTTCGACGGAGGCGATGCGCTCGGCCGCGCCGCCAGCCCACAGCAAGGCCCCGCCGGTCTGCACCAGGAAGGCGAACATGACGGCGATGGAGACCTGCCGGTCCAGTCGCCAGGCCGGCTGAGGCGCGGTTATGCTGACATTGGCGCTCGTGGGCGCGCCCGCCGGGGCGGCGTCGCTCATGACGCGTTCCCCAGCCCGGCCATGCGGCGGCGCTCCTCGGGTGTGAGGAAGCTCGCGGCGTCGAGCCGCGCCCACAGGGCGGCGCGGTCGTCGGCGAAGGCGGGGACGGCGTCGAGGTCGGGGCGGATGGTCAGCGCGCCCGCGGCCGCCTCGAAGCGCGGCGCGAGCCAGCCCTCCAGCGCCCGGGCCGCCTTGCCGGCCAGGGGCGCGACCGTGGCGCGCCAGAAGGCGGAGGTGGCCTCCTTGTAGTTCGAGTAGGTGGCGTCTCCCGGGATGCCCAGCAGCTGCGGCGGCACGCCGAAGGCGAGGGCGATCTCGCGCGCGGCGGAGTGCTTCAGCTCGGCGAAGTCCATTTCCGCCGGCGTCAGCGCCATGGGCTTCCAGTCGAGCCCGCCATCGAGCAGGAGCGGCCGGCCCGCGGCGGCGGCTCCGGTGTGCGCCTCGCCCAGCTCGGTCTTGAGGTTGGCGAACTGCTCTGGCGTGAGCCGCTCGCCCGCCGGGCCCGCGTAGACCAGCGCGCCGGAGGGGCGCGCCGAGTTGTCCAGCAGCGCCTTGTTCCAGGCGGAGCCCGCGTTGTGCACGTCCACCGCCGCAGCGCAGGCGGTGAGCGGCGACTGGCCTTCGAGGTCGTTCAGCGGGTTGTAGAGGCCGAGCTGCAGCACCGCCTGGCGCGCCAGGGTGATCGGGCGCCCCTCGCCCATGTCGTAGGTCCAGGCCGCAGGCCAGCCGTCGGGGCCGGCCACGGGCCGCACCCGGTCGGCGCGCAGGGTGTAGAGCTCGGTGGGCGCCGCGTCCGCCTCGCCCTGCGCCTGCAGGTAGGCCGAGCCCGCGATCTGCAGGCTGGCGAGCCACGACTCGATGAGATCGACGCCCGAGGCGTCGGGCGAGGGCCGGTCGAGCAGGCGCTGCAGCGGGTGGTCGCTCGCGCGGGCGCCGCCCTCGAACACCACGAGCGGGATGGAGGCGGCGGCCTCGGCCACCATGCGCACGCAGCGGTAGACGACGGCGTTCCTCGCATAGCCCTCGCGGGCCAGCGTGGCGGGATCGCGCGCCGACCACCGCGCGGGGCCGAGAGCGGCCAGCGACACGGCGAAGGGCGGCCGCTCGGCCTTGGCGTCGGGCGCGCGCAGGACGCTGCGCCCGCGCCCGGCGAGCCAGGCGGTGAGATGGGGCATGGGGTCTCCGGGAAAGCGGGCGCGGCGCTTGGGCGCCTGCTGGTGTCAGGTCACAACATGACCACCCGCGGCATCGCGGGGCGGTCGAGGAGGAGGTCGGTTAGGGCCCAGACGAGGGCGTCGGCGCGGTCGGGGCTGTGCTTGAGCTCGGCCGAGCCCAGGGCCAGCAGCTCCTCCTCCAGGCGCGGGAAGGTCCCGCAGTGGGTGATGCGGCCCTGTTCGTAGAGGGCGGCGATGGGCTCGGCGCGGGCGCGCTTGGCGCGGGTGGCGTGGACCAGTTTCACCGGGCACGGCGGCTCGGCCACCTGCAAGACGGTGCGCACCATGTCGCCGCCCTGGTTGGCCTCCGCCACGATGGCGTGGGCGCCGAACTCCCGGGCCACCGCCGCCGCGCGACCGCCCCAGGCCAGCGGCGAGAGGCCGCCGGTGGTCCGGTCGGCCAGCACGTACCCGCGACCCTCGGCGCGGCCGGCGACGACCAGGCCGCAGGCGTCGCCGCGTTCGCTGGCGGGCGGATCGACCGCCAGCACCACCCGCTCCAGACGGGCGGGCGCCGGGCCGCGCAGGCGGGCGAACTGCTCGGCGCGCCACAGGGCCGCGCCGTCGTCCTCCACCAAAAGGCCGTCGAGTTCCTGCGCCGCCAGCCGCGTGCCGCCGTACAGCGCCTGCAGCGAGGCGAGAAAGCCCGGCGCCAGATTCTGCGCATTGGCCGCGGTCGGCGCGTCGGTGCGCACGCAGCCGGGCTCGGACAGCAGCCGCCTCAGCGCCGCGATCGGCTTGGGCGTGGTGGTCAGCGCCAGCCGCGGCCGCGGGCCCAGCCTCAACGCCAGCCGCAGGTTGGAGAGCACCGCCTCCGGCGCGCGCCAGGCGCACAGCTCGTCGGCCCAGGCGGCGTGGAACTGCGGGCCGCGCAGGCTGTCGGCGTCCTCGGCCGAGAAGGCGTAGGCCACCGAACCCGTGGCCTCCCACGCCAGGCGCCGGCGCGAGGCGTGCCACACCGGCCGCTCGGCCCCGCGCCGGATGGCGCGCAGGCCGCTCGGCCCCTCGATCATCACCTCGCGCACGTCGTGCAGGGTGGGGCCGACCAGGGCGAAGCGGCCGGGGGCGGCCTGCGCCTGCAGGCTCAGCCACTCGGCGCCGGCGCGCGTCTTGCCCGCGCCGCGGCCGCCGAGGAGCAGCCAGGTGATCCAGTCGTCGCTCTCAGGCGGCTGCTGGTGGGCCAGCGCATTGGCCGGCCAGCTCTCCAGCACCGCCTCGCGCAGCGCCGGCGCCATCGCCGCCAGCGCCGCCGTCATCTCCTCCGGGGATGTGCAGGTTGCGCGCAAGAAGGCGCAGGCGACGCTCGAGGCGCTCGGCCTCGTAGGCCTGGTTCTGGTCGTCGGGGCGCCAGGCGCCCGCGTCTTCGGCGTCATCCATGTCCGCCTCTTCCGTTGGGTCGGAATCGCCCAGGGTGCGCTGCGCCCGCAGCCGCGCCAGCCGCTCGACGCAGACCACCAGCGCCGCGCCGGTGCGCGCGATCACGCCCACGCTGCGCGCGATCGACTCGGGCGAGGTGCGGTCCTTGTCCGCCGCTTGCGCCTCCAGCCGCGTGGTCGCCTCGATCAGCAGCCTGGCGAGCCGCGCCGGCAGCGCGTCCAGCCCCAGGGCCTCCAGGTCGGTGTCAATTCCGGGCATGACCACACTATGGGGGTGGAGCGCGCGCGGAGGACAACTCGCCGCCGGTTTCGCGCAACCGCCGGGCTGACAAGGGATCGTGCGCGCCCCAAGCGGGGAAAGAGCGGTCTCTTTCCCCCTATTCGCGAAAGCCGGCGCGCGCGGTCAGGTCGTGGGCGCCGGAGGAGACCGCAGCGGACCGACGGTCTCCTCGTAGGCGGCCTCCGGCTTGCCGTAGCTGTCGCCGGCGAAGGCCTCCAGCCCGGCTCTATCGCGGATCACGATGGTCCCTCGCGCGGAACGGATGAAGCCGTTGCCCTCCAGCACGTGCAGCGAGGTGGTGACGCTGGGCCGGCGCACGCCAAGCATTATCGACAGGAACTCATGGGTGATCAGGAACTCGCCCCCATCCACCCGGTCGTCGATCATCAGGAGCCAGCGGGCCAGCCGCTCGTCGACCTGGTGCATGGCGTTGGAGAGCGCCGTCTGCCCGGTCTGGGTGATGAGCGTCTGCACGTAGCGAGCCAGCAACCGGCGCAGGGTGGCGCTCTGATCCACGCAGGTGAGGAGCGCCTGCGTCGTGATCCGCCAGCCGTGGCCCGCCACCTGCACCAGGATGGGCCCGCTGACGCGGTCGACGTCCATGAGGGGCGCCGTCGGGCCGAAGCCGTCGCGGCCGAACAGCCCCGCCTCGACCTCCAGCCCCTCAGGCGAAGTCGCCACGATCGATCCGATCGCCGTCTCCGGAAAATAGATCGCCTCGATCAGCTCGCCCGCGCCGACGAGCACAAGTCCCTTGGGCATGTCCACCCAGGAAAAATGCGGGGCCAGCATGTCGAAATCGCCAGCAGACATGAGAAAAAGTAAACGATTTCTCGTTTTGGATTGAACGGGGAGCGGCATTGTTCTCGACCTTGAACAGGCGAGAGCACGCTGATCTCCCAAGCGCCTCGGCCCAGGACCGGGAGGCGGCCAAGCATGCTAGCACGCTACCGAGCCAATTAATTCACAAATGACATGCCGCTCGCTGTGTCCGCCACCGGACAGTCGGACACAAGGCTGCGCGGCTGTCGTAGGAAAGGCGTTGGTGGAGGGCGGAATGCAGTTCGAGGTCGTGGCGCGCTCTAAGGGATGGGTGGTCACCAACGGCCCAATGGTGTTCGGGCCTTATCCGACCCAGACCAAGGCGCAGGTCTCCGCCGGCAAGCTGAACCGTGAGCCGCGATGGCTCGCGCGGACGCCGGAGGAGATCGCGGCCCTCGCCCAGCGAAGCGCCGGTCGTGGGTCGACCCCATGAGGGGGCATGGCGCCGCAGCGCTGGCCCTGGCGTCGTCCGCCGACACTGCGATCCTCGACGAGTGGCTGGCGCGGGCCAGGCCCTACCGTCCCCACCAGGCCGTCGTCGAACTGTCCGAGGCGCCGCACGTGCATTTCGTCCGGTCCGGCTGGGCGGCGCGGAGTCGCATGCTGCTCGACGGGCGCCGCCAGATTGTCGATGTGCTGCTCGGCGGCGACCAGTGCGGGCTGGAGCTGACGCCCTTCCAGCGGCGCGAGAGTCATGTCGCCCTCACGCCGTGCGACATCGCCACGATCCCGCTGGCCGAGGTCGCCGAGGCCATGCACCGCGATCCCGCCCTATCGGAGGCGCTGACCACGGCCATCCGCCTGCGACGCGCCCTGACGGAGGAACTCCTGGTCAGCCTGGGCCGCCGCACCGCGCTGGAGCGAGCCGCGCACTTCTTCTGCACCCTCCTGCTGCGGCAGGGCGGCGCGGAGGCGAGCGCCTGCGAAATGCCGCTGCGCCAGCCTGAGCTGGCCGACATCTTGGGGCTCAGCACCGTTCACATGAACCGCACGATGCAGGTCCTTCGGCGCTCGGGATTCGTCGAAATCGGCCGGGGCCGTCTCAAGGCGCACGATCTGGACAAGCTGCGCACGCTGGGCGACTTCGATCCGGACTTCCTGACCCTCGCCTGACCATGCCGCTCTACTTCATCGACACGTCCGACCAGAACCGCACGTTCCACGACGAGACCGGGCTTCAGTTCCCCGACCTGGGCTCCGCCAAGCGCGCGGCCATAGCCGCCCTGCCCGACATGGCGCGCGACGAGCTCCCGGACGGCGACCATCGGGTGTTCTCGACCACCGTGCGCGACGCGGAAGGCCGAACCCTCGTGGAGGCTTCGCTGACGCTGAGCGTCACCACGCCGGGCGAGGCCGCCCGCTAGCTCGGCGTCGGCTCTCTCGCGCTTGAGCCCGCTCCCCTTCGCGGCTATGAGCGCGCCTTCGCTCGGGGAACGACGGGCCGGGCTGGGTAGCTCAGCTGGTTAGAGCGGAGGATTCATAACCCTCAGGTCGGCGGTTCGAGCCCGCCTCCAGCCACCACGTCCTCGTCTTTTCCCGAGCGAAGGGGCCCTGCCAGCGCCGTGACCGTCGTCCACCTCCTGGGGTCCGGCAAGGACGGCGGCGCCGAGCGCTATTTCACCGACCTCGTCACCGCCCTGCAGGTGCAAGGGGGCGACCAGGCGGCGGTGATCCGCCCGCACGACGCGCGCCTGGCCGAGCTGGCGGACGCGGGCCTGCCCACCTCCACCGCGCCCTTCTCCGGACCGTTCGACGTCTCCACGGCGCCCATCGTCGGGCGGGTGCTGCGCGCCCAGCACGCGGGCGTGGCGGTGCAATGGATGAACCGCGCCGGGCGCTTCGTCCCGCGCGGACCGTGGAAGCGCGTCGGGCGGCTCGGCGGGTACTACAACCTGAAGTACTATAGGGGCTGCGACCACCTCGTCGCCAACACCGCCGACATCGCGCGATGGGTCGTTGAGCAGGGCTGGCCGACGGGGCGCGTCAGCCACATCCCCAACTTCGCCGAGGCGGGGCCGGAGCCGGCGCTGGACCGGGCGCTGCTGCACACGCCGGCGCAGGCGCCGCTGCTGCTGGCCATGGGCCGGCTGCACCCGGTGAAGGGCCACGACACCGCGCTCAAGGTGCTGGCGCGCCTGCCCGACGCCTACCTGTGGATCGCGGGCTCCGGCCCGCTGGAGGGCGAGCTGCGAGCCGAGGCTGTGCGGCTGGGCGTGGCGGAGCGCGTGCGCTGGCTGGGCTGGCGCGAGGACGCCTCGGCCCTCTACCGCGCCGCCGACGTCTGCCTCTTCCCCTCGCGCTTCGAGCCGCTGGGCAATGTGGTGATCCAGGCTTGGGCGCACGGCCTGCCGGTGGTGGCCGCCGCCGCCGCCGGCCCCGCCGCCCTCATCGCCCCGGGCGACGACGGCCTACTCGCGCCGGTCGACGACGACGCGGCCATGGCCTCGGCGGTGCGCCGGCTGCTCGACACCCCCGACCTGCGCGCCCGTCTGGCCGAGCGCGGCCGCGCCAAGGTCGCCGCGGAGTTCGGACGCCCCGCCGTGCTGGCCCGCTGGCGCGCCCTGTTCACCCGCCTTACGGCCTTGGGCTGAGCGCCGTGTGCGGCGTGGCGGGCGTGCTGGGGGCGGGCGCATCCGCCGAAGATGCGGAGCGGTTGATCGCGCCGCTGGCCCATCGCGGGCCGGATGGGATCCGCGTGGAGGTCCTCCCCGACGCCGTGCTGGCCCACGCGCGCCTGTCCATCATCGACCTGGAGGGCGGCTGGCAGCCGATCGCCGCGGCCGGCTCCACGATCATCGGCAACGGCGAGATCTACAACTATCTGGAGCTGGCCGCCGAGTTCGGGCTCGAGGCGGAGCTGACCACCGGCAGCGACTTCGAGCCGCTCCTCCACCTCTATGCCCGCGAGGGCCCCGCCGCCTTCGCGCGGCTGCGCGGCATGTACGCCTTCTGCCTCCTGGGCGGCGACGGCCGCACCTGGCTGGTGCGCGATCCCTTCGGCATCAAGCCCCTGTATGTGCGCGAGGCGGCCGACCGCTTGGCCTTCGCCTCGGAGCCGCGCAGCCTGCGCCCCGAAGGTCTCGCGCTGGACGCGGCCGAGACCCACCAGCTCCTCGCGCTCCACTACCTCGTGGGCGCCCGGCGGCTGGACGTGGAGCGCGCCCCGCCCGGGGCGGTGTGGCGGGTGGAGGCCGGGAAGGTCGTCGAGCGCACGACCTTGCCCGCCATCGTGGCCGCCCCCGCCGCACCGCGCCCCGCCGCGCCCCTGCTCGACCGGCTGGACGCGGTGCTGGAGGACAGCGTGCGCGTACACCAGCGCTCGGACGTGCCCTACGGCCTGTTCCTCTCCGGCGGGACCGACTCCGCCGCCATCGCCACCCTGATGGCGCGGCTGAACACCCGCTCCGTCATCGCCTTCACCTGCGGCTTCGACACGCCGCAGGCCGCCGACGAGCGCCGCGCCGCGGAGCGGATCGCCCGCGCGCTGGACCTCGACTGGCGCGAGACGACCTTCACCGCCGACGACTTCCGCCGCCTCGCCCCCCAGGCCGCCGCCGCCCTGGACGACCCCACCGCCGACTACGCCTGCCTGCCCACCCTCAAGCTCGCCGAGGCGGCCAAGGGCGTGCTGACGGTGGTGCTGACCGGTGAGGGCGGCGACGAGCTGTTCGCCGGCTACGGCCGCTATCGCCGGGCGCTGCGCCCCCGCTGGCTGGGCGGCCGCCCGGCCGCGCCCCGCCAGGACCGCATGCTCGACTGGCTTCCCATCGACATGGCCCCCAACCTGCGCCGGCGGATCGGCGAGCGCAGTTCCCTCGCTCTGCTCGAAGCCTGGGCCGCGGCCGTGGAAGGCCGCCCCCCTCCCCCCGGGCCGCTGTCCCCACTGCGCGAGGCGCAATGGGCCGACATCGCCACCTGGCTGCCCGATGATCTCCTGCTCAAGCTCGACCGCATGCTGATGGCGCACGGGCTGGAGGGCCGCACGCCCTTCCTCGACCGCGAGGTGGCCGCCTTCGCCTGGAGCCTGCCCGACCGCGAGCTGGTGCGCGGCCGCCACGGCAAGCACATCCTGCGCCGCTGGCTCGCCCGCGCCTGCCCCGCCGCCCGGCCTTGGGCGCGCAAGCAGGGCTTCACCACCCCCGTCGCCGCCTGGATCGCGCCGGACGCCGCCGACATCGCGGAGCGCATCGCCGCCGCCGGCTGGCTTTCGACCACCGTCCATCGCGACAGGCTGCGCCACCTCATGGTCGAACCCGCCACGGCCGGGCTGCGCTGGCCGCTCGTCTTCACCGCGCTTTGGACCGCCATCCACCGCGACGGCCTCGCGCCGGCCGAGGCGGGCGAGGTGGTGTTCGGCGGCGCGCGCTAGGTCGCGCTGTCCGCCCGTGGCCGGTAGACGAGCACCGGCGCGCCGGCCTCGTCCTCGCCGAGTTCGCAGGTGACGCGGCCCTCGGCCTCCAGCCGCGTCAGGGCTTCGGCCAGCGTGCCCGGGCCGGAGGGGTCGGTCGGGCGCACCCTGTGCTCGCCGGAGAGCGCCTCCTCCTCCGCCACCGAGCGCAGGTAGGGCACCGCGGCGTCGCGCATGGCGATCTTGTCGTCCAGGCCGAGCCGGTCGGCTCGCTCGTCCTCGCCGCCGTCGTCGGCGCGCTCCTCCTCCTCGAACACGTCCTCCTCGTCCTCAGCGGTGGGCGCGTCCTCGCCGACGAGGTCGACGCCGGCGTGGGAGGCCAGCACATCCGCCTCGCCCGATGCGGCGCCCAGCGCGGGGGTGAAGGCCAGCTCCGAGCGGGGCTCCTCGGTGAAGGGCGCCTCTTCGAACGACAGGGCCGCGGGCGCGCCCGCTTCGGATACCGGCTCCGGCGACGGGGGTTGCGGCGACGGGGACTCCAGCGGCGCAATCGAGGACACGACCTCGGCCGGGGCGAGGTCCATGGGCGGCGGGCGCGAGGCCGCGCGGCGACCGCCCAGCATGCGGGAGAAGAAGCGGCCGAGGGCGGACATGGGCGGCGGTCTCCGGGACAAGGTCAGCTGATCGGTATAGCGCGCCGGCGCCGGTTCAGAAGCCCGCCCCCACCCTTTCGAGCCGGCGCGCGGCCTGGCGCAGGCGGGTGTCGATCTCGGCCATGGTTCGGTTGAGCGCGCCCTCGTCGTCGCGCCACACCTGCAGGGTGCGCGCCCATACGCCCGTCAGCGCCGCGAGGCGCAGGGCCCCGCGGCCGCCGGTGGTGTCCACCCCCGACGCCTCGGCCAGCGCGCGGGCGGTGCGGCCGATGCGGCGCGTGGCCAGGAGCGGATCGGCCCGGGCGATGGCGATAAGCGCATCGCGCCGCGCCGCCATGGCCTCCAGCCGCGCCATGAAAGCCTCGAACAGCCGGTCGTGCGCCTGCGGCTGCGGATCGCCGTCCACCGCCCGCAGGGCCTCGCGGTCGTAGCGGTCGGACAGGCGCGACAGAAGCGCCGCCTTGCCGGGCGCCCGGGCGTAGAGGGCGGCGAAGGAGACGCCCGCCCGCGCCGCCACCTCGCGCAGGGCGATGTCGCGCCACGCCCGGTCGGCGCACAGGTCGAGCAGCGCGTCGACGCCGGCCTCCACAACGTCGGCTTGCAAAGCCGCCGCGCCGCCGCCCAACTCGGGACCCGCCTGGGGCGGCGAATCCATCGACGCGCCCACGTACGGATCATCGCTCCCGACCGAGCGGGCTGGCGACGGCGGCGGGTCGGGAGCGCCGGACGGAAACGGCTCGGCGGCGGGGCTGCGGGGCGCAGCATACGCCTTGGTGTCGACCTTGGCGCCGCCCGCGGCGGGAGCCTCCGGGTCGATCAGGTCGTTGGGGTCTGCGGGGACGCTGGGCATGGCCAGCCGACAACCCCGCCCCCTCGCCTGCGGTTGCGCGATGTGGCGCCAAGCCGTGCGAGGCCACGATGGCGTCGCAGAGGCGGCCTATGCCGCACGCGGCTCCCCGCCTTGACGCCCCAGCGGGACGTCCTTATCTCCTGAGGCGTTAGCACTCGCACGCGTCGGCTGCCAAAGGCGGCGGGCGAAGCGGGTGCTTCTCGTTTCAATCAACCAATGGAGACATGGCCCATGGCGTTTCGTCCGCTCGGCGATCGCGTGCTCGTGAAGCGCGTCGAGGAAGAGTCCAAGACAAAGGGGGGGATCATCATCCCCGACACCGCCAAGGAGAAGCCACAGGAGGGCGAGGTGATGTCGGTGGGCGACGGCGCCCGCGACGACGACGGCAAGCGCGTGCCCATGGACGTCAAGGCTGGCGACCGCATCCTGTTCGGCAAGTGGTCGGGCACCGAGGTCAAGCTCGAGGGCGAAGACCTGATCATCATGAAGGAAAGCGACATCCTGGGCATCGTGGGCTGAGCGTAACGCTCGCCCTGACCTAGCGCTTTCAACCCCGTCAACCTTTCTTAGGAGCCAACATGGCCGCCAAAGACGTATATTTCGCTTCCGACGCTCGCGACCGCATGCTGCAGGGCGTCAACATCCTCGCCAATGCGGTGAAGGTCACCCTGGGTCCCAAGGGCCGCAACGTGGTGATCGAGAAGAGCTTCGGCTCGCCCCGCTCCACCAAGGACGGCGTGACGGTCGCCAAGGAGATCGAGCTCGCCGACAAGTTCCAGAACCTGGGCGCCCAGCTCATCCGTGAAGTGGCGTCCAAGACCAACGACAAGGCCGGCGACGGCACCACCACCGCCACCGTCCTGGCGCAGGCCATCGTCACCGAAGGCCTCAAGATGGTCTCGTCGGGCCGCAACCCGATGGATCTGAAGCGCGGCATCGACAAGGCCGTCACCGCGGTGATCGCCGACATCAAGGCCAGCGCCAAGAAGGTCTCCGCCAACTCCGAGATCGCCCAGGTCGGCACCATCTCGGCCAACGGCGACAAGGAAGTCGGCCAGATGATCGCGCAGGCGATGGAGAAGGTCGGCAACGAGGGCGTCATCACCGTCGAAGAGGCCAAGACCGCCGAGACCGAGCTCGACGTGGTCGAGGGCATGCAGTTCGACCGTGGCTACCTCTCGCCCTACTTCATCACCAACGCCGACAAGATGGAGACGCTGCTCGAAGAGCCGCAGATCCTGATCTTCGAGAAGAAGCTCTCCTCGCTGCAGCCGCTGCTTCCCGTTCTGGAAGCCGTGGTGCAGGGCGGCCGTCCGCTCTTGATCATCGCCGAGGACATCGAGGGCGAGGCCCTGGCCACGCTGGTGGTCAACAAGCTGCGCGGCGGCCTCCGCGTCGCGGCGGTCAAGGCGCCGGGCTTCGGCGATCGCCGCAAGGCCATGCTTGAGGACATCGCCGTCCTCACCGCCGGCCAGGTGATCAGCGAAGACCTCGGCATCAAGCTCGAGAACGTCACCCTCGACATGCTGGGCAAGGCCAAGCGCGTCACCATCACCAAGGACGACACCACCGTGGTGGACGGCGGCGGCGACCGGGCCGCGATCGAGGGCCGCATCGCCCAGATCAAGACCCAGATCGAGGACACCACCTCGGACTACGACAAGGAGAAGCTGCAGGAGCGTCTCGCCAAGCTCGCGGGCGGTGTTGCGGTGGTCCGCGTCGGCGGTTCGACCGAAGTGGAAGTGAAGGAGAAGAAGGACCGCGTCGACGACGCCCTCAACGCCACCCGCGCGGCCGTGGAGGAAGGCATCGTGGCCGGCGGCGGCGTGGCGCTGCTCAAGGCGTCCAAGGCGCTCGACGGCCTGACCGGCGAGAACGACGACCAGACGGCCGGCATGCAGATCGTGCGTCGCGCGCTGCAGGCCCCCATCCGTCAGATCGCCGAGAACGCGGGCGTGGAAGGCTCCATCGTCGTCTCCAAGGTCATGGAGAACGCCGACAGCAACTACGGCTTCAACGCCCAGACCGAAGAGTACGGCGACCTCGTCCAACAGGGCGTGATCGATCCGGCCAAGGTCGTGCGCACGGCCCTGCAGGACGCCGCCTCGGTGGCCGGCCTGCTGATCACCACGGAAGCCGCCGTAGTCGAAGCCCCCAAGAAGCCGGCCCCCGCCGGCGGCCCGGGCGGCGGCGGCGGCATGGGCGGCATGGGCGACATGGACTTCTAAGTCCGTCGCTCAGCCGTTTGGGTTGAGCTATAAGGAGTCCTCGGCGGGAGACCGCCGGGGGCTTTCTTTTGTTCGCGCAGCAGGCTTTTATCGCCATAGGTTGTAGAGATATCAGCTTGGCGCGGCTTAGCATCACTTTCCAGCATAAGGCTCCCCTCACCTTAGCCGTCTTCTCAGATGCGATTTCGCGCATTGAAGGGCGTCACGGCCGTTTTGTTAGAGGTGATGATGATGCGCCTCAAGAGCTTCTAATTGCTCAGATCCGTGAAGGATCGACCATCCTTGAGCTCGCAGATTGGCTTCCTGCCGTTCAGGCGACGATTGCCGCGGTAGGCGGGATCCACACCGTCGTTGATTTTGGAAAAGACATCGCCGACCTCCTGAGTGGCTTTAGAAAATCGAGCATTGCGACTGACGGGCTAACGCTAGCTGACTGTGATGATGCAAGGGCTATTGTAAAGCCTGCAATCACAACAACAGACGGTGGATTAACCCTCCAGATCGTTGGAGATGGAAATATTGTTCAACCCATTCTGATTAATATCGATCACTAGGATGCGCGAGAAATTGATAATCGGGCGGCGCTTGCGCGCCTCACGCTTCAGCAGCGTGCAGAGGCAATGTTCAAGGATGTCCTCCTAGTTTGGAATCAGGTGCGCGATGCACCCGGCGCTCAGGAAGGTCGTCCCACACCTGATCGCGGCATCATTGCCGAAATTGAAGCTCGCGCCCTACCAGTTCGCTTCGCTGATCCTGAAGCAAAAGAAGCCATGATTGGCGGTGTGATGAACCCATTTCACATGGGCTACATTGTAGATGTAAAAGTACCTTCCAGTCCTAGAGGTCCAAGCGCGTATTTGGTGCAGAGACTGAAAGACACAATCCCTCTTCAGTCTTCAGGCTGAATCGGCGGTGCCACCGTGCTCGGGCGCGTCAAGGCACGCTCCGGCTTCGCCTGCGCTCTTCGGCCTTGACCCGCCCTGCGCGCGGCGGCCGACCGTGGGGGTCGGGACGCGGGGCGTCCCGATAGAAGTTCGACCTCCGGAGGGGTCGAACACAGGGCTGTAGGCCTGCCGCAGTTCGCTGAGAGGGCGGCCCCACACCCGCAACGCTCGCCTGTTGAGAGCGGGAGCCGGCGGGAGCCCCGCCGGCGAGATGCAAGCCTCCACGAAGCCTTTCAAACGCAGGTGGTCCCGCCGAGCGGCGGCAGTCCCTGCTCAGTGTTCGACGCGGCCGCAGGCCAAGTCGAAAACCTACTGGGACGCTCAGCGTCCCGACGCCTCCGGTCGGCCGCCGGGGGCGGGGCGGGTCAAGGCCGAAGAGCCGAAGGCGCGCCTTGACGCGCCCCGTCCCCGGTGGCGCTCAGCCGTCCGCTTAGGCACGGAAACGCCTTCCCGCATGACCGCGAATTAACTCGCCGCCCCCGCCCCTCCCAAGCCAAGCTCCGCGCACAGCTGTCCCGGAGCCCGCCATGCTGCGCGCCGCCTGCACCGCCGCCCTCGCCGCGCTGGCGCTCGCCACCGCCGCCACCGCGCAGGACTACCGGCCCGAGTTCCACCCGGATCGGCTCAAGGGCCCCCACGCCGGACCGCCTAACGTGGTGATGGTGCTGGGCACGGCCCACCTCTCGCAGTTGCCCCCCGCCTTCACGCCCGACCAGGCGCAGCCCCTCGTCGAACGGCTGGTCGGATGGCGGCCGCAGGCGATCGGGGTGGAGGCGCTCTCCGGCATGCAGTGCGACGCCATGCGCCGCTATCCGCAACGCTACGCCGAGACGGTGGCGACCTACTGCCGCGACCCCGCCCCCGCCCGCGCCGCCACGAGGCTGGACGTGCCCGCCGCCACCGCGGAGTTTGACCGCCTGCTCGCCGCCTGGCCCGCCGCGCCCACCCCCGCGCAGCGCCGGCGCCTGGCCGCGGTGTTCCTGGCGGGCGGCGAAGAGCCCTCGGCGCTCGTGCAGTGGCTGCGCCTGCCGCCGCCGGAGCGCCACCCCGGCGAGGGGCTCGACGCCGCCCTGGTCGCCCGGCTGGAAAAGCTGCGGCTCGGCCGCAACGAGATCAACGCCGTGGCCGCGCCCCTCGCCGCGCGGCTGGGGCTGGAGCGGCTCTACGCCATCGACGACCACACCGCCGACACCCCCGACGGCGCGGACGCCAAGGCCTATGGCGTGGCCATCGCCAAGGCCTGGGACAACCCGGCCACCGCCGAGCGCAAGCGCGCCTCCGACCCGCTGGAGGCCCGGCTGGGGCGACCCGGCGCTCTCATCGCGCTGTACCGCGCCTACAATGCTCCGGGCCAAGCCGCGCTGGTGTTCAGGAGCGACATGGGCGCCGCGCTGGAGGAGCCCTCGCCCCAGCGCTTCGGCCGCGGCTACCTGGCCTATTGGGAGACGCGCAACCTGCGCATGGCGTCCAACGTCCGCGCCGCCCTGGGCGAGCATCCGGGAACGCGCATGCTCGTCATCGTCGGCGCCTCCCACAAGGGCTATCTGGAGGCCTACCTGAACCAGATGCACGACGTGCGGCTGGCCGACGCCGAGGCGCCGCTGCGCTGACCCATGCGGCCGGAGCGGGCCGGTGCGGCCGCGAAGGCGAAGACGCTCTCCTCAGTCAGGTGGCCCGCATCCAGGCAGCCGCCGCCGGCCGCCCCGAAGGAGGCGCGCTCGCCCAGTTCATGAGGCGAGGCCGATGCGACCGCGGCCGCTTTCACGTGGCTCCGCGGCTCGCGCCTGCTACCAAGTCCGCCTCCCCTCCTCCCAGATGAAGATCACGCCCATGCCCACCTTCTCCATCGTCTCCACCACGGTGGCGCAAGGCTCGGAGACCGCGGAGGTCGACACCTCCGAGGCCGACTTCCGCTCGCCCGATGAGGCGGCAGGATACGCGCGGCGCATGGCCGAGGAGCTGTTCGAGCTGTCAGAGCAGCTGGCGCTCGACTTCGAGTACACGCAGGTGGCCGTCTACGAAGGGGAGACCGAAGCGCAGGAACTCGACATCGACGATCCCGCCCTGGTCGGCATCTGGATGTTCGTGGACGACGGCATCGCCTGGAGCGACGCCCAGGCGCTGCGCGACGAGGCGGCCGCCGAAGCCCCCCCCGCACTAAGCGCGGGGTAAGCCGAACGCACGGTCGCCGCCTACGCCTTTGTCATGAAGGCGGAACGGACGGGAGCGATCGCCTCAGCGCGGCGCCGCCCCCTGGATCGCGCCGATGTGGCGGGAGACGATGAGGTGCGTCTCCTTGCCGAAGGCGCGGTAGTCGGCGCTGCCGCCCGCGGCGCCCTCCTTGGCGAAGGCCGCACCGTCTCCGGCGTGCAGGGTGGCCATCTCGCGCATGTAGGCGGCGTCGAAGGCGGGGCCGGAGAGCGTCCTGAGATGGTCCAGCTTGCCCTGGAACTCCGCGTCCAAGGCGCCCGGCACGGGCACGCCTGCCTTGCCGGAGACCGCTTTCAACCGATCGCCCACGCCGGTGTGGTCGTGCACCTCCATCACCGCGAAGTCGCGCACGTCAGGCGCGTAGGCCCTGGTGGCGGCCAGCTGGCCGGCCTGCACCTCGAACATGCCCCCCTGCCCCACCTTGGCCACGAAGGCGCGGTCCTGCGCGGTGGCGGCCAGAACGGGGGTCGCGGCTAACGCGGCCAGGGCGGCGCAGAGAGCTAAGGTCTTCATGGGCAGGGTTCCTTAAGTCCGGACTCGCAATCGCCCCCACGCCCTCGGCGTTCCGAGCATGACTCTATTGCAGTATTGACATACATGGTAAAAGCGCGGCCGCCAGTGCAGCGGCCTTGGCGTACCCGCCTAGGCGATGAAGATCTGAGCCGACGTCGGGAGCGCGGGACTCAGCCGCGCTCCCGCGTCTTCTGGAAAGCGATTTTCGGGAAGCGCTCGGTGACGTAGCTGGTCTCCCAGGCCGACTTGGCCAGGAAGACGGGGCGCGCATCGATGTCGCGGGCCATGGCGGCGCGGTGCTTGCCGGCGAAGTCCTCGAGCTCGACCTTGTCGCCGGTGATCCAGCGGGCGTCGGCGTAGGGGCTGGGCTCGAAGATCACCTCCAGGGTGAACTCCGTCTTCAGCCGGTCGGCCATCACCTCGAACTGCAGGGGCCCCACCGCGCCCACGATGAAGTCGGCGCCGATCTCGGGGCGGAACAGCTGGGTCACCCCCTCTTCCGCCAGGCCCTCCAGCGCGCGGGAGAGGTGCTTGGCCTTGAGCGGGTCCTTCACCCGCACGCGCTGCAGGATTTCGGGGGCGAAGTTGGGCAGGCCCGCATAGCGCAGCTGGCCGCTCTCGCTCAGGCTGTCGCCCACGCGCAGCACGCCGTGGTTGGGGATGCCGATCACGTCGCCCGGCCAGGCCTCCTGCGCCAGCTCGCGATCGCTGGCCAGGAAGAGGATGGGGTTGTGCACGCTCATGGCCCGCCCGGTGTTCTGCACCTTCAGCTTCATGCCGCGCTTGAACTCGCCCGAGACGAGCTTGACGAAGGCGATACGGTCGCGGTGGTTGGGGTCCATGTTCGCCTGGATCTTGAACACGAACCCCGTGACCTCGGGATCGGCGGGGGCGACCTCCACCTCGGCTTCGCCCCTGTGCGCCTCGCGCGGCTCCGGGGCGGGGGCGAAGGCGGCCAGGGCGGCGAGGAGCTCGCCGACGCCGAAGTGGCGCAGGGCCGAGCCGAAGATCACCGGCGTCATGTGGCCCTCGCGGAAGCTCGCCAGGTCGAACGGCTTGGAGGCGCCGCGCACCAGCTCGGCCCCCTCCTCCAGCTCCTCAGCCTCGGGCCCGTCGAGGAGGCGGGCGGTCGCGTTGGAGCGCCAAGCGACGGGCTTGGTCTCCTCCGGATCGGCCTCCTCGCCGGCTGCGACGCGAACATAGGGGTGGAAGGTGTCGTCGCGCAGGTCGAGCATGCCCTTGAAGCGGGCGCCCGACCCCGCCGGCCAGTAGAGCGGCGCGGGATCGAGCGCGAGCTTGGCGCCGATCTCGTCCAGCAGGGCGAAGGGGTCCTGCGCTTCGCGGTCCATCTTGTTGATGAAGGTCACGATGGGAATGTCGCGCAGGCGGCACACCTCGAAGAGCTTCAACGTCTGCGGCTCGATGCCCTTGGCGGCGTCCAGCACCATCACCGCGCAGTCGGCGGCGGTCAGCGTGCGGTAGGTGTCCTCGCTGAAATCCTCGTGGCCCGGCGTGTCGAGCAGGTTGAAGGTCAGCCCCGCGTGCTCGAAGGTCATGACGCTGGCCGAGACGCTGATGCCCCGCTCGCGCTCGATCTTCATCCAGTCCGAGCGCGTGCGCCGGTTCTCGCCCCGCGCCCGCACCGCGCCCGCCGCCCGGATAGCGCCGCCGGCCAGCAGCAGGTTCTCCGTCAGCGTGGTCTTGCCGGCGTCGGGATGCGAGATGATGGCGAAGGTCCGCCGACGGGCGGCCTCGACGGCGAGAGTGGTGGACATCGGTGCTCCTAGCAATCCGCCGACCCTAGACGCAAGCATGGGAAGGGCTTATCCCGCACCTGCGTTGCTGGAGCTAGCAAGATGACGTTGCGTTTCGTGCGTCGCCGCCAATTGCCGGACGGTCGGGTGGAGATCTTCACCCCCAAGCGCGTCGACGGCTACTACGTCCTCGCCGACCGCGCGGTCGAAGCCCAGCACAACAAGGCGGCCAACGAGTTCTACGTGCGCGATCCCCGCGCGGTGGCCGCACGCCTGCGCGGCGGCGGCGTCAGCATGCGCATGGTCGGCGACGGTCCGGCGGCGAGCTTGATCAGCGCGGCGCGCATCGAGATCGTAGACGATCAGGCGCCGCGCCGTGACACCGACGCCGACCCCTTCGTGGCCTTCACCGAATGGAGCGAGGCGGCCGACGAGGAGGCGTGGCGCGACCTTTGAGCCTCCTCCCCTTCGACGTGGTGGTGGTGCCGTTTTCCTCTATCGACCGGCCCGTCGAGAAGCGCCGGCCGGCGCTGGTCATTTCGCACGCTGAAGTGGAGGTCGAGCACGGCTGGGTCTGGCTCGCCATGATCACCAGCACACAGGAGCCGCTGCGCCTCGGCGACGTGCCCGTCGGCGACCTCACGCACACAGGCCTTGCCCGGCCGTGCCGCGTGCGGGCCGCCAAACTCGTGACGCTCGACCGGGCGCGCGTGCTTCGCCGCACCGGCGCGCTGTCGAACGACGACCGCAGGGCTGTGGCGCAGGCGTTGGTGGCTTGCGCCGGCTGGTGAAGTCAGCGCTCCCCGTGGAGCTTAGGCCGCCATGCGCCGCCACACCTCGCGGTCGGCGGCGACGGGGGTGAGTTCGCCGTGGCTGTGGCGCAGCTGCAAGGCGCCCATGATCTCGATGGAGACCTGGGCCAGGCGCGAGACCACGGTGTCGGGCGTGCATCCCTGGCGCGGCGCCACGAAAAGGGCGGCGTTCACCTCGGGATGCTTGGCCATGATCAGCATGGCCAGCTTGCGCGCCCGCTCCGGATCCTCGCGGTGGAGCAGGGGCTGGATGCTGAACATCTCCGATCCGAGGCGCAACACCGAGCCGAGCGTGAGAGCGCGGAAGCGCTTCGCCTCAAGGGGCGGCGTGGCGTCGCGGTGATCGAAACTCAGCACCACGTCGTTGAGCAGGAACAACATGGCGCGAGGCTAGCGGCGGATCGCTTTCGACCCCGTTTCCGGACGCGGTTAACCGTCGTCAACGGGTTCGGTCAGAAAGTGGCGACCGTGCGGATCCTCGATCTCCACCACCCACAGATCGGGGTCGATACGCACCTGGCGCTCTGCGTAGGCGTCGAGATCGGGCTCGTGGGCGCCTGGATGGGGCTGCATCCAACGCCGGCCGCCGTCGGGATCGACGCGTTCGGCATACAGCCGCGCCGTGCGCGCCCGGGTGTCGACCACCTTGACCAGCACGGCGCCGGCCGTGGAGTCGCCGCGCCGCACCACCACGGGGAAGGCCGCACCGAGCGAGGCGCGACGCAGGAGGGCCGAGACCCACAGATCGGTCGAAAGCTCCACGCCGCCTCCAGGCCGTTGTCGCCACCCATCCTACGCCATTCGCGCGCGCACCCGTAGGGGTGCGTGCACGTACGGCGCGCCCGCGCGTTGACCCGCCATGACCGGCGCACATCTGAAGGAGCTGCGGCTGCGCATGGAGGCGGCCGCGGCGGCGATGGACTTCGAGGAGGCCGCGCACCTGCGTGACCAGCTCAGCCTCCTGCGCGGCCGGCCCGACGACGCGCGCGTAGGCGACTTCGACACCTCGCGCCTGACGCGCCAACAGCCCGGGGCGATGGGGCTCGGCACGAGCGACCAGAAGAAGGCCACGCCTACGGGCTGGACGCCGCCGCCCCGGCCCAGCCCCATGACCAGCAGTCACAAGCCGGCGCGCCGCCGACGCTGACGGCGTTCGCGCGCCCGAGGATCACTTCTTGCCGGTGATGCTGATCTCGCCCTTCTGCGCCGCCGAGTTCTCCACGAAACGCACCACGCCCAGCGCGCCCAGCACGATCACGGCCACGAGACCTATCCACAACAGTTGTCGCCGCATTCTTTGATCCTCGTTCGTCTCAGGGTCAGGTGCGTTTACGGCTTCGCGATGTCTCGGCATCGCGGCCTCGCTGCGCATCTGCGCTTCGAGCCGCCGCGGATCGGAAGCCCCGCAGAACGGGCGGCCTGGGCAGCGCCGTCCGTTCGACTGCGGCCCGCGCAGCGTCAAGGCGTCAGGTCGGGCGGGTCGCGCGGGAGCCCGCGCCGCTGGAGGCGCACGAACGGCGTCGGCGCCAGCGGAAGGCCGAGCCCGATAGTCATACGGGAACGGCGCATCCTGCGGCAGCGAGGCGCGATCGCGCCCCTTAAGCCGTACCTAGCGCGGCGTACACGGCGGCAGGCGCGCGGCTCCCCCGATCCGGTCGCGCTCTAACGCCGACGTGTCGCGCCCGCTAAGGTGTCACGCGGCGCCCGAATTCGCCGGAGGTCTCGATGCCCGTCTTCCCCGTCGCGGCGCTTTCGGCGAGCCCGGCGCCGGCCACCGAGGCCTTCGCGCGGTATGCGACGCGCGTACGCCGCGACCCACCGCGCATCGTCGTTCAGCGCCAGACCTCGTGGAGCCGACATTACCGCAGCGACATCGCCCGCCAGGCGCACGGACCGGTGGACTTCGCCGGGCGCTACACGCTCGTCACGATCGGCTGCGGCGCCGAGTGCCTCATGCTCGGCGCCGTCGACCGCTGGAGCGGTCGCGTGGCGCAAGTCGCCCCGACCGTCTGCTGCTGGCCCGACGCGGTGAGCGAACCGCTGCGATACCGCATGGACAGTCGGCTCCTCGTCGTGCAGGGCCGGCTCGATGAGGCTGGCGCGGCCGGGATCCACCGCTTCGTGCTGCGTCACGGCCGTTTCACGCGCCTGCCCGACGAAGCCGCCGATGGCGACACGGCGCCGTGAAGCCCGCCCGCCGGCCAGACTTGAAGCCGCGAGCGGGCGTCACGGCTCGGCGCGCCAGCTCGGGAGGGCGCGCGCGAGGGCGGAGCGTCTCCCCAGGCGGCTTCTCGCCGCGCGAGCTTATCGCCATGGGCGCGCTCTGGCTCGCGATCACCGCCGGCGTGGTCTTCTTCGTGCTTCCCATCATCGCCCAGCAGACCGCCGACGACGCGGCGCTGAAGGCGCGCGGCGTCTCCGCCACGGCCCGGGCGCTGCGCGTCTGGTCGACGCCGGGCGGCAGGGGTGGGCCGGCCTACCACCTGTCCTTCCGCTTCACGCCCCGCGACCGCGCCTCGCCCACGACCGACGAGGCCTACATCTCGGCCCGCGAGGCGGACGCCGTGCGCGTTCCGTCGTCGGTTCCCATCGTCTACGACCCGAGGCGACCGGTGCTGGCGGCCCTCAACATCGGCGACGAGGTGCATCGCCGACATCCGCGGCTGGAGGGGGTCGCCTGGAGCGCGCTGGTGATCGCCCTCACCGAAGCGATGTGGGCGGCTTTGGCCGTGCTCACGCGCGATGCGCTGCACGCGCGACGCGCCCGCCGGCCGACAGGCTGAGGGTCGGCGGCTCGGCGCCCTGGCGCACGCGAGCCTTCTGTTGGCCTATGCACCTCGCATCTGTCGAAGAGGGGTGACCATGGCGATCCGCATCGGGCTCATCGCGATCCTGGCCGCGGAACTGGCGGGGGCCACGGCCGCCGCGCAGCTTGGGAGATCGGCGTCCGACCCCGCGCAGCAGGGGATGCGGATGGACCTGGCCAAGCCGTTCCATGCACGCTCGGCCTGGCGGCTTGTGGTGACGCAGGCGGCCCCGACCAAGGACTACGGCGACAACGATGCGCCCGGCGCACTCACCTTCTGCCTGCACAGGGGGTCTGCAGGACCCTGCATCAGCGGCCCGGTCACCCTGCCGCTCCAGACCTCCATCCCCGACGCGCCAATCTGGGAGCCGCATTATCTGCTCGCCGCCAGGATCGTCTATCCGCGAGGGCCAAAGGCCGCGCCCCTGCTTCTGATCGTCACCGGCAGCCTGAATTCCGGCGACGGGGATCAGATCGTCGCCACCCAGCTGATCGCCTATGACGCCGGCAAGGACGCGTTCCGGCGCGTCTATGGCGACCGGGTCGGCCGCAACAACAATCAGGAGATCCGCTTCGTCACCGACGGCCCGCTGCGGGGAAGCGTGATCAGCGCCAGGCCGCAAGCGCGTGCGCCCTACGGCTTCTGGATGACCGTGGACAGCCCCACGCCTTCCGGCGTCTACCGCCAGGTGCTCCGCTACCCCAGCGCCACGCTCTACAACGACGGCGACCCGCTGGCGGTGATCGATTCCGAGATGCCCAACATCCAAAGGCGGCTCGGCCTGTGGAAACCGGGGCGGCCGATCCCGACGCCCGACCAGGGCGGCGGCGAACCTTGCCTCAAACCCACGCTGCGACACACCGAGTTGTGGTGCGGCTGACGGTGGGGATGCGACATCGAGAACCGGCGAACGGCAAGATGGCGAGCCGGGCGTGAACGCGCCCGTCCGCCCGATCTCGCTGTCGCCGCCCGCCTCCGCCGTCGCCAGGAGGACGGGGCGTCTCGTCGCCATGGTGCACGAGCTGCACAAAGCGGGCTATCAGCGGCTGCGGGTATCACCGGGCCTGTCGCCCAGCGGCATGCACTGGCGTTGCTCCATAACCTGCGCCTGCAACGTCGAGCCCGACGGCGTCTCCATCATCGATAGCAGCCCGTCGAGCGGCCTCTTCGCAGCCTATACGTCGGCCGACCCCGGATACTTCGGCTGGCCGCAGGATCAGCCCCTCTCGGCGAGGGCGCTGGCGGTGCGCTTCCTCGCCGCCTTCCCCAAGCTCGCCGAGCGCGGCGCCGGGCGCGACTGGGCCTATGCCGGCTGGCTGACGGAACTGCTCGGCCTCGTCGAGCAGGGCGACACCCAGCGCTATCCGATCTTCTACGCCGACTATCCCTTCGATGTGGACGCGCAGGCCATCCCCCGTCCGCCGCCGCCTTGATCCGGGTCGCACCGACGATGCCAGGCGATGCGAGGACCGCACCGTGCGCCCGATGCGAACGGGCTCGACATGACGGCGCGCACACGTGAGCCTGTGGCGGCGATGCGCCGATCATGAAGACATCCCGCCGGCCCGTCTTCGCCGACACCATCAACGGCCATCTCCTGGATCTCGTCGAGGGGCGGGGCGGCGTCGACGAGGCCTGGATCCGGCGGCGCACCAGGGGCCTTTTGGCCATGACCGCCTACCTCGTGGTGGCCATCGCCTCGGCCAGCGTTGGGGCCGCCTTGCGGATCGGCCCCTTCGGCGTGCTCAGCGGCCTGGAGCTCCGTCTTATGGGCGCCGAGAGCCCGATCCTGTCGGCGGCGCTCGGCCTGGGCCTGTTCGCGCTGCCGACCGTCTGGGTGCTGCGCCGGCCGCGCGACGTCGATCACCCGATGACGCTCGGCGCCCAGGACGCCTTCGATCCCACGCGCCACCCGCGCTTCGTCCCCTCCCCCGCCCGCCAGCTCGACACGACGAGGATGGCGCTGCGCCTGAGCCTGGCGATCGTGGCCCTGGCGGTGGCGAGCGGGAGCTTGGGCTTGCTGATCGCGCGACATGGCGGGCCCGACGCTGGCAGACCGCTCGCGACGCTCACCCGCGCCCAGCTGCTCGCGCCCGGCGCCCACCTGCCACGGTTCGCTCGGATCGTCGGCGTCATCGCTCAGCCCCAGGCGGCCTGGAGCTTCGACAGCCATGTGCGCCAGACGCACTATCGAGACACCTACATTCCCCTCACCGACCCGAGCTGGCGCGCCGGCGACCTTGTCGAGGTGCTGGAGAAGGACGCTCTCCTGCCCGACGATCCGCCCACCGACGCGAACCGGTTCGATCCGCCGGGACCGCGGGAGGGCGCGGTGCGGGCCGGGCTCGCGCCCTGGCTCGACCAGGCGATGCGCGCCGCGGGCCTGCCCCTCGCCGCGCAAGTGAGGGTGCTCGAGCGGCAGCCGCTGCACGGCGTCGCACCAGGCCCCGACTGGGTCGCGGGCTTCGTCTGGATCGACGTCGCCGGCTCGGTCGCCTTCGTGGCGGGGCTGATGGCGTGGCGCCTGTCGCGGCGCCTCGCGACGCTGCAGGACGCCGCCGCCCCGGAGAGCCGCTAGATGTCGCAGCGCTGGAAGGGCGCGGTGTTCCTCCCGATCGGGCTCGCCGTCATGGCGGGGGCGATCTACGACGCCCGGGAGACGCATCGCTTCATCGCCCGCAGCGCGACCGCGCCCGGCCTCGTCGTCGCCGAGGACTACGGCGTGCACCATCCGTATGTTCGCTTCACCACACGCGCGGGGGAGACGCGGACCTACCCGCAGGGCGGCGAGGTCACCCAGCGCGTCGGCGACCGCGTCACGGTCCGCTACGACCCGCACGATCCGCAGGTTCCGCCCAGCCTGGACACCTTCGGCGCGCTGTGGGGAACCGCCCTGGGGCTGGCCGGGCTGGGCGGCGTCTTCGCCGTTGTCGGAGGCGGCCTTCTCCTGGCGCGCCCGACGCCCGGGGGCGAGCCGCCGAGTGCGCAGCCCGGACGGGCGCAGCCGCACGATCGCCCTGCGCCTGCGGACGCAGCCTTCGAGGCGCTATGCGCCTACCTGCCCGCGCTCGTACGCGATGCGTTCCCACGCGAGGTTTGGCGCGTTGAGCCGCCGCCGCACAGCGCGCAGGAGATGTTCAAGCGCGCCAAGGGGCGATTGATCAGCGCCGGCATAGCTGAAGGGCGCGGCGGTTATCCCGGAGGGCGCGGCAAGCCTGGCTGGTGCGAATACGTCGAGGCGCAGCGGCGCAACGTGGCCGTGCTGCGCGCCCTTGTCGACGCCTTCGGGGCTCCCTGCGCCTCCATCTCGGAAACTCTGCGGTCATATGACGAAAGCTTCCCGCCCACGAAGCGGCTGATGGGCGAAGGCTACGAGCCGCACGTCGACGACGTCGCTGGCCGGCTGATCTATTCGCTGCCGGTCGAGTCGAGCATCGTCTCCTCGTCCTTCTATTTTCCGATCACAGCGCCAGACTTCGAGGTGCTCATCGACGACCCTTGGCGGCGCGCGGTCCTGGCGACGGTCGCTCACGCCCTGCTGCAGCGATCGATGATCCGCGGCGAGCCCGAGGTGACCGAGATCGGCTTCAGTCACCTGATCGATGGCATCCTGCATTCGACGGCTGAAGAAATCTCGGACTTTATCCGTGATTTCAACCTGAGCCACAACATCAATATACAGTATCACGCAAATCGACACTTATACGACCAAAAGGAGGCAAGCGCGCCGATGAATAATTGGCTCAGATCTTAAGCCTGACTTAGTCAGTTCGTGGAAGAACGACAACTTCCAGGCGCAAGTCAATCTTACGACTAGTTGGCGCCTTCTAACCGTCTGATGCGGGCGACGCCTGTCGCCAGTACGCGCAAAGGCCACCGAGGAGCGCCGGGGCCAATCCGCGTGGGATTGGCCCCAGCGCCGCAGCCTCAGGTCAAGGATGCGCGCTGGATCCGACCGCCCGGTCCTCACGGTCGGAGATCCCGTTGAGATTGTGGTCGACACCCGAACACGCGGCCCCGTTCGGCGCAGGATTGGAGCACGCCACGTGATGGTGACGATGTCGATGATGGGCCGAAGCGACCGCCGCCGACGAGCCATGCGAACGCGTCACCGATGTGGTGCGTGTCGTCGACATAGCTCCCGGCGCATGGGGAGACATTCCGCCAGATGTCGAAACGTTGCCCTTGAAGTCCATGGCCACGTCGGTGGTCACGCCGTTGCGCATCGCCTGGCCGCGCCACACGCCGTCGTCGCCCTTGGCGAGGCCGGTCACCGCGTTGAAGCCGGACTTCTCGATATGCTCTTGCGCCTGGTTCTCGGTGAAGGAATTGGCGCCGCGCTTGGCCGTCCCGTCATTGACGGTATGGGCGGGCTTCAACGGCGCGTTGCCCTTGGCGTCAGGTCCGCCCGAGGCCTGGGCCAGGGCGGCGCCCGAGATCGAGAGTCCGGCGGCCAACGCCAGCAGGGAAGTGAGAGTTTTACCCATGGTATGCTCCTTTGTGTCTCGAGGCTCAGACGCGGCCGTAGCGGGTGCGCTCGGCGTCGACCTGGTCGGCGGTGTAGGCGGGGGCGGACTCGTCGAAACGGCTCCAGCCCTCCTGGCGATAGGCGTTGCGGCGTTCGCCGATGTTCACCGCGCGGCGGTCGTCTGAGAGGATGGCGCGGGCGGCGGGC
Source organism: Caulobacteraceae bacterium (assembly GCA_965199975.1). GTDB lineage: Bacteria > Pseudomonadota > Alphaproteobacteria > Caulobacterales > Caulobacteraceae > JASLDZ01. Next base: position 1,172,709 of record OZ241340.1, on the reverse strand, counting down.
GCCGCCTCGTCGGCCACGCGCGCAGTGACCAGCGTGCCGCCGCGGCGCACGCCTTCGGCGTAGGCATGGGCGTCCTCCTCGGGGACGCCGGCGTGCGTCAGCGCGCCGACGATGCCGCCCGCAGCCGCGCCGACCGCGCCGCCCGCCAGGGCGCCCACGGCGGTCGAGGCCAGCCACCCGGCCGCCACTACGGGGCCGACGCCAGGAATGGCGAGCAGCCCCAGCCCTGCAAGCAAGCCGCTCGCTCCGCCGACCACCGCGCCGAGGCCTGCGCCCTTTCCGGCGTCCGCGGCCGTGGCCGCGCCGTCCCGCGCGGCGGCCGGATGGTCGCCACGGGCGTTGTTGGCCACCACGCTGATGTCGCCGTGAGGCACGCCCGCGGCTTCGAGATCGCGGACCGCCCGTTCGGCGTCGGCGTAGAGGTCGAAGAGTCCGGTGAGGGTCTGGGTCATTGAGTACTCCTTCGGATGTCATGTGCGCGCCCGTCGCGATCTGCGAACAGTCGCCGGCGCTGCGTTGCGGTGTTGGCCCGCCAAGCGGGAGAAGTTCGTGCGCCGGGGACCGCGCGCGGCCCCCGGCGATCAGGCTACTTTTCGCCCTTGAGCGCGTCGGCCGAGCCGCCGACCGCGCTCTTCACGGCGCCGCCCGCCTTGTCGGCCTTGCCCTCGGCCTGCAGCTTGGCGTCGCCTGTAGCCTTGCCAGCGGCCTCCTTCATTGAACCTTTGACCTTGTCGGCGGCGCCCGCCACACGGTTCTTGTCCATCATCGTCTCCTTCAGGGTTGAGCGTAAGTTGATATGAGGATGTGTGCGACGGTCTCGCCGCCACCGTGGCCCAAGCTTCAGATCGTCCGGCGACGAAAGATCATGTGATAGACGACCAGGACCACGACGGCGCCTATTACGGCGACGAGCAGGCTGTAGAGGTTCAGACCGGTGACACCGCTCGCGCCGAACATGTTGAACAGGAAGCCGCCGACCAACGCGCCGACGATGCCGAGCACGAGGTCAAGCACGAGTCCTTCGCCAGTCTTGTTGACGAGCTTGCTTCCGATGAAGCCGGCGATCAAGCCAAGTATGATCCAGGCCAGGATAGACATGCGCACCTCCCGCGCCGGGCTGATCCCGACGGACCGAAGCTAGGGGTGCGTCAACTCGCCACGAAGATGCGTTCGCACCCATGAAAGGGGTGCAACGGCGCCAGGCGGTGCGGTTTTCTTAACGAGAAGCCGCTTTCGTCGCCGTGGCGGTGGAGTGGCCGCGGTCCCGCGCCCAAACGATGGCTTCGGCGCGATTGTGGGCGCCGATCTTGGCGTATAGCCGCGCCACGTGATTGCGCACGGTGTTGCGGCTGAGCGAGAGCGCCTCGGCGATCTTCGCATCGCTGCGCCCCTCGGCGATCAGCGCCAGCACCTCGCGCTCGCGCGGGGTCAGGTCCTCGGCCGGCGGCGCCCCGCCCCTCCCGTCGGACCGAGGTGAACGCAGAGCGGCCAACTTGTCCATGATCTTGCGGCTGAGCCATGAAGAGTCCTGCATCGCCGCTTCGATGGCGGTGATCAGGTCAGTTTCGGTCCGCTTGCGGTCGGTGATGTCCTGGAACACCGACATCACGCAGGGCTCACCGCGCAGCGTGGTGCTCTCGGCCGAGAGCAGGCAGTCGACCAGCTCGCCGTCCTTGGTCTTCAGCCTCAGCTCGCAACCCTTCAGCGCGCCCGTGTCGGCGAGCTGCGCCTCCACCTGACGGCGGGTGGCCGACGAATCCCACATCTCGATCTCGCCCGGCCGCCGGCCGATCACGGCCTCATAGCTCCAGCCCGTGAGCTGCAGAAAGGCGTGATTGGCGTCCAGTATGCGGTGGCCGTCCAGGCTGGAGAGCGTCATGGGCACGGGCGCCAGGCGGAAGGTCTTCGCGAACTGCTCCTCGCTCTGGCGCAGCGCGGCCTCGGCGCGCCGTCGCGGCTCAAGGTCGGCGAAGGTGAAGATCATGCAGCGCGAGACGCCGAACTCCACGGGATGACCGGCCATGATCACCAGCTGCAGGCCGCCGTCCGGCGCCTTCAGCTCGGCCTCCATCTGCGGCACCGTGCGCCACTCGGCGAGCCTCGCCTTGGAGATCTCCTTACGCTCGGCCCCGTCAAGGATATCGAAGTCGTAGAGGCTGCGGCCGACGATGTCCTCGCGCCGGTAGCCTGTCATCTCCAGAAAGCCCTGATTCACCCGCACGTAGCGCAGGTCGGAGATGCGCACGATCACCGCCGGGGCGGGATTGGCGCTGAACATGCGCTCAAATCGCTCCTCCGCCTCGAACGCTTCGGTCGCATCGCTAATGACGAGCGCGTAGCAATCGGGCGCGCCGCGCTCGTCCATCAGCGTCAGCCCGCGCACCTTGTGGAACCAGTCCAGCGCCGGGTCTGCGGGATCGGCCAGGTGGACGACGAGGTCGGAGAATTCCTCTCCACGGCACAAGCGCTCGGCGGGATAGTCGCGGCGTTCCAGGCGCTTGCCGTCGCGCCGCTGCAGCTTGAAGCGTTCGACATAGGCATCGACCGTGGCGCCGAGCTGGGCGCGCTCGCGCACCCCGTGCATCTTCAGCGCCGCGTTGTTCGCCCAGATCATCCGCCGGTCAGTTTCGATGAGGATGACGCCCTCGCTAAGCCCCTCGACGATGCGCCGCAGTTGCGGTCGATCCGGCTCGTCAGTCTCGCTTGGCCGAGCATCGGGCATAGGTCGCTCCTAGCACGCGCCGCGGGCGGGTGGCTCGAACTTCCCGGGAACGGCGGTTTCTGATCACGCGCGTTGCATGCGCAAGGAAGCGATCCCCTGGGAGATAACGGCTTTCCTGAAATCCGTCGACCGCTCAGCGGTTGCTTCCGATACCCGCATCTCTGTTGCGCAGGCTCAAGCGGTGGACACGAGGCGTCTGCGCGGCGGCCCAGCCTCTTGGACCTGGCGAGTCGGCCAGGAACGGCGGGGTATCGCTGGCCACCGGCACGGGCAAGTCGCGCATCGCCTATCAGATCGCGCACAAGCTCCTCGACGGTCGCCCGCCGCATGGTTTCAGGAAGGCCCGATCTCGGCGGCTCGCGAAGGTCGGGCATCCGCCTCGAAAATAGCCGCTACCACTGGCCACAAACGCTGAGCGAGCGTGCGCGCTATGCCGCTGCGGCGGATCAAGCGCTCAGCAGACGCCGCGTGCGCCAGACAGCGCTCGTCTATTCTGGAATGAAGCGGGAACAAAGATTGTCAGATCCGGGCATTGGGTTTGACAATCGATCTCGCAAACCCTTGCCTCATGAGGAAGGCGGCGGCGCGGTGGTGAGCCCGGTGGGGTTCGAACCCACGACCCCATGATTAAAAGTCACGTGCTCTACCAGCTGAGCTACAGGCTCCGCGCCGCCGGACCGGCGTCATAGGGAGGCGACGCCGCGCGGGCAAGGCGCGCGCAGCCTCAGCACTCGATGGCGTTGACGGCCAGGCCGCCGAGCGAGGTCTCCTTGTAGATCTCCTTCATGTCCTCGCCGGTGCGCTTCATGGTGGCGATCACCTTGTCGAGGCTGACGGAGTGGCGCCCGTCGCCCAGGAGCGCCAGGCGCGCGGCGTCGATGGCCTTGATGGCGCCCATGGCGTTCCTTTCGATGCAGGGGATCTGCACTAGGCCCCCGATGGGGTCGCAGGTGAGGCCCAGGTTGTGCTCCATGCCGATCTCGGCGGCGTTCTCGACCTGGGCGTTGGTGCCGCCCAGCGCCGCGCAGAAGCCCGCGGCGGCCATGGAGCAGGCCACGCCCACCTCGCCCTGGCAGCCCACCTCCGCGCCCGAGATCGAGGCGTTGCGCTTGTAGAGCGAGCCGACGGCCGCGGCGGTCAGAAGAAAGGTGCGCCGCCCCTCCACCGTGCCCGCATACATGCGGTCGTAGAAGCGCAGCACCGCCGGCACGATGCCTGCCGCGCCGTTGGTGGGGGCGGTGACCACGCGGCCGCCGGCGGCGTTCTCCTCGTTCACCGCCAGGGCCCAGAGGTTGACCCAGTCCATGGCGGCCAGGGGATCGGTCACCTGGCGCTCGGCCCGCTCGCGCAGTTCGTCGCGGATGCGCTTGGCGCGGCGCGGCACGTCCAGCCCGCCGGGGAGCACGCCGTCGGTGCGCACGCCGCGGTCGACGCAGGCCTCCATGGCGGCGAAGATGGCGTCGAGCCCGGCCTCGACCTCGGCGAGGGGGGCTGTGGCGCACTCGTTGGCCGCCATCAGCTGGGCGATGGTCAGGCCCGCCGCCTCGGCCCGCGCCAGGAGCTCGGCGCCGCTGGCGAAGGGGTGGGGAAGCGGCGGGCCCGCGTCGTCGCCCGGGCGCAGGTTGCGCTCCATCTGCGCCTCGTCGAGCACGAAGCCGCCGCCGATGGAGAAGTAGGTGCGCGCCGCGCGTTCGGCGCCGGCCGCATCCAGGGCGGCGAGGCGCAGGGCGTTGGGATGGCGGGCCAGGCGGGTGAAGCCCTCCCAGGCGATGTCGCGCGCCGCGTCGAAGTCGATCGCCGGGCCGCCGTCGCCCCCCAGGTGGATGGCGCGGGCGGCGCGGGCGGCCAACAGCGCACGCTCGGCCTCGTCGGGGTCGAGGGTGGCGGGGTCGTAGCCCATCAGGCCCAGCACCACGGCGCGATCGGTGGCGTGGCCGCGACCGGTGAGCGCCAGCGAGCCGTAGAGCACGCAGGTGACCCGCGCGCAGTCCGCCACCACGCCCTCGTCGCGCAGAAGCGCTGTGAAGCGGTTGGCCGCCGTCATCGGGCCCATGGTGTGGGACGAGGAGGGCCCCACGCCGCGCTTGAACAGGTCGAAGACGCCGGCGCTCATGGGGCGGGTGTACGAGCGCGGCGCGGCGCGCGCCAGCGGTCAGAGGCCGGCGGCGGGCCCGGAGGCCGGTTCGGAGGCGGCGCGCGCGGCGAGCAGGGCGCGCGCCTTGGCGACGACCTGCGCGTCGGTTCCGGTCAGCGGCGGATCGTCCAGGTCGTTACGTCCGGTGCACAGGAGGGCCTGCACCGAAGCCCAGGTGGTGCCCGGCTCGATCGGCGAGGGCGACGCGTCGGGGCCGTCCTTGGCGCCGACCCCCAGGCCGGCGTTGGCGTACGGCTGCGAGCTCTTCTGCGCCTGCAGCCCGCTTGCACAGTCGATCCACTCGCCGTTGCGCGTGTACACCTTGCCCAGTTCGGGCTTCTGCGCCGTGGCGTTGGGGACGAACAGCACGTCGAAATCCACGCGCGAGCCCGCGCGGTGCAGCGTGCCCATGTCGACCAGGAAGCTTCCCATGTGGGCGCGGCCGCCCCAGCGGTAGGTCGAGCTCTGCGTGCGGACACAGGCGACCGTGCAGGCCAGGAGCGCCAGGGCGAGCGCCGCGCACGCCCGGCAAGACGTCTGCACCATGGCCGCCCCCGGTCTGTGACCCCGCTCTGTAGCAGAGGCGCGCGCGGGGCGGGAGGCGGACATACGACTGGCGGAGGTCGCGAAGCTGCGTAAGGTCGCATCTTCGCTCCGGAGCCGTCGCACCGCATGATCCGCCCCGCCCTTCCCACGCGCCTGCTGACGGGCGCCTGCGCCCTCGCCCTGATCGCCGCCGCCGCCGCTGCGCAGACGCGCGTCCAGCCGGGGCCGGCCGCCGCCGGGCAACAGGGCGCCACGCCCCGCGCGCAGGAGGGCGAGCGCGAGCGACCGGGCTCCCTCGCCCTCTCGCCTGCGGCCGGCGCGGTCGCGCCCGCCGGCGACGAGGTCCCCGGCGCCATGATCGGCTTCACCGCCGCCCACGCCGACGACGAGCGCGCGCTGGAGCAGCGCTTCGACCGCGCCATCGATCCCGCCGAGATGGACGCCTGGCTGCAGCGCCTGTCGTCGGCGCCCAACCAGGTGGGCGGCCCGCACGACAAGGCCAACGCGCAATGGCAGCTCGCCATGTTCAAGGGCTGGGGCTGGGACGCGCGGATCGAGACCTTCGAGGTGCTCTACCCCACGCCCATCTCGGAGAAGCTGGAGCTGCTCGGCCCCAAGCCCTTCACCGCGGCCCTGCACGAGCCGGCGGTGGCCGGCGACCGCACCTCCGGCCTGCCGGGCCAGCTGCCGCCCTATCTCGCCTACCAGGGCGACGGCGACGTCACCGCGCCGGTGGTCTACGTCAACTACGGCATGCCCGACGACTACGAGGCGCTCGACCGCATGGGGGTCAGCGTCAAGGGCAAGATCGTGTTCGCCCGCTACGGCGGCGGCTGGCGGGGGCTCAAGCCCAAGCTGGCGCAGGAGCACGGGGCGGTGGGCTGCGTGATCTACAGCGACCCCGCCGACGACGGCTACGCCACCGACGACGTGTGGCCCAAGGGTCCGCAGCGCCCCGCCTTCGGCGTGCAGCGCGGTTCGGTGCAGGACATGACGCTGTATCCGGGCGACCCGCTGACGCCGGGGGTGGGCGCCACCGCCGGAGCCAGGCGGCTGACCCGCGAGACCGCCAAGACCATCCTCAGGATCCCGGCGATCCCGGTTTCCTACGCCGACGCCGCGCCCTTCCTGGCGGCGATCAACGGCCAGGCCGTGCCCAAGGCGTGGCGCGGCGCGCTGCCCTTCACCTATCACGCCGGGACCTCGCAAGCGCAGGCGCACCTCCTGGTGACGTCCGACTGGAGCCTGAAGACCATCTACGACGTGGTGGCCGTGATGCGCGGGCGCGACCTGCCCGACCAGTGGATCGTGCGCGGCAACCACCACGACGGCTGGGTGTTCGGCGCGGCCGACCCGCTCTCCGGCCAGGTGGCGCTGATGGCCGAGGCCAAGGCGATCGGCGGCCTGGTCAAGGCCGGCTGGCGGCCCGACCGCACCCTCGTCTACACCAGCTGGGACGCGGAGGAGCCGGGCCTCCTGGGCTCGACCGAATGGGCCGAGACCCATGGAGACGAGCTGCAGAAGAAGGCCGTGCTCTACGTCAATTCTGACAACAACGCGCGCGGCTTCCTGCACGGCGGCGGCAGCCCGGCGCTGCAGCGCCTGTTCAACCAGGCCATGCGCGACGTGCGCGACCCGCAGACCTCGACCTCGGTGCGCGAGCGGCTGCGCGCGCGGCTGGAGGTCGCGGGCTTCGAGGGGAGCGAACCGCGCGCCAAGCGGCTGGCCAAGGTGGCGGCCGAGGGCGGCGACCTGCCGATCGAGGCGCTCGGCTCGGGCTCGGACTATTCCGCCTTCCTGCAACACCTGGGCGTGCCCACGCTGGACATGGATTTCGGCGGCGAGGGCGAGGACGCCGGGACCTACCACTCGGCGTACGACAGCTACGACCACATGCGCCGCTTCGGCGACCCGGGGCAGGCGTATGGCGCCGCGCTTTCCAAGGTGGTCGGCCGGGTGGTGCTGCGCGCCTCGCAGGCCGATGCGCCGCCGCTGCGGATGAGCGACACCGCCGCAACCTTCGCCCTTTACCTCGACGAGCTGGAGAAGCTCGCCATCGAACGGCGCGAGCGGGCCGACACGCTGAACCGGCTGACGGGCGACCGCGCCTTCACCCTGGCCGCCGACCCCACCAAGGGCTTCGTGGCGCCGGAACCGGTTCAGGCCGTGCCCGTGACCGACTTCGGCCCCCTGGAGACGGCGATCGCGCGCCTCAAGACCAGCGCGGCGCGCTACGACGCCCTGTTCGCCGATGCGGGCGCGGCGCTGCCGCAGGCGCGGCGGCGCGAGCTCGACGCGCGACTGCAGGGGCTGGAGCAGACGCTGCTCGACCCGCGCGGCCTGCCCGACCGGCCCTGGTACCGCAACCTGGCCTACGCGCCCGGCGTGCTCACCGGTTACGGCGCCAAGACCTTCCCCGGCGTGCGCGAGGCGCTGGAGGCCGACCACGTCGCCACCGCCCAACAGTATGTGGAGCTGACCGCCGCGGCGGTCGGCCGCTACGCCGACGCGGTGGATGGGGCGAGCTCGCTCCTGACGGCGCGTCGCTGAGGATCGCGGCGTGGCCTCCTCGAGTCTCCTGCGCCGCAAGCCGATCGACGCGCCTGAGGGGGCGGACGTCGGCGGCGGCCATCTGAAGAAGACGCTATCGTGGCCGCACCTCCTGGCGCTGGGCGTAGGCGCCATCGTGGGCACCGGCATCTACACGCTGACGGGCGTGGCGGCCGGGCTGGCGGGGCCGGCGGTGATCCTGTCGTTCCTGGCGGCGGGCGCGGTGTGCGCCTGCGCGGCGCTGGCCTACGCCGAGATGGCCACCACCATCCCCGCGTCCGGCAGCGCCTACACCTACAGCTACGTGGTGCTGGGCGAGATCGTGGCCTGGGTGGTCGGGTGGAGCCTGATCCTCGAGTACACCGTGGTGGGCTCGACCGTGGCGGTGGGCTGGTCGGCGCATGTGGCCGAGTTCATGCGCGCGGCCGGCTGGCCCGCGCCTGCGGCGCTCATGGCGGGGCCCTTCGCGGGCGGGGTGGTGAACCTGCCGGCCGTGGTCATCGCGCTGCTGGTGGCGGGCCTGCTGGCCGCCGGCACCAAGGAGAGCGCGCGCATCACGGTGGTTCTCGTGATCGTCAAGCTGGTGGCGCTGGCCGCCTTCGTGGCGTTGACCGCTCCGGCCTTCGACGCCGCAAACTTCCACCCCTTCGCGCCGGAGGGCTTCGGCGCCCGCGCCCATCCCGGCGACGCCACGGGGGCGAAGTACGGGGTTATGGGAGCGGCGGCGCTGATCTTCTTCGCCTTCTACGGCTTCGACGCCGTCTCCACCGCGGCGGAGGAGGTGAAGAACCCCAAGCGCGACCTCACCATCGGCATCGTCGGCTCCATGGCCGCCTGCACCGTGATCTACATGGTGGTTGCCGCCTGCGCGATCGGCGCCGCGCCCGTGGCCGCCTTCGCCCATAACGGCGCGCCGCTGGTCTACATCCTGCGCAGCCTGGGGCACGTGAAGACCGCCACGCTGGTGGCCGGGGCGGCGGTGGTGGCGTTGCCGACGGTGATCCTGGCCTTCATGTACGGACAGAGCCGCATCTTCTACGTCATGGCGCGCGACGGACTCCTGCCGCGCCGCCTCGCCCAGGTGAGCGCCCGGACCGGCACGCCCGTGGCCATGACGCTGATCACCGGCGTGATCGTGGCGACGCTGGCGGGCTTCCTGCCGCTGCAGGCCATCGCAGAACTGGCCAACGCCGGCACGCTGTGCGCCTTCATCGCGGTGGCGCTGTGCATGCTGGTGCTGCGCCGCCGCGACCCGAGCCGCCCCCGCCCCTTCCGCGCGCCCCTGGCCTGGGTGGTGGGGCCCTTCGCCATCGTCGGCTGCCTCTACCTGTTCACCAGCCTGCCGGTGGTGACCATGGTGTGGTTCTTCGGCTGGAACGCCGTAGGCCTCGTTGTCTACGCGCTGTTCGCCCGGCGCGGTGCGCGCGTCTCCGGCTAGCTCCCTCCCACCTTTGCTTGGGAAGGGTCGGGGACGGGGGCGAGGTCGCCGACGTAAAGGCTTGGGGAGGCGGTGCAAGCGATGGCGGCGACCATCCGCCGTCCTGTGCACGGCGAGCCCCCATCCCCGTTTCCCCTTCAAGGCGGAGAGGGGTCAGACCGCGTCCAGCTTCTCCACGGCCTGCTTGGCCAGCTTCAGATCGGCGGAGGCCAGGTTCTCGCGCAGGTGCGCGCGCGACGAGGTGCCGGGGATCAGCAGGATGTTGGGCGCACGCTGCAGCAGCCAGGCCAGCGCCGTCTGCATGGGCGTGGCGCCCAGCGACGCCGCCACCTCGTCGAGCGTGGAGGACTGCAGCGGCGTGAAGCCGCCCAGCGGGAAGAAGGGCACGTAGGCGATCGACTTCGCCGCCAGGTCGTCCACCATCGCGTCGTCCTCCCGGTGGGCCAGGTTGTATTGGTTCTGTACGCAAACGACCGACGCGATGCTCAATCCCTCCTCCACCTGCGCCGGCGTGACGTTGCTCAGGCCCAGGTGGCGGATCAGCCCCTGCCGCTGCAGCTCGGCCAGGGCGGTGAAGGGCGCCTCGATCGAGCCCTCCGAGGGTCCGTGGCCCTCGCCGCCGCCCATGACGCGCAGGTTGACCACGTCCATCACCTCGCGCCTTAGATTGCGCAGGTTGTCGTGCACCGCCGCGGTCAGCTGCTCGGGCGACATGGCGACGTTCCACGACTTGTCGGGCCCGCGCACGGCCCCGACCTTGGTGACGATCACGAGGTCGGCGCCGTAAGGCGAGAGCGCCTCGCGGATGACCTCGTTGGTGACGTGGGGGCCGTAGAAGTCGCTGGTGTCGATGTGGTCGACGCCGCTCTCCACCGCCTCGCGCAGCACGGCGACGGCCTCGTCGCGATCCTTGGGCGGCCCCCACACGCCCGGTCCGGCCAGCTGCATGGCGCCGTAGCCCAGGCGGCGGACCGGGCGGTCGCCCAGGGTGAAGGTTCCGGCGGCGTCGATCTTGGACATGATGATCTCCCTTGCGTGGGTGGCGAGATAGGCGCCATGGCTGCGCGCGATAACGGGCCTCAATCCGCACGGCCCGTCCGAGGAGACGGACAATGCGCGCCGAGCTGGCGGATCTGGACGCCCTCCTCGCCGTGGCGCAGTCGGGCGGCTTCCGGGAGGCGGCGCGGACTACCGGCCTCAGCGCTTCCGGCCTGAGCGACGCCGTGCGGCGACTTGAGGCGCGGCTGGGCATGCGCCTGCTCAACCGCACCACCCGCAGCGTGGCGCCCACCGAGGCGGGCGCGCGGCTATTGCAGCGGCTCGGCCCGGCGCTTGGCGAGGTGGGCGCAGCGCTGGAGGCGGTGGAGGGCGTGCGTGATCTGCCGGCGGGCCTCCTGCGGCTCAACGTGCCGGTGAGCGCCGCGCGCCTGGTGCTCCCCGCCATCGTGCCGGGCTTTCTCGCCGCCTACCCCGACATCCGCCTGGAGGTGCTGGCGGAGGACGGCTTCGTCGACGTGCTGGCCGCAGGCTGCGACGCGGGCATCCGCTACGACGAGCGGCTGGAGCTCGACATGACGGCGCTGCCCATCGGCCCGCGCGTGCAGCGTTTCGCCTGCGCCGCCTCGCCCGACTACCTCGACCGGAGGGGGCGGCCGACCCATCCTCGCGACCTCCTCCAGCACGCCTGCCTGCGCGGCCGATTTGCAGGCCGCACCCGCCCGTTCGACTGGGAGTTCGCGTGCGACGGCGAAGAGGTGAAGGTCGATCCCCCGAGCCCGCTGATCGTGCAGACCGGCGTGGCCGACCTCAGCGTGGAGGCGGCGATCGCAGGCGCTGGCGTGGTCCAGCTGTTCGAGGCGTGGTTGCGCCCGCATCTCGACAGCACCGCGCTGGAGCCCGTGCTGGAGCCATGGTGGCCGAGCTTCTCCGGCCCCTTCCTGTACTATCCCGGCCGCCGTCTGACGCCGCCGCCGCTGCGCGCCTTCATCGACTATGTGAAGGCCCTGCCGCAGGCGGCATGAGCGCGCCTCAGGCCTGGAAGTCGAGCACCGCGCGCACGCCCTTGTGGGCGGTGTCGAACGCGACCTTGGAGCCCAGCGAGCGCGCCATGGCGGCGATCACCTTGCCGCCCAGGCCCGTGCCGCGCACCTCGCCATTCGGCGGGAGGCCTACGCCGTCGTCCTCGACCACCAGCCGCAGGCCGACCGGCCCCAGCGCCGCCAGGTTGACGCGGATCTCGCCGCCCTGGCCGGTGGGGTAGGCGTACTTGTAGGCGTTGGTCACCAGTTCGGTGATCACCACCCCCAGCGACACCGCCTTGTCTGTAGCCAGCTCCACCGGCTCGGACGACATCTTCAGCTCGCCCGAGCCCGCCTCGCCCAGCGACTGGGTGAGCTCGACGCTGAGGCCATCGAGGTACTCCTGCATGCTGACGCTCTGCACGTCGTCGGAGGTGTAGAGGCGGCGGTGCACCTGCATGATGGCGGCGATCCGCGCCTGGGTGTCGCGCAGGGCCTGGCGCGCCTCCTCGCCCACAGCGCTCGCCTGCATGTGCACCAGCGAGGAGACCATCTGCAGGCTGTTGGCCACGCGGTGGTTCACCTCGCGCAGCAGCACCTGCTGGCGCGCCACGATCTCCTCAAGCTGGATGTTGGCGGCGACCAGCGCCGCCTCCGCGGTGTCGCGGGCGCGGCGCATGCGCACCTGCTCCATCGCCTGCTGCAGCGAACTCGCCAGGAGGTCCATGAAGTCGTCGGAGCCGGTCTTGACCACATAGTCGGCTGCACCCGCCTTGAGCGCGGCCACGGCGATGCGGCTCTCGTCGGAGCCGGTGACGTAGACGATCGGCGGCGCGTCGGGCAGGGCCCGGATCTGCGCCAGGGTGGTCAGACCGTCCTGGCCGGGCATGTAGTGGTCGATGGCTATGAGGTCGAAGGGCTCGGCCGCGGCCTGCGCCACTCCCGCTGGCCCGCTCGTCGCCGCACTGACGGCGAAGCCGCGACGGCCCAGCTGGCGGCCCACCAGCCGGCCCAGCCCCTCGTCGTCGTCGATGTAGAGGAGGCGCGGCTTCGCCGCCGCCTCTACGGCGTCGTCCATCATTCGACCTCGGGCACCTGGATCACGGAGAGGAATAGGCCGAGCTGGCGGATCGCGTCGGCGAAGCTCTCGTAGTTCACAGGTTTGGTGATGTAGACGTTGCAGCCCAGGTCGTAGCAGCGCTGGATCTCCACCTTGTCGTCGGTGGTGGTGAGGACGACGACGGGCGTTCGCTTGAGCCGCGGCTCGGCCTTGATCTTGGCCAGTATGTCGGTGCCGCTCATATCGGGCAGGTTGAGGTCGAGCAGGATCAGCGCAGGCCCGTTCAGCGCCGGGCCGTCGGCGTGGTTGAACAGGTACTCCAGGCCCGAGCCACCGTCGGTGAAGTGCTGGATGGCGTTGTGGATGCCGGCGCGCCGGATATTGCGCTCTATCAGGCGCGCATGACCTTCGTCGTCCTCGATCATGACGATGGAGACGGGCTTATGGTTGGCGTGGACGTCGGTCATGCGGCCTGCGAGGTCTCGCGTTCCAGGCGACGCGGCAGGTCGACCCTGAAGGTCGAGCCGCGACCGAGCTCGGAATCGACGGTGATGTATCCTCCCAGCCTGTAGACCAGGGCGCGCACGTGCGCGAGCCCTATGCCCTCGCCGGGCTGGTCCTGCTGACCCGCGCGGCGGAACAGCTCGAAGATGCGCTCGTGGTCCTTGGGGTCGATGCCGCGCCCATTGTCCGCCACCTCGATCACCGCGCGGCGACCCTCGATGTGGCCGCGGATCGCCACGCGTCCCGGCCGCTCCGGGCTGAGGTACTTCACCGCGTTCTCGGTGAGGTTGGAGAGCAGCTGCTCGATGGCGACGCGGTCGTTGACGAGTTCGGGCAGCGGCTCGTCGATGGTGATCACAGCACCCTTGCCCTCGGCGAGCTGGTGCAGGCTGTCGGCCACGCCCTGGGCCAGGGCGTCCATGGCCAGCGGCTCGGGTGTGAGCGTGCGCCTCCCCTCGCGCGACAGCTTGAGAATGGCGTTGATCAGCCGATCCATCTTGCGGGTCGACGAGCGGATGAAGCCGATCGCCTCGGGGATCTCGTCGGCGATAAACGAGCGCGCTTCGCGGTCGACCAGCCCGGGCGCCTGAGCGTCGACGCTCGCCACGAGCTTGCCGAGCGAGGACGCCCCCGCCTCCAGCTCGCTGGTGAAGCCCATGACGTTGACCAGCGGCGAGCGCAGGTCGTGGCTGACGATGTAGGCGAAGCGCTGGATCTCCTCGTTGGCGCGGATCAACTCGGCGGTGCGATCGCGCACCGCGTCCTCCAACCCAGCATTGAGCCCACGCAGGGCCGCCTGAGACCGGTCGAGATCGGCGGCGTAGCGCCAAACCAGCAGGCCGCCACCCAACACCAAGAGCGTCAGGAGCGTCGCCGCGCCTATGCTCACCGACTCCAGCTCATAGGCGTTGGTGCGTTCCCGATGGAGACGCGCCGCAAGCAGGCGCTGCTCTTCCGCCTGCATCGTGGCCATCTGCGCACGAATACGCAACGTCAGACGCGAGTTCTTGCTGGCCAGGTAGCTGGCCAGCGCGCCGGCCCGGTCGCCGCCGTGCGCCACCGCGATCGTCTGCTCCATCTGCTGGAACTTGGCGGCCAGGAGCGCGTCGAGCGCGTTCACGCCCGCTGTCTGGCGCGGATTGTCGATGGTGAAGGCGCGCAGGTCGGCGCTGCGCTGCGGCAGCTTGGCGCGGGTTTCGAGATAGGTGGTCCAGTAGGTCTCGTCGGGCTGGATCAGATAGCCGCGGCGCGCGGTCTCCATGCGCTCGACCAGGTCGCCGAGCCGGCTGATCTTGGTCTGGGCGGCGTAGCTGTGCTCGACCAAGTCGCCGTACCGCTGGTCGCGCCTGAACAGGAACAGCGACACCGCGATCAGCGCCACGAGGATCAGCACGCCTGCGGAGAGGCCGCCCAGGAGGGCGCGGCGGAAGCCGCGCTGCAGGCGCTGGTCGCGCTCCGCGCCGGTCGCGGCGGCGGTCATGCTCACCGCACTCGCGCCGGAACGGGCACGTCGCAGACGGAGAAGTCCGCCCCCTTGGCGGCCCGCACCCGGGCGAGCGCCCGGCTCCACGACGCGGAGGCGCGATCGGCCAGCGCGACCTCCGGGCGCTGCGCGGCGGGCAGGTCGGAAGCCAGGCGCACGCTGACCATGCGGTCTTGCGGCGGCGCGACCGGTTCGCCCGTCTTGATGGCGCGCACCACCTCCTCGCCCTGCACCACGCGGCCGAAGGCGGTGTAGCGCTTGTCGAGCGAGGGGTAGGCCTCGCGCATCAGGAAGAACTGGCTGTTGGCGGTGTCCTCACCCTCGTCGCGCGCCATGCCGACGACTCCGGGGCAATAGGTCGCCCAGCTGCTGGCGGTGTGGGTCTTGGACAGCGCCATCAGGCTGTCGGGCTGACTGACCACGGGCATGACGCCCACGAGGCCCTCGACCTCGCCCTGCGGGTGGGCCACGGGTGCGAACGGCGTGTCGGCCGTGCGCTTGAAGGTGAACTCGGCCTTGAGGTTGGGCAGGTCCGAACCGCCCTCGTCGCCCGTGTTCAGGGGGTCGCCGGTCTGGTCCATGAAGGGGCCGATGACGCGGAAGAAGGTCTGCCCGTCGAAGAAGTGGCGGCGCGCCAGCGCCTGCATCTGCACGACGTGCGCGGGGGCGAGCTCCGGCTGCAGCACCACCACGATGCGGCCCTTGTTGGTGTCGATCACCATGACCCGGTCGGGGGCGACGGGCGTCCATCCCGCCCCGGGCGCCGGCGCGGCCGCCAGCGCCGCGGCGGCCAGGAGGCCCAGCATCAGCGCCCCGCCTTGGCTTGCAGCGCCGCGGCCACCCGCGGGGTGACGAAGCCCGAGACGTCGCCGCCCAGCACCGCGATCTCCTTGACCAGGCGCGAAGCGACGGCCTGGTGGCGCGGATCGGCCATCAGGAAGACGGTCTCGATCTCGCGGTTGAGCTGCTGGTTCATGGCCGTCATCTGGAACTCGTACTCGAAGTCGGCCACCGCGCGCAGGCCGCGGATGATCACGCGCGCTCCCACCTCCTCGGCGAAGTGCATGAGCAGCGACGAGAACGGCCGCACCTCGACCACCGCGCCGTGGCACACCTCGCGCGTCTCCTGCAGCACCGTCGCCACCCGCTCCTGCGTGGAGAACATGGGGCCCTTGCCGGAGTTCTCGGCCACGCCGATCACCAGCCGGTCGACGAGCTTCACCGCGCGGCCCACGATGTCGAGGTGGCCGTTGGTGATGGGGTCGAACGTCCCCGGGTAGAGCCCCACGCGCTCCATCAGCCCTCCGCGTCCGCGTCCATCCGAGCGGCCCCTATACGACGCCGCTTGCCAAAGCGTTGCGCAGGCCGCGAGGCGTCACGCGTCGCCAACCTCGACCTCGGCCTCATCTTCCGCCGCCTCGGCCTCCAGCCGCTCGACGGAGACCACGCGCTCCTCGCCCGAGGTGCGCAGGATGAAGACGCCGCCGGTGGCGCGCGCCGCGATGCGCACCTGGGTGACGGGGATGCGGATCAGCTGGCCCGCGTCGGTGACGAGCAGGGCCTCGTCGTCCTCCTCCACCGGGAAGCTCGCAGCGAGCCGACCACCGGCCATGCGGGCGAGATTGTAGGCGGTCAGCCCCTGCCCGCCCCGGCCGGTGACGCGGTAGTCGAACGCCGAGGTGCGCTTGCCCAGGCCGCTGTCGGTGACGGTGAGGATCAGCTGATCGGCCGCCCCGAGCTCGATCAGCCGATCGGTGGAGACCTCGCCCTCGGCGCCGGGCTCCACACCCTCCTCCGCCTCGATCTCCTCGGCTTCGGCGACCTCGCCCTCGGCGTCCTCCGCCTCGCCGCGCGCGGCGCGCTGCTGGGCCGCATAGCGCAGGTAGGCGGCGCGCTCGACGGCGGTGGCGCTCACGTGGCGCAGGATGGCCATGGAGATCACCGCGTCGTGGTCCGTCAGGCGGATGCCGCGCACGCCCGTGGAATCGCGGCCGGCGAAGACGCGCACGTCCTCCACCTCGAAGCGGATGCAACGGCCGAGCGCGGTTGTCAGGAACACGTCCTGCCCCGCGTTGCAGATGGCCACGCCGACCAGGTGCTGGCCCTCGTCCAGCTTCATGGCGATCTTGCCGGCGCGGTTGACGTTGGTGAAGTCGCTGAGCTTGTTGCGGCGCACCCCGCCCGTGGTGGTGGCGAACATCACGTCCAGGCTCGACCACTGCGCCTCGTCCTCGGGCAAGGGAAGGATGGTGGTGATGCGCTCACCGCCGACCAGCGGCAGCAGGTTGTTGAACGAACGCCCCCGCGCATTGGCCGCGGTGTTGGGCAGCTTCCACACCTTGAGCTTGTAGACCTTGCCCTCCGACGAGAAGAACAGCACCGGCGCGTGCGTCGAGGCCGAAAAGACGCGCACGATGGCGTCCTCGTCCTTCATGCTCATGCCCGAACGGCCCTTCCCGCCCCGGTGCTGGGTGCGGTAGGCCGAGAGCGGCGTGCGCTTGACGTAGCCGCCGTAGGTGACGGTGACGACCATCTCCTCGCGCGGGATCAGGTCCTCGTCCTCGACCTCGTAGTCGCCCTCGACCATGGCCGTGCGCCGCGGGATGGCGAACTGGGCGCGCACCTCCACGAGTTCTTCGCGCACGATGCCCATGATCCGCTCGCGCGAACCCAGGATCTCCAGATAGCCGCGGATGTCGCCCGCCAGCCCTTGCGCCTCCTCGGTGATCTCCTCGCGGCCGAGGCCGGTGAGGCGCGAGAGGGTCAGCGCCAGTATGGCGCGCGCCTGCTCATCGGAAAGCCGCACGATCCCACCCTCGCGCACCTGGGTGCGGGGGTCCTGGATCAGGGCGATCAGCGGCAGCATGTCGCCCGCAGGCCAGTCGATGGCGACCAGCCGCTCGCGCGCCTCCGCCGGGTTGGCCGATGAGCGGATGATGCGGATGAACTCGTCGATGTTGGCCACGGCGATCGCCAGGCCGACCAGCACGTGGGAGCGGTTGCGCGCCTTGTTCAGCTCGAACTTGGTGCGCCGGACCACGACCTCTTCGCGGAACGCCAGAAAGGCGTCGAGCATCTGGCGCAGCGACATCTGCTCGGGGCGGCCGCGGTTCAGCGCCAGAGCGTTGACGTTGAAGGCGGTCTGCAGCGGCGTGAAGCGGTAGAGCTGGTTCAGCACCACGTCCGGGCTGGCGTCGCGCTTCAGCTCGATCACCACGCGCATGCCTTCGCGCGAGCTTTCGTCGCGCAGGTCGCTGACGCCTTCGACGCGCTTCTCGCGCACCAGCTCAGCGATGCGCTCGACCATGGCGGCCTTGTTCACCTGATAGGGGATCTCGGTGACGATGATCGCCTCGCGATCCTTGCGGACCGTCTCGATCTCGGTCTTGCCGCGCAGCACCACCGGGCCGCGGCCGGTCATCAGCGCCTGGCGCGCGCCGGTGCGCCCGATGATCTCGCCGCCGGTGGGGAAGTCGGGACCCGGCACGATCTCCAGCAGGCGCTCGATCGGCGTCTGCGGGTCGTCGATCAGCGCCAGGCAGGCGTCGACGATCTCGCCCAGGTTGTGCGGCGCGATGTTGGTGGCCATTCCCACCGCAATCCCGCCCGAGCCGTTGACCAGCAGGTTGGGGATGCGCGCGGGGAGCACCGTCGGCTCCTCCTCCCGCTCGTCGTAGTTGGGGCGGAAGTCGACGGTGTCGCGGTCGATGTCGGCCAGGAGCGCCATGGCCGCCTTCGTCATCCGCGCCTCGGTGTAGCGCATGGAGGCTGCGGGATCGTTGTCCACCGAGCCGAAGTTGCCCTGCCCGTCGACCAGCGGCACGCCCATGGAGAAGGGCTGCGCCATGCGCACCAGCGCGTCGTACACCGACTGGTCGCCGTGGGGATGGAAGCGGGCCAGCACGTCGCCCACCACGCGCGCGCACTTGGAATAGCCCTTGTCGGGCGTCATCCCCAGCTCGTGCATGGAATAGAGGATGCGCCGGTGCACGGGCTTCAGCCCGTCGCGCACGTCGGGCAGCGCGCGGCTGACGATCACGCTCATGGCGTAGTCGAGGTAAGAGCGCTTGAGCTCGTCCTCGATGGCGACGGGCGTCACGCCGCCGGCGTTTTCGGGCGGCAGGGGCAGGTCGTCGGGCAAGAGCGGGTCCGGTGGAGGCGCGCCGGAATGTCGGAATCAACGTGCGCGCGGTGCGGTAAGCTCTAGCATCCACGCCCCGGCGGGGCAAAAACAGCGTCTTCGCGGGTGGCGATCAGGGAGGCGGCGATGCGGCCGGAGATCAAGCGGCGGATCGGCGGGCTGCTGATGATCGCCATTGGGCTCGTGCTGATCTGGATCATCGAGGACCAGGGCGTGCACGAAGGCCGCTTCCTGCTGAAAGGCGCGCTCTTCGGTCCGGCCGCTCTGGTGCTCGGCGTGGCCTTGCTGTTCATTCCCGGCTACCGCGAGGAGCGGCAGGCGCGCGGGGAGGACATCTCCCTCCTGCACGGAACCCAGCTCATCACCCCTCGCTGGTGGGGCGTTCTGGTGATCGCGCTCGCGGCGGGTGGCCTCTACACCTTGGCGCTGGCCAACGGCCACACCCTCCTGCCGCACTGAGCGCCTCGCCCAGCGAGTGAGAACCGCTTGCAATCGCGGGCGCGCGGGCTGATATCGCTTCGCATGATCGACGCCGAAGCCTCCAGCCTGCGCGTCGTCCCCCTCTCGCAGACGCGGCGCGGCGATCACGGCGTGGTGGTGGGCGTCGGCGTCGGCTGCCACGCCCCGCACCTGCACGGCCCCGAGGACGGGCACGGCGTGCACCAGGACGAGCTAGAGCGGCGCCTCCTGGAGATCGGCTTCGTGGAGGGCGCCAAGATCAGCGTGCTGCACGAGGGCCTGTTCGGCCGCGATCCGCTGGCCGTGCGGGTGGATGACACCCGCGTGGCGTTGCGCCGCCGCGAGGCCGCCGACATCCTCGTCCGACTGCAGGGCTGACGCGCGCGCCATGAGCGCCTCAACCATGGCCGAGCCGGCGCCGCTGGCGCGCACCCGCCCGCTGCGCGCGGCGCTGGTGGGCAATCCCAACTCCGGCAAGACCGCGCTGTTCAACGCGCTCACCGGCACCCGCCAGAAGGTGGCCAACTACCCCGGCGTCACCGTCGAGCGGAAGGAGGGTTCAACCGCCCTCCCCTCCGGCGGCCACGTGCGCATCATCGATCTGCCGGGCACCTACTCGCTACGCGCCCGCTCACCCGACGAGGAGGTCACGCGCGACGTCGTGCTCGGCCGGCTGGAGGGCGAGGACGAGCCCGACGTGCTGGTCTGCGTGGCCGACGCGACCAACCTGCGCCTGGTGCTGCGCCTGATCCTCGAGCTGCGCGAGGTGGGCCGGCCCATGGTGCTGGCGCTCAACATGATCGACATCGCCGAGCGCCAGGGCTTCGGCATCGACACGGCGCGCCTCTCGGCCGAGCTGGGCTGCCCCGTGGTCACAACCGTCGCCACCCGCAAGCGCGGTATCGACCGCCTGCTCTGCGAAATGGAAGGGTGCGGCGTGGCCGCCACCGGCGCAGCGGGCTGGCGCACTCCCGACGCCTCGGCGATCCGCGCCTCTCACCGCGAGGCCGAGCGCATCCTCAAGGCCTGCGTCACCCCGCCCAGCTTGCCCGACACCTGGACAGGCCGGCTGGATGCGGTTCTGCTGCAGCCGGTGGCGGGCCTCCTGATCCTGCTGGCCATCCTCTTCGTCATGTTCCAGGCCGTGTTCGCCTGGGCGCAGCCGCTGATGGACGCGCTCACCTATCTGTTCGGCGAGCTGGGGACGGGCGTGAAGGCGGTGATGCCCGCGGGGCCGCTGCGCGCGCTTTTGGCCGACGGGGTGATCGCGGGCGTGGGCAGCGTCATCGTCTTCCTGCCGCAGATCGTCATCCTGTTCTTCTTCATCATCCTCCTGGAGGACACCGGCTACATGGGCCGCGCCGCCTTCCTGATGGACCGGATGATGGGCGGCGCGGGCCTGCACGGGCGAGCGTTCATCCCGCTGCTCTCCAGCTTCGCCTGCGCCATCCCCGGCATCATGTCGACGCGGGTGATTGACAACAGGCGCGACCGGCTGACCACCATCCTCATCGCGCCGCTGATGACCTGCTCGGCGCGCATCCCGGTCTACACGCTGATCATCTCGGCCTTCGTGCCGCACAAGGTCTATGCGGGCGTGATCGACCTGCGTGGCCTGGTGATGTTCGGGCTCTACGCCGCCGGCATCGGCTCGGCGCTGGCGGTGGCGGCGGTGACGCGGCGGTTCTTCTGGCGCGGGGTGAGCGAGCCTTTCCTGATGGAGCTCCCGAGCTACAAGGCGCCCTCCATCGGCAACGTTCTTCAGGGCGTCTACACCCGCGCCCGCTCGTTCCTGACCCGCGCGGGCACCACCATCCTGGCGATCATGGTGGTGATCTGGTGGCTGAGCTCGACCCCGGGGCCGCCGCCGGGCGCGACCGGACCGGCCATCGACTACAGCTATGCCGGCATCATCGGCCACGCGCTCGCGCCCGTCTTCAAGCCCATCGGATTCGACTGGACCATCGCCCTGGCGCTGATCCCCGCCTTCGCCGCGCGCGAGGTGGTGGTGGCCACGCTGGGCACCGTCTACGCCGTGGCGGCGGGCGGCGAGTCGACGGGCGCGCTGGGCTCGGTGCTGCAGCACCACTGGTCGACCCCCACCGCGCTCTCCCTCCTCGCCTGGTTCGTGTTCGCGCCGCAGTGCGCCTCCACCCTCAGCGTGGTGCGTCGCGAGACCGCCTCGTGGGTGTGGCCCCTGGTGATGGTGGCCTACATGAGCGCCCTGGCCTACGCGGCGAGCTTCCTGGTCTTCCACCTGGCCACCTGGGCGATGACGCGATGATCCAGCAGGCGGTCGTCGACGTGGTGGTGGCCGGAGCCGCCCTGTGGCTGGTGTGGACCTTCGCCCCCGCGGGCCTGCGCCAGCGCGTGGCGCGCCTCCTGCCGCGCGGCTCGCAGGCGCGGCGCACGGCCGCCGCGCCGCTGGCCGCCGGCGGCGTCGAGGGCCTTCAGGCGGTGGAGCTCGATGGCCGCCCCGCCTCCGCCGCCAAGGACTGCGGCCCAGGCTGCGGCTGCGGGTGACGCTGCGCATCGGGCTCCTGGGCGCCTCGCGCATCGCCCCCAAGGCGGTGATCGCAGTCGCCCGCGGTCGCGACGACGTGGCGGTCACCGCGGTGGCCGCGCGCGACCTCGCCAAGGCGCGGGCCTTCGCCGCCGAGCACGCCATCCCCGCCGCGGTGGCGGGCTACGCGGCCCTCCTCGCCCGCGACGATGTGGACGCGGTCTACAGCGCCCTGCCGCCCTCCGAGCACCTGGAATGGTCGCGCGCCGCAGCGGCGGCGGGCAAGGCGCAGCTGGTCGAGAAGCCCTTCGCGCTCAACGCCGGGCACGCCCTCGCCATGGTCGCGGCGGCGCAGGCGGCGGAGCGGCCGCTGCTGGAGGCCTTCCACTACCGCTTCCACCCCGCCTTCCTGACCCTTCAGCGCTGGGTCGCCGACGGTCGCCTCGGCCGACTGCGCCGCGCCTCCGCGGTGTTCGACGCCGAGATCGCCGAGCGCTCCGGCGAGCTGCGCTGGATCCGCCCGCTGGGCGGCGGCGCGCTGATGGACCTCGGCGGCTACGCCCTGCACGCGCTGCGCACCCTTCTCGCCGTCGAGCCTCAGGTGCTGGAGGCGCGCTGCGAGGTGCGCTCGGGCGTCGACGCCTCCACCCGCGCGCACCTGCGCTTCGGCGAGGTGGAAGCGGAGCTCGCCTGCGACATGACCCGCCCCCGCCGCGCCCTCCTGGTACTGGAAGGCGACCGCGGCCGGGCCGAGTTCGACAACTATGTGTCCCCCCACGCCTTCGGGGCGCTTCGCTTCACCGGCGCCGACGGATCACGCGGGGAGGTTCCCCTCGACCCGCGCCCCACCTACGCCTTCCAGCTCGACCACCTCGTGGCGGTCAGCGCCGGCCGCGCCGCGCCGCTCACCGGCGGACGCGACGCCATCGACCAGATGCGCGCCACCGACGCCATCTACGCCGCCGCGGGGCTCGGCCCCATCTGCTGAGCCGCCGCGCCTCTGGCCCGGCCGCACGGAGGTTGGGCGATCGCGCCCCGCCCCACAGGTTCCGATCAGAACGGGATTTCGTCGTCCAGGTCGGCCGGGAAGCTCTCCTTGGGGGCGCCCCCGCCGGAGCGGTCGCCGCCGCCGTAGCCGCCGCCCGAACCGCCGCCGGCGCCGGCGCCGCCGCGATCCCAGCCGCCGCCGCCGCCGCCGCCGGATGCGCCGCGCCCGCCGCCGTAGCCGCCGCCCGCGTCATCGCCCGCGCCGGCGTTGTCGCCGCGCCCGCCCAGCAGCGTCATGTTCCCATTGAAGCGGCCGACCACGATCTCGGTGGAGTAGCGGTCCTGCCCGTCCTTGTCTTGCCACTTTCGGGTCTGCAGTTGACCCTCGATGTAGACTTGGCTGCCCTTCTTCAAATATCGCTCGGCCACGCCGGCGATGTTCTCATTGAAGATCGCCACCGAGTGCCACTCGGTCTTCTCCTTGCGCTCGCCGCTCGACTTATCGCGCCATGTCTCGGTGGTGGCGATTCGCAGGTTGACGATCTTGTCGCCCGCGCCTGTGCTGCGCACCTCGGGGTCCTTACCCAGGTTGCCGATGATGATGACCTTGTTGACGCTGCCGGCCATGGGCCCCTCGCATTCCTGGATGTTCTGTTAACGTTCTAATGCGAGCGCCGCCGAGTCAAGCCGCGCTTCGATGCCCGCCGCCCGCCGCCGCTCTACTGCGAGGGAATCATGCGGGTGCCGGGCCGCACGAGACGCCCGTCGCCGGTGCGCACCAGAAGCGGGTACTGCATGCCGTCGATGCTGTTGGCCGAATACAGGCCGGCGTTGTTGATATAGATGTAGTGCCCCGCGTATTCGCCCCAGAAGTCGCTGCGATTTCCACCGTGGCTTAGGTATTCCACGCGGTTAACCTCCAGGCTCGCCGCACAATGCTCAAGGTCCGGAGAGTTGGCTTTGACCAGGTTGAACTTGTAGTCGCCACCCTTGATCTTGGGAAACACGACCGAGTAGCAACCGCCGTCGTTCGGCGGCTTCGGCTGCTTGGCGCACCCGGCTAGCCCCAGCACCAGACAGGCGCTGGCGAGGATGGAGGCGGAGGCGGCGCGAAAGCTCATGACCGGTTCCTATCAGCGCCGCGCCTGCGGGGCGAGCGGATCAGTCCTGGATGTTGCAACCCTCGTCCACGCCGACCAGCGCGCGGAAGCTGCGGTTGTCGGGGGCGATCTCGATGCGGCCGGGCACCGCCCGCAACGTCAGGGCGCCATAGCGCCCGTACACGGCGTCGCCCACCCGCACGCAGCGGCCGTCGAACAGGGCGTGGGTGCAGGCCCTGAGCGAACTGGCTCCGCGCGGGGCCGCGCGCCAGCGGCCCCCTGCATAGCGCAGGCATTGCCCGCGCTCGTCGCCGGAAGCGGGCTGATCACCATCCGCGTTGGCGTCGACGGCGGGTGGCGAGACGGGGCTCGGGGCCGGCTGCGGCCCGGCGTCGGCGGTCTGCACGGCGGCGTCGGGCTGGACCGCGGGCGGCGTGTCCGGCGCGGTGGGCGGCGCCGGCAGGCCCACGTCCAGCGCCTGGGAGGAGACGCCGTTGCGCTGGGCGCAGTCGGCCAGAGGCATCTCGCCCACCATCTGCCCGCCGACGAAGCAGCGAAGATTGGCCGAGGCGCCGGTGGGGGTGGTGCGCCCCGCCTCGATCTGCAGCGCGCCGGCCGAGGCGGCGTCCGGCGTCGCCTGATCGCCCTTGTGCGAGACCAGCAGCGCCACGAGCACCACGAGCAGAAGCAGCGCCACCCCGCCCGCGAAGGCGGCGATCACGCGCGGCTCACGCATCCGGTCGGACCAGGATCGCGGGGTCGGCGTATGCGCGGGCGGCTCGTCCATCGGCCGCCATGGCTAGCAGAGCCGCGGGCCGGCGCAAGCCGTTGCGGCCGCCGTCGCCTGCAGATGAAGCGGCGAGACCACCCGCAGTCCGTTCCCGCCATGTCCGTCCGAACTGTCCGGTCCGCAGGCGCCTACGTCTTGCACGGCAAGGCTCTGGCCTCCCGGACTGCGGCGCCGGAGTCCGGACCGTGCGGGCCCCGCGACGGAGAGGGATCGTCCGGAGCGCGGGAGGCGGCGGGGTCGACATACCTCCCTCCTGAGGGCTCCGCTCAGGGCGGGTGGAGAGATCGCGCCTCAGCCCGCGCCGGTCAGCCGCTGCAGCGCCAGCTGGTAGTCGGCTATGCGGCCCTGCGCGTAGGTCGAGGCGCCGCCCGAACTCTTCGCGGCCGAGGCGGTCGAGGGCTTGGTGATCAGGTCCTGGTAGGCCTTCTGCACCGTGCTCAATGCGCCGGCGAGGCTCGCCAGAGCGCGCTTGGCCCCGGTGGTGGTGGACACGTCGCCCGAGGTGTTCAGGTTGAGCGCGTAGGGCGTGGCCTGGACGGTGTTGCGGGTGTTCCTGGCGGTCGTGGCCGGCTGCAGCACGCCCTCGCGCAGGCCGAGCGCGGCCAGCAGGTCCGAGCCCTTCGCGCCCGCCTGCAGCACCAGCGAGGCGTTTGCGCCGGTGGGCGTAAGCGACAGCTGGTCGCGCCCGTTGACCGTGGCCACCTTGGCGCCCGCCGTGAAACCGCTCGCGCGGTTGATCTTCACCGCCAGGCTGGCCAGCGTGTCCGAAGGCTCGAGCGTGACGCTCACGGCCGCCCCCGCCCCGCTGCTCAGGGTGAAGCCGTCGCCCACGCGCGCCGAGGTCTCGGCGGTGACGAGCGGCGAGGGCGTGTAGTCGATGGCGCCCCGCGGCAGGCCCAGCGCATCGAGCGCCGAGGCGCCCGTCGCGTCCACCGCAATCCCGACCGGCGCGGCCTGGCCGTCGAGCCCCTGCACCGTGTCGGAGAAGCTGACCTCGCCCGTACCCGGGTCCACCGCGGTGACGTAGGCGGCGTGAGTGGCCGCCCCGCCGGGGACGACCGGCGCGTCCGCCACTTGACCGGTGACGTAGACCTGGCCGCCCGACACCGTCACGGCCGAGGCGGTGACGTCGCCAGACGCCTGAAGATAGGTCAGCCGGTCACCGTCCGAGGGCGCGAGCGAGCTGGCGACCTTGGCCACGAAAGCCTTCTGTCCGCCGCCGTAGCCGGTGGTGGTGGTCCCGGCCGACAGGGCGCCCGAGCCGCTCACCCCCGCCACCACCAGCGACCCGTCGGCGGCGAGCGACAGGCCCGCAAGGCTCCCGCCGCCGAGGTCCCCCAGGTCGCGCGTGGCCGAGGGCTGCGCGCCTGCGACGAGCGGGCTGGCGTAGATGCGCAGCACCGCATGGCCGTTCTGCACCGAGGCGGTGGCGGTGCGCCCGTCCGGCAGGGCGACGACGCCGGCGGGCGACTGCGCGCCTGCGCCCCCCGGATCGCCGGCCGAGGCCGTGGTCACGCCGTAGCCGAGGTCGGTCCCGTCGAAGGCGGTGCGGTGCGTGGCCGAGAGGGTATGCAGGAAGACGCCCTGCGCGCCGGGCAGGCCGAGGTCGGTGTGCGTGGCCCCCGTCACGGTGAGCGCGCCGTCCGGCGTGAAGGCCAAGGCCGTGGGGCGTTCCCCGTCCGCCAAGCGGGCGTCGTAGAGGGCGTCGCCCGCCCCGTCGAACACCTGCACGAAGCCGGAACTGGCGGCGGGCGTGGCGGCGTCGCCCTTGTCGAGGTCGCCGGTGACGGTCCCGGCCACGGCCACCTGCGCGCCGTCGGCGGAGACCGCGAGCGCCAGGCCCGAGGCGGTGTTCGCAGCGCCCAGGGTGCGCACGTAGGCGAGCTGGCCGGCCGAGTCGTAGCGCACCAGCGCCACATCGCCCGTCCCCTTGGGCGCCTGACCGTCGGGAGTGGGACCGGTGACGTCGGCGAGGAGGTAGACCGCCCCGTCCGGCCCGGTCGCTGTGGCGCGGACCGCGCCCAGGCCCGCGGGCAGCGTCTTGGCGAACACGCGATCCGCGGCGCCTGGATCCTGAGAGGGGTCGAGCTTGAGGAGCTGCTGCACCGCATCCGGGCTCGCCCCCGTGATCACGCCCGAAGTCTGCGCCAGATAGACGGCGGGGGTGGCGGCGGGTGCGGAGAAACTGAGGCTCTCGATCGCCGAGCCGGTGATCTTCAGCGCGTACTGGTCGGGCGAGGTCGTGCCCAGGTTCACGGTCCTGCCGCCCGCCTGCACGCTCTGCGCGACGCCGGCGGTGCGCTGCACGGAAAAGCGCGTGGTCAGCCCCGCGTCGGCAAGCTTGGCGTTGAGGTAGGTGGCGACGTTGGCCAGCGTCGGCGCCTGGCCGTGAAGCTCGGTGAGGTCGAAGGCGACCTGCACCGGCGGCCCCGCGGGCCTGGTCACCGTAAGGTTGAACTTCGCGTCGGGGGCCAGGCCGGAGACGGCCTGGTCGGCGGCCCCCGAGACCGCGGTCGCGCCGGTGTAGGCGTCGAGTTCGCGCGGCGCGGTGACCGAGGCCGCCTGGCTCGTCCCCGAGGCCCCGTCGGCGAAGGCCAGCGCTGTGAACGGCTTGCCGGCGAGGAAGCCCTGAACCTCCTTGAGCCCTGCGGCGTAGGTCTTCTGGAGGGCGGCGGCCTGGCTGGCGGAAACGCCGGTGGCGGCCGCCTGGCCGGCGATCCCGTTCAAGGCCGACAGGCCCTGGTAGAGCGCGAACAGGTTGCGGTAATCGCCCGAGGATGCGGCGGTGGCGGGCGCGTCGAGCTTCGCGGCCGAGGGGTCGATGAAGCGGGCGCCGTTCAGCACCGACTGGGTCAGCACGCCGACCGACGTGGCCTCGCCGGCCTGGCGCCACGGCGCGGTGGGCGCGCTCTGCGCCGCAGTCTTGGCGCTGGAAGCGCCCGCGCCCGCGGCGGACGCGCCGTTGCGGGCGGCGTAGTAGTCCAACAGAACCGAGCTGCTGATCGAGATGGTCACGGGTGTCCCGACGATGGCCGCGACGTCCTATCCGCGCCGGCGCTTACGCCGGCTTAACGCGCGCCGATCAGACCCGAGGCCACGAGGTCGCGGCGCACCGTCGCGCGCCGCTCGGCCCACTCCTCCTTGAGCAGCGCCAGCAGCACCACGTCGCGGTAGACGCCGAACTTCAGCATGTGGCGGCGCAGGTAGCCCTCGCGGCGAAAGCCGGCGGCGGCCTGGCTCTTCAGCGCCACCTCGTTGTCGGCCAAAACCTCCGACCACACCTTCTGCAGGCCGAAGCGCTCGAAGGCGAGGTCGAGCCCCAGCGCCTGCGCCGCGCGGCCGGCGCCGCGCCCGCGCGCGGCCGCCTCGCCGATGTACCAGTGCCAGCGGGCGCGCTTGTGGTGGTCGGCCAGCCCCGAGAGCCCCAGGTAGCCGCAGTCCTCCCCCCGCGCGGTGATGATCCAGCCGTGCCGGTCGGGGTCGGCCAGGAAGGCGTCGAACCACCGCAGGTGGTCGTCCATCCGCTGCGGCGCGCCGGAATACATCCAGCGGTCGACCTCGGGCTCGCGCCGCCAGCTGTAGAGCGGCTCGGCGTCGTCCGGCGTGATCTCGCGCAGGTCGATCATGAGCGCGCTTGTGCCAGAGAGCCGCGCCGCTGTCGCCCGGGACCGGCGCCCCGGGCGGGGCTTTCAGCCCTTGAACAGCGCCAGGATCGCCTGCGGCGCGGAGTTGGCGATCGACAGCGCCTGCACGCCCAGCTGCTGCTTGGTCTGCAGGGCCGTGAGGTTGGCGCTCTCCTTGGCCACGTCGGCGTCCACAAGGTTGCCGATGCCGGTGGTCAGGCTGTCCTGCAGCTTGGAGATGAAGGTGAGATGGTTCGTCAGCGCGTTGGCGGACGCGCCCAGCGAGCCCAGGGCGGTGGAGACGTTGGCGATGGACGCCTTCAGCTTGGTGATCAGGTCGGCGTAGTTGGTCGTGGCGGTGAACTGCTCGTTGCCGCTGATCAGGATGAGGCCGCCGCCCCCGGTCTCGGTGAAGGTTGACGTCGCGCCCGTTCCCGCAGCGGTCGCCGCGGTGAAGCCGCCGAGCTTGGTCTGCAGCGTCCCCACGTTGGTGAAGTCGCCATTGCCTGTGGCCGGGACACCCAGCGTGACGCTGGAGCCCGTGCCCCCCGTGGTCGAGGCGAGCGAGAGCGTCGACCCCACGGTGGAGGCGACGCCGGCCAGCCCCGGCGTGTTGTTGATGGCCGCGGCGATGTCGGCCGCGCTGTACTTGCCGTCGTGGTTCGCACCGCCGTTGGCATAGAGGTTGACGGTCACCGCGGTCCCGCCGTCCACCGAAACGGTGAAGGCGGAGTCCTGGGTGAGGGCTGTGGCGGCGATCGCCGGCGCACCGGGGGCGGTGAGCGTGGCGGGCACGCCCACCGTGCCGCCGCTGTAGCCGGTCGACAGCGACAGGTTCTGCCCGGCCACGCTGATGTTCTGCGTTCCGTCCGAGTTGGCCAAGGCGCTGTAGGTCTGGGTGGAGCCGTCCAGCAGGTTCACGCCGTTGAACGAGGCGTTCTTGATGTAGGTGGTGATCTGGGTGGCCAGCGAATTATACTTCTGCTGGTAGGCCGCCCGGCTCTGCGCATCGAGGCTCTTGTCGGAGGCGGCCAGCACGGCCGACTGCGCCTGGGTGAGCAGGTCGGAGATGGCGGTGCCGGCGGTGTTGGCCACGCCCAGGGTCGAGACGCCGCGGTTCAGCGAGGCGGTGACCTGGTCCAGTGCGGAGTTCTGCGAGCGAAGCGTCTGGGCGATCGAGTAGACCGCGCTGTCGTCCTTCGCGTCGGCGACCTTCAACCCGGTCGAGATGCGGTTCTGGGTGTTCGTCAACGCGGCGTTGGTGGCGTTGAGGGTCTGCAGCGCGATCTGCGCGCCGACGTTGGTGTTGATGCTGTTCGACATCGCCCTGCGCTCCGTTCGGGAGGTCGCCGGGCGCACACGTGAGAATGCGCCCCGCTCCGATCGGAGGGGACGTTAACCATCAATGGTAGCCTGAGCGTTAACGACGCGCGGCGACGCTCAGGCCTGGAGGTCCACCCCCTCCCCGCCCGCCTGGGAGGCGGGCGCCACCGCCGAGCGGGGGATCACCGCCAGCACGCGCCCGCTGGCGCTGTCGGTCAGGGTGTAGACGAACACGCCGCTCGCATTGCGGTCGACGCTCAACGCGATGGGCTTGCGCGCCGGGCTGGGCGCGGCCGGCTCGCTCGCCGGGGTCGGGACGACGGCTTCTGGGGGAACCGGGGCGCCCTCCGGCGCGGCGGCTCGCTGCGAGGCGTAGGCCTGCAGCGGAACGACGGTCGAGATCGGGTGGGTCATCTCCGGATTCGCCGGCGTTCAGCGCGGCGCCTCTGTTGGGAGAAGAGAGGCGGCGCAGAACCCGAAGGTCCCGCGCCGCCCTGGGCGGTCTGCGATCAGCCGCGGAACAGGCTGAGGAGCACGCTCGAGGAGGAGTTAGCGATCGACAGCGCCTGCACGCCGAGCTGCTGCTTGGTCTGCAGGGCGGTCAGGTTGGCCGACTCCTTGGCCACGTCGGCGTCGACGAGGTTGCCGATGCCGGTCGTCAGGCTGTCCTGCAGCTTGGAGACGAACGACGCGTGGTTGGTGAACGCGTTGCTGGCCGCGCCGATCGAGCCCAAGGCCGTGGAGACGTTGGAGATCGACGTTTTGATCTTGGAGATCAGGTCGGCGTAGTTCGTCGTAGAGGTGAAGGACTCTTGGCCCGAGATGTTGATCAGGCCACCGCCGCCTGTTTCGCTGAAGGCCGTCGCCAGCGACTGGGCGGAACCGGCCAGTGAGGAGAGTCCGAGCTGGCCCGCCGTCGCCGCCGCGCCGTTGATCGTCCCCGACACGGCAATGGCCGTGGTCGAGGTGTTCGTGGGCGAGGTGAGCTTCAGACCACCGTTGCTATCCACCGACGCTACACCGGCGAGACCGGCGGTGCCGTTGATCGTAGAGACGAGGTCGGCCGTCGTGTAGGTGCCGTTGCCCTGGCTGCCGCCGGTCGCCGACAGGTTCACGGTTGTGGCCGTGCCGTCCACGGAGATCGAGAGAGTGGAGGCGGCGGTCACGCGGTTGGCATAGGCGGCAAGGGTCGGCGCGGTCGCGGAGCCGGCGATCGAGGAGTAGGTGCCGGTGCTGCCGCCCGTCGCGCCGGTGGCCAGCTTCAGGTTCTGGCCGGCCACCGAGATGGTCGAGCTGCCATCCGAATTAGCCAGGGCGCTGTAGTTCGAGGTCGAGCCGTCCAGCAGGTTGACGCCGTTGAACGAGGCGTTCTTCACATAGGTCGAGATCTGCTGGGTGAGCGACTGGTACTTCTGCTGGTAAGCAGCGCGGCTGGCCGCATCCAGGCTGGTGTCGGAGGCGGCGAGCACGGTCGACTGCACCTGCGTGAGCAGGTCCGAGATGGCCGAGCCGGCCGCGCTGGCGACGCCGGCGGTGGAGATGCCGCGATTGAGCGACGCCGTCACCGTGTCCAGCGCCGTGTTCTGCGAACGCAGGTTCTGGGCGATGGCGTAGACGGCGCTGTCGTCGGCGGCGCTGTTGACCTTGAGGCCGGTCGAGATGCGGTTCTGGGTGGTGTTCAGCGCCGAGTTGGTGGCGTTGAGGGTCTGCAGCGCGACTTGGGCGCCGTAGTTGGTGTTGATGCTGTTCGACACTGGTGAGGTTCCTTCGAAACCCGGGTGCGGCGCCATTCGAGCGCCCGGAGCGTTTTGCTCCACCCCAGCCTTCGCAATCCTCGTGCCTCCGACGTTTCCCTTGCCCCTCAAGCGAAATGCGCGACGTGGCGCCCGGCAGGAAGCGTCCACGCCGTGCGCCGGGCGGCAGATCCTGCCGCGGCGCCCGGCGGAAACTGCCGGGTCAGGCGGCGGAGCGCTCCGAGGGCGACGGCGCCAGGCCCTGCATGATGGTGCGGTTGATCTCGACCAGCGGCTCGAACCCCTCGCGCCCGGCGCACACCTGCGGGGTGTGGCGCTGCACGAAGAGGGCGAGCGAGATCACCTGCGCGCGGGTCGAGTCCTCGAGACCGTTCTGCGAGGTGGCGCAGTCGCCGGCCAGCACCTCCCAGAGCCTGCGGTTCCAGTCGAGCGCCTCCATGCGGGCGCCGACCTCCGACAAGTCCTTCCTGGAGGCCTCGATCAGCGAGCGGGTGACCTCGGCGAACAGGCGATATTCCAGTTCGCGCGGGCTCTCAGCCTGCTGCGCGGCGTTCTGGTAGGCTTTCAGCGACATGGGGTCCGATCCTCTCGTCTTCGAACTCGATCAAACGACGGCAGGCCATCAGGGCCTTGTAGTATTCTCCCGCCGCCACATGCCTGGAGGCGTCCAGGCAGTGCGACGTCGCCTCGGGATTGCCCGCGGCAGCCACGAACTCCGCCAGCCTCGCGCCGAACTCGCCGTAGTAGCCGTGCGGCGTCTCGCCATCGAGGTACATCATCATCACCGGAAAGTAGACCCGGCGGGCGGGGCTGGTCGCCTCCTCCTGCTGCATGATGTCCTTTTCGCGCAGCACGTTGGCCTTGTTCTGCAGCACGAGCACGCCGCGGCGATCGCCGTTCTGCAGCACCGCGCCGTTGAGGACGAACTTCTCTCCCGGCTTCAACGAAAGCTTGAGCGGCATGGCGGGGCTCCTTGGGGTGGCGTTCTGCACGGAGCCGGCGCGCATGGATCGGACGCTAACCGCGCCGGCCTGACCAGGACTAAACCGACGTGGTTAACCGCGCCTTGCCGCGCGCCACGCGCCCGGAACGGCGACAGGGCCCTCACGTTTCGCGATCGTGGCCTTCGCGGCCGAAGGAGCGTTCTTCCATGGCCGAGGCCGACACCGACATCGACGCGCAGGATACGGCCGAGGCCTACGACGAGGAGATCAACGACGGCGACGCGGCCGACTCCGACGCCTTCGACCTCCGCCCCAAGACCTATGACGTCACCTCTGCGCTGGGCGACGCTGACCTCGAAGGCGTCGACGACGCCATGGACGAGGACGAGGAGACCGACGCCGACCTCGACTCCATCGATGTGGAAGGTCGCGCCGCGGACACGGCCGACGAGGACGGCGACGACCTGGTCGACTCCGACGATCTGCAGCCCGAACCGCTGGACGACGACAACCTGGCCATGACCACCAAGACCGGCGACGGCCTGGACAGGGACGACCGGGACGGCGTCGCGCGGCTGTCGGCGTCCGAGCCGGATGGGGTCTCGATGAATGAGGCGAAGATCGATCGACTGGGCGGCGCGACCGACACGCGAGTCAGCGACCTCGAACCCGATAACCTGTCCGACAGCGACCTGAAGGAGCTGGGCTATGAGTGAGCGCACCAACCAAGACGCCGACGCCGCGCATTCGCAGGATGACGACGTGATAAAGCCGACCGCCACGGCCCCGAAGAAGCGGCAGGACGAGCTCCTCGACGAGAGCCTGGAGGAGACCTTCCCCGCCAGCGACCCCCCGACCCCCAAGCATATCACCTGAAGCCGAGCGCTTGCGCTCGCCGATCAGGGGCCTCCAAGGCTTGCGCGCTTTTGGGTCCCCTCTACGTTCCAGGTGATCGCCGTTCAGGAACGCCTGCACATGACCCCTCCCCCGAGCCGCTTCGAGGGCACGGCCGACTACGTCGCCACCGACGACCTGAAGGTGGCGGTGAACGCCGCTGTGGCGCTTGAGCGGCCGCTCCTGGTGAAGGGCGAGCCCGGCACCGGCAAGACCGTCCTGGCCTACGAGGTGGCGAAGGCGCTGGGAGCGCCGCTCCTCACCTGGCACATCAAGTCGACCACCAAGGCGCAGCAGGGGCTCTACGAGTACGACGCCGTCACCCGCCTGCGCGACAGTCAGCTTGGCGATGCGCGCGTGAAGGATGTGAAGAACTACATCCGTCGCGGCAAGCTGTGGGAGGCCTTCGAGATGGGCGCCATCGGCCCCCGACCGGTGCTGCTCATCGACGAGATCGACAAGGCCGACATCGAGTTCCCCAACGACCTCCTGCAGGAACTCGATCGCATGGAATTCTTCGTCTACGAGACGGGCGAGACGATCCGCGCGCAGGTGCGTCCGGTGGTGATCATCACCTCCAACAACGAGAAGGAACTGCCGGACGCGTTCCTGCGCCGCTGCTTCTTCCACTACATCCGCTTTCCCGACGAGGAGACGCTGCGGGCCATCGTCGACGTGCACTTTCCGGGCGTGAAGCCGAGGCTGGTGGCGGCGGCCCTCAAAAGCTTCTTCGACATCCGCGGCGCTCCGGGGATCAAGAAGAAGCCCTCCACATCCGAATTGCTTGATTGGCTCAAGCTCCTCTTGGTCGAGGACATCGACGAGAGCGTGCTGCGCGAGCGCGACCCGGCGAAGCTGATCCCGCCGCTGTACGGCGCGCTACTCAAGAACGAGCAGGACGTGCAGCTGTTCGAGCGGCTGGCGTTCCTGCAACGGCGTGAGGGCGCCCGGCCGGGGATGTGAGAGGACCGGGCGCATTACAGTGATTTCACTGGCGCCCTCGACGGTGTCGCGCCACGATCACTCGTCACGTCCATGGGAAACCGCTTCATGACCGCCCACAGCCTGGGGCGCGCCGCCGCCCTGATCTCGGTCGCCGCCGTCGCCGGGGGCGTCGCCGCCTGCCACCCCAAGCCCATCGGCGCGATCGGGCGCACGCGGCGATCCATGTGTCGACCGTCGAGCCCACGGGGGGGCCCGTGAGGGTGGCGCAGAGCCTGACGTGCCCCGAGACCTCCGAGCTGTGGACCCGCACCGCCGCGAGCGCGAAGAGCTGCGCCTACACCTCCCGGCGTGGCGAGTTGGATTTGGCGCTGGCCTCCGGGCCCGCGGGCGACCCTGCGGCGGGGCTGGCGCCTGAACGGGCGCGTTTGGACGCGCTGATGCCCTCGGCCACGCGCGCCGCCATGGTGGTCGAGACCACCGTCGACGCCGACGGCCACAAGCACGCCAATGTCGACATGCCCTTCCTGCACGTCCACGACGACGGTGATCACAAGTCGGTCAAGGTCATGGGGATCAACGTCGACAAGACCGGGCGCGACGCCGACGACCGCGATGATGACGACAAGCCCGCGACGCCCGGTTCGGGCCGCAAGCTCGTCTATGTGCTGGCCGGCGCCTCGACGGGGGCGGGCGGCTGGCACGCGGTGGGCTACCGGGCTCGAGCCGACGCCTCGGGCCACATGGTGGTGGCGAGCTTCCGCCTGGCCAAGGGCATGCACACCCACGGCGACAGCGACGACGATGACGACGGCATCCGCCACCTGCTCGACCTGAATGCGCCGGTGGGCGCGGCTCAGCCGTAGCGCACGCCGGTCAGCCGCTCGGACTCGGCCCACAGCCGGTCCTGCGCGTCGCGGTCGCCGATGAAGGCGGCGACCTTGGCGGGCTTGGGCGCGCCTTTCAGCTCCATGAAGCCGTCCGGCCCGGTGTAGCCGCCGGGCGCGGCGGCCGGCGCGGTGGCGGCGTAGAGGATGGGCAGCGCCCCTCGTGCGGCGGACTGGCCCAGCATCGGCCCCACCAGGGCTATGCCCTTGGCCGCCAGCTTGGAGCCGCCCTCCCCCGCGCGCACGAGATCGGTGGCGGCGAAGCCCGGGTGCGCGGCGTAAGCGTCCACCCCCCAGCCGGCCGCCAAGCTGCGCCGCTGAAACGCCTCGGCGAACATCAGCATGGCCGCCTTGGAGCGCCCGTAGGCGCGCATGGGCGAGTACCGCTCGCTCTGCAGATCGGCGAAGTCGAGCCGACCCGCTGAGTGCGCCAGGCTGGAGACGTCCACCACCCGTGCGCCTGCCCCGGCCTGCAGCAGCGGCAGGAGGAGGCCCGTCAGCGCGAAGTGGCCGAGGTAGTTGACGCCGAACTGGCGCTCGAATCCGTCGGGCGTCGTCTGGCGCTTCGAAGGCGCCATGATCCCGGCGTTGTTGACGAGCACGTCGAGCGGCGCGCCCGCCTCCAGCATCCGCTGCGCGAAGGCGCGCACCGAGGCGAGCGCCGCCAGGTCCAGCAACGCGAAGCGCACCTCAGCGGCGGGCGCATCGCGCCGCAGCGCCTCCAGCGCCACCCGCCCCTTGCCCGCATCTCGCGAGGCGATCACCACCTGCGCGCCCGCCACGGCCAGCGCCGCGGCGGTGGCGTACCCCAGGCCGCCGGTGGCGCCGGTGACCACCGCCGTGCGCCCCGCCTGGTCGGGAATGTCAGCCGCGCTCCAGTCCATCGTCGTCACCTTCCGCTGCGCCTTACCGGGAATTCACTGGACCCGTAGGAGGCCGAAGGCGAGGCTCCCCGCCGCAATGGGAGGAGCGCCGATGCGCCGGATCATTATCCCCACCGCCGCGGCGGCGGCCATGCTCGCCGCCTGCCACCCCGCCCGCCTCGGCCACGCCCGCGGCGCGCCCGACCGACCGGTGAGCGTGGCCGCCACCCTCGACTGCCCCGACGCGCAGGGCGACCTGACCCTCAGCCGCCGCGCCGGCGACGGGGCGGGCTGCAGCTACGCCGGCCCCGATGGGGCGCAGGTGGTGCTCACCCGCATGGCGCTGACCGGCGGATCGGCGCAGGCGACGCTCGCCGCGCTCGACGCCCACGCCCGCGCGCTCGCACCCGGCGCCCCCAGCGAGAATGCGCAGGCGGCGACCACCACGCAAACCCAGAGCGACACCGACGGGCTGCACAACACGACGACGACCACGCTCAGAACTTCCTCCAGCCGCAACGACGGCGATGACGCCGACGCACCTACGCCCCCGGCGCCGCCTGCACCCCCGGCGCCGCCCTACGGACGCGATCACGCGGGCGATCATGTGCGCCTCGACCTTCCAGGCCTGCACATCCAAGCCGACGGCGACCACGCCAGCGTCAGCGGCTTCGGTCAGCATGTGGAGGCCGACGACGGCGGCGCCGTCGTGCATGGCGACGTCGGCGGCATGAAGAGTTCGGTTGTCGCCAACGACCACGGCGCGACAGTGCGCACCGGCGGCGCGGGCTCGCGCTCGGTGGACGCCACGCTGGTCCTGGCCGGCGACGCGGCCGGCCCCGACGGCTGGCGCTCGGCCGGCTACGTGGCGCGCGGGCCGCTCGCCGGCCCGCTGGTGGTGGCGCAGGTGCAGCTACGGGGCGAGAACGGCGGCCATGGCGGACGGCGCGAAGGCCCCTTCGACGCCGCGCGGCGCCTCGTCGATCGCAACACTCACCGCTGAGAGTTGCGCACCGCCCGGCGCGGCGCCACCACGTCCGCGATGCCGCGCGCCGCCCGCACCCCCGCCGCAGCCGCCGCCCCGCCGCGAGCCTGGCAGCGCATGCTTTCCGGCCGGCGGCTCGACCTGCTGGACCCCTCGCCCCTCGACATCGAGGTGGAGGACATCGCCCATGGCCTGGCGCGCGTCGCCCGCTGGAACGGGCAGACGCTGGGCGAGCACGCCTTCTCCGTGGCGCAGCACTCGGTGCTGGTGGAGGAGATCGCCGCCCACCTGCAGCCGGGCCTGGCGCCTGGCGCGCGGCTGGCGGCCCTGTTGCACGACGCCAGCGAGTACGTGATCGGCGACATGATCTCGCCCTTCAAGGCGGCGCTCGGCGTCTCCTACAAGGACTTCGAGGCGCGGCTGGAGCACGCCATCGCCATCCGGTTCGGCCTGCCCCCCCGCACGCCGGCGGCCCTCAAGGCGCTGATCAAGCAGGCCGACCGGATCAGCGCCTGGTTCGAGGCTGTCCGCCTCGCCGGATTCGCCACGACCGAAGCCGACGCCTTCTTCGGCAAACCGCCGCCAGGCCTCACGGCCGACGTGGCTCCCTTGCCGCCGGCCGAGGCGCAGGCGCGCTACCTCGCCCGCTTCCGCGTGCTCACCGATGCGCTGCGCGGCGGAGAGACCGACGCGGCCTTCGCCACGGAATGACGCGGGTGGGTGGCGAGCGCATCGCCATCGGCCTTTCGGCGGTGGTCATGGCGGTGCGCGACGGCGAGGCGCGCGCGCTCACCGTCAGCGCCCCGGGCCTGCCCGCGGCGCTCCCGGCCGGGCCGTTCGACCCCGCCGCGCACCGCACCTTCGAACTCGCGCTGCGCGCCTTCGTGACGGCGCAGACCGGCTTCGAGCTCGGCTACGTCGAGCAGCTCTACACCTTCGGGGACGAGGGCCGCGACGCGCCCCTGGCCGACCTGGGCGACGGCGCCACGCCGGCCGACGAGCGCGTCGTCTCGGTCGGCTACCTGGCGCTGACACCCGCCGGCGACGGCGAGCTGCCGGGCGCGCCCTGGACGCCGTGGACGCACTTCTTCCCGTGGGAGGACTGGCGCACCGGCAGACCCGAGGCGCTGCGCACGCTGGAGCCTGTGCTGCGCGCCTGGGCCGACCGGCCGGGCGAGGCGGGCGCCCGGCGCCTCGCCCGCGCGAGCGCCCTGTTCGCCCTGGACGGCGCGCGCTGGAACGACGAGCGCGTGCTCGACCGCTACGAGCTGCTCTACGAGGCGGGCCTCGTGCAGGAGGCCCGCCGCGACCGCGACCGAGCCGCCGGCCATGCCGCAGCCCCCCTCGGCCTCGGTGGCGCGGGGGCGCCCATGACCTCGGACCACCGGCGCATCCTGGCCACGGGCCTGGGGCGCCTGCGTGGCAAGCTGCGCTACCGCCCCGTCGCCTTCGAGCTGCTGGGCTCGGCCTTCACACTCTACGACCTGCAGCGCGCGGTGGAGGCGGTCTCGGGCCTGCCGCTGCACAAGCCCAACTTCCGGCGCATGGTCGAGCGCACCGGCCTGGTCGAGGGCTTGGGCCGCATGGACCGCGGCGCCGGCGGCCGCCCCGCCGAGCTCTTCCGCTACCGCCGCGAACTGGCCGCCGCGGGCTCGGTCGGCGGCTTCGGCCTGCCCGCCGTGCTGCGTGAGGGGTGATCGGCGGCCGGACAGGCTGATGGTCTGCAATGGGCGGTCAGCAGACACCTGCCTTATGTTGGCTGGTGTTCGCCCCGCAGCAGCGCCGCCCCTGCCGGCGCAAACAGCGCGCCTCCGCAGAGCCACACTCCAAAGGTGACCGCGATTTGGTTCGGTGTCGCTTCTCGACCCTCATGACCTTCGTGGATGGTTATGCCGAACGCGTAGTGCGCGAAGCCGAAAGCCACCGCCAAGGCGAACACTAGCGACCCGAGCGCCAGCCAGCCAATGGCGATCCTGCGGGCGATACGCGGATTGCCCGCGGCCTCGCTCGGCGTGATAGACCCGGCGCCGTGCAAACCGCCGTCATCGCCGCCACCGGCCTCTTCACCCCCGCCCAGTCGATCTCCAACGCCGAGCTGGTCGAGAGCTTCAACGCGTACGTGGCGCGCTTCAACGCGCAGCACGCCGCCGAGATCGAGGCGGGCGAGGTGCAAGCTCTGGCGCCCTCCTCGCCCGAGTTCATCGTCAAGGCGAGCGGCATCAGGAGCCGCCACGTGGTGGACAAGGCGGGCGTGCTCGACCCCGAGGTGATGGCGCCGCGACTGCCGGAACGGGGCGACGACGAGCTCTCGATCCTGGCCGAGATGGCGGTGGCCGCCGCGCGCGATGCGCTGGACGCCTGGGGCGGCGACCCGCAGCGCATCGGCGCGGTGCTGTGCGCGGCGTCCAACATGCAGCGCGCCTATCCGGCCATGGCCATCGAGGTGCAGCAGGCGCTGGGGCTGCACGGCTTCGCCTTCGACCTCAACGTCGCCTGCTCGTCGGCCACCTTCGGGTTGAAGACGGCCACCGACTACATAGGCACCGGATCGTGCGACGTGGTGCTGATGGTCAACCCAGAGATCTGCTCGGGCCACCTCAACTTCCGCGACCGAGACAGCCACTTCATCTTCGGCGACGTGGCCACCGCCGTGATCGTGGAGCGCGAAGACACCGCCGCGCCCGGGCAGGGATGGAATGTTCTCGGCACGCGGCTGAAGACCGTGTTCTCCAACAACATCCGCAACAACTTCGGCTTCCTCAATCGCACTGCGCCTGAGGGCCGCGATGCGGCCGACAAGCTGTTCGTTCAGCAGGGGCGGCGCGTGTTCAAAGACGTGGTGCCCATGGTCAGCGAGATGATCGTCGACCACGCCCATGCGCTGGGACTGGAGCCCACCGCGCTGAAGCGCCTGTGGCTGCACCAGGCCAACATCAACATGAACGACTTCATCGCCCGTAAGGTGCTGGGCCGCGAGCCCACCGCGCAAGAGAACGTCATCATCCTGGACGACTACGCCAACACCTCGTCCGCCGGCTCGATCATCGCCTTCCACCTGCACCACGACGGCTTCACGGCGGGCGATGTGGGCCTGATCTGCTCTTTCGGGGCCGGCTACTCCGCGGGCTCGGTGTTCGTGCGCAAGCGCTGAGCGGCGCAGGCGCGTCCGCCGATGATCCCCTGGGTGCAGCTGGGCGCCGCCACCGCCCCGGGCGGCGCACGCATGACGCTGATGCGGCGCGGCGGCGAGGTCTCCATCCTCGTCGACGGCGCTGAGCTGATGAACAGCCGGCGCGGGGGATCGGAGGTCGCGCTGGGCCAGATCGCCTGCGCCCACATCCGCGACGCCGCCGCGCCCCGTGTGCTCATCGGCGGCCTCGGCCTGGGCTTCACCCTGCGCGCGGTCCTAGCCGCCCTGGGCCCAGGCGCCGAGGTCACCGTGGCCGAGCTCGTGCCCGAGGTGGTGGCCTGGGCGCAGGGAGAGCTCGCCGACGTGTTCGCAGGCGCCCTCGGCGATCCCCGCGTGCGCCTGCTGGCGACCGACGTGGCGGCCCCCATCGCCCAAGCCCACGCCGCCTACGACGCCATCCTGCTCGACGTGGACAACGGACCGGACGGCCTGGTGCGGCCGCAGAACGGAGCACTCTACGACGAGGGCGGCCTGCGGGCGGCCAGGCGCGCCCTGCGCCCCGGCGGGGTGCTGGCGGTGTGGTCGGCCTCCCCCGCGCCGGCCTTCACCCGCCGCCTGGCGGGCGCGGGCTTCGCTGTGCACGAGCACCTGGCGCGCAGCGGCCCCAACAAGCGCGGCGCGCGCCACACCATCTGGACGGCGACGACGCCCAGCTCGGCCTGAGCGCGGCCGCCGCCCGGTCAGGCGGCGAGCTTGGCCTTGCGCGTCTTCTTGCCGCCCACCTGCGACGGCCGCGCGCCCTGGCGCGCGCGGTCGAGCACGAAGCGGGCGTAGTCATCCATGTCGCCGGCGAAGGGCTTCACCGTGCCGTCGGCGGCCAGCCACAGGCGGTCGGCCACCAGCTCCATCAGCGAGCGGTCGTGGGTGATCAGGATGACCGCGCCCTCGTAGTCGTTCAGCGCGTCGAGCAAGGCGCGGCGGCTGTCGATGTCCAGGTGGTTGGTGGGCTCGTCCAGGATCAGCAGGTGGGGCGCCTCCATGGCCACGAGGTTGAGGAGGAGGCGCGCGCGCTCGCCGCCCGAGAGGTCGGCGACGGTGGTCTCCTGTTTGTCGAAGCCGATGCCCCACTGCGCCAGGCGCGAGCGGCGCGAGTTCTCGCTGGCCTCCTTGAGAGCGCGGCGGATGATGTCGAGCGGGGTGTCGGCCGGGTCCATGGCCTCGATCTGGTGCTGGTGGAACCAGCCGACCTTGATGCGCGCCTCGCGGTGCATCTTGCCGGCCGCCACCTGCAGGGCGCCCGCCGCCATCTTGGCGAAGGTCGACTTGCCCGCGCCGTTCACGCCCAGGAGGCCGATGCGGTCGTCCACGTCCATGCGCAGGTTGAGGTCGCGCAGCACGGGCTCCGCGTCGCCGTAGCCCACCGCGGCGGCGTCCAGGCTGAGGAGCGGCGGCGCCAGCGGGCGCGCGGGCGAGGGCAGGAGGAAGGGGGCCACGCGCTCGGACGCCACCTCGGCGATGGGGGCGAGCTTGGCCAGCCGCTTGACGCGGCTCTGCGCCTGGGCGGCCTTGCTGGCCTTGGCCTTGAAGCGGTCGATGAAGCTCTGCAGGTGGGCGCGCTCGGCCTCCTGCTTCACGCGCGTTGCCGCCTGCAGGCGGCTCTTCTCGGCCAGCATACGCTCGAAGTCGTCGTAGCCGCCGGTGTAGAGCTCGAGCTTGCCGGCGCGCAGGTGCAGGATGTGGTCGACCGAGTTGTTGAGGAGCTCGCGGTCGTGGCTGATGATCAGCGCGCTGTGCGGGTACTTCTTGAGCCGCGCCTCCAGCCACATGGCGCCCTCGAGGTCGAGGTAGTTGGTGGGCTCGTCGAGCAGCAGCACATCGGGCTCGGCGAACAGGGCGGCGGCCAGGGCCACGCGCATGCGCCAGCCGCCGGAGAACTCCGACATGGCGCGCTCGAGGTCGGGGGTGGAGAAGCCGAGGCCGGCGAGGATCTCGGCGGCGCGCGCCGGCGCCCTGTCGGCGTCGATCTCGATCAGCCGGCCCCAGATGTCGCCCATGCGCTCGGGCTCGGCGGTCTCCAGCTCGGCCAGGAGCGCCGCGCGCTCGACGTCGGCCTCGAGAATGGTCTCGAGCAGGCTGACGGGCGTGGCGGGGTGCTCCTGCGCCACCGCGGCGATGCGGGCGGTGCGCGGCAGCTCGATGGCCCCGCCGTCGAGCTGCAGCTCGCCCATGATGAGCTTGAACAGGGTGGACTTGCCGACGCCGTTGCGGCCGGCGAGCCCCACCTTGGCTCCGGGCGGGATGGCCACGGAGGCTGAGTCGAAGAACCGCCGCCCCCAGGCGTTGAACACGAGCCCGTCGATCTGGAGCATGGCCAGCCCTTCGCCTGCGGCTGACGCCTTGGAGCCGGGCGTCGCCCGGCGGACGGGGCATGTATGGGAGGGCGAAGGCGACGACAAGCGCGGCGCATTCGGCTGGCCTTGGAAGGCCCCCCATCCAGCGTCGGAACTGCCGCCGTGCTCGTGCGCGTCAAGGCCCGCTTCGCTCTTCGGCCTTGACCCGCCCTGCGCTCGACGGCCGACCGGAGGGGTCGGGACGCTGAGCGTCCTTCGATAGGTTCGACGCGGCCTGCAGCCGCGTCGAACACTGAGCAGGTGACTGCCGGAGTTCGGCACGGGCGCCTGCGTTCAAGCTGGCGGCGATGCGCCTTGCATGCCGCCGTCGGGGCTCCCGCCGGCTGACGCTTTCCAGCGGTGATCAAACGGTGCCTGGACGCCTCGCTCTCGACGCACTGTGGCAAGCTACAGCCCAGCGTTCGACGCGCCGCAGGCGAGTCGAAAATCTACAAGGACGCCCTGCGTCCCGACCCCATCAGCCGGCCGTCGCGCACAGGGCGAGTCAAGGCCGAAGAGCGCAGCGAAGCGGAGCGTGCCTTGACGCGACCGAGCACGGCGGCAGCTCCCACCTCACCGGCGGAACGGCGGACACGCGCGGCAGCCCTTCCCTACACCCTCGACCAGAGCGCGGGCCGCGGTGCGGCTCGCATCGCGCGCGAAGCCAGCGCAGGCGCCAGCGCCGCCAGCGCCAACCGGCGCTTGCGCCCGGCGGCGATCACCGTGCGCTCCACCAGCGCCGCCTCCCCGCGTCGCACCACCTCGCGCCCGATCTCGCGGTAGACGGCGCGGGCGGCGGCGATGCCCCAGGCGGCGGAGAGCTGCAGGCGGGGCAGGCCCGCCATGGCGCTGGCGTAGTACGGCTCGGCCGCTTCCACCAGCGCACGGGTCGCGGCGGCCACGGCGGACGCGCTGACCGGGTCGAGCACCGCCTCCGCCGTCGGCGCTACGCCGCCGAGCACGTCCGCCGGGAGGTAGACGCGGCCGTTGCGGG
Organism: Caulobacteraceae bacterium; assembly: GCA_965199975.1. Classification (GTDB taxonomy): domain Bacteria; phylum Pseudomonadota; class Alphaproteobacteria; order Caulobacterales; family Caulobacteraceae; genus JASLDZ01. The sequence continues at coordinate 1,129,545 of OZ241340.1, read as the reverse complement.
CGTCCTCGCCCACGTCGCGGGCGATGTTGGTGAGCTGGAAGGCCAGGCCGAGGTCCTGGGCGCGGCGCAGGGTGTCGAGGTCGTCGGCCTCCACGCCCATCACCCGCGCCATCATCACGCCGACGACGCCGGCCACGCCCCAGCAGTAGACCAGCAGCGCGTCGAGGTCGGCGAAGGGGGCGGGCTCCACGTCGGCGGCGAAGCCGGCCACGTGCTCCAGGGGCCAGCGGGGCTCCAGGCCGACGCGGGCGGCGACCTCCTGCAGCGCCTGGAACGGCAGCTCGGTCTGGGGCTCGCCCTCCAGGGCCGAGCGGGTGGCGCGCTCCAGCTCGGCCAGACGCGAGCGGCGGTCGTCGGCGGTGAGGGCCTGCGCCCCGTGGCCCAGCGCCTGGCCGTCCATCGTGTCGTCGCACCAGCGGCACCAGGCGTAGAGGCGGCGCGCGTCGTCGCGCTGACGGGCGGGGAGGAGCTTGGCGGCGGCGGCGAAGCTCTGCGAGCCCGCCGCGATGATCGCGGCCGAGGCGGCCGCCGTGTCGTCCCTCACTCGGCGGCGAGCCGCACCGGCGCGCCGACTTCGCTGGTGTGCAGGCCGGCGTCGGCCAGCATCAGCCCGGCGGTGGCCTTGGCCGAGCCCACCACGCCCGGCACGCCCGCCCCCGGGTGCGTGCCCGCGCCCACCATGTAGAGGCCGCGCAGGGTGGCGTCCTTGTTGTGGGTGCGGAAGAAAGCGCTCTGCGTCAGGATCGGCTCAAGGGAAAAGGCCGAGCCCAGGTGGGCGCCCAGCTCGTCGCGGAAGTCGAAGGGCGTGAAGATGCGGCAGGTGACGAGGTCCTCGCGCAGGCCGGGCAGCAGCTGCGCCTCCAACGCCTCGAGGATGCGGTCGCGATACTTCGGGCCCTCCACCTCCCAATCGATGTCGGCGCGGCCCAGGTGGGGCACCGGCGAGAGCACGTAAAAGCCGTCGCATCCTTCCGGGGCGAGGTTCGGGTCGGATGCGGTGGGGCGATGCATGTAGAGGGAGAAGTCGGTGGCCAGCTCCGGCCCGTTGAAGATCTCGCCGATCAGCTCCTTGTAGCGCGGGCCGAACACCACGGTGTGGTGCGCCACGTCGGGATGCTGCCGCTTCAGTCCGAAGTAGATCACGAACAGCGACATCGACCAGCGCTTGCGCTCAAGCGCCCGCGCGGTGGGCCGCGCCATGGCCGTCTCGCCCAGGAGCTTGCGGTAGGTGGTGGCCACGTCGGCGTTGGAGGCGACCATGTCGTAGGGCCGCGCCTCGCCCGCGACGCGCACTCCGGTGATGCGGCCCGAGGCGGTGGTGATCTGCTCCACCGGGGTCGAGACATGGAACGCGCCGCCCAGCTCCTCGAACAGCTTGAGCATGCCGCGGATCAGCGCGCCCGTGCCTCCCTTGGGGAACCACACGCCGCCCTTACGCTCCAGCGCGTGGATCAACCCGTAAATCGAGGAGGTGGCGAAGGGATTGCCGCCCACCAGCAGCGAATGGAACGAGAAGGCCTGGCGCAGGTGCGGTTCGGTGATGAACTCGGCCACCTTGGCGTGCACGCTCTTGTACGCCTCCAGCTTCATCAGCTGGGGCGCGGCCCGCAGCATGGAGGCGAAGTTGAGGAAGGGCGCCGAGCCCAGCTTCTCGTAGCCCTCGCGGTACAGCTCCTTGGAGTAGGCCAGGAACTGCCGGTAGCCCTCCAGGTCGCGCGGCTCCAGCGCCTCGATCTGGCGGTCGAGCTCGGCCTGATCGTTGACGTAGTCGAAGCTCACGCCGTCAGACCACAGCAGGCGGTAGAAGGGGCTGACCGGCATCAGCTCCACGTCGTGCGCCATGTCGCGGCCGGTGAGCGCCCACAGCTCGCGCAGGCAGTCGGGATCGGTGATGACGGTGGGGCCGGCGTCGAAGGTGAAGCCCTTGTCCTCGTAGACGTAGGCGCGCCCGCCCGGCTTGTCGCGCGCCTCGTACAGGGTCGTCTGAATGCCGGCGGACTGCAGGCGCACGGCGAGCGCCAGCCCGCCGAAGCCCGCGCCGATGACGGCGGCGGTCTTGGCGTCAGGGGAAGAACGGCGGGTCTGGGTCACGCGGCCTCGGCGATCAGGGCGGATTCGGACAGGCAGCCCAACGCGCGCCCGATCGGCACGGGGGGCCAGCCGGTGAGCACGCGCAGCTTGTCGGCGCGGGTGCAGCGGGCGGCGTAGAAGCGGCGGATCAGGGGCGCGGGTAGGCGGTAGAAGCGCTGCAGCACGCGATAGCGCGCCGGTCCTTCCGCCGCCTTGAACAACATGCGGTCGAGCAGGCGGTAGAAGCCCCGCGCCTCCCACAGCTCGACCGAAAGCGCCTTGGCGCAGGCCGCCACCGAGGCCGTGGTCAGCTCTCGCAAGGCGGCGATGCGCTCGGCGGCGCGCACGGCGTCGGGCAGGGAGTAGCCGGTGGTGGGGTGGAACAGGGCGGCGCGCAGGCCGATGCGGCCGACCGGGCTCTCGCGCTCGGCGGCGCGCCAGAAGGCTTCGATGTCGCCCGCCAGCGCCACCGGCAGCACGCCGTGCTCGGTGCGTACCTCGCGCGTCACCTGCCAGCCCTGCTCGCGGGCGTAGTCGCGCGCCTCCTGCAGCAGATCGGCGCGGTCCAGGCCGGGGCCGTCGGAGTAGCGCGTGTCCTCGATCAGCACGCGGGTGGGCGAGAAGGGCAGCAGGTAGACGAAGCGGTAGCCGTCGCGCTGGGGCAGCGCCGCGTCCATGATCACGGGCTCGGTCAGCCCGTGGGGCGCTGCGCACTCCACCTCCAGCCCGACGAACTTCTGAAAGCCGAGCACCAGGCCCCCCGCGTCGGAAGGGCCGCGCGCGTCGACCACCGCACGCGCGATCAGCCGACGTCCATCGCCGAGCGTCACCGAATCAGTCGCGAGGGCGGCGACCTCGCAGCCCGTGACCACCGCATCGCCCAGAGCGCCGGCGACGACCTCGTGCAGGCGCGTGTCGCTGATCGACAGGTAGGGCGTGTCGAGCCGGCGCGTATGCTCAGGGAAGCGCACGGCGTAGCCTGGCCAGCGATGAGCGATCAGCGGACCAATCCACGCAAGACTTTCGGGCGATAGGTCGCTCTCGAACGCGCTCCAGGTGTGGCCGGCGCCGAGGGTGTCGGCGCGCTCCAGCACCAGCACGCGCAGGTCCGGCCGCTCACGCTTGAGCCGCAGGGCGAGGAGCCCCGCCGAGAGCCCGCCCCCGGCGAGGATCACATCGGCGTTGAGAGAGGGGGTGGCCACCGTCGATCCCTTAGCCCGTTCGCATCGCGGCGCCCACGTCGCGCTGGGATCGCCCGGGCGCCTCAGCCAGCGGCCGACGCCATGGCTTCGGCAGGGTCGGCGACGCGGGCGGCCGCCGTCCCGCCCCACTCCAGGCCGCTCGCTCGGCCTTCGCCCTTGAACAGGGCGGACCTGGAACGCCCCCTCGTCCCATCGCCCTCGCTACGCACCTGAGGGTTCGGAGCGCACCGAAGTCCGCCTGTCGCGCTTATCGCCGTCATCCAGGTGAAGTTCTGCTCTTGCCTGAGGTCGATCACCGCGACAGCGGATTTCAACGCGTTGCGGAGACCATGCAGAGGCAGGGGAGGGTCGAGCTGGACGAAGGCCAAGGCGAGACTCCCATACCGCTGGCTAAGCCCTTGACGCGCGAAGCGTTCCTTTGATCGGAAGGCGCCGCCGCCTCCGTACCGGGCGCCCTGCGCTTGGCGGTCTCAGTCCGCTGGCGAGGGCGCGGCTCGTCGCCCGTGGCGGCGCAGCCAGCGCCACAGCACCACGCCAGCCGCCCCCAGGATCGCGAACGGCGCCAGCGCTGCGATCAGGACGATCATGGCGGCCACCGCCTGGGCGAACACCGCAACGGCGCCCCGCGCCGCCTCCCCCACCGGGCGCCAGGCGCCGGTGAAGGCGAGGCGCGAGGTGTAGGTCAGAGTCAGGTCGGAGGTATCCACGCGGGCGTGCATGACCGCGAGTTCCGATCGGGCGGCGTCGATCTCACCCTGCGTCTGCGCCAGCGCCTTTTCCACGTCGAGCAGGTCCGACAGCTTGCCCTGGTGGGTGGCGAGCAGCTGCTGCAGCCGCTCGGCGAGCACGCTCTTCGCGCGCAGCGCCGCGTCGGTGTCGACGATGTCGCGCGTGAGGTCCTCGCTGGTGGTCGAGGTCGAAGTCACCTTGCCGCCGAAGGGGCGCACATCGGCCGCCAGGCCGTCGCGGAACGTGCGCAGCCACGCCGGCTGCGCGCGCAGCTTGAGCTCGGCGTGGGCGTCGTCCTGCTCGGTGGCGCGCTCGGCGCCGATCACCTGGCAAACGGCCGCGCCCGCCCGCTGGCAGGCCGCCTCCTGGCGCGCGAGCAGCCCTGGGATGGCGTCGGCGGAGGCCTGCACCTGCGCCTGATAGCTATAGGCCAGCTGAGGCAGCGTCGGGCCCAGGGGCACGGGCGACGCATCCTTGGCGCCCGGCGTGGCCCCGGCCGCCTGCGTCCGGGGGGCCAAGTCGGAGAGCGCGGTCGCCCGGGTCGAAGGCGGCCTGCTGCAGCCGACGACGGCGGCGGCCGACAGCGCCAGCAAGCCGAGGGACAGGATGCGCAAGGCGAACCTCCCGAACGATCACGAAAACGTGATCGGCCCGAACGGACGCTCGCGGCGCGACCTTGTCAAGCGTGCGCCAAGCTGGCGCGCGCCTCTTCCAGGCCTGCCGCCTCACAGCGGTCGTCGGCCGGGCGGCTGGAGGCAGCACGGCCGCGCACCGTCACACGTTCGGAACGCAGCGGAGCCGCGCGTCCCGCACCCGGCGTCCGCCTCCCTCGGCCTTGTGCCGAGGCCCAAGTTGGTGCGCGCGCCGCTCCCGGATCAGGCCCTGCCCGCCCGCGCCCCTTCACCCCCGCCGCTTGACCACCGTCGGTCCGGGACCCTGGCAGGTAGGCATCATCTCGATGCGGTTGATGTTGACGTGGGGGGGGAGGTTGACGACCCAGCTCACCGCCTCGGCGATGTCGTCGGGCATCAGCGGGTCGGTTCCCGCATAGACCTTGGCCGCCTTCTCAACGTCGCCGCCGAAGCGCACCTGGCTGAACTCCGAGCCGCCGACGAGGCCAGGCTCGATGTTGGAGGCGCGCACCTGCGTGCCCACCAGGTCGGCCTTCAGGTTGAGGGTGAACTGCTTCACGAAGGCCTTTGCCGCCCCATACACATGGCCGCCGGGATACGGATAGTCGCCCGCCACCGAGCCCAGGTTCACCACGTGGCCGCGTCCGCGCTCCACCATCGCGGGGAGGAGGGCGCGGGTGAGGTGCACGAGGCCCACCACGTCGGTGGCCATCATCGCATCCAGCCCTGCGGGATCGGCCTCCTGGAACGGAGCGAGGCCGGACGCCAGCCCGGCGTTGTTCACCAGCACGTCGACCTCGCGCCAGCCGTCGGGAAGCGAGCCCGGCAGCGCCGCGATCGCCTGCGCGTCGGTGACGTCGAGGGTGAAGGGCAGCACCGCCTCGCCCAGGTCGGCGGCCAAGGCCTGCAGCTTGTCGGTGCGCCGCGCGGCGGCGATGACCCGGCGGCCCTCGGCCACGAAGCGGCGCGTGATCGCCTCGCCGAAGCCCGCGCTGGCGCCGGTGACGAGGGCGATGGAGGCGGTGGGCATGGCGAGCTCCGGGCGGCGACGGTCAGGCCGCGCAGAGGCCCGTCGGAAGGCCGGGCGTCAAGCGCCGCCGGTCCACTCCCAGTGCCAGGGCTCGAACGGATAGGGGACGAAGCCGTAGCGATCGGCGTTGGCCACCAGCCAGCGGTAGGCGGGCGTTCGCGACTTGGCGAGCCGGTCGGCCGGGGCGGCGGATGTGGCGGGGTCGCCCAGGTAGAGGTCGACGGCCGCGCCGGTGCGGTGGGCCGAGCAATGGGCGCGCACGTGGCCGTCGCAGCCGCCGAGCGCGCAACGCGCGGCCTCCTCCAGCGGGCCGCGAAAACCCGAGACCAGGGTGAGGAGGCGCGGGTCGGCGGCGACCTGGGGAACCTGGGCGCGCGCCTCGGCGACCATGCGCCTCCAGGCCGCCAGCGCGCCGGGCAGGAGCTTCGCCGACTTGCCGCCATAGCCCTCCTGCGGCGCGGCGATCGCCAGCTCGCCTTCCGGCGGGCTCGCCGGGCAGGCGCCGCCCGCGCTGGCGCGCACGAAGGGGCGGCGCAGGTTCCAGGTGCCGGTCAGGGCGGAGAACGTCGCCGCATCCATTGCGCCGCCGGGCGGCGTCAGCCCGTGTGCGGCCCGCCAGGCGGCGAGGGCGCGAGCGAAGCCGGGGCTTTGCGGCGGGCAACCCGTGGCGGTCTCGCGCGCCACCAGGGGCGCGTAGGCGGCCCAGTCGATCCCAGGCGCGCCGACGACCGCCAGAGACGCGGCGTTGGCTTGCGCGTCGGCGGCGAAAGCGGGGTCGGCGCAGCCCGCAGAGGCGAGCGCAGCCTGCGCAGCGACCGGAGGCGCGACGGCGAAGGGGGTCGCGGGCGGCGGCGCCTGCAGCGAAGCGCCCGGCGTGGGCGGCCCTACCGGCTCCGCGCCGCGTGAGAAGCTGTACAGCGTCCAGCCCACCGCCCCGACGCCGACCAGCAGAACGAGCGCCGCCAGCCACAGGCGGGCGCGCAGGCTCCTCACACCACGCCCACGGTCTTGAGGCGGGCGCGGGGGTGGACCTCGTTCTGGCTCATCACCGTGGTCTGGCCGCGGAAGCGTTCGACGATGGAGCGCACGTAGGGGCGCACGCCGGGGCTGGTGAGCAGCACCGGGGCCTCGCCGATCTGGGCGGCGCGCTCGAAGGTGTCGCGCACCTCGCGGATGAAGTCGCCCAGGCGCGAGGGGGCCAGCGCCAGCTGCTTCTCCTCGCCCTGGCCGATGAGCGACGAGGCGAACGCGTGCTCCCAGTCGGGCGAGAGTGTGACGATGGGCAGGGCCCCGTCCTCGCCGCGGTTGGCGAAGCACAGCTGGCGCGCCAGGCGCGAGCGCACGTGCTCCACCAGCGCCACCACGCCGGTGGTGTGGGGCGCCGCCTCGCCTATGCCCTCGAGAATGCCCGGCAGGTCGCGGATGGAGACGCGCTCCTTCAACAGCGCCTGCAGCACCCGCACCACGGTCGTGGCCGGCATGACCGAAGGGATCAGGTCGTCGGCCAGCTTCTTCTGGTCGGCGGGCATGTCGCGGATCAGCTTCTGCACGTCGGCGTAACCGAGGAGGTCGGGCATGGCCTCCTTGAGGATCTCGGTGAGGTGGGTGGTCAGCACCGTGGCGGGGTCCACCAGGGTGTAGCCGCGGAAGGTGGCCTCCTCGCGCAGGTCCTCGGCCACCCAGGTGGCGGGCAGGCCGAAGGCGGGCTCGCGCACGTGGTCGCCCGGCAGCTCCACCTGGCCGCCCCGGGGGTCCATGGCCATCAGAGAGCCCAGGCGCACCTCGCCCACGCCAGCCTCCATCTCGCGGATGGAGATGCGGTAGCCCTGGCTGGGCAGGCGCATGTTGTCGAGGATGCGCACCGAGGGCGTCACGAAGCCGAACTCGGCCGCCAGCGTGCGGCGCAGCGCGCGGATCTGGTCGGTGAGGCGGCGGCCCTCGGTGTCGTTGATCAGGGCGAGGAGGCCGTAGCCCAGCTCCAGCTTCACCTCGTCGATGGCGAGCGCGGTGGAGATCGGCTCGTCCTCGGCCGGCGCCGAGGCCTTGGCGGCGGCGGCCTGGGCGGCCTCGACGGCGGCGGGGTTGGGCGCACGCGCGGTTCGCCAGGCCAGCACGCCGGCGCCCAGCGAGATCGCCGCGAAAGGGATCAACGGCATGCCGGGCACCAGGCCCACGATCCCCGCGGTGGCCGAGACCATCCCCAGGCTGATCGGGTTCTTGGCCAGCTGGGTGACCAGCGCCTTGTCGGCCGAGCCCTCCACCCCCGCCTTGGAGACCAAAAGGCCCGCGGCGATGGAGATCACCAGCGCCGGGATCTGGCTGACCAGCCCCTCGCCGATGGAGAGCACCGTATAGGTCGAGGCGGCGATCCCCAGGGGCACGTGGTGCTGGATCACCCCGATGAGCAGGCCGCCCACGATGTTGACGCCGACGATGACCAAGCCCGCCATGGCGTCGCCGCGCACGAACTTGGACGCGCCGTCCATGGCGCCGAAGAAGGTGCTCTCCTGTTCCAGCTCCTTCCTTCGGCGCTTGGCTTCCTTGTCGTCGATCAGGCCGGCGGAGAGGTCGGCGTCGATGGCCATCTGCTTGCCGGGCATGGAGTCCAGCGTGAAGCGCGCCGAGACTTCGGCGATGCGCCCCGAGCCCTTGGTGATGACGACGAAGTTCACCAGCACGAGGATGGCGAAGATGATCACCCCGATGATGAAGTTGCCCCCCATCATCAGCTGACCGAAGGCCTGGATCACGTGGCCGGCCGGGTCTCCCCCCTCGTGGCCGTGGGTGAGCACGAGCCGCGTGGAGGCGATGTCCAGCCCCAGCCGGTAGAGCGTGGTGACCAGCAGCACCGTCGGGAAGGCGGTGAACTCCAGCGGCTTCTTGATCAGGAGCGCCGTCATCAGGATCAGCACGGCGCTGGCGATGGAGAGCGCCAGCAGGAAGTCGATCAGGATCGCCGGGACCGGCAGCACAAGGAGCAGGATGATGCAGATGACGCCGACGGCGAGGCCCACCTCGCCGCGCGCAAACCAGCTCCACACCTCCCTGGGGCTGAGCTTGGCCAGATCGGTGCGGGCGCCCAGCGCGAGATCAGCCACGGGCGGCGGCCTCGACGAAGGTATCGTGTCGTGATACGCTACCACCGTGGCGATCCTGAGCTTTCGCGACGAGCGTCTGCGCGCCGTGCTCGACGGCGAGGCGGCGGACCGAAGCCTGCCGCCCAAGCTCGTCCGCACGCTTCAGCGCAAGCTGGAGTTCCTGGCGAGCGCGGCCGTGCTTTCCGACCTCCGCGCTCCTCCCGGCAATCGGCTGGAAGCGCTGAGGGGAGACCGGAGCGGACAGCACTCGATCCGGATCAACGATCAGTTCCGCCTGTGCTTCACTTGGCGTGACGGAGGGGCCGAGGATGTCGAGTTCGTCGATTATCACTGAGGAGGCTCGAGCATGAGCAAGCGCGTCCTGCCCCCTGTTCATCCGGGGGAAATCTTGCGGGAAGACTTCATGATCCCGCTGGGGATCACGGCCTATGGGCTGGCGAAGTCGATGGGTGTGCCGCGCACCCGCGTGGAACGCTTGGCGCGAGAGGAGACTGCGGTCACGCCCGACACGGCGCTGCGGCTGGCCCAGGTGTTCAGCACCAGCGCCGAGCTGTGGATGAACCTTCAGACGCGCTACGACCTGGCGTCGGCGCGCGACACCGCCGACGAGACGATCGGCAGCTTGCCGGTGCTGATCGCCGCGGCGTGAGAGCTCACCCACGGCGCACGCTGCGATAGCTGGTGACGTCGGCGATGGTGGTGCGGGCCAGCATGGCGAAGAAGGCGTCGACGTCGGCTTCCGGGCGGCGCGAGCCCGCCACGTAGACGGCGATCAGAACGGGCGCGCCGCGGGGCGGGATCAGCACCCCCACATCGCCCGCCTCGCCGCCCGAGCCGTCGGGCGTGACACGGCCGAGATCGTTGGTGCCGGTCTTGTGCGCCAGCCGCCAGCCGGGCGCGAGGCCGGCGCGCAGACGGTGCTCGCCGGTCTTGCAGCCCAGCATCCAGTGCATCAACCGAGCGCGCGAGGCGGGCTGCAGCGTGGGTCCGTAGAGGAACCGCTTCAGGTTCCCGACCATCGCCTGAGCCGTGGTGGTGTCGCGCACCTCGCCCAGCGGCGCGAGGTTGAGCGCAGGCTCGGTGCGGTCGCAACGGGTCACGCCGTCGCCGTGGGCGCGCAGCCAGGCGGTGAGGCCCGCGGGACCGCCCACGCGGGCGAGCAGCAGGTCGGCGGCGGTGTTGTCGCTGAGTTCGACCGCAGCTTCGCACATGGCCGCGACGCTCATCTGCGCCTCGCCACCGCCGGCCGCGGACAGGGCGGCGCGCGCCGTGGGGGCGTACGCGTTGATGTCGCCGGGCCCGAAGCTGACCTGAGTGTCCAGCCGCTCGCGCCCGGCGTCGACGCGCCACAGCACGCAGGCGGCGAGCAGCCACTTGAAGCTGGAGCACATCGGCAGGCGCAGGGTGGAGTTCACGCCGGTGCGGGCGCCCGAGCCGAGGTCGAGCCGCCACCAGCCGAAGCGCGCGCCCGCGCCCAGCGAGGTCTGGCCCGCGGTGTCGTAGACGGGCGCGGCGAACGCCGGACTCGCCGCCAGGGCGGCGCCGGCGACGAGCGTCGTGCGGCGGGTGAAGACCTCAGGCGGCATAGGCGCTGGCGGAAAGGCCGCTCTGCGGGGCGGGGATGGCCACGCCCTCGGCGGCGTATTCGTTGAGCTTGTTGCGCAGCGTGCGGATCGAGATGCCCAGGATCACCGCGGCGTGGGTGCGGTTGCCGAAGGTGTGGTCGAGCGTCTCCATGATCAGGCGCTGCTCGACCTGCGCCACCGTCTGGCCCACCAGCGCGCCGGCTACGGCGTGCTGGGCGGTCTGGGCGGCGCGCGCGGCCACGTCGTCGGTGGCGGCGCGGGGGATTGCGGCGTCGGGCGCGCGCAGGGCGTCCGCCTCGATCTCGGGGCCGGTGGAGATGATCACCGCGCGGTGCACGGCGTTCTCAAGCTCGCGCACGTTGCCGGGCCAGGTCAGCGCCACCAGCCGTTCGCGGGCGGCGGCCGACAGCGGACGTTCCGCCACGCCGTTGGCCGCGGCGTATTTTTTCGCGAAGTGCTCGCCGAGCGCCAGGATGTCGCCCGGCCGCGCCCGCAGCGGCGGGATGGCCAGGTTCACCACGTTGAGCCGGTAGAGCAGGTCCTCGCGGAATACCCCCTCGCGCACCGCCACCGCCAGGTCGCGGTTGGAGGTGGCCAGGATGCGGATGTCCACCTTCACCGGCTTGGAGCCGCCGACGCGGTCGATCTCGCGCTCCTGGATGGCGCGCAGGAGCTTGGCTTGCAGCCGCACGTCCATCTCGCTGATCTCGTCGAGCAAGAGCGTGCCGCCGTCGGCCTCCTCGAACTTGCCGATCCGCCGCGCCAGGGCGCCGGTGAAGGCGCCCTTCTCGTGGCCGAACAGCTCGCTCTCCAGGAGGTTCTCGGGGATGGCGGCGCAGTTGACGCTGATGAAGGGCTTGTCCGCCCGGCGGCTCTTCTTGTGCAGGTGACGCGCCATCACCTCCTTGCCGACGCCCGACTCGCCGGTGATCAGGATGGAGGCCTCCGAAGGCGCCACCTGGTCGGCCAGCTTGACCACGCCCGTCATCGCCGGGTCGCGGCTCACCATCGGGCGCTCGTCGTCGGAGACGGCCGCCAAGACCGCCGCGATCATCTCCGCGTCGGGCGGCAGCGGCACGAACTCCTTGGCGCCGGCGCGGATGGCGTCGGCGGCGCCGCGGGCGTCGGCGTTGATCCCGAAGGCCACCACCGGCACGTGGATGCGCTCGGTCTCGTTGGCCGCGATCAACCCCGCGATGTCGAGGTCGAACTCGACCATCAGGAGGTCCGCGCCCGCGCCCGAGCGCAGCACGTGCGTGGCCTTGGCGCACGAATCCACGTGGCTGACCTTGGCGCCGGCCGCCATGGCCATCTTCACCGCTTGCGAAAGCTGGCCGGAGAGCCGGCCCACCACCAGGAGGCGCATGCTTGTCTATCCTACCGTGTCGGGTTCAGGAGGCGAGATCGCCGTCCTTGATGATCTCGGTCATGGTCACGCCCAGGCGCTCCTCCACGACCACCACCTCGCCGCGGGCGACGAGGCGGTTGTTCACGAAGATGTCGATGGCCTCGCCCACCTTGCGGTCGAGCTCGAGCACGCTGCCGGAACCGAGCTTGAGCAGCTGCGCGACCGACAGCTGCGCCTTGCCCAGCACCGCCTGGATGTTCACCGGCACGTCGAACACGGTGGAGAGGTCGGCGGCGGTCTTCTCGCCCTCGTCGCCGCTGGGCAGCGCGCCCCCTTCGAACTCGGTCAGGTGCATGTCGGTCACGGGCGGAACTCCGGATCCAGCGGCGGGGGCTCGGCATGGAGGCCGTCGGCGGCGAGGGCGGCGGCCAGCGCTGCGCGCATGCGCGCCTCGGCGGCCGCGGGATCAAAGGCGGCGCGGCCCTCGCCCCAGTCGAAGTGGAAGGCGGCGGGCGCGAGCGCGGCGTCGGGCTTGACCACCACCTGGCCTGTGTAGCCCGCCGCCTCCGCCGCCTGCTCAAGGCTGGCTCGCAGGCGCTCGGCACCCGCGGGCGCCGCGCGGACGAGGAGGCGGGGCTGGGCGTCGATCTCGCGCGCCAGGGCTTCGAGAGCGGCGGTGGCGGCGGCCTCGGGGAAGGTGTCGAGCGCGGCGCCCGCGACGGCGCGCCCGCAGGCCAGCGCAAGTTCGGCGGAGGCCGCACGATGCTCGTGCGCCACGCCCTTCAGCGCCTGCAGCCCGGCGCGGATGGTGCGCACCGCCTCGGCCAGGGCGGCGGCGGCCTCGGCCTCGGCGCGGGCCACGGCCGAGCGCTGGCCATCTTCGAAGGCTGAGGCGCGCGCCGCCTCCAGCTCCTCCAGCGAGACGCTGGTGCGGGGCCGCACCGGGGCGATCACGCGGTCGCCGTCGAAGATCGTGTCGAAGGCGAAGGGGGGGTGGGTGGCGAAGGCCATCAGTAGACCAGCTCGTCTTCGGCCGAGGCGCCGGCGATGACGATCTCGCCGCGGCCGGCGAGGTCCTTGGCGGCGTTGACCATCACCAGCTGCGCGGCGTCCACGTCCTTCATGCGCACCGGGCCCATGGCGGCCATGTCCTCGCGCATGATCTTGGCGGCGCGCTCGCTCATGTTGGAGAAGAACAGGTCGCGCAGGCCGTCCGAGGCGCCCTTCAGCGCCAGCGCCATCTGGTCCTTGTCGATGGCGCGCATCAGCGTCTGCACGCCGCCGGGGTCGAGCTTGTTGAGGTCCTCGAAGATGAACATCAACGCGCGGATGCGCTCGGCCGAGTCCTTGTTGCGCTCCTCCAGCGCGCCGATGAACCGCGCCTCGGTGCCGCGGTCGAAGGCGTTGAAGATGTCCGCCATCTGCTCATGGCTGTCGCGCTTGGAGGTGCGCGCCAGGTTGGACATGAACTCGACCCGCAGGGTCGCCTCGATCTTGTCGAGAATCTCGCGCTGCACCGGCTCCATCCGCAGCATCCGCTGCACCACTTCGAGCGCGAAGTCCTCCGGCAGCACGCCCAGCACGCGGGCGGCATGGTCGCTCTTGATCTTGGAGAGCACCACCGCGACCGTCTGCGGGTATTCGTTCTTGAAATAGTTGGCGAGCACCGCCTCGTTCACGTTGGCGAGCTTGTCCCACATGGTGCGGCCCGCGGGGCCCCTCAGCTCCTCCATCATGCCTTCCACCCGATCCGGGGGCAGGAAGGAGGAGAGCAGGCGCTGTGTCTGCTCGAACGACCCCATCAGCGAGCCGGTGCCGCTCATGCCGCTGACGAACTCGACGAGCAGCGTCTCCACCACCGAGGCGGTGACCGTGCCCAGGCCCGACATGGCCTGGCTGATCTCCTTGATCTCGTCGTCGTCGAGCTGGCCCCAGAGGCCGGTGTGATCCTCGCCGAGCGCGAGCAGCACCACGGCCGCCTTCTCCGGCCCGGTGAGCTTCTCGGTGTCGTCGACCGACTTCTTGCGGATCGCGGTGGCCATCAGCCGGTCTCGTGCAGCCAGCTGCGCAGGATCGAGACGCTCTCCTCGGGATGGGCGCCCACGAACTCGGCGACCTTCCTGACCGAGGTGGCCTTCACCTGGCCCTCGATGCGGGCGATGTCGATCTTCTGGTCCAGGTCGGCCCCCTCGCCGCCCGGGCCGGCCAGGAGCGCGGGCCCACCCGCGGTGGTCAGCGCGCCGGCCAGGCCGCCGCCCGCCATGGGCTGCAGCTGACCCAGCCCCGACAGCACGGGCAGGCCGCCCGAGGCGCCCGGCTTGAGCAGGGGCCGCACCACGAAGAGGATCAGCATGGCGGCCACCGCCAGCATGACCACCAGTTCGGCGATGCGCATGAGATCGGCGCCGGCGAGCGGCGAGGCGCTGGTGGCGCCGGCCAGGGCGTCGGCGCCGGGATCGAAGCGCACGTTGAGCACGGTGACCTGGTCGCCGCGCTTGGGGTCGAAGCCCACCGCGCCCTTCACCAGCTGGTCGATGCGCGCCATCTCCTCGGCCGAGCGCGGGGTGTAGGGGCCGGGCTTGCCCTTGACGGGCGCGCCGGTGGTCCCGTCCACCGCCACCGAGATCGACAGCTTCTTGACCTGCCCGGGCTCCTGCACCGTGGTGGTGGTGCTTTTGGAGATCTCGTAGTTGGTGGTCTCGTCGGTCTTGCCGCTCTCGGAGCTGTCGTTGGGGCTCGCGCCGGCGGCGGCCGCGCCCGGGATGTTCTGCGAGGCGGAGACCGCGCCGTTGGCGCCCGGCCGGTTCTCCTTGGACTTGTCGTCGGAGGTCTGGGTGGAGCGCACCACCTGGCCGTCGGGGTCGAACTTCTCTTCCGAGGTGGTGACCCGATTCATGTCCACGTCGGCCGAGACCTGCACGCGGGCGTGCCCGGGGCCGACCACGCCGTCCAGCATGGAGAGCACGGTCTGGCGGATGCGGCCCTCCACCTCGTTCTTCTCGCCGCTCTGGGCGGCCACGCCGTCTTGCCCGGTGGCTGCGAGGAGCTCGCCCTGCTGGTCGGCGATGGCCACGCGCTCGGGCTTGAGGTCGGGCACGGCGCCGGCCACGAGGTTGCGCACCGCCTTCACCTGTTCGGCGGAGAGCCTCCGGCCGCCGGTGGTCACCATGATCGAGGCGGAGGCTTCCGCATCGGAGTCGTCCTGGAACAGCTGCCGCTTGGGCATGTTCAGCAGCACCTTGGCCGACGACACGCCCTGAATGGAGTTGATCGTGCGCGCCAGCTCGCCTTCCAGCGCCCGCTGCTGGTTCAGGTGCTGGACGAAGTCGGTCTGTCCTAGCGACGGCGCATTGTCGAAGATCTCGTAGCCGACCGAACCCTGGGTCACGAGGCCCTTGCCGGCCACCAGCAGCCGCGACGAGGCCACCTTGTCGCGCGGCACGGTGATGGTCGCGCCGTCGCCCTTCAGCTCGTACTTCACCCCCGCCTGGTCGAGCGCCGAGGTGACCTGGCTGGCCTCCTTGGGGTCGAGGTTGGCGTAGAGCAGCGCCTGCGGCTCGCCGCCCAGGTGCAGCAGGATGGCGGCGAGCACCGCGGCCACGCCTGCGGTCACGCCTCCCAGCGCCACCAGGCGCGGGATGCCGAAGCCCTGAAGCTGCTTGAGGAACCCGTCCAAGCGCCGCCCCTGATACGCGGGGGCGCACTGCCCAGACCGCTAGGCAGCTTTTTCCGGGTTCAGGGTAAACGGCCCTTTAAGCCCGCCGCATTCGGGCGAAGCGTCGCGGGGGCGCCTCAGTCGCGGTACTGCTGGATGCGCGTGGTGCGCAGGCCCGCCATGCCGTTCTTGTCGATGGCGTGCTGCCAGCTCTGGAACTCCTCGTCCGAGAGCGAGTAGCGCGCGCACGCCTCCTCCTCGGTGAGCAGGCCGCCACGCACAGCGGAGATCACCTCGGCCTTGCGGCGGATCACCCAGCGCTGGGTGTCCGGCGGCGGCAGGTCGGCGAGCGTGAGTTGCGCGCCGGTGGGCCCGACCACGTACCGTTCGCCCTGACTGTTCACGCGTTGCGCCAACATGGCTCTTCAAGCCCTCTCGTGTTCTACGAGAGCCATCATGGCGCCGAGGGCATAACAGGCGTTTAAGGCGGACAGTGAAGAAAGCCTTTGCCGCAGCGTGTCGAACTGACACGAAACGATAAACGGACCATTTATCAAGGTTATCATCGCGCTCTTGTCAATTCACAATCAGCGTTTGATATCGATCAAATCTTGAAGCATCTGATCCGCAGTAGTTATGATCTTGGAAGACGCCGAATAAGCGCGCTGCGTGATGATCAATCCGCTGAATTGTTGCGAAAGATCGACGGTCGAAGCTTCGAGCGTCGAGGGCGAGATGGAGCCGGCGCCGCCCGTTCCCGGCGTCTTCAGGTTGTAGGTGCCGCTGTCCAGCGACACCTTGTAGACGTCTCCGGACGCTGCTGAGAGGCCGTCGACATTGGGGAAGGTGGCGAGCGCCACCTGCGCGATCTGGCGGGTCACGCCGTTGTCGTACTGGGCGGTGACCTGGCCATTGGCGTTGATGTCGATGCCGGCGAGATTGCCGAAGGTCGTGCCGTTGGTGGTGATCGACTGCACCACGCTCTTGGACACGTTCTGGGTGATGCCACCGGGCGCCTGGCTCAGCCCGAGGGTGATGGCCTGCCCCGCGATGCCCAGCGCGCTCGCCCAGTTCGTCGTCCCAGGCGCGGCGGGCGTGCCCGAGGCGCCGAAGGTGAGGCCGGCCGGCAGCGTGCTCGACGGGTCGAGCTTGCCGTCGGTGGTGAATTTCAGCGTGCCCGAGGCGATCAGGCCGTCGGTGGTGTCGACGTCGGTGGCCGGCACGGCGGTGACCTCGGCCTGCCAGGTGTTGCTGCCTGTCTTGAGGAAGCTGACCTGCAGGGTGCGCTGGCCGCCCAGGCTGTCGGCGACGGGGATCTGCAGCTTGTAGTCCGGCGTCACCGCGCCCGACGCCATCTGGCCCGGCGCGTAGGGCGTGCTCAGCGTCTGGATCGCTTGCGAGGCGTTGAGGTTGGCGTTGATCGACACCTTGGTGGTGGCCTGCGCTGTGCCGCCGAAGCTCGACACGTTGATCGACTGCAGCTTGCTGAGGTCGGAGGGGTCGGTGGTGATCACGCCGTTGGCGTCGGCCACCCAGCCCTGCAGGTAGTAGCCGGCGCTGTTCTTCAGATAGCCGGCGTTATCGGGGGTGAACGATCCCGCGCGGGTGAAGCTGCGCGAGTCGGTGGGCACCAGGCCGTCGGCCTTGTCGGTCACCACGAACAGGCCCTGGCCGGAGATGCCGAGGTCGGTGGCCGAGTTCGACTGCGTCAGGTCGCCCTGCTGGCTCACCAGCTGGCGTGTCACGCCCAGCACGCCGCCGGCGTTGTAGTGGCCCCGCACCGCAGAGGCGGTGACGATGTCCTGGAAATCGGTCTGGCTGTTCTTGTAGCCGACCGTATTGGAATTGGCGATGTTGTCGGAGATCGACGACAGGGCGGCCGAATTGGCGACCAGGCCGGACACGCCGGCCAACATGGCGCTGTTGATGCTCATGGCTTCAGTCCTTCAGGCGAAAGGGTTGGCGTTGCGGCTCACGAGGTGGCCGAAACGGAGGTGATGGAGGAGACGGGGGCGGTGGCGCCCCCGATCTGGACGACGGTCTGGCCGTTGGCGGTCTGCACCGCGCCGACCACGCCGGTGATCTGCGGCGTGGCGGTGATGGCCGCACCCGACGCGTCGCTGGCGGCGATGGACAGGGTGTAGGCGCCGCCGTCGCCCAGCTGGCGGCCGGCGCTGTCCTGCCCGTTCCAGCTGAAGGCGTGGTCGCCCGCCGAGAGGTCGGGGGCCGAGCCCGACCACACGATCGACCCCGCCGCGTTCTTGACGGTGAGGGTGGCGGCCGAGGCCGCCTTGTCGAGGTCGTAGCTCCAGGCGACCTTGCCGCCGGTGAGGGTGGCGGTGTCCTGCGAGGCGGTCACCGTCTTGCCGATCAGACCGACCGCGCCGGCCGCGCCGCCCGATCCGCCCGACTGGCTCACCAGCTGCTGCAGGAGCTGGTTGGACAGGAGCTGCTGCTGCACCCCGGTCATCTGCACCAGCTGCTGGGTGAACTGGTTGGTGTCGAGCGGCGAGGTCGGGTCCTGGTTCTTCAGCTGGGTGGTGAGCAGCGTCAGAAAGGTCTGGTAGCCGGTCGAGAGGTTGGACGCGCCCGAGGCGATGTCGGCCTGCGTCCCTGTCGCCGCGGGGCTCGCGGCGATGCTGGGGGTGGTGGTGGTGGCGACGGCGGTGGTCATGGCGGGCTCCGTCAGATGCGGATGTCGACGCCGCGCGAGGCGGCGGCGGCGTAGGCGGCGAGGGGCGTATCGAGGGCGGCGGAAGCCTGGGCGAAGGCGCCGGTGCGGGCCGACGCCCCGCCGGAGTTCCGGCCGCTATGTCCGTCCGACTGCGAGCCGGACTGGGAGCCGGCGGAGAAGCCTCCCGCCCCGCCCCCGGTCACATCGAAGGTCATGGCGTCGGGCTTGATGTCGAGGCCGGCCTGGGTCAGCGCCTGGCGAAGCTCGCCCGAGTGCGCCTGCATCAGGGCGGCGGCCTCGGGCCGATCGAAGGCCAGCGCGGCGGTGGTGCGCCCGTCGGCGCCGATCTCCAGCCGCACGTCCACGCGTCCCAGGCCAAGGGGATCGAGCGCGACGTCGAAGCGGCTGGTGCGCCCGTCGAGCCGCCTGGCCATGGAGGCGGCGAGCCCCGCCACCGTCTCCGAAGCGCCGAGGCGCGCCGCGACGAGCGCCGGCGTGGCGGCGGCCGTGGGCGCAGGCCCGGTGGGAGCGGCTTGCTGGGGCGTGGGCGCCGCCGAGTCCGGAGCGCTGGCCGCGACGGCCGCGTCGCCGGCGACGTCGGGGGCGCTCGCTGCGGATGCGATGGTCGCGCCCGAGTCGCCAGCTGCGACGACGGATCCGGCGATCGGCCCCGCCTGGAGAGCGTCCTGCGCGCTCGCGCCCTTCGCGTCCGCAAGCGTCTTCGCACCGCTCGCCGCCGCCTTCACCGCGACGCCAGGTGCGGCGCCCACCGTCGCCTTCGTGGGCGGCGGGGCGGCGGCGGCGAAGCGCGGGGCCGGCGGAGGCGACAGGGAGGCGAGCGCCGCAGGTGCGGGCGAGGCCTGCTCCTCGCCGTCGGCGTCGTCCGCCGCGCCGTCGTCGAGAACGGGTGCGCTATCCGGCTGCGCGGGCTTGGCGTCGATGAGAACGACCGTGGACGGCAGGGCTTCCGGCTGAGCCGGTCCGGAGGGTGGCGCGGCGACCGACGGGGCGGCTCCTGAAGACGGGGTGGCGATGGGCGGGACGCCTGGGGCGAGCGGCGCGGTCTCGGCCACAGGGTTCGCGAAGGGCGACGGCGGCGACGAGGACGCGGCGACGAGGGCAGCCGGCGCGGCCGTGGTGGCGACCTTCGCCGTCACTTGCGCACGGCCCGTCCCAGGCTCCGTGGCCGAGGCGGGCGTAGGCGCGGTCGCGGCGAGGGGCGTCGCCACAGCCGCGAGAGGAAGCACGGTCTGCGGTGCAGCCGGCGCGGCCGCAACCGGGCCGGCGTCGGCCGGTGTCGAGGGATCGTCCTTCGACGGCTTCTCGCCGGGCCCGCCGGCGGTAATGGGGCCAGGAGCTTGCGAAGCGCCAGGCGCCTGCGCCGAACCTGGCGTCCCCGCGTCGGGGATGGAGACCGAGGTGGCAGGGCCGTCGGACGGGGCGCTCCGCCCCGTGGACCCCGTCTGCGAGGGCGTCACGGCCGGAGTCGCCGCGGCGACCGCGCGGGGGGCTGGAAGGGGCGCGCTGCGCGGCGGCGGGGCGGCGGCGAGCGCCACGTCGGCGAACGACGGGCCGTGCGCCGGCGCCGGCGCATCGGGCCGGGCGGGGGGCGGGGATCGCACGAAGCTGGCGGACGAGGCTGCGGTGGACGACATGGCTCGCGACGGAGAGGACGGCCGGGAGCGCATGCTGCGCAGAAGGTTCGATCCGGCCCACGCAAGTCGCGCGCCATCCGGCGAAGGCGGCGCCTTTCCCTTGCCGGCGATGGATCCGCCCCGCCCGTACCCCCTCGCCGGGTGAGCCCCCGCCCGGCGAGATCTGCCGCCTTCGCCCGTCTTTGCCGGGGCGCACGCGCCGGCTTCGGCGTGGCCCGGCCTTTGCGCGAGCCAGGTCGTGAGACCGCGCACGACAGCTCGACTTCCGTTGCCAGGCAAGGCGCCGGGCGCTCTCTGCGCTCGGCGGCGCCCGGCCGATCCTGCCGGGCGCCAGGCAATCGGCTCCCGCATCGCCGCGCAAGGATGTCGCCCATGTCGCTGAACAGTGCGCTGAGCATCGCCTCCAGCGGGCTTCAGGCGGCGCAGACCGGCCTCAAGGTCGTGTCCGACAACGTCGCCAACGTGAATACGCAGGGCTACGTCAGGAAGGTCGTCGACCAGCAGTCGGTCAGCGTCGACGGGCGCGGCATCGGCGTCTCGGTCGGCCAGATCCGCACCACCGCCGACCAGTTCCTGCAGGCGGCGAGCCGGCTGGCGGCGGCCGACACCGGCTCGGCCCAGGCCACCAGCGATACGCTGGACCAGGCGCAGGCGCTGTTCGGCGACCCCAATTCGACGAGCGGCTTCTTCAGCCAGCTCAACTCGGTGTTCCAGGGCTTCATCACGCTGGCCGCCGCGCCCAGCGCCACCACCCGCGCCGCGGCCGTGCCGCAGGCGCAGGACCTGCTGGCCCAGGCCGCCGACATCGGCGCGCAGCTCGCGGGGCTGCAGACGCAGGCGACCAGCCGCATCGGCGCCGACGTCGACACCGTCAACGGCCTCCTCACCCAGATCGACAGCCTCAACGCCGGCATCAGCCGGGCGCAGGCGCTGGGCCAGGACGCCTCGGGCGCGCAGGACCAGCAGAGCCAGGCGTTGGACCAGCTGGCCGCCCTCCTCCCCATACAGGTGGGCGCGCGCACGGGCGGCGGCGTGGTGGTGCGCACCACCGACGGCGTCAGCCTGGCGGGCGCGGGCGGCGTGGCCAGCCTCAGCTACGACGGCTCGGGCGCCGCGGGCCGGTTCAGCGCCACCTTCGCCAACGGCGTGACCACCGCGCTGGCGACCCCCGCCTCGGGCGAGATCGGCGGCCTCGCCAAGCTGCGCGACACCACCCTGCCCGCCGTCACCGCCCAGCTGTCGGAGCTGGTGGGGCAGACCGCAGGCGCGCTGAACGCGGTGCACAATCAGTTCACCGCCGTGCCGCCGCCCACCAGCCTGACCGGGCGCGACACGGGCCTCGACGCCGACACCGCGCTGGCCCACTTCAGCGGCCTCGAGACGCTGGCGGTGACCGACGCGACCGGCGTTCCCTCGAAGTCGGCGGTGATCGACTTCGACGCCGGGACCGTCTCCGTCGGCGGCGCGGTGGTGGGAAGCTTCACCGACGCCGTCAGCTTCACCGGCGCGCTGAACTCGGCCCTGGGCGGCGCGGCGACGGTGGACTTCACCGGCTCGCCGGCCACCCTCACCTCGTCGGACACCACGCCCTCCAGCGCCAAGCGCCTGATCCTCACCGGCGGCGCCCTGCAGGCCGACGGCACGATCACCGGGACAGCCGCCAGCAAGGCCGGCCAGGGCTTCTCCGCCTACTTCGGGCTGAACGACCTGGTGAGCTCGAGCGGGCTCTCCAGCTTCGCCACGGGCCTGCAGCCCGGCGACCCGGCCGGCTACGCCACCGGCGCCATCAGCTTCCGCATCACCGCGCCCGACGGCTCGACCCTGCGCGAGGTCTCGGTCGACGCCCCCAGCGGCGGCGGGAGCGTGGCGAGCCTGGTCAACACGTTGAACTCGCCTTCCGCGGGCGTGGGCCTCTACGGCCAGTTCAGCCTGGACGCCACAGGCGCCCTGGCCTTCACGCCCAGCGCCTCGGGCGCGGGCCTGCAGGTCACCGCCGACACGACGGCGCGCAACGGAACGGGGCCCTCGATCAGCGCCCTGTTCGGCATCGGCGACGCGGCGCGATCCGCGCGGCTGGGCCAGCTCTCGGTGCGCAGCGACATCCAGGCCGATCCGTCGCATCTGGCGCTGGCCAAGTGGGACCCGTCCAAGACGCCGCCGCTCTCGGCCAGCGACAGCGCCGGCGCCGACGCCCTGGCGCAGGCCGCCAACGCCCCCCGCAGCTTCGGCGCGGCGGGCGGGGCCTCCCCGGCGACCACCAGCCTCTCGACCTATGCGGCGAGCTTCGGCGCGGCCACGGGACGCGCCGCCGCGGCCGCCGACGGCGCCGCGGCCGCCGCCGCCTCGGTCAAGACCGAGGCCGACACCCGCCGCTCCTCCGTCGAAGGCGTCTCGATCGACCAGGAGCTGATCAATCTGACCACCTACCAGCAGGCGTACAGCGCATCGGCCCGGATCATCCAGTCGGTGAAAGACATGTACGACTCGCTCCTCAGCATGGTGTGAGCCTATGGACCGCGTCTCCAACGCCGCCTCGTATTCGGCCATACTGGGGGGCATCAACACCGCGCAGAACCGGCTGTCGGTGGCGCAGAGCCAGATCTCCAGCGGCGAGCTCGCCACCGACCTGAAGGGCTATGGCGCCGCCGCCGACGCCTTGACGGCCACGAAGGCCGTGAAGTCGCGGCTGGACGCCTACGTGAACTCCGGCTCGGCCCTGTCCGACAAGCTCTCCGCCCAGGCGCAGGCGCTGGACGGCGTGTCGAGCGCTGCGGGCGGCGCGCGCCAGGCGGTGTTCAAGGCGCTGGCCAACAACGGCGGCGCCACGCTGGTGCAGGAGCTGCAGGGCTGGTTCGGCGAGGCGTCGGACGCGCTGAACGTCAACTACCAGGGCCAGTACCTGTTCTCCGGCGGCCAGTCGGACACGCCGCCGGTGAAGGCGCTGGCGCTCACCGCCCTGCCGACCACCGCCCAGCCCTTCCAGAACGGCCAGCTGAAGGCGGTGAGCCGGGTGGACGACAACCTGTCGGTGCAGACCGGCCAGCTCGCCAGCGACATCGGCCAGCCGCTGTTCGACGTGCTGAAGTCGGTGGTGAGCTACGTGCAGGCCACCTATCCCGCCACCGGCCAGTTCCCCAGCTCGCTCACCACCGCCGACGCCGCCTTCCTGCAGTCGACGCTCAGCCAGTTCGACGCGGCCTCGGCCACCGTCTCCACGGCCGTGGCGCAGAACGGGGTGACGCAGAGCCGCATCGCCTCCGCCCAGGCGCGCGTGGCCGATCAGCAGAACGCCGCGACCGCAGTGCTCGGCGACATCGCCGACGCCGATCCGGCCAAGGCGGCGACCGACCTGCAGCTGGCGCAGACCTCGCTGGCCGCCTCGGCCCAGCTGTTCCAGACGCTGAGGGGCTCGTCGCTGCTCAACCTCCTCAGCGGCACGAGCTGAGGCCGGCGGGCGTCAGGCCGGCAGGGCGCCGGCGGGCGCGGCCGGCGGGCGGCGTTTCTTGGGCAGGCGCTTCACCACCCACAGCGCCACGCGCACGAGGTTGGGCATGAACACCGGGCGCACCAGCCGCGCGTCGTACACGCCCAGGCGCCGGTCGTTCTCCGACACGCACAGCGCCATCAGCTCCCACACGTCCAGGTCCTCGCCCACCGCGCTCGCGCCTGTGACGGTGAAGTTGTTGTCCTGCGCCTGTTTCGCCTTGACCTTGTCCTTCTGCGCGTCACCCGCATCGTCCATGCCCGAGGCGATGCCCATGCGCTCGTAGGCCAGGAACACCCACACCGCCGCGACCTTCGCCTCGAAGGCGATGCGCTGGAAGATGTTGAGGTGGCGCCGGTGCCACGCCACCCAGTTGGCGAAGAACAGGATGTGGCGCCCCTCCTCGTGCACCACGGGCTCGAAGGTCTCCACCAGCTCGGGCGGGAAGAAGCCGGAACGGCGCGCCGTCTCGAACAGGCCGAAGGCGAAGAAGCTGTCCACGCACTCCGAGAAGCCGGTGACCATGTAGGCCCACTCGCGGTCCTTGGGCACCTTGTATGCGGGCTCGGGCTCCAGCGGGATGCCATAGGCATGGACGAGGCCGGAGAGCACCAGCTTGTGGCGCCGCTCCTCGAAGGCGTTGAGGTCGAGCGCCTTCTTCACCAGCGGATCGGCGATCACGTCGGCGTAGTTCTGCATGCGGGTGCCCGCCTTGCCCTCGGTCTGCACCGCGATGTCCCAGATCGGTAGGCTGGTGACGCGCTGCAGCGCGTCGGGCGCAAGCTGGGGCCAATCGATCAGCGCGGGCCGATAGGGATCGAAGGTGTCGAGCAGGGTGCGCGCGAACAACGCCTTGTGCGCGTCGGACCCCAGCTTCACCCGCGCTCCCGGCGGCGGCAGGGCCCATGCCGAAGCATCCCGGTCGGGGGGTACGAGGCCGGTGCGGTCGGGCGTGCTCACGAGCGCGTTCATGCGCGCAATCTAGGCGCCGCGCCGCGCCGACGAAACCCGCTCGCGACAGCCTTTTCTCATGGCCCTGCGCGCCTTACCTGCGACGCGGGAGGCGGGGGCGTCGTCCGCGAACTTCTCCGCATGCCGCAGATGCTTCGCCCGGCCCGCGCGCTTCTCGCCGCCCTCGTGCTGCTGCTCGCAGGCGCCGTCCCCGCCTGGGCCTGGCTCGGCGCCGGGCACATGACGACGGGCGCGCTCGCCTACGACGATCTCATGCGCCGCGACCCGGCGGCAATGGCGGCCATCGTGCGGGTCATGGAGGCTCACCCCGATCGCGCCCGCTTCGACCGGGCGCTCGCCGGCATGGCGCCCGGGCCCGCGCACGACCGCCGACTGTTCGAGCTGATGGCCCGCTGGCCCGACGAGGTGCGCCGCACGCCTTTCGACCACGACGACTGGCATTACAGCCAGAAGGCCGTCTCCGGCATGCGCTGGGCCCTGCCCGTGGCCTTCGGCGAGGCCGAGCCCGCCTTCCGCCACGAGCTGCGCGTGGCGCGCGACCCCAAGGCCGCGGCGGGCGATCGCGCGGTGGCGCTGTGCTGGGTGTTCCACATCGTGGGCGACATGCACGAGCCGCTGCACGCCGGCTTCTGGATGGATGCGCGCTTCCCCCTCACCGACCAGGGCGGCAACACCGCCTGGGTGAAGACCGCGCCGGACGCCGCGCCGCAGAAGCTGCACTGGTTCTGGGATTCCGCGGGGCGCGCCACAGGTCCGGCCGGCGGCGCGGGGAGCGGCCTGGGCCGCGAGAGCCCCACGGCGCTGGAGGCGGACGTGGCCGCCGCCCATCCCGATCCCCTCGACCCGCCTCCTCCGGATGCGGACGCCGCCTTCGCGCGCTGGGTGGCCGACACCCGCGAGATCGCCCGCAACGACGTCTACGCGCGCGGCGCCTTCACCGGGGGGACGTCCCCGGCGAAAGCGGTGGTGATGACGCCCGCCTACGTCGCGCACGCCCGCGACGTCACGAGCGGGCAGCTGGCGCTGGCGGGCTACCGGCTGGGCGCGCTCCTGGCGGGCGTTCGCTAGCGCCGCCTCAGTCGACCGCCACGATCACGTGGCTGGCCTTGATCAACGCCTGGGCCGGCGCGCCGACGGCCAGGCCCAGCGCCTCGCCCGACTCGCGGGTGAGCGTGGCGGTGATGCGCAGGTCGTGGCCGCAGTCGAGCACCACCTCGTCGTTCACCGCGCCGACACGGTGCTCGACGACCACGCCCTCCAGCCGGTTGCGCGCCGAGGTGCGCAGCGGGTCGTGCTCGGCGGCCAGGATCACGAAGGACGACTTCACCAGCGCCATGGCCGGCCGGCCGGGTGCGAGCGCCAACTCCTGCGCGCTTTCCTTGGTGACGATGGCGACGATCGCCGCGCCGTGGTCGGTGGAGGCGCCTCGGCCGACGTGCAACGTCACCTCGCTGTTCACCGCGCCGGGGGTCACCTTGGCCACCACGCCTGAAAGGGTGTTGCGGGCGCTGGTCTTCATGCCGAGTCTCCAGGAGAGGCGGTCGAGGGGTTCGTGCTCGGCCAAGTGGGCTTCCAGCTGGCCGACCACGTGGGCCAGCTCGCGATCGATGCGATCGAAGGCGAGGATCAGCGCGTGGCCGGCGGGGGTCACCGCCGCCTGGCCGCCCTCGCGCCCGCCGACCTGCGCCTCGACCATGGGCCGGCCGAACAGCGTGTTGAGCGCCTGCACCGCGTCCCACGCGCCGCGATAGCTCAACCCCACCGCCTTGGCGGCGGCGGTGATGGAGCCTTCGGCGGCGATCGCCTGCAGCAGGCGGATGCGATCGGCGCCCACGCGGGAGCCGCGACCGTGCTCCAGCTGGAAGCGGGGGTGCAGGAGGGCCTGCGTCATGCGGCGGCCCTGTGCCACATCGCGGGCGCGCGTGCGAGCGCGGGCCGCCCTTGCTCCCGCCCCGCGCCGCGGGGCAGATGGCCGCGTGGCGAGTCCACCGGCCAAGACCCCGCACCGGCGCACGCGCCGGGTGCTCGCCGCCGGCGTGGCCGTGGGCGTGCTCGCCCTCGCGTCGGGCGGCGCGGTGCTGTGGACACAACGCAGCGCGCTGGGCGCGCGGCTGGTGGTCGACGCCCTGGCGCGGCGCGGCGTGCTGGCCAGCGTCCACCTCACCCGGCTCGACGGCTCGGGGGCGGAGGGGTCGCTGGCGATCGGCCCCGCGGGCGATCCCGACCTGGTGGTCCCGCACCTGCGGATCAGCTTCGCCGCCTGGCCGCCGCCGGGCGGCGGGACGCCGAAGGTGACGGCCGTGGTGCTCGATCGGCCAAGGCTCAAGGCGCGCTGGGACGGGCGGCGCCTCACCTTCGGCGCGCTGCAGCCCCTGGTCGACGACGCACTGGCCGCCAAGCCCGGCGGCCCGCCCGGGCCGGACGTGACGGTGCGTGACGGGCGGCTCGACCTGGCCGCCCCGGCCGGTCCGGCGAAGGCGCGGGGCGACGTGCGGCTGCACGCCGGGCGGCTGATCTCGGCCGACCTGCACGTCGCCGCAGCCGCAGCCGTCGAGCACGGCTGGAGCGCGCGCGATCTGGCCGGCCGCATCCGCGCGCAGGCCGACGCCGAGCGGGTGAAGCTCACGACCGACCTGACCGCTTCGAGCGTGCACGCCCCGCAGGGCGCCGCGCGGTCCGCCCGGCTGCGGCTGGACGCCGACCTGCCCTACGGCCGCGACGCCCAGAGCCTGCTCGACGGTCATGTCACCGCCGACGCCGTGCTGCGGGCGTCCTCGGCGCAGGTCCAGGGCGCGCAGCTCTCCGACGCGCGGGTCGACACGCATTTTGACGGGGTGCTCGACCGCGGCGGCGAACACGTGGTCGGCGCGGCCGACGCCACGCTGGTCGCAGCCGCGACCTCGGCTGCGGGGAACCGCCTCGACGGCGTACGGGCGCGCATGGCGGCGGCGGCGATCGACGCCTCCGCCGCGCGCGGGACCGCGGTGGCGCGCTCGCCGGTGACGCTGCAGCTTTCCGCCGACAGCGGCGAAGCGCACGTGGGCGGCGAGCGGGTGCGGCTGGACGCCGTGCATTTGACCGGACGCGGGCGCGCGGCCCTGCGCGACGGGCTGCGGCTCCAGGGCGACGTCGGGGGCTCGGCGCATGGCGGACTCGACCCCGCCGCTGCGGCGCGCCTGGCGGCGGCGCTGGCGCCCGACGGCTGGAGCGATCTGCGCGCCGCCCTCGCCCGCAGCCTCGCCGGCGCGAGCGTAAGCGTCCCGCGCGTGTCGGTTGCCGGCGCAGGCCGCGACTGGCGCATCGCCCTGGCGGCGCCGGCGGCCCTCGCCGCCGACGGCGGGGCGCGGCTCGCCGTGACTCAAGCGAGCTGGAGCGGCGCGGCGACCGACGGGCGCGGGCGCTTCGCCGCCACGCTGGCGGGCGGCGGTCTGCCGCAGGTGAGCTTCGCCGCCCCGGCCATCGCGCTCGCGCGGGGGCGCCTGCGGGCGCCCGGCGTGAGCCTCGCGCTGGAGGGCTCCGCCGGACCGCTTCGCAACGCACGCTTCGCGCTTGCGGGCGACGTGATGGCGCAGGGGCGCCGCCTCGCGGTGCGCGCCGCCCGCTGCACCGATGTGACGCTGGGCGCCTACCTGGGCGACGGCGGGGCGCCGCTGGCGCGCGACCTCTCCGCACGCCTCTGCCCCGCACCCGCGCCCCTGCTCGAGAGCGACGCCCACGGTTGGCGTGTGGCGGCGCGCGCGCCCTCGCTCACCGCCGAGGCCCCGGCGGCCAAGATCGCCGTCATGCAGGCTTCGGGCGGCGTGCGCCTGTCGGGCGCGGGCGCGGGGTGGGGCGGCGAGGTGCGGATCGCCTCCGCCCGGCTGCGCGACACCTCCACGCCCCTGCGGTTCCAGCCGCTGCTGGCGAGTGGGGCGGTGCGGCTCTCCCAGCACGATGCGGACGCTGCGCTCGCGATCAGCCTGGCGCAGGGCCGGCGCCCGCTGGGGCCGCTGCATCTGGTGCAACGCTTCGACACCGGCGACGGGATGATGACGCTCGACGCGCCGGCGCTCGCCTTCGCGCCGGACGGCCTGCAGCCGGCCATGGTGCTGCCGGCGCTGGCGCCCTTCGGCACGGAGGTGAAGGGCGACGCCTCGGCGGGCCTGCACCTCGCCTGGGGCAAGGCGGGCGCGGCGGGCGACGCCCGCTTCCGCACCACGGGCCTCGACCTGAAGTCGCCCGCCGGGCCGGTGAAGGGGCTGTCCACCGACCTCGTCATCTCTTCGCTCGATCCCCTCACCACCGCGCCCGGCCAGCGCATCCACGTGCAGGCGCTGCAGACGCTGCTGCCGCTGACCGACATGGAGGCGGTGGTGCGGCTCGCGCCGCAGGCGCTCGAGCTGGCCTCGGCGCAGGCGACGCTGGGCGGCGGCCGCGTCTCGCTCGACGCCATGCGCGTGCCGCTGAAGCCGGGCGCTGCGATCACGGGCGTCGCGCGTGCGCAGGGCGTGCAGGTGGCGCCCCTGCTCGAGGCGGTGAACCTGTCGCGGGCGCTGAAGCTGCAGGCGGTGCTGGACGGCGTGCTGCCCTTCAGCCTCGGGCCCGACGGCCTGCATTTCAGCAAGGGCGAGCTGAAGGCGCAGGGGCCGGGTCGCCTCACCCTGGTGCGCAGCGCCCTGACCGGCGTCGCGGCCGACGGCGGCCCGGCCGGCGCCCCGCCCTCGGCCGCGCAGGACTTCGCCTTCCAGGCGCTGGAGGACCTCGCCTTCACCGACCTCGACGCGCGGGTGAACAGCCAGCCGGGCGGGCGGCTGGGCGTGCTTTTCCACATCAAGGGCCGCCACGACCCCAAGGTGGGCCGTCCGGCGCGGGTGGGCCTGCTCGACCTCCTGCGCGGGCGCGCCTTCGCTAAGACGATCCCGCTGCCCAAGGGCACGCAGGTGGACCTGACGCTCGACACCTCGCTCAATTTCGACGACCTGTATAAGGCCTACGTGAACCTCGGCCACGCCACGCCCGTGGCGCCGGCGGGTTCAGCGGCGGTTCAGCCCTGAGGCGCCAGACCGGCGTCCATGACCACGTCGGGGGACGAGCGTATGCGATGGACGGCGCCTTTGGGGCTCCTGGCGGCGACGAGCGCGATCGCCGCCTGCACGCCCACCGTGCGGGTGGAGGTGGCCCCCATCCAGATCTACGCCAAGCTCGACGCCGACGTGCGCATCAAGCTGGACAAGGAGGTTCAGAGCCTCATCCAGCAGAACCCGAACCTGTTCTGACGAGGACCCGGATCATGCCCCTCCTGACCCGCCTGCCCCGCGCCCTCCTCTCCGCCGCGGCCTTGAGTTCGGGCGCGCTGGCCGCCGCGGTGGTGCTCACGCCGATAGCCGCGCAGGCGCAGTCCGCCGCCAAGGCCCAGGTCGACGCCGCCAAGGCCTCTGGCGCGGTCGGCGAGGAGGCGTCGGGCTACCTGGGCTTCGTGCGCGCAAGCGGCGCCGCCGCCGGCGCGGTGTCCGAGATCAACGCCGGCCGGCGCGCCGCCTATCAGCAGGCCGCCGCCAGTACGGGCGTGAGCGCCACCGCCGCGGGCGAGGCCGCCTACCGCCAGCTCCTCGCCCGCATGCCCTCCGGCCAATGGTACAAGCCCGCCGGCGGCGGCTGGACACAGAAGTAGGACGCTATCGCGGCAGGCTGCGCAGCGCCTTCGCGGTCGTCCAGAACACCGCCTTGGGCTGCCCTGCGTCGTCGAACAGGAGTGGTGCGTCCGTGCCGTCGCCGGCGTTGGGCGCCACGCGCAGCCAGCTGTCCTTGTCGCGCACGCCGAAGACTGTGAAGGCGAAGCGCTGGCGCGCCGGCAGGGCGGCGAAGGCCTCCACCGCCTCGGCGTATATGCGCTGCTGCAGCTTCAGCTTGTCGGCGCGCGTGCGCAGGTCGATCCGCCGCGCGCTCTGCAGCGAGCAGTCGAACTCCGAGACGTGGATCGGCAGGCCGAGGCCCGCCATGGCGCGCAGGCAGCGGCCGATGTCGCCGGGCGCGATGTCGACGTCCACGTGCAGCTCGGCGCCCAGGCCGCCGATGGGCGCCCCCGCCTCGAGCAGGCGCTCCACCAGCCGCAGCAGCAGGTCGAGCTTCTTCGGCCGGATCTCCTGGCCGCCCTCGTTGAGGAACAGCACCGCCTGCGGGTCGGCGGCGTGGGCGACCTGGAAGGCGCGGACCATGTAGGCCTCCTGGCCCAGCACCCGGCTCCACAGCGATGAGCGCAGGGCCGCGCCGTCGTCGTCGATCGGCTCGTTGACCACGTCCCAGCCGCGCGCCCGCCCCCGGAAGCGGGTGAGGAGCGACGTGATGTAGCCGTCGTAGAGCCGGCCGAAGGCGACCGGATCGCCTTGCAGCCGCAAGAAGGCTTCGGGCTGCTGATCGTGCCAGATCATCGCCGCGCCCATCAGCTTCTGCCCGTTCGCCGCGGCGAAACGGGCCACCGCCTCGGCCGGGCCGAAGTCGAAGCTCCCGTCGGGCCTGACCACCACCTCCATCTTGGCCTCGAAGCCGATGGTCAGCTGCGACCACTGGGTGCGGGCCAGCTGCGCGTAGACCGGCTCGTCAGCCAGCTCATGGCTCTGCACCTCCACGCCCCACGCGAAGGGCGCGAGATCGCGCAGGCGCGGGGGCGCGCCGGTCGGCAGGGCCGCGTCTTGGCCGGAGGGCGGGGCGAAACCGCCGCCCGAGCGCCCGGCCGCGGTGGGGAAGACGCCGCCCGCGTCATCCGCCGCGGTGTCGCGGGCCGTCGCCTGGCGATCGCAGGCCGCCAGCGCGAGCGCGCCGGCGAGCGCGGCGCGGCGGCTGGGCGGGCGCGGGGCGAGGCTCACGCAGGGCCGCGTTCGACGAAGAGGCCGGCGGCGGGCTGCGGCGCGCTGGGGCGCCAGAGCGGCGGGGGCGCGGCGGCGGCGCGGCGCGGCGCGGCGCTCGCCAACTGCGCGCGCGGCGACAACGCGCAGGTGATGACCGCCACCACCAGCGCCCAGGGAAGGGTGTTGGGCTCCTCGATGACGCTCTCCGACATCGCCAGTATGAGGAAGAGCAGCAGGTAAAACAGGCCGAAGCCGCCGTCGCGGCTGCGCGGCGCGCGGACCGAGAGGGCGACCAGCGCCAGCATTGCCGTCGCGGCGAACAGCGCCGCCCCGATCCAGCCGACCTGCAGCAGCAGGTCGAGCCAGCCGTTGTGGGCCGAGGGCACGGGCCAGTTCGCCTCCTTGCGCACGATCCGCGCCGGGGCGGAGGTCTTCTCCCAGAAGGCGCCGTAGCCGTAGCCCGTCAGCGGCCGCTCGGCGATGCGCCGGGCCACCGCGGCCCAGATGTCGGTGCGCCCGGTGAGCGTGGGATCCTTGCCCAGCGCCTTGAGCACACTCGCCGGCGCGAGCACCGCCGCCAGCACGGCGACGCCGACGGCGGTGGCGGCGCACCAGGCGGCGACCACCGCCGAGATCGCATTGCGCCGCATCAGCGCCAGGCCGCCCGCGCCCACGATCACCACGGCGGCGGCCAGGAGCGAGCTCTTGCCGCGGCTCATCACCAGCACGGCCACGCATGCCGCCGTGGTCGCCAGCCACAGGCGGCGGCGCGCGGGCGCGGCGAAGGCGGCGCACGTCGCCGCCAGCGCGCCCTGCGCCATGACGAAGGCCAGGGCGTTCTTGTGCGTCCACAGGCCCCGCCAGTCGCGCCCGCCGTCCAGCGTCATCACGCCGATCCTGGGATCGGCGAGCGCCACGACCGCGCTGCCCACCGCCAGCACGAGCACCAC
Organism: Caulobacteraceae bacterium; assembly: GCA_965199975.1. Classification (GTDB taxonomy): domain Bacteria; phylum Pseudomonadota; class Alphaproteobacteria; order Caulobacterales; family Caulobacteraceae; genus JASLDZ01. The sequence continues at coordinate 1,097,636 of OZ241340.1, read as the reverse complement.
CCCCGCCAGCGCCTCCGCCAGCCGACGGCCGCCCAGGCCCGCGCCCAGCGCCAGGCCGAGCAGCGTGGTCATCACGAGGGCGATGGCGCGGCGGTGCGTCACGTCCGGCGCGATCGACCAGCGCTGCGACGCCCACGCCCAGGCGCACATGGCCGCGCACAGGGCCGCCGGCGCCCAGGCCCGCGCCAGCCGCCGCCAGCTGAGCGCGCAGAGCCCCAGCACGCCCAGGTAGACGGGCAGCCACAGCAGCCGCAGCAGCGGCGTCTCGGGCGCCTTGGGATCGTCGCTGGCGCCGAGGAACATCAGGCCGGGGCTGGAGGCGGCGAAGATCAGCAGCGCGCCCAGGGCGAAGCGCAGGCGGTCCATCGCCGCCGCCCGACTCCGCTCCACGACCTGCGTCTCGCCCTCGCCCTCGCCCACGCCCGCCTCCGTACGCCCGCGGTCTGCCACGGAAAGGTTACCGGATCAGGGCGCGCCCCGCCCCAAGCAGCCTATCCCAGCGCGGCCGGCAGGCGGCGCCGCAGCACCTCGGCGACGGCGGCGACGCCGCGGTCGTCGGCCACGAGGTCCTGGCGCACCTCGAGCTCCACGTAGTCCAGCCCGCGGCCAAGCGCGTGGCGCGGCGCGGAATAGTCGATGGCGTCGAAGGCGTAGGGCTCGTTGTCGCCCACCTGCACGCCGGGCTCCTCGCGCAGGGCCGCCAGCACGGCGTGTGACGCCGGCGAGCCGCCGTGGTGCAGCACGCCGTAGCTCCACGGGCGCGCCCCCGCCCCTCGCGCCGCGAGGCGAGGGGTGAAGCTGTGCATGCACACGAGCACGGTCCGCAGCCCCCCCGCCGCGCGGGCGTCCAGCTCGGCGGCGATGGCGGCGTGATAGGGCGCGTGCACCTCCGCCACCCGCCGTGCCCGCGCCTGCGGCGAGAGCCCGGCGTTGGCGGGGATCGGCGCGCCGTCGGACACCTCCGGCACGGCGTCGGCGCGGGCGGGGTCGCGGTTGCAGTCGATCACCAGGCGCGAGTAGCGCTGCATGACGGCGCAGGCGTCGAAGCCGTCGGCGAGCCGCTCGGTGAGGGCGGCGGCGCCGATGTCCCAGGCGATGTGGCGCTCCCACTCGGCCGGCGAGACGCCCATGTCGCCCAGGGCGCGCGGGGTGAGGCGGCCGGCGTGGTCGCAGGTGAACAGATACGGGGCAGAGGCGCCTGCGCGACGAACAATCGCAGGCTGCGGGTCGCCTTCCCCCAAAAGTCGTTCACCCGAATCACACGCGACGGGGCTTATCTGGTCCACGATGCCTCGGCTCCACATCCGACACGTCACCCGATACCGCTACCGCACCCCGGTGGCGTTCGGCGAGCACCGCCTGATGCTGCGCCCGCGCGAGGGCCACGACCAGCGCGTCGCCGACTTCCGCCTTTTGATCTCCCCCTCGGCCGAGGTGCGCTATCGCCACGACGTCTTCGGCAACTGCGTGGGCGTGGTGCGCCCCGCCGGGCGCGCCGACCAGCTCAGCTTCGAGAGCCGCGTGGTGCTCGAGCACGATCCCGCGCCGCTCGTCTCCGACGCCGAGGAGGCGATCGCCCCCACCGGCCCCGTCTTCCCCTTCGCCTACGGCGCGGAGGACATGCCCGACCTGCTGCGCCTGATCGAGCCCGCCCACGCCGACCCCGCGGGCGAGGTCTCGGCGTTCGCGCGCCGGTTCCTGCACAAGGCGGCGCCGACGCCGGTGATCTCGCTCCTGGCCGACATGACCCACGGCGTGCGCGAGCGCTTCCGCTACGCCCAGCGCTTCGACGGGCGCACCCAGACCCCGGCCGAGACGCTGTCGCTGGGCGCGGGCACCTGCCGTGACTTCGCCGTGCTGATGATGGAGGCGGCGCGTTCGCTGGGCCTCGCGGCTCGGTTCGTCTCCGGCTACCTCTACTGCCCGCCCAGCAACGCCGGCGCAGGTCCCAAGGGCGGCGGCCATACCCACGCCTGGGCGCAGGTCTACCTGCCCAGCTGCGGCTGGGTGGAGTTCGATCCGACCAACGGCATTGTCGGCAACCACGACCTCATCAAGGTGGCCGTCACGCGCGACCCGGCCCAGGCCACGCCGCTGTCCGGCGCCTACGACGGGCCGGACGACGCCTGCATCGGCATGGATGTGGAGGTCGAGGTCGAATTGGCGCGGCCGGCCTCGGTGCGTCGCGCCGCATGAGGCGTTAGCGTCGCCATGAAGATCCGCTGCGGCTACCGGCTGAGCTACGACTGCGCCGCACCCACGCCCATGCTGCTGATGCTCAGCACCCGCTCCGAACGCGCGGGCGACCTGCTGGGCCCCGAGACGCTGGTGACGGACCCGCAGGCGCCGATGAGCGCCTACATCGACAGGTTCGGCAACCGCGTAACCCGCGTGCTGGCGCCGCCGGGGGTCGTCACGTTCTCTTCTGACTTCATGATCTCCGATTCCGGCGTGCCCGAGGCGCCGGCGCCCGACGCCGTGCAGCACGCCGTCGAGGACCTGCCGGACGAGGTGCTCGTGTTCCTCCTTGCCAGCCGCTACTGCGAGACCGAGCACTTGTCGGACACCGCCTGGGAGCTGTTCGGCGCCACGCCTCCGGGCTGGGCGCGGGTGCAGGCGATCGTCGACTACACCCACCAGCGCATCCGCTTCGGCTATCCGCACGCCCGCGCCACCCGCACCGCGGTCGAGGCGCACGACGAGCGCATGGGCGTGTGCCGCGATTTCGCCCATCTGGCGGTGACGCTGTGCCGCTGCATGAACATCCCGGCGCGCTACGCCACGGGCTACCTGGGCGACATCGGCGTGGAGGTGGCCGGCGCGGCGATGGACTTCTCCGCCTGGTTCGAGGTGTACCTCGGCGGCGCCTGGCGCACCTTCGACGCGCGCCACAACCGCCCACGCATCGGCCGCATCGTCATGGCCTACGGGCGCGACGCGACCGACGTGGCGCTGTCCACCGCCTTCGGCTCGGCCAGGCTGGTGGGCTTCGAGGTGACGACCGACGAGGTGGGCTGAGCCCCCGTCGTCGCCTCGCCCTGACAGCCGACGCGGCTTCCGCTAAGCCCCGGACCATGACGAAGCCCACCGCCGAGCTCGCCGCCGACTACGGCCTCAGCGCCGCCGAGTACGCCGTCGTGCTGGAGCGCATGGGCCGTGAACCGACGAAGGTGGAGCTGGGCGTGTTCTCGGTGATGTGGAGCGAACACTGCTCCTACAAGTCGAGCAAGAACCAGCTGAAGAAGTTCCCCACCACCGGGCCGCGGGTGATCTGCGGCCCCGGCGAGAATGCGGGCGTGGTCGACATCGGCGACGGTCAGGCGGCCGTGTTCAAGATGGAGAGCCACAACCACCCGAGCTTCATCGAGCCCTACCAGGGCGCGGCCACCGGCGTCGGCGGCATCATGCGCGACGTGTTCACCATGGGGGCGCGGCCGATCGCACTGGTCAACGCGCTGAGCTTCGGCGCGCCCGAGCATCCGCGCACCCGGCGCCTCATGGCGGGCGTGGTGGCCGGGATCGGCGGCTACGGCAACTGCGTCGGCGTGCCTACCGTAGCCGGCGAGACGCGATTCCACCACGGCTACGACGGCAATATCCTGGTCAACGCCATGTGCGTGGGCCTGGCCGACGCCGACAAGATTTTCTACTCGGCCGCCCCCTCGGCGGGCCTCAGCGTGGTCTACTTCGGCTCCAAGACCGGGCGCGACGGCATCCACGGCGCCACCATGGCGAGCCAGGAGTTCGACGCCACGAGCGACGAGAAGCGCCCCACGGTGCAGGTCGGCGACCCCTTCGCCGAGAAGCTGCTGATCGAGGCCACGCTCGAGCTGATGGCCACGGGCGCGGTGGCCGCGATCCAGGACATGGGCGCCGCGGGGCTCACCTCGTCGTCGGTGGAGATGGCCGGCAAGGGCGGCGTGGGGATCGAGCTCGACCTCGACGCCGTACCCCAACGCGAGAGCGGCATGAGCGCCTACGAGATGATGCTCTCCGAGAGCCAGGAACGCATGCTGGCGGTGCTCAAGCCCGGCCGCGAGGACGACGGGCGTCGCGTGTTCGAGAAGTGGGGGCTGGACGCGGCGGTGATCGGGGTGACCACCGACACCGGCCGCATGGTTCTGCGCCACAAGGGCGAGGTGGTGGCCGACATGCCGCTGGCGCCCCTGTTCGACGACGCGCCCCTCTACGACCGCCCGTGGACCGAGCCGCCCAAGCTGGCACGCCTCGCGCCGGACGAGGTTCCCGCGCCCGCCGACTGGCGCGAGGCGGTGCTGACGCTCGTCTCCTGCCCTGATGGCGCCTCCAAGCGCTGGCTGTGGGAGCAGTACGACCGCCACGTGATGGCCGACACCCTGGCCGACAGCGCGACCGGCGCCGACGCCGGGATCGTGCGCGTGCACGGCTCGCGCAAGGCGCTGGCGGTCACCTCCGACGTCACGCCCCGCTACGTGCAGGCCGACCCCTGCGAAGGCGGCAAGCAGGCCGTGGCCGAGGCCTACCGCAACCTCAGCGCGGTGGGGGCGGAGCCCATCGCCATCACCGACAACCTGAACTTCGGCAACCCCGAGCGCCCCGAGATCATGGGCCAGATCGTGCGCGCCACCGACGGCATGGCCGACGCCTGCCGCGCGCTCGACTTCCCGGTCGTGAGCGGCAACGTGTCGCTCTACAACGAGACCTCCGGCGCCGGCATTCCGCCGACGCCGACCGTGGGCGGCCTGGGGCTCCTGCCCGACTACGGCGCGCGCGCCGCCTTCGCCTGGATGGCGCCCGGCGACCGGCTGGCGCTGATCGGCGAGACCCGTGGCGAGCTCGGCCAGTCGCTCTACCTGCGCGAAGTCCATGGCCGCGAGGCGGGCTCGCCTCCGCCGGTGGACCTCCGCGCCGAGCGCGCCGCGGGCGAGCTGGTGCGGCGGCTGATCGCCCAGGGCGTCACACGGGCGGTGCACGACCTCTCCGACGGCGGTCTGGTGGTGGCGGCGGCGGAAATGGCGCTGGCGTCCGGGGTCGGCCTGCGCATCCAGGCGCCCGAGGGCCCGCCCGCCCACGCGGCCTTATTCGGCGAGGACCAGGCCCGCTACCTCGTGGCGGTACCCGCCCACCAGCTGGACGCCCTGGACGAGGCGGCGCAGGCCGCCGGCGCGCCCTACGCCCTCCTCGGCCATGCCGGCGGCTGCGAGCTGGCGCTGGCCGACGCGGATGGCGACGATCTGTGTCTGATCGACCTCGACGACCTGCGCGCCGCCCACGAAGGCTGGCTGCCGGGCTTCATGGGTGAGACACCTCCGCCTGCTAACTGAGCCGGCTTGCAAGCGAGCGGACGCGGGCCGACCTTCAGGCGTCGACCGCCGCCACCGCCCGCCGGAGCGTCCGCCATGCCCATGCCCGTCCACGAGCTCGAGGCCGCCCTGCGCGCCGCCTTCCCCGACGGGGAGGTGACCATCACAGACCTCGCGGGCGACGGCGACCACTATCGCGCCCGCGTCGTCAGCGCGCGCTTCGCGGGCGTGCCGCGCGTGCGCCAGCACCAGATGGTCTACGCCGCGCTGGAGGGCCGCGTCGGCGGCGAGCTGCATGCGTTGGCGCTGGAGACCGCCGCGCCACAGGCGGGCTGAGCCGTGCGGCACCGCGCGCTCCGCGACGGCCGGTCGATCTCGGCGATCACGCTGAGCCTGGCGCACGATCTCGCCCCCAAGGCGGTCGCCCCGCTGGTCACCGCCGCCTTGGCGGCGGGGATCAACGCCTTCGAACTCACCGTGCCCGAGCCGCGGCTGGCCGCCGAGCTGGGCGCCACCCTGGCCAACCTCGACCCGACGCGGCGCGTGGTCATGCTGCGCATCGGCGGGGTGCACGACGCCCGCGGCGGCGAACGCCCGCGGCGCGATTACGGCCGCGCCTCCCTCGTCGGCGCGGTCGAGCAGGTGCTGGCGGCCGGCGGCTTCGGAGGCGTCGACATGGCGTGGATCGACGATCCGCAGCCGGGCGAGGCCGACGGCGAGAGCTTCGCGGCCCTGGAGAGCCTGCGCACCTCGGGCCGCGCCCGCGCGATCGGCGTCTCCGGAGGCGGTCCCCTGGTGGACGCCGCGGTCGCCACCGGCCGGCTCGACCTCCTGGCGGCGACATACAACCTGCGCTCCGGCTGGCCACAGCGCCACCGGCTCACCGGTGCGGCGGAGGCGGGCATGATGGTGATCGGCGAACGCTATCTGCCCGACATGCAGGGCCCTTCCGACGTGGCGCCTACGACCCTGCTGGGCGGCCTGTTCAAGCGCCGCACCGCGCCCACGCCCGACGCCTACGCCTTCCTGCACCGCACCCAGGGCTGGAAGGCGGACGAGCTGTGCCTGGGATATGCGCTCACCGAGAGCGCGCTCGCCACCGTGCTGGTCGAGGCGCGCACCCGCGAGGACGTCACGCGCCTCGCCGCCGTGCCCGACCGCAGCCTGCCGCCCTCCACCGGCGCGCAGGTGGAGATGGCCCGCTTCTCCGGCGAACACACGCCGGGCGCCACGCGAACGTGACCGGCGCCGCGCTTGATCGCCGCGCCCCCGCCCCCTAGGTCTGCGCTCCGTGCGGGCGTGTCCGCGCGCGGAGCCGCTGCCGTGACCGACGCTTCCACGCTTCCCGCCGACGCCCAGGCTCCCGCCGAAGGCGACGGCCCCCGCGCCTTCATCGAGAAGACCATCGCCGAGAACGCGGTGGTGCTGTTCATGAAGGGCGTGCCCGACCAGCCGCGCTGCGGCTTTTCCTCGGTGGTGGTGCAGATCCTCGACCACGTGGGCGCCGATTTCGTGGGAGTCGACGTGCTGCAGGATGAGAGCCTGCGCCAGGGCGTGAAGACCTTCAGCGACTGGCCCACTATCCCCCAGCTCTACGTCAAGGGCGAGTTCGTCGGCGGCTCCGACATCGTGCGCGAGATGTTCACCTCGGGCGAACTGAAGACCCTGCTTACAGAAAAGGGGGCGCTTGCGCCCGCCTGACGCGGCTCACGCCTGCAGAAGGCCCGCGGCCGCATCATTTCTGAACGCCAATGGATTTATGCGCGCGGCAGTGGTGCCGCCTTTTGTAACTTCGAGGAGCGGTGCGTCGGGTTTATTCTTGCGTTCGCTAGCGCAGCTACGATGATTTAAGCTGCGTTTGCCTTGGCGCAGCAAGCTTGAGCTGGTCATGTCAGCCCGTCCGATCTTCCAGGTGCTTGCCGCTTCCGCAGCGGCCGTGCTGATCGCCGGGGCCGTCGTTCTTATCGGCCTAGGTCGGTGCGTGCACGATCTGTCTTTGGAGCAGGCGTTCCAGAAACGATGGGGTGTAGCCGTCGTCGCCGACGACCTTCAGAGGCAGGTAGGGGCGATGGTGAGCACGCCCACGCGGCCCGTAAGGCTGCTCGATCTGCATCCGGGTGACGAGCGCGTGGCGCTTGACTTGGTCGATGACGCATTCGCCGTCTACCCTGCCGGCTTTGTTCCACGCGTGTTAAAGACCGTCGCGCTTGCGTCTCACATCGACGTCTGGGGCGAAGATGCGGGCGGCTTTTATCATGATCATATGATCGCCGTGAACTTTGAGGGTCTTGAGGATGGCGGAACTCACAGCTTCGACGTCGATACGGTCCATCATGAATTGAGTTCGATCGTCAGGCGCGAAACGACTTTCAACGTCACCACTTGGGAGGCGGCTAACCCAAAAGGCTTCCGGTACATGAGCCTGCAAGGCTACAAAGCTGTCTTGGCCGATGCAGGACCTGTAGCGGGCGATGCGGCCCTGCATCGAGCGGGCTTTGTCTCCCAGTACGGCCAGACGTCGTTGGACAACGATTGGAACACGTATGCGGAACGCATTTTTGGCCACGGCACGGAGTTCGCCCGCTGGTTGACCGTGGAGCCCGCGCGCAGGCCCAAGACCCGGCTGCTGATGGACGTGTACATGTCCCTCGATCCCAGGTTCACGGCCTACTTCCAGCATACGGGTCTCACCAAGGCGGCGAGCGCCAACCCCTGAGGAAAAGCCGTACTCCGGCGACGTCCGGTCTTTCGGCCGCCAAGCCTCGTCGCAAGCCGGCGCAATTGAAGCGAGGCGCCCCGGTGGAAGCCCAGCTGATCATAGGGTGCAGAGAAACGGAGCCGCTGCGGGCGTGTGCGGCGCTTCCCGAGCGAGTTAAGGCGCGGCCGCAAGCTTCACGCGAGCCAGCACCCCGCGCTAGGGCCGCGCAGTCCAGGTGCGGGACTGGTCGGCGACGGCGTCGAGCATGTCTCCCTGCACGAGGTTGATGTCCAGCACGTGCAGGCCCCAGCCGGGGGTGTGCTGCACCGCCGCCAGGAGGGCGCGCCGCATGTCGCCGTAGGGGGCGTCTGTCACCTTCACGCGCAGCACCGAGCCCTGCGCGTCGCTGACGCAGCGGCCGGCGAAGCCGCCCACCACCTCGACCCAGGGCGGGTCGGCCGCAGGGGCCTCGGCGGGCTTCTTCAGGTAGGAGGTGAAGGGCGCCTCTCCGCCGCCCGGCGCGGCCGGGTCGACGCAGGCGGCCGCATCGCCCGCTATGGGGATGGCGCCGAAGCGGCGAGGCGAGGCCGTGTCGTCCTGCGCGTAGGAACCCCAGGCGTAGACGCACCCCGCCTGCGCATGGCGGGCGCACAGCGGGATGTGCTTGAACGTGCCGCCCACCAGCGCGTGGGGCGGCACGGCCAGACCGGGGTCACCGGCCAGAAAGGCCGAGACGAGGAGGCGCTGCGCCGGCTTGGCGTCGATCTCCTCGGCCAGGAGCTTCTGCAGCAGGATCGTCCCCTGGCTATGCCCGATGAGGACCACGCCGCGGCCGTGGTTGTCGTGGGCGAGGTAGTCGCGCCAGGCGGCCCGCACGTCGGCGTAGGCGGGCAGGAACAGCGCGGTCCAGGCGCGCTCCTCGGTGGTGTGGGCGGCCAGCGCCAGTCGCAGGCCCGGCAGGGTGACTTGGCGGTACATGGGCGCGAAGGGGCGGCACACCGAGGCGAAGCGGGCGAACTGCCCGGCGGCGGCGGCGCGCTCCGCCGCGCTGGGCGCCATGCCGCTGTAGGTGGACGTCTCCTGCGAGACGGTGGGATAGACGTAGAAGCAGTCCACAGCCGGCGCGGCGGCGGGGACGAAGGGCGCGGGCGTGCGTCGGCCGTCGGCCGCGATGCGTACGGCGTCGAGGTGCGCGGCGCCACAGACGTCAGCGCGCCCAGGGCGGCAGAGCCACGTGTCCGCCTGCGTGTAGTCGATCGGCGGTCGGCTCGCCGCCGCCTGCACCGCCGCGTTCAACGCGGCGCCGGCCTCCGCCGGCGTGGGCGCCGCCTGGGCTGCAGCCGACGTCGCGACGAGGGACAGGGCGGCGAGGAGGACGAGGAGGCGCATCGGCGGCTCGCGGCGGAGGCGGGGCGATGCACCGTGCCCCGAACGGCGCGTGCGGAGCAAGCGGCGCCTACGCAAAGGGCCCCGGGATCGCTCCCAGGGCCCTCGTAGGATCGCAACGGCTAGAGCTTAAGAGGCGTAGTATTCCACCACGAGGTTGGGCTCCATCTTCACCGCGTAGGGCACTTCGGCGAGTTCCGGGGCGCGCACGAACACGGAGGAGAGCGCCTTGGCGTCGAGCTGGATGTAGTCGGGCGTGTCGCGCTCCGACGAGCTGACCGCCTCCAGCACCAGCGCCATGTTGCGCGAGCGCTCGCGCAGGGAGACCACGTCACCGGCCTGCACCTGGTAGCTGGCGATGTTCACCCGCTTGCCGTTCACCTGCACGTGGCCGTGGTTGATCAGCTGGCGTGCGGCGAAGGGGGTGGGCACGAACTTGGAGCGATAGACCACCGCGTCCAGCCGGCTCTCCAACAGCGAGATCAGGTTCTCCGAGGTGTTGCCCTTGCGGCGGGCGGCCTCGTCGTAGGTGCGGCGGAACTGCTTCTCGGTGATGTTGCCGTAGTAGCCCTTCAGCTTCTGCTTGGCCTTCAGCTGCAGGCCGAAGTCGCTGACCTTCTGCTTGCGGCGCTGGCCGTGCTGGCCGGGGCCGTAGGCGCGCTGGTTGACCGGGGACTTGGGGCGGCCCCACAGGTTCTCACCCATGCGGCGGTCGATCTTATACTTGGCGCTGTGGCGCTTGGACATGACGGCTCGTTCTGACTGTCGACCCGGTCCGGCCGCCCCGAAGCTGGGGCGGCGATCTCAACGGCGGCGCTCGGGTCACCCGTATAGAGCTTGCACGCCGCCGGGCGGACCCGGTCGCGTGAAGAGGCGGACGTATGGCGTCGCAGGCGTCCGCGGTCAAGCTCAAGGCGCCCGCCGGCCTTGCGAGATCGGCGAGCGCCCGCCGGCCCTAGTGGGGCGCCGTCATGCTGCCCGAAGACATCGAGTCGGAGGACGACATCGCGCCGGAGCTCATGGCGCCCTTCTTGGCCTTCGTCTTCTTCGGAGCGGCCATGTGGCCGGACTTCGTGCGGCTCGAACTCATCTTGCCCGAGGTCATCTGGCCCGAGCTCATCTGGCCGGAGCTCATCTGGCCCGAGCTCATCTGGCCCGAGCTCATCTGGCCCGAACTCATCGCGCCGGTGGAGTTCTGGGCGAAGGCGCCCGAAGCGGCGGCGAGGCCGGCGATCAGGGCGGCGGTGGCGAGGATCTTCATGGGGTGAAGGCTTTCTGCGGTAGCGGTGGATGGGTCAAACGACCCGGGAGCATCCCTGCGGGGGATTGGGGGGAACTCGGGAGGGTCGTCGCGTCAGGCGCGCGCTGCGGCGAGGATGGGACCGCCGACGGAGGCCTGGACCAGGACGGCGGTCTTCAGGCCCGCCATGTCGGCGGCGGGCAAGGCGTAGCTGCGCGACGCGCCGGCGGCGGCGCCCAGCGCCACGAGTTGGCGCACCACGTTCCTGTGCGGCAGCGTCTTGCCGCCGTTCTCGCCGCGGCGGATCGGCACCTCGATCACGCGCGGATCGTAGCGCACGAGGAGCACGCGCGCGCCCTCGGGCGCACCGGCCACGGTGACCCTGCCCGCGGCGAAGCTCACGCTCGGCCCACCGTCGCCACGGTCGGCGCGGCGCAGAAGGGCGTCGAGCTCGGCGCGGTTGGAGCCGACCACGTCGGCGCGGCCGTTCACCACCACCTCGGGCGTGGCCACGTTCGCGCGATGGAAGCCGCGGGCGTAGTCCCACTGGCGGGCGGTGTAGGCGGGAGCGGCGAAGGTGTCCTTCCAGCCGAGCTGGTCCCAGTAGGTCACCTGGAACGACAGGGCCAGCACATCCGGTCGGGCGGCGAGCGCCATGACGTTGGTGTTGGCCGGAGGGCAGGACGAACACCCCTGGCTCTGGAACAGCTCGACCACGACGGGGTGCGCGGCGTCGGCGGCCATGGCGGGCGCACCGAACGCTACGGCGGCGGTCGCGGCGATCGCGGCGAGACGATGGGCTATTCCGGGCGGGTTCATCTCGGGCTCCATTGGTCCGCCCGGATCGTGCGGCGGTCAAGGAGCTGTTCGTTCCGCCAGCTCAAGGCGTTACAGCCGTCGTCAAATTCCCGCGTACCACTCGTAGCCGCGATCCTCCCAGTACCCGCCCTTGCCGCCGCTGATGGTGTTCAGGCTGTCGACCAACTGGATGCGCTGCAGATACTTCGCATGCTTGTAGCCGAGCTGGCGCTCCACCCTCAACCGCAGGGGCGCGCCGTGGGGAATGCCGAGCGGCTGGCCGTTCATGGCGTAGGCGATCAGCGTCTGGGGGTGGAACAGGTCGCGCAACCCCAGGCTCTCGTAGTACTGCCCGGGCGACTGCTCGCCGCCCTTCGAGGGTTCGCCGTCCAGGTTGTCGGCGCAGTAGAACACGGCGTACTTGGCTTGGGGCAGCACGCCCGCAGCCTTGAGCAGCAAGCCGAGCTGCACGCCCGTCCACTGCCCGATGGCGCTCCAGCCCTCCACACAGTCGTGGCGGGTGATCTGGGTGCGCGCGGGCATGGCGCGCAAGGCGGCTAGGCTGAGCGCGGTGGGCCGCGCCACCAGGCCGTCGATTACCAGCCGCCAGTCGGCGAAGCCCGCATCCACCGCCTGGGCGTAGGCGTCGCCGCCAGGATGCAGCGTGCCGTTGGCCTTGAAGGTCGGCGACAGGTCGGCGAGCGTGTATTCCTTCACCAGGGCGCCGCCTCCCTGCAGCAAGCGCTGGCTATGATGGTCCCACCCCTGCGCGTAGGCGAGGAACCGCTGGAAGGCGGTGTTTCCGGTGAGCGCGTCGGCCTGGATCACCTTGGAACAGCCCGACAGCAAAGCCGCCGAGCCGGTGAGGCCGCCGACGAGAGCGGCGCGGCGGGTGAGGATCGCCATCTCAGTCGTGCTCCGGCGGTACGCGATAGCGCCCGCTGATCATGGACCACACCTCGTTGATCGGCCCCGCCAGCACCACCTGCACCAAGTGGACCACGATGAAGAGCACGATCAGCGTGGCGCAGGCGAAGTGCAGCGTGCGCGCCGACTGGCGCCCGCCGAACAGGTCCAGCAGCCAGGGCGCGGCGGCGTCGACGCCGGGCGACATGGTGAGGCCCGTGCACACCATGCCGAACGCCAGGACGATGAACCCCAGATAGGCCAGGCGCTGCAGCCCGCCGTAGCGCTTGGCCTCCTCCCCCCTCGGATACTTCAGGCGCAGGTGGTTCCAGAACTCGCGGGGGAGGTCTTTCAGGTCGGTCACGGTTGGCCAGAGGTCGCGTTGGGCGTGGCGGCTGACGAGACTCCAGACGAGGTAGACCAGGCCGTTGATCGCCAGCATCCAGGCCAGGAAGAAGTGCCAGTGCCGCGCGTCCGCCAGGTCGGTGAAGCTCGGGATGGTGATCCACGAGGGCCAGGCGCGCGCCATGCCCTGGCCGTGGCTCTGCGACCAGCCGAGCACGCCGGTGGTGTCCAGGTGCAGCGGGCCGATCTGCAGGACGCCGTGCGGCGCGCCGTTCGCGCCGGGCTGCGACGCGATGGACAGCAGCGCCGGGTCGGAGTCGTCGCCGTAGCGGCCCCAGTAGAGCCGCGGGTGGGCGTTGAAGATGTTGAGGCCCGTGCCGATCAACAGGAAGACGGCGGCCGCGTTGATCCAGTGGCCGATCCGCACCAGCACGGTGTGGCGGTAGATCACCTCCGGCCGGCGCTTGCGGGCCGCAGTGGACTCCATGCGATCGGCGGCGGAGAGGTCGGGGGCGCTCATCGGATCGTTCTCGCAGGCGCGCGAGCTTGCCAGATCGGCGAGCCGGCACAAGCGCGCGCGACCACAGCCCCGTTCATGGAGTCGATCATCGCGCACTCACCTCGCCGCTCATGCAGTCGAGTTCGACCGGTCGACGCCGCAGGTTACAGCCGGCGAGGCGCTCACGCGTGGCGGGCGCGCCACCAGTGGACGAAGCGGGGCAGCCCCTCCTCCAGCGTCACCTTGGGGGCGTAGCCGCAGAGGGCGTGGAGGCGCGAAATGTCGGCGTAGGTGGCGCTCACGTCTCCCGGCTGCATCGGCCGCATGACCCTGACCGCCTCGCGCCCGATCGCCTGCTCCAGCACCTCGATCATGTGCAACAGGCCAACGGGCCGGCTGTCGCCGATGTTGAAAAGCCGGTGCTCGCCGGGCGCGGGCGGGCGGTCGACGACGCCCATCACCCCATCGACGATGTCGTCGATGTAGGTGAAGTCGCGCGCCATGCGCCCCTCGCCGAACACCTCGATCGGCTCGCCGGCCACGATGCGTCGGGTGAAGGTCCAATAGGCCATGTCGGGGCGACCCTGCGGGCCGTAGACCGTGAAGAAGCGCAGGCCCGATTGCGCCAAGCCGTACAGCTTGGCGTAGGCGGCGCTCATCAGCTCGCCCGATCGCTTGGTGGCGGCGTAGAGCGAGGCGGGCGCCGCGATCGGGTCGTCCTCGCGGAAGGGGCCGTCGATCGGCCGCTCGCCGTAGACCGAGGAGGACGAGGCGTAGACCAGGTGAGGCGCGCCCGCCTGGCGGCACGCCTCCAACACCGAGAGATGGCCCGCCACGTTGGCGCGCTCGTAGGCGAACGGGTTCTCCAGCGAATAGCGCACCCCCGCCTGGGCGGCGAAGTGGGCCACAAGCGTCGGCCGCGCCTGCGCCACCAGCGCGGCCAGCGCCGGCGCCTCGGCGATGTCGATCTGCGCGAAGCGAAAGCCCGGCTGCGCCTCGAGCGCCGCCAACCGCGCCCGCTTGAGCGCCGGGTCATAGTACGCATCCAGCGCGTCCACTCCCACCACCGCCTCGCCACGCGCGAGCAGCCGGTGGGCGACAGCCGCGCCGATGAACCCCGCGGCGCCGGTCACGACGACGGTCATTGGGCCTCGGCCGAAGTCATGGCGGGTCGGTACGGCGGCGAGGCTGCGCTGTCGAGGCGCGAGGCGCGCCACCGCACCTGGCGAGGCGGGTTGACACACGCCGCTTGCGGCGACGGACGCCCTCGGCGATCCTCGCGCCTTCGGGCGTCGCTTCGGCGGGAGGCGCGCCCGCGCGATCGCAACCCCCGCCGGGTCCCGCCGCATGAAGCGCGCCTTCCGCCGCAAGCCGCTCGCCCTGGGCGTCGACCCCGCGATCCACGCCGACGTCGCCTGGCGCGAGGCCACGCGCGCCGCCCGCCAGGAGGTGTCCTCCCCACCAGCCGTGCCGCTGGCGCTCGACGAGGCGCCCGGGCTGGCGCTCGCTGCGCCTGCCGCCGAAGTTGCGCCCGTCGCCGACATCGCGCCGGCGCCGCGCCCACCGCGTTCGGAACGGGCCCCGAGCCGTGCGCCCGAGCCCGGCGCCGCAGCCCTGCCGCTGGCCGTCTTCGCCGCGGCCGCGTGGGTCGCGGCCGCGGCCGCGCTGGCGGTGGCCGGCCGCGCCCTCCCCACCCTGCTGCGCGAGCCGCCGCTGCTGAGCGCCGCGCTGATGCTGACCCTCCTGCCGGCCATCCTCATGCTGGTGCTGGGCGCCGCGCTGCGCCAGGGCGCGCGCATGGCCGCGCAGGCGCGAAGCACCCGCGCCCTGGCGGAGGACATGGTGGCCCCCGCCGCCCTCGCCGGCTCCCAGGCCGCGGGCGTGGCCGAGGCGGTGCGCGCCGAGGTCGGCGCCGCCACCCTGGCGGTGGCGGACGGGCTGGAGAAGCTCGCCCGCCTGCGCGAGGCCGTGGCCGACGAGACGCGCCAGCTCCTCGGCGCCGCCGCCGCCGCCGACGGGCACACGCGCGACCTGACCGGGCGGCTCGCCGCCGAACGCGAGGCGCTGGCCGACGTCGCCGCCGGCCTCGAGCGCCAGTCGACCGAGGCCGCGGCCTCGGCCGGTCGCAGCGCCGAGATGGCCGCCGCGACGATCAGCGCAGGCGCGGACCGGCTGCAGGCGGCGGAGACGGCGCTCGCCGCCCGCACCGCCGACCTGGCGCTGGCCGCCGCCGAAGCCGATCGCGCCGCCGCGGGCGCTGGCGCCGAACTCGGCCGCGCCGCCGCGGCGTTCGGCCACGCCGGCGAGCAGGCGACCGGCGCCCTGGCCGATCTGCTCGCCGGACTGGAGCGCGAGCGCACCCATGTAGCCCAGGCGGCCGAGGCGCTCCGCGCCGACCTGGACGACGCCGACGCCCGCGCCGAGACCCGCCAGGCCCGCGCCGACGCGCAAGCCCACGAGCTGCGCGCCCTCGTGGGCGGCGTGGAGGACGCGGCGGGTGACGCTGCGGAGACCCTGCGCCGGCTGATCTCCGAGACCGCGACCAACGTGCGCGCCTTCGGCGAGACCGCCCGGCTGGAGCACCAGGCCACCGAAGGCCACGCACGCACCGCCCTGGCCGCCCTGGCCGATCAGGCGCTGGCCGAGCGCGAGCGCCTGCAGGCGCTGGGCCGCGAGGTGCAGTCCGGCCTAAACGACGTCGCCGAGGCCGCGACCGGCGTCGCCGAGGCGCGGCTGCAGGCGCTGCACGGCCAGGCCGACGCGCTCTCGGGCGTGGTCAAGGCGCGGATGGACGAACTGGCGCAGGCGGGGTTCGACGCCGGGCGCATGGCGGACCAGGCCTTCGACGCCCGCATCTCCGCGGCGCGCAAGGCCGTCGAGGCCGCCGCCGAGACGCTGGAGGCGGTGGGTCGCCGCTCGGCGGACCGTATGGAGCAGGGGCTGGCCGGCGCCCGCACGGCGATGGACGAGATGCAGGCGCTCCTGGGCGAGGTCGACGACCGTTTCGCCGGCCTGCCGGAAGAGGCCCGCGCCCGCGCCGACGCGGTGCGCCGCGCCGTCGAGTCTGGACTCGAGGCGCTGACCGCCGCCGCGCACCGGGCCGCCGAGGAGACGCAGGCCGTGGACGCCGCCTTCCAGGATCGCGTGCGCCGCAACTACGCCACCCTCAGCGAGGCCGTGCGGCTGATGACGGTCATGACGCAGACCGCCGACGCCGCCGCTCGCAAGCCGGCGGCCACGGCCGCGCCCGTGCCGCCCGCGCCCCCCCCCGTCGCGTCGAAGCCGGTTGCGCCGCCGCTCCCGACGCCGGTGGCCGACGCGCCGCCGTCCGCGCCCGCCCTGCGGCCCGCGCCGACGCCCACGCGCATGGCGGCGGCGGCCTGGGCCGACTCGCGCCGCGCGCCGCCGCCCCCGGCGGAGCTGGCCGAAGCCGGCGACCTCGTCGCCGCACCGGAGCCGCCACGCCCGCGGCTGAAGCTCACCGCGACGCAGGAGGACGAGGCCGGCGGCGGCCTGTTCGCGCCCGCCCCGCCCGCTTCCCCCGCCGATGCGGTGGTCGACGCTGACTCCCCCGCCATGCGCATGGCGGAAGGCGACGGCGGCGGCGGCGGCTGGTCGTGGCGCGACCTGCTCTCCACCGGCGTGGACGCGCCCGAGGGCGACGACGAGGAGATGGCCGACCACCTCGCCGGCGAGATCGCCGACATGGGGGTGGACGCCCTGGCGCTCCTGCCCGCCGCGCGCATCGACGAAGCCGCCGGCGCCTTTCGCTCCACGGGGCGCGAGGGCGCGCGCGAAACCGTGCGGCGCGCGGCGCCCGCCGCCGTGCGCCGGCTGGCGCGCCGCCTCTCCGCCGACCGGGTGCTGCGGGCCGAAGCCGAGCGGGTGGTGGCCCACGGCGACGCCTCGGCGCGGGACGCCGCGGTGCAGCCGAACGGCGCGCTGGCCTCCTTCCTGTCCACGGAGGGCGGGCGCACCTGGCTCCTGGCGGCGGCGGCGCTGGGCGAGGCGCGGTGAGCGCAACGCGCCGGCTGACCCTGCGGGAGGAGCGCTGGCCCCTCGCCCAGGCCTTCGTCATCTCCCGCGGCGCCAAGACCGAGGCGCGCGTGGTGGTCGCCGAGTTGGAGGACGAGGCGACGGGCGCCCGCGGCCGCGGCGAGGCCGTGCCCTATCCGCGCTATGGCGAGACCGTCGAGGGCGCGCTCGCCGCCATGGAGAGCGCGCGCGACGCGCTGGAGGCCGGCGCCGGGCGCGACGCGCTGCAGCCGCTCCTGCCGCCCGGGGCCGCCCGCAACGCGCTCGACTGCGCCCTGTGGGACCTGGAGGCCAAGCTCGCCGGCCGCCGGGCGTGGGAGCTGGCGGGCCGGGGGCGCCTGGATCCCGTGAAGACGGCCTACACCCTCAGCCTCGGCCCGCCCGAAGCCATGGCGGCGTCGGCGCGCGACGCGGCGGGCCGACCCATGCTCAAGCTCAAGCTGGGTGGCCCCGACGACCTCGACCGCGTCGCCGCCGTGCGGGCCGCGGCGCCCAAGGCGCGGCTCGTGGTCGACGCCAACGAGGCGCTGGGCTTCGACGACCTGCGCCGCCTCGCGCCGGAGTTCGCCCGGCTGGAGGTGGCGCTGATCGAGCAGCCCCTGCCCGCCGGCGCCGACGCCGAGCTTGAGGGCTGGACCTCCCCCGTGCGCCTCTGCGCCGACGAGAGCCTGCACACCCGCGCCGAACTCGACGCCTGCGCGCGCCGCTACGCCTGCGTGAACATCAAGCTCGACAAGGCCGGCGGCCTGACCGAGGCGCTGGCGCTCGACACGCAAGCCCGCGCGCGAGGGCTGGGCGTGATGGCCGGCTGCATGGTGGCCACCTCGCTGGCCATGGCTCCGGCGCTGATCATCGCTCAGGGCGCCGAGGTGGTCGACCTCGACGGGCCCCTTCTGCTCGCCCGCGATCGCAAGCCGGGGCTGGAGATCGTGGGTTCGGCCATCATGCCTCCCACGCCGGCGGTGTGGGGGTGAGCTCGCCCGCGCTGCGGTGGTGGCTGGCGCTGGCCGCGCTCGGCGGGCTGATGGCGGTGGCCGCCGGCGCCTTCGGGGCGCATGCGACGAACGACCTCTACACGCGCGAGCTGCTGCGCACCGGCGCGCAGTACCAGGGCGTGCACGCCGCCGCCGGCTTCGCGGTGGCCGCCGCCCTGCGCGGGCGCGCGGCGACATGGGCGGTCGCGCTGTTCGCCGTAGGCGGCCTCCTGTTCGCGGGCTCGCTCGACCTCCTCGCGCTGACGGGAGTGCGCGCCTGGGGCGCGGTGACGCCGCTGGGCGGCCTCGCCCTCCTCGCCGGCTGGGCGGTCGCAGCCATGGCGGCGCTGCGCAGCCGCTGAAGTTCCGGAGGAGGGGAGCGGGTCCGGCGGGTCCGGCCATCCTCATGTCCTGTTTTCCTCGGCCGTGTGCCGAGGACCCAGCGTCTCGCGAACACGAGGTCGCCGCGGACGCGCCACCTGGGCCCTCGGCACAAGGCCGAGGAAGACGGACACGGGGGGGGGGGGGGGGAATGCGAGGCTCGACCCTGATCCGGTCGGTCTCTACGCGCGGCGGGGCGCGGGCGGCTTGACGGGCGCAATGGCGGCGACGCGGCTCGGCGGCGGCGGCCGTGCGGACGTGTCGCCCACCGTCGTCAGCCGGGCCCGGGTGCGCGCCACCCAGCCGGCGAGGAGGTCGTCCTGGCCGAGCTGCGCCTTGGCCAAAGCAAGCGGCGCTCCGCCCAGGGAGCCGCCCCCCCGCAGGCCGGCGATGGCCAGCTGCAGCGCGTCGTGCTGCGGGTTGGCGGCCGCCAGCGCGCCGTAGCGGGCGCGCAGGCGGCCGAGAGCTGCGTCGTCGCCCGCCAGCGTGTAGGCCGAGCCGGCGCGGATCAAGAGCGCGCTCTCGACCGGCGTCAGCGGCGCGACCGAGGTCCAGCGCTGTCCTAGGCGTTGCTCGGCGTAGCGCCCCGCGGTCGGCCAGTCGTGCGCCTTCCAGGCGGCCTCGGCGCGGATCTCCAGCGCGTCGACCGAGGTGTCGCCGCCGACCAACTCCACCGCCTGATCGTAGCGGCCGAGCATCACCATGGCGCGCGCCTCCAGAAGCCGCCGCTGCAGGTTCAGCGCGGTGGGCAGGAGCGTGGTGCGCGAACCCTCGACGGCGTTCACCGCCTCCTCCGGCTTGCCGGCCATGAGTTCGATGGAGGCGAGGTCGGTGGCCACCTGCGCCTTGGCCACGCCCTGCAGCCTGTTGTCGACCTGGTACTTGAGCAGGTCGCCCGCCTGGTCGAGCAGGTCGACGTCGACCAGCCGCTTGACGAGCTTGCGCACCATCATGTCGCCGTCGGCGCCGATCGGGGTCAGCTCCTTGAAGTCGAAGAACAGCGCCAGCTGCTGGATCGGCTCCATGCCGTCGGCGGCGCCGTCGATGAACAGGTGGTGGAAGGCCGCGTCCAGATCGGTGCGCAGCGCGACCGAGGCCGGCGTGTCGGGCAGGCGGCCGCCGACCGAGCGCAGCGCCTCGAGCGCCTCGCGGTAGCGGCCCTGCGCGATGTCGAGCTTGGCGAGCTGGCGGATAACCTCGATCTCGGTGGCGTCGCCGCGCCAGAGGAAGCGCAGGGCGTCCAGCTCGGTGGCCGCATCCGTCGGGGCGATGGCGTGCGCTGCGAGCTTCAGGCGCACCACCGCCAGGCGCGCAGGCGCGGCCACCGCGCCGTCGCGCGCCGTCGCCGCCTCGGCGTAGAGGGCGAGCGCCGGGGCGGCCTGCCCGCTCGCCTCCGCCAACCGCGCCTGGGCGAGCTTGATCGCGGCCGCCTCGTCGGGATCGAGCGGACCTGAGGCGGCGTGGAGGGCGGCTCGCGCGGCGTTCAGGTCGCCGACCGCGATGGCCGTATCGGCGTCCGCCGCAGCGAAGCGGGCGCGCCAGGTCGGGTCGAACAGCGCCAGCGCGTCGCGCCCCTTGGCGAACTGGGCGCGGGCGCCGGCGGCGTCGCCGAGTCTCGCGGCCGCGTAGCCGCGCCACAGGGCGCTCGACGGGTCGTCCTGGGTGGCGGCGGTGGAGAAGTCGGCCTGGGCGTCGGCGTAGCGGCCCGCCATGGCGCGCGCGGCGCCGCGCAGCCCGCGGAACTGCGCATCCTCGGCCAGGGCGGGCGAGGCCTTGAGCAGGGTGTCGAGCACGCCGATCGCCTCGAAGGCCAGCCCCGATCCCACCAGGAAGCGCGCCAGGCCCATCCGCGCCTCGATCCCCGCCGGTCCGGCCCCCGCGGTCTCGCGCGCGGCCCCTGCGAGCAGCGCCTCGTAGCGGGCGACGAAGCCGCCCCCGCCGCTCGCCGCCCAGCTCGCATCGATCAGCGCCGGCATGGCGGCGGCGGCGGGCAGGCTCGGCCCGGCCTCGACCTGGACCGCCTGCGGCCCGCCCATGGAGAGCGCCAGTCCGCGCGGGCGCGATATCCGCACGCGCCCCTGGGCGGCGGTCACCATGAGGTCGTCCACCGCCGACTGCACGGCCACGCCTTGCGCCGAGGCCAGCACCGCGCCGCCCACGAAGCCGCGCGGATCGGTCACGCCTGCGGGGCGGCCCGAAGCGGGAACGACGGCGATGCGGTCCCCCACCTCGGGGTCGGCGAGCCAGACCACGCGCCGGGCCCCCGGCAGCGCGGCTTCGAGTGCGGGTGGGCCGGCGGGGGCGCGCGCGAAGGCCACCGCATCGGGGGAGGCTGCGCTCGGTCCGAGCGTCACCGTCCACGTCGCGCCCTGCGCCTGCGCGTGGGCCAGCACGCCGGGGCCGGTGAAGATGCGCAGCGCCGTGCCGCCTTGGGCCGATGCGACGGCGAAGCGCTTGGCCTGCAGCAGGCCGTGCGGCGCGGCCGCGAGGTCCAGCTGCGCCTTGGCGTCGAACACGACCCAAAGGCTCTCACCCCGGCGGAACACCGCCGCACCGGGCGGCGCCGCCCAGGGGAAGCCCAGCACGAGGGACGAGCCCTTGAGCGCAGCCGTCATCTTCACCACCCCGGAGCGGGGCGTGGGATCGCTGACGGCCGCCGTGAGGGTGGACGCGGGCTTGGACGCGAAGTTGATCCACGTGGCCCCGTCCGCCGCGCCGAAGCGTGCGACGGAATCGTCGGTCGGGGTGAAGCGCAGCTCCTCGCCGGCGCCGACGGCGCGAGCCACGACGGACTTGAGGTGCGGCGGGAGCGCCACGTGCAGGCGCGCGATGTCGGGCGCTGCGCCGGGGCCGAAGCGGACGACCACCGCGGCGCCGTCGCGCCGGATAGCGGAGACCCGGTGCAGCTCGATGTGGGAGAAGGCGTCCGCCGCGCCCACCGTCACCTCGATGCGCGACGCGGTCGGGGCCCCAGCGGCCATGGCGGCGGGCGCGACGGCGCCGTTGGCGGCGAGCGCCAGGGCGAGCGCGAGGCTCAGGACGGACCGGGAGGCGCGGACGGACACGCCCTACCCTGCCCCGGGCGGACTTGTGGCGAGGTTAACCCACCGCGGCCGGCGCGCCCGTTGGGCTCAGGCGGGCTTCGCAGGCGCCACGGCGGAAGGGGTGGACGGCTTGGCTGCGGGCGTGGCGGGCGCAGGCGGGCTCGCCGCCGTCTGCACCGGCTTCGCGGCGGGCGTCGCGGGCGCCTTGGCCGGCGTGGCTGCGGCGGGCGCGTCCGCCGGCGTCGCGCGCGCCACCTTGAACGCATTGGGAGCCGCCCTGGCGGGGCGGGCCGCGCGCCGTGCGACGCGAACCGGCTTGGCGGCCGCCTTGGGCGCCGGCTCGGCGCCCGGCGTGGTTCCCGGCGGCGCGGCGGAGGCCTGGGCGCTCGCGGCTGGCGTCCCGGCGGCGGCGGCCGGCGCGGGCTGGCCGTTCAGCGCCTGCTGCAGCGTCTGCTGGGGGGTGTAGCGGTGGGCGAGGAGCTCGGTCAGCTTCTTGCCCTCGGCGGTGCCCATCTGCGACAGGATGGCTGCCATGATCGCGGGCTTGCTCTCGGCGATCTTGGAGGCGACGGGCACGCGCACCTTGTCGTCCAGCGCGGCCATCAGCGCGCCGGCGTCGCGCGGCTTCATCTTCTCGTAGACGATCACCAGCCGGTCGATCTCGGTCTGGCTCTGCTGATCCGCCGCCTGCATCAGGCCCTGGATCTGCGCCTTCAGGTCGGCCATGGCCTTCAGCCGGCCTTCCAGCTTGGCGGAGGCGGCGTTGATCAGCTGCAGCTGGGTGTCCAGCGCCTGCTCGCGCGCGTCGAGCTGGCCGCGGCGGGCGCCCAGGTTCTGCAGGGTGGCGAGCTCGGCGGGGGAGAGGCCCGCTTCCTTGGCCAGCTCTGTGGGCGAGCGCTGGCACACGGGCGCGACCGGCGGCGGGCCCGCGGGCGCGGCCGGCGTGAGGGACGCCCCGGGCTTGAGCGCAGGCGCGGGCGCAGCGGCGGAGTGGGCCGGCGCGCCCTCGGCGGCGGCGGGCGGGGCCAGCAGGTCCGGCAGGAGCTGGGCGTTGGACAGGGTCTTGACCGCCAGCACGCCGACGGCGGCCACCGCCACCAGCGGCAGGATCTTGGGCATGACGCTCACAGACGGGCTCCGTTGCGGCGCGCCATCAGGCGCGCGAGCGGCCCGTCGTCGCCCGACGCCACGGCCGGCGCGGCGAGGTCGGGCAGGCGGGGGCGGCGCGCCGGCGGCGGCGGCGTGATCTCCGGCTCCGGGTCGAGCACGAGGTCGGTGCGCGCCGGCGCGCTGGGCGACACGAGGTGGAGGACGGGGCGTGGAGCTTCGACCGACGTGCGCGCCAGAGCTTCGGCGCGAACGCACGCGGCCTCGGCCTCGCCCGCCGCCCGGTCGAGACGCGCCGACAGGGTGCGCGCCGCCTCGATCCGGTCGAGCAGCTGGTCGTGCGCCTCCTGGGTGGCGTGGCGCAGGGCCGCGAGGCCGGCCTCGGCGCGCATGGCGGCCGCGTCCAGTTCCTTCACCGACTTCACGAACTCGCTCTGTCCGTCGCGCAGCGCCTTGAGGCGCTTGCTGAGCCGAGCGCCCACCATCAACGCCGCTATGAGCAGCAGCCCGAGAACGAGGTCGAGGCCGACGCCGACGGGGTTCATTCGCGCGCTTCCAGGGCGCGCTTGACGGCCGGCGTCAGAGGCCCTTCCACCCGCACGGCGATGTGCTGGCCGCGCCGGCCCATGCGGCCCTTGGTGAGCGGCACCGCGCCGGCGCGGATCTCGACCAGGCTGTCGGGGGTGGCGTTGAGCATCAGCGTCTCGCCGACCTGCAGGCCCAGCACACGGCGCAGGTCGATCTTCTGCTCGTCGAGCACCGCCTGCACCTCCATCTGCGTCGACCAGATCTCGGTGGCGAGGTGGCTTTCCCAGATGTTGTCGCGCCCGAACTTCTCGCCCATGAACTGCTGCAGCAATATCTTGCGGATCGGCTCCAGCGTCGCGTAGGGCAAGAGGAGTTCGAGGCGCCCGCCGCGATCCTCCATGTCGATGCGCAGCTTGATCAGGATGGCGGCGTTGGCGGGGCGCGCGATGGCGGCGAAGCGCGGGTTGGTCTCCAGGCGGTCGAGCTTGAAGTCGACCGGCGTCAGCGGCTCGAAGGCCTGGCGCATGTCGTTCAGCACGACCTCGACCATGCGCTGCACCAGTGCGCGCTCGATGGTGGTGTAGGGGCGGCCCTCGATGCGCATGGCCGCGGTGCCGCGCCGCCCGCCGAGCAGCACGTCGACCACCGAGTAGATCAGGTTGGAGTCGACCGTCAGCAGGCCATAGTTGTCCAGCTCCTCAGCGCGGAACACGCACAGTATGGCCGGCAGGGGAATGGAATTCAGATAGTCGCCGAAGCGAATCGAGCTGATGTTGTCGAGGCTGACCTCGACGTTGTCGCTGGTGAAGTTGCGCAGCGAGGTGGTCATCAACCGCACCAGGCGATCGAAGGCGATCTCCAGCATCGGCAGGCGCTCGTAGGACACGAGCGCGGAGTTGACGATGGCGCGGATGCCGCTGCGGTCCTCGCCCCCGCCGCGGGAGAGGTCGAAGCCAAGGAGGTTGTCGATCTCGTCCTGGTTGAGAACCCGCTCGACGACCTCGGGCGCGGGCTCGCCAGCCGGTGCATCGGCGAATTCGGCGGGTTCGGGGGCGAGATCGGTCACGGGCGCGCGGGCGTCAATTGACCAGCATTTCCTGGATCAGGACGGCGTTCACCTTCGCCGGCGCGATCACCAGGTTCACCCGGCGCTGGATCTCCATGCGCAGCTGGTAGGAGCCGGCGCTGCCGTTCAGGTCTTCCGGGCGCAGTTCGCGCAGGAAGCCCTGGAACATGTCGTTCAGGCGCGGCGCGTTCGGCTCGATCGCCTCGGCGGTGTCTTCGTCCGGCAACTCGAACACCAGCTTGAGCTTGAGGAACTGCGGGCGGCTGTCGGCGCCTTGGATGTTCGCCGTGAGGTCGGGCATGGTGTAGTAGACCACGCCATCCGGCCCCTGGCTGATCGGGCTCTTGCCGTCCTTGCCCTCGGCCTTCTTGGGCGCCTTGTGCTTGGGCTTGGCCTTGGCGTGCGCATCGGCAGGGGCCTTGTGGCCGCCCATCATCAGCGCCGCCGCCGTGCCGCCGCCGCCCAGCACTACGAGCGCGCCGACGCCCGCGCCGATCAGCAGCACCAGCGGCGGCTTCTTCTTGCCCTCGACCGCACCGTCCTCGCCATCGACGGCGGCGGGGGCCTCGGGCTCCGGCGTCTTGGCCTTCTTGGACATGGCGAGGGACTGGGACTGCCGGAGGGGACGGGTGAGCCCCATTCCTGCCTCGACGAGGTTAACGGAGGGTGCAGGGCTGCAGCTTCTGCCGGGCCGCCCGCCCGGTCGAAGCTGCCCGGTTAACCATCCCGATCCTTGCACGGCCTCAGGCGGCGACCTGGCACACGCGTTGCACCGTTCATCGTGAACGGACGCGCCGCACCCCATGGACAACGCCCTCTACGTCGGCCTCTCCCGCCAGATGGTGCTGCAGCGCCAGCTGGAGGTGGTGGCCAACAACATCGCCAACCTCGACACCGCGGGCTTCAAGGTCGAGGGCCTGACGCAGCAGACCGACCGCCTGCGCCCCGAGCGCGTACGCGGCGCCGACCAGCTCGCCTACGTGCTGGACGACGGCGTGGGCCGCGACTTCGGCCAGGGCGCGGTCGACCACACGGGCAACACCTACGACTTCGCCATCCAGGGCGACGCCTTCTTCCAGGTGCAGACGCCGCGCGGCCCGCGCTTCACCCGCGACGGCCGCTTCACCACCGACGCCCAGGGCCGGCTCGTCACCAGGAACGGCGACGCGGTGCTGACCGCGGAAGGCGGCGAGATCACCTTCGACCCCCAGAAGTCGCCCCCAAGCGTCGGCGCCGATGGCGTCATCACCCAGGCCGACGACCACGGGCAGGTGACGCAGGTGGGCAAGCTCACCGTCAGCCGCTTTTCGCGCATGGCCGACCTGCAGAAGGACGGCGACAACCAGTTCACCTCCACCGAGACGCCGGTGGCCGCGCGCGACGTGCAGCTGCGCCAGGGATCGGTCGAGAAGGCCAACGTCCAGCCCGTGCTGGAGATCACCACCCTCATCGACATCAGCCGCGCCTACGAGCGGGTGCAGCAGATGATGGCCACAACTTCGGACCTGTCGAGAAGCGCCGTCGAGCGCCTCGGCAAGGCCGCGTAAGGATCAACGCAGATGCGCGCCCTCAGAATTGCTGCCACCGGCATGGCCGCCCAGCAGCTCAACGTGGAGACTATCTCCAACAACATCGCCAACATGAACACGGTGGGCTTCAAGAAGCAGCGCGCCGAGTTCCAGGACCTGCTCTACGAGAACCTCTCACGCCAGGGAGCGCAAAGCTCCGACGCCGGCACGGTCGTGCCCACGGGCGTGCAGGTCGGCTCCGGCGTGAAGACCGGCACGGTGACGCGCATCACCAGCCAAGGTGCGCTGACCATGAGCGGCAACAAGTTCGACATCGCCATCAACGGCCAGGGCTACTTCCAGGTGCAGCTGCCCAGTGGCGACACGGCCTACACCCGCGCCGGCGACTTCTCGACCAACGACCAGGGCCAGCTGGTGACGGTGGACGGCTATCTGGTGCAGCCGCAGATCACCATCCCGCAGAACACCACCGACGTGACCATCTCCAAGACGGGACAGGTGCAGGCCACCGTCGCCGGCTCGCCCACGCCGCAGATCGTCGGGCAGCTGACGCTGGCCACCTTCTACAACGCGGCCGGGCTGGAGGCGATCGGCGACAACTACCTCCTGCAGTCGGGCGCCTCGGGTGCGCCGCAGGTGGGCAACCCCACGACGACGGGCTTCGGCTCGCTGCTGCAGGGCTACACCGAGGCCTCCAACGTCGACCCGGTGCAGGAGATCACCTCGCTGATCATCGCCCAGCGCGCCTACGAGATGAACTCCAAGGTGGTGACGGCGTCCGACCAGATGCTCTCAACCGTGGCCCAGCTGAAGTCGTGAGGCGCGCGATGAGGCCCCTCGCCTTCGCCCTGGCGCTCGCGCTCGTCGCCAGCCCCGCCTTCGCCGCGTCGGTCGACCTGCGCGACCATCCCAGCAGCCACGGCGGCGCCATCACGCTCGGCGACCTGTTCGACGGCGCCGGCGCCTCGGCGGGCGTCGTCGTCGGCGAGGCCGCGCCCGCGGGCGGCGAGACCGTGCTGGAGAGCGGGCGCGTGCAGTCCGCCGCGCGGCGCGCCGGCCTGGAGTGGGCCAATGCCGACGGCCGTCGCCGCATCGTGGTCGGCTCGACCGACGCGCCCCGCGCCGCCGCCGGCTCGGCCCACGCCCGTGCGCATGGCCGCGGCGGCGTGTTGGCCTATGCCCGCTCGATCAACCCGGGCGAGGTGGTCGCCGCCTCCGACCTCGTGTGGAGCGACGAGGCGGTGGCCCCGGCCGACGCGCCCGCCGACGCGGACGCCGTCATCGGCAAGACCGCGCGCCGCCCCTTGCGCGAAGGCGCAGCCGTGGGCGGCCACGACCTCGCCTCCCCCAAGGTGATCGCCCGGGGCGATGCGGTGGACGTGGCCTTCGAGGAGGAGGGCATAACGCTGGTGCTGCAGGCCAAGGCGCAGGCCGACGCCTCGGTGGGCGACAGCGTCACCCTGGTGAACCCCATCTCGCACAAGACGCTGGAGGCGGTGGCCTCCGGCCCCGACAAGGCCGTGGTGGGTCCCCGCGCAGAGGCGTTGAAGACCGCCGCCATGTCGGGCCTCGCCCTCGCCGCCCGCTGAGTCTCGAACCGGAGTTCCCGCCCATGCGCGCCCGCCCCCTCGCCGCCCTCGCCGTCCTGGCGCTCGCCCCCCTCGCCGCCTGCGGGTCGGTGAAGGACGCGGTGGGCCAGCCGGCCATGACGCCGATCGCCTACCCCGTGCCCCAGGCGCCGGTGCGCCCGCCCATGCTGGAGAGCCGCGACGACGGCCCCCGCCCCGGCGGCCCCAACTCCCTGTGGCGCAACGGCGCGCGCTCCTTCTTCCACGACCAGCGCGCCGGAAAGGTGGGCGACATCCTGACAGTGAACATCGACATCACCGACCGAGCCCAGCTGCAGAACACCACCACCGCCAACCGCAAGGCCACCACCGACGTGGGCGCGGGCAACCTCCTGGGCCTGACCACGCCCCTGGCGCATTTCCTGCCCAAGAGCTTCGACCCCTCGCACATGGTCGGCACCAACTCCGACCTGGAGTCGACCGGCACCGGATCGGTGCAGCGCTCGGAGGCGGTGAACCTGACCATCGCGGCGATCGTCACCTCGGTCTTGCCCAACGGCAACCTGGCCATCCAGGGGCGCCAGGAGGTGCGCGTGAACAACGAGCTGCGCGAACTGACCATCGCCGGCATCGTGCGCCCCGAGGACATCACCAGCAGCAACACCATCAAGCACACCCAGATCGCCGAGGCCCGCGTCAGCTACGGCGGCAAGGGCCAGGTCTCGGCCGTGCAGAAGGTGCCGGCCGGCCAGGCGCTCCTCAACAGCTACAGCCCCTTCTGACAGGCGCCGCCGCACGGAGCGCGTGCGCCGGTCTGCGCGCGGGCCACCCAACCGCGCTGCGGCGTTGACAGTCGCGGGCCGGTCGCACACAGGTCGGGCCGCTCCCCGCGGGAGAGACCGGCGCGCCGCCTTCGGGCGGAGCGTCGGCGCCGAAGGCGCAACCGCCCCGGAAACGCTCAGGCAAAAGGACCGCGCGGGAGGACGAACACGCTGGAAAGCGGCGATCCGCGCCTCACCGCGCGGCGAGCCCGCCGAAGGAGCAAGGGCGTAGAGGCCTCGTCCCAGGTCGCGCGCCCGGAATCTCTCAGGCTTCCCGACAGCGGGGGCGCGCCAACCTCTCTCGTCTCGGGGGCGGTGCGGCGCTGCTGACCGCCGCCTTGGGAGTTCGTATGGCCGACACGCCGAAAACCACCGTGCTGCACGCCGCCCACGTCGAGGCGCACGGGCGCATGGTCGCGTTCGGCGGCTACGACATGCCCGTGCAGTACGCCGGCGAGGGCGGCGGCGTTCTCGCCGAGCATCGCTGGACGCGCGAGCATGCCGGGCTGTTCGACGTGAGCCACATGGGCCCGTCACGCCTGCGCCTGCGCACGCTTTCCGGCGACGGCGAAGCCGATCACGCCGCGGTGGCGGCCATCATGGAGACGCTCGTCTGCGGCGACATCCGCGGACTGAAGCTTGGCCAGTTGCGCTACACCCTGCTGATGAACGCCGAGGGCGGGATCGACGACGACCTGATTGTCGGCCGCCCCGCCGCGCCCGAGCAGCAGGGCTCGCTCTACATCGTCGTCAACGCCGGGACCAAGGAGGGCGACTTCCTGGCCATTGGCAAGGCCGCCGGCGAGCGCGCGATCCTGGTGCGCGAGGACGACGAGGCGCTGGTCGCTATTCAGGGCCCGGAAGCGGCCGCGGTGGTCGAAGCGGTCCTGCCCGGCGCGGGAAGCTTGGGCTTCATGAGCTTCCGCGACTTCGTGCTCGACGGCCAGACGCTGACCGTCGCGCGGTCGGGCTACACGGGCGAGGACGGCTACGAGATGCTGATCCCTGGGGGAATCGCGCCCAAGCTGTGGGCGCGCTTCCTGGAGGACGCTCGCGTGCGGCCCGTGGGCCTTGGCGCGCGCGACAGCCTGCGGCTGGAGGCGGGCCTGCCGCTCTACGGCCATGACATCGACGCTACCACCAGTCCCATCGAGGCCGGCCTCGCCTTCGCGGTGAACAGGCGCCGGCGCGAGGAGGGCGGCTTCCCCGGCGCCTTTCGCGTGCAGCGCGAGCTGCGCGAGGGGCCGGTGCGCAAGCGCGTGGGCCTCAAGCTCGCTGCGGGCGGCGCGCCGGCGCGCGAGGGCGCGGCGATCGTGCGCGACTTCACTCCCGAGGCTGGTCCCGAGGTGGTGGATCACGGCGTCCACCTGGGCGTCGTCACCTCCGGCGGTCCCTCGCCCACCCTGGGCCACGGGATCGCCATGGCCTATCTGCCGAGCGACCACGCCGCGCTGGGCGCCACAGCCCAGCTGATGGTGCGCGGCCGGCCGCAGGCCGCCGAGGTGGTCGCCATGCCCTTCGTCCCCCACCGCTACGTCCGCAAGCCGATCGCCTGAGGAGCCGCCCATGAGCACGCGTTTCACCAAGGACCACGAGTGGGCCGCCCTCGACGGCGACACGGCCACCGTGGGGATCACCGGCTTCGCCGCCGACCAGCTGGGCGACGTGGTGTTCGTCGAGGTCCCCGAGGTCGGCAAGGCGGTGAAGAAAGGCGAGCAGCTCGCCGTGGTCGAGAGCGTCAAGGCCGCGTCGGACGTCTACTCGCCGGTGTCCGGCGAGGTGGTGGAGGCCAACACGGCGCTCGGCGAGGCGCCCGAAACGGTGAACGCCGGCGCCGAGAGCGGCGGCTGGTTCGCCCGTATCAAGGTGAGCGACCCATCGGAGCTCGACGCTCTGATGGACCGCGCCGCCTACGACGAGTTCCTGGGCACGCTCTGAGACCGATGTCCGAAGCCGACGCCGCGCTGGCCGCCTTCTCCCGCGGAGAGATGTCGGCGCTGGAGCTCCGCCGCCGCCTGGGCGCCGCGAGCTACGGCGAGGTGCTGCGTCGGCTCGGCGAGCAGGGCCTGTCGCTGCCCCGCGCGCCCACCGCCGGCCGCGAGACCGACCTCGCCCGCGCCCGCGCCTGCCTGTTCCCCTCGTAAGGCAGGCTCATCATGCAGACTGAGCAGCTAGCCACACTATTGAAGGCGGCCTGCGAGCAGGCTCCTCATGGCGAGCGAGTCGCCACGATGCATTTGTTCGGCATCCAGTATGCTGATGAGCTGAAGGGCCGGTTCCACGAGGTCGCGGAGCTAAGCGGCATCGGTCGATCATTCGGAGCCGAGCTCGGCAAAGGAGCGAAGCTCGCTCCATACGTGAGCCTTAAGGACTAAGTATGCGCTACCTCCCACTCACCCCCGCCGACCGGCGCGACATGCTGGGCGCCATCGGCGCCGCGTCGATCGACGAGCTGTTCGTCGACGTGCCCGCCTCGGCCCGGCGCGAGGGGCTGGTCGACCTGCCGCGCCACGCCGGTGAGCTGGAGGTCACGCGCGAGATGGCGCGCATGGCCGCCCGCAACCGCACCGCGGCCGACGGGCCGTTCTTCTGCGGCGCCGGCGCCTATCGCCACCACGTGCCGGCCAGCGTCGACCACCTGATCCAGCGCAGCGAGTTCCTGACCAGCTACACGCCCTACCAGCCCGAGATCGCCCAGGGCACGCTGCAGGTGCTGTTCGAGTTCCAGACGCAGGTGGCGGCGCTCACCGGCATGGAGGTGGCCAACGCCTCGCTCTACGACGGCTCCACCGCCACCGCCGAGGCGGTGTTGATGGCCGGCCGCATCACCCGGCGGACCAGGGCGGTGCTCAGCGGCGGCCTGCACCCGCACTATGCGCAGACGGTGGAGACGCTGGCCTTCGCGGCGGGCATGCAGGTCGAGGCCCTGCCGCTGGCGGTGGACGCCGAGGCCGACGTGATCTCCGACCTCGGCCCGGACGTGGCCTGCGTGGTGGTGCAGACACCGAACCTCTTCGGCACATGCACTGATGTGACCAGGATCGGCGAGGCGGCGCGGGCGGCGGGCGCCCTTCTCATCGTGGTGGTCACCGAGGCGGTGTCGCTGGGCCTGCTCAAGTCGCCCGGCGAGATGGGGGCCGACATCGTTGCGGCCGAGGGCCAGTCGATCGGCGTCGGCCTCAACTTCGGCGGCCCCTACGTCGGCCTGTTCGCCTGCCGCGAAAAGCACCTGCGCCAGGCGCCGGGGCGCCTCTGCGGCGAGACGGTGGACGCCGACGGCCGGCGCGGCTTCACCCTGACCCTGTCCACCCGCGAGCAGCACATCCGCCGCGACAAGGCGACCTCCAACATCTGCACGAATTCGGGGCTCTGCGCCCTGGCCTTCTCGATCCACATGAGCCTCCTGGGCGAGGCGGGGCTGCGGCGGCTGGCGACGATCAATCACGCCCAGGCGCGCAAGCTGGCCGCCAAGGTGGCGCAGATCGACGGCGTGGAGGTGCTGACCAAGCGCTTCTTCAACGAGTTCGCCATCCGCATTCCCGCGAATGCGGCGGAGTACGTGCAGACCATGGCCGACAACAGCATACTGGCCGGCGTGCCGATCTCGCGCCTGGCGCCCGGCGCGGGCATGGACGACGTCCTGCTGCTGACCGCCACCGAACTCACCACCGACACCGAGATCGAGATCCTCTACCGGGCCACCAACCGGATCGTGAAGGAACGCGCCGCCATAGGGGACTGGTCATGAACCACATGAACACCACGGGCCGCCCCACCCGCCCGCAGGCCGGCGCCGACAACGACTACAAGCACCCGACCCTCACCGGCGGGCGCGGGCTCTTGCAGGACGAGGCGCTGATCTTCGAGCTGGAGGGATGGGACAAGACCGGCGTCGACCTGCCGGACGCCGACCTGCCCGCCTCCGACGACCTCGCCGGGCTGACGCGCGAGGCGCCCATCGGCCTGCCGGGGCTCTCCGAGCCAGAGTGCGTGCGCCACTACGTGCGGCTCAGCCAGAAG
The DNA here is from genome assembly GCA_965199975.1 of Caulobacteraceae bacterium. Classification (GTDB taxonomy): domain Bacteria; phylum Pseudomonadota; class Alphaproteobacteria; order Caulobacterales; family Caulobacteraceae; genus JASLDZ01. The sequence goes on along the minus strand of OZ241340.1, from coordinate 1,065,409 downwards.
AACCACGCCATCGACCTGGCGCTCTACCCGCTGGGCTCGTGCACCATGAAGCACAACCCGCGCCTCAACGAACGCGTGGCCCGCATGCCGGGCTTCGCCGACGTCCATCCCCTGCAGCCGATCTCGAGCGTGCAGGGCGCGTTGGAGGTGATGGACACGCTGGCGCACTGGCTCAAGACGCTGACCGGCATGCCGGCGGTTGCGCTCAGCCCCAAGGCCGGCGCCCACGGCGAGCTGTGCGGCCTCCTGGCCATCCGCGCCGCCCACCGCGCCGCCGGCCACGGCCTGCGATCGGAACACCCGCGCGACACGGTCCTGTGCCCCACCTCCGCCCACGGCACCAACCCCGCCACCGCCGCCTTCGTCGGCTACAAGGTGGTGGAGATCGCCCAGACGGCGGACGGGCGCGTCGACCTCGCCGACCTCGCCGCCAAGCTGGGCCCGCACGTGGCGGCGATCATGGTCACCAACCCCAACACCTGCGGCCTGTTCGAACGCGACATCGTGGAGATCGCGCGGCTGACCCACGAGGCCGGAGCGTATTTCTACTGCGACGGCGCCAATTTCAACGCCATCGTCGGACGCGTGCGGCCGGGCGACCTGGGCGTCGACGCTATGCACATCAACCTGCACAAGACCTTCTCCACCCCGCACGGCGGCGGCGGCCCGGGCGCGGGGCCGGTGGTGCTGAGCGAGGCGCTGGCGCCCTACGCGCCGCTGCCCTGGGTCGTGCACCACCCCGGCGGCTTCAAGCTGGTGGAGGAGGCGCACTGGAAGGCCGAGCACGCCTTCGGCCGCATGTGCGCCTTCCACGGCCAGATGGGCATGTTCACCCGCGCGCTGGCCTACATGATGAGCCACGGCTCGGACGGCCTGCGCCAGGTGGCCGAGGACGCGGTGCTCAACGCCAACTACCTCAAGGCGCGCCTCTCGCCGGCGATGAGCGCCGCCTTCCCCGACGGCCCCTGCATGCACGAGGCCCTGTTCGATGACGCCTGGCTAGAGGGCACGGGGATCACCACGCTGGACTTCGCCAAGGCCATGATCGACGAGGGCTTCCACCCGATGACCATGTACTTCCCGCTCGTGGTCCACGGCGCCATGCTGATCGAGCCCACCGAGACCGAGTCCAAGGCCGAGCTCGACCGCTTCGCCGACACGCTTCTGGTCCTGGCCGAGGCGGCGAAGGCAGGCCAGGTGGAACGCTTCAAGGGCGCCCCCTTCCATGCCCCCCTGCGCCGCGTCGACGAGACCGCCGCCGCGCGCAACCCTCGCCTGCGCTGGCGTCCCGAGGCGCAGACAGCCGTGGCTGCGGAGTAGCAGCTCGCCGCAGCCCACCCTCTCGGCGACCGAGGGCAGGCGATGTTAGCGTGCTGACATGAGCGTGACAGCACACCGTGCGGGACGGCGGCGGGCGGGACCTCTGGGCCGCGCGCTCGGCCTTGCGACGGGCTTCTTCCTGATCGCACTGGGCCTCGTCAGCGTGGTGCTGCCAACGCATCTGCTGGGCCTGCTCATGGTGGTCGGGCTGGGGCTCGTGCTGCGCAGCTCCCCCCGGTGGCGGCGGCGCTTCACCCTGTGGAGACGCAGGCATCCTCGCTGGGGAACGCCGCTGCGGCGGCTGCTGCGCTCGCCGCCCGAGGTCGCACCGGTGGCTTGGCATGAGCTGCTGCGCAGCGAGCGCTTCTTCGTCCCTTCGCGATGGAGGCGGCTGGCCAGATGGCGGCGCAGGCTGCGCGGGAGCGCGCGCCGGCGGGCGGTTGCGGAGGTCTAGAGAACACGGTCCAAGTGCATCGAGGACCTTCCCGCCATCGCTGCCTCCCCTGGCCTTGTGCCCAGGGGTCCCTACGCTGGGTGTGCGGCGTCCTCTCCTCCCCGATGCGTTGAAACCTCTGCAGGCGGCCGGGGAGAGCGGATCATGAAGCTGGCGGAGCCGCGACTTCTCCGGCCCGCCCGTGGTGGACGCCGGCTGGCGAGGTGATGGTTCCGACCGCGAAGGAATCAGCGGCAGCGGGAGAAAGGCCTACTGCAGCTTGCCCGCCAAGCCTGCGATCGCATTGTCGGCCATCGGATCGGCCCCGCTGTCCGCCAGCCGCTTGGCCAGCACCGCGCCGGCGGCGGCGGCGGCGAGGCCCGCGGCGGCGCGCTTCACCTCGGTGGTGGCCTGGGTCTCGGCCAGGGCGATGCGGCGCTCGGCCAGGGTGGAGCGGCGGGCGAGCTGCTGTTCGAGCTTGGCGTGGGCGTCGGCTTCCATGCGCTTCGCCTCGGCCTGCGCATCGCGCAGCATGGAGGCGGCGTCGGCCTCGGCCTGGGCGCGCTTGGCCTTCAGCCCTTCGAGCAGAGCCTGCGCTTCGGCGCGCAAGGCGTTCGCCTCGTCCAGCGCCGCCTTGATCTGCGCGGACTTCGCGTCGAGCCTACCGAACGCCAAGCCTGGAACCTTGAACACGACAAGGAGGACGAAGAACAGCAGCAGGCCCAGGCCGACCCAGAATTCGGGATTGGAGAAGAGCGTCATCGCGTCGGCGTCCTCAGGCGTGGGCGGCGTCGAGGGCGGCGTCCACCTCGCCCGGCGCGGGGGACTGGCCGGTAAGGCGCTGGGTGATCAGCGCGGCGCTCTCGGCGGCGATGCCGCGCACGTGGCCCATCGCGGAGTCGCGGGCGGTGCGGATGCGGGCTTCCGCCTCTTCGAGCTTGGCGTTGAGTTCGGTCTCGAGCGCGTGCTGGCGCTCATAGGCCTCGGCATGAGAGCGGGCCTTGGCGTCGGCAGCTGTCTTTTGCGCGTGGGCGCGGGCGTCGGTCATCTCGGCGTTGGCCGCGGCCGCCTGCGCGTCGGCTTCGGCGCGCACCTTGCGGCCTTCGGCGAGCGCGCCCTCGATGGTGGCCGAGCGCAGGTCACGCACGCGCCGAAGCCGTGGCGCGAACACGCGCGCCATCAGCACGTAGAGCAGGCCGAACATGAGCAGCAGCCACACGATCTGGCTGAACCAGTATTCCGTGCGGAACTGCGGCAGGCCGCCCTCCTGTGAGGGCGCCTCCGCAGCCGTGGTGTGCGCCGCAGCGGCCTGCCGCGGCGTCACCGGATGGCCGTAGACCGCGTCGCCAGCCTGGGCCGCGGGGGCGGTCGAAGGGGAGGAGACGCGGTCGGCCTGCATCAGGAGTAGAGGATCAGTATGCCCAGCACGAAGGCCAGGATGCCCAGGGCCTCGGCCAGAGCGGCGCCCACGAACAGGTTTCCGATCTGCGCGCCGGCGGCCGAGGGGTTGCGCAGGGCGCCGTTGAGGAAGTTGCCGAAGATGGTGCCCACCCCGGCGCCGGCGCCGATCATGCCCAGCGTGGCCAGGCCCGCGCCGATGTAGCGATAGCCGTGGGCCGCGGCGGTGGCGGCTTGAACTGCGGTCTGCGGGTCCATGATCTCGTCTCGTTCAGGTCAGTGTTGGAAGGAGGGCGGCGCGGGCTTCAGTGCCCGTGGCCGAGGTTCACCACGTCGTTGAGGTAGATGCAGGTCAGCACCGTGAACACGAAGGCCTGCAGGAACGCCACCAGGAACTCCAGCGCGGTGAGCGCAAGCACGCCGCCCATCGACAGGATGGCGCCCGGGATGCCGAACAGCCCCAGCCCGCCCCCGGCGGCCAGGCCGCCCAGCGCGATGATGAAGCCCGCGAACACCTTCAGCGCCACGTGGCCGCCCAGCATGTTGCCGAACAGGCGCAGCGCCAGGGTGAAAGGCCGCAGCAGGAAGGAGACGAACTCGATCGGGATCACCAGCGGCAGCACGTAGAACGGCACGCCCGAAGGCACGAACAACTTGAAGAAGCCGATGCCGTTCTTGGCGAAGCCGACAATCAGCACCAACAGGATGGTCATCACCGCCAGCGTCGCGGTGACCGCCAGCTGGCTCGTGGCGGTGAAGATCAGGAACAGACCCAGAAGGTTCATCGCAAGAATGAAGGTGAACAACGTGAACACGAACGGAAAGTAGGTGCGCCCCTGCGGCCCGATCAGCTGGGTGGCCAGGTCGTCGACCATGCCGAACACCATTTCGCCGGCCACCTGCGTGCGGCCGGGCACCACCTGCGCGCGAAAGGTCACCGCCGTCATGAACAACACGACCAAGCCGAAGGCCACGGTCATGGCCAGAGTGGAGTTGGTGAAGGCCAATGTCACCTTGCCCAGCACGGGCAGCGTCACGTCGCCGAAGGTGGCGATCGTGTGGACCTCGAACTGCTCGATGGGACCCGCGGCCATCTATCCTCTCAAACCTCGTCATCGTCGTCGGCCGTCCCGGGAAGATCCCGTGCCGGCGGTTGGCCCTGCATGGCTTGCGCCGTGAGCCGGTCGGCCGTCATCTTGGCCATCCAGATCGACACGGCGAAGCCCAGGAGCACGCCTGTGATCAGCCCCCACGGCCCGGTGTGGGCCACGCGGTCGACCAGGAAACCCAACGCCAGCCCCACGCCCACGCCGCCGAACAGCTCGGCGATGATGCGATAGGCCCCGCCGGTCGCAGCCTCAGCCGCCGCATGCGTCGACGTCGTCCGCGCCTGGGAGGCGCCGAGGGCGTCGAGCCGCTGGTCGAAACTGCGCAGGGCGCGGTCGTCGTCGGAAGGGTCCGGCACGGGCGTCTTGCGTGAGGTTGCAGTTGCGTTGAACGCCGCCCCGGGCAGGCCCGGAGCGGGGATCGGCCGGTTCCTAGCGGCGGGGGGCCGCGAGATCAAGCGCTGCGGGCGCGCCCATCGGCTGCAGCGGCGGGCGCGCACCAGCCCAGCCGCGCGACAAGGGTCAACGCCACGAGCGGGATCACCCACGCCACGCGGGCCTGGTAGCGCGAATACGGCCCGGAGATCGCACCGCACACCACCGCGTTGATCACCACTATCGCCGCCAGCAGGAGCGCGGCGGCGACGAAGCGGACCTCCACGCTCATCTCGCGGTCGGGTGCGCGCAGCGCCGTGCACACGTCGCGACGTGTCAGGCGCCACAGCAGGAAGGCGACCGCGGCGAGCATGGCCGCGGTGTCGATCGCACGCCACGCCGCGAAGTCGAGCCGCGGGCGGCAGGCGGCGATGTCGGCGTCGCACTTGGCTGCGCCAGGCATGATCCAGGGCATGGCGGTGTGCACCCAGAAGCCATCGCGCAGGTACTTGAACGGCCCCTCCAGCGGCTCCTTGAGGCCGAGCGCGCCCAGGGTGAGCAGAGCGTTGCGCGCCGACGCCGCCGCCTGGCCCAGCGGGTCGTGCAGAGTTGAGGCCAGGGCGAAGCGCGTGTCCTGCACCGCAAGCCGCGTCCGCTCCGCAGGCGTCACCGCGCCGTAGACTCCCTTGTGGGGATCGCGCGACCACAGGATGTCGTCCACCGAAGTGAGGCGGCGCTTGCGGTACGCGCACAGCGCCCAGCGGCCGCCGTGGTCGCACGACCACTGCAGGTATTCGCGCCCGGGCCCGTCCTGCAGCACACGCGCGGTGAGGAAGGGTGGCGCCACGCCCAGCGTGCGCCCGGTCTCGCCGCGCACCACCGCGCCGTAGACCACGAACAGCACGAGCGAGAGCGCCACCGCGCTGGCCGTCCACGCCGCCGAACGCACCGCCCCCCACGGCCTGCGCGCCAGCCAGCCGCCCACAAGCGCGGCGACCGCCACCAGGGCGATGGCCAGCAGTACGTTGGAGGTGTGCATGCACAGCGCCAGCGTCGCGGTGGCGAACAGCGCGCGCCTGGCGAGGCGCGGCAGGGCGCCGGGATACACGGCCAGCGTGGTCAGCGACACCGCCGCCAGCCCGGCCGAGACATCGGGCATGGCGAAGCCGCAGAAGAAGGGCAGCGAGCTGAACAGCGTCAGCCCCGCCACCACGCCCCAGTACGCCGCGCGTTCTCGCCGCCCGCAGGCCGCGCGCACGAAGGCGTAGACGATGGCCGCGGCCGCGCACGCCTGCACCGCGCTCACCAGCCACAGGCCGCCGATGCGCCACAGGGGGTAGACGATCCCGCCGTAGGCCGCCGAGCGCGAGCTGGCCATGCCGCGCATCACCTCCAGCTGCTGGCGCGCCTGCTCGGTGGGGGGCGTGAGGTTCAGGCCGGGCAAGGTGACGCCCACGAGCTTCCAGGCCGCCTCGCCCGAATGCAGGTAGTCCAGCGTGTCGAAGAACATGCCGGGCCGCCCGTTCACCGCCGTCGGGATCAACAGCACGGCCGCCGCCATCAGGATGTGCGGCAGGCTCCAGCCCACGTTCAGCGCCTCGCGCAAGCGGGCGCGGCGACCGCTCACGAGGCGACCAGCGCCTCGGCTCGCGCCAGGTCGACCGACACGAGCTGGGAGACGCCGCGCTCGGCCATGGTGACGCCCAACAGGCGATCCATCCGGCTCATGGTGACCGGGTTGTGGGTGATGGCCAGGAAGCGGGTTGGGGTGCGGGTGCGCATCTCGTCCAGCAGGCGGCAGAAGCGGTCGACGTTGGCGTCGTCCAGGGGTGCGTCCACCTCGTCCAGCACGCACACCGGCGACGGGTTGGCCAGGAAGACGGCGAAGATCAGCGCGCAGGCGGTCAGCGCCTGCTCGCCACCGCTCATCAGACTCATGGCCGAGAGGCGCTTGCCGGGCGGCGTGGCGAAGATCTCCAGCCCCGCCTCCAGCGCGTCGTCGCTCTCCACCAGCCGCAGCTCGGCGTGGCCGCCGTCGAACAGGGCCGCGAACAGCGAGCGGAAGTTCGCGTCCACCGTCTCGAAGGCGGCGAGCAGGCGCTCGCGACCTTCCGCGTTGAGCGCCTCGATCCCGTCGCGCAGCTTGGCGATAGCGCCGTGCAGGTCGGCGCGCTCCCGCGCGAGGGTCTCCAGACGGTCCTGCTGCTCGCCAGCCTCCTCGGCCGCCCGCAGGTTGACCGCGCCCAGCCCGTCGCGGTCGCGCTCCAGGGCGGCGAGGTGCTGCTCCAGCGCGCCGGCCCCGAGGGGGAGCGCCACCGCGTCGGCGGCCAGCTCGCGCGCCAGCGCCTCGGGCTCGGCGCCGGTGGCCTTGCGCAGTTCGCAGAGCGCGCCCTCCAGCCGCTCGCGCGCGGGCTCCAGCCGGGCGTCGGCGGCGGCGCGACGCTCGCGGGCCTCGCCGGCGGCGGCATCGGCGGCGCGGGCCGCGGCGTCGGCGGCGGCCGAGGCGGCCTCGGCGGCGCTCCACGCGTCACCGGCGCGGCTGCGGCGGCCCTCGGCCGTGGCGACCCGGTCGGACAGGGCGAGGCGTTCGGCCTCGGCTTCCTTGGGCGCGGCTCGTGCGACATCGAGCGCCCGCGTCGCCGTCGCGGTCTCGCCGTCGAGCACGGCGAGGCGTGTGTCGGCGGCGGCGGCGCGGCGCGTCCAGTCGGCGTGCTCGCGGGCGAGGCCCTCGCGCCGGCGCGTCCGGCCCTCGTGGCGAGCGCGCTCGGCGTCGAGTGCGGCGCGCGCCCGGGCCTCGGCCTCGCGCGCGGCGGCGGCGGCGGTGCGGGCGGCGGCGAGGGAGCGGCCAATGTCGGCGGGCGCGGCCGCGGCGGAGGGCGCGGCGTCCAGCGCGGCCTGCGCGGCGGCGTCCTCGGCGCGGGCGGCGGTCAGCGCCGTGGCCGCGTCCTCAGCGTCGGGCGTGGTCCGGGCCACGACGGCCCCCAGCGCCTCGGCCTGGGCGGCGTGGCGCGCGTCGTCGCGGGCGCGGCGCTCCACCGCCTCGCGGGCGGGGCCGACAGGGCGTTCGGCGGCGGCGGGGGCGGTCCGCGCGAGGCGCAACGCCTCGGACGCGGCGCGCGCCTGCGCCTGGGCGAACGCCAGGGCGGCGGCGGCGGCGTCCGCTTCGGGAGCGAGGCGGCCGAGCTCCGCTTCGATGTCGACCAGACGCGCCTTCTGCTCCAGCCGGCGGGCGGCGGGGCGCGGCGCCTCGGCGCGGCTGACGAAGCCGTCCCACCGCCATAGGTCGCCCTCGCGCGAGACCAGCCGCGCCCCCGTGGGGACGATACGAGCCAAGCGCGCGCCATCGGCCCGGTCGTCGACCAGCGCGGTCAGCGCCAGCCGCGCCGCCAGCTCCGCCGGCGCTTCCACGTGCGGGCCGAGCGGCGCGACGCCGCGCGGCCACACGGGCGCCGGAGCCTCGGCGCCGCCGGCCCAGTGAGCGGGCGCGGCCGGATCGAGCGCAGCGTCCAGCTCCTCACCGAAGGCGGCCGCCACCGCCGCCTCGTAGCCCCGCGCCGGCGTCACCCGGTCGAGCGCCGCCGCCGCCGCGCCCGTCGCGGCGGCGGGTCGCGCCAGGGCGAGGAGGCCCTGCGCCTCGGCGCGCAGCCGGCGCACCGCGTCCTCCCGGCTGCGCGCCGCCTCGCGGGCCTGCGCCTCGACCGTTTGGGCTTGGGCTTGTGCGGCTTCGGCGGCGAGGAGAGCGGTGCGCGCGGCCGCCGCCGCCGTCTGCGCCGCGGCGAGGGCGCCGGCTTCGCGGCCAGCCGCCTCGGGATCGGCAGGGGGGAGCGCCGCGAGGTCGCGGCGCGCGCCGGCCAGGGCGGCGGCGGCGCGCTCGGCGCGGGTCTGGGCCGAGCGGAGCCGCTCGCCGGCCGCGCGACGCAGCGCCTGCGCCGTCTCGCGCCGAGCCCCTTCGCCCGCCCGCACAGCCTCGGCGGCGGCGAGGGCGGCGGCCTCGCGCTCCACCGCGGCGTCGGCGTCCGCGCGGGCGCGCTCGGCTCCGGCCTTCGCCGCCGCCAGCTCCGGCTCTCGCGACGGGGCGGCCAGCACCGCCTCCAGCTCGGCGAGCTCGCGGGCCGCGCGCCCCAGGGCCATGGCGGCCTCCTCGGCGAGGCCCGCCTCCCGCGCCCGGTCGGCGGCCACGCGCTTGACCTCCGCGGCCCGACGCTCGACCTCGGCCTGCGCCGCTTCCGACGCGCGCTCGGCCCGGTCGCGTTCGATAAGAAGGCGCTGCAGCACGGCGGCGGCCACCGTCTCGTCCTCGCGCAGCGGCGGCAGGGCCTCGGCGGCGTGCAGCGCCTCGGCGGTGAGGCGCGCGGTCGTCGCCTGCGCTTCCCCCGCCGCGCCCATCGCCGCGCGGGCTGCCGTTTCGAACGCGGCGAGCGCGTCGGCCGCCTCGCGCCAGCGGCCATGCATCAGCGCGGCGCGCGCACGACGGATGTCGGCGGAGAGACGCTTGTAGCGCTCGGCCTGGCGCGCCTCGCGCTTCAGCCGGCCGAGCAACCCCTCCAGCTCGCGCGCGACGTCGTCCAGCCGCGCCAGGTTGGCCGCTGCGGCGTCCAGCCGCAGGTTCGCCTCATGGCGGCGGGTGTGCAGGCCGCTGACGCCTGCCGCCTCTTCGAGAATGCGCCGACGGTTGCTCGGCTTGGCCGCGATCAGCTCGCTGATCTGGCCCTGGCGCACCAGCGAGGGCGAGTTCGCCCCGGTGGAGGCGTCGGCGAACAGCAGCTGCACGTCCTTGGCGCGCACCTCCACGCCGTTGACGCGGTAGGTGGAGCCCGCGCCGCGGTCGATGCGCCGCGCCACCTCGATCACCGCCTCGCCGTTGAAGGGGGCCGGCGCGGTGTGGTCGGCGTTGTCGATCTCGAGCTTGACCTCGGCGTGCGAGCGGGCGGGGCGCGAGCCGGTCCCTCCGAAAATCAGATCGTCCATGCCGCCTGCCCGCAGCGAACGCGCGGAGTTGGCGCCCATCACCCAGCGCAGCGCCTCAAGGACGTTGGACTTGCCGCAGCCGTTGGGACCGACGACGCCGGTCAGCCCCGCTTCGATGCGCACCTCCGTGGGTTCCACGAAGGATTTGAAGCCGGCGATGCGGAGCCGCTGGAACTGCACCCCGTCTCCGCAGCCGGCCTCGGACTTACCTCTTGCCCTTGGCCGCCAGCGCCTTGTCGAGCAGGGCGCGGGTCTGGGGCAGGTCCAGCTCGTTCACGTGGGTTTGGCCATCGACGATCATGGTCGGCGTGCCGTTGATCTTGTCCACGTCGGTCGCCTTCTGCACCCGGTCGGCTATGCCCTGCAGCACCTGATCGTTGCGCACGCAGGCGTCGAACTGCGCGGGGGAGAGCCCCGCGCCGGCCGCGATACGCCGGAAAGGCGTCAGAAAGTCACCGGTCTTGAACATCTCGTCCTGAGCGCGGAAGATCGCCTCCACCACCGACCAATACTTGTCCTTGCCAGAGCAGCGCGCCATCGCGAAGCCGGCCGCGGCTACCTGCACCGGATCGGTGAGGAACTCGCGAATGTGCCAGCTCACCTTGCCGGTGTCGATGTAGTCCTTCTTGATGGTGGGAAACACTTCCTGGTCGAAGCGCGCACAGTGCGAGCAGGTGTCCGACAGGTACTCGACCACCGTCACGGGCGCCTTGGGATTTCCGATCACGTACTCGGAGTCCTTGAACACGCCCGCCGGCAGGGCGCCGCCTCCCCCGCTCGCCGCCGTCGACCCGCCCTTCTGGCCGCAGGCGGAGAGCGCCAGCGCCGCGCAGGCGGCGAGGGCGAGGCGGCGGGTGACGGCACGCATACGGGCGATTCCTGGCGCGAACGAGAGACCCGAGCGGTCGCAGGCGGGACCGGGCGTTGTCAACGCGCGCCTTGGCGCATGGCGCAAGACGGCCCGCGCCACCTGATCGCGTGGCGCGCTATCCGCCTTTGCGCACCGCGCGCCCCAGGCGGGTGAGCGCCGTGCGCAGCGGCCCCTCGGGCGTGGCCTCCAACGCCCGGGTTAGGTCCGCTTCGGCCGCGGCGTCGAGCGGCGGCGAGGCGCGGCGCCGGTTCGTCGGCGCCTTGGCGACCGCGGTTGCGACGATCGCCGCGCGCACCGGGCCCTGCACGATGCGCAGCTTGGACACCGCCTCGCTTCCCAGCACCAGGTTGGCGCGGGCGATCAGTTCGGGCGCCTGGTGCTGCACCAGCGCCGCGGCGGGGCCGTCGACCCGCACCTCCAGCACGCCGCCCCCGCCCGCCGGGCCGCGGGGGCGCACCACCCGCACGGGCTCGGTGCGCCGCCCCAGCGTCTCGCCGGCGATCTCGCGCCAGCGGGCGCGCAGCACGTGGGGCCCGGTCGAGTGCTTGGCGTCCAGCCCCTTGAGCAGGCGCGCCAGGGGCTGGCCCACGGCGGGAGGCGGACGGCGCTGCGGGCGCGTGCGCTTCTCCCGCAGGATGCGGGCGGCCTCCTCGGCGTCGGGCAACGGGCGGCGCGGCATGGCGGCCGCTATATAGCGCGCACCCATGGCCGACGTCCCCTCCGCTTCGGTGCGCGCCGACCTGCGCGCGCGCCTCCTCGCCTGGTACGACGCCCACGCCGCCGACCGCGCCCTGCCCTGGCGCATCACGCCTTCGGCGCGCGCCGCCGGCGCCCGGCCCAACGCCTATCGCGTGTGGCTGTCGGAGGTGATGCTGCAGCAGACCACCAGCGCCCACGTCGCGCCCTACTACGCCGAGTTCCTGGCCCGCTGGCCGCGGGTGGAGGCGCTGGCCGCCGCGCCCGACGCGGAGGTGATGGGGGCCTGGGCGGGGCTGGGCTACTACGCCCGCGCCCGCAACCTCCTGGCCTGCGCCCGGGCGGTGGCCGCGCGCGGCGGCGCCTTCCCCGACGACGAGGCGGGCCTCCTGGCCCTGCCGGGCTGCGGCCCCTACACGGCCACGGCGGTGGCGGCGATCGCCTTCGGGCGCCCCGCCAACGTGGTCGACGGCAACGTGGAGCGCGTGATGGCGCGCCTGTTCGCGGTGGACGCCCCCCTCCCCGCCGCCAAACCGCGCCTCAAGGCGCTGGCCGCCTCGCTGGTCGCTGACGAGCGGCCGGGCGACTGGGCGCAGGCGCTCATGGACCTGGGCGCGGTGGTCTGCCGCCCTCGCACGCCGCTGTGCGACGCCTGCCCGCTCGCGGCCGACTGCGCAGGCCGCGCAATCGGCGCACCGGAACGCTTCCCCGTGAAGGCGCCCAAGCCGGTTCGCGAACGACGGCGGGGGACGGCCTTCGTGCTGTTGCGCGCGGGCGAGGTGGCGCTGGTGCGCCGGCCGGCGAAGGGGCTGCTGGGCGACATGCTGGGGCTGCCCACCACCGATTGGGCGCGCGAGGCGCCTTCGCCCGAAGCGGTGCGCCGCGCCGCGCCCGCCCACGCCGACTGGCGCCCGGCCGGCGAGGTGGAGCACGTCTTCACACACTTCCCGCTCACCCTGGGGGTGCTCCGCGCCGAGGCGTCCCCCGCGGGGCCTCGCGCCGACATCGAAGTGGTGTGGACGCCGCTGGAGGCCGCGCGCCGCAGCCTTCCTACGGTCTTCACCAAGGCGCTGGACGCGGCGACCGGCCGACTATTGTAGCTGGCCGCGCCCGCGCAGGCGATCTTTCCACACCCCGCTCGGCCGAGGCTATCCTGCAAAGACGGCGATCGCGGGAGTCCGGACGGTCGGACTCCGCCAGCGACCGTATAGGAGGGAGAATCCTGCTAAGTCAGCGCCTTAGCTTCGCTACCGGACAGTCCGGCCGGACTCTTTTCTCGCGCTGGGCGCAGCGTGGAGGCGCGATCACCAGCCCTTCGCCACGCCCTCGCGCCGAGGGTCGGCGGCGCCGCGGTAGCCGCCGCCGGGTAGCGCCACCACCATGTGCAGGCCCGACTCCTCGCCCACGTCGGTGTCGACCTGCTGGCCGGTGGCGCGCAGCGCCTGGGCCACGGCGGGCGCGGCGCCCGTCTCCAGCGCCGTGCGGGTGGGGCGCGCCACGAGGTTGGGCAGCGCCAGCGCCGCCTGCGGATCCATGCGCCAGTCCAGCGTGGCCACCAGCGCCTTGGCCACATAGGCGATGATGGCGTTGCCGCCGGGCGAGCCCACCGCCGCCACGAACTTCCCGCGCCGGTCGAGCACGATCACCGGCGTCATCGACGAGCGGGGCCGCTTGCGCGCCGCCACCGCATTGGCCGCCGGCCCGCCGTCCGGGCGGGTGGGGGTGAAGGAGAAGTCGGTCAGCTGGTTGTTGAGGAAGAAGCCGTGCGCCATGCGCCCCGAGCCGAAGATGCTCTCCACCGTGGTGGTGATCGACACCACGTTCCCCCAGCGGTCGACGATGGCGAACGACGAGGTGCCCCCAGGCTCCACGGTGGCGTCGGGCCCGGCGCGAGGCGCGCCGGGGGGGTCGCCGGCCGCGACCGTTGGGCCGGTGAGCGTGGGGATCAACGCCGCGCGCGCCTTGTCATAGGCCGGGTCGAGCATGCCGGCGGTGGGCACGTGCACGAAGGCGGGGTCGCCCTCGTAGCGGTCGCGGTCGGCGTAGGCCAGGCGGCTGGCCTGGGCGAACAGCACCCAGGCCTTCGGATCGGCGGCGCTGCGCGCGGCGATGTCGGTCGGCTCCAGCACGCCCAGGAGCTCGAGCAGGCCCACGCCGCCCGAGGGCGTCTGCGGCGCGCAGATCACGTAGGCGCGGTAGGGGCGGCACAGAGCCGGCTTGGCCAGCGGCCGGTAGGCGGCGAGGTCGGCGGTGGTGAGCGACCCCGGCCGCGGCCCCTCGTGCACGCGTGCGACGATCTCGGCGGCCACCGGCCCGCGCAGCAGCCCCGCGGCGCCCTGGGCGGCGATGCGCGCCAGGGCGTCGGCGTAGAGCGCGTTGCTCAGCCGGTCGCCGGCCTTGAGCGGCGTGCCGTCGGGGCGCGAGAAGTAGCGCCGCGTGTCGGGCGTCCCCGCCTGGGGCGCGCGCCCCGCGATCATGCCCGCCAGGCGCGGCGAGACGATGAAGCCCTGGCGCGCCAGCCGTTCGGCGGCGGGGAAGAGCGACGCCCAGGGGAGCCGGCCGTGCTGGCGCTGCGCCAGCTCCAGCATGGCGATGGCGCCGGGCGCGCCGGTCGAGCGGCCGGAGAGCACCGCGTCGAAGAAGGGCAGCGGCCGGCCGTCCTCGCCGTAGAACAGGGTGGGCGTGGCCTTGGCCGGCGCCGTCTCGCGCCCGTCGTAGCTGGTGACGCGCCCGGTGGCCCCGTCGCGGTAGACCATGAAGGCGCCGCCGCCGAGGCCCGAACTCTGCGGCTCCACCAGCCCCAGCACGGCCTGCACCGCCACCGCCGCGTCCGCGGCCGTCCCGCCCGCACGCAGGACCTCGAGCCCCGCCTCGGTGGCGAGCGGATTTGCGGCCGCCACCATGGCGTGGCCGATTTCAACGTGGAGAGCCGTGGCCGTGCGGGGCTTGGCGACCCCCGCCGCAGGCGCGAGCGCCAGCGCCAGGGCCGTGGCGGCGGCGAGCGCTGTGGCGAGGCGAATGGGCGTTGTGGGCATGGTCGGGGCTCCGGCGGACGCGCCAGCCTTAGCGTCCCTCGCGTGCGCCGTCAGCGGTTGCGCGCGATGGGCGCCTGCGCTATCTCCGCGCCTCCCGCGAGCCAGCCGCTCGCGCGGCGCGCGCCCGTAGCTCAGCTGGATAGAGCATCAGACTACGAATCTGAGGGTCGGACGTTCGAATCGTTCCGGGCGCGCCAATCTTTTCAAGCTGTTGGAGCCAGAACCGATGTCGCGAACGCAGGGCTTGCTCGATCCAGTAAGCGCCCAGTTAGCAGGCTAGAGAGAACTCTGGAGCTGACGTGTGGATCGGTGAGTACGAGTGCTATGCCGGACCGGCACCGTGGCGGGTAGCTGCGCCGCTAGGTGAGCGGGGGCGAGAGCGCTAGCTTACATGTGGAGCTTGTCGGTTGATCTAGCGCGCCACTCCAGCGCTTGAGGCATCCGCCTCCTTCCGATGGTGGTGAACCAACTAGAGGAGGGGGCAAGCCCCCTCCCGTCGCCTAATCTAACCCAACACCTCGTCCTGCTCGCGTGGATGTTCTCCGTCAATCATCATTGTATTGCGACTGGCGTGTTCGAGAGCTGAGCCAATGATTTTTACCCTAGATGCAATCGCCGCTCCTGAAGGGCCATCCAAGACAAATATGCCGGAAACATCAGACAGAAGGTCGTTTGTTGAACGCGCCAATTCACCCTTATCTTCTATCCATCTCCACCCCGGTAAACATCAGGCTCTGTAGATCTTCTTCGAAGGAGCCGAGCCAGCCAACGCTGAAGGAATTTTTGGCCGTCTCGATAGCTAATATCATACGATTATGCTGACAAGTCGTTGAAGACTCTCCTCGACCGCGTCAGAATTGACGCCATAGAGGCTTGCCGAAGGGCAGCATGGAGCGCAGTACAGCTTGTGCAGCCATGCCAGAGTGCTGATCTTCCATGATCACTGACCATCACCCTACACCTTTTCAGCAACATCACCTTTTCGTGATCGCCGCTCGCCTGTTTAGGAGCTAAATCTCTGACATTTCGTCAAATCGCAACGCGGCTCTTCAAATATTGAATTGAGTCACCCTTCAGCTCTATCGAGTAAATCCTTCGTTTAGGTCGCCGAAATCCAGTTAGTTTGCTGGGAGTTGTGGCATTTTCCGCCACCTACGCTAATGTTTGCTCTAACAACAGCAGCGTTTCCCGACGGGGTGTAGCGAGCACCCGCGTACGATAGACGCCGCAACTGAGCGGATTCAGCACCTCCGGCCCAGGTTCCAGCCCGCCCGCTCGCTGGTGACCTACCCTCCTCGGTGCATCATGGTGGCGCCATGAACCGCGTCCACGTCCCTAATTCCGGTCCCAAGGCCTGGCGGCAGTTCCTGGCCAAGCCGGAGCTGCAATGGGCCATGGGCTACTCGGCTCGCACCATGGCCAGCAGCTGGGAGGCCGCTGACGGGCTGCCGAGCGAGATCGCCGCCGTCCTGCAGCCCCTCATGGGAGAGGCCGAGCTCCTGCTCGCGCTTCCCGAGCACAAGACGGCGCTGCCAGGTGGACGCCGCGAGAGCCAGTCGGACGTGTTCGCCTTGCTGCGTACCAAGCTTGGCCTCGTGGCCTTGACGGTCGAGGGCAAGGTGGAGGAGCCGTTCGGACCGACGGTCGCGGAGTGGCTGGAAGGCGCCTCACCGGGGAAGATCCAACGGCTTCAAGCGATCACCGAACTGCTCGGGATCGCAGGTGAGATCGACGGCGCGGTGCGCTACCAGCTCCTGCACCGCACCGCCGCGGCGGTGATCGAAGCCGAGCGCTTCTCGGCAAGCGCTGCGGCCATGGTCGTCCACAGCTTTTCGCCGGATCGACGCTGGCTCGCCGACTACCAGCGATTCGCTCGGCTGGCCGGTGTCGTTGGAGAGGTCGGTGTCATCGAGCAGGTCCGGCCCTCCGATCGTCGCCCGCTGTTCATCGGGTGGGCCTGCGGCGACGAACGCTTCCTGGCCGCCTAATCGCGAGCCAAGCGGCTGCAAGGCGGGTTTAAGAACGAACGCTCCCGGCCGAGGTCACCCCATCACTCGCGCTAACAGCACAACTTGGTGATTCGCTTGTGATCGGCCCTGATCTGAGTAGTGTCTCAATCTAGGTTTTGCTTCTCGCGCATGGCACGGGAACGCGATCCGAGCGAGGTTGGCCGTAAGATCACATGGCATTCAGGCGAAAGCGAAAAGGCTGCCTTTCTGAGAAACGCGAGGGTACAACGTGAGCAAGGGCATCATCATTGCCGTTATCATCTCGGCTGCGATCCTGGGAGCCGCTGGCATGTCGATTTACTTTTCCCCGCTTCAAACGTGCATTCGCAGCCACGCCGCGTCAGCGATCGAAGGCGGAGAAGCTTCAGCTGATGCGAGTGAGCAGGCGCAAAGCTTTTGTGCGGTCCAACATTCAAACTAAGACACGACCTATTTTGACCTCGCTGGACGCTGCAGGCTGTTCGTGCACTCTGCGTCGGCGGCTTGGAGTAGAGTGCATGCGGTCAGGATTTGCGCCCGGCGTCGTCGCTCTGGCCATGGTCGCCACAGGGGGCAGCGCAGCCTGGGCTGCGCCACGCCAGAGCGAAGCTGACGCCTACACGCGCTACGATCTGCTCGCACCCGGCTCGGGCAAGTTCCGCATTCTCTACGACGTCACCGCCACCACGCCCGGCGCTCGGGTCTACGACAACCCGATCCGCCGCGGCTCCCAAGCCTCGGACGAGACCGTCACCGACAGGGCCACCGGACGGCCGCTGGCGCACGAGACCATCTCAGCTCAGGCCGCACGTAGCGACGGCGTTGAGGGCGACGAGGCGGACCAGTACCTGCGCATCCACCTGGCGCGGCCTGTTCCGCAGGGCGGCGGCGGCCGCATCCGCATCGACAAGACGTACGCGGACCCGAAAAGCTACCGCGTCGAGGCCGATGGCGTACTGGTCTTCTCCCGTTCGCTGGGCATCCGCCGCAACACCGTCGTGCTGCCGGCCGGCTACGAGCTGATGGCCTGCAACGTGCCCAGCCAAGTGCTGCAAGACCCGGACGGGCGCGTGCGCATCAGTTTCTGGAATGACGCTGCTGGCCCCGCCCCGCTTGAGCTGCGCGCTCGGCCTGACGCGCGGCCACTCCCCTCACCCGACCCCACAACGCTGGCGGTCCGCGAGCGGGCCAGCGAAACGCGCGACATCGTCTACGACCTGCAGCCGCCGGAGACCCACGCCTTCAGCCTCTACCACGACTACACGGAGACGAAGGCTGGCGCAGACGACTACGTCAACGTCGTGCGCACGGGCAGCGTGGTGCGCGATCCTGGCGGCCGAGATCTCGACACAGGCGAGGCGCTGCGCCCGCAGGTGCTGAAGGGCGAGGCGATTTCTCGCGTCGGCGTGCACAAGCCCGATCTGACGGTCACGAGGGATACCGAGGTGGTGGTGTTTCGCTACGCGCCCGTGCCGCCCGGTGGCTCCAAGCGGCTGCGCATGAGCGAGACCTATGTCGACGCTGACCGCTACAGCCTGCAGGGCTCCGAACTGGTCTGGAGGCGCAGCTTCGGACGTGCCCACAACGAGGTGATCCTGCCGGCCGGCTGGGCTCTGAGCGCCAGCTCCATCCCGGCGGTCATCACCACTCAGGCCGACGGCCGCGTCCGGCTGGAGTTCACCAACCCGCGACCCGACGAGATCGACACTCTCATCACTGCCCACAGGGCGAACTAGCGCCAGAAGCGGTCATGGCCTTCTGGCCGAGAAGCGGACGTTCGCTGGCCGAGCCCCAACACCTCGTCAGAGCTACAGTCGTCGCCTCGCGGCTCGACAAGGCACCAGCACCAAGGTCGGGGGTTGATGATTGAGTCGGTTAGCGCGGAGGTCGCAGATGGGCGTTTCAAAGACAATCGATGCCGATGCGCTCGCTGCGAGCTACCGCCAACTGACGGGAGGGACACGCCAGTGGCTCAGCTACCATCTAGCTGAAGGCCGGATCACGCGGTTTGGACGGCAACTTCTCGACGCGCTGCGAGTGTGCGACGCGCGTCTGCCAGGAAGCGCGGCGCGCTTCATTCGCGAACTCGCAAACACCCGCTACGTTAACAGCAAGGTCGATGCGACGCACTGGCAGCGTGGCTACGAGCAACTGGTGCAGAAGTTAGCCGAAATCCTCGTAACTCGCGGGGTATTCGAGGCAATGTGGCCTGAGGGTTCGCACTTTTCAGTTGAACCCCTAAATGCCGTGACCGGCGGAAGGCCTGAAATCGTCGTTGATGCGCCAGACCATCAATGGCTCTTTGAAGTGAAGTGCCCGTCGTTCATCGACTACCAAGCCCGCCGCGCCGAACGCAGTCAACAGCTGCCAGCACGAGGGCCTCTGGGCAACATAAGCGACATCCGTAAAGCCGCGACGCTCCCACGCGACAACACGCTCAAGGATTTTATTGAAAGTGCACAAACTAAGTTCGCCGGTTTCTCGACGAGAGACCGAACTGGTGTACTGATCGTGCTCTGGGACGGTTACGTCTTCGAGGCAACGTCGGCGCTCAGCCACCCGGAGGTCGGCCTACTCACGGCCAAGTCTTGGCACACAACTGACGGGACGCGGGTCGCGTTCGATGCTGTGGACGGTATTGTGGTCCTGAACCACCTCGAAAACCTGAAACTCGCTCCGCAAGAGCAGCGCATTCGTCGCGAAGATCCCTTCACAATCGGCGGCGAGGGACAGCCACCAAATGTCTGGTGCCCCAACTTAGGGCGGCACGACCTCAATCCATTCGTGGCCGACATCTTCGACGCCCGCCCGCTGGAGGCCCTGTCGGGTGCCGCTGATTATACCCCGAAAGACTACGTCGTGTGGCTAGACGTCGGAGGTCGGAAAGCGTAAGCAGCTCAACTGGTCGTGCGCTTGGTTCGTCGTGGCGACGGTTACCGATGGGCCGCAGACTGTTGCGCCACTGAGCGCCTAGAGCTGACTTCGGATCCGCTCCAGACTCTGGAGATTCAAACGCCAGCGTTCACGGTGAGGTCCGACCGGCGCTTTCTAGGTCTGGTGACATGCAAGCGTCACTTTAGGTCCGGTCAACGCCGGCGCCACCACCTCCTGTTCCGAAGGGGCGCGAGTCTAAGCCGCCGGTTCGGCCGGGAAGAAGGGCGGTGGCGGCGTCGGCACGGGCGGCCAAGGCGGCATGCCGCGCGGCCAGACAGGCGGTTTGGTGCCTAGGCCCCAAAGAGAGTCGATATTGGCCATGTAGACATTGATCCGGTGGGGCTCGGCGCTGACCAGGCCCACCGGCTCGGTCTGATGCCAGCTGGCGTGGCGGGCGCCGGAACGGTCGAACATGCCGATCTCGACCGGCCAGTGATCGTCCAGGGGCTGGATCGCCGCCTCGACCTGGCGCTTGTAGTCGCCGATCTCGGTGTCGGCATCCCAATAGAACTTGGCCGCCACGATCAGGGTCAGGCCGCCTTTGCGCTCGCCGATGAACTGCACGGGCGACAGAAGCCCGGCCATGTAGATCCGCTCGATCGCCTCGATGATCCGGGTGTCATGGTCCTCGTCCCAGATGACCGCGAAGTCGTGGACCTGCGGGCGCGCCAGCGGGCGGCGGCAGACATCGAGCCACTCCACCGCGCGTAGGACCGAATAGTGCGTGCCGCGACCAAGTGAACCGTACTCGGTCGGCTCGTCGTGCAGGCATGAAAATAGGGTCGAGTAGTTTGGCGTCTGAGCCATGTTCAACTCCGATTGCGTCAGGTTGTTGTGGATTCCTCCACTGCGCCGGCGGTTTCGCCGCCGACGCATCTTTCGCTCCACCCTACTCTCCATACGCTATCGAGGCCAAGCGCCTTGGCGGGATACGACCGTGTCTGCCGCAGGGTTGGGCGAGATTGCTATCTTAAGCGGGTATGATACCCGTTTGGCATTTAGAAGTGGGCGCCATACCCGCTTGGAGTGGTCGCCTTCGTCATGATCAACGCCGGCCGCGTCCAGCAACTGACCGGGCTCTCGGCCGACCAGCTCCGGGAGTGGACCCATCGGCGCGCCCTGATCGCGCCGGACGTGCCGCCGCGGGGCCCTGGCCATAGAGCGCTTTACGCCTGGCAGACGGTGCTCTTGCTGCGGCTCGCCGTGGTCTTGAAGGAAAAATTTCGGATCGAGCTCCAAGGCCACCAAGTTCTGCTGACCGCTCTGCGCGACCTCTTCGCCGGGGCCTCATTTCCCGCCCTGCGCGGCACGGTCCTGGTGCTGCACGGCATGACCCACGGCGAGCTGGTCGCCGATGGCGTCCTGGTGCGGGCCGACGCGGCCGACGATGCGCTGCTCCTGCGCCTGGATCCCCATCTGGACGTGCTGGCCGCCGAGTTCGCGCCGCGCGAACAGAGCCTCCAGCTTCCCCTATTCCGCGCGATGCGCGTGCGGTGAAGGCCTTGCGGAAAATCGAAGCGGCCCTCGACCGTCTGGGCTACGCCAGCGACCGGCGGCTGCGCGACTATGCGTTCGCCGACGTCTTATCGCCGGGCGGCGAAGCGCGCGCCGTCGACCTGGCCGTCTTCACCCAGCTTCCCGAGTCGTTTCGCTCAGCCGCCTTCGGGGTAATCGCCGGCGCGGCCGACCCGGCCCAGGCGATCATGGAGCGTCGGGCGCTGGGCGCGCCCGTCTTCCTGGCCATCGATTCCTCCGGCGAGGTCGGGGTATGGGCCGTAGAGGCGCGCGCCCGGCCACGGCCGCTCGAGCGCGTGGCGATCGAGCAGATCGACGACCTTTTCGCCCGTCACGCCGACAGCTGGTCGCCCCAGGCCCTGCACCGGGCGAAGGCCCAAGGCGCGGGGCGCGGCGCTTACCAGCTGGACTTCGTCGATCTGGGGCTGATGCCGGCCATTGAGTCGGAGGTCCAAGTCAAGCTCCAGCGCGTGCTGACCGAGGTCCTCGGCCTACTCGCAGCACCCGACGCTGGCCCCGAGCCGCAGCGCGCGGCGTTCCGCACGACCTTCCGTTTGCTGGCGGCCAAGATCCTCTCCGACCGCCTGCACCCGGACGCCTCCAGCTGGGCCCTGGACGATGTCGGCTCGGTGCTGGCGGGCATCGAGACCTACTATCACTTGCCCGTCCTGCCCCAAGGCGGGGACCTGGTCGATCCGGCCAAGGCAGCCGCCGCCTGGGCCGCGTTCCAGGCCGCGGTTAACCTGCGCAACATTTCCGCTGACAGCCTGGCCTTCGTCTACGAAAACACCCTGGTGACCGCCGACACCCGCAGGATGTTCGGCACCCACAGCACGCCCCGCGCCGTGGCCGAATATGTCCTAGACGCCATCGACCTAGCCCAGTTCGACATCGACGCCATGCGCGTCGTCGAGCCATTCGCGGGGGCGGGCATCTTTCTGATCGCGGCGCTGCGTCAGATGCGCGACCAGTTGCCGGCCGATTGGTCGGCCGAGCGCCGTCACGGCTATCTGACCGCGCGCCTGGCCGGCGCCGAGCTCGACGTCTTCGCCTGCGAAGTGGCGACCCTGTCACTGATCCTGGCCGACTATCCCAACGCCAACGGCTGGAAGATCCAGTCGCGCGATCTCTTCAGGGACGGCGCCCTGGCGCATGTGCTGACCGGCGCCACCGTCGTGCTCTGCAACCCGCCATTCGAGGATTTCGACCAGGACGAACGGACGGCCTATCCCGCGGCGTTCGCGCGGTCCCCTTCCAAGGGGATCGTGGCGCTGGAGACCGCACTTGATGCGTGCCCACTGGCTCTTGGGTTCGTGCTGCCGCGCGGGGTCCTGCTGCAAAAGCAGTACGCCAAGGTACGCCAGCGTCTCGCCGCTACGTATCAGGAGATCGAACTGGTCTCCCTACCCGACCGGGTGTTCGAGAACGCCACCTACCCGTCCGCACTGATCATCGCCAAAGCCCGCAGGGACAACGACCTGCGCACCGTCCGTCTGACCGCGCGCGAGGTTCGCGACGCCGACCGAGAAGCCTTCCTAGGCTCGAACGTGGTATCGGCCAGCCGCGCTCTGACGCGAGATGCGGGTCAAGGCCGCCTTTGGGTCGGGGCGCTCGACGAGGTTTGGAGCTATCTGGCAACCGGGCCGCGGCTGGGAGCCCATGCCGATATCTATCGCGGCCTGCAATGGCGGGTCCAAAGCGACGGCACCCGTGCGCGGCCAGGGCCCAATCTCCGGGCGGGCGTCTTTAAGCCCAGCGCCAGCCTCGCGCCCTTTGAGATTCAGGCCACGACCTGGCTAGACTTCGATCCAGCGGCGGCCCTTTACCCAGGGCCGCTCAACCGTCCCTGGAACCGGCCCAAGGTCCTGATCAACAACCAGCGCAGCTCGCGCGGGCCCTGGCGCCTAGCCGGCGCCTTTGACGAAAAGGGGCTAGCCGCGTCCCAGCAGTTCACCGCCCTGTGGCCGACCGGGGAGTTCAGCGGCCGGGCGCTGGCGGCGATCGTCAACGGCCCGCTAGCTAACGCCTATGTCACCGAGCAGACGACCGACCACGACTTCACCAACGCGATGCTGGCGACCCTCCCCTTGCCCGGTCGCCTCGATCACGCCGCCCTGGACGCGGCGGTGAAGGCCTACGAGCAGGCTTTGGTCGAGGAGTACGGGCTGCTGCATGCGACCGATGAGGTCCGGCTCAATCGTTTGCTGATGGAGATCGACGCCATCGTCCTGCGCGGTTACGACCTGCCGCCGCGCCTGGAGCGGCGGGTGCTGAACTTCTTCGACGGGTTCGCGCGTCCCGTCCGGCACGACTTCCCTGGCTGGTTCCCGCCCGACTTCAAGGCTTACATGCCGCTACACGAGTGGCTGAGCCAAGCCCATCGCGCCAATCTCGGCGCCTGGGTGACCCAGGTCTTCAAACCCCTGCCTCAGGACGAGATCGAAGCCTTGGCACGGTTCGTCGGTTAGATGGATTTCCATCTGCTCGACACCAACATCATCTCCGTGCTGTTCGACGCGCGGCGGCCCAACCACACCACTGTGCGCACCGCCTTGGAGGCCATCGATCCGGGCGATCCCCAATATGTCTCGGTCGTGGTCATGGCCGAGCTGCGCTATGGCATGGAGGCCGCCGCCCTGGCTGGCCAAGACTTGGCTCATATCCGCCAGACCCTCGACCAGGCCGACCGCTTCCCGCTGGCCGAGATCAATGGCCACACCGCCGAGGCCTATGGCGAGCTCAAGGCGCGCATGGCCCATCACTGGCTCGACCTTGGCAGTCGAATCCCGCGCTGGGTTGAGGACTGGAAGGACCGAGCCTCCAGCAAGACCCTGCAGATTGACGACAACGACCTTTGGCTCGTCGCCCAGGCGGTCGAGCGCAACTATCGCCTGATCACGAGCGACGACCGCCTAATCAAGCGCTTCGTCCCGGCGATCCCGGAGCTGCGCTACCAGGTTCTGTGAAGCGGCGGCGCGTTTTCAGTCGCTCACACCTACTTAGCTAACTACGATCGTACTGGTTCGCAGAGCACCACGTCAGCGAGCGGCGTGCCGTCCGTCTCCCACTTCACTGGGCTAAGAGCGGATATTGCAAGGTCACCGAAGAGTCAGAAATTTCCGATGCCGCCGGCCTGAGCGGCCGGCATGGCGACCTGCCCGACAGCGGACGTTCCGATCCGCCGCTATGAGTCAAAGGTGCCGGTTGGCGGCATCGGGCGGTCGATCAACCCCTTCCTGCCCGAAAGCGGCCTCTGCCAAGGAGCGCCTCGAGGCACACACCCCCTTCGCGTCAGCGCCAGCAAGAACGCCGTACCCCTGACTCCAGCGCCGGCTTCGCTTCATCGACGGCACGGCGTTCGGGCGCATGTCGCACAGAGTGCGTTTGTCGCCATATACCCTGAGGCCAAACGATCCCGTGTCTCAGAGGTGGCCTACTGTCCTCTCGCAAACGAGGGTTTTTGGGAGGGCGGACGTCCACTCGTCGCCGCGGAGCCAACTCGTGCTTGCGACCCGATTGGGTCTCCGTAGAGGTGTCGGGCCATGGCTGCCGTCAACCGCTCCCAGTTGCCGTAAGCAAGGGCCTCTCGGTCATGCAGGTCCAGCGGGGTCGCTTCCAAGAAGCGACGAGCACCGCCACCGGGCCGATACTGGTAGGGGTAGTCTGTAGAAAAGAGCAGGCGCTCGGGGCCGACAACGTCCAGGCAGCGGAGGAGGTATGCGTCGCTCCACATGCCGCTGCCGGTGACGAAGAGGTTGCGGCGTGCGTACTCGACGAGTGGATGCTCGAGTTCCAGCGCGTGGTCCAGCACCGCTGACGTCCGTTCCAGGTAGAAAAGCACCACCTCGCCCCAGTGGCCAAGGATCACCTGCAGGTCGGGCAGCTCGTCGAATACGCCCGCCACCGCGAGGCGCACCCACTCCAGCCCGGCCTCGTAGTGCCAGCCGAGGCCGAAGGCGGCGAGCGCGAGGTCCGCCGACTCACCCAAGCCCGAGTAGCTCGCCTCGCGCACGGCGGGCGGCGGTGTCTGCGGATGGATGAAAAGCGGGACGCCCAGCTCCGCCGCTTTGGCCAGCATGGGGCGCAACTCGGCGTGATCGAGGTGGCGCTCCCGCGTACGACCGCAGAGAAGCGCGCCCTTCAGACCTAGCTCGCGGACGGCGCGTTCCAGCTCGCGCGGCGCGGCCTGCGGATCGGACGTGGGCAGGCCGGCTGAAGCGACGCCAGCAGCCTCACCTCCAGCCGCTCGACGGCGGGTAGGTCTCGTGCTCAATGGGCAGCGGCTTGCTACGCATCGCGACTTGACCCCGGCCACACCTGGGTTAGCGTCGCCAGACGCAATTGCCGCGGCTTGATCGTAGAAAGATCCATGCCTGTTCTGCATGATAGCGTTGGAGCCGGAGGTGGTAACGGATATTTCGATGTCTGTTTGATCCAATCGCTTTTGACGACAGCTGGCTGGCATCCCGGCATAGTAGATGGGTCGTGCGGCCGTCGAACGCTGAGCGCGATCGTGGCGTTTCAGAGCCGATTCATGCATTACCCGGACGGGTTGGTTGAGCCGCGACGCCAGACTTGGCGGATGCTGAACCATCCACATCATCGGCAGACGAGCTTCCGTTCTCTGAACCATGCGTCAACCAGGGCTCCGCCCTCCAAGTCGACGGAGGCCGCGCCTGTCGCCGCGACTTAGCCCACCGCTCAGGCGCCGATTATTCACCGCGCCGTTCCTCCGGCGCGCGCTATCCAGCTGACGACCAAGGATATCCTGGACCTGAAGAAGACGCTTCAGACCGAATGGGTCCCTCGGGCCGGACCAGATCAGGCCTACGGGATCATCGACACGATCCTCAATCGCTTGGCGTCTGGCCATTGGGGAGACACGATCGCGGACGTCGTCAACGCCCGCAAGCAGTTCTCTGATGTTAACGGTCCGCCAGCGTGGAACGCCAAGGATTCTATCGGGATAGGTCGACACAATCGCGTCGAACAGATACCTTCCAGATACATTACGGGCTTTGCTGATAAGCTAGTAAATGCCTACCTGAACGAGCGCGCTAATGGAAGAGCTTCTATCGTCGGGACGAATCTAGACTACGCCAATCCCGACCCTCATTACTCAAGTTCAAATAATCTCGGCTGGATCAACAAGCTGAGTGGCCCATCCTTCGGCAAAGGCAGCGCGGTGCACCGGCACGGCACGACTGCCGATAAGCAGAAATTTAGGCCAAGACCTTATTACATCTTACTTCCAGCAAAGCTAGGCTAAGGTTCGCGGGAAATGAAATTTACGATTAAAGTCGTTGTTATTCCGATGCTTTTGTTTTCAAGCGCGTGTCACGTTGCTGTTAAATCAGCCTCGACTAAACGGTCTGAGCAAAGTGATAATTATACTGAACATACCTGCACCTTCGGTAAATACGGCTCCATCACTGTTCATGAAGGTGGCATCGACGATATTTACATTGTCGTGAACCGGAAAAAGTACCCATCGTATGGCGGAGAGAACTTTGTGCAAAGCAAAGACGACATTGATGTCGTTATGATGTTTGACCGTCAAGGCAACCCGTCGTATCGGGGCGAAATCCCGGGCCGCAACTGCCGCGTCAGTCGCCATTAGCCTCTAAACATAATGTGAATTATGGGCGGACGCTACGACCAGCGCTTCGCTAATAATGCGACGTTCGGCAGTTCAATTGTGGTTAACGTTCGCGGCATAGCTTTGTTCATGTTGCATCTGTAGACCCGTCGAGTGTAGACCTTTCGAGCTCCGTGATAGCCTCTATTCCTGGAGAGAACGTGTAACGGGCTGTCAATCAAGAAGGTTAGAGCACAGTCGCGTCGGGCAGACAGCGTCCGAGCGCGTCTTGAACGTTACCGGCAAGCTGGTGAATGCGTATTTGATCGAGCGCGCCCAGAGCAGGGCCTCTATTGTCGGCACCAACCTGGACTTCGCCAATTCTGATCCTCATTGCTCTAGTCCGAATAACCTGCCTTGGATAAACAAGCTGAGCGGCCCATTCTTTGGCAAAGGCAGCGCTGTTCATAGCACGGCACGACAGCTGAAAAGGAGCGGTTTAGGCCGCGACCTTACTATATTCTCCTTCCGGCAAGGTCAGGTTGAGGCTCATAAAGATGAAGTCTACAGTTAAAGCTCTCATCGTCCCAATGTTCCTGGCGTCAGGCGCATGCCATGCTGCACCTTTGTAAGTACGGTCCTATTACCATCCATGAGGGTGGTGTCAAAGACACCTACATCCTTGTGCAAGGAAAGAAGTATCCATCAAACGGAGGAGGATACCTTGTGCAGAGTAACGACGATGTCAACGTTGGGGTCATCTTCGACCGTAAAGGCAACCCTTCATATCAGGGTGTAATTCCGGGCCGAAACTGCCGCGTAATCAAGCGTTAAGCGCCACGGGCGTTACCTCCTTAAGCCCTGAAACCGGTCAGGGTGCCGCGCGCACGTCTCCGCGATGAGGTCGTTCACGAAACGGGCCGACTCGACGGCGGCGACCGGCTCCAGGTTGTGCAGCCCGGGGGTGGTGAGGGAGAGGACCTGCACGTCCACGCCCTGCTCGTCCATCAGCGCCAGCCGGCCTTCGCCCAGGTCGGCGAGCCGGGCGCCGGTCTCGCCCCCGTCGGCCAGGGCGGACACGGGATCGTGCGGGGGCGGTGCGACGGCCCACGCCTCCCGCACCTCGGCCGGCAGGATGTGCTCTTCGATCGCGATCAGGCGCAATGGTGGGCTCTAAAGCGATGGCGATCCTGGGCTTGCGTCACCACGGCACCGTCGCCCCGTGCCGGTCGAGAAAGCGCAGGCCTGGCCTGCCTTGCTGCTCCAGGAGCGTGTCGACGATCAGCGGAACCGTCTCCTCCACGCTTAAGGGCGCGTCGGGGCCGCCCAGCTCCGTGCGAATCCATCCGGGGGCCATTAGCACGAGCGCACGCTCATCGCTGGCGGCCCTGGCGGCGTAGCTGCGCATGTATTGGTTGAGCGCAGCCTTGCTGCCCCGGTACACCTCGTGGCCGCCCTTCTCGTTGTTGGCGACGCTGCCCTGGCCCGAGGACATGACGCCGATGAGGCCGGCGGGACGCACTAGGCTCTGCAGGCCCTCCACCGTGCGCATGACGCCGAGCGCGTTGGTGAGCATCACGCGCACGAACTCGTCGGTGGAAGTCTCCGCGATCGTCTCGTCCTGGTCGGCGTTGGCGGTTCCGGCGTTGACAAACAGCATGTCGAAGCCGCCGGGCGCGAGGCGCTCGTGCATGGCGGTGATCTGCTCGGGTTCGGTGATGTCCAGCGACTCGATCACGACGCGGCCGTCGTGCGCGTCGGACAAGTCATCGAGTCCAGTTCGCTCGTTCCCTCGCGCTGTGGCGACGACGCGCCAACCCTTGTTCACGAAGTCGGCCGCCATGGCGAGGCCCAGGCCCCGGGAGGCTCCGACGAGCAGGAGGGTCTTGGAAGGACTATCGGGAGGGGAGGTCATGGATCGCACCTTTCGCCTTGGTCCGCGAAAGGTGGAGCGCGCGCGTCGCCTCGCCAGACGCACGCGATGCAAAGCACGATTGCGTCGGACGCCTTGCGGCGCGACCGCTGTCGCCTACGCTTCAGCCATGGCCAACCTCGACCTCAATCTACTGGCCGCCCTCGACGTACTGCTCGCCGAGCGCAGCGTCACGCGCGCGGCCCGCCGCCTGGGCCTGAGCCCGTCCGCCACCAGCCGCACGCTGGCGCGGCTTCGGGCGGCGACTGGCGACCCGTTGCTGGTGCAGGCCGGTCGCGTTCTCGTGCCGACACCCTACGCGCAAGCGCTGGCCGCACGCGTCCACGAGCTCGCCCGCGACGTGCGGGCGGTTCTCGCCCCAGCGTCGGTCAGCCTGAACTTGGCCTCTCTCGAGCGGTGCTTCACCGTTCGCGCCAACGAAGGCTTCGTGGCGCTGTTCGCCGCGGCGTTGGTGGCCGCCGTCCGCGACGCGGCGCCGCGCGTGCGCCTGCGCTTCGCGCCCAAGCCGGACAAGGGCGCAACCCCGCTGCGGGAGGGAGCGGCCGACGTCGAAATCGGCGCGGAGGGCGCGGTGGCGCCCGAGCTGCGGCGCCAGCTCCTCTTTCGCGACCGCTTCGTGGGCGTCGTCAGATGCAACCATCCCCTGTTCGACCGCCCCATGACCCCGGAGCGATATGTCGAGCCCGGTCACGTCGTCGCCTCGCGTCGGGGCTCCGGCACGGGACCGGTCGACGAGGCGTTGGAGGCGTTAGGGCTGGTCCGTGAGATCGTCGCGGTCGTCCCCGGCTTTCCCGACGCGCTGGCTATAGCCCGGTGCTCCGATTTAGTGGCGCTGGCACCGAGTTCTTGCCTGTCGGCCAGCGGATGGGCCTCGAACCTACGCACGTTCGGCCTGCCCATCCCGACGCCAAAAGTGTTCGTTTACATGATGTGGCACCCGCGCCTGGACGCCGATCCACCTCACCGCTGGTTGCGCGAACAGGTCGTGAAAACTTGCCGCGAAACGGGTCGAGGCATTGCGGGCTCGCATTTAGAATTGCCTGTGTAATCCTGGCAGTCGGCTTTAGTTCTGCGGTGCGACATGCACGGCCTCAGCCTTCGTAGCTCTTCGCGCCGTCCCGCTCTGAAGCAGGAGCCACCTCCTAAAAACGATCGGCTCGGCGACTGCCGTGCGTGAGCATCGCGTCCTCCCAAGAACCGGCGGAAGGTCGCCTTCCGAAATTGTCTCGCGTTTCCCCCTCCCGAATCGCCGCTGTTCAAGATGAGTTTTGGGAGGTCGGCTGCGGGCGAGGTTTCGTAGCCGGCTTGGGCCCGCCGGGCAAAAAGGTCTACCTTTTGCCTCGCTCACGACGCCCGCGACGATCAAAGAGGATCCCCTGACCCAAGCTGGCCAGCTTGACACCTGCACCTCATAAGGTGCATACCTCTCCTTCCAGGTGACTTTGCCCGCCGACCGTACGCCCCTCGTTTTCTACCGCAGCGCCGCTGGTGCAGAGCCGGTGCTTGATTGGTTACGTGTCATGCCCCCCGTGGAGCGGCAAGAAATCGGGCGGGATCTGATGCGAGCGCAATGGCGCTGGCCGGTCGGCATGCCGCTGGCGCGCGCCATGGGCGATGGGCTGCATGAGGTGCGTTCAAATTTACCCGGTGGAATGATCGCTCGGGTGTTCATCTGCCTGCACGGCGGCACGCTCTACGCCTTGCACGGCTTCATCAAGAAGACGCAACGCACGCCGCCGTTAGAACTCAAGACCGCACGCCGGCGGCAAAAGGAGGTGGAGAATGGAACTCAATAAGCATGCTGGCACTGCGCTCGACAGCTTCCTGAAGGAGGAAGGCATCTTTGAAGAGGCGCAGGAGACTGCGCTTCGCGAGGTGGTGACCTGGCAGCTACAACAGGCCATGACCCAGCAGAAAATCAGCAAGAAACGGCTCGCCGAGCTTATGAAGACCAGCCGTCCGCAGGTCGATCGACTGCTTGACCCGAAGGGTCCGGCGATCCAGCTTGACACTCTCCAACGCGCTGCAGCTGCCGTCGGACGTCGTGTCGCTCTCTCGCTAGAGCCGGTGTAAGCCGTTCGCGGGTAAGTTGCGAGCTCAGGCATGCTGGACTTACCAATCTAGCCGCTGTGCGCGATGGGCCGCTACGCTTGGCGACCTGTCAGCTCGAGCCCAGGGCATCGCCTGTGTCGCCGGTCGGAACATAAGCCGAACGCTCGCTTGACTGCAGCAGAGCTGGCCGGCATGCAGGACGGCAGTCTAGATCAACATCTTCGTATTAGGTACGCCTTGAACCGCAAAACCTGGGGGGCCGGCACTTCCCACATAGGGGTGCGCGCCGCCACTAACGCACTTCACGCCAACCGCTTCGCCGCTGCGCACGGTCGGCCCATGAACCTCGCCGTGACGATCGCCTGGCACCGGCTCGGGATCGACGACGAGGAGGCCTCTTCGTTCATGCGGCGGCTTCGCTACAAGGTCCGGCAGGCCTGGCGCTACCGGGATCGCCAACACTCACTCCGGCTTGGGACCTTCGACGACATCCAAAGCCAGGAGAATCCAGCCGGAGCCTTCGGCCCGCTGCGCAACACGCACTGGAGCATCCACGTCCCGGCTCACTTCGAGGGCGAGCTGCGCAACCTGGTCGATAAGTACCTCAAGAAAGTCACCGGCATGACGGAGCTGGAGCGGGCTCTAGGATTCAGCCCGATCAAAGCGCCCGGCGGCTGGATCAAGTACCAGCTCAAGGGTGTCGCGCCCGGGCTCGGCGAGCACTTCTTCATCAAGCCTACCGGCCAAGGCTTCATCGCTGGCCGGGGTCGAACGACAGTCAGCCGCAGCATCGGCCTCACCGCCCGGCGCTGCGCAGGCTGGACGCGGACGCGACGGCCAAGAACGCCCTAGACCCGCACCTCCATCAGCTCGGAGAGCTGTGTGGTGAACCGCGGCGAGAGGCGCTCCCGCCGCATCCCCCAGGGAGCAGCCGGCGCCGTTCCGCCAGGGCGTAGCGTCGCGCGGCCGTAGCGAGCGTTCACGGCGTCGAGCGCCGCCATGATCCGCTTCGACTTCGCCGGATCGCGGCTTGGGAAGAGCGAGGTTGGCAGCGCTACGGCCGAGACGAGGTCGACGAAGACCACGCCGGCCTTCGCGTAGCGGAAACCCGGCCGCCACATCGCGGCGGCCGCTCGTACGGCCGAGCCGATGAGCGCGAAGCTGTCGGCCGAGGGCTCGACCGGGAACGAGCGAGAGGCCGCGTAGGGCGCGTCCCCGTTGAACTGGTTGGTGTGCATGAAGACCTGGATCGCGGTCGCGCAGAGATCGAAACGGCGCGCCTTCTCGGCCGCTCGCGCCGTGTAGGTGGCGACCGCCTCGCGCAGCTCCGCCCAGGTCGTGACCGCCCGGCCGAACGAGCGGGTGCAGGCGATCGACTTCCGCTCGCCCGCTTCGAACTGCAGGCCCGCGCAGCGCACGCCCAGCAGCTCGGCATGGGTGCGCTGGCCGGTGACTGTCAGGAGGTCGCGCACCTCGTCCCGGGGCAGCGCCACGAAGTCGGCGACCGTCGCAACGCCGTGGGCCTGCAGCTTGGCGACGCTGGCCCGGCCCATGCCCCACACGTCCCCCAGCTCGATCAGGGGAAAGGCCACGACCCGCAGCTCCGGGGTGGAGAGATCGCAGACGCCGGAACCGACGCGATCGCCCTTGGCGACCTTGTTCGCGAGCTTGGCGAGGGTCTTGGTCGGGCCGATCCCGACGCAGGTCGGAATCTTCGTGTGGCGCAGCACCCGGGCGCGGGTCGCCGCGCAGCGCGCGACCAGATCGCCGGCGTCGCCGGGGAGGTCGAGGAACATCTCGTCGATCGAGTAGGGCTCGACCGCGTAGCCGTCGGCGACCAGCTCCTCGAACACGCGCCGGCTCATGTCGCCGTAAAGCGCGTAGTTCGAGCTGAAGGCCAGCACCGCGCCCTTGATCCCCGGCCGGTCTTTCACGAGGTGCCATGGGTCGCCCATCTTGAGCCCGAGGTCCTTGGCCTCGTGGGTGCGCGCGATTACGCACCCGTCGTTGTTCGAGAGCACCACGACCGGCTTGCCGGCGAGCCGCGGATCGAAGGCGCGCTCGCAGCTGCAGTAGAAGCTGTTGCCGTCGATCAGCCCGAACATCGCCTAGAGGTCCTTGCGGACGAGCGAGTGCACGACGGCCCACACCGCCACGTCGTCGCCCTCGATCAGGACCGCCCGGCCGCGGCTCGGGCGCAGCACCCAGCCGGCCGCGACCTGGCGCAGCCGGCACAGCAGGTTCTCGCCGCTTACGGTCGCGATCACCGCCTGGCCGCAACGGGGCGGCGTCGCCGTGTCGACCACGAGGATGTCGCCCTGGCAGATGCCGCGCTCGGCCAGCGCCTGGCCGATCACCCGCACGGCGAAGCGGCTCGGCCGCCGGAGATCGAGCAGCGCGTGGAGATCGACGGCCGGCTCCACATAGTCCTGCGCCGGGCTCTGAAACCCAGTCGTGTCGTCGCCCCGGTAGCCGCGTCCCTCCGCCATATGAGAACAGAAGCAGAACAATAAGGCCGCTGGGAAGCCCCTTTCTGCGGCTCCGCTTGAGCCTGTTTCGTAACATCCACAGCCTTCTCGGCGGCCCGCCCGGCTGGCCGAGCCTCCCGCCCCTGGTCCTCGCCGACGCGCCGCCCGGCT
Source organism: Caulobacteraceae bacterium (assembly GCA_965199975.1). Taxonomy (GTDB): domain Bacteria; phylum Pseudomonadota; class Alphaproteobacteria; order Caulobacterales; family Caulobacteraceae; genus JASLDZ01. The sequence continues at coordinate 1,032,568 of OZ241340.1, read as the reverse complement.
CAACCCGTCGTCCGCACCACCCGCCTGCAGCGGCCGTGACGAGGGTGTGATCGGGCCGGCTGAGCGCCGGCGTCCAGCGGGGCGAGGTCGCCCATCCCGGGCGGCCCCACCGGAGAAGACCCCATGTCATCATCACAGATCGCCGCCTTGAACGACGCCTTCCGGCAGCAGCCCGGCTCCGGCTGGCACCTCACAGCTGGCGTGCAAGAACGAGGCATCGCATTCGTCAGTGCAGCCGTTCAGGCCGTGCGGACCTTCGCAAGCTTCACGCCCGAGAACGACCCCTACGGCGAGCACGACTTCGGCAGCTTCGAAGGCTACGGGCAAAAGCTGTTCTGGAAGATCGACTGCTATGCCAAGGACGATCTCAGCCGAGGAAGCGAGGACCCAAGCCATCCGGCCCGAACTACCCGCGTCATTGACGATTATGCTCGCAAGAGAATACTGACGGACCAGCTGGCCGGCGCGGGGCGCGCCGGCCAGCAACGCGCTACTTCTTCTTGCCCTTGGGCGTTTGCGAGAGCGCCGATCCGGCGGCCGTCTTCGACTTGGCGCCGGTGCGGCCGTCCCGGAGGACGGAGGACGCGGCCTTCGCCGCCTTGGGGCTGGTCTCTTTGATGTTTTTCGCCACCGGAGTGCTCCTGAGCTAGGGACGTGGGGCGAGAACGAAACGAGCACGTTGCGGCCAAGGTTCCGACTCGGGGCCCCCGTCGCGTAGCCTCCGTCCCTACGCCTGCTATCTGGGAGCCGCTTCGGGACGGAGGCGTCGCGGAGCTTCAGCGCTCAGCGGCACCGGAGCTGCGGCTTAGGCCGGGTTCTTGATGACGTCGACGATCTCTGCTGCGATCTCCTCGACCATATGCGTCGTCGTGCTGCGGGCAAGTCGGTCTGCCAACGAGGGTGAGTAACTCACGACCTCCCGTTTGCTCACTTCATGCCAGATGGGAAGAAGTATCTGATCGCCCGATACTGCGCGCGTCACGAGGCCGTCCAGCTCGTATTCAGGCCAGCCACGTCCGAAGAAGGCCTTTGAGAGCACTACAATACCAAAACGACTGCTGGCGAGGCCGCGGTCGATTTTGCGACGCAGGCTGTCGCCGATCCGTAGCTCAAACTCATCGTACCAGACGCTCAAGCCTGCCGCTTGCAGCGCCTGAGCCAGGGGGCGCACCACCTCATCTTTGTCCTCAGAGGCATGCGAGATGAACACGTCGAACGTTCGCGCGTCAGCTGGCTCAACAGCGGGTGGCGCGTCGCCGTCCTCGACCTGCCGAACGAGGGTTGGCACCGTCCGCAGCGAGGCCTCGTTGATCGCCGGCAGCGGCCGCATGGCGGAGGGAGGGATCACGTTAACTCCCGACCGAACCGTCCCGCGAAGGCCTTGCATGTCGACCGTGACATGCCAGGTTCCTGAACTAGGCACCTGCAGCCGGACAGGCGACTGTTTGGCGAGTCCGCCATGATAGTGATGCTGACGGCCGGCGCGGAAACTAGAGAAGTTGGAGTTGTCCATTAGCCGGACATTCGCGGCGCTCCCTTGAAGATTGACAACCACAACGCTGCCGCGCTCAAGGTGGCCGAGGCTATAGTGCGTGAAGTTCATTGGCGCGTCCTCGCGCAGGTCAGCGACGGCCCGGCACGCCGGACCGTCGCCTCCCACTTAGGTCTTGGTGGGGTCGACCAGCACGTAGGACATGCCGGGCTTCGGGGTCGGCGGCAGGGGCTCGCCGCGCACAACCGTGCGCTCGTGACCTGTCATGCCGCCGCGGGGCCCGACTTGCTCATATTGGCCAGAGCGGGGTGCCGGCGAACCGGGCTTGATGGACTTCGGCAAGGCGAAGCACTCCACGGATTGCAAAATCCTGGCGAAGCGCTAGCTGAGGAGCCTCTCACAGAACCACAGCGACCGTTCGCGATCCGACGGAAACGCCGTATCGCAACGGCCGGACACTCAGGGCGGGCCACATGGCCCGTCCTCTCTCTGCGCGCGCGGAGGGTCACGCGCAACTTATGGTGTATGAATATTCAACGACGGCGGGGTGGCCGTTAATACCATGAGAATGGCGACCTGGCAATTGACCGCGGGAGCGGTGAGCGAGTCACCTCTAAACCCCTCAGATACGCACCCGCTCAATTTCGTCGAGGCTGACCTGGTCGCTGCGCCGATCGTAGAGCTGCGTCGTGCGCGTCGAGCTGTGGTTGGCCATCGCCGCCGCGGTCTCCAGCTGGCCGCCGTTCTTGAGGTACGCAGTGATGCCAGTTGCCCGGAAGGTGTGATTGCCGATTTTGGTGGCGATCCCGACCGCGGCCGCGCGCCGGCCGATCATCGCGTAGGCATCCGCCTGGCGCAGCGGCGTCGCCGTGAGCCGGCCGGTGCCGCGGCCGATCGTGCGGAAGAGCGGCCCCTTCGCATCGTCCGTCAGCTCGCAGCCGTCCAGGTAGGCGTGCAGGTAGTCCTCGAGCGTGTGGTGGCAGGGCATCTCGTGGCGCTTGCCGCCCTTCTCCCGCAGCCGCACCCAGAGCCGGCGCTGCTGCACGTAAACGTCCTCGACCCGCATCCCGAGCGCCGCGCCGACGCGGGCGAAGCTGAACACCATGAGGGCGATCAGCGCGCGATCGCGCAGACCCGCCGGCGTCGACGTGTCGATCCCGTCGAGCAGCTGGCGCGCCTCGTCGGGCGCGAGCACCGGCGTCTTCCCGCGCTTCTGGCTGTGGGCCGGGCCGCGGACGCTCGCGGCCGGGTTCACGGGCACGACCTGGCCGATGACCAGCCAGTCAAAGAGGCGGCGCACCGCGGCGAGCCGCAGCTTCGCGGTCGGCGCGGAGTGCGCCTGTGTCAGCTCCTCGACCCAGGCGGCGACATGGAGCGGCTGCACGGCCCCGAGCGAGGCGACCCCCCTGCCCTCGCACCAGGCCAGGAACTCGGCCACGGCGCGCGCATAGGCGCGGCGCGTGTGCCCGTTGCGGATCGACGCGGCGAAGAACTCTAGGAAGCGCAGCTGCGCGCGCTCGCCCCCCGCCGCGACCAGCGCCGGCAGGGTCACGCCCGGTGCTCCGACGAGCGCGCCACTCATGCGCGGCGCGCCTTCAGGTGCGCCTTCGGATCGACGATCGTGACGGCGCCGGCAGCGGCGTCGACGACGTCGTCGGCCGTCCCGAAGAGGCGCACCTCGCCGCCGCGATTACGGATGGTCCCGCCGACCACCCCGCGCACGACCGCCTTGCCGCCGATCTCGACCATGAGATCGCCGGTCACCGTGCCGTCGAGTTGCAGCGTCGCGCCGGCGAGCACCATGGCGTGGCCCACGACCATGCCGACGACGGTCGCGTCCTCGCGGTAGACGACCGGCCCTTCGACCTTCCCGCTCCAGTCCGACATGCGGCACCTCCTATCAGTGATAATGTCCTTTATCACATGCTGAAGTTGAGGTCGCTGGCGGCTGGCAGTGGGGGTGAGCGGACGTCTCCTGCCCTCCCCTCCTTGCGACCGGCGCCGATCAAGCTGACGACCGCATCGTCCAAGCAGCCGCGCAGATCCGCAGCAGCCTCCTATGGTCATGCTTAAAGCGTTCTGCGTCGATGTCTTCTGAACGCCGACGGTAGCTCCTAAATATGAGCTAATCTGCTCGTCGGATAAGTTACGCAGCTACAGCGGCTCTCCTACAAGTGCCCTCGTTGTATGGAACGGATAGCGCGTACCGACGTTACCTATTTGTAAATTTGATCCAACATGGAGAAGTAATGATAACCACGATGAACACCTCTTCCAACTCCCTCAACGGCAAGACCGTAGCTATCCTTGCGACTGACGGCTTCGAGCAGACCGAACTCTTCACTCCCTGCGACGCTTTGACGAAGGCTGGCGCGACCGTGAAGATCGTCTCGCTCCAAAGCGGAGAGATTCAAGGTTTCGACCACTTAAACCCCGACCGTAAGGTCAAGGTCGACATGGTTCTCAAGGACGCCAAGGCATCTGACTTCGACGCGCTGGTGCTTCCCGGTGGCGTGAGCAATCCTGACGCTCTGCGCATCGAGCAGCCCGTCCTCGATTTCGTGCGCGACTTCGCCCAAGCGAACAAGCCGATCGGAGCGATCTGCCACGCGCCATGGATCCTCATCGACGCCTGCTTGGTCAAGGGCCGCAATCTCACCAGTTATCCTTCGATCCGGACCGATCTGAAGAACGCTGGTGCCGAGGTTCTCGACCAAGAGGTGGTGGTCGACAACAGGTTGGTCACGAGCCGCAACCCCGACGACCTCCCAGCTTTCTGTCGCAAGCTCATCGAGCTGATAGGTGAAGGCGCATCCAGCGGGCAATCCGGCGCTAAGGCGGTGGCCTCGGAGCGCCAGACCGTCTCAGCCTGATAGCCAGCAGACCTGAATTGCATGACGCCCCGGCCTTCAAGCCGGGGCGTTATGCTGCGCGGTGCGTCGGAGCTCTATGCGCTGGCCTGCACGCTCCAGGCTCCGGTTTCCGCCTTCTTTGAGGGCCTGACCTCGCCGCCGTCGGCGGCGGCCAACGACGACCGCTCCCAAACGTCGCGCTGATCGAGAGACTAAGATTGATCCACCGCAAGCCCCGCCGGACCGCCCTCGCACCGCCGAGGGCGTTGGGCGGCGCCAGCATCTTCCCTGTCTTCGCCGTCAACCGGCCGTTGCCGCCAGGAACGGCGACGCCGCCACGCGCGCTCGAGACGCAGGAGGCGGGCCCAAGCGAACAGCCGACGAGCCCGGGTTCGCCAACGGCGGGAGAGTGAGAGCGGCCGCGCAGCCATGCAGGTCACGACCACACAGCAGGTCAAAGAGGCTCGCGCCGCCCGCAAGGCCGGCGGCTACCAGGAGCTGATCCGGATGAGGCCCAGCGCCTAGCCGCCGGCAGCCGGGCAGCTGGCGATCTGAAGGGCAGGAGGCTCCGAATGCTGCGAAGGATGGTACGATCTCCGCTCCTAGTCGGTGCCGCCTACAGCGTCGATCAAGACACTCCGCGCCTTGACGAGCCAGGCGCGGGCCTCGTCGTCGTTCTCCCCGATGATGAAGTCCCACCGGCTGACCTCGTCCTTGAACCGCTCCAGGAGACCCGTGGGCGGACCGGTGAGCAGCCGGTCCAGCTCCTCGGCAGCCTCGCGCACATATGCGGGAGGTTGCGTTCTGGCGTAATCCAGAAGGGCGACGTCGTCGTCCTCGTACGAGTAGTCGAAATCCTGGTTGAGGTACGCGCCCATAAGCGTCTTCAATCTCGGGAAACCCGTCGCCTTGGTCATGATTTCGGAAACGCTGTAAGGATGTAATAGAGCTTTCCATTGAAAGCCTGCTTCTTCAAGACGACGAGAACTGCGCGTCCGGGAACCGGCGCGGAGGCTCCGCGCAGCAGCACGCGGCCGACGCCTTTAGGCGTAACAAGCGTAAATTCCTCTTTCAGCGAGCCTGGTGTCTTCGCCCAAGCGACGATGGCGGACCGCTGCGTCCGCATGACGGCGGACACGGCGTCCTCGGCCTCTTTGAGCGACGTGAAGGTCGAGGCGGCGGCTATGCCCTTCCGGGCGGCCAGCCTGGCGGCGAGCTGCGCGTCGGTCTGGGCGACGTGCTTGAGCAGGGTGTGGCCCCCTACGGCGCGCAGGGAGGCGGCCTCGTGCTCGGCCAGGACGATGCGGCCGCCGCGGACGGCCGCCACCCGCAGGGCGCCCAGCCCCAGGGACAAGACGATCGGCACGGCGAGGTCCACGTCCTCGCCGATCTTGCGGGCGTCGGCTTCGCCCACGCCCAGGGCCGCGGCCAGCGCCGCGGTCCCCTCGCTGGTGAGGGTGCGCGTCTCCCGACCGCTCCAGAGCTGACGCGCACCGCTCTGGAGCGTGTCGACGCCGTGGGCGCCCAGGGCCACGCTCCCGACCTTGGTGACCAGGGTCGGGTCGGGAGCGAGGAGGAGGCCGGCGGCCGTCAGCTCCTCGAGGCCCCCGAACAGCAGCTTCGCCCCGCCCCAGGCGCGCGTCATGTTGCTGGCCGATCCCTCCAGCGTCCCGCCCGAGATCGCAGCCGCCACCTGGGCGGGCGTCAGCACGAGCGTGAAGCCGTCGCTCTCCATCCCAGGCTCCCCTAAGCCGCCTCGGCGGCGGCGTGGTGGCTCCATCTACCGTCTTCGAGGAAGAAGGCGACCCGTTCGGCGTTGGCGACGGCGGGCGGCTCACCCTCGCGCCAGAAACCCCGCATTTTCCCGGCGTCGTCCAGGTGCGCCTGGGTGACCACGGCGCGCACGGCCTGGATGAACTGGCCGTGGCTGAACACGTACGCCAGGGGAGGGGAGGGGAGGGCGGCCAGCCGCTCCAGCGCCGCCTCCGCCCGCCGCAGCAGGGTGGCGAAACTCTCTGCGCCTTCGCCGTCGCAGTAGGCGGGATCCGCCTCGCTCCAATAGCGCACGAGTTGGGGTCGCCGCTCGGAGCCCGAGCTGCCGTTCCATCGGCCGGGCTGCAGATAGGTGAACTCCTGGATCGGCCACACCTCGACGGGCGCGCCCGGGAAACGTGCGATGGTGAGCGCCGCGGTTTGCTGGGTGCGCAGGTATGGCGAGGTGACGATCAGGTCGGGCGCCCGGTCCCAGGCGTCGGCCACGGCCCGTGCCTGCTCATGCCCGAGGTCGGTCAGCGGGATGCTGGCGAGGTCGTCGCAGGGCACGCCGACGTTGCCGGTGCTCTGCCCGTGGCGGACGAAGACGGCGCGCATGTCGGGCTCCTCAGTCGTCTTCGGAGTAGGGCAGGAACCGGCTGAAGAGCCAGGAGACGCCCAGGCCGATGGCGAGCAGCGCGGCGATAGCGACCACGCCGCCGACGCGGGTCGGCTGGGCGTTAATGAAGCCCGCCAGTACCTGCATCGCCAGGACGATGAGGATGACGAAGGCGGCCACCCCGAGGAAGGCCAGCGCCCCGAGGGCGTCGCGTCCCCGCCGGAGCGTGCGGCCCACCTGTCCGATCTCGGACTTCACGCCGGTCACGCGCACCAGCTCTTCCCGAGCGACCGCATTGCGCGTCGTCTCCGCGTTCGCCACCTTCCTGGTCGCGTCCTCCAAAGCGCCAGAGCTCCGCTCAAGCGCCTTGAGCTGTCCCTCGCCGACGGCCTCGGCCGTGGCGCGCATGCGGACAGCACCTTGGCGTTGACCTGCTCGACGAGGTGGGCGGCGAGGCGTTGGGCGCTGTCCTCCACGGCTTCATCTCGCTGCTCGGCCGAGGCTTCGAGCCGTTCGGTCAGCTCGGCGATCCGAGTCTCCCACGCCTCCCTCTCGGTGGCCGCTCGCGCCACCGAGTCCTGACGCGCCAGCTCGCTCTGGGCCAGGGCGTGCTTGAGCCCCACCATCTCGGCGTAGATCAGCTGGAGGAGACGACCCGGAACGGCCCCCTCGCGGCTCCTTCGGGGCGGCTCGGCATCGAACTCGGAGGGGTCGAACTCAGCCACCGTCCACCTCGCGGCCCTTCTGCTGGCGGGGATCGCGGCGGGCGGGCTCGTCCTCGTCCTCGGGGATGGCCAGGAGCACGTCGACATCCACGCCCCCGTAGACGACCAGGTCCTGCTTGCGGGTGATGCCGGTGATCAGCCCGGCCACCTGGGCCTTCACCTCGGGATCGGTGCGCGCCTTGGCGAGGAGGAGCCCGGCCAGGATGATCTTCTGGCGTGTCTCCAGCTTCCTGCGGGCGCTCTCGTCCTGGCGCCTGAGACGTTGCAGGAGCGCGCGCTTCTCGGCGATCTGCTCCTCGACCTGGGCGAGGGTGGACGCGCGCGAGCGCCGGCTATAGTTCGGGCATCATGCGCTTAGCTTTCCAGCCGCGACCGGGCTTGGTCGTCATGTGCAACTTCCGCGGCTTTGAAGCTCCAGAAATGGTGAAGGTGCGACCTGTGATCGTCCTGGCGCGGAATCGCCAAGCGCGGCAGCTCGTCACCGTTGTTCCCCTCTCGACGACGCGACCCGTTCCTCTAGAGCCGCACCACCACTAGCTCGCCGCCAATCCGCTGCCGGGGCGCGAGGCGATCACCTGTTGGGCGAAATGCGACATGGTGGCGACTGTCTCCCTCGCGCGCCTGGATCGTTTCAAAGTCGCGCGAGGCCAGTACGTCACGCCGGCTGTTGGCGTGGCTGAATTCGCAGCGGTTCGGCGCGCGACAGTCGCAGCGTTGGAGCTGCTTCACCTCACGCCTTAGTTTGGCGTCAACGAGGATGCCGCATATATATACACCGTTCCCCTCGGGGACTTGTGAGACTGCCCCTCGGGGCAGCCGGGGCGGCGCGGGCGATGACAAGCCCTGCCGCTTCCGTGAAGCGGGGGCCGCGCGAGCGGCCCCCTTTGTCACCCTAAGCAGTGAGCGAAATAAGGGTAGATTTCGCATAATGTTGATTATGCGCGATTGGTGTCTAGGTTTGCATAGCTCTTGCGGAGCCCCACTTACCCTGGCATTTCGCTCTACTCGTCGCGGGTTGGCTCGCCAGGATTTTGGGCCGGACCGAGTTCTACTTGGCTCCTCCGACCTGTCGGACCACCCCCGCAGCGGATCTCGTCAGGGAGCGAATCAAGCGGCCGTCTCCGGGTGGCCGGCGTTAGAGAACGACCACTCATACCCAGCGGCGCCCTGGCTGATGCGGCCAGCGGAGCTCATGGGAAAATGGCTGCTGAAGTAGATCGCCTGACTGTCCGCCGCGGAGGCGAGCACCGCACGTCGGGAGCGCCGGGCGGCGTCGGGGAACTCGCAGAACATCGACAGCAGCTCCGGCTCGTAGATCTCCAGCGGGTGATGCAGGATGTCGCCGCCGAACAGGGCGGCCTCGCCCCCGGAGACGATCTGGATCGCGGCGTGATCGATGCTGTGGCCGGGGGCGGCGATGAAGCGTACACCGGGCAGGACCTCTTCGCCATCAATCGCGATGCGCTTCAGCCGGCCAGCCGCTTCGAGCGGGCGCAGGCTGTCGTCGAAGACGCCCGGCGTCGGGATTCTGATCGGTTCGCCTAGGCCTGCCTCCTCGCGCAGATGCGCCACCTTCGCGTCGTCGCCGTCCGAAAGGGCCTCGCCATAGCGCCACTCCCGATCCGAGCAGATCACCGTGGCGTTCGGAAAGGTCGGGACCCAGTCGCCGTCGACGCGGCGCGTGTTCCAGCCCACGTGGTCGGCGTGCAGATGCGTCAGCAGCACGAAGTCGACCTCCTCGGGTTCTACGCCCGCCTGCGCCAGGCGCGGCAGGTAGGGCGGATGCAGCTGATGCAGCACCTTTAGCGCCGGTCGGTCCTTCGCGGCGCCGGCGCCCGTGTCGATAAGCAGCGTCAGCCCCTCGTGGCGGACCAGCCAGGAGTGGATGCTGAGCCGCGCATGCCCGTCCGCGTCGATGGTCCCGCGCGGAATCGCATGGGAATCATGCACCTTGGTCTGCGAATTGTAGGCGGGCAGGAGTTGGCTCAGGGTGAACCCGTCCAGATCCAGCTCGTGCACCTTCTGGATAAGAGAACTTCCAACCGTAAAAGTCTCGTCGGGCATGACGTCGGCCTCCTCGTGAGGAACCTGACGTGGCGGCGCGTCTCGTCATCCGCCATCCCACTCAACAGAATACGGGGTATACGAAAAGCGGATGATCGATCCCGAACTCCTGCCGCTCCTGCCAACGCTGAGCGCACTGCTAGAGGAGGCCAACGTCACACGCGCGGCTGCTCGTCTCGGTATCAGCCAGCCGCGGATGTCGGCGCGGTTGGCCAAGGTGCGGCGACTGATCGGCGACCCGCTGTTGGTGCCCGCCGCGCGCGGGCGGGGCATGGCGCCGACGCCGCGGGGACTGGAGCTTAGGGCGTCCGTGGCGAAAGCCATGCGGGCGCTGGACGACGCTATGACACCGCCGGAGCCCTTCGACCCGGTGCAGAGCTCGCGCCGATTCCACCTGATCGCCAACGACAACTCCATGGCCGTTGTCGGCGCGGCGCTCGTCTTCCAAATGCATCGGGCGGGCGCCTGCGGCATGCACCTGGGGGTCTTGCCGTTCGAGGCGGTCTCGCTCACCTCACGGCTGGAGAGCGGGGCCGCCGACCTTGTGCTGGCCTCCGGCGCCCTGCTCTCAAACGAGCCCGCGTTGATCTCGCGCGTGCTGTTCAACGATCGCCTCCGGACCGCGCAGCGGCGCGGCCACCCTCGTGGCCGCAGCCCGCTCAACATCGAGAGCTTCTGCCGCCTTGACCACGTGCTCGTCTCCAGTGACGGCGCGGTCGAGGGCGCGGTGGACCACGCCCTCGCCCGCCTGGGCCGCAAACGCAGGGTGGCGGTCTCCGTGCCCAGCTACCTCCTGGCGCTCCAGCTCGTCGAACACACCGATCTCGTCGTAACGCTGCCCGAGCGGCTGCTGCGCACCCGCATCGGCCAGCTCGAGATGAGTGAACCGCCCCTCGACCTCCCCGGGTTCAGCCTAGCCGCCGGTTGGCACCCGCGGGTCCAAGCCGACCCCGCCAACACCTGGTTTCGCGACCGGCTGATCGAGGCCGTTAAGCACTGACCTGTTCCCAAGGCTGAGAGCCAACACCGCTTTGTGGCAATTATAAATCGAATGGGTTGTTGCGTGAGTCTGCTGCATTCAAGATGAACTCGACTAGGGACGCGTGGCTCCAAATGCTCTGGTATTGGTGTCGGTGATGTCAAGGGAAGAACAGGTTCCAGGTTTAATAAACGTAGAAGCTAGAATCCACCTCGGCGGCAAGGCTCCGATCACCCGGCTCCACCATGAGAAGCGGCGAAATTGTCGTACTCCGCTTGCAAAGCGTCGACGCGTTCGTGGTAAGCCTGCGTCAAGCACCTGCGAACAGCACCACACGCGTCGCGCCGCTTTTCCCAGGCGCGTTGATCATCACGTTGAGCTCCGTTTGCTCCCATCAACTGCACCCGGCCTAGGACCGATAGCAGGACGCTCATGCGCACGTCTTGGTCGTTGAGAAGCCGGTCTAAACAGACCTCGCGCTCCGTCGGCGTGCGGGCCGCCCGGCAATCGAAGCTTGCGCTTCGGCAAACCGTGCTCAGGCACAGACAAAAGCCGGAGGCCATGAATAATGTGGTTAGGGGCTTCATAGACACTAGTTCCTACATCATCATCACTGGAAGTGGCTTGCGGCGCCTCCACTCGTGCGTCTGGCAGGAAGTAGAACGCTGCAGGAACCACCGATACTATGAACGCCCATGGAGGCGATACCAAGGCTGCGGGCACGGCCGCGACGTCTGCGAGCAGAGCGTCAATGACCTCAAGCTGGTGTTCCGCGGCATCATGCTTGACGCCGTCCTAGGGGGGCGTGGCAGACCGTACCGCTGGAAGGCTGGTTTGACCGCTCAGAACCTACCGTCAGTTCGCCGAGGCGAATCGTGCGCGTCATAGCTGACGCGGCATTCAGCTCTCCGCCCAAGCGGCTCACGATCGGGCTGGGAGACCGAAAGCTGGACGGGTGGTCGGGCCGGACGTGCTCTTCCGCGACCGCCAAGGCGCTAGCTGATTGCGCCTGCGGCGGCTGTGTTCTGGAGGAAGGCGACAAGGGGTCATCGCAGAATCTCCTCGAAAACGTACGCTAAGGCCTGCGGGCTGAGGGCGTCGTTCGCAGCGGCCTGAACCGCTCGCGGGGGCGGTCGATGTCGCTCCAGAGGTAGTCGCCGGTGAGGCTGACGTGCTCCCAGCCGAGCGGGGCGACATGGGCCAGGAGGTCGTCGGGCACGGCGGCGCCCTGGTCGCGCAGGTGGCGGACGGCGCGGTCGAGATAGACCGTGTTCCAGAGGATGATGGCGGAGGCGACCAGGTTCAGGCCGGAGGCGCGGTGCCGCTGGTTCTCGAACGTGCGGTCGCGCAGCTCGCCCAGGCGGTTGAAGAAGACGGCGCGGGCCAGGGCGTTGCGCGCCTCGCCCTTGTTCAGGTTGGCGCTCGTGCGCCGGCGCAGGTCCGGGTCGTCCAGCCAGTCCAGCATGAACAGGCTGCGCTCGACCCGGCCGATCTCGCGCAGCGCCCGGGCGACGGGGTTCTGCCGCGGGTAGCCCGCCAGCTTCTTCAGCATGACCGAAGCGGCGACCGTGCCGGCCTTGATGGAGGCCACCAGGCGCAGGGTCTCGTCCCAGTGCTCCTCGACGGCGCGGACGTTGATCGGGCCGGCGACGAGCGGCCGGATCGTCGGAAACGGCCCAAGGTCGCCGAGGGTGTACAGACGGCGCTCGCCGAGGTCACGAATGCGGGGCGCGAAGCGGAAGCCGAGCAGGTGGCAGAGGCCGAACACGTGGTCCACCGCGCCGGCCGTGTCGGTCACGTGCTCGCGGATGACGATCCCGCTTTCGTGGTTGAGCAGGCCGTCGATGACGTGGGCCGCCTCGCCGGCGTTGGCGGTCACCTTGGTGTGGAACGGCGCGAAGCGGTCGGAGACGTGGGTTTAGAACAGCACACCCGGCTCCGAGCCGTAGCGGGCGTTGTGGTCCGCGCGGGCCTCGCCCTTGCTGCCCGCGCGGAAAAACTGGCCGTCCGATGAGGACGTGTCGCCCGGACCCCAGACGCCGGCCAGAGGGTGGGCGTGGTGGAAGTCGACGACGGCGGCGAGCGCCGAGGCGTAGCTCTCGTCGCGGATGTGCCACTCCGCCGTCCAGAGGAGGCGGGCATGGGTCAGGCCGCGCGAGCTCTCGGCCATGCGCGAGAGGCCGAGATTGGTGGCGTCGGCCAGGATCGCGCCCGTGAGGGCGGGTTGGTCGGCGGCGGGCGCACCGGTGCGGACGTGGACGAAGCTGTCGGCGAAACCGGTCCAGGCGGCGACCTCGGCCAGGAGGTCGGTGATCCGAACCCTCGGAAGCAGGGCGTAGGGCTTGGCCTTGAGATACTCGGCGTCCTCCGGAACGGCCCGGCGCAGTGGCGAGATGGTCAGCTCGCCGTCCTCGATCACCACGTCGGGCAGCTCGCCCGCGGCGGCGGCCCGTTCCACCTCGCCCATGCGCTGGGCGAGGCGGTGGCGGCGCTCCGCCAGCCAGGTCCTGGCAACGGCGCCGACCGCCAGGCCGAGCCGCCCCTCAGCCCGCATTGCGTCGAAGGCCGCCGGCGGCAGGAGGAAGTCGTCGAGCGTGCGGTAGACGCGGCTGCCGTCCACCCAGACGCCGCCAGAGGCGAGGCGCTCGCGCAGGTGCACCAGGGTGGCGATCTCGTAGGCGCGCCGGTTGAAGCCGCCGTCGGCCGGAAACACGACCTTGCGCCATCGCGGCTTCAGGAAGGAGCTGGGCGCGCGCTTCGGCAGCGTCGAGCGCCCCTCCGCCCAGAAGCGTCTCAGGAGGTCGACGGCGCCCAGGAGCGGGTCGGTGGGTCGTGAAGCCCGGAACGCGAAGGCGTCGAAGAAGGTCGGGGCGAAGCGGCGCACAGCGGGGTAGCGCTCGACCACCTCCTCCAGGCCGTCCTCGCCGGCGCGCGTCAGATCCTCCGCCTCGCGAACGCTGGCCTCCAGCAGGTCCCACCCGACCCGCTCGCCGACCAGGGCCAGTACGTCCCCGGCGCCCTGGCGGGCGTCGATCAGCGCCCGGCCGAGACGGGCATGAACGCGGGCGGTCTCCTTCAGCAGCTTGGCGTCGTCCATCAGCCGCTCGGAGCGGGTGCGCTCAGCTCGCCGGAACAGGGAGCCGACCATCTTCTCCACCATGCCCACGGCGGCGTCGGTTAGGGCGACCTCCGTCTCGACGGCGAAGGCCACCAGGGTCGCCAGCCGCCGCCGACGCTCCAGGCGGGCGAGGTGCTGCGCGCTCATGATCGCCGCCTCGCGGGCGATCACCCCGTAGCGGCTGACAGTGACGCGCTGTGCACGATCGCTCTGCACGCCCAGCGCCCGCACGTGGTCGAGGCGCTCGATCAAGGCCTTGAGATTGGCGGCGCTGGGCGCCTCCGGCCACTCCCGGATCCAGGCCAGGGCGGTGCGTTCGCCGAGGCCGCCCGTCTCCAGCAACTGGTCAAGGCTCGCGATCTGCTCGGGGGCGAGGTCGCGTCCCAAGGCGGCGAAGGCGCGCCGGCGCGCCTGGGCGCGGGCGATCAGCGCGATGCGCTCCAGGGTCGACGCTGCGGGAAGTACGACGCGCGACGCGCGCAACCGCTGCACCATGGCCGAGACGATGGCCTCCCCGCGGTCGGTCGCCGCGGCCACCTCGATCCCGGCCGCCAGCATCGCGCCGCGATCGGCCCGCGCGAAGGTGCGAAGGCCGAGCCAGGTCTCGATCTCCGCCCGATGCTCGCGCAGCGTCGTCTCGCGTACGGCATAGTCGGCGAAGGCGCCCGGATCGCACCCGAGCTGGCCCGCCAGTATGTCGAGAAGAGCAACGGGAGGGTGCTCGCCCGGCTCGAGTGGCCGACCGGGGTGGCGCAGGTAGCTGAGCTGGACGGCGAAGCCGAGCCGGTTGGCGGTTCGGCGGCGGCGGCCGGCCTCGGCGAGGTCGTCGGGACCGAGCGTGTAGAGCCGCGCCACGTGGGCGGAGTCGGTGGGCGGATCGAACAGCGCCGCCCGCTGCGATGGCGAGAGGAGGGTGTGGGTGGCCATGGGGTCGCCAGCTCCGGGCCGTGTCACACAATCTTAAGCGCCCGGCCTTCGCGGATCATAGACAGCGACACGGGATAAGTGACAGACTCAGCCCGGCTGGGCGGGAACGACCGCCTGTCACTCACACGGTCGAATATGTGACGACGCTGATCGGCTATGCCCGGGTCTCAAAAGCGGACGGCAGCCAGGTCCACGACCTCCAGCGAGACGCGCTGGTCGCGGCCGGCGTCGATCCGGAGCATATCTATGAGGATGCTGCGTCGGGCCGGCTCGACAAGCGGCCGGGCCTGGACGCCTGCCTGAAGGCGCTGCGCCGCGACGACACGTTGGTCATATGGAAGCTCGACCGGCTCGGCCGCGATCTACGCCATCTCGTTAATACGGTCGGCGATCTGACGAAGCGCAGCGTCGGCCTCAAGGTGCTGGCGGGCGAAGGCGCGTCGATCGACACCACCACTGCCAACGGCCGGCTGATCTTCGCGATCTTCGCCGGTCTCGCCGAGTTCGAGCGCGAACTGATCGTCGAGCGCACCCGCGCCGGCCTCGCCTCCGCTCGTGCGCGGGGGCGCCACGGCGGGCGACCGTTCAAGATGACGCCGGCCAAGCTGCGGCTCGCGCAGGCCGCGATGGGGAGGCCGGAGACGAAGGTCGCAGAGCTGTGCGCCGAACTCGGCATCACCCGCCAGACGCTTTACCGCCATGTCGCGCCCGATGGCCGGATCAGACCAGACGGTGAGAAGCTGCTCGGCCATCGGGCAAAGCGAAGCGCGCCCAACGATAAATCTCCCGCATATGATGTCGGCGCAGCCGCATGACTAGTGAAAGGAAGTCCATCGGGGTGACCATCAACAAGAACGGCCGGGTCAACGAGAAAACCGCCATGGTAAGTGATGACGAGCGGAAGGCGGCAAGACGGCGTAACGCGCGCCCACGTGCTCCTTGGATATGGTTGTGTTTGGCTCCGCTGCTGGTCGGTGCGGCACCACCCGCCCCGCCACCTATCACCATTGCCGCATTTCTGATGAGCAGCGAGACGGGACAATTATCGCCAAACGCGATAAACAACCCCAATCTGCTCGGTAACTCGATAGCCGACACGGCGCTGATAAGGGTTAAGGTGGCCGGTGGGCGGGGTGCTCCCTCGTTCATCGGCGCACGCCTTCGGCTGATCGCACGTGTTCCTCGCGGAGCAGTGATGGTCGGCGGGGGAAAATCGCAGGCGGGACGCCTGATACTCGATCACACGGTTCGGCTGGGACCGGCAGGTGCCGACGGGAACACCTATGCGGGTTTCTGGCTGGAGGACGTCGGGTGCGCTCCCATCAAACTGGATGTCACGCTGCTTACGGCCAAGGCGCTGCACGGCCACGCCAATCTCGATTTCCAGTGCTACGAATAGTCTAACGGAGGCGCGCCAATGCAAGTCCTCGGCAAAGCAGTGGGCGAGACCCAGCCGAACGATATGACCGACGTGACACTGATTCAGGCGGCACTCGTCAAAGTTACTCAACCGGTCGCGAAGGGCAGGCCCGCTGGCCCTTACCTTTCAAGTTACAGCGGCACCTTCGGGCAAGGGAACAGCCGAGGCGATCACCGCTTTCCAAGCCGACCATAACCTTTCCGGTCCTCATATAACGGGCGGTCGCGTCAGTCCGGGCGATGGTACGTTCCAGGCACTGGCTGCAGCGCTGCCCCGCGACGTGGCCGACCTGCGTGTGCTGCCCCACGCGAGAACCGCCTACGTCGGTGCCTCCCAAACCGATTTCACGAACCGGTTGACCGAAGCTGCCGGAAAGCTCTTCACGGCCCCCTTTGGATTGAAGGTTAGCGCCACCATACGTCGAATGTTCACCGAAACCGGCATTGCGGTCAGCGTCGACCCGGACGGCGAGCATCGCACGTTTCAGAAGCAGTTCGAACTGCTCACACGCAGGCACGGCGCCACCAAAGCGGGTCCGGGTGAAAGCAACCACAATTTCGGCGGCGCGGTGGACCTGGGCTTCAAGGGCCTGCGCTGGCTGAAGCCGGACGGCACGGTCGTGCAAGAACAGCTGTGGTGGCTCGCGGATATGCCGGCGAGTAACCAAGAGGCGTTCTGGGATAAGCTGCGCAGCACCGGTATCGCTTGCGGTGCCTTTCGCGGCCCCTTGAGCGATCGGCCGCACCTTCAGAACTGGAACGATGCCGGCGTATCCATGGTGCACAGGCTTGCCGTGCTGCTCACCCAGGCGGGCAGCATGAAGTGGACGGTCGCGCACGGCGTCTACAGCTGCGATCTTGGCTTCGGTGGGGCGCTGGTGCCCGTTGGCACCTCCGTACAGATCTGGGATCACAAGGCGACGGTCGATGCTGCCACGATCCGCCGCCTGCGCACCGCGCAGCACGCCCACGGCGCGGCCCCACGCGGTCCGGCGCAGAGACCGGGACTGGCTCCCCACGCGCCGGCTCCTCACCAACCAGGAGCGCCCGGCAGCCGACCTATCGCCGATGATGCCGCCGAGGTCACCGCGATGCGGCAGGCGCTGCGGCATCAGTTCGACTTGGCGGAAGCGCACTGGCGGGACTTGACGGCCCGTTAGCGTACGTTTTTGGGCCTTCTCTCACCGGTCCCCTCATCCGTGATACTCGCCCGGCTCCAAACGAAAAGCACCTCCTCTGGCGATCTCGAGTATGCCGCTTCAACTCAGCGCGTCGGCCAGCGAGCCGCAGCGGAAGCGAATCCGCTCGAAGATTGCGGCCAGGTCCAGACGCCAGAACCGACCATAGCGCCCGTGAGTGATCATGCTGGGCTGAAGGGACCTGGCGCCGGTCGCACCGCACCAACACCCAATGGGCGCGACATGCGTGATTCCGGCGTCGGCACCACGTCGAGGTTCTAATGTTCAGCCGTTTGGGTTAAAGAAGGATTTTTCACTAGCTCGATGGCAGGTATCAATATGGCAGCCGCCAAACCGGCGCGTCCATGGCACCCTGGCCCGACCGTGCTGTCGGATATCGAAAGTTTGGCAAGTCCATCTCAAGCGCCGGAAACACTTCGCTTTCCGTTGGCGATGGTGGCGCAATTCCAAACGCAACGCTATCACAGTTATCCTGCTGGACACTCTAAAGAGCAGGGCGGGACGATTGTCGCGGACGCAAAAGGCAGTCTCTTCCTTCAGAATATCGGCGGTTTAGCCAGTACGGCTGGTACATTCTCTCCCAATCTGGTTGCGAACGACCCCTCTAAGTTCAAAGTCATAGGCGTCTTCCATACTCATCCGTATGACAAAAGCGAGGGTTCGATGAACGGCGTGGCTTTTAGCGGGGGCGACGTTGGAGCACTCATCCTGACGAATACGATTCTTTCGATTGTCCAGTCGGGTCCTCGAACATTCGCCTACTTGAAGACAGCGCTGACGCCACCCTCAATCGACTACACAGCGGTCAACAATGCCGCTAACGCCGAACTAGCGGCTCGAGTAAAGGCGGGGCAGACGTTCCAGCAGGGGAGTCGCATTATTGCGCAAGCTCGCGCAACGCAGTACAATCTAGCCTACTACCAGGGCCTAAACGGCATAGTGACCCGAGTCTGATGAGAGATGTTATGCTTAACTTCATCCTTCTACTGCTCGTCACTCCGGCTAGCGGTGAGGTTCGCTGTCGACCAGCTTCGCAAGAAGCAGCTGCCCGCCTCTCACTCGCTGATCAAGCCACTGCACGACATGACTTCAAGCTGAGTAATCGCAAGCTCGATGAGGCGTTCCAAGTGCTAGGCAACGCCTATGCGTCTAATGGGACCATTGACGACACCGGAATGCATCTTGTGATCGCTGAGAGTCAGGAGCGCAGAGGAAACCTTAAGTTAGCTTCGGAACTTAAACGACGATTGCTGATAGAGCGGCTAGAGCTTTGCCGCCAGCCATCGCGTTCCGTCCCCGTTAAGCCGATCGTACGAGGTTCGGACATGGCTCCTCGGAGCGCGGAGTCTTTTGGCGCAAGGCTCAATAGCCCGTAGCGGCCGGATGTCCACGAGGCTTGTCTGTCCCCGCCCGGGCCGGGCCAGCGTGCCCCAGGAGCTGCAAACGGCCTCCTGGCTCACGTACTCGCCGCGATCCATAGCGGCCATCGTAGCGTCATCACGGGCTTCATCCTCAGCCGTAGGACAGGTCCAGATCGTCGGCGGAGGCGGGAGAGTGACCCGCCTCGGCGGGGCTGCGAGCTTGTGCATCGGGTAGAACCTCACGACGACCCTCGAGGCTGTTGAAAAAGGGTGCCCCCCCCTTGTCGCCGTGGAGCGGACGTCCGGAGGGGCCGCTTGGGGTGGAGGCTGTGTGAAAACCCGCGGGTCTGCTTAGCTTCAGGTGCTTCGCGGAGGCGCTGATTTCTGGATTTGTGGAAGGATCGGCAAGGCGGCAGGCGGAACTACTGCCTTCTGTCCTTGATGACTACGTGCATGAGGACAACCAGGTCCGCGTCGTCGACGCCTTCGTAGATGAGCTTGATCTGGCGGCGCTTGGCTTCGCGCGCGTGCAGCCGGCCTCGACGGGCCGCCCAGGTTACTCTCCGGCCTGCATGCTAAAGCTGTACCTGTACGGCTACCTGAACCAGGTGCAGTCAAGCCATCGGCTGGAGCGGGAGGCGAGGCGCAATACCGAGCTGATGTGGCTGACGGGCAAGCTCGCGCCGGACTTCAAGACCATAGCGAATTTCCGCCGAGACAACGCCGAGGCGATCAGCTCGGCGTGCAGCGCCTTTGTGGCGATCTGCCGGGGCTTTGGGCTGGTCTCCGGCGGCGTGGTGGCGGTGGACGGCAGCCGGTTCAAGGCGGCGAACACACGCGACAAAAACTTCACGCCGGGCGCTGTGCGTCGGCGGATCGAGCAGGCGGAGACCGGCGTCGCGCGCTACCTGCAGGCGCTGGACGCCGCCGACCGCCAGGAGGACGTGACCGTCGAGTTGCGCACGGGTCGGATCAAGGACAGGCTGGCTTCTTTGCGGCGACAGGAGCGCGACCTCCAGGCGGTGGAGGCGGAGCTTGCGGCCGCGCCGGTCCGAACGTCCGGAGTCTGGAGCGAGGTCAAGTTCCGCTCATGGCGCCGAGCCGCCACCGCGGAACTGTAGCAATTCTGATGGCAAGCGAACGTCGCCAAGATTCAACAAGGCTACCGAAATCAGCTACCCGCCAGTGTGTAGAGCGTGAGGACGCGGGTGTCGCGGGACGTGCAAACGCCATTCTCACCGAACTGCTCGGAGGCAGTCTTCACCGTGGCTTTGACAGCAGGCACATAGTCGAAGCTGGACACAATGATGTGGTGGGCCTCGGTGGCTTCCATGATGTAATACTCCTAACGTCAGCGGAAATGCGGAAAGGCGAAGCCACCGTAGAATTTAGCGCCGACATTTCCTAGCGTTGGGTTAGGTATCAAATATGGCTCTTCTCCCCAGCTAACCAGCTTAAGGCTCGTCAGAGTTGCGTCGAAGCCGGCCGCTTGTCGTTGATCGGCCATCATATATTCGACGGGGCTGGCAGGCGGCGGCCCATCTCCCAGGGGCTTGCGACGAAGCTGATCGCGAAGCACGCTTGGTTCCTCGGGCTGGCCGCCTGGCGATCGCACAAGCGGGCGTTGGAAAGGGTCGACCACCACCCAGTGACGATTGCTAGGCGCCGACCCGCCGCCAATTAGTAAGCTGGCATCGATCTCTAAAATTAGCCAGTGCGTACTCCACAACGTGAGTACGTTAAGTAGGCTACTGATCGATGCGCCGAACAGCCCTGTTCCTACCGAGTCGACACTCGGTACGGAGCCAACGCTTGCGAACCACCGTCGCATCATCAATGGATACGTTATTGATGCGGGAACAGCCAGAAGGTCCTTGGGATTAGCATTCCATGTCCACATGTGCGTGGCGCTGCTCAAGCTTGCCATCGTCATCCAGTCAAGATCGGAAACGGCCGCAGTGCGTGGCTGGGTTTGCTGGATGCTGTTTAGTGCGGAGATTGTCACTTTGGTTGCTCGTACGTCGAGGTCTGCACGCGTGGAACGGAAAGTGAAATGATCTCCCTTCCACAAAGAGATCGCATATAAGACGTAGAGATTCGGGCGATCTTCTAATAGACAGTATAGGAAGGCCGCCACGCCGCAATAGTTAGTTGACAACTGCGAGGGAGGGTTCGACCGGAAAGGCGATCTTCTAGCTGTCGAGTAAGTTGCGCGCGCGCTATCGGCCAGCCGGCGGGGCTGCGCTGCGGGTCGGGAGCCGGCTCAGTGCTGAGTGAAGCCCGTTTTGCGAGCTGAGACACGCGACCTGCCGTGCAGAAATCGGCAAGGAGTTTCCTTGCCGCGGGTAAGCGGGCCGCATTGGGTTGACTCATTGCACTGGTCCGGCATGCCCACTCGAGGTGGGCGCGTGTGCGCGTCGGGACAAAGTCACCGCCAGCGCGCGTGCATTTTCTCGTTGCATGCCAGACGACAAAAGCATCAACATCGTTAGACCTAGCTCGAACGCCAACACGGTTATAAGCGGTAATGCCAGCTGTGCCGCTCCTCTGTTCTCGGTGGTGCTTATGAGCGCTCTGGTCGGTGCAGGACCAAATCGGTTTGCTCCGGGTGAGCCTGGTGCTAGCAGCAAAGCGGTGAGGACGAGGGCAAGCACCACGCCAAACGGCAGCAGAGCCGTGGGCCCGACTGCGCTCGCCATCAATGCCGACGCCGTTGCCATCACCGCTATCAGCAGAGATAGACAGACGCCCAGCCAAGCGCTGCGCCCGAGGTCGTGTAAGCGCCGGATCATCTCAGCTAATACCTTCGCCAGCGTAAGCCCTGCAACGGCGCTCAGCGCGGCCGCCATGCCGAGCCCCTGGACTCTGACGGACAGGCAGGCCCACGCGATGACAACCGCACCGGCAAAAACCAGCGCCAGCCGCGGCCGTGCTGTCCGACCATCGATCGCAAAAAAGCCGAGCATGAATTAGGTTAGACTTTGCCGTGGCGGGCATGGCAAGCCGATGCAGCACGCAACCCGGCTCGCCGGTAAGGCTAAAAGCCTCATGGCCTGCTTAAGGCTCCTGCATGCACAGTGCGACCGCTTCGAGGCTCTGGCGGGCGGGCTGCGCCTACTCGCCCAAGGACTCGAGCGCAATCGGCGCTTTCCGTCGTCCGAATGAACCCCCGCGATCCACAGCCGTCGCCGCCCGCCCTCTTGCACGGAGGCCTTGAACGAATAGAGAACGCCCGTATGGGCCATCCCGGCAATTGGACCCCGCGGAAGCGCGATCAGGTGCGGCGCGCGAACGCCGAGGCTGACCGCGATCGGCTGCGGGAGGTCGTGCTCTATCAGCACACTGCAGCGGAGCTGGCCGGCAAGCTTGGCCCCGACTTCTTCCGAATGCACCCGTGCACGACCTTCCGGGTGTTCCGGTTCGAGGTGACGGCCACCCGCATGGGATGCCTGCGCCAGCACGAAGGGCGGCCAGCCGTGGTCCTGCGGCAGGTGGCGGGCGTAGTCCTCCGCCTGCGCGCGGGCGTTGAGCATCAGCACGTCCCAGCCGCGTCGGGCGCCGCGGTGGCCGCGAGCATCGATAGCCTCCAGGCCGGGCAGGGCGGCCTGGCTAGGCGCGTCGGGCAGGTACTTGTCGTTGGCGTCGCCGGTGAGGGTGCGAGCGCTCTGGCGGCTTTGTTTGGCCTCCAGCACCAAGGCGTCGCGCTTGTAGAGGTCGATACGGCCGTTGGAGCCGTCCGGGCGGCGCACGAAGCGCTCGAACACATAGTCGTTGCGGGCGGCGTCGGCGCTGGCCGGCTGGGGTCGCTCCACACCGATCACGTCGCACAGCTCGCAGAGGAACAGGGCGTAGTTGGCGCGCTCTGCCCCGCCATCCCCGACAGTCCAGCGCGCGATAAAATCGTCAACGTCCATCCCGGCAGCTAAGCGGGGCCGCCATCTTACGCAACCAGCGTCCATCGAACCGAAAGGGGCGGCGTTGATCGAACGCTGACCTGACCTCCTGGTGTGTCGTGTGTTCGGAGCGGAGGGAATGTCCGGTTCTGGCGTGGGGCGGTGTGCCAGCAAGGGCTTGGGTCAGGAACGGGCTTATAGCCCACGCTCTGAATTCTTCGCTTATTCGGTGACGGGCAGCGAAGCTGATCCACGCTTTATCGCAGGTGGCCGTGATCGTAGGTGCCCGACGTACCGCCCGCCTCGAACTCCAGCCGGTCTCCGACCTTGCGGATCGTGCCCCGGTCGTCGCAGCCGGAAATCGACAGGCCTTCGACCGTCTTGGTCAGCCCAGCGGGCACCAACACGTGCGTGCCCGCGCACGCCGTGCCGCCGATGATCGTGGCCCAGGCCACACTCTCACCATCCAGCTCGAAGACGCCGTGCAGCGTGAGGCCATCATCCGCCGCCACCACCTTGGGGCCGCCGCCCTCTACGGGGCGGTAGCTCACAGGCTTTCGGTCCAGGGTGAGCGTGTCGACGCCGCCAATGGCCGCGATGCGAAAGACGCCGTGAGCCGACGCCACTTCCTTCAGGTCGCCAGCGTCGCCAGCGTCGCCAGCGTCGCCCGCGGTGATCAGCACGTCGGGTTCGCGGAGGATCGCCGCGCGAGCGGCGGCAGGCGCAGCGGCGCTGGCGGCCGTCAGGTGCTGGGACGTTGCCGCAGTCGGCGCGGCTTCTTGGTGGGACCTGCCGCAGGCGGTGACGACCGTCGCCAGGGCGGCCCCTGCCGTCAGCATCGCTGACGCGCGCATCACGCCCCCCCCTTCCACTTTCGGAGGCACGAAGCCGTCGACTGTCCTGGCTGGCAAGATCAGGCCGGGACGCTCGGGAAGCGCCATCGCCCGGAGCGCCGCTATGCGCTTGGCCACGGGAGGGTGGGTTGACAGCACCTCCGCGATGCCGGGCGCGCCGGAGATCTTGAAGGCCGCGTAGCCCAATTGCTCGCGGGGGATCAGCGGCTTATCGCGCGAGATCGACTCGAGCGCGCCGGCCATATGGTCCGACCCGACCAGGTGCGCTGCCAGCGCGTCGGCCCGAAATTCCCGGGCGCGGGAGAAGGCCTTTGTCACCAAGCTGCCGAGGAACAGGACCACGGCCGAGACCACCACGTGCGCCAAGGTGAGGACGATCTCGATCGCCCAGCTGAACCGGTCGGAGAACCAGTTCAATACCTTGAGCAGGTGGAGCGGCGCGACGCAGACCAGCGCTACGGAGTTGATCACACCCTGAAGCAGCACGATGGCTAGCATGTCGCGGTTGGCGATGTGGGCGACCTCGTGTGCAGCGACGGCCCGGACCTGGTGCGCTGGCAGCTTTTCGATCAGGGCGGTGCTGAAGGCGACCAGGCTGTTGGACTGGCTCGCGCCGGTGGCGAATGCGTTCATGTCGGGGCTCTCGTAGACGCCCACCTCAGGCGTGCTCGGCAAGCCCGCGCGGGACGAGAGCTCGGCCACCATTGCGTGCAGCTCGGCCTCCGCGCCCGAGCGAAAGGCGGCTGGGTCGATCACCTGGATGCGGTGGGCGCGCATGGCGAGCCACTTGGACGCGAACAATGAGAAGATCGCCCCCGCGATGCCGATGAAGGGGAACGCGACGGCGAAAGGCAGGAAGATCGCGAGGACGAGAAAGCTGGCGTTGACCACCAGGAACCACGCCCAGAAGAAGTTCTTGTTAGTCAGGCCGTTCACCCCGCCCAGCGTTTGCGGATCCCCCGCGACCACAGCGGCGCCAGGTACCGCTCCAAACCCAGCGGCGGAGCCCACAGAAGCTTCATGTCCCGCGTCCTCGACCACCACGTCCTCCCACCAGGTTGAGCCCGCCTGGGCTGCGGCGCCCCCCCTCGGGCTCGCGGCCGTCAGCTTAGCAACAAACGTCGCCGAATGCTTCCGTTTCGGAAGCAGAAAGCGAGCGGCCTAGCAAGACCTTTCATCCCGGAAGGTGCAAGGGCTTATGAGGCGGGAGCCGGTCACATCGCCCGCCCACCGCGCCGTGGCCCAAGCCCTGGCGGCGGCCCGGAAGCGGGCGGGGCTAACGCAACGGGCGCTCGCCGCCAAGCTGGGCCAACTCCCGTCGACGGTCGCCAAGATGGAGATGGGCGAGAGGCGCCTGAACGTGGTCGAGCTTGTCCGGCTGGCTGAAGCGCTTGGGGAGGACCCGCGTGCCCTCGTAGGCCCTATCATCGACGCCGTAGCCGAGGCCGAAGCCGGGTCGGCCAGCGCCAGCAGCTAGCGCATCGCGTCGGCTCGGGTCGGCACCGCCGTACTCGAGACTGTCCGGCTGCTGATGAAGGCCTGCACGTCCTCCGACTTATAACGGACCGCCTTGCGGTTCAGCCTGACGAAGTGCGGCCCGTCACCCGCCCCGCGCCAGAGCTCCAGCGTCTTTGTCGACACGTTCAGCCACGCCGCCACGGCGTCGGGCGTGAGCAGCGGGTCCGGGTGGCGCAGCAGCGCCAGATCGTCCGGGGTGATGACGGGGTCGTTGGGCATGGCTGACTCATGGGAAAAAGAGGAAGGGATGGAGGTGCGCCGATGGCGCACCTCCAAATTTATTCCGCGTTGGTGGGGTCGACGGCCGGCGCGGGCAGGAGGTCCCAAGCCTGCGCGGCCTTCGAGGCGGTCTCGATCAGGCGCTGGGGCGCGTGGTGCGCGTAGCGCTGAGTCGTCGAGAGCTCCCGGTGGCCGAGCACGACGCCAATCTCGTTCAGCGGCGTCCCCGCATTCGCCAAGGCAGATGCGAACGAGTGCCTGAGGTCATGGAGCCTCAGGTCGGGACGGAGGCCTGCCGCCGCCTTCGCCCGCGTCCAAGGGCTTTTCAGGTTCTCAATGGGCTGGCCCTGCTTCACGCCGGGGAAGACATAAGGGTTGCCCGAGACTCGCCGGGCGGCCTGCACGCGCAGGAGCTGCACGGCCGTGGCCGAGAGCGGGATGCACCGCGTCCGGCCGTTCTTGCTCCGCGGCACCCGGAGGAGACCGCGGCCGAGGTCAACGTCTTCCCACCTGGCGAGGCTCACTTCGCTGCGCCGGGCGCCTGTCAGCACCAGAAGCACAATGGCCGCGGCCGCCTCGCGGTTCGGCTCCAGGCTTAGCGCGCGGATCAGCGCCCGGGTTTGGGCGGGGTCCAGGTAGAGGTCGCGGTGCTGCTCCGGCAGCATGCCCGGCGAGGAGGCCGGGTTGTCGCCGCGCCAGAGCCCCCACTTCCGCGCCAGATTGAAGGCGGAGCGGAGGGTGGCGAGGTGCCGGTTCACGCTGGCGTTGGAGAGGTTCTCCGCCACGAGCCGCCGCCGGACCTCGGCGACGTCTGTGACGCTGACCTCGTCCAGCGCTTTGCGCCCCAGCATGGGCACCAGCCGCTTGCGGCAGTACACCTCCACGTTCTTGTAACTGCGCAGCTCCTCGCGCACGTGGGGCAAGTAGCGGTCCTCCACAAACGCGGAGAACAGCGGCACGGCCAGGCGCTTCTCGCGCTCGCCCGCGGGGTCGCCGCCCAGGCTGACCTCGGCCTTGAGCTGCTCGGCTCGCCGCCGCGCCTAGTCGACGGTGACGTCGCCGTACCGGCCGAGCTTAGTCTCGGGCTTGCGCCCGCGCTCGTCCGTGTAGCGAAAGTAGAAGGTAGCGCACGAGGCGCGGAGCTCCACGAAGAAGCCCCGCACCGCCGTGTCGAAGTAGCGGACCTTCTTGACGCCCGCCGTCAGTGCCGGAGGGTCCTTCATGAAGCTCCTGGTGATCGATGTCTTGGGCATGGGGTCGTCCGATCAAAGGCGACACGCCAGCCCGCGGCGCAGGCGGTAGGCGTGCGCCGAGGGTTGTAGCCGTCGCACCTGAGGGGGCGCGGCGGGTAGGGGGACTGTTGTGGAGCGTCAGCTTTGGATCAGGGCCACGCTCTCATGTCGACGGTGACGCGGATGCCCGGGCCCCCCGGGGAGGACCGGCGCGACTCGATACGGACGTCGCAACGACTGAGAACCCTGAGGATCGTGCAGGATGCTCGGCTCGCGCCTGTGAGGGCGCGACCGAGGCCTACGAGGATCGTGCTAGATGCTGTCATGGTCGTCTTTCATGTTGGCAGATTAACGGAACCGTGCGTCCGGGAGTGACCTATTACAAACTGAACAGAACCCAGACTCCGTCGCTTGCTGCTGAAACAGCGACGCCCTCCTGGACCTTGAAGGCTGAGAGTTCTTCCTCGTTCTCAAGGTCGTTGATGGCGAGGAGATCGGGAAGCGTACGGATCACTAAGCCCAAGCCAGCGAGGTAATGAAGACGCTGCAGGGGGTCCTCGCCGCCGTCGAGCGCGGTCCGAAGCGACGTCCGCCGAACGTGCGAGTCATCGGTCGTCGCCGGAGCATAGCGCCGGACGAGGTCGATGAAGCTCTCAGGATGGTTGGGGGTCATGACTTCGACCTCAGATGCGATGAAGCCCCGCCCTGGGAGGGGCGGGGCTTCATCGTCGGCGTCAGCGACTGCTCCGGTCGAGGCGAAGAGCACATAGGCGTCTCCCCGACCTGGGAGGCGCAGGGTGGCGAGAGGGCGATCGCCCCCAACCGCACGCCGCCACGCCTCGAAGCGCCCGACGACGGAAGCTTTGGGCACGGGCAGATCGTCATCCTCGACGGACAGGGCCTCCAGATAGACGTCCACACCCCAGAGCTGGCCTGACCCGAGAAGCACCTCCGGCTGACCGGGATCGGGCGCGAAAGGCCAGACGGGCATGACCGCCGAAGGCTGATCAAGCCTGAACGCATGCCCCGCCTGAACGGCTTCCACGGCGGCGATCAGGGGCTCGGTCGCGTACGCGGCGACAACAGCCCGGACCGCCGCTGGCCCTTCCTCCAAAGGTGTGGCTAGCACCTTCGGGAGGATGATCAGCCCGACTTCGGCTAGGCCGCTCAGCAACCTAAGCAGGCTCCACGCTTCGTTCGAGCTGAGCCAAGCGCGACTGATGTGTAGTTCACCGTTGTGGCTCATCAAGAAGCCAACGAGGTGATCGACTCTGCCTTCATCATCTAGGTCTTGCATGACATCCTCTTGCTGCCGCCCCAGACCGGAGCAAGAAAATGAAATGCGTCTGAGCATCAAACATCGACGCCGCTCTGTACCGCTGCCGTGGAGAGGCCTTTCCGAGGTTGCTTGCGCGATCACGCAGCGGCCGCGACCATGATCGGGAGGTCTCGGTGGCAAGGAAGAGAGGCAGAGAGCGGGCGGTGTGACGCCCACCATCCCTCATCCCCAACCGGCATGTTGCACCACCCGAAAACGCCAGCAGCAGCGGGCCTTCCGGGCGGGGCGCCATGGGAAGAGGAGGCCACCTCATGCTGGACGCGAGGGGCCGTGAGACGGCAGCGGAGCGCACCGCCGTCCAACGATCACTTCTGACGAGGGCGTCCAAGCGCTTCGCGCGCCTTGGCCTCGTGCCCCGCGACTAGAACGCGCTCCCACTGGAACGCAGGGTACTCAGCGACCAGCACCTTCAGGAGCGCCAGCGTCTTGGGCACCGCCGCTACCGGTGCTCCACCAAAGGAGCGTCCCC
The DNA here is from genome assembly GCA_965199975.1 of Caulobacteraceae bacterium. Taxonomy (GTDB): domain Bacteria; phylum Pseudomonadota; class Alphaproteobacteria; order Caulobacterales; family Caulobacteraceae; genus JASLDZ01. The sequence goes on along the minus strand of OZ241340.1, from coordinate 1,004,537 downwards.
ACGCTCCGGGCGTGCGCCAGGACCGCGGGTCCCTCCACGCGCGGCGTTCTTCACGGAAGCGTGACTGGTGGGGTAGCCGGCGGCCGTGAGCCAAGCCGCGACCTGCGCGTAAGAACGCCCGTGCAAGCCGAGACCGCACTCGCCACGCACCATCGCTCGGAGGAACTGCCGCTTGAGGTGGGCCACCGGATTGCTAGAGCCGTAAGGCCGACGCCCAGCAGCCCGAGCTGCAAGGATCATCGCGTGGTAGGCCTCCCAGTCGTGCCAGTCCTCCAGAGTCTTGAGGCATCTCCCCTGCGAATGACGCCACTGCTCGAAGAGCAGCCTCGTGTCGATCATCTCCTCGATGGACTCGAAAGGCCGCGATCTGGTGGAAAGGTGAGCTCGGCCTTTAGAGTCACCCCCGAGGTTGGTCATCTCTGGGCGGACAAGCTGACGCTTCCAGTCCGGTTCAAGGTTAACCTTGACCTTGCGAGATACCGAGACAAGATCAGCGTTGAGGCGCCACTGCGCGCGAAGCGAAATCAAATCCTCTCGCGCGATCTCTGTCGTTGCATCCCGGTCGAGGAAAAGCCCAAGCAGGTAGGCGTTCCGATCGGAGACATCAGACGGAGGCTTGATGCTGCCTCGAGCCAACACGGCCTTGAATCCATCGACCGCCTGGACGGTGAACGCGGCGCGGTTACGCGGCGTGACCACCTGGCGGACGCGCTTTTTGAGTTCCAGGATGCTTGCATCCCCCGTGACTGCACCCCAAGCCTACTTATACGTCAGATGCGACATGAAACCGCTTGCCTCGGCCCGTTATGGCGCCAAGAACACAGTAACGCCGGTTTGTGAAGAGTACGAACCCGTAAGGACCGTTCTCCATCCTTAACGAGCCTTGTCAGGAATAGCTTCTAACCAAACAGCATTATCAATACGCACAGCACGGTGGCGGAAAGCGCCTGTGTGAGCTTCAGTAGAGCCCGCTGAGGTCGGCAGGGGCCTTCTTCGGCGGAGGAGGGGTGGCCGCGGCGGCGGCGGGCGCGTTCAGCTGGGTGTAGGGGATGGGGCCGGAGGGTCGGCCGTCTACGGTGGCGGGACCCGACGGGCGCGGCGCGGCGGGGCGCGGCGCGGGGGCCGTGCCCGGGCGGAAGGCCTCGCGGTGGGCGCCGATCTGCACCAGCTTGGCCTCCTTGGGCGGCGCGAAGTCCGGGGCGGCGACGTCGGCTCTGTAGTACTCGCGCATGAAGTCGATGAAGATCGGCGTCGCCGCCTTCCCGCCCACCTCGCCTTCTCCAAGCGAGCGGTTGTCGTCGAAGCCGATGAAGCAGCCGACCACGATGTCGGGCGTGAAGCCCACGAACCAGGCCGAACGATAGTCGTTGGTGGTGCCGGTCTTGCCGGCGATGTGCTTGTCGGGGAAGGCTGCGCCCACGCTCGCGGCGGTGCCCTGGCTCACCACGCCCTGCAGCATGGTGGCCATCTGGTAGGCGGTCACGGGGTCCATCACCTGCGTCCCCAGCAGCCCCGGGCGCGGGCCCTCCTGGCCCTGGTAGGCCGCGTCGCAGCCGGGGCACGGGCGCGGATCGCCCTTGAGCAGGGGCTTCCCGCTGCGGTCCTCGGCCAGTTCGATCAGGTGCGGGTCGAGCCGCAGCCCGCCATTGGCGAAGGCCGCGTAGGCGCCGGTGAGGCGCAGCGGCGTCACCTCGCCCGCTCCCAGCGCGATGGAGAGCACCGCCGGCCAGTCGGAGGGCTTGTCGATCACCCCGTCCCTGGCCACGGCGTCGAGAATCTTGCGCATGCCCACCGCCTGGGCGATCCGCACCGTCATCTGGTTGCGGGAATAGACGAGGCCGTTCCTGAACAGCTGTCGGCCGGCCGAGCGGTGATTGTCGTTCTCCGGCGACCACACCGAGCCGTTGGCGCCCGGCAGCGAGATCGGCGCGTCCAGCACGACCGAGGCGGGGGTGAAGCCGTTCTCCAGCGCCGTGGCGTAGATGAACGGTTTGATCGAAGAGCCCGGCTGGCGATGCGCCTGCGTGGCCCGGTCATATTTGGAGAGGCTGTAGCTGTAGCCGCCCACCAGCGCGAGCACGCGCCCGGTGTGCGGGTCGATGGCCACGAGCGCGCCGTTCACCGCCGGGGTCTGGCGCAGATTGTAGACGTGGCCGCCCCCCACGGGCTCGACGAAGACGATGTCGCCCACCGCCAGCCCCTTGCCGGCGTGCGCCCAGGCCACGTCGGCCCCCTCGACCTCGCCCGCGCCCTCGCCGTCGGCCAGGATCACGTGCGCGGCTCCGGGCGAAGACCTGTCCACCACCGCCGTGCGCCAAGCGCGGCGCTCGCTGGCGGGGGACTTGGCGAGCGCGATCCGCTCCCAGCCGGGCGTCAGCTCCACGCGGCCCATGGCGCCGCGCCAGCCGTGGCGGCGGTCGTATTCCTCGAGCCCCGCCATCAGCGCCGTGCGCGCCGCCGTCTGCAGCTGGGAGTCCATGGTGGTCTTCATGTAGAGGCCCGCCTCGTCCACCCGGTCGCCCAGGGCGGCGCGGGCGCGGGCGCCCACCTCCTCCATGAAATAGTCGGCGTCGCGGTAATGGGCGCGCTGGGGGGCGGTCTGGGTGATCAGGTCCTGGCGCTGGGCGTCGTCCACCGCGGCGTGCGAGGCCCAGCCGTTCTCCTGCATCTGGCCCAGGACCCAGTTGCGCCTGACGATGGCGTTGGTCTTGTGGCGCACCGGGTCGTAGTTCGACGGACCTTTCGGCAGGCTGGCCAGGTAGGCCGCCTCTGGCAGCGTCAGCTGGCCCAGCGACTTGCCGAAGTAGTTGTAGGCCGCCATGCCCACGCCGTAGCTGTGGTTCCCCAGCCAGATCTCGTTGAGGTAGAGCTCGAGGATGCGTTCCTTAGAGAGCGTCTGCTCCAGCCTGTGGGCGAGGATCGCCTCCTTGATCTTGCGCCCCAGGCTCTGCTCGTTGGAGAGCAGCACGTTCTTGGCCACCTGCTGGGTGATGGTGGAGCCGCCCTGCAGGCGGTGGCCGGTCAGCGCGCCCATCGCGTCGCGGGTCAGAGCGCGGCCGAGGCCCTGCATGTCGACGCCCCCGTGCTGGAAGAAGTTCTTGTCCTCCGCCGAGAGGAAGGCGTGCACCACCAGCGGCGGGATCTGGTCGTAGGGGGTGAAGATGCGGCGCTCGCGCCCGAACTCGCCCACCAGCGTACCGTCGGCGGCGTACACGCGGCTCGACGTGGGCGGGCGATAGTCCACCAGGTCCGAGGCGCTCGGCAGGTCGTGGAACAGCCAGGCGGTGTAGATCGCCAAGCACAGCCCCGCAGCCCCCACCGCCGCCAGCGCCACCGCCGCCGCGATGCTGGCGCCGCGGCCCAGCGCATGCAGGCGCGGGCCGGCGAAGCGGGGCGCGGGGCGCTCGGGGAAGGAGGTGGTCACGACGTTCCTCCGGTGGGCCGCGTGCCTGGCGGCGTCAAGGCGACCCGGCGTGCAGGCGAGGCGCTCACGGTGTCAGGCCGCCCAGGCCTCCAGCGCCCCGGCGCCGGACGTGGCCGTAGCCGCAAGCCCGGGCGCTGCAGCCAGCATCTGCTCGGCATAGAAGCGCGCCAGCGCCGAGGTGTGCGCCGCGCGGGCGGCGTGCTCGGCCGCGGCCCGCGCCAACACCGCCGAGCGTGCATGCACCGCCCCTCCCGCCGTATCGCCCAGGAGGCGCAGGAAGGTGGTGGCGCCAGCCAAGGCGTCGGGTGATCCCCGGCGCTCGGCGAGCCACGCGGCCGCGTGCGCACAGGCCTCGATCGCCGCGGCCAGGGCGGAGCCGACAGCGGCGAGATCGCCGGTGCAGGCCGACGCGGCCGCGCGCCAGTCATCCAGCAGCTCCCGCAGCGCGAGGCCGTCGGCCATCGACAGCTTGCGCCCGGCGAGGTCGATGGCCTGCACCCCGTTGGCGCCCTCGTAGATCGGGGCGATGCGGCTGTCGCGGTAGTGCTGGGCCAGGCCCGTCTCCTCCATGTAGCCCATGCCCCCGGCCACCTGCACGGCGAGGCTGGCGACCTCCACGCCCATGTCGGTCGACCAGGCCTTGGCCACGGGCGTGAGCAGCTCCTCGCGGCGCCGGGCGCGGGCGCGCAGTTCGGGATCGCGCGCGCCCCGGGCCAGGTCGGCGGCGACGGCGGTTTCGAGGCAGACGCCGCGCCCGGCGACGATCCTGGCGCGCATCACCATCAGCATGCGCCGCACGTCAGGCAGGTCGGCGAGCGTCGCGTCCGGCTGCGCGCTCCAGGCCGAGCGCCCCTGCCGTCGCTCGCGCGCATAGGCGGCCGCGCCCTGGTAGGCGCGCTCGGCGATCCCCACGCCCTCGGCGCCGACGTTGAGGCGCGCGGCGTTCATCATGGTGAACATGTGCGCCAGGCCCTCGTTGGGCCGGCCGACCAACTCGGCCTGCGCGCCCTCGAACAGCATCACGCAGGTGGGCGAGGCGTGGATGCCCAGCTTGTGCTCAAGGCCGCCCGGGCGAAGGTCATTGGCCGCACCCAGCCGCCCGTCCTCGCCCACCCGCCGCTTGGGGGCGAGGAACAGGCTGATGCCCTTCACCCCAGGCGGCGCATCGGGCAGGCGCGCGAGCACCAGGTGCACGATGTTGTCCGCCGCGTCGTGGTCGCCCCAGGTGATGAAGATCTTCTGGCCGGTCAGCCGGTAGCCGCCCTCCCCGTCCGGCTCGGCGCGGGTCTGCACCCGCGCGAGGTCCGAACCCGCCTGCGGCTCGGTGAGGTTCATCGTGCCCGTCCATTCGCCGGAAACGAGACGCGGCAGGTAGAGCGCCTGCTGGCGCGCGTCGCCGTGCTCCACCAGCGCATGCACCGCCGCCTCGCTCAGCATGGGACAGAGGCCGAAGGCCATGTTGGCGGCGTGCACCATCTCGAACGCCGCCAGCCCCACCGCCCGCGGGAGGCCCTGGCCGCCGTGCTCGGCCGGCGCGGTGAGCCCGGTCCAGCCCGCCTGCGCATAGGCGCGGTAGGCGTCTGCGAAGCCCGGCGCGCAGCGCACGCGGCCGTTCTCGAGGCGCGCGCCCTCGACGTCGCCGACCCGATTGAGCGGGGCCAGCACCTCCTCGGCGAAGCGGCCCGCCGCCTCCAGCACGGCGGCTGCGGTCTCGGCGTCTGCGTCGGCCACGCCGGCGGCGGCGGCGGCGGGCAGCCCCGCGACCTCCAGGGCGAAGCGCAGGTCGTCAACGGGGGCGCGGAACGTCATGGGCGGGAGCGCTCTCTCACGAGGTTGTCGTACGCGACCGTAAGGCGCCCGGCGCTGGCAGGACAGGCACGCGCGCATAGATCAACGGCGCAGGCGGGACCGCGCGAACCGCGTAGCCGGGATGAGGGAGTGGCATGGGACCGAGACGCGCCGCCACCGCCGCTCTTTTCTTCGGGCTCGCCTTGGGAAGCGCTGCAACGCCCGCCCTGGCCGCCCCTCTAGCCCCTCACGCCGCTCCGGTGTGGACGATGGACAAGCCCGCGAGCCGGCTGGGATTTCGAGCGGCGATCGCGGGCAAGCCGTTCGACGGCGTCTTCAAGCGCTGGGACGCGCAGCTCGCCTTCGACCCCGCCAACCTGGCCGCCAGTCGGCTGCAGGTCGTGGTGCAGATGGGCTCGGCGCTCACGGGCGATCCCGCGCGCGATGCGCTCCTGCCTTCGCCGGCGTGGCTGGCGGCGCAGCGCTTCCCCCAGGCCGTCTTCACCAGCCGGGCCTTCGCGGTCGATGGGCCGGGCCGCTACGTGGTGAGCGGGGCGATCACCGTCCACGGGGTCTCGCGCCCGCTACAGATGCATGTCCATGTCGATGCGGCGCATGACCGGCTGACGCTGAGCGGCGGATTTTCGCTCGACCGCCATGCCTTCGGCGTGGGGCCCGAGGGGGGAGACGCCGCCTCCGCCGCGGTACAGGTGCAGGCGCGCCTGGCCGCTCGCCGGGTGCGGTGAGCCTGGCAAGGCGCGGCGAGGTCGAGGCCGCCGTCGAGACCCTGCGCGCCGGAGGCCTCGTCATCCTGCCGACCGAGACGGTGTATGGTCTGGCCGCCGACGCGGCGAGCGGCCAAGCGGTGGCCGCCATCTACGCCGCCAAGGGCCGGCCTCGCTTCAATCCCCTGATCGCGCATGTGGCGGACCTGGCCGGCGCCGAGCGCCTCGCCCTCATCGAGCGCCGCGCGCGGATGCTGGCGGAGCGGTTCTGGCCCGGGCCGCTCACGCTTGTGCTGCCGCTGCGGCCGGGCGCGGCGGTCAGCGACCTCGCCCGCGCCGGCCTCGAGACGGTGGCCGTGCGCGCGCCCGCCCACCCCGTGGCGCTGGCCGTGCTGCGCGCCTTCGGCGGCGCGCTGGCCGCTCCCTCCGCGAACCGCTCGGGCCGCCCTAGCCCGACCCGCTTCGCCGACGCCTGCGAGGAGACGGGCGCGGCCGCCGCCGCCGCGCTGGACGGCGGCGACTGCGCCGTGGGGGTGGAGTCGACGGTCCTGGCCTTGCTGGACGCCGGACCGCCCCGCCTGTTGCGACCCGGCGGCCTGCCGCGCGAGGCGCTCGAGGCCGTCGTCGGGCCCCTCGCCCGCGCACATCCCGAAGACGCCCATCGCTCCCCCGGGCGCTTGGCGACGCACTATGCCCCGGACGCGCCGGTGCGCCTCGACGCCGCGGCGGCGCGTCCGGGCGAGGCCTACCTCTCTTTCGGGCCCGCTCCGGTCGGAACGCGCGACGTGGTGGCGCTCAGCGACGCGCGCGACCTGGCCGAAGCCGCCGCGGAGCTGTTCGCCGCCCTGCGCGTCGCGGATCGCATGCGGCCCCTCGCTATCGCCGTCGCGCCGATTCCGCAGCACGGACTTGGGGAAGCGATCAACGACCGGCTCCGAAGGGCGGCCGGATACGTGGGGTGAGGCAAGGCGAAGCGAGTGGCGGGCAACCCCGAAGGGGCTGACGCCTTTTCGCTTGGCTGGAGATCGAACGCCGTGAGCGACAAGTCTGAACCGACCTCCGCACGTGACTCATTCGGCGATCTGGCGCCTACGCTTGCGCGGATCACCGACGAGGTGCTGTTCGGCGAGGTGTGGGAGCGCAGCCAGCTCTCTCCGCGGGACCGAAGTCTCGTCACCGTCACCGCGCTGGTGGCGGGCTACCGGCACAACGAGCTGCCTTTCCATCTCATGAGGGCGCTGCAGAACGGCGTCACCAAGGACGAGCTGGTGGAGACGATCACCCACCTCGCCTTCTACTGCGGCTGGCCCGCCGCCATGACGGCCCTGCAGCTGGCTCGGAAGACGTTCGAAGACACGAGCGCCTAGGGCGAGCTCCGTGCGGAAAGGCGCCCGCAGGCTTGCGACCCGACCTTGCTCGGCCTTCCACCGCGGGGCTCAGAGATCCGCGCCCCCGCCAAAGCGCCGAGTGCGTTGCGTGGGGCTCCCGGCATCGGCCGGATGCCACGATTGGGAGCGGCCACGGCTGCATCTGATCCGCTTACGCTGTGGAAGGCCGTCGGTGCGGCGGCCTTCCACCTTCGCCGCACCGACCCTCGCCGGAAAAGACGTCTAGGCCGCCACGCCCTTGACGATCAGCGCGACCGCATCGGCGGAGTGGAGGCGCGCCACGCTTTCGACCGAGCGGCGCAAACTGCCCTGCAAGGCGCGGGCGTCGCCGCGTAGACGCTCGGCGGTGCAGATCAGCTGGATGGCGCAGCGGAAGCCGATGTCCGCCGGCACTGGGGTCTGCTCGCTCATCACACGGCCTCCCGCTCGGGGCCGGACCGCGATCACCGCGCCGGCGCCACACGGGAAAGCTGCGCCCCGCAAGGTTAACGGGGCGTCACGCGATCGTTGCAGAAGGGTCAGGTCGGCGTGGCGATTTCGCCACTCCCGGCAGGCCTTCAGCCTTCGCCGTAGCCGGCCGGAAGGTCGTCCTCTTCGAACAGCGCTTCCTTGGAGACCGGTTCGTCGGTGACCTTGGCGGCGCCCAGGATCATGTCGACCACCTTCTCCTCGAACACCGGCGCGCGCAGTCCGGCGGCGGCCTGCGGGTTCTGCTGGAAATACTGCAACACCTCGCGCTCCTGGCCGGGGAACTTGCGCGCTTCGGCGAAGAGGGCGCCCTGCAGCTCCTGGTCGGTGACCTGCACGTTGGCGCGCTGGCCGATCTCGGCCAAGACGAGGCCCAGGCGCACGCGGCGCTCAGCGATCTTGCGATACTCCGTCCGCAGCTGCTCGTCGGACTTGCCCTTGTCCTCCTCGGAGAGCTCGCCGGCCGTCTTCTCCTGCTCGACCTGGCGCCAGATGTTCTGGAACTCGGCCTCGACCATGCGCGGCGGCAGCGGAAATTCGTGACGCTCATCGAGCACGTCGAGCAAAGCGCGTTTAGCCTTGAAGCGCGAGGCCTGGGCGAACTGGCTGGAGAGCTGGCCCCGGATCGCATCCTTCAGCGCCTGCAGGCTCGGCATGCCGACGCGCTCGGCGAAGGCGTCGTCCGGTTCGCCGCCTTCGGCCGGGGTGCGGATCGCCTTGAGGGTGGTCTCGAACTCGGCGGGCTTCCCCTTCAGGGCGTCGACGCCGTAGTCGTCGGGAAAGCTGACCTTCACCGTCACCGTCTGGCCGACCTTGGCGCCTTTAAGCTGGTCCTCGAAGCCTGGGATGAAGCGGCCCGAGCCGATGACGATCTCGGCGCCCTCGGCCGAACCGCCCTCGAAGGTCTCGCCCTCGATGCGGCCGACGAAGTCGGCGACCACCATGTCGCCCTCGGCGGCCTTGACGACGGACTTGGCGGTCTTGCCCGCCTTGGTCTCGTAGGTGCGGTTGGACGAGGCGAGTTCCTTCAGGCTCTCCTCCACCTCGGCGTCGGTCGCATCGTATACGGGGCGGGTAAGCTCGATCGTGGCGATGTCGGTCGGCTCGAACTCGGGCATCAGCTCGACATCGAGGTCGAAGGCGAGGTCGGCCTCGCCCTTCATCACCTTGTCGAGGTCGCTCTCGATCTTGACCTCGGGCTGGGCGGCGGGGCGGGCGCCGGCCTGCTGCAGGGCCTCGCCCTGGCCCTCGTCGAAGGCGGCCTGAACCACCTCGCCCATCAGCTGCTGGCCGTACATCCGCTTGACGTGGGCGGCCGGGACCTTGCCGGGACGGAAGCCCTTCAGGTTCATCTGCGGGCGCATCTCCTCAATGCGCGCCGAGAGGCGGCTGGCCAGCTCGCCGGCGGCTACGGTCACGCCATAGATGCGGCTGAGGCCTTCGCCGGACTTCTCGACGACTTGAACGGGCATGGGCTCTTCTCGGACACGGGCTCGGAGCGCCCACGCGGGGGGCGCGAGACGCTGGTGGAGGGATCGCCGCCGCGGGCCCGGGAGCCGGACGCGGCGAGGGGCGGACTTATGTCACCGGGCGCCCGGCGGGTCAAAGCGGCCGCAGATCGTCGAGAAGCGGCGCTTCAGCGCCCCGGCCAGAGGGCCAGCGTGGTGTCCACCAGACTTCGCAGCTCGGCGCGGCTGGCGCCCGCGCCGGCCTGCACCGCGAGCCCCGTAGCCACGGCGCCCAGATGGCGCACGAGGCCGTTGGGGTCGATCTCGGCGGGAAAGTCACCCTCGCGCGCGGCGCGGGCGAAGCGCGCTTGCAGATGCGCCTGCGACTTCGCACGACGCGCCACCACCTCCTCACGCACGGTGTCCGCCTCACTCCCGCACGCCATGGTCGCGGTCACCGCCAGGCATCCGCGGGGAGCGTCGGCGCAGGTCTGCATGGCCAACATGGCGTGCAGCAAGCGCTCGGCCACACCGCGCGCGGTAGGCGCCTCCAGCGCGGTCTTCATGAAGGCGAGCTTCTCGCGCTCATAGAGGTCGAGCGCCTTGCGGAACAGCTCCTCTTTGTTGCCGAAGGCGGCGTAGAGGCTGGGGCGGGTGATGCCCATGGCCTCGGTCAGCTCGGAGAGCGAAGCGCCCTCGTAGCCGCGCGTCCAGAATACGCGCAGCGCCTTCGCCAGGGCGGCTTCGGTGCAGAACTCCCTTGGACGCCCGCGTACGGGTGCGGCGGGCGCGGGCGCATCGAGCGCATCGTGCGCATCGTGCGCGAGGGTTTCCATACCGGGCGATATGGAACGGTTTCGTCCATCTGTCCATAGGTCGCAGATGTGTACGCTACCGATCGGTATTTATCGCTTGACCGGTGGACTGCGCTGCTCTTATCCATACCGTACGATACGGTCAGCGCTTCCACGGTGGGAGGCGCCCGTCGACATCAGGTTTACCGCCATGGCTTCCGATCCTCGCTTCGGCCTGCCGCTCTCCCTCGTCGAGGCGCTGCGCCGGGACACTTCCCCCCGGGCCGCGGAGCTGGCGGACCTCCTGGAGCAGGAGCCGGCGCCCGTACGGCGCCGCAGCTGGTCCAAGCGTTCCGCCGTCGTCGCAGGTATGGCCGCGACGCTGGCCGGCCTGTCGAGCACGGCCATGGCCGCCGACGCGGGCATGGTGGGGCGGTGGGTGATGGCGCCGCAGGCCTCGTCGTTCCACGAGGCGCTGACCGGCGCCAAGCCAGACAAGGTCGTGGTCGTGGTGACGCGCGATGATCGCCGAGGCTTCGACTACCAGGTGGAGGAGAGCCGCGCCGGCGCGCCGGTCGCCCGCGCCTCGTATGCGGTGAGCTACGCCGGCCCCTCTGTCAGCCGCACCGGCGGCGCGGTGCTGAGGGTGAACGGCGCCCGCGCGTCCAACGGCGACGTGGTGATCCGCGCCCCCGAGGTGGACGGCCTGCAGGCGGTGATCCGCGTCCACCGCGACGGACCCGGCGCAGCCGTGATCGAGCACGCCGTGGAAGGCGCATCGGGCTCGACGCCCCTGGAGCGGCTGCAACTCGCCCGAGAGACGCTCGTCACGGCGGGGTGAACGCGGGCCGCTTGCGAGGCCCGTCGCCCTCGCCTACCCCTGCGCCGCCCGGCCTGCGGACGTGGCGGAACTGGTAGACGCACTGGATTTAGGTTCCAGCGCCGAAAGGCGTGGAGGTTCGAGCCCTCTCGTCCGCACCACAGGATCAGCGCGGTGAGCGCCAAAGCCGACCGATGATCGCGCCGGCGGGCGCCGCCCCCTTCAGGTCACGGGGCGTCGATCGTCGAGGTGGCGCAGCACGCCCGGGATCAGCTCGGCGATGTCCTCCGAGATCAGGCCGGGGCCGTGCCGGCGACCGGCCTCGGCGTGCAGCCAGGCGGCGCAGCAGGCGGCGTCGAAGCTCGTCATGCCCTGGACGATCAGGCCGCCGATCATGCCCGCCAGCGTGTCGCCCGAGCCGGCGGTGGCGAGCCAGGGCGCGCGCACCGTGTTCACCGCCGCACGCCCGTCGGGATGGGCCACGACCGTATCGCCGCCCTTGAGCAGCACCACCGCGCCGGCCCGCCGCGCCGCCTCCCGCGCTGCGTCGATGCGCTGGGCGCTGGCGGCGAGCAGGCCGGGAAAGATGCGCTCGAACTCGCCTGGATGCGGGGTGAGCACGTCGCCCTCTTCGAGCAGGGCGAACAGGGCGGAGGGATCGGCCTTGAAGCTCGTCAGGGCGTCGGCGTCGACCACCAGGCGCGCCCCGGTCGCCGCGAGGGCGTGGACATTGGAGGCGGTGCGTTCGCCCACCCCCGCGGCGGGCCCGATCACCACGGCCTGAGCTTCGGTCGCCGCCGCGCCCAGCGCCTGCGCATCGGCGAACGGGCGCACCATCACCGCCTCCAGCGCCGCGGCGTTCACGATCAGCGCCGACGGCGGGCTCATCACCGTGACGAGGCCCGCGCCGATGCGCAGCCCCGCCCGCGCCGCCAGCCGGGCCGCGCCGGTGGCGTGCGCCCCGCCGCTGACCACCAGCAGCCGTCCGCGCTGGGTCTTGTAGGTGGAGGTCGGCGGCCAGGGGTAGGCGTGCGCCCAGAGCGACGGGCCGTTCACCCAGGTCGGCGGCCCCTGCGCGCACAGGTGCGGCCCCAGGCCGATGTCGGCCACCACCAGCTCGCCACAGAGCGAGGCGGCGGGCTCAAGCACGTGCGCGCGCTTGCGGGCGGCGAAGGTGACTGTCAGCGTAGCCGCCTGCACGCCCTCCGCCACACGCCCGTCGTCGCCGGCGAGCCCCGAGGGCAGGTCGATGGCCACGAGCGGGCGTCCGCCGTCATGCGCCGCGTGGGCGAGCAGCGCCCGGGTCGGCGCATCCAGCGGCCGGCTGAGCCCGGCGCCGAAGAGGGCGTCGACGACGAGGTCGGCGCTCTCCAGCGCACGCTCGGCGCCTTGCGCCCCCCCAGGCTCGGCGCCCCACGCCTGCGCCGCGGCGTTCGCGGCCGGCCCCTGGGGAGGCGCCAGCGCCACCACCGCGACGGGCCAACCCGCCTCGCGCAGCGCCTGGGCGGCGACGTAGCCGTCGCCGCCGTTGTTTCCCGGCCCGCACAGCACCGTAACCGGCGAAGGCGCCCATCGCGCGCGCATCGCCGCGGCCACGGCGCGGCCCGCCCGATCCATCAGCGTCGCAGGCGGGAGCCCCGCCTCGTCCGCGGCGCGATCGGCCGCGGCGAGGTCGGCCAAGGCGACCACGCGCTTCGGGGCCTCCTCCGGGCGGCTCACGCGAGGCGCCTCGCACAAAGGCGCCCGTGCGCAAAACGCGAGCGGGGGGCGGAGCGGCCGGTCCTCCGCCTGCGTTCACGCCTTGAGCGCAGCGGCCCAGCGTGCTCGGATACGGGGGCGCCACCGCCGTGGCCGCCCCCCTGCCGAGCGCGCATGAAGAAGATCGAAGCCGTCATCAAGCCGTTCAAGCTCGACGAGGTGAAGGAGGCGCTGCAGGAACTGGGCGTCCAGGGCATGACCGTGCTCGAGGCGAAGGGCTACGGGCGCCAGAAGGGTCACACCGAACTCTACCGCGGGGCCGAGTACGTCATCGACTTCCTGCCCAAGATCAAGATCGAGGTGGTGGTCGGCGACGATCAGGCCGATCGGGCCGTCGAGGCCATCGTCACCGCCGCGCGCACCGGCAAGATCGGCGACGGCAAGATCTTCATCTCCGACATCGCCGAGGTGGTGCGCATCCGCACCGGCGAGAGCGGCCCCGCCGCCGTCTGACGTCCCTTACCTATCGCCGTCCCCCGGCTCGACCGGCGCGGCGGTCGTCCATCAGGAGCCCACCCATGACCCCCGCCGAAATCCAGGCCCAGATCAAGGAGAAGGACGTCAAGTACGTCGACGTGCGCTTCACCGACATCCGCGGCAAGCTGCAGCACGTCACCTTCGACATCGACCTGGTGGATGAGGAGTTCCTCACCGAAGGCACCATGTTCGACGGCTCGTCCATCGCCGGCTGGAAGGCGATCAATGAGAGCGACATGCTGCTGAAGCCTGACCTCACCACGGCCTACATCGACCCATTCTATCAGCAGACCACCATGTTCCTGTTCTGCGACGTGGTGAATCCCGACAGTGGCGAGCCCTATTCGCGCGATCCGCGTTCCATCGCCAAGAAGGCGCTGGCCTACACCAAGTCGGCCGACATCGGCGACCAGGTGTATTTCGGCCCGGAAGCCGAATTCTTCGTCTTCGACGACGTGCGCTGGACCACGAGCGCGCAGAGCACCGGCTACGCGTTCGACTCGATCGAGCTTCCGGCCAACACCGGCAAGGTCTATCCCGAAGGCAACATGGGCTTCCGCCCCGGGGCCAAGGGCGGCTACTTCCCGGTCAATCCGGTCGACAGCGGGCAGGACCTGCGCGGCGAAATGCTGGCGGTGATGGGCGAACTGGGCCTCGACCCCGAGAAGCACCACCACGAGGTGGCGCCGGCGCAGCACGAGCTGGGCCTGAAGTTCAGTGACCTTCTGACGATGGCCGACCGCATGCAGCTATACAAATACGTCATCCACAACGTGGCGGCGGCCTATGGCAAGACGGCGACCTTCATGCCCAAGCCTTACTTCGGCGACAATGGCTCGGGCATGCACTGCCACCAGTCGATCTGGAAGGGCGGCAAGCCCTTGTTCGCCGGCGACAAGTACGCCGGCCTGTCGGACATGTGCCTGTTCTACATCGGCGGCGTAATCAAGCATGCCAAGGCCATCAACGCTTTCGCGAACCCGTCGACCAACAGCTACAAGCGACTCGTGCCTGGCTACGAGGCGCCGGTGAAGCTGGCGTATTCGGCACGCAATCGCTCCGCCTCGATCCGCATCCCTTACGTGACGTCGCCCAAGGCCAAGCGCATCGAGGTTCGTTTCCCCGATCCGCTGGGCAATCCCTACCTCACCTTCGTGGCGCTGCTGATGGCGGGGCTCGACGGCATCCAGAACCGGATCGATCCGGGTCCGGCGCTCGACAAGAACCTCTACGATCTGCCGCCGCAGGAGCAGAAGAACGTGCCGGAGGTGTGCGGCTCTCTGCGCGAGGCGTTGGAGAGCCTCGACGCCGACCGCGAGTTTCTCAAGAAGGGCGGCGTGATGGATGACGACTTCATCAACAGCTACATCGAGCTGAAGATGGAGGAGGTGCGCCGCCTGCAGCTGCACCCGCACCCTGTCGAGTTCGATATGTACTACAGCGCCTGAACCGAATGGCCGGGCTTTGGCCCGGCCGCCGTCTCCATGGGGCTAAGGCGCGGCGGGCATGAACCGGCCGGGGGACAGGCGTGGCGCCCAGGGGCCTGCGGGCCGACCGGCCATTCCCGCCGCCAGCACCTCGGCCACCAGAGGGGCGAGCAGCCAGCCGTTGCGGCGCGCGCCTGCCGCCCACCACACGCCGGGCGTGGCGGAGCGTCCCACCAGCGGCAGGCCGTCTGGCGTGGTGGCGCGTACGCCCGCGAAGGCGACGACTGGGCGGCCGATGACCGATGGTGCGAACGGGGCCGCGGCTGCAAGCAGCGTCTGCGTCGCCGCCGTCGTCACATCCGTATCGCTCGCGCCGGGCTCCATGGTGGCGCCGACGATCAGACCCGCGGCGTCGGGAACGAGATAGGCCCCCTCGACGCGCAGCACCGGGCCGCGGGCGTCGCCCAGGTCGGTCACGCGCAGCAACTGCCCCTTGATGGGCGACAGGAGCGACGCCTCGGGGGCGAGGGCACCCCACTCCGCCGCGCCCCAGCCTGCAGCGAGTACGACCGCATCGACGCCGAGCCGATCGGGTGTCGAAGCCTCGGGGCGTAGCGGCGCGCCCGCGTGGCGGATGACGCCACGCGCGGCGAGTTCGCGCGCGAGCCACGCCAGCGCCTCTGCGGTGACCAGTCTCCAGTCGTCGGGCGTGTAGACGGCGATGGCGTCGCCCTCTACGGGCGCGGTTGCGAACGCCGCCTGCGCGCCGAGCGCCTGCAGGGCCTGGAGACGCTCGGCGGCTTCGCCCGGCGGCGGCAAGTGGAAGGCGCCGTCGCGGTGGAGCCAGGGGGGGTCCGCGGCGATCGCCGCCCACGTCTGACGCGCCTGCATCAGCAGAGGATAGAGGCCGGGACCCTCGAGCAGCGCCTCGGACGCCGGCGCCAACATGCCCGCCGCGATGGCCGAGGCGCCGGGCGACGCGGGCGCCTCATGAACCTGGACGGACCAGCCGTCGTCGGCGAGGCGGCGGGCACAGAGCAGGCCCAGGGCCCCGCCCCCGATCACGGCGACGCGAGACGCGGGCATGGGTGCGGCGCGAAGATCCGAAGCATCCGCCGTGGCCGGCGGGAGAATGGTACCGCCCACCCGGATCGAACGGGTGACCTCCAGAGCCACAATCTGGCGCTCTAACCAACTGAGCTAGGGCGGCGTGGGAGCGAGGCTTCTAGATCGCGCCTTGCGAAAACGAAAGTCGCTGTCGGCCATTCCAGACAAAAAGAATGGGCCGCCCCGCAAGGCGGCCCGTTCCCGTAGGTCGACGCTGGGATACGCTTATTCAGCCAATTGCCATGTGATGGGGATGGTGATCTGCCCCTCGACCGGCTTACCGTCGCGTGTCGCCGGCGTGATGCGGAATTCTCGCGCCGTACGAAGAGCGGCCGCGCCAAAACCGTATCCCGACGGGCTTTCGGAAACCACGCTGCAACCGCTGAGCGTGCCCTTCACCGTCACCGTGCAGTGCATGACCGTGTGCCCGGTCTTGTTCTCGCGCTGCGCCAGATCGGGATAGTAATCCGTCAGGTCGCTTGGCTTGCGCGTCATCGACGCGGCGCTGAGCACTGGCGGCGCCGCCGGCGGGGCAGGCGCCACCACCGGCGCGGGCGGCACCAGCACCACCTGGGGCGGAGCGATCGACGGGGGTGCGGTCGTCTTCACCGGTGGAATGTAAAGCGGCGGTGGCGGCGGCACATTGGCTACCGGAGGCGACATCTTCGGCGCGATAGGTGGCGGCGAGGTGCGCTCCGGCGGCGGCGGCGGCGGGGGTGGGGGGGGAGGCGGCGGCGGTGGTGGTGGCGCCTCGATCTGGATCGCCGTGTCTTCCTGGGTCTCGTAATGTTGCTGGAAGTGGGCCTTCCACAAGTAAGCCAAGAGCGCGATATGGAAGATCGCCGAGATGACGATCCCTATGATCGCGCCCGTCGACAAACCTTTACCTCGGCGCCGACCCTCATCGGTCAGCGGGTCGTAGCGATGCTGTTCGGGAGCTTGGACTGACATGATGCTTCCTCCCCCCTACTTCTTGTCTTGGCCGACCAGGGCCACACTGTAGAACCCGTCGTCTTGCAGCTTGCCCATCAGCTTGGTGAAATCTCCAAACGTCACGTCTTTGTCGCCGCGGATGTAGATACGCTCATGGGCCGGATCGCGTGCGCCGATTTGCGCCTTGATGTCGTCTCCCAGCGTAGAAAGGCTAGTGGAATTGTCTGAAAGGTAGATCGACCCATCGCTCTTCATCGAAAGGAAGACCGGCTTCGGCGGACTAGGAGACGCCTTGGCGTGAGCGTTGGGCAGATCAACGTGGATCGACACCGAGGCCACCGCAGAGGCCACCATGAAGATGATCAGGAGAACCATCATCACATCCACGAAGGGCGTGACGTTGATCTCGCTGTTGGCGTCGACGTGCCACTTGTCGCCTCCGCCAGGCCCTCCGAGCTTGGCTCCCATCTCCGCTTACGCTCCCTTGTCGAGTTGGCGCGAGATGGCGTTCATCAACTCCGCGACGAAGCCTTCCGAGCGCGTGCCATAGGCGGCGATCCGGGTCTGGAAGTAGTTATAGAAGATAACCGACGGAATGGCGGCGAATAGGCCGATCCCGGTCGCCAACAGAGCCTCGGCGATGCCAGGCGCCACGACCGAAATGTTGGTCGTGTTGGTCTGCGCGATGCCTATGAACGAGTTCATGATGCCGTACACCGTGCCGAACAGGCCGATGAAGGGGCCTGACGAACCGACGGAGGCCAGGAACTGCATGCCGCCGGAGAGGCGCTTGGCCAAGCCAGCCTGCACGGCAGACACCGCGGAGGCGGCGCGGTTGATGGTGGAGTCGCGATGCTCGCCAGCGACGGAAAGGCCAGCCTGGCGCGACAGCTCCACCTCGCCAGAGGCGGCGGCGGCCATATCGGCCATCGGGTTGCCTTCGAAGTCCTCGGAAGTGGAGATCCGGTTGATGTCGGCGATCGACCGCGCTCCGCGGAACGCCTCCAGATACTTGTTGGACTGACCGTTCAGTTTGCTGAACTCGAACAGCTTGATCAGCAGCAGCGTCCAGGTGAACACCGAGGCGAACAGCAGGCCGGCCATGACGACCTTCACGACCATGGTCGCACCGAGGAACATCGTGATCGGGGTGATGGTCTTCTTCGGCGGCCCGCCAGCGTCGGCTGGGTCACCGCCGGCGCCAGTCGGCGATGCGCCGGGCGCGGCCGCGGCGTTGGGATCGTTGGCCGGATTGGCGGTCGCCGCATCCGTAGCGGCGGCGGCCGGAGATGAAGCGGCCGGCCCCGATGGCGCGCCTTGCGCCAGCACAGGCGCCGCCGTGGCCATGAGCGCGAGCGCGCCCAGCATGGCGACGATCGGAGTGGTTCGTTTGGTGTCCAGCATATTCAGGCCAGTTCCTGTGTGTTCGAGCACGGGGTGAAGCAGGCCCGCCGGAGCGGTCCCACCGTCGACGACTCGCCCCCTTGCGCTTCAAACATGCGCTCGACGACAGGCCGCCCAAAACCAAAAATAAACGGCCACGTCAAAACGCGCCCGGCTATCCGCGGATGGATTGTGCGCCGAAGCGCCGCAAACCTTACCGCAAATTTATCTGCGGTCGGCCGTCACCCTTGGCCATCGGCTCCAGCGACGTCAAGCGCGAATTGCGCCGCCGCCCGGCGCCGGGCGCAAGCGCCTTTGGCGAAAGCGGCGAAAGTCTCCGCGCGTTCAGCCGGCCGGCCGGACACGCCTCTTTGCCGCGCCCCGCCACGCCCGGCGCGTGTGCGCCGACCGAGGAGACGAGCGAACGAAAGGACGGAGAAATGGTGCCTGGGGGCGGATTCGAACCACCGACACGCGGATTTTCAATCCGCTGCTCTACCAACTGAGCTACCCAGGCGCGCTGCGAGACCGCTGAAGCCAGCGAGCCGATCCGGCGGAGGCGCGCGCAAACCTGCGGCCCGCGGCGGAAGCGGCCTTCTATCGAGCGGGTCGGAGCGTGTCCAGCCGAGGCGGCGTCACCCCGCGTCCTGGTCGTCGGCCTCGACGCCAGTCGCAGGTTCGGCCCGCCCGGGAACGACATAGGCACCCGCGAACCAGCGCTGCAGATCCACGTCCGCGCAGCGCCGCGAGCAGAACGGTCTATGCGCCTCGGAGGCGGGCTTGGTGCAGATGGGGCAGGCGCGTGCGGTCATACGGCGACGATGTCGGCGCCGGTGCGGCCAGGGGCAAGTCCGGCGACGAGGCGCACGCGCGATCCCAGCGCGCCGACGAAGGGCGCCGCCTCTGCGGCGACGTCGCAGCTGCAGCGAAGCTCGAACAGCACGCCCGGCCGCACGGCGAGTTCGCGCTGAAGTTCGCGCAGCACGCGCTGGGCCTGCGTGCGGGCGGTGGGGCGACCGTCACCGTCCAGCAGCGCCTCGGCCAGCGGCCGCTCGCGATGCGGCCGCGCCACCGCCAGCAGGCCCAGCGAGTCGGGGGGGAGGACCCGCACCTCCGGCCCATCGGCTGCGAAAGCGCGGGCGGCCTCGGCGCGCATCAGGCCGGCCGCGGGCCGGGCCCCCACCAGATCGATCACCACGGTTCCGCCGAGCGCCTTGAGGCGGAGCAGGCGGGCGGCGTGGCGGATGGCGCGCAGGTTGGCCTCCTGCACGGCGCGAGGCGTGGCCGCCGACGTGTCTACATCGACGGACGCCAAAGCGCGGGTGGGCTGGATGGTCAGCACGAGGCCGCCCGCGAGCCGGTGGACCGTCGCCAGCGCCTCGGCCTCAGCGGCGTCGGCGGCTTCGCGCGCCTCGCGCCCGGCCTCCACCGGCGCATCGGCGAAGTCGGCGAGGCGGACCAGCAGATCGGGGACGGCCGCCAGGAGACGCGGCGGGCCCTGCGCCGGCGCCGACCAGCTTACACGCGGGCCCTTGTCGCCGTGCGCCTGCGCCTGCACCTCCAGCGCGAAGGCGCAGCCCTGGGCGAGGCCGGCCGGCGCGCGGGCGATCCAGCCGGGAGGCCCCTCCCCCAGCTCCACCCAGGCGCCGCCGCCGGGACCGCGCGCGCCGAGGCGGCCGACACGGCGTTCGCCCACACGCACGCCATCCTCGCCGTCGCGTGCGATGAGGAGGCGCTCGGGGCGCCCGTCGAGCCACACCACGCCGCGGCGCTCGCCGGGCGCCTCGTCGAGGAAGAGCCGGCGCACGCCGCTCACGAGGCTCGCCAGCCCAGGCCCTCCAGGATGGCGCGAGTCTCATACAGCGGCAGGCCAACCACGCCGCTGTAGCTGCCCTGCAAGGCGCGGACATAGGCGGCCATGGCGCCCTGCAAGCGATAGCCGCCGGCCACGCCGCGCCACTCGCCGCCGGCGACCAGCGCCTGCAGCTCGACGGGTGCGAGGCGCTTCACCTGCAGGCGCGATTCGCTGACACGCACCACCGCCCGCCCGTCCGGCGCCGTGGCGGCGACACCGGTCAGCACCCGGTGAGCCCGGCCGGAGAGAAGGCCGAGCATGCGCGCCGCGGCCGCCGCGTCGGCGGGCTTGCCCAGCAGGCGGCGGCCGACAGCGACGGTGGTGTCGGCGGCCAGAACGTAGGCGTCAGGCCGCCTAGCGTGCGCGGCGGCGGCCTTGGCGCGGGCGAGCCGCTCCACCATAGGGCGCGCCAGCTCGTCGCGCAGCGGCGTCTCGTCCACGTCGACCGCCAGGACCTCGTCGGGCGTGACGCCGATCTGCGCCAGCAGCTCCAGCCGGCGTGGACTGGCGCTGGCGAGCACGAGGCGCGCGCGGGAGGTCATGGCGCGGTCGCCGGCGCGCCGAGGTGGGCGACGAGCCGCCGGTCGATCTCCTCGCGAACGGCGCGGTAGGCGGCCAAGCGTTGCTCGCGCGCGCCGGTTTCAAGCGTGGGGTCGGGCACGGGCCAGTGGGCGATCTCGGCGGACCGCCCGCGGGCGAAGGCCTCCACCACCTCATCGGCCTCACGGCTGAGGGCGACGACAAGGTCGAAGGAGCCGTCGGTGACGTCGGCGAAGGCCTTGGGCGCGTGCGCCGAGAGGTCGGCGTCGACCTCGCGCAGCACGGCGTCGGCGAAGGGGTCGGGCTCGCCCTCCCCCGCCTGCACGCCGCAGCTGTCGGCCCACACCTCGCCGCTCCAACGACGGCGCACGAGCGCTGCGGCCATGGGCGAGCGCACGCGGTTCCAGGTGCAAACGAACAGCACGGCGCAGGGGCGCGGCGGCGGGGCGGTCGCATCCATCACAGCCGACGGTAGAGCGCGCAGATCAGGGTGAAGAGGCGGCGCGCAGTGTCGAGGTCGAGCGCAACCTTGCCAGCCAACCTCTCTCGCAGGCGCTCGGAGCCCTCGTTGTGCAGTCCGCGACGGCCCATGTCCAAGGTCTCGATCTGGCTGGGCGAGCTGTTGCGGATCGCATCGTAGTAACTGTCGCAGATCAGGAAATAGTCCTTGATCGTACCGCGCAAAGGCGTGAGCGAGAGCAGGTGCCGCCGCTGGTAAGTCTCGGTGCTGATGTCGAAGGCGAGACGACCGTCCATCAGTGAAAGCGCGAGATCGTAGGGACCGCCACCGGCGCCTTCGGGCGTGAAACTGTTCTCCTCCAGCAGGTCGAAGATGGCGATCTGGCGCTCGTGCTCCTGGTCGCGGGTCAGCGCCGCGAGGCTCGCCTCGTCGATCACCACCGAGCGCAGGCGATGCTCGCTCACGGTGCGCCGCCACTCCCGCCCTGCCCGAGCCGCAGGGCGGCGGAGCGAGCATGGGCGGGCAGACCCTCGGCGTCGGCCAGCGCCACGGTGGGCGGGCCAAGGCGCGAAAAACTCTGCGGCGAGCAGCGCAGCATCGAGGTGCGCTTGAGGAAGTCGTAGATCGACAGGCCCGAAGAGAAGCGCGCCGCGCGGCTGGTGGGTAGCACGTGGTTCGAGCCGGCCACGTAGTCGCCGACGGCCTCCGGGGTGCTGCGCCCGAGGAATATCGCGCCGGCGTGGCGCACCTTGGCGGCGAGCGTATCCGGGTCGGCCACGAGGAACTCGGCGTGCTCGGGCGCGACGGCGTCGACCAGCGCCGGCGTCGCCTCCAACGACGCGACCACCACAGCGCCATGGGTGCGCCAGGATGCGGTGGCGACCGCCGCGGTCGGCAGCGACGTAAGCTCGGCCTCGACGGCCGCCTCGACGCGCGCCGCCAGCGCCGGGTCGTCGGTGATCAGGATGGCCTGCGCGTCGGGGTCGTGCTCGCACTGGCTGAGAAGGTCGGCGGCGATCCACGCAGGGTCGTTGTCGGCGTCGGCCACCACCAGGATTTCAGAGGGGCCGGCCAAGGCGTCGATGCCCACCACCCCGTAGAGCTGGCGCTTGGCCGCCGAAACGTAAGCGTTGCCGGGACCGACGATCTTGTCCACCGGCGCTATCGGGCCCGCTCCATAGGCCAGCGCCGCGCACGCCTGCGCCCCACCCACGCGCCAAATCTCGGAGACACCTGCGATCTTCGCGGCGGCGAGCACCGCCGCCTCGAGTCGGCCCGGCGGCGTGACCATGGCGATGCGGCCTACGCCCGCCGCCATCGCGGGCACGACGTTCATCAGCACGCTGGAAGGATAGGCCGCGCGGCCGCCGGGCACGTAGACGCCCACCGAATCGAGCGGCGTCCAGCGCCAGCCGAGCTCGACGCCCAGCTCGTCGGTCCAGCGCTGGTCGGCGGGGCGCTGGCGCTCGTGATAGGCGCGGATGCGTGCGGCGGCGAGGGTCAGGGCGTCGCGCACCTCCGCCGGGCAGGCGGCGGCGCCCGCGTCGATCTCCTCAGGCGTGACGCGCAGCTGCTCCTCGGCATGGTCGACACCGTCGAAGCGACGGGAGTACTCCAGGAGCGCTGCGACGCCCTCAGCCTTCACGCGCGCGATGATGGACGCAACGGCTTCGTCCACGTCGGCGGGGGCGCCACGGCGCTCGTCGAGAAAGGCGGCCCAGGCCGCGGGAAAGCCCGGGTCGGCGTGGTCAAAGCGGCGCGCCACCTTCAGCCGCCGTGGCGGGGCTTGGCGATCGTGCTCCACGGCTCGGCGAGGTCGGCCAGGGCGGCGTCGACGCACTCGACCTGCAAGCGGATGTCGCCGCCGCCGGCGAAGTGCAGCATCACCGCTCCCCCCGGGTCTTCGGGATCGGCGGTCGGCGCGAACTCTATGGCGAGGAGGCTCGCGGTGCGGTCTCGCGCGCCGGCGGCCTCGCCGCGGGCCTGCACGCCCAGCACGTCGCCGAACTGCACGGCGGCGGAGACGCGCTCGGTCCCGTCGCCCTCCCATCGGAAGCGGCAGACGGGGAAGGTCAATGTGCGCGCGGTAGGGGCGTAGGAGATGTCGTCCAGCCGCACCACCGCGTCCTGCAGCGCGGCGGAGAGCAGCTGCAGGTCGTCGGCGTCCTGGGCCAGCAACTTGAGGGGGACCGGGGCGGTCATGGTGGTCATTCGGCGGCCTGGGCGGCGATGGGGAGCGGCGCGTCGAGGTCGTCTTCGCCCTCGTCGCCCTTCAGGCGCTCGATCCACGCGCCGCAGCGGCCGAGCTTCTCCTCCAGCCGCTCGAACCCGCGGTCCAGGTGATAGACGCGGTGCACGACGGTGCGGCCCTGCGCAGCCAGGGCGGCGATGACGAGGCCGACCGAGGCCCGCAGGTCGGTGGCCATCACCTGCGCGCCGGTGAGCTGCTCCACGCCCTGCACGTGCGCTTCGCCTGCGGCCACCTGGATGTCGGCTCCTAGGCGCGCGAGTTCCGGCACGTGCATGAAGCGGTTCTCGAAGATGGTCTCGCGCACCACGCTCTCGCCTTCGGCCAGCGTCATCAGCGCCATGAGCTGGGCTTGCAGATCGGTGGCGAAACCGGGGAAGGGCTGGGTCTCCCAGTCCACCGCCTTTAGCCGACCTTCACCGCGGCGGATGGTGACGGAGGTCTCGCCCCGCACCACCTCGACGCCGGCCTCCTCCAGCTTGGTCAGAAGCGCCTCGATCAGCGGTGGGCCGACGCCGTTGAGGCGCACCTCGCTGCCGGGCATGGCGGCGCCGGCCACGGCGTAGGTGCCGGCCTCGATGCGGTCGGCGATCACCGGGTAGTCGGCGCCGTGCAGGCGATCGACGCCCTGTACGGTGATGGCGGACTCGCCCGCGCCGTCGATCTTGGCGCCCATGGCGACGAGGCAGTGGACGAGGTCGGCGATCTCAGGTTCGCGCGCGGCGTTCTCGATCACCGTTTCTCCGCGGGCCAGCACGGCGGCCAGCAGCGTATGCTCGGTCGCGCCCACCGAGACGAAGGGGAAGGCGATGCGCGCTCCGGTCAGCCCGCGCGGGGCCTGGGCGTAGACGTAGCCGTCGTGCAGGTCGAGCCGCGCGCCCAGCGCCTCCAGCGCCTGCAGGTGCAGGTCCACGGGGCGCGCGCCGATGGTGCAGCCGCCGGGCAGGCTCACCTTGGCGTGGCCGGTGCGCGCCACCAGTGGCCCCAGCACGTTGAATGAGGCGCGCATCTTGCGCACCAGATCGTAGGGCGCGAATGCGGAGGTGATCTCGGGCGTGTGGAGCACGGTTTCCTGCCCGTCCGGCCCGTCGTCCCGCTCAGCGACGCTCGTTCCAAAGCGCTGCAGCAGCCGGCCGAGGAACCGCGTGTCCGCCAGACGCGGCATGTTGGTGAGCCGCAGAGGCTCTTCGGTGAGGAGGCTGGCGGCCATCAGCTTGATGGCCGAGTTCTTGGCGCCGCTGATCGGGATCTCGCCCCGCAGCGGTCGTCCCCCGGTGATGGCGATGCGATCCATGCGCGGTGTGTAGCGATGTGCGCCCGTGGGCGCACCCCCCGTCGCGACGTGCACGAACGTAATGGACGGCCTTGCGTTGGTGTCGCGTCCAGCCGCCGCGCGCGCAGAACGGGAGAGACGTGATGAGCCCTGCGAAGAGAGCCCCCTCACCTTGGATGGGCGCCGGCTTCTCCCCCCTGGTGTCCGGCGTCGTCGTAGCGGGCGCAGTGGCCCTGATCAGCTGGTCGGGGGAGCGATTCTCGCCTGCGCCCCAGCACCCGCGCATCCGCCGCTGGTATCGCTCGCTCAGCAAACCCGGCTTCACGCCGCCTGGGCCGGTCTTCGCGTTCGGCTGGTCATTGATCGAGGCGGCCCTCGCCTACGGAGGCTATCGGCTCCTGCGCAAGCCCGCGACGCCATCGCGAAACGCAGCGGTCGGCCTCTGGGCGGTGAACAACGCGCTGATCGCGGGCTGGAGCGCTCTCTTCTTCGGAAAGCGGGCGTTGGGCGTCAGCACGCTGACCTCCGCCGCCATGATCGGGACCGCCGGCGCCTACGCGGCGGTGGCCGCCAGGACCGACCGTCCCGCCGCCTTGACCGCCGTGCCGCTGATCGGATGGCTGGGCTTCGCCACCCTGCTTGCGGAAGAAGTGTGGCGGCGTAACGAGGATTGACCGCCCGGTCGGCCCCCGTCAGTCCTCCACGTAATCCCTCACGAACTCGACAGGCTCGCCGGCTTCGAGCGGGTCCTCGTCGGTGACGGCGCGAGACGGGTCAGGCACGGCGAAGCCGGCGGGCAGGTCGAGGCTGAGCAA
This sequence comes from Caulobacteraceae bacterium, assembly GCA_965199975.1. Taxonomy (GTDB): domain Bacteria; phylum Pseudomonadota; class Alphaproteobacteria; order Caulobacterales; family Caulobacteraceae; genus JASLDZ01. Next base: position 979,406 of record OZ241340.1, on the reverse strand, counting down.
GCCGGCGGCGCGCATGTCGGCGGCCCCCGGCAGGTCGGCCAGGCTCGCCAGGCCGAAGTGCAGCAGGAAGCCGTCGGTGGTGGCGAAGGTCGCAGGACGGCCGGGAGAGCGACGGCGCCCGCGCATCCGCACCCAGCCGACCTCCAGGAGCGTGTCGAGCGTGCCGCGCGAGAGCGCCACGCCGCGTACGTCCTCGATCTCGGCGCGGGTCACCGGCTGGTGGTAGGCGATGATCGCCAGCACCTCGTAGGCGGCCTTTGAGAGGCGGCGCGGCTCCGCCCGCTCCTGCACCATCAGGAAGGCGAGATCTGCGGCGGTGGCGAAGCGCCAGCGGCCGGCGACCACCTGCAGCTCGGCGCCGCGGCCGGCGTATCGCTCCTGCAACGCCGCCAGCGCCGCGTCCACGTTGACCCGGGCGGGCAGGCGAGCGGCGAGATCGATGGCTGAGAGCGGCTCGGCGGCGGCGAACAGCAGCGCCTCCACCATCCGTTCGCCCTGGGCGGCGGCGGGGTCCGGGTCGCTCACGCCGCCTTGCAGGCGCGCAGGTAGAGCTCGGAGAAGGCTTGTGTCTGGCGCGTCTCGAGCACCTCCGCCTTCACCATCTCCAGCCCCGCCGAAAGGGTGGAGGCGACACACGAGGCGCGGGTCGGCCCGTCCCTCGCCTCGGGGACGACGCGCGACAGCGGCGCCCAGTCCGTCAGCTCGGGCAGGAGCGTGCGCAGCCGCGCGCGGGCGGCCTCCAGCGGATAGGCTTCCACCCGGCGCTCGGGCTCGTAATGGCGCAGCCGGTCTCGGCGGCGCTGCTCGATGTAGGCGGTGACGAGCGCGTGCAGGTCGCCCTCCCAGCTCACCTGCGCGCGCACGATCGCGGCCTGCGGATCGCCGCGCCCGAACACGTCCTGGCGATCCTGGGGCAGCGCCTTGAGCGCATCGACCGCGCCGCGCATGGCGTCGAGTTTGGCGAGGCGGAAGGCCAGCGCCTGCGCCACCTGCTCGGCCGGCGGTTCCTCCTCCGCGGCGCGCTCGGGGCGCGGCAGCAGCAGGCGCGATTTCAAGTAGGCGAGCCAGGCGGCCATCACGAGATAGTCGGCCGCAAGCGAGAAGCGGCGCCGCTTGGCCGCACGCACGAAGGCCAGGTACTGCTCGGCCAGGCGCGTGACGCTGATCTGCAGCAGGTCGATCCTTTGGCGACGCGCCAGCTCCAGCAGCAGGTGCAGCGGGCCTTCGTAGCCGTCGATGTCGACGATCAGCGCCTCGTCGGGATCGATCTCAAGGGCACCCGCGCTGCGCGCCGCCTCGAAGTCGAAGCGGGGCTGGAAAGTCACGCGACGCGGCCTTCGAGGCCCAGGTCGGCCAGGCGCCGCTCGGCCGCCTCGGGATCGAACGGCCGCTCACGCCGGGCCACAGCGCGGGCGGCGACGGCGCGCTCCAGGGCGCGGCCGGACAGCTCGGGAGAAGCATCGGCCACCGCCTGCAGCTCGGCGCGCAGGTCGCGCACCGGCTCGCCGGTCAGCGCGCCGTTGCCGTGCAGCACCACGTCGCACCCGGCGTCGAAGGACGCCCGCGCCCGTTCGGCCAGCGAACCGCCGAGCGCACGCATGGAGAGGTCGTCGGACATGAGCAGGCCGTCGAATCCGATCAGCCCGCGGATCACCGTCTCGATCACGCGCGGACTCACCGTGGCGCAGCGATCAGGATCGACGGCGGAGTAGGTCACATGCGCGGTCATCGCCATCGGCGCGTCGGCCAGGGTGCGGAAGGGGAGGAAGTCGGTCTCCTCCAGCACGTCGAGCGGCGTGTCGACCACCGGCAGCTCCAGGTGGCTGTCGGCGCGGGCGCGGCCGTGGCCGGGGATGTGCTTGACCACAGGCGCCACGCCGCCCTCCAAGAGGCCGTCCACCGCCGCGCGGCCCAGCGCCGCCACGGTGGCGGGGTCGGAGCCGAAGGCGCGGTCCCCGATAATGGCGTGAGTCTCGGGTTGCAGCACGTCGATGCACGGCGCGCAGTCGGCGTCGATGCCGGCCGCCCTCAACTCGTGAGCCAGCAAGCGATGGTTCAGCCGCACCGCCTCCTCGGCAAGCTCCGGCTCGCGGGCGTGCAGCGCGCCGAACAGCGCGGCGGGGCGGCGGCGGCGCGCCAGCGGCGGCCGCAGGCGCTGCACGCGCCCGCCCTCCTGGTCGACGAACACCGGCGCGCCGTCGTCGTCCACCGCCGCACGCAGGGCTTCGGTCAGCCGCCTAAGCTGGTCGAGGCTCTCCACGTTGCGGGCGAAGAGGATGAAGCCCCACGGCCTCGCGTCACGGAAGAAGGCGCGCTCCTCGCCGCTGAGGAGCGCGCCTTCGCAGCCGAGGATGCAGGCGCGCGGAGCCACGGCGCCGGCGTCAGCCCTTCACGATGCAGGTGTGGCCGGCGGCGGAGAGCTTGCTGCAGAACGCCTGGGCCGCCGCCTTGTCGGTAAAGCCGGTGAAGGCGGTGCGGTAGAGCGTCTTGCCGCCGACCACCACCGGGCTCACCGCCTTGCCGTGGCCGCCGCCGACCAGCGCCTTGGCCGCGGCGAACTGGGTGTCGGCGATGGCGGTCGAATTGTAGGCGCCGATCTGCACCACCGCCTTGCCGTGCGCAGCGGGAGCGGCAGCGGCGGGCGCGGCCCTAGCGACGGCGGCGGGCTTTACGGTCAAGGCCTTGGCGACCGTCAGCGTCGGCTTGACCGTAACCGCCTTCGGCGCGGCGGCGACCGGTTTGACGGCGACGGCCGGCTGGGCCGAGCGCGCCAACGCCGCATCGATGGTTGCGTCGGTCTCGCGGATGGAGGCGACGGTCATGGCGCCGGAACGTGAGGGCGCCTTGCCCGCCGCGGCGGGTTTGCTGGCGGGTTTGGCGGCGGCGACCACCTGTGGCGCGGCCGCGGGCGGGGCGACGGTGCGCGAGTCGGCGTCGGCGGCGCCGTGCACCACCGCGGTGGCCGGCGCGGCCGACGGCGCGGCGGAGACCGTGGTGCGGGTCGTCGTGGTCACGGCGGCCGGCGGCGCAGGCTCGATGCGGACCTGGGGGTCGGCGGCGGCCTGCATCTGCACCACGCGCGGCTCGGGCCGCGGCGCGGGGGCCTCCGGGGCGGGCGCGAAGGTGGGCGTGGCCACAACGTTCTGCGGCGCATAGACGTCCAGCGTGGCCGCCGGGTCCTTCGCCGTGGCGTCGGGCGCGGCGATGGTCTTCACCGCACCGACGGGCGCGCCCACTGTACGCGGCGCGCCGCCCACGCCGCCGTGATGGCGATAGGCCATGACCACCGCGCCGCACAGCACCGCCAGCACCGCGCCCGAGGCCACCAGCGTCATCGGCACCGGCCGGCGCTCGCGCGGCGAGCGGGGATCGAACGCCAGAGGCGCGTCGGCGTGGGGGGTGTAGGCTCCGCGATCGTACTCGGTCATGGGAAACTCTCCGCGCCCGCGAAGGGCCGCGATTCTGCTGGGGACGTCGATACCCATTTACGCCCCGGTAGGCTTACCGATCGGTGAACGCGCGTTGGGTTTTCAGTGCCAGCTGTCGAGGGTGAACAGCTTCCTGTGCTCCTCGATGGCGTAGCGGTCGGTCATGCCGGCCACATAGTCGCACACCAGCCGCGCCCGGCCCGAAGCGTCCTTGCCGCGCTGCGCCTCGAACCATTCGGCGGGCAGCACGTCGGGCTCGGTCATGAACAGCTCGAACATCTGCTGCAGGATGCGCCGCGCCTGCGAGCGGGTGCGGTTCACGCGCGGATGGCGGTACATGCGTTCCATCAGGAAGCGTCGCAGCACGGCCAAGTCCTGCAACAATCCGGGCGAGAACGAGACGAGCGGACGCCCCAGCGCGCGCACCGCCTCAGCAGAGTCGACGCCGCTCTCGTCGGCGCGCCGCCGCGTTTCGGCCAGCACGTCGTCGACCATGACGCCGATCATGCGACGCACCGCTTCGTAGCGCTGGATCTGGGCGTCGCAGTCGGGGAACTCGGCGCGCACGGCGGCCAATTCCGGGCCGATCAGCGGGATGTCGAGCAGATCGTCGGCGGTGAACAGGCCCGCGGCGAGGCCGTCGTCCACATCGTGGTTGTTGTAGGCGATGTCGTCCGCCAGCGCGGCCACCTGCGCCTCGGCCGAGGCGTAGGTGGACAGCTCCAGGTCGTAGACCTTGGCGAAGTCGGCGATGGCCAGGAACGCCGGCTGCTCCAGCTGGGCGGCCACCGGGCCGTTGTGCTTGACCACCCCCTCCAGCGTCTCCCAGGTGAGGTTGAGCCCCGGCCAGCGCGGGTAGCGGCGCTCCAGCTTGGTGACGACGCGGAAGGTCTGCACGTTGTGGTCGAAGCCGCCGTGGCCGTCCATGGCGATGGCCAGCTCGTCCTCGCCGGAGTGGCCGAAGGGCGGGTGGCCGAGATCGTGGGCCAGCGCCACCGTCTCAGCCAGGTCGGCGTCGAGGCCCAGCGCGGTCGCCAGCGAGCGGGCGATCTGCGCCACCTCGAGCGAGTGTGTCAGCCGCGTGCGGTAGTGGTCGCCCTCGTGCGCCACGAACACCTGCGTCTTCTCCTTCAGCCGGCGGAAGGCGGTGGAGTGGATGATGCGGTCACGGTCGCGGGCGAAGGGCGTGCGCGTGGCGCTCTCGGGCTCGGGGTGGCGGCGGCCGCGCGAGCGGGCGGGGTCGCTGGCGTAAAGCGCGCGCTCGCCCGCGCGGCGGCGGGGCATGGTGGCCAGGGCTGACGCGTCGTCCACGAATGCGCTCCGGGTCGCGGACTTTGCGAAGGCCGCCCGCCGCGCTCATATAGGCGGGGAAGGCGATCCGCCCCAAGCGACCCCCGATCCCGCCATGCGCTCCCCGCCCATCACCCTGTCCGACAGCGCCGCCCGGCGCATCAACGCTCTCTCGGCAAGCGAGGGCCGCCCGGTGATGCTGCGCGTAGCGGTGGACGGCGGCGGCTGCTCGGGCTTCCAGTACCGGCTGGACCTGGTGGAGGCGGGTGAAGCCAGCGACCTGCAGGTGGAGCACGCCGGCGCCATGGCGCTCGTGGACGATGTCTCGCAACCGCTCCTGGCCGGCTCGGTGATCGATTGGGTGGACGAGCTGGCCGGCGCCGAGTTCCGCATTAAAAACCCCAATGCCCGCACGAGCTGCGGCTGCGGGGTGAGCTTCTCGATCTGAGTGGGCGCGGCGGGAGGAGCCTTTCCTGCGTCTCTGCGGCGACGTCATGCCGCCGTGCTCGGTCGGGTCAAGGGCGAAGAGCGAAGCGTCCCTTGACGCGGCCCGCACGCGGTGGCCCCGGCGCAGCCGGTGCGAAGCGCATCTTCCGTCCTCGGCCCGACGCTTGGCGCCGCGCACGCCCCGCCCCACAACGCCCCCATGCGCATCGCCACCTGGAACGTGAACTCCGTCAACGCCCGGCTCGACACCGTGCTGGCCTGGATGCGCGAGCACCAGCCCGACGTCGCGTGCCTGCAGGAGATCAAGTGTGTGGACGAGCGCTTCCCGCGCGAGGCGTTCGAGGACCTGGGCTACAACGCCTTGGTCCACGGCCAGAAGAGCTACAACGGCGTCGCCATCCTCTCCAAACACCCGCTTGAGGAGGCCCGGCGAGGCCTCCCCGGCGACGATACCGACGAGCAGGCCCGCTACCTCGAAGCGCTCGTCGCCGCGCCCTGCCCGGTGCGCGTGGCCTCGATCTACCTCCCCAACGGCAACCCGGTGAGCGACACCGCCAAGTTCGCCTTCAAGCTGGCCTGGATGGCGCGGCTGCGGGCGCACGCGGCCGAACTCCTCGTGCACGAGGAGGCGCTGGCGCTGTGCGGCGATTTCAACGTCATCCCCGCGCCCAGGGACTGCTACGACCCCGCCGCCTGGACCGGCGACGCCCTCTACCAGCCGGCCACGCGCGAGGCCTTCCGGGCGTTGCTCGCGCTCGGCTTCACCGAGGCCAATCTGGCGGTGGGCGAGCACCCGCACGGCTACACCTTCTGGGACTACCAGGCCGGCGCCTGGCCCCGCGACCTGGGCATCCGCATCGACTTCGCCCTGCTCTCGCCGCAAGCCGCGGACCGGCTGGAGGCTTGCGTCATCCATCGCGACGCGCGGGCGATGGACAAGCCCTCCGACCATGTGCCCGTGGTGACCACGCTGGCCGACGCTTAGGCGCTGCTCAGATGAGCGCTTGCCGCAGCGCATCCACGTAGAACGCTTCCGCCCGCGCAGTCAGGATCGGGTCGTGCACGGTGCGCGGGTCGCTCGCCCGATTGTCGTCGAAGGCGTGCGTCGCCGCCGGCAGGCTCAGCGTGTTCACTTCGAGGCCGTCGGCGCTGAGCCGTTCCAGCGCCCGCCGCGGCGCAATGCGGCCGACCACCGCGTCGCGCCCCGCAAGGCACGCAGCCACGCGCGGCCGACACGCGCCCCACCCCTCGCTGCGGGTGCGCGAGAGCGGGCCGGCGTAGGGGTAGACGAGCACCGCCAGCCGCAGCCTGCGCGCCGCGGCGGTCTCTTCACCTTGGCGGCCGGCGGCCACCAGCGCCTCCATGATGGCCCAGCCGCCGTGACTCCAGCCGGCGGCGGCGACGCGCTGCGGATCGGCCCACGCCTGGCCCTCAAGCCAGTGCAGCACGGCGTCGAGGTCGTGAGCCCGCTCCACGCCGCGAAGCGCGACGCCGGTGCACACGGTCAGGTGGGCGGCCATGCGGGAAATGGCGCGTGGGGCGAGGGAGTCGACGATCACCGCCGCCACGCCTGCGCGGCGCGCCGCCTCGGCGTAGCGCCTCTGCAGGGGCTGGACGCCGCCGCATCCGTGCATCTGCACGACCACTGGAAAGGGCCCGGCGCCGTCAGGCCGGACCACATCGAGGTGGGGCGCCAGGTCGGGCGCGGCGCGGGTCATCACGCCACCGCCTCCGCTGCGGACGCGCCTGCAACGTCGCGCAGCGCGCCCCGGCCGAGATAGGCCAGGAGGGCCGCCGCCAGCGTCCCGCCGCCCAGCACAGCGATCAGCCCCGCCGCGCCGACGCCGAGCTTCAGGAGCAGGCTGGCGACCCCCACGGCCGCAACCGTGGTCAGGGCGTTGACGATGTCGTTGGCCGCCAGGATGCGTGAGCGCTGCGCCGGTGGGCTGGACACCTGCAGCACCGCATAGAGCGGGACGATGAAGATCCCGCCCGCCGCCGCCAGGCCGAACAGGTCGAGCAGGATGCGCCAGGCGCCGGGCGCGGACAAAAAGGCGCGGGCGTCCATCGCCAGCCCCGGCGCGTGGTAGTGCGCAAGGGCATAGGCGAGGTCGAGCAGGAGCGCGCCCAGCACCAGCGCCGCCCCGGGCGCCAGCTTGCCGGAGACCTCGCCGCGCAGGAGCCGCCCCGAGACGAGCGCTCCGGCCGCGACGCCGATGGAGAAGGCGCCCAGGAACAGCGAGGTCACGTGCGCCTGCACGTGCAGCACGCCCTCGGCCAGGGGCACGAGCTGGCCCAGCACCACCGCGCCGACGATGTAGAACCAGGCGCTGGCCAGCAGGCAGTAGCGGATGGGCGCCATCGCCATGGCGCGGCGCACCAGCCGCCAGCTCTCCAGGGTGAGGTTGAACACGATCCGCGCGTCGGGCGCGCCCGCCGGGGCGAGCGGGATCGCCAGGCTGGCGAGGAGGCCGAGCCCGGCCAGCCCGCAGGCGCAAGCCCCCGCCACCCAGGGCGCGACCACGCCCGCCAGGAGCTGCCCGCCCAGGATGGCGACGAAGCCTCCCGCCTCCATCAATCCGGTGCCGGCCACCAGCTCGCCGCGGGCCAGGTGCTGGGGCAGGATGGCGTACTTCAGCGGCGTGTACATGGCCGAGTGCGCGCCTGCGAGGAACAGCACGACCAGCAGCATGGGGATGGAGTGCGCCAGGAAGCCGACCAGGCCCAGCGCCATGATCGCCGCCTCCGCCATCTTGACGAAGCGCACCAGCCAGGCCCGGTCGAACCGGTCGGCCACCTGCCCCGCCAGCGCCGACAGCGCGAAGAACGGCAGCACGAACACGCCGGTGGCCAGCACCGCCAGCCGCTCCCCCGCCGCCGGGTCGGCGCGGTAGATCCCGTAGCTGGCGCTGATCAGCAGCGCGGTCTTGAACAGGTTGTCGTTGAAGGCGTCGAGCACGTTGGTGACGAACAGCGGCGTGAACCGCCGTGTCGTCAGGAGGCGCGCCCCCGAAGTCCGGCCCTGCATGGTGGAGCGCTCCCGTCGACGCCCAAGGCGCCTTGACGACCGACAGGAAAGCTGAAAAATGAGCACTGTTCAATAGTTTTCTGAACAGCGTTCAACGGGAGCCCCGATGGGTCGCCGGTCGGATCATAGCCGAAGCGAGCTCGAAGCCCTGATGCTGGCCGAGGGGCGTCGCCACCTAGCCGAGGCGGGGCTCGCCCGTTTCTCGGCGCGCGAGGTGGCCAAACGCGCGGGCTACTCCATCGGCACGCTCTACAACGTGTTCGGCAGCTACGACGGGCTGGTGCTGGCCATCAATGCGCAGACGCTGCGGCTGTGGGGCGCCGAACTGCGGGCGCGGCTGCAGGACGCACCGGGCGACCGGCTCGAGACGCTGGTGCAGGGCTACTTCGCCTTCGCCCTCGCCCACCCCCGTCTGTGGGCGGCCGTGTACGAGCACCACATGGCCGACGGCGGCGCGGCGCCGGAGTGGTACCAGGCCGATGCGACGGCGCTGATGGCGGTTGTGGAGGGCGAGATCGCCGCCAGCCTGCCCGCAGCCGCGCAGCCCGGCGTCGCGGCGCTGACGCGTTCGCTGCTCGCCGCAGTGCACGGCCATTGCCACTTCGCCGTCCACCAGACCTTCGGCCTGCTCGGCGAAGCCGCGCCCTCAGAGGCCGCCCTGGCCAGGGTGCGCGAAGCGTTGGACGCCGCCGCGCGCACCTCGCAGGCCGTGAGCGCATGATCGGCGCGGCGCTCGCGCGCGTCATCCCTCCGTCACCGGCGCTGGCGTGGGGCTATGGCGCGGTGGGCGTGGCGCTGGTGGCGGGCTCGGTGATCGCGGCGCTGCTTCCGCGGCTCAAGCCGACGGGCGACGCGAAGGCGCTGCGCACGCGCATGTCCTCGTGGTGGGTCATGGCGCTCCTGCTCGTGGGCGCGCTGGTGCTGGGCTGGCAGGCGACGGCGCTGCTGTTCGCCTTCGTCTCCTTCTTGGCGCTGCGCGAGTTCCTCTCGCTCGCGCCGGCGCGGCGGGAGGATCGGCTGGTGATCCTGCTGGCCTACATGACCATCCCGGCGTCGTACCTCTTCGTCTTCCTGAACACCTACATGTTCTACCTCGTGTTCGTGCCGGTGTGGGTGTTCATGGCCATGCCGTTCCTGATGGCGCTGATCGGTCAGACGCGCGGCTACCTGACATCGACCGCGGTGTTCCACTGGGCGACGATGACATGCGTCTACAACATCGGCTTCGTCGCCCTGCTCATGCGCGTTCCACGATGGGATGCGCCGCAGGCGGGCGCGGCCGGCCTCGTGTTCTTCCTGCTGCTGATGACCGAAGGCAACGACATCTTCCAATTCATCGTCGGCAAGCTGTTCGGGCGCCACAAGATCCTGCCGAGCGTCAGTCCCAACAAGACCTGGGAGGGCTTCCTTGGCGGCTGGGTGCTGACGGCCGTGCTGATCTTCGCCTTGGGGCCGGTGTTCACCCCGCTACGGGGCGTCGGCTTGTGGCTGGTGGCGCTGTCGCTGCCGGTGGCGGGCTTCGCGGGCGACGTCACCTTCTCGGCGATCAAGCGCGACCTCGGCGTGAAGGACACCTCGGGCTTCATCCCGGGGCACGGCGGCGTGCTGGACCGGCTGGACAGCCTGACCTTCACCGCCCCGCTATACTTCCATCTGCTCGCCCACTTCGCCCTCAAGACCTACTGAGGAATCGCCGTGACCTGGCTGCGCTCGCTGCTCATCGCCGTGATCTTCCGCCCGCTCGCGCGGGTGCTGACCGGCGCCGACGTGGTGGGGCGCGAGCACCTGCCCACCCGCGGCCCCGCCATCGTCGCCGCCAACCACAACAGCCACGTGGACACCTTCCTGCTGCTGAGCCTGTTTCCGGCGCGAACCCTGCGACTGGTGCGGCCGGCGGCGGCGGCGGAGTACTTCCTGGCCAATCCGCTCATCGCCTGGTTCTCGCGGCGCATCATCGGCATCGTGCCGGTGCACCGGCAGCTGGCGGGAACCGATGCGGACGCGCTGGCCCCCATGCGCGCGGCGCTGGCGGCGGGCGACATCCTGGTGCTCTTCCCCGAAGGCACCCGCGGCGCCGACGGCGAGACGCTGGCCCCCTTCAAGAGCGGCGTCGCCCGCCTGCTGGAAGGCGCGCCGGACACGCCGGTGACGCCGGTGTGGATCCAGGGCGCCGGGCGCGTGCTGCCCAAGGGCGCCGCCCTGCCCGCCCCGCTCACCTGCAGCGTCCATGTCGGCGCGCCGCTGCGCTGGAGCGGCGACCGGCTTGGCTTCCTCGCCACGCTTCGCGAGGCGATGGCGGACCTGCGCGCCGCCGCGCCGCCCCTGCGCTGGCGCAGCGACGATGCGCATGCGGCGGCGCAGGACAAGCGGCCATGACGCGCGCCGCAGCCGGCTGGGCGTCGTCGACGCCGGTGCACGTCGCCGTGGCGGCGGTGGCGATGGGCGCGTGGGCCGCGGTCGCCAACGCGGCGCTGGGGCCGGGCGTCATGGTGCGGGCGGCGCTGGTTCAGGCGGTGCTGTCCGGGGCGATCACGCTCGGGCTGAAGCGCACGCTCGAAACGCTCGGCGCGGCCCTGCCCGGCACGATCGCCGTCGCCGCCCCGCCGCTCGTCACCTGCACGGCGACGCTGGCGCTGCTGGTGGGCGCGCATGCGCTCGCGCGCACCCCGCACCTGTGGCGCACCATCGCCCTGCCCTACGCGGTCTCCTCGACCTACGCCTGGACCTACAGCCTGGCGCTCGCCCGAAGGCGCGCCGCCCGACGGGACTCTCTCGCATGACCCTCGAGACCGGCCAGCGCCGCCCGCTGAAGTCGCGCGACACGCCCTGGGCGCGCGCCTGCGCCCGGGGGCTCGCCCACGCCGGGGCGAGCCCCGACCTGATCTCGGCCGGGTCGCTCATGGCCGGGATGCTGGGCGCGGCCGCCTTCGTGGCGAGCGGCCTTCTTCCGACCGGACCCAGGGCGGGGGCGCTGGTCGCGGCCGCGGCGTGCGTGCAGGCGCGCCTGGTCTGCAACCTGCTGGACGGCATGGTCGCGGTGGAGAACGGCCGCGGCGGCCCGGCGGGACCGATCTGGAACGAGCTGCCCGACCGGATCGCCGACGCGCTGTTCCTCGTGGGCGCGGGCTACGGTGCGGCCCTGTCGGGCGTGCACTGGGGCGCGACCGCGGGCTGGCTGGCCGCCCTGCTGGCCGTGCTCACCGCCTACGTGCGCGAACTCGGCCGCGCCCTGGGCTTTGCGGCCGACTTCCGCGGCCCCGGCGCCAAGCCGCACCGCATGGCGGTCCTCACAGGCGCCGCGCTCGTGGCCGCGGCCGAGCCGCTGTGGGGCTGGCGCGGCGAGAGCCTCGCCTTCGCCCTGGCGCTGATCGCGACGCTCGCCGCGGCGACGACGGCGCGGCGCACCACCCTCCTCTCGCGCCGGCTCGCCGAGCGGGCGACGGTGAGCGCGTCATGACCCGCCTGCGCAGCCTCGCGTTCAACACGGCCTTCGGCGCGATCTCGGTGGTCTGCGTGGTGTGGGCGGCCCTGGCGGCGTTGCGACCTGGCTCCGGCCCCGTTCGCCGGGCGGTCGCCGGCTATGTGCGCGCCATGCTCTGGGCCATGCGGGTGCTCGCCGGGATCACTGTGGAGGTGCGCGGCCGCGAACGCCTGCCGCCCGGCGACTTCATCCTCGCCCCCAAGCACTCGTCATATGGAGACGGCTTCAGCATCTACGACGAGGTGGCCGACCTCGCCATCGTCACCGGCGACCATCTCGAGCGCTTCCCCCTGTTCAAGACCGTGCTGGCCAAGCTCGGCGCTGTGGTGGTGCGACGCTGCGGCGGCGCTGAGGCGCGGCGCGGCTTCTTCCAGAGTTCGGCGCTGGCGCACGCGCAGGGCCGCAAGCTCCTGATCTACCCGGAGGGTGCGCTGGCGCCGGTGGGGTTCCACTATCCCTATCGCGCAGGCGTTTATCACCTGGCGCGGCAGTCAAACCTGCCGGTGGTGCCGGTCGCCTCCAATCTCGGCGTGTTCTGGCCGCAGGAGGCGTGGACCAAGCGGGCGGGCCACGCCGTAGTGGAGTTCCTCGACCCGATCAGCGCCGACCGGCCGCGCGAGGCGTTCCTGGCGGACCTGACCCAGCGCGTCGAGGCGCGCACCGTCGAGCTCGTCGCCGAGGCCCTATCGCGCCCCGCGACGGCGTCGCAGCTGGCGGAGCCGCCGCCTTAGAGCTTGTCCGGCCCAGGCCGTAGCGCGCGAGCCCTACTCTCCTGCGTTTCTGGGCCTCGGCCCAGGATCCAGCTCCGAGCCAAAGCGCGCGCAAAGCCCTAGGCCATCCGCACAAGGCCAAGGGAGGCGGAAGCGGGGCGGGAACCACGGCTCCTGGGACTTGGCCCGACGGCAAGTTTCAGACATTGCAGGCGAACGTGGCTCGCTCGACCTCCGAGCCGACGGAGATCGCGCATGCCCGCAGACGACGCTCATGCCGTGCGACGCGAACTCGGCGACGGCGTCGCGGCCTCCGACCTGGGTCTCGACGTGAGCGCCTGCGACCGCGAGCCGATCCAGACGCCCGGCGCGATCCAGCCGCACGGCCTCCTGCTCGTGGCCGATCGGGAGACGCTCGAGGTGGTGGGCGGCGCGGGCGACCTCGAGCGCAGGCTCGCGGGCGAGTGGCTGGGCAAGGCGCTGCCCGAGCTCCTGGGCCCGGCGGCCGGCGCGCTCGCCACGACTTCCGACTCCCGGATCCTGCTCGGCCCAGTGCAGGCGGCGGACGAGACTTTCGACGCGGCCGCCGTCCTCGAGGGCGCGCACTGGCTGGTGCAGCTCGAACCGCCCGCTGCTGTGACGCGGAGCGCCTCGCAGCTCCTCTCGTGGCTGGACGCCGCCGGCGGGACCTTCGAGCGCGCCGCCGATCTGACCGACCTTTGCGACCGGGCCGCCGCGATCTTCAAGGAGCTGACCGGCTTCGACCGCGTCATGGTCTACCGCTTTCTCGACGACGAGGCCGGCAAGGTCGTGGCCGAGGCGACCGAGCCCGAGCTCGGCGCCTTCATGAACCATCACTTCCCCGCCTCGGACATCCCCAGGCAAGCGCGGGCGCTCTACGTGCGCAACCGCGTCCGCGTGATTCCGGACGTGGGCTACACGCCCGCGCCGCTGCGGCCCGCCGGCGCACAGCTCGCGGCGCTGGACCTGAGCGACGTGGACCTGCGCAGCGTCTCGCCGGTGCATGTGCAGTACCTTGAGAACATGGGCGTGCGCGCCTCGGCCTCGGTCTCCATCGTCAAGGACGGCGTGCTCTGGGGCTTGATCGCATGCCACCACCGAACGCCGCGCACGCTGTCCTGGGGCGAGCGGTTGGCCTGCCAGGTGCTGGCCGGCGCCCTGGCCAGGCAGGTGCGGGGCAAGGAGGAGGCGAACGACTACCGCGAGCGCCTGCGGTTGCGTGCGGCAGAGGACGGCGTGCTCAGCCGCCTGGGCGCGTCCGCAGACATCGCCGAACTGGTCGAGGCGGCCGGCGACGACCTGCAGCGCATGCTGAGCGCCAACGGCTTCGCCGCGGTCCAGGGCGGCGAGCTGCATCTGGTCGGCCGCTGCCCCGACCGCTCCGATGTGCGCGAGATGGCCGAGTGGGCGCGACGCCGCCAGGACTCCATGCCGCTGCACACGGCCTCGCTCCAGACGCTGCTTCCCGCCGCCGCCGCCTACGCCGACCTCGCCAGCGGCCTCCTCGCCATCACCATCTCGACCGAGGAGCCGACGCAGCTGCTGTGGTTCCGCGCCGAGCGGCTGCAGACGGTCAACTGGGCGGGCAACCCGCACAAAGCGGTGCAGGTGGAGGCCGGCGAAACGCTGACGCCGCGCACCTCGTTCGAGGCCTGGAGCGAGGAAGTGCGGGGCCGCTCGCGCGCCTGGTCGCCCCCGGAGGTGGACGCCGCCCAGCGCCTCACGCGCGCACTGTTCGAAGCGCGCCAGACGCGGCGCATCCGCGAACTCAACCAGGACCTCACGGCCGCGGGCGCGGACAAGGACCGGCTGCTGGCGCAGAAAGACTACCTCGTGCGCGAGGTGAACCACCGCATCCAGAACAGCCTCCAGCTGGTCTCCGCCTTCCTCTCCATGCAGGCGCGCAGCGAGAAGGACGAGGCGCTGGTGCGCCACCTGGGCGAAGCGCAGAAGCGCATCTCCGCCGTCGCCCTCGTCCACCGGCGCCTCTACAGCGACGACAACGTCGAGTTCGTCGACCTGTCGCGCTATCTCGAGGAGCTGATCGGCGAGCTGAAGACCTCGCTCGGACCGGAGTGGGCTAGCCAGATGACCGTCGAGCTCGCGCCGATCATGGTCCCGGCCGACGCCGCGGTGACCGTGGGCCTCGTGCTGACCGAGCTCGTCATCAACGCCAACAAGTACGCCTACGGCGGCGCGGCCGGGCCGATCTCCATCGGGCTGGAGCAGCACCGCAACCGCCTGCGCCTCATCGTGGCGGACTCGGGCGCCGGCAAGAGCGGGCATCGCCAGGGCTTCGGCACGCGCATGCTCAACGCCCTGGTCAGCCAGCTGTCCGGCACGCTGGAGGAGGTCGGCAATCACCCCGGCCTGCGGGTGATCCTGACCGCGCCGATCAAGCTGGCGGCGTCAGCCGGCGAGCGCCGAGGGACCGGCTGAGGCGGCGGGTTCCAGCGGCGCTGCGACCCAGTCGTGCAGGATCGAGAAGGTGTGCTCGGCGCCGGCCAGCACGCGATCCTGGTCGGGACCAGCCACAGCGTCGAGCCTGTCCCGCAGCGTCCGCCACATGGCGCCCGTCTCGGCGCCGTAGGGGCTGAAGTAGCCGAGGCCCCCTGGTGGCAGCCACGCCGCACCCTGCAGGGCGCGGGCGATCAGCTGGCCGCCGAGGGTGGAGCCTTCGAGCACGTAGAGCGAGCCGAACGCCGTCGCCGCGTCCGCCGCCAGCCCCGCTGCGGCGGCGCATACCGGCGCGCGGGCGAGCGCCTTTTCGTCAACACCCAAGGCCGCCAGATCGCGGCGCAGGTGCGCGAGACGGCTGCGGCCGGCGAACACCGGCGCGACGTCGTCCAGCCCGGCGATGGCGGGCTCCCACACGGCGTGGAAGCCGTGGAAGCGACCCAGCGCGTGTGTGAAGCGCGCCTGCGACAGCGGCGGCTCCAGCAGCGCCAGGCCGTCCTCGAGCCGCTGGTGCGCTTCCTGGGTTTCGGCCCGCAGGCGCGACGTCAGAGACTGGGGCATGCGCCATCCTGACGGACCCGCGCCGAGGCGCCAACACGCCCCCCTTTTCAGAGCGCCCGCGCGAGCGCGAAGGCGCCGTCCAGATAGAGCAGCGCCGCGTCGGCGTCGCGGCGGCGTGCGATCTGCGCCACCTCGCCGATGAAGACGACGTGGGATCCATGCTCGTGCGTCTGCTGCAGGCGACAGGCGAAGGAGGCGATGGCGCTCTTCAAGCGCGGCTGTCCGAGCGCCCCGTCCTCCCACAGGCCCGGCAGGAAGCGCGCCGCGCCGCTGAGCCCGCGCTTGGCCGAGAAGATCGCCACCGTCTCCGGGTGGTCGGAGGCCAAGAGGTTGACGCTGAACGCCTGGGCCTGCTCGACCATGGCGTAGACGCTCGTGCTGCGGTTGACGCAGGCCAGGAGGGTGGGCGGATCGGCCGACAGCGAGTTCCAGGCGGTGGCGGCCATGCCCGTGCGGTCGCCGGCCGCGACGGCGGCCGCCACGATGGCGATCGGCCCCGGCACGAGGCGCATGGCCGCCAGATAGTCGGCGCGCAGGTCGCCGAGGCCGCCGAGCTCGGGGGCCATGTCGGGAGGGGGTGAGGCGGGCACGTCAGCTTTCCGGGTACGCGATCGCCCGGCCATAGCCCAGGCGGCGCGCCTTGCCACGCATCGGCGTCGCGGCGGACCCGCGGGCGGCGCCCGCTAGATGCGCCACTCGAAGGTCGAGACCGAATCCGCAGGCAAGGTCAGGGAGGCCTGACGGTTCGCCGCCGAGAGGCGCACGGTGCGCGCTTCGCCGGCGTTCGCCACGACGAGCGAGACACGGCCGCCGGCCCCCGACGCGGCGATGCCGGTCAGGCCCGGAACCGAAACGCGCGTCGACAGCACGTGGTCGCCGCGTCGCAAGGCGCGCGCATAGTGGCCGAGCGCGTAGTAGAGGCCCGTGCGGACCACCGCGTGATCGCGCGAGCGCACGGTGACCAGGCCGCCGCAGGTGAAGGGGCCGATATTGGGCCGCCCACGCTCGTCGAGCGCCACGTTCCACACGGTGAAGCTCTGCGCGCGGTTGTTCAGCACCCCGGCGATGGTCTGCGCCCACTTGGTCCAGCCGGTGAGGTAGTCCGGGTCGTCGTACATGGCGCCGCCCTCGGTCCAGTGGGCGCCCTTGTCGGGATAGGCGTCGTGCACGCGCGTCATGGCGCCGGGCTGGCCGACATAGCCGTGCCACGCCACCGCATCGACCACCGCGTTCACCTTGGGATCGGCCAGCTGGTCCAGCACCCGGCCGGCGAGGTTGTAGTTGTGGTCGAGCATCCACAGCTTGGTCCGCCCGCCTCGCCGCGCGAGCTCGGGGCCCAGATGGCTGGCCATGTAGAGGCTGTCGGTCTCCTGCGGCCAGGCTGCGGCTGGCATGCGCCCGCCCTGGTCGGCGTCGATCTCGTTCTGCACGGTGACCGCGCGGATGGGCAGGCCCTCGGCCGCGTAGGCGTCCAGATACTTGCCGATGTAGCGGGCGTAGATCGGCAGCGTCTCCGGCCGGATCGAGCCGCCCAGCATCGAGCCGCCGTACTTCATCCAGCCGGGCGGGCTCCAGGGCGAGGCGAACAGGAACAGGTCGGGCCGCGTGCGACGCAGTTCCTGCAGCACCGGAACCACCGCGGGCCGGTCGGGCGCGATGGAGAAGCGCGACAACGCGGGATCGGCGGCGCCGTCGTCGTAGGAGAACAGGTGGGTCGAGTAGTCGCTGGCGCCGATGCAGGCCCGCGCCATGGACAGGTCGAGCCCCGAGGGGCCGTAGAGTTCGCGCAACAGGGCCGCGCGCGCACCCGGGGGCATGGCGGCCAGGATGGTGCAGGCGCCCTCTGTGAAGGCGGCGCCGAAGCCCAGCACCTCCTGGCGCGCGTTCCGCGTATTGACCAGGAGGTCGCCCTCGCCCCCGCCTCCCCTCCAGGGTACGGGCGCAAGCGTCTGGAACCGGGCTCCCGCGGCGCTGGTGACGAAGCCCGAGATCGCCGACGCCTCCCCCGCAAGCGCCCCAGGGACCGGCGAGAGCACCGCTGTGGCGACGGCTGCGCCGGACAGCATGAGATCGCGTCGGGTGGCGGTCATGGGAACCTCCGCTGGGCGTTTGCAGGAGAGCTGGGACGGGCGACGATCAGCCTCGCTGGGGCGAGCCGACATCGACGCCCGCCCTGTGACAGGCGCGGCGATCCGGGGACGCCCGGACCGCCGCGCCGCACCGACGCGTCCCTAGAAGTTGACGCTGACCCGGCCGCCGAAGGTGCGCGGCGGCTGGTAGTTGGACGTGAAGATCGGCTGGGTGGGGCTGCGCCCGCCCGAGCTGGTGCGGATCAGCGCATCCTCGAGGTTCTGGACGTAGACCTCGGCCAGCCACTTCTTGCCGTCGGGCTGGTAGCGGACCGCGAAGTCGGAGCGGGTGTAGGCGCTCTGGCTGTCCGGCTCACCGGCGTTGAAGATGGTCAGGTAGCTCTTGGTCTCGAAATGCACCGTGGCGCGCGGCGTGATGGTGGCGCCGTTGGCCAGCGGGAAGTCGTGCTCGTAGCTGATCGTGCCGAAGGCGTGCGGCGCGTGCGGCAACTGGTTGCCCTTCAAGTCGATCTGCTTCGTCAGGTCGGCGACGTTGAAGAAGCGCTGATCGACGTCGAGCAGATGGTCGAGCTCGGTGTTCTGGAACGATGCCGCGGCCTGAATGCGGTCGTGCGGCGTGATGTTGGCGTTCAACTCGAGTTCGAGGCCGTAGGCGGTCGCACCTTGAGCGTTTTCAGTGACAATTTGGCTGGCGATCACGTTATTGTTTGCGTCACGGACGTTGTTGACCTGATTGATTTGATATCCCTTGAAATCCTCATAGTAGAAAGCACTGTTCAAAGTTGCTCTTCCACCCAGGAATTTCCACTTCAAACCTACCTCATAGTTGGTCAGCGTCTCGGGGTTGGCGAGCAGGCCGCCGTCCTCGATATTGCCCGACTTGAAGCCGGAACTGGCGCTGAGGTAACCGAACAGGTCGTGCGTCAGGTCGGCGTCGACGCGGGCTAGGTAGGTGAGCTTGTCCCAGGAGCCCTTGGTGTCGTTGGGAGAAATGGCGAAGCCGGGCAGCAACGCCACCAGAGCGTCTGCGGTCAGGTTCTGGTTGCGTCCGAACAAGCCGTTGCAGGAGACCTGCGTGGCGCCCGCCGGCGGGATGCCGCCCGGGCAGCCGCCGAAGGTGACGTTGCGCCCGCCGACGTCCTGCTTGGTGTCGTCGGTGTAGCGCAGGCCGCCGGTGAAGCGCAGCCAGGAGGTGTAGTTCAACGTCGCCTGGCTGTAGGCCGCCTTGGATTCGACCGAGCGGTCGGCCTGAATGAAGCTTCCGGTGAAGTTCTCCGGCCCCAGCCTGTAACCGTCGCGCTGGTCGACGTCGAAGCGGATCGCATTGGTCTCGTGGCCGTAGTAGCCGCCGATGATCCAGTCGATGAAGTGATGGCCCGGCGATTTCAACTGCAGTTCGTGGCTGTAGCTGTCGTAGCGCGAGTACACCGTCTCGTTCTGGTCGAACGCCGCCTGCGGACCCGTGACCACGCCGGCGGCGTTGGTGACGGGCGGCTGGATGCCGGCGTCTGAGTCGACCGTCGTCGAGCCGCCGATGCGACCCGCGCCGGCGATGTAGCTGACCGCGTAGTCTTCGTTGAACTGGTAGTCCATCTGCGAGCGGATGTTGATCGAATAACGGTCTTGTTCCGGAGCCGAGTCGATCTGGGCCGACCAGAACGGCTGACCCGCTCGCTGGAAACCTTCCTGCGGCAGCTGCAGGATCGGGTTGCCGTTGTCCTTGAACAGCTCGGCGTTGATGTTCCACTCGAACTTCTCGTCGGGCTTCCAGCGCAGCGACAGACGTCCGGAGCGCTCGTCCTGCGAATAGTATTTCGGCCCGTTGGTGACGTAGACCGACTGGTTCACCCCGGCGACCTGTGGTGCGGGCTGGTAGTCGATGTAGCCGTCATGACGCTCGCTGATGAAGGCGATGCGGGCGGCCAGCGTGTCGCTGATCGGGATGTTGACGGCGAACCTGGAGCCGAAGGCGTTGTAGTCGCCGGCGGTGATCTCGGCGTTGCCGCTGAAGCCGCCGAAGTTGGGCTTTGCGGTGACGAGGCTGATGGCGCCGACGGTGGCGTTGCGGCCGAACAGCGTGCCCTGCGGGCCCCGCAGCACTTCCACCCGGTCGAGGTCGTACAGCAGGACCGAGGCGCCCTGGGCGCGCGGAGAATAGATGCCGTCCACGTAGATGGCGACTTCCGGGTCGGCGACTTCCGTATACGCGGAGTCGTTGCCGATGCCGCGCAAGGTGAGCAGGATCGCCGACTGGTCGCCCTGCTGGGCGAACTCCAGCGAGGGCACGAAGGCCGCGAGCTGGGTGACGTCCTTGATCTTGTTCTCGTTCAACGTCGCCTGGCTGAAGGCGGAGACGGCGATGGGCGTGGTCTGCAAGTTGGTGGCGCGCTTGGTGGCGGTGACCACGATGTCCTGGATCACGTTCGAGCCGGCCACGTTGTTGGGCGCGTTCGCGGAGGTGGACGGCGGCACCTGCGGCCCCCCCGGCGCAGCCCCGGCCTGCGCCATATCCGCCGCATTCGCCGCAGTGCAGGCGAGCGCCAACACCAGCGCGGACGCCGATGCGCCCACGAACAACCTCTTCATGGCATTCCCCTCTAAGATCGGTCTTCTTATGAACGTTATGTGATCGAGCGGTAATCTCGCCTGACAGCGTTGTCTAGCCATCTCGCGGCGGCCGGATGGGCGAGCGCAAGGAGTGTGTCCTTCCCGCTACGGCCTGGGTGCTCCCCGCTGAGGCCGACCACTTGCGGGTAGCGAAAACGCCAGAGGTCATATGACATCGTTGTCGGATGACGCGCCGCCACCTGGCGATCCGGGCTCCCGAGCCTCCCCGCCATCCTCGCTCTACTTCGGCGCGGGGCCTGTCGACTCGCGGCGCATCAGTGTGAACCCGAGCGTCCGGTCGGCGCCGTCGCCGGAGGCGGGGCGGCCGATCGCCAGGTCGACGGCGGCCGCGGCCATCTCACCCTTGGGCTGGCGGATGGTGGTGAGCTGCGGCCACACCACCCGCGCGCTCGGTGTATCGTCGAAGCCGGCGACCGAGAGCTGCGCGGGCGTTTGCACGCCGAGCCGGGCCGCCACGGAGAGGACGCCCAGCGCCATGTCGTCGTTGCTGGCGAAGACCGCCGTGGGCGGATCGGGAAGGGCGAGCAGGCGGGCGCCGGCCTCGACGCCCGAGCGGAACGAGAAGTCGCCCGGCGCCTCCAGCGCAGGCGCCGCATGCAGCCCACGGGCGGCCAAGGCCTCGCGGTGCCCCTGCAGCCGCCGCCGGCTCGCCCCGTGCGAGGCTGGTCCAAGCACGAAGCCGATCCGCACATGGCCGAGTTCGGCCAGGTGCGAGGTCATCTCGAAGGCTGCGGCGCGGTCGTCCATGCCGACATAGGCCGATCGCTCCGGGTCCATGTCCGGCGCGATGCGCACGATCTGAACGTCCAGGCCTTCGAAGGCTGCGAGCACGCCCGGGTGGTCGCAGATCGGAGGGGTCAGGATCGCCCCGTCCAGGCGCAGGGCGCCCACGCTCTCACGCAGGTCCGACATCAGGCGTGGCGAGTCGAGGTCCACGCGTTCGACGACGAGGTGATATCCGCGCTCCCGACA
Source organism: Caulobacteraceae bacterium (assembly GCA_965199975.1). GTDB lineage: Bacteria > Pseudomonadota > Alphaproteobacteria > Caulobacterales > Caulobacteraceae > JASLDZ01. The sequence continues at coordinate 958,293 of OZ241340.1, read as the reverse complement.
GCGGGTGAGCGCGCCGATGTGCACGTCCGCGGCGTAGCCCGACCCGGGATCGTCGAAAAACAGGCCGATCAGGTACGAGTTGCGGCCCGCCAACGCTCGCGCCGCCACGTTGGGGCTGTAGCCCAACGCATTCACCGCCGCGGCGACCCGCGCGCGCACGTCCTCTACGACGTAGCGCTCGCCGTTGACGACGCGCGACACCGTCTTGATCGACACCCCCGCGCGCGCCGCGACGTCGCGCATCGTCACCGCACGAGTCATTGGCTTGAGGGGCACGCAGCTGCACCGGACGAAGGACCCGGCCGTCCTAGCCCGGCGCCGTCCCGCCTCCCCTGCGGCCAAACGCCGTGAGATCCAACGGCGCCGGCGGTAGTCAGGCGGCCAGATGCGAGCCTGAGCGCAGCCGATCGTAGTTGCGCCGGAACATGGCGACCGCCCCCGCGACGCCCAGATCGGCCACGCGCGCCTGCGTCCAGCCCTTGGCGTAGCGGAACGGCGACCCCAGACCTTCGCCGACGAGTTCCGCTTGAAGCGCGGGCGTGGTGGCGAGGTGGATCGACCCCTCGAGGTGGAGGTGGCCGAGCTCTTCGGCGCCGACGTAGAAGTCGATCCCGTCGACGCGGCTCTGGTCGGCGAAGTGCCAGTGCGTGGTCGATGCGACATCGCCCCACGAGGCCACCGCGTCGGCCACCGCCCGAAGATCGCCTTTCAGCGCCGGCGCCGGCGCCAGCGGGCCCTTGGCGTCGCGCGGCAATGTGGAATGCGCTTGGTCGATCATGCTCGTCTCCGTCTATTCAAGAGGCCCTGCGCTCCAGCGTCCAGCGTCCACGCGGGCAAGGGGGTATATGGGGGCTCGCCCGCAGCCTTTCGCGGCCCCGCGGGATGGTTTGCCGGCGGTTCTCATTCTAGGTTGTCGGGCGTGGGGCGATGGCGCGCCGCGATACACCCTCACATGAGCCAGCCGAAGTTCGGGGATGCAGACCGTGGATGACAAGACCGACCTGGAGCTCTCGCGCCGCGGCCTGCTGACGGTCACCGCCGCCACGGCCGCCCTCGCTGGGGCGCCCTTCGGTGCGGAGGCGCAGACCGCGCCGCCGCCCGTCAACACCCTGCGCGTCGCCCTGCAAGTGAACGGGCGTCGACGCGAGCTGGAGGTCGACACCCGCACCACCCTCCTGGACGCCCTGCGCGAGCATCTGCAGCTCACCGGCACGAAGAAGGGATGCGATCACGGCCAGTGCGGCGCCTGCACGGTGATCGCCGACGGCAAGCGTATCAACTCGTGCCTCAGCCTGGCGGTGATGCACGACGGGAGCGAGGTCACCACCATCGAAGGCCTGGGAACGCCGGGCGCGCTGCATCCCATGCAGGCCGCCTTCGTCAAGCACGACGGCTTCCAGTGCGGCTATTGCACGCCGGGCCAGATCTGCTCGGCGGTGGCGGTGCTGGGCGAGATCGCGGCCGGCGTGCCCAGCCACGTCACCGCGGACCTCACCGCCCCCATGCAGCCCACCAACATGGAAATGCGCGAGCGGATGAGCGGCAACATCTGCCGCTGCGGCGCCTATTCGAACATCGCCGAGGCCATGGCCGAAGTGGCGGGAGCGCACGCGTGAAGGCCTTCACCTACGAGCGCGCCTCGTCCCCCGCGCAGGCCGCCGCCGCCGTGGCCGCCACGCCGGGCGCCAAGTTCATCGCCGGCGGCACCAACCTGCTCGATCTGATGAAGCTGCAGATCGAGACGCCGACGCATCTGGTCGACGTCAACCGCGTCGCCGGCCTGCACGCGGTGGCGCCGACGCCCGGTGGCGGCCTCAGGATCGGGGCGATGGTCAGCAACACCGACCTCGCCGCCCACCCGCGCGTGCGGCGCGACTACGCCGTCTTGAGCCGCGCCATCCTGGCCGGGGCCAGCGGTCAGCTGCGCAACAAGGCGACCACCGCCGGCAACATCCTGCAGCGCACCCGCTGCCCGTACTTCTACGACACCAACATGGCCTGCAATAAACGCGCGCCCGGCTCGGGCTGCGCGGCCATCGGCGGCTACAGCCGCCAGCTGGCGGTGATCGGGGCCAGCGAGGCGTGCATCGCCACCTTCCCCGGCGACATGGCCGTCGCCCTGCGCGTGCTCGACGCCAAGGTCGAGACGGTGGCGCCGGACGGAGCCACGCGCGCCATCCCCATGGCCGACTTCCACAAGCTTCCGGGCAAGACGCCTCAGGTGGAGACGGCCCTGCGCCGGGGCGAGATGATCACCGCCGTGACGCTGCCCGCGCCGCTGGGCGGGCGCCACGTATATCGCAAGGTGCGTGACCGGGCGTCCTACGCCTTCGCGCTGGTCTCCATCGCCGCGGTGATCCAGCCGGACGGGCGCGGGCGGGTGGCGGTCGGCGGGGTAGCGCCCCGGCCGTGGCGGGTGGAAGCGGCGGAGGCGGAGCTGCGGCGCGGCTCGCACGCCGTCGCCGAGCGGCTGATGGCCGGCGCCAATCCCACGCGCGACAACGCATTCAAGCTGCCGTTGGTGGAGCGCACGCTCGCCGCGGTCATCGCACAGAGTCGGGCCTGATCCATGAAGTTCGACCAGCCCGCCGGCAGGAATCCGATCGACCAGCTCAAGGTCGTGGGCAAGCCGACCGAACGCATCGACGGCCCCTACAAGACCACCGGCACGGCGCCCTACGCCTACGAGCGTCACGCCGTCGCGCCCGGCCAGGCCTATGGCTACGTGCTGGGCAGCCCGATCGCCAAGGGTCGCATCACCGCCATGGAGACGGCCGCGGCCAAGGCCTCGCCCGGCGTGCTCGCGGTCGTCACCACGCTGGACATGCCACGCCTGGCCAAGAGCGACATGAACACGGCCTCGCTGTTCGGCGGGCCGGAAGTGCAGCACTACCACCAGGCCATCGCCGTGGTGGTGGCCGAGACCTTCGAGGAGGCCCGCGCCGGCGCCATGCTGATCCGCGTGCGCTACGCGCGCACGCAAGGGCGCTTCGACCTCGCCGCTCAGGCGCCGACCGCGCCTTTCGCGGGCGGCAAGGGCGGAAAGGACGCCAAGCCCTCGCCCATCGACCGCGTGGGCGACTTCGAGGCCGCCTTCGCAGCTGCGCCGGTCAGGATGGACGCGGTCTACACCACGCCCGACGAGAGCCACGCCATGATGGAGCCCTTCGCCACCATCGCCGCCTGGGACGGCGACAAGCTCACCCTTTGGACGTCCAACCAGATGATCGCCTGGGGCAAGCGTGACGTGGCCAAGACCTTGGGGATCGATCCCAACAACGTGCGGGTAGACTCGCCCTACATCGGCGGCGGCTTCGGGGGAAAGCTGTTCGTGCGCGCAGACGCGGTGTTGGCCGCCATCGGCGCCAAGGCCGCCAAGCGCCCGGTCAAGCTCGCCCTCACCCGGCCGATGATGATGAACAACACCACTCACCGGCCGGCGACGATCCAGCGCATCCGCCTGGGCGCAGGCCACGACGGCCGGCTGACCGCCATCGCCCACGAGAGCGCCTCGGGCGACCTTCCCGGCGGCAAGCCTGAGACGGCGGTGGGCCAGACGCGCCTGCTCTACGCCGGCGCCAACCGGATGACCTCCATGCGGCTGGCGGTGCTGGACCTGCCGGAGGGCAACGCCATGCGCGCGCCGGGAGAGGCGCCGGGGCATCTGGCGCTCGAGGTCGCCATGGACGAGATGGCCGAGAAACTGAACCTCGATCCCGTCGAATTCCGCATCCGCAACGACACCCAGGTCGATCCCGAGAAGCCCGGCCGCCCCTTCTCCCAGCGCCAGCTCGTGCAGTGCATGAAGATCGGCGCCGAGCGCTTCGGCTGGAGCCGGCGCAATCGGCGACCGGCTTCCGTGCGCGAGGGCGATGTGCTGGTCGGCATGGGCATGGCCGCGGGCCTGCGCAACAATCTTCTGATGAAGTCGGCCGCCCGGGTGCGGCTGGACAGGTCGGGCATGGTCATCGTCGAGACGGACATGACCGACATCGGCACGGGCACCTACACCATCATCGCCCAGACCGCGGCCGAGATGATGGGCGTGCCGCTGCAGCGGGTGAGCGTGCGGCTGGGCGACTCCGACTTTCCCACCTCGTCCGGCTCAGGCGGCCAATGGGGCGCCAACAACTCCACCTCCGGCGTCTACGCCGCCTGCGTCAAGCTGCGTGAGGCGGCGGCGCGGCGCCTGGGAATGGACCCCGCCACCGCCGAGTTCGCCGATGGCCAGGTGCGCACCGGCGGGCGCAGCGCCGCCCTGACCGACGCGACCCGCGAAGGCGCGCTGAGCGGCGAGGACGCCATCGAATACGGCGATCTCGACAAGACCTACCAGCAGTCCACCTTCGTCGGCCACTTCGTCGAGGTGGGGGTGGACGCCTACACGGGCGAGACGCGCGTGCGGCGCATGCTGGCGGTGTGCGCCGCGGGCCGCATCCTCAACCCCATCTCGGCGCGCAGCCAGGTGATCGGCGCCATGACCATGGGCGTGGGCGCCGCCCTGCTCGAGGAGCTGGCGGTCGATAAGGGTCTGGGGTTCTTCGTCAACCACGACCTCGCCCAGTACGAAGTGCCCGTGCACGCCGACATCCCCCACCAGGAGGTGGTCTTCCTGGACGATCCCGACCCCGTCTCGTCTCCCATGAAGGCCAAGGGCGTGGGCGAACTGGGCATCTGCGGCGTGGGCGCGGCCGTGGCCAACGCCATGTACAACGCCACTGGCGTACGGGTGCGCGACTACCCGTTGACGCTCGATAAACACCTGGGCCGCCTGCCGCAGATCGCCTGACCGCGTCGATCGGCGCCCCGATCGTTGCACGCCTGTTTGATGCATCCTCTTGTCTGTTCACACACCTGACCGCCGCTTTGCTTGAGAATTCCGACGCCCCGGCCATGCTTTACGCAGAGCGCCAAGCTGGCTATGGATTCCGCCATGCCTGCCGGTAAGACATCGATCGCTCCTCGGCGTGTCTGGCTCGTTCTCGGCGCGGGCATGTCCCTGCTGTCCGCGTGCACGACCAAGCCGCCGCCGGCGCCGGTCGTCACGGCTCCGCCGCCTCCACCCGTGGTGCAGGCCCCTGCTGCGCCGCAATTCCTTCCGACGGCCGGCCTCGACCCGCGCGCGCGCCTGCACAAGGTGCTCGAACTGCTCGACGGCGGGCAGCGCGACCAGGCGCGGGCCGACGCGACCGAGCTGGTCAAGGAGCAGCCGGATAACGCGCTCGCCAAGTCGTTGCTCAACCAGATCGACGCCGATCCGAAGATCCTGCTCGGCGCGCAGAGCTTCCCCTACAGGATCAGGCCGGGCGAGACGCTGTCGGCCCTGGCGGAGCGCTTTCTGGGCGACAAATATCTGTTCTACGCTTTGGCCCGGTATAACGGCATCGCCGCGCCCGGACAGGCGGAGGTCGGGGCCACGATCATGGTGCCGGGTGTCCCGCGGGAGGTCGCGCCCCCGCCCGTGCGTCGCAGGCCCCTAGAGGCGCCGCCACCCCGCCGGGCGACGCCTGCGCCGGTCGCCCCGCCGACCCCCGCCGCCCCGCCGCGGGACGCTGCACGCGCCAGCGCGCTGCGCCGGCACGCGCTAGTGCAGATGAACAAGGGTCAGATCAACGACGCCGTAGCGCTCCTGCGGCAGGCGGCCCAACTCGACCCTGGCGACGCGGCTATTTCGGGAGACCTGGCGCGCGCAACGCGCCTGCAGGCGGCCACCCGCCGCTGACAGGCGTGCGGATGTTCAGATCCTCCCGGCGTGAACGCGTCGGGACGGCTTCTTGCGCTTTCCGGTCGGCTTTTCGCTATCTTTCACCCTGCCGGCCGCCTTCGGGGTCGACCCCGCCAACCGGTTGACGTCGTTCATCACCTGCGCGGCCAGCAGCGTACGCATGAATTCCCGCGCCTGGGGCTGCCCGGGATCGAGCTCGAGCGCACGCATGTACGCCGCCTGCGCCTCGGCGGAGTGGCCAGCCTTGGCGGCGCGAGCGCCCTCCGCCTCGGCCGCTTCCGCCGCCGCGGCGAGACGCGATTGCGCCAAACCGGCCTCCCGAGTGGCGGCGGCGTTGGCGGGCGCGACCGCCTCGGCGATCCGCCAACGCCAGAGCGCCTCGCGCAGCCGACCGGCGCCGGCGGCGCGTTGGGCCATGGCGACCGCCTCGGCGTAGACCCTGGCCCGGTCGCCGCCGCCAGCCGGCCCGAGAGGAGCGAGCGGCGCCGATGCGGGGGTGGTGGCGCATCCCGCCAGCATGGCGGCCCCGGCGAGGAAGGCGACGGCGGCGCGAGTGGGGCGCAGCGTCGCTGACCTCACTGCATCGCCTCGGCCTCGGAGGCGCCGGTGCCGCCTCGCGCAGCCGTCTCCACACGCTCGGCGAACCGGGCGAGGCTATCGTCGCCGTAGATCATGTCGCGCCGCAGCAGGTAAGGCGGCGCCCAGCCCGGGTTGCCGCCACGCGCCACCGTCACCGCCGCGCGGTAGCCGGCCGCCTTGACCACGGAGTCCACCTCGGGATTGGTGGCGCCGTAGGGGAAGGCGAACACCATGCCGCCAGAGATCTCGTGGCGGCCCAGCACCTGCAAGGGCACGTCGACCTCCGTGTGCAGGCGCTTCTCATAGGCGCCGGGCGACTCGCCGGGCAGGCGCTTGGCGAGATCGGGGTGGGTCTTGGAGTGGGACTGCACGTCGAGCAGCCGGCCGCGCTCCAGCGCCTCGATCTGCGTCCAGCTCATGCCGGCGCCGGCGCCCACGAAGTCGGTGTACACGAACAGGGTCGCCGGATCGGCGAAGCGCTTCAGGATCGGCGCGGCGACCTCGTATTGTGAGCGATAGCCGTCGTCCAACGTGATGGCGACCGACTTGGCCGGCACGCCGTTGCGGCCATCCACGAAGCCCAGCACCGTCTTGAGGGGAATCACGGTCCATCCCTGGTCGTGCAGCCACTGCAGCTGCCGCTCGAACTCCACCGCCGACACCTCCATGCGGCTGGTGGAGCGCCCGGCTGTGAAGCGGTGGTAGCAGAGGATCGGAACGAAGCGGACGGGCCCCGCCAGATCGGCGTCCCGGTCGCTTAGCGCCACGACGACGGGGGAACCTGGCTGAAGGGCGCCCGAAAAGGGCGTCACGCGCCAAGCCAGAGCCGGATCGTGCAGATAGCGAGAGGCGACGCTCACCGCGGTGTCGCCCGGCTGGACCATCGCCAGCAGCAGGTGGCTCGATCGACCGAGTTCGCCGTTGGCCCCGCCGCCCGGAGTCGAGGTGGTGGTGCAGCCCGCCAGGGCCGCGGCGACGGCCGCAGCGGCGAGGAAGGCGCGCGCTCTCACCTCAGTCGTCCCTGGGGCTGACGATGGTGCGCTCGCCCTCGTCCGGCTCCGCAACAGGATCGGGAGCTGCAGGCGGACGGACGGGTGGTGGATCGAAGGGAGAGGCGGGACGAGATGGCTGAGCAGCCGCGGGCGCACCCCTCGCACGCCAGTACGCCTCGCCCACGACGGCGGTGTCGGGTGTGGGCGAGGCAGTGTCCGGAGCCTGGGCGAAGGGACCCGCCGAGAAAGGAGTCGCCTCGCGCGCCGGGTCCGCGATCAGGCCCGGGTCGGCGAAGGCGGCGGCGGAGGCCGGCGCGGGGGCGGACCGCTCGCCGCCCTCCTCCAGCGCGTAGCCCTCGGTGGCCGCCATCTGCTCCTCGATATTGCTGCTCATCAGGTTGTAGGCGTCGAACAGCTCGCCGAACTCGTCCTTGCGGTGGTGGGAGATGCGGAAGTCCAGGTCGCCGGCGGCCGCGTCGGTCAGCGCCTCCTTGAGGCGGCGGATGGGCGCAGCCAGCGTGCGGGCCACGATGTAGCTGGCGAATCCCACGCTCCCCAGGGTCACGATCCCAAGCAGCCCCATCAGCAGCATGGACAGATCGCCCACCGAACGCAGGCCTGCACGGCTGAGCACCAGGTCCACCCGCCCGTAGGGGCGACCGGCGTAGGTGATGGCGCGTACGAAGCGCAGGCCCGCGCCGTCGGCCGTCTGGCTGACGGTGTCGCCGCCGACGCCGCCGACCACGCGCTCGGGCCCCGCGGGGCGGTAGTGCTGCCCGATCAGTCCCGGCGTCTTGGAGCCGCGGATGATCCCGTCGGCGTCCACGACCGTCAGCTGGCGCACGTTGGGATCGGCCGCCGCGGCCTCCACGAAGGCCTGCGTGGGAAGCCAGTCGCGTTGCGCGGGGGGCAGGGTCGCGTTGTCGGCCGCGCGCAGGGCCGCGTTGTTGGCCACGAAGGCGGCGGTGGCCGAGCCGAAGGTCACCGCCAGCTGTCGCATGGCCGCCTGCTGGCGCACCAGCACCGTGCCTATGCTTGCGCCGAGCGCGATCGCGGTGATGGAGACCACCAGCAGCGTAGTGCGCACCTGCAGCGGCAGGTAGCGCCGCTTGGTCTGAGCCTCCGCCTGCACGGCGTTGAAGGCCGCCTGCTCGCGCCGCAGCGCCTCCGCCAGCTGCTGGCCGTCGCGGAACCGCCGCTCGGGCCGCTTGGCCAGGAGCTTGTTGATGATGAACTGCAGCCCCCGCGGAGCGTCGGATGCGACGTCGGCCAGCGAAGGCGGCTCCTGCTGGGTGATCTGAATGGCCAGGGTGGCGGGGCTGACGCCGGAGAACGCCTTGCGCCCGGTGGTCAGCTCGTAGAGCACAACACCCACCGAGAAGAGGTCGCTGCGCCCATCGAGCTCGCGGCCCAGCGCCTGCTCGGGGCTCATGTAGCGGGGGCTGCCCAGCACCTGCCCGACCTGCGTCTTGAGCCCGTCGTCCTCGTCGTAGCCCTCGCCCTCTGTCACGTGGGCGATGCCGAAGTCGAGGATCTTGATAGAGCGCCCGTCGGGCAGGAGCATGATGTTCGAGGGCTTGATGTCGCGGTGCACCACGTTGAGCGCGTGGGCGTAGCGCAGGGCGTCGGCCAACTGCACGCCGATGCCGACCACCTCGCCGGTGCCGAGCTTGCCACGCTCGCGCACCACCTCGTTGAGGGTGCGCCCCTCGATCAACTCCATGGCGATGTACGGATAGCCGTCGACCTCGCCCACGTCGTAGACGGTGACGATGTTCGGATGGTTGAGCGCGCCCGCAGCCTTGGCCTCGCGCAGGAAGCGGCGCGCGTATTCGCGGTTCTGTCGGAACTCGCGCTTGAGGATCTTGATGGCGAGCGTGCGGTTGATCCCCGGGTCGAACGCCCGGTAGACATCGGCCATCGCCCCTTCGCCGATGAGCTCCTCGACGCGGAACCGCCCAACTCGCTCGAGCAAAGCGCGCTCCCCCAACCCTGAACCGCCTGCAGCGACGCTATCAGAGCCGTATGGGCGAGGATAGGGATCGCCGAGGTGCGTTGGGGCGCATTGACGCCGCCCGCCGTCTCGTCGACGCTCTCGTTCAGGTAAGGGGCGCATGGGCTTGTCGGAAGACTTCGACCTGGAGGCGCTCGCGGCGCCCGTAGACGGGGGCGCGGGCGAGGGCGGCGCAGGTGTCGACCTGCGGGCCGACGCCGACGCCGGCGCCTTCTTCCGCATCAAGGACCTGCGCGCCGAAGCCCGCGCCGCCGAGCGCGACGCCGCCGCCATGCCCGAGGGCGACACGCCGCTGATCGAGGCCGGTCTGCGAGCGTGGGCCGAGATTTCCGAGCTCGCGTCAGCCCTTCTGCGCACCCGCAGCAAGGACCTGGAGGTGGCGTGTTGGCTTTGCGAGGCGCAGGCGCGCGTGCGCAGCTTCGCCGGCCTCGCCGACGGGCTTGAGCTGATCCATCGACTGGTCGACCGGTTCTGGGACGCCGGCCTTCACCCGGCGGAGGACGAGGACGGGGTGCTGGGTCGCATCGCCCCCGTCGGCGGCCTTCTCGGCCTGGAGGGGACGGCCGCCCTCATCCAGCCGATCCGCCTCCTTCCCCTCTCCGACCGCTCGCCCGAGGTGGCGCTTTGGACGGTGGAGACCGCCTTCGCCCCCCTGCCCGGCGGGGACGACGCCGCCGCGCGCGAGCGCCAGCAGGCGCGCCGGGTCGAACAGGTCGAACAGGTCGAGCACGCCCTGGCAGGCGCCTCCACCGACTTCCTGCGGGCAACGCACAGGGATGCGGGGGTGGCGGCCGATCGGGTCGAGCGGCTCGCGGCCCTGATCGACGAGAAGACGGGTCTCGGCCGCTTCGGCTCGCAGGTGATCGCGCCGCTGCGCGCCGTGGTGACGGTGCTCGAACAGAACGCAGGCGCCCGCCTCGTCGACCCTGGCGAGGTCGAACTGGACGCGCAGGAGGGCGAGCCGGACGCGGCCCCCGGAAGGGCGAACCTGGCGCCTCGCACCGTGCTTAACCGCACGGAGGCATGCGAGGCGATCCTGGCCATAGCCGACTTCTTCGCCGAGACCGAGCCGCAGTCGCTCGTCGCGCGCAGCCTGCGCGAGGTGGTGCGCCGGGCCAGGCTGCCGCTGGAGGACCTGCTCGTCGAACTTCTGCCGGACGGCGACCAGCGGCTGATCTTCCTCCAGCGCGCGGGGGTGAAGGATGAGGCGATCCTGGCGAACGCCTCATCCTCATATTGAACGGAGCGCCGAGAGGCGTTGGGCTTTTAACGCCTTGGCGCTAGAGTTGCAGCGGAACAGGGTCGAGGGTCGCCGCGGACCGAAATGGTTCGGTGCGACATCGACGCGAGCTTAAGGGGTGAGGCCGATGAACAGCGTGCACGACAAGCTGAAGCGGGTTCGCAAGCCGCGGGTCCACATCACCTATGACGTCGAAACCGAGGGCGCGCAGGAGGTCAAGGAGCTGCCCTTCGTGGTCGGCGTGATGGGCGACTTCTCGGGCGATCCCACCGAGCCGCTGAAGCCGCTGAAGGAGCGCAAGTTCATCCAGATCGACCGGGACAACTTCGACCAGGTCATGCGCCGCATGGCGCCCGGGTTGAACATGCGAGTGGAGAACACGCTGAAGGGCGACGGCAGCGAAATGACCGTGCAGATGAAGTTCGAATCGATGGACGACTTCGAGCCGGGCCGCGTCGTCGAGCAGGTGGAGCCGCTACGCAAGTTGCTGCAGACCCGCAACAAGCTGCGCGACCTGATGAGCAAGGCCGACAATTCGGAGAAGCTGGAGTCGCTGCTGGAGCAGGTGCTTCAGAACAAGGGCCAGCTCGATGAGCTGTCCAAGGAACTGGACGCGTCCTCCGCGCCCGAGAAGGAGTGAGCGCGATGGCCGAATCCAAGTCCTCCGCCGCCAAGGCGCCCGCCGCAGCCACGGTGACGACCAGCCTGCTCGACCAGGCCATCGGCGCGACGCGCCAGACCGAGGCGCAGGAGGTGCAGGAGCTGCTGCGCGCGCTGACCGAGGAAGCCAATCGCGGCACGGTCACCTTTTCGCGCAACCTGACCGTGACCATCAAGAAGGCGATCGAGGAGATCGACGCCCAGCTTTCGCGCCAGCTCGCCGCCGTGATGCACAACGAGAAGTTCAAGGCGCTCGAAGGCAGTTGGCGCGGGCTGAACTATCTGGTGATGAACTCCACCACCGGGCGCGACCTGAAGATCCGTGTGCTCAACGCCAGCAAGCGCGATCTCGCGCGCGATCTCTCCAAAGCGGTCGAATTCGACCAGAGCACGCTGTTCAAGAAGATTTACGAGGGCGAGTTCGGAACGCCGGGCGGCGAACCCTACGGAGCGCTGATCGGCGACTACTATTTCGACTCCGGGCAGGACGACATCGAGCTCCTGCGCAACGTCTCGAGCGTGGCGGCCGGCGCCTTCGCGCCGTTCGTCGCTGCGGCGGCGCCTGGGATGTTCGGCTTCGACAGCTTCGATGAGCTCTCCAAGCCTCGCGACCTCAGCGATCGGTTTCAGTCGAGCGAATACACCAAGTGGCGCGGCTTTCGCGACACGGAGGATAGCCGCTTCGTCACCCTCACCATGCCGCGGGTGCTGGCGCGCCAGCCCTACGGCGAGGGCTCGCGCTCGGTGGAGGACTTCAACTACGAGGAGACGACCCGGGACGCGCAGGGCAACCCCCGGCCGATGGCGCATGACGACTACTGCTGGATGAACGCCGCCTACGCCATGGGCGCGCGCATGACCGACGCCTTCGCCGACAGCGGCTGGTGCACCGCCATCCGCGGCGCCGAGGGGGGCGGCAAGGTCATGGACCTGCCCACCCACATGTTCATGTCCGACGACGGCGACATGTCCGAGCAGTGCCCCACCGAGATCGCCATCACTTCGCGGCGCGAGAAGGAGCTTTCGGACCTCGGCTTCCTGCCGTTGTGCCACTACAAGAACACCGACTACGCCGTGTTCTTCGGGGCGCAGACCACGCAGAAGCCCAAGAAGTTCGACAGGCCCGAAGCGACCGAGAATGCGGCGATTTCGGCGCGGCTGCCCTACATCATGGCCACCTCGCGCTTCGCCCACTACCTGAAAGTGATGGCGCGCGATAAGATCGGCTCCTTCATGGAGGCCGAGGACTGCGGCAACTGGCTCAACCGCTGGATCATGAACTACGTGAACGCCGCCGAAGGCGGCGGCCAGGAGATCCGCGCCAAATACCCCCTGCGCGATGCGCGGGTGGAGGTGACGGCGGTGGCCGGATCGCCCGGCAGCTACAACGCGGTGGCCTACCTGCGGCCCTGGCTGCAGATGGAGGAGCTCACCGCCTCTCTGCGCCTGGTGGCCCGCATCCCGCAGAAGACGTGACGGCCAATCGGCGCACGCGGGGCGGCTGAGGGTGGACGGCTCGGACCTCGAGCCCGAAGCCTGCGCCCTGCGCGACGACGTGCGCCGCGCCGCCGCCGCGCCGCTGGACGCGCGGCTGAGCGCCTTCTTGGCCGCTGACGCTCATGAGGCTCTGGCGCTGTGGTTCGGAGCGGAACGTCTGGCGGGGCTGGATCCCGCGCGCATGCGCCGCCTGCTGGATCGAGACCTGGCGGCGATCGACGAGGCGCTGGCCCGCGCCTGCGATGCGGTCCTGCACAATCCCGCCTTCCAGGCGCTGGAGTCCGCCTGGCGCGGCGTGCGTTGGCTGGCGGACTCGCTCGGTGGCGACGGCATGACGCTGTTGCGCATCCTGGATTGCCGCTGGAGCGAGCTCACTCGCGACCTGGAGCGCGCGCCGGACTTCGATCGCAGCACCCTGTTCCGTCTGGTGTACGACGATGAGTTCGGCACGCCGGGCGGCGTTCCGGTCTCGCTCCTGGTCGGGCTCTACGAGGTGCGCCACAAGCCGGTGCGCGGGCGTCCCACCGACGACGTGGGGGCCCTGCGTGCGCTCAGCGGCGTGTGCGCCGCCGCCTTCGCCCCCCTGGTCATGGGCGCCTCGCCCAGCCTGTTCGAGGTGGAGCGCTTCGGCGACCTGGACCTGCGCCAGTCGGTGGCCGACACCCTGTCCGACATCGGCCATCGCCGGCTGCAGTCGCTGCAGCAGGCGCCCGACACGCGCTTCCTCTCGCTCGCCGCCCCGCGCATCCTCCTGCGCACGCCCTACCGCGGGCGCGACGCGGGCGACTGCGGCTTCCGCTATGAGGAGCGCGTGCGCGCGGATGGGCGCGACCAGCTGTGGGGCGTGGGCGCGCTGGCGGTGGCGCAGGTGTGCATCCGCGCCTTCGACGAGCACCGCTGGCTTGCCGCCACCCGCGGCACCGTCACCGACCGGGTGGACGCGGGCGTCGTCTCCGGCCTGCCCGCCGCCGACTTCGCCACCGACTCCCCCGGCACGGCCATCAAGCCGGCGCTGGAGGTGAACCTCTCGGCGGCGCTGGAGTCCGATCTCACGCGCGCGGGGGTGATCTGCATCAAGCGCTGCAAGGACACGCCCTACCTCGTGTTGCACAGCCTGCCCACGCTGCATCGCCCGCAGGTGAGCTTCACCAGCGAGATCGCCCGCACCAACGCCCAGCTGGGCGCGGTGCTCAACTACGTGCTCTGCGTGTCGCGCTTCGCCCACTATCTCAAGATCATCGGGCGCGAGTGGATCGGCTCGCTGAAGTCGGCCGAGGAATGCGAGCGCAAGCTGCAGACCTGGCTGTACGGCTACTGCAGCGGGGGCGACAACCTGTCGTTCGAGACCAAGGCGCGCCATCCGCTGCAGGACGGGCGCATCAGCGTGCGCGAGGTTCCGGGTTCGCCCGGCGCCTACGAATGCAGCGCCTGGATCAAGCCGCATCTGCAGCTCGATCAGGCCGTCGCCGAGTTCCAGCTCACCACCACCCTGCAAGGCGTCCACCATGCGCTGTGAGGCTCCATGACCGCCCCCCCGACCGCACCCGAGATGATCCAGGCGGGCGACCTGGCCGGCGCTCGAGCCGCGCTGGCGGACGCCGTCAAGCGTGCACCCACCGACCCGGCGGCGCGCTTCGCCTTAGCCGAGGTGCTGATCCTGCAGGGCGACTGGGAGCGCGCCGACACCCACCTCGACCTCGCCAGCACGCAGGACCCCAGCTGGGGAACGCTGGTCGCCCTGCAGCGCCAACTGGTGCGCGCGGCCAAGCACCGCGAGGAGGTGTTCGCCGCGGGCCGGTCGCCCGACCTGGTCACCGCGCCGACGCCTGCGGTGGAGACGGCGCTGCGCATCCTGCTGGAGAGCCGCTCCGGCGATGACGCCGCGGCCCTGCGCGAGGCGGCGGACGCCGAGGCGCCCGAGTTGACCGGCGTGTGCGACGGCGCCGCCTTCACCACCCTGCGCGACGCCGACGACCGCACGGCCGACGTGCTGGAACTCCTGACCAGTACGGGCAAGTACGTCTGGGCCGGCTGGTCGCAGGTGGTCTCGCTCGAGCTGCGGCCGGTGGAGCGCCCGCGCGACCTCGTCTGGCGCGCCGCCGAGCTGGAGCTGCAAGACGGCCCCACCGGCGTGGTCTACCTGCCCATGACCTACTATGCGCCTGCCGCCGAGCTGACCGACGCCCTGCGGCTGGCGCGCGAGACCGACTGGACTGAGCGCGGCGGGCTGACCTGCGGCCTGGGCCAACGGTGCCTGCTGGTCGGCGACGACCTCGTTCCGCTCTCCACGCTGAAGGAACTGTCCGTCTCCGCCGACGTCGGGCGGGGCTGAGCGCGGGCATGGCGCGCCGGCGCGACACCGCCGACCTCAACGTCGGCTCGCTCTTGGACCGGCTGATCGACGACGGGCGCGAGAGCGACGCCCCCAGCTTCGCGCGGCTGAAGGACGGCCTGCGCCGCGACCTGCAGGACCTGTTCAACACGCGCCGCCGCTTCCTCACCCCGCCCGCGGCGTTGAGCGAGCTGGATCGCTCGCTCCTGTCCTACGGGCTGGAGGACTTCACCAACGAGCAGCTCAGTTCGCTGACCTTCCGCCAGGACTTCGCCGACGACGTGGAGCGCGTGCTGCGCGCCTCAGAGCCGCGCATCCACCTGCACGAGGTGACGGTGGTGGAGAACGCCGACCCGCTGGACCGGCGTCTGCGCTTCCGCATCCTGGGCACGGTGGAGCTGGGGGGCGAGCGCCAGTCGCTTTCGTTCGACAGCTACCTGGACCCCGTCGAGGGCGCCATCGTGGTGGGAGACTAGATGCTCGACGACCTCCTGCCCCTCTACAACGGCGAGCTGCGCTTCATGCGCGAGCTGGCGCAGGAGTTCGCCGCCGCCAACCCCAAGATCGCCGGGCGCCTGCGCCTGTCCACCGACTCGGTGGAGGACCCCCACGTCGGGCGCCTGATCGAGGCCTTCGCCTTCCTCAACGCCCGCATGCGGCTGAAGCTGGAGGACGACTTCCCCGAGGTCACCGAGTCGCTGCTCGGGCTGCTGCAGCCGCACTACCTGGCGCCCTTCCCCTCAGCCAGCATCGTGGAGTTGTCGGCGCAGAGCGACCAGGCCGGTCGCGTCAGCGTGCCCGCGGGCCAGACGGTGGCCACCGAAGCGGTTGACGGCGAGCCCCTCACCTACCGCACCGTCTACCCCGTGGAGCTGTGGCCGGTGGCGCTGACCGGGGCGGTGCTCTCGGGCGTGCCATTCGCCGCGCCGCCCAGCCCCCGTGCGGGGGCCGCCGCCTCGGTCCTGCGCCTGTCGCTCAGCTGCACCGCCCCCGACGGCGACCTCACCTCGCTGGGGCTCGACCGGCTGCGCGTGCACATCCACGGCGAACCGCGCACCGCGCAGATCCTCTACGAGCTGATCCTGGGCGCGACGATCTCGGTGGCCCTGGCGGACAGCGCCGCAGACGACGCGCCGGTGGTGCTGGGGCCGGGCGCGATCCAGCCGGTGGGCTTCTCCGCGGCCGAACTGATGCTGCCCAGCCCCCCGGCCGCCGAGCCCGGCTACGCGCTGATCCGCGAGTACTTCGCCCTCCCCGAGAAGTTCCTGTTCTTCGACCTGGTGGGCCTGGACGCCAAGACCCTGCTCAAGGCCGGTCGCACCATGGAGGTGTTCCTGTTCCTCGACCGGCACGAGCCGCAGTTGGAACAGGCGGTGGGGCCGGCCAACTTCCGTCTGGGCTGCACGCCCATCGTCAACCTCTTCCCCGCGCAGGCCGACCCGATGCGGCTCGACCCCGGTCGCTACGAGCACCGCGTGATCCCCGACGCCCGGCGCGAGACGACGCTCGAGGTGTATTCCGTCGACAAGGTCGTGGTGACCGATCGGGCGGGCGACGAGCAGCTCTACCGCCCCTACTTCTCCTTCGGGCGTCGCCAGCACGGGCGCGACCCGGTGCAGCGTTTCTGGCACGCGCTGCGTCGGCCAAGCCCCTCTCCCGGCGGCGGAGACGACGTATTCCTGGTGGCCACCGACGCCGACGGACGCACCGCCTCCGACAACGAACACGTGGCCTCCGTCGACATCACCGCCACCAACCGCGACGCCGCCACCCGCCTGCCGTTCGGCGGCGGCCGCCCGCGCCTCTCCCTGCCCGATGCCGGCCAGGTGGGCAGGTGCGAGGCGCTGATCGCGCCGACCCGGCCGCTGCGGCCGCGCCGCACGCGCGGCGCCCTGTGGCGGCTGGTGTCGCAGCTCTCGCTGAACCACCTCTCCACCGACGGCCCGGGGGGGCTCGACGTGCTCAAGGAGATGCTGAGCCTCTACGACAGCGCAGATTCGGCCGCGAGCCGGGCGGTGATCGACCGGCTTAGCCGGGTCGACACCAGGCCCGCCGTGGCCCGCGCGCCGGCGGGCGGGCGCATCGCGCTGGCCAGCGGCGTCGACCTGGCGCTTGAGTTCGACGACAAGCGACTGTCGGGCTCCGGCGCGTTCCTGCTGGGCGCGGTGCTGGAGACCGCCTTCGCCTCCTTCGCGGCGATCAACGCCTTCAGCCGCACGACCCTCAAGCTGAAGGCAGACAAGGGAGCGTGGCACGCGTGGCCGGCGAGGACAGGGACGAGACGGCTGATCTGATCGCGCGCACGGCGGAGCGGCCCTCCGAGGCCGAGTTCTTCCAGACCGTGCGGCTGATCCTGCGCGCCGCGCGCCGCACCGGGGGCGCACGCGCGCGCCTGGGCGAGGACGCGCGGCCCGCCGCCGAGCCCGTACGCCTGCTCGCCGCCGCCGGCATGCGCTTCGCCGCCGCCGAGATCACCGCGGCGCAGGCGGCGGAGGGGCTCAAACCCGAGCTCACCGTCGCCTTCATGGGGCTGACGGGCCCTTCGGGCGTGCTGCCAGACCACTATTCGGACATGGTGGTGCAGCGCAGGCGCGCGCGCGACTCGGCGCTGGCCGAGTTCCTCGACCTGTTCAACCACCGCAGCCTCAGCCTGTTCTACCGCGCCTGGGCCAAGCCCCGCCTACCGGTGCGCTACGAGGAGGCCGAGCTCCCCTTCGCCGACCCGTTCAGCTCAGCCCTCGCCTCGACCATGGGGCTGGGGCTGAACGCCCAGCGCGAGCAGGCCGCGCACGGCGACGGCGGCCTGCTGGGCTTGGCCGGCTCGCTGGGCCGGCGCGTGCGCACCCCGGGCGCCGTGCGCAGGCTGGCCGCCGCCCTCCTGGACGCGCCGGTGGAGTTCACCGAGTTCCACGGCCGCTGGATCGCCATCGCGCCCGGGGAACGCACCCGCCTGGCCGAGCCGCGCCCGGGCGAGCGCGCCTTCTCGCAGCTGGGGAGCGAGGCGGTGGCGGGCGTTCAGGCGTGGGACGTGCAGGGGCGCTTTCGCCTGCGCATCGGCCCGCTGTCGCTGGAGGCGTTCCGCGCCTTCTTCCGGCCGGATGGCCCGCGCGCCTTGCTCGACCGGGCGGTGCGCGAGGCGGTGGGGCCGGCGATCGACTTCGACCTGCAGCTCGTGCTTCGCAGCGACGCGGTGCCGCAGCTCAAGCTCGACGATCCCGAGCAGCCGGCCCTGCTCAGCCAGACCACCTGGTTGGGCGCCGGCCCGCCCGGCCGCGACCGCGACGAGTCGGTGCTGCCGGCGGGCGCCCTCGCCCGGCTATAGGACGCGCAGCGCCTCCCAGAACGGCGCCAGGGCGGCCGCGGCTTCGCGCAGCACGGGAGCGTCCAGCTCCGGATAGGCGCCCGGAGGGCCGACGTGGGCGAGGTAGGCCAGGCAATCGTTGAGGCTCGCGCGCACGCCCGAGCCGGTCAGCGGGCTCGCCAGCGCCAGCCTCAGCCCGGCTTGGTCGCGCAGGGCCTCGACCATGGCGGCGTTGTATCGGCGCGCCCGCGCCCGTTCAGCTTCGGGATCCTCTTCAGCAGGGCGGCGCGCCACCGGCGTGGCCATGCCCGAGCCCACCAGCACCACGAGGAGCTCGGTGGCCGACATGCGCCGCCCGGCGCCCTCCACCTCACCCAGCAAATCGCCCACGTCGGCCGGGCCGCTGTCGAGCCGCGCGACGACTGCGCGGTAGGGCAACGGGTCCAGCTCCAGCTTGCCGCCGGGCACATCCACCGTCAGCTCGCGCCCGGCGAGGGGCTCGGCGGCGGCCAGTCGCACGGCGCGCAGGGCGGCCTCGCGCCGGGGCGGCGAGAGGGGCTGGGAGCCGCGCACGAACACGTCCTGGCGGAAGCTGGTGGGCGCGATCAGATCGGCCAGCACCCCGCGCCCCGCCGCATCGGGATAGGCCTCGGCCGCCTTCGCCTGCGCGGCCGTCATGGTCAGCTCGGGCAGGACGGAGAAGGGGTCGGCGCCGCCCACGAAGCTCAGCTTGGCGTCGGCCAGCGCATCGGCGACCTCGGCGGGGAAGACGGGGCGCCAGTGGGCGTTCAGGTATTCGTGCGCCAGGTAGGCGTAGAGGCCGACGGGCGCCTTGTCCGGATCGTCCGCAGCGTCTTTGAGCTGCAGCTCCAGCCGGCTGAAGTCGATGCCCCGCGGCGCGGCGGCGCGCAGGTCGAGTGCGAATTTCACCGCGGCGCGGATGCGCGCCAGGCTGTCGCCGGGAATGCGCGCGGCGTGGTCGGCGATCAGCCGCTGCAGCGGCAGAGAAGACGCCCAGCCCGCCATGTTGTTGTAGCCCATGTAGACGAGGCCGCCCGGCGTCACGCAGCGGTCGAGGGCGGCGATCAGTTCGCCCTGGGCGCCGGGGCCCACCCAGGTCCACACGCCATGCGCCACGGCGTAGTCGAAGCGGCCGACCGCCTCGCCCGGGCGCCCGGCGAGGTCGGCGAACGACGCCTCCTCCACGCGCACGTTCTCCAGCCCGGCCGCCGCGATCAGCGCCTGCGCGGCGGCCACGTGGGTGGGGTTGAAGTCGACGCCCAGGAATTGCGCATGCGGGTTGGCGGCGGCCAGCATGCACACGCCCATGCCCGTGCCGCAGCCCAGCTCAAGGTAGCGGAACGGCGCCGACGGATTGGGCGCGCGCGTGCCGGCGAGGAGCGCGCAGGCCGACAGGTGCGCCGGCGCGGTCTCGAGATAGACCCCGCTGGTGTACGCCACGTCGGCGACATAGCCCTCGCGCCACGACATCCGCGCCACACTCCCCCGTCCGATTCTCCCCACAGTTGCGGACGGGTTGTTCCAGGGCAAGCTTCGGCTAGTGTTCGCCTCGCCTGCGCAAGCGGGGTGGCGCCGGGGGCGGGGCATGGATCTCAGGGCGCTGGTCGACCGACTGGACCCGGCCTGCCGCGAGGCGCTGGAGGCCGCCGCCGGCCTGACGCTCTCGCGCACCCACTACAACGTCGAGCCCGAGCACTGGCTTCTGAAGCTGATGGAGCCGCCGCGCGGCGACATCGCGCGCATCCTCGACCGCTTCGCGGTGGACGCCGGCCGTCTGGAGGCCGAACTCGACGCTTCGCTGGACGCGATGAAGACCGGCAACGGCCGCGCGCCGGCGCTCTCGCCCAATCTCGTCAAGCTGATCCGCGAGGCTTGGCTCCTGGCCAGCCTGCAGTTCGGGGCCGAGCGGGTGCGCCCGGGTCACGTGCTTTCGGCGCTGCTGTCGAGCGACGATTTGGCTCCCCTGGCCCGCGACGCCTCACGCCAGCTGCAGCTGATCTCCCCCCCCGCCCTGGCCGACGCCCTGCCTGACATCCTGGCCAAGGCGGACGACGCGGGCGGCGGCCCCGAGGGCCCCCTTCCGGAAGGCGCGACGGCGCCTGCGAGCGGCGGTCAGGCGCTGGCCAAGTACTGCATCGACCTCACCGCCCGCGCCCGCGCAGGCGAGGTCGACCCGGTGCTGGGCCGCGATCCCGAGATCCGCCAGATCATCGACATCCTCAGCCGGCGTCGCCAGAACAACCCGATCCTCACGGGCGAAGCGGGCGTGGGCAAGACCGCGGTGGTCGAGGGCTTCGCCCTGCGCATCGTGGCCGGCGACGTGCCCGAGGCGCTCAAGCCCGTGCGCCTGCTCACCCTCGACCTCGGCCTCCTGCAGGCGGGCGCGGGCGTGAAGGGCGAGTTCGAGAACCGGCTGAAGTCGGTGATCAGCGAGGTGAAGGCCTCGCCCACGCCGGTGATCATGTTCGTGGACGAAGCCCACACCCTGATCGGAGCCGGCGGCGCCGAGGGCCAGGGCGACGCAGCCAACCTGCTCAAGCCCGCCCTGGCGCGGGGCGAACTGCGCACCATCGCGGCCACCACCTGGGCCGAATACAAGAAGTACTTCGAGAAGGACCCCGCGCTCACCCGCCGCTTCCAGGTGGTCAAGGTCGAGGAGCCCGACGAGGAAACCGCCGTGCGCATGATGCGCGGCCTCGTCGACACGCTGGAGGCCCACCACGGCGTGCGCATACTGGAGGAGGCGGTGGACGCCAGCGTGCGCCTCTCGCACCGCTACATCTCCGGCCGCCAGCTGCCGGACAAGTCGATCAGCCTCCTGGACACCGCTTGCGCGCGCGTGGCCGTCAGCCGGGCGGCGACGCCGGCGGCGGTGGAGGACGCGCGCCGCCGCGTCGAGCAGCTGGAGGTGGAGCTGCGTGTGCTGGGCCGCGAGGCCGCCGGCGGCGCCGACCACGCCGTCGCCCTCTCCGAGCGCGAAGCCATGAAGGCCGAGCTGCAGGCCGGGCTGGAGACCTTGGAGGCGCGCTGGCGCGAGGAGCTCGAGCTGGTCGGCCGCATGTCGCAGGCGCGCCAGGACTTGGAGGCGGCGCACGCGGTGCAGGACGAGGCGGCGCACGAGACCGGCCGCGAGGCGCTGACCGCCGCACGCGGCGCGCTCGCCGCCCTGCAGGGCGAGCAGCCGCTGGTGTTCGACGTGGTCGACCGGCAGGCGGTGGCCGACGTGCTGGCCGGCTGGACCGGCATCCCCGTCGGCCGCATGGTCGCCGACGAGGTCAGGGGCGTGCTCGACCTCGAGGCGCGCATGGCGATGCGCATCCGCGGCCAGCCGCAGGCCCTGCACATCATCGCCGAGGCCATGCGCGTGGCCCGCGCCGGCCTGGCCGATCCCCGCAAGCCGCTCGGCGTGTTCCTGATGTGCGGCACCTCGGGGGTGGGCAAGACGGAGACGGCCATCACGCTCGCCGACCTGCTCTACGGCGGCCAGCAGGCCATGACCGTCATCAACATGAGCGAGTTCAAGGAGGAGCATAAGGTCTCTCTCTTGCTAGGCTCGCCTCCGGGATACGTCGGCTACGGCGAGGGCGGGGTCTTGACCGAGGCGGTGCGGCGGCGCCCCTTCGGCGTGGTGCTGCTCGACGAGATGGAGAAAGCCCACCCCGGCGTGCAGGACATCTTCTATCAGGTCTTCGACAAGGGTCAGCTCAAGGACGGCCAGGGCCGCGACATCGATTTCCGCAACACCGTCCTGATCATGACGAGCAACGCGGGGTCGGAGACGATCGAGAAGCTCTACGAAGACCCGGACACCGCGCCCGACGCCGCCGATCTCGCCGCAGCCTTGCGGCCCGACCTGCTCAAGGTGTTCAAGCCCGCCTTCCTGGGCCGCGTGACCGTGGCGCCCTACACGCCCCTGCCGCCGGAGATCATCCGCGAGATCGTCGAGATCGCGCTGAGCCGCGTGCGAACGCGCGTCGCCTCAAGCTATGGTGCTCGCCTGCGTTGGAGCCCCGAAGTCGCTGATGCGATCGCCGAGCGTTGCACGGAAACGCAAAGCGGCGCGCGCAACATTGAGGCCATCCTTAATCAAACCGTCACACCGGCGCTCGCTGGTCGCATGCTGTCGCGGATGATGGACCAGACTGCTACCGCGGAAATCATTTTGAGCGTCGACGGCAGCGGAACCTTCGGCTACGCTATTTCGTAATGGGCCACGTGTAGGGCTATGCGGCCGAGGTGGCTTGGTTTAATTTCAACGGGGTTCCCCTTTTTGGGGCGCAGGAAAAGGGATCTGGATCAATGGCGGCCTATCTGAAGTTGGATGGTTTCACGGGCAACGTGACCAAGGGCCAGTACCAGGGCTGGATCGAGGTCGAGTCCTTTAGCTGGGGCTTCTCCGTGCCGGTGCAGACCACGGTCGGTTCTTCGTCCAATCGTTTGTCCGCCGGCAAGGTGACGCCCGGCGACCTGCACATGGTGAAGAAGCAGGATCAGACTAGCGCCAAGTTCATGCTCGACTCAATGAACGGCGCGGTGATCCCCAACGCCACGCTCGCGGTCACCATGCCTTCGGCCAACGGCGGTCAGGACAAGTACATGGAGTACAAGATGACCAACTGCATCACCTCCGCGTACAATACCGCCGGTTCGCAAGGGCAACATGAGCCGATGGAAAATGTGGCGCTGAACTTCTCGAAGATCGAGATCAGCCAATATTCCACCGATGCCTCGGGTTCGTCGATGGCCGCGCAGCGCGGCAACTTCGATTTCATCACCGCAGCCGGTTCCTGAGCGGCACCGTCGCTCGCCTC
The DNA here is from genome assembly GCA_965199975.1 of Caulobacteraceae bacterium. Lineage (GTDB taxonomy): Bacteria > Pseudomonadota > Alphaproteobacteria > Caulobacterales > Caulobacteraceae > JASLDZ01. The sequence continues at coordinate 935,121 of OZ241340.1, read as the reverse complement.
CGTCGCCAGACGCCTTCGTCGACGAGGGTGTCTGGGGCGGCGGCGGCGGCGGCGTGGGTGGGTGAACGATGGACGCCGGGCGCGATCCGAAAAATTTCCTCAAGCTGATCGAAAGTCCTGGCTCGGTTCAGGATTACTATCTGTTCCGGCTTGAGGGCGAGGAGGCTCTCTCCAAGCCTTTTGCATTTAGGCTCACCATTCGCTCGCGGGGTGATATCCCACAGGCATCGGAGTGGGTCGGCTCATCCATTACTTTCATGATGGGTTTATCCGACGACTCCCCACGCAAAATAAACGGTCAGTGTGTGCGTTTCGAGCATGCCTACCAGAAGGGTCAATATGTCGAGTTCGTGCTCGACATTTCGGCATCGCTGTCGTCTACAAAACTTAATCGGGACAATCGCATCTTCGCCGCTAAAACGGCGAAGCAGGTAATCGCCCAGATTCTTACTGAGCACGAGATCACCTTCGACGACACGAAGATAAAAAATGTTAATCGAATTCGGGAGTACTGCGTTCAATATAGCGAGAGCGACTTTGACTTCATCAGCCGGTTGATGGAAGAAGAAGGTATCTTCTATTATTTTCGTTATGACGAGGGTGCGGGCCGATTCAAGCATAAAATGACGCTGGCGGACGACCCGTCTGGCTTCTTTGACGGCGATCCGCAAAAGGTGACCTTCCGCTCCAGTCCGCTGCACCCAGGCCTGAAGAGCGTCGGCACTTCCTACGCTGCGACCACGGGCGGGTCGCTGACCAACGATTACGATTTCAAGAAGCCCACCACGCTGACGCCAGTCAAGACCGCTAGCCGGCTCGGCTATTCCGCCAAGTCAACGCGCCAATACAGCTGGCCGGGCGGTGGTTACACGCCCGAGGACGTGCGCCGTCTCTCCAAGCTGGCCATGGAGCACCAAGAGTCGGGTGCGCTCGCGGTGGAGGGCCAGGGCAAATACACCAGCTTCACCCCCGGGGCCCGCTTCGAAATCGACGATGCGCGGCTCAGCCCCCGCGAACGGCGCATCGTCATCCGCACCGTCAGCCACACCGCTTTCGATCCATGGGGTCTTGAGGAGGGCGAGCCCAGCTACGAGCAGCGTTTCAGCGCCGTCCCTAGCGATCAGCCGCACCGCCCTGCGCGCACCACGCCCGCCGCCAGCGTGCGCGGCCCGCAGACGGGCGTTGTCGTCGACCAGGTCGACCCGGAGGGCTTCGGCCGCATCCAGGTGCGTTTCCACTGGGACCATGCCGGCGCCTCCACCTGCTGGCTGCGGGTGGCCCAGCAGTGGGCCGGCGGCGGGATCGGCGCCCAATTCGTGCCGCGCCCGGGCATGGAGGTGTTGGTCGATTACCTGGAAGGGGATCCCGACCGACCTATCGTCGTCGCGTGCATCTACAACGGCGACAACAAGCAGCCCTACGAGACCCCAGCCAAGCTAAGTCAGGCGGGCTGGCGCACCATGAGCCACCCGTCCGGCTCGATCGCCAACGAGTTCATCTTCGAGGACAAGGCGGGCGCCGAGGAGATCTACACCTTCGCCGGGCGCAACCTGCGCCGGGTGACGACCAAGGATGAGATCGTCAGCATCGGCCAGAACAGCGCGCTGCAGGTCACCGGGAACAGCGGCCACGAGGTGGGCGGCACGCACGCGGTGCACGCGAAGGGCGCGCTGACCATCAGCTCCGACACCTCGATCACCTTCTCCGTGGGCGGGAGCCAGGTGTCGATCACCAAGGAGGGCGTGAAGATCACTGCGCCCATGATCGACCTCAACTGATGGCGCAGGCCCCCTTCCGGAGACGCGGCCGGCCTTGCCACCGCGTCGCGGCGCGGTCGATAGTCGCGCACTGCGGCGAAGAGGCGGAGGGCGTGGTGGGCGGAGAGGCGAGCACGGACCGGGCGCATCGCAGGCGGAGGGCGCCATGATCGCGCTGCGCCTGTTCACCGCCTCCGATCCCAGCCGCCAAGTCGACATGCGCGTGCTCGACGAGCGCGACGAGCTGACCATCGGGCGCGACGCGGCCGCGGGCTGGGCGCTGCCTGACCCGGACCGGGCGCTGTCGCGCCTGCACCTGAAGGTGGGCGTGCGCGGCGGGGCGGTCAGCGTCACCGACACCAGCACCAACGGCGTGACGCTGGCCACTCGCGACGCACGCATGCCGCGCGACGAGACTGTGCGCGTCGACCTGGGCGAGCGGCTGGAGTTCGGCCCCTACGTGGTGCTGGTCGAGCGCGCCGACGCCGACGCGCGACCGGATCCGGTCGCTTCGCCGGCCGCCGCCAACCCGTTCCTGCGTGATGGCGAGGCGGAGGCCGCGCCCCGCACCGGCGCCCCCGACCCCTTCGCCAGCGCCCTCCCCTCCGACCCGCTCTCCCGCCGCGACGACGACCCGTTCGCCGGGGGCGGCGCGAGCGACCCGCTGGCGTCGGACTACTCGGCCTCCCCTGGCGGAGACGCGTGGGTGCGGCGGCGCGAGCAGCGGGCGGGCGACTGGGACGGGCCGTCGCAGCGCCAAGCGCCGGAGGCGATGATCGGCTCGGCCCCCTCCTGGCGGGAGCCGCCAAAGGCTCGGGCGGAGGGAGGCGGCTTCGGCTTCGACGCGCCGTTCACCCGGCCGGTGTTGCAGGCGCCCACGGTCGGCGCCGACGACCTGGCCATTCCTTCGGACTGGAACGCCCCGGCGCAGCCGACTTCGGCTCCGCACCCAGCCGCTTCGAAAGCCGCCGACAGGCCAACGCCAGCCGCGCCGGCTTCGGCCGCTCCGATCCTCGCTCCCGCCGCAGCCGCGAGCGGCCCGCCACCCGCCGGCGCGCCGGCTGACCTGCTGCGCGCCTTCTGCACGGGCGCACGGCTGGACCCGAGCGCCTTCGCCGGAGCCGACCCAGCCGAAGCGATGGAGCGGCTGGGCGCCGTCTATCGCCACATGGTGCTGGGCTTGAGCGACATCATGGGCGAGCGCACCGCGCTTAAGAGCGAGTACCGCATGGTGCGCACCGTGGTGCGCGCCGCCGACAACAACCCATTCAAGTGGGCGCCGCCCCAACGTGTTGCGACGGAGCTTCTTCGCCCGCCCGAGCAGGGCTTCCTCGACGGGCCGCAGGCGGTGGCCGAGTCGTTCGCGGACGTGAAGAAGCACCTCCTGTGCATGCTGGCCGGCCTGCGGGCGGCGCTGGTCTCCACCCTGGACCTGCTGGCTCCGGCGAAGGTGGAGGAGGCGGTCAAGGACCAGCCCTTCGTGCTCAAGACACGGGCCGGCGTGCTGTGGACCGAGTACGATCGGCTCTACGCCCAGGTGCGCAGCGAGACGCAGGACAGCGCGGACAGCCCGGCCAATCGCGAATTCCGCGCCGCCTACGAGGCGCAGCTGGCCGAGCTGGACAGGATGTCGGGCCGCTGAGCGGCGCGCGGGAAAGGGGGGCGGGTGGCGCAGTCGCGGAGATCAGCTAGGCCTTGTCGCCACCAGCCCTTCGCGGGCGCGGCGAGGGCCGGCTGATGTCGAACCACTGGGAGAACAAGGTGCTGTGGGCGGAGGGCATGTTCCTGCGCACCCAGCACTTCCAGCAGTTCGAGCGTTATCTCGAGAAGATGGTGCGGGTGAACGCCCAGGCGATGCGGCCCTTCTCCTGGGGCTTCACGTCGCTGGAGGTGGATGCGGCGCTCCTGCGTACCGGCGTCTTCGCCCTGACGCGAGCCGCCGGCATCCTGCCCGACGGCACCGCGTTCGACGTGCCCGGCGATGACGACCATCCGACGCCGCTGGCCGTCCCCTCCGACCTGCGCAACGCGGTGGTCAGCCTGGCCCTGCCCGTGCGCCGCCAGGGCGTCGCCGAGGCGCGGCTGGAGCGCGAGGGCGACCAGGCGGTGCGCTGGATCGGCCAGTCCGCCGAGGTGACCGACGCCCTGGTCGGCGCCGGCGCGCCCGCCGACCTCACCGTCGGCAAGCTCGACCTGCGCCTGCTGCACGAGCGCCAGGAGCTGGCGGGCTATGTCAGCCTGCCGATCGCGCGGCTGGTGGAGAAGGGGCTGGACGGGGCGGTGACGCTGGACGGCGCCTTCTCGCCCACAGTGCTGGACGTGGCGGCCTCGGCGCCGCTGCGCTCGGCCCTGGCCGAGATCCGCGGCCTCCTGCAGCACAGGGCGGCCGCCATCGCCGCGCGCCTTTCGAGCCCTGGCGGCAAGGGCAGCGCGGAGGTGACCGACTTCATCGTGCTGATGCTGTGCAACAGGAACGACATGGTGCTGCGCCACCTCTCGGCTCTGCCTTCGCTGCATCCCGAGCGGCTGTACGAGGCGTTCTCGGCGCTGGCGGGCGAGCTCTCCACCATCACCGACACGGCCACGAACCGCCCGCCCAAGCTGCCGCCTTATCGCCACGTCGATCTGCAGGGCTCCTTCGAGCCTCTGCTGGCCTTCCTGCGAGAGGCGCTCTCCGCGGTGTTCGAGCAGACCGCCATCCCCATCGCGCTCGAGGAGCGCGCCTACAACATCCGCGTGGCGCGCATCACCGACCGGTCGCTCTTCACCGACTGCGTGTTCGTGCTGGCGGCGCGCGCGTCGATCGACCCCGAGACGCTGCGCTCCAACCTGCCCAAGCGCACCACCATCGGCCCGGTGGAGCGCATCCGCGACCTGGTCAACCTGCAGCTGGGCGGCGCGCCGATCCGCGCGCTTCCCACAGAGCCCCGCCAGATCCCGTTCCGCGCCGGCATGGTCTACTTCGAGATCAACGCCGCCTCGGAAGACTGGAAGCTGGTCGAGCGCTCCGGCGGCGCGGCGCTGCACGTCTCGGGCGACGTGCCTGACCTCGCGCTCGAGATGTGGGCCATCCGCGGGCGGCTGCGGTGAGCCCGAAGGACCCCTTCAGCTTCGACGAGGAGGACGAGGGCGAGCGCACCGTCATCCGTCCCGCGCCCGGCGCGGTGCGCGGCGGCGGCTTCGGCGAGGCGCAGAACGACCCGACGCTGGTCGGCGCGCGTGGCCGCGAGGACGCCAACCCCTTCGCGCCACCCTCCTCCTTCCGGGCGCCGCGCCGCGCGGCGCCGCGCGCTGCGCCCGAGGCGTCGCAACGCCAGGTCTCCGGCGCGCCGATCGACGTGGTGGGTGGCGCCAACCCGCTGATCAACGCCGGCACGCGGCTGATCGCACTGGCCAACGCGCTGCGCGCCGAGACCCGCTACGAAGACATCCCCCGCCTGCGCCAGGAGGTGGTCGACGAGCTGCGCGGCTTCCAGCAGACCTGCCGCGAGGACGGTGCGGGCGAGGACGAGGTGCGCTACGGCCACTATGCGCTCTGCGCGCTGCTGGACGAGGTGATCCTCTCCACCCCCTGGGGCGCCAAGAGCGCCTGGGCGCGGCAGACGCTGGTGGCCACCTTCCACAACGAGGTGGTCTCGGGCGACCGCATGTTCGAGATCGCCGAGTCGCTGGAGGCCCGGCCCAACCGGGCGCCGCACCTGCTGGAGCTGATCTACTACTGCATCTCCTTCGGCTTCGAAGGGCGCATGCGGCTGGACCGCCAGGGCGCCAGCCGGCTGTTCCAGATGCGCGAGCGCATCTACGCCGCCCTGCGCAACCTGCGCGGCGCGTTCGAGCGTGGTCTTTCGCCCAACTGGCGGGGGGAGGATGCCGCCTACCAGGCGCTGGCGCGCCAAGCGCCCTTGTGGGTGTACGCGGCCGGCTTCGCCGTGCTGGCGCTCCTGATCTACGCGGGCTTCCTCCTGGCGCTGTCCGGCGCGGGCTCCGCGGCGGTGCGGCCTCTCGCTTCGGTCTACGCCGCCGGCCCCGCCCGGCTGAACCGCAACGCCCCGCCGCCGCCCTCGGACACGCGCCTGCTGCAGACGGTGATCGGCATCCTCAAGCCCGACATCGACGCCGGCCGCGTGGCGGTGAGCGACCAGCCGGACGCGGTGCTCGTGCGCCTCAAGGACAAGGGGTTGTTCGCCTCCGGCTCCGCCGACCTGGACGCCGCCTATGATGGCACCATGCAGCGGGTGGCCAAGGCCATCGGGCTGACCTTGGGCGACGTTCCGGTGACCGGCCACACCGACGACCGCCCCGTGCATTCCCTGCGATTCCCGTCGAACCAGGCGCTCTCGGAGGCGCGGGCGCAGACGGTGGTGGACAAGCTCGCCGGCGCGGGCGCGAACAAGGACCGGCTGAAGCCCTCCGGCCTGGGCGAGACCCAGCCGGTGGTCCCCAATACCGACGATGCGGCGCGCCGACAGAACCGCCGGGTCGAGGTCGCCATCCCCAAGACCTACGCGCCCGGCGCGGCGGCGAAGATCCTGTGAACCTCTCCGCCGTCCTTCCCGCCGGCTGGTACGCGCCGCGGTTCCGCGCCCCGCCGAAGTGGGTCTTCGTGGTGCTGGGCGTGGTGCTGGTTGCGTTGCTGATCTGGTTCGGCGGCCCCCTGGTCGCCTTCGCCGGCCACGCGCCGCTGGCCAAGCCGTTGTGGCGGCTGGTCTTCATCGCTTTCGTCATCCTGGTGGTGACTGGGTGGTTCCTGGTCAAGCGCCTGCGGGCCAAGCGCGCCAACGCCGCCATGATCAGCGCCCTGGCCGCCGCGCCCGACGCGAGCGCAGCCCCGCCCGCGCCGGACCTCTCCGAGGCGGACGTGAAGGCGATGGAGGAGCGCGCGGCCAAGGCGCTGGAGCTGATGCGCGGGACCCGCGTGGGCGCCCAGCGCGAGTTCATCTACGAGCTGCCCTGGTACGTGATCATCGGCCCCCCAGGCGCGGGCAAGACCACCGCCCTGCGCAACTGCGGCCTGCATTTCCCCGCCGCGCAAGAGATGGGCGCCGCGCCGGTGCGCGGCATCGGCGGCACCCGCACCGCCGATTGGTGGTTCACCGACAAGGCCGTCCTGATCGACACCGCCGGCCGCTACACCACCCAGGACAGCGACGAGGCGGTCGACGCCAAGGCGTGGCTGGGCTTCCTCGACATCCTCAAGCGCTATCGGCCGCGCCAGCCGCTCACCGGCGTGATCGTGGCGCTGCCCGCGCCGGACCTCCTCGCCGCCGACGAGGGCGAGGTCTTGGCGCACGCGCGGGCGGTGCGCGCGCGCATCAACGAGATTGGCCAGCGCTTCGGCGTGCGCACGCCGGTCTATCTCCTCTTGACCAAGATGGACCTCCTGGCCGGCTTCACCGAGTTCTTCGACGACCTCGACGCCACCGGCCGCGAGCAGGTTTGGGGCCACACCTTCCCCCTGCGCACCGAGGCGGGAGCTCCAGCGCAGGGTGTGGCCGGCGCGGGCGAGGCGGTGGACGCCCTGGTCCGCCGGTTGGACGCACGGCTGCTCTCGCGGGTGCAGGCCGAGCGCGACATGGAGCGGCGCGGCCTGATCTTCGGCTTCCCCCAGCAGGTGGCCGCCCTGCGCGCGCCTCTGCTGCCGCTTCTGGAGACCATCGCGCGCGAGACGCGGTTCGAGCCGCCGCCCCTGATGCGCGGCGTCTACTTCACCAGCGGCGCCCAGTTCGGCCGCCCGATCGACCGGCTGCTGGCCTCGCTCTCCGCCAAGTTCGGAGTGTCGGCGACTGCTGTGGGCGGAACGGCGGGCAAGGGCCGCAGCTACTTCCTGCAGGACCTGCTCAACAAGGTCATGTTTCCCGAGGCGGCGCTGGCGGGGCGCGACCCCCTCACGGAAAAGCGTCGCCGCACCCTGCGCCTCGCACTCCTGGGAGGCGGCGCGGCCCTGACTCTGCTGCTCTCTCTGGGCTGGCTTATAGGGTATCTGGGCAACGCGCGGCTGATCCACCTCCTGGCCGAGCGCTCCACCAAGCTGCAGCAGGACGTGAGCGCCCTGCCCGGCGGCGACGTGAGCGACAGCGACGTGTCCGGAGTGCTGCCGGTGCTGGACGAGGCGCGCGCCCTGCCGTTCGGCGCGGATGCCCCCAAGGCGGTGCGCTCGCCGGGCTTCTCCTTCGGGGTCGGCCGCACCGGCGCGCTCCGCCCGCAGGTGAACGGCGCCTACCGCAACCTCCTCAACCGGCTGATGCTGCCGCGGCTGATCCTGGGTGTGGAGGACCGTCTGCGCGCGCTCACCAAGGCGCCGGAGGCGCCGGGGTCGGACAGCCGCAGCGAGGTCTACAGCCTGCTGCGCATCTATCTCATGCTCGGCCGCGCCGCCGGCGCGCCCATGGAGAAGCAGCAGATCCAGGCCTGGTTCGCCGAGAGCTGGGCCGAGAGCCTGCCCGGCGAAGAGGACACCCCCCTGCGCGCGGACCTGCAGGCGCACCTCGCCAGCCTGCTCGCCGGCCCCCTCGCCCCGCCCACGCTGGACAACGACCTGATCACTACGGCCCGCGCGCAGGTCTCCAGCCTCAGCCCGGGTGAGCGCGCCTACAGCCGCCTCCTGGCCGACCCCTCGCTCACCGGCCTCAACGCCTACACCCTGCTGGATGCGCCCGGCGTGGGCTCGTCGGGCCTGTTCCAGTTCCGCTCGGGCAAGCCGCTCAACACCGGCGTACCCGGCATGTTCAGGCACAGCGCCTTTTATGGTCCTGTATTGGCCGCCATCGGCAAGGCCGCCGCCTCCACCGCCGACGACGGGTGGGTATTGGGCCGACCCGCCGAAGGCACGCCGCTCAGCGAAGTCGGCCGCGTCAAGGACGGCATTCTCGTCGCCTATCTCCAGGACTTCACCAAACACTGGGATGGCTTCATCGAAGATATCGGCGTCAGCGGCCGCTATCCGCCGGACGAACGTATTCGCCGCGCCCTGCAGCCGCCCTCGCCCGTCAAGCTCTTGATCGAGTCGCTGGCGAGCGAGACGAACCTCACGCCGCCCGGGGCGCCGGGGAAGACGGGCGTGGCCGGGGCGGTGCTGCGCACCTCCTCGCTGTTCTCACGGCGCATCTACAGCGGCATGAACCGGGCGCGGCAGGTCGAGGCGGTCAACTCCGGCCAGCCGCCCTCGCCCCCCGGGCCGCTGGACGAGGTGGTCGAGCACTACCGCTGGCTGCGCGAACTCACGCCCACCACCAGCGGCCCCTCGCCCATCGACGACGCGCTGGCGGCGCTGAAGGACGTGGCGGACTCCACCGGCGCCGCCAAGGCGGCGAGCAGCATGGGCGACCCCGTGCTGCAGCACGAGAAGACCGGCTCGGCGATGGCGGCCACCAGCAAGCTGCAGCAGGTCACCCGCGCCCTGCCGCCGGCGGCCGGCGGGCTGTTCACCGGCTTCGTCACCTCCAGCACCCAGTCGCTGAATCAGGGCGCCAAGACCTCGATCGAGCAGCAGTACACCAGCCAGATCCTGCCCCAGTGCAGGGCGATCCTGGCGCAGGGCTTCCCGTTCTCGAGTTCCACCCATCAGGTCTCGATCGACGACTTCAGCCGGCTGCTGCGTCCGGGCGGCCTGCTGGACCAGTTCCAGACGACCAACCTGAACGGGCAGATCGACACCGCCGGCCGCGACTGGGGCCTCTCACCTTCCGGCCGTGCGCTGGGCCTGGACCTCGGGGGCGTGCGGCAGCTGCAGAAGGCCGATCGCATCCGCCAGGCCTTCTTCAAGCCCGGCGACGTGCGCCCCAACGTGCGCTTTCTCCTGGAGCCCGTGGGCCCCGGCGCGGGCGCCGCCACGGTGACGCTGACGGTGGACGGCGTGCCCGCCGCGTTCAGCGGCCTCTCGCGCAAGCCGGTGGAGCTGCACTGGCCGGGCCCCACCCCCGGCGTGTCGCTCAGCTTCCAGGACAAGCCCGGCGCGCCGCCCACGGTGAAGACCTGGACGGGCGACTTCGCCTTCCTGCAGATGCTGCGCGAGGCGCGGGTCAGCGCCGCCGGCTCGACCTCGGCCACCTTCCAGATCGGCGCCGGCTCGCAGATGGCGACCTTCCGCCTGCGCGTCGAGAACACCGCGACCGATCCCTTCCTCCTGCCGGAGCTGAGGACTTTCGCATGCCCGGCGAAGTTGTGACGGGCGCGCGCGCCGCCTGCGGCCTGTTCGGCAAGACGCCGGATGCGGGCGACTTCCTGCGGCTGAACCTCACCGCCGAAGTGACGAGCGTCCTCGACGCCTGGGTCGAGGGCGAGCTCGCGCGCTTGGCGTCTGACGACGATCCCCGCGCGGGCGCCGGCGCGTGCTGGCGGTTCGTGACCACCGCCGGCGCCGCAGGGGCGCAGCCGCTGGCGGGCGTGGCCGCGCCCAGCCGCGACCGGGTCGGGCGCGGCTTTCCCTGCCTCGTCATGGCGCCGCTGGCGGGCATGGAGGCCAACGCCGCGGTCGCCTGCACGCCCTGGTTCGACGCCGCCGAGGGCGTGCTCGACGCCGCGCGCGCCGGCGGGCGCGGACGTGACGCCCTGTGCGCCGATCTGGCGGACCTGGGCGCGCCCGAAGACGACGACCTCGACGTGCTGAGCCTGCGGGGCCGCTCCACCGACGACGGCCTGTTCCTCGACGTGCGCAGCGGCCCCGACGGACGGGCGGTGACGCTGCAGGCGGTGCTGGAAGCCGTCCCCCTCCCCCAGGGCTCCAGCCTCTGGTGGCGCCACACCGCGGCCGGCGCCAAGGCGCTGGTCGCGCCGGGCCTGCCGGGGGGAAGCGCCTTCGCCGCCCTCTTCGCCCCAGACGCCGCCGCGCCTTCTGAAGAGGCGCAGCCATGACTGCGGGCGGGCGGCTCACCTTCGAGTCGGTGGCGCGCACCCACGTCGGCAAGGTGCGCAAGCTCAACGAGGACGCGTTCAGCAACCGCTCCGAGATCGGCCTCTGGGCCGTGGCCGACGGCATGGGCGGCCACCAGGCGGGCGACGTGGCCAGCGGCCTGATCGTCGAGGCGTTGCAGAGGGTGGACGACGTCTCCTCCGGCTACGCCCTCCTCGAGGACGTGCGCCAGAGCATCCAGCGGGTGAACCGCACGCTGATCGCGCGCGCCGCGGTGATGGCGCCCGGCGCGGTGATCGGCTCCACAGTGGTGAGCCTGGTGGTCTACGAGGACTTCTACGCCTGCCTGTGGGCGGGAGACAGCCGCGTCTACCTCGTGCGCGACGGGCGGATGGAGCAGGTGACCCGCGACCACAGCCGCATGCAGGAGCTGATCGATTCAGGCTCGCTCTCGCGGGTGGAGGCGCGCAGCTATGCGCGTTCCAACGTCATCACCCGCGCGGTGGGCGTCAGCGACCGGCTGGCGCTCGACATGCAGCAGGGACCGCTGCAGGTCGACGACCTCTTCCTGCTGTGCTCCGACGGGCTGACCGGCGCGCTGGAAGACCGCACCATCGCCCAGATCCTCGACCAGCCGTCGCTGGAGGCGGCGGCCGACGCCCTGATCGCCCGGACCCTCGACCAGGGCGCGCGCGACAACGTCACCGTGCTCCTGGTGCGCTGCATGGCGGCGGCCGACGACACGCTCGACCAGCACCGCTCCCCACTCTACCCGTGATCCGGCGGGCCGGCGTCAGAACCCGCTCCAGCCGCCGGTCAGGCGCTCCACCTCGCTGCGCACCAGGAAACCGGCGTCGACCGCCTTGCCCAGCGTGCGCGTGACCGCGCCCGGCTTCAGCGGCTTGGTCTTCATGTCCAGCTGGCCCGGTCCCAGGTCGACGGTCAGCCCGCGCATCTGCATCTGCAGGCTCATCCACTTGGAGACCTCGATCTGGCAGGCCTTGTCTTCGGTCACGAAGCCCCATCCCACCCCGCCGAGGGCGCCGTGCGTGCCCTTGAAGATCGTGGGCGTCTGGTAGTCGTTGAAGCCCTGCCAGTTCAGCCCCGTATGCCCGAACGACGGCCGCGTGGGATTGGACGTGTCGCCCAGGCCGTCGCTGATGGTGCCCTCGTACTTGAACACGAAGCTCCAGCTCTGGTCGCGCTGGGCGATGCGGGTGAAGGCGACGTTGTCGGGGACGGTCTCTCCCCCCTTGTAGATATGGCGGGCGACGGGATCGAACAGGAACATGGAATCGACCTTGATCCCCTCCCGCTGCAGCATCTCCGCGGCCATGATCACCGCCGAGCCGCCGCGGCTGTAGCCGGCCGCCATGAGCTTGACCGAGGGATCGCGCCGATGCTGCGCCTTGAGCCAGGCGTAGGCATGCACCGCTTCCCCGTAGGTCTGCAGGCCCGCGGAGGTGGGGCCGCGCTGGTAGTCGGCGTCCTGCTGCAGCCTGACCTTGAGCACATGGCAGAATGAGCGCTTGAACAGCCCGTCGTAACCCGTCGCAGGACCCGTGCCGTCGACGATCGCCATCTTGATGGTCATGGCGCAGGCGGCCCGTGCTGGATGCGCACGGCGCGATCGAGGTCCGCCTTGATCGGCCCGCTGTCGGGATCGAGCGCTGCGGCCTGGCGCAGCACCACCACGGCCTGGCCGATGTCGCCCTTGTTCATCAGCACCAGCGCGTCGCTGCGCAGGCTCGCCGCCTTGGCGGGATCGTGCTGCGGGGGAGACGGCTTCGGCGGCGCGGGCTTGGCCGCTTCGGCGGGGCCGGGGGCCGGCTTGGGAGGGGCGCCACGCTCCGCGGCGGCGGCCGGCTTCGGCTGCGGGGTCTTGGCGGACTCCAGGGGGTTGGCCGCCGGCTTGGGCTCGGTGGCGCGCGGCGATGGCTTTTCGGCCGGGTGCGCGGGCGAAGGGGGCTCGACGGGCTTCGCGGCCGTGGGCTTCGCGGCCGTGGGCTTCGCGGGGGCGTCGGGCGTCTCTGCAGCCTTGGCCCGTGGCTCGGCGGGCTTATGCCGCCTGGGCGCCGGCCGCGCGTCGGCGCGAACGGCCGACGGCGAGCCGGGAATCTGCACGACCTGCCCCGGGGCCGCCTGATCCGGGGGGTTGAAGCCGTTGTAGCGCGCCAGGGCGTAGGCCAGCCCGCGGTCATGCATGTAGCGTTCGGCCAGTTCGGCGAAGGTGTCCCCCGCCTTGATCGTGACGTCGAAGTTCAGGGTTCCGAGCAGGACCTTGGGATCCTGGTCGATCTCCGCCAGAAGGACCTTCGCCTGCCGGTTGTCGGGCTCCTCGGCGATCAGCGCCTGCACCTCCACCTTGGCCGGCGCGACGTCGCCGCCGGCGAGGTGGTCGAGGATCTTCAGTTCGCGCGCTCCCGGCTCGACGTTCGAGGAGGCCTCGAACGCCTGTCCAGGCAGGCGCGCAGGCTGGCTCGCGCATCCCGCCAGGCCGAGCAGCACGATCGCCGCCGCAAATTCCGCATGTTTCATAATGAGCCCCCGCCCAGGCGTAACAAGCTTGCGGGGGCTTGAATAGTGGGCCCGCTCGCGCGCGCGATGTGCAGGGATGACGTCTTGACGCCGCCGCTCTAAGACAGACGTTCGCGGCGAAAGGCGTCAACATGTCCGACATGGCGGAACCGCAGCGATTCCATCTGAACGAAGGCACCCTTCCCCTCGACGCGCCCGGGGTGTGGGAGGACAAGACCATCCATGTGCTGAGGCTGCCCGGCGACGGGCACGCCGCCACGAGCCTCGTAATCACGCGCGAGGCCCTGCCGCTGGGTATGGAAGTGGACGACTATGTCCGCGCCGAACTGGAGCGGTTGAAGTCGACCCTGCCCGAATTCACCCTGGTCGACCGCGTGCCCGTGAACTGGTCCGACGCGCCCGGCGAGGCGCTCCTGACGCGCTGGCGCTCGTCGGAAGGCGTGATGGACCAGATCGTCGCCTGCCGCCGCGTCGGCGGCCGGCGCCTGCTGATCTTCACCGCCACTCATCCCAAGCCCATGCCGGGCGGCGCCTACACCGCGCTGATGGACGCCATCTCCGGCTTCCAGCCCCGCCCCGCGGGCGACGATCCCGTTGGCGGGTTGAGCGGGTGAGCGAGAGCCCCCACGCGGCCAGGTTCGCCGACCCGGTCGCCCACACCCACGCCCTGGCCGGCTTCCTCGCCGGCGCCGTGGTCGGCTTGATCGCGGCCACCGAGGCGGCGGCGGTCATCGGCGCGGTCGTGGGCGCGGTGGCGCTCGAGGTGGGGACGGCGGGCCTGGCCACCCCGCTGATCGTGGGCGTGGCCGCCACGGCGCTCGAGTTCGGGGCCGGGGCCTATGTGGGCGCCAAGGTCATGGGCGCCGCCGAGGAGGTCGGCGAGGACCTGGGATCGCTGAACCTCGGCCCGACCTCGGGCCAGATCTCAGAGGGTTCGTCGAACGTGCGCGTCAACGGGCGCGCGGCGGCCCGCGCCCTGGTGGCGCAGAGCTGCCACGCGGGCAAGGTGGCGCAGGGTTCCAAGCTCGTCCACATCAACGCGCTTCCCGCCTCGCGCGTCGGCGACAAGACGACCTGCGGCGGCCAGATCTCGGCGGGCTCGGCCAACGTGCGCATCGGCGGCCCGCCCGACACGCGCGCCGGCGTGCAGTCGGAGGTGCCCGAGTGGGTGCGCTGGGCGACTCTGGTGGTCAGCATCCTCCCCGCGCTGGGCCAGGCGGCGCGCGCGGTCGGCCCCGCCCTGGCCGAGGTCGAAGCCACGGGCCTGGGCCGCGCCATGCTGACGGGCGTCAAGGCGATAGGCCGCGCGATGGAGGAGCGCGGCGGGGGGGCGAGAGCGCCGGTCGATCCCGCCGCGCCTGTGGTCCCGGCGACGGACGCCGCCGCGGAAGCGGCCGCGAAACTCCGCTCGGCTCAAACACCGGCCGAGATCGAGCAGGCGCGCGACGCCCTCAAATCGCTGGATTATGATCAGCGACAACAGGTCCTGAACGATTTCGCCTCGAATATGGACGTTTCCACCGCACCCGATACCGCAACCTTCTACTCCGGAGGCCGAATGATGCCGACCGGTCCCGGCGGCGAGATGCAGTATGCATCCGCCCGGAACTTTGCGGAGTCCTCGGCCGCCTCGAACGGCCGTGTCACCCTGGAACAAACGCCCGGCGGTCGCACGCTCGATAGAATCGATGTCTTCCGCGAGGATGATGCGCTTCTGGAAACGGACGACGCAAACAGCCTCTGGGGCACCGCTTCCGGCCGCTACGCGGAGAGCGCCTCGGGCGAGGTTCACGCATATGTGGATAATCCGAGGCCGCTATCGATCTATAACACCGTAGAAAAGCCCTCTCTTCAGCAAGGCATAAATGACGGTCGAGTTACGAATCTTAGAGAATTTGATGTTGACCAGATCCACGAAAGACTTTCAAAGTGAATACAGAGTTTCGCAAGACTGGGATTGGCAGGGCGGAAAATGCCGAAGGCGCCGTCGTACGCGGTTCGGCTCCTGAACTGCTTGTTTATAAAAGGCAAGGATATCAGATATTCATCGAAATAAACTTCCTGAAAGATCATGCAGTAATTTATAAACCAACCGTGATCGGTAAACTTCCCGTTGGATTTTTCGAAAAAGACTTGCTCGCAGAGATATTAGCTGGCGCGACGGTGGTGGCGCGGCGAAGGGTGGTTTGGGCAACTTGAGCGCAGCATTGTCTGTCGCGCGCAGCTCGGCGCTGTTGAGCCAAGAACACCATGATCGAGATCACGCCTGGGATAATAGCTTCCGGCATTGAAGAGGAATACGCCGACGCGCTGGCGGCCTTAGCGGACATGCGTGCGGCCTTGGGTCCCGTGACGCTCACCAACTCCACTGCGGAAGGACAAAAATTGAAGATTTGTCGGTGAAGGAAATGACCCTAACGGCCCTTATTAGCAGAAAGAGATTGCTACCAATGAAGCCGAGTGGCGCGGGGGATCAGCTGTCTTGACAATCGGAACGGCGATGGAGCTTACGTCAAAAGCAGCACCGAAGGCCTGAGAGGTTGGATAGGTCCAGCCGCGTCGCAAATACCGAGTGATGAAGTCTCGATGCTACCAACGTGATGAAGGCGCGCCATGTGCCCGTGCTGGTCTCCATGACGGCCGCGTCACTCTGGAACAAACGCCCGGCGGTCGCACGCTCTATAGGATCGATGTCTTCCGCAAGGATGATGCGCCTCTGGAAACGGACGACGCAAACAGCCTCTGGGGCACCGCTTCCGACCGTTACGGCGCGCGCGGTCGGCCCCGCCCTGGCCGAGGTCGAAGCCACGGGTCTGGGCCGCGCCATGCTGACGGGCGTCAAGGCGATAGGCCGCGCGATGGAGGAGCGCGGCGGGGGTGGCGTCGACCCACCCCCATCGCCGAAGACGATCACACGCGCCTACTCTCCCGAAGTGACGGCGGACGCGGAGCGGCTCGGACTGCCCCCCTCCAAAGTGCAGGACGTGCTCGACACGCCCAAGCCGAACCGACCTTCGCCTGACGATTAAGTCTGCCCCGAACGCATTGAGGAGCATGCGCAAGCCTTTGAGAACGGGGGCTCACGTCTCACATTGCAGGACAGCATCGACGAATATGGGCTAGGCCAGCGCGATGGCACGACCTTCATCGCCACCTCCGAAGACACGGACCAGATACTCGCCGATACAGGTGGCGACCCACGGAAGCTCGAGGCGGCGCTTGGATTGCCGAGTGGCCAGCTGGATAGCTCACAGCTTGTAAGGGTCGATTTCAACGCCCAATCCATGGAAGATTTGGACATGCACATGCCGAGCGGAAACGAGGCGGGGGCGAACGAGCATTGGTTACCTGGGGGATACTTGCCTTCTGGGCAAAGCGAGGCCGTTGTCAGCAGAATCAAGGCCTTACCTAACCACTACAATGTAACTGCGGTAGGAAAATGAGAAGACTTGAGAGTAGCTTGGTTGATAAAGAGCATCAGTTTAGCCTTGGCTTAGATACTCAGGGGGATCAGTATTATATCTCGATTCCGGTAGCCAACAGGCTTGTAACATATCAAGAATATTATGCTTTAGATCAGACTCAATATAATGTATTTTTCAGCAACAGGATGATGGCTGCTCGATTTGCGGAAGAATGCCGGCATAGACTTCATGATGACCTTCTGATCTTGAAACCAGGCACGGATCGAGGATCAGCGGTCTGACCGTTGCAACTAGTGTATCAAGATAGCTGAAGCGGCGATGAGGACGAGAAGGGGCCGGAAAAACCTGCGAAGTGATAAATCCAGCCGCGCCAAATGTCGAGCGATAGCGTTTTGATGTTCCCATAAGAGCGGCTCGCGCTGGCGCAGTGCTTGAAACTGGTCCACATCGCCATAGCCAGCAATCCAGATTTCGCCTTGCCTGGAAAAATCTTTATGAGATCGAAACGACCTTCGCCCTCGCGTGCAGTGCAGGCTCGTTGCTGTGGTGCATTGTCCTCGTCGAGGCTGGCCGCGCCTTGGGCTCCCACTACGCGCAGGTCGGAACTTGGCGCGCCCCCTCTCCAGAGGCTTCTTCGGTCTCTGTCTCCTGATCTACGTCATCCGTGTGATCCGGTACCCGAAGAGAGCGGCCGAACTTCGATAGCTGCCTGTCCGAACGTCGCCTTTCGGGAGCGATGCGAGAGCCCGTTGTTGGCGCCTACCAGACGTGCACGCGCTGAGCCGGCGGAAGGTAGAGCGCCTGTCCAGGCTTTACGTTGAAGGCAGCGTACCAAGCGTCCACGTTCCGCACGATCCCGTTCACCCGGTAGGCGTCGGGGCTGTGGGGATTGGAGAGCAGCTGGGCGCGCAACGCTCCTTCCCGCTGCTTGCCCTGCCACGATTGGGCGTAGGCGATGAAGAAGCGCTGGTCGCCGCTGTAGCCGTCGATCACCGGCGGCTCGCCGTGGCGCGCCACGTAAAGGCGGTAGGCGGCGTAGGCGGCCTCGAGGCCGCCCAGATCACCTAGGTTCTCGCCCAGCGTCAGCTGACCCTTGATGTGCACCCCAGGGATTGGTTCGTAGGCGTCGAACTGCTTCACGAGGTTCTGGGCGTGGACTGTGTAGCGCTTGGCTGATTCAGGCGTCCACCAGTCGCGCAGGCGCCCCTGTGCATCGAATTGGCGGCCCTCGTCGTCGAAGCCGTGGCCCATCTCGTGGCCTATGGTGGCGCCGGTCTCGCCGTAGTTCACCGCAGGGTCCGCGGCGGGGTCGAAGAACGGTGGCTGCAGCTGGGCCGCCGGGAAGGTGACCTGGTTCATGGTCGGCTCGTAGTAGGCGTTCACCGTCTGGGGCGTCATCTCCCACAAGCCCCGGTCCACCGGCCTGCCCAGTCGAGAAAGCTGCAGCCCCCACTCGAAGCGCGACGAGGCCATGGCGTTGGCGAGCGGGTCCGTCGGGCTGAGCTTCAGGCTGGAGTAGTCGATGTACTTGGCCGGATGCCCCACCCGCGGATCGAAGGTGGAGAGCTTCTCCAGCGCGGCCTTGCGGGTGGCCGCGTCCATCCAGGCCGCGTGCTCGATCTTGTCCGCATAAGCCGTGCGCAGATCGGCGATCAGTTCATCCACCTGCCGCTCGGTGGCCGACGACCAGTGGGTCTTCACGTAGATCTGGCCCACCTCTTCTCCGAGGTCGGAGTCGAGCAGGCGCACGCCGCGCTTCCAGCGGGCGCTCTGGCTCTGCACGTCGCGCAGGGTGTGGCTGTAGAACTGGAAGCGCGCGTCGTCGAAGGGCTTGGGCAGGAACTGGGCGTGATCGCTGACGAAGCGGAAAAGGACGTAGTCCTTCCAGGTGGCCAGCGGCGTGTCGTCCAACCGGCGACCGGCGGCGGCGACGGCGCTAGGCTCGCTCACCACCACAGTCGGCATGGCGCCCAGTCCCACGTGCGCCAGGGTGGCGGTCCAGTCGAACTGCGGTGCGAGCTTAGTCAGCTGCGCCCGGTCCATGGGGTTGTAGGTCGCTACGGGATCGCGCCGGCGCTCGGGCGTCCACTGGTCTTGTGAGAGGCGCGTCTCCAGGGCCAGGATGCGGTCGGCCTTGGCCGGCGCGTCGGGCGCCCCGGCCAGCGTCAGGATGCGTGCGATGTACGCCCGATAGGCGGCGCGGATGGCCTCGTACTTGGGCCCTGCCAGGAGGTAGTAGTCGCGCGTCGGCAAGCCCAGCCGCGCCTGGCTCGCGCCCACGGTGTAGCGTGTGGGATCCTTTTCGTCCGGCTCGATCGAAACGTCGATCGGGCCGGCGTAGCCGGGCTCCGCCACCAGCTGCGCCAGCTGGTCGCGAGTGGAGACGGCGCGGATGCGCGCCAGGTAGGGACGCAGCGGCGCCAGGCCCCGCGCATCGACGCCCTTCTCGTTCATCCAGGCGCCGTAGAGGTCGGCGATGCGGCGCGCGGCCGCGGTGTCGGGCCGCCGCTCAGCCGTCTGGGCGATGGCGCGAACGTCCAATTCGGCCTCATCGGGCAGATCGTAGTTGTACCCGGCCCCGGCTTTGTCCGGCGCGATCGGCGCGGTCTTCAGCCAGCTCCCTTCCGCGTAGGCGAAGAAGTTGTCGCCCGGCTTCACGGAGCGATCCATTGAGGCGTAGTCGACGCCCCAAGGACCGTACCGCGGCTTGACGGAGTGAGGCGCAGTCGCCGCACTGGCGGCGGTCGCGAGTAGAGCGAGCGTCAGCGTGGCCAGGCGAGTACGCATCGAAATTTTCATGCAGCGGAGCTAACAGACCCGAACAGCGGGCACAAAGGCCGCGCTGGTGCGCGTGCGCAGGCTTGCGCGGCGTAGGCGACCCAGAGCGCCACGCCCCCAATCCACGACTTAAGAGCCCCTGGAGATCCGGAAGCTGGAGCGACGCT
This sequence comes from Caulobacteraceae bacterium, assembly GCA_965199975.1. GTDB lineage: Bacteria > Pseudomonadota > Alphaproteobacteria > Caulobacterales > Caulobacteraceae > JASLDZ01. The sequence goes on along the minus strand of OZ241340.1, from coordinate 915,608 downwards.
GATGTCTGCTGGCGGCGCGATGCGGCCCTAGCGGGGATCCCCTTCAGGCTAGCCGCTTGTGCAGCCGCGCGGCCGCCGTCGATTGGCAGGCTGTGGATCAATCAGTCTCCTCCCTTCGCTGGCGGGCTCGCTTGTGGAACAATCTGGCTGATGAGCATCGCAACCGCCGACGTCCGCCCGGGTAAGTGCTTTCTGAGCGAAGGAGCACGGCCACAGGTCGTGCGGGTCACGTCCGTGCGTGACGGTCTTGTGCACTTTGAGGCCAGACTACGACCTGGAACATGGTCCCGCCGAGCAGAGGCGGCCGTGCCAGAGTTCATCGCCGGCGTGATCAAGGAGGTCGGGTCCGACTTCCAGCCCGGCGAAGGCCGCACGCACGTCTAGTCCGGCATGATCGCCCGCCGCACGCTCCTAGGCGCAGCCGCAGCCCTGGCCAGCTCGCCAGCTTGGGCGATGTCCGATGATCCGGCGATCGAGCTTTCGACCGACCTCGGCGCCATTCAACTACAGCTCTCTTCAAAAGCGCCGCTGAGTACAGCTAACTTCCTCGCCTACGTCGACGCCGGCCGGTTCAACGGGGCCACATTCTACCGCGCCGCTCGCATCAAAGGCGCGCGAGACGCTGGGTTGATCGAGGGTGGTTTGCAGAACGATCCCCTGAAGCTATTTCCACCTATCCCTCATGAAAGCACCGCCACCACTGGCCTCGCCCATTTGAACGGGACGATCTCGATGGCGCGCTACGCGCCAGGCACCGCGACAGCCGACTTCTTCATCTGCTCTGGTCCGGCGACTTACCTGGACGCGCACCCTGACGCGCCCGGAGACAACGTCGGATATGCCGCCTTCGGGCAGGTGAGCGCGGGCATGGACGTGGTGCACGCTATCCTGAGCGCCTCCACCGGCGGACCTGCTCGCAATCCCGTCATGCAGGGGCAGATGCTCGATGCGCCCATCCGGATAAAAAGAGCGCTGCGGGTCGAGGCGAGCTGAACGTCCTGTGTGGATGGCTCGCGCGTTGCAAGGGGTTCAGGCGGCGGCGATCTGCGGGTCGCTATAGACCCCGCCTCGCACCGTGATGGCCAGCCCGAGCCGTCCGGTTGGCCATGGCCACGCTGGCGAGCCTCAGCGGCTTGCGAGCGAGGAGCGCGGTGATCTTGGGATCGGCCGACTCGCGATGGTGCAGGCTGCGGGGCGCGAGCGAAGTCATGCCCGTGACCAGCAGCGGCCGCAGGTACTGGTCGCCCATCTTGGTTGATCCCGAACTCCGCGAGCAAGCCCCTGATCATGTTGACCAGCTGGGCGCGCTGGCGGACCAGCAGATCAAACGTTCGGTGCAGCGATAACGCCACCTGTTGCTCCACCGACTTGGCGGGCGCGAGCGCATGGTGGGCCGGGTCACCGCCTCGCAGATCGCTTCCGCATCACCCACGTCCGTCTTGCCCCGCTTCACGTAGAGCTTGTTTTCCTACTCTGCGTAGACGGCGGTGACCAGCGCGGCGGCATCGCGGGCATCCTCGAAGGTCTCGGCGACCACCATGGCGATCGGCTGGTCGGCGCAGAGAACGTGATCGCTCCTCAGCGGCCGGAAGGGGTCGCCGGGCGGGCCCACCTGGTCCACTCAGGGCCGCCCCTCACCGGAGCAGCCCTTTTTTCCATTTGACGTGGCGCCTAGCTAGCGCCGCCGATCACTTCGGCAGGGCCTCCGCGGCGGCGAGGTGCTTGCGCAGCGTCGGCAAGGTCATGCGCGCGAAGGCTGCGGTCTTGGGAGCGCCCTTCTTCGCCTCCGTCTCGTAAGCGGCGATATCCTTCTTGTGGTCCTCGATGGCGGCCGCGCGCATCTGTCGGTCGAAGGTGGCTCCCGACAGCTTCGACAGCTGATCGGCTGATTGCTGGGCGTCGGGCTCAAGTGTCTCGGGCGTGTCGACGCCCATGGACTTGGCCAACGCCTCGGCCTTGGCGCGGCTCGGCGTGTGATCGCGCACTAGCATGGCGCCGAAAGTGCGCACCGCCGGCGTGGCGCCCTTCTGCTCGATCATGTGGCCCATGGCGATCTCGCCGGTGTCGCCCATCACCGCCTTCTTAAGGAAGGCGTCATCAGCCGGCTTGGCGAAGGCGGCTATTGGCGCAGCGCCGAGAGCGAGAGCGGTGGCGGCGCTCGCCAAAATCGAGAGGCGGGTCATAGCGGATCCTTTGTGAGAGAGCTGGTCGCTCAACCAGCAGTCAGGACTCGTGTTCCATCCTGAAGCGGGCGCCGAGGCGGCGTCTCTGAAGGAGCCGTTCCGTTGTCGGAGGGCGTCAGTCGCCCCCTTCGCGCTGACCACAGACCGAGCCCGAGAGCGGTCATCCCGAATGTCCAAGGTTGGTGGAAGTCAGACGCGCCGCCTTGAAGGCCGCTGACCTGATTGAGCTAGCTTCTCTGACGCCGTATGGCTGTCCGGTGGTTCCCTCACGCACATGGCGCTCGAGCTACGTCGCGGCCCTTTTCGCCGTGGCGCTGCTGCTGTTCGCCGGCGGTCGCTCGAACGTCATGCAGGCCGCGATGGCCTCCGGCGGCGAAGCGGCGATATGCGGGATGAATATGGGCGCCAGCCGCTCGGGCGCTCGCAGGCCTGACGCAACGCACAAGACTTGCGAGTTCTGCGCTGTGGCGGGCCATCTGCCAGTCTGCGCCGCTGCGCCTGCGCTGACGCCGCCGATGACGCTCGCCTGGCTCGCTTGGCGCCCGTCGACGGGTTTGGGGCCGCGGGGCCCGCCCACCGTCGATCCTAAAGCCCGCGACCCGCCCGAGCTCCCGCTGATCGCCTGAACCGCGCTGGGCCTAGCGCGCCCTGCGCCTTTTTCACGTCAGCGGCGGCGGCGCAGGTGCGCTCGCGCGCCTGAAAGCTCCCATGCGTACACACCTTCTCGCCAGCGCTGCGGCGCTCGCCATCTGCACGCTTGCTACAGGGGCCGCCATGGCGCAGCCCTCCACCGACTTAGCCACGCGGCGCGCCGAGCTTGAACGCCGAAAGGCGGACATCCAGGCGCAGATCGACGCGATCGACGCCGCGCCCGCTACGGCACAAAACGCGGGAGAAGGGGCCCGCCCTCGCCTCGCTGAAACAGCTCCACAGATTGTGGTCACAGGCCGCCTTCCGGCCGTCACGGAACAGCCCATCGGCCAGACGGCGGTCAGCGTCTCCAGAGACCTGTACAAGGACACGCCGGCGTTCTCGGTGGGCGACATCCTCAAGCTCGCGCCCGGCGTCAGCTTCAACCAAGGCAATGGCCCGCGGGACGTGTCGGTCTCCGTTCGCGGCTCCAACGAGCGCCAGACCTTCGCCATCAGGAACGTGCAGGTCTTCGAGGACGGCTTCCCGGTGACCCAGCCCGACGGCACCGCCCGCAGCGACCTGACCGATCCCCACGGCTATGGCGCGGTCGACGTGGTCGAGGGTCCATCCTCAGCGCTCTACGGCAACTACGCGACGGGCGGCGCGATCCTGTTCCACACCCGTCAGGGCGGAGACATCGATGGCATCGAAGTTGGAGCGGACTTCGGCGGCTACGGCTACTTCAACGACTACGCCACGATCGGCGGCAAAGGCGACCGGTACGAATACTCGGCCTTCGCCAGCAACGTGCGCGCCGACGGGGCGACCGGCCACACCGGCTTCAACACCACAACCGAGAACATCCTGGCGACCTACGCCCTCACCCCGCATGACCGGGTGACCTTCAAATTCATCAACAACGACCTGGACGCCGACCTCTCGCTGCGCCTGTCGCGCAACCAGTTTCGCACCAACCCCCTGCAGCAGGGCTGCGCCTCGGCGTCGACGCCCGGCTGCGCCACGTTGAGCCTCTTCACCAACGGCTTCAACGGCGTGCGCCAGACCACCACCGCTGACGCCGTCGACTCCGGCCGCCACGACCGGCGCACGGTGATCGGCGCGCGCTACGAGCACGACATCGACGCCCAGACCGTGTGGCGCACCACCGCCGACTTCGACAACCGCGACATCCGCCAGCCGACCGGCTCCACCGACTTCCGCGGAGACTATCCCTCCTTCAACATCATCAGCGACGTGACCCATCGCGGATCGCTGTTCGGGCGCGCCTCCACTTCGCTGGTGGGCGCGTTCTTCAACTACGAGAACATCAACTCGACTGTGCTCAACGTGTTGCCGGTGCTCGGGCCCAAGGATGGAGGGCTTACTCAGACGATCAGCGGCCACCAGCTCAACGCCGGCGTGCGCGGGCGCGAGGAGCTGGCGCTGACGCCCACGCTTACGGGCGTGGTGGGCCTAGGGGTCGAGTACACGGATCTTGAGGCGGACGAGCTGAACTACGCCTATCCCACAGCAGGCGCGCCGACCTTCACGCCGATCAGCGTCGGCCGCAGCTTCTTCAACGTGGCGCCCGAGGCATCGCTCGTCTGGCGTCCCGACGCGGACTGGGCGCTGCACGCCCGCGTCTCCACCGGCTACGGCACGCCGCAGGCCACCAATCTGTTCGTCACGGCGCTGGGCGTGTTCGGCAACAACACTCAACTCAAGACCCAGGCCAACACCGGCGTCGACCTGGGCGCCGAGTGGAACCGCGGCCCCGACCTGCACGTGGTGGCGACACTGTTCTACGAGTTCTTCGACAATGAACTTGTCACCCAGTCGGCCGGCGTCAACCTTCAGAGCTACACCTTCAATGCGCCGCACTCCGAGCACCGCGGCGCCGAGCTGGGGCTGAACTGGCGACCGCTGCCGAGCACCCTGCCAGGCGCGCAGATCTATGTCTCATACCTTTACGACGACCAGCGCTACACCACCTATGCCGAGCGTCTGACGTCAGGCGCGATCTCCACCTCCTTCGATCGATCCGGGAACCGCATCCCTGGCGTTACGCCGCAGTTCGGCACGATGAGGCTGATCTACGACCAGCCGAGCGGACGTCTGCGAGGCGTGGGCGGCTTCGTCGAGGGCGTGGGATCTGACGCCTATCAGCTCGACAACGCCAACCTCATCAAGACGCCAGGCTACATCGTGCTCAACGCCGACCTGCACTACACGCCGCCGGCCGAGTTCGGACTGATCTCGCGGCTGCGGTTCTACGTGGACGTGCAGAACCTGCTCGACCAACGCTACGTCGCGTCCGCTTCCAACATCACCGACACCCTGAACGCAGCTACGGGCGCGCAGAATGGCGCAGGCGTGCTCGCCAACGCCACGGGCTCGATCTACGCCGGCGCGCCGCGCTCGGTGTTCGGCGGCGTGCGCGTGAAGTTCTGAGGCGGCGGCGATGACAAGCACCGACTCCAGCCCCTCGTCGTGCGCCGTGCGCCGTCGTCCCCCCTGGCCCGACTATGCGGCCGTTTGGCGCTGGCACTTCTACGCGGGGCTGTTCTGCATACCTTTCGTTTGCTGGCTGGCGGTGACGGGTTCCATCTACCTCTGGAAGCCGCAGGTGGAGGCGTGGCTCGACCAGCCTTACGCCCACCTCGTCCGATCCGAGCAGGTGCGCGCCCCCCCATCGGCGGAGGTGAGAGCGGCGCTCGCGGCCGAGCCCGGCTCGGTGCTCCACGCCTACCAGCTCCCTCGCGCGCCGGGCGCGGCGGCCCAGGTCCTCGTCGGGCGCGGTGTCGACGAATGGCGCGTGTGGATCGATCCCGGCGCCACCCGCGTGCTCAAGGTCACGCCTGAGGACGGGCGGCTGATGAAGCTCGTCTTCCGCCTGCATGGCGAGCTGCTCCTGGGCGACCGAGGCTCCATGCTGGTCGAGCTCGCGGCGTCGTGGGCCGTCGTGATGATCCTCACCGGCCTATACCTGTGGTGGCCGCGGGGCGCGCAGGGCCTGGCTGGGACGCTCTACCCGCGGCTCTATTTGCGAGGCCGCCCGCTTTGGCGCGACCTGCACGCCTCGGCCGGCGTGTGGGTCTCCGTCCTCACGCTGCTCCTCATCGCCAGCGGTCTGCCATGGGCGAAGAGTTGGGGCGGCTACCTCAAGGAAGTACGCCATCTGGCCGGCCAGGCGACGGTGCGGCAGGACTGGACCACGGGGCGAGCCTCCGAGCTGAGCCAGCGCGCCGCGCTCTCGTCCGGCAGCCTCGCCGGCCAACAGGTCGCCAACAGCGACGACATGGCGGGCATGGCGATGGGACACGCCGGCGCAGCGGTGCAGCGGACGGCGCTGCCCGCCGGCGCCTATGCGGCGGTGGATAGGGTGGCGCCCACCGTCGCGGAGCTCGGCCTCGCCTATCCGGTGATGATCGTTCCGCCGCTGAAGCCAGGCGGGCCCTGGAGCGCGCGCTCAGATGCGCAGGATCGTCCCCGACGGGTGAACCTCACGCTGGACGCACATACGGGCATGGTGCTCAAGCGGGAGGACTTCGCCGGTCGCAACTGGGTGGATCAGCTTGTCGGTTACGGCGTGGCCGCCCACGAGGGGCAGCTATTCGGCCTCGCCAACCAGCTCTTGGGGATGTTCACCGCCTCTGCGCTGCTGCTGGTGAGCGTCAGCGCCGCGGTGATGTGGTGGCGGCGTCGGCCCGACGGCGTGCTTGGCGCCCCGATCCCTAAGGGACGCCCGCGCTTCTCCACCAGCCTGCTTGTGCTGGTGATCATGCTCGGTGTCGCGTTCCCGTTGCTGGGCGGCTCACTGGTGGTGGTGGCGCTCACCGAGCGGTTGGTGCTCCGCCGTGCACCGCCCGTTCGCCGCTGGCTCGGCTTGGAGGCGCCCGCATCCGAGGTCGCGTGAAATGTGGAGGCTCAGCCAGGACTCGAACCTGGATGGAGGGGCGTTGCACCGCCCCACGCGTAGCCATTCCGCCACCGAGCCGCGCGCCGAAGCTAGCCAACGAGAGCTTTCTGAGTCGCTAAGGTCGGACTTGGGTGGAAACCGGAAGACGCCTTTCCTGCGCACACCGGACACGTGGGAGCTGCCGCCGTGCCCGGTCGCGTCAAGGCAAGCTGCGCCTTCGGCTTCGCTTTAGGGCCTTGATCCGCCCTGTGCGCGACGGCTGCCTGATGGGCTCGGGACGCAGGGCGTCTTTGTAAGAGTCGATGGCCTGCGGCGGGTCGAAGACTGGGCTGCAGGCCTGCCGCAGTGCGTGGGCGGGTGGCGTATCTCCCCCCCCGCTGCGCTGCGGTTCGGGAGCCCGCGAGTGACCATCGGCGGGGGCATGTCCTGCGCCCGCAGCTGGAACGCAGGTCGCCGTGCCGGGCGGCGGCAGGTGTCGCCTAACGTTCAACGCGGTCGGCAGGCCAAGTCGAAACCTATCGGGACGCTCAACGTCCCGACCGCTCCATCCTCGGTGGCGCTCAGCCCACTGCAGAGGCGCTGTAAACGCGCCGCGGTCGCCCCGCGCCCTTCCCCTCCCCCGCGCCCCGCGCTATATCGCCTTTCACATCGTCCGAACGCGTCCATGACGCTTCGAGCGGCGGCCTCCGGGTCGCCGCTTTTTTCTTAGCCAGAGGAAGGCTTGGCCGTGCGCGGCAAGACTCCTGAAGACAAAGACCTGCTGGAGCTGCTCGACCCCGTGGCCGAGGCGTGTGGCTACGCCCTTGTGCGCCTGCGCCTCACCGGCGGGTCGGCCAAGGGTCGCGTTCTGCAGATCATGGCCGAGCGCCCCAGCGACGGCGACATGGAGATCGACGACTGCGCCACGCTCAGCCGCGCGGTCTCCGAGGTGATGGACGCCGCCGACCCGGTGTCGGGCGAATACCGGCTGGAGGTCTCCTCCCCGGGCGTCGACCGGCCGCTAACGCGCCTCGTCGATTTCGAGACCTACCAGGGCTACGAGGCGCGCATCGAGCTCGACCGGCTGGCCGAGGGTCGCAAGCGCTTCAAGGGCGTGCTGGCCGGGGTGGACGGCGACCATGTGGGCATCGACCTCGAGGGCGAGGAGCACACAGCGCTTGTGCCCTTCGGGTGGATCACCGACGCCAAGCTCTCGCTGACCGACGAGCTGATGAAGAAGGGCGCCGAAGCGCGCGCGCTGCGCATCGCCGCCGACACCGACGACACCGAACAATCCGCAGAGGAGGACGCCTGATGGCGACCGGAATTTCCGCCAACCGCCTGGAGCTGCTCCAGATCGCCGACGCCGTGGCCCGCGAGAAGGCCATCGAGCGGGAGATCGTCATCGAGGCGATCGAGGAGGCCATGCAGAAGGGCGCCAAGTCGCGCTACGGCGCCGACCACGACATCCGCGCCAAGATCAACACGACCACCGGCGAGCTGGTGCTGACCCGCTACCTCACCGTGGTGGAGGACGAGCCCGATGCGGTGGTCGAGCCCGACGGCGAGATCGTGGCCGAGCCGGAGCTGGACGAGAACGGCGAACCGGTTGGCCCGCCGCCGGGCCGCATCGGCATCTCGGCCGCCAAGCGCATCCACAAGGACGCCGAGGTGGGCAAGATCTACACCGAGGTCCTGCCCGCCTTCGAGTTCGGCCGGGTGCAGACGCAGATGGCCCGCCAGGTCGTCATGCAGAAGGTGCGCGACGCCGAGCGCGAGCGCCAGCACGAGGAGTTCAAGGACCGCGTCGGCGAGATCATCAACGGCGTCGTCAAGCGCGTGGAATACGGCAACACCATCGTCGACCTGGGCCGCGGCGAGGGCATCATGCGGCGCGACCAGTCGATCCCGCGCGAGACCTTCAATATCGGCGACCGGATCCGCAGCTACATCTACGACGTGCGGCGCGAGAACAAGGGCCCGCAGATCATGCTCAGCCGCGCCCACGGCGGCTTCCTGGCCAAGCTGTTCGCCCAGGAGGTGCCCGAGGTCTATGATGGCGTGATCGAGATCCGCGCCGTGGCCCGCGACCCGGGCTCGCGCGCCAAGATGGCCGTGCTCTCCAACGAGAACTCCATCGATCCGGTGGGCGCGTGCGTGGGCATGCGCGGATCGCGCGTGCAGGCGGTGGTGGCCGAACTGGGCGGCGAGAAGATCGACATCATCCAGTGGAACCCCGACGAGGCGACCTTCCTCGTCAACGCCCTGGCCCCCGCCGAAGTCTCCAAGGTGGTGATGGACGAGGAGGACGGGCGCGTCGAAGTGGTGGTGCCCGACGAGCAGTTGAGCTTGGCCATCGGGCGGCGCGGGCAGAACGTGCGCTTGGCCTCGCAGCTGTGCGGCTGGCAGATCGACATCAACACCGAGAGCCAGGACTCGGAGCGCCGCCAGCGCGAGTTCGCCGAGCACACCGCCCTGTTCATGGAGGCGCTGGACGTGGACGAGACCATCGCCCAGCTGATGGTCACCGAAGGCTTCACCGCAGTGGAGGACGTGGCCTACGTCGACGAGCAGGAGATCGCCGACATCGAGGGCTTCGACGAGGAGACCGCCGCCGAGCTGCAGGCCCGCGCGCGCGACTACCTCGAGCGCGAGGCCGCCGAGCAGGACGCCAAGCGCAAGGAGCTCGGCGTCGAGGACGGCGTGCTGGCCATCCGCGGCATCACCCTGCCCATGGCCGTGGCGCTGGGCGAAGCGGGCGTGAAGACCGTCGACGACCTGGCCGACCTCTCCACCGACGAGCTGCGCGGCGGCTGGGAGGTGCGCGGCGAGAGCCGGACCAAGGTGGACGGTGCGCTGGAGCGCTTCGAGCTGGAGACCGAGACGGCGGAGCGCTTCATCATCCGCGCCCGCGTCGCCGCCGGCTGGATCGAGGACGACGGGTCGGACGTGGAGGAGGAGGTCGAGGCCGATCCCTCCTACGTGGACGAGGTGTTCGGCGGCGAAGGCCACGAGGCTGCACCGGCGGAAGGTGAAGTCGCGGAAGGTGAAGCGGCGGAAGCCGAGACCACCGAGACCGCCGGCGTGGCGGAGCCGGAGCAGGCCTGACCGCCGCCTAGACACCATGGCCGACGAGCATTTCTACGAGCCGCACGCCGGCCATGGCCTCGCCCACGATCCCTTCAAGGCGATCGTGGCGCCGCGCCCGGTGGGCTGGATCTCAACAGTGGACGTGCAGGGGCGCGCCAACCTGGCGCCCTACAGCTACTTCAACGCGGTGTGCGACCGGCCGCCGATGGTGATGTTCTGCTCGCAGGGGTGGAAGGACTCGGTGGCCAATGCGCAGGCCACCGGCGAGTTCGTGTGGAACCTCGCCACTCGTCCGCTGGCGGAGGCGATGAACGCGAGCTCGGCCATGCTGCCGCACGGCGCGGACGAGTTCGTGCACGCGGGGCTGGAGACGGCGCCTTGCCGGTTGGTGAAGGCGCCGCGTGTGGCGGCCTCGCCCGCCTCCATGGAGTGCCGGGTGCTTTCCATCGCCGAGCTGCACGGGCTGGACGGCGCCGCCACCGGCCACCACTTCGTGCTGGGCCAGGTGGTGGGCGTGCACGTTCGCGCCGACGCCCTGCGCGACGGCGCGTTCGACACGGCCGCAGCCCGCCCCATCGCCCGCTGCGGCGGTTGGGGCGACTACGCCGAGGTGGACGCCCTCTTCCAGATGCGGCGGCCAGGATGACCGCCGCGCCAGAGCCCGCCGCCCCCAAGACCCACGCCGAGGCCTCGCGACAGCGCCGCGATGCGGCGACCGGCGAGGTGATGGCCGAGGACCGGCTGGTGCGCTTCGTGGGCGGCCCTGACGGGGCGGTGACCCCCGACCTCGCGCGCAAGCTGCCCGGCCGCGGGGTGTGGGTGGCGGCCTCGCGCGAGGCGCTGGCGCAGGCGGTGAAGCGCGACGCCTTTTCAAGGTCGATGAAGCGCAAGGTGGCAGCGCCTCCCGACCTCGCCGAGCAGGTGGAGCAGGGCCTGCGCCGCCGCGTGATGGCCGGCCTCGGTCTTGCCAAGCGGGCGGGTGACCTTATCTCGGGCTTTGACAAGACGGCCTCGGCGCTGGACGCCGGGCGGGTCGCCTGGCTGGTGGAGGCGTCGGACGGAGCGGCGGACGGGCGGCGCAAGATCGCGGCCCACGTGCATAAGTCTGCGCGTCGCGTTGAGGTGTTCGACGCCTTCGATTCCACCGAACTCGGCATGGCCTTGGGGCTGGAGAACGTGATACACAGCGCCTTCCTTGCAGGGCGTGGCGCCGAGCACTGGACCGTCGAGGTTCGGCGCTGGAACGGCTTCCGCTCCGCTTGATCCCTCGAGATCGGGCGCCGGGGCCTACTACGGGGCGGGAACGATCGCATCGTTCGCGTCCCTAGACGTTTGGGATCGACACCGCCGACGGCTCTGCGCCGTTGCGCCAACCAAGTGAGCGAATGAGCGATACGGGCGACAACAACGGGCGGAGCGGCGGCGGCGACACGGGTGGGCGACGTCCACTAAGCCTCGGCTCGCGGCCGGGCGGTTCGGTCTCCTCCGGCACCGTCAAGCAGAGCTTCAGCCACGGCCGCACCAAGACGGTGGTGGTCGAGACGAAGCGTGCGCGCACGCCGGGCGGGCTCGACCGGCCGCGCCCCGCCGCGCCGCCGCCCGTGGCGGGCGCCGCGCCGCGCCCGGCTCCCTCTCCCGCACGCCCCGCACCCGCATCTTCGTCGCGCGCGACGGATGGCAACCTCTCCTCGTCCGAGGCCGAGCGTCGCCAGGCCGCGGTGAGCGCCGCGCGCGCCGCAGACGACCAGCGCACCGAGCAGGCGCGTCGTGAGGCCGCCGCCGCCCGCGCCGCCGAGGATCAGCGCCAGGCCGCCGATCGCGCCGCCCAGGCTGCGAGCGCTCCGCCCGAGGCTTCGGCGCCCGCCGCGCCCCAGCCCGCAGCCACGCCTGCGCCACGTGCGGCCACGCCTGCGGCTCCGGAAGAGCCAGCTGGCGCATTCGGCTTCCGGGGGGAAGTGCGCCGCGAGGAGGCGCCGCGCACCCAGGCGCCGCGCCGCGAAGGCCCGTCCCGCACCGATCTCGGCCGCAATGACAGCCGCCTGCCCGAAGGTCGCGTCTACCAGGGCCCCACCTCCAGTGGTCCGCGCCCCGCCGGCGGCGGTTACGGCGATCGGGGCGCGGCTCCGCGTGGGCCCTATGCCGACCGCGGACCCCGCCCCGCAGGTGGAGCCGACCGCGCGCCCGCGCCACGCGTCTCGCGCGATGGCGACACCGTGCGCTACTCCGCCGCCGTTCCCCGCCCGTCCGGGATCGGCCAGCGCACCTCCACCGGTCCGCGCCCTGTGGGCACCGGCCCTGGCGGCTATCGCTCGTCGGCGCCGTCGACGCCCGAGGTCTCCAAGAACAGCCGCACCGGCGCGCCGCGTACGGGCTTCAGCCGCCCTAACGCCGTCGCCGGCCGTGACTCCGACGACCGGCGCGCCGGCGCGCCACGTTCGGTGCTGACCCGCTCCAAGGGCACGCCTGTGCGCCGCGAGGGCAGGCTCACCATCCAGTCGGCCTCGGGCGAGAGCGGCGACCGCATGCGCTCGCTGGCGTCGGTCAGGCGCGCGCGCGAACGCGAACGCGAGAAACGCAAGGGCGGCGGCGCCAGCGACCAGGGTCGCGTCATGCGCGACGTCATCATCCCCGACGCCATCACCGTGCAGGAACTCGGCCAGCGCATGGCTGTGCGCGGCGTGGACATCATCAAGTACATGATGCGCCAGGGCGCGATGATGACGATCAACGACGTGCTCGACGCCGACACGGCCGAGCTGATCGCGTCCGAGTTCGGCCACAACGTGCGCCGCGTCTCGGAAAGCGATGTCGAGCAGGGCTTCATCGCCGCCAAGGACGTGGAGGCCGACACCCAGCCGCGGCCGCCCGTGGTGGCCGTCATGGGCCACGTCGACCACGGCAAGACCTCGCTGCTCGACGCCCTGCGCTCCACCAAGGTGGTCAAGGGCGAGCACGGCGGCATCACCCAGCACATCGGCGCCTACCAGGTGACGACGCCCGAGGGGCAGCCGATCACCTTCCTCGACACTCCCGGCCACGCCGCCTTCAGCGCCATGCGCGCCCGCGGCGCCAACGTGGGCGACATCGTCATCCTGGTGGTCGCCGCCGACGATGGGGTGAAGCCGCAGACGGTGGAGGCGATCAACCACGCCAAGGCCGCCGGGGCGCCGATCATCGTGGCCGTGAACAAGATCGACAAGCCCGAGGCCGACCCCACCAAGGTCGTCAACGAGCTGCTGCAGTACGAGATCATCGGCGAGGCGGTGGGCGGCGAGACGCAGATTGTGCAGGTCTCGGCCACCCAGAAGCTCGGGCTCGACGACCTCCTGGAGGCGATCAACCTGCAGGCCGAGGTCATGGACCTGCGGGCCAACCCCGACCGCTCGGCCGAGGGCACCATCATTGAGGCCAAGCTCGACAAGGGCCGCGGCCCCGTGGCCACGGTCATCGTCGACCGTGGCACGCTGAAGCGCGGCGACATCGTCGTGGCCGGCTCCGCCTGGGGCAAGGTCCGCGCCTTGGTCAACGAGCGCAACGAGCAGCCCAAGGAGGCCGGTCCCTCCATGCCGGTGGAGATTCTGGGCCTCGACCAGGCCCCCTCTCCCGGCGACGCCTTCGCCGTGGTGGAGGACGAGGCGCGCGCCCGCGAGCTCACCGAGTACCGCGACCGCCTGCGCCGCGAGAAGCGCGTCACCCCCGTGGGCGGCGGCGCCTCGCTGGCCGACATGATGGCCAAGCTGCAGGACAAGAAGGTCAGCGAGCTGCCGCTGATCGTGAAGGCCGACGTGCAGGGCTCGGCCGAGGCCATCGTCACCGCGCTGGAGAACCTCGGCAACGAGGAGGTGCGCGCGCGCATCATCCTTTCGGGCGCCGGCGGCATCACCGAGAGCGACGTGCAGCTGGCCAAGGGCGCCGGGTGCCCGATCCTGGGCTTCAACGTCCGCGCCTCGGCGCAGGCGCGCGCGTTGGCCGACCGCGAGGGCGTCGAGATCCGCTACTACGCGATCATCTACGACCTCCTAGACGACATGAAGGGCGTGCTCTCGGGCCTCCTCTCGCCGATCCAGCGCGAGACGTGGCTGGGCGAGGCGACGCTGCTGCAGGTGTTCGACATCACCAAGGTGGGCAAGATCGCAGGCTGTCGCGTCAACGACGGCGTGGTCCGCCGCGGCGCCCGCACCCGGATCATCCGCAACGACGTGGTGATCATGGAGCAGGGCGTGCTGCAGACGCTGAAGCGCTTCAAGGACGACGTGGCCGAGGTGATCTCGGGCATGGAATGCGGCCTGGGCTTCCAGAACTTCCAGGACCTGAAGGAGGGCGACCAGATCGAGTGCTTCACCCTCGAAGAGGTCAAGCGCTCGCTCTGATGAGAGAGCCGGCGCGATCGTGAGCGACGCGCCGCCCGCCCTGAGCGTCTCCGGCGCCAGCCCCTTGGGCGAGGCGCGCAATCCGAGCCTCGCCCGGGCCGGCAACCGCCGCATCCTGGGGCGCTGGCGATTCCTCGGGATCGCCCTCTTGCTGGGCCTGTTGGCCGTCTACCTCGGCGTCATCGGTGTGATGATCCAGTACGACGCGCCGTGGCAAGCGAGCATTCCGCTGGCGATCGGCTTCTTCGTCCTGCTGTTCGGGCTGATGCTGGTCGCGCGCCGGATCGTCACGCGCGTCGTCGTCACGGGCTGGCGGGCGCGGGGACTGCCCGACACCAACACCCTGAGCTACACCATCGACGAGGATGCGCTGGTGGTGGCCGGCGCTGCGTCGACCACGCGCCTGCGCTGGGCCTACGTCGGCGAGTTGGCGCCCGCAGGGAAGGGTTACTGGCTGCTGCCAGCCGCCGGCCTGTTCTACTACCTGCCCAGGCGCTTCTTCGCGACGCCGGAGACCGAGGCCGCCTTCATCAACGCCATGCTGACCCGCATGACGCCCGCCGCCCGCGACCGCAGCGCCGAGGCCCGGCGGCTCGTCGCCTTCGAGTGAAGCGCCGCGCCTTGCGAAGCGCACACGACGCCCGCTAGACGATGCGGATGCGCGCCGCCTCCGGCGCGACGGGAGCCGGCATGGGCAGCGCGATCCTATTCATCTTCCACGCGCTGATCGATCTGGCGATCCTGGTGGTGTTCGTCTCCGCCATCCTGACGTGGCTGGTGGCCTTCGACGTGATCAACCTGCGCAATCCCACCGTGCGCCAGATCGTGCAGGTGCTGGATCGCATCGTCGATCCGATGCTGCGCCCGATCCGGCGCTTGCTGCCCAACCTGGGCGGAGTGGACATCAGCCCGATCATCCTCCTGATCCTGCTCAAAGCGCTGGAGATCCTGGTGGACAATACGGTGGCGGGCCCGCTGGTCGCCACGCTGGGCTGAGGCTCAGGGCACCGCCACGATATAGGTCAGCACCAATCCGCCCAAGCTGGCCGCCGTCAGGATCAGGCTGGTGCGCAGGCGAAAGCGCAGGCTGAAGAACAGCACGTAGCCGACCAGCGAGAGCACGAGGATCACCACGGCCGAGACGTCGATCACCAGCCGCCACGCGGGTCCGGCGGCGCGCCCGCGGTGCAGTTCCTCGACGATGTTGGCGGCGGTGGCGGGCTGCAGCGTGGCGTGGACGGCGCCGGTGGCGGTGTCGATGTCGAGATCAGTCGTCCCCTTGGCGCCCTCCAGCCGGATCAGCGCCTCGCCGCCGTCGGTGGAGCCGTCCTTGTAGGCCCCGAGCAGGCGCACATGGCGCGTGGCTGCGGCGGCCAGGGCGCGGGAGGAGTCGGGGGCGTGCAGCGCCGCCGCGAGCTCGCCCGGCTCCAGCCGCGCGCTGCGGATGCGCTCCGCCGGCGCCTTGCCCTGCAGCCAGTCCGGATGGTCGAGCAGGAGGCCCGTGGCGGCGAAGAAGATCAGCAGCAGGAAGGCGGCCGCCGAGATGTAGGCGTGCAGCATGCGGCAGGTGCGGTAGACAGCCCCGCGGTCGATCGCCCGCCGCCCGCCACGCCCCTGCGGCCGCGCGCCCTCGCTCACGCCGCGCGACCGGCCGGACCCACGCTCGCCCGGATCGCACCGAGTTCATCCCTGGGCGGCGCGGCCGCCGCGAGCGACCCGCCGGCGCCCACGCTCACCTGCAGCGTTTCGTAGGTGTGGCCGCCGTCCTGGCGCGCCGCCTCCACGTGCACGAGGTAGGCGCCGGGGGCGGCGCGACCCCCCGCATCGGTGGCGCCGTCCCAGGTGGCGGTGTAGCGGCCCGGGGCCCGCGTGGGCTTGGCCAGCGCATCGACGTTGGGCGTGAGCCGGCCATAGCGGCGCCACCACACGTAATTGCTCTCGAGATAGCGGGGTTTCTGGCCGAGCACGGCCAGGGTGCGCACCAGCTTGCGATCGGCGTCCGTCACCCAGATGGCGATGTAGGGCGCATAGTACTTCGGCGCGGCGATCTTCGGCACGTCGTAGGTCACGGTGACCACCTGCCCGGCCGGCCAGCCGACAGGCGCGGCGGCGCGGATCAGCCGTGGCGAGGGCTCCAAGCGCGCCCGCCAGCCCGAGGTGACGTGGACGGCCCCGGTGGCGTCGACCATCTCGGCCTCCACCCCCGGCAGGCGCTCGGCCAGCGCCAAGCCCTCGCCCGCCGGCATGAGGCAGAGCGCGGTGGCCAGCGCGTCGGCGTCGGCGGCGCAGGGCGCCAGCACCGCGGCGCGCGCGTGGGCCGGGGCCGAGGCGCCGTCGCGCGCCGCCAGGAGGTGCGAGCCGCCCGGCAGATCGCGCGCGCCCGCACCGCTGACCGCCACCGCGCCGCCGCCCTGCGGCAGGCGCAGACCCGCGTGCGGGGCCTCGGCGCGGGCGTGGCCCAGGCCCACGCGCCAGCCGCCCTCGGGGCCCCGGCCGTCGGCGCGCACGTCGCCGCCCAGGTCGACGAGCACGCCACGCGCGCCGGGCGCCGCCTGGCGAGCGGCGTCCAGCGCCCGGTCAAGCACATAGCCCTTGGCCACCCCGTCCAGGTCGAGCGCCACGCCCGGCGACGCCCGGCCAAGGGCGTCGAGCGCTGCGACGGGCGCGGCGGCCAGGGTCGCTGAGGCGGCGCGCAGGGCCGCGGGGTCGCCCGCGCGCCGCGCGGCTGTGAGCGCGCCCAGCCGCCCGTCGAAGGCGCCGCGGGTGCGGGCGCGCCAGGCGTCGGCGAGGGCCGCGACGTGCAGCAGGTCGGGCGATCGCGCCGCCGCGCCCGCATTGACGCGCGCCAGCTCCGCGTCCGGCCGCCAGCCGCTGAGCACCGCGTCCAGCCGCACGATCTCGGCGTACGCGGCAGCGGCGGCGCGGCCGGCGAGCGCAGGATCTGCGGTGACGATCATCACGTCGAGCGAGGTCCCCAGCACGTGGTCGGCATGGAAGCGATGCGCGACCGGCGTCGTAGCCGCCGCGACATCGACCCCCGCCAAGGCGGCGGCCGCGGCCAACAGGCCGGCGAGGCGCGAGGGCAGGCGCATGACGAGGTCGTCTCCAGAAACCCATGCGCTTGCTAGTGCGACAGCCTCGCATTAGCAAGGCGAACCCCGCCGTCCGGAAGTCGAGCCCGCCATGCGCCGCCATGCCCCCTGCCTCGCGCTCGCCGTCGGCCTGGCGCTCGCGACGGCCGCGCCCGCACTGGCTCATTCGCCCTTCCTCGCCCCCCTGAACTTCGCCCCGCAGCGCGACTGGGTGACGGTGATCGGCGGCATGCACGAGGAGACGCCGCTCGTGGCCGACTTCGCGCTCAGGCCCGGCGACCTGTTCGAGACGCGGCCCGACGGGACCACGGTGAAGCTCGACGGCGTGGTCCAGCTCAAGGGGCTGACCTCCGCCGATGCGCCCTTGCCCACGCCGGGCACCTATCGCCTCTCCACCGGCCTTCGCACCGCGCGCGAGATGACCTGGGCGCAGGTGGACGGGACGTGGCGCCCCGTGCGCCCGCCGCGCCTGGCCGGCGCCGGCGGCGAGGTGTCGAAGCCAAGCGGAGGCCGGCGCGAGGCCGGCGAGGGCCCGGCCCTGCTCGCCGCGATTCCCGAAGGTGCGCCCACGGTGAAGACCACCGGCTACCTGCGCGCCGACACCTACGTGACCCGCGGCGCGCCTTCGGACGGCGGGCTGAAGCCCACCGGCGAGGGCCTGGAGATCGCCCCGACCGCCAATCCCGACGCGGTGTTTCTCGACAAGCCGCTGGTGGTGCGCCTCCTGCTCGACGGCCGTCCGCTAGCGGGCGCGCCCATCCTCGCGCGCCGGGCGAACGAGGCCTACGCCGACCACAAGACCGAGCTCACCGCCACCACCGGCGCGGACGGCCGCGCCGAGCTGCGCCTGCCCTCGGCCGGCGCCTATGTGCTGGAGGCCAAGACCGCCCCCTCAGCCTCCGGCGCCAAGCCGCCCGAGAAGAGCTACGTCGCCACGCTGACGATCGAAGCCACGCCCTGACCACCGCGGGCGGCGCGTGCTAGGCGCCTTCGCATGCGCCAAGCCGCCATCGTCGTAAGCATCGCCACCCGCGGCCGCGGCCTCGTCGAGATCACCGATGAGGCGCGGCGCTGGACCGGCGAGCAGAGCATGGCGACAGGGCTCCTCACCCTGTTCTGCCGGCACACATCCGCCTCGCTCCTCATCCAGGAGAACGCGGCCCCCGCGGTGCGCGACGACCTGGAGGCCTTCATGGAGCGCGTCGCGCCGGAGGACGCCGCCCTCTACGCCCACGACGACGAGGGGCCCGACGACATGCCCGCCCACATCCGCGCCATGCTCACCGGCGTGAACCTCGCCATCCCGCTGATCGATGGCCGCCTCGCGCTCGGCACATGGCAGGGCGTCTACCTGTTCGAGCACCGGCGCCGGCCGCACCGGCGCGAGGTGGCGCTGCACCTGCTCGGCGCCTGAAGCCGCGCCACCCGGCGGCGGCGCTCAGACAACGTTGTCAAAGCGCGGACGCCGGGTAAGCTTGCGCGCAAGACGGGGTGGATGTGATGAAGACGGCTCTTTCGGTTGGCGTGACTGCGGTGTGCGCCACGGTCGTGGCGGGCGCGGCGGCGGCGCAGGGCGATCCCGATGCGCGGGCCGACGCCCTCCTCAAGCGCCTGCCTGCGAGCGACGTGGCGGCCCTGCTGCACGGCCACCATCCGCCGTCGATGAAGCCGCGCCCGCCCGGCGTGAAACTCGCCGCAGGCTGGTTCCCCGGCGCGCCGGCCCACGGGCTTCCGTCGCTGGCCGAGACCGACGCCAGCCTGGGCGTCGCCAACGCGGGGCGCACGCCCTACGGCGACGAGACCGCCATGCCCTCGGGCCTCGCCCAGGCGGCGGGCTGGGACGGCCAGGCCGCCTACGCCGGCGGCGCCATGATCGGCGAGGAGGCGCGGCGCGCCGGCTACGACATCATGCTGGCCGGCGGCGTGAACCTGGCCCGCGATCCCCGCAACGGGCGCAACTTCGAGTATGCGGGCGAGGACCCGCTCCTGGCCGCCACCATCGCCGGCCAGTCCATCCGCGGCATCCAGAGCCGCCACGTCGCCTCGACCGTCAAGCACTACGCGCTGAACGACCAGGAGACCGGGCGCATGGTGCTGGATGCGGTGATCGACCCCGCGGCCCTGCGCGAGAGCGATCTCCTGGCCTTCGAGAAGGCCATCGAGATCGGCCATCCCGCCTCGGTGATGTGCGCCTACATGAAGATCAACGGCGACTACGCCTGCGAGAACGCGCCCCTGCTGACCGGCGTGCTGAAGCAGGACTGGAAGTATCCCGGCTGGGTGATGAGCGACTGGGGGGCGGTGCACTCCACCGTCAAGGCGGCGTTGTCGGGGCTCGACCAGGAGTCGGGCCAGGAGCTGGACAAGGCGGTGTTCTTCGGCGCGCCCCTGCAGGCGGCGGTCGCCTCCGGCGCCGTGCCCCGGGCGCGCTACGACGACATGGCCCACCGCATCGTGCGCTCGCTCTACGCCGCCGGCGTGATGGACGATCCGGTGGGTGCGTCGCGCGCCTTCGACAGCGCCGCCGATGCGGCGTTGGCGGAAAGGGCGGCGCAGAACGGGCTCGTGCTCCTGAAGAACGACCGCGACCTCCTGCCGGCGGCGAAGGCGGCCAGGCGCATCGTGGTGATCGGCGGGCATGCCGACTTCGGGGTGATCTCGGGCGGCGGCTCTTCGCAGGTGATCCCCCGCGGCGCCATGGTGGTGCACGGGCCGGTGGGCTCGCCCAGCTGGGGCGCAGGCATCGTCTACCTGCCGTCCTCACCGCTGGCGGCCATCCGCGCCCGGGCCCCGCAGGCGCGGGTCGCCTTCGACGACGGGAGCGATCCCGCGCGCGCCGCCGCCCTGGCCAAGGGCGCGGACCTCGTGGTCGTGTTCGCCACCCAGTGGGCGTCCGAAGCCTTCGACACGCGCATGGCGCTCGATGGGAACGCCGACGCGCTGATCGCCGCCGTGGCCGGCGTCAATCCAAACACCGCGGTGGTGCTGGAGACCGGCGGGGCGGTGGCCATGCCCTGGCTGCCCCAGGTGGGCGCGGTGATGGAGGCCTGGTACCCGGGCGCGCGCGGCGGCGAGGCCATCGCCGCCGCGCTGTTCGGCGAGGTCGACCCCGCGGGCCGACTGCCGGTGACCTTCCCGGCCTCCACCGCCCAGCTGCCCAATCCGCAGTTGGCGGGCTACGCCGGCTTCGTCGCCCACCCCGAGGTGCACGACGGCGACGTGGCGGCCTTCACCGTGCGCTATCCGGAGGGCGCCGACGTCGGCTACCGCTGGTTCGAGCGCAAGGGCGAGCGGCCCCTGTTCGCCTTCGGCCACGGCCTCTCCTACACGCACTTCAGCTATGGCGACCTCAAGGTCACCGGCGGAGAGACGCTGGGCGTGAGCCTGCGCGTCACCAACGCGGGCAAGCGCTCAGGCGTGGCCACGCCGCAGGTCTATGCGGCGGGCGCGGGCCAGGCGAAGCGGCTGATCGGCTGGGGCCGCGTCCGCCTGGCGCCGGGGGAGAGTCGCACGATCAACGTCACCGCAGACCCGCGCTTCCTGGCGCGCTTCGACACGAGCGCGCACCGCTGGGCGCTGGCGGGCGGGCGCTACAGCGTGAGCGCGGGCGCTTCCTCGGCCGACACGGCGCTTTCAGGCGTCGCCACGCTGACGGCGCAGACGCTGGCGCCCTGAGCCGCGCCGAGCTCGGCGGCGAGGCGGGCGACCAGCGCCGCCTCGTCGCGCAGTTCGCACTCCCACACCACCAGCGGGCGCCATCCCAGCCCCCGCAGCCGGGCGTCGGCCTCGCCGTCGCGCGCTATGTTGCGGGCGATCTTGGCGCGCCAGTAGTCGGCGTTCTGCTTGGGCTGGCGCGCCCCGCGGCGGCAGTCGTGGCCGTGCCAGAAGCACCCGTGCACGAACAGCGCCACCCGGCGCCCCGCCATGACGATGTCGGGTGATCCGGGCAGGTCGCGCCGCTGCAGGCGATAGCGCAGGCCCATGCGGGTGAGGAGCCGGCGCACCGCCCGTTCCGGCCCCGTATCCTTCCCCCGCACCCTGGCCATCACCGCCGAGCGCTGCGCGGGGGTGAAGACGTCGGTGGAGGGGCGCCCGCTCACCCTGGCGCTCAGAGCCCTTCGAACAGCGCGGTGGAGAGGTAGCGCTCGGCGAAGGAGGGAACGATCACCACGATCTGCTTGCCGGCATAGTCGTCCTGCGCCGCCAGCCGGAATGCGGCCGAGAGCGCGCCGCCCGACGAGATGCCCACCGGCAGCCCCTCCACCCGTGCGGCGCGGCGCGCCATGTCGAAGCTCTCATCGTTGGTGACCTGCACCACGTCGTCGATCACGCCGCGGTCGAGAATGGCCGGCACGAAGCCCGCGCCTATGCCCTGGATCTTGTGGGGGCCGGGCGGGCCGCCGGAGAGCACGGCCGAAGCCTCGGGCTCCACCGCCACCATGCGCAGCGACGGCTTCCTCGCCTTCAACACCTCGCCCACGCCGGTGATGGTGCCGCCGGTGCCGACGCCGGCGACCACCGCATCCACCGCGCCGGCCGTGTCGTTCCAGATCTCCTCGGCGGTGGAGATGCGGTGCACCTGCGGGTTGGCCTCGTTCTCGAACTGCTGGGGCATGACCGCGCCCGGAATCTCGGCGATCAGCTCCTGCGCGCGCGCCACCGCGCCGCGCATGCCCTTCTCCGCCGGCGTCAGCTCAAGGCGCGCGCCCATCAGCATGAGCATCTTGCGCCGCTCCATGCTCATGCTCTCGGGCATGACCAGCACGATGGGATAGCCCTTGGCCGCGGCCACGAAGGCGAGCGCGATGCCGGTGTTGCCGCTGGTGGGCTCGACGATCGTCGAGCCCGACTTCAGCGTGCCCGCCGCCTCCATCGCCTCGATCATGGCCACGCCGATGCGGTCCTTCACCGAGGACAGCGGGTTGAAGTACTCGAGCTTGGCCAGCACCTCGGCCTTCGGCTGCAGCTCGGCCGAGAGGCGCGGCAGGCGCACCAGCGGCGTGTCGCCGACGAGGTCGATGGCGCTGTCGTAGATCTTGCCGCGACCCTTGCGGGCCAGGTTGTCGATGGGGGCGAGCGGGTTGTGGGCGTCCATGGAACGGGTCCTCCGGAGCGCAGCCTACGCCGGGCGGGCGCGCCTGTCGGCGGGGGAACGCCTGAAGGGGCTGTCAGGCCGCCTCTCGCCCCCGCGCAGCCACCTCGCCTTGCAGCAGCGGCTCCAGCAGGTGCGCGGCCAGCCAGCGCACCACCGGCGCGCAGACGCCGTCGCCCAGCACCTGCAGGGCCGCGGTGTCGCCCGTTGGCAGGCGATGCTCGTCGGGCAGGCCCATCAGGCGCGCGCCCTCGCGCGGCGTGAGCTTGCGGGTGCGCACCTCTCCCGCCTCCACCGCCACGATCACCTGGCGCGAGGAGCCGCCGCGCGGCGTGCGCAGGCAGCCGGCCATGCCGTCGAAGCGCACCTCGGCGCGCTGCACGCGGCGGCCGTCCTCCACCCGGGTTCGGCGGAACAGGGCGCCGGCGCGCAGGCCGGGCGCGGCGCGGGAACGCACGCGTTCCAGCTCCAGCCGGGCGAGGTGCAGGGGGGAGAGCAGCGCCACGAGGCGCGCGGTCTGCTCGGGCGGGCTCCAAGGGGCGTCGCACTCGAGCAGGTCGGCGAGGTGGGTGTTGCGCGCGGGCGGCGTGGGCAGGCGCCACCATGCCCAGGCGGCCTGAGACTCGGCCGGCAGGCGCGCATGCGCCTCGCGCAGGCGTGGTCCGTGAACGGGCGTGGCCGGGGCGTGCAGGCTCAGCGCGGCCGGCGCCTCGCGCGCGGCGACCACGAAGAGGCGGGGGCGCGACTGGGGCGTGAAGCGCGCCGCGTCGATCTCCAGCGCGCCGACGCGGTAGCCCAACCGCGCGAGCGCCGCGACCAGGGCGGTGAAGTCGGCGCCTCCGCCGGAGGTGAGCAGGCCCGCCACGTTCTCCACCACCACGGTGCGCGGTGCGCGGCCCTCGGCGGCCAGCGCCTCCAGCAACCGATGGAAGCCCCAGAAGGCCGAGGAGCGCGCGCCCTCCAGCCCCAGCCGTCGCCCAGCCAGGCTGAGGTCCTGGCAGGGGGAGGAGGCCCAGGCGAGGTCGGCGTGTCCGGGCAGGTCTCCGACGTCAAGCGACCAGACGTCGGCGTGCGTCAGCGGTTCGCCGTTCAGGGCGTAGGCGCACGCCTTGGCCGGATCGAGGTCGTTGGCGAAGGCCGTGCGCCACCGCGCGCCCAGGCCGGCGCGGGCCATGCCCCCGCCGGCGAAGAACTCGTAGACCGTCAGGGGGAGCGTTTGCGGCACGGAGAGCTAAACTGCCGTGATTTGGTGAGCCGCGCGAGCGGAGCGCGCGTTCCGCAGGCGGCGCCTGCCCTCTCTCTCAGCTCTGCGCGATCATCAACGGGCCGAGGCCGGGGATCGAGCCCAGCACCTCGCGCAGCACGTCGGTCCCGGTCTTTTCGTGCACGAAGGTCATGGCCACGGGCAAGATGTTCTGCATGTCGGAGGTGGTGACGCCCTCCTTGGCCAGGCGCTGGCCCAGCGCCATGGCGTCGCTCATCGCCGCCCCGCTGGCGCCGCCAGCTCCGCGCATCAAGCCGCCCATCAGGCCGCCCGACTTGCGCTCGGTCATCGCCCCGCCCGCCTCGGCGAGCGACTGCGAGCCCGGCACGACGGCGAAGAGTTCGCCCACCTTGTCGCTGTCGGCGTGCTTCTGGATCAGCGACATGGCCGCCGACAGCCCCATGCGCGACTGGTCGCTCGAGAGGCCGGTCTCGGAGACGACGCGCGCCACCAGATCGTCGATCATCTGCATGGCGGCGGCCTAGCCCAGCGTCGCCGCGCCGTCCACTTGGGCGCTCACCAGGGCAGCGTGCGGCCGTCGAAGGCCCGGAAGGTCCCGGCGTCGTCGGGGCCGAGGCTGGCGATCACCCCACGCATTCCCTCTACCGACTGCTGCGGCGAGGTCGGCGCCTGATTGCCGCCCATGTCTGTGGCGACCCAGCCGGGATGCATGACCACCGCGGTGACGCCCTTTGGCTTCAGCGCCAGCGCCACGCTCTTCCACGCCGCGTTGAGCCCGGCCTTGGAGGCGCGGTAGGCGATGAAGCCGCCCGAGCCGTTGTCCTCGATCGAGCCCACCTGGCTGGTGATGGCGACGAGCTTGCCCTTGGCGGCCTCGAGATTGGCGGCGAAGGCCTCGGCGATGCGCAGCGGGCCCAGGGTGTTCACCTCCAGCACCCGCGCCATGCTCGCGAAATCGACATCGCCGAAGCCCTGGTGGTCGCCGCCGTAGACGCCGGCGTTGGCGATCACCAGGTCGAGCGGCCGCTCGCCCACCGCGCCCTTGAAGCTGCCCACCTCTTCGTCCGAAGCGGTGTCGACGGCGTGCACCTCGACCTTTCCTTCCCTGGTCAGCGCCTGCAGTTCAGTCGCCTCGTCGGGGCGGCGGCAGCCGGCGACGACCGTCCAACCGTCGGCGGCGTATTGGCGGGCGAACTCCAGGCCGATGCCGCGGTTGGCGCCGGCGATAAGAACGGTGGACATGAGGAACGCTCGCGAGGTCAGGGGTGGGGGCGGGTGAACACCAGCTCAGCCTCGGACGACAGCGTCGGCCGGAAGCGGTAGTCGCCGCCCTCAAAACGCCTGAGGTCGTCGACCCGCTCCGCCCGGGTCTCGACGGCGAAGCGCGCCATCAGGCCGCGGGCATGCTTGGCGTAGAAGCCGACGACCTTGAGCGCGCCCTCGGCCTCCTCCTTGAAGCTGCAGGCCACCACCGGGACCTTCAGCGCCTTGCGGTCGACGGCGTGGAAGTATTCCTCGCTGGCCAGGTTCACGAGCGTGGGATCGGCTTGCCCTCTGGCGGCCAGATTGAGCGACTTGGCGATGTCGCCGCCCCAGAAGGCGTAGAGGTCGGCCCCGCGGTCGGTGACGAGCTTGACGCCCATCTCCAGGCGGTAGGGCTGGATGCGGTCCAGCGGGCGCAGCACGCCGTAGAGGCCCGAGAGGATGCGCACCCGCTCCTGCGCCCAGGCCAGGTCGTCGACCGAGAGGCTGCGGGCGTCCAGGCCCTTGTAGACGTCGCCGGCGAAGGCCAGCGCGGCCTGCACGCCGGTCTCGTGGGCGCGCGGCTTGAAGCCCTTGAAGCGCTGCACGTTGAGGTCGGCCAGGGTGTCGCTGATCCCCATCAGCCGCTTGAGGTCGGCCGCCTTGAGCGCGCGCGTGGTGCGCGCGAGCTCGGTGGTGCGCGCCGACATCGTCGGCCGGCTGGCGGGCAGGCCTTCGGGTGCGGGCGAGAAATCGAGCGTCTTGGCGGGCGACAGGGCGAAGAGCATGGCGCGCTCTAGCGGTCGGCGTGGCCTGGCCGCAACCGCGCTGCGACAGGCCCGTTGGCGCGACATGAGGCTAAACGCCGATCTTGGAGGACTGGAGGCGTGAGCGCGCCAGGGCCTTTGATGATCGCGGAACTGGTGGCCGCGGGGCTGGCGGCTGGGGCGATGAACGCCGTGGCGGGGGGCGGATCCTTCGTCAGCCTGCCGGCCATGATGCACGCCGGACTCTCGTCCACCATGGCCAACGCCTCGTCGACCATCGGCCTCTTCCCGGGCTCGGTGACGAGCCTCCTGGCCTTCGGACGGGGCTCGCTGAAGCCGCTGCCGCACGCCTCGCTGCCGATGCTGGCGGGCGTCAGCCTGGCGGGAGGACTGCTCGGCGCGCTCCTCCTGCTGGTCACGTCGCCGCACGCCTTCGACCTGATCCTGCCGTGGCTGCTGCTGTCCGCCACCGTGGCGCTCATTTTCGGCAAAGAGCTGGAGCGGCTGGAGGGCAGGAGCGGCGCCGGCCCCGCGGTGTTGCTGCCGGTGCAGTTCGGCCTGGGCGTCTACGGCGGCTACTTCGGCGGCGCGGTGGGGCTGATGACAATGGCCGCCTGGCTGGTGCTCGAGGGCGTCGACCTCAAGGACTACACGCCGACGCGGATCGCCATGGTCACGGCCATGAACGCGGTTGCCGTGGTGGTCTTCCTCGCGGCGGGGGCCTGGCGCTGGCGCGAGACGCTGGCGTTGCTGGTCGGGGCGGTGGCTGGCGGCTGGCTGGGCGCACGCCTCACCCGCGTGCTGCCCGCCGCAGGCGTGCGCTGGGCGGTGCGCGTGTTCGCAGTGGGCGTGACGGCCGCCTACTTCTGGAAGGCCTACGGCTGAGCCGAAGGCCTCACGACGCCCTGACGGCGTCCGCGTGGCGCGCCGGCTCCGGGCGCGTTACTCTGCCGTCCATGGCCGTCTTGGACTGGATCGCGCCGGAGCCCGCCACCCACCTCGAGGGCGAGGGGGTGCGGCTGCGCCCGCCCCGCATGGCCGACCACGCCGTCTGGGCCGAGCTGCGCCGGCGCAGCCGCGACTTTCTGCAGCCGTGGGAGCCCACCTGGCCGGCGGACGACCTCAGCCGCGCCGCCTTCCGCCGGCGCCTGGCGATCTACACGCGCGACCAGGACCTGGGCCTGGCCTACCCCTTCTTCGTCTTCAATACGGCCGGCGCCCTGGTCGGCGGCGTGAACCTGCGCGACGTGCGTCGCGGCGTCGCCCAGACTGGGGCGCTGGGCTATTGGTCGGGCGCGCCCTTCGCGCGACGCGGGCACACGCTGGCCGGCGTGCGCGCCGTGCGCCACTTCTCGTTCACCCGGCTGGGCCTTCACCGGCTGGAGGCCGCCTGCGTGCCCGAAAACGCCGCCTCCCGCGCGCTTCTCGTCAAGGCCGGCTTCGAGGAGGAGGGGCTGGCGCGCGGCTACCTCAAGATCAATGGGCGATGGCGCGATCACCTGCTCTTCGGCACCCTGCGCGAGGATTCGGACTCGGCGTGAGCCCGGTCGCGCCGGAAGGGCAGATGGCGACGCACGCCGCACCGCACGATGGCGGCACGCCGCCCGACCCCATCGACGCGGCCGGCGCGGCGGCATGGCGCTGGGACCCTGGCTCGTGCCGGCTGCAGCTGCAGGGCGCGCTCGAGGCGTTGGGCCTCGCCGGCTTCGCCCGCGATGGGCGCCTGGACGCCCTGCTCGTGCTGGCCGCGCCCGTCCATCGCCGCCGGGTGGAGGACGCCTTCGCGGCCGACGCGCCTGCGGGGGAGTTGGCCTTCGACCTGGCCCTGCGCAGCGGCGCGATCGGCGCATGGCGCGGCCGCCGCGAGCCCGACGGGACGGCGGCGGGCCTGGTCTGGGCCGCGCCCGAGGCCGGGGCGACCGCGCCGGCGGCCGATCCGCTCACCGGCCTCCTCACCCGCGCGGGACTGCTGCACGGGCTGGACGTCCGGCTGCGGGCCGGCGAAGCGATGCGGCTCGTCACCGCCGACATGGTGCGCTTCAACCGACTGAACGAGGGCCTGGGGCCGACGCGCGCCGACGACGTGCTGGCCGCCCTCGGCTCGCGCCTGGCCGGCGCCTATCCGGCGGCGAGCCTGCCCACCCGCGTGGGCGAGGACGAGTTCGCCATCGTCGTGGACGCCGAGGTGCCCATGGCGGCGCAGGCGTTACGCGCCGTCCTGGAAGCGCCCCTGCGGCTGAGCGGCCTGGACATTCATCCCAGGGTGTCGCTGGGCGAAGCGCTCTCGCGCCCGGGCGACGACGCGGCCGAGCTGCTGCGCCGCGTCGGCGCCGCGCGCTTGGGCGATGCGGGCGCGCCCGCGGAAGCCGCCGGGGCCCGCTCGCGCTTCGAGCTGGAGGCCGACGTCCGCGGCGCCGTCGGGCGCGGCGAGCTCGAGCCCTTCTACCAGCCGGTGGTGCGGCTGGACGACGCGCGCATCGTCGGCTTCGAAGCGCTGGTGCGCTGGCGCCACCCCCGCCTGGGCCTGCTGCACCCCGACGAGTTCCTGCCGCTGGTGAGCGAGGCCGGGATGATGGGCGAGCTCACCCTGCACATGATCGAGGCCGCCGCAGGCCAGGTGGCGCGCTGGCGGCGCGACCATCCGGATGCGGGGGCGCTGAACGTGGGCGTCAACCTCACCTGCGCCGACCTCGAGCGGCCCGAGCTGGTGGAGCGGGTGCGTGCGATCATCGCCGCGGCCGATCTGCCCCAGGGCGCGCTGAAGCTGGAGCTGACCGAGAGCGAGATCATGCGCGATCCCGACCGCGCCGCCGAGGTGCTGGGCCGCCTGCGCGACTCGGGCGTGGCGCTGGCGGTGGACGACTTCGGCATGGGCTTCTCGTCGCTGTCCTACCTCGCGCGCCTGCCGCTGCAGCAGCTCAAGATCGACCGCTACTTCGTGCGCACCATGGCGGTGAACGAAAGCTCGGCGAAGATCGTGCGCTCCGTCATCGCGCTGGGCCGCGACCTTGGGCTGGAGATCATCGCCGAGGGCGTGGAGGACGCGCCCATGGCCGCGGCCCTTTCGGCGCTGGGTTGCCACTACGGCCAGGGCTTCGGCTACGCCCGGCCCCTGCCGGCGCTGGAGGCCGAGGTGTACCTCAACGAGAGCTACCTGGACGGCGCGCCGCTGAAGGGACTCGCGGGCCCGGGGTAGCGGGACACAGCCCGAGGCTAAGGCCCCGCGCCTAGGCCGTGCCGCTCAACGACGACAGCCGCCCGGGGGCGACGCCGATCTTGGCGAGCGCGCGGGCCCACTTGGTCTCATGGTCGTCGTCGAACACCAGCGCCTCGTCGGCGTCGCAGGTGAGCCAGACGTTCTCCTTCAGCTCCTGCTCCAGCTGGCCCGCCGACCAGTTGGCGTAGCCGAGCGCCAGGAGCGCCTGGCGCGGGCGCAGCTGCGCATCGCCCAACGCATCCAGCACCTCGCGGGTGGCGGTGAGCGCCAGGCCCTCGCCCACCGTCAAGGTGGAGTCGGCGCTCTCGTAGTCGGCGGTGTGCACCACGAAGCCGCGTTCGCGCTCGAGGGGGCCGCCGACCAGGACCGCGCGCTCCGGGATCAGGATCTGAGACTTGACGCCCAGCCGGTCCAGCAGATCGGGCAGCATCAGGCCGTCGAGCGGGCGGTTTATGGCGATGCCCATCGCCTCCTCCGGCCCGTGGGCGCACATCAGGATCACCGAGCGCTCGAAGCGCGGGTCGCCGATGCCCGGCGTGGCGATCAAGAGGCGCCCGCCCAGGAAGGCGTCGTCGTCGTCGTCCATGTCGGCGAGGGTGGTCATCGGGGATGCAACATCGGAGCCTGGCGCGATCTCGGCAAGCGCCACGGCTTGCGGGAGGTCGTTTTCCCCGCCTAAGACCGCGCCCGTCCGCGGCTTCCCCGCCGCACGCGCCGGAGCCTCCCATGACCATCGCCGTCGGCGACCGCCTGCCCTCCTCGAACTTCATGACGCTCGGCGCCGGCGGATCGCCCCAGCCCATCGACACGGCGGGGGCCTTCGCCGGCAAGACCGTCGCCCTGTTCGCCGTGCCGGGCGCCTACACGCCCACCTGCTCGGCCAAGCACGTGCCGAGCTTCCGCGACAGGCAGGCCGAGCTGAAGGCCAAGGGGGTGGACGCCATCGCCCTGACCGCCACCAACGACATCTTCGTGATGAAGGCCTGGGCCAAGGACCAGGGCGTGGACGCCACCTTCACCATTCTGGCCGACGGCAACGGCGACTTCGCCCGGGCGCTCGATCTGACCATGGACGGGTCCAAGCACGGGCTGGGCCTGCGCTCCAAGCGCTACGCCATGCTGGTGCGCGACGGCGTGGTCGAGCAGCTCAACATCGAGGAGAACCCCGGCGCCATGGAGGTGTCCGACGCCGACACCCTCCTGTCGCAGATCTGACTATGCGCCGGGCGTCGTTGAGGAATTTCCTGCGCGACGCCTGGTAGCCCTTGCGCGCGCGACGCGCACGGTCGAAAGCCACGCCACGCGCCAGGGCGCGTTCGGAGCTCGATGTGACGGCGCGTACGCGCACCCTCTGCGGCCTTGTCGCCGCCATGACGCTGGCGGGCTGCGAGGCCGCGCCGGTGCTCAATCCGGTCGGCCCGGTGGGGCGTGGCGACCTCAACATCCTGTTCGACGCGGTCGCGCTGATGCTGACGATCGTGATCCCGACCATCCTGCTGACCGTCGGCTTCGCCTGGTGGTTCCGTCCCGGCAATCCACGCGCCCAGCGCCTGCCCGACTTCGCCTACTCCGGCAAGATCGAGGCGGTGGTGTGGGCCATCCCGGCGCTGACCATCATGTTCCTGGGCGGAATGATCTGGATCGGCGCCCATGCGCTCGACCCCGCCAAGCCCCTGGCCTCTAAGGAGCCGCCGCTGGAGGTGCAGGTCGTTTCCCTCGATTGGAAGTGGTTGTTCATCTATCCGCAGGAGGGCGTGGCCAGCGTAAATACGCTCGCTGCGCCGGTGGGGCGGCCGATCCACTTCACCCTGACTTCGGGCAGCGTGATGAATACCTTCTTTGTGCCGCAGCTCGGCTCGATGATCTACACCATGAACGGGATGGCCGACAACCTGTGGCTGCAGGCCGACAAGCCGGGCGACTACGCCGGCCTTTCCGGCATGATCAGCGGCGACGGCTTCGCCGACATGCACTTCAACCTCAAGGCGATGCCTCCCGAGCAGTACGCGGCCTGGGTGGCCGCGGCGAAGGCGGGCGGACCGGCGCTCGACGCCGTCGGCTACGCCGCCCTGGCGCACCCCGGCGTGACGCCGCAGCCCTTTACCTATCGCGTCGTGCAGCCCGGCCTGTTCCAGCAGGTGGTGAGCCAGGCCATCGCCCCCGCCCCCGGACCCGCGCAAAGCGGCCATCCGCAATCGGGACCCGGGCCGCACGTCTTCCCCAAGTCGCTGAGCACCTCATGAACTGGTCGTGGATCTTCGGGAAGCTGAGCTGGTCGGCCGTTCCCCTCGACCAGCCCGCGCCCATGGTGGCCGGCGTCACTGTGACCCTCATCCTCTTCGGCGTCATCGCCTGGGTGATCGCCAAAGGTCACGCGCCCTACGTGTGGAACGAGTGGATCAGGAGCGTCGACCACAAACGGATCGGCGTGATGTACTGCATACTGGCGCTCATCATGCTGCTGCGCGGCTTCTCCGACGCGCTGTTGATGCGTTCGCAGCAGGCGCTGGCCTTCCATGGCCCCGGATACTTGCCGCCTGAGCACTACAACCAGATATTCTCGGCGCACGGCACTATCATGATCTTCTTCGTCGCCATGCCCTTCATGTTCGGGCTGATGAACTTCGTCTTGCCGTTGCAGCTGGGCGTACGCGACGTGGCCTTTCCCACCTTCAACTCGGTAGCTTTCTGGCTGACGTGCTCGGGCGCGCTTCTGGTCAACATGTCGCTCGTCATCGGCGAGTTCCAGCGCACAGGCTGGCTCCCCTATCCTCCGCTGTCGGAGATCGCCTACTCGCCCGGGGTGGGCGTCGACTATTGGCTGGTGGCGCTGACCATATCGGGGGTGGGGACGCTGATCGGGGGGGTGAACCTCGTCACCACCATCCTGAAGATGCGCGCGCCTGGCATGAGCTATCTGCGCATGCCGATGTTCTGCTGGACGTCGCTGGCCACCAATCTCCTGGTCGTCGCCGCCTTCCCGATCCTGACCGCCACGTCGGCTATGCTGCTGCTCGACCGATACCTTGGCTTCCACTTCTTCACCAACGAAGCCGGCGGCAATGTCATGATGTTCATGAACCTCATCTGGGCGTGGGGACACCCCGAGGTCTACATCGTCATTCTGCCCGCCTTCGGTATCTTCTCGGAGGTGGTTTCGACCTTTTCGGGCAAGCCGTTGTTCGGGTATCGCTCGATGGTTCTGGCGACGATGGCCATCTGCATTCTGGCTTTCATGGTGTGGCTGCACCACTTCTTCACCATGGGCGCGGGCGGCGACGTCAACGCCGTGTTCGGGATCATGACGACGGTGATCGCCGTGCCGACTGGGGTGAAGGTGTTCAACTGGCTCTTCACCATGTACGGCGGCACCATCCGCTTCTCCCAGTCGATGTTGTGGTCTTTGGGCTTCATGGTGACCTTCACCATCGGCGGCATGACGGGCGTGCTGCTGGCTGTGCCGCCGGCTGACTTCGTGCTGCACAACTCGCTGTTCCTGGTGGCGCACTTCCACAATGTACTGATCGGCGGCACGCTGTTCGGCGCCTTCGCCGGCTACACCTTCTGGTTCCCCAAGGCCTTCGGGTTCCGCCTGCACGAAGGCTGGGGCAAGGCCGCCTTCTGGTGCTGGCTGGTGGGCTTCTGGGTCGCCTTCGCGCCGCTCTATTGGCTGGGCTTCCTGGGCATGACGCGGCGCATGCAGCACTACGAGGTGGCGGCATGGCGGCCGTGGCTGCTGGTCGCCGCCTGCGGCGCGCTGATCATCTTCGCCGGCATCGTCTGCCAGATCGTCCAGCTGTTCACCTCGATCCGCGACCGCGACAGCTTGCGCGATCTCACCGGAGACCCGTGGGACGGGCGCTCGCTGGAGTGGGCCACACCCTCGCCGCCGCCCATCTTCAACTTTCCCGTGCTGCCCGACGTGCGTGGCGAGGAGGCCTACTGGTCGATCAAAGCCATCGCCCGCGAGCAGCGTAAGCTTTCCGACGAGCCCGACTACGAGGCGATCGAGATGCCGCGCAACTCGGCCACCGGCGTGGTCTGCGCCTTCTTCGCCACTCTGATTGGGTTCTCCATGATCTGGCACATCTGGTGGATGGCCATCGTGGGCTTCGTCGGCGCCTACGCCACCTTCGTGGTCTTCGCCTGGAAGGACGTGCACGAGGAGGAGATCCCCGCCGAGACCGTCGCCAAGATCGCCCGCGAGAACCGCCGCAACCGCGCCGACGCCCTGCAGCAGGCCCAGCGGTGAGCGCCGCCCACGCCGCCGCGCGATCGCGCGATCCCCACCACATCGGCCACGGAGACGGGCACGGCGACGACGGCCCGCCCTCCAAGCGGATCATCGTGGGCTACGGCTTCTGGATCTTCCTGCTCTCCGACATCATCA
Source organism: Caulobacteraceae bacterium (assembly GCA_965199975.1). Lineage (GTDB taxonomy): Bacteria > Pseudomonadota > Alphaproteobacteria > Caulobacterales > Caulobacteraceae > JASLDZ01. The sequence goes on along the minus strand of OZ241340.1, from coordinate 882,409 downwards.
TGTTCTCGGCCTTCTTCGCCGCCTATGCGGTGCTGGCGGGGGCCACGGCGGGTGGCCCTTCCGGCAAGCAGATCTTCGACCTCGGCAATGTCGCGATCGAGACGGCGCTGCTGCTGCTTTCCTCCTTCGCGTGCGGCGTCGCCGCCATCGGCGCGCAGCAGCGCAACGTGACGGTCTTCCAGATCGCCATGCTGCTGACGGGCCTCCTCGGCGCGGGCTTCCTGTTTCTGGAGGCGAAGGAGTTCGCCGACCTCGTGAGCCGGGGCTTCGGCCCCCAGCGCTCCGCCTTCCTGTCCGCCTTCTTCTCGCTCGTGGGCTGCCACGGCCTGCACGTGACGATGGGGCTGCTCTGGCTTGGCACCATGATGGCGCAGGTGTGGGCGAAGGGCTTCCGCGAGGATATCCAGCGCCGCATCCTCTGCTTCAACCTGTTCTGGCACGCGCTGGATATCATCTGGGTGGCGGTCTTCACCGTCGTCTACCTCTTGGGAGCGGCGGTATGAGCCTGGACGCCACCGCCGAAGACGTGGAGGACCACGGCGTGCGCGAGACCGACATCGCACCCGGCGACGAGCAGAAGGGCAGCATCGCCGGCGGCCTTGTGGGCTATGGCGTGGGCCTAGGCTTCGCGACAATCCTGACGGTGGGGGCCTTCGTCCTGCCGGCCACGGGGCTGGTCTGGGCGCCGGCGCTGCCGGTCGCGCTGGTCGTCATGGCCATCGCCCAGATGGGTGTGCACCTGGTCTTCTTCCTGCACATCACCACCGGGCCGGACAACACCAACAACGTGCTGGCCCTGGCCTTCGGCGTCCTGATCGTCATCCTGATCATGGGCGGCTCGCTGTGGATCATGGCCAACCTCAACCACAACATGCCCAGCATGACCCACGTCATGCAGATGCAGCGCTAGCCTTCCGCCCCAAGGCGGCGAAGATCGCGAGGTCGCCGTGCCGGAATGCGGTCGGGCGCCGTGGTATGGTGGTGCGTCGAGCCCATCTCATCACGAGACCCGCCTTGCGACGTCTTTTGAAGTTCCTCCACACGCTCGGGGCCGCCGGGCTCTTGGGAGGCATGGCCGCCATGGCGGTCGTGGCCGTGCGCGCATCGGCGGCGATCCGCATGGAAGGCTATGGCGAACTGGTGGGCGCCATGGCGAAGATCGCGGCGTGGATCATAGGCCCTTCGATGGTGCTGACCGTTATCGCCGGCCTCCTTTCGATGGCGGCGACCCCCGCGTTCCAGAATACGGCGTGGGCCTGGGCGAAGGCGGCGACCGGCATCGTCATCCTCGAGAGCGGGTTGCAGGTCCTGGGCCCGATCCAGGACGAAGCGACGAACAGTGCGATCGCGCGGCTGGGCGCGCCGGACCCGGCCGCGGCGGTGCGCCTGCTGGGCGCCGAGACCGCGACGCTGTGGTTGCTCCTCGCAGTCTCGGCCGCGAACATCGCTCTGGGCGTATGGCGGCCCCGCCTTCCGAAGAGCTAGTCCGCCCGCCTGTCTGGGCCAGCGCCTTCGCTGCGAATCTCAGCGCGGGGCGAGGCGGATGGCGCCGTCCATCCGCACGGTGGCGGCGTTCATGTAGCCTTGCTCCAGCAGGAACAGCGCCAGATCGGCGTACTCCCCGGCGCGCCCCAGGCGCTTGGGGAAAGGCACGCTGGCGGCGAGAGCGTCCTGCACGTTCTGCGGCATCCCCGCCATCATGGGCGTCTCGAAGATGCCCGGCAGGATGGTGTTCACCCGCACGCCGTCGCCCATCAGGTCGCGTGCGATAGGCAGGGTCATGCCCATGACGCCCGCCTTGGAGGCGGCGTAGGCGGCCTGCCCGACCTGCCCGTCCTGCGCGGCCACCGAGGCGGTGCAGACGATGGCGCCGCGCTCGCCGCCCTCCAGAGGGTCGAGCGCCACCATTGCCGCGGCGCTCTGGGCGATGCACCGGAAGGTGCCTACGAGATTCACGTTGATGACTGTCTGGAAAAGCGAAAGCGCGTGCGGCTTCACCGCGCCAGTGGCCTTGTCGCGCCCCACCGTCTTGGCGCCGGGCGCGATGCCCGCGCAGTTGACCAGGATGCGCTCCACCCCATGCGCCGCCCGCGCCGCCTCGAAGCCGGCGTCGACCGAGGCGTCGTCGGTCACGTCCACCCGGGCGAACGCGCCGCCGATCTCGCTCGAGATGGCCTGGCCCGCCTCGGCGTTCATGTCGAAGATCGCCACTCTCACGCCCCGGGCCGCGAGCGCGCGCGCCGTAGCGGCCCCCAGGCCCGAGGCGGCGCCGGTGACCACGGCGGAGACGGAGGAGTCGAGCTTCACGGGCGACCTCGGAGGCGGGCAAGGTGGACGGGGGCGGCCGTTCTAGCGGAGGCTCACCAGGAGGGGAAACCACGGAGATCCGCCTATGGCCGACGCGCCCGAAGAGCGCATGCTGACGCTCGACCGCCACCTCGCTGCGCCGCCCGCCGCGGTGTGGCGCTGCTGGAGCGAGCCCGAGCTGATGGCCCGCTGGTTTGCGCCCGCGCCCTGGAGCGTGGCCAAGGTCGAGCTCGACACCCGGGCGGGCGGCTCGACGCTCGTGGTCATGCGCAGCCCCGACGGGACCGAGCACCCGGGTCGCGGCGTCTACCTGGAGGTCGTGCCCGGCGAGAAGCTGGTCTTCACCGACGCCTACGTCCGCGCCTGGGAGCCCTCGGCCAAGCCGTTCATGACCGCGCAGATGACCCTCGCCCCCGACGGCGACGGCACGCGCTACCGCGTGGAGGTCCGCCACTGGACCGTCGAGGACACGCACGCCCACGAGGCCATGGGCTTCCACGCCGGCTGGAACCAGTGCGCCGACCAGTTGGAGGCGCTGGCCGCCTCGCTGTAGCGCGCCTCGGCGCGAGACGGATATCGCACGCCCTGCCCCCTTCACGCCTCCCTAGGCCTTGTGCCGAGGACCCGGAGTGGTGCGCTTGCGGCGCTCTCGGGTCTGCGTGTCGCTGGGGCCTCGGCACAGGGCCGAGGAAGGCGGCGTGTCGAGGTGGCGTGCTTTCGCGCCCGATCCTGACAGACGCACGCCTCAGCCCACCAGGGCCGGCCGCTCGGCGGCGTTCGCACGCAGCGCCAGCGTCTCGCGCGGCGTGATCTGCAGCATGGCGCCGCGGGCGTGCTCCCAATCATCGAGCAGTCCCCGCGCCCGCGGCGAGCCCGTCTCGGCGGCGTGCAGTTCCACGAGGGCGCGCAGGCGCTTGGCGTCGGCGCCGTCCTCGACGGGGGCGGCGACCACGCTGTCGAGGTTGAGCCGCCGCCCCATCCGCCCATCGGCGTCGAACACCCAGGCCAAACCGCCGGTCATGCCCGCGGCGAAGTTGGGGCCGATGGCGCCCAGCACCACCGCCTCACCGCCCGTCATGTACTCGCAGCCGTTGGCGCCGCAGCCCTCGATCACGGCGGTCGCGCCCGAGTTGCGCACCGCGAAGCGCTCGCCCGCGCGCCCTGCGGCGAACAGCCGGCCCGAGGTGGCGCCGTAGAGCACGGTGGAGCCGATCAGCGCCTGGTCGCCCGGGTCGGCCAGCTGCGGTGCGGGGCGGATCACCAGCGTGGCGCCCGAGAGCCCCTTGCCCACATAGTCGTTGGCGTCGCCGGTGAGCTCGATGCGCAGGCCCTGAACCGCCCAGGCGCCCAGGCTCTGCCCGGCCGAGCCGCGCAGGCGCAGGGTGAGCCGCCCCGCCTGCAGCCCCTCGTCTCCGAAGCGGCGCACGATGTGGGAGGAGACGCGCGCGCCGATGGCCCGCTGCGTGTTGCGCACCGCATAGGTGAGCTGCATTTTTTCGCCCCGCTCGAACAGGGGCGCGGCGTCGGTCAGCACCTCCTCGTCGAGCGAGGGCGGCGGCTCGGTGCGGGCGCGTGGGTAGGCGGGCGGCGCGGCGTTGGGGTCGGCGCGCACCAGGAGCGGGTTGAGGTCGAGGTCGTCGAGGTGCTCGCCCCCGCGGCTCACCTGCTGCAGGAGGTCGGTGCGGCCGACGATCTCCTGCAGGGTGCGCGCGCCGAGCTTGGCGAGGAGTTCGCGCACCTCCTCGGCGATGAAGCTGAAGAGGGCGATCACCTTCTCGGGCGTGCCGCTGAACTTGGCGCGCAGCGCCTCGTCCTGCGTGCACACGCCCACGGGGCAGGTGTTGGAATGGCACTGGCGCACCATCAAACACCCCATGGCCACCAGCGAGGCGGTGCCGATTCCGAACTCCTCGGCGCCCAGCAGCGCGGCGATCACCACGTCGCGGCCGGTGCGCATGCCACCATCGGCGCGCAAGGTCACCCGGTCGCGCAGGCGGTTGAGGGTGAGCACCTGATGCGCCTCGGAAAGGCCCATCTCCCACGGCGCGCCTGCCTGCTTGATCGAGGTCTGCGGCGAGGCGCCGGTGCCGCCCACGTGGCCGGAGATGAGGATGGTGTCGGCCTTGGCCTTGGCGACGCCCGCCGCGATGGCGCCGATGCCCGAGGAGGCCACGAGCTTCACGGTGACCTTGGCGGTGGGGTTCACCTGCTTCAGGTCGTAGATCAGCTGGGCCAGATCCTCGATGGAATAGATGTCGTGGTGGGGCGGAGGCGAGATCAGAGTCACGCCCGGCGTGGCGTGGCGCAGACGCGCGATCAGGCTCGTGACCTTGAAGCCCGGCAGTTGGCCGCCCTCCCCCGGCTTGGCGCCCTGGGCCACCTTGATCTCGATCTCGCGGCAGCGGTTGAGGTACTCGGCGGTCACCCCGAAGCGGCCCGAGGCGATCTGCTTCACCGCGCTGTCGGCGTTGTCGCCGTTGGGCAGGGGCCGCGCCCGCTCGGGGATCTCGCCGCCCTCGCCGGAGACCGAGCGGGCGCCGATGCGGTTCATGGCGATGTTCAGCGTGCCGTGCGCCTCCGGGCTCAGCGCTCCCAGGCTCATGCCGGGCGTGAGGAAGCGCTGGCGGATACCGTTGACGCTCTCCACCTCGTCGAGCGGGATGGCCGGCCTGTCGGCGCGGATGTCGAGCAGGTCGCGCAGCGCGGTGGGCGGCTGGGCGCGCAGGGCGTCGGAGTAGGTCTTGAAGGCGGTGTAGTCCTCCCGGTCGCAGGCGGCCTGCAGGCGGTGGATCATGTCGGCCTGGTAGGCATGGCTCTCCCCCGAGGCGCGCTGGCGGTAGAAGCCGCCGATGGGCAGGGCCGGCGCGGGCGCGGCCCAGCCGCGGGCGTGCAGGGCCAGCGCCTGCTGCTCCAGCCCCGCCAGGCCGATGCCGGATATGCGCGAGGTCATGCCGGGGAAGATGTCGGCCACCAGCGCGCGGCTGAGGCCCACCGCCTCGAAGTTGTAGCCGCCGCGGTAGGCGGAGATCACCGACACGCCTAGCTTCGACAGGATCTTCAGCAGCCCCGCCTCCACCGCGCCCTTGTAGTTGAGGCAGGCACCGCGAAGGTCGACGCCGGCGTGCAGGCCGCGATCAAGCCGGTCCTGGAAGCTCTCCTGCGCCAGATAGGCGTTCACCGCCGTCGCCCCCACGCCCACCAGCACCGCGAAGGCGTGGGTGTCCATCGCCTCGGCCGAGCGCACGATCAGCGAGCAGTAGGTGCGCAGGCCCCGCGCCACGAGCCCGCCGTGCACCGCGCCTGTCGCCAGTATGGCGGGGATGGCCGCGCGCCCGGGGCCGGAGCCCTCGTCGGTGAGCACGAGCTGCGAGCGGCCGGCGCGCACGGCGGCCTCCGCCTCGGCCCTCAGGCGATCGAGCGCCAGGCGCAGGGTCGCTCCCGGCGCGGCGCCGGGGTCGGGCGCCGCCATGGTGGCGTCCAGCGTGGCGATGTCGGCCTCGCCGATGAAGCCCGCGATGCGCTCGAACATGCCGGTGGTGAGCACCGGGCTCTCCAGCACGTAGACGTCGGTCTGCGCCTCGTCCTGCGCCAGGATGTTGCCGAGGTTCTTGAAGCGCGTCTTCAGGCTCATCACCCCCGCTTCGCGCAGGGGATCGATGGGCGGGTTGGTCACCTGGCTGAACTGCTGGCGGAAGTAGTGCGCCAGCGGACGGCCGCGGGTGGAGAGCACCGCCAGCGGCGTGTCGTCGCCCATGGAGCCGGTGGCCTCCTTGCCGGTCTCCACCATGGGCGAGAGGATCAGCTCGAGGTCCTCCATCGCGACGCCGGCGGCCAGCTGACGGCGGGTGAGCTCCTCGCGGTCGTAGCGGCGGGGCTCGGGGCCGGGGCCGATCTTCGGCTCCAGCGCGACCACATTGCCCAGCCACTGCGCGTAGGGGTGGGCCGCGGCGAGTTCATCGAGGATCTCCTGCTCGCCGTAGAGCCGCCCCTCGGCCAGGTCGACCGCCAGCATCCGCCCGGCGGTGATGTGCGCCTTGGCGCGGATGCGCGCCTCGGCGAGCCCCGCCATGCCCGCTTCCGAGCCCACGACCAGCAGACCATCGTCGGTGACGGCGGTGCGCAGCGGGCGCAGGCCGTTCCTGTCCTTGCCGGCCACCACCCAGCGGCCGTCGAAGGCGCACACCGCGGCCGGGCCGTCCCACGGCTCCATCACCGCGTTGCAGTAGGCGTAGAGCGCGCGGTGGCTCTCCGGCAGGGCGTCGCTGCCCGCCTCGGGCATCAGCAGCGTCTTGGCCATGGGGCCGCTGCGGCCGGCGCGCACCAGCGTCTCGAACACGTTGTCGAGCGCGGCGGAGTCTGAGCCGTGGGGCTGGATCACCGGCTTGACGTCCTCGGCGCCCTCCTCGCCGAAGGCTTCGGCGGCCATGCGGATCTCATGCGACCGCATCCAGTTCACGTTGCCGCGCAGGGTGTTGATCTCGCCGTTGTGGGCGAGCGCGCGGAAGGGCTGGGCCAGGCGCCACTCGGGGAAGGTGTTGGTGGAGTAGCGCTGGTGGAACACCGCCGCCGCGCAGGTCACCCGAGGGTCGCGCAGGTCAGGGTAGAAGGTGTCGATGTGCTCGGCCAGGAACATGCCCTTGTAGACGAGGCTCACCGCCGACAGCGAGCACACGTAGAGGTGCTGAAGGCCGGCCTGGCGAGCCCGCGTCTCTATGCGCTTGCGGCACAGGAACAGCGCCCGCTCCACCGCCTCGCCGTCCAGCCCCGGCGGCGGGGCGAGCATGATCTGCTCGATCTCGGGGCGGGTGGCGTCGGCCTTGGCGCCGATCACCGAGGTGTCGACCGGGACCTGGCGCCAGCCGTAGATGTAGAAGCCGCCGCGCAGCACCTCGCTCTCCACCAGCGTGCGGCAGGCCTCCTGCGCGGCGAGGTCGGTGCGCGGCAGGAAGATCTGGCCCACGGCCACCGGCCCCTGGCGCAGCGCATGGCCGGTGGCCGAGGCGGCCTCGGCGAAGAAGGCCTGGGGCACCCCCAGCATGATCCCCGCGCCGTCGCCGGTCATGCCATCGGCGTCCACCGCGCCCCGGTGCCACACGGCCTTGAGCGAGCGGATGGCCAAGTCCACCACCTCGCGCCGCGGCTGGCCGTCGATGGCGCAGACGAGGCCCACGCCACAGGCGTCGCGCTCTGAAGCGGGGTCGTAGGCGTGGCCCGCGACCAGGCGCGCGCGCATCTCCTCGAAGCTGAGCTGGGTCATCCGGTCTCTCCCCCCAGGTCCGGGCGGGGAGGCGCGGACCGGGCGACGGCCAGCGCAGCATAGCCCGCCAGCGCGCCGCGCCGAAAGCCCAGCTGTCTCCAGCCGGCGATGAGAGGGGCTGATCCGTCCCTTAAAGCCGCCTGACGCCGCCACGCGTGCAAGCACGCCTGCGCGAAGCGCCTCTCACGAGGGGAATTCCACCCCGCGCATCCAGAGGCCTCAGGCGTCCAGCGTCAGCCGCTCGTAGCGCTTGAGGTGGTGGTCGGCGTCGCCGAACAGGGCCTCGATTACGGTGGTGCGCTTGAAGAAGTGGCCCAGCGCCAGCTCATCGGTCATGCCGATGCCGCCGTGGATCTGCACCGCGTCCTGGCCCACCGCGCGGGCGCCGGCCGCCACCTTGGCCTTGGCGGCGCTTGCCGCCGCCATGCGTTGGGCGTCGGGCGCATCGAGCTTCAGCGTGGCGAAGAAAGTCATGGAGACCGACTGCTCGAGCGCCATGAACATGTCGACCATGCGGTGCTGCAGCACCTGGAAGTCGGCGATGGCGCGGCCGAACTGCTTGCGTTGGCGGGCGTAGTCCAGCGTGGCGGCGTGCATGCGGCGCATCGCGCCCACCGCCTCGGCGCAGGTGGCGGCGATCGCCTCGTCGATCACGCGCTCGACCAGCGGCATGGCGGCGTCGGCCTCGCCCAGCAGGCGGGCCGGCGCGCCCTCGAAGGCGATCTCGCTGGCGCGCCGGCCGTCCACCGTGGGGTAGTCGCGGCGGCCGATGCCGGGCGCGGAGGCTTCGACCACGAACAGCGACACGCCCGCGCGCTCGCGCCGGCCGCCGGCGGTGCGGGCGGTGACGAGGAGGTGAGTGGCCCACGGCGCGCCCACCACCACGCCCTTGCGCCCGTCGATGCGCCAACCGTCGCCCTCGCGCCGCGCGGTGGTCTGTAGGTCGGCCAGGTCGTAGCGGCCCCTGGGCTCGACGTAGGCGAAGGCGAACACCGCCTCCCCGCCCACGATAGCCGGGATCAGCTCTTCGGCGAGGTCGCCACCCGCGTGCTTCAGCGCGCCGCCGGCCAGCACCACCGTGCCGAGGTAGGGCTCGACCACGAGGTTGGCGCCCAAGGCCTCCATGACGATCATGTTCTCGACCGGCCCGCCGCCCAGGCCGCCGAGCGCCTCAGAGAAGGGTGCGCCGAGAATGCCGAGCTCTTCGGCGAAGGCGCGCCAGATGTCGGGGCTCCATCCCGCCTCGGAGGCGGTGATCTTGCGCCGCGCCTCGAAGTCGTAGCGGTCCTGCAGGAAGCGGCCGAGCGTGTCGCGCAGCAGCGTCTGTTCTTCAGTGAGGCTGAAATCCATCAGATCAAAGTCCCAGCACCATCTTGGCGATGATGTTGCGCTGGATCTCGTTGGAGCCGCCGTAGATCGAGGCCTTGCGCATGTTGAAGTAGGTGGGCGCCACGCGCTGGGTGTAGGCCTCGCCGATGGGCACGGCGTTGCCGCCCTCGTCGCCGAAGCCGCGGAAGTAGGGGGCGGCGTAGTGGCCCGCGGCCTCCAGCGCGAGTTCGGTGATCCGCTGCTGCACTTCGGTGCCCTTGATCTTGAGCAGGCTCGATTCCGGCCCCGGCCCCTTGCCCGTGCTTTCGCCCGCCAGCGTGCGCAGCTCGGTGTATTCAAGCGCGGTGAGGTCGACCTCCAGTTCGCTGACCTTGCGCCGGAACGTGGGGTCGGCCAGCAGCGACACGTCATCCTCGCTCTCGGCGCGGGCCATCTCCTTGAGCTTCTCCACGCCGCGCTTGGAGCGGGCGACGCCGGCGATCCCGGTGCGCTCGTGGGCGAGCAGGAACTTGGCGCAGGTCCAGCCCTTGTTCTCCTCGTGGATGCGGTTCTCCACCGGCACCCGCACATCCTCCAGCCACACCTCGTTGACTTCGTGCTCGCCGCCCAAGGTGATGATCGGCCGCACTGTCACGCCCGGGCTCTTCATGTCGATGAGGAGGAAGCTGATCGCATCCTGCGCCTTGGCGGCGGGGTCGGTCTTGACCAGGCAGAAGATCCAGTCGGCGTGCTGGGCCAGGGTGGTCCAGGTCTTCTGGCCGTTGACGATGTAGTGATCGCCCTCCGCGTCCTGGCCGCGCACCGCCTTCATCTTGAGCGAGGCGAGGTCAGAGCCTGCGCCCGGCTCGGAATAGCCCTGACACCACCAGATGTCGCCTGACAGCGTGGGCGGCAGGAAGCGCGCCTTCTGCTCGGGGCTCCCGAAGGTATAGATCACGGGTCCCACCATGTTGATGCCGAAGGGCAGGATCGGCAGGCAATCGGCCCGCGCCGTCTCCTCCGACCACAGGTAGCGCTGGATCGCGCTGAAGCCGGGACCGCCGGCCGCTTGGGGCCACGCGGGCGCCACCCAGCCTTTGGCGGCCAGCACGCGATGCCAAGCCAGGAAGTCGGCCTTGCCGAGCTCCTCGCCCTCGTCCTGCTTGCCGCGCAGCTCCTCGGGGTAGTGCTCGGCGATGAAGGCGCGGGCCTCGTCGCGAAAGGCGAGGTCCTCAGGCGAGAAGTCGAGGTTCACTTGGTTGCGCTCCCTGCCGGCCGAGAGCGCCGGCGCCGACGGCTTATCGCCGTTCACTTACGCCATAGTGGTCGGCGCAGGCGGGGTTGGCAACGCCTCAGCGCCGCACGGCGGCCGCGTTCAGATCGGCGGCGAGGCGGCAAGTGGCCAGCGCCGCAAGCCCCGCGACGCCCTCCGGCTCGCTTATCGCCAGGTCAAGGATGGGGGTCAGCCCCAGCCGCTCCGCCAGCCGGGCGCCGGCGTGCGACGCCGGTCGGGCGGCGAGGCGCGCGTGGTCGATGGCCGAGGGCGCCAGCGCGTGCAGCACGGCGGCGGCCGCCAACGCCGCCTCGCCATCGAGCAGCACGGGCGTGGCCTGGTCGCGCGCGGCGAGGAGGGCGCCCGCCATCGCCGCCGTCTCGCGCCCGCCCAGCTGGCGCAGCAACTGCAGCGGGTCGCTCCCCGCCGCGGCGAGGGCGCGGTCGATGGCGGCGGCGCGATCGGGATCGCCCTCGCCCCCGGCGGCGGGGTCGTCGCCTGCGAGCGCGCAGCCCAGCCGCGCCGCCCGCCGCGCTTCGCCGGGGGCGGCGCAGGCCAGCACGAGCAGGTCGGGCGTCTTGGCCAGGGCCTCCAGCCCGAAGGCGAGCGTGCCGGCGCACTCGCGCTCACTCATCACGGACCGCTGCGCGCCGTCGGGCGCGGGCCGCGCGAGGGCGAGGTCGAACAGCTCCAGCCCCGCCCCCTGGGCGCGGGCCAAGGCGGCGGCGGGCGCGGTTCCGGCGCCCAGCGCCTCCATGCGCGTGCGGGCGTGCTCGGCGGCGTCCGGCCCGGCGTCGGCGCAGGCGGTGACGTAGAGGGCGGCGATGGGGCGGCGCAGGCGCGCGTCGGGCCGGTCCGCGTCCGCGCCGGGGAGAGACGCGAGCCAGCGGGCGAGGTCGCCGAGCGGCCCCGGCAGGTCTGCGGCGGCGTAGCCCTCAAGCGTGGGGGCGGGTTCCAGCGCCAGGGCGCGGGCGTCGTCGAGGGGCGAGGGCATGGGGCGCGGCTCTAGCGCGCGTGTCCCCACAAGGGAACGCCCCGACCGCGGGGGCGGTCGGGGCGTCAGGTCGAGGCTGGAGGAGTGCGGGGTCCGGGACCTGCGCCCGGCGGGGTCCGCGCGATCAGCGGACGGCGCCGGCGATAGGAGCCGCGATGGCGGCGACGGGGCTGATCGCAGCGGCGACGCCGGCGACGGCCAGGGTCACCGCGAAGAAGAGGGGGGCGATGGACTGCATGGGGAAGGCTCCTTGAGGATCAGCGCGACGCCGAGGCGACGGGCTGGTTCGAGACGGCCTGAGCCGAGACGGGGCTGACCGCGGCGGCGACGCCGGCGACGGCGAGGGTGACGGCGAAGAGGAGGGGGGCGAGGGCTTGCATGGCGGGGTTCCTGGCTTGGGGGATCGGGTTCGGGAGGATCAGCGAGCGATGGCGGCGCTGACCGGCTGGGCGGCGACCGGGGTGACGGCGGCGGCGACGCCGGCGATCATCAAGGTGACGGCGAAGATCATGGGGGCGATCGATTGCATGTGGGTCTCTCCGTTGGTGCGAGTGCTGGTGTCGTCTTGACGAAGAGATGTATGCCAAACTGGGCCCGACACTTCCAATTACCTTCCATTCATCTTAGAATGATGTCGGAGGTTTAATGTATTACGGCCAGTTCATCTTGGTGATGTCGCTCCCGCCGCGCGGTCGACCGGCCACCGAGGCGCGTGCTAGGTCGCGCGCGTGTCCCCGCCCGCCATCGCCACACCGTGCGTGAAGGTCTGCATCGTCGACGGCGAGAGCGGCCTGTGCCTCGGCTGCCTGCGCAGCCTGCCTGAGATCGCCGGCTGGTCGGCGCTCTCCGAGACCGAGCGCGCCCGCGTGATGGCCGAGCTGCCCGCGCGGCGGGGTCGCATCGCGCCCGGCAAGCTCGGCCTCGCGGAAAGTTAGACTTCGCTGACTCTGTGCGTTCAGCGCGCGCTCACCGTGTCGCTTCATGCTCCGCAAAGCGTGTTCCTTCATCGCGCCACAAGGCGTCAGCGCTAGCTTGCGATGACGCGCCGAACTTGGCGCAGCGGCTCGAAGGGCCCCCAATGGCGGGATCGGCGACGGTGGTGGCGACGGCGGTGGCGGCGGCCCTGATGGCCAGCTTCGCCTCGCTGGCGGCCACCCGGGCCGGCGGCGCGCACGCGGGGTCAGCGCCCATCGCCCGCGCTGCGGACGGCCACTACTGGGCGACCGCCCAGGTGGAAGGGCGCCCGCTGCGCGTGCTGGTCGACACTGGCGCCACCGCCGTGGCGCTGACGGCGGACGACGCCCGCGCGCTCGGCATCGCGCCCGAGCGGCTGGCCTACACGCGCCGCCTGGCCACCGCGTCGGGCGCCGTGCGCGCCGCGCCGGTGACGCTGGCGGCGGTGGAGGTCGGCGGCGCGCGCGTCGAGCAGGTCTCCGCCCTGGTGGTCGATGGCGGGCTCTCCTCGTCGCTCCTCGGCATGAGCTACCTCGGCCGCCTCTCCGGCTTCTCGGCCGACCGCGACGGGCTCGTGCTGCGGCGTTGAGCCTGCGCTAGGCGGCCGCGCGCTCCGGGTCGCGCAGGGCCGTGAGCGCGTGGTCGAGCACCTCGAGGCCCGCACCCCGGCGCACCCCCTCCTCGGTCAATCGCCGCCGCCACAGCCGTGCGCCGGCGCGCCCCGCGAACAACCCCAGCATGTGGCGCGTCATGGCGGCGAGCGGCACGCCCTCCTCGAGGCGGGCGGCCAGATAAAGGCGGTGGCGCTCCACCGCATCGAAGGGATCAACCGGCGCGCCGTCGCCGAAGATCTCGGCGTCCACCCGGCCGAGCAGGCCGGGGTCGTGGTAGGCGGCGCGCCCTAGCATCACCCCGTCTACATGCGCCAACTGCGCCCGGGCGGCGTCCAGATCGGTAAGGCCGCCGTTGATGGAGATGACCAGCTGCGGACGCTCGCGCTTCAGCGCGTGCACCAGCGCATAGTCGAGCGGCGGCACGTCGCGGTTCGCCTTGGGGCTCAGGCCCTGCAGCCAGGCCTTGCGGGCGTGCACCACGAAGCTCGCGACGCCAGCCGCGGCGCAGGCGTCGACCAGGGCCGGCAACGCTCGTTCGGGCGCCTGGTCGTCCACCCCGATGCGACATTTGACCGTGACGGGCGCGCGCACGGCGGCGCCCATCGCCGCCACGCACGCGGCCACCAGCGCCGGCTCGCGCATCAGGCAGGCCCCGAAGCGGCCCGACTGCACCCGGTCCGAGGGGCAGCCGACGTTGAGGTTGATCTCGTCGTAGCCGAAGCCCTCGCCGATGCGGGCTGCCTCGGCCAGCTGGGCCGGGTCCGAACCGCCGAGCTGCAGGGCGACGGGGTGCTCGATCGCATCGAACCCCAGGAGCTTTTCGCGGTCGCCGTGGATCACCGCCGGCGCGGTGACCATCTCGGTGTAGAGCAGCGCCCGACGGGTCAGGGTGCGGTGGAAGGCGCGGCAATGCCGGTCCGTCCAGTCCATCATCGGCGCGACGCTGAAGCGGCTCGGCGCCGCTGCAGGCCCGGCCGCCGTCTCGGCCGCGGCGCTCAATACGTGCTGTTCGACGCCTCGCCGTGACCGGTCGAGGTTGAGGTCGTCGTCGTGGTCGTGGTCGTCGAGCTGCGGGTGGTCATGCCGGTCGCGGCTGCGTCCTCCTGCGTCTGCTCGTCGGGCGTGACCGCAGGGGTGTCGATCACCGCGGCGGTGGTGTTGTGGGCCACGAGCGGCGGCGGAACGGGCGTGGGCGGCGGCGGCGGCGCGGCGGTGTTCGCCGGCTGGGTGGACTGGGTCTCCACCGTGGTCGTGGTGGTGTTCTCCTCGGCATGGCGATGGCAGGCGGCCAGCCCCAGGGCGAGGACGGCGGCGCAGGCGGCGGTGCGGGCGAGAGGGCGCATGGGGATCATCCGGCGCTCGCCACCTGGGCGGGCTTCACCTGGTCGGGCTTGACCACGCCCTCGGCGGGCGGCGGCGGCGCGCCGCGCAGGCGGCGCACCAGAAGGTCGTCCCAGCCGTAGGGATCGGCGCGGAAGCTGATGCGCCCGTCCGGCTGGGCGAAGGCGGTCCAGTACAGGAGGTAGACGGCGATGGGCTCGGGCAGGGTGGCGCGCGCGGTCACGCCCCGGCTGATGGCCGCATCCACCGCGCCGTCGTCGCTCCACTTCGGGTCGGACCGCAGGAGAAGCGCCGCCAACTTGTCGGGCGCCTGCAGGCGCACGCAGCCGTGGCTGTCGTTGCGCGAGTAGTTCTGGAAGGTGCCGTGCACCGGCGTGCCGTGCAGATAGACGCCGTAGGGGTTGACGAAGTCGAACTTGATCCGCCCCAGCGCCGAGCGCGTGCCCGCCGCCTGCTGCAGCCGCACGCCGCCGTTGTCGTCGGTCTTGATCACCTTGAAGCCGTGGCGGGCCAGATAGCCCTTGTGCGCCCGTTCCTTGGGCCACAGCTCCTTGGTGGCGATGGAGCTCGGCACGTTCCACGGCGGGTTGATGACGATGGAGTGGATGGTCGACTGCAGCATGGGCGTCTCGTCGCCCGGCTTGCCGGTGACCGCGCGCATGGAGGTGACCGGCTGGTCGGCGCGGAACAGCGTGAGGATGGCGGCGGCGATGTTCACCTGGATGCGGTCGGCCGGCAGCGTCTCCGGCAGCCAGCGCCAGCGCTCGAGGTTGGCCTCGATCTGCACGATGCGGTGGGATGCGGGCACGTTCAGCGCCGCCAGCGTCTGCGCGTCGACCACGCCCGTCGGCTTCAGCCCGTAGCGGCGCTGGGCGTCGGCCACCTTCTCGGCCAGCGCTTGGTCGTAGGTGTCCGAGTCGGAGCCGTCGTCCGCGCCGTTCTCGATCAGCAGGCGCCGCCGGAGGGCGGCCACGCGCGCGCCGGTGGCGCCCGGGCCGAGCGTCTCGCCCGCGGGGATGGTGAGCCAGCCGCCGGCCGCATCGATCTTGCGGTAGCGGATCAGGCCCTGCCGAAGCCCCTCGTAACCGTCGTACGGCGGGGGCAGGGAGGCCAGCCAGTCGCCTAGACGGTCGGCCTGCACCGCGGCGTTGAAGGCGGGGGTGGGATCGTAGGCGGCGGGGCGCAGGCCCCAGTCGTGAAGGTAGTCGTTCGGCTGCAGGCGGCTCGCGTGCACGGCGCGGGCGTAGCGCAGGGCGGCCTGGGCAACGGCCGCCTCGTCGTCGCCGTCGCCGACCTGGAAGCTGACCGCCTGGGCGCCGTCAGACCCCAGCACCCGCGCGGTGATGACGCCCTGGCTGGTGGCGCTGGCCAGCGCCTTGCGCAGCTCCTGCGCCTGGGCGTGCGACAGCCGCGCGGGCGGCACGGGCGGCACGGGCGGGGCGGGTGGAGGCGGCGCGGGCACATTCGCCACCGACGCCGACGCCGTGCCGATGGGCGCGCGCACCGAGGGCGACGGCTGCGCGTGCACCGCCGTCGCGATCACAGGCGCGGCGAGAGCCAGGACGGCGACCCCTCCGACCAGACCGCGGCCTGAGGCCCGAAGGCGCCGGCGCAACATCTTCGCAACTCCCGCGGAGCGCGCGATCCGCACCCCAGATGTTGCGATGGCGCGGAATGCATCGCGAGTAAAGTCGCCGCCCAAGGCCGGGCTTCGATTGTGGCGCGGGTGTGGCGCAGACAAAACGGGCGGGCCCGCTTCACCCCCCGCCCACGTCTGGAGGGGGAGAGGCATGCGCCGCCAGGGCGGTGCGGGCGGTCTCGACCAGGAGGTCGCGCAGGCGGGCGGGCGCGCGCACCTGCACATCGGCGCCCCAGGTGAGGAGATGGAAGGCGAGCTCGCGCATCCCGCTGGCGCGGAACCGCACGACGACCCCCCCGTCCGGCTCGCGCGCCACCTCCTGGCCGACGTGGAATCGCCAGCGCTGCGCCGACTCGGCGGCGGCGGCGGCGAAGCGCAGCTCCACGTCCTCCGCCGCATCCTGGTAGATGCCGAAGGAGCGATCCGCGTAGGCCTGCAGCGAGAAGTCGGTGGGGGCGGCGGCGGGCGCGTCCAGCCGCTCCACCTCGCGCAGCCGGTCGAGGCGCCAATTTCGTGGCTCGGCGCGATCGCCGTCCCGTTCGGCGGCCACCAGATAGTTGGCGCGGGCGAAGAGCAGACCGTAGGGCGTCACCTCGCGCAAGCGCCCGGGCGTGCCGCCGCCGGCGTAGCGGAAGCGCAGCGCCGAGCCCGCCTTGAGCGCCTCGCGCACCGCGCCCAGCACCGCCTCGTCCTCGAACGGGCGCGGACCGGCCTGCACGGCGATGGCCTCAGCCTGCAGCAGCGCCTCCAGGTCGGGCGCCATGCGCCGGCGGGTGGGCGCGCGCAGCGCCGCCAGCGTCTTCTGCTCAAGCGCCCGCAGGGCCGCGGCCCGGCCGGTCGCGCCTTCCGCCTGCGCCGCGTTGGCGGCGGCGGCCAGCGCCGCCAGCTCCTCGACGGTGGGCGCCTGCATGAAACCGTCGAGACCGGCGGGGATTCGGAAGCGCTTGGTGGGCGGGTCGGCCACGGCGTCGAGCTGGGGGAAGAGCTCGGCCACCGCATCACGCATGCGCTCGGCGGTGCGCCGGTCCACCCCCATGCGGGCCGCCATCTCGTCCAGCGTCAGCCCCTCGGCCGAGCCCGCCAGGAGCCGCGCCAGCTTGAGCACGGCGGCCGCCTTTTCGTGGCGCACGGCGCCCTCCGGAAAGCTACGACCGAAGGTGACGTAGGGGGCGCTCATACCGCATCCGTGGCCGGAGCGGAACGCCGGCCAGGAACTCGATTGGAGCCCGTCATGGTCGCCACCGCCAAGCGCCTCACCCTGCAGGGCCGCCGCACGCTGATGTCGGCGCCGTCGGCCATGCGGGCCGCGCCGCCTTCGGGCGACCTGATCAACGCCGTGCTGCAGTACGCCGACGTGCAGGCCGACATGGGCGGCGGCCGCACCATGCTGCGGCTCTCGGCGCGGCGCATGGCGGACCCGGTGATCGCCGGCCCCCTCGGGCGCGAGGCGCATCGCCTGGCCGACGTGGCGGTGGTGTGGGACGAGACCGACGAGGAGATCTTCCGCGTGCTCGACGCAACCGCCGGCGATCACCTGCTGCCGGTGGTCGAGATCGCCGCCGGCCCGGAGGAGGAGGATCGCTTCGAACTCACCCGCGCGGCGCTGGCCTATCTCGCGGCCAGCCAGGGCTGCGCGTGAAGCCTCAGTCCACCCGCCCGTAGTCGTCCTCGTACCGCACGATGTCGTCCTCCCCCAGGTAGGCGCCCGACTGCACCTCGATGAGGTGCAGGGCGACCTTGCCGGGATTGACGATGCGGTGGATCGAGCCCAGCGGCAGGAAGATCGACTCGGTCTCGCGCAGCAGGTGGTCCTGGCCGTCCAGGGTCACGAGCGCGGTGCCGGTCCCGACCACCAGGTGCTCCGAGCGGTGGTAGTGCTTGTGCATCGACATGCGTCGGCCCGCCTGCACGGTGATAGACTTCACCTGGAAACGGTCGCCCCGGTTCAGCGTCTCGTACCAGCCCCAGGGGCGGTGCACGCGGCGCGACTGCGTGGCCAGCGCCACGCCCTCGGCCTTGAGCTGCTCGACGATGGTCTTCACGTCCTGGTCGGCGCGGCGGTCGGCGACCAGCACGGCGTCGGCGGTGGCGACCACCACCAGATCCTCCACCCCGATGGCGGCCACGAGCGGGCCGTCGGAACGCAGGTAGGAGCGCTTGGAGTGAAGCGTGCGCACGTCGCCGCGAACCACATTGCCGTCGGAGCCTTCGGTGAGGTCGGCGTCCAGCTCCCACAGGGCGCCCCAGGCGCCCACGTCGGTCCAGCCGGCGTCGACGGGGGTGACGGCGGCCAGGCGCGTCTTCTCCATCACCGCGGTGTCGATCGCCTCGGAGGGCGATCGCGCGACGCTCTCGCGGTCCAGGCGCAGGAAGTCGAGGTCGCGCCCGGCCTTGGTGACCGCCTCCTCGGCGGCGAGGAGGATGGCCGGGGCCAGCGCCCTCATCTCGTCGAGGAAGGCGCGCGCGGGCAGCAGGAAAATTCCGCTGTTCCACAGGTGGCGCCCGTCGGCGACCAGCCGCTCGGCAGTGGCTGCATCGGGTTTCTCGACGAAGCGGGCCACCTCGAACACGCCCGCATGACCGGCGACCTCGTCGCCCGTCTCGATGTACCCGTAGCCCGTGGCGGGAGCCGTCGGCTTCACGCCGAACAGCGCGAAGCGGCCGTCCCGGGCGGCGGGAAGGGCGGCGTCGATGGCGCGCGCGAAGGCGTCGGGCCGGCGGATGACGTGATCGGCCGGCATGAGCAGCATCACTCCGTCCGGATCGCGGGCGGCCACCACCAGCGCGGCGACGGCCGAGGCGAAGCAGGTGTTTCGCGCGATGGGCTCCAGCACCACCGCCGGGTTCCTGGCGCCGATGTCGCGCAGCTGTTCGGCGATGATGAAGCGGTGCTTGGTGTTGGCGATGACGGTGATCGGGCCGAACCGCTCGTCGCCCAGGGCTCGCTTGGCGGTGGCCTGCAGCATGGTGAGCTCGCCCGCCAGTGGAAGGAGCTGCTTGGGGAAGCTCTCGCGCGACAGCGGCCACAGGCGCGATCCCGACCCGCCGGAGAGCAGCACGGGATGGATCAGGCCGCCGGCGCTCATCTCGTCACACCATTTCGCGAATGAGATCGTCCAGCCCGACCCAGGCGAAGCTGACCGAACTGTCTGCAATCCCGAACGGCATGAACAACTTGCGACCCACCGCCATGGCTCCACAGGTGTAGACGACGTTGGGCACGTAGCCCTCCCGGTCGTCGTCGGACGGTGACAGGATCGGGTGCTCGGTGCGGCCCAGCACCTTGCTGGGGTCGTCCTTGTCGAGCAGCGCCGCGCCGATGGCGTAGCGGCGCATGGCGCCAACACCGTGGGTGAGGAGCAGCCAGCCTTCGTCGACCTCGATGGGCGAGCCGCAGTTGCCCATCTGCACGAGCTCCCACGGGTGGCGGGGCGTGAGCAGGAGTTCGCCGGTCTCCCAGTTCAGGAGGTCGTCGGAGCGGAGCAGGAACACGTTCTCCCCGTCCTGGCGCCCGATCATGGTCCATTGCCCGCCGATCTTGCGGGGAAACAGGGCCATGCCCTTGTTGCGCGAGGCTGCGCCGGTGATCGGCTGCAGACGGAAGGTGCGGAAGTCGCGCGTGAACAGCAGCTCGGACTTGATGTCCTTGCCGTTGTAGGCGGTGTAGGTGCCGCAATATTGCGGCCCTTCCTCGTCATCGACGAGCTCGTCGAGCTTGACGAGGCGTAGGTCCTCCAGCCCGTTGCGCTGTTGCTCGGTGATCGGGAAGATCACCGTGCCAGAGACGGGCGAATCCTCGAAACGGGTGATCACCGTCGAGCCGTGGTTGTCGGCGGTTGGTCCTTCGATGGCGCGGGCCGCGATGGAGAACGGGGGGCGCTGCATCAGGTCGAAGTCGCCGTCGGGCGTGACGATGCCCTCGCGGAAGGCGATGGTGGAGATGTGGCCCTCGCCCACGCAGCGCAGCGACATGACCACGCGCACCGAGCCCTCAGTCACGCCAGACTGATCGGGATGGGGCACGATCGACGGGTTCATCAGCGCCGCCGAGGTGTAGGAGTATTCCTGGCAGAAGTAGGCGCCGATCAGCTCCTTTCGCTCATAGCGCAGGTCGTCGGACAGGCCGAGCTCGCGCTGCACCTGGTTGAAGCGGTCCATGTAGACGGCGCGAGTCTGCCAGTGGCGGCGACCGAAGTCTTTATTCACGAGCGCCAGTTCGGACTGGCAGGTGCGCATGTCCATCGCCAGCACCGACTCGACGATGCGTCGCGCCCGTGAGATTCCGCCCGAAGCGCTCATTCCCGGCGGATCAACCATGAACGGCCGGATCACGACGCGCCCGGGGTCCGCCAGCAGCCGTGCGGGCAGGATGTTGACTGGCGGCAAACGGGTCTCCGGCGGGAGGCTTAACTGTCTAGCGCAGTCTTAAGCCGTGTGCCGGTGGTGATGGTCAAGGCTCGCCACGCACAGACGGCCAATTGCAGCGAGAGGACAGACTCGGCGCCCTGATTCAGGTTCGGTCCGGTCCAGGTCAGGCCGTCGAAGCATTCGCCCGTCCCCGCGTCGGCGAGAGAGGCCCCCAGGTCGTTTGCGCCGAAGTACCAGTCGTAGGCCTTGTCAGCCTCGGCCAGCCAGTGGCGACGCGGCGCGCCGGCGGCGATGGCGGCGGCGCATGCGTCAAGCGTGGCGACCGCTTCCAGCGGCTGCTGGTCGAACTTGCCTGGCCCGCCTGCGGCCTCGCCGAAGGCTGAGGTCGGCACGGGGCGGAACAGGCCGGCGGGCGAGGTCTGCCATGCGCATAGCCGCTCGAGGGTGTGCAGGCCGCAGGACGTCAGCGCCGGATTGTCCAGTGTCTTGCCGGCGCGCAGCAGAGCCTCCGGCAAGCGGGCGTTGTCGTAGGACAGGTAGGGCTCGAACCAGTCGTGACCCTTCGCCCGGTTGATCTCGTGCAGCTCGACCAGCGACGCCGCCTTGCCCCGCAGAAGCGTCAGCTGCGCCGCGTCCGCCAGGCCGGCGTCCGCCAAGGCGCATAGCCCCAGGATCACGAACGCCGACGTGCGGGGCGAGGAGAGCTTGCCCATCTGCGGCTGGATGCGGCCGAGCAGGTGCTGCGCCCAGCGGCGGTGCTCGGCGTGCGGCGCTTCCGCGGCCGTGACAGCGACCGACCAGAAGGAGCGACCGATGGAGTCCTCGGAACCCCTGTCCTCCAGCCACTCCCGCTCGTAGTTCATGAAGTTGCGGAAAGCGCCCGCATCGTCGTTCCAGGCGTACTGAACGAAGGAGGCGTAGGTGGTGGTAAGCGCCTTGCGCTCGGCCTCGTCGCCCGCCGGCCAGCGGCTCATCAGGATGAGCGCACGCGCGTTGTCGTCGACACAGTAGCCGTGGCGGCGGTCGGGCAGGCTGAAGACGCTGTGCTGCAGCATGCCGCAGCTGTCGGTCATGCGGCGGATCCCCGCCAGTGACGGCTCTGCGATGCGGGCGCGACGCGCGACGCCACGAGGCTTGCGCGCCTCCACGCCGTCGGCGGCGCGACCGGCGGCGAAGATGTCGAGGTAGCGGGCGCCGAACACGCTCCATATCGTCTCGCGGGTGGCGGCGTAGATGCGCTTGCGCAAGCCTCGCCGCGCGTCGTCATGGGCGAGGAGATCGATCGTCGCCGCAGCGATGGCGTCGGGGTCGCGGAAGGGCACGATCACGCCGAGGTCGTCGGCGAGCAGCTCCTCGGCGTGCCAGTAGGGTGTTGAGACGATCGGCTTGCCCAGCGCCGCGGCGTAGGACAGCGTTCCCGAGGTGATCTGCTGTCGGTTGAGATACGGTGTTACGTAGACGTCGGCCGCGCTCAGATACTCTATCAGCTTAGGTGTGTCGGTATAGCTGTCCAAGAGCTGCAGGTGGTCGCCCACGCCGAGTTCCTCGGCCAGCGCAGACAGGCTCTCGCGATAGGCCTCGCCTTTGCGCGCAACCAAGTGCGGATGGGTGGCGCCGAGCACGAGGTAGAGTGCATTCGGACGCGCCTCAACGATCTTGGGCAGGGCGCGGATGGCCGTCTCGATACCTTTGTTGGGCGAGAGAAGGCCGAAGGTGAACAGCAGTTCGTTGGCTTCGTAACCCAGGGCCGCCTTCGCGCGGGCTGTAGGCTCCAGCGGCGCGTCCGGCGCGCCGTGCGGAACGAGCGCGATCTTGTCAGCCGGCACCCTCCACACGTCGAGCAGCATGTCGCGCCCACGCTCGGCCATGACGATGACGCGCGAGGAGCGCGCGATCAGCCTGTCGAACACCCGTCGCTGTTCGTCCTCGGGATGCTCGAGAATGGTGTGCAGAGTGGAGATCACCGGCGCGTCCAGCGCGTCGAGCAGCAGCATCAGGTGCTCGCCCGCCTCACCCCCGAAGATGCCGAACTCATGCTGGACACACACGACATCGGGCGCGTCGGCATTGATGGCGGCGGCCGCTGCACGGTAGTCTGCAGGCTGGTCCTGGTTGATGCGATACGCGACCTCGGCCGGATAGGCGTAGTGCTCGGCCTTGTCGTCCAGCGCGGCGATCTTGACGTCAACCTCGGGGCGCGCGGCTATCAGCGCCTCCCGCACGTCGGCGGTGAAGGTGGCGATGCCGCAGCGACGGGGTGGATAGTCTCCCACCAGCACGACGGACCGCACCGCCCGGTCGTCCAACCCGGATGAAGCGATGAGGCGCAGGTTACGGGCGGCTGGCATGGGCATCCATTTTACGTTGCAGTGCGACAACGTGTCCGCAAGGGCGGCGTTCCTGTCCCGGGCCAGCCATGACCGCGCCTGCTTTCGCGAAGGCGAAGCCACGCTAAGGTGCGCACGGCCGCCGCTAGCGTCGCCTCAGGACCCGCCTATGCCGCGCCGCGCCGCCTTCGCTCCCTCGCTCGCCGCGACGCTGCTTCTGGCTACGGGAGCTTTGGCCGCCCCAACGACCGACACAGCCCTGACCACGCTCACCCGCGCCGACTGGGGCTGGCGCCAGGCCCATCCCGCCGGCTTCGACGAGGACGTCGAGGACGGGCCCTCCGCCCACCTGCCGCAGGTGGGGCCCGCCGACCAGGCGGCGCGGCTAGCGCATGTGGCGGAAGTGCGGCGCGACCTGGCCGCCATTGCTCGCGGCCGCCTCTCGGCCAAGGCCCAGACCGACTACGACGTGTTCGCCTACCAGCTGGAGGCGATGGCCGACGGCTTGCGCTTCGGCGACTGGCAAGCGCCGGCCAACTCCGACAGCGCCTTCTGGACCGACATGGCCGAGGTCGCCCGCGAGCCCTTCAAGAGCGAGGTGGAGGTGCGCCGCTACCTCTCGCGCCTGGCCGACACTCCGGCCTTCATGCAGGCCGAGATCGCCGACATGCGCCTGGGCCTGGCCCGTGGCTTCACCGCGCCTCGCGCGACGCTGGAGGGCCGCGGCGTGGCCATCGCCGCCACCGCCGAGGCCAAGCGCGCGGAAGACACGCCCTTCTACGCGCCCTTCGCCGCGCTCCCCGCCTCGATCCCTGCGGCCGAGCAGGCGCGGCTCAAGGCGCAGGGTGCGGCGTTGATCCGCGACAAGGTGATCCCGCCCTTCCGCGACCTCCTGGCCTTCTGGCGCACCGACTACCTGCCGCACACGCGCACGACGCTGGCCGCCGAAGCGCTGCCCGACGGCAAGGCGTATTACGCCGCCCAGATTTACGCCTACACCACCATGCGGATGTCGCCGGACGAGATCCACGCCTTCGGCCTGTCGGAGATGGCCAAGATCAGGGCCGAGATGGAGGCGGCCAGGCGCGAGAGCGGCTTCGCCGGCGACCTCCCCGCCTTCCTCAAGTTCCTGCGCACCGACCCGCGCTTCTACGCCAGGACGCCCGACGAGCTGCTCAAGGACGCCGCCTGGATCGCCAAGACCTTCGACGGCAAGGCGGCGCTCTACTTCGGCCACCTGCCGCGCAAGCGCTTCGCCATCCGCCCCGTACCGGCCGACCAGGCGCCCTTCTACACCGCCGGGCGGGGCGGACCCGGCGTGTACCTCGTCAACACCTACGACCTGCCCTCACGCCCGCTCTACAGCCTGACCGCCCTGACGCTGCACGAGAGCGCGCCGGGCCACGCCTTCCAGATCCCGCTGGCCGAGGAGCGCCGCGACCTGCCGGAGTTCCGCCGCAAGAGCTACATCTCGGCCTATGGCGAGGGCTGGGCGCTCTACTGCGAGCGGCTGGGGACCGAGATGGGCATGTATCCCACCCCCTACGACCGCTTCGGCATGCTGAGCTACCAGGCGTGGCGCGCCGCGCGGCTGGTGGTCGACACCGGCCTTCACCACCTCGGCTGGAGCCGCGAGCAGGCGCGCCAGTACCTGCGCGACAACACCGCCCTTTCCGAGCACGAGATCGACACCGAGGTCGACCGCTACATCTCCTGGCCGGGCCAGGCTTTGTCCTACTACCTGGGCGAGGCGGCGATCTGGAAGGCGCGCCACAAGGCGGAGGCCGCGCTGGCGCGCAGGTTCAACATCCGCGCGTTCCACGACGCGGTGTTGGAACTCGGTTCGGTCCCGCTGGCCACGGTGGAGGCGCGGGTGGACCGCTTCATCGCCGACGGTGGTCGCGGGCCCTACCCCGACGAGGAGGAGTGAGGAGCCGCCGCGCCGCCCTGGCCCAGCTCGGCGCGCTGGGGCTCGGAGCCGCAGGCGTTTGGTGGCTGCGCGACCAGGTGGTCTTCCCGACGCCTCGGCTACGTTTCGGCAGGGGGGTGGAGGGCAGCGGCTGGCTGTCGTTCCTGGGACCGGACCTCGTGGCGGTGCAGGCGAGCTCGGGCAGCCAGCCGATCGGGGCGTTGATCGACAGCGGCGCGCAGACCTCGGTGCTGGACCGCGCCGCCGCCGCGCGGCTCGGCGTGACCCCCGGCGCGCCGATCCCCATGCTGGCCTACGGCGTCACCGGCGCCCCGCAGATGGGGCGCGGAGGGGTGCTCGACGTGGAGCTGGGGGCGCTGACCCTGCCCCGCCTGCACGTGGCCCTGCTCGACCTCGGGCCCATCGCGCAGGCGACGGGCGGACGGGTCGAGCTGGTGCTGGGGCAGGACCTGCTGCGCCAGGTCGCCGCCGACCTCGACTTTCCGAACGGCCGGCTGGCGCTGCGACCCGCGGACGCCCCCTCTCCGGGCGCGCTCCGGTCCCTCGCCGCGCGCCTGCGCGGACGCGAACTGATGACCTCGGTCAGCGTGGAGGGCCACAGGCTCGAGGCGGTGGTGGACACCGGCTCCTCCGCCGCCCTGTCGATGTCGGAGGCGGCGGCGCGGGCGGCGGGGCTGCTGGCGCCCGGACGACGCTCGATCCTGCAGCCGGGCGTGACCTTCGGCGGCGCTTCGGCCTATCGCGTGGTCACCGTCGACAGCTTCAGCTGGGCGGGTGAGCCGCCATTGCACGACGTGGCCGTGCAGGTCTTCCCCACGCCGGCCGCCTCGCTCCTCGCCCCCGACGCGCTGCTGGGCGTGGGCGCCCTGCAGGCGGGGCGGCTGGTGTTGCGGCTCGGCGCGGGTGAGCTCGCAGCGATCGGCCCGCGATCCGCCGCGGTCGGCCTCAGCCCGTGAGCACGGCCGCGCTCTCCCAGAACGCCTTCAGCGCCTGGTAGTGCTCGGGCACGAAGCCGCGCAGGCGCTGTTCGGAAACGATCGCGAGGCCCAGCTGGTCGGCGCTGCGCCACACCACCTTGGCCTCGTGCGCGATGGCCGTCTCGACTTCGACGAGGGTGATCGCGTCGGGCAGGCGCCGCGCGCCCTCCTCGGGGGCGATTCGCAGGCCGGTCTCCGACTCGTCGAGGATGCGGGCCTGGCCCAGCGGCTCGCCTTCGAAGAACAGGTGTCCGACGCGCCGGGTGGGCTCGCGCAACGCGCCGCGCCGCCGGTCGCCCCGGAAAAGCTGGAGGAGGTTCATGCGATGTGATCCTGCAGGTCGCATACGCGAAGATCGTTAAAGGCGGCTTGCGCGGCGACCGCCGCCCTCACGCGGCCGCAGCCACCGCCCCCATGTGCGCCGCGGCGTGGTCGGCGACGATCTGGGCGACGGCGGCCGTGATGCCCTTCACCATCGGAAGGTGGAGGAATTCGTCCGGGCCGTGGGCGTTCGAGTGCGGGCCGAGGACGCCGGTGATCACGAACTGCGCCTGGGGGAACATGGCCGCCAGCATGCCCATCAACGGGATGGAGCCGCCTTCGCCCACGAGCGCTGCGCCCTTGCCGAAGGCCGCCTGCGAGGCGCGCTGCACCGATTGCGCCAGCCAGGGCTCCAGCGGCGGCGCGTTCCAACCCGCGCCGGCCTTGTCGGTGGAGAAGCTGACGCGCGCGCCATAGGGCGGATCGGCCTCGAGGATGCGCCTCAGCGCCTTGCCCGCCGCGGCCGCATCGGCGGTGGGCGGCAGGCGCACCGAGAGCTTGGCGGTGGTGAAGGGGCGCAGCACGTTGCCCGCCGCGTCGGGCGGCGGGGCGCCGTCCAGCCCGATCACCGAAAGCGTCGGCTTCCAGGTGCGGTTGAGGAGGCGCTCGGTCCCGTCCGCGCCCATGGGCTGCACGCCGGGCGCCCAGGGGAAGCGGTCCCACACGCTGGCGCCGAGGGCCTGCGCGGCGGTGGCCGCCTGCTCGCGGCGCTCGGCCGGGATCTCGGCGTGGAACTCGCGCGGCAGCATCTCGCCGGTCGCCTCGTCCTCCAGCCGCGAGAGCAGGCTGCGCAGGATGCGGAAGGAGGAGGGCACGATCCCAGAGGCGTCGCCCGAGTGCACGCCCTCGCTCAGCACCTCGACCTTGAGGTCGCCAGCCGTCATGCCGCGCAGCGATGTGGTCAGCCACAGCTGCTCGTAGTTGCCGCAGCCGGAGTCGAGGCACACCACCAGCGACGGCTGGCCGATGCGCCCCTTCAGGTGCTCGATGTAGGCGGGCAGGTCGTAGGAGCCGCTCTCCTCGCACGCCTCGATCAGCACCACGCAGCGCGCGTGCGCCAGTCCCTGCTCGCGCACCGCCAGGATCGCGCCTAGGGCGCCGAACATGGCGTAGCCGTCGTCGGCCGAGCCGCGGCCGTAGAGCTTGCCGTCCTCCACCACAGGCGTCCACGGGCCCTTGCCGGGCGACCAGCCGGTCGCCTCGGGCTGCTTGTCCACGTGGCCGTAGAACAGGATGGTCTCGTCAGCCGCGGCCATGCCCGACGCCGGAACCTCGATCAGGATCACAGGTGTGCGCTCGCCGAGCCGCACCACCTCCACCGTCGCGCCGCCGACCTTGGCCAGGTGGGTGCGCGCCCAGTCGGCGTAGAGGTCGATGGCCGCGTCGAGGTGGCCGTTCTTCGCCCAGTCGGGATCGAAGGCGGGAGACTTGGCCGGCAGGCGGATGTAGTCGCTCAGCGCGGGCACGACCTCGTCGTCCCAGAGCCGGCCCACGAAGCGGGTGAGGGAAGTGCTGTCCATGACTTGCGACCTACTCCCGCGCGCGACCGCGCGCCACCTCGGGCGCGGGTCCGCCCGACGATGAGCGGCGCGAGCAAGGTGCGGCCGGCGCTGGTCCTGCTGACGTGCATGCTGGCGTCGAGCCTGTCGTTCGTGGACGGCTCGGTGGTCAATGTCGCGCTGCCGTTCATCGCCCATGCGCTCGGCCGCAGCGCGGCCGCCGAGGCCTGGGTGATCGACGCCTACCTCCTGCCGCTGAGCGCTCTCTTGCTGCTGGGCGGCGCCGCGGGAGACCGGTTCGGGCGCCACCGCCTGCTGATGCTCGGCATCGCCGTCTTCCTGGCAGGCTCTGTGCTGTGCGGGGTCGCGCCCAACTACGCCGCCCTGCTGGCGTTCCGGGCCTTGCAGGGCGTGGGCGCCGCGATCCTCCTGCCCAACAGCCTGGCGGTGCTGAGCGCGGAGTTCGAAGGCGAGGCGCGCGGCCGCGCGGTCGGCGCCTGGTCGGCCGTGGGCGCGGGCGCCGCGGCGATCGGGCCCGTGCTGGGCGGCTGGCTGGCCGACAGCTTCGGCTGGCGCGCGATCTTCTTCGTCAATGCGCCGCTGGGGTTGGCGGCGCTGGCGCTGGCCTGGGCGGTGGTGCGCGACCCCCGGCCCGACCGCGACCGAGGCGGCCGCTTCGACCTCGCAGGCGGCGTGCTGGCCACGCTGGGGCTCGGCGGCGTGGCCGGCGCGTTGACGCTGGCGGGGACGCCCGGCGGGGCGACCTGGAGGGCGGCGGCGCTGGGCGTGGTCGGCCTGCTGGCGCTGGGCGCCTTCGCCTGGGTCGAGCGGCGCCGCGGCGCCGCGGCCATGGCCCCGCCCGACCTCCTCGCCTCGCCGCTGCTGGCCGGGCTGAACGCCATGACCTTCCTGGTCTACGGCGCGCTGGGCGGCCTCCTGGTGCTCCTGCCCTACGCGCTGGAGCACCAGTTCGGCTTCAGCGGCCTGCAGGCGGGGGCGGCGCTGGCCCCCTTCCCGCTCCTGATGGTGTGCGTCTCGCCGCTGAGCGGGGGCCTGGTGGCGAGGATGGGGCCGCGCATCCCCCTGACGGCCGGCGCGGTGCTGCTCGCCGCGGGCTTCCTCATGCTGCTGAGGCTGGGGGGCGAGGAGGCGCGCTACGTGGCCGTGGTGCTGCCGGCCGTGCTGCTGATGGCGCTGGGCATGTCGGCCACCGCCGCGCCGCTGACGACGTCGGTGCTGGGCTCGGCCCCGCCGGGCCGCACGGGGATGGCGTCGGGGCTGAACAGCGCCGTCGCGCGCACGGGAGGACTCATCGCCACAGCACTCCTCGGCGCCGCCCTGGCCGCGCCGCGCGGACCCGCCCTGATCGGCGCGCTGCACCTGGCCGCATCGGTCGGCGCCGGCGCCTGCCTGGCGGCCGCGGCCTGCGGCGTGCTCCTGCTCGGCCGCCGCCTGCCGCACGGCGACGGTTCAGGAGATGGTCCGCGATCGGGCGCGTGAAGGCGATCTCAACTTTTGATAGCTTACCGTCGCACGGAGTAACCGGCCAAGAGTATGAACTCTCTCTCCCGCGGCTTCCTGATCGCCATCGGCGTGACATCGCTCGGCGTCACGCTGCTGAGCGCGCTGGCCGGCTTCTTCGTCTTCCGCAACGCGCTGGTGGCGCAGCAGCGCCATCATCTCGAGGAGTACCTGGCGGAGCGCCATTACAACCTTGCGCGCCGCTTCTCCGCCTTGGCCGAGGTGCATCAACAGGCCGTCGTCGAGCTGCATCGCCAGGCGGCAGGGCTGTCGGACGCCGCCGCCCACGCGGCGTTCGAGGCGCGCTATCCGAGCCGGGCGGACGGCACCCGGCGCAGCCGCGACGAGGACTTCGACGGCCACTGGACGGCCGAGGGCGACTACGTCCGCGGCATGGGCGCCTACCTCTCCCCGCGCCTGACGACGCCCCTCGAGGAGACTGCGCTCGCCGCCGCCTTCAGCGTCGTGCACCACTTCGGCCAGGGCATGCATTCGTCGTGGGACAACTTCTATTTCGTCACGCCCAACAACAAGCTGGTGATGTACGCGCCCGACCGGCCCGATCGCCTGCAGTTCTACCGCCAGGCCGCACCCGCCGATCTCGACTTCAGCGGCGAGGAGATGATGCGGATGGTGTCGCCCGCCAACGACCCCGGCCGGCGCACGCGCTGCACCGCGCTGCGGCGGCTGATACAGGAGCCGAAGGCCAAGCGCCTGGCCACGGCGTGCCTGACGCCGGTGTACCTTCAGGGACGCTACGTCGGCGCGTTCGGGTCGTCCATTTTCGTGGCCGACTTCCTCGCCAACGCCGTGCGCCCCATCGACGGCGACAGCACGAGCCTGATCGTGCGCCGGGAGGGCGACGTGCTCGCCTTCCCCGGCATGCTGCCGGGGCGCGACGAAGGCGGCGGCGAACTCGCCCGCGTCACCGCGCGCTTCCACGTGCCCGATCTGATGCGCCGCATCCAGGAAGACCATGCGGCCAGCGGCGTCCTGACGAGCCCGGACGGGCGCGACCTGATGGCCTTCGCGCGGCTGGACGGGCCCGACTGGTGGTTCCTCCTGATCTATCCCAAGCGCGTGGCGGCGGCGGCGGCCGCCCGCTCGGCGGCGTGGATCCTGGCGCTGGGCGTCGCGGCGGCGCTCGCCCAGGCCGCGCTTATCATGCACATCGCCCGGCGCCGCATCGTCGCTCCCCTGCAGCAGCTGGCGCGAAGCTGCACGGCCGAGGGCGACTCGCCGGCGGCCGCACGCGCGCTGGCCCTGCGCGATGACGAGCTGGGCGTGCTGGCGCGGGCGCTGGACGTGGAGCGCGAGAACGCCGGCCTCGTCCAAGCCTCGCTCGAGGACGGGGTGCGGGGGCGCACCGCCGAGCTCGAAGCGGTCGGACGCGAGCGCTCGCGCTTTCTCTGCGCCATGGGCCACGAGCTGCGCACGCCGCTGAACGGCGTCATAGCCGTCTCCGAGGCGCTGGCGGTGAGGCAGAGCGACGACGGAAGCCGCCGCATGGTCGAGCTGGTCGTGGAGTCCGGCCGCGTCCTCGAGCGCGTGCTGGCCGACATGGTCGACGTGGCGAGCCTGGACGCCGGCGACATCGCGCTCTCGGCCGAGCCCTTCAACCTGGGCGAGTTGCTGGAGCACGCCGGCGCGCTGCAGCGCCCCGCCGCCGAGGCCAAGGGCCTGCGCCTGGACGTGGTCTGCAAGTCGAGCTGCCAGGGCGCCTACCTCGGCGACGCCGAGCGCATCATCCAGGTCCTGTCGCACTACCTGGCCAACGCGGTGAAGTGCACCGACGCCGGTTGGGTCTCGCTGCGGGTCGAGCGTGGCGCAGGCGAGGCGCTGCGCTTCGTGGTGTCGGACACGGGGCATGGGCTGGATGCGGCGGCCCAGGCGCGCCTGTTTCAGCGCACCGAGGCCCGCGGCTCGGCGCCGCCGGGCCGGCCCTCCGCGATGCCGGGCCTGGGGCTCGCCGTCTGCCGCGCCATCGCACATGCCATGGGTGGCGAGGTCGCAGCCAGCTCCCAGCCAGGCGTCGGATCGATGTTCACCCTGACGGTGGCGCTCCCACCGGCCCCTGCGCCCCCCCGGCCCCGGTCCGGGGACAGCACGCCGCCCGAAGGCGAGGCGCGGCGGTTCGCGGGCCTGCGCATCCTTTTGGCCGAGGATCATCCCGTGAACCAGAAGGTCGTGGCGTTGATCCTGGCCAACGCGGGCGCGCGACTGCGCATCGTCGGCGACGGGGCGCAGGCGCTGGACGCGTTCGCGCAGGAGCGCTTCGACCTCGTGCTGATGGATGCGCTTATGCCCGAGATGGACGGGGTGTCTGTGATCGCCGAACGCCGCGCGCAGGAAGCGGCCGAGCAGCTCGAGCGCACGCCGATCATCGTGCTGACGGCGGACACGCGGCGCGAGCAGAAGACCGCCGCGCTCAAGGCGGGCGCCGACCTCCTGGTGTGCAAGCCGATCCGCGCCGCCGACCTGCTGTCGGCCATGGCCTCGGTGCTGCCGCAGCCGGCGTCCGCGCAGGCGGCCTGACCCGTCAGGCGCGCTGGAACGGGTAGAACGCGCCGCCCAGGCCCAGCAGGCCGCACAGCTCGTCCAGCGCGGTGCGGCCCTCGTCGAGCAGGGCGGGATCGGCGAGGTCGCCCGGCGCGAGGCGCTCGCGGTAGCGGCGGCGCACCCAGTCGCCCAGGCGCGCGTGCAGGGGCGCGTCGAAGCGCTGCGCCGGGTTCGCCGCGGCCAGTTCCTCAGACGTCAACGACAGGCGCAGGCGCAGGCAGGCGGGACCGCCGCCGTTGCGCATGCTCTGGCGCACGTCGACGTACTCCACCCGGCCGACGCCGCCGTTGGCGCCGGCGATGCGCTCGGCCGTGGCGCGGGCGCGGGCGTGCTCGCGCACCTCGACGGGGGCGATCAGCACCAGCCGATCCTCCCCCGGGGGCTGCACCAGCATGGCGTTGAACAGGTAGCTGGCCACCGCCTCCGCCAGCGGCAGCTCGGCCTCCGAAACCTCGACGAACTCGGGCGCGAACAGGCCCTCGGCGGCGACGCGCACGGCGGCCCTCATGCCCGCCGCGTCCTCGAAGGCGGCCTCGTGGAACAGGAGAGTGCGGCGCGCGCCGACGCAGACCACGTCGTTGTGGAACACGCCCGCCTCGATGGCGGCGCGCGCCTGGCGCACCGGTAAGGCGCGGGCGCAGCCGTGGCGGCGCGCGATCGCCGCGAAGGCCTGGCGTGTCTGGCGTGCGGGGAAGCCGCCGGCCCAGGGTTCGTAGGCGTCGCGGCCGTGGACGAAGAGGTTGACGCCCGGCCCGCCCTCCTCGCCGCATAGGCGCACGTGATTGGCCGCGCCCTCGTCGCCGAACTGCGGGCGCATGGGCAGGGCGTCGTGCACCGCGAAGCGCGCCGGGTCGGGCAGGAGGGCGCGCAGGCTGCGGGCGGTCTGGGCGTGCTCCAGACTGCGGTGAAGATTGGTGACGAGGTTGGCGGGGGTGAGGTGCACGCGTCCGTCGGCCGCGTCCGCGCTGGGCGTGACGGTGGCGGCGTTGGCGGCCCACATGGCCGAGGCCGAGGCCGCCGTCGCCAGGAGTTCCGGCGCCTGCGCGTGGGCGCACGCCAGCACCGCCGCGTCGTCTCCGCCGAAGCCCAACCGGCGCAGGAAGGCGGTGTCCGGCCGCTCATGCGGGGGCAGGACGAACTGGGGCAGTCCGAGCGAGACGAGGCGGGACATCTTGTCCAGCCCCTCCAGCGCCGCCGCCCGCGGGTTGGACACCGCGCCCTCGCTGGCCTGCGAGGCCAGATTGCCGGGGGAGAGGCCGGCGAAGTTGTGGGTGGGCCCGACCAGGCCGTCGACGTTGGCCTCCACCGCGCCGGATCGGGGCCCTGATGGGGGGCCGGTCACGCCCGCAGGCCGCGGATCTCGCCGGTGGTGTCGGCCACGGCGTCGGCCTCGAAGCTGGCGACCGGATAGGCGCAGTAGTCCGCCGCATAGTAGGCGCTGGGCCGCCCGTCGCCAGAGAGGCCCAGGCCGCCGAAGGGCATGGTCGCCGCAGCCCCGGTGGTCGGCCGGTTCCAGTTGACCACCCCCGCCCGCGCGCGCTGCAGGAAGCGGTCCCAGTGCGCGCGCTCGGGCGAGATCAGGCCGGCGGAGAGGCCGAAACGCGTGGCGTTGGCGAGGTCGATGGCGGCTTCGAAGTCGGTGGCGCGGCGCACCTGCAGCACGGGCGCGAACACCTCCTCGTCGGGGGCCTCGACACCCTCCACGTCGAGGATGGCGGGGGTGACGAAGGCGTCGGAGGCGCCCTCGACGCGGCCAAACGGGCGCACGGCCCGCGCGCCGGCGGCCTGCAGCGCCTCCACCTGGGCGCGGGCGCCGGCGGCGGCGCGCGCGGAGATCAGCGGGCCCATGAAGGGCTCGTCCGCGCCGTTCCACGGCCCGATGACCAGCCGCTCGGCGAGCGCGTCGAGCGCCTGCACCACCTTATCGCCCCAGGCGCCGCGCGGCAGGATCAGCCGGCGCGCGCACGAGCAGCGCTGGCCGGTGGTGACGAAGGCCGACTGCGCCACCAGCGCCGCCGCGGCCCCCGGGTCGCCCTCCCCCCAGGCGATCAGCGGGTTGTTGCCGCCCAGCTCCAGCGCCAGCGTCACCTCCGGCCGGTCGGCGAACTGGCGCTTGAAGGCCGCGCCGGCGCCGGCCGAGCCGGTGAAGAGCAGGCCGTCGATCGGCTGGGCCAAGAGCGCCTGGCCCGCCTCGCGCCCGCCCTGGATCAGGTTGAACACGCCGGGCGGCAGGTCCGCCTCGGCCCAGCATTCGGCCATCAGCCGGCCGGCCAGGGGCGTCTCCTCGCTGGGCTTGAACACCACCGTGTCGCCGGCGATCAGGGCGGGCGCGATGTGGCCGTTGGGCAGGTGGCCGGGGAAGTTGTAGGGGCCGAGCACCGCCATCACCCCGTGCGGGCGGTGGCGCAGCACGGCGCGCCCGAAGCCGGTGGCCGCCTCGCGCTCGCCGGTGCGCTCGGCGTGGGCGGCGATGGAGACCTCGACCTTGCCGGCCATGGAGGCGATCTCGGCGCGGGTCTCCCACAGCGGCTTGCCGGTCTCGCGCGAGAAGGCCTCGGCCATGGGCTCGACGCGCGCCTTGAGCGCCTGCGCGTAGCGGCGCACCGCGGCGAGCCGGTCGGCCAGCGGCGCATCGGCCCAGCCGCGGAAGGCTGCGCGGGCGGCCGCGACGGCTGCGGCGGCGTCGGCGGGCGTGGCCGTCGCCCCCTCCCACACCGTCTCGCCGGTGGCCGGATCGGTGGAGGTCAGGGGCGCGCCGCCCCCCGCGCGCCAGGCGCCGCCGATGAACAGCTCGCCGCTCAAAGCCGCACCCGCACGTGCTCGCCGGGCGCGAGGCGCAGCGCCTCCATCGCTTCCGCCCCGATGCGCGCCTCGTCGCCCACGAGCTGCACCGGCGCGCGCACGGCGCGGAAGCGGTCGAGCGCGCAGGTGGCGACCAGCGCCCGCTGCGCGCCCGCGCCCGGGGGCACGGCGGAAGCGCGGATCTCGCGGCTGTCGCGCACGGTGGCGATCTCGTCGCGGCGGCAGGCGACCGTGGGGCCGGCGTCGAAGATGTCGACAAGGTTCTGCGGGCGGAAGCCCTCGCGTTCCAGGAGCGCCCGGGCCGGCTCGCCCTCGGCGTGGACGCGCCCCACCACCTCGCGCACGTGCGGCGGCAGGAGCTCGACGTAGATCGGATGGCGCGGCGCCAGGTCGAGGATGAACTGGCCGTCGGTGGAGGCGCTCATCAGGTCGGCCTCGTCGAACGGCAGGCGGAAGAAACGGCAGCCCACCGTCTCCCAGAAGGGGCAGGCGCCGTCCGCGTCGAACCAGCCGCGCAACTCGGCCAGCACCATCTCGGCGAAGCGCACCGGGTCGGCGGCGATCAGCATGTAGCGCGACCCGGCCAGGAGCGACCCCGCCCCGCCGCCGCGTCGCTCGGGCCGCAGGTAGAGCGAGCCCACCTCGGTCCACCCGGCGCACTCGTTCACCAGCACCAGCACCTGGTGGTCGAAGCGGGTGTTGGTGGCCGAGGAGTGCTGGGCCAGAGTGGTGACGCGGAAGGAGAAGAACGGCCGCTCCAGCCCCACCGCCGCCTTGACTCCGCCCACGCCCTCGATGCGGCCGGTGGCGGTGTCCTCCAGCATCAAGGTGTACCAGGCCTTGGGCGGCGCGATGTCGGCGGCGAAGCTCTGCGCCGAGAGCTCGAGCCGCTCGACCAGGGTGGGGCGGTCCTCGGGCAGGCTGGTGAAGCCGCGGCCGCTGAGCACGGCCAGCTCGCGCAGGGCGTCGATATCGTCAGGACCGGCTGGGCGCACCACGAGCATGAGGCGTGCTGGTTAGCCGAGCGCGGCCCCGCCCGTAACCCCCAGGCGCTCCGCGTCAGCCTGGGCGCGGATGGCTTGGGCGTCGATCTCGCCGCGGGCGATGCGGATCATGATGAGCGCCGCCAGCGCCGCGCGTTCGCCGAAGCTGTCGGGCCAGGCGTGCTCGTCGCGGGTGTGGATGGCGCCGCCGCGCACGCCCAGCGTGTCGACGCCCGGACAGCCGGCGGCGAACAGGTTGTTGCCCTCGCACACGCCGCCCGAGCCCTTCCAGGCGATGGGCTGGCCAAGCCGGGCGCCCGTCTCGCGCACCGCCTCGAACACCGCCGCCTGGGCGCCGGTGAACGGCTTGGGCGGCCGCGTGACGCCGCCGTGCAGCTCGGTGGTGATGCCGTCGCGGGCGTGCGCGGCGGCGATGCGGGCGATCTCGCCCTGCAACCAGCCGGCGTCCTGCGCGCGCGGCATGCGCACGTTGAAGCGCACCACCGCCGCATCGGGCACCATGTTGAGCGGCGCGCCCCCGTCGATGCGGGCGACGTTGAGCGTCACGCCCTCGCGCTCGCCGTTCAGCGCGTCGAGGTCGGCGGCGATCCTGGCGGCCGCAGCCACGGCGCCGCGACCTGCGGCGAAGTCGCGCCCCGCATGCGCCGCGCGCCC
Organism: Caulobacteraceae bacterium; assembly: GCA_965199975.1. Taxonomy (GTDB): domain Bacteria; phylum Pseudomonadota; class Alphaproteobacteria; order Caulobacterales; family Caulobacteraceae; genus JASLDZ01. The sequence continues at coordinate 846,760 of OZ241340.1, read as the reverse complement.
ATGCACGAGGAGGTGGAAGTTGCCCGATCCCTTGCGGGCGCCGGCCAGGGTTCCCTCCCCGTCCATGGCGGGCTCGAAGGTGAGGTGCAGGTGCGCGCGGGCGCCGAGCGCGGCCAGCAGTCCGCGGCTGGCGAGGCTGCCGGTCTCCTCGTCGGGGGAGATCAGCACGGTCCACCCCAGCTTCGCGGCGAGCGGATGCGCCTCGAACGCCGCCAGCGCCCCCAGCATGACGCTGAGCCCGCCCTTCATGTCGGCGACGCCCGGCCCGTTCAGCGCCCCGTCGGCGCGGCGGGTCACGGCCTGGAAGTCGCTCTGCGCCGGATAGACCGTGTCGTGGTGGCCGGTCAGCGCCACCTGCACCGGCGCCTGCGGCCGCACGCACAGGCGCAGCGCCGCGCCGTTGGAGAGGTCTCGCACCCGTCCGTCGGCGGCCACCTCCGTCGTGGGCGCGAGCGGCAGCCGTTCCACCTCGCCGTCGAAGCCCGTCATCGTCGCGGCGATGCGCGCGCCCACGACCTCTACGCCGGCGAGGTTGCGGCTGCCGGAGTTCACCGCGCACCAGTCGATCGCCCGGGCGACCAGCGCCTCGCCGTCGATGCGGTCCAGGGCGGCGCGATCCTCGGCGTGCATGCGCGCCAACCTAGGCGCGGCGGGACCGGCGGGCTACAGGCGCCTCGTCCGCGCCGGAGCCGCCCGCCCATGCCCACCGCCCGCCTCATCGACGGCCGCGCCTATGCCGAGCGCCTGCGCGCCAGCGTCGCCATCGCCGCCGCCGACCTGGTGCGGACACGCGGCGTGACCCCGGGCCTCGCCGTGGTGCTGGTGGGCGAGGACCCGGCCAGCCAGGTCTATGTGCGCAGCAAGGGCGAGGCCATGCGCACGGCGGGCATGCACTCGCTGACCCACCGCCTGCCGATCGACACCCCGCAGGCCGATCTGCTGCGCCTCGTGGCCGAGCTCAACGCCGACCCGGCCATCCACGGCGTGCTGGTGCAGCTCCCCCTGCCGCCGCAGATCGAAACGGCCGTCGTCCTGGCCGCCATCCACCCGGACAAGGACGTGGACGGATTCCACGTGGTCAACGCCGGGCGCCTCGCCACCGGCCAGCCGGCGCTGACGCCCTGCACGCCGCTCGGCTGCATGATCCTGCTGCAGGACGTGCTGGGGAGCCTCGCCGGCGCGCGCGCGGTGGTGGTCGGGCGCTCCAACATCGTGGGCAAGCCCATGGCGCAGCTCCTGCTGCGCGCCGACGCCACAGTCACGATCGCACACTCCCGCTCGCGCGACCTGCCGGCCCTGTGCCGCGAGGCTGACGTGCTGGTGGCCGCCGTCGGCCGCGCCGAGATGGTGCGCGGCGACTGGATCCGGCCCGGCGCCACCGTGATCGACGTGGGTGTCAACCGCGTCCCCTCCCGCGATCCGCAAAAGGCGGCCGCCGGCAAGACGCGGCTGGTGGGCGACGTGGCGTTCGACGAGGCGGTGGAGGTCGCGGGCGCCATCACGCCCGTGCCCGGCGGCGTGGGGCCGATGACCATCGCCTGCCTCCTGCGCAACACGGTCAGCGCCGCGTGGCGCAGCCTGGAGCTCGACCCGCCGCCGATGTCGTAGCCGGGTACGCCGCCGCCCGGATCAACCGGTCCTTAGCAAAACCATGCACAGATGCGTACCGGTTCCAGAGACGTGGGCGTGGCGTGATCTCATACGTGCTTCAGTTGGCGATGGGGCACGACCCCGCGCCCGTGTGCGTGGCCTTCGGCTTCGCCTTCCTGGCCTTCCTGGGCGTGTTCCGCCTGCGCGCGCGCATGAGCGACACGCGAGGCCTCGTGCGCGCCGCCTGGATCTTCCTGTGCGGCCTGGAGGCGGGGGGAGCGATCTGGGCCGCGCAGTTCATCCTCCTGCTCGGCTTCCACCCCGGCGCGCCGTACGGCTTTGACACCCTGCAGGTGTTGGTGGCGCTGCTCGTGTCGGTGACCGGCGCGGCCTTCGCCTTCGGTGTCGCCTGGAGCGGGCGCGAGACGCTGCGGCTGATCGCGGGCGCCCTGCTCCTGGCGGGCGCGGTCGCGGCGACCAACTACGTGGGCGTGACCGCCTACCACGTGCGCGCGCACGTCGACTACGAGGCGCTGGGTGTCTGGGCCTCGGTGTTGCTGGCGTTGCTGTTCTCGACCGCCGCCCTGATCGAGACCGACGTCGGCTCGGCCCGCTGGCGCCAGGGATGCGCGGCGGCGCTGATGAGCGTGGCCATCGGCGGGCTGCACCTGGTGGGCATGCGCGCGCTGACGCTGACTCCCAGCGCCACGCCGCTCGCGCCCGGCCTGATCGACGCGGGCGTGCTGAGCCTGCTCGTCGTCATGCTGAGCGTGCTGCTGACGTCGGTGGGCGTCGGCGCCGCCTACATCGACGACGCCGGCTCGCGCACCGCGCTGAAGCGCAGCCGCCGCCTGACGGAGGCTACGCGCGAGGGCATCGTGGTGCTCGATGCGCAAGGCTGCATCGCCGACGCCAACACCGCCTTCTGCAAGCTCGCGGGCGCAGAGATCGCGGCGTTGCAGGGTCGCCTGTTCCTGAGCGGACTCCTTGCGCTGGAGGGGGGCGAGCTGATCCCGGGCCATACGCGCGAAGCGACGCTGAGACCCGACGGCGGCGAGGCCTTCCCGGTGGAGGTGCACCTCAGCGAGGTGGACGAGGAGGCGGACGGCGTCGCGCTCTCAGTGCGCGACCTGCGCGAGCGGCGCGAGGCCGAGCGGATGATCCGCCACCTGGCAGACCACGACACCATGACGGGGCTGGTCAACCGCAGCGTCATGCACCGCCTGATCCGCGAGGCCATCGCGCAGGACGCGATCACGCACGCGGGCGAACGCACGGTGATGGTCGTGTGCCTCAACATCGACAACAGCAAGGAGGTCAACGAAACCTTCGGCCATGCCGTCGGCGACGCGCTCCTGACGCGCATCGCGCGGCGCCTGCAGCGCTTCGAGGCGCCGCACCGCTGCACGGCGGGCCGCATCGGCGGCAACGAGTTCGCGCTCGTGGTGCAAGGGAGCAGGACCGACGGCGTCGTCGCGGCCTCCGACATGCTGAGCCGCCTCGGCAAGAGCCTGCGCCGGCCGCTCGACATCGAAGACATCGCCATCGAGCCGCGCATCAGCATCGGCGTGGCCGGCTATCCCTTCGATGCCCAGACCGCCTCCGAACTCCTGCTGCACGCCGACCTGGCGTTGAAGGAGGCGCGCGAGAGCGGCGAGCCGTTCTGCTTCTTCAGCCACGACTACCAGGACGCGCTGCGCGCGCGGCGCGTCCTGCTGGGCGACCTGCGCAAGGGCCTGGCCCGCGACGAGCTGGTGGTGTTCTACCAGCCCCAGGCCGACGCGCAGAGCGGGCGCATCTGCGGCTTCGAGGCGCTGGTGCGCTGGCGCCACCCCGAGCGCGGCCTGCTCGGCCCCGACAAGTTCATCCCGCTGGCCGAGGAGTCGGGTCTGATCGGCGAACTGGGCGAGCAGGTGCTGCGTCGCGCCTGCGCCGACGCCGTGCGTTGGCCGCGCTCCATCGGCGTGGCGGTGAACCTCTCGGCGCTGCAGCTGGGCGACCCGCGCATCGTCACGCTCGTGCACGAGGTGTTGCTGCAGACCGGCCTCTCGCCTGCACGCCTGGAGCTCGAGATCACCGAGACGGCGCTGATGCGAGACTTCCAGGCGGCGCTGGACGCGCTGCGCCGCCTCAAGGCCATGGGCGTGCGCATCGCCATGGACGACTTCGGCACCGGCTATTCCTCGCTGTCGACGCTGCACTCCTTCCCGTTCGACAAGATCAAGATCGACAAGAGCTTCGTGGACGGGTTGGGCCAGCTGGAGCGCTCCACGGTGATCGTGCGCTCGGTGCTGGGCATGGCGGCGGGCCTCGGCATGCCGGTGACCGCGGAGGGCGTGGAGACGGCGGTGCAGCGCGACATCCTGCGCGCCGAGGGTTGCGCGGAGCTGCAAGGCTACCTCATCGGCCGGCCCGCCCCGATCGAGGCGCAAGGCGGCCTTCTGGCCGACGAGGCCCGCGCCGCGGCCTGATCGCCGGCGGAACCGTGGCCCCGCTCGCCGGTTGGCCCGCCGCCTGTCGCGCTCCATAGCGCACAGCCACGGGAGCCCCGGCCATGAAGTTCGTGCGCATCCACAAGTTCGGCGGCCCCGAGGTGCTGCAGGTCGACGAGCTGACTCAGCTCGTGCCCGAGAGGGGGGAGTTCGTGGTCAAGGTGATGGCCGCCAGCGTGAACCCGGTCGACTACAAGATCCGCGACGGCGACGTGGGAGAGGTCAAGGAGACCGACCTACCCGTGGTCATGGGCCGCGACGGCGCAGGCACGGTCACCGCGCTCGGCGAGGGCGTCGAGGGCGTGGAAGTGGGCGACGCGGTGCTGTTTCACCTGGGCTTCGACCGCGGCGCCTACGCCGAACAGGCGATCGTGCGCGACGGCGAGTGGGCCAAGGTCCCCGAGGGCGTGCCCATGGATCAGGCCGGCGCCCTGCCGCTCGCCGCCGACACCGCCTGGCAGGGGCTGTTCGACGAGGGCGGCCTGCAGTCCGGGCAGACCGTGCTGATCCACGGCGGCTCGGGCGGCGTGGGCCACCTGGCGGTGCAGTTCGCCAAGGTGAAAGGCGCGCGGGTGCTCGCCACCTGCGGCAAGGACGCGGTGGACTTCGTCAAATCGCTCGGGGCCGACGAGGTGATCGACTACGAGAAGCACAAGTTCGAGGATCACGCCCACGCCGTCGACCTCGTCTACGACCTGATCGGCGGCGAGACGCGCCAGCGCTCCTGGGCGGTGCTCAAGCCGGGCGGCGTGCTGGTCTCCACCATCCGCGACGGGCAGACCGAGCAGCAGGGCCAGGGCGCCGGGCGCACGGGCAAGGACTACATGGCCAAGCCGAACGGCGAGGACCTCGCCGAGATCGTCAAGCTGGTGGCCGACGGCAAGGTCCGCGTCCACGTGGCCAAGACCTTCGGCCCGCTCGACAAGGCCGTCGACGCCCAGAAGGAGGCGGAGAACGAGCACCCGCTCGGCAAGGTCGTGATCACCCCGCAGGGCTGAGGGCGTCATGTACATCCTGCACGGGTCGCCGGGCACGGCGAGCATGGCGGTCCACTGGATGCTGATCGAGCTCGACGTCCCCTTCGAGACGCGCCTCGTCGACACCAAGGCCGGCGACCAGCACACGCCCGCCTATCGCGCGCTCAACCCCTCGGGGCGCGTCCCCACGCTGGAGATCGACGGCCGCGCCTACGGCGAGGTGGCCGCCCTCCTGTTGATGCTGGCCGAGCGCCACCCTTCGCGCGGCCTCGCGCCCACGATCGGGACACCGCAGCGCGAGCCGTATCTGTGGTGGATGGTCTACCTCGCCAACGACGTGCAACCGCTGTTCCGCGCCTGGTTCTATCCGCACGAACCCGCAGGCGCCGGCCAGGAGGAGGCCGTCAGAGCCTTCGCGCGTCGCGGGATCGAGGCCGCCTGGGAGCGCGCCGAGGCGGCCTTGGCCGATGGTCGCGCCCACATCCTGGGTGAGCCGCTCAGCGCGGCGGACCTCCTCCTCACCATGCTTTGCCGCTGGTCCCGCGCGATGCCGCGCCCGGCGAGCGACTGGCCGCACCTGCGCGCCTACCTCGATCGCATGCGCACGCTCCCCTCCCTGCGCGAGGTGCACGCGCGCGAGGGGCTGGACGAGTGGATCGGCGACGTGGCTCAGTAGGCGAGCGCCACCCCGTCGGCGCGCATTTCGCTGGCCGCCGACCACACGCGGTCCGCCCCGTTGATGCGGTGCTCGATGCACTCGTACCGGCCGAAGCCGCCGTCCGAGGCGCCCATAGGCCAGCCCATGGCGGTCAGCGCCCTGCGCGTGGCATCGGGCACGCCGGCCTCCAGCCGCAGCACCCCCAGCGCACCGAGGCCCGGCGCGTCCTCTCCCATGCTCTGGGACGAACCCTCGTGATGCCAGCGCGGACTGTCGCCGGCGGCCTGGATGTCGAGCCCGTAGTCGATGCGGTTGAGGATGATCTGCGTCTGTCCCTGGGGCTGCATGTCGCCGCCCATCACTCCGAAGCTCATCCACGGCGCGCCGTTCCTGGTGGCGAAGCCCGGGATGATGGTTTGGAAGGGCCGCTTGCCTGGCGCGTAGATGTTAGGGTGGCCCGGCTGCAGCGAAAACAGCTCGCCCCGGTCCTGGAGCATGAAGCCCAGCGTCTTCCAGTCTGCGTGCGCGCCTGGAGCGTCTGACACCAAGCCCGAGCCCATGCCGCGGAAGTTGGACTGGATCATCGACACCATCAGCCCGTCGGCGTCCGACGTGGTGAAGTAGGTGGTGTCACCGTGGAAGGGGGCGTTCCCGGGCCGGACGGACGCGTTGATGCGGTCGGGCCGGATCAGGGCGGCGCGGCGAGCGGCGTAGCCCTTGTCGTTCAGCGCCTCGAACGGCACGTCGCTGAACTTCGGGTCGGCGTAGTAGCGGGCGCGGTCCTCGTAGGCGAGGCGCTTGGCCTCGGCCTGCAGGTGGATCGACAGCGGCGACTGGAAACCCGCGCCGCGCATGTCGAAGCGCTCCAGCATGTTGAGCATCTGCAGGGTGGCCAACCCCTGCGTGTTGGCGGCCATGCCGTAGACCTGCACGCCCCGGTAGCTGGTGACGAGCGGGATGTTCCACTCCGAGTGGTGGCGGCGCAGGTCGGCGGCGGTGAGCCAGCCGCCGATGCGCTTGAAGTAGGCCTCGATCGCCCGGGCGATGGGGCCGTCGTAGAAGGCGTCGCGCCCGCCTTCCGCGATCATGCGGTAGGTGCGGGCGAGGTCCGGGTTGCGGAACACGTCGCCTTCGGAAGGCGCGCGGCCGTTCGGCATGTAGACGTGCTGCGCGTTGGCCGTCTCCTCCACGCCTGAGCCGGGGCGCAGGAAAGCGGCCATGTTGCGCTTGATGTAGTAGCCGATGATCTGCGGCACGGGCGCGCCCGTCTCGCAGAGGTGGATGGCCGGCGCGAACAGCTCGGCCCAGGGCAGCTTGCCGTAGCGCTGGTGCAGGTTCCACCAGGCGTCCAGCGCGCCGGGGACCGACACGGTCACCGCCCCCAGCTTGGGCGGCACGCCGCCCGGCGAGCGCGCCCGCACCGTCTCGAGCGACAGCCCCTGGGGCGAGCGGCCCGAGCCCGCCAGCCCCACCACCTTGGCCTGCTTGGGGTCCCACGCCATGACGTAGGCGTCGCCGCCCAGGCCCGAGCTGGTGGGCTCCAGGAAGCCCAGGCAGGCGTTTGCGGCGATGGCCGCGTCCGCCGCCGAGCCACCCCTCTTCAGCGTCTCGATGGCCGCCAGCGTCGCCAGCGGTTGCGCCGTGCCGGCCGCGCCTGACAGGCCGAAGGCCGCCGAGCGCGAGGCGAAGCTCGCCCCCGAGGGCCGGTCGCCGGCATGCACGTCCGGCCGCAAGAAGCGTTCGGCGCCCTCGGGCTGGAAGCCAGGGAGCGTCGTCGCGTCCGCCGGCGAGCGGGGCGCGCCGCCCTGTCCGGGCCCCGCGGGCGACTGGGCGCGAGCCGTGGCCGCGCCGGCGGTGAGCGGGACGGCGGCCAGGAAGGTGCGGCGGCGCATGGCGAGGCTCCTCAGGCGGGCGGGACGGACGGCGGCGGCGCTGCTGACGCGATCGGGCGACGGGCGGTATGCCAACTCGCCGCGGCCACCGCCCAGCTTAGCATGGGGCGCTCGTGCACATGGCGCCGCTGGACGACCCGCCGCCGCCGTTCCGCTGGGGCCGGGGCAAGCGGGGCGCGAGCCTCCTGAAGGCGTAGCGCGCGCGTCTCGCCCGCGGGCCGCGGCCTCGCTACAAGCCGCGCCCATGATCAGCGCCGCCCAGTTCATCGACGCCGCCCGCGCGCGCGGGTTCGACTTCTACACCGGGGTGCCGTGCTCCTTCCTGACGCCGCTGATCAACGGCGTGCTCTCCGACCGCGAGCTGGCCTACGTCGGCGCCGCCAGCGAGGGGGAGGCGGTGGCGATCGCCGCCGGGGCGTGGCTGGCGGGGCGCAGCACGGTGGTGATGTGCCAGAACTCGGGGCTGGGCAACGCGGTCAACCCGCTGACATCGCTCAACTTCCCCTTCCGCATCCCCACGCTGTTCGTCACCACCTGGCGCGGCCAGCCCGGGCTGAAGGACGAGCCGCAGCACGCGCTGATGGGTGAGATCACCCACGACCTCCTGCGCCTGATGCGCCTGCCGGTGGAGGACGTCTCGCCGGACTCCTCGGCGCTCGGCCCCGCCTTCGACCGCGCCGTCGCGGCGATGCAGGCCACAGGCCTGCCCGCCGCCTGGGTGCTGCCCAAGGGCGCGGTGGCGGACACCGCGCTCGACCCCGCGCCCCTGCCGCCCCGCCCCCCCGGCCGGCGCGCGCGCCACGAGACCGGAGACGCGCGCCCGGCGCGGGAGGCGGCTTTGGCGCGCGTGCTGGAGCTGGTCGACGCGCGCACCGCCATCGTGGCCACCACCGGCAAGTGCGGGCGCGAGCTCTTCACCCTGGCCGACCGCGCGCAGCACCTCTACCAGGTCGGCTCCATGGGCGGGGCCAGCGGCATGGCGCTGGGCGTGGCGCTCAACACCGACAAGCCCGTCGTGGTGCTGGACGGTGACGGCGCGGCGCTGATGAAGCTGGGGAGCGTGGCCACCATAGGCGCCTACGCACCGACGAACCTCGTCCACCTGGTGCTCGACAACGGCGTGCACGACTCCACGGGCGGCCAGGCCACCGTCTCGGCCTCGGTGGACTTCGCCGCCATCGCGCTCGCCTGCGGCTACGCCTACGCGGCCTCCGCCGACAGCCTTGATGGCCTCTCCGCAGCCTGGGCGGAAGCGAAGGCGGTAGGCGGGCCCGCCCTGGTCCACCTGCGCATCGCAGCGGGCTCGATGGCCGTGCTCGGCCGCCCCACGGTGAAGCCGCCCGAGGTGGCGCGCAGGTTCAAGGCCTTCCTGGCGAGCTGAGCGGCGCCGCCGCAGCCGAGCCCCAATTCCGTGGTGAAACGCAGTCCCCGGACGCCTAGCCGCGTCGCCGCGGAGATGCCCCGCCCATGCCGCCCGTCCCCCCGCCCGTCGCCGCCCAGCCTGCGCCGCCGAAGGCCTATGCGGCCCCCGCCGAGGCGCTCTCCCGCGCGCAGCTGGGCATGCCGCTGGAGGCGTGGCGCGCCTCGACCACCGGCGCCTCGGCGAGCTGCGCACCGATCGCAGGCGGCCAAGACTGCACCCTGCCCGCCGCGCCGCTGGGCGGCGCCTACCGCGCACGCCACCTCAGCTACCGCTTCCGCGACGGGCGGCTCGCGCGGATCGCCTACGACGCCTCGATCGACGCCCTGCCCTACGCCACCGCCGCCCTCAAGGCGCAGTTCGGCCCGCCCAGAGCGACGCGCCACGACACGGTGCGCGCCGCCGACGGCGCCCAGCTCGACCACCTCGGCTATAGCTGGACGGCGGAGGACGCCTCCGCCGAGCTGAGCGACCCCACCCGATCCGCCGACCGGCTGACAGTGGTCATGCGCCTGGGCGCCGCGGCGGACGCGAAAAGCTCCTGAGCGCGCGGCCTCAGCCGGGGTAACGCGCCGGCCAGCGGCGGCGCGCGAGATCGTAGCCCACTTCGCTGTGCGGACGCACTGGGCGACCGGCGCAGGCCACGAAGCACACGCGGTCGGCCCGCAGCATGAGCGGCACGGGCATGAGCGCCTCGCTGACCGAGGTGAAGTCCAGGTCGGCCAAGTAGTTGGCCAACGCAAAGCGGGTGAACCAGAACGAGTGCTCGTTATCCAGCGAGGCGCCCGTGTCGGCCAGCTTCTGCGCCTCAGACGCCTCGGGCGCGTGCTCGCGATAGCTGAGGCCCCAGTAGCTTTCCCCGTCGAATGTCGCCTCGACCTCGGGCGCGAGCGCGATGCGGGTGTCGACGAACAGGACGCCGCCGTCGCACATGGGCTTGAGCGCCTTGAGCAGCGCGAAGGCCGCCGGGTGGTCCAGGTGGTAGAGGATGCCCGAGCACAGGATCAGGTCGAAGCGGCCGTGGCTCTCCAGCGAGACCTCGCGCACGTCGCCCTTCTCGAAGCGCACATTGGGCAGCGCCAGGGCGCGGCGGGCGAACTCGCAGCGCGCCAGATTGCTGTCGCGCCCCTCGATGGCGAGGACGTCCGCACCGGCCTGGCCGAACTCCAGCGCGTAGAGGCCCTCGCCGCACCCGAGATCGAGAACGCGCAGGCTCGCCAGAGGGCGGCGCAGGGTGTCGGCGGCGAGCTGCAGGAACTTCAGCGCCCGGTGGTTGTCGCCCTTGGGCTCGGGTCCGATGGTGAACAGGCCGTAGGGCAGCTGCACATTGTGGAACTCCCACGGCCCGTGCTCGGCGCGCACGGCCTCCAGGCCGGCGGCGATGTCGTCGCGGGTGAGGCGGGGGGCCATGTCCATGCGCTCCCGCTTAGCTCGCGGCGGCGCGCCGAGCGAGCGGTTCCCGCCGCCGGCCCGCTCGGCTACGACTGCGTCTATGCAGGCGTTCGACGCGGGCGGAGACGACAGGGCGGAACCGCGCTTCGCCATCCTGTTCTGGTTCTTCAAGGCGTTCGATGTGTGCCGCGCCCGCGCCGTGGCGCTGCGCGCGCTCAACCCCGGCGTGGCGCTCTACGGCCTCTATGGCGGCCCGCCCGAGGAGGCTGAGGCGGCGCGTGCGGCCATGGAGGGCGTGCTCGACGACCTACATGCCTACGCCGGGCCGCAGGACTCCTACTGGAAGTGGATCCACGGCGATCAGCTGATCGCCGACTGGTACGCGAAGCGCGGCCGCGACCTGGCGTGGCGCCAGGTGCTGGTGGCGCAGTGGGACCTGCTGCTGGCCGCGCCCCTGGCCGAGATCGCCGCCGACCTCGCGCCAGACGAGGCGGCCTTCACCGGCGACCGCCCTCTGGCCGAAGTGGCGGGCTGGTGGGGCTGGTCGGGCCGCGGCGGCGAGGTGCAGGCCGCGGAGATGGCCGCCTTCCGACCCCTCCTGGCTGAGCGGCTCGGCTACGACGGGCCGCTGTGGGCCTGCCTGTTCATCGCCGCCGTCCTGCCGCGCGCCTTTTTGGAGGCGCATGCGCAGGCTGGCGCGCCCGATCCCGGCTTCCTCGAATACAAGCTGCCCACCCTGGCGCGCGTGTTCGGCACGCCGGTGCGCGCCCTGCCGCAGCTGCAGGCCTGGTGGCGCAACGATCCGCTCACGCGCGATGCGCCGGCGGCCGAACGCGTGCTCAACGCCACGCGCGAGGCGATCGACCCCGCGCTGATCGCCTCGGAGATGGCGCGGCCGGACGGGCGGCGCGTGTTCCATCCGGTGTTCGAGCTGACGCCCTGGGGGTGAGGCGCGGGCGTCATGGCGGGGGCGGCGGCGCGCCCGTATAAGCCGCGCCATGCTCGACGACGCCGCGCCGCTCCTGCTCACGCCGGGCCCGCTCACCACCGACCGCCGCGTGCGCGCCGCCATGACGCGCGACTGGGGCTCGCGCGATGCGGCGTTCACCGCGATGACCGCCGAGCTGTGCGCGGGGCTGCTGGACGTGGTCAATGCGCGCGAGACCCACGCCGCCGTCCCCATCCAGGGCTCGGGCACCTACGCGGTGGAGGCGGCCATCGGCACGCTGGTGCGCCCGCAAGGCGACCGACTGCTGGTGCTGGTCAACGGCGCCTACGGCCGGCGCATGGTGGAGATCGCCGGGCGCCTGGGCCGCCAGGCCGAGGCCATGACCTGGGCGGAGGATGCGCCCGTCGACCCCGAGGCGGTGGGCGCGCGGCTGACCGCCGATCCGTCGCTCACCCACGTGGCGCTGGTGCAGGTGGAGACCACCACGGGCCTGCTCAATCCGGTCGAGGCGGTGACCAAGGTCGTGGCGCAGGCCGGGCGGGTGTTCCTGCTCGACGCCATGGCGGGCTTCGGCGCGGTGGCGCTCGACCTCGCGCGCACGCCGGTGGACGTGGTGATGGCCTCGTCCAACAAGTGCCTGGAGGGGACGCCCGGGATCGCCTTCGCGCTGGTGCGCCACGAGCTGCTGGCGGCGGCGAAGGGCGTGGCGCCCTCGCTGGCGCTCGACCTGCAGGCGCAGGCGGCGGGCTTCGCGGCCAACGGCCAGTGGCGCTTCACCCCGCCGGTGCAGGTGGTGGCCGCCGCGGTGGAGGCGCTTCGGCTCCTGGCGGCGGAGGGCGGCCCGCGGGCGCGCCACGCCCGCTACGCGCAGAACCTGCGGGTGCTGGTCGAGGGGCTCACAGCCCAGGGTTTCCCGCTGTACCTGCGGCGCGAGCTGCAGGCGCCGATCATCGCCACCTTCCGCCCGCCCGCCGACCGGGCGTGGGACTTCCAGCGGGTGTACGACGCTCTGCAAGCCCGGGGATTCGTGATCTACCCGGGCAAGCTCACCGCTGCGCCCTCCTTCCGCATCGGCTGCATCGGCGCGGTGCAGCCCGGCGACATGGCGCGGCTGGTGGCCGCCATGGCCGAGATCGCGCCCGCGCCGCTGCCCGCGTGACCGCCCCCGACGCCCCCGACAGCCGCGTCGGCTCCGCGCCGCCGCCGCCTTCCCGTGCGCGCCGCCTCGGCGCCTTCGCCGCGCTGACGGTGGGGCTCTTGGCCGCGGTCGGCGTGGCGCTGTTCGTGGGCGTGCGCCCCGTGGTGGCGTCGGTCGCCTCGGTCGGGCCCGGCGGGTTCGCGCTGCTGCTGGCGGTGTGGTGCGCGCTCCTGGTCTGGCTGGGCCTGGCCTGGTTCGCCGGCGCGCCGGGCCTGCCGGCGCGCACGGCCGGTCGCTACGTGTGGGCGCGCTTCGTGCGCGAGGGCGCGGCCGACCTCCTGCCCTTCAGCCAGCTGGGGGGCGTGGTGCTGGGCGCGCGCACCGCAGCGCTCGGCGCGCCGGCGGCCATCGTGTGGGCCTCGCTGGTGATCGACCTGACCACCGAGATGGCTTCGCAGGTGATCTATACCCTGTGCGGCGTGGCGGGCCTGGGCTGGCGGCTGACCGGCGGCGGGCGCGAGGCGCACGGCGAAGCGGCCGGCGTGCTGTGGGCGGCCGGCGTGCTGCTCGCCGGCGGCGTGGGGCTCCTCGTGGCCTTCGTGCTGCTGCAGCGGGGCAGCGTGAACCTGGTCGGGGCGCTGATGGAGCGCGTGCTGCCGGGCGCCGCCAGCCAGGCCAAGGCGGTCTCCGAGGCGCTGGCCGCCATCTGGCGGCGGCGCGACCGGGTGCTCCTGGCCACCCTCATGCACGGCGGCGGCTGGGTGGGGAACGGCGTTGTCTCATGGCTGGCGCTGCACCTGATGGGATCGCACCTGCCGTTCCTGGCGGTGCTCGTGGTGGAGAGCCTGCTGCTCGCGGTGAAGAGCTTCGGCTTCGCCATCCCCGGCGCGCTCGGCCTGCAGGAGGGCGCCTACGCGGTGATCGGCCCCCTGTTCGGCCTGCCGGCGGAGACGGCGCTGGCGCTCTCCTTCCTCAAGCGCGCGCGCGACCTGGCGGTGGGGGCGCCGGTGCTGGTGGCGTGGAACGCGCTGGAGGGGCGGGGCCTCCTCAGGCCGCGGGCGAGGCCTGAGCCTCCTGGGCCAGCCGCCGCTTGAGGCCGATCAGCCGCGCCAGGATCACCAGCGCCATCGCGCTGCAGCAGACGGAGGTCGCGGCCACCACCGGCGCCAGCCACCCCAGCCACATGATCGGCGCGAGCAGATACAGCGCGTCGTCCGGCTGGAAGCCCCAGGCGCCTTCCCAGGTGCGCACGCCGGGGCCGGCGGCGTCTTCGTAGACCTCCGACCACCAGCAGCAGGCCAGCATGGCCAGGCACCCGACCAGCCCCAGCGGCACGGCCCACGGCCCCAGCCACGAGTGGCGCACGGCCACCCCCGCGGCCAGGAAGAACAGCGAGTTGAGCGCCACGTCGCTGTAGTAGTCGTACAGATGCCCCGAGCGGCTCTGCATGTTCCCGATGCGCGCCAGCTCGCCGTCCGCCCGGTCGAGGAAGCCGGAAACGATCCACAGCACGCCCGCCCACACGATGGCCGCGGGCGTGGCCCACGCCAGCAGCGCCAGCGAGGCCGCGCCGGTGATCACCCGCACGGTTGTGATATGGTCGGGCTTGACGCCGGTGCCCACCAGCGGGCGCACCAGCACCCGGGCGGCGGCGTGATTCCAGGTGTCGTTGGCCAAGGTCGAACCGTCTCCAGCGCTCTTTCCGGCGCACGAACGCGCGGCGTTTATCATCGCGCGGGAGGGGTTTCCCGCCACGTAACGCCGCAGCCGCCATGTAGGGCGCGCGCGGCGCGGGTGCCTCCCCCGTGGAGCCCGCCCGCGTTCTCCTCTACGAACGCCTCCCATGAGCGAGACCCGCGCCACCTTCGGCTACCGCGACGTGGACGCCGGCGAGAAGCCGTCGCTGGTGCGCGGCGTCTTCGACCGGGTGGCCGGCCGCTACGACCTGATGAACGACCTGATGTCGGCCGGCGTGCATCGCATCTGGAAGGACATGGCGGTGGCTCGCCTCAACCCGCAGCCCGGCGAGACCATCGTCGACTGCGCCGGCGGCACAGGCGACGTCGCGCGGCGGCTGGTGGCGCAGACGCGCAAGGCGAAGGCGCGCCGCGGCGGCGGAGACGCCCGCGTGCTGGTCGTCGACTACAACGCCGAGATGATCGCCGCCGGCCGCGAGCGCGGGCTGGCGCCCGAGATCGAGTGGGCCGTGGGCGACGCCCAGCGCCTGCCCCTACCCGACGCCTCCGCCCACGCCTACGTCATCGCCTTCGGCATCAGGAACGTCACCCGCATCGAGGCGGCGCTGGCCGAGGCGCGCCGCGTGCTCAAGCCCGGCGGCCGCTTCTACTGCCTGGAGTTCTCGCGCCCGCCCGCCGCCGCCCTGCGCAAGGCGTACGACGCCTATTCGTTCAGCGTGATCCCGGCGATCGGCCAGGCGGTGGCCAAGGATCGCGCCAGCTACCAGTACCTGGTGGAGTCGATCCGCCGCTTCCCGGACCAGGCCACCTTCGCGCGCATGATCGGCGAGGCCGGCTTCGCCCGCGCGGGCTGGACCGACTTCACCGGCGGCGTGGCGGCGCTGCACCACGGCTGGGCGATCTGAGCGCGCCATGAGCAGCGTGGGCGCGGTGATGCGGATGGTCGCGGCCGGGTGGACGCTCTCGCGCCACGACGCGCTGTTGCCGCGGGAGTACGCCGGCCTCGCACCCGCCCCGGCCCGCGCCGCGGCCTCGCTGCTGCGCCTCGTCACCGGCGGCGCGGCCGCACCAGGCCGCCCCGGCGAGCGGCTGGGCCGCGCCTTCGAGGAGCTCGGCCCCGTCGCGATCAAGCTGGGCCAACTGCTCTCCACCCGCGCCGACGTGTTCGGCGAACAGTTCGCCGACGACCTCGCCCGCCTCAAGGACCGGCTGCCGCCCTTCCCGCAGGCCGAGGCGGAGGCGATCGTGGTCGGCTCGCTGGGCCGGCCGCTGTCGGCCCTCTACAACCGGTTCGGCCCTGCGGTGGCGGCCGCCAGCGTCGCCCAGGCCCACGAGGCCGAGCTCAACGACGGGCGGCGCGTGGCGGTGAAGGTGCTGCGCCCCGGGGTGGAGCGCCAGGTCGCACGCGACACCGCCGCCATGCGGCTGGGCGCGCGGCTGGCCGACCGCTTCGTGCCCCCCGCCCGCCGGCTGGAGCCTCTGGCCTTCACCGCGGCCGTCGCCCGCTCGCTGCAGTTGGAGCTCGACCTGCGGCTGGAGGCGGCCGGCGCCTCCGAACTCGGCGAGGTGATGGCGACCGATGGCTACATGACCGCCCCGGCCGTCGTGTGGACGGGCGTGGGCAAGCGCGTGCTGACGCTGGAGTGGGTGCGCGGGCGCCCCCTCTCCGACCCCGCCGTGCTGGCCGACCCGGCGCTGGACCGCCCGGCGCTGGCGGCGGCGGTGATCCGCGGCTTCCTCACCCAGGCGCTGGACCACGGCGTGTTCCACGCCGATCTGCACGAGGGGAACCTGTTCGTGGAGGCCCCCGCCCAGCTGCACGCGGTGGATTTCGGCATCGTCGGCCGGCTGGACCGCGACCAGCGCCGCTTCCTGGCCGAGATCCTGTGGGGCTTCCTGCGCCGCGACTACCGCCGCGTGGCCGAGGTGCACTTCGAGGCCGGCTACGTGCCGCGCACCCAGAACGTGGACGACTTCGCCCAGGCGTTACGGGCGGTGGGCGAGCCGATCTTCGGCCGTCCGGCGCGGGAGGTCTCCATGGGCCGCCTCCTTGGCCAGCTCTTCGAGATCACCGGCCTGTTCGACATGCACCTGCGCCCCGAGCTTGTGCTGCTGCAAAAGACGATGACCACCGTCGAGGGCGTGGCGCGCCGCATCGACGCCGACAGCGACATCTGGGAATCCGCGCGCCCCGTCGTCTCGCGCTGGATCGCCCGCGAGCTCGGCCCCGCCGCCCGCGCCCGCGACCTGGCCCAGCGCGGCCTGCGCGTGCTGGAGGCGCTGGAGCGCCGGCTGGAGGCGCCCGAGCCGGCGGCGCTCGTCGTGCAGCGCCCGCGGGAAGGCTTCGCCTGGGCGGCGGTGGGCGTAGCCGCGGCCGCGCTGGCCGTGGCGCTCCTGGCCCTCACAGGAAGGTGAGCGGCGGCCCATGGCCCTGCGGGACTGCGGGCGCACCCACGTTCACGGGACGCCGCTCCGAGCGTCCGCCACGAGGACCTCCGCCATGAAGACCTTCGCCATCGCCTTCGCCGCCGTGACGCTCGCCGCCGGCGCCGCCTCGGCCCAGGGCGCCATGACCACGACCGCCAAGCCGGGCGCCAAGCCCGCCGCGGCCATGAGCACGTCGATGAAGCCCGCGACCCACACCGCCATGACCACGCCGACGAAGACGGCGCCGTCGACGATGACCACCTCCAAGACCGCGGTCAAAGGCGGCCCGGTGACCCGCACCGCCGCCTCGATGGAGTGCTCCAAGCAGGCCGACGCGCAGACCCTGCACGGCAAGGCCCGCAAGAAGATGATGAGCGCCTGCAAGACCGCCGCGAAGACGTGAGCCTTGCGGTCCGCGCCGGCTTCGGCCGGCGCGGACCGTGGCCGCCCCGGCGCGTTCGTGATATGGTCTCTTCCGACTAGACCGGAGCCGCAGACCCTGACCGACCTCGACCCGCGCCTCGAAGACGACCTGGATGCATCGGACGCGCTGCGCGACGACTACGAAGAGCCCGCCATCGTGGCCACCGAGCCGGGCGAGGGGGACGTTGCGGCGGCTGAGCTGCAGGCGTTGGTGCTGGCCAAGCTGGATGACGACAAGGCCGAGGACGTCGTCAGCATAGACATGCAGGGCCGCAGCCCGCTGGCGGACTACGTTGTCGTCGCCTCGGGCCGCTCGCAGCGCCACGTGGCCGCGATGGCCGACCATCTGCTACGCGCCTTCAAGGACGCTGGGCTGGGCGCGCGCCCTGTCGAGGGCCTGCCCAACGCCGACTGGGTGCTGATCGACGGGGGCGACGTGATCGTCCACCTGTTCCGCCCCGAGGTGCGCGCCTTCTACCAGATCGAGAAGATCTGGTCGGTGGACAGTCCCCATACCATGTCCCGGCCCGCCGCCTTCAACGGCTGACCGCCCGAAGTGCGCCCGTGCGGGTGACGCTCGCCACCGCAGGCCGGCTGGGCCGCGCGCCCGAGGCGTTGCTCGCGCGCAACTGGTGCGAACGCGCAACCGCATCGGGTCGCTCGCTGGGACTGGGCCCGTTCGACATCGCCGAGGTGGAGGCGCGCAAGCCCGGCAAGCCCGCCGAGGCCCAAGCGCTGCGCGCGGCCATCGCCGACGCCACGCTGGTGGTGGCCTGTGACGAGCGCGGCCGCGCCTACGCCTCGCGCGACTTCGCCGCCCGGCTCGCCGAGTGGCGCGACGCGGGCGAACGGCGCATCGCCTTCCTGATCGGCGGCGCCGATGGGCTCGACCCGGGCTTGCGCGACGCCGCGCGCGAGCGCCTGGCCTTCGGGCCGCAGACGTGGCCGCACGCGCTGGTGCGCGCCATGCTGGCCGAGCAGCTGTACCGGGCGGTGACCGTGCTGGCGGGCTCGCCCTACCATCGCGATTGAGGGCGCGCGGAGGCTGCACCTGCACCGACGCCACCGCGGGCGCTGAACAATCGGTCCCCCGACCCTTGGCGCCGAGACGAGCCCGGCCGCCCGAGCTATGCAGGCCCATGCGCCGCGCGCACCTCCCCGTCCTCGCGCTGGCCATCGGCCTGGTCGCCGCCGCGCCGCCGCGCGCCGACCCCGCCCGGCTCGCCGCGCGTCTGCAGACCCTGCGCGCGGCCGAGGCCCGCAGCCGCACCGCCGCGAGCTCGGCCGCCGCCCGCCTGCGCGGCCTCTCCAGGGAGGAGGCCGAGTTGCAGGCCCGCATCGGGCGCAACCGCGGCGAGCTGATCCGCCTCCTCGGCGCCCTGGAGCGCTGGCGCGCCGAACCGCCGCCCGCCCTTCTGGTCTCGCCGCAGAAGGCGGTGGAGGCGGCGCGCGGCGCGCTCCTCATGCGCGCCATCACCCCGGAACTGCAGCGCCGCGCCGGTGTGCTGGCCACACAGGCCCGGGCGCTGCAGGGCGTGCGCCGCAAGGCGGCCCTCGCCGACGCCGCCCTGTTCACCGCCGAGAGCGTCGTCGCCGACCGGCAGGAGGCCGCCGACGCGGTGGCGACGCGCGCGGCCGCGCTCGACCCGGCGCTCCTCACCCCGCAAGCGCGCACCGTCCTGGCCGCCGCCCGCGCCGAGGCGGGCGCGCCTGAGCCGCCCGTCGCGCCCGCGCCAGCGCCCGTGCGGCTGCTGGCCCCGGTGGACGGGGCGCCCGCCATCGGCTGGCGCGCGCCCTGGCCGGGTCGCGGCGAGGCCGAGGGGCTCGTGTGGCGCCCGCCGGGCGACGCCGTGGTGCGTGCGCCCGCCGCGGGGCGGGTGGAGTACGCCGGCCCGCTCAAGGGGGCGCGGCTGGTGCTGATCCTGCGCCTGGCGGGCGACTGGCGCGTGGTGCTGGCGGGCCTGCAGACCATCACTGTCGGCGAGGGCGTAGAAGTCGCGGCCGGAGCTCCCGTCGGCCGCACCCCCGCGCGCGGGACCCCAGACGCCGACCTCTACCTGCAGCTGCGTGACGCCGCCCGCGCTGTCGATCCCACGCCGCGGCTCGGGAAGTGACCTCCCGCGCAGCGGACTGGCGAGTGGGCCGCACGCCGGCCGCGGGCCCGCGGAGGAGATCGGCCAGGCGATGCGGCGGCGACTTGAGCGGGAAGCACACGCTTTGCGGCCCACGGCCACGCTGGCGGCGTTGCATGGCGACGGTTAAGCGCGCACGACGCCGTGCGCCCTCGCCCGGCGCGCTCCCTGTTCCGTGCGTTCCCGGAAAGCCCCGTCCATGCGCAAGCTGATCCTCGTCGGCGTCTCCACCTTCGCGCTCGGCGCGGCCGCCATGGCCTGCGCCCAGCAGGGGGCGAGCGCCAGCGCCGCCACCTCCAACGCCGACACCTACAAGATGCTTGAGCTGTTCGGCGACGTGCTCACCACGGTGAAGAAGCAGTACGTGGCGCCCACCAGCGACAAGAAGCTGATCCAGGCCGCCATCGACGGCATGCTGACCTCGCTCGACCCGCACTCGGGCTACCTCGACCCGACCGAGTTCACCTCCATGCGTGAGGAGACGCGCGGCGACTACGGCGGGCTGGGCCTGGTGGTGCAGGCCGACGAGAACGCCATCAAGATCGTCTCGCCCATCGACGACACCCCCGCCGCCAAGGCCGGCATCCGCGCCGGCGACTACATCACCTCGATCAACGGCAAGTCGATCCTGGGCCAGCCTCTGAACGACGCGGTGAAATCCATGCGCGGCGCGATCGGCGAGCCCGTCACCCTGACGCTGGTGCGCGATAGGAAGGAGCCCTTCACCCTGACGCTGAAGCGCGAGGTGATCGACATCCACACCGTCTCCCATCACGTGGAGGGGAACATCGGCTACCTGCGCGTGTCGCAGTTCGACGAGAAGACCGGCGACGAGACCGCCGCCGCCATCCGCGACCTGCGCGCCAAGCTGCCCCACATGAAGGGGCTGGTGCTCGACCTGCGCAACAACCCGGGCGGCCTGGTCGACACGGCGGTGGACGTGGCCAACGACTTCCTCGACGGCGGCGAGATCGTCAGCCAGCGCGGGCGCGATCCGCGCGACATCCAGCGCTACAACGCGCGGCCCAACGGCGACATGCTCAAGGGCGTGCCGGTGGTGGCGCTGATCAACTACGGCTCGGCCTCGGCCGCCGAGATCGTCTCGGGGGCGCTGAAGGACCGCAACCGCGCCACCATCGTGGGGCTGACCAGCTTCGGCAAGGGCTCGGTGCAGACGGTGATCCCGCTGCGCGGCGGCGCCGACGGGGCGCTGAAGCTGACTACGGCGCGCTACTACACGCCGTCCGGCGTCTCGATCCAGAAGACGGGCATCACGCCGGACCTGGTGGTCGCGCGCAACCGCGAGGAGGCGCAGCTGGTCACCGACGAGGCCAAGTTCGACCTCAGCGAGGCCAGCTACGGCAATGCGCTCGACGCGCAGGAGGGCCGAGTGCGCAAGATCTCCACCGACATCGAGGTGCCCCAGGCGACGCTGGACCACAGCCTCGACAAGGTCGCGGGCGACGACAAGAAGCCCCGGCTGACCGGCCCCGACAGCGTGGTCGTTCCCGGCGAGAAGGACGACCCCGCCAAGGACTACCAGCTGCAGCGCGCCATCGACGTCTTGAACTACGGCTCGGTGCAGGCGGCGAACGCGGCGCGGCCCTCGGCGATCTACGAGCCGCCCAAGTCTCAGTTCGCCATGGTGGACACGACGGCTGCGAAGCCGGGGTCTCTGCA
Organism: Caulobacteraceae bacterium; assembly: GCA_965199975.1. Classification (GTDB taxonomy): domain Bacteria; phylum Pseudomonadota; class Alphaproteobacteria; order Caulobacterales; family Caulobacteraceae; genus JASLDZ01. The sequence continues at coordinate 825,893 of OZ241340.1, read as the reverse complement.
GGCGCGCGGGGGACTGATGAAGGCCGGTGGCGCGGCGGCGGCGCCTAGCGTGGGCGCCAAGCCGATGCCCGGGACGCCTGGCTCCAAGGTCACCCCGCCCGGCCAGGTGGCGCCCAGCCAGGGCGCGCCCCCGCTCACCCACTAGGCGGAAGCGGCGGGCGATCACTCCGCCTTAACCGTCTTCCTTCACACCTGCGCTGCTCCTCCGCGTACTCGCGAGACCGCCGCAGCGTCATGTTCGCCCGACCCGCCACCGCCACCGCCTTCCGCGCCGCCGCGCCAGCGGCCAGGGCGCGCGAGGTCGACCGACCCGCGCCCGCGCTGGTGGCGCGCCTCAGGGCGCAGCCCCTGCTGGCGGCGGGCGCGTGCGCCGGGACGGTCATCGTCGCGGCCGCCCTCCTCGTCGCCGCGCTGGGCGACCCCCATGCCGGCGCGCCCCGCGTGCGCGGCCGGCTGCACGAGGCGGGCCGGCTGAGCGACGCCGCGCTGCGTGGAGCCATCACGGAGCCCGGGGATCCGGCCCTGGACCCCCTCGCCGCCCAGGCGGCTCCGGGCGTCGGCGCCGAGGCGACCATCACCCTGCCCGACGGCGGCCGCATCGCCGACGCCGCCGCGCCGGCCCTGGGCGCGGAGCCCACGCGCCCGCTCGGCCCGCCCCTGGCGCCCGCGCCGATCGCGGGCCTCACCGCCCCCGGCCCCGGCGGCCTCCTGCCCATCATCGCCAAGGACGGGCGCACGCCCTTCCAGGCCTACAGCCGCCCCTTCACCCCCAACGGCAAGCCGCGCATCGCCCTGGTGGTGGGCGGCCTGGGCCTCAACGCGGTGGCCACCCGCGCGGCCATCACCCGCCTGCCGCCGGAGGTGACGCTCTCCTTCGTGCCCTACGCCGACGGCCTGCAGGGCTGGATCGACCAGGCCCGCGCCGCCGGCCACGAGGCCGTGCTCGAGGCCCCCATGGAGCCGGTCGACTACCCCAACAACGACCCCGGCCCCATGACGCTGATGGCCAAGGCCGCCCCCGGCGAGCTCACCCGGCGCATGGAGACCCTGCTCTCGCGCGCCACCGGCTACATGGCGCTGACCAACTACCTGGGCGGGCGCTTCCTGCAGTCCGACGCCGCCATGCAGGTGTTTTCCGGCGTGCTGCGCGCCCGCGGCCTGGGTTTCGTCGACGACGGCCAGGCGGCGCGGCGCGGGGGCGGCGGCCTGCCCCGCGCCTCGGCCGACACGGTGATCGACCAGGACCTCTCGGCGGAGTCGATCGACCGCCAGCTCACCGCCCTGGAAGCCGGGGCGCTGGCCCGCGGCGGCGCGCTGGGCGCCGGCTTCGCCTATCCCGTGACGGTGGACGCCATCGTCAAATGGGCGGCGGGCCTTCCCGCCCGCGGCTATCAACTCGCGCCCGCCTCGGCCATGATGAGGCGATGAGCCTGGACGTCACGCCGCAACCGCGCGCCCGCTACCGCCCCAACGTCGGCATCGTCCTCTTCAACCGCGACGGGTGCGTATGGCTTGGCCGCCGCGTCGGCCAGCGCGGCCCGCGCAACTGGCAGTTCCCCCAGGGCGGCGTCGACGCCGGCGAAGCGCTGGAGGCGGCCGCCCTGCGCGAGCTGAAGGAGGAGACCGGCGTCTCGTCGGTGTCGCTGCTGGGTCGGGCGGACGGCTGGATCTCCTACGACTTCCCCGCGGGCATGGTGGGCGGCAAGGCGGCGCGCGGCTTCCTGGGCCAGAGCCAGGCCTGGTTCGCCTTCCGCTTCGAGGGCGAGGACGCCGAGGTCGATCTGGAGGCCGACGCCCACGCCGAGTTCGACCGCTGGCGCTGGGCCGGCATCGGGGAGGCGCTGTCGTTGGTGGCCCCCTTCAAGCGCGAGGCCTACGCGCGGGTGATCGAGGCCTTCGGCCACCTGGCGCAAGCCGCCTGACCGGCGCGCGTCCGCCGCTCCTGCTCGTCCACGGCGCCTTCTGCGGCGGCTGGGCATGGGACGCCCTGCGTCGCCCGTGGGAGCGCGCGGGCTGGGACTGCACCGCCATCGACCTGCCAGGGCACGCGCCGCTCCAGGGCGGGCGTGGCGTGGCCGGGCGCTCCCTCGGCGACTATGTCGCTGCGGTCGTCGAGGCCGCGCGGAGCCTGACTTCGCCGCCCGTGATCGTTGGGCATTCCATGGGCGGGCTGGTGGCGCAGATCGCCGCCGGGCGCACGCCCGTGGCGGGACTGGTGCTGCTGGCCCCTTCCCCCGCCTGGGGGCAGACGGAAAGCGCGGGCATGGAGCTGGCCGCCGGCATCGCCCTGACCGCCCTACGCGGCTTCTGGTGGCTGCAGGCGCTGGAGCCGGAGTGGGATGTGGTGCGCCAGTTCACCATGGACCGCCTGCCCGAGCCCGAGGCGCGCGCCCTGTACGCCCGCATGGTCCCGGAATCGGGGCGCGCGGTGTTCGAGATCACCAACTGGTGGCTCGACCCGACGCTGGGGGCCGCCGTGCCCACGCTGGACGTCCCGGCGTTGTTGATGGTCGGCGCGCACGACCAGGTGAACCCGCCCTCGGTGGCCGAGACCACGGCGCGACGGCTTCACGCGCCGTGCCGGGTGCTGGCGGGCCGCAGTCACTGGCTGCTCGGCGACGACAGCGGTGCGGATGGCGTGGCCGACGGCGTGCCGGCCTGGCTGGAGCGCCTCAGCGCCCCCCTGGGCGCCCCCGCGACAGCAGGCGCCTGACCAGGCCGAACAGCGCCATGGCCGCCCACGCCGCCTCCATCAAAAAGGCGGACAGGTTGAAGGCGTGCGTCATCGACAGCAGGATCAGCACCGAGCCCGCCAGGTTCATCAGGAGCGCCGGCGCGCGCTTGGGGTCGAACCAGTCGAAGTGGATGCCGGCATAAGCCAGCAGCACCAGGAGGACGCCGACCACGCCCCCGGCGTCGAGCACCGCCTGGGGCGGCAGGGTCACTGCACGCTGGCTTCCTGCGCGCTCTCGGCCAGGAGGGTGAAGCCTTCGGGAGTCACGTCGGCGAAGCCGCCCTCGATGGAGAAGACGCGGATAGCGCCGCCTGTGCGGACCCGCACCTCGCCCGCGCGCAGCGTGGTCATGAAGGGCGCATGCCCGGCCAGGACGCCGAAGTCGCCCTCGACGCCGGGGGCGTCGACCTGGTCCACCTCGCCCACGAAAAGCTCGCGTTCGGGCGCGACGAGGGAGAAATGCAGCTGGGCCATGCGGGTGGAGTCAGAAGCTCTGGACGGCGGGATCACGCGCGTATGTCGCTCGGCCCCGCCCCCGTCAAGGAACGCGACGCGGCGCAAGGCGGAGCCGCGGCCTGCGCTGGCCTGACGACGCGCCTCAGCGCGGCGACCGCGCGAACTGCAGCAGCGCACCGTAGGGGGCGCCGTGGACCAGGGGCGCCGCGGTGAACAGCTCGACCCCCGTCGTCGCGCCGCGACCGCGCCATGCCGCCTCGCCGGGCCAGCGCGCCGGAACGGTGGGCATGCGCACGAAGCCCAGGCCGGCGACGAGGCCCGGGAGCTCGCGCTGCAGGGCGCCCGCCTCGCCGGAGGCCGCCTCCACCGTGCAGCGGAAGCCGCCGGGGGCGCCCCAGCCGCTGACGGTCACCTCGCCCCGCGGGCCGAGCACCTGGAAGGTCGTGGAGAAGCGCGCGCTGCGAACCCGGGGCGCAGGCGCCGGGCGCGCGCCATAACGGGGCCCCAAGGCGGCGAGCGCCGCCGGGCCGGACGCCTGCAGGCACAGCTGCGCGCCCTGCCGCAGCCAGCCCGTGACCCGCAGGCTCCACGCGCGCGGCTCGGCGAGCATCGGCGCTGTGTGGCGGGCGGGCGCGGTGGCGACGAGCCCGGCGGCCAGCGCCGCCGCCGCGATCACGGCGCCTCGACCTTCTCCGCCGCGTCGAGCTTGCAGGGGGCGAGGCGCAGCATGGAAATGGCCTGCTTGTCACGCCGCCGCAGGTCGGCCAGGGCGTCGGCGCAGACGCCCTGCCTCTCCTGGCCGCCGACCTGGATGAACCAACGCGGGGGGCGGGGACGGGTGATGATCGCCGCGCTCACCTTGCGCCAGCGCTCGGTCGCGCCGTCGGGGCCCGACCTGGGCCGGTCGTCGGCGATCTCCGCCAGGGCCGAGGCGGGCACCACAGATCCTGCCCACACCAGCGCGCACTGACCGCGGCGAGCGTCGATCACCGCAGAGGGCGAGTCCGGTCCGTCCGAGGTGAAGCGGAACACCTGGCCGGCGATGGGCTCATCCACCGGCGTCAGCTCGTCGCCGGCGGAGTCGCTCAGCGGCTTGGCGCCAGTGACTGCGAGCAGGCGGTAGTATTCCGGCCCTTCGTTGCTCCCGGTGGAGACGTGCAGGCAGAAGCCGTCGACATAGGCCGTCGGAGCCTTCGCCGGTTCGGTCGGCGCAGGCGTCGCCGCCTGCGCGAAGCCCAGAAGGGCGAGACCGAGGCCGATCACGGAGGCTCAGACCGCCAGCGTCTCCGCCTTGGCCACGGCCTCCTCGATGGCGCCGACCATGTAGAAGGCTTGCTCGGGCAGGTGGTCGTACTCGCCGTCGACGATGGCCTTGAAGGAGCGGATGGTGTCCTCCAGGCTGACGAACTTGCCGGGCGTGTTGGTGAACTGCTCGGCCACGTGGAAGGGCTGGCTGAAGAAGCGGCTGAGCTTGCGCGCGCGGCTGACCGTCAGCTTGTCCTCTTCGGACAGCTCGTCCATGCCCAGGATGGCGATGATGTCCTTCAGCGCCTTGTAGGACTGCAGGATCTCCTGCACCCGGCGCGCCACGTCGTAGTGCTCCTGGCCCAGGATGTTGGCGTCCATGATCCGGCTGGTGGAGTCCAGCGGGTCGATGGCCGGGAAGATCGCCTGCGCCGCAATCTCGCGCGAGAGCGTGGTGGTGGCGTCCAGGTGGGCGAAGGAGGTCGCCGGGGCCGGGTCGGTCAGGTCGTCGGCCGGCACGTAGATGGCCTGGATCGAGGTGATCGAGCCCTTGTTGGTTGAGGTGATGCGCTCCTGCAGATTGCCCATCTCGGTGGCCAGCGTCGGCTGGTAGCCCACGGCCGAGGGGATGCGGCCCAGGAGCGCCGACACTTCCGAGCCGGCCTGGGTGAAGCGGAAGATGTTGTCGATGAAGAGCAGCACGTCCTTGCCCTCCTCGTCGCGGAAGTACTCGGCCTGGGCCAAGCCCGTCAGCGCCACCCGCGCGCGCGCGCCGGGGGGCTCGTTCATCTGGCCGTACACCAGCGTGCACTTCGAGCCCTCGCCGCCGCCGGCGACGTTGACGTTGCTCTCGATCATCTCGTGGTAGAGGTCGTTGCCTTCGCGGGTGCGCTCGCCCACGCCCGCCAGCACCGAATAGCCGCCGTAGGCCTTGGCGATGTTGTTGATCAGCTCCTGCATGGTCACGGTCTTGCCCACGCCCGCGCCGCCGAACAGGCCGATCTTGCCGCCCTTGGTGTAGGGGCACAGCAGGTCGATCACCTTGATGCCGGTGACCAGGACCTCGGTGTTGGACGACTGGTCGGCGAAGGACGGCGCTTCGGCGTGGATGGAGGCGGTGTGCTCTCGGCTGATCGGGCCGGCCATGTCGATGGGCTCGCCCACCACATTCATGATGCGGCCCAGCGTGGCGGGGCCAACGGGCACGGTGATCGGGCCGCCCGTGTCGGTCACGTCCTGGCCGCGGGTGAGGCCTTCGGTGGTGTCCATGGCGATGGTGCGCACGGTGTTCTCGCCCAGGTGCTGGGCCACCTCGAGCACGAGGCGGAAGGGCTCCCCGGTGCGCTGGTCGGTGTTGGTGGTCTCGAGCGCGTTGAGGATTTGCGGCAGGTGGCCCTGCTCGAACTCGACATCGACGACGGCGCCGATCACCTGGACGATGCGGCCGGTGGCGACGCCTGTGTTGGGCGTGATGGATTGCGGCTGGGCGGTCATGGCGGGGTCTCTAGCGGACTGGCGCGGCGGGGAAAAGGCGGTGGATGGCGCCTGTGGCGAAGGAGGTCGGCGAAGCCGTCACGCGACGTGCGGCCGGCGACTGGCCAGCTTCCAAGCCGCCTCGATCAGCCAGCCCGCCGATACGCGCACGCGGCGCCCCTCGGAATCGCGCGGCCACTCCACGCCACCGGTCTGGAGATTGAGCGGCAGGCGCGCCGCATAGCGGCCGTCCTCGACGTCCGAGGTCATCGGCGTGTGGTAGAGGCAGCCCTTGAAGAAGTAGTGGGTCACCAGCGACCGGCGGGTGCTGCCCGGGTCGGTGATCGGCGAGCCCCCGTGCGCGAGGTTGGCGGCCCACACCAGCGCCTCGCCCTTCCTCAGCACCGCCGTCGTGCTGGGAAGCACCGACGCATCCAGCCGCGCCGCGAGGGCGGGCACGTAGGTCTTGCCGTAGTCATCGGGCGTCGGCGGCGAATGGTTCACGCCGGCGGCCCGCATGGTGAGCACGGGCAGCTTGTGGCTGCCCGGGTGGTAGGCGAGAGGCCCCGCGCCCGGCGCGATGTCCTCCAGCGCCGTCCACACGCCGCACATGAAGCGCTCGGGCACGCTGTGGAAGTGGATGGCGTCGGAGTGGACGTGCTGCTGGGTGCCGAGGCGGAAGTTCAGCGTCTGGAAGGCGAAAGCGGGGCGCCCGTAGGCAAGGTCGAGAAGGCGCTTGACCTTGGGCAGGGTCGCCAGCCGGCGCACGGCGCGCGAGCGCAGCCAGGCGTCCTGGATGCGGCCGACCCCGCCGTAGCGGGCGAAGCTCCGGTCCATCTCGGCGGCGACCCGGTCGGCCAGGGCGCGCCCCTCCTCGCCCAGGTCGATGCGCGCCACCCCGTCGCGGGCGAGGGCGCGGCAGAAGGCGCGCGTCTCCTCTTCGACGCCGGCGCGGTCGAGGTAGGTAGCGAGCGTCGCCTCGTCTTCGACCGGAGGGCGGTCCGGCCAGGCGGCTCGCGCCGCCCGGGTCACAGCGCCTCGGCGCCGGAGATGATCTCGATCAGCTCCTTGGTGATCTGGGCCTGGCGCTGGCGGTTGTAGGAGACGGTCAGCGCACCGATCAAGTCGCCCGCATTGCGGGTGGCGTTGTCCATGGCGGTCATCTGGCTGGCGTAGAAGCCCGCCTGATTCTCCAGGAGCGCCACGAACAGCTGCACCGCGATGTTGCGCGGCAGAAGCTCCGCCAGGATCGCGCCCTCGTCGGGCTCGTACTCATACGCAACGGCGGGGCCAGCCTCGCGCTCCGCGGCCTTAACCTCGGCCGGGACAAGCTGGCGGAAACGCGGGGCCTGGCTGATCACCGAGCGGAACTCGGAGCTGCACAGCGTCACCACGTCGACCTCGCCCGCCTCGAACATCTCGAGGATCTGGTCGGCCACCGGCTGCACGGTGGCGAAGCTGTAGGTCTTCTGCGCGGAGAAGTCGTAGGTCTTCACGATCCGGTCGGGGAACAGGCGGCGCAGCACATCGCGGCCCTTGCGGCCGACGCAGATGATCCGCACGTCCTTGCCCTCGGCCAGGAGCGCGTTGATCCGGTCGCGCGCCGCACGCGCCACCGAGGATGAAAAGGCGCCGGCCAGCCCGCGGTCGGCGGTCATGACCACCATGAGCTGGCGCCTGTCGGACCCCGTGCCGACCAGGAGCCTGGGCGCCCCGTCGCCGGAGACGCCCGCCGCCAGGTTGGCGATCACGCTCGCCATGCGCGCGGCGTAGGGCTTGGCGGCGGTGGCCGTGTCCTGCGCGCGGCGCAGCTTGGCCGCCGCCACCATCTGCATCGCCTTCGTGATCTTCTGCGTGGACTTCACGCTTCCGATCCGATTGCGCATCTCCTTGAGGCTGGCCATGGCCGGCGGTCTCTCCCGTTCGGCTTGGCTTAGGCGGCGACGGCCGGGGCGGTGGAGAACTCCTTGACCACCGCGTCCAGCGCCTCCTTCAGCATGGCCTCCAGGTCGGGGCCAAGCGCCTTGGTCTTGGCCACGCCCTCGTAGAATTCGGGATGGCTGGTGCGCAGCTTGGCCAGGAGGGCGTCCTGGAAAGGCTGCACCTGCGCGGTGGGGATGGCGTCCAGGTAGCCGCGGGTGCCGGCGTAGACCGCCGCCACCTGCTCGGCCACCGAAAGCGGCGAATACTGCGGCTGCTTGAGGAGCTCGGTCAGCCGCTCGCCGCGGGCCAGCATCTTCTGGGTCGAGGCGTCGAGGTCGGAGCCGAACTTGGCGAAGGCGGCCATCTCCCGATACTGCGCCAGCTCGCCCTTGATGGAGCCGGCCACCGTCTTCATCGCCTTGATCTGGGCCGAGGAGCCCACGCGCGACACCGAAATGCCGACGTTCACCGCCGGGCGGATGCCCTGGTAGAACAGGTCCGTCTCCAGGAAGATCTGGCCGTCGGTGATGGAGATCACGTTGGTGGGGATGTAGGCCGACACGTCGTTGGCCTGCGTCTCGATGATCGGCAGCGCCGTCAGCGAGCCCGAGCCGTAGTCCTCGTTCAGCTTGGCGGCGCGCTCCAGCAGGCGGGAGTGCAGGTAGAACACGTCGCCGGGATAGGCCTCGCGGCCGGGCGGGCGGCGCAGCAGCAGCGACATCTGGCGGTAGGCCACGGCCTGCTTGGAGAGGTCGTCATATACGATCAGCGCGTGCAGGCCGTTGTCGCGGAACCACTCGCCCATGGCGCAGCCCGAGAACGGCGCCAGGAACTGCAGCGGCGCAGGCTCGGACGCGGTGGCCGAGACGATGATGGTGTAGTCGAGCGCGCCGTTCTCCTCCAGCGTGCGCGCGATCTGCGCCACGGTCGAGCGCTTCTGGCCGATGGCCACGTAGATGCAGAACAGCTTGGCCTTCTCGTCGTCGCCTTCGTTGACCCGCTTCTGGTTGAGGATGGCGTCCACGGCCACGGCGCTCTTGCCGGTCTGGCGGTCGCCGATGATCAGCTCGCGCTGGCCGCGGCCGATGGGGATCAGGGTGTCGATGGCCTTGAGCCCGGTCTGCATGGGCTCGTGCACGCTCTTGCGCGGGATGATGCCCGGCGCCTTCACGTCCACCCGGCGCTTCTCGGTGAACTCGATGGGGCCCTTGCCGTCGATCGGCTCGCCCAGCGGGTTGACCACCCGGCCCAGCAGGCCGCGGCCCACCGGCACGTCCACGATCTCGGAGAGGCGGCGGCACTCGTCGCCCTCCTTGATCTTGGCGTCGGAGCCGAAGATCACCACGCCCACGTTGTCACGCTCGAGGTTGAGGGCCATGCCCTTGACCCCATCGGCGCCGGGGAACTCCACCATCTCGCCCGACTGCACGCCCTCCAGCCCGTAGATGCGCGCGATGCCGTCGCCGACGCTGAGCACCTGGCCGACGTCGGAGACCTGCGCCTCGTCGCCGAAGCCTTCGATCTGGGACTTGAGGATCGCCGAGATCTCGGCGGCGCGGATGTCCATGGCTAAGTCTCTAGGTCTGAAGGGTCAGGCGCGCGCGAGCGCGGAGGCGAGCTGGTCGAGGCGGGTCTTGAGCGAGGCGTCGTAGAGGCGCGAGCCGACCCGCACCTTGATGCCGCCGAGCAGCGCCGGATCGACGCGCACGGTGATCTCGGGATCGCGGCCGAGCGACTGGCGCAGGGCGGCGGCGACGCCCTTCTGCTGGGCCTCGCTGAGCGGGGCGGCGGTGGTCACCTCGGCGGCGACCGCCCCGCGCTTCTTGGCGGCCAGCGCGGCGAAGGCCTTGGCCATCGCCGGCAGGGCGGAGGCGCGGCCGTTGTGGGCGATCACGCCCAGGAACTTGGCGGTGAGCGGATCGACGCCGGCGGCCTTCGCCACAGCGGTCAGGCCGCGGCCCTTATCCTCCGCGGTATAGGCGGGCGAGGTCAGCAGGCGGCCGAAGTCCCGGTTCTCGGCGCGCGCCTGCTCAAGCCCCTTGAGATCGCCTTCGACGGCGGGGAGCTTGGCCTGCGCGTCGGCCAGTTCGAACAGCGCCTGCGCGTAGCGCTCGCCCACGTCGGTGTTCTTGGAGTCGTCGGCCAAGGGGACCTGTCACTGCACTGCGCCTGGCCGGCGCGACGGACCCTGCACGAGGATCGACGCCGGCGGACGGAGCGGGAATTCGTCATTGGCGCACGACGTCGGGCCCTGAAACGAGGCCGCACCGAGCGCGCGCGGGCCTTAACATGGCCCCGCGCCCGTCCGCAACCGAAGCCCCTCGCGCGCAGGCGTCCGCTTCCGTATGGCTGGCCCAGGTCCACCGGAGTCCGCCGCCGCCCATGGGCGACATCATCCACCTCATCGCCGACCCCGCCGCCTGGCTGGCGCTCGTCACGCTTATCGTGATGGAGGTGGTGCTGGGGATCGACAACCTCGTCTTCATCTCGATCCTGACCAACAAGCTGGACGAGGCGAACCGCGGGCGGATTCGAACCCTGGGCATCGCCCTGGCGCTGGTGCTGCGGCTCGGGCTGCTTTCGACCATCGCCTTCATCGTCAGCCTGACGCGGCCGGTGTTCACCGTGGCCGCCCACCCGGTGAGCTGGCGCGACATGATCCTGATCGCCGGCGGGCTGTTCCTGATCTGGAAGGCCTCGCGCGAGATCCACGAGTCGATGCGCGATGAGCCCGAGACGAGCCTCGAAGGCAAGGCCGCCCACGGCAAGGTCTCCGCCTCGCTCACCGCGGTGGTGCTTCAGATCGTGGTGCTGGACATGGTGTTCTCCATCGACAGCATCCTCACCGCCGTGGGCATGACGGTGCACCTGCCGATCATGATGGCCGCGGTGATCGTCGCGGTCGTGCTGATGATGGTCGCCTCCGGCCCGCTGGCCGCCTTCATCCGCAGGAATCCCAGCGTGGTGATGCTGGCGCTGGGCTTCCTCCTGATGATCGGCATGACGCTGATCGCCGACGGCACGGGCTTCCACGTGCCCAAGGGCTACATCTACGCCGCCATGGCCTTCTCCATACTGGTCGAGGCGCTCAACATGCTGGCGCGGCGCAAGCATGTCGGCGGCCCCCAGCCGCAGCCCGACTGACGCGCCGCGCGTTGCCCCTCGCATGAGCGTCGCCTTCACCAAGGAGCAGGACTACGAGGCGGCCGCCGCCCACCTGCCCGACCTACCGGTCTCGCCGCATCCCAACCTCGTGACGACCTCGGGCCTGGCGCTGATCGAGGCCGAACTCGCGACGGCCCGCGCCGCCTACACGACGGCGCAGGCCGCGGGCGGTGTCGCCGCCGACCGCACCGCGCTCGCCCGCGCAACCCGCGACCTGCGCTACTGGTCGGCGCGGCGTGGCTCGGCCCGCCTCACCCCCGCCGACCCGGCGCGGACGGACGCCCAGTTCGGCAGCCGCGTCACCTTCGCGAGAGCCGACGGTCGCACCCAGAGCTTCCGCATCGTCGGCGAGGACGAGGCCGACCCCAAGGCGGGCGCGATCTCATACGTATCGCCCCTGGCGCGGGCGCTGTTGGGGCGCGAAGTCGGGGATAAGGTGGCGCGGGCGGAAGGGGCGCTGGAGGTGCTTGTGGTTGAGACGGTGTGAAGGGCGTTCTCGGCGTCTCGGCGGATGGCTGAGCGCCATCGACGACAGGCCGCGTCAAGGGACGCTTCGCTCTTCGCCCTTGACCCGCCCCGCCCTCGGCGGCTGACCGGAGGTGTCGGGACGATGAGCGTCCCTAGGAGGTTTCGACGTGGCCTGCCGGCCGCGTCGAACAATGAGCAGCACCTGCCGTCGTGTGGCTTAGCTCCCTGCGTTCGGCTCGGGCGCAGCGTCTCGCACCCCGCCGGCGGCCACTCCGCCGGCTCTCGCTTTCCAGCGGCGCAGAACTCGCCTGTTGAACGCAGCCGTCGCAACTCACTGTGGCAAGCCCCTGCCCAGTGTTCGACGCGCGGCAGGCCGTCGAATCTTCTAAGGACGCCCTGCGTCCCGACCCCATCAGCCAGCCGTCGCGCGCAGGCCGGGTCAAGGCCGAAGAGCGGAGCCGAAGGCCTAGCGTGCCTTGACGCGACCGAGCACGGCGGCACCTTCCACCCGTCTGGTTCGCGAAAGAAAGGACGTGTCCGCTCCCGACCCGTTGCAGACATCGTCAGCCAGCCCCGCGGCGCGAAGCTCAGCACTCGGCGGCGGACTCAGGCTTGAAAGTGGGGCTGGCCGGTGGAATGACGTAAACCAATGTTGTAAGTGCAGCAACGAACAGTCCAACGCGCTCGTTCCAAAACGCCAAAGCGAAGGCCAGCCAAAACGCTCCGGCTGTGAGACCATACTTAACAGTGACTCGCGACAGGTAAGCATCTGTCAGCCTGGAATCTGGAAGCGCCTTAGCCGTTGCGTAGAGCCACCGGACAAACCACCAGGTTGATGGTGCTGCTGCAACACCTAGGTACATCAGGGCGGCGGTCCGGCTCTCCGCATCACCGGCAAGATGTTCGATCAGGGGTCGCGCGGGAAATGGCGTGACGCTGACGGCTGCAAGGAAGCCGATACTGAGCAGATTGTATCCATGATCGGTCTTCTGCAGTAGCTTGCCGCTAAAGTGGCTGTGAGTCCAATACAGCCCGATCAGGATCACGCTCAGGCCGTAGGCGCCATATTCAGGAGCGAGCTTCAGGTAGCCCGCTGCCAGGTCGCCATCGTCAGGCTTGGGCGCGTGCAGCTCGACGACGGGAAGGGTGATTGCAATCGCGAGCACCGCATCGCTGAAGCCCTCCAGGCGATCCGTATTGCGTTCAGTTCCGTCGCTCGAGGGAGTGGCCATGACACGTCAACGCGCGAGAGCGGCATCCTAGCCTTCAGCCGGCTCGCCCGGGCGGCGTCTCGGCTTGGTCAGGGGCACGCCCGGCTGGGTGACTCCGAAGGTCGCAGGAGCGGGCCTGCTCACAAGCCAACGCTGCTGCGCTGCTCAGAGCATCTCCAGACGGCTCGCGTGCTTGGGTGGCGAGAACGACCCGTCGATGTCGACGACATCCTCGTCGGTGAGTAGGAGGTCAAGCGCGAGACGGTTCTGACTCTTAGCGGACTTTCGTAGCGTCCGCATGCGGGCGCAAAAACTCGCCTCTGTAGATCCGGCGCGAGTTGACTCTGAGCGGAAGTTGGAGGTGTCCGCTTCCGAGCAGGAGCATGCTCCCAATCTTACGCCGCACACTAGCAACTTCGGCTAATTTGCGGTTCAGAGGGCTTTTCGGAATGGACCTTCCAAGCGAGCGGCGCAGCTAAACAGCCTGTTGAGCTGCTTGATAAGATGGGGCATCACTGCTGTAAGTGCTGAGTAGTCGAAACTAGATCGTTATTTGCGAGCCCATCTCGACGACCCGCCCTGGGGGGATGGCGAAAGCCTCAGCCGGGGCGGTGGCGTTGCGGAGCAGCCAGCCGAACAGGCGGCGGCGCCAGAGCGGCATTGCGGACATCTGCGACAGGAGGACCGTCCGGCGGCCGAGGAAGAACGACAGAGTGGCGATCTCGAAGCGCAGGCCGCCGGAGCGCGCCATCGCCAGCGCTCTCGGCAGGTTGGGGCGTTCGGAGAAGCCGTAGGTGACGCTCATGCGGCTGAAGCTGTCGTCGATCGGCTCCCAGCGTACTCGTTCGGCGTCGTCGATGCGCGGCGTCTCGGCCCCCATGACGGTGACCAGCACGTTGTGGTCGTGCAGCACCCGGTTGTGCTTGAGGTTGTGGAGCAGAGCGCCGGGGGCGAACTCCGGATCGCTGGTCATGTAGACCGCCGTCCCGCTCACGCGGGCGGGGCGGCGCGCGCGCAGCATGGCCAGCACGTCGTTCAAGAGCGGCTGATCCCTGCGCAGCCGCTCCGTCAGGAGCGCGCCGCCCCGCACCCAGGTGGTCATCACCAGCGCGAGGGCCGCGCCGATCAGCACGGGCGCCCAGCCGCCGGAGAGGATTTTCAGCGCATTGGCGAAGAGAAACACCGCGTCCACCGCCAGGAGTGGGCTGAGGAGCGCCAGCGTGGCCGCAAGGCTCCACCCCCAGCCGCGTCGGATCACCACCATGGCCAGGAGCGTCGTCACCACCATGGTGCCGCTCACTGCCAAGCCGTAAGCCTGGCTGAGGGCGCCCGAGCTCTTGAACACGCCCAACAGGAAGACGACGCCCACCAGAAGCATGAGGTTGACGGCCGGCACGTAGATCTGCCCCTGCGCCACCTGCGAGGTCTGGCGGATGCTCATCCGCGGCAGGAGACCCAGCTGGATCGCCTGATTGGTCAACGAGAAGGCGCCGGTGATCACGGCCTGGCTGGCGATCACCGTGGCGACCGCGGCGAACGCCACGAGGGGCGCACGCGCCGCCGCGGGGGCCATGAGGAAGAACCAGTCGCGGTCGCCCACGCTTCCTCCGTGCGCCGAGGCCTGGGCGATGGCGTGCAGCGCCGAGGCGCCCTGCCCGAGGTAGTTCATCGCCAGGGCGGGCAGTACTACGAACAGCCACGCCGCCTGGATGGGCCAGCCCCCGAAATGGCCCATGTCGGCGTAGAGCGCCTCGGCGCCGGTCACCGTCAGGAACACCGCGCCCAGCACGAAGAAGCCCACCGCCCCATGCGTCGCGCAGAAGCGGACGCCGTACAGCGGGTTGACCGCCAGCAGCACCTGCGGCGCCTGCACCAGGTGCGCCACGCCCAGCGCGATCAGCACCGCGAACCACACCAGGCATATGGGGCCGAACAGCGCCGCCACCTTCTCGGTGCCGCGCGACTGGACGGCGAAGAGGGTGACCAGGATCGCCAGGCTGACCGCGATCACCACGCCTGGCGTGACCACCGTGTGCAGCGCGGGCACCGTGCCCAGCCCCTCGACCGCCGATAGCACCGAGATCGCCGGCGTGATCACCGCATCGCCGTAGAACAGCGCTGCGCCGCAGACTCCCAGGGCGAACACGTAAGGGGTGCGCCGCCCGAGCGCGTGCTGCGCCAGCGCCATCAAGGACAGCACCCCGCCGTCGCCCCGGTTGTCGGCGCGCATGAGGATGGCGACGTATTTGACGGTGACCACCAGGACCAGCGCCCACAGCGCGAGGGAGACGGCGCCCAGCACCATGTCGGCGCGCAAGGGACCGCCCGCCGCCGCCTGCTTCACCGCCTCGCGGAAGGCGTAGAGCGGACTCGTGCCGATGTCGCCGAACACCACGCCCATGGAGCCGAGGCTAAGCGCGAAGACGCGCTTTCGGGTGGGCTGGGAGGAGGAGATCACGGGCGCGCCACGTCGTCGGCCGCTCCTGCGGCCCTGGTGCGCCGGCTGTAGGCCGGCCGCCCATCAAGGATCGATGTGGAAGGGCAGGGCGCCACGTAAGCGGAGCATAAGGATCGCGCCGTGGCTCGACAGCGCGGGCAGGCGGTCGCAAGTGTCGGCGATGACCTCGGCTCAGGCGCTGCCGCCCTCTCCCTGGCGCGCGATCGCGCGGGCGGCCCTGCTTGTGGCCGGTGCGCTGGGGTTCACCGCCGGCGCGACGCTCGTGGCCCTGGCGGTGGAGCGCGGGGCCGAGCGCGGCGACCTGGCGATGGTGTTCCTGCTGGGCGTACTGGGCGCCGGCGCGGCGCTGGGCCTTTGGCCGGCGCTGCTGTGCGCGGCGGCCAGCGGCCTGACCTACAACTTCCTGTTCCTGACGCCGCGGCTGACGCTGGAGATCGCGCGCGGCTCCGACCTCCTGACCTTCGGCGTCTTCTTCATCGCGGCGCTGGCCACCGGCTGGCTGAGCGGGCGCGAACGCGACGTCGCCCGCCGCGCGGGGCGGCGCGCCCGCGAAGTCGCCAGGCTGCTGGAGGCGGGCCGCCGCTTTTCGGCCACGCTGGACGAGACGCAGGTGGCGGCCGTCTGCATCGAGGAGATCCGCGCCCTCACCGGCCGGGACGGCGTGGTGCTGCTGGGCGACGAGGCGCCCGTCGACCTGCCCACCGAGGCGCAGATGGCTGCACGCTGGTGCGCCGAAACGCGCGAGCCCACCGGCGCCGGCTCGCACACCGCGCCCGGTGTGGACTGGAGCTTTCGCCCCCTGGGCAGCGCCCGCCCCGCGCCGGGCGTCGCGGGCATGCGCGCTCCGGCGGATGCGGCGGCGGCGCGCCTCTTCGCCGGCCTCGCCGACCAGGCGGGGACGGCGCTGGAGCGGGCGCGGCTCGCCTCGGCGGGGGTGGAGAACGAGACCCTGCGCCAAACCAACGCGCTGCGCGTGGCGCTCCTAAACTCGCTCAGCCACGACCTGCGCACGCCGCTGGCCGCGGTGATGGGCGCGGTGACGACCTTGCTCGACTTTGGTCCCGCCCTGGATGCCGACGCCACCCGCGACCTCCTCGAGGGCGCCCGCGAGGGAAGCGAACGGCTGGACCGCTACCTGCGCGAACTCCTCGACCTTTCGCGGCTGGAGGGCGGAGCGCTGCGGCCGCGAGCTGAGTGGGTCGACCTACGGGACGTGGCGGCCGCGGCGGCGCAGCGGATCGCTCCGCGCCTCGCCGGCCGCGAGCTGCGCCGCGAGGAACCCGACGTCGTCGCCGGCGCGCCCCTGGATCCGGTGCTGATGGAGCAGGCCCTCGTCAACCTCCTGGAGAACGCGCTGCTGCACGCACCGAGCCCCTCGCCGGTGCGCCTGCGGGTGGAGCTCGTGGAGGGCGCGGTGTGTGTCGCGGTGGAGGACGAAGGTCCGGGCGTTCCGCACAAGGAGCAGGCCGCCGTCTTCGAACCGTTCCGCCGAGGCGATGGACGCGCCGCGGTGCAGGGCTCCGGCCTCGGCCTGTCGATCGCGCGCGGCTTCGTGGAGGCCATGGGCGGCACCTTGACCTTGGAAAGCCCGCTGGAGCACGGCCGCGGCGCGCGCTTCGTCGCCCGCTTCCCCACGCGCGTGAGCGCCTCGTGAGCGCCTCGCGTCCACGCGTGCTGGTCATCGACGACGAGCCGCAGATCCACCGCTTTCTGGCGCCGGCGCTCGACGCCGCAGGCTTTGAGGTCGAGCGCGCCGAGACCGCCGCCGCAGGCCTGCGAGCGCTGGCGCTGCGTGCGCCGGACGCAGTGCTCCTGGACCTCGGTTTGCCCGACCTGGACGGGTCCGAGGTCTTGGTGCGCGCCCGCGCCTTCTACACCGGCCCGATCGTGATCCTCTCCGCACGCGGCCGCGAAGCCGAGAAGATCGACGCCCTCGACGCAGGCGCCGACGACTACGTTGAAAAGCCGTTCGGCGTGGGCGAGCTCCTGGCGCGGCTGCGCGTGGTGCTGCGGCGGACGCCCGCCAGCGGCGCACCTTCGGAGCCGGTGATCGAGGCCGGCGATCTCGTCATCGACCTCGAGGATCGACGCGTCACCAAGCATGGCGCTCCGGTACGGCTCTCGCCCAAGGAGTACGAGCTCCTCGTCGCTCTGGCGCGCAGCGCGGGTCGCGTGGTGACCCATCGCCAGCTTCTCACCAGCATCTGGGGCGTCGCTCACGCCCACGACCTCGCCTACCTGCGCGTCTTCGTCGGTCAGCTGCGCAAGGCGCTCGAGGACGATCCATCCACGCCTCGCCTGATCATGACCGAGCCTGGCGTAGGCTACCGCTTCTTCAGGCGATCGCCGTAATCCTGTCGGAGCTAATTCTCGGCATCGCTTTGCCAGTTACGAGTTGCCTCAAGCGCCACGGCGCACTGCGGCCCGCCCCGAATGCCGCATTTCTGGAGCCAAGCCAGCGGCCGCTAGTGGCGCTAAGCCGACTGGCGGTTTGCAGCCACGGACCATCTGCTTCGATCAGGCATCGGTGCGCTTGAAGACCCTGTTCAGCTCGCTCCATCCACGCTCGGCGGCGTCGCGGTCGTAGACGGGGAAGTCGGGCATCATCCAGCCAGGCGCGGCGGGATAGGTCTCGCTGCGGAAGCGCACGCCGGCGTCGGTCAGCGCCGCCTCCAACCTGCTAGCCATCTCGGGCGGGTAGCTGCGGTCATCTGCGGCCGCCGCGATGTAGACGTTCGCCTTGAGCTGCGGCGCGCACCGGTGAGGGCTGGTCGGCGCGTCGGTGGCGAGACCGTCGCCGTGGAAGCTCGCGACCGCTCCGAAGCGGTCGGGGAAGGCGGCCGCCGCGGCGATCGCCATGCCGCCGCCCATGCAGAAGCCGACCACGCCGACGCGACGGCCGGTAACCAAGGGGTGCCTGCCAGGCTGGGTGAATGGCGTGACAAGCAAGTAGGCGCCTTCCCCCGACCCTGCTCCTCCAGGAGGAGGTGGCTAGCCTCCTCCCGAAAGCGGCTGCGCAGCTTGGCAATCGTCTGCCGGTCAAACTCTGGGGGTACGGCGTGGTGGCCGCCCGGCCTTCGTTCCAGCAGCTCGCCGAGCTCCACGCGGTCTAGCATCTCCGCCGCCTCGCGGTTGCGGCGCTTGATGGGGGCAGGCGCGTAGTCGTCGATGCGGGGGGCGCTTCACGACAAGATCTCCCCCTGACGGCACGGGGCGCGAGGCAGCTGCAGCGCCCATGCTGAAAGCTCACCTGCAATAAATAAGGCCCACGCTGCGCTCGGGCGCATTCGCATTCTCGGGCTTTCGAGCGCCCGACGCGGTCGGCGTCGAACACTTGGCGTCAGGCCGCCGCAGGAGGAGATCGGCTCGGATGGCGGTGGGAGCGGCCGCATTGCACGCTTCATGACCTCAGCACCTAGCGCTCTTCCCACCCGACGGGACTCTGCCGACCAGACGCTGACCGCCATCTTCTGGAGACCCACGCTCAGTTCAGCCAGGAGCGCCCTTCTCGGCGTAACCGCCGCCGCGAGGGGCGCCGGGCGTGTTCCCACCACTGGCGCCTTGCGCAAGAACGTCCGGCCCTTGACCGGCTCCGCCCGCGGGCGCACGTGCCCGCAAAACCGGCGAGGCGAGGAACGATCATGCGCGTGGGCGTGCCCAAGGAGATCAAGTCCGACGAGTACCGCGTCGGCGTCACCCCCACCGCGGCGCGTGAATACGTCGGCCATGGCCACGAGGTGCTCGTCGAACGCGGGGCGGGCCTGGGCGCCGGATACGAGGACGCCGACTACGAGAAGGCCGGCGCCAAGCTCGTAGACGGCGCCGAGGCGGCGTTCGGCGGCGCCGACATGATCGTCAAGGTGAAGGAGCCGCAGAAGGTCGAGTGGGAGCGCCTGCGCCCCGACCAGATCCTCTTCACCTACCTGCACCTCGCCCCCGATCCGGCGCAGACCGACGGCCTGCTCAAGTCCGGCGCGGCGGCCATCGCCTACGAGACCGTCACCGACGGGCGGGGCGGGCTGCCGTTGCTGGCGCCCATGAGCGAGGTGGCGGGGCGGTTGGCGATCTTCTCCGCGGCCGAGACGCTGCTCAAGCACAACGGCGGCATGGGGCTGCTGCTCTCCGGCGTGCCCGGCGTGAACCCGGCGCGCGTGGTGGTGCTGGGCGGCGGCGTGGTGGGCGCCAACGCCGCACGCATGGCGGTGGGCCTGGGCGCGGAGGTGGTGGTGCTCGACCGCTCCATCCCGCGCATGCGCGAGCTGGACGACGTCTTCGGCGGCCGCCTGCGCACCCGCTATTCCACCGCGGCCGCGGTGGAGGACGAGATCCTGCAGGCCGACGTGGTGGTGGGGGCGGTGCTGGTGGCCGGCGCCTCGGCCCCCAAGCTCGTGCGCCGCGAGCACCTCGCGCGCATGCGCCGGGGTTCGGTGCTCGTGGACGTCTCCATCGACCAGGGCGGCTGCTTCGAGACCAGCCACGCCACCACCCACGCGGATCCGACCTACACGGTGGACGGCGTGGTGCACTACTGCGTGGCGAATATGCCGGGCTCGGCCCCGCGCACCTCGTCCGAGGCGCTGGGCAACGCCACCCTGCCCTTCGGCCTGGCGCTGGCCGACCACGGGCTGGACGCGCTCAAGCGCGATCCGCACCTGGCCAAGGGGCTGAACGTGCTGAACGGCGAGCTGACTCATCCGGCCGTAGCGCAGGCGTTGGCGCGGCCCAGCATAGACCCTTACGGCGTCTGGGCCTGACAACCACCCGATGTCGAGCGCACCAACGTCTGGGCCTGACAACCACCCGATGTCGAGCGCACCAACGAGCCGCTCGCGCCCGATGAAGCGGCCTTCGGCCTCGGCGACGCTTGGGCGATGATGCGGAGGCGGCGGGTGAGCGGACGATCATGGATCGTGGCGATCCTGGCGGCGTCGCTTGCCGGCTCGGCCGGCGGCGCCACACCTAAGGTCGGCGCACCGGCGCCGGACTTCCACGCCACCCTGTACGGCGGCCGGAAAGTCTCGCTGGCCGACTACAAGGGCCAAGTGCTGATCCTCAACTTCTGGGCCACCTGGTGCGGCCCCTGCAAGACCGAGCTGCCGCTGCTCAACAGCTACTCGCTCATCATGAAGGCGCACGGGCTGCGCGTGCTGGCCGTGGCCTCCGCGGACTCGGCCGAACCCTACATGCTCAAGCCCCTGGCGGCGAAGCTCGAGATCCCGCTGGTGAGCCGCCTCAGCGGACCCTACGACGATCTGGGCGGGTATCCCACGAACTACGTCATCGATCGCGCTGGGGTGGTCCGTTACGCGCAGGCCGGCGCTTTCAACCTGGACGCGCTCAACGGCCTGCTGATCCCGCTCCTGAAGCAACGGGCGCCTGAGGCGGAGCCTGCGACGCCCGCCGCCGCTCCCGCTCCCTAGCCGCCGCGTCGTTCCGCCGGGATCGCCGCCTGCGGCCGCAGATCGTAGGCGGCGAAGGTCGCCATGTTGAGGATGGTGGAGACGGAGGCCGAGAGCGGCGCGATCTGCACCGACTGGCTCATGCCCACGAGCAACGGCCCTACAACCGTGGCGCCCCCCAAGCTCTGGATCAGCTTGGTGGAGATCGAGGCCGAGTGGATGGCCGGCATGATCAGCACGTTCGCCGGCTCGGTCAGGCGGATGAAGGGATAGTTGAAGCGGGCCGATTGCGGGTCGAGCGCCATCTCGGGCGGCATGTCGCCGTCGTATTCGAAGTCGATGTCGCTGCGCGCATCCATCATGCGCACCGCCTGGCGGATCTTTTCGCCGCGCGGCCCCCGGGGGTTGCCGAAAGTCGAGTAGCTCAGGAAGGCCACCCGCGGCTCGTAGCCCAGGCGGCGCACCGCATGGGCCGCCTCCACCGCGATCTCCTCCAGTTCGTGGCTGTCGGGAAGCTCGGTGACGCTGGTGTCGGCGACAAAGAGGGTGCGGCCCTTGGCCAGCAGCACCGAAAGGCCGAGGAGTCGCCCGCCGGGCGTCGGATCGATCACGCGCTGCACCTCCTCCAGCGCCACGTCGAAGGCGCGGGTGACGCCGGTGACCATGCCGTCGGCGTGACCGCAGGCGACCATGGAGGCGGCGAAGCTGTTGCGGTCCTGGTTGATCAGGCGCTGCACGTCGCGCTTGAGGAAGCCGTGGCGCTGCAGGCGGCCGTAGAGGAAGTCGACGTACTCGGCGTTCCGGTCCGACAGGCGCGCGTTGATCAGCTCGATGCCCGACGCCTTGAGGTCCACTCCCACCTGGCGCGAGTTCGCCGCGACCAGCTCTTCGCGGCCGCAAAGGATGGCTTGGCCGAGGCCCTGCGTCTGGAAGGCGTTGGCGGCGCGGATCACCGCCGGGTCCTCACCTTCGGCGAAGACGATGCGCTTCTTCGGGCCCGACGACACGCGGCCCGCCAGACTCTGCAGGAAGGCGGCGGTGGGATCGACGCGCTGCGCGAGCTTCTCGCGATAGGCGTCCATGTCCTGGATCGGAGCGCGCGCCACGCCTGTGTCCATCGCCGCCTGGGCGATGAAGGGGGGCACATACCAGATCAGCCGCGGGTCGAACGGGGTGGGGATGATGTAGTCCGGCCCGAACCGCAGCCGCCGCCCGTGATAGGCGGCGGCCACCTCGTCGGGCACGTCCTCGCGGGCGAGGCGGGCCAGCGCTTGGGCGCAGGCCACCTTCATCTCGTTGTTGACGCTGCGCGCCCGCACGTCCAGCGCCCCGCGGAAGATGTAGGGGAAGCCCAGCACGTTGTTGACCTGGTTGGGATAGTCGCTGCGGCCGGTGGCGACGATGGCGTCGGGCCGCACAGCGTGCACCTCCTCGGGGGTGATCTCCGGGTCGGGGTTGGCCATGGCGAAGATGATCGGTTTGTCGGCCATCTCCTGCACGAGATCGGCGGTCAGCGCGCCCTTGACCGAGAGGCCGATGAACACGTCGGCGCCCTTGAGCGCGTCCTTCAGCGTGCGCGCCGCCGTGTCGACCGCGTGGGCCGACTTCCACTGGTTCATGTCCTCGGTGCGGCCCTGGTAGAGCACCCCCTTGCGGTCCACCGCGATACAGTTCTCCGGTCGGACACCCATGGCCTTGATCAGCTCCAGCGTGGCGATGCCCGCCGCGCCCGGGCCGTTGAGCACGACCTTCACCGTGGACAGCTCGCGCCCGGTGATCATGCAGGCGTTGATCAGGCCTGCGGCCGAGATGATGGCGGTGCCGTGCTGGTCGTCGTGGAACACCGGCACGTCGAGCGCGGCCTGGCAGGCCTGCTCGATGATGAAGCACTCGGGGGACTTGATGTCCTCCAGGTTGATGCCGCCGAAGCCCGCGCCGATGGCGTTGACCACGGTGATGACGGTGTCGGCATCCTTGGAGTCGACCTCGATGTCGATGGAGTCGACGTCGGCGAAGCGCTTGAACAGCACCGCCTTGCCCTCCATCACCGGCTTGGACGCCAGCGACCCGAGGTCGCCCAGCCCCAGTATGGCGGTGCCGTTGGAGATCACCGCCACCATGTTGCCCTTCGACGTGTAGTCGTAGGCGAGGTCGGCGTTGCCCGCGATCGCCAGCACCGGCGCGGCGACGCCCGGCGAGTAGGCCAGCGACAGGTCGCGCTGGGTGGCCATGGGCTTGGTGGCGTGCACGCCCACCTTGCCGGGCGTGGGCTGGGCGTGGAACGCCAGCGCCTCCTCGTCGGTGACGCTGCGGCGGTCGTCGGGCATCGGGACTCCGGTCGGGCGCGCCTCTTGGCGAGCGGCCGTTCTTTTGTGCGTTTCCGCGCTCGAACCTAGAGGCTGCGGCAGGCGGTCACAACCGCGCGCCCGCGCCCTCCCGGCCTGCGGCTGAGGGTGTTACGCCGCTCTACGATGAACGCCCCGCTCAGACAGCCGCCCGAGGGCACGCCCTCCGCCGAGGGGGCGAGCCCGGTGATGGCGCAGTTCTTCGCCGCCAAGACGCGCGACACCGATGCGCTCGTGTTCTTCCGCATGGGCGACTTCTACGAGCTGTTCTTCGGCGACGCGGTGAAGGCGGCCGAAACGCTGGGCATCACCCTGACCTACCGCGGCCAGCACCAGGGCCGCGACATCCCCATGGCCGGGGTGCCGGTGCACGCCGCCGAGGCCTATCTCGCCAAGCTGATCCGCGCCGGCCACCGCGTGGCGGTGTGCGAGCAGATGGAAGACCCCAAGGCCGCGAAGAGGCGCGGCTCCAAGAGCATCGTCCACCGCGAGGTGGTGCGCGTCGTCACCCCCGGCACGCTGACCGAGGACAGCCTGCTCGACGCCCGAGGCGCCAACCGGCTCGCGGCGATCGCGGTGCGCGGCGGGCAGGCGGCGGTGGCCAGCGTGGAGCTCTCCACGGGCGAGGTTGAGGTGGCCGCGGTCGCGCGCGAGGCCTTGGCGCCCACCTTGGCGTCTCTCTCGCCCAGCGAGCTCCTCGTGCCCGACCGCCTGTTCGCCGACGAAGGCGTGGCCGAGGCGCTCAAGGCGGCCGGCGGCCTCGTGCAGCCGTTGCCCTCCGCACTGGCCGAGCCGGGCGCGGCTGCGGCCCGGCTGCAGCGCCTCTACGATGTGGCCACCCTGGACGGTTTCGGCGACTTCTCCCCGGCCGAGGTCTCGGCGCTGGGCCTCATCGCCGCCCACCTGGAGACCACCCAGGCCGGCAAGCTGCCGGCGCTCAGCCCGCCGCGGCGGGGCGGGGCGGCCGACGGGCTCCTGATCGACCCCGCCACCCGCTCCAGCCTGGAGATAGAGCGCGCGCAGTCGGGCGGCCGCGACGGCTCCTTGCTCCACTGCGTCGACCGCACCGTCACCGCCGCCGGCGCACGCGCCCTGGCCGACCGGCTGTCGCGCCCGCTGGTCGATCCGGTCGCCATCGCCGAGCGCCTCGACGCGGTGGCCTGGTTCGCCGAGCGCCGCTCGCTGCGCGCCGACGTGCGCGAAGGCCTGCGCGCCACCGGCGACATGGCGCGTGCGCTCGGCCGCCTGGCGCTCGGCCGCGGCGGTCCGCGCGACCTCGGCGCCCTGCGCGCCGGCCTGACCGCGGGGGAGGCGGTCTGCGCCCGCATCGCCTCGGCCCCCGCCGGCCCGTTGGCCGAGACGCCCGCCGAGGTTTCCACAGCGCTCGACGCCCTCACCCTGGCGCACGCGCCGGAGCTGGGCGTCCTGCTCGACAAGCTGCGCGCCGGCCTGGAGCTGGAACTCCCCGCGTTGGCCCGCGACGGCGGCTTCGTGGCGCAGGGCTTCCGACTCGAGCTCGACGACACGCGCCGCCTACGCGACGACAGTCGCCGCGTGGTGGCGGCGCTCGAGGCGAGGCTGGCGGCCGAGACGGGCCTTCCGCTGCGCATCAAGCACAACGCCGTGCTGGGCTACTTCGTGGACGCCAGCGCCAAGCAGGCTGAGGCGCTGGTGAGCCCCAAGTGGTCGCACCTGTTCATCCACCGCCAGACCACCGCCAGCCAGGTGCGCTTCACCACCGCCGAACTGGCCGACCTGGACGCGCGCATCTCCCAGGCCGGCGACCGCGCCCAGGCCATGGAGGTCGAGACCTTCGAGGCGTTGCGCGACGCCGCCGTGCGCCAGGCCGCGCCGATCCAGGCCGCCGCCCGCGCGCTCGCCGCGCTCGACGTGGCCGCCGCGCTAGCAGAGTGGGCCGAGGAGGTGGGCGCCACCCGGCCCGAGGTCGACGCCTCCACCGCTTTCGAGGCCGAGGGCGCGCGCCACCCGGTGGTCGAGGCGGCCGTGCGCCGTGCGGGCGATCCCTACACCGCCAACGACTGCCGGCTCGACGGCGAGGGCGAAGGCTGTCCACGCCTGGCCATCGTCACCGGGCCGAACATGGCCGGCAAATCGACTTTCCTGCGCCAGAACGCGCTCCTTGTCGTGCTGGCGCAGGCGGGGAGCTTCGTGCCCGCGCGCCGCCTGCGGCTGGGCGTGGTAGACCGACTGTTCTCGCGCGTGGGCGCCGGCGACGACCTGGCGCGCGGCCGCTCCACCTTCATGACCGAGATGGTCGAGACCGCCGCCATCCTCACCCAGGCCACGCCCCGCTCATTCGTGGTGCTGGACGAGATCGGGCGGGGGACCGCCACCTACGACGGCCTGGCCATCGCCTGGGCCTGCGCCGAGGCGCTGCACGACGCGAACCGCTGCCGGACGCTGTTCGCCACGCACTACCACGAGCTGGCCAAGCTCGAGGGCCGCCTCGCCCACGTGTGCAACCTCTCCATGCGCGCCAAGGAATGGAACGGCGAGCTGGTCTTCCTGCACGAGGCCGCCCCCGGCGCCGCCGATCGCAGCTACGGCGTGGCCGTGGCCAAGCTCGCCGGCGTGCCCACGCGGGTGGTGGCGCGCGCCCGGCAGGTGCTGGGCAGGCTGGAGCGGGACCCCGACTCGCCGGCGCGGCTCGACGATCTCCCCCTCTTCGCCGCCGCGTCCCCGCCGCCCGAACCGGCCGCGCCTTCGAAGCTGGAGGCGGCGCTGGCCGGCGTCGACCCCGACGCCCTCACGCCGCGCGAGGCCCTGGAGGCGCTCTACCGGCTGAAGAGTCTCGCATGAAGCGCGCTGGGCACGGCGAGCCGCAGGTGTGAGCGTGGCGCGAAATGCGGGGCCGCGGCGTTGATGGCCTCTTGGATCTGGAGAGACGACGATGAAGCTCTACTATTCGCCGGGCGCGTGCAGCCTGGCCGACCACATCTCGCTGCACGAGGCGGGGCTGCCATTCGAGCACGAGAAGGTCGACCTGAAGACCAAGCGCACCGAAAGCGGCGCGGATTTCACCGAGATCAACCCCAAGGGCTACGTGCCCGCTCTCACGCTCGATTCTGGCGAGACGGTGAGTGAGAACATCGCCATCCTCGACTGGATTGCGCACCAGGATACGGCGCTGAAGCCCTCGGGCGCCATGGGCCACACGCACCTTCTGGAGGCGCTCGCCTTCGTCTCCACCGAGATCCACAAGAGCTACAAGCCGTTCTTCGCGGGCGCCGGCGACGACGACAAGGCCAAGGCCGGGGCGACGATCAAGACGCGCATGGGCTACCTGGCCGACACCATGCAGGGCGACTTCCTGTTCGGCTCCGCCGTGAGCGTGGCCGACTTCTACCTGTTCGTCATGCTGCTGTGGGCCAAGAAGTTCGGCGTCGATGCGCCCGCCAAGCTCGTCGCCTATCGCGACAGGCTGATGCAGAGGCCCTCTGTCCAGAAGGCCATGAAGCACGAGGGCCTCGTCTAGAACGCGACCGTCCCGCCCCGTCTCCCTCGGCCTTGCGCCGACGGCCCAGGGTGGCGCGCACGAGCCTAGCGCCAGCGCGAAAGCTGTGCGCCGGCGCCTGTTCGACAGGCGCCGGCTGGCGAGAGCCTGTTGCGCCGCAAAACCGCTTGGCCGCGCGCTTGGCATGCTCCTGATCGGATCGAGGATCGATGAGAGGCGTGGACATGCGGGGGGCGATGCTTGCGGGTTGCGCGGCGCTGACGCTGGCGGCCGCGATCGCCGCGCCAGCGGCCGCGCAGGCGACCGCCACGGTGGCGAACGCCACGGCCGCGGTGAACGCCACCGGCCCGGCCGCGGCCCCCGCCGCATCGACGGCCCCGACGTCGACGGGCGTGGCGGCCACCGCGCCCGCGACGCAGAAGATCGACACCGGCGACACCGCCTGGATGCTCACCTCCACCGCGCTGGTGCTGTTGATGACCATCCCGGGCTTGGCGCTGTTCTACGGCGGCATGGTGCGGCGCAAGAACGTGATCGCCACCGTCGCGCAGAGCTTCGCCATCACCGCCATCGTCACCGTGTGCTGGTTCGTGGTGGAGTACAGCCTGGCCTTCGGGACCGACCCGAAGGCGAACGTGAACCGTTTCATCGGCGGTTTCGGGCAGCTGTTCCTGAGCGGGATCAGCCCGGTGCCTGACGCCAGGCCCTACACGATCGCAGGCGCCGCCAACACCATCCCCGAATACGTCTTCATGATGTACCAGATGACCTTCGCCATCATCACCCCGGCGTTGGTGTGCGGGGCTTTCGCCGAGCGGTTCAAGTTCTCGGCGCTGTGCCTCTTCACCGTCTTGTGGTCGCTGTTCGTCTACGGGCCGATCGCGCATTGGGTGTGGGGCGGCGGCTTCCTGGGCGGCTTGGGCGTGCTCGACTTCGCGGGCGGCACGGTGGTGCACATCAACGCGGGCGTCGCGGGCCTCGTCTGTGCGCTGGTGCTGGGCAAGCGGGTGGGGTTCGGGCGCGAGAACATGGCGCCCAACAACCTCGTCTACACCATGATCGGCGCCTCGCTCCTGTGGGTGGGCTGGTTCGGCTTCAACGCCGGCTCGGCGCTAGGCGCCAACGCGCTGGCGGGCTCGGCCATGGCGGCGACGCAGATCGCCACCGCGGCCGCGGCCCTGGCCTGGATGGGGGCGGAGTGGGCGGTCTCCAAGAAACCCACCATGCTGGGCATGGCCTCGGGCGCGGTGGCGGGGCTGGTGGCCATCACCCCCGCATCCGGCTTCGTGCCGCCGTCCGGGGCGCTGGTGATCGGGCTGGTGGCGGGGGGGGTGTGCTACCTCTCGGCGGTCTTCCTCAAGCGCGCCCTGAAGTACGACGACAGCCTGGACGCCTTCGGGGTGCACGGCGTGGGCGGCTTCGTAGGGGCGCTCCTCACGGGCGTGTTCGCCAGCCACCTGATCCAGGCGACGGACGGGGTGAAGGCCTTCGAGGCCGACCGGCTGCACGCCGTGTGGATCCAGTTCGTGGGCTGCGCCGGAACGATCGTGTGGTCGGGGGTCGGCACCTTCGTGATCCTGATGATCTGCAAGTCCACCACGGGACTGCGCGTCAGCCCGGACGAGGAGCTTGAAGGCCTCGACATGGCGCTGCACGGCGAGGCGCTCCACGAGCATTGAGCGCGTCCGGGTCTCGTCCGGTGAATGCGGGCGCTGCTCGCCCGGGAGCGGGTGGAGGGCCGTACGCCTAAGGATCATCTGGCCCGCGTTGCTGTGCCGGATAAAAGGTGAAAGCGTCTCATCGGCGACGTGGGAGCTGCCGCCGCGCTCGGTCGCGTCAAGGCACGCTCCGCTTCGCTTCGCTCTACGGCCTTGACCCGCCCCGCGCGCGGCGGCCTCCTGAAGGGGTCGGGACGCAGGGCGTCCTCGTAAGATTCGACGGCCTGCGGCGCGTCGAACACGGGGCTGCATGCCTGCCGCAGTGCGTGATGCGCGGCGCGGTGCAGCTCTTGCCTGCTCACCGCTGAAAAGCAGGAGCCGGCGGGAGCCCCGCCCGCGCTGGGCAGGACCCTCCGCCGAGACTCGAACGCAGGCGGTCATGCCGAACCCCGGCAGTCACCTGCTCAGTGTTCGAAGCGGCTGCAGGCCACGCCGACTCTATCGAAGTACGCTCCCGGTCGCCCGTCGCGCGCGGGGCGGGGCGGGTCGAGGTCGAAGAGCCGAAGGCGTACCTTGACGCGACCTGCGCGCGGTGGCGCTCAGCCCTCCGCAGAGACGCAGGCAATGTCCGGCGCGCGGCGCGTCTCGCCCGCAAACCCGCCGAACTTATCCGCGCCCTTCCCCACGGCTTTACACTCGAGGCCGATGACCCGCCCGTCCGCGCAAACCATGGGGAGAGTTCGGCCGGACTCCGCCTCGCGCGGGCCGGAGTCCGCTGCAGGAGTCCGGGGCGCTTTTCCCAAGAGCGCCAGAGCCTTGAGCGTCTGGATCGGACAGTCCGGACGGACACTCGCGCTCGCACCCCGCAGGGGAGGTTGCGGGGAAAGGCTTCCTTGCGACGGGCTCTATCCCCGCACCTGCCCCGCCCCGCGCACCACGTATTTGAAGGTGGTCAGCTGTTCGGCCCCCACCGGGCCTCGCGCGTGCACCTTGTCGGTGGCGATGCCGATCTCGCCGCCGAAGCCGAACTCGCCGCCGTCGGCGAACTGGGTCGAGGCGTTGACCAGCACGATCGCGCTGTCGGCCCCCGCGGCGAAGCGCTCGGCCGCGCGTGCGTCCTGCGCCACGATGGCGTCGGTATGGCCCGAGCCGTGGCGGCGGATGTGGGCGAGCGCGCCGTCGACGCCGTCGACCACGGCCACCGAGAGCACGGCCGCCAGGTGCTCGGTGTCCCAGTCCTGCGCCGTGGCCGGCGTCATGGGCGGGGCGAGGGCGCAGGCTTCGGTGTCGCCCCGGAGTTCGCAGCCCGCCGCCCGCAGCGCCTGCGCCACGGGCGGCAGCAGGCGCGCGGCGGCGGCGCGGTCGACCAGCAGCGTCTCGGTGGCGCCGCAGACGGAGGTGCGGCGCATCTTGGC
Source organism: Caulobacteraceae bacterium (assembly GCA_965199975.1). Lineage (GTDB taxonomy): Bacteria > Pseudomonadota > Alphaproteobacteria > Caulobacterales > Caulobacteraceae > JASLDZ01. The sequence goes on along the minus strand of OZ241340.1, from coordinate 796,468 downwards.
GTCCACGCTCACGGCCACCGCCATGTCGAGGTCGGCGGAGGCGTGCAGGAAGGTGGCGTTGCGGCCCTCCAGGTGGCCCAGCACGGGCACCCGCGCCTCCGCCCGCACCCGCGCCACCAGGCTCCTGCCGCCGCGCGGGATGAGGAGGTCCACCGCCCCGTCGAGCCCGGTGAGGAGGGCGCCCACCACCGCCCGGTCGGCGCTGGGCGCGGTCTGCACCGTGGCGGCGGGGAGGCCAGCGGCCGCCAGCGCCTCGCTCACCGCCGCCTGCAGCGCCAGCGACGAGCGCAGCGCCTCCGAACCGCCGCGCAGCAGAAGCGCATTACCCGAGCGGATGGCCAGCGCGGCCGCGTCGATCCCCACGCCCGGGCGCGACTCGTAGACCACCGCGATCACCCCGATGGGCGTGCGCACCCGCGCGATGTCGAGTCCGTTGGGCCGCGTCCAGCGGGCGATCTCGGCGCCGACCGGGTCGGGCTGGGCGGCGATGGCCTCCACGCCGCTCGCCATCGCCTCGACGCGCCCGGCGTCGAGCGCCAGGCGGTCGACCATCGCGGGCGCGAGCCCTGCCGCGCGGGCGGCCTGAACGTCCAGCGCGTTGGCGGCGAGCACGGCCTCGCGCCCTGCGCGCACGGCGGCGGCCAGGGCATGCAGGGCGCGGGTGCGCGTCTCGGCGGGCGTGCCGCGCAGCGCCTCGGATGCGGCGCGCGCATCGGCGCCCCAGCACAGCAGCGTCGGGTCGACGGCCAGTTCGTCGGTCATGCGGCGGCGCCCTGAAGCAGCACGAGGTCGTCCTTGTGGATCAGCTCGGGGCGGCCTTCGAGGCCCAGGGCGGCCACCGCGTCCGACCGCAGCCCGGCCACGCGCCGCACGCCCTCGGCGCCGCGGCGGACGAGGCCGCGCGCGAATTCCCGCCCCTGCGGGTCGAGCACCGCCACCGCGTCGCCCTTCTCGAAGGCGCCGCGCACGCCGGTGACGCCGGCGGGCAGGAGGCTCGCGCCACCGCGCAGGGCCGCCGCCGCCCCCGCATCGACCAGGAGCGCGCCCGCCACGTCGAGACGCCCGGCGATCCACGCCTTGTAGGCCGCGTGCGGCGTCGCGCTGGCGTGGATGCGGGTGGAGCGCGCGCCCCGCTCCAGCGCCCGCAGCGGGCGCGGATCGACGGGCGAGCGCCCGGCGGCGATGACGGTGACGCAGCCCGCCGCGCGCGCGATGGCGGCGGCGGCCAGCTTGGAGGCCATGCCCCCCGCGCCCACCCCCGCCGCGGTGTTCGGCCCGCTGGCCATGGCCAGCACCTCGGGCGTGATCTCGTCCACCTCGGTCAGGTGCCGCGCGGCGGGGTCGCGTCGCGGATCGGCGGTGTGCAGGCCATCCACGTCGGAGAGCAGGACGAGCCGGTCGGCGCGCAGCATCTGCGCCACGCGCGCCGCCAGCCGGTCGTTGTCGCCGTAGCGCAGCTCCTCGGTGGCGACCGTGTCGTTCTCGTTGATCACCGGCAGGGCGCCCAGGCGCAGCAGCGTCTCCAGCGTCGAGCGGGCGTTGAGCCAGCGCCGCCGCACCTCGGTGTCGCCGCGGGTGAGCAGCACCTGGGCGACGGGCACGTCGTGCGCGCCCATGGCCTGCGCCCACAGCTCGATCAGCCGCGCCTGGCCGGCGGCGGCGGCGGCCTGCTTCACCTCCAGCGCCAACGCCGCGCCGGGGGCTAGCTTGAGGGGCGCGCGGCCCAGGGCGACGGCGCCGGAGGAGACCAGCACCACCTCGGCGCCCTTCCCCCGCAAGTCCGCGATGTCGGCCGCCAGCGCGGCCGCGAAGGCGCGGTCGGCGGCGTGGTCGGGCCCGGCGAGCAGTGCGGAGCCGACCTTGATCACCACGCGGCGCGTCTCGTCGGGGTCGATCATGGCGGGCGGCGCTCGTCGTTCGGCGAGCGGCGTTATGGGCGATCGCGCCGCCCGCCACCACCGCGGTGGAGACGCCGCCGGCTTGCGGAGCCGGGACGGGCGCCGCACATGCGGGCGATGGCCGCCACCCTGGAGCTCAGCCGCCGCGACGCCGGGAGCGTATCCGCGCCCGTCAACCTCTCGGGCCTCACCCGGGCGGGGTTGCAGACGGCGCTGGTCGCGTCCGGCGTGGTGGCGGCGGACAAGGCGCGCATGCGCGCCACCCAGATGTGGCGCTGGATCCACCACCACGGCGTGACCGACTTCGCCGCCATGAGCGACATCGGCAAGGCGCTGCAGCCGCTCCTGGCCGAGCGCTTCACCCTGGCCCGCCCCGAGGTGGTGGCGCGCCAGGTCTCGCAGGACGGCACGCGCAAGTGGCTGATCCGCTTCGCGCCGGGGATCGAAGCCGAGACCGTCTACATCCCCGACGTGGGCCGGGCCGGGGCGCTGTGCGTCAGCTCGCAGGTGGGATGCACGCTGAACTGCACCTTCTGCCATACCGGCACCCAGGCGCTGGTGCGCAACCTCACCGCCGCCGAGATCACCGCCCAGGTGCAGGTCGCGCGCGACGACCTGGAGGAATGGCTGAGCCCTCAGGGAGAGCGGCGCCTCTCCAACATCGTGTTCATGGGCATGGGCGAGCCGCTGTACAATCTGGACGCGGTGGCCGACGCCATCGACATCGTCAGCGACAACGAGGGCATCGCCATCTCGCGGCGGCGAATCACCGTGTCCACGTCAGGTGTGGTCCCCAAGCTGATGGAGCTGGGCGAGCGCACCCAGGCCATGCTGGCCATCAGCCTGCACGCCACCAACGACCCCCTTCGCGACGTGCTGGTGCCGCTGAACAAGCGCTACGACATCGCCGCGCTCATCGAGGCGATCCGCGCCTATCCGGGGATCTCCAACGCCCGGCGGGTGACGTTCGAGTACGTCATGCTGAAGGGCGTCAACGACAGCGCGGAGGAGGCGCGCGCGCTGGTTCGCCTGCTCAAGGGCGTGCCGGCCAAGATCAACCTGATCCCCTTCAACGCCTGGCCGGGGGCGCCCTACCAGTGCTCCGACTGGGCGACCATCGAGCGCTTCGCCGCCGTGCTGAACCGCGCCGGCTACGCCTCGCCCATCCGCACGCCGCGCGGGCGCGACATCCTGGCGGCGTGCGGCCAGCTCAAGAGCGAGAGCGAGAAGGTGCGCGCCTCCACCCTGCGCGCCGCCGAACAGGCCGCCGTCTCCGTGGCCTGAGTCAGGCGGGAGGCGGGCCGGCCTTCCAGTCGGCCAGGGCCCGCGAGATCGCCTGCATGGCCAGCATGCGCTCGGGGATGGGGCGCGCGGTGGACGCCATCATCGCCGCCAGGGTGAACAGCGATCCGTCCGGCGCCGTGGCGATCCCCACGTCGTCGTAGCCGGTGGAGAGGCCGGCGAAGTCCTGGCCCGTGCCGGTCTTGTGGGCGAAGCTCCAGCCGGGCGGCAGGCCCGCCTTGAGCCGGTTGGGACCGGTGGTGGTGGACTGCAGGATCTCCAGGAAGCGCGCGGTGGAGGCGGGCGACAGCAGCTCGCCCTGCGCCAACCGCCCCAGCGCACGCACCATGGCGTCCGGCGCGGCGCCCTCTGGCGGATCGGCCAGGTAGGCGGCCATGCGCACGCGGCGCACCTGCGCGGGCACGCGATCACGCGCGCGCTCGAAGGCGTCGCCCACCACGTACTCCGGTCGCCACGCGACGCCGGCGATCCAGCTCTGCAGCTCATGCTCCTGGGGCCCGGCGCGGATGGCGCCCAGGCCGCGCGCGTCAACCACCCGCTGCACCGCCGCATCGCCGCCCACCAGGCGGATGAGCACGTCGTCGCAGGCGTTGTCGCTCTGCGCCAGGGCGCCCGCGAGGAGGGCGTCGACGCTCACGTCGATCGGGCCGGCCAGCACCCGGGCGCGCAGCGGCTGGTGGAAGACGCTCATGTCGGCCGGGCCAACGCGCACCGACTGGTCGAGCCGCAGCCGGCCGCGGTCCACCGCGTCGAACACCGCCAGCGCCGTCCACAGCTTGGCCACGCTCTGCTGGGGGTAGAGGCGCGCACCGTCGACGCTGGCGGTCCAACCGGCGCGCATGTCGTGGATCGCCACGCCGAACCGCCCGTCGAAGGCGGCCACCGCGCTCGTCAGCCGCGCCTGCAGCGCCGCCGGCGCCGGCGGGGGCGCGGACGCCGGCTGCGCGCGGGCGGCGGGGCGCGAGGGGGCGGCGCACCCCGCCAGCGCCGCCGCGCCCAGGAGCAGGCTCCGCCGGGAAGCTCCGTGCACGGAAGGTCGTCAGGCCAGGGCCGGCTCGATGCCCTTGCAGGCCTCCATCAGCCCCTTCACCGCCTCGGTGGACTTGGCGAACATCGCCTTCTCGGCGTCGTCGAGCGGGAACTCGATCACGCGCTCGACGCCCTCGGCGCCGATCACCGCGGGCACGCCCACGTACATGCCGGAGAGCCCATACTGGCCGGAAAGGTGAGCGGCGCAGGGCAGCACGCGCTTCTTGTCGTGCAGATAGCTCTTGGCCATGACGATGGCGCTCTCCGCCGGGGCGTAGAAGGCCGAGCCGGTCTTCAGCAGGCCGACGATCTCGCCGCCGCCCTTGCGCGTGCGCTCCACGATGGCGTCGAGTTCGCCCTGGCTCATCGTCCCCTGCTCGACCAGGACGTCCAGCGGCAGGCCGCCGACGGTGGAGTAGCGCACCATGGGCACCATGTCGTCGCCGTGGCCGCCCAGCGTCCATGCGCGGATGTCCTCCACCGACACGCCGGTCTTCTCGCTGAGGAAGTAGGCGAAGCGCGAGCTGTCCAGCACGCCGGCCATGCCCACCACCATCTCGGGCTTGAGGCCCGAGAACTCGCGCAGCGCCCACACCATGGCGTCCAGCGGGTTGGTGATGCAGATCACGAAGGCGTCGGGCGCGTGCGCCTTGAGGCCCTCGCCCACCGCCTTCATGACCTTGAGGTTGATGCCGAGGAGATCGTCGCGGCTCATGCCCGGCTTGCGCGGCACGCCGGCGGTGACGATGCAGACGTCGGCGCCTGCGATGTCGGCGTAGGCGTTGGCGCCCCGCAGCGCCACGTCGCGGCCGGTGGCGGCGGTGGACTGGGCCAGGTCGAGCGCCTTGCCCTGGGGCACGCCCTCGGCGATGTCGAACAGCACCACGTCGCCCAGCTCCTCGCGGGCGCAGATGTGGGCGAGGGTGCCGCCGATCATGCCGGCGCCGATAAGGGCGATCTTCGCGCGGGCCATGCGGCCTCCTGTTGGGATGTGGCGCGCGTGTAGCGGGCGACCGAAGCTTCGCCAAGCATGGCGGCGGCATCGGGCGCGACCGCGAGGCGGACCGCTCAGGCGGCGAGCAGGGTCCGCAGCTTGGCGAACTCGTCGGGGCTGGCGGCGACGGCGGCCTTCAGTTCGGGCGTGCGCACCACGCGCGCCGCCTCGGCCCGGGCGCGATCGCCGGCCGGGCCGCGGGGCGCGGTCTCGCCCGACGCCATGCGCAGGAGCGCGAGCGCGCGGGCCAGCGGCGGCGCGCCGGAGCGGCCGATGGCGGCGGTGAGCCGCGCGTCCGCCTCGACCCAGCCCCCCGCCTCTCCCACCCGCGCCTCGAGCCGCGCGGCGTCGGCCGGGTCGAGGTCGGCGCCGGCGATGGCGCGCTGCAGCGCCGCCAGCGCCGCCAGGCGCGCGCCCGGGGCGCTTCCCGTCTGACGCACGGCGGTCTCGAAGCGGAGCGAGCCGACCGCAGCCTCGATCCAGCGGGCCGCGGCGCGCTTGTTGGCGGCGCCCGTGACGTTCTCGGCCAGGCGCACCAGGGTGCGCGCGGCCTCCACCGGATCGACGATCCCTTCGGTCAGGGCGGCGGTGAAGTCGGGGGCGACGAGGCGGCGCGAGCGCTCCAGGAAGCTCGCCCGCACGTCCTCCATCGGCAGGCGCGGCCCGGCGGCGGCCCCCAGCACGCCCGCCAGCGCGCGCAGGAGCTCGATCTCTCCCTGCGGGTCGGACGGGCGCAGCCGCCGCGGCCCCGTAACCTCGGCGAGCACGCGCCGCAGCACCGCGGCGCGCACCTTGGCGAAGGCGTCCGCCTCCAGCAGGGCGGCCAGCCGCGCGCCCGCGGCGTCCAGCGGCAGAATGGGGCGGAGCAGGCCGGAGTCCGCGGCCTCGACGGCCGAGGCGGCGCGCCCGGCGGCGAGGCGCACCAGGAAGGCCAGGCCGCCCCCCAGGTCGACCGGCCGGCCGAGGAGGTCTGACAGCTCGGCGCGGCCGCCCAGGATCTCCGCCAGGACCGGCTCGAGCACGGCGAGCGCCAGGGCGCGGCCCTGACCGACCTCGGGCGCCGCCTCGGCCAGGCCGACGATCAGCGCCAGCTTGGCGCGCCAGCCGCACGCCTGCGCCAGATGCGCCGCCACGCCGGCGCCGAGGAGGTAGAGGGCCTCGCCTTGGCCGGTGAGCCGACCGGCGACCACGGCGAAGGTGGAGGGGTCGACCTCGGGGAAGGCGCGGCGCTTGGCGTCGGCGACGAGGCGCGCCGTCGCCTTCGCGGCCAGCGCCCTGTAGCTGCGCACCACCTCGTGCACCGGCTTGGCGCGCGCCTGCGCCTCGGGGATGGCGATGCGCTGCACCGCGCCGGCGAGGTCGTCGCCGTGCGCCTCCAGCTGCTCGGCGAGGTCGGGCCGGTGCAGCAGCTCGAAGACCGTGACGCCGCGACGGCGCAGCCAGTCCTCCAGGAGGCGCGCGAGCGTCTCGCGAGCGCGGGGCGTGTAGAGGTCCTGCGGGGCGCCGCAGGGCGGTCCCGCCGCCGGCGCCTCGACCGGCCGGCGGCGCGGGGCGGCTTCCGGCGCGCCCAGCGACTGGATCACCACGCTGGAGAAGAGGCCGCTCGCCTCGTCCAGCACCTCCTTGCACACCCGCGCCGCGACCGCCCGGCCGGAGGCGACCAGCGCCTGCGCTTCGTCCAGGGCCTCGCCCCGGTCGGGCAGGGCGGCGCGAAGCGCCCAGTCGTCGGATACGAGCCGGCGGGCGAAGACCTCGTAGTGGATGTGGCGGTCCATGCGGAACCGACGCTGCCACAGCCGCGCTTACTTGCGGCTTAAACCGGCCGCAAAGGCGCGCGAACGCTAGCGCCGACACCGACATCAGCCCACACCGTACGGACCATGGCCAGCATCGCCCTCGTCGACGACGACGAAAACATCACCACCTCCGTCTCCATGGCGCTCGAGAGCCACGGGCACGAGGTGAGGGTCTATCATGATGGGGCGACAGGCCTCGCCGGTTTGGAGAGCGACCCCCCCGACCTCGCCATCCTCGATGTGAAGATGCCCCGCATGGACGGCATGGAGGTGCTGCGGCGCCTGCGCGCGACCAGCGAGATGCCGGTGATCATCCTCACCTCCAAGGACGAGGAGATCGACGAGATCCTGGGCTTCAATCTCGGCGCCGACGACTACATGCACAAGCCGTTCAGCCAGCGCCTGCTTCTGGAGCGTGTGAAGGCCGTGTTGCGGCGCGCCCGCGCCGACGAGGAGGAGGCCGCCGACTTCTCGGGCGGCTCCCAGCCGCTCAGCGCCGCCGACGCCGAGGCGCGCCAGGCTCTCAAGCGCGGGCGCCTCACGCTCGACCCCGCACGGCACGACTGCCTGTGGAACGGCAAGCCGGTGAAGCTGACCGTCACCGAGTTCCTCCTGCTGCAATCGCTGGCGCAGCGCCCCGGGTTCGTCAAAAGCCGCGACAACCTGATGGACGCCGCCTACGACGACCAGGTCTACGTCGACGATCGCACCATCGACAGCCACGTCAAGCGCATGCGCAAGAAGTTCCGGCAGGTGGACTCCGAGTTCGACGCCATCGAAACCTTGTATGGCGTCGGCTACCGCTACCGCGAGTCCTGAAGCGCTGGAGGTCGTGCGGGAGGGACGGCGCGCCGCTCTGCGTCGCCACCTGCGCAGCCGCTTCGCCGCTTCCAAGCTGGGGCTGCTGGTCCTCGGCCTGAACCTGGCGGGCCTGATCGTGCTGATCATCGGCGCGCTCGTGCTGAACGAACTGCGCCACGGCCTCCTGCAGGCGCGCCAGGACAGCCTGACGACGCAGGGCGAGCTGATTTCCTACGTGCTGGTGCAGACCGCCACGGTCGGCGAGCCGGAGCCGGCGCTGGAGGCCGAGCGCGCCGCCTACACCCTGCAGCTGCTCAAGCTGCCCTCGACCGAACGGGCCCGGCTGTACGACTCGCAGGGCCGGCTGATCGCCGACACCGACGTGATCGCCGACAAGGTGCTCTCCGCGCGGTTGCCGCCGGTGCGCCCTCGCAACGGCCCGCTGGCGTGGTGGGGCGAGCTTCGCGAGCGCTGGGCCGACCAGCACGCCGCCCGGGCGCACGTGATCGAGCAGCGCGAGGTGGCGGCCGCGCTGAGCGGCCGTCGCGTGTCGCAGGTGCGCGACACCGAGGCGAACGGCCGGGTGGTCAGCGTCTCCATCCCGCTGCAGCACGTGCAGGCGGTGTTGGGCGTGCTGCAGATCGAGAGTGGCGACGTGGAGGCGACGGTGTGGGCGCAGCGCCGCGCGCTTCTCCCCTTCATCCTGATCGCGGTGGGGGCCTCGCTGGTCTCGTCTCTCCTGCTCTATACCCTGGTGGCCACCCCGATCGAGCGGCTGGCGCGGGCGGCCGACAGCGTGCGCCTGTCGCGCGCGCGCACCATCTCGCTGCCCGACCTGGCCGGGCGGGAGGACGAGGTGGGCGGCCTCACCCGCGCGCTGGAGTCCATGACCGACGCGCAGAGCGCGCGCATGGACGCCATCGAGCGCTTCGCAGCCGACGTGGCGCACGAGATCAAGAACCCGCTCACCTCCATGCGCTCGGCGGTGGAGACGCTGGAGCTGGCCCCGCCCGAGCACCCGGGCCGCACGCGGCTGATGGCGGTGCTCAAGAACGACGTGCGCCGGCTGGACCGGCTGATCACCGACATCGCCAACTCCTCGCGCCTGGACGCCGAGCTGTCGCGTGAGGCGCCGCGCGTGGTCGACCTCTCCCGCCTGCTCCAAGACATGGCCGAGTTGCATCCGCACGGCGCCGATAGGCCGGTGCGCGTCACGACCGGCGACGCGGGCGCGGCCTATCGCGTGGCGGGGCGCGAGGGGCCGCTGGGCCAGGTGTTCCGCAACCTGATCGACAACGCCCGCTCCTTCAGTCCCGAGGGCGGCGGCGTGCGCGTGTCCCTGGGGCGCGAGGCCGGCGAGCGGCCGCAGGTCGTGGTGCGGGTCGATGACGACGGCCCGGGCATCCCGCCCGAGAACCTCACCACCGTGTTCCAGCGCTTCTACACCAACCGCCCGCGCAGCTCGGCGCCCGGGGGCTCGGCTTTCGGGGGCCATTCGGGGCTGGGCCTGTCCATCGCCAGCCAGGTGGTCGAGGCGCATGGCGGGACCATCGCCGCGGAGAACCGTGCGGCGCCCGACGGCGGCGTCGCCGGCGCCCGCTTCATGGTGCGCCTGCCGGAGGCGCCGCGCTGATCCTGCACGCCGGCCTGATCGCCCACCGCGACGCCGGCGTCTGGCGCGGAGTGCTGCTGCGCGGTCCCTCGGGCGTGGGCAAGAGCGACCTCGCCTTGCAGGCGCTGCAGACCGGCTGGAGCCTCGTCGCCGACGACCGGGTGACGGCCTGGGCGTCGGGCGGGCGGCTCTTCGGCCGGGCGCCGGCGCCGCTGTTCGGGCTGGTCGAGGCGAGGGGCCAAGCCGTCGTGCGTGTGCAGGCGCGCAGCTTCGCCTCCATCGACCTCGTCGCCGATCTTCTCGATGGGAGCGCCGAGATGGAGCGGCTGCCGGCGGCGCGATGCGTGCGGCTCGCAGGCGTGGCCGTGCCGCACTCGCGGTTTCGCGCCGGTGAGGCTTCCGCCATGGCCCGGCTCGCGCTCGCCCTGCAGGCGAACCGTTCGCCTGCGGCGAAGGCGCAGCTTTGACCAGGGTGTGGGCGGGCGTATCACCCGGCCCCGCCACGCACGGGCGCGCGAGGGCGCCGTCCGGGCGCCCGACCGGCCCGCAGGGACGCGCATGATCGGCCTGGTGATCGTCACCCACGGACGGCTCGCCGAAGAGTTCGTCGCCGCCATGGAGCACGTGGTCGGCCCGCAGACGGCGGTGCGCGCCATCGCCATCGGCCCCGACGACGACATGGAGCGCCGCCGCGCCGACATCGTGCGCGCTGCGCGCGAGGTGGACACAGGCCGCGGGGTGATCCTGCTCACCGACATGTTCGGCGGCACACCCTCCAACCTGGCCATCTCGGTGATGGACGAGACCAGGGCGGAGGTGATCGCCGGCCTCAACCTGCCCATGCTGATCAAGCTCGCCTCCCTGCGCGGCCGCGAGCCGCTGAGCGCCTGCGTGGCCGCCGCCCAGGACGCCGGGCGCAAGTACATCTCCGTCGCCTCCTACGTGCTCGCGGGCGAGAAGTGAGCGCCGAGACCGACGCCGTCCTGCGCCGGGTGGTCGACATCACCAACGAGCGCGGCCTGCACGCCCGCGCCTCGGCCAAGTTCGTCAAGGAGGCGGCGCGCCACGACGCCGAGGTGACCGTCACCCGCGAGGGCCAGACGGTGGACGCCCAGTCCATCATGGGCCTGATGATGCTGGCCGCCGGCCCCGGCTCGCAGGTGGAGATCGAGGCGCGCGGCCCCCAGGCCGCGGAGGCGCTCGAGGGGCTCTGCCGCCTGATCGAGGCGCGCTTCGAGGAGGAGCGCTGAGCGCCTTGCTTGCGCCGCGTCCGGGTGCGGGCGATATGCGCGGGCAGATGACCGCGCCCGAGCCGCAGCCCGGCGATGCGCCCGCGCCCAGGCGGCTGCACATCAAGACCTACGGCTGCCAGATGAACGTCTACGACAGCGAGCGCATGGCCGATGTGCTGCGCCCGCTGGGCTACGCCATGGCCGAGCGGCCTGAGGACGCCGACCTCGTGGTGCTCAACACCTGCCACATCCGCGAGAAGGCGGCCGAGAAGGTCTACTCCGAGCTGGGGCGGCTCAAGGAGATACGCGGCGAGCGGGTGGCGGCCGGCCATCCCCGCTCGACCATCGTGGTGGCGGGCTGCGTCGCCCAGGCCGAGGGCGCCGAGATCATGACGCGCCAGCCGGCCGTCGACTTGGTGGTCGGGCCGCAGAGCTACCACCAGCTGCCCGAGCTGATCGCGCGCACCGCCCGCGCCCGCGGCGAGCGCTTGGCCACGGACTTCGCGCCCCAGGACAAGTTCGACGCCCTGCCGGTGGAGCGCACCGCCTCGGGCGTCACCGCCTTCCTCACCGTGCAGGAGGGCTGCGACAAGTTCTGCAGCTTCTGCGTGGTGCCCTACACGCGCGGCGCCGAGTGGTCGCGCCCCGCCGCCGCGGTGATGGCCGAGGCGCGCTCGCTGGCGCGCCAGGGCGTGCGCGAGGTCACCCTCCTGGGCCAGAACGTCAACGCCTACGCCGGCGAGGGGACAGGCGGCGGCCAATGGAGCCTGGCGCGGCTGATCCGCGAAGTGGCCGATATCGACGGGCTGGACCGCATCCGCTTCACCACGAGCCATCCCGGCGACATGGCCGACGACCTCGTCGCCGCTTTCGCCGAGGTTCCGGCGATGATGCCCTACCTGCACCTGCCGGTGCAGTCGGGGTCCGACCGGGTGCTGCGCGCCATGAACCGGCGCCATACCGCGGAGCACTACCTGCGGCTGGTCGAGCGCCTGCGCGCCGCGCGGCCCGATCTGGCGCTGACCAGCGACTTCATCGTCGGCTTCCCGGGCGAGACCGACGTCGACTTCGCCGCCACCCTGCAGCTCGCCGAGACGGTCGGCTACGCCGGCGCCTTCACCTTCAAGTACTCCCGCCGCCCGGGCACGCCCGCCTCGGCCCTGCAGAGCCAGGTGGACGAGGCGGTCAAGGCCGAGCGCCTGGCCGCGCTCAACGCGGTGATCGACGGCGACCGCAAGCGTTTCGACCTGGCCCAGCTCGGGCTCACGCTCCCCGTGCTTTGGGAGAAGTCGGGTCGCAACCCGGGCCAGCTGATCGGCCGCTCGCCTTATCTGCAGGCGGTGTGGGCCGAGGCGCCTTCCCACCTGATCGGCCGGATCACGCCGGTGGAGATGGTCGCGGCGGGCCCGAACAGCCTGCAGGGGCGTTGCCTCGACATGCCCGCCGCTCGCACCTTGGACCACGCCGCTTGAGCCCACGCGCTTCGGAGGAATTCCTCCCCTACGACGAGGCCGCGGTGCGCGCCGTCGCCGGCCCGCAGAGCCGCCACGCCGCCCTCATCGAGGACGCCTTCCGCGTGCTGGTCGAGACGCCCGGCGGGGGCGTGCGGCTGCGCGGCGAGGCGCCGGCCCGCGGCCTGGCCCGCCGCGCAACCGACGCCATCGCCGCGCGGGTGCGAACGGGCGCCGAGGTGGGCGAGAGCGACGTGCGCGCCGCCATCGCCGCCGCCCGCCACGGCGACGCGCCCCCCTCCGCACCCGGCGCGCCGCAACTGCCCTCGGGCCGTCGCGGCTCGACCCAACCTAAGACGGCCGCGCAGGCGCGCTACCTCGAGGCGCTGGCGGCGAGCGAGCTGGTGTTCGGCGTCGGCCCTGCCGGCACTGGCAAGACCTTTCTGGCCGTCGCCTGGGGGGCCGGCCTGTTGCTGCGCGGCGAGGTGGACCGCCTCGTCGTCACCCGCCCAGCGGTGGAGGCGGGCGAGCGGCTGGGCTTCCTGCCGGGCGACCTGAGCGAGAAGGTCGACCCCTACATGGCGCCCATCTGGGAGGCGCTGAACGACATCATGGGCCCCGAGGCCGTGCGCCGCCGTCGCGAACGGGGCGAGATCGAGGTGGCGCCCATCGCCTTCATGCGCGGCCGCACGCTGAACGGCGCCTTCGTCATCGTCGACGAGGCGCAGAACACCTCGCGCCTGCAGATGAAGATGGTGCTGACCCGCCTGGGCGAGGGCGCCCGCATGGCGGTGACCGGCGACCCGGGCCAGGTGGACCTGCCGCGCCCGGAGGACTCCGGCCTCGCCCACGCCGTGCGCATACTCGAGGGCGTGCAGGGCGTCGCGGTGAGCCGCTTCGAGGCGGGCGACGTGGTGCGCCACCCGCTGGTCGAGCGCATCGTGCGCGCCTACGACAAGGACGCCGAGGCCCGCGTGTGAGCGTCGAGGTCGAGGTTGAGGACGAGGCCTGGACGGCGGCCCTCCCCGAGGCTGAGCGGCTGGCGCGCCGGGCGGCGGAGGCGGCGCTGGGCGAGGCGCGCGCGGCGGACGAGGTCACCGTCCTCCTCGCCGACGACGCGGCGGTGCGCGCACTGAACGCCCGCTTCCGCGGCAGGGACGCCGCCACCAACGTGCTCTCCTTCCCCGCCGCGCCCTCGGCCGCGCCGCACCTGGGCGACGTGGCGCTGGCTCACGGCGTCTGCGCGCGCGAGGCCGCCGACCAGGGCAAGCCGCTGGCCCATCATCTGCAACACCTGGTGGTGCACGGCGTGCTTCACCTGCTAAGCTTCGACCACGAGTCCGACGCCGAGGCCGAGGAGATGGAAGCGCTGGAGCGCACCGTGCTGGCCAAGCTGGGCGTGTCCGATCCCTATGGGGCTGCCCCGTGACCGACTCCGAGGGGCGAAGTCCCACCGCCGCCGAGACGCGCCGCCGCCGCCGCGCGCCCGGCTGGCGCGGCGCCCTGATCCGCTGGCTCGACGCCGACGCGCCCTCGGCCCCAGCCGATGTCCCGCTTGACGCCGAGGGGGTCGAAGCCGTCGATCTCGTCGACCAGGCCGAGGCCTTCGCCAGCCTGCGCGTCGCCGATGTGATGACGCCGCGCGCCGACGTGGTGGCGCTGGAGGTGGAGACGCCGCTCGACGAGGTGGTGCGCCGTTTCGTCGAGGTCGAGCTCACCCGCCTGCCGGTCTACCGCGAGACGCTCGACGAGCCGGTGGGCGTGGTCCACGTCAAGGACGTGATGAAGCTGCTGGCCCCCCCCGCCGCCGGTGGCGAGGCCGCCGCCCCGCCCTGGCGCGAGGCGGTGCTCGACCGACTCAAGCGCGACGCCCTCTACATCCCCGCCTCCATGCGCGCCGAGGATTTGCTGCTGCGCATGCGCGTGGCGCGCATGCACATGGCGCTCGTGATCGACGAGTTCGGCGGCGTCGATGGGCTCGTCACCATGGAGGATCTGGTCGAGGCCGTCGTCGGCGAGATCGACGACGAGCACGACGAGCAGGCCCCGCCCGAGATCGTGGCGCGCCCAGGCGATCTCTACGACGTCGACGCCCGCGCCCCGGTCGAGGACCTCGAGGACCTGCTCAAGATGGAGCTGGTCGACGACGAGGCCGACGAGGAGGAGATCGACACCGTCGGCGGCCTCGTCACCGCCCTGGCCGGCCGCGTCCCCCAGCGCGGCGAGGTGATCGTCCACCCCGCCGGCTGGGAGTTCGAGGTGCTCGACGCCGACCCGCGCCGCCTGCGCCGCCTGCGCCTGCGCCGCACGCCGCCGGTCGAACCCGCCGCGCTCGACGGCTGACTTCGAGGCGGCATGATTGCAGCGATATCACATGCGGCCTAGACTGTACGCATGGGCCAGATGCTGATCCGCAACCTCGATGATCACGTCATCGCCGGCCTCAAGCGCCGCGCCGAGCAGAACCGCACCTCGGCGGAGGAAGAGGCGCGCCGCGCCCTCACCGCCAGCGCCGGCTTCGACGCCGACGCCTGGCGCGCGGAGACGAAGGCGCTGCGCGACGCCATCGGTCCGCTGCCCGGCCCCACCAGCACCGAGCTCCTGCGCGCCGACAGGGACCGCGACAACCTCCGGTGACCCTGGTCGTGGACGCCTCCGTCGCGTTGAAATGGGTGCTGGAGGAGGCGGAAACGCAGGCGGCGGAGGCGATCATCGGCTCCGAACCCTTGCTGGCGCCTGATCTCCTGTTGCTGGAGTGCGCCAACGTGCTGGCCCAGCAGGTGCGCCGCCGGGTGCTGTCGGCCGAGCAGGCGGGCGCGGGGCTGCGCCGCATCGGGGCGGCGGGCGTGCGGTTGATCGCGAGCGCGCCGCTGGTGGCGGAAGCTCAGCGGCTCGCCATCTCCCTCGCCGCCTCGGCCTACGACGCGCTCTACCTGGCCGTGGCGCTGGCGGAGGACGCGCGCCTGCTCACCGCGGACGCCCGCTTCGCCGCGGCGGTGGAGGCGACCTACCCTCGGCGCGTACGGCGCCTGTGAGCCAGGGCGCCGGCCGGATGGCGCGCTGGGGTGAGCGCGCGCTGTGTTTTGCAGGCGGCGCTGCGGCTGCGCTGGCGCACCCGCCCTATGGGTTCCTGCCGGGCCTGCTCGGCTTCGGAGTCGTGCTCGTGCTGTTGGAGCGCCGCGACCCGCTGCGCCCGCTGCGCTCGGGCTTTCTGCGAGGGTGGCTGGCGGGCGCGGGCTATCTCGCCGTCTCCACCTCCTGGATCGGCGAGCCCTTCTTGGTCGACGCCGCCGCGCACGCCTGGCAGGCGCCCTTCGCGCTCACACTCGTGCCAGGCCTGATCGGCCTCCTCTGGGGCGTGGCGGGGCTGATGTACGCGACGCTCGCCCCGAGGGGAGCGCTGGCGCGCGTGCTGGTCTTCGCCAGCCTGTTCGGCCTGTGGGAATGGCTGCGCGGCCACATGCTCACCGGCTTCCCCTGGGACCTGCCGGGCGAGGCCTGGCGCGCCGGCTCGGCCCCCAGCCAGGCCGCGGCGGCGGTGGGGGCCTACGGCTTGAGCTGGATCACCCTGGCCATCGCCGCTGCGCCCGCAGCCCTGGCGTGGCGCGGCCCGGCGACCGCGCGTTTCGGGCCACCGGCGGCGGCGGCCGTGGCGCTGGCCGCGCTCTACCTCGGCGGCGCCGCGCGGCTGCACGCCCACCCGCTGGCGCGCGAGGCCGCAGGCCCCGCCGTGCGGATCGTGCAGCCCGATCTGCCGGAGCCTTCGACGGTGGACGATGCGCTCGTCGAGGCCACGCTGAAGCGCTACGTCGACCTCGCGCGCGCGCCGGGGCCGGCCCCCCAGGTGGTCATCTGGCCCGAGGGCGCCATCCCCTCGGCGTTCAACACCTACCTGGCCGACTCCGCGCGCACCCGCGCGGAACTCGCCGCGAGCCTTGCGCCGGGCCAGCTGCTCATCCTCGGCGGCTATCGCGTGCAGCCTGCGCCTGGCGCCTGGCTCTACTTCAACACCCTGCTCGCCCTTCAGCGCGGCGGCCCTCAGGGCCTGCGGGCGATGGCGATGTACGACAAGCACCACCTCGTCCCATTCGGCGAATACCTGCCGTTCGAAAGCGTGCTGGGCCCGCTGGGTCTGAGCCAGGTGGTCAGCGTCGGCCAGGGCTTCACCGCCGGTCCCAAGCCGCGGCCCGTCAGCCTGCCGCTGCCCGCCCCCTACGCCCTGGCGCAGCCGCTGATCTGCTACGAGGCGCTGTTCCCCTCGATCGCCGAGGGGGCGCCACGCGCCGGGTGGATCGTCAACATCAGCGACGACGCCTGGTTCGGCCGCCACCAGGGGCCCTGGCAGCACCTCAATCTCGCCAGCTACCGCGCCATCGAGGAGGGGCTGCCCATGGTGCGCGGCACGCCCACCGGCGTCTCGGCGGTGATCGACGCCCTGGGGCGCACGATCCGCGGACCGGACGGGGCGCTCGAGCGCCTCGCGCCCTCGCGCGCCGGCGTGATCGATGCGCGGTTGCCGCCGCCGCTCGCCCCCACGTTTTTCACAAGGTGGCGCGATGTGCCGTTCTGGGTCATGGTCCTGTCAGGCTTGGCCGTGGGCGCCGCATCGCGGATGCACCGGCCACGGGCACGGCGTCGGTTCGGTCGCCACCGGGGCGACGAGCGATAGTCGAGGGGGCGCAATGGCTGCACGCGACGACGCCGACCGTTCGCCCGACCCGATCGACGTGCATATCGGCCAGCGCATCCGCGCCCACCGCAAGGCGCTGCGCATCAGCCAGGAGCGGCTCGCCGGCGCGCTCGGCCTCACCTTCCAGCAGGTGCAGAAGTACGAGCGCGGCGCCAACAGGGTCAGCGGCTCCAAGCTCTGGTATATCGCCGAGGCGCTGAAGACCAACGTCTCCGCCTTCTACGAAGGGCTTCACATCGCTGGCGTGGGCGCGGTCCAGGAGCCGGGCGCGCCGTTCGAACACGACAGTCCCGAGGTCGCGGAGGTCGCGGCCCTCCTCCCCGGCCTGGATGAGCGCCACCGCCGCGTTGTGGTGGAGCTCGCGCGGTCGCTCGCTGGTCAGGCGCCGGGGCGCCGCCGCAGCTGACGCCGCTGGCCTCGGCGCAAGCCTCGCCCTAAGAGGCGCGCGCCATGCTCGACGACCTCAAGGCCAACAACGCGCGCTGGGCGGCGGGCAAGACCGCCGCCGACCCCGACTACTTCCCACGCCTCGCCCGCCAGCAGGCCCCGCACTACCTCTGGATCGGCTGCTCCGACAGCCGGGTGCCGGCCAACGAGATCGTGGGCCTCGATCCGGGCGAGCTGTTCGTGCACCGCAACGTGGCCAACCTCGCCTCGCCGCAGGACATCAACTACCTCTCGGTGCTGCAGTACGCCGTCGAAGTGCTCAAGGTGCGCCACGTGCTGGTGGTGGGCCATTACGGCTGCGGCGGCGTGATCGCCGCCTGCGACGGCGCGCGCTATGGGCTGGTCGACCACTGGCTGCAGCCGATCCGCGAGGTGGAGGCGCGCCACCTCGCCGAACTCGACGCCCTGCCCGACGCCCACGCCCGCCACGACCGCATGTGCGAGCTCAACGTCATGCGCCAGGTGCGCAATGTGGCGGCGAGCCTGTTCGTGCGGGACGCCTGGGCGCGCGGCGCGCCCCTGACGGTGCACGGCTGGTGCTATTCGCTGGAGACCGGGCTCGTGAACGACCTCGGCGTCATTGTCGACGGCCCCGCAGCGGCCGAGAGGCTCGGCGCGCCGGACGCCCCGATCTCCCCCGCGTGAGCCCGCCCGCGGCGAACCGCTTCGCCCTGCCCGACCCGCACCCCAGCGTCACCAACGGTCGACCGCCGCCGCGGGTGATGGGCGTGCTCAATGTGACGCCTGACAGCTTCTCCGACGGCGGCCGCTACGCCGATCCCGAGCACGCGGCGGCCCACGGGCTGCGCCTCGTGGCGGGCGGCGCCACCTGGCTGGACGTGGGCGGCGAGTCGACCCGCCCCGGCGCCGACCCGGTGGACGAGGCCGAGGAGCTGGCGCGCATCCTGCCGGTGATCCGGCGGCTCGACGCCGAGAGCGAGGTCGCGATCTCCGTCGACACCATGAAGTCCGCCGTGGCCCGCGCGGCGGTGGCCGCCGGCGCCTGCATGTGGAACGACGTCAACGCCCTGCGTGCGCCCGGCGCGCTGGAGACCGCCGCCGAGCTGGGTTGCGAGGTGGTGCTCATGCACATGCAGGGCGCGCCCAGGACCATGCAGGATTCGCCCGAGTACGGCGACGTGGTGGCCGAGGTGGAGGCGTGGCTGCTCGAGCGGGTGGACGCCGCCATCATCGCCGGCGTCGATCCCAAGAAGATCTGGCTCGATCCCGGCATAGGCTTCGGCAAGCGCATCCAGCACAATCTGGCGCTGCTGGCCAACCTCGACCGGCTGGCCGGCTACGGCTTCCCGGTGCTGCTGGGCGTCAGCCGCAAGCGCACCATCCGCGCGCTCGATCCCTCCGCGGTCGACCCGCTCGACCGCCTGGGCGGCTCGCTGGCCATCCACCTGTTCGGCGCGACCAAGGGTGTGAAGGCCGTGCGCACCCACGACGTGCGCGAGACGGTGCAGGCGCTCAAGGTGTGGAGCGCGCTGGACGCCGCCGACGACGCCAGCCACGCCTACGGCCACGGGTGAAGCGATGCACGAGGACCTCGGCCGCGTCCTGATCCTGGCCGGCTCGGACTCCGGCGGGGGCGCCGGCGTGCAGGCCGACATCAAGACCGTCACCGCGCTGGGCGGTCACGCGGCCACCGCGATCACCGCCCTCACCGTGCAGAACACGCTGGGCGTGCAAGCCGTGCATCCCTTGCCGGTCGACCTCGTGCTCGCCCAGGCCCGCGCGGTGCTGGACGACATCGGCGCCGACGCGATCAAGACCGGCATGCTGGGCGACGCCGCCATGGTCGAGGCGGTGGCCGACCTCCTGGCGTCGACCGGGCGCCCGTCGGTGGTGGACCCGGTGATGGTGGCCAAGGGCGGCGCGCCCCTGCTCGCCCCCGAGGCTGTGGCCGTCGTGCGCGAGCGTCTCCTTCCCCAGGCGACGCTGTTCACGCCCAACGCCCCCGAGGCCGCGGCCCTGACCGGGCTGGAGATCGCCACCCCCGACGACCTCCGCCGAGCGGGGGAGCGCTTGCTGGCCATGGGCGCCCGGGCGGTGCTGATGAAGGGCGGCCACGTGCCGGGCGACGTCGTCGTCGACCTGCTGATGACAGGCGCCTCGACCATCCGCTTTGAGAGCGGTCGCATCGTCTCGCGCAACACTCACGGCACCGGCTGCACCCTGGCGAGCGGGATCGCCACCGGGCTGGCGCAGGGCCTGGGGCTGGAGCGCTCGGTCGCGCGCGCCCGCGACTACCTGTTGGAGGCCATCCGCCGCGCGCCGCACCTGGGGGCCGGCCATGGCCCCGTGGACCACGGCTGGCCGATGCGACCGGGGGGCGCTGCGCGATTGCTCGCCGGCTCGCGGTTATGAACCCGAACCGTCGTGAGGCGCTGGCGCGTGCGCTGAATGCTGCTCACCGCCCGCCGCCACTGAGGTGGCGTCACCCTGCTTCTCTGCCCGGCTTCGCAGTCGGGGGAAGGCTGGAGGCCGGCGGGAGCCCGTTCGTCGTCGCACCCCCTCAGGCTCGATGACCTGTTTCGCGGTGCGGCTGCGGCGCACAGGCAGGAATTTCGACGCCGCGTATGCGCGTCGCCACGGCGGTCACGGCCCGACGGTCCGAAGCCGCCGAAGAGGAGCGGCCCACTCGATGGACCGCTCCTTCGCCGATCAGTAGCGGCGGCCGTGGTGATGGCGCCGGTCGTGATGACGCCATCCGTGATGACGCCAGTGGTGGTGGCGGTAGTGCCGCCAGGGCTGCGCCTGGGCCGCGGGGGCGAGCGTCGCAAGGGCGAGCGTCGCGGCGAGGGTTCCGAGCAAGAGCTTCATCGAAGGGGACTCCCGACTCAGCGGTAGGTGCACATGCGGTGATGGTGATGCATGCGGCACACCTTCGCGCGATGGTGGTGGCGCATCATGCCGTGATGCATGGGCATGGCCGTGGCCGCGCCGGCCGTCATGGCCAGCATGAGCGTGGCGGTCGCGATGAGTGTCTTCACAGTGTAGCCCTCCAGAACTGCCTGCATCGGTCGATGCGGGAGGCGAACGTGCGCCATTCGCTCAGCATACGCCAGCGATGTGACGCCGTAAGTAAAAGGGACCGGAGCTTACGCTCCAGCCCCTTTCATAAGCGCCGCTTTAAGGCTCAGCGATAGAAGCAGCGGCGCGGACCGCAGACACGGACCGGATAGCGATGCCAACGGCCGTAGTAGCCGCGGCGCCAAGCGCGGTATTCAGGACCGTGGGCGCGGCCATGCCAATAGCGGGGCTGCGCGGAGGCGGTGGA
Organism: Caulobacteraceae bacterium; assembly: GCA_965199975.1. Classification (GTDB taxonomy): domain Bacteria; phylum Pseudomonadota; class Alphaproteobacteria; order Caulobacterales; family Caulobacteraceae; genus JASLDZ01. The sequence continues at coordinate 775,930 of OZ241340.1, read as the reverse complement.
CGTGGTCGCCACGGTGGCGCCGAAGGTGGTGGCGGCCAAAGCCGCCGCGATCATGAGGCTCTTCATCGGAAGTCTCCTTTCATTGTTTCATGGGCGACGCAGGAGGGCGCGGAGAGCGCCCCTGCGCCATCGGCTGAAGCCGTCGAGCAGGCTCAGTAGCCGCGCAGGTTGTGCTTCGTGTTGTAGATGTGGCGGCTGGCGCGGTTCTCGCGTTGGTTGATGCGTGCGCGCTGGTAGCCGGTGAGACGACCCCCGTTGCGGGCGCGCTCACGCGCGACCGTCCGGTCGATGCGGCCCTGCTGGCGCTCGTCACGGGCGGCTTCGCCGGGGGTGAGTGCGCCCGAGCGCACACCCTGGTCGATGCGGCGTTGCTGGTTGTATTCGCGGCCGTTCACTTGCGCGGCGGCCGGGAGGGCGGTGAGCGCGGCCAGCCCGAGGGCGGCTGCGACGACGAGGGTCTTCATCGGTTCGTCTCCTATGAATTGGCCGGGGCGTCCCGGCGCGTTCGACATGGGCAAGACACTGCATGTGCGCTGAACCCGAACTGAACCGGCGCGGCCCGGTGTGTTCAGAGTCAGAATGCAGTCGCCAGAAAGCGGGCGGGGGGATAGACGGGTTCCGGGCCACGCCCTCCCAACGGGGCGCAGTCCATCTGCAAGGATGGGAGACATCGTCATGACCACCTCCGCCCCCGAGGCGCTGCGCCCCGATACGCGCCCGCCGCTCCAGCCCGAGCGGCCCGAGTTTTCCTCCGGTCCTTGCGCCAAGCGCCCCGGTTGGAAGCCCGACGCCTTGGCCGGAGCCGTGCTCGGCCGCTCGCACCGCTCCAAGCCCGGCAAGGCGCGCCTGAAGCTCGCCATCGAGCGCACTCGTGAGGTGCTGGAGGTTCCCGACACCCACCTGATCGGCATCGTTCCGGGTTCGGACACTGGCGCGGTCGAGATGGCCATGTGGTCGCTGCTCGGGCCGCGACCGGTGCAGCTGCTCGCCTTCGAGTCGTTCGGCAAGGATTGGGCCACCGACGCGGTGAAGCAGCTCAAGCTCGACGCCGAAGTGCTGGACGCCGCCTATGGCGAGCTGCCCGACCTCGCCAGCGTGCGCGGCGACGCCGACCTCGTCTTCACCTGGAACGGCACCACCTCGGGCGTGCGCGTGCCGAACGGCGACTTCATCGCCGCCGACCGCGAAGGCCTTACGATCTGCGACGCCACCAGCGCGTGTTTCGCTCAGACGCTGCCTTGGGAGAAGCTCGATGTGGTCACCTTCAGCTGGCAGAAGGCGCTGGGCGGCGAGGCGGCGCACGGCGTCCTGATCCTCGGGCCCCGCGCGGTGGCGCGGCTGGAGAGCCACAGCCCCTCCTGGCCCATGCCCAAGCTGTTCCGCATGACCAAGGGCGGCAAGGAGGGGGGCGCCAAGCTGAACCTGGAGATCTTCGAGGGCGCGACCATCAACACCCCCTCCATGCTGTGCGTGGAGGACTACCTCGACGCCTTGCGCTGGGCGCGCGAGATCGGCGGCCTCGCCGAGCTGATCCGCCGCGCCGACGCCAACCTGGCCGTGCTGGAATACTGGGTCGCCAAGACGCCGTGGGTCGACTTCCTGGCCGCTGACAAGGCGACGCGCTCCAACACCAGCGTCTGCCTCAAGGTGGTCTCACCCGAGGTGACGGCGATGGACGCGGCCGCCCAGGCCGACTTCGCCAAGCGCATGGCGGCGCGACTGGAGAAGGAAGGCGCTGCGCTCGACGTAGGCGGCTATCGCGACGCCCCACCCGGCCTGCGCATCTGGTGCGGCGCCACGGTGGAGACCTCCGATGTGGAGGCGCTCACCCCGTGGCTCGACTGGGCCTACGCCGCGACGCTGGCCGAGACGGCTTCGGCCTGAGCCCGGCATGTCCGACCCGATCAACGGCCTCGAGCGTCTGCTCGCCGCCGCCGCGGCCGACCCGTCCCAGCGGTCCGTTTTCACCAAGGCGGTCCTGGCCTCGCAGGTGTGCGCCTCCCCGATGGGAGCGGCGGACGGCGCCGGCCGCGTGACCCGCGTGCGCACGGTGACCACGCCGTCGGGCGAGGCGGCGGCCGCGGTGTTCACGGCGCCCGCGCGGCTGGCCCAGAGCTTCGGATCGGACGCGCCGGTGCTGGAGACTACGGGACGCGCCCTGCTGGATGGGCTGCGGTCCGCCCCCGTCATGCTCAATCCCGGCTGGCTCCACAGCGTGGTCTGGAGCCCGCTGGAGCTCGCCCAGCTGCTCGACGGCATGGCCACCGAGACCCTGCAGCAGCCGTTGGATGTCATGCTCGCGCATCCCGCGCAGCGTCCGGAGGCGCTGATCGCCCGCCTCTCCGCGGCGTTCGCGACCATGCCGGCGGTGCGGGGGGCCTGGTTGATGCTGGCGCACCGCAGCGACGAGCCGGACTCGACATGGATGATGGGCGTCGACTCGTCCGGTCCCTGGACCGAGGTGCAGGCGTCTATCAAGCGCGCGCTCGATGACTTCACCTTCGACCGTCGCCTCGACGTGCTCGATCTTTCCGACAAACCCGCCGACACCCTGCGCACGGGTATCGCGCTCAAGACCGCCAAGCTCGGCCTCTTCGGCCTTTTCAGGTGACCTCCATGCCCCCTCGCGTCCTCATCGCCGACAAGCTCAGCCCCGCCGCCGTGGCCATCTTCGAGGCGCGCGGCGTCGAGGCCGACGTGAAGACCGGCCTCTCCAAGCCCGAGCTTCTCGAGATCATCGGCGACTACGACGGCCTGGCGATCCGCTCGGCGACCAAGGTCGACGCCGACGTGATCGCCGCCGCCAGGCGCCTCAAGGTGGTGGGCCGCGCCGGCATCGGCGTCGACAACGTCGACATCGCGGCCGCCACCGCCGCGGGCGTGGTGGTGATGAACACCCCCTTCGGCAACTCCATCACCACCGCCGAGCACGCCATCGCCATGATCTTCGCCCTGGCGCGCGAACTGCCCGCCGCCGACGCCTCCACCCAGGCCGGCAAGTGGGAGAAGAACCGCTTCATGGGCGTCGAGCTCTACGCCAAGACGCTGGGGTTGATCGGCGCCGGCAACATCGGCTCCATCGTGGCCGACCGCGCGCAGGCGCTGAAGATGAGGGTGGTGGCCTACGACCCCTTCCTCTCGCCCGAGCGCGCCCTGGAGATCGGGGTGGAGAAGGTCGAGCTGGACGACCTCCTGGCCCGCGCCGACTTCATCAGCCTGCACACGCCCCTGACCGACAAGACGCGGGGCATCCTCTCCGCCGAGGCTCTGGCCAAGGCGAAGACGGGCGTACGCATCGTCAACTGCGCCCGCGGCGGCCTGGTCGACGAGGCGGCGCTGCGCAGCTGCCTGGAGAGCGGCCAGGTGGGCGGCGCGGCCTTCGACGTGTTCGTCAGCGAGCCGGCGAAGGAGAACGTGCTGTTCGGCGCCCCCAACTTCGTGGCCACCCCGCACCTGGGCGCCTCAACGCTCGAGGCGCAGGAGAACGTGGCGCTGCAGGTGGCCGAGCAGATCAGCGATCATCTGCTCACCGGCGCCGTCACCAATGCGCTGAACAGCCCCAGCGTCAGCGCCGAGGAGGCGCCGCGGCTGAAGCCCTTCATCGAGCTGGCGAGCAAGCTGGGCGGCTTCGCCGGCCAGATGGTGGACGCCGGCCTGACCTCCATCGAGATCGCCTTCGAGGGCGAGGTGGCGGGCTTCAACACCCGCCCGATCACCGCGGCGGCCCTGGCCGGGGTGCTGCGGCCCATGCTGGCGGAGGTGAACATGGTCTCGGCGCCGGAGGTGGCCCGCGCGCGTGGGATCGCCGTCACCGAGAGCCGCAACGAAGCCTCCCCCGTCTACGACAGCCTGGTGCGGGTGACGGTGACCGGCGCCCGGGGGGCGCGCGCCTTCGCGGGCGCGGTAGTGGGCGGCGCGCCGCGGGTGACGTCGGTGCAGGGCATGGACCTGGAGGCGCCGCTGTCGCCCGCCATGCTCTACGTCAACAACACCGACCAGCCGGGCTTCATCGGTGCGGTTGGCGCGGCGCTGGCGCAGGCGGGGGTCAACATCGCCACCTTCAACCTCGGGCGCATGCAGGCGGGAGGCGAGGCCATCTGCCTCATCGGCGTCGATCAGCCTCTGGACGAGCCGTTGCTCTCCCAGGTGCGGGCGCTGTCGCAGGTGCGTGAGGCGCGCAGCCTCACCTTCTGAACGCGGCATGAAGCCGCTTGGCCGCCCGCGCGTGTCCCGGCATAAGCGGCGCGCGGCGGGGCGGCGGGTCGGCCCGCCTAGGGGAGTTCTGCGGATGAACAGGCGTTTGGCGACGCTGGCTATGGCGCTCGCTTTCCTGGCGGCGCCCACGGCGCACGCGGCGGACGTGTTCGGCGGGATCTACGCCCACGGCCTGGGCACCGACCAGCAGCAGGAAGGCGGCGCCGACATCATGCTGGGCGTGCGCTCCGAGCGGATCGCCTCGCTGTGGTTCATCGGCAAGCCCTCGGTGCACTTCATGGTCTCGGCCAACACCAACGTGCCCACCGACTTCGTGGCGATCGGCTTCAACTGGCCGCTCTACCTCTTCCACAGCAAGGTCTACATCCGCCCGGGCATCGGCTTCGCCGGCACAACGGGCCAGGCGGACGTGGGCAACGCCTTCGCACCGGGCCTCTCGCCGGCCGAGCGCGAGCGCCGCCAGCACCTGGCCGACACCCGCATCGACTTCGGCAGCCGCGACCTGTTCGAGCCCGAGTTCGCCGTCGGCTACAAGCTGAACGAGAAGTGGAAGATCGAGGCCAGCTACGTGCACCTCTCCAACGGCCAGATCCTGCACTCGGGCAAGAACCAGGGACTGGACGACGCGGGCGTGCGCCTCTCCTACAAGTTCAACTAGGTGGGCAACGTCACCGTCGTCGGCGCCCAGTGGGGCGACGAGGGCAAGGGCAAGATCGTCGACTGGCTGTCGAACCGCGCCGACGCGGTGGTGCGCTTCCAGGGCGGCCACAACGCCGGGCACACGCTGGTGGTGGGGAACACCACCTACAAGCTCTCGCTGCTGCCGTCGGGCGTGGTGCAGGGCAAGCCCAGCATCATCGGCGCCGGCGTGGTGGTCGACCCGCGCGCCTTGCTCGACGAGATCGAGCGCGTGCGCGGCCAGGGGCTGGAGATCGGCCCCGACCTCCTCACCCTGGCCGACAACGCCTGCCTGATCCTCTCCCTGCACCGCGACCTAGACCAGGCGCGAGAGCGCCAGGCTGGCGACGCCAAGATCGGCACCACCGGGCGCGGCATCGGCCCCGCCTATGAGGACAAGGTCGGCCGCCGCGCCATCCGCGTGGCCGACCTGGCCGATCGCGAGGCGCTCGCCGCCAAGATCACGCGCCTCCTCGCCCACCACGGCCCGCTGCGCCGCGGCCTCGACCTGGCGGAGGTCACGCCCGAAGCGCTGCTCGACGAACTGCTGGCGGTGGCGCCCGAGGTGTTGCCCTACGCCAAGCCAGCGTGGCGCGTGCTCGACCAGCTGAAGCGTGACAACGCCCAGGTGCTGTTCGAGGGCGCGCAGGGCGCGCTGCTGGATGTGGACCACGGCACCTATCCTTACGTCACCTCGTCCAACACCGTGGCGGGGCAGGCGGCGGCGGGCTCGGGCGCGGGGCCCCGCAGCGTGGGCTATGTGCTCGGCATCATGAAGGCCTACGTCACCCGTGTGGGAGAGGGCCCCTTCCCTACCGAATTGCACGACGACACGGGGCGGCGCATCGGCGAGCGCGGGCGCGAGTTCGGCACCGTCACCGGCCGGGCGCGCCGCTGCGGCTGGTTCGACGCCGTGCTGGCCCGCCAGAGCGTGGCGCTGAACGGCATCGACGGCGTGGCGCTGACCAAGCTCGACGTGCTGGACGGCTTCGACAGCCTGCAGGTGTGCATCGGCTACCGTCTGCATGGCCTGCCGCTCGACCACCTGCCCGCCGGCATGGCCGACCAGCAGGCGGTGGAGCCCGTCTACGAGGAGCTGGAGGGATGGAGCGCATCGACCGCCGGCGCCCGCACTGTGCGCGACTTGCCGGCCGAGGCGGTGAAGTACGTGCGCCGGCTGGAGGAGCTGATCGGCGCCCCGGTAGCGCTCCTCTCCACCAGCCCCGAACGCGACGACACCATCCTGATGCGCGATCCCTTCAGCGGCTGATCGCGGCCGCAGCCCTTCGCAACGCGCCGCGTTGCGCCTGCTCATCGAAGAGGAGGCGCTCATGGCCAAGGTTCTGGTGCTCTACTACTCGGCCTACGGGCACATCGAGGCCATGGCCGAGGCGGTGGCCGAGGGCGTGCGCGCCGCCGGCGGCGAGGCCGACGTCAAGCGCGTGCCCGAGACCGTGCCGGAAGAGGTGGCGCGCTCGCACCATTTCAAGCTCGACCAGCCCGCGCCGGTGGCGGTGATCGACGACCTGCGGAACTACGACGCCATCGTGCTGGGCACCGGCACCCGCTTTGGCCGGCTGAGCTCGCAGATGGCCAGCTTCCTCGACCAGGGCGGCGGCTTGTGGGCTTCGGGCGCGCTGGTCGGCAAGCTCGGCGCGGCATTCAGTTCGACGGCCACACAGCACGGCGGTCAGGAGACGACGCTGTTTTCTTTGCTGACGAACATGCTGCACTTCGGGATGACGGTCACTGGGCTGGACTACGGTTTCCAGGGCCAGATGGACAACTCCAAGGTGGTCGGCGGCTCGCCCTACGGCGCGACCACCATCGCCAACTCCGACGGCTCGCGCGCGGTGCACGACGAGGAGAAGGAAGCGGCCCGCTACCTCGGCCGCAAGGTGGCGCAAACGGCGGCCAAGCTCAGCGCCTGAGGCTCCCCTTTCCGAGTTTCCTTGCGGAAGCCGCGGCTCAGGCGCCGATCTCGCGCATCGGCAGAGGAGGCGTTCGCCCTGCTTTCTGGGTCTCGGCTTCCGCCGGGAAGGTTGCGATGGGCTGCGCTTAGCCTTCGGGCTTGAGGCGACGCGCCCAGCGGGGCGGCGGCCGTTCCTCACCCTTGGCCTTGGCGGCGATCTCCTTGAGCTTGCGCGCCTGCAGGGCGGAGAGCGCCTGGCCCGCCGCGCCTTTCTCGGGATCGGCGAAGGCGCGGCCGTGAGTCGTCACCCGTTCAGTCACGTCGTCTATGAAGCCGCCTTCCCACTCGGAGAGATCCACGCCCGCCTTCTCGGCGGTGCGACGCGCGCGCTTCAAGGCGTTGAGCGCGCGACGTTTGGCGGCCTCGCGGGCCGCTTCCCAGGGCGCGAGTGGCGGCTTGCGCTTCAGAGGCCGCCGATGGCCGAGAGGTAGAGGTCGATCAGCGCCTCCTCCTCGTCGCGCTTGACCTTGTCGGTCTTGCGCAGGCGGACGACCTTGCGCAGGATCTTGGTGTCGAAGCCCTCGCCCTTGGCTTCGGCGAACACGCCCTTGAGGTCTTCGGCCACCGCCGCCTTGTCCTCCTCCAGCCGCTCGATCCGCTCGATGATCGTCTTCAGCCGGCCCTGGGCGGTGGCTGTCATCACGTCAGGGTTCTCGGCCATCTGGGCGGAGAAGGAGGCGTCGTCGGCCATGGGATACGCTCGGAATGACGGGGAGGCGCGAACCCTAGAGCCCGGTCGCAGGCGTCACAACAGGCCGAAGCGCTCGAACGCCGGGCGCAGCGCCGCAGGGTCGGTGAAGTGCACGCAGGGGAAGCCGAGCGCCTGTGCGGCGGCGATGTTGGAAGCGTTGTCGTCCACGAAAACCAGCTCGCCCGGCGTCAGCCCGGTTCGGGCGCAGGCCAGGCGGAAAATGGCCGGGTCGGGCTTCACCAGCCCCTCGGCGCCAGAGACCACCACGTCGTCGAACAGGGCGAAAACGTCGCTTATGGCCTGCACCCCGGGCCACACCTCGGGCGACATGTTGGTGAGGCCGTAGAGGGGCACGCCTCGCGCATGCAGGTCGCGCATCACCGCTTCGGTCTCGGCGATCGCCCCGGTGAACATCTCGTCCCACCGGCCGCGCCAGGCGCAGATGGCTTCTTCGTGATGCGGGTGCTCGGCGATGAGGCGACGCTCGCCTTCCGCGAAGGGACGGCCGCGGTCGTGTTCGGTGTGCCAATCCATCGAGCAGACGTCGCGCAAGAAGGCGTCGACCTCAGCCTCGGTGGCGAACAGCTTGCGATAGAGCCGGCGGGGGTCCCAGTCGACGATGACGTTGCCGACGTCGAATAACGCCGCACGGGGACGCGCCACGTCGGTGCGATCGAACATGTATAAAGGAGGCGCGCGACGGAGCGCGCGGCTCAGCCCTGCTTAGCCTTGAACCGCGGGTCGGTCTTGTTGATCACATAGACGACGCCCTTGCGGCGCACGACCTTGCAATCCTTGTGACGGCCCTTCAGCGACTTGAGCGAGGAGCGGACCTTCATGGGACGGACTCGGACTTGAACATGGGATGGCCCGCACGCGATCGCGCCGGGAGGAGTGAGGGCGCGTCTATACGGACGGCGATCCGCGCGGTCAATCCGCGTCGGGATAACTCACGCCTGTGAGGTAGAGCCCGTCCGGCGGCGCCACCTGCCCGCAGCGCGCCCGGTCGCGCGCCTCCAACGCCGCGGCCAAGTCGTCGGCGCTCCACCGCCCGGTCCCCACCTCCACCAGCGAGCCAGTCAGGGAGCGCACCTGGCGGTGGAGGAAGGAGCGGGCGGCGAAGCGCAGGCGCACCTCCTCGCCCACGCGCTCGATCTCGACGGCGTCCAGCGTCTTCACCGGCGAGCGGCTCTGGCAGTGAGCGTCGCGGAAGGTCGTGAAGTCGTGCGTGCCGACGAGCGCGCGCGCAGCGTGGGTCATGTCCACCACGTCGAGGGGCTTCTTCACCCACCAGACGCGACCCCGCAGCAGAACCGGCGGCGCCTTGCGGTCGACGATGCGGTAGAGGTAGCGCCGGCCGGTGGCCGAGAAGCGGGCGTGGAAGGCGGGCGCCGCCACCACAGCTTCAAGTACGCAGATCGGGTGGGGAACGAGGTGCGCATTGAGCGCGTCGCGCACCACCTCGGGCGCGAAGGCGCGCTCGAGGTCGAAGTGCACCGCCTGGCCGGTGGCGTGCACGCCGGTGTCGGTGCGCCCGGCCACGTGCACCCGCGCCGCCTCGCCGCTGAAGGCCGTGATGGCGCGCTCCAGCTCACCCTGCACCGAGGGCGGCCCGCCATCCTGCAGTTGGAAGCCGTGGTAGGGACCGCCGTCGTACTCGACCATCAGCCGATAGCGCGGCATCAGCCGAGCCGCACGCCAAGCGCGAGCGGCAGGCCGCGCAGGAACTCGTCGGCGGGCTGCGGTCCGCGGCCCTCGCGCTGCAGCCGGGCGAGCCGCACCGCGCCGTCGCCGGCCGCCACCACGAGCGCGTCGCCGGCCTCCAGCACCTCGCCGGGCGCGCCGCGGCCCGGCGCGCGTGCGCTGAGCAGCACCTTCACGCGCACTAAGCCCCGAGCGGAGGGCGCCTCGAACCAAGCCCCCGGCGCGGGCGACAGGCCGCGGATGGCGGCGTCGAGCTCGGCGGCCGGTCGCGTCCAATCGATGCGCGCCTCGGCGGGGGTGATCTTTCGCGCGTGGGTGGGCGCGCCGACCTGCGGCTGCGGGTGCGCCCCGCCCGAGGCGATCAGCTCCAGCGCGCGCGGCCACAAGGCGGCGCCGGCCTGCGCCATGCGCACGGCGAGGGTGGCCGAGGTGTCGTCGTCCTCGATCGCCAGCGGCGCGGTGAGCAGGACGGGCCCATCGTCCAGGCCCTCGCCCATGCGGATGATCTGCGCGGCGGTCTCGCGATCGCCGGCCATGATAGCGCGCTGGATGGGCGCCGCGCCGCGCCAGCGGGGCAGGCGCGAGCCGTGCAGATTCCAGCATCCCAGCCGCGGCGCCTCCAGCACCTCGGGCTTGAGAATCTGCCCGTAGGCGACCACCGCAGCGAGGTCGACGTCCAGCGCCCGGAACGCCGCGATCGCCTGCGGAGCCTTGAGCGAGGCGGGCGTGCGCACCTCCCACCCCCGCTCCTCGGCGTAGGCGTGCACGGGCGAGGGCGTGGTCGTCTGGCCACGGCCGCGGGGCCGCGGCGGCTGCGTATACACCGCCGCGATCTGCGCCCCAGCGGCGGCCAGGGCGGCGAGGGAGGGCGTGGCGAAGTCGGGCGTGCCCATGAAGGCGATGCGCATAAGCGGGCTCTAGCGCGGCGCCTCGCTAGCGTCACGCCCGCGTCACGGGGGGCGGGTTCAGGCGACGGTGAGGCCCACGTCGACATTGCCGCGGGTGGCGTTGGAGTAGGGGCAGATCTGGTGAGCGGCCTCGACCAGCGCCTGCGCCTGCTCGCGCGACATGCCGGGCAGGGTGACGGTCAACTCGGCGGAGATGCCGAAGCCGCCCTCCGAACGCGGGCCGATTCCCACGTCGGCCGCCACCCGGACGTCGTCGGGGACCTTGAGCTTCATCTGCTGCCCCGCCGCCTTGAGCGCGCCGATGAAGCAGGCCGAGTAGCCCGCCGCGAACATCTGCTCGGGATTGGTCCCCTCCCCGCCGCCGCCGCCGAGTTCCTTCGGGGTGGAGAGCTTCACGTCGACGCGGCCGTCGTCAGACCTGGCGTGGCCGTCGCGGCCGCCGGTGGCGGAGGCGTGGGCGGTGTATTTGACGTCGACGGGCATGGGTCGCTCCTGGGGCTGGGCGCCGGATCGGCCGCCCATGCGAGAACCCGTGGCCGCCTGAGTGCGATCCAGACCGGTCGACGCGACAACGCAACCGCGGCGCGCGGAACAACATTCCCGCCGCTGCAAAATTCTCGTGAATGTTCCGACTCTGTTATGAGGACAGCGCAACGTCCAGAAGGAGCCTCTTCATGCCCAACCAGCCAGGTCTCGACGATCGCCACCGCGATGCCGACGGCGAGATCAGCAGGAAGCGCGGGGACACCCTCGTTATAACCTTGCGAAACACTTACGGCGACTCCTTCGCGGCCGGCATGCCTTCGGACATGACGCTGCCGGCCTTGCTGGCGCGCACCGGCCAACCTTCACTCAGCCAGTATCTCCAAAGCGAGGCCGCGCAGGCTCATCCGGCGCGATAGGCGCGAGGCGCCGCGCCCGCAGCCGCTTCAGGGGCGCCAGGCGAGGAAGCGGCCGATCAGCTCCAGACCGGCGCGCTGGCTCTTTTCCGGGTGGAACTGCACGCCGGCGATGTTGCCGCTCGCCACCGCGGCTGCGAAACGGCCGCCGTGGTCGGCGCTGGCGGTGATCGCAGCCGGATCATCGGGGGCGAAGGCGAAGGAGTGGGTGAAGTAGAGGTCCTCCTCGGCGCCTTCGCGGATCAGGGCGTGGGGGGTCTCGGCGCGCACCGCGTTCCAGCCCATGTGCGGGATCTTCGCCGCAGCGTCAGCCGGCTCGAGGCGGCGTGTTTCGCCGGCGATCCAGTCGAGGCCGGGCTCGGCCCCGAACTCCAGCCCGCGCGTGGCCAGGAGCTGCATGCCCACGCACACGCCCAGGAAGGGCGCGCCGCGCACACGCACAGCTTCGCTCATGGCTTCGACCAGCCCTTCGCGACTGCGCAAGGCCTCCATGCAGGCGCGAAAGGCGCCCACGCCCGGCAGCACCACGCGCTCGGCTATGCGCACCACCTCGGGGTCGCCCGAGGTGACGATGTCGGCAGGTTCGGTGGCGGCGGCCTGCAGCGCCTTCTCAGCGGAGCGCAGATTGCCCGAGCCGTAGTCGATCAGGACCGTACTCACAGCACGCCCTTGGTCGACACCGCCTCCCCGCCCGCCTTGGGGTCGGTCTCGACCGCCACGCGCAGGGCGCGGGCTAGGGCCTTGAAGCCGGCCTCGGCCATGTGGTGGGCGTTGGCGCCGTAGAGCAGCTCCAGGTGCACGCAGGCTCCGGCGTTCATGGCGAAGGCCTGGTGGAACTCGCGCACCAGCTCGGTGTCGAAGCTCCCGATCTTGGCGGTGGGGAATGGCTGGCCACGCCACACCAGGAAGGGGCGGCCGCTGAGGTCCACCGCGCAGCGCGCCAGTGTCTCGTCCATCGGCACGTAGGCCGAGCCGTAGCGGCGCACGCCCTTGAAGCCGTCGCAGGCCTGGCGGAAGGCCTGGCCCAGCACGATGCCGGTGTCCTCCACCGTGTGGTGGTCGTCGATGTGGGTGTCGCCCTTGGTCTCGACGACGAGGTCGAAGGCCGAGTGGCGCGCCCAGCTGTCCAGCATGTGATCGAGGAAGCCGACGCCGGTGGAGACCTGCGCCTCTCCTGTTCCGTCCAGGTCGAGGCGCACATGCACGCGCGTCTCCCTGGTCTCGCGGGTCAGCTCGGCGGTGCGGGCCATGGCGGACTCTCCGGCGGCGTCAGATCAGGCCCTGGCCACGCGCCAGCTCGGCCAGTGAGGTCTGCGGGCGTGGGCCGACGTGGGCGATCACCTCCGCGGCGGCCATATGGCCCAGCCGGGCGCAATTGGTCAGCGAGCGGCGCTTGGCGAGGCCGAACAGGAAGCCCGCGGCGTACTGGTCGCCGGCGCCGGTGGTGTCGACAACCTGCGCGACCGGCACGGCCGCCACCCGCGTGCACTCCCCGGCGTAGCAGACGACCGAGCCCTCGGCCCCGTCGGTCACCGCGGCGATGCGCACCAGCGCACCCAGGGCTTCGAGCGCGGCGGCGAGGTCGTCGGTGCGGGTCAGCGCCATGGCCTCGGCGGCGTTGGCCAGCACCACGTCCACCTGGGGCAGGAAGGCGAGGAGCTCGTCGCGCCAGCGCTCGACCACAAACGGATCGGACAGGGTGATGGCCACCGTGCGCTCCGCGGCGCGGGCGGCGCGGGCGGCGACGCCGAAGGCCTCGCGCGCGGGCGGCGGGTCGAACAGATAGCCCTCGAGGTAGACCACCGTGGCGTCACCTACGACGGCCGCGTCCACGTCTGCGGCGGTGAGCTGCGAGGCGGCCCCCAGGAAGGTGGCCATGGTGCGCTGCCCGTCGGGCGTCACGTTGATCATGCTGACGCCGGTGGCCACGCCTTCAAGCCGCGGCGTGTCGAAGTGCGCCCCACCGGCGCGCATGTCGTGGGCGAACACGCCGCCCAGGGCGTCGTCGCCGACCTTGCCGATGTAGCCGGCGCGGCCACCCAGCGAGGCCACGCCCGCCACGGTGTTGCCGGCCGACCCGCCCGACGTCTCCACCCCCGGCGCCATGGCCGCGTAGAGCGCGGCCGAGCGGTCGGCGTCGACCAAGCCCATGCTCCCCTTCACAAGGTCCTGCGCGCCCAGAAAGGCGTCGTCCGCCGGGGCGATGACGTCGACGATGGCGTTGCCCAGGGCGACGACGTCAAAGCGTGAGGCGGGCATTCAGGCGTCCATTCACCGGCCAGTCGGCGGCCGCGTTTGCGGTAGCAGAGCGGACCGGCCGGCGCCAACGTCGGCGACGCCGCGCCGCATGCGGCTCGACCGCTGCAACTTTGCACGGAACTCCCTATATTTGACGATGTAGACCTGGAGGATGGCCATGCAGCAAGCCCCTGCAAATCACGTCAAGATACTGCACGACTGTGAGCGGCTCGCGCTGCTGTCGGATCGCATCGTCAAGATCGGGCCGCTGAACCTAGGTCTAGACGCGGCCTTGGCCCTCGTGCCGATCGGCGGCGGCCTCTACACCATCGGTTTGGGCGGCTGGCTGCTCTGGCAGGGCTGGAAGGCGCAGGCCGCGCCCGCCACTCTCGCGCGCATGGCCGGCTACGTCGGGGTCGACGCCTTAACCGCAGAGGTTCCCGTGCTGGGGGCGGCGGTGGACATGCTGTTCCCCGGCCACATCCTCGCCGTCAAGGCGCTGCGCCGTGACCTCGAAGGCCGCTATGGCCCGCTGCCGACCCGTGAGCCCGCACGGCGGCGCAGTTGGGCGGGCGTCGCCCAGCGCCTACGCGGCCGCAGGCCCGCCAGGGCCTGAGCCCGGCCGCCGCGCGTGCTAGGCGCGGAGTCATGATTTCCGCGCCCCGCATCGCCATCCTCACGCCCGATGCAGCCGACCCCCACTACGCCCGCAGGTGGCGGCCGATGTTCGAGAGCTACGCCCGCGCCCTGGCCGCCGCCGGCGCGAGCGTGCGCCCGGTTTCGTGGACCGCGGCGCCGGCGCCTGACGCCGACCTGCACCTGGCGCTCCTCGCCTGGGGCTATCACTTCTCGCCCGATCGTTGGCGCGCCGCACTCGCCACCTGGCCGATGTCGAGCCCGCTGCTCAATCCGCCCGCGCTCCTCGCTTGGAACACCGACAAGCGCTACCTGGCCGAGTTGGAGCGCGCTGGCGTTCCCGTCGTGCCAACCCGCTTCGTCGACCAGCCGGACGCTCAGGAGATCGCCCGCGCCGCCGAGGCCTTTGGAACGGTCGAGCTGGTGGTCAAGCCGCGGGTCTCCGCCGGCGCCCACGCCACCCTGCGGGTGAAGGCGGGCGGCGATACGGATGCGCTGGGCGCCGCGGGCGAGACCGGCGCGGCTATGATCCAGCCCTTCCTGCGCGCGATCCAGGGTGAGGGCGAGCTGTCGCTCCTCGTCTTCGGCGGCGTCGCCACCTACGCCGTGGCCAAGCGCGCGGCGCAGGGCGATTTCCGCGTTCAGGTGCAGCACGGCGGCGTCTACGCCGCGGTTCCCATAACAGAGGAGATGCGCGACCTGGCCGCCGCGGCGTTGGCCGCCTGTCCGCAAACCCCTGCCTACGCCCGCGTCGACATGGTGCGCGACGCCGACGGCCATCTGCGGCTGATGGAGCTCGAACTGATCGAGCCCGACCTCTACCTCGGCCACGCCCCTGACAGCGGCGCCGCCTTTGCGGAAGCGGTGCTGGCGCGCGTCACAGCGCCTTGACGATGCCCTCGACCATCTTCTTCGCGTCGGCGAACAGCATCATGGTGTTGTCCTGGAAGAACAGCGGGTTCTCCACCCCGGCGTACCCCGAGCCCATGCTGCGCTTGACGAACAGCACGGTGCGCGCCTTCTCGACGTCGAGCACCGGCATGCCGTAAATGGGGCTCTGCGGGTCGGTCTTGGCCGAGGGGTTGGTCACGTCGTTGGCGCCGATGACGAAGGCCACGTCGGCGGTGGCGAACTCGGCGTTGATGTCCTCCAGCTCGAACACCTCGTCGTAGGGCACGTTGGCCTCGGCCAGGAGCACGTTCATGTGGCCCGGCATGCGACCGGCCACGGGGTGGATGGCGTACTTCACCTCCACACCCTCCTTCTTCAGCGTGTCGGCCATCTCGCGCAGGGCATGCTGCGCCTGGGCCACCGCCATGCCGTAGCCGGGGACGATGATCACCTTCGACGCGTTCTTCATGATGAAGGCCGCGTCCTCGGCCGAACCCTGCTTGACCGGCCGCGTCTCCTTCGCGCCGCCCTCGCCCGCGGCGGCCACCGCCCCGAAGCCGCCCAGGATCACGCTCACGAAGGAGCGGTTCATCGCCTTGCACATGATGTAGCTGAGGATGGCGCCCGAGCTGCCCACCAGTGCGCCGGTGATGATCAGCGTGGTGTTCTCCAGCGTGAACCCCAGCGCCGCCGCCGCCCAGCCCGAGTAGCTGTTCAACATCGAGACCACGACCGGCATGTCGGCCCCGCCGATGGGGATGATCAGGGTGAAGCCCAGCACCAGCGCCACGGCGAAGACGGCCCAGAAGGCCCACAGCGCCGTCCCGCCGCTCAGCGACAGCACCACGATCAGCACGACGAGGGCGACCGCCAGCGCGATGTTCAGAAGGTGGCGGCCGGGGAGCAGGATCGGAGCCCCGCTCATGCTGCCGTTCAATTTTGCAAAGGCGATCAACGAGCCTGTGAAGGTCACCGCGCCGATCGCCACCCCGATGGAGAGCTCGATCAGGCTTTCCAGCCGCACGCCGCCTCCGGGCGCGGCGATGCCGTAGGCGGCCGGCGTGTAGATCGCCGCCACCGCCACCAGGCACGCGGCCAGGCCCACCAGCGAGTGGAAGGCGGCCACCAGCTGCGGCATGGAGGTCATGGCCACGCGGCGCGCGATCACCGCCCCCGCGCCGCCGCCCACCGCCACCCCGCCCACGATCACCGCCAGCGTCGTCGCGTCCAGCGCGCCCTGGCTCCACAGGGTGGCCAGCGCGGTGGCGACGGCGATGGCCATGCCCACCATGCCCAGCGTGTTCCCCCGCCGGCTGGTTTCCGGGCTGGAGAGCCCCCGCAGCGTCAGGATGAACAGCACGCCTGAGGCGAGATAGAGCAGGGCCGCGAGGTTGGCGTTCATGCGGGGTCGTCCTCGCCGGCCAGGATGCGCCCGATCTCCGCGATCAGGCCGGGAAACTCGTCGCGGATCGCCTTGACGACGATCGGCATGAGAATAGCGCGATAGGCGTGAACCAGGCGATGCCTGAGGTTGACGGCCGGCTCCCAATCGATCTCCGGATGCGCTTCGCGCATGATGCGAGGGATCTTCGACGCGACCTCGCCCACCACCTGCACCGCGTAGGAGATCGCGTAGCTGGTCTCGCGCGATGCGTTGACCTCGTCTCCCGTCAGGTCTCCGAGAAGGTCCAGCGCATCCTGGGCGTAGTCCCTCATGTCCTCCAGGCGGAATTTGACCTCAGGCGCGATCACAGGAGCGCCAAGTCTCGCTCGATGTGCATCCTGCGCTCGGGCTTGAGGCCCTCGCTGAATACGAGGTCTACGGGGCGTCCGAGGTCGGCCTTCAGACGGGCTTCGAAGCGCATGAGCGCGAACAGGCTCGCGGCTCCGGAGTGACGAACGATGATGTCGACGTCGCTGTCCGCCCGCGCGTCTCCCCGGGCGACGGAACCGACGACCCCGACCAGCTCCACGCCGAGGGCGCGCGCCTCCGTCTGGCGCTGACGCAGGACGCTCAGCACCTCGCTTAAAGCCGCAGGCGGGCGGGTCACTTCGCCCGCTCTTTCTTGCGGTACATGGCCAGCATGCGCTGGGTGACCAGGAAGCCTCCGAAGATGTTCACCGAGGCCAGCGCCACGGCCAGGCCCCCCGCCCCCTTGCTGACCCACACGTGGACGGGCGCGCCCTCGCCCGCAGCGCCGTGGGCGGCGGCGGCCAGGAGGGCCCCGACCACGATCACGCTCGACACCGCATTGGTGACCGCCATCAGCGGCGTGTGCAGGGCGGGCGTTACGCTCCACACCACGTAGTAGCCCACGAACACGGCCAGAACGAAGATCGCCAGGCGGAAGACGACGGGGTCGACGAGGTCCATCAACGGGTCTCCAGGCCGGCGGCGTGACCCGTCCGCAGGCGCTTGTCGACGTTCAGCAGGAACAGCAGCCCCAGCCCGAGCGCGAACGCCTCGACCAGTCGGAAGCCGGTGTTGACGGCGAGGTAGAACATGGGGCCTGCGGACGCCGAGATCGCAATGCCTCTCTCGTGCATGACGCTGAGGGCGCCGAGCACTGCGAAGCCGGAGCCGAGCACCGCTCCGACCATGACGCACCAGGCCAGAACCGCGAGCAGCGTGCGCATCAGGCGGCGCCCGGCGCGGTCAGCACAGGCTGGGCCCCGGCGGGCGTCAAGCCCGGGTGCATCACCTCGCCGCCCCGGGCGACGACGGCGGCCTTGAGGATCTCGTCATCCCACTGCGGCTCCAGCGCACCCTCCTTCGAGAGCAGGAGGCCGGCGAGGCTCACCAGGTTGCGGGCGTAGAGGGCGCTGGCGTCGGCGGCGATGCCGGCGGTGGGATCGCCCAGGCCCAGGATGCGGGCGCCGTTGGGCGTCTCCACCGTCTCGCCGGCGCGGGCGCCCTCGACGTTGCCGCCCTGCGCCACCGCCAGGTCGACCAGCACCGAACCGGCGCGCATGGCGGCCACCTGGGCGGCGGTGACCAGCCGCGGCGACGGGCGGCCGGGGATGAGGGCGGTGGTGATCACCACGTCCTGCTTCTTGAGGTGCTCGCCCACCAGCTCGGCCTGCTTGGCCTGGTACTCGGCGCTCATGGCCTTGGCGTAGCCGGCGGCGGTCTCGGCGGCCTTGAACTCCTCGTCCATCACCGCGACGAACTTGGCTCCGAGGCTCTCCACCTGCTCCTTGCTGGCCGGGCGCACGTCGGTGGCGGTGACGACCGCGCCCAGCCGGCGCGCCGTGGCGATGGCCTGCAGCCCCGCCACGCCCGCGCCCATCACGAACACCTTGGCCGCCGCCACCGTGCCCGCCGCGGTCATCATCATCGGGAAGGCCCGGCCGTAGAGGCGCGCGCCCTCGATCACCGCCCGATAGCCGGCCAGGTTGGCCTGGGAGGACAGCGCGTCCATCGCCTGGGCGCGGCTGATGCGCGGCACGAACTCCATGGCCACGGCGGTGACGCCGCGGGCGGCCAGCACATCGAGCTCGGCGCGGCGCGCGTGGGGGTCGAGCAGGGCGACGACCACGGCGGAGGCGGGGATCGCCTCGAGGGCGTCGGCCGTGGGCGTGCGCACCGCGAAGACGACGTCGGCCTCCTGCAGGGCCTCGACGGCGGTGGGCGCGACGCGGGCGCCGGCGGCGGCGTAGTCGGCGTCGGGATAGGCGGCGGCAGCGCCCGCGCCGGCCTCGACCGCCACCTGGGCGCCGAGGGCGGCGAGGCGCTTCACGCTATCGGGGGTGGCCGCGACGCGGGACTCGCCCGGCGCGCGCTCACGGAGAACGGCGATCGTCGCGCCCATGCGCCTCCCCTCACGCCGAAGGCGGCGCGTGCAGGGGAGCTTGGCGGGGGTTGGCGCGGCTGTCCAGCACGAGAGAGGCCGCCGCCGGGCCGCGTCAGGCCGGCGAGCGCACTGGGTCGGCGGCCACCTTGCCGCGCAGGCCGAAGACGCCGGCCGCCAGCAGCATCGCGGCCAGGATCAGCGAGGGGAAGAAGCCCGCATGCGCGCAGAACAGGAGCACCAGGAAGAACACCGCCGTCGCCACCCCCAGCGAGCCCCACTTCACCAGCCCGTTGAAGAAGCGGTAGGTCGAGACCTGTTCGCTGATTTCCATGTCCTGGGTCGTCACAGGCTCGTCCTCGCCGAGATTGGGGATGGAGGCGGTGTCCATGGTCGCGGAAAATCCTGAAGGCGGCGTCGCTCGCGGCCGGGCGCCGCGCGTAAGCGGTTCTATAGCGGCGAGCCCGCGCCGCTCAAGGCTGGAGCGGCGGGCGCCCCCGCCGCCTCGGCCCTGAGGCGCTGGAGCAGCTCCCACGAGAGATAGCCGTCGGTCGGCAGGCCGCGCGACTGCTGCCACTGGCGCGCGGCCCGGCGCACGCCCGCGCCCAGCACGCCGTCGATGGCGCCCGGATCGTAGCCGAGGCGGGCCAGGGCGAGCTGGGCGGCGCGGCGATCGTCCAGCGAGGTGGGCTTGTCGTCGGGCCACGGCGCGAGCAGGCCGGGCCCACCCTCGATCCGTTGCGCCAGGAGGCCGACGGCCAGGGCGTAGCTGACCGAGTTGTTGTAGGCGCGGATGGCGAAGTGGTTGGGGAAGACCAGGATCGCCGGCCCGCGCCAGCCCATGGGCATGAGCAGCTGCGCGGGCGCCGCGACGTCGGCAGGCCGCAGCGGCAGGCCGTCGGCGGTGCGCAGCCCCGCCGACGCCCAGTCGGCCCAGGGGCGGGCCGGCGCCTCCACCAGCATGTAGTCGAACCCCTTCGGCGCGGTCACCTCGCGCTGCCAGCCCTCCCCGAGCCGCCAGCCCGCCTTGACCTTGAGGAAGTTGGCCGCCGAACCCAGGGCGTCGGGCGCCGAGCGCCAGATGTCGCGCCGCCCGTCGCCGTCGGCGTCCACCGCGTAGCGGACGTAGTCCTCCGGGGTGAACTGGGTCTGGCCCATGGCGCCGGCCCAGGAGCCGGTGAGCTGCTCGCGGGTGTTGTCGCCCGAGGCGATCAGCTTCAGCGTGGTGATCAGCTGGCTCTCGGCCCACGCGCGGCGGCGGCCCTGGGCGGCCAGCGTCGCAAAGGCGCGCACCACGTCATGGTCGCCCATGACCTGGCCGTAGCCGGACTCCATGCCCCAGATGGCCACGAGGATCGCCGAGGGGGCGCCGAAGCGCTGCGCCACGGGATCGAGCCACGCCACCTGGCGATGCTCGCGCCCGGCCGAGACCCGCCCCTCGGCCAGCGAGGCGGCCAGGTAGGCGGAGACCGGCTTGGAGAACTCCGGCTGGCGGCTGTCGTTGGCCACCACCGTCGGGTCGGGGGCGAGGCCCGCCAGTTCCAGCGCCAGGAAGTCGGGGGGCAGGCCGGCGGCGGCCGCCCGGGCGCGGAAATCGACCAGCCACTGGGTGAAGGCCGCGCCCGTGAGCGAGACCGCCCCCTCCGGCCCCATGGCGCCCAGGCTGGTGTAGGGCACCTGCGGCAGGGCGGGGAGGAAGGCGAAGCTGGCCGCCGTGCCGAGGAATGCGCGCCTGTCCATCGGCCGGCAGCTTAGCGCAGGCGGGGCCTGCGCGGAATCACAGGATCGGCATTTCGCGCCCGCCGTGCCCGCTGCGCCTCACGCCCGGGTGAAGTGGGGCACCAGCGCCTGCAGGCGCGCCAGCGCGTCGGCGTCGTCCTGCGCCTCGGCGGCGGCCAGCAGCGCCTCCACCTGCGGCCTCAGCAGGGCCCAGGCGGGTGCGGG
Organism: Caulobacteraceae bacterium; assembly: GCA_965199975.1. Classification (GTDB taxonomy): domain Bacteria; phylum Pseudomonadota; class Alphaproteobacteria; order Caulobacterales; family Caulobacteraceae; genus JASLDZ01. The sequence goes on along the minus strand of OZ241340.1, from coordinate 755,363 downwards.
GTCCTCGGCCATGAACACGCCGTCGGCCGCCGTGGGCCGGGCGGTCTCGGGGTCGTAGAAGACCTCCTCGTAGAGCTTCTCGCCCGCGCGCAGGCCGGTGTGGACGATGGCGATGTCGGCCTCGGGCCGCAGGCCGTGCAGGCGGATCATCTGGCGCGCCAGGTCCTCGATGCGCACCGGGTCGCCCATGTCGAGCACGTAGACGCCGCCCTCGCCGCTCGCCTGCGGCAGGGCCGCGGCCTGCAGCACGAGCGACGCCGCCTCCTGCACGGTCATGAAATAGCGCACCATCTCGGGATGGGTGACGGTGACCGGGCCGCCGGCGGCGATCTGGCGCTCGAACAGGGGCACCACCGACCCGGTCGAGCCCAGCACGTTGCCGAAGCGCACCGCCGCCGCGCGGCACGGGCCGCCCGCGGCGATGGCCTGCACCACCTGCTCGGCCGCGCGCTTGGTGGCGCCCATGACGTTGGTGGGGTTCACCGCCTTGTCGGTGGAGATGAACACCAGCGCTTGCGCGTGCGCGCAGGCCAGCTCCGCGATCACCACTGTGCCGCCCAGGTTGGTGCGCATCGCCTCGGTGGGGTTGAGCTCCATCAGCGGCACGTGCTTCAGCGCCGCGGCGTGGACCACCACCTGCGGGCGGGCGCGGGCGAACACCTCAGCCATGCGGGCACGGTCGCGCACGTCGCCCAGCTCGGCGCGCCAGACGCGCGCCGCGCCCGAGGCCGCCAGCTCGGCGTCGATGGCGTAGAGGTTGAACTCCGACGCATCCACCAGCGTCAGCTCGGCGGGGTCGAGCCGCAGGAGCTGGCGGGTCAGCTCCGAGCCGATGGTGCCGCCGGCGCCGGTCACCAGCACGCGGCGGCCCTCCACCAGCGCGCGGGGTGCGGCGAGATCGAGCACGCGCGGCGGACGGGCGAGGAGGTCGGCGGCCTGCACGGGGGCGAGATCGGCGCCCGCCCCGGCCTCGCGCACGCGGCTGACCTGGGCGCCCGCGCCCGCAGCGGCGGCCACCACCTCGTCGAGCAGGGCGCGCTTGGGCCGGGGTTCGGCCAGCACCACCACGGGCTCGGCGTCGTCCGCGGCGCGCAGGGCGCGCAGGATGTCGGTGAGGCGGTTGAGGGGGCCCAGCACCTCGGCCCCGCGCACGGTGCGACCCACCCGCGTGGCGTCCAGCGCGACCACGCCCGCGATGCGCACGGTGGGGTCGCGCCGGCGGCGTAGGGCGCCGATGTAGTCCGCCGCCGCACGCGCCGAGCCGACCACCACCGCCGGCGGCAGGCCCCGGGGCTCGATCCGCAGCGCCGCCCCCAGGTCGCCGCGCGCCTGCGCCTGCGCCGTCGCGCGCCCGAAGGCCAGCAGCAGGAACAGGAGCGGCGGCACGATCACCGGCGTCGAGCGCGGGAAGTCGGCCAGCCGGTCGGCGGCGAACAGGATCGGCAGGGTCAGCACGTCGGCGGCCACCACCGCCAGGAACAGGCGCAGGAGGTCGTCGGCCGAAGTGTAGCGCCACAGCGCCTTGTGCAGGCGGAAGGCCGGGAAGACGACGGCGCACACCGCCGCGAACACCAGCGTCGAGCGCCCGAGCAGGTGGTCGGGCACGGGCTTGTGCTCGAAGTGATAGCGCACGAGCAGCACCGCGCTCATGGCCAGCGCCGCCAGCGCCACGTCGTGCAGCCACACCAGGAGGGCCGTGAACCGGCCGGACGCGCCGGACGGCGTCGCGGATGCGCTCATGGCGCGCGGCCTCCAGCCGGCGGGGCGTCAAGCAGCGGTTCGGCCGCCGCCTCGGCCGGCCGCGGCGGCTTCACCGGCGGGACGAAGGCGGAGAGCTTCCAGCGCACCCGCGCCTCGCCGGCCTCCGAGGTGGCGCCGCGCAGCACGAGCTGCAGGCCGCGGCGCGCCACGCCGTCCTGGACCACGAGGCTGGGCTCCACGGCCATCTCCGGCGCGTCGCTGCGCAGCCGCCAGCCGCCTTCGTGGGGCGTGCGCAGGAGGCAGGAGCGGCCGTCGCGCGCGATGGAGGCGTCCACCCCCGCGGCGAGGTGGAAGTGCACCGCGAACGGGCGCGCCACCCTGGCCGGCCTCACGTCGCTGGCCGGCGTCAGCCGGTCCTCGCCTCGCAGCTCGTCGGTGGCCGGGTCGAGGAACAGGCGGCGCTGGTGCAGCAGGCCCGCGCGCGCCACCCAGCCGTCGTGGGCGAGGTCCAGCCAGACGCCGCCGTCGGCCTCGTTGCGGCGCGCCTCCACCCGCAGCGGCCCCTCCACCAGGCGGGCGCCGAGCGCCTTGGCGGCTGCGCCGACGAGGGGCGCGCCGACCGACCCGCCCTCCAGCGACAGGGTGCAGCCGGCGGGGGTGAGGCGCAGGCCGGCGGGGGCGGCCGCGTCGGGCGTCCAGCCCGCCGGGCCGAACAGCCGGTCGCGCCCGGCGGAGAGCGCGAAGCCCAGCGGCTGGGCGCAGGCGGTGAGGCTCCAGCCTTCGGGCGGCGCCACGCCGGCGTCGACCACCGCGCGCAGGCGCCTGCCCTCCAGCCGGTGATATCCGCTCTGCGGCGTGCGCTCGTAGGCGCTGGCGCCCGACGTCTCGGTCAGGGCGTCGACGGTGAGGAGGCGCTCCGCCACGCCGGGGCCGCCGCCGTTCAACGCCGCCAGCCGCCCGTCGCCCAGGCGGAAGAAGCCGACCGCGCCGCCCAGCCGGTCGGCGGCGCGGGGCAGGGCGTCGGGGGCGGGGGCGGCGCGCTGCACCAGCGCGTCGTCCAGCGTGGCGAGGTCGAACAGGAGCTCGAGCCCCTGCTCGGGCGAGCGCGTCTTCACCACGCCGTCGGGCGGCACGGCCTCCTCCAGGGCGGGGGCGAGGCGCGCCAGCGCCCGGCGCTGCAGCAGCTCGCCCGCCTTTCCGGCCAGGGCCGCGCCCGCGACGGCGACCGCCACGAGGCGCTCGGCCCGGTGCGCCGGGCCGGCGTCCAGGCGCAGGAGGTGACGCGCCTGGCGGGCGAGCGATAGCGTCAGCGCCGCCGCCTCCGTTTCGGAGGCCGCCCGCGCCAGGGCGTCGGCCCCGCAGGCCAGATTGAACAGGCGCCGCTCCAGCGCCTCGCCGCTCCAGCTGAACGCGTCGGGGGTCCTGCCGAACACGGCGTCCCAGCCCAGCCAGAGGCGCAGCGCCTCGGCCACGCCCGCGTCGCCCAGCGCCAGCAGCGCCGGAAGCCAGGCGAAGCGGTGGAGCTGCAGCGCCACCAGGCGCGAAGGGCTGGGCTGGCCCCACGGGTCGCCCCCGAGGCCGGCGGCGAGTTCCGCTCCGGCGAAGGCGAAGCGTCCCTCCAGCGCGGCGGCGCCGAGCTCCGGATCGGGGGGGCGAAAATCGCGCGGCGCGGCCGCCAGACCCGCGGGGCGCGGACCGCTCAAGGCCGCGGCGTAGAAGGGGGTGGCGCGCCACTCCCCGCGCAGGCGGCTGGCGAAGAGCGCGGCCGCCACGCGCCCGCCGCCCGGCCGGCTCATGCGGCGTCGCCGGACGGCGCGTCGGGGGTGCGGGGGCCGCGCGGCATGTCCCCGCACCGGTAGCCTCGCCCGCAACGTCAGCGCAAGAAGCGCGGCGTCGGCGGCCTCAGTAGCGCGGCGGAGGCGGGGGCGGCGGCCCGTAGTAGCCCGAGCCGATCGGCTCCACCCGCACGCGCGGCCCGAAGATCACGTTCACCCGCGCGCCGTTGGGGATCGGCTCGGGCTGCGCCTGCGGCACCTCGAGGGTGTGGCCGTCGTTCATGCGGATGACGTAGGCGAAGCCCTGCCGGTCGCCGCCCTTGGCGATCTCGTGGCCGAGCACGCCGCCCACCACCGCGCCGATGAGGCCCCCGGCCAGGCTGCCGTCGCCGTAGCGGTTGCCGCCGAGCGAGGCGCCGAGCACGCCGCCACCCACCACGCCCGCCGTCGTGGCGCCGGCGACATTGCCCTGATCGGTGAAGCGGATCGGCCGCCAGGAGACGATGCGCCCCTGCTCGACCCGCGCTGGGACCCCCGCCTCGTAGGGCGAATAACGCCCCGGGCCGTAGTCGCTCTCGCAGGCGGCGAGGCCCAGGACGGAGGCGCCTGCCAGGGCGGCGACGGCGGCGGTGCGGAAGCGGCGGCTCATGGCGGTCACTCGAGGGATGGACCGTCGACGCTGGCCACCGGCCGGCTGAACCCCGCCTGAACGTCAGCGCGCCCGGTCGAGGCGGACGGCGAAGAAACCGTCCATGCCGCCGCGCTGTTCCCAGAAGCTGGGCAGGAGCCGCAGGCCGCCGTTCGCGGCCGCCGCCTCGCGCGGCAGGCCCAGCGCCCGCGTATCTGCAGGCGCGACCGCGAAGTCCGGGTGGCGCTGCAGGAAGGGGCCTACCTGCGCCTCACCCTCCTCCGGCTCCAGCGAGCAGGTGCAGAACACCAGCCGCCCGCCCGGGGCCACCCGCGCCGCCGCGGCGTCCAGCAGCCGCGCCTGCTGGGCGGCCTGGGTGGCGATGTCGCCGGGGCGCACCAGCCGCAGCACGTCGGGGTGGCGGCGCGCGGTTCCGGTGGCCGAGCACGGCGCGTCCAGCAGCACGGCGTCGAAGCGGCGGGGGTCGTCCCACGCCGTGGCGTCGGCGGCGACGAGCTCGGCGGCGAGGCCGGTGCGGGCGAGGTTCGCCTCCACCCGGCGCAGCCGTTCGGCCGAGCGATCCAGCGCCACCACGCGCACCCCGGCGGCGGCGAGCTGCAGCGTCTTGCCGCCCGGTGCGGCGCAGAGGTCCAGCGCCGTCTCGCCCGCTTGCGCGGCGAGGACGCGCGCGGGGACGGCGGCGGCGGCGTCCTGCACCCACCAGCCGCCTTCGGCGTAGCCGGGCCATTCGGCGAGGTCGCCGCGGCGCGCGACCCGCACCGAGCCGGTGGCCAGCGCCTCGCCGCCCACCGCCTGCGCCAGGGCGGCGGCCTCCCGTGGATCGCGGGGGGTGAGGTCGGTGGGCGGCTCGCTCCGCAGCGCCGCGGTGATCGCAGAGGCGGCTTCCGCCCCGTAGGCGCTGCGCCAGCGGGCGAGAAGCCAGTCCGGCACGTCGCCCTCGGGCGGCTCCGCGGCCACGCGGGCGCCGGCGCCTTCCCGATCCAGCCCGCGCAGCACGGCGTTGAGCAGGCCCCGGAAGGGGCGCGTCGCGGGATCGGCGTCGGCCAGCGCCAGGGTGGTGGAGACGGCGGCGAAGGCGGGCGTCTCCAATAGCGCCATCTGCGCCAGCCCGAGCCGCAGCAGGGCGCGCACGGGCGGCGGCGGCGGCCGCTGCAGCTTGGAGTCCAGCACCCGGTCGAGCGAGGGCAGGCGACGCATCACCGCGGCGGCCAGCGCGTGGGCGAAGGCGCGATCGCGCCCGTCCAGCGCGGCGCCCGCGCCGACGGCGTCCTCGGCCCCGCCCCGGCGCGACAGCGCCGCCTCGATTCGCGCCAGCGCCAGGCGCCGCGCCTCGAGCCCGGGGGGCGGCGCGGGCGCGGGTGGGCGCGGGGCGGTCCGGCGCGGCGGCCGGGGGGAGGCGGGGCTCATGACGGCGTCTGATAGGCCCGCCCGCCCGCCCGCGCGAGCGCCGGCGCGGCCGCACGCCTATGTGCGGGCCTCGAGGAGCCCCGCCATGTCCGATCCCGCCGTCGCGTCCCAGAACGATACGCCCGATCCCGGGACGGCCTCTCCCGGCGCCGCTTCGCAACGCCCGCTCGCCCCAGCGGCCCGGCGGGCGCTGGAGGAGGCGGCCGCGCGCCGCCGCGCCGCCGCGGACGCCGCCCCCCCGGCCGAGCAAGGGGGGCCCCAGGGTCCCGAGCCCACGCGCTATGGGGATTGGGAGCGGAAGGGTCTCGCCGTTGATTTCTAAGGGATTCTCGGCGCAGCGCTTCCATGGCGCCCCTGCAAGGCGAGCCCGCGCGGCTGGCGTTCCCGCGACAGGCGAATCGCTTGGAGGCGTCCGCGCGCGCCGGGATTGATCGAGCGTCGGCGAGGCCAGCGTTGCGCCTCTCGCTGCGTCGCGGCGCCCATCTTGAGAGGCCGTCCCCGAAACGGGCGGCGCCGTCGCCCGATCGTTCGATTGGGAGACACACATGGCCCGCCTCGCCGCAGCCCTCATCGCCGCCGGGGCCGCGTCCCTGGCCTCCACCGCCCACGCCGGGGGCTGCGCGCCCACGGGGTGCTCGACTTACGTCCCGGCCTCGCCGGCCTACGCCTTCGCACCCCCCGGCACGTCGGCGCGCGCCGCCCACGCCGCGAGCTACGCCGCCTATCCCGCCCCGGCCTACGCCGCCCCGGCCTACGCCGCCTATCCGGCGCAGTACGCCGCGCCGGTCCAGGCGCGCGTCGCCGGCTACGGCTACGCCGCGGCCCCGGCCGAGTGCGTCACCGAGTGCGTGCCGGCCTACGCCGTGGCGCAGCCCGAGTACGTGAGCGTCGGCGGCGACTTCTCCGGCGGGGTGGGCGACACCTCGGGCGGCGGCGGCGGCGGCGGCGGCTTCAACGGCGGCAACTTCGAGGTCGCGAACTTCGGCGACATCTCGGGCTTCACCTCCTCGCGCGCCGGAGCCTGGGCCAACGCCACCTCCAACGCCCAGGCCGACGCCAACGCCCGCGCGAACGGCTATGCCAACGCCTACTCCGCCTCGCAAGCCAACGTGAACGTCGTGGTGAAAAACAACCTCAATAACTCGAGCTACAGCTCGAGCCAGGCGAACAATAAAAACCAAAACAACAACTACAATTCCAACTCGAACTACAACAGCAATCATAACTACAACAATAACCAGAATATGAACAACAATCACAACAATAACTGGAACGACAATCAGAACCACAACAGCAACTCGAATGGCGGCGGCATGCATATGCACGGCGGCAACTGGAACGGCGGCGGCTCGTGGGGCGGCCACGGCGGCAAGGGCGGTCACGGCGGCGGCGGCGACGACTGCGGCTGCGACATGGGCGGCGGCGGCGGCTCCGGGGGCAAGGGCGGCGGCGGGTCCTGGGGCGCCGGCGGCGGCCACGGCGGCTCCTGGGGTAATGGCGGCGGGTCGTGGGGCTCCAACAAGGGCGGCGGCCACAGCGGCGGCTGGGGCAAGGGCGGCGGCCGCCACGGCTGAGCCTCTCTCGCTCGCGTGAGATCGGCGCCCGGAGCGGACCCCGCTCCGGGCGCCTTCGCGTTCAGGCGCCGGCCATCTCCGCGGCGATGGACAGCGCCGCCGCCCGGGGGTCGGTCGCGGCGGTGACGGGCCGGCCGACCACGAGCCGGCTCGCCCCGGCGGCCAGGGCTTCAGCGGGCGTGGCGGCGCGCTCCTGATCGTCGAGCGGGGCGCCCGCGGGCCGCACGCCGGGTGTGACCACCAGGAAATCGGGGCCGCCGATGCGCCGGGCCAGCGCCGCCTCGCGCGGCGAGGCGACCACGCCGTCCACGCCGCAATCGACGGCCTGGCGGATGCGCCGCTCGACCAGGGCCGCCACCGGCAGGCCGTATCCGATCTCGCCGAGGTCCTGGCCGGAGAGGCTGGTCAGCACCGTCACGCCCAGGATCCGGCAGCGCGGGGCGCCTGCGCGGCCCCGCACCGCGGCGCGCATCACCTGCGGCTCGGCATGCACGGTGAGGAGGTCGCACGCGTCCTGGGCGGCGATGGCGGCGGCGGCCTTCTCCACCGTGGCGCCGATGTCATGCAGCTTCCAGTCGAGGAAGACCGAGCGGCCGCGGGTGCTGAGGTCGCGCGCCATGGCCATGCCGCCGGTGGCGAGGAGCTGCAGGCCGATCTTGTAGGCGCAGACGGTGTCGCCCAGCCGCTCCACCATGGCCTCGGCGGCGGCGCGCTCGGGCAGGTCGAGGGCCACGATCAGGCGGGGGTCGGCGGCCATGGCGGGGTCTTCCGAGGTTGCGGGGCGCGAGCGTGGCCGTATGGTGCCGCGAATCTGCAGGGGCTGGGCTCGGGAGCGCGGGATGGGCGAGGCGGCCTTCGCGGTCAACTTCTTCGTGGCGCTGTTCGCGCTGATCGATCCGGTGGGCATAGCGCCGCTATTCGCGGCGGCGACGACGAGCGCCACGCCCTCGGCGCGCTGGCGCATCGCGCTCTATGTGTCGGTCTTCGCGCTGGCCTTCCTGCTGCTGTTCTTCTTCAGCGGGCTGACGCTGCTGCGCTTCTTCGGCATCTCGCTGGCGGCCTTCCGCATCGCGGGCGGCATCCTCTTACTGCTGCTCGGGCTGGACATGGCGCGCAAGGACTTCAGCCCGGCGGTCGCGGTCGACATCGTGGCGGGCGAGCGGGAGGATCCGCGCACCTACGCCCGGCGCGAATTCGAGAAGCTCATCGTGCCTTTCGGCATGCCGCTGCTGATCGGACCCGGCGCCATCTCGGCGGTGGTGCTGTTCTCGTCGGAGGCGCAGACGAAGTACGGCTGGGCGGGCATGGGCGCGGGCGTGGTCGCCATCGCCGCCATCTCGCTCGTGTGCCTGCTCGTCTTCATGGCCAGCGGCGCGATCAGCCGTGTGCTGGGCAAGGTGGGCTCGATGATCGTGGTGCGGGTGCTGGGGCTGATCCTCACCGCCCTGGCCATCCAGTTTATCATCGTGGGCGTGAGCGACACCACCGCAGGCATCATCCGCCGTTCGGTGGCTAATCCCTATCCGGCGGGGGCGTCCAGGCCCGGCAAGCCGCTGTTCCCCTTCAACCTGCGACCGGCGCAGGCTCCACCGCCGTCGCTGCGCCGCCCGTGAGCGCGTCGGCGGTGAACTGCAGCTGCGCCAGGCGCGCGTAGAGGCCGCCGCGCGCCACGAGCTCGGCGTGGGAGCCCGTCTCCACCACCCGGCCCTTGTCCACCACCGCGATCCGGTTGGCGCGCAGCACGGTGGCGAGCCGGTGGGCTATGACGAGCGTGGTGCGCCCCTTCATCGCCTCGTCCAGCGCCCGCTGCACCAGCCGCTCGTTCTCGGCGTCCAGCGCCGAGGTCGCCTCGTCGAGCAGCAGCACCGGCGCGTCGCGCACCAGGGCGCGGGCGATGGCCAGCCGCTGGCGCTGCCCGCCGGAGAGCGAGCGGCCCCGCTCGCCCAGCGCGGTGGCGTAGCGCTGCGGCAGGCTCTCCACGAAGGCGTGGGCCTCCGCGGCGCGGGCGGCGGCGAAGATCGCCTCGGCTTCGGCGTCCTGGCGGCCGAAGCGGATGTTGGCCTCCACGCTGTCGGAGAAGAGCGAGGCCTCCTGCGACACCAGCGCCAGGCGCGCGCGCACCGCCTCGGGGTCGGCGTCGCGCAGGTCGACGCCGTCGAGCAGCACCCGCCCCTCGTTCGGGTCGTAGAACCGCAGCAGGAGCCGCAGCACGGTGGACTTGCCGCCGCCAGAGGGGCCGACGAGCGCCACCGTCTCGCCCGGGCGGACGTGCAGGCTGAAGCCGTCCAGCGCCGGCAGGTCGGGGCGGCCGGGATAGGCGAAGCGCACGCCTTCGAAGGCGATCTCGCCGCGCGCGGGTTCGGGCAAAGGCTTGGGCAGCACGGGCGCGCGCACGGCGGGCCGCGCGTCGAGGATCTCGCCAATGCGCACCATGGCGCCCGAGGCCTTCTGAACCTCGCCCCACACCTCGCCCAGGGCGCCGACCGCGCCCGCGGCCAAGACCGACAGCAGCAGGAACTGCACCAGCGCACCGCCCGTCATGCGCCCGGCCACCACATCGTGCGCGCCCAGCCACAGCACCGCGGCCACGCCGCCGAACACCAGCGTGATCACCACCGCCGTCATCCCCGCCCGCGCGCGGATGCGGTCGAGCGAAACGGCGAAGGCCTCGTCCACGGCCTCTGCGAAGCGGGCGGCGGCCGAGCGCTGGCGGTTGAAGGCCTGCACCGTGTCGAGCTGGTCCAGCGTCTCGCCGGCGAAGCCCACCGCGTTGGCGAAGCGGTCCTGCGCACTCACCGAGAGCTTGCGCACGCGCCGACCGAAGATGGCGATGGGGGCCACCACCACGGGCACCAGCACCAGCACGCCCAGCGTAAGCTTGGGGCTGACGAAGAACAGCAGCGCGATCGAACCGAAGGTCATGAGCAGGTTGCGCAGCGCGATCGAGGCCGTGGGGCCTACCGCGCTCTCCACCAGCGCCACGTCGGTCGTCACGCGCGAGAGCACCTCACCCGTGCGCACGCCCATGAAGAAGCTTTGGTCCAGAGTCAGCACATGCGCGTAGAGGTCGCGTCTGAGATCTGCCACCACGCGCTCGCCGGTCTTCTGCACGAAGTAGAAGCGCGCCGCGGTGGCCAGAGCCAGCAGGATCGCCACCCCCACCGCCAGCAGGAAATAGCGGTTCACCGCGGAGGACGATCCGGCCGCGAAGCCGTGGTCGGTCACCAGTCGCGCCGCGCCCGTCAACGTTAGGGTGGAGAGCGTGGACAGCGTCAGGAACAGTCCGCCCAGCGCCGCGTCGCGCCGATGGCGCCACACGTAAGGGCCGAGCCGGCGCAGCGACTTGAGGTCGCGCGAGCGCTCGCGCCGGCCCTTGGCTGCGGTGATGTCGGCGGCGAGCGCGGCGCCCGCCCCCGGGCGGCCTGGGGCGTCGGCGGAAGTGGGGTCTGGCATGGCTGCGCGCTTACCCTCGCTGCGCCCGCAGGGCCAGCTTGGCGGGGCCGCGGCTTGGCGCCGGTGGGCCGTTCGTGTAGAGGCCTGCCCCTCGTTCGGCCCGCCGCACCCCGGCGGGTCTCGTCGTTCGCGCCCGCTCAGGGCTGCAATCACCCTACGAAAGCGGCCGGCCGTTACGCCGACCGGGCAGGTCCATGAAGCCAGACGTCCATCCCGACTACCACTTCATCACCGTGACGATGACGAACGGCACGAGCTATCAGACGCGCTCCACCTACCAGAAGGAGGGGGCCACGCTGAATCTCGACATCGATCCCAGCACCCACCCGGCCTGGACCGGCGGAAATCAGCAGCTCCTGGACCGCGGCGGCCGGGTGTCGCGCTTCTCGGCCAAGTACGGCGGTTTCCTCAAGCGCTGAGGCGTCGGGCGGACATGCCGCCCCGCTTGCAGACATCCGACGCCGCGGCGGCCCACCGGCCTCCGCGGCGTCGTCGCGTTCAGATGTAGCGGCGCAGCGAGCGCGCCAGCTCCGAAGCCTGCGAACGGCCCTTCTTGGAGGGCGCCGCCTGGAAGGCCACCTCCGCATGGCGTGCGCAGTACACGCCCTGGGTGGCGCGACCGCCGCAGAAGGTGAAGTCGGCTGACGAGGGGTCGCCGATCGGCCACTTGCACATGTGCGCGCCCAGCGTCAGCACCGTGGCCGACCCAGGCGCCTCGCAGCGGAACACCACCGGCGTCGGCGGCACGGGCGTGGACGACGCCGTGCTCCCGATGGGCGCAGGCCGGCGCAACGGCGCGGCCGTCGCGGCGGTGATCGGTCGCGCGGGGCGCGGCGTGCGCATCACCGGACGCGCGGGCTTGGACGGCGTCGCCCGCCCCGAGAGCCCGAGCCGGTGCACCTTGCCGATCACCGCGTTGCGGGTGACGCCGCCACCGAGCTGCTTGGCGATCTGGCTGGCCGAGAGGCCGTCGAGCCAGAGCTTCTTGAGCGAATCCACCCGATCGTCGGTCCAGCCCATGGCCGCGTCCTCCCGAGTCCGAGCCGCTGTCCGCGGCGCCACATCTTGTGGTCGGAGCGAGGAACACCCCCACACCGTGCCTAGATACGGTAGCCTAACCTTTAGGCGCCACAATAGGCGCCATGATCCTTGTCCACAGCGATCAACATCTGGGGGCGCCATGTCGCAGGCGATGGAACGAGTGGAGGCGGATGTAGGATCGTAGCGCGGGGCGACCGGCCGGGCCGAAAGCACCACCCGTGGGCGGGTGCGGCCCCATGAAAAGCCGCGCCCGCCGCCCTCGCGGCCCAGGAGACGGGTCGGCGAGAGCGGCGGACGCGAGGGGCTTGGACCTCCATCCAACGAAGCCACGTTGCGCCAGCGCCGCTCACGCGCCTAATCACCTTGGCGTGAGGCGGCGTCGGCCCGCCGCCTGCGGAGCGCGCCCGTGCAGAGCTTCCATCCGCCCGAGCGCCTGCTGCTGGGGCCGGGCCCGTCCGAGGTGTCGGCCCGCGTGCGCCTGGCGCTGGCGCGGCCGACGCTGGGCCACCTCGATCCCGCCTTCCTCCGGCTGATGGACGAGACGCGCGACGCCCTGAAGCGGCTGTTCCGCGCGCCCGACCACCTGTGCCTGCCGCTGCCCGGCCCGGGCACGGCGGGAATGGAGGCGGCCATGCTCAACCTGCTCGAGCCGGGCGAGGTGGCGGTGATCGCCGTCAACGGCGTGTTCGGCGAGCGCATGGCGCAGATGGCCGAGCGCGCCGGGGCCGAGGTGGTGCGGGTCGAGCATGCCTGGGGCGAGCCCGTCGATCGCGCGCGCTGCGAGGCGGCGCTGTGGGCGCGCGGCGCCAAGGTGCTGGGCTTCGTGCAGGCCGAGACCTCCACAGGCGTGCTGAGCGACGCCGCGGCGCTCTGCAAGCTCGCCTCCGAGCACGGCGCGCTGAGCGTGGTCGACTGCGTCACCTCCCTGGGCGGGCTGGCCGTTCAGGGCGGCGAGTGGGGGGCCGACGTGCTGTATTCGGGCACGCAGAAGTGCCTCTCGGCGCCGCCCGGCCTCGCGCCCTTCGCGCTGGGGCCGCGAGCGCGCGCAGCGGTGCAGGCGCGCAAGACGCCGCCGCGAACGTGGCTCTACGACCTGGGGCTCCTGCTCTCCTACTGGGAGGGCGCAGGCGCGGGTGCGCCGCGCGCCTACCACCACACCGCGCCGGTCAACGCGATCTACGGCCTGCACGAGGCGCTGGTCGTGCTGTTCGAGGAGGGGTTGGAGACCGCCTGGCGCCGCCACCTCCGCGTGCACGCCGCCTTCGCCGCCGGGGTGGAGGCGCTGGGCCTCGCCATGCCGGTCGCCACAGCCCACCGCCTGCCCATGCTCAACGTGGTGGCTGCGCCCGAGGGGGTGGACGAGGCGGCGGTGCGGGCGCGGATGCTGGAGCGCTTCGGTGTGGAGATCGGCGGCGGCCTCGGCCCCTCCAAGGGGCGGGTGTGGCGCGTGGGGCTGATGGGCGCCTCGGCCACGCCCCGCCACGTGCTGGCCGGGCTGGCCGCCCTGGGCGACGCCCTGGCCGCGGCCGTGCCCGACGTGCGGGTGCAGGATGCGCTCGACGCGGCGGAGGCGGCGCTGGGGGTGTGAGGGGGGGATGCGGTTCGGGCCGGCTGCGCCGGGCCTTCCGGCGTGTGATCGGCGCCGTGGGAGCTGCCACCGTGCTCGGGCGCGTCAAGGCACGCCTTCGGCTCTTCGGCCTTGACCCGCCCTGCGCGCGGCGGCTGACCGGAGGGGTCGGGACGCGGGGCGTCCCTTCGATAGATTCGACTTGGCCTGCGGCCGCGTTGAACACAGGGCGGTGACTGCCGGGGTCCGACATGGCCACCTGCGTTCGACTGCACGCCGATCGAACTGCATCCCGCCGGCGGTCACTCCGCCGGCTTGCGCTTCCCAGCGGCGAGCCAGTTAAAGGCTGAGGCTCTCCGCACCGCGAACTGCGGCAGGCCTCAGCCCAGTGTTCGACGCGCCGCAGGCGTGTCGAGAATCTACAGGACGCCCTGCGTCCCGACCCCATCAGAACGCCGTCGCGCGCAGGGCGGGTCAAGGCCGAAGAGCGAAGCGCGCCTTGACGCGACCGAGCACGGCGGCAGCTCCCACGGCGCCGGTTGAAACCGGAAACGCGCCACCTCGCTGCTGAACGCCCTTAACTTACAATCAATCCCCGGTTGCAATCCTGGCGTCGACCTGGAGCGCCCCATGCACGTCGACCTCCCCCCCGCCGAAGACGGCGCCCTCCCCGCCGCGGAGCCCTGCAACGCGCAGGGCCTCCTCGCCCGCGACGTCAACTCAACGCCCCACCCGCCGCTGGTCGACGCCTCGTGGATCCGCTTCGAGGGCGACCACATCGCGGTGCACGGCTACTGCCTGCCGCCCGGGGGCGATCCCACCCAGGTGGGCGCGATCTTCGCCCCCGGCGTGAAGGGTGAGCTCGCCTATCCCCTCGACCGACCGGATGTGGGCGAGCACTTCTGGTACTGGCCCAATGCGCGGGCCTCGGGCTTCATCGTCAAGCTCGACTTGGCGGGGAGCGCGCCAGGCTCCGACCCCTTCGCCTTCGACTTCGCGAAGCGGGGCGAGGGCGGCGAGCTGGAGCCCCTGGCCAATGGCCGGGTGTGGCTCCCGCGCGAGCTGTCGGCCTTCGTGGGCTTCCCCACCGACGCCGACCAGCTCCTACGCGTGCAGCACTACTCGGACGTGCAGACCGTGGGCCTGACCGGCTACAACGCCTTCCGCCGCATGGAGCGCGTGCTGGATCGCCACGGCGTGCGGCCGAAGCCGGGCCTGCGCCTCCTGGACTGGGGCTGCGGCCACGGGCGGCTGAGCCGCCACTTCCTCGCCCACTGGCCGGGCGTGGAGATGCACGGGCTGGACATCGACCCGCAGAACATCCGCTGGGCGGCGCAGGCGCTGCCGGCCGGGCGCTTCGCCACAACGCCCTTGTGGCCGCCCGCGCCGATCGAGAGCGCCAGCGTGGACGCCCTCTTCGGCCTCTCGGTGATGACCCACCTGACGGCGGCGGCGCAGGCGGCATGGCTGGCCGAGCTGGCGCGCTTGCTGCGGCCCGGCGGGATCGCCGTGCTCACCTTCGCGGGCGCGACCGCGGTCGCCTATTCCTCGCGCTGGCGCGATCCCGCGTGGTGGGCCCGCTGGATGGAGACGGGCTTCGACGACCAGCAACCCGACCCCGCCCTGGCCGCCACGCTCGACCAGCCGGAATACTACCGCAACACCTACCAGAGCGAAGCCGACGTGCGCGCCCGCTGGTCCCACCCCTTCGAAGTGGTCGAGATCACCCGCGACCAGTTCGGCTACCAGGACGCCGCCGTGCTGCGGCGTCGGTGAGGGTCCGGGCGCGACTACCCCTTAGAGCGCGCGCCAAGGAGCGGACGAACGACGTCGGCTCAGCGGCTTACGCGCCACTCTGCATTTCGCAGACTGAGCCTTGGTATCTGGACCAGCGGCGACCAAACGGTGCAGGTTACGCCATGAGCCCCCCGGACCTGCCCGCCGCAGCCGCCTGCCTGGCCGCACTCCTGCTGGCCAGCGGGGCCTCGGCGGCCGCGCCGCCCACATCGGGCGAGATCGCCGCCAGCCTGCGCCTGCGCGGCGCACAGGTCACCGTGGCGGGTCTGGTGAGGACTGAGCGATGGGAGGCCGTCACGGAGCGCATGGCGACCGGCGATCCCCGCTGGATCGCGCTCGCGCCGGCGCTGGCCACCAGTTCCGATGGGGCGTTCTCCGAAGGGCTCGGGATCGGGCTCGCCTACGCGCTGCCGAAGAGCCCGGGCGCCGTGTTGGCCGCACTCGACCTGAAGGGCGGACCCGTCGTCGGTGCAGGTCAGGTGTGCAGCCTTCCCTTCATCGAGGACACGGTGCGCGATCGGCCAGCTTACAAGCGCCGCGCGCTGCGGGCGGTCGCCGGCGTCATCGACCCGGCGCTCAGCCGCGCCCGGGGCGCGTGCCTGGCCGTGCTGAAGCGTTCGAGCTAGGGTAGAGCTCCTTGCAATCGTTAGATCGCGGAGGCGAAGAGGAGGGCCGGTCGGCCGTTCCGCCTCGCCTCCGCTGCGACCTTATTCCGCCGGTTCTGCCTGCTTCTTCGACAGGTCTTCGCCGGTGGTCTGGTCGACGACCTTCATGGAGAGCTTGGTCTTGCCGCGGTCGTCCAGGCCGATGAGCTTGACCTTCACGGCCTGGCCTTCCTTGAGCACGTCGGCCGGGCGGGCGACGCGCTCGTTGCTGATCTGGCTGACGTGGACCAGCCCGTCCTTGGCGCCGAAGAAGTTCACGAAGGCGCCGAAGTCGACCACCTTGACCACCTTGCCGTCGTAGATCGCGCCGATCTCGGCCTCCTGGGTGATCGACTTGATCCAGGCCAGGGCCGCGTCGATCTTGGCCTGGTCGCTGGCCGAGACCTTCACCGTGCCATCGTCGCCGATGTCGACCTTGGCGCCGGTCTTCTCCACGATCTCGCGGATCACCTTGCCGCCCGAGCCGATCACTTCGCGGATCTTGTCGGTGGGGATCTTGATGGTCTCGATCTTGGGCGCGAACTCGCCCAGCTCGGTGCGCGGCGCATCCATGGCCTTGGTCATCTCGGCCAGGATGTGGTGGCGACCGTCGTGCGCCTGGCTGAGCGCCTGCTTCATGATCTCCTCGGTGATGCCGGGGATCTTGATGTCCATCTGCAGGCTGGTGATGCCGTCGGCGGTGCCGGCGACCTTGAAGTCCATGTCGCCCAGGTGGTCCTCGTCGCCCAGGATGTCGGTGAGGATGGCGAACTCGCCCGACTTCTCCAGGATCAGGCCCATGGCCACGCCGGAGACCGGCTTACGCAGCGGCACGCCGGCGTCCATCAGCGCGAGCGAACCCCCGCAGACCGACGCCATGGAGGAGGAGCCGTTGCTCTCGGTGATCTCCGAGACCAGGCGGATGGTGTAGGGGAACTCCGCCTTGGTCGGCAGCATGGGACGCAGCGCGCGCCAGGCGAGCTTGCCGTGGCCGATCTCGCGGCGGCCGGGCGAACCCATGCGGCCGGTCTCGCCCACGCTGTAGGGCGGGAAGTTGTAGTGCAGGAGGAAGCTCTCCTTGTAGGTGCCGGCGAGCGCGTCGATCCACTGCTCGTCGTCGCCGGTGCCAAGCGTCGCCACCACCAGCGCCTGCGTCTCGCCGCGGGTGAACAGGGCGGAGCCGTGGGTGCGGGGCAGCACGCCGACCTGGCAGTCGATCTGGCGCACGGTCTTGGCGTCGCGCCCATCGACGCGATGGCCGTTCTCGATGATGTCGCGGCGCAGCACGTGAGCCTCGGCGTCCTTCAGGGCGCCGCCCAGCTTGATAAGGTCGAAGCCGTCGGGGCGGGCGTCGTTCTTGCCGAGTTCCGACATGACGCGGGTCTTCACCTCGGCCAGGGCCTTCTGGCGGACCTGCTTGTCGGTGTTGCCGAAGGCGGCGCGGATGTCGGCGCCGACGAGGCTGTTGATCCGGTCGATCATCGGCTGGTCGTCGGTGGGCTGGAAGTCGATCGGGTCCTTGGCGGCGTGTTCGGCCAGTTCGATGATCGCCTGGATCACCGGCTGGAAGCCCCTGGCCGCGAAGGTGACGCCGCCCAGCACCTGCTCTTCGGTAAGCTCCTGGATCTCGGACTCGACCATCATCACGGCGTCTTCGGTGCCGGCGACGATCAGGTCCATCTTGTTGTCGGGGTCGGCCAGCTGGTCGAGCGTGGGGTTCAGCACGTACTCGCCGTTGAGGAAGCCCACGCGGGCGCCGCCGATGGGGCCCATGAAGGGCGCGCCGGAAATGGTCAGCGCGGCCGAGGCGGCCACCATGCCGACCATGTCGGGATCGTTCTCGAGGTCGTGACTCAGCACGGTGATGACGACCTGCACCTCGTTCTTGAAGCCCTTGACGAACAGGGGCCGGATCGGGCGGTCGATGAGGCGCGAGGTCAGCGTCTCCTTCTCGGTGGGACGGCCTTCGCGCTTGAAGTAGCCGCCGGGGATCTTGCCGGCGGCGAAGGTCTTCTCCTGGTAGTTCACGGTCAGCGGGAAGAAGTCGATCCCCGCCTTGGGCTGCTTGGCCACCACCACCGTGGCCAGCACGCTGGTCTCGCCGTAGGTGGCGAGCACCGCGCCGTCGGCCTGGCGGGCCATGCGGCCGGTTTCGAGAGACAGGGTGCGCCCACCCCATTCGATGGTCTTGCGCTTGATGTCGAACATTGTCGGTTGTCTTTCTTCGTGCCCCGCAAGCCGGATTGCGAGCGGGCGGACAGGGGCGGACGTATCCGGTGGGCCTCTCCAGGACCGCAGGCCCGCCCATGCGGGCTGCGGGGATATGAGGACCGGCGTGGCCCTCTCTTGTCTCCCCTCCCCTCGATGGGGGAGGGGCCGGGGGTGGGGGTGGAGGCCCGACGCTGGAGGGTTCGCGAGGAGTCTCCCCGCCCACCGACCACCGTCGCGTCACCACCCCCTCACCCTACCCCCTCCCCCATCGAGGGGGAGAGGGTTCTACTCTTTACCGGCGCAGGCCCAGAGTCTGGACGATGGCCGTGTAGCGATCCTCGTGGGTGTCCTTGAGGTGGTCGAGCAACCGGCGGCGCGTCGAGACCATCTTGAGCAGGCCGCGGCGCGAGTGGTTGTCCTTCTTGTGGGTCTTGAAGTGCTCGGTGAGGTTGGTGATCCGTTCGGACAGGATCGCCACCTGCACCTCGGCCGAACCGGTGTCGTTCTCGGTGCGGGCGTGGGTTGTCATCAGTTCGGCCTTGCGGTCGGGCGTGATCGACATCGATTTCTCCTTTCAGGAGACTGGAAGGTTGAAGATACGGAACGGTTCGACCCGGCCGGCCCGCAACTCTCCCAGCGCGACCAGCCGGTCCTTGCACCGGGCCTGGAGCACGCGACCCGCGTCCTGCCCCGCGACGGTGCGCGCGATCAGGAGGGGGAGCAGCTCTTCGACCTGACGGGGAAGGAGCACGACCGATCGCCCTTGGGCGAGCCGGAAGGCGTCCTCCGCGGTCACGGCCAGCGCCGGGATGTCGTCCAGCGCGGTCTCGATCGGAAGCAACGCCTCGTGGGCGGCTTCCCCATGCACCATTTCAGCGAGCTTTTCCAGGGTGACGGCCGATTCGGCGCAGAACCGCCCCACGCGGGTGCGGCGCAATGCCGAAACGTGCCCGTGGGCGCCGAGCGCCGAGGCCAAGTCGCGGGCGATGGCGCGGATGTACGTACCCTTGCCGCAACTGACCTCGATCTCGACGTGGTCGGCGTCGGGCTGGCCGGTGACGGCGGCCGCATGCACCATCACCTCGCGCGGCTCAAGCACCACCTCCTGGCCGGCGCGGGCGAGGTCGTAGGCGCGCTCGCCGTCGACCCGGATGGCGGAGAAGGCCGGCGGAACCTGCTGAATGGCGCCCACGAAGGCGGGCAGCGCCGCCTCCACCTGCTCGCGCGTGGGCCGCACGTCGGAGCGCGCGACCGCTGCGCCCTCGCGATCGAAGGAGGCGGTCTCCACACCCCATTCGATGGTGAAGCGGTAGGTCTTCCGCGCCTCCACCAGGTAGGGCACGGTCTTGGTCGCCTCGCCCAGCGCGATGGGCAGCACGCCCGAGGCCAGCGGATCGAGCGTGCCGGCGTGGCCGGCCTTCTGCGCATCGAACAAGCGGCGCACGCGGGTGACGGCGTCGGTGGAGCCCAGCCCCTCAGGCTTGTCGAGGCAGATCCAGCCGCTGATCGCCTGGCCGCGATTGCGGCGGCCCATCAGGCCGCGCCCTCGTCCGCCCCGGCTTCTGGGTCGTCGCCCCGAACCGCCAGGTCGCGCGCCACGTCCGGCTGGCGGAACAGGGCGTCCATGTGAGCGGCCGCGTCGAAGGAGGGGTCGTGTACGAAGTGCAGGTCGGGGGTGAACTTCAGATCGATGCGCCGGCCGAGCTCGCCGCGCAGGAAACGGGCGGCGCGGTTGAGCCCGTCGACCACCGCCTGCGCCTGCACGCTCCCGCCCTTGGGCCGCAGCTCGCGCCCGGCCATCCCCGCCCCCAACGGCTCCACGAACACGGTGGCGTGGCGCAGGTCGGGCGAGGTGCGCACTTCGGTGACTGTGACCGAGACGCCGGCCACAGCGGGATCCTGAATGTCGATCTCACGCAGGGCCTCGGCCAGCGCGTGGCGAACGAGTTCGCCTGCGCGCAGCTGGCGTTGAGAAGGGCCGGCCTCGGAGGCGCGGCCGGACGACGGCTTGGAACGGCGGGTGGCCATGGCGAAGGGCTCCGGAGCCCGCGCGCGGGTCGAACGCAGCGTGAGCGGGGCGATTGAGGGAGGGCGCGTCTACAAAGACGGCGCGCCCTCGTCAAAGCTCAAGCTTCAGCTGCGCAGCGCGCCCGGCACCTTGCCGCCGTTCTCCGCGAGCTTGGCCCACACCGCCTTGGAGAGCGCCATGTTCTCCTCAGCAGAGCCGTCGGCTCCGGCGTGTACGTTCAACTCGTCGGCCAGCCCCTTGCGAGCCGTCAGGCTTGAGTCGAGGTCCAGCAGCTTCAGCAGGTCGACGATGGAGGTGCGCCAGTTGCCGCCCCCTCCCTTCTGCGCGGCCAGCCTCTCCAGCACCGCCTCGACGTCGACCGGCTGCGCCGGCGGCGCGGCGGCGGCGGGCGCAGGAGCCTGGGCGGGCTGGCTTGCGGGCGCGGGCGGCGGAGCGGACCCTTGTGCGGCGGGCTTGGCGTCGTGGTGGAAAATCTTGTCCATGATCGAACCGAACAGGCTCATCGCGGTCTCTCCTTCAGGGGAGACTGTGCAACGCGCCGGATCGCTGCGAGGTCCGGCGCGGTCCTTCGCGCCCCGCCTCAGCCGCGGGCGCGCACGGCGCCCTTGATGAAGCGGTGCGGCGAGGTGGGCAGGTGGCGGTTCCACGCCCAGGCGCGGAAGGCGACCCACAGGGTGGTGCGCCGGCCCGCCACGTCCTGGTAGCCCAGGCTCACCTGAAGCGGCTGGCGCGTCCACTGCGCGTTGAGCGAGCGCAGGCCGGCGTCGTCAGCCTCCGCCTGCGCGGTGGGGGCGCCGTAGGTCTGCGAAAGCGTGTCGCGCAGGCTCCGCGCCACACGCAGGCCGCCATCTGTCCCGGCCTTCACCTCCAGCACGTGCACGAGCACGGCGTCGAGCTCGTCGCCGCGGAAGTAGAACACCACCTGCGCCGGCCCGGTGGACAGGGTGGTGGCGTAGCTCAGCCGCGCCTGCGCCCCGTCGACCAGCGCGGCGGGCGCGGCGGCGGTGACGGTGGGATAGAGGGTGCGCACCTCGTCGGGCGTCATGAACTGGGCGGCCTGACCCCACAGCTTGATCGGCGCGGGCGCGGCCACGACGGCGGGGGGCGGAGCGGCGAGGGCGGGCATGGCGCGGAGGGGGCCTTCGGGACTCGGGCGGCGGGCGGCGGGCCTCCCGGCGTTAGAAGGGTAAACTTTCGCGCGCAAGGCGTCCGCATGCTCGCCGCTGAGGGGAGTCCGGGTGCGCCGACGCAAGCGTCGCGGTAAATCAGTCGTGAACTGACATGCGAGGCGCCCTTTACGCGCGCTTCGCGGGGAGCCGATCGCAATGCGCACCTTCATCGCCCTGGGCGCGACGCTGCTGGCCGCCGGCGCCATCGCCGCTCCGGCGCTGGCCGGCGAGGGCCTGCCGCCCGGCGCACACCCTGGCCAGTGCTTCGCCAAGGTGATCGAGCCCGCGCGCTTGCGCACCGTGGTCGACCACGTGCTGGTGGAGCCTGGCCGCACCGACAGCCGCGTGATCCCCGCGCGCCGCCACTGGGAGAGCCGCCCCGTGCTGCTCGAGCCCGAACGCCACGAGCGCTACGTCATCCCCGCCACCTTCCGCGACGTGTGGGAGACGATGGTGGTGCGCCCGGCCACCGTGCAGGTCTCGACGATCCCGGCCGAATACCGCGACGTGGCGGAGACGGTGATGGTCGCCCCCGCGCGCCGCTACTGGCGCCGCAGCGAGGGCGTGCCCGGTTACGGTCCGTATTGGCCCGGCCAGACGCGGGTGGAGCCTACCGGCGAGGTCGTCTGCCTGGTGGAGGAGCCCGCCCAGTACCGCACAGTGTGGCGCCACGTCTGCGTGCGCCCCGAGCAGCGCATCGAGACGCCCGTGCCGGCCGAGACCCGCCAGGTCTCGCGCCGCGTGGTCGACCAGCCGCCCCGCGAGGAGGTGCGCGTGATCCCCGCCCGCTTCGGCCAGCAGCAGGTCGAGGTGGTGGACGCCCCCGAGCGCGTCGAGCGCATCGACGTGGCGCCGGTCTATCGCGACGTCGCGCGCCAGGAGATCGTCGCACCCGCCCGCACCCGCTGGCTGCCCACGGTGTGCGCCGCCCCGCCCGCCCCGCCGCCGTGCCCGAGCGCCTGCGCCTTCGCACCGCCCCCGCCGCCGCCCTGCGCCGAGGATGACGCCTGCGCAGGCCCGCCCCCGCCCCCCGGCTACGGGTATCGCGATCAGGGCGGCGACGGCGGGTCTGTCGGCGGCCCGCGAATGCGCCACCACCACCGCTGGACGCACCGGTTCATGGCGGCGGGCGCGGCCTCCACCTCCGGCAATCCGGTGGCGGACATGGAGCGGGCGCTGGCGGCCAGGGGCCTCTACCACGGCCCGATCGACGGCCTGTTCACCCCGGCGGCCGGCGCCGCCCTGCACCGCTTCCAGCGCGAGAACGGCCTGGCCGAGGGCCCGCTGACCCACGAGAGCGCCCGGCGGCTCGGCGTCGAACACTGAAGCCGCGCGCGGCGTTGAACCTGGCGAGGCGGCGGCGCACAACGGCGCTCCCGCCGCTGGAGCCTGCGACCGCGTGACCTTCCACTCCCGCCGCGCCGCAATGGCCTGCGCGGCCACCCTGGCGCTCACCGGCGGCTGCGCCCGCGCGCAGGACGACGGGCGCGGACCCGTCTACGGCTTTCACGTGGTGCGCACCTTCCCGCACGACCGGGGCGCCTTCACCGAGGGCCTCGTCTACGCCGACGGCCAGCTCTACGAGAGCACCGGCGAGGTAGGGCGCTCCTCCATCCGCCGCGTCGACCTCGACACCGGCAAGGTGCTGCAGAGCCGCGACCTCGACCGCCCGTTCTTCGGCGAAGGCATCGTGCCCTTCAACGGCAAGCTCTACGAGCTGACCTGGCGATCGGGTACGGGCTTCATCTACGATCTCAAGACCTTCCAGCCGCTGGGCCGCTTCACCTATCCGGGCGAAGGCTGGGCGCTGACCACCGACGGGCGCCGCCTGATCATGAGCGACGGCACGCCCCAGCTGCGCTTCCTAGACCCTGTCACGCTGAAGGAGACTGGGCGCCTCACCGTCACCTACCGCGGCAGGCCGCTGGCCAACCTCAACGAGGTGGAGTGGGTGAAGGGCGAAATCCTCGCCAACATCTGGATGACCGACACCATCGCGCGCATCGACCCGAAGACCGGGCGGGTGACCGGCGTCATCGACCTGGCGGGCCTCTTCCCGCTGAGCGAGCGGCGCGGCGACGAGGACGTGCTGAACGGCATCGCCTACGACAAGGCGGGCGACCGCCTGTTCGTCACCGGCAAGCAATGGCCCAAGCTCTACCAGATCACCCTGGTCCCGCCGCCGCCCGGCGCGCGCTGAGCGCTCCGGCGTGAGGGCCTACGCCCACCTGCTCGACCGGGTGCAGCTGGCACAGTCGCGCAACGCCAAGTTGCGCCTGGTGCGCGACTACCTGCATGCGGCGCCCGATCCCGAACGCGGCTGGGCGCTGGCGTCCTTGACTGGCGACCTCAGCTTCAACGCCGCCAAGCCCGCGGCCATTCGCAAGCTGATCGAAGCGCGCATGGACCCGGTGCTGTTCGCCTGGAGCTACGACTTCGTCGGCGACCTGGCCGACACCGTCGCCCTGTGCTGGCCGGCCCGGCCCGGCGCCAACCGCGAGCCCGAGCTGGACGAGGTGGTGGATGCACTGCGCGCCTCGCACCGGGCCGCCGCGCCGGTGCTGATCGAGGGCTGGCTCGACGCGCTGGACGCCGACGGGCGCTGGGCGCTGCTCAAGCTTCTCACCCGGGCGCTGCGGGTGGGGCTCTCGGCGCGTCTGGCCAAGACCGCCGCCGCCGACCTCGCCTCGCTGTACGGCCACACGGTCGAGGTCTCCGAGGTCGAGGAGGTGTGGCACGCCATCGAACCGCCCTACGCCGAGCTGTTCGCCTGGCTGGAGGGCCGCGGGCCGCGCCCCGATCCCGACAAGCCGGGCCGCTTCCGCCCCGTCATGCTGGCGCAGCCGCTGGACGAGGCGGTCGATCTCGCGCGGCTCGACCCGGCCGACTACGCCGCCGAGTGGAAGTGGGACGGCATCCGCGTGCAGGCGGTGCGCGAGGCGGGCGAGTGCCGGCTGTGGACGCGTTCGGGCGAGGAGATCTCGGGCGCCTTCCCCGACCTGGTCTCGGCCTTCCGCTTCGAGGGCGCGATCGACGGCGAGCTCTTGGTGCTGCGGCCGGACGGGACGGGGCGATTGCGTGTGGGCGCCTTCGGCGACCTGCAGCAGCGGCTGAATCGCAAATCGGTGGCCGAGAAGACCGCCCAAGCCTTCCCCGCCGGGGTGCGCGCCTACGACCTCCTCGCGGCCGACGGCTGCGACCTACGCGCCCTGCCGTTCGGCGAGCGCCGCACCCGGCTGGAGCGCTTCGTGGCCGATCACGACGCTGCGGGTGGCGGGCGGCTCGACCTCTCGCCGCTGGTGCCGTTCGAGAGCTGGGAGACGCTCGCCACCATCCGCGCCGAGCCGCCGGGGGGCGATCCCGCGGCGGCCGAAGGGCTGATGCTCAAGCGCTGGAACTCCGCCTACGAGGCGGGCCGCCCCAAGGGCCCCTGGTTCAAGTGGAAGCGCGAGGCGCTGCTGGTCGATGCGGTGATGATGTACGCCCAGCGCGGCCACGGGAAGCGCTCCAGCTTCTACAGCGACTACACCTTCGGCGTGTGGGACGAGGGCGCGCTGACGCCGGTGGGCAAGGCGTACTCCGGCTTCACCGACGAGGAGCTCAAGCGGCTCGACCGCTTCGTGCGTGACAACACCACCGAGCGCTTCGGCCCCGTGCGCGCCGTGCGCGCCGACCGGGGCTTCGGCCTGGTGCTGGAGGTGGCGTTCGAGGGGCTGCAGCGCTCCACCCGCCACAAGTCGGGCGTGGCCATGCGCTTTCCCCGCGTCGCGCGCATCCGCTGGGACAAGCCCGCCGCCGAGGCCGACACGCTTGCGACGTTGCGCCACATGCTGGAGGCGATGGAAGCGGGCCGCTCCGCCTGATCCCCAAGGCGACGTTAATCACACCCGTCTAGCTTCTCGGGACTCGCGCGTTGGGGGAACGTATGGCGGAAGGGCGGAAAGGAGCGCTGGCGTACGCGCCGCTCGCCGCCGTGGCCGCGCTGGCGTGCGCCGTGTTCGTAGGCTCGCTCCTGGTGGGCGCGCGCCGGATCGACAGCTCCGAGCGCCACCGCGAAGAGGCGCTGATCGCCCGCGACATCCCCCGCCGGGTGGTCGACGTCGGCGCCACGGTGAACCCCTTCGTCATGTGGGACGAGGCGCTGCAGAAGCTCGACGGCGCGCCCGACGTCGCCTGGGCGGCGGACAACATCAAGTCGCTCACCCGCAACCCGCAGGTCGAGCGCGTGCTCGTACTCGACCACACCGACAGGCCGACCTACGCGGTGCAGGCCAGCGGCGACGCGCCCCCCGCCGCGGTGGCCGCCCTGGCCGCCGCCGCCGCCCCGGCGCTGGCCGACGTCCGCCGGATCGAGGCGTCGGGCCGCCTGCCGCCGACCAACATCGCCGTGCGCGCCGCGCGGATCGCCCTCGTCGGTGACCATCCCGCCGTGGTGATCGTCAGCCTCGTGCGCTCCGACACCGGCAAGGTGCATCCCCGTTTCGGCCGGGCGCCAGTGCTGGTGGTGCAGGATTCGCTGGAACTCGCCCTGCGCAAGCCCTTCGCCGAACGCTTCCAGCTCGCCGACATGCGCGCCGAGATCGTCCACGGCGCGCCGCGATCGGGCCGCGCCGAGGTGGACCTGGCCGATCTCGGCGGGGCGCGGCGCCTCGTCCTGCGGTGGACGCCCGAGCAGCCGGCGCGGCTTCTGCTGCAGCGCTCTTCCCCCTCGCTGATCCTGGCGGCGCTCATGGTGCTGGTGGCGGGGGCGGCCGTGGCGCTGCACGCGCGGCGCATCACCCGCAAGCTGGTCATAAGCCAGGCGGAGGCGCGCCGCCTAGCCCTGCAGGACCCCCTCACCGGCCTCGCCAACCGCCTGCTGTTCCACGACCGGCTGACCCAGGCGCGCGAACGGCTGAAGCGCACCCAGCACGGCGTGGTGGGTCTGCTCTGCCTGGACCTCGATCGCTTCAAGGAGGTCAACGACACCTGGGGCCACGAGGCCGGCGACGAGCTGATCAAGGAGGTGGGCCGCCGCCTGCAGGCCGTCTGCCGCGCGGAGGACACCGTCGCGCGCCTCGGCGGCGACGAGTTCGCGGTGGTGGCCCGCGCCGACGAGGCGTCGGGCGTCGCCACCCTGGCGCACCGCGTGGTTGAGGCCCTCTCGGGCGCCGTGCAGCTCTCCGCCGCCCAGGTCGGCCTGTCCGCCTCGGTCGGCGTGACCATCCTGGGACACGGCGAAGTGGATCAGGCCGGGGCCCTGCGCCAGGCCGACCTCGCCCTCTACCGCTCCAAGGAGCGGGGCCGCGGGCGCTTCACCTTCTTCGAGCCGGAGATGGACGCCGCCCTGCGCAGCCGCAAGCAGCTCGAGACCGACCTGCGCGCCGCGGTGGAGGAGGACGCCGTCGAGCTGGCCTACCAGCCGCTGGTCGACGCCCGGGGCGCGATCACAGGAGTGGAGGCGCTGGCGCGCTGGAATCATCCGGAGCGGGGCGGCGTCACGCCCGCCGCCTTCATCCCGGTGGCCGAGGAGAGCGGCCTGATCAGCCAGCTCGGCTCCCAGCTGTTCCGCCGCGCCTGCCTGGATGCGCGCGACTGGGGCGACGTGCGGCTGGCCTACAACGTCTCGCCGATCCAGCTGCGCCGCCCCGGCCTGATCGAGCGAGTCGAGGCGCTCTTGGAGGCGACGGGCGCCGAGGCTTCGCTGATCGACATGGAGATCACCGAAGGCGCCCTCCTGCAGGACGACGCCAAGACCCACGAGGTGCTGGGCGCCCTGCGCCGCATGGGCTTCCGCCTGGTGCTCGACGACTTCGGCACCGGCTATTCCTCGCTGAGCTACCTGCACCGCTATCCGGTGCAGAAGATCAAGCTCGACCGCGCCTTCATCGCGCGCCTGGGCGTGACGGCGGAGGCGCGCGCCATCGTCTCGGCGCTGATCCGCATGGCCGAGGCGCTGAACCTGCGGGTGGTGGCGGAGGGCGTGGAGACCTCCACCCAGTTCGACATGCTGTGCGACCTGGGCTGCTCGGAGTTCCAGGGCTTTCTCTTCGCGCGCCCCTCCAGTCCCGCGGCGATCACCGCCCTCCTGCGCGAAGGCCGCTCGCTGCTGCCCGCGGGGGCGTATGCGGCGACCTGAGCGCCGGCGCCTAACGCCCCTCCTGGCGGCCGCGGCGCTGCTGGTCGCGGGCGCCGTCCACGCCCAGGCGCCGGGGTCGGCGGCGACGCCCAAGCCGCTCCCTCCCACGGCGAACGCGAGCGCGCCGAGCCCAGCGGGCGCGTCGGGCGCGCCGCCGCTGCGGACGGGCGCGGCGTCGCCTCCTGCGGGCCGCCTCGCGCCCCCCGCGGCGGCGGCCGCCCTGGCGCTCGAAGGTCTGCGCGGAGGCGGTGAGGCGGCGCCGCTCTGCCGCGCCCAGTGCGCGCCCGCCTTCTACGGCTGCGTTTCGGACGTGCGCCTCGGTGGCGGCGCCTGCCACGCCGAGCTCGCCACCTGCCGCCGCGGATGCGACGACCCGGGCGCGACGCCGGGCCGGCTGCAGTCGCCCCTTCCCGCCGCAGGGCTCGCCCCGGTCGGGGCGCTGCGACCGCTTCCGCAAGGGCCGCCGGCGCCGCAGTGATCCCGCGGCCCCGCCCGGCGTTAGCACGGGCGTGACCGGCCGGAGATCGCCCATGCCAGACGCCCTGCCCGCCACCCTCCTGCGCTGGTGGCTGCGCATGCCCGGTCCCGTGCTCAACGCGTTCTGTGGCGACGAGCCGGCCGAACTCGGCGGCCGCCGGCTCGATCCGCGCTTCCGCTTCCTCGCCCACGCCGCCCGCGGCCGGCCCGGCCTGGAGACCCTGCCGCTGGGCGAGGCGCGCCGCGCCGTCGGCCGGGGCGCCGCCCTGGGGGCCTCGCCCCCCGAGCCCGGCGTGAGCTGGGAGACGGTCGAGGCGCCCGGCGCCGCCGGCCCCCGCCCGGCGCGCCTATACCGGCCACGACGGCGCGACCCGCGGGCGCCGGTGATGCTGTGGCTGCACGGCGGCGGCGGCGTGCTCGGCGACCTCGAGACCTCGCACGGCTTCTGCACCGTACTGTCGGGCGCGCTGCAGGCGCCGGTGCTCTCGCTCGACTATCGGCTCGCGCCCGAACACCGCTTTCCTGCAGGCCTCGACGACGCCCAGGCCGCCTTCGGCTGGGTGCGCGAAGAGGCCGGGCGGCTGGGCGGGCCTGCGGGCGCGGTGGCGGTGGGCGGCGACAGCGCGGGCGGCTGGATGGCTGCGCTGCTGTGCCAGCGGCTGCGCGCCGCCGGCGAGCCGCAGCCCGCCCTGCAGCTCCTGGTGTACCCCGCCACCGACATGGCCTCGCAGACCCAGTCGCTGGAGATCTACGCCGACAGCTTCCCCCTGCCGCGCCAGGTGCTGGCCTGGTGCCGCGACCTCGTATTCGCGCCGGGGACCGACCTGGCCGACCCGGCCGTCTCCCCCCTGCACGCGCCGGCGCTGGAGGGGCTGGCGCCGGCGGTGGTGGTCACCGCCGGCTTCGATCCGCTGGTCGACCAGGGCGAGGCCTATGCGCACCGGCTGGTGAGCGCCGCCGACGCCGCGCTGTACCGCTGCTACGACGCCCTGCCCCACGGCTTCCTCAACTTCACCGGCCTTGTGCCCGCCGCGGAGGTGGCGGCGCGCGAGATCGCCGGCCTGGCGCGCCAGGGGTGCGAGGGGCTGCTCCCGGTCTCGGCCCGCGCCCTGGCGGCGCACGCGGGCGATGCGGCTCAGCCGGCGCCCACGGCCTCGGCCACGGTGCGGAAGCCGTCCGCCTGGAGGCGCTGGCGCAATTCGCGCGCCAGTCGCGGTACGAGCCCGGGCCCGGCGTAGACCAGCGCGGTGTAGAGCTGCACCGCCGAGGCGCCCGCGCGCAGCTTGGCCAGCACGTCGGCACCGGACCCCACGCCCCCCGCCGCCACCAAGGTCAGGCCGGTTCCGCGCGCCGCCGCGGCGACCTCGGCCAGCACCCGCGTGGAGAGCGCAAACAGCGGGGCGCCCGAGAGGCCGCCCGCCTCCCCCGCCGCCGGCCTCGTCAGATCCGACGGGCGGCTGACGGTGGTGTTGGAGACGATGAGGCCGTCGAAGCCGTGGCGGCTGGCGCGCTGCACGAGGGCCTCGATCTCCAGGGCGTCCAGGTCGGGCGCGATCTTGAGCAGGAGCGGCGGCCCCGAAGCGCCCCCCGCACCGGCGCGCAGCACGGCCCGGGCCGTGTTCAGGCGCGCACCCAGTTCGTCTAGCAACTGCGCCGACTGCAGGGCGCGAAGCCCTGCGGTGTTGGGTGAGGAGACGTTCACCGTCACATGGTCGGCCAGCGGCCACACTCGGTTCAGCCCGGTCACATAATCACCGATGCGGTCGGCGCTGTCCTTGTTGGCGCCGATGTTCGCCCCCACGACGCCTTGAGCGCGGTCGCGACGGGCGAGCCGGTCGGCGAACGCCTCCAGCCCGCCGTTGTTGAAGCCGAGGCGGTTGATCACCGCCCGGTGCTCCGGCAGGCGGAACAGGCGCGGCCGCGGGTTGCCCGCCTGCGCCAGGGGCGTGACGGTGCCGCACTCCACCCAGCCGAAGCCGGCGCGCAGCATCGCGGCGGGGACGCGCGCGTCCTTGTCGAAGCCGGCGGCGAGGCCGATCGGGCTGGGCAGGTCAAGCCCAATGATCCGCGTGCGGAGGAGATCGTCCGGCTCCGGCATGGCGCGCGGGCCGAGCCCTGCCTGCAGCGCCGCCAGCGCCAGCCCGTGCGCTTGCTCGGGCTCGAGCCGGCGCAGGCCGGCGGTGGCCAGCGACGAGAGCGCGCCGGCCCCGATCACCTGCGCAGCGGCCCGACCGCGGCGGGCGCGCCGTCATCCCCGAGCGGGAAGGGATGCACCTCCAGCACCGCCGTCACGGGCAGGTCGCCATAGAGGTGCGGGAACAGCGCGCCGCCGCGCGAGGGCTCCCAGCGCAGGTCGGCGCCCAAGGTGGTGGTCTCCACCTCCAGCAGGAGGAGGTCGGAGCGGCCACGGAAGTGCCGGGCGGCGGTCTCCGCCGTTTGCTCGGCGGTGGACAGGTGGATGTAGCCGTCGGCGAGGTCGACGGCGGAGCCCGCGAACACGCCGAGGGTCAGCGCGCACTCCCACTCGGCCGCCGACAGGATCTTGTAGGCGCGGCTCACGCGGGGTCACGCCGCAGCCGCAGGCGCGGGGTCCCATCCCCGTTCCCGTCCCAGGTGAAGACGGCCAGGGCGGCGGGCGGGAAGGGCGCGGCGTCGCCGCCCAGGCGGGCCGCGAGCTCGCCCAGGCCGGGGTTGTGGGCGACGAGCGCCACCGTCTCCGCATCGCAGGCCTGCGCGGCCCGCAGCAGATCGTCGGACGGCGCGTCGTACAGCGCATCGCGCACCTCGCCCGGGCGTGCGCCCAGGGGCGGGGCGGCGGCGGTCCAGGTCTCCTGGGTGCGGCGCGCGGCGGAGACCAGCACGCGGTCGGGAACCACGCCCGCCGCCGCCAGCGCCTCGCCCGCCTGCGCCGCGTCGCGCCGGCCCCGCGGGGTCAGGGCGCGGTCGAGGTCGCGGCCGCTGCTGGCGCGAGGCTCGGCCTCGCCGTGGCGCAGGAGGATGAGGTGTCGCATGGAGGCGATGTCTATCGCGCGGCGCGGGCGAGCGCCACGCGGCGGCGGAAGGGTGCTAGCCTCGCGCCATGCGCCGCGCCGTTCGCCGACTCGCCCGCCGGGCCGCCATGCTGGCGGTGGCCTGCGGCCTCGCCAGCGCCGGCGCTGCTACGGCCCAGATCCGCGCGGCCACGCTTCCGGCCTATCAGACCGTGCTCGCCGGCGCCGAACCCACGGCGGGCCTCGGCGCGACCCTGCCCGTGCGCATACTGGATGCGCGCGACCTGACCCCGGCGTTCGACGCCCGCGTCTCGAACGTGCGGCTGACGTCGCCCTTCGGGGTCGTCACGCCGCTCCCGCCACCGCCTGAGGCAGCGGCGGAACCGGGCGTTCGCCTGTTCCGCGGCGACCTCCCGTCCCCCGGCGCCTGGACGCTGGAGTTCACCGTCGCGGAGCCCGGGAGGACACCGTCGGCGGTCACCGTCGCCTTCAACGTGGACGCCCCGGCCGTTGCGCCGTTCGCGGGGAACCCCATGGGGGCGTCGATCGCGGCGGCGGACCCGAGCTTCGGCCCGACCGCGCCCGCGATCGCGCCGCCCGGTCCTGGCGGCGCTGACGCGATCCCCGCGGCGCCGGTGCAGGCCACGCGGGGGCAGGGCTACTCGCCGGCCGCCGCGCCGTTCTGCGCGGCGTGTGCGGCCGAGGCTCCGCACTGAACCCCGGCCGCGCCTACGGTCAGAACGCCGCGCGCACGCCCGCGTAGGCGGCGCGACCGGGCGATTGGAAGCCGACCACCTCCTGGTGCACGTCGTCGAGCAGGTTCTCGATGCGGCCGTAGAGCTGCAGACGTGGCGTGAGCCGGATGTCGCCGCCCAGCGTCATCAGCGTGTAGCTGGCCAATTTCACGCCGGCGAAGGTGGCGAAATTCGTGTCGAACTGGTCGCCGTTGTAGCGCGTGGTGAGATGCGCCCCGAGCCGATCGTCGGGCGAGCGCCAGTCGAGGTTGAGGCTGGCGATGTTGCGCGGCCGGCGAAGCTCGGGCGCGCCGTCCTGGCGGGCGTCGAGATAGGTGTCGGCGAGCCGCCCCGTGAAGCCCGCGCCCAGCCGCGCCAGCCCCGAGACCTCCACCCCGCGCCGGGTCGAGTCGGTGCCAAGGTTGATCACCGTGTTGGGCACGACGGTGAAGTCGGTGGCGATCTCGTCCTGCAGGGTGGAGTGGAAGTAGGTGGCGTCCAGCACCACCCGGCCGCGACCGAGCGTCTGCTCGATCCCCGCCTCCCAGCCGATCGACTTCTCGGGCTTGAGGTTTGGGTTGCCCACGAAGTTGGAAGTGGGGGCGAAGCCGAACAGCTCGAACACGCCCGGGTCCTTCACGCCAGAGCCGCCGGCGGCGTGCAGGCGCGTGCCCTCGTCGAAGCGGTAGCTGGCCTGGGCGTGGAAGGTGTCGTCGTCGTCGAACATGCTGTTGGCGTCGTGGCGGTAGGCGCCGCCCAGCGCCAGGCGGCCGTCGACCAGCACGTCGTACTGGCCGACCACGCCGTAGGTGGTGATGTGGCGGCGGCTCTGGTCGGCGAAGCCCGAGCCGTCGATGGTCCGGAACTCGTCGCGCTCCCCGTCCACCGCCACCGTCACCGACTGGGCGATGCGGCTCGTGCCGAACTTGAAGGTGGAGACGTAGGAGCCGCGGTAGCGCCGGCCCTCGTCGCCGAACAGCGAGCGGAAGCCATCGATGGTGTCGTAGTCCTTGCGCTGGGTGTCGGCGATCTGGATGTCGGCGGCGTTGGTCCAGCGCCCGTCCAGCGCGTCGCCCTTCACGCCCAGGAGGCCGTAGACGGCGCGATTGCGGAAGAAGGCGTCGCTGTCGATCGCGTTTCCGGTGACCGCGTAGTCCTGGTCGTTGGTGTCGGCGCGGGTGTCGGTGTAGCGCGCCACCGCCTGCACAGAGAGGTGCGGGGTGACGGCGTAGTTCGCCCGCCCGGACACCGAGGCGATGTCGGCCCCCACGTCGCGCGATCCATTCGGGGCTGTGGGATAGCCGTCGGTGTGGAACAGCTGGCCGCTGACCGCCCCGTCCAGCGCGCCGACGGAGCCCGCAGCGCGCGCGCCGAACTCCTCCGTGCCGAAGGAGCCGCCTTCGAGGTGCGCCTGCACGCCGGGCCGCTCCAGGCCCGAGGCGGTGAGGTAGTTCACCACGCCGCCGATGGCGTCGGAGCCGTACAGCGAGCTCTGCTCGCCGCGCAGCACCTCCACCTTGGAGACCTCCTCGGCCAGAAGGCCGCCGAAGTCGAAGGCGTCCTGGTAGGGGTCGCTGACCTTGATGCCATCGATCAGCACCAGGGTGTGATTGGACTCGGCGCCGCGAATGCGCACGTCGGTGAGGCCGCCCGGCGCGCCGGTGCGGTTGACCTCCACGCCCGGCACGTCGCGCAGCACATCTGAAATGAGCTGCACCTGCCGCACGAGGAGCTCCGGCTGGTCGATGACGGTGATGGACGAGCCCACGTTGGCGCGCGCCACCCCGTTCGGATCGCGGGTGGCGGTGACCACCACCTCGCTCTGGGCGGCCGAGTCGGTGGCCGGCGGGGCCGTCTGCGCCTGGGCGGCGACGGGCAGGAGGAGGCATGCCGTAAAGGCGTGTTTGAAAGCTCTGGTCATGTCGGTCCTCTTGGAACTCCGCAGGCGTCGGGGCGACAGGCGGGACCCTCCGCCGCGCCCGAGAGGCCGCGACGGCGACAGGCCCCTGCGCGCGGACGCTCATCGCGCACGCGGGGACGCCGAGCGGCTCCCGCCGCTTGTCGCTCAAGCGGAGTTCCGTGCTTGGGCCATTCCCTGGGCCCAGGCGGAGCGACCACGCGCCAGCCGGTCTCCTGGCTTGCGGGTCATCGCGCGACGGGCGCCTTCCCAGAGCGCGCGCGAACGCGCCCCAGTGGCTGCAGCCCTCCCCGGGAGGAGGCCACCGGCCCGCCGCGCTCGCCGCTCACAGTTGCAGGGACAGCCTCGGACTCCGCGCCTCCCGAGAGAGGCGCCTCACCGATGTTCCCGTAGAGCCCTCGCGGGCGCCGGCGCGATCGGCTAGATGCTTGGACCTGACCGGGCGGGCGCCGCAAGCCCGCCGCATTCGATGGACCCCGCGTGATGTCGCAGGAACACACCCCGGCCGACCCGCGCACGATGTGGATGTGGGCCGCGGCGCTGGCGCTCACCGCCGTGCTGGGCTCGTGGGTGTTCGCTTGCATGGCGCCCTTCGTGGCGCTGGGCGTCATGGCCGCCGCCACCCTGCCGCGCCGCCAGGCGCTGACCGCGGCGGGGCTGGGCTGGGTCGCCAACCAGCTGATCGGCTACGGCGTGCTGCACTATCCTGTCACCGGCTACTCCATCGGCTGGGGCGGCGCGCTGGGTGCGGCGGCGCTGTTGACCGCCGGCGTGGCGAGCCTGGTGGTCGCGCCCGGCCGCGCCTCGCTGCTGCGCGTGCTGGCCGCCTTTGCGGTCGGCTTCGTCGCCTATGAGGGGTTCCTCTACCTGTTCGCCCTGGTGGCCGGCGGAGTGGAGACCTTCTCTCCCGCCATCGTCGAGAAGATCGCCCTGAACGACGGGATGTGGCTGGCGGCGCTGGCGGTGGCGCACATCCTCCTCACCACCGGCCTGCCCCGCATGTTCGGACCCCGCCCGGCGCTGCGCCTGGCGTGAGCGCCGCCGCGCGCGTCGTCTCCCTCCTGCCAAGCGCCACTGAGATCGCCGTGGCGGCCGGCTGCGGGCCCGGCGCGCTGCTCGGCCGCTCGCACGAGTGCGACTTCCCGCCGTGGGTGGAGGGCCTGCCGGTCTGCACCTCCACCAAGCTGGAGCGCGGCCTCACCTCGCGCCAGATCGAGGACCGTGTTCAGGAGATCGTGCGCCAGGGCCTCAGCGTCTACGCGGTGGACGCCCCCCTGCTGCGCGCGCTCAAGCCCGACGTGATCCTCACCCAGTCGCAGTGCGCGGTGTGCGCGGTGACGCCCGCCGACCTGCAGGAGTCGCTCGACAGCTGGATCGGCGCGCCGCCCGTGCTGGTCTCGCTCGCGCCGGACACCCTGCAGGACGCCTGGAACGACGTGCGCCGTGTGGGCGAGGCTATCGGCGCCGCCGCCGCGGGCGAGGTCGCCGCCACGGTGTTGGAGACGCGCATGACGGCCCTGGCGGCGCGCGCCGCCGCCCGTGGGTCACGCCCGACCGTAGCCTCGATCGAGTGGATCGACCCACTGATGGCGGCCGGCAACTGGGTCCCCGAACTGGTCGAGGCCGCCGGCGGCACGGCCCTGTTCGCCGCGACCGGCCAGCACTCCCCCTGGATGACGTGGGACGACCTGGCCGCCGCCGACCCGGACCTCATCGTGCTGATGCCCTGCGGCTACCGCATCGCCCAGGCGCTGGCCGAGCTGCCGACGCTCATGGCGCAGCCGGGCTGGGCCGAGCTGAAGGCGGTGCGCGCGCGGCGCGTGTTCGCCGCCGACGGCCACCACTATTTCAACCGACCCGGCCCGCGGCTGGTCGAATCGGCCGAGATCCTCGCCGAGCTGATCGACGATCCGGCGCACGACGCCGACCCCCGGGGCCGCTGGCGACGCGCGCTCGACTGATCAGTGCGCGTGGCTGTGGCCGCAATGGCCGCCGCCCCCGCCGCCCGGCTGCTCCATCATCTCGAGCATCGCCGGGCCGCCGGTCTTCATGAAGCGCCACACCAGCGCGGCCGTCGGCACGGCGAAGATCAGGTTCAGCCAGGTGGTGTAGTCCCAGGCGATCGCCGGCCCGGCCAGCGCCTGGGCGCTCGCCTTGGCCTGGGGCGTGAGGTGCAGGAGGCCGAACACCCCCTCCACCGCGTAGGCCGAGGCCGCCATGGCCGCGAAGAAGCTGACGAACAGAAAGGCCGCGGCCTTCCAGCCGTAGTAGCGCCGGTAGATGTCCAGGATCGGCAGCACGATCAGGTCGGCGAAGATGAAGGCGATCACCCCGCCGAAACTCGCCCCTGCATTCCACAGCACCGCCGCCAGCGGGATGTTGCCCACCGAGCAGATGAAGGTGAACACCGCCACGATCGGCCCCACCAGCGGCCCGGCCAGCTTGGCCATCGCCGGGTCGTTGGTGAAGAACAGCCCCGCCCAAACCTCGCGGGGAACCCACGCGGCGATGGCCCCGGAGATCGCGATCCCCACGAGGAGATCCCCCCACAGCATGGCCCAATCGGACACGAAGAAGTGGCTCAGCGCGGTGAAGCCCTCGGGCGAAGCCAGCTTGCGCCAAGCCGGCGCCTGGCCCTCCACCGCCATGTCCATCGCGGCGTGGCCTTCCATCTTGCCGTGGACGTCGCGGTTGGCGCTCTCCTGCGCCTGCTGCTTCAGGCTGTCGGGCAAGAACAGGCGGAAGATCACGCCGATGAGCACGATCATGAGCGCCCCGCCCACGAACTGGGCCAGGGTGAAGCGCCAGCCGAGCAGCGTCCACACGATCAGCCCCAGCTCCAGCACCAGGTTGGTGGAGGCGAACTGGAAGGCCATGGCCGCGGTGAAGTCGCCCCCCTTCCTCACGACGGCCCGCGCGATGGCGGTGGCGGCGTAGGAGCAGGAGGACGAGGCCGCCCCCGCGAGCGACGCCTTGACCAGCGTCCCGGGGCTGTCGTCGGGCAACAGCTTGGCCATCTCGCCGCGGCTCACCACCGCCTGGATGGCGCCCGAGACCATGAAGCCCAGCATCAACGCCCACAGCATCTTCCAGCCCATGGCCGCCGCCATCTGCACGGCGTGGACGAGGGCGAGGCACACGCTCTGCAGGGTCATGGCGCACACCCTGCCGCAGGTGCGCCTGCGCCGGAAGCGGCGCGCCCGCGCACGCGGGGAAATCGACGCCGATCTCCCCCCGTGCTCCGCGGCGCACCTAGAATAGGCGGTTCTCAATGTCGCCGCACGCTCCGCCCCGTCGGATTCGTCCGAGGAAGATGGCAGCGGAGGGAGCGTCGCGTTCAAAACGCGAGGAGACTTCGCGCCGGACGCCGCACTGTCCGGCAGCGGAGTGCGGCGAGGAGGTCGCCGGCAGAAGCGAGGCCACGCTGAGGATCGGCGCACCGACCGGACTGTCCGGACGGACACGCGCGGCCGCCCGGATGGGGGAAGAGATCGCGCGCCCGGCGCCTATTCGTCGGGCATCAGCAGGCCTGGCGCCTCTGGGCGGGGCGCCTCGAACAGGCCGATGTCGAGCGCGCGCTGGATGCGGGCGGGACGCAGCGGCTGGTCGGCCAGATGGCGCAGCGCCTCGGCGTCCAGGCCCGCGCCCTCAATCCTGCGGCGCAGGGCGCGCGCGGCGCCCAGCGGCCCGCCCTCGGGCGCTGGACCGCTGCGCCACCAGGTGACGGCGAGGCGCCACACCGCGGCGGGGGCGCCCGGATCGGGCGCGGGCCAGCGCACGCCATCCTTGAGCACGGGAGAGATCCGCCGCGGCCGGGCCCCGGCCGGCGCGGTCGGGCGCAGGGCGCACCAGGGCGGCAGTCCCTCGCCGCCCTTGCCCAGCGCGGCCAGCGCCGCCTCGCGGGTGGCGAAGGCGGGGCCGACGAGTTCGGTGGCGAAGGCCACCTCGCCCTGCGCCAGCCCACGCGCCTCGCTCTCGCGCGCGGCCTCGCCCAGGGGCGCGTGCAGCGCCGCCTCGGCGGTGGGGGCCACGGGATAGGCGGTGGACACGCGCCCCCGCTCAGTCGGCGAGCAGGCTGTCGACGCGCCCGGCGGCGGCGTCGAGCGCGCGGGCGGCGCGCGCCTCGGCCAGGGCCGAGGCCGACTGCAGCCGCGCCAGCTCGGCCTGGGCGCTGGCCAGGCGCACGCGGGCGTCGGCCAGCTCATCGGCGCCCAGGAGCGCGGCCATAAGGAACAGGCGCACCTCGCCCACCGCACCGACCGCGGCGCCCACCTCCTGCACCTGCGTGTCGAACTGGCGGGCCAGCGCCTCCACGTGCGCCTCCTGCCCGTCCTCGCAGCCCACGGCATAGTCGCGCCCGTTCACGCGCACATTGACGGCGGCCATGGCGCTCAGGCCTCCGCGGCCAGGGCGGCGCGCACCTCCGCGGCGGCGCGGCCCAGCGCGGCGGAGGCGTCGGCCGCCACCGCCTCGAGCTCACGCCCGCGGGCATGGGCGGCCGCGAGCTGGACGGTGAGGCGCTCGGCCTCGCCCCGGTCGGCGCCGGTGAGCGGCGCGCCGCCGGCCACCAGTCGCCCGGTCACGCGCCCCTCCAGCCGCGCGAGCGCTGAGTCCAGCCGGCGGGCGGCGGCGTCGAGGCTGTCGGCGGGGTCGGGCATGGCGTCTCCGGTACGGCGGCCGTCATACGCCCGCGCCGGGTGCGCCGGAAGCGCATGCGCTTGACTCGACGGGGGTCGCTCGCGACATCCGGCACGCCCACGCTTCCCTGGAGACATCGCGCCCATGCCCGTCCGCGTCGCCATCAACGGCTTCGGCCGCATCGGCCGCCTGGTGTTGCGCTCCATCGTCGAACACGGGCGCGATGACATCGAGGTGGTGGCGATCAACGACCTGGGGCCGGTCGCCACCAATGCGCACCTGCTGCGCTACGACTCCAGCCACGGCCGCTTCCCGGCGGAGGTGACGGCCGGCGACGACTGGATCGACGTGGGCCGAGGCCGCATGCGCGCCACCGCCATCCGAAACCCGGCCGAGCTGCCGCACAAGGAGCTGGGCGTCGACATCGCCTTCGAATGCACCGGCATCTTCACCTCCAAGGAGAAGGCGAGCGCACACCTCGCAGCCGGCGCCACGCGCGTGCTGATCTCGGCGCCGGCCGACGGGGCCGACAAGACCATCGTCTACAAGGTCAACAGCGACACCCTCACCGCCGACGACCACGTCGTCTCCAACGGCTCGTGCACAACCAATGCGCTGGCGCCGGTGGCCAAGGTGCTCAACGACCTTTGCGGCATCGAGAGCGGCTACATGACCACCATCCACAGCTACACCAACGACCAGCCCTCCCTCGACCAGATGCACAAGGACCTCTACCGCGCCCGTGGCGCCGGGCAGAGCATGATCCCCACCTCCACCGGGGCGGCCAAGGCGCTGGGGCTGGTGCTGCCCGAGCTGAAGGGCAAGCTGGACGGCTCGTCCATGCGGGTGCCGACGCCCAACGTCTCGGTCGTGGACCTCGTGATCCAGGCCGGGCGCGACGTGACGGTGGGCGAGATCAACGCGGCGGTGAAGGCGGCCTGCGATGGGCCGATGCAGGGCGTGTTCGCCTGCACCGATGAGCCGCTGGTCTCGACCGACTTCAACCACATCTCCGCATCCTCCACCTTCGCGCTCGCACAGACGCAGGTGGTGGGCGGGCGCATGGCGCGGGTGCTCAGCTGGTACGACAACGAGTGGGGCTTCTCGAC
Source organism: Caulobacteraceae bacterium (assembly GCA_965199975.1). Taxonomy (GTDB): domain Bacteria; phylum Pseudomonadota; class Alphaproteobacteria; order Caulobacterales; family Caulobacteraceae; genus JASLDZ01. The sequence continues at coordinate 716,362 of OZ241340.1, read as the reverse complement.
CCGCATGGCCGACACGGCGATGGCCATGGCCAAGTTCCTCTGACCCCCGCGGGCGGCGGCTGTGATAGGCTCGCACCCATGATCGCCGCCGACGACCAGCCGGAATTCCCCATTGATCCCTTCCCGTTCGCGGGTCCGCGCTGGGAGCCGGCGACGCAGGAGGAGGAGGAGGCCTTCCTCGCCGCCGTCGAGGAGGGGATCGCCGACACCGACGCCGGACGGGTGATCCCTGGGGAGGAGGTGACCGCCTGGATGCGGTCGTTCGGCACAAGCAGCACCCTGCCGCGCCCCAGATGCAAATAGCCTACACCGAACGAGCGGGAACAGACCTCCAAGGCATCTTCAACCACATCAGCGAGACCAACCCCTCGGCCGCAGTCCGCACGCTGCAGGAGATCGACGCGGCCTGCGCGCGGCTGTCCGATCTTCCGCTCAGGGTGCGTGTAGGGCGCCGCCCCGACACGCGCGAACTCACCATCGTCTGGCCCTACGTGATCGTCTAGCGCGTGCTGTCGGACGCGGTCAGCATCGAACGCATCATCCACGGCGCGCGACGGCGCTGAGCGGAGGCCCCATGCCCTTCCAGACCTTCGACCAGGCCGGCGACCTGCGCGGCCGGCGCGCGCTGGTGCGCGTGGACTTCAACACGCCCATGGAGAAGGGCGCGGTCGGCGACGACACCCGGCTGCGCGCGGCGCTCCCCACCATCCGCGCGCTCTCGCAAGCCGGGGCCAAGGTGGTGCTGATCGCTCACTTCGGCCGGCCCAGGGGCGAGCGGCGCGAGGACTTGAGCCTGCGCCCCATCGTGCAGCCGCTGTCGGATCTACTGCAGCAGCCCGTCGCCTTCGCCGAAGACTGCATCGGTCCAGAGACTGCAGAGGTGGTCGAAGGGCTGGAGCCCGGCGGCGTGGCGCTGCTGGAGAACCTGCGCTTCCACGCCGGCGAGGAAGCCAACGACCCCGCCTTCGCCGACGCCCTGGCCGCGCTGGGCGACGTCTATATCGACGACGCCTTCTCCGCCGCGCACCGCGCCCACGCCTCCACCGAAGCCGTCACCCACCGACTGCCGAGCTATGCGGGCCTGGCCATGGCGCAGGAGCTGGAGGCGCTGGACGCGGCGCTCGGCTCCCCCCAGCGGCCGGTGATGGGCATCGTCGGCGGCTCCAAGGTGTCGAGCAAGATCGACCTCCTGAAAAACCTCGTGGCCAGGCTCGACCAGTTGGCCATCGGCGGCGGCATGGCCAACACCTTTTTGGCCGCCCAGGGCCACGACGTGGGCGACAGCCTGTTCGAGCCCGACCTGCTCCCCACGGCCCGCGAGATCATGCAGGCCGCCGACGAGGCCGGCTGCGTGCTCCTGCTCCCCATGGACGTGGTGTGCGCCACGGCCCTGGACGAAGGCGCAGGCGCGGCCGTGCGGGGACTGGACGCGGTGGGCGCGGGCGAGAAGATCTTCGACGCTGGGCCCCAGACCGTGCAGCGGCTGTGCTCGGCGATGGGCGCCAGCGCCACCCTGGTCTGGAACGGCCCGCTCGGCGTGTTCGAGGTCGCGCCCTTCGATGCGGCCACCACGGCGGCCGCGCGCCATGCGGCCGAGCGCTGCCGGGCCGGTCGCCTGGTGGCGGTGGCGGGCGGCGGCGACACGGTGGCGGCGCTCAACCACGCGGGCGTGGCGGGTGACTTCACCTTCGTCTCCACCGCCGGCGGGGCGTTCCTCGAGTGGATGGAGGGCAAGCCGCTCCCCGGCGTCGAGGCGCTGCAGCGCGCCGGCTGAGCCGCGCCCTCAGCCCGCCAGCGCCAGCGCGGACGTCAGGCGGTCGAGCACCCGGCGACCGGCGGCGGTGGCCCGAATGCGCCCGGCGGCGAGGGTGAGGAGGCCGTCCGCCGCGAAGGCGGCCAAGCGCGCATCGTCGGGCGACAGGCCCGCGGCCGCGGTCTCGGCCAGGTGGACGCCCTCGTCGGTGCGCAGGCCCATGAGCAGGCGCTCCTCCGCCACCGCCCGGGGGGTCAGCTCCTCGCTCCGCGCCAGGCCGTTGCCCGTCTCGGCCACGGCGCGCACGTAGGCGGCGGGGCCGGCGTGGGCGACGGTGGCGAGGCGCCCGCCCGCCAGCGTCAGCCGCCCGTGGGCGCCCGGGCCCACGCCCACGTAGTCCCCGCCGCGCCAGTAGACGAGGTTGTGGCGCGACCGCGCCGCCTCGCCGCGCGCGTGGTTGGAAACCTCGTAGGCGGCGAAGCCCCGCGCCTCCAGCACCTCCTGCGTGGCCTCGTAGAGGTCGGCGGCGAGGTCGGGGTCTGTCGGCGACCAGCGGCCGCGGCGCACCGCGCGGTCGAAGGCCGTGCCCGCCTCGATGGTGAGCTGGTAGGGCGAGAGGTGCTCCACCCCCAGGTCGGCGGCCCGCGCCAGCGCCGTGCGCCAAGCGGCCGAGGTCTGACCCGGAAGGGCGTAGATCAGGTCGAGCGACACGCGTCCCACCGCCCGCAGCGCCGTCTCCACGGCGCGACGCCCCGCCGCGGCGTCGTGGTCGCGGCCGAGGAAGCGCAGTTGCGCATCGTCCAGCGCCTGCACGCCCAGCGAGAGGCGGTTCACCCCCGCTTGCGCCAGGGCCTCGAAGCGGGCGGCCTCCGCATCCGTCGGGTTCGCCTCCAGCGAGACCTCGAGATCACCGGCGGGGGTCCATAACGCCTGCGCCGTCTCCAGCAGCCGCGCCACGTGGGGGGCGGCGAGCAGCGAGGGCGTGCCGCCGCCGAAGAACACCGACACCAGCGTGCGTGGGCCTGTGAGCGCCCGCTGGGCGGCGAGGTCGCCCGCCATCGCCTCCACCAGCGCGGCCTGGTCGCCGCCGCGATCGCGGCGCACGTTGAAGTCGCAGTAGGGGCAGACGCGTGCGCAATAGGGCCAGTGCAGGTACACCCCCAGCGGCGGCGCGGCCGGTGCCGACGACGCCCCTTCCAGGGAGACCTCAGGCATGACCAGCGCGGGCTACTTCACCGTGGGCGCGAACGACCTGAAGGCGGCGCGCGGCTTCTACGACGCGCTGCTGGGCCCGCTGGGCTTCACGCCCTTCTTCGAGTTCGAGCGCGGCTGCATCTACGCCGCGGCCGACAAGGCTACGATGTTCGCCGTGCTCACGCCCGAGAACGGTGAGGCCGCCACGCCCGGCAACGGGGCGATGGGCGGCTTCCGCGTGGAGTCGGGCGAGGCCGTCGCCGCCTTCCATGCCAAGGCCCTCGAACTGGGCGCCACCAGCGAGGGCGAACCCGGCGAGCGTATCCCGGGCGCGCACTTTGGCTATGTGCGCGATCCCGAGGGCAACAAGCTCTGCGCCTTCAGCGTCGGCTGAGGCCTTCGGGTCGGTGCGCCGGCTCAGAACAGCGCCGCCCTGAGCTTGGCGAAGGCGGCGGCGCGGTGGCTGACGGCGTGCTTGGCGTCGGGGTCCATCTCGCCGTAGGTCTGCGTCTGGCCTTCCAGCCGGAAGATCGGGTCGTAGCCGAAGCCGCGCTCGCCGCGGCCGGGGAAGACGAGGCGGCCGTCGACATGCCCTTCCACCGCTACGCACGGGCCGTCGTTCGGCCATGCCACGGCCAGGGCGCAGTGGAAGCTCGCCCTGTCGTCGGGTCGATCGGTCGCCGCCAGCTCACGCTCCACGCGCGCCATGGCCGCGCCGAAGTCGCGCGGCTCGCCAGCCCAACGCGCGGAGAGCACGCCGGGCGCGCCGCCCAGCCCCGCCACCGAAAGTCCCGAGTCGTCGGCCACCGCGATCATCCCGCTGGCCTGCGCCGCCGCCCGCGCCTTGAGCACGGCGTTGCCGGTGTAGGTGGCCTCCGTCTCCTCCGGCTCGGCCAGGCCCAGCTCGGCGGCGGAGACGGTGGCGAAGCGGCCGTCGAGCAGGGCCGCCACTTCGCGCGCCTTGCCGGCGTTGTGGGTGGCCACCACCAGGCGGTCGCCGGGAGCGAGCTGCAGCGTCATGGCCCTCTCCTGCCCCGGCGGCCCGCGAAGGTCCACGCATTGACGCGGGGGGCGCGGCGGTCATGCTCGCCGCCGCAGGCGTGGCCGCGAGCAGGCGGGCGCGCGGGGGAGGCGGCTGGTCGGCGTGCGCACCTTTGGACCGGGCTCGGTCTCCTCCTTCCTGAAGACCACCTTCGACGTGGCCTACTGGCTCCTGTGGGCGTCGGCGGCGGCGCTTTTGATCTCCACCGCGGCGGGGCTCCTGTGGCAGCCGTTCCTCGGCCCTCGGCCCCAAGACGCCACCGGCGCGCTGGCGCAGGCGGACGCCCTTCTGCGCGGAGGGCCGATGCTGCTGGCGCTCGCCCTGGGCGCCGGCGTCTATCTCGGTGCGCTGCTGGTGGTGGTCGACCGGCTGCGGCGGGTGTTCGCCACCATGAGCACAGGCGATCCCTTCGACCCAGCCAACGTGCGCCGGCTGCGCGAGGCGGGGCTGGCGCTCGTGGCGGTGCAGCTCGTCGGCTATGCGCTGCGGTGGGTGGCGGCCGATGTGTTCACGCGCCTGCAGGGCGGCGGCGGGTTGGAGCTTTCCGGCTGGTTCGCCGTGCTCATCGTCTTCGTCCTGGCCGAGGTGTTCCGCGAGGGGGCGCGCCTGCGGGCCGAGGCGGCGATGACCGTCTGATGCCGATTTGCGTGCGCCTCGATCGCCTGCTGGTGCGCCGGCGCATGTCGCTGGCCGAGCTGGCCGACCGCGTGGGCGTGCCCGCCGCCGACCTCGCCCTGCTCAAGGCCGGGCGCGCCCGCGCCATCCGCATGTCGACGCTGGAGGCGCTGTGCCGCGAACTGGGCTGCGAGGCGGGCGAGGTGCTGGAGTATGACCCGTCGCCCGCGCTAGACCCCGATGGTCCCTAGGCGGCGTGGTCTCTAAGGCTCCCTGAATGGGCCCATGAAGCAAGGGCGCCACTTCCCATTGCTATGATCTGAAAGTCTCGATGTGTTTTGCGGGAGACGATGATGGGTATCGCTCTTGAAAAGAGCATCGAGCCGGAAAGGCTCTACGTCAGGGGTCGAGGGGAAGCCCCCCTGCGGAAAGCCTGATCCTTTTTCCGTCTGGCAGAGCGATGCCAGTCGTGGCGAACCGAGCTCGCCCGACGAATTTGCGGCTTTTCCACCGCACGGCGCAATCCTGTAGGTCCACCGCGAAGATCTGGTCGTAGCTTCCCGAGTAGGTGCTCAGGTATGCGAAGCGCCCTGAAATCCAGGCGATGGGCGTGGTCACAATCGCCACATCGTCGCTTACGACGCAGGATTTCACGCCTCCAGTCACCTTCACAGGACCGCTCCATGCCGTGGCCCGATCGGCATGATCGGCGTCGCCCAAATCGAGGTCGTAGTCCGCGACGCGGATGTGACCGCCACTTGGCGTGAGGCGCTGGAGATGTGGCGCCCCGACGCCGCCGCCGGCTGATCCGCCCCCAAGTGACGCCAGCGCCAGCATGAGCTGGAAAGCGGGGCTGATCATGGCTCGGCCTGAAGGTTGGAAGCTGCGCGCGCGGGCTTATGGCACGCCCGCCAGATCCTCGCGGTTCGAAAGCCGATTTTAAATCGGCGTTCCAAACGCCGACCCACATCCCGTCCGATGCCCAGGGTTGGCGGCCCCGCTCCGCATCACCTAGCGCGCCGCGCACGCCTTGCCCGCCCCTTGCGCCGGGCGCATCTAGCCGCGCATGGCCGATGGCGCATTCTCCCCTGACACTCTCGCCGCCTGGGACGGGCTCGACGCCGCCAAGTACGCCGACGAGGCGCAGGCCGCGCACGAGCTGCTGGCCAGCCAGCCGCTCTCGGCCCAGACGCGCGCGGCCGTCACCGCGGAGGCCGCCGATCTGGTGCGCGCCGCACGCAAATCGGCGCAGCGCCAGGGCGTGGTCGAGAGCTTCCTGCAGGAGTTCAGCCTCGGCACCCGCGAGGGGCTGGCGCTCATGTGTCTGGCCGAGGCGCTGCTGCGCACCCCCGACGACGGCACGCGCGACGCGCTCATCGCCGAGAAGATCGGCTCGGCCGACTGGGCCAGCCACATGGGCAAGTCCGACAGCGTCTTCGTCAACGCCTCGACCTTCGGACTGATGCTCACCGGCAAGGTGCTGGACGTGGACGACGAGGCGCGCGCCGACATGGGCGGCTATCTGCGCCGCTTGGCCAACAAGCTGGGCGAGCCGGTGATCCGCGCCGCCGTGGGCCGCGCCATCCGCATCATGGGCGAGCAGTTCGTGCTGGGCCGCACCATCGAGGAGGCGCTGAAGCGCGCCCGCCGTGAAGGTTACGTGTGCAGCTTCGACATGCTGGGAGAAGGCGCGCGCACCGCCGCGGACGCGCAACGCTACGAGGCGAGCTATGCCGTCGCCATCGAGGCGGTCGGCCGCGCGCAGAACGGGCGAGGGCCAGAGCACGGCCACGGCGTGTCGGTGAAGCTCTCAGCGCTGTCGCCCCGCTACGACGCCCTGCAGGAGGCGCGGGTGTGGAGCGAGCTCTACCCCCGGCTCAAGCGCCTGGCGGTGATCGCCGCGCGCCACGACCTCAACTTCACCATCGATGCGGAGGAGGCCGACCGCCTCGTCCTCTCGCTCAAGCTGCTCGACCGGCTGGCGCGCGAGCCCGACCTAGGCGACTGGCGCGGCCTGGGCCTCGCCGTGCAGGCCTACCAGAAGCGTGCGCCCGAGACGGTGGCGCGGGTGGCGGAGCTGGCGCGGCGCACCGGCCGGCGGCTGATGGTGCGCCTGGTCAAGGGCGCCTACTGGGACACCGAGATCAAGAAGGCGCAGGTCGCCGGCCGGCCCGACTACCCGGTGTGGACCACCAAGGCCGCCACCGACGTCAACTACATGGCCGCGGCCAAGGCCATCATCGACGCGGCGCCGCACCTCTACGGCCAGTTCGCCACGCATAACGCCCAGTCGCTCGCCGCCGTGCACCGCATGGCCGACGAGGCGGGCGTGGCCGTGGAGTTCCAGCGCCTGCACGGCATGGGCGAGGCGCTCTACGCCGGCGCGCAGGCCAAGTACGGCGCATTGACCCTGCGCGCCTATGCGCCGGTGGGCGGGCACGAGGACCTCCTGCCCTACCTCGTGCGGCGCCTCCTGGAGAACGGCGCCAACACGAGCTTCGTCCACGCCTTGCTGGACGACGAGGTGCCGGCCGAGCGGGTGGTCTTCGACCCCGTGGCGGCGCTGGAGGCGCACCCCGACCGGCACCCCAAGATTCCGTCGCCCCCCGGCCTCTACGGCGCGGCGCGGCGCAATTCTTCCGGACGCGACCTGTCGACGCTGGATGATCGCGATCGCATGCTCCGCGCCCTGAGCAGGCTCGACGCAGAGCGGATCGCGGCGGGCGTGCTGATCGCGGGCCGGGGCGAGGCGCCGGGCCTCGAAGGCGAGCCGGTGCGCTCGCCCGCGGACCGCACGCGCGTGGTCGGCCAGGTGCGCACGCCCGCGCCCGAAGCCGCCGCGCGCGTGGTCGACATGGCGGTGGCGGCCGGGCGCCAGGCGCAGCCCGCCTGGGACGCCGCGGGCGGCTACGGCCGCGCTCGCACGCTTCGCGCCATGGCCGACGGGCTCGAGGGCGAATACGACCGCTTCGCGGCGCTGGCCGTGCGCGAGGCCGGCAAGACGTGGCCGGACGCGATCGGCGAGGTGCGCGAGGCGGTCGACTTTCTGCGCTACTACGCCCAGCAGGCTGAGCGCCTGTTCGGCCCGCCGCAGGTGCTGGCCGGCCCCGTGGCCGAGCTCAACACGCTGGAACTGCGCGGGCGTGGCGTGTTCGCCGCCATCTCGCCGTGGAACTTCCCTCTGGCGATCTTCACCGGCCAGGTGGCCGCCGCGCTCGCCGCCGGCAATGCCGTGGTGGCCAAGCCCGCCGAGCAGACGCCGCTCATCGCCCACGAGGCGGTGCGCCTGTTCCACCGGGCGGGGCTGGACCCGCGCCTCCTGTCGCTGATCCCCGGCGCGGGCGAGACGGTGGGCGCGGCGCTGGTCGTCCATCCTGGGATCGACGGCGTGGCCTTCACCGGCGGCACCGACACCGCGCGCGCCATCAACAAGGCCCTGGCGAACCGCGATGGACCGATCATCCCCCTCATCGCCGAGACGGGCGGGCTGAACGGCATGTTCGTCGACACCACAGCCCTGCGTGAGCAGGTGGTGGACGACGTGGTGGTCTCGGCCTTCGGCTCGGCCGGCCAGCGCTGCTCGGCGCTGCGCCTTCTCTACCTGCCGGCTGACACCGCCGACCTCATCATTGAAGGGCTGACCGGCGCAATGGATGCTCTGCTGGTGGGAGATCCCGCCGATCCCGCCGTCGATGTCGGCCCCGTGATCGATGAGGAGGCGCGCGCGTCGCTCGAGCGCCACCTGCAACGGCTGGAGAGCGAGGCGCGCATCCTGCGCCGTGCGGCGGTGCGACCTCAGGACGCCGAGCGCGGGGTGTTCTTCGCGCCGACGCTGGCTGAGATCCCCTCCCCCGGCTGGCTTGAGAAAGAGGTGTTCGGCCCCGTGCTGCATGTCTGCCGCTACGATCCCGAGCGCTTCGAGGCGGTCGCGGACGCGCTGGCCTCCAAGCGCTACGGGCTGACGCTGGGCGTGCACTCGCGCATCGACGGCTTCTCCGATCGGGTGCGGGTGCGGGTGCCGGCGGGCAACGCCTATGTGAACCGCACGGTGGTGGGGGCTGTGGTCGGCGTGCAACCCTTCGGGGGCGAGGGCCTCTCGGGTACGGGCCCGAAGGCGGGCGGCCCCTACGCGCTGCTGCGCTACGCTGTGGAGCGTGCGGTGAGCGTCAACATCGCCGCGCAGGGGGGCGACCCGGCGCTGCTGAACCTCGGCGGCGTTTCGCCATAGGATCTGGGCGTTTCCGGCGGCCTCGCGGCTGCTGAGCGCCACTCCACCAGCAACGGCCTACGCTTCCACGCCGCTCGGTCTTGCGCCATGATCGCCTCGGCGTTCGGCGCCCTTCGGGAGACGTCGATGCGCATTCTCTCCATGACCTTGGTCGCGGCCTCGGCGGCGGCCATGTTCGGCGCGAGCGCCGGAGCCGACGCGGCGAGCGACGCGGCTGGACGCTGGAGCGGGACGTATCGCTACGAATTCGTCGGCGAGCCCGGGTCCGGCGTCGCGGTGGCCTACACGCTAGTGCTCAGGCCGGGCGTCTGTCGGCTCACCGCGCAGGGCTTCCAGACCGATGAGACGATCCGCTGCCAAGCCCGCACGACCGGGGATCGCCTTGATGTGATCTTCGAGAGCTTTGGTGACGGGAAGGTCAGTAACAAATACGGCGTGGCCGAATATTCCGCCGGCGCGACGCTTCTCGTACTGAGGGCAGGCGCCTCAGCCGATAGGCCGCTGACGGAGTTCAGGGCCTACGAACTTCTCGATGGCGAACCACGGGCGGCCGGGGTCTACTTCAAGCGCTGATCCGAGCTCCTCTCAGCCGTGCTCGAGCAGGAGATCGATGGCCACCATCAGGTGGTAGAAGGTGCTGGCGGGCACTACGGGCGCGTCGGGCTTCCCATCGCCGTCGAAGACGTCGATCCAGATGCCGGGCACCTCGGTCGCAAGGTACTGGTCCAGCAACTTCTCCATCACCGCGTGGCCCTTGGCCCTCTCGCCCATGACCAGGTGCGCCTTCATCAGCTCGCACTCCACCCACGAGCGACGGGTGGGGCGCAGGATCGCGCCCGCGCGGTCACACTCGTCGACGGCGAGGCCCCCGCTATTCAGGCCGTGGGCGTTGAGCCAGTCGTAGAGCCGGCGGCCCTTGGCCGTCTCGTCGCGGCAGCCGGCGGCCTTGGCGCGGTGGAGCAGCCACGTCCACTCGGCGTGGTGCCCGGGCTCGCGCGAGTCGCCCTGTGGCGGCGGGCAGGGCTCGAGGGTGGAGGTGAAGTATTCGCCGAGCGAACCGGTCTCCTCGTCGAAGAAGTGATCGACGAACAGGCCCAGCAGCATGTCGGCGCGCTGGCGGAACGCGTCGTCGCCGGTGGCCTCCAGCCACGCCAGCATGGCCTCAAGGAGGTGCATGTGCGGGTTGGTGCGGCGCGGCAGGGCCGGCGGCAGGCTTTCGAGGTAGCCGCCTACCGGTCCGCGCATCTCGCGGTCCATCCAGTCGAGCGTGCGATCGACGATGTCCCGGGCGCGGGGATCGCCGAGCGTGCGATGCACCTCGGAGAGGGCGAAGATGGCGAAGGCCGTGTCGTAGGCGTCGCGCTGATCGTCCTTCACCGAGCCGTCGGGGTTGAGGAGGTGGATCCAGCCGCCCTTCCCATCCGGTTCGAAGGAGGTCTTCAGCCATTCGTCCAGCCCCCTCTCCAGGCCGGGCGCCGGGTGCCAGCCCATGCGGCGCGCGTGCGCCCAGCAGTAGGTCTGGCGGGCCTGCACGCGCATGCGGCGCTGGCCGGCCGGATCGGGCGAACCGTCGTAGTTCACCTGCTCGTACCAGAGGCCCGACGGCTCCTGGCCGTGCGAGGTCCAGTACGGCAGCGCCGCGTCCAGCATCCATCGCCGCGCGCGTTCCACCACGTCCGCCATCGTGCTCGCTCCTCAGATCGCAGGCCCTGCGAACGCGCGGGCCGGGCGCCCGTTCAGTCGAGGTCGAGGCTGCAGCGCTCGCCGATGGTGGGGCGCCCGACGGTGACGCGTGCGAGGCCGGGGAAGTCCGGGCGCAGGCGGGCGGCGAAGTGCAGGCACAGTCGCTCCAGCGTGGGCGTCTCCAGCCCGGCGTGCTCGTTGAGGAGGCCGTGGTCGAGCGCGGCGGCGCAGGCCTTCAGCGCGGCGTCGAGCGCGCCCATGTCGACGACCCAGCCTTGCGGCTCGACGAGCGGGCCGCGCACCGCCGCCTCCACTTCGAAGGAGTGGCCGTGCAGGCGGCGGTATTCGCCCTTCGGCCCCAGCTCCAGGTAATGGGCGGCGTCGAAGTGGGCGCGCTTGGTGATCTCGAACCGGGGCTCGGCTGCGGTCATGCTATGCCGATGAACTTGTGCGTCTGCACGCTGAGGCGCCAGTGGGGGTGGGCCAGGCAGTAGTCCACCGCCGCGCGGGTGTTGGCGGCCCGCGCCGGGCCGTCCATGGGCTGGAGCAGGAGGCGCTCGAAGGCCAGGTGCTCGAAGCGCTCGGGCGGAGCGTCGGGCTGGGGGAAGACCAGCTTCAGCTCCTGCCCGGCGGTCTGCAGGAGCGGCGTCAGGCCTTTGGGGCTGACGCAGATCCAGTCGAGGCCCGCAGGCGCTGCCAGCGAGCCGTTGGTCTCCACCGCCACCTCGAAGCCCCGGGCGTGGAAGGCGGCGATCAGGGGCGCGTCGAGTTGCAGCAAGGGTTCGCCGCCGGTGCACACCACCAGCCGCGCACCGTCGCCGCGCCATAGGGAAGCGGCCGCGGTGGCGAGCGAGTCTGGCGTGTCGAAGCGGCCGCCGCCCTCGCCGTCCAGGCCCACGAAGTCGGTGTCGCAGAAGGTGCACGCGGCGGTGGCGCGGTCGGCCTCGCGCCCGCTCCACAGGTTGCAGCCGGCGAAGCGGCAGAACACCGCCGCGCGGCCCGCCTGGCCACCCTCGCCCTGCAGGGTGAGGAAGAGCTCCTTGACGGCGTAGCTCACGGGCGTTCGCTCATGCGGCGGCCCGCCACTCGGCCCAGCCCTTGGCGCGCAGGTCGCAGGCGGGGCAGTCGCCGCAGCCGTAGCCCCAGGCGTGGCGGACGCCGCGCTCGCCGCGGTAGCAGGTGTGGCTCTCCTCCACGATCAGCTCCACCAGCGTGTCGCCGCCGAGGTCGTGGGCCAGCGTCCAGGTCTGCGCCTTCGTCAGCCGCATCAGCGGCGTGTCGATGCGGAAGGGGCGCGCCATGCCCAGGCGCAGCGCCTGTTCCTGCGCATCGATCGTGTCGCGCCGACAGTCGGGGTAGCCGGAGACGTCGGTCTCGCACATGCCGCCAACCAGGACGTCGATCCCCCGCCGGTCGGCCAGGGCGGCGGCGTAGACGAAGAAGACGAGGTTGCGGCCCGGCACGAAGGTGGTGGGCAGGCCCCGCGCGTCGATCTCGATGGCGCGGTCGGCGGTCAGCGCGCTTTGCGCCACGGCGCCGAAGCTTGCGATGTCCAGCACGTGGTCGCAGCCCAGCCGCGGCGCCCACTGCGCGAAGCGCGCCGCCATCGCCTCGCGCACCTTCAGCCGCGCCTGCATCTCCACGCCGTGGCGCTGGCCGTAGTCGAAGCCCACCGTCTCCACCCGCTCGAAGCGCGACAGTGCCCAGGCCAGGCACGTCGAGCTGTCCTGGCCGCCGGAATGCAGCACGAGCGCGGTGGTGGGAGGGGTGGGCATGGCGATGGTCGTCGGGCGCGCGGGAGGAGGTCGACCGCGAGGCGCGCTCCCTTACACCATCGCTGCGGCGCCGCAAAAAGGGACGCCCGGCTTAACGCCGAGGCAAGCCCGCTCTGCGTAGGATCGCGCCAGTATGGAGTCCGCATGACACGCTTGGACGCGCTCATCGAGGCGCTCGCCGACCCGGCGCCCGAGGGGCTGGCCCGCGCCGACCTGCTGGCCGCGGTGCGCCGCGAGATCGCCGCGCGCGCCGCCGAAGCGGCCCAGGCGCTCGCCGCCGCCCAGGCCGTGGCCGAGCAGCGCGCGCGCTTCATCGCCGTGCTCAGCCACGAGATCCGCACGCCGCTGAACGGGGTGCTGGCCGTGGCCGAACTCCTCGACAAGGAGCCGCTGGAGCCGCCGGCCAAGGGCTACGCCCATACCGTGGCCGAGTCCGCCCGCACGCTGCTGCGCATCCTGTCCGACGCCATCGAGCTGCACCGCGGCGATGGCGCGGCCGGCGGGGTGACGCTCACCCCCGCGCCCGAGCCGCTGCATCCCCTGGTGGACGAGCTGGAGGCGCTGTGGCGACCACGCGCGAGCGCCGAGGGCGTTCGCCTGCACATGAGCTACACCGGCGACCCCGCCATCCAGGCGGTGGTCGACGGCGTGCGGCTGCGCCAGGTGCTGAACAACCTTCTAGGTAACGCGCTGAAATTCGCCGGCGGGGGCGCCGTCGAGCTGGCGCTCTCCGCCGATCCCGGGCCGGACGGCCTGCGGGTGCGCGCCGAGGTGCGCGACACCGGTCCGGGCCTGGAGCCCGACATGCTGGAGCGCGTGTTCGAACCTTTCTCGCAGACCGAGCTCGGCCGCGCCATGGGCGGGGCGGGGCTGGGGCTGGCGGTGTCGCGCCGCATCGCCGAGGCCATGGGCGGGCGGCTGCGCGCGCGCAACAATCCGGGGCGCGGGGCGGCCTTCACCCTCGATCTGCTGCTGCCGCGCGCCAGCGTCGCCGCGCCGCGCGCCGAGGCGCCGGCGCCGGTCATGAGCCAGCGCCTGCCCCGCGCGGCGCACGTGCTGGTGGTCGATGACAACGCGACCAACCGCATGGTGGCCCAGACGCTGTGCCGCATCTTCGGCGCCACCTCCGAGACCGCCGGGGACGGGCTGGAGGCGGTGGAGCTGGCCCGCTCGGGCGCCTTCGACCTCGTGCTGATGGACATTCGCATGCCGCGCATGGACGGGATCGAGGCCACCCGCGCCCTGCGCGCCCTGCCCGGTCCTGTGGGCGCGATCCCGATCCTGGCGCTGACCGCGAACGTGGACCCCGGCATGGCCGAGACCTACCTCGCCGCCGGCATGCAGGCGGTGGTGGAGAAGCCCATCCAGTCGGATCTGCTGTTCGCCGCCATTCGCGACGCCTTGGAGCCGGCTTCGGCGGCGCCCGCCGGCGTGCGCGCGGCCTGAGCAGAGCCTGGGGAGAGCCTGGGGAGCGCCTGGGCTCGGCCTTCTCTCCGCCGCGCCGCCAGGGCACAAGCCGTGGAAACCTCACCGGACGACCCGATGATCGCCGCCCTCCTGGCCGCCGCCGCCTTGCAAGCGGTCGTCGCGCCCGCCCCGCCCGCTCCCGTCGCCGCGGCGATCTCCACGCCGGACGCGTCGGCCCCGGACCCCGATGCGCCCAGCGCGGAAGGGTTGGAGAGCCTGCGCCGCGCCTATCACGACAGCTGCGAACTGCGCATCTACGGGGAGTACGACGACATGTGCTCCGGCCTGTCCGATCAGATTCGCCACTACCGCGCCGACCTGGCCAAGGCCGGGCGCAAGCCCCGGTCGCGCTGAGGGTGCGCGCCGAGGGGAACGGGCGGGTCGGCTCGGCCTTCTCCCCTCGACGATCGAGGAGCCCGACGATGGCCGACAACCCCGCCCCTGCGCCGATGAAGGATGCGCCCGGCGCGCAGGACGACACCGCCTCCGGCGATCCCCTGGTGGCGGGCCTGGAAGCCGCCCGCAAGGCGCCCGAAGACGCCGACATCGCCGCCGACGACGCCGGCGCGACCGCTATGGCCGAGACCATGGGCGAAAAGATCGACAAGCGCTGAGACCACAGTCGCGGCATGCAGTGTCGACATGCTCGAGCCTGATCCGGACATACTATCGGTCGGCCTAGCCCAATGCCGCGCGCTCTGCGCGTTCAGGCGGCGTCGCCTGCCGCGGAGAGGGTGCGTCTGGCGGCCTTGAGGTGGGGGATGTCGTACATCTTGCCGTCGATCCCCAGCGTGCCGGCGTCGGGCTGAGCGGCGAAGGCGGCGACGATTGTGCGCGCCTGCGCCAACTCCTCGGCCGATGGCGAGAAGCAGCGGTTGATGGTGGCCACCTGGTCGGGGTGGATGGCGAGGCGCCCGGTGAAGCCGTCGCGCCGCGCCCGGCGGCAGTCGCGCTCCAAGCCTTCCGGGTCGCGGAAGTCGGCGTACAGCGTGTCGATGGGCGCGACGCCGGCGTTGGCGGCGGCGTAGAGGCACAGCGAGCGGGCCTGGCGGTAGGGCTCGGTCCAGCCGCCTTCCTCCTCCTTGTTGGAGGTGGCGCCAATCGCGGCGGCGAGATCCTCCGCGCCCCAGGTCAGGCCCACCAGGCGCGGATGCGCCGGCGCGTAGCCGGCCAGCGCGAACATGGCCGCGGGCGTCTCGGTGGCGACCACGGCGATCTTCACCACACCCGGAGCCATCCCGGCCCGGGCCTCGAGCGCGTCGAGGCAGTGCGCCGCGCGCACGACGTCGGCCACGCCATCGACCTTGGGGAGGAGGAGGCCGTCCAGCCCCGGCTTCACCACCGCGGCGAGGTCGGTGAGCGTCAGCCCGGTGTCGAACGGATTGGGGCGCACGAAGAAGGCCCAGTCGCGCGGGCTGGCGTCGTCGAGCGCGGCCGCGACCAGCGCACGCGCGGCGTCCTTCCGCGAGGGCGCCACCGCGTCCTCGAGGTCGAGGATCAGCGCATCGGCGCCCAACCTTTGCGCCTTGGCGAACTTGCGTTCGCTGTCGCCGGGCACGAACAGCAGCGAGCGCAGCCTCATTGCGGCCTGGCCAGCATCAGGGCGTTGCGCAGCGTGCGGCAGACGATCTCGTCGCGCTGGTTTCGCCCGACGTGCTCGAAGGTCACGATCCCCTGTCCCGGCCGCGACTTCGAGGGCCTGATCGCCGTCACCGTCGTTTCGGCGCGGATCGTGTCGCCGGCGAAGACGGGCAGCGGGAAGGTCGTCTCGCTCATGCCCAGGTTGGCCACGGTCGTGCCGAAGGTGGTGTCCTGCACGCTGAGCCCGATCACCAGTCCCAGGGTGAAGATCGAGTTCATCAGCGGGCGGCCGAACTCCGTGCCCGCTGCGTATGCGTGGTCGATATGGATGGCCGCCGGATTGTAGGTCAAGGACGAGAACAGCATGTTGTCCATGTCGGTGACCGTTCGCCGGATTTCGTGGGCGAAGGTGCGCCCGACCTCGAACTGATCGAAATAGAGACCGGGCACTGGCGCCGCTTTCCTTCTAGTGCGGTGACGAAGCGCACGCTTCGGCGGATGGCTGGTCGTCACCGCGGGGCCCGACGGCGCGGGCGCCTGTAGCCAGGCGCGCGAGGAGCGGCGACAGCCCGGCGTGATGGCCGCGGTGGTAGGGCGAGTCGGCGGGCAACGCCGCCGCCAGCCGCCGGTGCGCGGCGCCCAGCGCGTGATAGGGCAGGCCGGGCAGCAGGTGATGCAGCCCGTGGTAGCGCAGCCCCACCGGCGCCCACAGGGCCGGAAGCAGTACGGGCGGGGGCACGTTCACGCTGTCGAGATACTGCTCGGTGACGCTCATGGCTTCGCCGTCGTTCTCCCACAGATGCGCCGCCAGCGTGCGCACCTGATTGAGCGCCGCCACGCCCGAGGCGACGCCCAGCGCCACCAGGAAGGCGTCGAGGCGGAGCCGCCCCGTCATCACCGCGCCGATCAGCGCCCACGCCCAGAGCGCGGTGACACACTCCCAGATCAGCCACCTGCGGCGCGCCTCGCCAGTGGGCGCCCGGCGGCGGAAGACGGGGTTGATCGCCAGCGCCGAGGCGCGCGCCACCACCCACGCGCGCAGCGCAGGGATGAGGGCGGACGCGGGCGCCAGCACGGCGAAGCGCACCAGAAGGGCGACAGGGGCCAGGGCGGCCCCCGCGACGAAGCCCGCTAGCGCGAGCGGCCCCATCGCGGCCAGCCGCATGTATTCGGGATCCTCCGCGGTGCCGTAGCGCGATCGTGCATGGTGAAGGTGGTGCACCCCCTCGTACATGAAGGCGGGGACCAGCAGCGGCGCGCCGACCAGCAGGTTCCAGGCGAAGTGCAGGCCAGGCGCCGCGCCAGGCTTCAGGTGCGTGAGCTCGTGGATGAAGCTCACCGCACGGTAGAGGGCGAGGACGGCGAGAAGCGCGGCGGCCATGCGCGGCGCCGGCGTGCGCACCAGGCACGCGACGGCAAGGGCGGCGTAGCCGACCACGGTGCTCGCTCCGAGGTCGGCCCAGTAGATCGCCGGGCGGACGACGCCGAGGTCGCGCGTCAACTCCGCCGCGCCCCGCACGAAGTCGGCGGCGGAAGGCGCGACATGGGGGGGCGGGGCGCCGAGGACGACGGCGTCACGCTGCAGAACGGGCGTCATCTGATCCTGCGTCCTGGCGCGCCGCACGCGCCTTGCGCATGTCCCTTAGATCGCCCGCGCAAGGAAGTCGCGCCTGCGCGCAGGGTCTCCAGCCGGGACCCTCGATCGTGCGCGAAGGTGACGAGCGCGAACCCTGGACGGCGACGCCGATCCGGCGATACTCGGCCCTCTCCGCCGCGCTTCCTGGTGACGCCGTGAAATCAGCCTTCGCCGCCCTCGCCGCCAGCGCGCTTTTGGGAGCGCCGACGCTTGCGGGCGCCCGCCCCGTCCACATCTCGATGCCCAAGGGGCCGCACCCCCACCGGCCTCACCTGCATCGGCGCAGCGACGCGCCGGAGCCGGGCGCCCCTCCCGCCCCCGCGCCGCCCGCGCCGGAGGGGTGGTAGGCGCGTCCGGGCGCTTCCCCAGGCGAGCGCCCCCGGGGTTCGACCTGCGTCGCATGCATGCATGAGCATCGGGTGGTGAGCCCGCCTGTCTCGCCCGCTCGCCGCCTGCGTGCGCGACAGAGCGCGGCGGCGGCCCTGCTCGCGATCGCGGCGTGCGCGGCGACCCGCGTCTGGCTGATTCCGGCCCGCATCTCGTCCAATCCCAACGAGGGCTGGAACGCCTTCCAGGCGGCGGCGGCCCTGGGGGCGGGCCCGCTGTACCCGCCGCCCGGGGGCCTCACCGGCGACAACTACCCGCCGCTGTCGTTCTATCTGGTCGGCGGGCTCGGCCGCCTCGTCGGCGACCCTATCGTGGCCGGCCGGCTCGTGGCGCTGATGTCGGTGATCGCGGTAGCCATCGGGGTTGTCCTCGCGGTGAGGCGGTTCGCCGACCGGGCGCCATTCGCCGCCACTGTCGGCGCCTTCCTGCTGCTGGGCTTCGCCGCCACGCAGTACCGCGGCTACCTGGCCATGGACGACCCGCAGTGGCTGGCCCACGCCCTGATGACCGCGGGGCTCGTCGTCATCCTGCCGCGCCATCCCGACGCCGGGCCCACGACCGGGCGCACCGCCGCCGCGGCGCTGCTGATGGTCGCGGGCGGGATGGTCAAGCACAACCTCGTGGCCTTCCCCCTCGCCACAACCCTGTGGCTGGCGCTGCATCATCGGCGCGCGTTGGTGGTGTGGCTGGCGGCGGCGGCGGCGGCGCTGCTCGCCTGCGCCACGGTCTGCCTCGCCGCCTACGGACCGGTGATGGTCGTCGACCTGCTGCAGGCCGACCGGCGCTACTCGGCCGTGCGCATGCTCAAGGCCGCCCTGCCGGTCCTGGCCGTGGTCCCGCTGCTGGCGCTCGGCGCCCGCCTGCTGCGACGGCGGCGCGCCGACCCGCGGCTCGACCTCCTGCTGCTTGCCGTGGCGATCAGCGTACCGCTGGGCGTGCTGCAGCGCAGCGGCGAGGGGGTGAACGTCAACGCGCATTTCGAGGCGCTCATCGCGCTGTGCATCTGCGGCGCGGTCGCTCTGCCGCGCCCCGCCGAGGACGCAAAGGCGTGGACGATGCGCCCGCTCGCCTGGCTGCTCGCGCCGTTCGTCGTGCTGGTCCCGCTCACCGCCCGCGCCTCCTACGCGGAGGTGCGGGGCCATGCGTCGGCGCAGGCCGCCTGGACGCAGATGCAGCGCCGCATCTCCGCCACGCCCGGTCCGGTCGCGTGCGAGACGCTGGCCCTGTGCTACTGGGCCGGCGAGCCCTTCGCGCTGGACGTCTTCCTCTACGGCCAGCACGTGCTGAGAAGCGGCGACGCCTCGGCGCTGGAGCGTGCGCTGGCGACGCGCAGCTTCGCCGCGGTGCAGCTGGATGCGCCACACCCCGCCCGCCTTGGAGACGTGGCCGATCCGGTCCGGGCGATCGTCGCCCGCCACAGCACACCAGTGTTTCAGAGCGCCGACGGCCGCCGCCTGCTCGTCCCCGTCTCGTGAGCGCGCAGGTCCGCCTACCCAGCGCCGAGACGCCCCTGCAGCTCGCAGTGGTGATCCCCGTGCTGAACGAGGCCGCCAATGTCGCCGCCCTGCTGGCGGGGCTGGAGGCGGCGCTGGCCGGCCTCACCTGGGAGGCGGTGATCGTCGACGACGACTCGCGCGATGGCACCGCCGACCTCGTGCGAATTCGCGCCATGCACGACCCGCGCGTGCGGCTGGTGCAGCGGATCGGGCGGCGCGGCCTGACCTCCGCGGTGATCGAGGGCATGCTCGCTAGCGCGGCGCCCGTGGTGGCGGTGATGGATGGCGACCTGCAGCACGACGAGGGCGTCCTGCCCGAACTGCACCGCCTGGTGGCGCAGGAAGGCTACGACCTTGCGGTGGCCACCCGCTATGGTGCGGGCGGCTCGACCGGCGAGTGGAGCGCGGGGCGCCGCCGCATAAGCCAGGCCGCCACGCGGTGGTCGCGGCGGCTGCTGAGGACCGACCTCAGCGATCCGATGAGCGGCTTCTTCGCCATCCGCCGCGAGGTGGTGGTGGCCGCCGCGCCGCGGCTGTCGAACATCGGCTTCAAGGTCCTGTTCGACCTGGTGGCCTCGTCGCCGACGGCGCTGCGCACGGCGGAGGCGCCCTACACCTTCCGCAACCGGCTGCACGGGGAGAGCAAGCTCGATCTCAAGGTGACGCAGGAGTTCGCCATCCTGCTGCTGGAGAAGACCTTCGGCCGCGTGATCCCGGTGCGCTTCCTGATGTTCTGCGCGGTGGGCTCCATCGGCCTCCTGG
The DNA here is from genome assembly GCA_965199975.1 of Caulobacteraceae bacterium. Taxonomy (GTDB): domain Bacteria; phylum Pseudomonadota; class Alphaproteobacteria; order Caulobacterales; family Caulobacteraceae; genus JASLDZ01. The sequence goes on along the minus strand of OZ241340.1, from coordinate 696,743 downwards.
TGCACCTTTCGGTGCTGGGCGCCGCCATCGGATCGGGCGCGGCCTTCCGCCTCGCCCAGTCGCTGGCGGTGATCGTCGCCATCGCCAGCAACTACGTGCTCAACAACGCCGTCACCTACCGCGACGTGCGCCTGCGCGGCGCCGCGTTCTGGAGGGGGCTGGCCAACTTCTACGCCGTGAGCCTGGTGGGCGCGGTCGGCAATGTCGGCATCGGCAGCCTGGTCTATCGCTACGACCGGATCTGGTGGCTGGCGGGGCTGGCGGGCGTGGCGGTGGGCGTGGTGTGGAACTACGCGGCCTCGGCGGCCCTGACCTGGCGGCCGAGGCGCTGAGGGTGGCCCCCGCAGCGTCGTCGTCCCGCGCGGTCCGCGCCGACCGGATCCTCGTGGCGCTGCACGACCTCTCGCCGGGCGGCACCGAGCGCATCGCCATCCGCCTCGCCAACCGCTGGGCCGCGCTGGGACGGCGCACAACCTTGCTCTGCGGGTCGGCGGCGGGAGAGCTGGCGCCGCTGATCGCCGGCGAGGTCGAGCTCGTCGCCTGCGACCCTCCCATCCCGCGCGGTCAGGGCTCCCGGCGCCGGCTGGGGCGGGCCGTGGCGCACCGGCTCGCGGAGGTCCCCGCCGACGTGCTGTTCGTTCCGGGCAACTTCCACTGGCCGGTCGCGCCCCAGGTCGCGCGGCGCATGGGCGCCGAGCGACCGGCGATCGTGGCGCAGATCAGCAACCCGCTGTGGCGGCCCGACCGGGGCCCGCTGGCGCAGGCGATCTTCGGCGCGACGGCGCGACACCGCCTGCGCCACGTCGACGCCGCCGTCTCGCTCTCGGATGCGGCCACCGCGGGGGCCGACCGCCTGCTCGGGCGCCGCATAACCCGTCGCATCCCGCTGCCGGCGCTCGACGATGAGGCGCCGCCTCCGCGCCCTTCCCCGCGTTCGGCTGCGCCGCTCGTCCTCGCCGCCGGCCGGCTGGTCGCGCAGAAGCGCTTCGACATCGCGCTGAGGGCGTTCGCGCTGACGCGCACAGCGGGGGCGAGGCTGGTCATCCTGGGCGAGGGGCTCGAGCGGGCTGCGCTGCATGCGCTGGGCGCCTCGCTCGGCATCGCGGACCGGGTGCAGATGCCCGGTCACGTCCCCGACATCCGGCCGTGGCTCGATCGGTGCGACCTCTTCCTGCTGAGCTCGCGTTACGAGGGCTATGGCGCGGTGGTGGTGGAGGCGCTGGCGGCCGGGCGCCCGGTGGTGGCGACGGCGTCCACGCCCGCGGCCTTCGAGCTGCTCGGCGCGCCAGAACGCGGGCGGGTGGTCGCCGTCGGCGACGTGGGGGCTCTCGCGCGGGCGATCGCCGAGGTGCTGGCCCAGCCGCCGTCCGACCCCGCCAGCCTGGCCGCCCCCGTGGCCGAGCACCGCATCGGGCCGGCGGCGCAAGCCTATCTCGACCTGTTCGACGCGGTCTGCGCCCGCCGCGCCGAGGCCGCCGTCTAGCATGGAGCGGCCGCGCCCCCGCGTGGGCTTCCTGTTCAACCACGACCAGGCGCACCAGGTGGCGCACAGCCTGCCCGTGGCGCTGGCGCTGGCGCGCACCGGGGCGGCCGAGGTGGTGCTGGCCTCCACCCATCCGCGCATCACCGCCGAGATCGCGCGGCTGAACGGCGAGGCGGCGGGCGCGGTGCAGGCGCTCGACCTCACGCGCACCGCCTCGCGCTGGGCGGCGGCGGCGCTGGACGGGGTCGTCCCCGCGCGCAAGCTCCTGATGTACGGCGACAACCTGGCCTTCTTCCGCAGCCTGGACGTGCTGGTGGTCGCCGAGAAGGCGGCGCTGACGCTCAGGCGCAGGCCCGGGCTGGAGGCGCTGCGCATCGTCCACACCCGCCACGGCGCCGGCGATCGGGCGGTGGGCTTCGACCGGGCGAGCGCCGCGTTCGACCGCGTGCTGGTCTCCGGCGCCAAGGTGCGCGACCGGCTGGCGGCCGAGGCCGGCGTCGACCCCGCCCGACTGGCCGTGGTGGGCTATCCCAAGTTCGACGCTGTGGGCCACGCGCCCGCCAGGCGGCTGTTCGCCGACGATCGCCCGGTGGTGCTCTACAACCCGCACGGGTCGCCGCACCTGTCCTCGTGGTACGCCATGGGGCGCCGCGTGCTGGAGCTGTTCGCGCGCAGCGACCGCTACAATCTCATTTTCGCGCCGCACGTGATGCTGTTCCGCCGGCCGGTGGTCGTCAGCATCGACCGGCCCGCGCTCGCCTTTCCCGGGTCGATCCCGCGATCCGTGCGCGAGGTGGCCAACATCCTCGTTGATCTCGGGAGCCCGGCCAGCACCGACATGACCTACACCGAGGCGGCCGACATCTACCTGGGCGACGTGAGCAGCCAGGTCTACGAGTTCCTGCGGCGGCCGCGCCCCTGCGTCTTCCTCGATCCCCGTCGCCGCGCCTGGGAGGGCGATGCGGACTTCCTGCACTGGCGCGCAGGCCCGGTGGTCAACGACGTCGCCGCGCTGGAGGCCGCGCTGGACGCCGCGCAGGCGGACCACGCCCAACGCTACGCGCCGGTTCAGCGGGAGCTGTTCGCCTACACCTTCGACCTGACCGCGGTCCCCTCCGCAGAGCGCGCCGCCGCCGCGATCCTGGCCATGCTGGGCGACGACCCCGCTGCGGCGGAGGCCGCGCGTGGCTGAGCCCATCGCCGCGCGGGGCGGCGTGGTGCGCCGCATCTACGCCAACCTCGGCCTGCTCCTGAGCGGCAAGGCCGCCGCGGGCCTGATCAGCCTGGGCTATCTGGCGGTGGCGGCCCGGGCGCTGGGCCCGCGGGACTATGGCGTGCTGGTGCTGGTGCACGCCTACGTCCTCACCGTGGGCGGGATCGTCAACTTCCCCGGCTGGCACGCGGTGGTGCGCTACGGCGCCCAGGCGGCCGCGGCGGACGACCGGCCGCGCATGCTGCGCCTCCTGCGCCTCACCGCCACCGTGGAGCTGAGCGCCGCGGCCGTGGCGGTGGTCGTGGCCGCCGTGCTCGCGCCCGTGCTCGGCCCGCGGCTGGGCTGGTCGCCTGCGGCCCTGGCCTTCGCCACGCCCTACAGCCTGGCGGTCCTGGCCTCGGCGCGCAGCACGCCCGCCGGCTACCTGCAGCTCAAGCGGCGCTTCGACCTCTTGGGGCTGCACAATGCGGTGGCGCCATGCGTGCGGCTGGTCGGCGCCCTGGTCGTCGCCGTGGCCGGGTGGGGCCTCACCGGCTTTCTGGCCGTATGGCTCGCCGCGGCGCTGTGCGAGGGGGCGGCCATGTGGGGGATGGGCTGGTGGGTGGCGCGCCGCGACCTGGCCGCGCACCGGCTGCTCGGCGGCCTGCGCGGGGTGACGAACGAGAACCCGGGGCTGTGGCGCTTCATGGTGGCCGCCAACTCCGACGTCACTTTCAGCGAGCTCGCGGGGCGACTGGCGCCCCTGGCGGTGGGCTGGTGGCTCGGCCCCGCCAGCGCCGGCCTCTATGCGGTGGCCCAGCGCGCGAGCGTGGTCATCTCCCAGCCCGCGCAGGTGCTGGGCCAGGCCGCCTACGCCGAACTCGCCAAGCTGGCCGCCGCCCACGGAGGAGCGGCGCGACTGCGCCAGGCCCTGGTGCGCTGCATCGGCGTGGCGCTGCTGTCGGCCGCCCCGGTCGTCGCGCTCGTGCTGGCGTTTGCGCCGCAGGTGGCGCGCCTGCTCGGCGGGCACGCCTTCGCGGGGGCCGCCGGCACGGTGGTGTGGCTGGCGCTGGCGCGCACCGTGCTCCTGGCCGGACCGCCGACCAGCGCGGCGCTGGTGGCGATGGGCCGCCCGGGCCTGTCGGTCACCGCCAACCTGGTGAGCAGCCTCGGCCTCTTTCCGCTGCTGGTGTTCCTGCTGGCGCGCTTCGGCCTGTTCGGCGCGGGCGTGCACGCGGTGATCCAGGCGGTCATGGCCGTCGCCCTGCTTGCGGTGTTCGCCGCGCGCGAGATCGGCCGCCCGCCCCGGCCGGCGGCGGGCGCGCTGCAGGCATGAGGGTCGCCTACGTCATCAACTCGCTGGAGGGCGGCGGCGCGGCGCTGCCGCTCGTGGCCGTCGTGCGGCTGCTGCAGGACCGCGGCGACGAGGTGCGCGTGCTGGCCCTCTCGCGCCGCGACGGTCGCGCCGCCGCCGCCCTGGATGCGGCGGGGATCGACTGGCGCGTGGCCCCGGCCGGCAAGGGCCAGCACCTGCGCGCGGCGCTGTGGCTGCTGCGCGAGGTGGGGCGCCACCGGCCTGCCCTGATCTGGACCTCGCTGACGCAGGCCACCCTGCTTGGCCAGCTCGCGGGCCTCCTGAGCCGGACGCCGGTGGTGAGCTGGCAGCACAACGCGGTGATCAAGCCGGCCAACCTGCGCCTGCTGCGCCTGACCCGCAGGCTGACGGGCCTCTGGGTCGCGGACTCCGAAGCCGTGGCGCGGCTCACCCGCACCCGGCTGCGGCTTGCGCCCGCGCGGGTGGCGGTCTGGCCGCTGGTGATCGCCACGCGGCCGACGATCCCTCCGGCGGCCCATCGGCCAGGCGGGGTGTTGCGCATCGGCAGTCTGGGGCGGCTGCATCCCAACAAGGGCTACGACGTGCTGGTGCAGGCGCTGGCGCGCCTGTCGAGCGACCCGGCGCCCTCGGGGCACGCCTTCGAGGTCGTGGTGGGCGGCGAGGGCGACGAGCGGCGCGCGCTGGAGGCGGCGATCGCCAGGCTGGGCGTGCGCAGCCTGCGCCTGCCCGGCTTCCAGGCGCAGCCCGAGGCGTTCCTGGCCGCCTGCCACGCCTACGTGCAGCCCTCCCGCGCCGAGGGTCTGTGCATCGCCGCCCACCAGGCCATGGCCGCGGGCCTGCCGGTGATCGTCTCGGCCGTGGGAGAGGCGCCCGCGAGCGTGCAGGCCGCCAGCGCTGGCCTCGTGGTCCCGCCCGACGACGTCGGTGCGTTGGCCGACGCCCTGCGCACCCTCCTCGCCGACCCGGGGGCGGCCCGCGAGATGGGCCTGCGCGGCAAGGCTTACGTGCTGGCGCGGTTCGGCGCGGAGCGCTTCCGCTCGGCGGGCGCCGCCGTCGCCACGCGGGCGGAGGCGCTGGTCCGGGAACGCGGGGTCTAGGCAGGCGTGCTTGCGCCCGAACCGGTCGGCCCTTCACGCGCGCCATGCGCGGCGAGACGGCGCACCAGCGCCAGGTCGTCGGGCGTGTCCACGTCCACGGCGCAGAGGCCGAAGGGGCTGGCCACTGCGGCGGCGTCCACGCCCGCCGCCCGTCCGAGCCGTTGGGCGGCCCCGTCCAGGCTGAGGCGACCGGCGGCGTAGGCCAGGAGGGCGCCGGGGCCGATCAGGCCGGCCATGCGCCAGGGCCGCTTGCGCTGGGCCTCCACCCGCCGCCAGAACGTGACGGCGGCCAGGGCCTGCGGCTTCGCCAGGAGAAACAGGTTGCAGCCCGACCAGTGGCCGTCGGCCAGCTTGAGGTAGGTGCGCCGCGTGCCCGGGGCCGCGGCCTCCACCACCTCGCGCCGGGCGAGCAGGGCGCAGACATCGGCCTCGCCCGGCGCATCGCGCAGGAAGCGCTCGACCCATTCGGCGCGCAGCAAGGCGTGGTCGGCGGTGGTGACCAGGAGCGGCGTGCCCAGCGCCGCCACGCCGGCGAGCACGCTGAGGCTCGGGCCCGCCGCGGCGTCCAGCGGCTCGGCCCCCAGCGCCGACGCGCTTTCGCGCACCTGGGGGTCGGAAGCGCTGACGCCGATGCGCGAAGCTCCCGCGGCGGCGAGCGCGCCGACCACCCGCGCCAGCAGCGTCTCGCCCTCGACCCGCGCCAGGGCCTTGTGCGCCACCGCCTCGCTCGCGGCCACCGGATCGACGCCGCCGGGACGCGAACCCGCCAGCACCAGGGCCGAAAAGGGCGTCACGCCAGCGTCTTCTCGTAGATGCGGTAGGTCTTGTAGATGCGCCCGCCGCCCGCCTCGGCGATGCGGCGCATGGCGAGGTTGTCCTCCAGCACCCACGACATCTCGAAGCGCGTGTAGCCCAGGCGCAGCGCCTCGCGCCGCGCGCGGTCGATCAGGAGGAAGGGCAGGAGCTGTCCGCGGCGCTCTCGCTGGAACCTGCGCCTCACGCCCATCAGCGGCACCCGCGCCGACTTCACCCGCGCGACCTTCAGCCGCCACAAGAGCTTGGCCCAGCCGAACGGCAGGAGCCGCCCGCCCAGCCCCGCGATCGCCTCGTTGATGTTGGGCAGGAGCACGATCACCCCGGCCGTCTCCCCCTCGATCTGCGCGAACCAGACGAGGCGCGGATCGACCACCAGCTTCAGCGCCTTGGCCAGCGCCTGCGTCTCCGCCTGCGTGGTCGGCGTGAAGCCCCAGTTGCCGGACCAGGCGTCGTTGAGGATGTCGGTCAGGGTGGCGACCTCGGCGTCGAAGCGCGCCATGTCGACCGGGCGCAGGCTCACCCCCTCAGGCAGGCCGCGCTCGACACGCTTGCGCACAGACGCCGGCAGGTCGTCGCTGTCGCGGCCGAGGTAGGCGTAGACGTCGCGGGCCTTGGCGTAGCCCTGCGCCTCGACCCGCGCACCGGCGTAGGGCGGGTCGTGCCCCATCAGCACCATGGGGGGGGTGTCGAAACCGTCGACGAGGAGGCCCACCTCCTCGTTGGTCGAGAGGTTGAGCGGCCCCAGCGCCCGCCCGCACCCCTGCGAGCGCAGCCAGTCCTCGGCGGTGGCGAGAAGCGCGGCGAAGACGGCCGGGTCGTCCTCGGCCGCGATCAGGCCGAAGTTCCCCGTGCGCACCCCCGCCTCCAGCGGCGCGCTGTGGTCGATCTGGGCGCTGATGCGCCCCACGTCGCGCCCCTCGCGCCGCGCCAGCCAGAAGCGCACGTCGGCGTGGTCGAAGAAGGGGTTGGTCTTGGGCGAGAGCGCCTCGCGACGCTCCATCAGGAGCGGGGCGACGTAGTTCGGATCGGCCGCGTTCAGCCGCATGGGCAGGCGGATGAAGCGCTCCATCAGGGGCTTGGTGTCGGCGGCGATGATGTCGATGCGTCCCGGCACGTAGGTCTCCTTCAGGCCCTCGCCTTCCAGCTGCAGCAGGGTGGCCAGGGCGGCGCCGGAGAACAGCACGGGCGCGGCCCAGGCCGCCAGCAACGGCGGGATCGTCCCACTCGCGCCCAGCGAGGTGGTCACCCCGTCGGCGACCATGAGCAGCAGCCCGGCCGCGAGGCAGCCGAAGGTGAGCCGCGCGCCGCTCCCGTCGCGCGCGGCGCCCAGCGCGGCGGGGGCGGCGACGAGCAGCAGCACCAGGACCGCGGCCGGTCCCGCCCACAGCCGGTCGAGGGCGGTCTGGTAGAACCCCCGCGGCCGGGTCGCCGCGCCGCCGGAGAGCGCCCGGTGCGCGCTTCCCCACGAGAGCACGGGCTCCTTGGAGAATACGGCGCGCACGTCGGCCGCCGTCAGCCGCCGCGTCCAGGCCGCCTGCGGTGCGGTGCGGTGCGCGACGCCCTGGGCGCCGTAGTCCTCCACGCTCACGCCCTGGAGCCGCCAGTCGCCGCCCGGGCCCATCACGGCGTCGCGCGCCGTAATTCGCCGGACGAGCCGGCCGCCGGCGTCGCGGTGGTAGAGGCTGAGCGCGCTCAGCCGCCGACCGGCCTCGTCGCCGGGAGAGGCGACGACGATGTCGCCGCCGAGGCGGAAGGTGGCGGGGCCGCTCGCCTCGCGCTCGGCTGGAGGCGTGGTGGCGCGCCACCAGTCGGCCAGGGCCCGGTCGCTGCGCGGCGCGGCCCAGAGCGACAGGGCGAGGAGGCCCGCCGTCACCGCGAGGATCGCCGGCGAGGTCAGGGCGACGAAGCGGTAGATCGACAGGCCCGCCGCCCGCAGCGCGACCACCGCATTCTCCCGCGCCAGCTTGGCGAAGGCGAACAGCGCGCCGGCCAGCACGCCGATCGGCGCGGCCTGCTCGACGAGATGGGGCATGCGCAACGCGGCGTAGACGGCCACGCCCGCCACGCCCTGGCCCCTGTCGAGGATGCGGGTGGAGATCTCGAACAGGTCCAGCAGCTGCAGCACCGCGGTCATGGCGGCGATGGCGGCGAGGACGCGCAGGCCCATCACGCGCAACAGCCACCTGGCCAGCGTCACGCGGCGACCTTCGCTGTGGCGAATTTCGCAGACGCCCGCCCGAACAGGGGCCGCAGGACCGCGGCGAGGCGCTCCACTGCGCGGCCCACCGGGGTCTCGCCCGGGCGCAGGCGGCTGGAGAGGAAGGTCCACGACGACAGCGCGGCGAACCCCAGGAACGGCAGCCCCACCCCCAGAAGCGGCGGAACCTTGCCCTTCGCGCCGAGCCCCTGGCCGATCTGCAGCAGGTGCTGGAACACGAACAGCACGAGCACCGCGGCCAGCACGCTCGTGGCGCGCCCGCCGCGCTTCGCCGCCAGGCTGAGCGGCAGCGTCAGGAGCGGCAGGAACGGCAGGGCGAGGGCGGCGGCCAGGCGGCCGTACAGCTCGGCGGCGAGGCGCCGGCGGGGAATGGCGGGCGACGCCTGCGGGGGGCGGCGCACCAGCTCGCCCAGGGTGAGCTCCCGCTCGTCTGCGCCCCGCGGCCGGATCGAGGTGTCGCCCTTGGGAAGGGCCAGCTCCTCGTTGAAGTCGTTGAAGGTCAGCACCTCGGGCTCGCCCCTCGCGTCATGGCGGACCTGCGCGCCCTGGGTGAGCTGCAGGAGCACGTGGCGCCCGTCGCGCACGGGCTGCAGCACGCCGTGCGCGGCCGTGGTGACCCGCTCGCGCCCGTCGGGCTGCACCTCGCGGATGAACACGCCGCTCAGTCTGCGGCCGGACAGGTCGACGTGGTCGGCCGTCAGGCTCGCCTGGCCGCCGGGGCTCACGAAGGTCTGGCTCTGCAGCCGGCCGTTCCAGCCGCCGGTCTGGGCCGCATGCAGGAGCGCGCGATAGGCGTAGCGGCCCTGCGGCTGAACGAAGCCGGACAGGATCAGGCTCGCCACCGCCAGCACGGCGCCCGCGGCGATGAAGGGCGCGGCGATCCGCTCGATGGAGACGCCGCTGGCCAGGAGGGCGTCGATCTCCGAGCCGTCGCTCAGCCGCGCGAACAGCACGAACATGGCCAGGAAGAACGCCGCCGGCAGCGTCAGTCCCAGGTAGTACGGCGCGAGGTTGAGCAGGAGCTCGACCAGATAGGTCGTGCGCCCGCTGCTGGCGGAGAGCACGTCCAGCAGCCGCAGCGCCCGCTCAAGCAGGAGCGCGGTGAGCGTGACGAGGAGGGCGCCGAACAGGGGCCGGGCGGCGGTCCGCAGCATATAGCGGTCGATCAGCCGCAGGCGGGTCACGCGCGCACCCCGATCGGCTCGCGGCCGTCGCGCCCGCACGCCGGCGGGTCGATTCTCCTTGCCGCGGGATGCGCCATGCCGGTTAAGTCAAAGGCCGTAGACGGCTGCGCCGTCAAGACAAGGCCGCACGCCCGTGAAGTTCGCATGCCTGGGGGCGCTCGCCGTCTCGCTCATCGCTGCAGCCGCGCGAGCCGAGGCGCCCTGCGTCGGAACTCCGGCGGGCGCGCGGCTCGTGGTGCAGGTCGTCGGCGCCAAGCCCGTGCAAGGGAAGGTGGTGGTGACCGTCTACCCCGACGACGCGAAGCGCTTCCTGGCCCCACATGGCAAGCTCCTGCGCGCGCGCGCGCCCGCCGAAGCGCCGACGACCCGGGCGTGTTTCGAGCTGCCGGGGCCGGGGACCTACGCGGTGGCGGTGTATCACGACGCCAACGGCGACGGTCACTTCAACCGCAGCCTCATCGGCCTTCCACAGGAGGGCTTCGGCTTCTCCAACGACGCACCCACAAAGGTGGGGCTGCCCGCGTTCTCCGCGGTCCGCCTTCCGGTGAAGGCGGGCGAAACCGTGACGCGGGTGATCCTGCGCTACGTGCACCGAGGCGCGAGCACATAGCCGCCCAGATCGCCCATGGCGCCGTCCGGCCCAAGGCCGCGCGCGACGACCCGCACGCCGAGGCCGTTGCGCGTCTCGGTCAGCGCGATGGCGTGCCAGCGCGCGGCCGCCGCGCCGGGCCGCTGGGACGAGGCGGAGGGCGCGCCCAGGACGGGGATCGCGCCCGCAGGCCCCGCAACGGCGGCCAGCCCGGCCCGGTGCAGGTGACCATGCAGGACGAGTTCGGCGCCGGCGCGCGCCAGCACGCCGGTCAGCTGCGGCGCGTCCGCCAGCGCCTTGCGCTTCGGCGCGCCGGGAGCGACCGGGTGGTGCACCAGCACGATCCGGTGAAGTCCTTCGGCGCCCGTCTGCTCCAGCATCGTCTCGAGCGCTGCGAGCTGGGCGTGGCCGAGCCGGCCCCGGGCCGAGAACACTGGCGTGGGCGTGGCCGAGCTCAGGTTGATCAGCGCCATGCGCCCCCGCACCCTCAACCGCGGGAAGGGTCCGGGCGCATCCTCCATCCAGGGCCGCCATTCGCGCCACGGGTCGGGTCCTCGCGGGACCAGCAGGTCGTGGTTGCCGGGGCTGACCGTCAGGTCATGCGGTGGCGCGAAGTCCTCCAGCCAGTGTCGCGCCGCGACCAGCTCGGCGGGCGTCGAGGTGTTGATGAGATCGCCGGTGAGGCAGATGTGGTCCGGTCGGTGCGCCGCCACATCGGCCATGAGCGCCGCCAGCACTTCAGGCCGATGGACGTGACGCTTTCGCCGCCACGCCGCCCGTCCCAGCAGCTGCTTCGCCGCGATCCCGCCGCTTCCAGGCGGGGGCGGCAGGTGCGGATCGGACAGGTGGGCCAGGAGCATGGGCGCCGCCCGCTGCGCGCCCGCTCATGACGGCGCGGCTCGAGCTAGCAGGTTCCGGGGCCGTCGACACGGGTCGGCTCGATGCGCGACCGCCCGGGCGGCCTCGCGCCCGATCCCACGTCGCGGCCGCCCCTGTGGCAGGACCGGCGCGGGTCGGTGTGGTCCGGAACCCGCGGGCGCGCCGCAATCGCATGGGCGTCGCCATCGCGCCGGCGCCAGGCGTGCTGGTCGCTGAGCCGGGCACCCCGGCTGAACTGGCCGAGGCCCTGCGCGCCTTCGCGCGCCACGGGCTGGACCTCCTCGTCGTCGACGGCGGCGACGGCACCGTGCGCGAGGTGCTGGGCCTCGCGCCCGAGGCGTTCGGCGACGGCCTGCCGCGCATGGCCGTGCTGGCGTCCGGCACCACCAACGTACTCGCCACCGACCTGGGCGCCGGGCCGGGATGGAGCCTCGCCGACGCCATCGCCTCGCCGAGGACCGTGGTCCGCGCCCCAGTGGAGGTCCGGCGGCTCGACGCGCCGGAGCCCCTGCGCCGCGGGTTCGTGTTCGGGGCGGGCGCATACGTGGAGGCGGTGCGCCTATCGCGGCGCGCCCACCACACCCGCGGCCTCGGCCGCGTGGTGGTGGTGAGCGCGGCCCTGGCGGGCGCGGGCGCACGCACGGCCATCGGCGGCCGCAAGAGCGCCTTGCGCGCGGGGGTGTCGATGCGGGTGCAGCACGGGCGGGAGGAGGCGCGCTTCCTGCTGCTGGCCTCGACGCTGGAGCGCCTGCCGCTGGGCGTGAAGCCCTTCGGCCCGCGGCGTGCGGGGTTGAAGGTGCTGGACGTGGCCGGCTCGCCCCGGCGCCTCCGCTTCGCCCTGCCGCTGCTGCTCGCCGGCCGCGACAGGCCCTGGCTGGCGGAGGCCGGCTATCGCCGCGCCGATCCCGAGCGGCTGCACGTGGTGCTGCGCACCCCCTACGTGCTCGACGGCGAGGAGTTCGAGGGGGGCGACCTCGTGCTGACCCGCGGGGCACCCATCACCTTCGTCGTCCCGTGAGCGATCTCGTCGAGGTCTTCCGCCGGGAGACCTCGGCCCCCGTCGCGCCTGGGGTGGAGGCGTTCGCACGCGACCTTGCGCGCGACGCCGACGTCGTCGCGGTGTTGTTCTACGGCTCGGCCCTGCGCACCGGCGATCTCACCGGGGTGCTCGACTTCTACGTGCTGACCGGAACGCCTCACCGCGCCGGGATGCGTGGCTGGGTCGAGCGCCGGCTGTGGCCCGAGATCGGTTTCGTGCGCTGCGTCGCGTCCGAGGGCGAACTGCACGCCAAGGTCGCCACGCTGCCGCTCGCCACCTTCGCCCGCGCAGCGCAGGGGCGCTACGCCGACACCACGGTATGGACGCGCTTCGTGCAGCCGAGCCGGCTCGTGCATGCGCGCGACGATGCGGCCAGGGCGCAGGTGCTGCAGGCGCTGGCCGCGGCGGCGCGCACCGCCGGGGGCTTCGCCGCCGTGCTCGGGCCCGCGACCGGCACTGCGCGCGATTACTGGTCGGCCCTGTTTCGCCAGACCTACGCCGCCGAATGGCGCTTCGAGCCGCCGGGCCGGGAGCGGCAGGTGCTGGACGCCGCGCCCGGACGCTATGATGCGCTCCTGCCCCTCGCCTGGGCCGCCGCAGGTGTACCTTTCGCGCAAGAGGGACTGCAGCTGTCGCCCCGGCTGTCGCAGGACGCGGCGAGACGGCTGCGGCGGGGTTGGCGGCTGCGGCGCGCGTTCGGCAAGCCGCTGAACGCCGCACGCCTGGCCAAGGCCGCCTTCACCACCGCCGGCGCCGCCAGCTACGCCGCCGTGAAGCTCTCGCGCCACACCGGCCTGTCGGTGGAGGTGACGCCGTGGCGGGAGCGCCATCCCGTCCTGGCCGGACTGGGCGTGCTGTGGCGGCTGCGCCGCCGCGGTCAGGCCGACGCGCGCTGAGGCTTGCGCAGGAGCCCGAGCCCCTGGCCGACCGTGGCGAAGGCGGCGAGCACCGCGTCGATCTGGTCGCTGGTATGCACGGCGGTGACGCTGGAGCGCAGCAGCGGCCGGCTGTCCGGCGTGGCCGGTGGGAGCGCCAGGTTGAGGTAGACCCCGGCCTCCAGGAGGCCGTTCCACATGGCGAGCGCCGTCGGCAGGTCCGCCATGGCCACCGCTACGATCGGATTGGCCTGCGGCCCGGTCTCGAAGCCCAGCGCGTTGAGCCCCTCGTAGAGGCGCACGGCGTTGGCCCCCAGGCGGGCGCGCAGGAGGTCGTCGCGCTCCACCCGGGCCAGGGCGGTGAGGGTGGAGGCCACCACGCCGGGCGGCAGGGAGGCGGTGAACATGTACGGCCGGCTGACCACCCGCATGAGGTCGAAGTCGTCCACGTCGGAGACGCAGAAGCCGCCGATGGCCCCCAGGCTCTTGGAGAGCGTGCCGACGATGAAGTCCACGTCCGCCTCGCACGCCGCGGCCTCGGCCAGGCCCCGGCCCCTGGCGCCGAGCACGCCCATGGAGTGGGCCTCGTCGACCAGGAGGTGCGCGCCCAGCTCGCGCTTCACCGCCGCGATCTCGCGCAAGGGGGCGGTGTCGCCCAGCATGGAGTAGATGCCCTCGACCACGATCAGGCGCTCGCCAGGCTCGCCCTGCAGGCGGCGCAGGCGCTTGTAGAGGTCGTCCGGATCGTTGTGGCGGAAGCGGATCACCTCGGCGTGGCCCAGGCGCGCGCCGTCGTAGATGCTGGCGTGGCTGTCGGCGTCCAGGATCAGGTGGTCGCCGCGGCCGACGAGGGCGGAGAGCACCCCCAGGTTGGCCTGGTAGCCCGTGGTGAACAGCATGGCGTGGCGGCGGTCGAAGAAGCGCGCCAGCGCGCGTTCCATCTCCAGGTGGCCGCCCAGGCTGCCGTTGGCGATGCGCGAGCCGGTGGTGCCGGTGCCCCAGGCGCGCACGGCGGCCACCGAACTCTCCACGCACTCCGGGTCGAAGGTCAGGCCCAGGTAGTTGTTGGCGCCCAGGATGACGACGCGCTTGCCGTCGCGCCGCCCCTCCGTCGGCGAGAGCATCTCGTCGAAATGAATGTCGAACGGATCGGCGCCCACCGCGCGGATCGCGTCGTAGGCGTCGCGGTAGCCGCGATGTCTGTCCAGGAGCGCCATGGTCAGGCGGGCTCGCGCAGGTGGCGGATCAAGGCGGCGAGATCGCCGGCCGTCCGCACCTGGGCCAGCCGGTCCAAGGGGATCGACACGTCGAAGCTGTCCTCCAGTTCCATCACGATATTCATCAGGGCGAGCGAGTCGATGTCCAGGTCCCGGGCGATGTCGCTGTTGGCGGTGACGACGACGGGGCGGCCGAGCACATTGCGCGCGGCGCGCGCGATCTCGGCGACCGTCAGGTCCGTCACTTCAGCGGTCGTCGCCGTCACCACCGTTGCCCCACATTCAACCCCGGAGTCGCATCCCTACACGCGTTGCGGCGGGCTGGGGCCATAATTCCGTCATGAAACAGGACGGGCGGGAGTCAGCCAGCCGGCCTCCCGATACCAACCGACGGTGTCTCGGAATCCTCGCCGCAAGTCGAACTGCGGCGCGAGGCTCGCGTGCGCCTGTTCCGCAGGCCTCACGCTCCAGTCGCGGTGCATGAGTTCGCGCACCTTTCCCGAGCCCAGCACCGTCGCCGCCCCCAAAAGGCGCGTGGCGTCGGCGGCCATGCCGAGGGCGCGCAGGGCGGCGGGCGGGAGCGGCGCCAGCCGCGACCGTTTCCCGACGGCCTCGGCCGCGGCGGTCATGATCTCGCGCCAGCTGTAGCCGTCGGTTCGGGCGTCGCTCAGCGTGACGGCGGGTCCGGCCGCCCGGCCGGCGAGGGCGGCCACGGCGCGGGCGGCGTCGGCGGCGTGCATGAGGCAGATGCGGGCGTCGTCGTGGAGGACCGGAAGCACCGGGCTCGCCGCCGCGGCGCGGAACAGCCCGAGCGTCTCGCGATCGCCGGGCCCGTAGAGGGCGCAGGGGCGCACCACCTGCGCGCCGCCGCCCAGCGCCTGCTGCACCGCATCCTCGGCGTCGCGCTTGCTGCGGGCGTAGGCGGACAGGCCCGGTGCGCGCGCCGCCAGGCTCGAGACGAGCACGAAGGCGGCGCCGGGCGCCTGCGCCCTCGCGACGGTGGCGACCCGCTCAGCCCCCGTCACATTGACCGCCCGGAACGCCGCCTCGCGTCGCGCCTTGATCAGCCCGGCCGCGTGCACCACCGCGTTCGCGCCCCGGCACAGGCGCGCCAGGCTGTCGGAGTCGTCGAGATCGCCCGGCACGACCTCGGGCCGCAGGTCGCGCCACAGGGGATCGACGGGGTCTCGCCGCACCAGCGCCCGCACGCGCCAGCCGTCAGCGACCAGCGCCCGGACGATGTGGCGCCCGAGGAACCCCGTGGCGCCGGTCACCGCGGCGAGGCGGGCCTCCACCTCACGCGGGCTCGGCGAAGGCGCCGGCGAGGAACAGCTTGCGCGCCTCGGACCGGCGCAGCTTGCCCGACGAGGTGTGCGGCAGGGCGTTGGGGCCGACCAGGCGCACGTGCGCCTCCACCCCGTGATGGCTGCGCAGGAGCGCGCCCACCTCGGCCGCCAGTTGCGCGCGAGGTGCGGGCTCGCGCGTGCGCGCCTGCACTAGGACGACGACCGCGGCGCCGTCCGCCTCGGCCGGGAAGGCGGCGACGTCGCCCGTGCGCAGGCCCGCGACCTCCGCCTCGGCGGTCCACTCCAAATCCTGCGGCCAGATGTTGCGCCCGTTCAGGAGGATCATGTCCTTGCCGCGCCCCGTGGGCACGAACTCGCCGTCGGCCAGGAAGCCCAGGTCGCCGGTATCCAGCCAGCCGTCGGCGGAGAGGACGGCCGCGGTCGCCTCGGGCTGGCCGAAGTAGCCTTGCATGAGGCTGGGGCCGCGCACGAAGACGCGCCCGACGCGCCGCTCCGGCAGGCGCGCGTCCGTCTCGCCGCGCACCTCGAGCTCGTGCCCGGGCAGGACGGGCCCGCATCCTACGAAGTCCAGCGTGCGGCCGGTCATGGCGCCGGCGCCTCGCGCGCCGCCCCGCTCCAGCGCCTCCATGGCCACGGTCTCGCGCCGCAGGCCGCCGCCCAGGGGGGCCATGGTCAGCGCCAGGGTGGCCTCGGCCATGCCGTAGCTGGCCACGAAGGCGCGGTCGGAAAAGCCGGATGCGGCGAAGCGGCGTGCGAACGTCGCCAGCGGCGCGGCGCGCACCATGTCGCCCCCCACGCCCGCCACGCGCCAGCGCGACAGGTCCAGCCCCGACACGTCGGCGGTCTCGGCCCGCCGGGCGCAGAGCTCGTAGCCGAAGGTGGGGCTGTAGGAGACGGTCCCGCCGTTGTCGCTCATCAGCTTCAGCCACAGAAGCGGCCGGCGCACGAAGGCGTCCGTCGCCATCAGGTCGACCGACATGGCGGCGGCCAGCGGGCTGAGCAGGAAGCCGACCAGGCCCATGTCGTGGAACAGCGGCAGCCAGGAGACCGCACGGTCCCGCGCCTCGACCTTGAGCCCGTGGCGGATGATCGCGCTGACGTTCGCCATCAGCGCGCGGTGGGTGACCAACACGCCGGTGGGCGCCCGGGTGCTGCCGGAGGAGAACTGCAGGTAGCACGCGTCGTCGGGCGCGGCGGGCGCCGGCGCGACCGGCGCGTCAGGCAAGGCCTCCACATCCAGCAGGCGCGCGCCCGCCCGCGCCGCGGCCGCCTCCAGCAGCGGCCTCAACGCCGCGGGCCCCGAGGCCGCCGCCGCGCCGCAGCCGCCCAGCAGCCGGGCGATGGCGTCCACATAGGCGTCGCGCCCCCCCAACGGCGCGGGCATGGGCATGGGCGCGGGGATGAGGCCGGCCAACTGGCAGGCGAAGAAGTCGGCTATGAAGTCGACGCTCGTCTCGGCGACCAGGCCGACGCGTGCGCCGCGGGCGAGCCCGGCGCCCTGCAGGCGGCCCGCGCGCCGATGGGCGAGGTCGAGCAGCTCCCGGTACGGCAGGGCGCGGACCAGCTCGCCCCGCGCCCCATGGAGATTGATCCCGGTCTCCTCCCGAGCGGCCAGGCGCAGGGCCTCAGGCAGGGTCGGCGCGTCGGGGGGAAGACGCCGTTCGGGAAGGGTCGGCGTCGGGCGCACACGAGCTTCTCAGGCGCCCGGCGACGGATCGCAAGTCGCGTCCGCGGGGTGAAGCGGGTGGACCCGATGGTCTCGCCGCGAGACGGATTGACGACCCGGGGGTGTTCGGGGAAGCTCTCGCTGGATCGGACTCGGGGGAGGCGGATCGTGGCGCAGACTCCGCGTCGTCTCTGGGGCGTCGTGGCGCTGGTTGGCGCCGCGGTGGTCGCCGGCTATGCGGCGGGCTACGTCACACATGCGCCCTCGCGCCCCGCGCTCGCACCCGCTCCGGGCGCCGTGGCGTGGCCGCTGTTCGGCCATCCGCGCGCCGCCTCGGCCCCGCGCGCGCCGGCGCAGCGCCCCTCGGGCTTTGCGGTGTGGACCTCGCGGCTCGACACCACGCACGGCTCGCCGCTGGCGTGCGTGCGCATGAGCCGGCCGCTGGATCCGCGCCGCGCCTACGGCGACTTCGTCTCCTTCTCCCCCGACCTCGACCATCCCGCCGCGGTGACGGTCAACGGCGACGAGCTGTGCGTGGCCGGGGTCGGCTACGACGGGCGCAAGCTCACCCTGCTGCACGGCCTGCCTTCCGCGGGCGGCGAGGTGCTGGCCGACGACGCCACGGTCGATTTCGGCGGCGAGCTCAAGGCCCCGTTCGTGGCCTTCGCCGGCGACGGGGTGATCCTGCCGCGGGAGGACGCCGACGGCGTGGGGCTGGAGACCGTCAACGTCTCGCGCCTGGCCGTCGAGGTCTGGCGCGTGCCCGACCGCAACCTCGTGCGCAAGGCGATCACCAAGACCGACCCCACCCCCGAGGGCGGCTACGCCTACGACGGCGGCGCCGAAGGCGTGGGCGGCGACGGGCGCAAGGTGTGGACGGGCACGGTGGACGTGCGCGGCGCGGTGGACCAGCGCGTCACCACCGTCTTCCCCCTGGGCGCCGTGCTCAAGACGCTGGAGCCGGGCGCCTATCTCGTCGAGGCCAAGGACGCCTCCGACGGGCGCGCCAAGCCCAAGGCGGGCGAGGTCGACCCACCCACGCCGGCGCAGGCGCGCCGCTGGATCCTCTTCACCGACATGGCGCTGCAGGCCTACGACGGGTCGGACGCGCTGGACGTGACGGTGCGCTCGCTCAAGACCGCCCACGCCATGTCGGGCGTCCGCGTGGCGCTGGTAGGCAAGGACGGGCAGGACCTGTCCTCCGCCGCCACCGACGGTGCGGGCCATGTCCGTTTTCCACGGGCGCTCTTGGCCGGGGAGGCGGGGGCGGCGCCCGCCGCGGTGATGGCCTACGGCCCGCGCGGCGACTTCACCACGCTGGACCTCGACCGCTCGCCGGTGGACCTCTCCAGCCAGGACGTGGGCGGGCGCCGCGCCCCCGGCGCCGCGCCGGAGACGGGCAAGGCGGCGTCCGACTCCGCCTCCCTGCTGGACGGCTTCGTCTACGCCGACCGCGGGGTCTACCGGCCGGGCGAGACCGTGCACGTGGTGGCGCTGGTGCGCGACCGGCTGGGCCACGCGGTGAGCGAGCGGGCGGGCGCCCTGGTGATCCGCCGCCCCTCGGGGCTGGAGTACGGCCGCATGCGCTTCGCGCGCGCGCCCAACGGGGCGGTGGCGCAGGACCTCGTCCTGCCCAGGACCTCGCCGCGGGGCGCCTGGACGGCGGTGCTGCAGATGGACGGCTCCGACGCGCCCTCGGGCCAGACCACCTTCCAGGTGGAGGATTTCGCGCCCCAGCGGCTGGCGGTGAGCGTGGCCGCCGATGCGGGCCGCCCCATCATGGCCGGCGAGACCCGCCCGGTGCGGATCGACGCGCGCTTCCTCTACGGCGCGGCGGCGGCCGGCCTGGCGGTGCAGGCCGAGACGCGCATCCGCCAGGACGACGATCCCTTCCCCGCCTTCAAGGATTATCGCTGGGGCGACTCCCAGCACGCCTACAATGAGAAGCTCGTCTCCTCGCCCGACACCGTCACCGACGGGGCGGGCCACGCCATGACCTCGCTGGCGGCGGCGGCGGCGGGCGACACCGTCAACCCCCTGGCCGCGGTGCTCACCGCCTCGGTGTTCGAACCGGGCGGGCGGCCCGTGAGCGAAACGGCCAGGCTGAAGCTGCGGACCAAGCCGCTCTACCTGGGCGTCAAGGCCACCGCCGGCTCGGGCGAGACGCCGTTGCAGACCTTCGAGGTGATCGCGGTCGACCCCGCGGGCCGGCGCGTCGCCGCCAGGGCGGTCACCTATCTGCTCGTCGCCGAGACCTGGACCTACGACTGGTTCGAAGCCAACGGCCGCTGGTCGTGGCGGCGCACCAGCCGCGACAAGCCGATCGCCAAGGGCGTGCTGGCCTTGGGCGCCGGCGCGCCCGCACGCATCAGCAAGCGCCTCCCCTGGGGCGACTACCGGCTGGAGCTGCAAGACGCCGCCACCGGCGCGCGCACCGTCGTGCGCCAGGCCTCCGGCTGGAGCGAGCCCACCGACGGCGCCGAGGCGCCCGACACCGCCCGCCTCTCGCCGGTGAAGACCGACTATCGCGTCGGCGACACGGTGGAGGTGCGCATCCAGGCGCCCTTCGCGGGCGAGGCGCAGGTGGCGGTGGCCACCGACCGGCTGATCAAGCTGACCGCGCTGAGCGTGCCCAAGGGCGGCGCTGTGGTGCGGCTGAATGCCGGCGCCGACTGGGGCGGCGGGGCGTACGTGCTGGTCAGCGTGGTGCAGCCGCGCGACCCGGTCTCCAGCCCCAAGCCGCGCCGGGCGCTGGGGGTGCTCTACGTGCCGCTGAAGACGCCCGGCCGCATCCTCAACGTGACCTTCGCCGCGCCGGCCAAGGTGGACAGCCGCCAGCCGCTGGTGGTGCCGCTGACGGTGCGCGGCCTGGGCTTCGGCCGCCACGCCCACGTGACCCTGGCCGCGGTGGACGAAGGCATACTGCGCCTGACCCACCAGAAGACCCCCGACCCCGCCGCCTGGTACTTCGGCAAGCGCGAGCTGGGCCTGGCCTACCGCGACGACTACGGCCGGTTGCTAGACCCCAACCTCGGCGCGGCCGCGGCCATCCGCTCGGGCGGCGACGAGATGGGCGCCGGCGGCGAGGCGCTCTCGGCCACGCCGATCAAGACGGTGGCGCTGTGGTCGGGGGTGGTCGACACCGATGCGGCGGGCCACGCCACGGTGCGCCTGCCCGCCTCGCCCGACTTCAACGGCCAGCTGCGGCTGGTGGCGGTGGCGTGGAGCGACGATGCGGTGGGCTCCGGCGCCTCCGACGTGATCATCCGCGAGCCCGTGGTGGTCGAGCTTTCGCCGCCGCGCTTCCTGGCGCCCGGCGACCGCGCCTCTGCCGCGCTGGAGGTGCACGACGTGGAAGGCCGGCCAGGGGGCTTCGTGGCCGAGCTGTTCGGGCGCGGCGGCATCCTCGCCCCCTTCCGCCAGCTGCTGCAGCTGGTGCTGGGCCAGCGCGTGGTCATGCACGCCGACATCACCGCGCCCGACCGCCCCGGCGTGGGCCGCATCGATGTGCACGTGGCGGGGCCGGGCTACGACACCACGCGCAGCTACCCCCTGCAGACACGCTTCGGCTGGGGGCCGGTGACGCGCGCCACCGTCGACCTGCAGCGGCCCGGCGAGGCGTTCACGCCCTCGCCCGCGCTCCTGGCCGGGCTGTCGCCGGGCGGCGTGTCGATGACGGTGTCGTACTCGCCGTTCCGCGGGTTCGATCCCGCCCCCATCGCCGAGAGCCTTTCGCGCTATCCCTATGGCTGCAGCGAGCAGCTGGTCTCGACCACCGCCCCCATCCTCTACGGCGAGGGCGGCGATCCCCGCCGCACGCCCGCGGCCCTGGCCGGCGCGGTGGGCCAGCTGATGGACCGCGAGTCGCTGGACGGCTCGTTCGGCCTGTGGCGCGTGGCCGACGGCGAGGCGGACGGCTGGCTGGGCGCCTACGTGGTCGACTTCCTGCTGGAGGCGCAGGCCCGCGGCGCGTCCGTGCCGCAGGACGCACTGGCCCGCGCGCTCGGCGCCGTGCGCCTCCTGTCACGGCCGGAGGGCTTCGACTCCCTGGGCTACAAGACCTCGGTCTCGCCCGAGCCGTTCGGCCCCGACGCCGCCCAGGCCAAGCTCATCACCGCCGAGCTGCAGAGCCGCACCGCCGCCTACGCGCTCTACGACCTGGCCAAGGCGCGCCGGGGCGACCTGCCGCGCCTGCGCTGGTTCCACGACGTGGGCTTCAAGACCGAGCCCAGCGCGCTGGCCCGCGCGCAGGTGGGCGCAGGCCTCGCCGCCATGGGCGATCGCGGCCGCGCGCACGACAGCTTCGTGCAGGCGGCGCGCGCGCTCGACTACAAGGCGTTCGACGACATCTACCAGAGCCCGTTGCGCGACCTCGCCGGCGTAGTCGCCCTCGCCTACGAGGCGGGGGAGCCCGGGATCGCGCGCAGCCTGCAGGGCCGGCTGGAGAACACCGTGCGCGACCCCGACTCGCTCAACACCCAGGAGCAGGCGTTCCTGCTGCGCGCCGCCCACGCCATGTTCGCCGCCTCCGGTCCCGTGCGGATCACCGCGACGGGCGTGCGCTCCCTCGGCGGGGCCAAGTGGGGCGTCGGTCGCCTGGCCGACGCGCGCTTCGCCAACGCAGGCGGTCCGATCTGGCGCACCGTCACCGTGCACGGCCTGCCGCTGGCTGCGCCGCCGGCGGGGGGCGCATACCTCAGCGTCGACAAGCGCCTGTTCGCCGTGGGCGGGGCCCCGCTCGACCCTGGCGCGATCAAGCAAGGCCAGCGCATCGTCGTGCGGCTCACCGGCCGCGGCGCCGCCCAGCGCTCGCGCATGACGGTGATCGACGACGCCCTGCCGGCCGGCTTCGAGATCGAATCCATCGTCAAGCCCGAGGACGCCCAGCAGGCGGTCGCCGCCAGGCCGGGGCAGGAGGCGACGCCCGCGGGCGCCTTCGCCTTCCTCGGGCCGCTGACGGAGGCCTCGGTGCAGGAGAAGCGCGACGACCGCTACATCGCCGCCATCACCCTCAAGGGCGGCAAGCCCTTCGCCCTGGCCTACATCGCGCGCGCGGTCACGCCC
This sequence comes from Caulobacteraceae bacterium, assembly GCA_965199975.1. Taxonomy (GTDB): domain Bacteria; phylum Pseudomonadota; class Alphaproteobacteria; order Caulobacterales; family Caulobacteraceae; genus JASLDZ01. The sequence continues at coordinate 674,781 of OZ241340.1, read as the reverse complement.
GGCGACTTCTTCCTGCCCGGCGCCGAGGCGCGCGACATGTACCGGCCGCAGGTGCAGGCGCACTCCGCCGCCGGCCGGGCGCGGATCGCCTCCCTGCCGTGAACCCGGCGGCCGCCGCGCGCTGGTCGCGTCGCCTGCCCGGCGTGCTGGCCGGCGTGCTGGCGCTCACCGCGGGGCTGGTCGGGCTCGACCTCGCCTTCCCGCCGCCGCTGGACAAGCTGGCGCGCGCCTCGCCCGTGGTGCTGGACCGCCATGGCGCCTGGCTGCGGGCGCTGACGGTGGAGAACGGCCGCTGGCGCCTGCGCGCCGACCTCGACCGCACCGACCCGGTCTTCCTCCAGCGGCTGGTGGCCCTGGAGGACGCGCGCTTCGACGCGCACCGCGGGGTGGACCCGCTGGCGGTGCTGCGCGCCGCAGCCGACGACCTGTCGGCCCGGCGCGTCCGCTCGGGCGCCTCGACGCTGACCATGCAACTGGCCCGCCGGCTCGACCCGCGTCCACGCACCTTCGCCGCCAAGGCGCTGGAGGCGGTGCGCGCCCTGCAGCTGGAGGTGCGCTTCTCCAAGCGCGAGATCCTGGCCGACTACCTGACGCTGACCCCCTACGGCGGCCCGCTGGAAGGGGTGCGCGCCGCCTCGCTCGCCTATTTCGGCCACGAGCCCTCCGCCCTCACCGACGCCGAGCAGGCGCTGCTCATCGCGCTCCCCCAGGCGCCCGAGGCGCGCCGGCCCGACCGCCGCCCGCAGGCCGCCCTGCGCGCGCGGTCCGCGGTGCTGGCGCGGCTCGTGGCCGCCGGCCTGATCGCCCCCGGCGCCGCGCAGGAGGCCGCGCGCGAGCCCCTGCCGCGCCGCGCCGCCTTCCCCGCCCAGGCGTGGAGCGCCGCGGGCGAGCTGGCCCGCGCCGCGCCCCCCGGCCAGCCTACGGTCACCTCCACCCTGGACGCCGCCCTGCAGGCGCGGCTGGAGACGCTCGCCGCCCAGACCGCCGCGGCGCAGGGGCCCGCCACCTCCTGCGCGGTGCTGGTGGTCGAGACCGACGGGCGCGCCGTGCGCGCGGCGGTCACCTCGGCGGGGCGCGATCGGCCGGGGGGCTGGGTCGACGCCACCCGCGCCCTGCGCTCGCCGGGCTCGGCGCTGAAGCCCTTCCTCTACGCCCAGGCCTTCGAGGGCGGGCTGGCCGCGCCCGAGACCCGGCTGGCCGATGCGCCCATCGCCTTCTCGGGCTACGCCCCGGAGGACTTCGAACACGCCTTCCACGGCGAGGTGACCGCGCGAGAGGCGCTGCAGTACTCGCTCAACGTGCCGGCGGTGACGCTGCTCTCGCGCGTGGGGCCGGCGGCGTTCGAGGCGCGGCTGCAGGGCGCCGGCGCCCGGCTGGTGCGGCCCAAGGCGGCCGCGATCGACCCGGGGCTGGCGCTGGCGCTGGGCGGGGAGGGCGTGACCCTGCGCGACCTCGCCATGCTCTACGCCGCCCTCGCCGACGGCGGGGTGGCCAAGCCCCTGGCCTGGACCGGAGCGCAGGCCGAGGCCACCCGCCACGCCGCCGGCCGCCGCCTGGTGCGGCCCGAGGCGGCGGCCGCGGTGCTCGACATCCTGCGCGGCGCGCCCGCCCCGGCCGACAGGCTGGCGCCGGCGCTCAGCCTCGGCGCCCCGCGCCTGGCCTTCAAGACCGGCACCTCCTACGGCTTCCGCGACGCGGTGGCCGCGGGCGTGGGCGCCGGCTTCACCGTGGTGGTGTGGACCGGGCGGCCCGACGGCGGCGCCCGCGAGGGGCTGACCGGCCGCTCGGCCGCCCTGCCGCTCCTGTTCCAGGTGTTCGACGTGCTGGAGGCCGGGCGCGGGCAGGCGCCGCCCGTGACCATCGCCGCCGCGCCCCGGGCCGTTCCGGCGGCGCTGGTGCGGCTTGCGGACCTCGCGCCGGGGCCGCATCTCGTTTTTCCCCCGAACGGCGCGCAGGTGATGGTCGACGGCTTCGGCCCCGCCGGCTCCGGGCTGGCGCTCGCGGGCACGGGCGAGACCCTGCGCTGGTACGTCGACGGCCGGCCGCTGGCGCCCGGGCCGGCCGGCGGCCCGCCGGTCTGGCGCCCCGCCACGGCGGGCTTCTACCGGGTGACGGCGGTGGACGCCGTCGGGCTGAGGGCCGAGTCGCGGGTGCGCGTCGCCGGCGGTTGAGCTTCCCACGCCTCTCGAAAGGCGGGATGCTTCGGGACTGCGTATCGATCCGCGTGATCGACGCTGAACGCCGGGAGATCGATGTGAACGCCTCGACCGGGGACCTGGTGTTAGGGCTCAGTGAATTCACCACCCAGCCGTGGTCGTTCGAGCGCGATATCGAGCGCTATGCGCGCCATGGGCTCGCCGCCATCGAGGTTGTGGAGGCCAAGCTCGAAGGCGGGCGATTGGCCGAGCAGATGCGCTCGATCTCAGCGGCTGGGCTGTCGATCAGCGGCGTGCAGCCGAAGGTGCGCACCTTCTTCGCCAGCCGGATGACGCCCGAACCCAAGCCGCTGGACGAGCGGGTGGCGGCGCTGCGAGGCACGATCGAGCGGCTGGGCCGCTTCGCGCCCGGCGTCCCCTTCATCACCAACACCGGCGCCCATCCGAAAGGCGACACGGACGATGCGATGCGGGTGGTGACCCGCGAGCTCATGGCGCTGGCGCCGGTGGCCGCCGACCATGGCGTCAGACTGGCGCTGGAGCCGCTCAATCCCACCTCCGTCAACGTCGAGAGCGCCATCTGGACCATCGACCAGGCGCTGGCGGTGATCGAGGCGACCGGCCGCGACGAGGTGGGTCTGTGCCTCGACTACTGGAACATCTGGCGGAACGCCGAGGTGGAGGCGGCCATCGCCCGCGCCGGCGACCGCATCTTCACCGTACAAGCCAGCGACTGGCGCACTCCGCGCTCCTTCGCCGACCGCATCGTCCCGGGCGAGGGCGCGATCCCGCTAAGCCGGCTCATCGCGGCCACGCGCAAGGCTGGGTTCGTCGGGCCTTACGTGGTGGAGATCTTCTCCAACGACGTCGCCGACAGCCTCTACGACACCGACCTCGACGCGGTCATCGACCGCTGCAAGGCTGGGATGCAGGCGGCGTGGGACACGTCGACCCCCGAGTAGGGCGCGACGGGCCTAGATGGGGGACCCACCTCGCCCCTCGCGACGTGCAAGCCCTCGGCCCCGTACCTCGAAGGCTCGGGGGCTCAGGGGCGGAATGGGTAGGGGGAGATCGACTTGGCGATCTCGTCGACGACGAGCGGGCGGGTCACCGGCGGCGCGGCGCGCTGGGCGCAGTCTGGCCGCTCGCAGATGCGGCAGGCGGGGCCGATGGCGGTGACCACCGGGCGGCGCATGTCGAGGCCGCGGGCGTAGACCAGCCGGTCGGCGTGCTCCAGCTCGCAGCCCAGGCCGATGGCCAGCTCGTCCTCCAGCCCGGTCTGCAGGCCGGAGACGCGGCGCACCGTGCGCGACAGGGTGAACCAGCGCTCTCCCGCCGGCGTCTCCACCACCTGGGTGACGACGCGGCCGGGGGTTTTGAAGCAGTCGTGCACGTGCCAGCGCGGGCAGGCGCCGCCGAAGCGCGAGAAGGGGAAGGCGCCGGCGGCGAAGCGCTTGGAGACGTTTCCCGCCGCATCGATGCGCACCATGAAGAAGGCGATGCCGCGCGCGCCCGGCCGCCCCAGGGTGGTGAGGCGCTGGGCGGCCTGCTCCCAGCTGGCGCCGAAGCGGGCGCGCACCCGGTCGAGGTCGTAGGCCGTCGCCTCCAGCGCCTCCAGGAAAGCCGCGTAGGGCATCATCACCGCGGCGGCGAAGTAGTTGGCGAGGAAGACGCGCAGCAGGCGGCGCGCCTCCACGTCGGGCGCGCGCATGCGCTCGGCCAAGGCTCCCAGCTCCACCCCGTGGCGCAGCACCCCGAGCTGATAGGCCAGCGCGAAGGTGCGGCTGGCCGGCGCGAGGGTTTCCGACAGGAGGAGGCGCTTGCGGTGCGGATCGTAGCGGCGCAGCTCGCCCGGCATCACCTCGGCCGGCAGGATGCGCACCGCCACGCCGTGGCGCGCCTGCAGGGCGGCGCGAAGGTCCGGCGCCGGTTCCTGCGGGTCGGCGTCCAGCTCGGCGCAGACGCCCTCGGCCAGGAGCTCCAGCTCGGGAAAGTGGTTGCGCTGGGCGCCGATCACGTCGCGCACCCAGTCGGTGGGCGCCGGCGCGTGGCGCCCCTCGCCGGCCCCGTCACCGGCGCGGTCGTCGTGGTCGAGGGCGCCGAGGTCGACCAGCCGGCCGCGTTCGAGATAGGCGCGGTAGAGGCGCACCACCGCCTCGGCCACGCCCGGCGACTGCTCCGCCAGTTCGCTCGTCTCGTGGCGGCTGAGCGCCAGGTCGGCGAACATGGGATCGGCCAGCGCCTCCTCCAGCCCGGCGCCGGCCGTCTCTTCCGCCGCGAAGGTGCGCAGGTCGAGGTCGTAGGCTTCGGCCAGGCGCAACAGGAGCTGGGCGGTCACCGGCCGGCCGTTGCGCTCCAGCAGATTGAAGTAGGACGGCGAGACGCCGAGCCCTTCGGCCATGGCGCTCTGCGTCAGCTGCAGTTCGCGCCGCAGCCGCCGCAGCCGGGCGCCGAGGAAGAGCTTCTTGTCCGACCCGGCCGCCATTCAGTGAAGTTGTCACGACGTGACCGTCTCGACAATGTGGCGATGTGACAATCCCGCTTCATTAGGTTCGACCCCGCGCCGCACGCTGCGCTAGCTCGATGGTGAAGCCCGAGCGGGCGACGGAGAGCCGTTGATGACGACCGGGTTCGAGGCGTTCGTTCCAAGCGCGCCGCAAGGCCGCTACGCCGGCGTGGAGCGCCCCTATTCGGCCGACGAGGTGCGCCGGCTGCGCGGCTCCGTCGCCGTGCAGCACACCCTGGCCGAGCGCGGCGCCAACCGGTTGTGGGAACTCCTGCACAGCGCGCCCTACGTCAACGCGCTGGGGGCGGTGACCGGCAACCAGGCCATGCAGATGGTGCGGGCCGGGCTGCAGGCGATCTACCTCTCCGGCTGGCAGGTGGCGGCCGACGCCAACACCGCCGGGGCCATGTATCCCGACCAGAGCCTCTACCCGGCCAACGCCGCGCCCGAGCTCTGCCGCCGCATCAACCGCACCCTGCAGCGCGCCGACCAGATCGAGCACGCCGAAGGCGGCGCCAAGCGCGACTGGTTCGCCCCCATCGTGGCCGACGCCGAGGCCGGCTTCGGCGGCCCGCTCAACAGCTTCGAGATCATGAAGGCCTTCATCGAGGCGGGCGCGGCGGGCGTGCACTTCGAGGACCAGCTGGCGTCGGAGAAGAAGTGCGGCCACCTGGGCGGCAAGGTGCTGATCCCCACCGCGGCGCACGTGCGCAACCTCGTCGCCGCGCGCCTCGCCGCCGACGTGATGGGCACGCCGACGCTGATCGTGGCCCGCACCGACGCGGAGAGCGCCAAGCTCCTCACCAGCGACATCGACGAGCGCGACCGCCCCTTCATCATCCCCGGCGAGCGCACGGCCGAGGGCTTCTTCCATGTGCGCGACGGGGTGGACGCCTGCATCGCCCGCGGCCTGGCCTACGCGCCCTACGCCGACCTGCTGTGGTGGGAGACCAGCCACCCGGACCTGGAGGACGCGCGCAGGTTCGCCGAGGCGATCCACGCCGAGTATCCGGGCAAGCTCCTGGCCTACAACTGCAGCCCATCGTTCAACTGGCGCGCCAAACTGTCGCCGGAGGTGATCGAGACCTACCAGCAGGAGCTCGGCGCCATGGGCTACAAGTTCCAGTTCGTGACGCTGGCGGGCTTCCACAGCCTGAACCACTCCATGTTCGAGCTGGCGCGCGGCTATGCGGCGCGCGGCATGGGCGCCTATTCCGAGCTGCAGGAGGCCGAGTTCGCCTCCGAGGCCGACGGCTACACCGCCACGCGCCACCAGCGCGAGGTGGGCACTGGCTACTTCGACAAGGTCTCGCTCGCCATCACCGGCGGCGCCTCGTCGACCACGGCCATGAGCCACTCGACCGAGGCGGCGCAGTTCAAGCCCGGCGGCTCCGCCTCGGCTCCGGCGGCGCCAGCGCCTGCGCGCACCCCCGACCTCGTCCCTGCGGAATAAGGAGAGCTTCAGATGGACACCGAACGCTTCTGGGTCCTGGGCGGCAACTACACCTCGACGCGGCTGCACACCGTGCGCGACGGCGAGCTGGAGGCCCACGGCCCGTTCGAGACCCGCGAGCTGGCCCAGAACGCATGGAAGCGCCTGAGCCAGGAGCACTCGCCCAAGGCCAGCATGAAGTTCTCCATCTGCGCCGAGACCGTGCGCATGCCGGCCTGACGCGGGCGGCGCGCATCCTCAAGCCCACGGCCCGGGCGCGCCGCCCGGGCCGCATCTCACCCTTGACCGGACGCCCATGCCTCTAGACGACGCCGCCCCGCCCCCCGCCCTGGTGATGGCGCCGCCTCACCCCCGGGCGGCCGAGGTGCTGACGCCTAGGGCGTTGCGCTTCCTGGCCGACCTGCATCGCCGCTTCGATGCTCGTCGCGGTGAGCTCCTGGCCGCCCGCACCGCGCGCCAGGCCCGCTTCGATGCGGGCGAGCGCCCCGACTTCCCGGCCGAGACCGCCTATATCCGCGATGGCGACTGGCGCGTCGCCTCTATCCCGGCGGACCTGCTCGACAGGCGGGTGGAGATCACCGGCCCCGTCGACCGCAAGATGGTGATCAACGCGCTGAACTCGGGCGCGCGTGTCTTCATGGCCGACTTCGAGGACGCCACCTCGCCCACCTGGGCCAACCTGATCGACGGCCAGGCCAATCTGATGGATCGCTGGGCCGGTCGGCTGGACTTCACCCATCCGCAGACGGGCAAGCGCTACGCCCTGGCCGAGCGCCCCGCCGTCTTGATGGTGCGCCCGCGCGGCTGGCACCTGCCCGAGCCCCACGTGGAGGTGGACGGCGCGCCCTTGTCCGGCTCGCTGTTCGACTTCGGCCTCTACCTCCTGCACAACGCCGAGGCCACGCGCGCAGCCGGCACGGGCCCCTACTTCTATCTGCCCAAGCTGGAGACGCGCCACGAAGCGCGCCTGTGGAACGACGTCTTCGCCTGGGCGCAGGGCGATCTCGGCCTGCCCCAGGGAACGATCAAGGCGACCGTCCTGCTCGAGACGCTGCCGGCGGCGTTTGAGATGGACGAGATCCTCTACGAGCTCCGCGACCATGTCGTCGGGCTCAATTGCGGGCGCTGGGACTACATCTTCAGCTACATCAAGCGGCTGGGCCGCTCGCCGGCGGCGCTGACGCCCGACCGCGCCGCCATGACCATGGGGAGCGCCTTTTTGCGCGCCTACTCGCTGCGGCTGATCCAGACCTGCCATCGCCGCGGCGCCTTCGCCATGGGCGGCATGGCGGCGCAGATCCCCGTGAAGGCGGACGAGGCGGCCAACGCCGCCGCCTTCGCCCGCGTGCGCGCCGACAAGGAGCGCGAGGCGGGCGACGGGCACGACGGCACCTGGGTGGCCCACCCTGACCTCGTGCCGGTGGCGCTTGAGGTGTTCGACCGGCTGATGCCCGGGCCCAACCAGCTCGACCGCCTGCGCGAGGACGTGAGCGTCGGCCAGGCGGAGCTCCTGCGCGTCCACGAAGGGGTTCGCACCGAGGCCGGGCTGCGGGAGAACATCCGCGCGGGCGTGCGCTACATCCAGAGCTGGCTCAACGGCAGGGGAGCCGCGCCGCTCTACAACCTGATGGAAGACGCCGCGACCGCCGAGATCAGCCGCATCCAGCTGTGGCAGTGGCGCATCCAGGCGGCGACGCTCGACGATGGGCGCGTGGTGACCTCCGCGTTCCTGGCGCAGCTGCAGGCCAAGGAGATCGAGGCGATCCGCACAGACTTCCCGGCCCCGCGACTCGACGAGGCCTCGCAGCTCTTCACCGAGCTGGTCTCGGCCGAGACGCCCGCCGAGTTCCTGACCCTGCCGGCGTTGCCGCTGCTGCAAGAGGTCGCCTGACGACGTCCTGTCGTCGATGTTCGAAGCCGCTTGCGAGCAAACGCTCACCTTCGCCGGCACCAACCGCGCTCACTGCGCAGGCGGAATGCGCGGCGATGTCTGCGGCGCAGCCTCGGCTGGCGCGGCCGCGCGCGGCGCGTCGAACACCGGGCCGCCGCTGTAGGTGAAGTACATCCGGTGCTGTTCGCGGGCGAGGAGCACGCGATGGGCGCGGAGGAAGTCCGCGCCCATCAGCATGGCCGGCGGGCGCAGGCCCTCGACCGGATGCGCCAGCATGGAGCCCGTGCTCATCGCCGTGTCGCGCGCGAACATGTCGGCCACATGCAGGCGCGTGCTCTTGACGGTCTCGGCGCCGATCTGGATCGTCGAGAAGGTGGCGAGCCGGGTGGTGACCATGGTCTCTCCGATGCCGTGAACGCTCGAGGTGGTGGCGCCGTAGTCGGAGGCCGCCACCCGCGCCCGGTGGGCGGCGTCGGGGGTGACTGTGGTGATCTGGGCGCCGGAATCCAGCACCGCCTGCTCGTTCCGCCCGTCGAGGGCGACGGCGACGAGGTAGGCGTCGCCCCGCCCGTCCTGGCGCAGGTCGGCCACGTCGGGGTCCCGCGTCCAGTAGGCGATGATGCTGTCGCCGCAGCCCTGGGGCGTCCACAGCCGCACCACCTTGGCGGCGAGGTCGAACTCGAGGTCCCAGCTGTCGAGCAGGTCGCGCCCGATCACCCCCGCCTCCTCGAGCCCGCCCTCCGCGCCGATGACGAAGAAGCGCAGGTCGTGGGCGCTCACGCCGGGCAGGGTCACCTGGCGCACGACGGTGGTGAGCGCGTCCTGGCCGCCGCCGACGCCGTAGAACCGCAGGCCGGTGGCGCTGACCACATTGAGACCGAGCGCCCGGGCCGCGCCCCCGAAGATCAGGCTGGAGGCGGCGCCGGTGTCGACCAGCATCCACACCGGGCGCCCGTTCAGCCCCATCTGCACCATGGGCTCGTTGTGCTCGAAGCGCACCGGCAGCTCGCCGACCTTGACCATCCGGCAGGCCGCCTGCGCGACGCCCGTCCAGGCGAGCCCCAGGAGGGCGCCGGCGGCGAGGGCGGCCGCGAGACGATGCATGGCGGCTGTCCTCCCCTGGCGCAGGCCTTCCGTATCGCGCCGCCCCGGGCGCTCGGCAAGCGCCCGGGGCGGTCGAGGCTCAGCGCGCGCCGTCGCCCGCCGGCAGGTTGACGAAGGGCGTGCCCCCGCCGCCGGTCACCTGGGGCAGGCGCCCGTCCCACTTCTCGATGGAGCGCAGCCGCAGCACCTCGGGGTTGGCGCGCAGCGCCGCGCCCTGCACGTTGATCGCCTGCGCCTCGCCCAGCGCCTGGGCCGCGCGCTGGCGGGCCTGGGCCTCGACGGTGGCCACCTGCGCCTGGGCCGCCAGCGCCGCCTGCTCGTTGGCGATCTTCTGCTCGATCTGGGCGCGCACGAGGTCGGGCAGGCGGATGTTGGAGGCCCAGTAGAGCCGCTCCACCCGCAGGCCGAAGGGCGCCATGAAGCGGCGCACGTCGCCTTCCGCGTTGCGGATCAGCTCGGCCTTGCGGGGTCCGTAGATCTCCTCGACCCCCATGTCCGAGGCGCGGGTGACGAGCGCGTCGCGCACGGCGTTGCGCAGGGGACCCGCGATGATGCCGGCCATGTCGGTGCGGTACTTCTGGAACAGCTGCGGCGCCAGCACCGGGTCTACCGAGAAGCTCACCGCCACGTCCGAGCTCATGGAAAGCCCATTCCTGTCCTGGAATGTGAACTCCTCGTCGATCGGGTTCTGCTCGCTGGTCGAGCGCGTCCAGGTGTAGGTGTTGGTGTAGACGGGGTACTCGTAGACATGCTGGCCGAGTCCCGTCCAATACCAGCCGACGCCGAGCGCGCGGTTCTCTACCCCGGCATGGGAGCCGATGTTGTCGACGCGCACGCCGACGTGGCCCGGTTGCACCTGCGAACAGGCGGCCAGGAGCGCGCCCGCTGCCAGCGGTGCGCAGGCGCGCGGGAACGCGCGCCTGGGAAGGCGGAGTGTCATCTTCAGATCCTTGAGAAGGAGGTTGGGTTAGGAGGCCGTCCGGCCCGGCGCGCGCCAAATCCGCCACGCCGCACGCACGACCCAGAACAGGGCGAGCGGGCAGGCGAGGACAAGGATCACGGCCAGCACCAACGAGGCGTCGTCGTGCCGGCTGACCAAGTCGGGCGCGATCACCCGCAAGACCAGTATGAGCCCGAGGAGCGTCGCGGCCAGGAGGAGGTAGAGCCGAACCAAGTCGGCGAAGCTGCGGCGCATGGGCCGCAGCACTGGAGGAGGGGCCATCCCTGATAACATCCGCCCCCCAGCGCGCATGCGCCGGGCCGGGGGCGCAAGCGCCCGGCGTCGACGGCCCTGGAGCGGAGGCCACCCTTTCTGGGAAACGGCCGTCGACCGCCGCAATCTAGCCGGATTGCGGCCGCCTAGAAATCACATTTACGCGAGCATCAGCTCACCCGACTGGTGCTTGCTCTCTCATCGTCATGGGCCGCATGCCCAGCGCCGCCAGCATGTCCGCGTCGGCGTCTTCGCCCGGCAGGGGGGTGGTGAGAAGCTTGGCTCCCACGAAGATGGAGTTTGCGCCGGCTAGGAAGCAGAGCGCCTGGGTCTCGCGGCTCATGGCCTCGCGGCCGGCGGCCAGGCGCACCACCGAGCGGGGCAGGCACATCCGCGCTACGGCCACCGTGCGCACAAACTCCAGCGGGTCGAGCGGAGCGCTGTCGCCCAGGGGGGTGCCGGCGATGGGCACGAGCGCGTTGATGGGCGCGCTCTGCGGGTGCTCGGGCAGGGTGGCCATCGCCTGGATCAGGCCGGCCCGCGCGCTGCGCGTCTCGCCCATGCCCACGATGCCGCCGCAGCACACGCTCATGCCCGCGTCGCGCACGTGGCGCAGGGTCTCCAGCCGATCCTCGTAGGTGCGGGTGGTCACCACGCGGGCGTAGTCCTCTGGCGCGGTGTCGAGGTTGTGGTTGTAGAAATCCAGGCCGGCGTCGGCGAGGCGCCCCGCTTGGTCGGGGCGCAGCATGCCGAGCGTGGCGCAGGTCTCCAGGCCCATCGCCTTCACGCCCGAGATCATCGCCTCCAGCGCCGGCAGGTCGCGGTCCTTGAGGTCGCGCCAGGCGGCTCCCATGCAGAAGCGCTGGGCGCCCGAAGCTTTGGCCTGGACGGCGGCGGCCAACACCGCCTCGGCGGCCATCAGCTTCGTGGCCTTGAGGCCGGTATCGAACGAGGCCGACTGCGAGCAGTAGCCGCAGTTCTCCGCGCAGCCGCCGGTCTTGATGGAAAGGAGCTGCGACATCTGCACCTCGGCCGGGTCGAAGTTCACGCGGTGCACGCCGGCGGCGCGGAACAGCAGTTCGGTGAAAGGCAGGTCGAACAGCGCCTCCACCTGCGCGCGCGTCCAGTCGTGGCGCGGCTCGGCGGGGGAGCGCTCGGATCCGACGATGGGGGCGGGGGCGTCGAAGGGCATGGGCGAGGGTCCTACCCGAAAAATCCGTGGCTGGCGCCCGGCGCCGCATGGTGGGCGGCGAAGAAGGCCAGCATACGGGCCCAGGCGTCCCTGGCGGCGGCGGGATCGTAGGACGAGCGGTAGTCAGCGTGGAAACCGTGGCCGGCCTCGGGGTAGGTGATCAGCTGGTCCTCGCGGTCGCCCGCGGCGGTCAGGGCGGAGCGCATGGCGTCCACGTCGGCGGTGGGGATGCCCTTGTCCTGGCCGCCGTAGAAGCCGATCACCGGGACCTTCAATTCGGGCACCTGCTGCAGGGGCCAGCGGCGTTCGGTGTCGTCGCTCATGAACTGGCCGGGGGCGGGCGGGGCGAGGCGGCCGTACCAGGCGGCCCCGGCGCGCAGCTGCGGGAAGCGGGTCGCCGCCTCCCACACCACCGCACCCCCCCAGCAGAAGCCGGTGACGGCCAGGCGCTTGCGGTCGACGAACGGCAGGGTGGACAGCCAGTCGAGCGTGGCGCCCACGTCGGCCATGACCTGGGCGTTGTGAGCTTGGCCGACGCGCTTCTGTATGACGGCGAAGTCTTGAGTCATGGCCAACTGGTTGTCAGGATCGGAGCGGATGAAGAGCTGCGGAGCGATGGCGACGTAGCCCAGCTTGGCGAGGCGGCGGCACACGTCACGGATGTATTCGTGCACGCCGAACACCTCGTTGACCACGAGCACGGCGCCGAAGCGCCCGCGCGCCTGCGGGCGCGCCACATAGGCGGGGATGGCGCCCGAGCCTTCCGGCACAGACACGCTCTCGGTCACGATGCCCGCCTCGTCAGTGACGATGGGCTCGGCCTCGGCGGACAGCGCGAAGGCGGCATAGCCCGCGGCGAAAGCGCCGCCGCCCAGCAGGCCGCGGCGGTCGAGCTGCAGGTCGGCGGGAGGCGTGCCCTCGGGGCGGGTCAGCACGGGCATGGGGGCTCCTCCGCGGCCTCTTCTCGGGCCAGCCGCGGAGATGTGAGCCGCAGCCTCCCCCATGTCCAGCCGGGGAACGGCGCGCCGTTTCGCACGCTGGGCAGGCCTGGCGTCACGCACAGGAGCGACCCTCATGGCCGAACCCCCGGGCTCCAAGCCCGACACCACCATCGAGCAGGCGACGCAGGCTGGCGTGAAGCCCCAGGACAGCTACCGCCACGCCGAGCAGATGCGCGAAAGCTACCACGAAGAGGACGAGGGCGCAGACCCCGGCGGGCGCCGCCTCGGTCGTGAGGACCCCACCACCGATGGCGAGACCGCCCCCGACAAGGACAACGTCCAGATCCGCTAGGCGCCTGCGCGCGTCCCCGAAGAGCGTCCGGCCAGCCTGTCCGCTTAGAGGCGCGATCCTCGTACTAAAGCTCCCCTCCCGGTTCGAGCGCTGGACCCCGCCGCTGGAAGTTTCGTAGACGGCGGCGGGCATAGCCTTGGACGCGGCGTGGGGATGAGACCGCCGCTTAGCCGGCCGCGAGGCGCAGCAGCAGGTTTACGCGGTCGCCGCCGGGCACGAGGTGCGGCAACCCCTTGATATTCCCTCGTTCGCCAAGAGCGTGGCCTGCGCCTCCGCTTAAAGGGCGCCCGGGATCAAGCGGAAGCCTTCGGAAATCATGACGGCGATGTAATGCGCGCGGACGCGCGGCGCCTTAAGGGCGCATGCGACAACGCCTCTCCGCCACAGCCCGGATCCCATCGCCCATGCGCCTCGCCGCCGCCGCCCTCGCAACCCTTCTCCTCTGCGGCGCAGCTCAGCCCGCCATGGCGCGCCAAGCCACCCTGGCCGCGCCCTCCGCGGCAGGCCGCGTGGTGCTGCCGACCAACGTCGCGCCTTTAAATTACGACGTGGCGGTGACGCCCGACATGACGGCCATGACCTTCACCGGCCAGGTGGCGATCACCGTCGACGTGAAGGCGCCCACCCACACGATCACTCTGAACGCAGCCGAACTCACCTTCAGCCGCGTGGCGCTTTCAGGCATGCCCGCCGCGCCGCAAGTGAGCTTCGACACCGAGCAGCAGACCGCCACCCTGACCTTCCCGAGCGAGGTCTCGGCCGGTCGCCACACCCTGACCATCGCCTACGCCGGCCAGATCAACGAGCACGCCGCGGGCCTGTTCGCGCTGGATTACGACGCGCCCACGTCGGTGGGCGGCGGGCGCAAGAAGGCGCTGTTCACCCAATTCGAGAACTCCGACGCCCGCCGCTTCGTGCCCAGCTGGGACGAGCCCAACAAGAAGGCGACCTTCACCCTCACCGCCACCGTGCCGAAGGCTCTGATGGCGGTCTCCAACATGCCCGTGGCCAGCGCGAGCGACGTGGCGGGAGGTCTCAAGCGCGTGCGCTTCGTCACCACGCCCAAGATGTCCAGCTACCTGCTGTTCTTCGGCCTGGGAGACTTTGAACGCATCCACAAGGACGTGGACGGCACCGACGTGGGCGTCATCGTCAAGCGCGGAGCCACCGATCAGGCGACCTATGCGCTGGACGCCGCTACTCACATCCTTCGGTATTATAACGAGTATTTCGGCGTAAAGTATCCGTTGCCCAAGCTCGACATGATCGCCGGTTCCGGGCAAAGCCAGTTCTTCGGAGCCATGGAGAACTGGGGCGCAATCTTCTACTTCGACCGTGACGTGCTGATCGATCCCAAGCTCGCCACCGAGGCGGACAAGCAGAACGTCTATATCGTAGTGGCGCACGAGATGGCGCACCAGTGGTTCGGCGACCTCGTCACCATGGACTGGTGGGACGACCTGTGGCTGAACGAGGGCTTCGCCTCGTGGATGGAGAACAAGGCCACCGACCACTTCCACCCCGAATGGAAGCTGTGGCTGCAGGCGGCCTCCTCCAAGCAGGCGGCGATGGCGCTGGACGCGCGCACCGGCACCCATCCGGTGATCACGCCCATCCACGACGTGCTGCAGGCCCAGCAGGCCTTCGACACCATCACCTACTCCAAGGGCCAGGCGGTCATCCGCATGCTCGAGCAGTACGTCGGCCCCGACGCCTGGCGCGACGGCGTGCGCCGCTACATCCGCGCTCATGAGTACGGCAACACCACCACCGACGACCTGTGGCGCTCCATCGACGAGGGCGGCGGCCCGCGCCCGGTGACCCAGATCGCCCACGACTTCACTCTGCAGCCCGGCGTGCCGCTGGTGAGGGTGGGCGCGGAGCGCTGCGCGGGCGACAGGGCGGATGGCGCCGTCGCCCTCGCTCAGGGCGTGTTCAGCGTGGATGGGTCCAGCGCGGGCAGCCGCTGGCGCGTGCCCGTCGCGCTGCGTGCGCCGGGGGTCCTCGGCGGGGCGGCGACGACGGTTCTGCCGCCGCAAGGCGCCGCCGCAAGGCTCGACTGCGCGGGGCTGGTCATCGTCAACGCCGGCCAGACCGGATACTTCCGCACCCTCTACGCCCCGGCGGCTTTTGCGCCGGTCAAGGCCGGCTATGCACGGCTGGATCCGTACGACCAGCTAGGCGTGCTCAACGATTCCTCCGCGCTGGGCGGCGCGGGCGACGAGCCTTACGCCGACACGCTCGCGCTCACCTCCGCCATTACGGCCGACGCCGATCCCATCGTGGCGCGAGCCATGGTCGGGCGGCTGCGCGGGATCGACGAGCTGCTCAAGGCGAACCCGGCCCGCGAGGCGTGGCGCGCGCACGCGCGTAAGGTGGTGGAGCCGCTCTACGCGCGTCTGGGCTGGCGGGCGAAGGCGGGCGAGCCCTCCAACGACGCGCTGCTGCGCGAAAGCGTGCTGGCGGCGCTCGGCGACTTCGACGATCCGGCCGTGCTGGCCCAGGCGCGCGATAAGTTCGCCGCCTACTTGCGTGATCCCGACGCGCTGGAGCCGGGCGAGCGCACCGCCGTGCTCGGCATGATCGCCGCCCACGCCACCCCGGCGCAATGGGACCAGTTGCACACCCTGGCCCTGCACGCCCCCACCGCGCTGGAAAAGGAGGACGCTTTCACGCGCCTGGCCTTCGCCCGCGACCCGGCCCTGGCGCAGCGCGCGCTCCAGCTCTCGCTCACGGGGGAGCCGGAGAAGACCACCGCCCCCAGCATGGTGCGCGACGTGGGTGACGAGCACCCGCAGATGGCGCTCGACTTCGCCATCGCCCACGCCGACGCCATCAACGCCGTCCTGGAGCCCGACAGCCGCAACAGTTTCATTCCGCGCCTGGCGCAGAAGGGCTCGGGCGACGCCACCATCGCCAAGCTCGGCGCCTACGCCAAGGCGCACATCCCGGCCACCGCCCAGGGCGACGTGGTGCGCGCGAACAGCGCCATCCGCGCCGCCGACAGCATCAAGGCGCGCGTGGTCCCGCAGGTCTCCACCTGGCTGAGCAGCCACCGCGGCTGAGGCCCCCGCCGGGCCGCCGCGCGGCGCTTGCGGCGGCCCGGCCCCTCCCCATATCGGATCGGTCGATGCGGCGTTGAGGTCGCGTCGATGCGGCGCGCGCATACGGGCGCGCTGCGGACCCACCTCCTGAGGGGGCGAGCCCCACTCCGGGCGCTTCATTCGAAGGCCCATCCGGCGTCGCCCGCCGCAAGCACCAAGAGGACTGAACACACCCATGGCCAAGATCATCGGCATCGACCTGGGCACTACCAATTCGTGCGTCGCCGTCATGGACGGCAAGAACCCGAAGGTGCTCGAGAATCAGGAAGGCGCGCGCACCACGCCCTCGGTGGTGGCCATCATGGATGATGGCGAGCGCCTCGTCGGCCAGCCCGCCAAGCGCCAGGCGGTCACCAACCCAAGCAACACCTTCTACGCCATCAAGCGCCTGATCGGACGCACCTTCGACGACCCGGTGGTGCAGAAGGACAAGGGCCTGTCGCCCTTCGAGATCGTTAAGGGTCCCAACGGCGACGCCTGGGTGAAGAGCCACGGCAAGGACTATTCGCCCCAGCAGATCTCGGCGTTCATCTTGCAGCGCCTTAAAGAATCGGCCGAAGCCTCGCTCGGCGAGAAGGTGACGCAGGCCGTCATCACCGTGCCGGCCTACTTCAACGACGCCCAGCGCCAGGCCACCAAGGACGCCGGCAAGATCGCCGGTCTGGAGGTGTTGCGCATCATCAACGAGCCGACCGCGGCGGCCCTGGCTTATGGGCTCGAGAAGAACGACGGCAAGAAGATCGCCGTATACGATCTCGGCGGGGGCACCTTCGACGTTTCGATCCTGGAGATCGGCGACGGCGTCTTTGAAGTGAAGGCGACCAATGGCGACACCTTCCTCGGCGGCGAGGACTTCGACAACCGCATCGTCGATTATCTAGCGGACGAGTTCAAGAAGGAGTCCGGCGTCGACCTGCGCAAGGACAAGCTGGCCCTGCAGCGCCTGAAGGAAGAGGCTGAGAAGGCAAAGAAGGAGCTCAGCTCCACCGCCCAGTATGACGTGAACTTGCCGTTCATCACCATGAACGCCTCGGGTCCGTTGCACCTCAATATCAAGCTCACCCGTTCCAAGCTGGAGAGCCTGGTCGAGGACTTGGTGAAGAAGACGATCGGCCCCTGCGACGCAGCGCTTAAGGACAGCGGCTACAAGAAGAGCGACATCGACGAGGTCGTACTGGTCGGCGGCATGACCCGTATGCCTGCCGTGCAGAAAGCGGTGCAGGACTTCTTCGGTCGCGAGCCGCACAAGGGCGTGAACCCCGACGAGGTGGTGGCGTTGGGCGCGGCGGTGCAGGCCGGCGTGCTGCAGGGCGACGTCAAGGACGTGCTGCTGCTCGACGTGACACCTCTCTCGCTCGGCATCGAGACGCTGGGAGGCGTGATGACCCAGCTGATCGAGCGCAACACCACCATCCCCACCAAGCGCAGCCAAGTGTTCTCCACCGCCGACGACAACCAGTCGGCCGTGACCATCCGGGTGTTCCAGGGCGAGCGGCCCATGGCGCAGGACAACAAGATGCTGGGCCAGTTCGACCTGGTCGGCATCCCCCCCGCGCCGCGCGGCATGCCGCAGGTGGAGGTGACCTTCGACATCGACGCCAACGGCATCGTGCACGTGACGGCCAAGGACAAGGCTTCCAACAAGGAGCAATCGATCCGCATCCAGGCCAACGGCGGACTGTCGGACTCCGACATCCAGCAGATGGTCAAGGACGCCGAATCCAACGCCTCGGCCGACAAGGAGCGCAAAGAGCTGGTCGAGGCGCGCAACCAGGCCGACGCCCTGATCCACCAGACCGACAAGAGCGTGGCCGAGTTCGGCGACAAGGTCGGCGCGGGCGAGAAGAGCGCCATCGAGACCGCCTCGACCGACCTCAAGGCGGCGAAGGACGGTGACAATCTCGAGGATATCCGCGCCAAGACGCAGGCGCTGGTGCAGGCCTCCATGAAGCTCGGCGAGGCCATGTACGCCGCTCAGCAGGATGGCGAAGGCGCTGCGAACGAGGGCGGCGAGCATGCTTCGGGCGATCCCGATGTGGTCGATGCCGAGTTCGAGGAAGTCGGCGACGAGAAGAAGTCGGCGTAAGGCCGATGCCCGGGGGCCTCGCTTCGCGCAGCGATGCGAGGCCCCCCTCTCTATCTAATGCAGTGAACCGCCCGAGCTTGCGGGCGCAGGATAAGGTGCGACGCCCCCATGGCGCGTGATTTCTATGAGGTGCTGGAGGTCGAGCGGACCTGCACCGAGGTTGAGCTGAAGAGCGCCTTTCGCAAGTCGGCGATGAAACACCACCCGGACCGCAACCCCGGCGACCATACCGCCGAAGTGCGCTTCAAGGAGTGCAACGAAGCTTACTCGATTCTGTCGGATCCGCAGAAGCGCGCCGCCTACGACCGCTTCGGCCACGCGGCCTTCCAGCAGGGCGGGCGCGGCGCGGGGCCGGACCCGAACGACGTGTTTTCCTCGGTGTTCGGCGACGTTTTCGGCGAGATGTTCGGTGGTGGCCGTGGCCGCAATCCCAACGCGGCGAGCCGCGGGCAGGATTTGCGCTACGACCTCGACATAACACTCGAACAGGCCTTCGCCGGCGCCGAGGTGGACATCAAGGCCGCCACCGCCATGACCTGCGAAGTCTGTGACGGCTCGGGCGCCAAGCCCGGCACACAGGCCCAGACCTGTCACACCTGCGCGGGCGCAGGACGTGTGCGCGCCGCCCAGGGCTTCTTCGCGGTGGAGCGCACCTGCCCGCGCTGCGGCGGCGCCGGCAAGCTCATCACCGATCCGTGCCGCACCTGCCACGGCGCAGGCCAGGTCCGCCGCGAGCGAACCCTCCAGGTTCGCATTCCCGCAGGTGTGGACGACGGCGCGCGCATCCGCCTGAGCGGCGAGGGGGACGCCGGGGCCCGTGGCGGCCCGCGGGGCGACCTCTACATCTTCCTCGGGGTCGCCGCCCACGACCTGTTCGAGCGCGACGGCCTGGACCTGCACGTCACTGCGCCGGTGCCCATGTGGATGGCGGCGCTGGGTGGCGAGGTCGAGGTGCCGTGCCTGTCCACCGCCGGGCGCCCCTGCGAAGGCGACTGCAAGGTAGCCGTGAAGGTGGCCGAGGGCGCGCAGACCGGCCGCCAAGTGCGCCTGCGCGGCAAAGGCATGCCTTCGCTGCGCGGCCGCGAGCGCGGCGACCTGATCGTGGAGCTCTACGTGGAGACGCCTACGCGCCTTACCGCGCGCCAGAAGGAGCTGCTCCAGGAACTGTCCGCCGGCGGCGCCGACGACACCCACCACCCCCAGCACGCCGGCTTCTTCGCCAAGGCCCGCAAGTTCTGGGGAGCCCTCACCCACGCCGAGACCGACGCTCGGGTGTGAGGCCGAGAACACAGCCTCCCTTGGCGGCCGTTCTCGGCCCGCCGCCGCCCCACGGGGTGAAGAAGCCGGTTTGGTATTTCTGAAGCATTCCGGCTGTTAGGTTCGTCGGCGATGCCGGACATTCTCCAACTCGCCGTGGCCGGCGCCTCGGGGCGCATGGGCGGCGCCGTCGTCGCTGCGGCGAAGCTCGATGGGCGCATCGCCCTGGCAGGCGGGTTCGGAAGCGATGACGCGGCGCCCCGTTCGGCCGCTATCGACGCCGCGCAGGTGATCGTCGACGTGAGCACGCCGACCGCCTGCTCCTCGCTCGCAAACGAGCTCGCCCGGCGGGGCGGCCCGGCGCTGGTGGTGGGGACCACGGGCTTCTCACCGGCGCAGGAGGCCATCCTCGCCGAGGCCGCCATGCGTATCCCGCTGCTGCGGTCAGGCAACTTTTCGCTCGGCGTGAACCTGCTGCTTGGCCTCGTGCGCCAAGCCGCGGCCGCGCTCGGACCGGCCTACGACATCGAGATCGTCGAGGCGCACCACCGGTGCAAGGCGGACGCCCCCTCGGGCACGGCGCTGATGCTCGGCGAGGCCGCCGCGGCCGGGCGCGACGTGGCGCTGGCCGAGGTGGCTGCGCACGACCGCACCGGACCGCGCGCGCCGGGCGCCATCGGCTTCGCCGTGGTCCGCGGCGGGGGGATCGTGGGCGAGCACAGCGTGCTGTTCGCCGCCGAGGACGAGGTGCTGACGCTCGCCCATTCCGCCCGCGATCGCAGCCTGTTCGCCCGCGGGGCGGTGGAGGCGGCGGTGTGGCTGGCGCAGCCCGGTCGCGCCCCCGGCCTCTACGCCATGGCCGACGTGCTGGGCCTGTGAGCGACCCGCTGCGGCTGGACGCGGTCGCCCAGCTCCAGCTCCTGGAGACGCGCCGCCTGGGCGCCGTCGAGCTCCTGGAGCTCAGCGTGACGCGCGGCCGGGCGGTGGCCGACGCGGTCAACGCCGTGGCCGCCGCCGATCTCGCGCCCGCGCGCGCCGCCGCACGCCACATCGACGAGCGCCGCGCCGCCATCCAGCGCGTAGGCGGCGACCCGGCCGACGAGCTGGGCCTCCTCGGCGGCCTGCCCATGAGCGTGATGGACGCCATCGACGTGGACGGCCTGCCCGCCTCCTGCGGCGCGGCGCGCCTGGCGAGCCGCGAGTGCGCCGACGCCGACGTGGTGGGTCGCGTGCGCGCCGCGGGCGCGGTGGTGTGGGGCAAGACCAACACCAGCGCCGATCCCGACGACTGGCGCACCGACAACCGGCTCTACGGCCGCACCGCCAATCCCTGGGACGGGGCGCGCACGCCGGGCGGCGCCTGCGGCGGAGCCGCGGCGGCGGTGGCGGCCGGCGTCACGGCGCTGGAGATCGGCGCGGAGGCGGGGGGTGCGCTTCGCCTGGCGGCCGGCCTGTGCGGCGTGTTCGCCCATCGCCCCACGCGGGGCCTCGTCTCCCAGCGCGGACATGCGCGGCCCGGCCCGGGCACGCTGGCCGAGCCCGACCTGGTCGTGCTGGGCCCCCTCGCCCGGTCGGCGCGCGACCTGCGTCTGCTTCTATCGGTGCTGGCGCCCGCCGCCATTCCCTCCCGCACCCTGCCGGCCGTGCTGCCGGGACTTCGCGTGGGCCTGTGGCTGGAGGCCGAGGGCTTCACGCTGGAGGCGCCGGTGCGCGCGGCGGTCGAGGCGTGGGCGCTCGCCCTGGCCGCGCAGGGGGCCACGGTCGAGCAGATCCCCCCGCCCGCGCCGCCCGGACGCCTGCTGCGCGCCTTCGACACCCTGGACGGGGCGGAGCGGGCCCGCGCCATGTCGCCCTCCGCCTACGGCCGGCGGCGCGCCTTGCGCCCCGTGGCGCGCATGCTCGCCGCGGCGGGCGCGGCCCCGGGGTCGTGGGCGGCGCGCACCCTGGCCGTCAGCGCCAGCCATCGCGACTGGATGCGCGCCGACGAGGTGCGCGCGCGTCTCGCCGCCCGCATGAGCGCCCTGTTCGCGCGATGGGACGTGGTGGTCGCGCCGGCCGCACCCGTCGTTGCGCCGCTGTACGACGCGCGGGTCGCCGCCGCCGGCCTCGCCCGCTGGTCGCTGCTGGCCAGCACGCTCGGCCTGCCGGCCACCTGCATTCCCGCCGGGTTCGCCGCGGGGCTGCCCGTGGGCGTGCAGATCATCGGCCCGGTGGGCGGCGACAGCCGCACCCTGGCGGTGGCCGAGGCGTGCGAGGTGGAGATCGGCGGCTTCGTCCCCGCGCCGCTCAAGCTGTGACCCGTGCGCTTCAGCCGCGACCGGTGGAGCCGAAGCCGCCGGCGCCGCGGGCGGTGTCGTCCAGCGTCTCGACCTCGGTGAGGACGGCGCGGCTGACGGGGGCGACCACCATCTGGGCGATGCGCTCGCCGCGGCGGATCTCCACCGGCGCCTGGCCGAGGTTGACCAGGATCACCTGCACCTCCCCGCGATAGTCGGCGTCGATGGTGCCCGGGGTGTTGAGGCAGGTGACGCCGTCGCGGATGGCCAGGCCCGAGCGCGGCCGCACCTGCGCCTCGTGGTCGTCGGGCAGCGCGATGGCGAAGCCCGTTGGCACGAGCGTGCGGAAGCCGGGGGCGAGCGTCAGCGGCGCGCTTTCCGGCACGGCGGCGCGCAGATCCATCCCCGCAGCGCCGGGGGTGGCGTAGGCCGGGAGAGGCAGGCCCACGGCGTGGGGCAGGCGCTTGAGGCGCACGGCGACGCGAGGCGGGCTCATGCGGGCTCCGGGGCGGCGAAGGCGGCGGAGATGCGCTCGGCCAGGCGCGCCGCCACCTCGGCCTTGTCGAGGCGCGGCCAGGGTTCGTCGCCGGCGGCGGTGACCAGCGTCACCTGGTTGTGCGAGCCGCCCATCACGTCACCGGAGACGTCGTTGGCCACGATCCAATCGCAACCCTTGCGGGCGAGCTTGGCGCGGGCGTTGGCGAGCACGTCGTGCGTCTCGGCGGCGAAGCCCACCACCAGCCAGGGCCGGCGCGGGCCCGCTTGCGAGAGGCGCTGCAGGATGTCGGCCGTCTCAACCAGCTCCAGGCTCGGCGGCCCCACGCCGGGCGCCTTCTTAAGCTTGCGCGGCGCGGGCTGGGCGACGCGCCAGTCGGCCACGGCGGCGGCCAGCACCGCGGCGTCGGCCGGCAGGGCCGACTCGCAGGCGGCCAGCATCTGCGCGGCCGTCTCCACCTCGACCCGGCGCACGCCCGCAGGCGCGGCCAACGCCGTGGGGCCGGAGACCAGCGTCACCTCCGCGCCGCGTGCGGCCAGCGCCTGGGCGACGGCGTAGCCCTGCCGCCCGCTCGACCGGTTGGCCAGCACGCGCACGCTGTCGATCGGCTCATGGGTCGGCCCGGCGGTGACCAGCACGCGACGCCCCGCCAGGGGGCGGGCGGCGACGTCGCGCATCATCGCCATGGCGGCGCCGAAGATGGCGGCGGGCTCGGCCATGCGACCGGGGCCGAACTCGCCGCAGGCCATCTCGCCCTCGTCCGGTCCTACGAAGCGCACGCCATCGGCGGCGAGGCGCGCAACGTTGCGAGCCACGGCCGGATGCAGCCACATGCGCACGTTCATGGCCGGCGCCATCAGCACCGGCGCGTCGGTGGCGAGGAGGGTGGTGGAGGCGAGATCGTCGGCCAGCCCGTTCGCCGCCTTGCCCATGAGGTCGGCGGTGGCGGGCGCCACAACGATCAGGTCGGCTGAGCGCGAGAGCTCGATGTGGCCCATTCGCGCCTCATCGGTGAGCGACCACAGCTCCTCGTAGACGACGTCGCCGGTGAGCGACGCCAGCGACAGCGGCGTCACGAATTCGCGGCCCCCGCGGGTGAGGATGGCGCGCACATCCACGTCGGCCTTGCGGCACAGGCGCACGAGCTCGAGCGCCTTGTAGGCGGCCACCCCGCCGGCGACGATGAGGAGCACGCGCTTGGTCACCTCCAGCCTCTAGCCGAGGTGCAGGCCCCCGCACAGAGCGATCAACCTGCGCCTGCGGGGGACTCGACTCCAGCGCGAGACATGTTAACGTTTGTTCCGGGTCTGTTCTGGAACGGGGAGGCGCACATGCGCTGGAGCTTTGGTGTGGGCGTGATGGTGGTCGCGGCGATGGGGGCGACGCTGTGCGGCTGTGAACGGGCGAGCACCACCGCACGAGCGCGGACGAGTGATGAGGGGGCGTCATCGTCGAGCGGCGGGACTCCCGGCTACGCCTCGCGCGATGCGGGCGCATCCGACACACGCGGGGGATACGACCGCACGACGTCCGGTTCGTCCGACCGCAGCTATGGCGACGAAGGCGGCCGGCGCGCCCGCGAGCCCGTTCCGGACTTTCACGGCGAGCCGATGTGGAGCGACAACCGCCGCTACTCGGCGCAGGAGAACGCCACCTATCACTGCGGCAAGAGCGGGCCGGACATCGGAGCCAAGGGGCTGGACGATTGTCTGACCAAGGTGCACGCCTTCATCGACCACCCGTCCGCCGACGTGCAGACGCTGACTCGGGCCAACGGCGACAGACTGATGTACGACCCCAAGGCCAACCTCTTCGTCGTCGCCCGCAAGGACGGGGCGCCGCGCACTTTCTTCAGGCCCCGCACCGGAGCGGCCTACTGGGTCGAACAAAAGACCCAGGTCGCCAGTGGCGACGACGGCTACCGCCGCCGCAGCGCTTCGCGCAGCGGTTCGGACGAGGGCGCCGGCACGTGAGCGCCGTCGCCTGCCCCGTATGCGACCAGCTGGCGCTGGCGCATGCCGGTGCGGGCGAGACGTGCTCGGTGTGCGGATGGGAGGACGTGGCGCAGGCGAGAACCGATGCCGCCGAGCCAGTGGGCGCCGGAGGCGTGTCGCTGACCGAAGCCCGTCGCGCTTACGCCGAGTTCGGCGAGGCCTATCCCCCCTCCGAGGTGGGCGGCTCGTAGACCCTGATCGGCGAAGGCGGACCCTCGTTCGAGCGTCCGCCTTGGTCAACCTTGCGCCGAGGCCCCAGCGTCGCGTGAAAGCGAGAACAGCGCCCGCTTACCGTCAGGCCCCGGCGAACGACCGAAGGGCGCGATGGGGGTGGGATGGATATCGCTATCTGAACCGGCCACGCGCTATGCTGATCGGATGTGCACGCGAGGCGATCGATCCAGCTTCCGACCACGCACCCTCGCGTCATTCAAGGCGCGATGACGGCCGTCACGCGGCGGCGCCCTCCATCAGG
Source organism: Caulobacteraceae bacterium (assembly GCA_965199975.1). GTDB lineage: Bacteria > Pseudomonadota > Alphaproteobacteria > Caulobacterales > Caulobacteraceae > JASLDZ01. The sequence continues at coordinate 650,285 of OZ241340.1, read as the reverse complement.
TTGCGTTCGACCGCGGCCGTCTTCATCGCCTTCTGCAGCTTCTCGAAGGCGCGCACCTCGATCTGGCGCACGCGTTCGCGGCTGACGCCATATTCGCCAGCGAGCTCCTCCAAGGTCGAAGGATCGTCGCGCAGGCGACGCTCGGTGATGATGTGGCGCTCACGATCGGTCAGGTCCTTCATGGCGTCGCCGAGGAGGTCCATGCGCTGACTGTGCTCCTGCGTCTCGGCGAACTGAGTCTCCTGGCTGATGGCGGCGTCGTCCTTCAACCAGTCCTGCCACTCGCTCTCGCTGTCGGATCGTAACGGCGTGTTCAGCGACGAATCCGGGCCGGAGAGGCGGCGGTTCATCGAGATCACGTCGTCGTTCGTGACGCCCAGGCGGGTGGCGATATGCTCCACCGCGTCGGGATGAAGATCCCCCTCGCCAAGCGCCGAGATTTCGGCCTTGGCCTTGCGTAGATTGAAGAATAGCTTCTTTTGCGCGGCGGTCGTTCCCATCTTCACCAGCGACCAGGAGCGCAGGATATACTCCTGAATAGAGGCGCGGATCCACCACATGGCGTAGGTCGCCAAGCGGAAGCCCTTGTCAGGCTCAAACTTCTTCACCGCCTGCATGAGGCCGACGTTGCCTTCGGAGATCACCTCCCCGATCGGCAGGCCGTAGCCGCGGTAGCCCATGGCGATCTTCGCGACGAGCCGCAGGTGCGAGGTCACGAGGCGATGGGCCGCCTCGGGGTCCTCATGCTCGCGCCAACGCTTGGCGAGCATGAACTCCTCATCCTTCGTCAGCATAGGAAACTTGCGGATCTCGGTCAGATACCGAGACAGCCCGCCTTCTGGCGAGATCATCGCCAGAGCATTGGTCGCCATAAGTCTTGCATCCCCTTCGGTCGAGACCATCTCGGTGGCGTCGCTCGGCGGGATCGTCCGTTTTGAGGGCGGTCGGGTCGATGGGAGCGCGGCGTCACCGGGCTGTCTGCGTCAGCCGATATAGCGCGCCGCTGCGTCGTGTTTAAGGCCCAAGCGTACTCAACCGTTCAAAAATTCCTGATCGGTGAGATAGGTTTCCAGCGCCGCCATGTCGGCGGGAGGCGGCGTCTCGAACCGCAGCCGCGCGCCGGTGACGGGATGGATGAAGCCCAGCACCGCCGCGTGCAGCGCCTGGCGCGCCAAGCCGGCGGCGGCCATAGCATGCTTCACGCCGGCGGACGGCGCACCCGAGCCGTAGACAGGATCGCCCAGGCACGGCGCGCCTCGGGAGGCGAGGTGCACGCGGATCTGGTGGGTGCGTCCCGTCTCCAGTTCGCAAGCGACCCGCGCCGCGAGCGGCCTGGCCGCCGTCCCGAACACACGCTCCACGCCGTAATGCGTCACCGCCTCGCGCCCGCCCGCGCGCAGCACCGCCATCTTCTTGCGGTCGTGCGGCGAGCGCCCGATACGCGTGGCGATGGCGCCCTGCCGCGGCTCTGGCGCGCCGCGGGTGAGCGCGATGTAGCGCCGCTGGATGTCGTGCGCGGCGAAGAGGGCGGCCAGTCCTTGGTGCGCCCGGTCGCTCTTGGCGGCGACCATCACCCCCGAGGTGTCCTTGTCCAGTCGGTGCACGATTCCTGGCCGCTCCACCCCGCCAATGCCCGAGAGTTCGCCGGCGCAGTGGTGGAGCAGGGCGTTGACCAGGGTGCCGTCCGGCGTTCCGGGCCCCGGATGCGCCGCCATGCCCGCCGGCTTGTCGATCACGATAAGGTCGGCGTCCTCGAACAGTACGCGGAGCGCGAGGGCTTGTGGACGCAGCTCCAATGGCTCAGGCGCCGGGATGGCTACGACATAGCTTCCGGCGTGGCTGCGCTCGGCGGGATCACGCACGAGACGCCCGTCGACGCTGACGCGGCCGCCCTCGATCAGACGGCGGATCCGTTCGCGCGAGAGGCTGGCGGCGGCCGCCAGGGGGGTCGCGGCGAGCACCTTGTCGATCCGGCCGAGGTCGCCGACGAGACGGGTCTCGAAGCTCTGACCGGCGCGGATCGGCACGGTCTCGCCCGGCTCGGGTGCGTCGAGATCGTCGGCGCCGGCGGTCAAGGACGCGCTTCCAGCCGCCCCGCAGGCGTCACGACACGGTAGAAGCAGCTGCGCGCGCCGGTGTGGCAGGCGCCGCCGTCGCCCTGGGGGTGGACGCGCAGGAGGACGGCGTCCTGGTCGCAGTCGATGCGCACCTCGGCCACGCGCTGCACCTGGCCGGAGGTGGCGCCCTTGCGCCACAGGGCGGCGCGCGAGCGGCTCCAGTAGTGCGCCTCGCCGGTCTCGAGCGTGAGGTGGAGGGCCTGCGCATTCATCCAGGCCAGCATCAGCACCTCGCCCGTGTCGACGTGCTGGGCGATGGCGGCGACAAGGCCCTGTGCGTCGAAGCGCGGCGCGAGCACGGCGCCCTGCTCCAGGATGCGCGCGTCGGCGGGGGGCGGCGGGAAGGCGGCGTTCATGAAAGCGGCAGTTAGGCGCGCTTTACGATCTTGTCATTGGACGCACCCGCGCCCTCGTGGCGCCATGCGCTTCAACAGCTCCGAAATCGCCGAGACTCATGAGCGAGGTCGTAGCCTCCGGCGCCACCGTGGTGCTGGACTCGCCGCCGACGGATACGCCGCCCTCGTGCTTGCGGCGGCCACGGCGAGCGGAAGTACGTGCGGGACTGAGCGCGCCGGGCTAACACCCGCGCCGCCATGCCGCTCATGATCCACGACACCCTGCAGCGGGCCAAGGTCGCCTTCGCGCCCCGGCCCGACAGCCCCGCCATCACCCTCTACGTGTGCGGGCCCACCGTGTACGGCCCGGCCCACATCGGCAACGCCCGCCCGGCGGTGGTGTTCGACGTGCTTGCGCGGGTGCTGCGACGGCTGCACCCGGCGCACGAGGTGGTCTACGCCCGCAACCTCACCGATGTGGACGACAAGATCATCGCCACAGCCGCGACCGAAGGCGTCGAGCCGCGCGAGATCACCGACCGTTACACCCGCGTCTACCACGAGGACATGGGCGCGCTGGGCGTTCAGCCGCCGCAGCTGGAGCCCCGCGCCACCGCCCATATCGGCGACATGCAGGACCAGATCGCGCGCCTCATCAAGGCGGGCGCGGCCTATGCGGCCGAGGGGCACGTGCTGTTCAGCGTGGCGGCCTACCCCGCCTACGGCCAGCTGTCCGGCCGCTCGGTGGACGAGATGATCGCTGGCGCCCGGGTGGAAGTGGCGCCCTACAAGCGCGACCCGGCCGACTTCGTCCTGTGGAAGCCCTCCAAGCCCGGCGAGCCGCAATGGCCCTCGCCCTGGGGCGCCGGGCGCCCGGGCTGGCACATCGAGTGCTCGGCCATGATCGAGAGCGTGCTTGGCCTGCCGGTGGACATCCACGCCGGCGGCCACGACCTGATCTTCCCGCACCACGAAAACGAGATCGCGCAGGCGACCTGCGCCAACGGCGGCGCGGAGTTCGCCCGCTACTGGATGCACAACGGCTTCCTGACGCTCGACTCGCAGAAGATGTCCAAGAGCGCGGGCGACGTGCTGTTGGTGCACGAGCTGGTGCAGGAGGTCCCGGGCGAGGTGGTGCGCTGGGCGCTGCTCTCCGCCCACTACCGCGCCCCGCTGGACTGGACGGGCGACCTCCTGGCGCAGAGCCGCGCCTCGCTCGACCGGCTCTACGGCGTGCTGCAGGACGCGGGTCGGCTGATCGGCGACGACGCCGTGGCGAGCGCCAGCGGCGAACTGGTCACCGAGTTTCTCGACGCCTCCTTGGCCGACGACCTCAACACGCCCAAGGCCATGCAGCTCCTGTTCGCCGCCGCCGATCGGCTGCGCGCGGCGGTCACCCGGCGCGACGCGGACGAGGCCGCCCGCATCCGCGCGACGCTGATGGCGGCGGCCGCGCTCATGGGCCACCTGCAGGGCGATCCGGACGCCTGGTTCCGGGGCGGCGCGGACGCCGCCTTCGCGGCCGACGTCGATGCGCTGATCGCGGCCCGCACCGCCGCGCGCGCAGCGAAGGACTGGCCGGAGGCCGACCGCCTCCGCGGCGAACTCGCCGCGCGCAATGTCGAGGTGCTGGACGGCGCGGGCGGAGCGGTGAGCTGGCGGCTCAGGGGCTGAGACCCTCCACCCCCCCGCTCGCGGAAGCGGGGACCCAGGCTTTGGCCAGGGATGGAACGGCGCTGATGTCTGCGTGAAGCGGGCTGGCTCCTCAGCACCGGCTCAAGCCTGGTCCCCGCTTCCGCGGGGAAGAGCGGAACCGGGGGGAGTCCCGACCGCCCCATGCTGGCGGCCCCAAGGTCACGCCTTATATCGACGCCATGAGTTTCCGCCTGGAGCACCGCATCGGCATCGCCGCCCCAGCCCCCGTGGTGTGGGAGGTGCTGGCCGACCTGGAGGGCTGGTCCGGCTGGAACCCGCTCTACCCCAAGGCCGAGGGGCGCCTCTCGATCGGCGCGCCGCTGAGCGTCGAGCTGCACGTGCAGGGCGAGGCGCCGGTGCAGCAGCGCGTGTCGGTGATCGACTGGGTGCCCAACGAGCAGATCGTGTGGGCGGCGCGCTACGGCGGCGGCTTCGTGCGTTCCACCCGCTACATGGAGCTGGAGGCGTTGAACGACGCCGGCTGCATCTTCTCCAACGGCGAGATCTTCAACGGCCTGGGCGCCCGCTTCACGCCCAAGTCGCTGCGCGCCCGCACCCGCCAGGGCTTCGCGGCCATGGCCGAGGCGCTGAAGGCGCAGGCCGAGGCGCGCGTCAGCGCGGCCGCGGCGGCGTGATCGACGACCTCTATTCCGCCAGGCTCCTGGCGTTGGCGGCCAACCTGCCCCGCGCCGGGCGCCTGGCGGACCCGCAGGCGAGCGCCACACGCACCTCCAAGCTGTGCGGCTCCACCGTCACCGCCGACGTGACCGTGGCCGACGGACGGGTGGCCGACTACGCCCACGACGTGCGCGCCTGCGCGCTCGGCCAGGCCTCGGCCGCGGTGCTGGGCGAGGCGGTGATCGGGGCCACCCCCGACGAGCTGGAGCACGCCCGCAACGTGCTGCGCGCCATGCTGAAGACGGGCGGTCCGCCGCCGCAGGGCCGCTTCGCCGGCCTCGCCGCCCTGCAGCCGGTGAAGGACTATCCCGCCCGCCACGCCTCCACCCTCCTGGCCTTCGAGGCGGCGGCGGCGGCGGCGCGTGAGGCGGCGGAGGCCTAGACGCGGCCCGGCGTCGTCACTTCCGCGGGGTGGCGCCGGCCCTCCGGCGCGTGGTAGGGCCGCGCCGTCGAACGGGAGACGCCGGTTGTCGCGCGCCTACGAACAGCTGATCCGGGGCGCGCACCGGGCCTACAAGGCTAGCCTCTCGCCCCTGTTCGGCAACGCCTGCCGCTATCTCCCCACCTGCTCGACCTATGCCTGCGAGGCGCTGATCGCCCACGGCCCGGCGCGTGGCTCGGCGTTGGCGCTGCGCCGGTTGTGCCGTTGCCGCCCGGGCGGCGGCTCCGGCTACGACCCCGTCCCTCCGGCGCGAACGCGCGCCACCTTCGTCTGCGAGCCATGATCGACCTGCGTTTTCCCGACGGCTCCACGCGTTCCTACGCGCCCGGGACCACCGGCCGCGCGGTGGCGGAGAGCCTCTCCAAGTCGCTGGCCAAGAAGGCCGTGATCGTGCGGCTGGACGGCAAGCTGCGCGACCTGGAGCGTCCGCTCACCGACGGTGGGGCCATCGAGTTCCTGATGCGCGACGACCCGGCGGTGCTGGCGGTGATCCGCCACGACGCCAGTCACGTGATGGCCGAGGCGGTGCAGGGGCTGTTTCCCGGCACGCAGGTGACCATCGGCCCGGCAATCGAGGACGGGTTCTATTACGACTTCGCCCGCGACGAGCCAATCTCACTCGACGATCTCCCCAAAATCGAGGCGCGGATGCGCGAAATCGTCTCGCGCGGCGAACCCTTCGCCCGCGAGACCTGGCCGCGCGCGCAGGCCATCGCCTTCTTCGAGGCGCGCGGCGAGGCTTACAAGGCCGAGATCATCCGCGACCTTCCCGAGGACGAGGAGATCTCGATCTACCGGCAGGGCGAATGGCTGGACCTGTGCCTCGGCCCGCATCTGCCCTCGACAAAGACGGTCGGCACGGCGTTCAAGCTGACCAAGGTGGCGGGCGCGTATTGGCGGGGCGACTCCGACAACGCCCAGCTGCAGCGCATCTACGGCACGGCCTGGGCTACCGACGCCGAGCTCGCCGCCCACCTGGAGCAGGTGGCCGAGGCCGAGCGGCGCGACCATCGCAAGGTCGGCAAGGCGATGGACCTCTTCCACATGCAGGAGGAGGGGCGCGGCATGGTGTTCTGGCACCCCAACGGCTGGACCCTGTGGCGCCAGCTCGAGACCTACCTGCGCCGGCGCCTGGACGCGGACGGCTACCAGGAGATCAAGACCCCCCAGATACTCGACCGCTCCCTGTGGGAGCGTTCGGGCCATTGGGAGAAGTACGCCGGCAACATGTTCACCTGCGAGACGGTGGAGGGCGAGGTGCTGGCGGTGAAGCCGATGAACTGCCCCGGCCACGTGCAGGTGTTCAACTGGGGGCAGACGAGCTATCGCGACCTGCCGGTCCGATACTCCGAATACGGATCATGCCATCGCTACGAGCCTTCGGGCGCACTGCAGGGGCTGATGCGGGTGCGCGCCTTCACGCAGGACGACGCCCACATCTTCTGCCGCGAGGACCAGATCGTGGAGGAGACGGCCAAGTTCTGCCATCTCCTGCGCAGCGTCTACGAGGACATGGGCGTCACCCTGCACGGGGTGAAGCTGGCGCTGCGCCCCGACCTGCGGGCCGGGACCGACGCGATCTGGGACCTCGCCGAATCGCAGCTCAAGGAAGCGGCGGAGGCGGCGGGCGAGGTGGTCGAGCTCCTCCCCGGCGAGGGCGCCTTCTACGGCCCCAAGCTCGAGTTCCACCTGCGCGACGCCATCGGCCGCACCTGGCAGTGCGGCACCCTGCAGCTCGACTTCGTGCTGCCCGAGCGGCTGGACGCCGAGTACGTGGCCGAGGACGGCTCCAAGCAGCGCCCGGTGATGCTGCACCGGGCCATCTTCGGCTCTTTCGAGCGCTTCCTGGGCATCACCATCGAGAACTACGCCGGAGCCTTCCCGCTGTGGTTGGCTCCGGTTCAGGTCGTCGTCGCCACAATCACGTCCGACGCGGCGGCGTATGCTGCGGAAGCGGCGAAGGCCCTGCGGGCGGCGGGGCTGAGGGTGGAGCTCGACGTGCGCAACGAGAAGATCAACTACAAGGTGCGCGAGCACTCCCTGGCCAAGGTCCCGGTGATCGCGGTCGTGGGCCGGCGCGAGGCGGAGGAGGGCCGGCTGGCGCTGCGGCGCCTCGGCTCCGACGGGCAGGAGGTGTTGGCGCTCGCCGAGGCGGCGAGTAGACTCGCCTCCGAAGCGAAAGCGCCCGACGAGCGGCGCGCGGACGACGGCCATCGAGCGGATGTAGCGATGCAGGGCGAGCCGGCATGAACACGCATATCCGCCCGCTCAGCGGCGGCCTTCTCGCCACCACCTGGCATGCCGACGCCCGGCTCGACGTCGGCGTCACGGTCGTGATGGTGGTGTTCCGCACCGGGCCGGTGCTGGCCAAGAGCGTGCGGCGGGTGCTGCGCGACGAGATGGTCGACGAGTTCGTGATCGTCGACAACGGCTCGACCGACGAGGAGGAGGCGATCCTCGACGAGGCGGCGCGCGAGCCCAAGGTCACCCTGATCCGCGGTCACGGCAACGCTGGCTTCGCCCGGGGCGCCAACATGGGCGCCGGCGCGGCTCACGGTCGCGTGCTGATCTTCCTCAACCCCGACGCGCTGCTGCAGGCCGGCTGCGTCTCGGCGCTGAAGAATGCGCTCACCCTGCAGGTGCGTCCGTGCCTGGTCGGCGCGCGGGTGCTCAATCCCGACGGCACCGAGCAGCGCGGCGCCCGGCGCGGGGAGGTGACGCCGGTCACCACCCTCCTCAGCCTGACGCGCCTGTCGCAGCGGCTCAAGGCCTTCCGCGGCTTCGAGATCCACCACGAGGCCGACCCCACCCCTGGCGAGCCTCTGGCCGTGCCGACCATCTCGGGCGCCTGCTTCGCCATGACCCGCGCCGACTTCGCCGACATGGGCGGCTTCGACACCGGCTATTTCCTCCACGTGGAGGACGTCGACCTGTGCTGGCGCGTACGCAAGTCGGGGGGCGACGTGCTGTTCCAGCCGGCCGCGCGGGTGATGCACGTGGGCTCGACCAGCCGCAGCCACCCCCTGAAGGTCGAGTTCCACAAGGGCGTCGGCCTGGCCCGCTACTTCCGCAAGCGCGCCGACACGCCGCAGCGGCAAATATTGGCCTGGTGCCTTTCGCTCCCGATCATCGGCGTTTCGGTGTTGAGAGCGCTCCGCCGCCGCCGACCCGCCCTCGCCTGACGTCTGCGGGCCTTCGGGTCCGCCCCGCACGCCCCGACGTCAGCACGCCGTGTCCCCAGAGATCGCCATCGTCGCGCCCGTCTTCGACGAGGCGGGCGCCGCGCCCGCCCTCGCGCAGGAGATCGCGCGCGTTTTCGCGGGGCGCGCCATTGAGATCATCTTCGTGGACGACTGCAGCCGCGACGACACCCGTGCGCGCCTGCTGGCGCTGCGCGAGGCGCTGCCGCACCTGCGAGTGCTTAGCCATGCGCGAAACGCCGGCCAGAGCCGCGCCCTGCGCACCGGCGTGACCGCCGCCCGCGCGCCGGTCATCGTCACCCTTGACGGCGACGGCCAGAACGACCCGGCGGATGCGCCCCGGCTGGTGGCCCGACTGCTCGCCGACCCGGGCCTGGCCCTGGTCGGCGGGCGGCGCGCGCATCGCCAGGACGCGGCGGCCAAGCGCTGGGCCTCGCGCATCGCCAATCGCGTGCGCCGCAGGGTGCTGCGCGACGGCGCCGACGACACGGGCTGCGGCCTCAAGGCGTTCAGCCGCGCCGCCTTCCTGGCGCTCCCCTACTTCGATCACATGCACCGCTACCTGCCCGCGCTGATGCTGCGCGAAGGCCACGGGGTGGCGTTCGAGGACGTGGGCCATCGCCCGCGCCGCTCGGGCCGCTCCAAGTACACCAATCTCGGCCGCTTGGCGGACGCCGCGAGCGACCTCGCCGGCGTCGCCTGGCTCATGCGCCGCGCCCGCAGCCCCGGCGAGATTTCGGAAGCCGGGGGCGCCGGCGCCGATCGGGCGGATTGACGGCGGCCTTGCGCCCCTGAGGCGGCGCGGGCGGTTCGCAAAAGGCGCCGGTCAACTCATCGCCGTGTGCGAAAAGTTGAGTGTGTTGCGGCTGCGTCACTTACGGGCGGCGCGAGCTTCGGTATAGGTGCATCGGACGCAGGCGCGCCGCGTGCGCTGCGGTGGGCATTTAAGAGGGCTTCGAATGAAAGCGAAACTGATGGCGGGGGCCGCCTTGGCCGCGGCGCTCGTCGCGTCGGGGGCATACGCCGCGCAGCCGAACGGCTTCTACGCCGCGATCGAGGGTGGCTACCACATCCAGAACGACGGGGGCATCCACACTCACTCGTCGAACAACGCCGCCGACGGCCAGCCTTACGGCTATAAGTGGTCGCGCGACGACAGCTGGGACGGCTTCGCCCGACTGGGCTATCAGTTGGCGCCGCATTACCGCGTGGAACTCGAAGGCGGCTATCGCGACGCCGATCTCGACTCGGTCCGCGGCGCTTCGCAACGCGCCAACCCCTATGCGCTCTGCGCCCCGGGCGTGAACCGCACGGCCGCAGCCCCCGCGTGCGGCAATCCTGACGGCCACGTCCAGGACTGGTCGATCATGGCCAACGCGATCTATGACATCCTGCCCGACAGCAAGATCGATCCCTTCGTGGGCGTCGGCATCGGCCTCAGCTACCTCGACATCAAGGCCGACGGTCAGTTCAACGCGATCCCCGGCGCCATCTCCGCCGCCAACCCGGCGATCCAGAACCTGCACGTCGACCAGGACGACACCGCCTTCGCCTACCAGGGCTTGGCGGGCGTGACCTACCACGTCACCGATCGCCTGTCGGTCGACGCGACCTACCGTTACTTCCGCACCGCGGACCAGAAGTGGAACTCGACCGGCTCGGGCGCGATCCAGCCCGGCGTGTTCCGCGGCAAGTATGAGGACCAGTCGGCCAGCATCGGCCTGCGGTGGAACTTCGGTCCGGAGGCGGCTCCGCCGCCCCCGCCGCCTCCGCCCCCGCCGCCGGCCGCGCCGCCTCCGCCGGTCGAGGCTCCGCCGCCGCCGCCCGCCATTCCCGAGGCGCGCCAGTTCGTGGTGTACTTCCCGTTCGACCAGTCGATCCTGACGACCGACGCGCAGGCGGTTGTGCAGGCGGCGGCGAACTACGCCACGCAAGGCAACGCCACGCGCATCGTGGTCGTCGGCCACACCGACACCTCGGGCTCGGCCGCCTACAACGTGCGTCTGTCGGAGCGGCGCGCCCGCACCGTGGCCGACGCGCTGGTGGGCCTGGGCGTCAACCAGGGCGCCCTGGCCGTCGACTGGAAGGGCGAGGCGGATCTCGCCGTCGCCACGCCGGACGGGGTCAAGGAGCCCCTCAACCGCCGCGCCACCATCGACATCAACTTCCAGTAAGCCTCAGCGACACCGGCCGGAGCCTCGCTCCGGCCGGTGCGCACCTCAAGCGCATGCAAAGCGCCCGGCTGGTCCCCAGCCGGGCGCTTTCTCGTCGGCGCCGATCATGGACTTCAGGCGGCGTGCGCGCGGCGGCCGTCATGGCTGGTGAGCGTCAGTCGTACGAGGGCGCCCGGCGTGATCGCCGCCGACGACGCGACCTCAGTGAAGTCAGATGCGCGCGCCAGACCAGGCCTTTCGACCACGGTGGCCACCTTGCGGCCGACCTGGGCCTTGAGGTGGCGCGCCAGAGCGGCGTCGGCAGCCTGCCGCAGCCGCGCCGCGCGCGCCTTGACGTCGCCGCGGTCGACCGGCGGCATGCGCGCCGCGGGCGTGCCGGGCCGCGGGCTGAACGGGAAGACGTGGACGAAGGCCAGCCCCAGCTCGTCCACGAGCGAGAGGCTCTCGGCGAAGTCGGCCTCGCTCTCGGTGGGGAAACCCGCGATCAGGTCGGCCCCGAAGGCGGTGTCCGGCCGCACGCGGCGCACCGCCTCCACCAACGCCACGGCCTGGGCGCGGCCGTGGCGACGCTTCATGCGCTTGAGGATCAGGTCGGCGCCGTGCTGCAGGCTGAGGTGCAGGTGGGGCATGAGTCGCGCCTCCTCGGCGAACAGCCGCAGGAGGTCGGCGTCGATCTCGGCCGCGTCGATGGACGACAGGCGCAGGCGGGGCAGCTCGGGCACGAGGCGCAGCACCCGGCCGACGAGCTGGCCGAAGGTGGGCCGCCCAGGCAGGTCGGCGCCCCAGCTGGTGACGTCCACGCCGGTGAGCACCACCTCGGCCACGCCCGCGCGGGCCAGCGCCTGCACGCGCGCCACCACCTCACCCGCCGACGCCGAGCGCGAGGGGCCGCGCCCCTGCGGGATGACGCAGAAGGTGCAGGCGTGATCGCAGCCGTTCTGCACCTCCACCTCCACCCGCGCCCGCTCGGCCGGGGACGGAACGACGGCGAGCGCCGGATCGCCGCGCCTCGTGAACGCGTCGACACGCACCCGCGCGGCGGCCAGCGCGGCGGGCGCGTAGCTTCCGGGCGCGCTCTTCAGCCCGTTGCCGAGTACGGCGTCCACCTCGGGCATGTCCGCGAACATCTGCGGGTCGATCTGCGCTGCGCAACCGGTGACCACCAGCGTCGCCCCCGGCCGCTCGCGGCGGACGCGGCGGATGGCCTGGCGCGCCTGGCGCACCGCCTCGCCCGTCACCGCGCAGGTGTTGACGATCACCGCGTCGTCCAGCCCGTCGGCCTGCGCGCGCGCGCGCGCCTGCCCGCTCTCGTAGGCGTTGAGCCGGCAGCCGAAGGTGACGACCTCGACGCTCACGGCAGCATGCCCGTGAACTCGAATTCGACCGCGCCGACCATCAGCACGTGGTCGTCGCCGTCGCGCCAGTCGATGTCGAGCACGCCGCCGTCGAGCTCGACCTGAACCCGGCGTTCGCACAGGCCGCGGCGATGGGCGGCCACCGCCGCGGCGCAGGCGCCGGTGCCGCAGGCCCGGGTGAGGCCCGCGCCGCGCTCCCATACGCGCAGGCGCAGACGCCGCGGGTCGCGCACCTCGCAGACGCCCACGTTGACGCCTTCGGGGAACAGGGGATGGCGCTCGATCATGGGGCCCACCTCGCGCATGGGGGCGGCCTGCGCGTCGGGGACGAAGAAGACGACGTGCGGATTGCCCATGCTGACGCAGCCCGGCGTGTGCAGGATGGGCGCGGTGGGAGGGCCGATCGCCAGCTCGATGCGCCGCGTGTCCATCTCCTCGGCCAGGGGGATGTCGCGCCAGCCAAGACCTGGGGCCCCCATGTCGACGCCGACGCACCGGTCGCCTGCGCGCGTGGCCTGCAGGAGGCCCGCGCGGGTCTCCATCGAGGCGCTCGCACGCCCGCTCGCCTCCATCAGAAGCCACCCGACGCAGCGGGCGGCGTTGCCGCAGGCGCCCACCTCCTCGCCGTCGGCGTTCCAGATCCGCATGAAGGCGTCGCCCGCCGCGGAGGGCTCGAGGGCGATGAGCTGGTCGCAGCCCACCCCGCTGTCGCGCGCGGCGATGGCGCGCACCTCCTCAGCGCCGGGCGCGAACGGCGCCGAACGCGCATCGACCACGACGAAGTCGTTGCCGAGACCGTTCATCTTGAGGAAGGGGCGGGGCATGGCGCGGCGCGGATATAGGCGAGAACCGCGCCCGCGCCCACGGCGCCCGCCTCAACGTTAGTAGATTACACGCAGTTCACGCGACGGGGGTTGATCGCGCGCAGAGACTGAGTCCCTCATGACGCCCCCGCCCTTTCTCCCCGGACCTCGCATGCGCACTGTGTTCGCCGCCCTCGTCGCCACCGCGGCGTTCCCGATGCTCGCGCACGCCCAGTCCTCGCCCGCCTCCTCCACACCGGCCCACCGCAAGGCGGTCCAGCCCGCCGACCCCTACATCTGGCTGGAGGACGTCGCCTCGCCGCGCTCCATGCAGTGGGTCGACGCCCACAACGCCAAAGCCACCGCTCGGCTGCAGGCCGACCCGCGCTACCAGACGCTGTACGACGAGGCGCTGGCCATCGCCGGCGCCAAGGATCGCATTCCCCAGCCGATCTTCGCCGCCGGGGCGATCTACAACTTCTGGCAGGACCCCGAGCACCTGCGCGGCTACCTGCGCCGCACCACCCTGGAGAGCTACCTCACGGCCACCCCGGCCTGGACCACAATGCTCGACATCGACGCCTTGGGGAAGGCCGAGGGCAAGAGCTGGGTGTTCAAGGGTATGGAATGCCTGCCGCCGGAGCGCGCGCGCTGCCTGGTCTCGCTGTCGGACGGCGGCGAGGACGCGGTGGAGGTGCGCGAGTTCGACCTCGCCACGGGCCAGTTCGTGCAGGGCGGCTTCCACCTGCCCCGCGGCAAGCACCGCACGGCGTGGGAGGACAAGGACCACCTCCTGATCGCCACCGACTGGACGCCGGAGGAGGTGACGCAGTCGGGCTACCCGTACATCGTCAAGCGCCTCGCCCGCGGCCAGCCGCTGTCGGCGGCGGTCGAGGTGTTCCACGGCGAGAAGACCGACGGCGGCTACGGCGTCAGCCCCGGCGTGCTGCGCGACGGGCAGGGCCGCACACTGGCGGTGATCGAGCGCCCACTCGACACCTTCCGCCACGAGACCTACGTCGTCACCCCCAAGGGCGCCGAGCGGCTGGCCATCCCCGCCAAGGCCGACGTGAGCGAGCTGGTCGACGGGCGGGTCATCGTCAAGCTCGACGAAGCCTGGCGCGACTTCCCCGCCGGCGCGCTGGTGCAGATGGACCTGGCCGCGACCAAGGCCAGGCCGGCCGCCCCGCCGGCCTCGCTGGTGTGGACGCCGACGGCGCGCACGTCGCTGGAAGGCGTGAGCTCGACGCAGGACAGGCTCCTGCTCGACGTGCTCGATAACGTGCAGGGCAAGGCCTACGTCTACACGCCCAAGGGGGCGGGCTGGAGCTCGGTGGAGCTGCCGCTGCCGGCCAACCGCACCGTGGGCTTCGGCGCCACCGACGAGCGCTCAAACCGCGCCTTTGTGGGCGTGACCGGTTTCCTGACGCCCTCGCAGCTCTGGTACACCGCCGACGCCGGCGCCACGCCGCCGCGCGAGGTGAAAAGCCTGCCGCCCAAGTTCGACGCCTCCAACGACGAGGTGCAACAGTTCGAGGCGACCTCCACCGACGGGACCAGGATCCCCTACTTCGTGGTGCACCGCCGCGGCATCGCGCTGGACGGCTCGACCCCCACGCTGATGACCGCCTACGGCGGCTTCCAGGTGAGCATGACGCCCAGCTACCTGGGGTCCACCGGCAAGCTGTGGCTGGAGCGTGGCGGCGCCTACGTGCTGGCCAACATCCGCGGCGGCGGCGAGTTCGGACCCGCCTGGCACGAGGCCGGGATCGGGGTGAAGCGGCAGATCATCTACGACGACTTCGCCTCGGTCGCGCGCGACCTGATCGCGCGCAAGATCACCTCGCCGCGCCGGCTCGGCATCGAGGGCGGCTCCAACGGTGGCCTGCTCATGGGGGTGGAGTTCACCCAGCATCCCGACCTGTGGAACGCGGTGGTGATCCAGGTGCCGCTGCTGGACATGATCCGCATCGGCAGAATCGCGGCCGGCGCGAGCTGGCAAGGCGAGTACGGCGACGTCAACGCCGACCCGAAGGTGATGGCCTTCTGGGAGAAGACCTCGCCCTACCAGAACCTGAAGGCGGGGGTGAAGTATCCGGAGCCCTTCATCTTCACCACCACCAAGGACGACCGCGTCGGCCCTCAGCATGCGCGCAAGTTCGCCGCGCGCATGGAGGAGATGGGGCTGCCGTTCCTCTACTACGAGAATACTGAGGGCGGCCACGGCGCGGGCGCCGACCTCAAGCAGGCGGCCCACACCACGGCGCTGACCATGACCTATCTGCAGGAGAAGCTGATGAACACCGATGAGCTTGCGGCCACGGCCTCCACACGCTGAGGCCGCGACCGCTTAGCGGAGGCGGGGCGTCCCGCCTGCGGGAAGCTGATCGCCGCGGCGGATCTTGGCGCAACGCGCGCCGCCCGGCGGGACGCCGTATATGCAATGGATACGAGCGTCCTCGACGGCGTCGTCCCAGGCGGCGGCGCGCGGCAAGGCGACCATGACGCGGTCGAGGCAGCCTTCCGGCCGGCTTGCGTCCATCTGCGAGGCGAGGGCGACGAAGCTTTCGCCGACGCCCGGCTCCGACCCAGGCCGGTCGGCCGTACGCAGGATCGCCACGGCCTCATCGCAGACGGCGGCGTAACGCGCGCGATGGTCGAGGATCAGCCGGCGGCGGCCGGTCGCGACCCGCTTGTCCCTGTCGCGCGGGATGGGACGCGCCAGGCCCATGGTGGTCCGCATCCCCTTCTCGTCCAGCTCGCCCCAAGCGGCGAGAATCGCCACCGACCGGCACGACGGCGTCCGGCATCCGGAGGCTTCGGCCTGGCGGGCGGCCGCCTTGATGGAGTCCGTCGTCGCGGCGGGCGCGGCCATCGGGGAGGTCGACGCAACCTGCGCGCCCGCAGGGCCGGCCAGGGCGGCGGAGATCAGGATAAGGACGGCGGCCCGGCGGATCATGCTCATAGCCCGCCCTTCATCCCGGCTTGCGTCAGTGCACCGAGACGGGCGCGAGTTCGTTCATACGCGCCGCGGCGAAGGCGCTCTCCCGGTCGCCCAGCACGGCCAGTCGCTCACCGTCCGCACGGTGCAGCGCGTAGAGTGTCTGCTGGGGGACGAGATGGTGCTGTTCCACAGCTTCGTCCGAGACGGCGGCGATCACCTCCGCGCCGGAAACCTCGCGCACATAGACGAGATCGGGACCGCCGAGGTCGGCGAAGGCCTTGGACGAGAGGGTGTTCGAGAGTTGGGAAAGCGTCGTCATGACCGCTTCTCCTTTCACTTGGGGTTGGCAGGCGTCGCCGGGATCAGCCGACGCTGCGGATGGGTATGCGCACGACATGCCGCTGCGGCTCGGGGCGCTCGATGCGGATGCGCAGGAGGCCGTGCTCCAGCGCCGCCTCGGCCACCTCCATGCCGTCGGCAAGTACGAAGGCGCGCTGGAAGCCGCGGGCGGCGATGCCGCGGTGGAGGTAGCTGTCCCGCTCGCCCTCACCCTCGCGACGACCCGCGACGGTGAGTTGGCTGGACTCAACCTGGACGATCAGCTGCTCGGGGCTGAAGCCGGCGACCGCCAAGGTGATCTCGACGCCGCCACCGGAAAGCTGCTCGACGTTGTAGGGCGGATAAGTATCGGCGGCGGCCTTGCTCACCCGTTCCACCAGAGCGCGGGTGTGCTCGAAGCCGAGCAGGAAGGGGCTGTCGAACACCAGGGTGCGTGTGGTCGTCATCTCAAGCCAGTCCTCGCAACAAGCGACTGATCGGTAGGCGCCTCTCGCCCCGAGATCGGCGACGGGCGGCGCCCATGCATCAAATGGTCAGCGCAGGTCCTCTGCGCAATGTGCAGGCGGGTTCAGCACCGGCGGCTGAGCACCCGGATGTAGCGATGGGAATAGGGGCTCCAGCGCCAGTGGCGCCCCCGGTAGCAGTAGTACGGCCGACCCTCGTAATAGCCCAGCACCGACCCGACGATCAGCGGGCCCACGTACCCGCCGTACCCGCCGTACCCGTATCCGCCGTAGCCGTGATATCGCGCCCGGGAGCCGTAGCCTCCATGACCATAGCCCCCATGGTGGGCGCCGTAGCCGTAGCCGTTGCCGTTGCCGTGACCATACCCGCCGGGCCGACCGCCGCCGAAGCCGTGTCCTCCGCTATGAAAATCGCCGTGGCCGCCTCCACCATGGAAGGCTGGACCGCCACCGCCGTGGTTTCCACCACCGCCGTGACCCCCTCCGCCACCGTGGCCGCCGCCCCCGCCGCCGTGGCCGCCGCCCCCGCCGCCGTGGCCACCTCCGTGTCCACCTGCACCACCCCCATGGCCGCCGCCGCCTCCATGGTGTTGGGCCAGAGCGGGCGAGGCCGCCGCAAGGGCGGCGGCGGCGCTGAGCGCGAGCAAGGTGCGCATCTCGGATCTCCCGGTTCGGCGAGGCAACGCGCAGCCCGCGCCAACGGCTCCGCTCGGAACGGCGGACGCCGCATGGCGTTGGCCGCGTGCCCCACCGCACGGGCGGACCGTAGCGGGGACGCATGGCCGACGACGCGCTGATCTTCGCGCCCGATGATGTGGACCTGTCGCGCTCCCCCCTCCGTCGCGGTATCGACGAGCCGACCTATGTGCTGGGCGCCTTCAACCCCGGCCTGACGCGGCTGCCCGATGGTGACCTGCTGCTCATGGTGCGCGTCGCCGAGGCGCTGCATGAGCCCGTGCGCGATGGTGCGGTGCGCTCGATCCGCTGCGCGACCGACGGGTACACGCTGGACGCGTGGCCGCTGGCGCAGGTGGACATGACCGATCCGCGCCAATTCCGGCTGAAGGGGCTCGGCGCGCCGGAGCTTGGGTTGACCTCGCTCTCCTGGCTCCTGCCCGTGCGCCTCGCCCCGAATGGGCGGCGGGTGAAGGCGGTCCTCTACGACCACGCCATCGCGCCCGCCGGCTCCTCGCAGATGTACGGCGTCGAGGACCCGCGCATCAGCCGCATCGACGATGCATGGTGGATGACGGTGTGCTCGGTTGGGCCCGAACGGCTGGGCACGAGCCTCTACCGCTCCACCGACGGCCTAGCCTGGGAGCCGTTGGGCCTGGTGCTGGATCACCTCAACAAGGACATGCTGCTGTACGAGGGGCGGCCCGGCGGGCGGTTCATGGCGCTGACGCGGCCCCTGGGCGAGGTCTACTTCGTCCAGCCACCCGAGGCCGATGCGCTGGCCGGGCCGGCGATCCACTTCGCCGCTTCGCCCGACGGGCTGCACTGGCGGCCGCTAGATGTTCCGGGATTGCGGGCGCGGCCCTCGACGCCGGTGCGCAAGGTGGGGGGCGGCACCCCGCCTGTGCTGACGCCGCAGGGATGGCTCACGCTCTACCACGGAGTGGAGCCGCAGGGCGCGGTCGGCGCCTACCGCACCTACTGGGCGCTGTTCGACCGCGACGAGCCCACCCGCATCCTGCGCCAGGAGGACGGCGCGCCGCTCCTGGAAGCCAACGCGGAGCTGGTGGCGCCCATCGCCCACCAGCAGTACCTGCCCTCGCCCGTGGTGTTCTCCACCGGCATGGTCGAGGACGGCGACGACTGGCTGGTGGCCTCGGGCGAGGCCGACCTCGCCTGCCGCATGACCCGCATCCCCAAGGCGCGCTTCGCATGAACGCCGCCGACGCGCCCTGGTGGAAGCGCGCGGTGATCTACCAGGTCTACCCGCACTCGTTCCAGGACACCGACGGCGACGGCGTCGGCGACCTGCCGGGGATCGAGCGGCGGCTGGACTACCTGGCCGAGCTTGGCGTGGACGCGGTGTGGCTCTCGCCCATCTACCCCTCGCCCATGGCCGACTTCGGCTACGACGTGGCCGACTATTGCGACGTGGACCCGCGCTTCGGCACGCTGGCCGATTTCGACCGCCTGCTGGCGGCGGCGCACGCGAGAGGGCTCAAGCTCGTGCTCGACTTCGTGCCCAATCACTCCTCCGACCGGCACCCCTGGTTCGAGGACAGCCGCGCTTCACGCACAAGCCCCAAGCGGGACTGGTACATCTGGCGCGATCCCGCGCCGGGCGGCGGCCCGCCCAACAACTGGATCAGCGACTTCGGCGGCTCCTCCTGGGCGTGGGACGAAGCCACCGGGCAGTACTACCTGCACGCCTTTTTGCCCGAGCAGCCCGATCTTAACTGGCGCAATCCCGCCGTGCGGGCGGCCATGCTGAGCGCCATGCGCTTCTGGTTCGACCGCGGCGTGGACGGTTTCCGGATCGATGTGCTGTGGCACATCGTTAAGGCGCAAGGCTTTCCGGACAATCCGCTCAACGCCGACTGGCGTCCTGGCATGGCCGAGATGCTGCGGGTGCTGCAGACCCGCTCCACCGACCAGCCCGAAGCCCACGCCATCACCGCCGACATGCGCCGCTTGGCGGACGGCTATCCGGGCGATCGCGCGCTGATCGGCGAGATCTACCTGCCCCTCCCCGACCTCATGCGCTGGTACGGCGCGCCCGACGCGCCCGAGGCGCACCTGCCCTTCAACTTCCAGCTGATCGACGCGCCGTGGGACGCGCGCGCCCTGCATCGCATCATCGGCGACTACGAAGCAGCGCTGCCGCCGGGCGCCTGGCCCAACTGGGTGCTTGGCAACCACGACCGGCCGCGCATCGCCACCCGCGTGGGAGAGGCGCAGGCGCGCGTGGCGGCCATGCTGCTCCTCACCCTGCGCGGCACGCCCACGCTCTACTACGGCGACGAGCTGGGCCTGGCCGATGTGGCCATCCCCGCCGCCCGGGTGCAGGACCCGCGCGAGCTGCGCGAGCCCGGCAAGGGCCTCGGTCGCGACCCGGTGCGCTCGCCCATGCCGTGGGACGGATCGGCCGGCGCCGGCTTCACCACCGGCCTGCCCTGGCTGCCGCTCAACGCCGACCACGCCGTGCGCAATGTCGAGGTCGAGGCGGCCGACCCGAGATCGCCGCTGACCTTGCATCGCGACCTGCTGCGCCTGCGGCGCGACCACGCCGCGCTCAGCCTCGGGGACATCGCCCTCCTGCCCGCCCACGACGGCGTGCTCGCCTTCGGGCGCAGCGACAACGGCCGGCGCCTGCTGGTTGCGCTGAACCTCACCCAGGCGCCGATCCGGTTCGACGCGCCACAGGCATGGGCGCCAACCGCGCTCCTGCTGACAACCTTGGCCGGTGTTCCCGCGTTGAGCGACGGCAGCGTCGGCCTGCGACCCGACGAAGGCGTCGTGCTGCAGGTCGGTGATGCGGTGGAGGCTGGGCGATGACCAGATGGAGGATCGTCGCCGCCGGAGTGGCGGTGGCCCTGGCCGGATGCAACCGGCCCGCACCCTCCACCGGTGCGGGTGCTGCGCCTGTCGCCCCCTCCACGGCCACGTCGGCGCCGCCTTCGGCGGATGGCGGGATCGGCGCGGCCGTGCCCGGCGCGACGTCGGCCGGCGGCCCTTTCGGCCTGACCATGGGCCAGCCGCTGAGCGCGCTGAGGATGCAGCGTCAGCTCGACGGCGACAGCCGCTACGTGATCACCCCGCCCGACACCAATCCGGAGTTCGAGGAGTACATCGTCCAGGCCCCGCCGCAGACGGGGCTGTGCCGCGTGTCGGGCATTGGCGTGACCCACCACGGCGACGCTCTCGGCGCCAAGATCCGCGGCACGATGGCCAGCTTCGGCCAAGCCTTGGACGCCAAGTACGGCGCCCACGAGACGGACGACTCGCTCGACAGCGGCTCCAGCCTCACCCAGCCGCAGAACTTCGCCGCCGCCCTCGACAACCACGAGCGCACGCTGACCTACAGCTGGTCGCACGGCACAGGCGCCCATCTTCCGGCCGGCCTGCAGGAGATCACCGCCTTCGCCAAGGCGGTGGACGCCGACGGCACCTACCTCCAGCTGACCTACGAGTTCGCCAACTACGACCGCTGCCAGGGCCACGGCGACGCGCCCGGCGGCGGGGTCGGCAAGGCGCTCTGAGCCTCATGAAGATCGCCATGCTCGCGCCGATCTCCTGGCGCACGCCGCCTGACGCCTACGGCCCCTGGGAGCTGGTGACGAGCCTCCTGACCGAGGCGCTCGTCGCCCGCGGCGTGGAGGTGACGCTGTTCGCCACGCAGGACTCGCACACCGCGGGCCGCCTCGCCGGGGTGGCGCCCCACGCCTACTCGGAGCATCCCGAACTCGACGCCAAGGTGTGGGAGATGCTGCACGTGGCGCACGTGTTCGAGCGCGCCGGCGAGTTCGACCTCATCCACAACCAGGCCGACTTCGTGCCCCTGGCCTTCTCGCGCCTGGTCGATACGCCGGTGGTCACCACCATCCACGGCTTCTCCTCGCCGCCCATCCTGCCGATCTTCCGCCAATACCAGGACCGGGTGAACTACGTCGCCATCAGCGACGCCGACCGCGCCGAGGGCCTGCGCTACGCCGCCACCATCCACCATGGCATCCCGCTCGACGACTTCCCCTTCGACCCCGAAGGCTCCGACGACCTGCTGTTCTTCGGCCGCATGCACCCCGACAAGGGCGCGGCCGAGGCGGTGGAGGTGGCGCAGCGCACCGGCCGGCGGCTGGTGATGGCGGGCATCGTGCAGGACGAGGCGTACTTCCACCGCACGGTGAAGCCCTATGTCGACGGACGACGCGTGGTCTATGAGGGGCCGCTCGGCGGAGAACGACGCACGCACGCGCTGGGCCACGCCCGCTGCCTCCTGCATCTGATCGGCTTCGACGAGCCCTTCGGCCTATCGGTGGTCGAGGCCATGGCCTGCGGCACGCCGGTGATCGCCTTCGAGCGGGGCTCCATGCCTGAGCTGATCGAGGACGGCGTCACGGGCTTCCTGGTGCGCACCGTGGACGAGGCGGCGGAGGCGGTCGCTCGCATCGGCGAACTCGACCGGGCGGCCTGCCGGGCGCGTGTGGCGGCGCGCTTCAGCGTCGAGCGAATGGCCGACCGTTATCTCGAGCTGTACCGCACGCTCCTGGCGTAGCCCGGCTCAGGCGTCGGCCAGGGCGCGCTCGGGCGCCCCGGCGTGTTCCAGAAGCGCGGTGACCATGTCCGAGACCAGCCGCCGGCGGCTGGGATCGAGGCGGCGGATGCGGCGCGCCAGCTGGTCGACCTCGGCGTCGTACGACAGGTCGAGCGGCGCGCCGGGCAGGCTTTCGTTGTTGAGGTCGCTGAAGAAGGACGCCACCGGCACCTCGAGCGCGGTGGCGATGTCGGCCAGCTTGGAGGCGCTGACCCGGTTCGAGCCTCGCTCGTACTTCTGCAGCTGCTGGAACGACACCCCGATCGCGGTGGCCAGGCGTTCCTGGCTGAAGCCGCGGGCCTTGCGTTCGGCGCGCA
This sequence comes from Caulobacteraceae bacterium, assembly GCA_965199975.1. GTDB lineage: Bacteria > Pseudomonadota > Alphaproteobacteria > Caulobacterales > Caulobacteraceae > JASLDZ01. The sequence goes on along the minus strand of OZ241340.1, from coordinate 628,156 downwards.
CCGCGCGGCCGACGCTGACATCGACGGGATGGGTGGTCTCGACCATGACGGCTCTTTCTCTCGGTGGGCCCGGCCGGCCTGCGCTCAAGCTCCCCTCCAGCGCGCCAGCTTGCAAGCGCCTACACGTTCGGCGTGCAGGCCGCGACCGCAAAAATGCGGACCGCGCCGCCAAGCGTCTTCCGCAACCTCCGGAAGTGCTGCATCCTCCAAGGCTTACGCGCGAAGGTGGTGTGGGCATGGTCTCAAACAGAGCCGCATCCGGCCTCGCCCGGCTCACCGAGCGTGAGCGCGAGGCCATGCTGCTGCTCGAGCGCAAATGGCTCCGCCGCCAGATCGCCGATGAGCTGGGCGTCAAGATCACCACCGTCGACACCTACATCCTGCGCGCCCGCGAGAAACTGGGGGGCCTGCCCGCCCGCGAGGCCGCCCGGCTGATCGCCGAGGCGATGGATCAGGACAAGAATATGACAGGGTCGGGACAAGACCGTCCCCATCCCAGGACAGACGCCGCTCCCGCCGCCGCCCATCCCTTGGAGGTCGAAGCCAAGGAGAGCGCCAGTGATCATCGAGCATCTGACCAGCCAGGATCCCCGGTCGGTCAAGCTGCCGGTCTTCACCTGGTGGGACCTGCAGCGCGAGCTCCTCGCCCTGCGGGACGGCACGAGCGCGACGGAGAGCATCCCCCACATGGTGCGCGCCGCCGCGATCACGACCCAGTGGCTGCCGCCGGAAGCGGTGCTGCGCGAGGTCTGCCGGGTCTCCTGGGCGTCGATCAGCGACGTCTAGGTCCAAACACCCTCGGGCTGGGCCCTAGGCTCGCTGTCGTCGCCGGCCTCTCGATCATGGGCGCCCTCGCGTTCGGATCGCTGATCGCCGGTCTCCAGGCCCTCGAAGGGCTGCTCCACCACTGACGCCAGAACGGCGTGCGGGAGACGACGATGCTGCAGAAACGCCGCGAGGCGCTGGACATGGTGACCGCCGAACTCTTCCCGGCGGAGACGGCGATCGACGCCGCCCTCGCGCTGTCGGCCAAGCTGCTGGGCGCGCAGGTCAACGCGCGCCGCCACGCCAACTTGGCGGCCACGGTGGGCCAGAAGGCGATCGAGGAGAACCTCGCCGCCCTGGCCGCGCTGGGCGAGGCGCGCCGCCGCCTCGTGGCCGCTCACGCCGAGCTCGGGCAGGTGCAGATCGAGATCGGCCTGCGGGCTGTCGCCACCGGCGGGGGCGGCGAGAAGCCTCCAAGCGCCGCGGATCTGCGCGTGGTGGCGGAGGCTGACAGCGTCGCCGCCTGATGTATGTCCTCACTCCGCGCGCCGTCGTCAGCCTGGGCGTCGCCGCCGCCGCGTGCGGCTACGCCTTCCTGCGCGGCGGCGCGCCGGAGCGGCTGGGCGCCGGGGCCTACGCCGGAGCATGGGCGCTGACACCCGCGGTTCAGCTGCACCCGCTCGCGCGTCTGCAATGGGGGGTGTTCGGCGTGGACGCGGCCGTCGCCGCCGTGCTTCTGACGCTCGCCCTGCGGTCGGACCGCTGGTGGCCCATGGCCGCCGCGGCGTTCAGCCTGCTCGTCGTGGTCGAGCATTTCGGCTATGCGCTCGAGCCGCGCGGGTTCGCCTGGGCCTACTTCGTGGGCGAAGAGATCTGGAGCTACGCGGTGCTCGTGGTGCTGGTCGTCGGGGCCTGGCTGGAGGCGCCGTCGCCGCTGCGCCTCATCGCGGCCAGGTCGCAGGGCTGAGCGCCAGCACCTCGCCCGCCAGATAGAGCGAGCCCATGACGATCACGTGCGGCGGCGCTCCTGGCTGCGCCAGCGCGGCCTGCAACGCCGAGGCGACATCCTCACAAACGCTCGCCGTCAGCCCCGCGGCTTCGGCCGCCTGCGCCAGGCTCGCCGCCGGCGCCGCGCCCTCCGCGTCAAAGCCCGTGACGTAGAGGGCGTCCGCCGCGCCGCACAGGGCGGCGAAGACGCCGCGCGCATCCTTGCGGGCGAGGAGGCCTACGACCAGCGCCACCGGCCGGCCGTCCGCGCGCTTGAGGTCGCGGGCGAAGGCGGCGGCGGTGGCGGCTGCGGCGGGATTGTGGGCGCCGTCCAGCCACAGGTCGGCGCCGCGCGCCGCCGCGAGCGCGCCGAGCGGGCCGTCCGCAAGCCGCTGCATGCGGGCCGGCCAGCGCGCCCCGACGACCCCGCGGGCGAGCGCACCCTCGTCGATCCGGGCGTCGCTCCAGGCGAGCAGGGCGGCCGCCGCCAGCGCCGCGTTGGCGCTCTGGTGCGCGCCGGAAAGGGAGGGGCGCGGCAGGTGCAGCGTTCGATCACCCCAGCGCAGCGCGAGCGCGTCGCCCGCGTCAGCCACGTCCCACGCGCCGCCGCGGTCGAGGAGGGGCGCGCCGACCCGCGCGGCCTCGGCGGCGATCACCTCCATGGCTTCTGCGTGCTGGCGCGCCACCACCAGCGGGGCGCCGGGCTTGGCGATGCCGGCCTTCTCCCCGGCGATGGCCGCCAGCGAGTCGCCCAGGAACTCGCGGTGGTCCATGTCGACGGGCGCGATCACGCTCACCGCCGGGCGCACCAGGTTGGTGGCGTCGAAGCGGCCGCCGAGGCCCACCTCGATCACGGCCAGGTCGGCGGGGGTCCCGGCCATCAGCAGGAACTGCGCGGCGGTGATCGCCTCGAAGAAGGAGAGCGGCGCCTCGCCCGCCGCCGCCTCGACGCGGGCCAGGGCGTCGACCAGGGCGGCTTCCTCCACCAGCGCGCCGGCCACGCGCAGCCGCTCGACGAAACGCACCAGGTGCGGCGAGGTGAGCGCGTGCACCCGCAGCCCCGCCGCCTCCGCCATGGCGCGCACGAAGGCTGTCGTGGAGCCCTTGCCGTTGGTGCCCGCCACGTGGATCACCGGCGCCAGGCGCCGCTCCGGCCGGCCCAGCGCGGCGCACACGGCGTCGATGCGGTCGAGCCCGAGGTCGACCTTCACGGGATGGCGCGCCTGCAGCCGCGCCAGGGCGGCGCGCAGCGCGGGGCCGTCGTGGGGGGTGAGGAGGTCGGCCACGGCGTGCGCGGCGCTCAGGCGACGGCGCTGACTTTCGCGCGCCGCCGCGCTTCGGCCAAAGTGTGCAGTATGCGGCCGAGCACCGCCGGCAGCTCGCGGCGGGGCACAACCTCGTCGACCATGCCCTTGTCGCGCAGGTATTCGGCGCGTTGGAAGCCGGGGGGCAGCTTCTCGCGGATGGTCTGCTCGATCACGCGCGGGCCGGCGAAGCCGATCAGGGCGCCGGGCTCGGCGAGGTGCACGTCGCCCAGCATGGCGTAGCTGGCGGTGACACCGCCGGTGGTGGGGTCGGTCAGCACCACCACGTAGGGCAGTTGCGCCGCCTTGAGCTCCTGGATGGCCAGGGTGGTGCGGGCCATCTGCATCAGCGAGAGCGCGCCTTCCTGCATGCGCGCACCGCCCGCGGCGGTGAAGGCCACCAAGGGCGCCTCGCGCGCCGCCGCGGCCCGGGCGGCGGCGATGAAGCCCTCGCCCGCGGCCATGCCCAACGAGCCGCCCATGAAGGCGAAGTCCTGCACCAAGACAACCGCCGGCGCGCCATGGATGGCGCCGAAGCCCACCGCCATGGTGTCGGGCTCGCCCGTGGCCTTGCGGGCGGCGGCCAGGCGCTCGGGATAGGGCTTCCCGTCGAAGAAGAGCAGGGGATCCTCCGGCACGGAGGGGGTGGCGATCGGCTCGAAGCGGGCGTCGTCGAAGGTGTGGCGGAAGCGCTGGGCGGGGCCGATACGCATGTGGCGCCCTGAGGGCGTGACCCACTGGGCCGCCTCCAGGTCGGCGCGGAACAGCATCTCGCCGCTGTCAGGATCCTTGACCCACAGGTTCTCTGGCGCGTCGCCCGGCGTGCGGCGGGCGCGGACGCCCGGGGCGAAGCGGCTGAGCCAGCCGCCGCGTCGGCGGTCGGCGGCGGGCGCGGTCGCCTCGGTGGGCGGGGTCTGCGTCGGATCGCTCACGCGGGAGCCTCCTCGCGGATGCGCGCGCCGCGCACGGCGGCCGAGAGGGCCCGCGCCTTGGCGAGCACCGCGGCGACCGCGTCGCCGCCGGTGCGCTCGGCGGCGGCGATCTCATCGACCAGCGCCGAGCCCACAACCGCGGCGTCGGCCACCCGCGCGACAGCGGCGGCGCGCTCGGGCGTTCGGATGCCGAAGCCCACCGCGACCGGCAGGCCCGTCGCCGCGCGCACCCGCGCGACGGCAGGGGCGACCGCGTCCGCGTCGGCCTCCTTGGTCCCGGTCACTCCGGCCACCGAGACATAATAGACGAAGCCCGAGGTGCGCCGCGCCACGACGGCCAGGCGCACGTCGTCGGTGGTGGGGGCGGCCAGGCGGATGAGGCTGACACCCGCGGCGTCGAGCGCGTCGGTGAGGTCCTCCGCCTCTTCCGGCGGGCAATCGACCACGATCAGCCCGTCGACGCCCGCCTCGGCGGCGTCGTGCGCGAAGGCGTCGATCCCGTAGGATAGGATCGGGTTGAGGTAGCCCATCAGCACGACGGGCGTGTCCGCTTCGGCGGCGCGGAAGGCGCCCACCATCTCCAGCGCCGAGCGCAGCGTGGTCATGGCCGCCAGGGACCGTTGCGAGGCGCGCTGCACCGGCACGCCCTCGGCCATCGGGTCGCTGAAGGGAAAGCCCAGCTCGATGATGTCGGCCCCCGCGGCGGGTAAACCGGCGAGCAGGCGCTCCGAACGTTGACGGTCGGGATCGCCGGCCATGACGTAGGCGACGAAGGCGGCGCGGCCTTCGTGCTTCAGCTCGGCGAAACGGCGATCGAGACGGTTCACGCCTTCGCCTCCACGGCGGCCGAGCCCTGCAGGCGGGCGTCGAGGTGGTCGGCGATGGCGAAGATGTCCTTGTCGCCGCGGCCGCAGAGATTCATCACCATCACGCCGCCGGGGCCGACCTCGCGGGCGATCTCGCCGATGCGCGCGAGCGCATGGGCTGGCTCTAGCGCCGGCAGGATGCCCTCCAGCCGCGCACAGAGCTGGAAGGCCTCCAGCGCCTCCTCGTCGGTGGCGCTGACGTATTCCGCACGCCCCGTATCCTTGAGCCATGAATGCTCAGGCCCCACGCCGGGGTAGTCGAGGCCCGCGGAGATGGAGTGGGCGTCGACGATCTGGCCGTCGGCGTCCTGCAGCAGGTAGGTCTTATTGCCGTGCAGCACGCCCGGGCGCCCGCCGGTCATGGAAGCGGCGTGCTTGGCGGAGGCGAGGCCGTGGCCCGCGGCCTCCACCCCGACCAGGCGCACACCCTCATCGTCCAGGAAGGGATGGAACAGGCCGATGGCGTTGGAGCCGCCGCCGATGCAGGCGACCACCGCGTCCGGCAGGCGGTTCTCGGCCTCCATCAGCTGGGCGCGGGCCTCCCGGCCGATCACGCTCTGGAAGTCGCGCACCATGGCCGGGTAGGGGTGGGGGCCGGCGGCGGTGCCGATCAGGTAGTAGGTGTCCTCCACGTTGGAGACCCAGTCGCGCATGGCCTCGTTCATGGCGTCCTTCAGCGTGCCCGTGCCCGCCGTCACCGGCCGCACCTCGGCGCCCAGGAGCTTCATGCGGAACACGTTGGGCTGCTGCCGGTCCACGTCGGTGGCGCCCATGTAGACGACGCACGGCAGGCCGAAGCGGGCGCACACGGTGGCGGTGGCCACCCCGTGCTGGCCGGCCCCGGTCTCGGCGATGATCCGCGTCTTGCCCATGCGCTGGGCAAGGAGGATCTGGCCCACGGTATTGTTGATCTTGTGCGAGCCGGTGTGGTTCAGCTCGTCGCGCTTGAAGTAGATCCTGGCCCCGCCGAAGTGCTCGGTCAGCCGCGCCGCCAGGTACAGCGGACTGGGGCGGCCCGAGTAGTGGGTGTTGAAGCGCTCCACCTCGGCCTGGAAGGCGGGGTCGGCCTTGGCCGCGGCGTAGGCGCGGTCCAACTCGAGCACGAGCGGCATGAGCGTCTCGGCCACGTAGCGACCGCCGAACTCGCCGAAGCGCCCCGCCGCGTCGGGATAGGCGGACCAGTCGTTCGGCCTCGGGGCGGGCTTGGCGGGTGCGTTCACGAATGGCCGGGGCTGGCGCGTCAGGCGCGGCGCACGGCCTGCAGGAACGCCGTGATCAGGGCGGGGTCCTTAACACCCGGGCCGCGCTCCACGCCAGAGGAGACGTCCACCCGCTCCACTCCCGAGGCGGCCAGCGCCTCGCCCACGTTCCAAGGGTCGAGGCCGCCGGCCAGGAAGGCGCCGCGGGCCAGGGGCTCGCCCTTGAGGATCGTCCAGTCGAAGCGCGCGCCCACCCCGCCCGGCCGGTCGGCGTCGGCCGGAGGGCGGGCGTCGAACATGACGACATCCGTGGCGCCGACATAGGCGGCCGCCGCGGGCAGGTCGGCGGCGGTGGAGACGGGCAGCGCCTTGATCGTCCGCGCGCCGCTGCGCGCCTTGATCCACGCCGCGCGCGCCGGCGTCTCGGAGCCGTGCAGCTGCAGCCAGTCCGGCCGCAGGCGCTGCGCCACGGCCTCGACCAGGGCGTCGTCCGGGTCGACCAGTACGCTCACCACCTCCACCCCTGCGGCGCGGGCTGCGGGGGCCAGCGCGGCGGCGGCTTCGGGTGCGATATGGCGCGGGCTCTTCGGGAAGGTGACGAAGCCGACCCACCCCGCCCCACCGGCGACGGCGGCGGCCACCGCCTCGGGCGTTCGCAGCCCGCAGATCTTCGCCTTGGCCATGGCCGCGCATGTAGCCGACGCGGCCCCTCGTGGCGACTGCGGCGCGTGCTAGAGGGATCGCGCAGCCCGGGAGCCTCACCGCCGCCATGTTCAGCAGCAAGGCGCGCCGCGCCGGCTCCGATGCGATCGATCCCAAGGCGATCTGGATCGACCTGCTCAATCCCGACGCGGCCGACCACGAGCACGCCGAGCTGACCTGCGGCCTGCGCCTGCCCGACAAGGCGGCGCTCAGCGAGATCGAGAGTTCCAGCCGACACTACCACGAGGGAGAGGCCACCTACCTCTCGGCCTCGCTGATGTACGCCGCCGACACCGACGGCGCCGACCTCACACCCGTGGGCTTCATCCTCACCCCGCAGCACCTGGTCACCGTGCGTTTCGAGGAGATGAAGGCGTTCGACACCGCGGCCAAGCGTTTGGCGGACCATCCGCCCGCCTCGCCGCTCGACGCCTTCACCGCGGTGATCGAGGAAGTCGTCGACCGCAAGGCCGATGTGCTTGAGGGGGTGGCGGCCAGGCTGGGCGAGGTCTCGACGCGCATCTTCGACCGGGCCCGCCCCGACCGGCGCAACCGGGCCTCCGACCAGCTGCGCCGCACCCTGACCGAGGTTGGGCGCGCCGGGACCCAGCTCGGCAAGATGCGCGCGAGCCTGCTCACCACCCACCGCATCGTCAGCTACGTCATCGACGAGACCGCTCGCCACGCCGATCGCGATCTCAAGCGCCGCCTGGCCGCCGCCGACGAGGACATCCACTCCCTCACCGGCTTCTCCGAGACGCTGGCCAACAAGGTGCAGTTCCTGCTCGACGCCGTGCTGGGCTTCATCAACATCGACCAGAACGACGTGATCAAGGTGTTGACGGTGGTGTCGGTCGTGGGGGTGCCGCCGACGCTGGTGGCCTCATGGTACGGCATGAACTTCAAGCACATGCCCGAGCTCGACTGGCACCTGGGCTATCCTTACGCCTTCTGCCTGCTGGTGCTGAGCGCCCTGCTGCCACTCGCCTGGCTCAAGGCGCGCGGCTGGTTCTGAGGCGTCGGGCCCTGGCGGAACTCCACGCCATCCAGCTGCGGATGGATCGGGCGGCGACATAGGGCGTTCCTATTCCTACCATCTGAACAATCGATTTTACAGATGGAGGCGCTGCGCGCTCTGTGCCGTAGCCCCGTGAACACTCGGTCGTCTCGCCATGCGCATTCGCGCAGGCGTCGCAGCGGCCCTCAGCGCGAAGGACGACCCACATGGACGCCAAGGTCGACGACACTCTCGGTGGATGCCCCGTAGTGCAGGGCGGCGGCGGCGGCGGCGCCCCGCCGCGCGGTGGCGGCGGCGGGCGCGGCAATCGCGACTGGTGGCCCGACAATCTGCGCCTCGAAAGCCTGACCCAGCATGATCCGCGCGCCAACCCGATGGGCGCGGCTTTCGACTACACCGCGGAGTTCAAGACTCTGGACCTGCAGGCGGTGATCTCCGACCTGCGAGCGCTGATGACCGACAGCCAGCCCTGGTGGCCGGCGGACTTCGGCCACTACGGCGGCCTGTTCATCCGTTTGGCCTGGCACAGCGCCGGCACCTATCGCACCACCGATGGCCGCGGCGGCGCGGGCGGCGGGCAGCAGCGTTTCGCCCCGCTCAACAGCTGGCCGGACAACGCCAACCTCGACAAGGCGCGTCGCCTGCTTTGGCCGATCAAGCAGAAGTACGGCCGCAAGCTCTCCTGGGCCGATCTCTACGTGCTGGTCGGCAATGTCGCGTTGGAGTCCATGGGCTTCAAGACCTTCGGCTTCGCCGGCGGCCGCGCCGACACCTGGGAGCCGGAAGAGCTGTTCTGGGGGCCCGAGGGCTCGTGGCTCGGCTCCGAGCGTTACAGCGGTGAGCGCCAATTGCACTCGGCGCTCGGCGCGGTGCAGATGGGCCTGATCTACGTCAATCCAGAAGGCCCCGACGGGAACCCCGACCCGCAGGGCTCGGCCCACGACATCCGCTCCACCTTCGCGCGCATGGCGATGAACGACGAGGAGACCGTGGCGCTGATCGCCGGCGGCCACACCTTCGGCAAGACCCACGGCGCGGGCGACCCCTCGTTCATCGACGCCGAGCCCGAGGGCGCGGACATCCAGGATCAGGGCCTGGGCTGGCGTAGCCGCCACGGCTCGGGCTTCGGCGCCGACGCCATCACCGGCGGACCGGAGGTGACGTGGAGCCAGACGCCGGTGCAGTGGTCGAACCACTATTTCGACAACCTGTTCAAGTTCGAGTGGGAGCTGACGAAGAGCCCCGCCGGCGCCCTGCAGTGGGTGGCCAAGGATGCGCCCGAGGACGTGCCCTTCGCTCACGATCCCTCGCGCATGCAGAAGCCCACCATGCTGACGAGCGACTTGGCCCTGCGTGTCGACCCCGAATACGAGAAGATTTCGCGGCGATTCTACGAGAACCCCGACCAGTTCGCCGACGCCTTCGCCCGCGCCTGGTTCAAGCTGACCCACCGCGACATGGGCCCCATCGAACGCTACCTCGGCCCGCTGGTGCCGCAGGAGCCTTTGATCTGGCAGGACCGGGTGCCGCCGGTCGACCACGCACTGATCGGCGACGCCGACATCGAGGCGCTGAAGGCGAAGATCCTGGCCTCGGGGCTCAGCGTTGCACAGCTGGTGTCCGCCGCTTGGGCCTCCGCCTCGACCTATCGCGGCTCCGACAAGCGCGGCGGTGCGAACGGCGCGCGCGTGCGTCTCGCGCCGCAGAAGGACTGGGAGGTCAACGACCCGGCCCAACTGGTGCAGGCGCTTGAGGCGCTCGGCCGCGTCCAGGCCGACTTCAACGCGGGCGGCAAGACCGTCTCGCTGGCCGATCTGATCGTGCTGGGCGGAACCGCGGCGGTGGAGAAGGCGGCGAAGGACGCCGGCACGCCGGTGGACGTTCCCTTCACCCCCGGCCGCACCGACGCCACGCAGGCGCAGACCGACGCGCACTCGTTCGAGCCGCTGGAGCCCCGCTCCGACGGCTTCCGCAACTACCGCGCCGGCGGCGAGCAGTTCATGGCTCCCGAGGAGGCCATGGTCGACCGCGCCCAGCTGCTGCGCCTCACCGGCCCCGAGCTGACGGTGCTGGTCGGCGGCCTGCGCGTGCTGGGCGCCAACTCGAAGGGCGCCAAGGAGGGCGTGTTCACCGACCGCGTGGGCGTGCTGACCACCGACTTCTTCGTCAACCTGATCGACATGGGTACGGAGTGGAAGGCCACCGGCGACGTCAACCGCTTCGAGGGCCACGACCGCAAGACCGGCGCGATGAAATGGACGGCCACCCGCGCCGACCTGATCTTCGGCTCGCACTCGGAACTGCGGGCCCTGGCCGAGGTCTACGCCGCCTCCGACGCGCAGGAGATGTTCGTGAAGGACTTCGTCGCCGCCTGGACCAAGGTGATGAACGCCGGCCGCTTCGACCTGGCGCACTGACGCGGTGCGGGGCGGCGTCCAATCCGGCGTCGCCCCGCACCATCATCTAAACGCTTCAGTCGCGGGGCGGCTTCGCCCATGGTGGTCGGAGACCAGCTCTCATTGCTGCGGAGACCTTCTCATGCGCCTACCTGCGACCGCCCTCGCGGCCCTCGTTCTCGTCGCCGCGGCCCCCGCCGTCGCCCAGACGTCGTCCAATTCCACGCCCGCCGCCGTGCCGGATGGACGTTACGCCGTAGAGCCGTCGCACACGCGCATCCTGTTCAGCGTGTCGCACATGGGCTTCACCACCTGGTACGGGAACTTCACCGGCGCCTCGGGCACGCTCGACCTCACCGGCGGCGCCCAGGCCCGCGCCGTGAGCGTGGACGTGAGCGCCCCGACCGCCTCGGTCTCCACCACCAACGCCAAGCTCGACGGGGAACTGAAGGCCGCCGACTGGCTGGACGCCGCCAAGTACCCCACCATCCGCTTTGTGGCGCGGTCCATGACCCGCGGCGGTGCGCGCACTGCGGAGGTGAAGGGCGAGCTCACCCTGCACGGCGTGACCCGCCCGGTGACGTTGCACGCCACCTTCAACGGCGCCGGGATCAACCCCCTCGACCATCACTACACCGTCGGCTTCAACGCGACCGGAACGATCAAGCGCTCGGACTTCGGCGTGAACAAGTACGTACCGCTGGTGGGCGACGAGGTGGAGATCATCCTCTCCGCCGCTTTCGAGAAGGCGGGCGGCTGAGCGCCATGAGCTTGGCCGTGGGATAGACCGGCTGTGCGGACGGTGGCTTCAGCGACCACGCGCTCGACCTTGACCGCCGCGCGCTCGGCGGCGACACGCAGCGCTCGCATCGCACGCGAGCCATAGTCTCGCCACGCCCGCCCGTTCCAAGCCGGACCCATGCCGCCCGACGCCGCCAGCCCCGAGAGCTTCAGCCTCGTCGCCGCCTTCGTGCGCGCCGACATCGTGGTCAAGCTGGTGATGATCGGCCTGGCGCTGGCCTCGCTGTGGTCGTGGACCCTCATCTTCGACAAGCTGGTGCGCCTGGCCGCCCTCAACCGGCGCGCCGAGGCCTTCGAGGACGAGGTGGCCTCGGGCCGGCCGCTGGAGGAGATCGCCGCCGCCCAGGAGCAGACGCGCGATCCCCTGCCGCGCATGCTGGTCGCCGCCGTGCGCGAATTCCGCGAGACCCGCCGCCCGCCCGGCGGGCTGACCGAGGGGCAGGCCGCGCTCCTCATCGCCCGCGTCGACCGGGCGCTGGACGCGGTGATGGCGGGCGAGACGCGCAAGGTGGAGAGCGGGCTGGGCTCGCTGGCCATCGTGGCCACCTCGTCGCCCTTCATCGGCCTGTTCGGCACGGTGTGGGGCATCATGCACGCCTTCCAGGCCATCGCCGGCCAGAAGTCGACCAGCCTGACGGTGGTGGCGCCGGCCATCGCCGAGGCCCTGTTCGCCACCGCCATCGGCCTCGTCGCCGCCATCCCGGCCTACATCGCCTACAACGCCTTCTCCACCGCCGCCGGCAAGTTCACCGGCCGCCTCGAGGCCTTCGCCGACGAGGTGGGGGCGGCCATCGCCCGGCGCGTGTCGGGCTGATCTCGTGGCGATGTCCGTCCACGATGCGCTCGCCACCACCCGCCGCGGTCGCCGCAGGCGGGGCCGGCGGGGCGCGCTGAGCGAGATCAACGTCACGCCGCTGGTCGACGTGATGCTGGTGCTGCTGATCATCTTCATGGTCTCGGCCCCGCTGCTGAACGTCGGCGTGCCGGTCGACCTGCCCAAGACCGACGCCGCCGCAACGCCCGAGGAGGAGAAGCCCGTCGCCGTCACCATCGGGGCCGACGGCGAGCTGCACCTGCAGGAGGCGGCGACCACGCTCGACGGGCTGGTCCCGGCGCTTCAGGCGCTCGCCGCCTCGCCCGACAAGCCGGTGTTCGTGCGCGCCGACGGGCGCGCGCCCTATGCGGTGGTGGCCAAGGTGATGGCGCGGCTGGCCACCTCGGGCTTCACCAAGCTCAACCTCCTCACCGACACGCAGACCTCGGCGCCGGACGCGCGCCGGGGGGGCTGATGGAAGCGCGGACGGCCGAGCGGCGTGCGCCGGCGCTGGCGGCGTCGGCGGTGCTGCACGGCGGCGTGGCGCTGGCCGCCTGGCTCCTCCTGCGCCATGCGCCGCCCCTGGTCCCGCCGCCGCCGCCCGTGGCGGTGACGGTGGTGTCCTCCGCGCCGCCGGGCCTGGCCTCGCCTGCCGCGGAGTCGCCCGAGCCCGCCCCGGCGCAGGCGCCCGAGCCGGCCGAGGCGACCGCCCCGCCCGCCGAGGTGGAGCGCCCCGCGCCGCGAGCGCCCTCGCCGCCGCCGCCGCCTGCTCCCGCACCGACGCCGCCGCGACCGACGCCGCCCAAGCCAGCGCCACCAAGGCCGGCGCCACCGAGGCCGGCGCCCCCCGTGCCTGCGCCACCTAGACCAACGCCTCCAAAGCCCGCGCCGCCGAAGCCAGCGCCGCCCAAACCTGAGCCACCCAAGCCCACTCCACCCAAGCCGGCGCCCGCGGCCAAGGCGAAGCCCGACCTCAACCTCGACGCCCTCGCCTCTTCGCTGCCGAAGAGCCGCGCCAAGCCGAAGGCGGACCTGAACCTGGACGCCCTGGCCAGCTCGCTGCCCAACGCCAAGGCGTCCAAGGCGGGAAAGGGATCGCTCGACCTCGCCTCGCTGGCCGACAGCCTGCCCGCCGGCTCGCGCCACGCCGCGGGCGCGCGCGGCGCCGCCCGGCCGGAGACCGCCGCCCAGGCCCGCGCCGGCGCGGGCGCCGCCACGGCGAGCGCCAACGGGGCCGAGCTGGCGGCGCTTACGGCCAGGATCATCCAGCGCTGGCATCTGAACTGCGACGTGGCCGGGGCCAGCAAGGTGATCGTGCGCGTGCAGCTGCACCTCACCCCCGCCGGCGCCATCGCCGGCGCGCCCGACGTGATCGGCGTATCGGGCGGCGCCTCGGCGGACGTGGGCCGCGCCGCGCAGGAGCGCGCGCTGCAGGCGGTGCAGCTCGCGGCGCCCTTTTCCGGCCTCTCGCCGGGGACTATCGCTGCGGTGAACAGCCGACCGCTGCGCTTCAACGCGCACGAGGCCTGCAACCGATGACCGGGCGGACCCGCACGATGACGACAGCCCTTCGCGCAGGCGCGCTGGCCTCGGCGCTCGCGCTGAGCCTCGCCACGGCGTCTCAGGCCCAGGCCCAGGCGACGCCGGCCGCCGCGGCCCAGGGCGGCGACATCGAGATCAACCAGGGCCAGCAGCAGGCGCTGCCGGTCGCCCTGCCGCCGCTGGCGGGGGCCGATGCGCGCACCTCCGAGCTGGGCGCCAAGATCATGGAGGTGGTGGCCGCCGACCTGGAGCGGTCGGGCTTTTTCCGCGCGCTGCCCGCCTCGTCCTTCCCCGCCAACAATGGGGGCGCAGGGGAGGTGGCCGTCTCGCCAGACTTCGCCGCCTGGCGGCCTTCAGGCGCGCAGAACCTGGTCAGCGGCCGCGTCACCGTCGACGCCGACGGCAAGCTCAAGGCGGCCTTCCGCCTGTGGGACCTGGCCTCGGGGCGGCAACTCGACGCGCGCGAGTTCACCTCCACCCCCGACAACTACCGCCGGGTGGCGCACAAGATCGCCGACGTGGTCTACCACGCGCTGACGGGCGAGGCGGGCTACTTCGACACGCGCGTCGCCTTCGTGGCCGAGAACGGCCCCGGCAATCGCACCAAGCGGCTGGCCATCATGGACCAGGACGGCGCCAACCCGCAGTTCCTGACCTCGGGCGACCAGCAGATCCTCAGCCCGCGCTTCAGTCAGCACGGTCAAGAGCTGGCCTATATGTCGCTGCGCTCCGACAGCGCACGCGTCTATCTCTACGACCTGGAGACCGGGCGGCGCGAAGTGGCGGGCGACTTCTCCGGCATGGTGTTCGCGCCGCGCTTCGCCCCCGACGGCGATGGCGTGGTCTTCTCAGTCCAGAAGGACGGCAACAGCGACATCTACAAGCTGGACCTGCGCTCGCGACAGTCGACGCGGCTGACCACCGACCCTTCGATCGACACATCGCCCAGCTATTCGCCCGACGGGTCAAAGATCGTATTCAACAGCGATCGCGGCGGCTCGCCCCAGCTCTATGTAATGAACGCCGACGGGTCGAACCAGCATCGCGTCAGCTTCGGCAAGGGTCGCTTCACCTCGCCGGTGTGGAGCCCCAAGGGCGACCTGATCGCCTTCGTCCGCCAGAACGGCGGCGAGTTCCACATCGGCATAATGTCGCCCTCCGGCGACGGCGAGAAGACGCTGACCACCTCCTCGTTGGACGAGAGTCCCGCCTGGGCGCCCAACGGGCGGGTGATCATCTTCACGCGCGGCGTCGACCACCCGCGCCTGTGGTTGACGGATGTGACCGGGCGGGTGACCAAGCCCGCGCCGTATTCCGCCGGCGCGACCGACCCCGCCTGGTCGCCGCTCCTCAAATAAGCCGCACGAATGCTGTGCGATAAGGCCCTATCCACGTTCCTACGGAGACCCGAGATCATGGCGAACACGCCCCGGACCCCCGCCTCGACCCTGCTGAAGCTCGCGCTCGCAGGCGTGGCCGCCACCGCCATCGCCGCCTGCGCGCACAAGAAGCCGCCCCTCACCGAGCCGCCGCCCCCGCCGCCGCCGCCGGCCGCCCAGGGTCCCGGCGCCTATCAGCCACCAGGCACGGTGGGCGCAGGCGCCTACGGTTCGGCGCGGCCGGGTTCGCAGCAGGACTTCGTGCAGAGCGCGGGTGATCGGCTCTACTTCGCCTACGACCAGTACACGCTGACGCCCGAGGCGCGAGCGGTGCTCGACAGTCAGGCTCAATGGCTGGCGCGCTATCCCGCCGTGACCGTACGCATCGAGGGCAACGCCGACGAGCGCGGCACGCGCGAGTACAACTTCGCCCTGGCCGGACGTCGCGCCGACTCGGTGAAGGAATACCTATCGCAGCGCGGCGTCGTCGCGGGCCGCATCACCACGATAAGCTACGGCAAGGAGCGGCCGATCGACACCAGCGGCAGCGAGGAGGGCCTCGCCAAGAACCGCAACGCCCACACCGCCATCACCGGCGGCGCGTTCTAGGCGCTTCGAACCCGCCGCTTCGACCCCTCCCGTGCGCAGCGCGCCGGGCGGGGTCACCTTCCGTTCACCGACCCCGCTGCAAGCCTGGACGCCATGACCGGCCCTCGATCCCGCCTCCTCCTCGGCACAGCGATGCTCGTGCTGCTCGCGGCGCCCGCGCACGCGCAGGACAGTCGCCGCCTGTCGGACCTGGAGAGGCAGGTGCGCGAGTTGCGTTCCATCGTGTTCCAGGGCCGCGACACCGGTCAGCCGGTGATCGTCAAGCCCGAGGGGCCCGACCCGCAGGTCGGCGCCCTGCAGACCAAGGTCGACGCGCAGGACCAGCAGATCCGCGACATGACCGGGCGTCTCGAGGTCATGGGCCACGACCTGGACGAGGCGCGCCGCGCCAACGACCAGCTCAAGGCCGACGGCGCCGCCCAGCGCCAGGCGCTCGCCGACCGCATCGCCAAGGTCGAGGGCGAGCTGACCGCTGTCGCCCCAACGCCCGCGGTTCCGCTGCCGGTTCCTCCCGGCGAAGCCGCGAACGCCCTCCCGCCGCTCGACGCTGCGGGGACGCCGCGCCCGCGGGGCTCGGCCATCACCGCCCAAGTGCAGGCGCAGGACACGGGCCGCCTCGGTGGCGGCTCGGCGGCGGCGGCCGCTCCGGCCGACAGCTTCGAAGGCGCACAGGCCGCCTACCAATCGGGCGACTACGTCACCGCCGCGGGCGGTTTCCAGGCCTATGTGGCGACCCATCCCGCCGGGCCCCGCACCGCCGAGGCGCGCTACTACGCCGGCCAGTCGCTCTACGCCCGCGCCAGCTATCCCGAGGCCGCGCGGTCCTACGCCGAGGCGTTGAAGGGCTGGCCGAAGACGGGCTGGGCGCCAGACGCCACGGTGAAGCTGGCCCAGGCGCTCGTGCAGATCGACCGCTCGCCACAGGCCTGCCAGGCGTTGGCGGAGTACGGCCGACGCTACGCCTCGGGCGCGACGGGGGCCGTGCGCGCCCGCGCCGCCGCCCTGCGCCAGCGCGCGTCGTGCGGCGCGGGCTGAGCCCCGCCGCCTCCCAGGGTGTGGACACGCTCAGCGCCCGCGCCTTCACCCATCTAGACGCCCGCCTGATGCGCGCCCACCCCGCGCCGGTGGCGCTGGCGCTGTCGGGCGGCGGCGACAGCCTGGCGCTGCTGCTGTTGGCGGCGGCGTGGTGCGCACACGCCGGCCGCCCGCTCCTGGCGTTGACGGTGGACCACCGCCTCGCCCCCGCCTCCGCCGCCTGGACCGCCTTCGCGGGCGAGCGTGCGCGGGCCGCGGGCGCCGCCTGGCGAGCGCTGCCCTGGCTGGGGCCACGGCACGCGGGGGGCCTGCCCGCAGCCGCCCGGAAGGCGCGGCACGCGCTCTTGGCCGACGCCGCCCGCGCTGCCGGGGCGCGGGTGGTCCTGCTGGGCCACACGGCCGACGACGTGATCGAGGGCGAGCGCATGCGCGCCGCCGACGCGCCCGGGCTGGGCCGGCTGCGCGTGTGGGGGCCCTCGCCCGCGTGGCCGCAGAGCCGGGGCACGGCGTTGCTGCGGCCACTGCTGGACGTGGGGCGGACCGAGCTGCGCGAGTGGCTGCACGCGCGGGGCGAGGCCTGTTGGATCGACGATCCCGCCAACGACGACCTCCGCTCCCCCCGCACCCGCGCCCGCCGGGACCGCAGGCCCGCGCCGCCGGCGCCTGAGACCGCCGATCCGCCGCGCGACTGCGCCGCCCTGGCTGCAATCGCCATTGCGGATGCGGCCGGTCGCCTGGCATGGCCGCTGGAGGCCCTCCGCGACGCCCCGGACGCGCGCACCCGCGTGCTGGCGGCCGCCGCGGTGTGCGTAGGCGGCGGCGTGCGCCCGCCGCGCAGCGAGCGCGCCCGCGCCTTCGCCGAGGCCGCGACGGGCGAGGGCGTGGTGCGCACGCTGGCGGGCGCCCGCCTGTCGACCCTCGACGACGAGGTCGCGCTCACCCGCGCTCCCGCGCGCGGACCCCCATCCGCCGTTGCGTCGCCGCATGGCGAGTCGGTCTGGGACGGGCGCTTCCAGCTCGCACCGCTGAGGAGCGGCTGGCGCGTAGCGCCGCTGGCCGGCCACGCCGCCCGCCTCGCCCCTGGAAGCCGGCGCGCGCTCGCCACCATCCCCGCAGCGGCGCGGCCGATGCTGCCCGTGCTGCTGGGCCCGGACGGCGCGCCCCACCTGCCGCGGCCGCTCGGCGACGGGCCGGGGGAGGCGCTGAGCCTCGTCGGCGCCCGCCTGCATTTGACGTTGGGCGCCCTGCGCACCGAGGCCGAACTGGCGCGCGAGGCGACTTGCACCCCCGACGCCAGCGCCTATCCTCCCCTCACCCCGCCATGCCGCTGACGACACCCGACGCGCTGCTCGGCGGCACGAGCCTCTCCTCGCCGGGGCTTGGCGCGCTGGACGAGCGGGCGCGCGACATCTTCCGCCGCATCGTCGAGAGCTACCTCGAGACCGGCGAGCCGGTGGGATCGCGCACCCTGTCGCGCGGCGTGGGCCTGGGCCTCTCGCCCGCATCCATCCGCAACACCATGCAGGATCTGACGACGCTCGGCCTCCTCGCCGCGCCGCACACCTCGGCGGGGCGGCTGCCCACCCATGCGGGCCTGCGCCTCTTCGTCGACGGCCTGATGGAGGTGGGCGACCTCACGGGCGAGGAGCAGCGCGAGATCGAAGCGCGCCTGGGCGGCCGCGGCCAATCGTTCGAGGCGGCGCTGGAGCGCGCCAGCGACCTTCTCTCCGGCCTCGCCGGCGGGGCTGGCATCGTGATGGCCCCGGTGCGCGACGCGGGCGTCAAGCACGTGGAGTTCGTCCCTCTGGGCCCTGACCAGGCGCTGGCCGTGCTGGTGCTGGAGGACGGCGGCGTCGAGAACCGGCTGATGCCGCTGGCCCCGGGGCTGCCGCCCTCGGCGCTGCGCGAGGCCTCCAACTTCCTCAACGCGCGCCTGCGCGGCCGCACCCTGGCCGAGGCCAAGGGCGAGATGGGCGTCGAGCTCGCCACCGCCCGGCGCGAACTCAACGCCGCCGCGGCCCGGCTGGTGGAGGGCGGCCTCGCGGCCTGGGGCGGCGGCGCGGGGGAGGACCGGGCGCTGATCGTGCGGGGCCGCGCCAACCTCCTGGCCGACCCGAGCGCGGCCGGCGATCTCGACCGCGTGCGCCGACTGTTCGACGACCTCGAGCAGAAGGAGCAGCTGATCGGCCTGCTGGACGGGGTGCGCGAGGCCGAGGGGGTGCGCATCTTCCTGGGCGCGGAGAGCCGGCTGTTCAGCCTGTCGGGTTCCGCGGTGATCGCGGCGCCCTATATGACCGGCCGACAGCGCGTGGTCGGCGCCATTGGCGTAATCGGCCCCGCGCGCCTGAACTACGCCCGCGTGATCCCGTTGGTGGACTACACCGCCAAAGTCCTCGGCCGCCTGCTCGACGGCTGAGCCACGCCTCACTCTGGAGAGCCTCCCGCCTTGACCGATACGCCCGCCGCCGACCGCGACATGGATGAGACCCCGCATACAGAGGCCGCCGGCGCCGGCGCCGACGAGAGCGCGCGCCTGATCTCCGAGAACGCCGCCCTTAAGGAGCAGGTGCTGCGCGTGGCCGCGGACGCTGAGAACGCCAAGCGTCGCGCCGAGAAGGACGTGAGCGACGCCCGCGCCTACGCCATCCAGCGCTTCGCGAACGACCTCCTGGCCCCGGCCGACAACCTCTCCCGCGCGCTGCTCGCCAAGCCGGCGGACGACGCCGATCCGGCGCTGCAACAGCTGTTCGCCGGAGTGGAGATGACCGAGCGCGCGCTGCAGGCCGCCTTCCAGCGCAACGGCCTCAAGCAGGTGAATCCCGACCGCGGGGCCCGCTTCGACCCGCACATGCACCAGGCGATGATGGAGCAGCCCGCCGAGGGCGTCGGCCCCGGCGCGGTCACCGCGGTGATGCAGCCGGGCTACGAACTGTTCGGCCGCGTCGTCCGCCCGGCCATGGTGGCGGTGACGCCGCGCGGCGGCGCGCCTGCAGGTGGCGATGGCTACGCCCGCGAGGGTTTGGACGGCCAAGGCGGCTCGGTCGACACGCGCGCCTGAGGGGCCGGCCGGCGTGAAGGTGCGGATCACGCGGCGGAGCCTGCTCGGCGCGGTCGGTGTCGCAACGACCGCCGGGCGGGTCGAGGCGGCGCCGGCGGGGGCGCCCGGGCTGGCGGTCACGATCGACGACTTCGACCTCGCCGATACGCCGATGATGTCCGGTCTCGAGCGGGACTCCGCCATCCGCGCCGCGCTGCGCCGGCACGGTCGCAAGGCGGCCGGCTTCGTCGCGGGCAAGTTCATCGAGCCCCGGCGGAGCCCAACGGTCCTGGGCGCCTGGTCGACGCAGGGCCACCTCCTGGGGAACCACACCTTCTCGCACGGCTACTTCGACGGCGGCGACCCGCCCGGAGAGATGGCCGACATCGCGTGATGCGAGGCGCTGCTGAAGCCATACCCGGGCTTTCGCAAGCTGTTCCGCTTCCCCTTCCTGGCGGAGGGCAAGACCGCGGAAGGCCGCGATGCGCTGCGCACGCTCCTGACGCAGCACGGCTACCGCAACGGGCACGTCACCATCGACACCTCCGACTGGTGCATCGACCAGCGCCTCGTGGCGCGCCTGCGCGCGGACCCGGCCGCCGATGTCGCGCCCTACCGAGCCTACTGGCTCGCCCACCTCTGGGATCGCGCGACCTACTACGACGGGCTGGCGAAGGCGGTTCTGGGGCGCTCCATCGATCACACGATCCTGCTGCACCACCGCCTCGCCACGGGGCTGTTCCTGGACGACGCCCTGACCATGTTCCGCAGGCGCGGCTGGCGGCTGGTCGACGCGGCGACAGCCTTCGATACGCCGGCGTTCAAGCTGCAGTACGATGTGCTGCCTTCGGGGCAGAGCCTGCTGTGGGCGGCGGCCAAGGCCAGCGGCCGCTTCGAGGGCCAGCTGCGCTATCCCGGGGAGGACGACACCTACGAGAAGCCGCGGATGGACGCGCTCGGCCTGTAGCCGAACCGCCGGCGTTCAGCCGAAGCGGTCGCCCAGGTAGACGCGGCGCACCTCGGGGTCGGCCAGGATCTCCTCCGGCTTGCCCTCGAACAGCACTTCGCCGCCGTGGATGATGGAGGCGCGCTCGATGATGTCGAGCGTCTCGCGCACGTTATGGTCGGTGATGAGCACGCCGATGCCGCGGTTGGCCAGGTAGCGGATCACCTCGCGGATGTCGGTGATGGCCAGGGGGTCGATGCCGGCGAAGGGCTCGTCGAGCAGCATGAAGGCGGGCTCGCTGGCGAGCGCGCGGGCGATCTCGCAGCGCCGCCGCTCGCCGCCTGACAACGCCTGGGCGGGGGAGGCGCGCAGATGGGCGATGCGCAGCTCGTCCAACAGTTCGTCGACACGGAACTTGGCCTTGCGCTCGTCTCGCTCGCGCATCTCGACCACGGCCATGACGTTCTCCTCGACCGTCATGCCGCGGAAGATGGAGGTCTCCTGCGGAAGATAGCCCACGCCCATGCGCGCGCGCTGGAACATGGGCAGGGCGGTGACGTCGCCGCCGTCGAGGTAGATGGCGCCGTAGTCGGCCGCGATCAGGCCGGTGATCATGTAGAAGCAGGTGGTCTTGCCCGCGCCGTTGGGGCCGAGCAGCCCCGCCACCTCGCCCCGCTTGAGGCTGAGGCTGACACCCTTCACCACAGCGCGGCCCCGGAACGACTTGCCGATCCGGTCGACCTGCAGCCCCTCGGCGGCGACGGCCTTGGCCGAGGTGGAGGCCGGCGGCGCCGGGCGCTCGGGACGCGGCGGACGCGCGAGCGTCGCGCCCCGTGCGATCACGGGCTTCAGCGCGGGCGCAAGCGCGGCGGGGTCGCGGGGCTCGGAGGCGGACCGCGCGGCCACGGCCGGCGACGGCGCCGCCTCGGTTGGGGCGGCGGAAGGCGGTTCGACCGGCGGGCGCGCGATGGGCCGGTTGGGCGGCGCGCCGCCCGAAGGCGGCTGCGCGGGGCCGCCGAGCGGCTTGAGCTTCATCGGATGCGATCGGATTGCCTGGCGGGGCGCAGGCCGGCGAAGGTGTCCCGGCGACGCGTCAGCATTGGGGCGCGGCGCTCACTTGCGGGTCGGCTGAACGGCGCCGGGCCTGGCGGGGCCGGGCGCCGGCGCGGGCTGGTTGGGGTAGAGCACTGAGCGGGTGCGGCCGCCCTTGCCGCCGGTCAGAACCGCCTGTCCCGTCTTCTGGTGCAGAACCACCTTGTCGCCGGTGGAGACGTTCTGCCCCTGAGTGAGGACGACATTGCCCGTTAGCGTAATACTGTCGTCCGCCGCGAGGTAGGTGCCGTGGTCTCCCTTGGCCGACTCCGTGGGCGTGACATAGTAGACCGGTCCGACGGCCTCAGCGCGTTCTATCTTTCCGAGTGAGCCGCCGGGCGTCGCCGCGTGGTCTCCTGCCGGGGCCTGTCCACGCGGCGGAAAGAAGAGATCGATCTGCGGCGACCGCAGGCGGGCCTGGCCCTGCAAGATTTCGACTTCGCCGGTATAGCGCATATGCGTCGGATCGATCCGCTCCTGCGAGGCGGAGCTCACATCGACTGGCCCGCTGCTGCCCAGCACACCACTCGGTGGGGCGGCCGGGGCGGGCACAGGCGCCTGGGCGAAAGCGGGCAGGGCCGCAGCCGCGCACACGATCAGCGCGATCGCAGGGCGTCTCATTGCGGCGGGCTCCCGTTGTAGAGGTGGCTGTGCACGTCGCCGGTGAAGACGACGCGTTGGCCGCGATCGTGGATGGCATACGACAGCGACCGGGTGGTTCCAAGCGGCCCCTGCCCGTACACCTCGGCATAGCCGCGCACCTCCAGGGTGTCGGTGTCGATCTTGGCGATGTCGCTCTGGAACACGTAGCCGGCGCCGTCGGTGAACACCACGTCGCCCTTGAGCGCCAGGATGCGGGTGGCCTCGTTGAAGGCGGCCACGTTCCCACGCAGGGTGGCGGGCCGCGCGCGGCCGGCGTCCAGCGACATGTCGGCGTTGACGAGGTGGATGACGTCCGGGTTGGCCGGGTCGCGCACGGCGCGGGTGGCCCCCAGCACATAGGGCTTGCCGTGGTCGTCGCGCCCGATGAAGCGCGGGCTGGTCATGTGGATCTGCGCGCCGGGCGTGGTGGGCTTGAAGGCCTGGATCATCGCGCGCACGCCGAGCCAGCCCAGCACCAGCGCCACGATCGCCCCCATGACCCACGGCGTGGCCATCCGCAACGCCCGCACGCGGTCGGACCGGGCGCGCCAGCGCTCGAGCCCCGAAGGCGCGGCGGCGGGGGCGGGTGGCGCGTCGGCCAGCGTGGCCCGCATGGGGCGCCGGGGCGCGAACCTGTCGAGCGGCGAGGGCACGGCGGCGACCTCGCGCCTCAGCTGTGCGCGAAGATGTCGACGTGCTCCCACCCGGCCGCGTCGAGTCGGGCGCGTGTGGGCAGGAAGTCGAAGGCGGCCTGGGCCAGCTCGGCGCGGCCCTCGCGGCGCAGCATGTCGTCCAGCCGGTCGCGCAGGGCGTGCAGGTTGAGCACGTCGGAGGCGGCGTACTCCAGCTGCTCGGGGCTCAGCACCTCACGCCCCCAGTCGGACGACTGCTGGGCCTTGGAGATGTCGATGCCCAGGAGCTCCTTGGTCACGTCCTTCAATCCATGCCGGTCGGTGTAGGTGCGCGCCAGCTTGGAGGCGATCTTGGTGCAATACACCGGGGATGTCACCACGCCGAGGTCGACGAAGAACTTGGCGATGTCGAAGCGGCCGAAATGGAACAGCTTGAGCACGGCCGGGTCCCGCATCAGCCGCTTGAGGTTCGGCGCATCGTAGGTGGCGCGATCGAGCTGCACCAGATGGGCGTCGCCGTCGCCGGCGGAGAGCTGCACGAGGCACAGCGGATCGCGCGTGAGGTTGAGCCCCATAGTCTCGGAGTCGACCGCCACCACCGCGCCCAGATCGAGGTCGGCGGGCAGGTCGCCGCGGTGCAGGTGGATGGTCATGCGGTCCGCCGTCGGGCCGGCGCGGGCTTGCGTCCGGCGGGTGGGCCGCGCGGTGGTGCCCAGGAGAGGACTCGAACCTCCACGGCCGTTAAGCCACTGGCACCTGAAGCCAGCGCGTCTACCATTCCGCCACCTGGGCACGGACCCGCCGGAACACGGCGGGGTCGCGCGAGCGGCGGTCTCTAGGCGATGGCCCCGCGGCGGTCAACGCGGCGCCGCACCGGAAAGCTGTGCGGACCGCTGGGGACGTGGCATCAGGCCGGCGACTCCACCGGACCGCCCCATGTCCAGACTGCTCCTCGCCGCCCTGGCTGCGCTCGTCTCCATGGCCGCACCGACGGGCGGCCCCGCGCAGGCCGCCGATACCTGCCCGGGGTTCTTCAGCGATCGCGCGGCCGACGCCCTGCTCAAGCGGTTGTCGTCGGAGCCCTGCAAGGCCGCCGTCGTCACGCTGAACCAGTGCCGATGGGCCTCCGCCGCCGACGTGGCTTTCGCGCCGCCGGTGGTGAAGACGTGTGAGCGCGCGTTCCTCGCCCGCCTCTCGCCGGCGGCCAGACGCGCATACGGCCAGCGCATGCGGATGTGCGCCGATCGTTACGCCGCAGACGACGGCTCGATGTACGTCTCCGAGGCGGTGGTCTGCCAGGCCGATCTGGCCGCCGCCGTGGCCGCCGCCCCTGATCCCGCAAAGGCGATCGGTCCGGTACGCGCCAGCTTCGACTGCGCTCGGGCGCAGACCCCGATGGAGACGGCGATCTGCTCGGATCCGAAGCTGGGCGAGGCGGACGTGATCCTCTCCGATGCCTATCGCGACCTGCGCGGCGGCTCGGCCGGCGGGGTCGACAAGGCCAAGCTCGTCGCCAGCGAGCGGCGGTTCCTCGCCACCGTCACGCAAACGTGCCGGCTGACGGGGCTCGGCCCGTCGAACGCCGCGTCGATCGCCTGCGTCAGGAAGGCCTTCGAGACGCGCTACACCGCCCTGGACGAATGCGGGGACGACCCGGACTGTCACAGCGTCGAGACCAAGGTGGCGCCCCCCGCCTGAGCGGCTCCGGCTTCGCCCGACGGGCGCCGCCGGTCAGCGCCCGCTGCGCGGCGGCGGGTCGCGCCCCACCTCCTGCAGCAGCCGCGCCATCAGGTAGATTCGCGGCGCCAGGGTGGAGAGCTCGAGGAACTCCTTGTCGGAGTGGAAGCCGCCGCCGACAGGGCCCAGGCCGTCCAGCGCCGCCGCGCCGTTGATGTGGGCCAGCGCCGATTCGGAGGCGCCCCCGTTGCCGGCGAAGACCAGCGGCCGGCCGATCTCGGCGTAGATCGCCTTGGCGCGCTCGGCCAGCGCCTGGGTGGCGGGGTTGATCGGGAGCGGCGGGAAGGCCGGGTCGCTCAGCACCTCCACCCGCGTCTCGGGCACGACGGTGGTGCGCGCATCCGCCTCCAGCTTGCGCGCCACGGCGTCGAACTGCGCCTCCTCGCGCACCCGCACGTTGATGTCGGCGGCGGCGAGATCGGGGATGACGTTGACCCGCTCGCCGGCCTTCAGGGTGGTGAGGTTGGCGGTCAGCCCCGCGCCGGAGTGGGGCATGGCCTCGACCGCGTCCAGCTGGTGGATCAGCTCCACCGCGGCGTTGCGCCCGTCCTGCGGGTCGACGCCGGCGTGGGCGGCGCGGCCGTGGACGACGATCTTGTAGGTGCGCGAGCCCTTGCGCCACACGGTCACCGCGTCGGGTGCATCGCCCGGCTCCATGTTGAACTCCACGTCGGCTTGGCGGGAGAGGCGCGCGATCAGCTGGCGCGCGCCCGGGGAGCCGATCTCCTCGCCCGACTCCAGCAGCACGGTGACGCGCGCGAAATCGCGCCAGCCCGTGCGGCGCAGCAGTTCGAGCGCGGTCAGCGCCACCACGCCGCCGCCCTTCTCGTCGGACACGCCGGGGCCGTAGGCGCGCGTCGCGTCCATGCGGAAGGGGCGCTGGGCGGCCGTGCCGGCCGAAAAGACGGTGTCGGCGTGGGCGACGACAAGAATGCGGCCACGGCCGGTTCCGGTCAGCGTCGAGAGGAGATTGGGCCCGGTCTTCGCCGGGGCCTCGGAGGCGAGCGTCTCGACGGTGAAGCCCAGCGCCTTTAACCGCGAGCCGAACAGCGCCTGCACGGCCTCGGCCCCGGCCACGTCGCCCGTTCCGGAGTCGATGTTCACCGCTTGGCGCAGCAGGTCGAGCGCGCCCGGCCGGGCGGCTTGAGCCCCGCGCCACAGGGCGTCGTCACGAGCGGCGAAGGCCGGAGCCGAGACGGCGATCGTCAGGACGGCGCCGACGGCGACGAAGCGCTTGATCATTAGACGATCCTGCGTCGTACTCGCGTCCGGCGCCAGCCTATGAGGTAGCAACATGCCGCGCCGGCGCCGTGCGCGTGCGACCGGAACCATCGACCTTCGCCTCGGTGCGAACCTGCGCGCCCTGCGCCTCATGAGCGGACGCACCACCGAAGAGCTCGCCGCCGCGCTGGATGTCTCCGTGCAGCAGATGGGTAAGTATGAGCGCAGAGACGACGGCATCGCCGCCGCGACCCTCTTCACCCTGAGCCGCCTGCTGGGAACGTCCATTCACCGCTTCTACGATGGATTGTCGGCGGTAGGCGGCGTGGCGGAAGAGGGTCAGCCGTTCGATCGTACGGGCGCGCCGGACATCGCACGGACGAGCCTTCTGCGCGCGCTGGCGGCGGCGTCGCTCACAGACCGGCGCCGCGCCGTCAAGGCGGCCCTGGAGGCGCTGGCGACCCCGCCGGGGTGATCGGGCGCTTCGTTGCGCGGGCTGGGGCGTTCCTCTATCCGCAGGCGGCGTCGGGGCGAGGAGCGAGTGATGCAGGGTCTCGTCACGGTGGTTGGCGGCACGGGGTTCGTCGGCCGCTATGTCGTGCGCGCGCTGGCCCAGGCCGGATGGCGCGTGCGCGTCGCCGCGCGCAACCCGGCCGCCGCGCCCGAGCTCAAGGTGATGGGCGCGGTGGGGCAGATCGACTTCGCCTCGGTCAACCTGCGCGATCCGCGCCGCGTAGCGCTGGCGGTGGCCGGCGCCACCGCGGTGGTGAACCTCGTCGGCGTGCTGCAGGAGAGCGGCGGCCAGCGCTTCGAGGCGCTGCAGCGCGAGGGCGCCGCCACGCTGGCGCAGGCTGCGGCCGCGGCGGGTGTGAAGCGTTTCGTGCAGGTCTCGGCCATCGGGGCCGATGCGACCTCGGCTTCGACTTATGCGCGCACCAAGGCCGAAGGCGAGGCGGCGGTGCGCGCCGCCTTCCCGACAGCGACGATCCTGCGGCCCTCCATCGTGTTCGGGCCGGAAGACGACTTCTTCAACCGCTTCGGGGCGATGGCGATGATCAGCCCCGCCCTGCCGCTGATCGGCGGCGGCCTGACGCGCTTCCAGCCCGTCTACGTGGGCGACGTAGGCGCCGCGGTGGCCGCCGCCCTGGGCCGCGAAGACGCGCCCGGCCGCACCTACGAGCTTGGCGGCCCGGCGGTGGAGACCTTCAGGGCGCTGCTGCAGCTGCTGCTGGACGAGACGGGCCGGCGCCGCGCGCTGGTGCCCCTGCCCTTCCCGCTGGCCAAGCTGATGGGCAAGGCGGGCGAGCTGGTGGCCATGCTCGGCCTCAAGGCGCCGATCACGGCGGACCAGGTCGAGCTGCTCAAGCGCGACAACGTCGCCGACCCCGCGCTGCCCGGCCTGCGCGAGCTGGGCGTTGAGCCCACCGCGCTTGAGGCGGTGCTTCCCACCTACCTGTGGACCTTCCGCTCGGGCGGCCAGTTCGCCCAGCCCGGCGGCTCCAACGCCGCCGATCCCGAGGGCGCGCCGCACCGACCTGAGGCGCGCTCCGGCCTGCCGCAGGCCGAAGCGCGCCATGACGGCTGAGCCGCCGCGCGCCGGCCGCCTGGGGTCTCCGCTGACCGCCGCCCTGGCGGTGCTGCCGTGCCGTGACCTCGAGCATGCCTGCGCTTTCTACGCTCGGCTGAGGGTGGAGGCCGTGGAGACGACTCCCGACTACCGCATCCTCGTGGGCGGCGGCGTCGAGCTGCATCTGCGCGCCGCCGACGCCGACATGCCCGCGGCCGCTCAGAACCCGTGCGGCGTCTACTTG
The DNA here is from genome assembly GCA_965199975.1 of Caulobacteraceae bacterium. GTDB lineage: Bacteria > Pseudomonadota > Alphaproteobacteria > Caulobacterales > Caulobacteraceae > JASLDZ01. Next base: position 600,689 of record OZ241340.1, on the reverse strand, counting down.
CGGACGCAAGCCGTCGATGCGCTGGCGGCCGCCTTCACCGCCGACGAGTTGATTCATCCGCCGCTGGCGATGGCTTGGGGGAAGTACGAGTTCGCGCTTTCCGATCCCGATGGGGCGCTGGTGCGCGTCGGATGGCCTGAGCGCCTGCGCGCCGAAGCGTTGACGACGCTAGAGACACCGAGCGCTGCGCTTGGTAATTAGCGGACCATGAGCGCCGCCGCTCCCAACCTGAACCCGCTGGCCGCCGACCCCGTGGAAGGCGCACGGCTCACTGCGCTCATCACCACCGTGTCGGTGGGCGTGGCGGCGGGGTTGTCGCTGCTCAAGCTCGGCGCCTGGTGGATGAGCGGGTCGGTGGCCATGCTGGCCTCGACGGCGGACTCCGGGCTCGACTTCGTGGCGGCGCTCGCGACCTTCTGGGCCGTGCGTTACGCGGTTGCCCCCGCGGACGCAGAGCACCGCTTCGGCCACGGCAAGGCCGAGGCCTACGCCAGCGTGATCCAGGCCGGGCTGGTGCTGGTCTCGGCGGTGATGATCGGGCGCGAGGCGGTGGAGCGCCTGCTGCATCCCGTCGCCGTCCGGCAGGAAGGCTGGGCGATCGCGGTCATGGCCGTGTCGATCCTGGTCACCCTGGCGTTGGTGCAGGCGCAGGGCCGGGTGATCGCGCGCACGGGCTCGGTGGCGGTCTCCGGCGACCGGGCGCACTACGCCGCCGACCTCGCCTCCAATCTGGCCGCGATCATGGGCGTGATCGCCGCGCGGCTCACGGGGAATGCGCGGCTCGACGCTGCGGCGGGCCTCGTCGTGTCGCTTTGGCTGTTGTGGGGCGTGTGGGGCGTGCTGCGCACCGCCTCGCGCCACCTGATGGACCGCGAGATCGACGAGGGCGACCGCCAGGAGATCATGCGGCTGGCGCTGGACGATCCCGAGGTGTTCGGCGTGCACGAGTTCCGCACCCGTCTCTCCGGCCCCTTCGTGCACGTGCAGATGCACATGGAGCTCGACCCAGAGCAGACGCTCGACCACGTTCACCATGTCATCGAGCGCGCCGAGCAGCGCATACAGTCCGTCTATCCCGCCGCCGACATCATCATCCACGCCGACCCGTACGGCCGCGCCGAGCCGCACGGCCCGTTCGGCGACGAGGGCGCGCGCGTCGCGACGGGCTGAGGCCCGACGCGGAGGTCGGCGGCGCAAGGCGTTGTACCCTTAGGTGAATGAGAGTAACGCGGCGCGCCGTCCGCGCCTGTGAGCGCGGGCTGTCGCCTGCGGATCGGGCTGATCTCCGCGAAGGACCTGCATGACCGCCACCGGCCCGGCTTCCGCGCCCGCGGACCTCGCCGCTTCCCACGCCGTGACCGCGCCGGACGGGACGATCCTCCCCAGCCGCACCGACGTGACGCGGGCCAACGAGGAGGCCCTGCTTCACGGGGCGGCCAAGCCCGACGACGGGCACGGCGGCTTCTGGGGCCTGTCGCTCGGCGCGCTCGGCGTCGTGTTCGGCGACATCGGCACGAGCCCGCTGTACGCCATGCGCGAGGCGCTGGCCCGATCGCACAGCGGCGGCGCGGCGGCGGGCGCGGTGCTGGGCGTGGTGTCGCTGGTGTTCTGGGCGCTCATCCTGATCGTCACGATCAAGTACGTCGCCTTTCTCATGCGCGCCGACAACAAGGGCGAGGGCGGGACGCTGGCGCTGATGGCGCTGGCGCAGCGCTCGATCGGCAAGCGCTCCACCATCGTCTTCGTGCTGGGCGTCTGCGGCGCGGCGCTGTTCTATGGCGACGGCATCATCACCCCGGCCATGTCGGTGCTGTCCTCCATCGAAGGGCTCAAGCTCGCCCCGGGCATCGGCCACCACATGGGGCCGTTCGTGCTGCCGCTCAGCGCGGGCATATTGATCGGGCTGTTCGTCCTGCAGAGCCACGGCACCCACAGGGTGGCCAGCCTGTTCGGTCCGGTGTGCGCCGCGTGGTTCCTGGTGCTGGGCGGCCTGGGGCTGATCCACATCGCCGACGACCTGTCGATCTTCCGCGCCCTGTCGCCCCACTACGGCGTGATCTTCCTGATCCAGAACGGCTTCGTGGGCTTCTTCATCCTGGGCAGCGTGTTCCTGGCGGTGACCGGCGCCGAGGCGCTGTACGCAGACATGGGCCACTTCGGGCGCTGGCCGATCCAGGCCAGCTGGCTGTTCCTGGTGCTGCCATGCCTGGTGCTGAACTACCTGGGCCAGGGGGCGCTGGTGCTGCACCACCCGTCCACCGCCGCCGATCCCTTCTTCCGCATGATCCCGAGCGTGGCCTACGGGCCGATCCTGGCGCTGTCGGTGGCGGCCTCCATCATCGCCAGTCAGGCGGTGATCACCGGCGCCTTCTCGATCACCCAGCAGGCGGTGCTGCTAGGCCTCCTGCCGCGCATCACCATCCGCCGCACCTCGGAGACGCATGCGGGCCAGATCTACGTGCCGCAGGTGAACACCTTCCTGATGGTCGGCGTGCTGGTGTTGCTGGTGGTGTTCGAGAACTCCAGCCGCCTGGCGGCCGCCTACGGCATCGCCGTGACCGGGGCCATGTTCGTCGACACCCTGCTGTTCTTCGTGATCATCCGCCACATGTGGAAGCGTCCGCTGTGGCAGGCGATCCTGGCGGTGGCGGTGTTCGGTTCGCTGGACCTGGTGTTCATCAGCTCCAACCTGCTGAAGATCCCGCAGGGCGCCTGGCTGCCGCTGGTGCTCGGCGCGGCGCTCGTGCTGGTCATGATCACCTGGTCGCGCGGTTCTCGCATCCTCACCCTCAAGACGCGCAAGGACTCGCTGCCCATCGGCGACCTCCTGGCGATGCTCAAGGCGCGCGCGCCGCACCGGGTGCCGGGCACGGCCATCTTCCTGACTAGCGACCCCGAGACCGCGCCGGTCGCGCTGATGCACAACCTCAAGCACAACAAGGTGCTGCACGAGAAGAACGTCATCCTCACCGTTGTCACCGCCGAAACCCCGCGCGTGCCTCAGTGCGACCGCGTGCGGATGGAGCCGGTGAGCGACGACTTCAAGAAGATCGTCATCACCTACGGCTTCATGGAGAGCCCCAATGTGCCCAAGGCTCTGGGGCTGGTTAAGAAGCAGGGCATGCGCTTCGACATCATGGCCACGAGCTTCTTCCTGGGCCGCCGCTCGGTGGTGCCTTCGGCGCAGAGCGGCATGCCGGTGTGGCAGGACCGGTTGTACATCTTCCTCCTCAAGAACAGCGCCAACCCGACGGAGTTCTTCAAGATCCCCCCCGGTCGGGTTGTGGAGCTGGGCGCGCAGGTCACCGTCTGAACCGGCGCGCGTGATAGTGCGGGCGCCCTGGCGCGCACGCGGCTAGGCTCTCGCCAATGACGCCCTTCCAGGCCGCCGCCGCCGCCCTCACCCTCACCGCGCTCGTGGGGTGGATCAACGCGCGCACCATCAAGCTGCAGCAGAGCGTGGTGATGTTCGCCGCCGGCCTCTTGTGCGCGGGCGGCCTGTTCGTGGTGCAGAAGGCGGTAGGGCCCTCGCAAGCCTACGACTCGGGGCAGGCGCTGATCGCCAGCCTGAACTTCCCCGAAGCGGTGCTGGGCTACATGCTGGCCTTTCTGCTGTTCGCCGGCGGCATGCAGGTGGATCTCGGCGAGTTCCGCAAGCGCCGCGCCGCCATCTGGTCGCTGGCCACCCTGGGCGTCTTCACCTCCACCGCGCTGGTCACCGTGGGCGTGTGGGGGGCGGCGCGGCTGCTCAAGGTCGACCTGCCGTGGCCCTGGGCGCTGGTGTTCGCCGCCCTGATCAGCCCTACCGACCCCATCGCCACCCTGGCCAGCGTGCGCCAGGGCGATCTCTCCAAGTCGCTGGGGGCCATCCTGCAGGGCGAGGCCCTGTTCAACGACGGCGTGGGCCTGGTGATCTTCACCGCCGCCCTTGCGCTGCTGGGCGGCGCCGCCCCCGATCCGGGCCACGCCGCGCTGGCGATCGTCGTCCAGGCGGGCGGGGGGCTGGCGCTCGGCCTGGGCGGCGCGTGGATCGTCATCCTCGGCATGCGCATGATCGACGACTACGTGGTCGAGCTCACCGCCACCTTCGCGCTCGCCATGGGCGTCTACGCCATGGGGGAGGTGGTGCACGTCTCGGGGGCCATCGCCGCGGCGTCGGCCGGGCTGATGCTCGGCTCCTACGGGGTCGACACCGCCATGAGCGACGTGAGCGAGCGCTACATCAAGGACGTGTGGCACTCGGTGGACGAGGTGTTGAACGGCATCATCTTCCTGCTGCTCGGCCTGCAGGTGGTCGTCACGCCTTTCCACATGCGCGAGACCGGGCTGTGGGCGGCGGCCATCGCGCTGGTGCTGCTCGCCCGCTTCATCGTGGTGCTGCCATGGGGCGCCTGGTTCCGCATCCGCCACGACGAGCGCGGCGTCGGCGTGATCCTGGCCTGGGGGGGCCTGCGCGGCGCGCTCAGCTTGGCGCTGGCGCTCACGCTGCCGAGAGGCGAGGCGCGCGACGTCGTGGTGGCGATGACCTTTGCGGTGGTGGTGGCCTCGGTCATGGTGCAGGGGCTGAGCTTCCCGGCGCTGGCCAGGCGCGCGCACTGCGAGGGGAGCGGCGCGGAGGAGGAAGAGGAGCCGGACGCGCCGGCGGAGGCCTCGGCGTGACACGACCGCCCATTGCCGCCGCGCGGCGGCGGCCCTAGAGCGCCGGGGACCGCCATGCTGTTCGGCCTCGCCAATCCCGCCCGCTTCATGGCCGTGTCGCGGCCCGTCGCGCCCGTGCTGGCCGCGCTCGCGGCGGTGCTGCTGGCGCTGGGCGTGTGGACGGGGCTCTCCGCGCCGGAGGACTACCAGCAGCACGACACCATCCGCATCCTGTTCGTGCACGTGCCGGCGGTGTTCATGGGCATGTTCGGCTGGCTGTGCCTGGCCGGCGCGGGCTTCTCAGGCCTCGTCTTTCGCCACGCCCTGGCCGACGCCGCCGCGCGCGCCGTGGCGCCGTTGGGTGCGACCTTCACCGCGCTGGGCCTGATCACCGGCTCGATCTGGGGCCGCCCCGAGTGGGGAACCTGGTGGGTTTGGGACGCGCGGCTGACCTCGTTCCTGATCCTCTTCCTGATGTACGCCGCCTGGATGGCGCTGGTCTCCTCCTTCGACGACGAGGCGCGGGGCGCGCGCATGGGGGCGATCCTGTCGCTGGTCGGGCTCGTGATGCTGCCGGTGATCCACTACTCGGTGGTGTGGTGGAACAGCCTGCACCAGGGCGAGACGCTGCTGAAGCGCGGCGGCTCGGGGCTCGACCCCGCCTACGCCGCGCCGCTGCTCCTCATGCTGGGCGGCTACTTCGCGCTCTTCCTCGCCCTGTGGCTGGTGCGCACCCGCGCCCAGGTATGGCGCCGCCGCGCGGCCGCGCTCACCGTGGTGGGCGCGGCGTGAGCGCGCTGATCCAGACCGGCGTCCACGCCGCATACGTGCAGGCCGCCTATGGCCTGAGCGCGCTGGGGCTGCTGGCGCTGACCGGTTCCAGCCTGCTCTCGGCCTGGCGCTGGAAGCGGCGGGCGGACGCGCGGGGCGCCCCGCGCCGGCGCGCGTGAAGCGCAGCCTGGCCCTCCTGCCGCTCGCGGGCCTGGCGGCGCTGGCGCTCTTGTTCGTGGGCTTCGCGCTGCATCACGATCCGCACGTGACGCCCGCCGCCCTGGTGGGCCGCCCCGCTCCGCCTGTGGCGCTGGCTGGGCTCGACGGTGCGCCGCCCGCGCCGCTGCGCGCCGCCGCGGACGGCCCGGTGCTCGTCAACTTCTTCGCCTCGTGGTGTGGTCCTTGCATCGAGGAGGCGCCGGCGCTCCTGGCGTTGAAGGCGCAGGGCGTGCGCATCGTGGGCGTGGCCTACAAGGACGACCCCGTCGCCACCCGCCGCTTCCTGGCCGAGCGCGGCGATCCCTACGCCGTCGTGCGCCTCGATCCTGACGGGCGCGCGGGGATCGACTACGGCCTCTCGGGCGTGCCGGAGAGCTATTTGGTCGACGCCTCGGGCCGCGTCCTCGCCAAGTACGCCAATGCGCTGACGCCCGAGCAGGCCGACGCCGTGCTGGACGCCACGACCGGAGCGCCCCGGCCCCGCTCCCTTGCAGCGGGCGGCGACTAGCCCCAAATCAGGTGGGCGATGGCAGATATCCGCCCGACCGGCGCCTCGATCGCCAACCTGCCGACCGCGCCGCGCGGCGCGGCCCGCGCTGACAGTGTGCGCGCTGCGCAGGCCGCCTTCTTCCAATCCGCCCTGCAGGAGACGTCCGCGAGCGCCGATACGCCGGTGCGGCCCGCACCCGCCGCGGCGAAGGTGGCGTTCGACGCCTCCGCACCCCAACCCGAACGCATCCTGCGCCCAGGTTCGCTGGTCGACCTCAAGGTCTGAGCCTCAGGTTTGCGTCGGCGGCTCGGTTGGCGGGGCTGCGAGCCGGGCGCGCTTGGCCTTCTTCTTCGCCTTGTCCTTCTTGACGCCCTCGGCCTTGGCCGCGGCCTTTCGCGCCTTCTTTTCCGCCTTGGCCGTGTCGGCCTCGGCATCTAGCAGGCTGGCCTCGCCCGCCCGCGCCAGCGCGCGCAGGGCCGAGACGAAGCCGTCGCGCTTGCCGGAGCCTAGCGCCTTTAGGATGCGCGCGTCGGCCTCCGCGGCCAGCGGCCGCATGGCCGCCAGCGCCGCGCGGCCGGCGTCGGTCAGGCGCACAACGTTGGCGCGGGCGTCCACCGTCGAGCGCTCGCGCGCCAGAAGGTCGCGCGCCAGGAGGCGGGTGATCATGTCGGCCAGGGTTGAGCGGTCCACGCCGGTGGCGCGCACGAGGTCGGTCTGCGTAGGCTCTGAATGCGCCTCCACCGCCGCCAGTACGGCGAATTGGCGCTGGGTGAGCGAATCCTCGGTTCCAGCGGTCTCGGCGGAATAGACGTCGAGCGCGTACTGCAACGCCTGGTGCAGCAGGTGGCTCGGGCTGCGCTCCAGCGCGGCCACCGTGAGCTTTGACGCCTTGGGCACGCGACCTCCTGCAGGTGCGCCGGGAACGGACGATGTTCGCGCGCCGACGTGTAGCGGATCGGTACGTCTCTTTGGTGACGCCGCAAAGCCGCCGGCGCTCACTCCTGCAGCTCCGTCAGCACAGCGGTGGTGGAGGCGGCGTCGGCCGTGCGGGCTTCGCGCATCATCATCGGCAGCTGGGTCAGGGCGAAGAGGCCGGCCAGGATCAGTAAGCCCGGCATGCGGAACAGCGCCCACACCGTGTCCGACTGGGTGCGCCAGATCGCCTCGTTCAGCCCGGCCATGACCAGGAAGAACACGCCGTAGCGCCAGGTCAGCGCCCGCCATCCCCGGTCAGACAGGCTGACCGCCTCGCCCAGCAGCATGCGCAGCACGCCCCCTGGCGCGCCCCGGCCGAACAGCAGGCTGCCGAGCAGGAACAGGCCCAGCAGGCCGTCGATGATCGTGGTCTTTATCTTGAGGAAGACGGTGTCGTGCAGCACCGCCGTCAGCCCGCCGAACACGAGCGCGAAGCCGCCCCAGATCAGCGGCAGCGGCGCGATGCGCCGCGTCATCACCAGGCTGAACACCAGGGCGATGGCCGACCCCCCCACCAGCCACCACGCGGCCGCCGCCAGGTTCCGGTGGGTGAGGAAGAAGCCCACGATGAAGGCGACCGGGCCGAGGTAGTCGATGGTCGCCCGCACCCAGGGGGCGGGGGGTGTGCGCGTCGTGTCGGTCATGCGGGCTCCCGCTCGGGGGCGTCGGAGAGGCCCACCAGCGAGCGGGCGTAGGCGCGGGCGTCGAAGGGCTGCAGGTCGTCGATCCCCTCGCCCACGCCGATCAGCTTCACCGGCGCCGCGCTGGCCGCGGCCACCGGCACAAGCACCCCGCCGCGGGCGGTGCCGTCGAGCTTGGTCATGACGAGGCCGGTGATGCGCGCGATCTTGTCGAACGCCTCCACCTGGGACAGCGCGTTGCGCCCGACGGTGGCGTCGAGCACCAGCAGCGTCTCGTGCGGGTAGGCGGGATCGAGCTTCTTCAGCACGCGGCGGATCTTGGCCAGCTCGTCCATCAGGCCCGACTTGTTCTGCAGCCGGCCCGCCGTGTCGATCAGCACCACGTCGAAGCGCTCGTCGCGGGCGCGCGAGACGGCGTCGAAGATCAGGCCCGCGGCGTCGGCGCCCGGCCCCCGCGCCTCCACCGGCGCGCCGGCCCGGTCGGCCCACACCTTGAGCTGCTCGATGGCGGCTGCGCGAAAGGTGTCGCCGGCGGCGATCAGCACCTTGGCGCCGCGCCGTTTGAGGTCGGCGGCGATCTTGCCCAGCGTGGTGGTCTTGCCCGAGCCGTTCACGCCGATGAACAGCACGACGTAGGGCTTGGGGCCTGAGAGCGGCGCGAAGCGGCCCTCGCGGTGGACGATCTGCGCGGCGATGGCCTCGGCCAAGCTCTCCTTCACCTCGCGTTCGTCCGCCTCCTTGCCAACCCGGGCGCGGCCGAAGGCGTCCGCCACCTTGGCGGCGGCGGCGGGGCCGAGGTCGGCCTCGATCAGCATCTCCTCCAACGCCTCGAGGTCCTCTGGCGTGAGGCGCTTCTTGGTCAGCGCGGCGACCACCTCGGTGGAAAGCCGGTCGGACGAGCGCTGCAGCCCCCGCGAGAGGCGCTGCAGCCAGCTCTTCTGCGGGCCGGTTCCGGGAATCGGCGCGATGATGAAGCCGTCGTCGGCCGGCGTGTCGCTCATGGCGCGCTCATGTAGCCGCCGGGGACGGGCGCAGGAAGGCGCGTGTGGCGCCAGGGCCGCAGGTCGGCGCCAGCGACGAGCTTGGCCGCAAAAGCGGGTTGCCGGACCTCGCGTCCCGCGCTCTAGCAACCGCGCCAAACGTCGCAGCCCCGGAATGCCCGGGGCGAACGCACCTCCCCGCGTTCGTTTTTCCAAACTGTGGCCGTGTTGCAACGCATGTTTCGCCGCCGCCTGCGTTCGGGCTGCGGTTTTTGAGAATGGAGTCGAGTGGGATGAAGTCAGTCTTGTTCATGGGCGTCGCGGCCGCTGTCGCGCTCGCCGCCTCGGGCGCCTCGGCCCAACCCTGGTACGATCCGTCCGGCTTCTTCGGCGGCGGAGCCTTCTATGTCGGCGCCGACGGCGGCTGGCACTTCCCCGATACCCCCCATCTTTCGGGCACGCGCCTGAACAGCGCGGGCGAACGTCCCAAGTGGGATTTCGGCACCGATAACAGCAACAATTGGATGGCCGCCGGCAAGATCGGCTACAAGCATCCGTCCGGCATCCGGCTCGAGCTCGAATACGCTTACCGCAACGGCGACCTCGATTCCGTGCATGGCCAAGGGAACGATCCTGCGCCGCGCGGCCTGTGCGCGCCGAACGCGGCGATCACTTCGTCGTTCAACTGCGGCAAGCTGAACGGCAGCCTGAACGTGAGCTCGCTCATGTTCAACGTGCTGTACGACTTCCAGAACTTCACCCTCCCCGGCCGCTTCCCGATCCGCCCGTTCATCGGCGCGGGCGTCGGCGGCGCCTTCGTCCACACCAAGACCTATGGCCAGCTGAACGGCATCCCGGGCGGCTTCGCCGGCCGCGAGAACGCCAGCTTCGACGACGACAAGTCGGCCTTCGCCTACCAGGGCCTGGCCGGCCTGACCTGGAACGTGCGCCCCAACATCGCGCTCGACCTGACCGGCCGCTACTTCGAGGCCGATCGCGTCACCGCGCCCTCGGTCACCTCGGCGATCAACAACCAGGTCGGCGCGCCGGTGTACGACATCGGCACCTTCAAGGGCGACTACAAGGACGCCTCGGTGACGCTGGGCGTGCGCTTCCTGTTCGGCGGCCATGCCCCGCCGCCTCCGCCGCCCCCGCCGGCTCCGCTTCCGCCGGCCGCGCCTCCCCCGCCCGAGCCGGCGGCTCCGCCGCCTCCCGCTCCGGCCGAGGCGCGCCAGTTCGTGGTGTACTTCCCGTTCGACCAGTCGATCCTGACCACCGACGCGCAGGCGGTTGTGCAGGCGGCGGCGAACTACGCCACGCAAGGCAACGCCACGCGCATCGTGGTCGTCGGCCACACCGACACCTCGGGCTCGGCCGCCTACAACGTGCGCCTGTCGGAGCGGCGCGCCCGCACCGTGGCCGACGCGCTGGTGGGCCTGGGCGTCAACCAGGGCGCCCTGGCCGTCGACTGGAAGGGCGAGGCGGACCTCGCCGTGGCCACGCCGGACGGGGTCAAGGAGCCCCTCAACCGCCGCGCCACCATCGACATCAACTTCCAGTAAGCCTCAGCGACACCGGCCGGAGCCTCGCGCTCCGGCCGGTGCGCACCTCAAGCGCATGCAAAGCGCCCGGCTGGTCCCCAGCCGGGCGTTTTCTTTTGGCCGAAGTTCGACTGCTACACGGCGTCGTTGAAGGCCGAAACCACGGCCTGACGGGCGAAGGGCGTCGGGTTTTGGTGCAGGGTGCGGCAGGCGCCGATCACGCCCTGCAGGCGGTCGGCCGAGCTCTCGTACATGCTGTCGCGCATGCCGTACTCGCCAGAGTTGGCGGCGATGCGGCCGGAGCCGATGCGCCGACGATGATCACGGATGCGGGACTTGGATCACCTGCGGTCCGCCGGGAACTTCGATGGACGGACGTGCGATCCCTCGGCCTAGGGAGACGAGCATGCGCGATGAACGGCCCAACCAGCGCCGAACTTCGTTGAAGGCGGCGCGCTCCAGCCTGCGCGGCGGCGCGGCGACCGTTCTGATGCTCGTCACGGCGGCTCCCCTGAGCGGTCGCGCGCAGGACCGCGACGCCCCCCCACCGCTGCCCTACGTCCTGCAGTTGCAGACGGAACAGGCGCAGGCGTGGCGGGCGTATCGCGACGAACTGGCGCTCGAACGCGTCGACGCAGCGGAGGCGGAGGCGCAAGCGGACCAGCTGAACGCCATGACCACGCCGCAGCGGATCGACCACCAACTCGCGCAGCTCCCCATGCGCGAAGCGCAGATGCGCCGGCAGGCGCAGGCCGTCCGCGCCTTCTACGCGCAGCTGTCGCCGGCCCAGCGGCGCGTCTTCGACCGCATCACGCGCGCGCCTGCGCCGACACCGCCCGAACGCGCCGGCCATTTGCAGGCCCGTCAGCGCCAGCCGCAACTTCCGCAGCCGCCGGAAGGGACGCCGCTGCCGCTCCCCGGCGGGTGAGGCTCGAGCCTTGCTGGCGAGAGCCGCCGCACCACGGTCAGACGGCCGGCGTCACACGTCCAGGTCGGCGGCGGCGAACTCGGCGTGGTCCTGGATGAAGCGGAAGCGGTGCTCGGCCTTGCGGCCCATCAGCGTCTCGACCAGCTCCTCCACGTCGTGCTCGCCATCCTCGGCGTGGGGCAGGGCCACGCGCGCCAGGGTGCGCGTGGCGGGGTCCATGGTGGTTTCCTTGAGCTGGGCGGGCATCATCTCGCCCAGGCCCTTGAAGCGGCTGATGTCGGGCGTCTTGCCCTTGAACACCGTGCGCATCAGCTCGTCCTTGTGGGCGTCGTCTCGGGCGTACGCGATCTTCACCCCCTGGCTCAGCCGGTAGAGGGGCGGCATGGCGAGGTACAGGCGCCCCGCGCGCACCAGTTCGGGCATGTAGCGGAAGAAGAAGGTGATCAAGAGGCTTGCGATGTGGGCGCCGTCCACGTCGGCGTCGGTCATGATCACTACGCGGTCGTAGCGCAGGTCGTCCTCGCGGTACTTGCCGCCGCCCTGCACGCCCAGCGCCAACTGCAGGTCGCCGATCTCCTGGTTGGCGCGGGCCTTGTCGGCGCCGGCGGAGGCCACATTGAGGATCTTGCCGCGCAGCGGCAGGATGGCCTGGGTGCGGCGGTCGCGCGCCTGCTTGGCGCTGCCGCCGGCGCTGTCGCCTTCCACGATGAACAGCTCCGAGCCGTCGGCGGCCGAGCCCGAGCAGTCGGTCAGCTTGCCCGGCAGGCGCAGCTTGCGGGTGGCCGACGCGCGGGCGACCTCGCGGTCCTTGCGGCGCTTCAGCCGCTCCTCGGCGCGTTCGAGGATGAAGGCGAGGAGCTGGCCCGCGACCTTGGGCTGGGCGGTGAGCCAGTGATCGAAGGGATCGCGCAGGGCGGCTTCCACCAGCCTCTGGGCGTCGGGGGAGGAGAGGCGCTCCTTGGTCTGCCCCTGAAACTCGGGGTTGCGCACGAAGACGCTGACGAGGATGCCCGCCTGGGCCGCCACGTCCTCGGCGGTGATCAGCCCCGCGCGTTTCTCGCCGGTCAGCTCGCCGTACTGCTTGAGGCCGCGGGTCAACGCGGCGCGGAAGCCCGCCTCGTGGGTGCCGCCGTCGGGTGTCGGCACGGTGTTGCAGTAGCTCTGGGCGAAGCCGTCGTGCTCGCCGAAGCCCGCGGGGCTCCAGGTCACGGCCCACTCCACCGCGCCGCCGCCCTCGCCGCCGGCGAGCTTGGGGCGCTCGATGCGGCCGGCGAAGGGCTCGGGCGTGACGGTCTCGACGCCCTCGGTGCGCTCCGCGAGGTAGTCGGCCAGGCCATTGGGGAACTTGAACGTCGCCTCGACGGGCGTGTCGCCCGCGATCGACGGGTCGCAGCGCCAGCGGATCTCGACGCCGCGGAACAGGTAGGCCTTGGCCTTGGCCATGCGCAGCAGCCGCGCCGGCTTGAAGGCCACGTCGTCGCCGAAGATCTCCGGGTCGGGCGTGAAGACGACGGTGGTGCCGTGCTTGCGGGTGGGGTCGCCCTGTTCGATAGGGCCGAGCGGCTGGCCGCGCGAGAAGCGCTGGCGCCACTCGAAGCCGTCGCGCTGCACGCTCACGTCGAGCCGGTCGGACAGCGCGTTGACCACGCTGACCCCCACCCCGTGCAGGCCGCCGGAGGTCTCGTAGGCCTTGCCCGAAAACTTGCCGCCCGAGTGCAGCACGGTGAGGATCACCTCCAGCGCGCTCTTGCCGGGGTGGCGGGGGTGGGGGTCGACCGGGATGCCGCGCCCGTCGTCGTGCACGCTGAGCGAGCCATCGGCGGCCAGCATGACGTCGATCGCGCGGGCGTGGCCGGCGACGGCCTCGTCCATGGCGTTGTCGAGCACCTCGGCGAACAGGTGGTGCAGCGCACGCTCGTCGGTACCGCCGATGTACATGCCAGGGCGGCGGCGGACGGGCTCCAGCCCTTCGAGGACCTCGATGTCCTTGGCGGAGTAGCCGTTGGCCGCAGTGGGCGCCGGAGCGCGAGCCGGAGCGCGCGCCGCGGAAGATGGGGCGGCGGGCGGGGCGAACAGGTCGTCTTCGTCGGGCTGAGCGGCGCTGCGGGCCATGCGCGGAGGGTGTCTCGATTCTAGGGTGTCCGGCTATCGCCCGCGCCGCCGTCTGCGTCGAGGTTGCACGCTGCGGGAACGGGCCCGTGACGACCCTCGTTTTCGGAGCCTACCCACAGGAGCCCGATCATGGCCAACCCGCCCACCCCCAAGCCCGACGAGAACACCGGCCGCGACTACAAGCAGGACGGCTCGCAGCCCGGCGTGCTGGGCGACCAGACCGAAGAACAGAACCTGGGCCAGGAGGGCGACCCCTCCAAGCGCATCACCAAGGAGGAGGTCGAAGAGGCCTTCAAGGACGCGCCGAAGACGTAGGCCGACCGATCGGGCGGCGGGCGATCTCTCCCCGCCGCCGCCGATGGGCGTATCCTGCGCAGCGAAGTTTTGCGCCGCCCGGCGGCGGGCCTCACGGGATGACCGAAACCCTCCCCCCATCCTCCGCGATCGCAATTCGGAGCCCGTCCTGGAGTCCTGCCCCCGATCCCAGGCCGGCCAAGCAGCCGTGGCGACGACCGGACAGTCCGGCCGGACTCTTCTCACGGGATGGGATCCAGACAGCCCGCATATTCTCCCTCAGCGCAGATTGCGCGCCCGGCGCAGCGCCGCCTCGCCGAAGCGGGCGCGCAGAGCGTCCATGGCGTGCTCCGCTTTGCGGGCCCGCGTCTCCTCCTCCGCGAAGAAGTCGCCCGCGCCCAGGCCGACCGGCTGCAGGTCGAAGAGGCCGGCCCCGATCAGCCGGTAGCGCAGCCCGCCTGGCTCGGCGCGTAGGAGGGCGCGGGCGGCTTCGAACAAGGTGTGAGAGGTCTGTGTTGCCGCGGGCAGGGTGCGGCGGCGCGTGAGGAGGCGGAAGTCGAAGGTCTTCAGCTTCAGCGTCGCCACCCGGCCCGTGAGCCCCGCGGCTCGGGCGCGAGCCGCCACCTTTTCGCACAGGGGCAGGAGGCGGTCCTCCAGCGCTGTGATCTCGCTCAGATCCTCATCGAAAGTGGTCTCGGCCGAGATGCCCTTGCGGTCGCTCTCCGGGTCGACGGGGCGAGCGTCTCGGCCATGGGCGAGGTCGTGCAGGCGCAGGCCGCCCGCGCCATAGCGCTGCGCCAGCACCTTGGGCTCAGCGTCGGCCAGCTGGCCGATGCGGGTGAAGCCGTCGCGCTCGAGCGACTTGGCGAACACGGGACCGACGCCCGGCAGCAGGCGCACTGACCGGGCCGCCAAAAAGGTGCGCGCCTCGGCTGCGCCGATGATCGAGAAGCCGTTCGGCTTGTCGAGGTCCGAGGCGATCTTGGCCAACACCTTGTTGGGCGCGAGGCCGACAGAGATGGTCAGCCCCTGCTCGCGGGCGATCTGCGCCTGCACCCGCGCCAGCTGCCAGGCGGGCGGGCCGCCGTTCAGCCGGTCGGCGCCCGAGAGGTCGAGCCACGCCTCGTCCAGGCTCAGCGGCTGCACCAGCGGCGTGAGGCGGCGCAGGCGCTCCATGATGGCGCGGCTCTCGGTGGCGTACTTGGCGAAGTCGGGCTTCACCACCACCGCGTGGGGGCACAGCCGCAGGGCTGTGGCCATGGGCATGGCCGAGCGCGGGCCGAAGGTGCGGGCGATGTAGCAGGCGGTGGTCACCACCCCGCGCACGCCGCCGCCGACCAGCACCGGCTGGTCGCGCAGCTCGGGGCGGTCGCGCTTCTCGACGCTGGCGTAGAAGGCGTCGCAGTCGAGGTGCGCGATGGCGAGCGTGTCGAGCTCGTCGTGCGCCAGCATCCGCGGCGAGCCGCAGGCGGCGCACCGGGCCGGGCGGATGGGCGCCTCGCCGCGCGCCAGGCAGTCGCGACACAGGGTCCGCACCGGCGGCGCGCCTCAGCCGCCGGGGAAGAGCGCCGCCTCGATGGCGCGCGCCAGCTCGGGCCAGCTGTCGATGCGCGTATGGCGCTCTGGAGCGGAGGGGGCGATGGCGCGCAACCTGGGGTCGGCCACCAGCTGGAAGCGCGCCACGCCGGGCGCATCGGCCGCCACCGACTCGAGGTTGGGCAGGAGGTCGTCGACGAAGGCGCAGGGGCCGCGCGCCGCCGTATGCAGGGCCTTGACCGAGGCGCCCTTCACCCCGTCGCTGAACACCAGCGGGTAGTTGAGCCCGTGCGCCGCGAGCCACGCCTGGCGCCCGGTGCGGGCCTGGGGCGGGGCGGCGGTGAGGATGACCACCTGAGCCCGCGTCGCCAGCTGCGCCAGGGCGTCGGCGGCGTCGGGCGTCACCGGCAGGTCGGCGCAGCCTTGCGCGAAGAAGCGGTCGAAGAGGCCGCGCGCAGCCTCCCGCTCCAGCGGCTCCTCCATTCCGCGCGCGTACATGGCGCCGAACAGGCGGAAGCTCTCCAGCCGCAGCTCGTAGCCGCGCGCCTCCAGCCAGGCGCGAAAACCCTGCACGAACAGCGCCAGCACCTCGTCCACATCCACGATCACGCAGGCGCGGCGGGGATCGGCGGCGAGGCCCTCGCAGGCGGCGCGCAGATCGTCCGCCACGGGAAGGCTAACCGAATCTTCGCAATGGGCGTGGGACAAGGCGGGCCTGAAGACAACGGGCGGGCGGAGCCGGGCGTCCGCGCCCTCTCACACCCTCCTCGCATGGATCGTCCCACGGGTCACATGGCCAAGCGCGTGCTCATCGTCGAGGACAACGAGCTCAACATGAAGCTCTTCCACGACCTGTTGGACGCACAGGGCTACGAGACGCTGGAGACGCGCGAGGGTTTGGCCGCGCTCGACATCGCCAAGGCGCACCGGCCCGACCTCATCCTGATGGACATCCAGCTGCCCGAGATCTCCGGCCTCGAAGTCACCAAGTGGCTCAAGGAGGACGACGAGCTGGCCCACATCCCGGTGATCGCCGTCACCGCCTTCGCCATGAAGGGCGACGAGGAGCGCATCCGCGAGGGCGGCTGCGAGGCCTACATCTCCAAGCCGATCTCGGTCGGCTATTTCCTGGAGACCGTGCGCCGCTTCCTTGCCTGACGCGCGCACGTATCTGACGCCATGAGCGCCCGCATCCTCATCGTCGACGACATCGACACCAACGTGCGCCTGCTGCAGGCCAAGCTCGAGGCCGAGTACTACGAGACCTCCGTGGCCCGGAACGGGCCCGAGGCGCTGACGGCGGCGGCGACCGAGCGGCCCGACATCATCCTTCTGGACGTGATGATGCCGGGCATGGACGGCTTCGAGGTCTGCCGCCGGCTCAAGGCCGACCCCGCCACGCGCCACATCCCCGTGGTGCTGGTCACCGCCCTCGACGGGCGGCGCGACCGGCTGAACGGGCTGGAGGCGGGCGCCGACGACTTCATCACCAAGCCCATCGACGACGTGGTGCTGTTCGCCCGCGTGCGCTCGCTCACCCGCTTCAAGATCACACTGGATGAACTGCGCCAGCGCGAGGCCTCGGGCCGGCGCATCGGGGTGATCGAGGGCGTGGGGGCGCGGCTCGGGGGCGTGGGCGGACGGGTGGTGATCGCCGACGACAACGCCCTGCAGTCGGCGCGCATGGTCGCGGAGCTGGGCGCCGAGCACCGGCCGGTGGTTGAGGCCGAGCTGGAGCGCGCCATGCTGGCCGCCCGCGCCCGCGCCGACCTCCTGGTCATCAATCTCGACGCCCAGGCCTTCGACGGCCTGCGCCTGATCGCCCGCGCCCGCGCCGACGACACCACCCGCGGCCTTCCCATCCTGGCGGTGTTCGAGCCCACCGACCGCGCCCGGGCGGTCAAGGCGCTGGAGCTGGGGGCCAGCGACCTGATCGCGCGCCCGGTCGATCCCGAGGAGCTGGCCGCGCGCGGCAAGACGCTGGTGCGCCACAAGCGCTACACCGACTTCCTGCGCCACAACCTCGATCACTCGCTGGAGCTGGCGGTCACCGACCCGCTCACCGGCCTGCACAACCGGCGCTACATGTCGGGCCAGCTGCAGAGCCTGGTGAGGCGCGCCACCTGCGGGGGCGATCCGGTCGCAGCGCTCCTGATCGACGTGGACCACTTCAAGAAGGTCAACGACACGTACGGCCACGACGTCGGCGACGAGGTGCTGCGCGAGTTCGCCGTGCGCCTCGCCACCAACGTGCGCGCCGTCGACCTCGCCTGCCGCTTCGGGGGCGAGGAGTTCGTGGTGATCATGCCCGACACCAAGCTGGAGGACGCCGCGCGCATCGCCGAACGCCTGCGCGGCCATGTGTCGGGCTCACCGTTCCACATGCCGGGCCTGCCCGAGCCGCTGACCGTGACCATCTCCATCGGCGTCTCGGCCA
The DNA here is from genome assembly GCA_965199975.1 of Caulobacteraceae bacterium. Taxonomy (GTDB): domain Bacteria; phylum Pseudomonadota; class Alphaproteobacteria; order Caulobacterales; family Caulobacteraceae; genus JASLDZ01. The sequence continues at coordinate 583,127 of OZ241340.1, read as the reverse complement.
CCCTGCCCGACGCCGACACCGAGGCGGCGCTCCTCAAGCGCGCCGACGGGGCGCTCTACCGCGCCAAGTCGAGCGGGCGGAACCAGGTCGTGGCCGGCGCGGCGTGAGGGTCAGACCAGGGCTGGGTAGAGGTCGCGAAGCTGGAGGTCGTCGTTCCGCAAAGGCGAAGGTTGCATCAGCGCAACCCTGGCCGGCGACCCGCACCCTTTCAACCGCCTCCCCCGAGCTCGACCTGGGCGCTGAACCATCCGGCGCGTGAACGATGAGAGCCGCGTACGCTCCGCTCGCGGCCTCCGGCCAAGCCCGGGGGAGGCGGAGGAGGAGGAAAGGTTCGCCGCCGCTCACATCGGCCCGCGCGGCTCCGTCTGCGTCTCGCTCATCATCCTGAGCGCGCGCAGGTCATCGGCGATCTGGAACACCGCCACGAAGAACTCGCAGGCGCCTCGCCAGAGGAGGCCCAGCACGAAAGCAAGGGCCAGGCCAGCCACGAGCACCGGCACGCCCAGCAGCACGCCGTCGGGGAAGCCGGAGCGGATGATCAGGCCCACCGCGCCGCCCACCACGCCGAAGGCCACCAGCGCCACCACCGCCAGGCCGCCCCAGTAGATCAACTGGGTGGCTTGCAGGCCGAGCGTGCGGTCCAACGTCAGCCCGCTCATCAACCAGCCCTGGCGGCGGGTGCGCCCCCGCAGCGATCCGCCTCGCACGCCCATGTCCACAGCCGTCGCGCCCTCGCACCTGGAACCGCAAGCGCTAACAGCGGCGCCCCGGCCTGGCAATCGGGAGCCTCCGCGCCCCGCCTCGCCTCGCCTCGCGCGCAGGCGCATCCTAGATAGGAGCGCCCCACCCCGCCTCGCCCGAGTCCGCCGCCATGACCACCGCCGCCGCCCCCCGACCCGTTCGCGTGGCGATCGTCGGCTCCGGGCCGGCGGGATACACCGCGGCGATCTACGCCGCGCGCGCCCTGCTCAAGCCCGTGCTGATCACCGGCATGGACCCGGGCGGCCAGCTGACCATCACCACCGACGTGGAGAATTATCCTGGCTTCGCCGACGTGATCCAGGGCCCCTGGCTGATGGAGCAGATGCGCGGCCAGGCCGAGCACGTGGGAACCGAGATCCTCGACACGCTGGTCACGAGCGCCGACCTCTCCAAGCGCCCCTTCCACCTCACGCTCGACGACGGCGAGGTGTTGGAGGCAGAGACCGTGATCATCGCCACCGGCGCCCAGGCGCGCTGGCTGGGCCTGCCCAGCGAAGAGACCTTCCGCGGCTTCGGCGTCTCGGCCTGCGCCACCTGCGACGGCTTCTTTTATCGCGGCAAGGAGGTGGTGGTGGTCGGCGGCGGCAACACCGCGGTGGAGGAGGCGCTGTTCCTCACCGCCTTCGCCTCCAAGGTCACCGTGGTGCACCGGCGCGACGAGTTCCGCGCCGAGAAGATCCTGCAGGAGCGCCTGTTCGCCCACGAGAAGATCGAGGTGGTGTGGAACAAGGCCGTCGAGGAGATCGTGGGCGAGCCGGGCGGCGCGGGCGTCACCGGCGTGCGCCTGAAAGACGTGGAGACGGGCGAGGTGAGCGCGCTGAGCGCCGACGGCGTCTTCATTGCCATCGGCCACGCCCCGGCCTCGTCGCTGTTCAAGGGCCAGCTGCCGATGGACGGCTCGGGCTATCTGGAGACCGTGCCGGGCAAGACCACCACCCTGACCAAGGGCGTGTTCGCCGCCGGTGACGTCACCGACCACGTCTACCGCCAGGCCGTCACCGCCGCGGGGCAAGGCTGCATGGCGGCGCTGGAGGTGGCGCGCCTGCTCGCCGAGGAGGACCACGCCCGCCACCACGAGCGCCTCTCGCATCGCGAAGCGGAGAAGATCGCCGTCTGGTGAGCGCGCGGCGCGATCAGCGCCGGCGGGCGTGAACCCTGGCGATGGCGGCGTCGAGCGCCGTCGCCGGCTGGTAGCCGGGCTCGAGCTTGGCCCCGTTGACCACGAAGGTCGGCGTGGCGTGCACCTCACCCGCCTTGGCGTTCTCCGCCACGCGCTGGTCCAGCGCCTTGAGGGCGATGGGATCGCGGATGATCGCCTCGAAGCGGTCCTTGGAAACGCCGAACCGGGCGGCCACGGCGCTGAGCTGGCCCTGCGGATCATCGAACAGGGCGGGCTGGGTGTCGAAGATCGCATCCACCGCCGGGAAGTACTTTCCCGTACCCGCGGCGCGGGCCAGCAGGAACCCGGCCGCGGCGATGGTCACCTCGCCTTCGCCGCCCACCAGCATCTCGCGGAAGATGAAGCGCACCTTGCCGGTGTCGATCCACTTGGCGCGGAACTGCGGCCACACCTCCTTGTGCCAGCTCCCGCACACCGGGCAGCCGAGCGAGGCGTACTCCACCACCGTCACCGTCGCGCGGCGCGAGCCCAGCGCCATGTCGCCCGGCAGCGGCGTGTAGGCGGGCGGGACCTGCGCGGCGCGGCTCCAGGCGGCGGTGGGGAGGAGCGCGGCGGCGCCGAGCGCCAGGGCCACGTCGCGGCGGGAGGGGCGGCGGGCGGGGACGAGGGGCATGGCGGGCTCCGGCGAAGGGCGAGGTGCTGCAATACCGCGCTCGGCCGCGCCCGCAAGCCGGCGCGGCGGAGCCCCGGCCACGCTCGGGCGTTCCCGACGCCGCAACGGAGACCCCGCCATGGCCCACGACAAGCTTTCCGAGTCCGACGAGGGCTTCCTCGACCTGCCACAGGGGGCCGTGCTCGTCTCCGCCGGCGTCAACGGCACCGAGAGCTTCATCGAGCGTGACAAGACCGCGACCGTGCGGATCGTCATCACCACCGTGGCCATCGCCGCGGCGGGCGGCTCCACCCTCGACGCGGTGATCGAGATCGACGGCGAGATTGCTCGCGCCCAGGACGGGCCGATCAACACCGACCATCACATGCATCTGCAGGCGGTGCAGAGCGTGCAGATCGTGGTGAAGGAAGGCGAGCGGGTGAAGTTCAAGGCCTACCCGCAGGCCAACGGCGGGCGCGTGCTGCGCACCATGGTCTACACCACCGAGATCAAGAGCGCGGGCTGAGCGGCCTCAGTCCTGCGGCTCGGCCTGCAGGTCGGGGGCCTCGAAGTCGATGGCGTCCTCCACGTTGGCGAGCGCCGTCTCGCTGAACACCTGGCCGGCCACCGACAGGCCTGCGCGTCGCACGCTTGAAGGGTCGCCGCTGACCAGCGGGTGCCAGCTCGCCAAGCCCCGGCCCTCGTGCAGGCGACGGTATGCGCAGGTCACCGGCATCCAGCTGAGGTGCTCCACGTTCTGCGGCGTAAGCGCGATGCAGTCGGGCACGTGGCGCTTGCGGTCGGGGTAGTTGGTGCAGCGCGCCGTCTCACAATCGAGCAGGCGGCAGGCGGCGCGGGTAGGGATCACCTCTCCCGTCTCCTCGTCCTCGAAGCGCACGAGGCAGCAGCGGCCGCAGCCGTCGCAAAGGCTCTCCCACTCGGCGGAAGTCATCTGCGCCAGGCGCTTGACCTCCCAGAAGGGTTTCTCGGGCATACGGATCGACTGACGCGCTCCGGCCGGGGCGGCCTTCGTTCGCACGCAATATAGGCGCCCCCTGACCGCCCGCCCGTTCTCCGCCCGACGCGAGCCCCAGCCGCCGCCGGTGGTGCGGCCGTCGCGTCCGCCCGGGCGCGGGCGCGCCGTGGCGCTCGCCGCAGCGGGGGCTGTGTTGCTGTGCCTGGCGGTAGGGGTGCTGTTCGCCTGGCGGCTCCTGGTGGTCGACCTTCCCGCCATTCCTGCGCCCGACGTGCTGTGGTCGCTGAACCGGCCGCCTGGCATGACCTTCGTCGACCGCACCGGCGCGGTGATCGCCGTGCGCGGCTCGCGCCACGGCGCGCCCGTTTCGCTCAAGACGCTGCCGGCGCACGTGCCGCAGGCGTTCCTGGCGGCGGAGGACCGGCGCTTCTACCGCCACGGCGGGATCGATCCTTCGGGCGTGGCGCGCGCGCTGTGGACCGACCTGCGTCTGCGCCGCACCGCGCAGGGCGGCTCCACCATCGCCCAGCAGCTGGCGCGCACGCTGTTCCTCGGCCCCCAGCAGACGCTGAAGCGCAAGGGGCAGGAGGCGCTCCTGGCCGAGGCGCTGGAGCGCAAGCTCGGCAAGGACGGCGTGCTCGAGCTGTACCTCAACCGCATCTACTTCGGCGCCGGCGCCTACGGCATCGAGGCGGCGGCGCGCACCTATTTCAACGAGGCGCCCGAGCGGCTGACGCTGGCGCAATCGGCGCTGCTCGCGGCGCTGCCCAAGGCGCCCTCGCGGCTCGACCCGACCGGCGATCTCGACGCGGCGCGGGCCCGGGCGCGGCTGGTGCTGGCCTCCATGCGCGGCGAGGGATGGATCACGCCCGCCCAGGAAGCCGACGCCACAGCCCATCCGGCCGAGCTCTCGCCCGTGTCGCAGGCGGAGGGCGACTACGGCTGGGTGCTCGACCTCGCCGCCGCCGAGGCGCGCAGCCGCGAGGGCGCCCGCGCGCCGGACCTCGTGGTCACCCTCGCCGTCGATCCGCGCCTGCAGCCGGCGGCCGCGCAGGCCGTGCGCGCCGCCGTGCGCGCGGCGCGCAGCCGGGGCGCGACGCAGGCGGCGCTGGTGGCGCTCGCGCCCGACGGGGCGATCGCGGCGCTGGTCGGCGGTCTCGACCACCGCGACAGCCAGTTCGACCGAGCCACCCAGGCGCTGCGCCAGCCGGGCTCGGCCTTCAAACCGATCGTCTACGCCGCCGCGCTGGAGGCCGGGCTTCGGCCCGACGACGTGCGCACCGACGGGCCCGTGCATTACGGAAGCTATGCGCCGAAGAACTTCGGCGGCGGATTCGCGGGGCCCGTCACCCTGGCCGACGCCCTGGCGCGCTCGATCAACACCGTGGCCGTGCAGGTCGCCTACGAGGTGGGCCCGCGGCGTGTGGCCGCCACCGCCCGGCGCTTCGGCCTGATGACGATCCCGTCGGACGCGCGCCTGCCGGTGGCGCTGGGGGCCTACGAGGTGCACCTCCTGGAGCTCACCTCGGCGTTGCAGGCTATCGGCGAGGGCGGCGTGCGCCACCCGCCGCACCTGGTCGACGCCATCGCCACCGCCCGGGGCGATGTGCTGTGGCGCTGGAGCGATGGCGACGCGCAGCGTGTGATGGACGAGGCGCGCGCCGCCCAGCTCACCGCCATGATGGCGGGCGTGGTCGACCACGGTACGGGCCGCCGCGCCCAGATCGGGCGCCCCGCAGCCGGCAAGACCGGCACCACCCAGAACGCGCGCGACGCCTGGTTCATCGGCTTCACTCCCGACTACGCCGCCGGCGTGTGGCTGGGCGACGACCACGGCCGCCCCATGGCCGGCATGGAGGGCGGCGAGACCCCCGCCGAGACCTGGGCGCGCTTCATGCGCATCGCCGAGCACGGCCTGCCGGTCCGCGGCTTCGCCGCGCCGGCGCCCGCCCCGCCGACCGACGCCCCCGGCTTCGAAGACCGCAAGGCGTTCTACGAAGACCTCGGCCAGGCGCTGGACGCCCAGGCGCACGAGTGAGGCCGCCTACTGGCTGGCCCAGACGATGCGCGCCACCCAGGCCAGGTCCGCGCGCCTGACGATGCGATCCGGGAACGCGGGGTTGAGCGAGCGCAGCTCCAGCCGGTCGACGGTGGCGCGCGCCACCTCCTTGGCCATGACCTCGCCGTCCAGCGTCTTGACCACAACGCGGTCGCCGCGGCGCGGGTCGGCGCCGGGCCGCACCACGACGCGGTCGCCGTTGCGGTAGAGCGGCGCCATGCTGTCGCCGGCGATGGTGAGGGCGTAGGCCCCGTCCAGCCCGTCCGGCGCCTCGATCCGCTCCCAGCCTTCGCCGACCGGAAAGCCCGCATCGTCGAAGAAGCCGTGGTCACCCGCCTGCGCGAAGCCGATCAACGGCACACCCCTCTGGCGCGGCGCCTCGCCTGCAGCGAGGGCGGCGAAGTCGGCGAAGCTCACGCCCGTGGCCGCCAGCACCTTGGCCACGCTCTCTGTGGTGGGCCAGCGCGGGCGCGACGCGGCGTCGGCCGACACCCGCTTGGAGCGGTTGAAACTCGTCGGATCGAGCCCGGCCAGCTTGGCCAGCGCCGAGGCGCTCATGTCGAAGCGCTGGGCGAGTCCGTCGATCCCGGCCCAGATCTGCCCGTGCGTCAGCATGGTTCCGGGTTAGCCGCGTTCGACGCCCTGCGCAAACGTTTTAGGACAACATGCCTATCTCCGCTCGTTCTCGACGCCGCCATGTCGTCCAGGTGCCGGTGGCGAGCGCGAGGAGGAGCGCGTAGGCGGTCACCGTCAGGGCGGTGACGTACTCATAGCTCCCCATGGGGCGCACGAGGCGCAGGAGGTCGATGGCCAGCGCCAAGGCCTGCGCCGCCACCGCCGCCACGGGCCAGGTGCGGCCGCTGCGCCAGGCGAGCGTCGCCAGCACCAGCAGCATGGTGGCGTCCACCACGGTGAAGAGGCGCGCGGGGTCGAAGCGCCCGCTCAGCGCCTGCAGCAGCGGTGTGAACACCCACGCCGCCCATATCCACGCAGCGCTCCAGCGCTCCAGCCGGCCGCCCACCACGAGCGCGGCTCCGCACACCGTCGTCACCGCGAACAGGCCGGCGATCACCGGCGTTGAGGTCCAGACCCCCATGCGATCCCCCTCCGGCTGGCGGCGCCGCCGAATCGGCCGCGCCCTTGCCCCCACCCGGTTCGGTTGCGATCTAGAGCCCATGATCGAACCCGCCTCCACCGCCTCATGGGTGCAAAACTCCGAGTTGAACCCCGATCTCGCCCTGGAGGTGTTGCGCGGCGCCCTCCACGGCGCCGACGACGGGGAGCTGTTCGTCGAGCGCAACGAGAGCGAGATGCTCGTCTTCGACGACGGCCGGCTGAAATCGGCCGCCTACGACACCGGTGAGGGCTTCGGCCTGCGCGTGGTGGCGGGCGAGAGCGCGGGCTACGCCCACGCCGCGGGCCTGGACGACGCGGCGCTGCGCCGCGCGGCCGACGCCGCCTCGCTCGCCAAACGCGGCCATTCGGGCGTGACGGCGCAGGGGCCGCGCCGCACAAACGCCCGGCTCTACGGCGAGGACGACGTCGTCAATGCGCCGGGCTTCGGGACCAAGGCCGCGCTCCTGCAGGAGATCGACGCCTACGCCCGCGCCCGCGATCCACGGGTGGTGCAGGTGTCGTGCTCGCTGGCGGGCGAGCGGCGCTGGATCGAGATCCTGCGCGCCGACGGCGAGCGCCTGCACGACGTGCGCCCGCTGGCGCGCCTCAACGTCAGCATAACCGTCGAGCGCGACGGGCGGCGCGAGACCGGAACCTCAGGCGCGGGCGGGCGCGCGGCCTTCGACCAGTGGACCGAGCCCAGCGCCTGGAAGGCGCAGGTGGAGGAGGCGCTGCGCCAGGCGCTGGTCAACCTCGACGCCGTGGCCTGCCCGGCCGGCGAGATGGACGTGGTGCTGGGCCCCGGCTGGAACGGGGTGCTGCTGCACGAGGCGGTGGGCCACGGGCTGGAGGGGGACTTCAACCGCAAGGGCCTCTCCGCCTTCTCCGGCCGCATGGGCGAGCGTGTGGCCGCCCCCGGCGTCACCGTGGTCGACGACGGCACGCTGGCGGGGCGCCGCGGCTCGCTGACCATCGACGACGAGGGCACGCCCACCGAGCGCACGGTGCTGATCGAGGACGGCATCCTCGTCGGCTACATGCACGACCGGCTCTCGGCGCGGATGATGGGGGTCGCCGCCACCGGCAATGCGCGCCGCCAGAGCTATGCGCACATGCCCATGCCGCGCATGACCAACACCGCGATGATGGGGGGCGACAGCTCGCAGGCGGAGATGATCGCCTCCACCAAGCGGGGCCTGTTCTGCGCCAACTTCGGCGGCGGGCAGGTGGACATCACCAACGGCAAGTTCGTGTTCCAGTGCACCGAGGCCTACCTGATCGAGGACGGCAAGCTGACCGCCCCGGTGAAGGGGGCCACCCTGATCGGCGACGGTCCCACGGCGCTGACCCGCGTCTCGATGATCGGCGACGACTTCGCCTACGACCCCGGCATCGGGGTGTGCGGCAAGTCGGGCCAGGGCGTGCCGGTGGGCGTGGGTCAACCCTCCATGAAGATCGGCGGGCTGACGGTGGGCGGCACGCGCATCTGATTGCGTCGGCAAGGGTGTCCGCGCCGATGGATTACCTGCTTTTCATGTATTGCCGCGAAGTAATCCACCTGTCGGTCTTGTAACGGGAAGTCTCCGCCGAGCTGCGGCACAGCCTCTCGCACAGTCGAGAGGGCGTGCGGATGGCTTTGGCGGGGATGTTGATGGCGGGCGCGGCCGTTGCGGCGCTGGCCCACCCCGTGCATGCCGGGCTCGACGCCTCGGCCCGGCCGCCCCCCGGTCCGCCGGTGACGACGCCGCTGGTGACCCAGGGGGGCGGCGCGCCCGCCATCGCCACCAGCCGACCCTCGCCGTCCGCGATCGGGGCGCCAACCGCGGGCCAAGGCGCGCCCGCACCCCAGCCGGGCCCGGCGCCGGGGCAGGCGGCGAGCGGCGTCACCAGCTACCCCGCCAGCTTCTTCGCCCCCTCCCAGCCCAACACCGTCAACGACATGATCGACCGCCTGCCGGGCTTCGTGTTCGACGACGGCGACACCGTGCGCGGCTACGGCGGCGCGGCCGGCAACGTGCTGATCGACGGCGAGCGCCCCGCCAGCAAGAGCGACGACCTGTTCAGCGTGCTCCGCCGCATTCCCGCCAGCCAGGTGGAGCGCATCGACCTGATCCGCGGCGGGGCGCCCGGCATCGACATGCAGGGCAAGGCGGTGATGGCCAACGTCATCCGCAGGAAGGGCCCGGGCTCCAGCCTGGTGGCCCAGCTCACCGACCAGTGGGCGCTGCACGACGGCCGCCACATCCCGGGCATCCGCCTGGAGGGCGGCCACCACACCGCCGACGGCCGGTCGTGGGACGGTTCCCTGGTGATCGGTGGAGGGTACGACGACGGCTCGGGCGACGGGCCGCGCACCACGCGCGACGGCCAGGGAAAGCTGCTGTCGACGGCGCGCGACGACACCAAGGGCGAGGTCATCAGCGACGCCCTCACCGGCGCCTATTCCCAGGGGCTGTGGGGCGGCAAGCTGAAACTCAACGCCAGCGCCAACTTCCAGAAGTACAACTTCGACGAAAGCGTCCAGGAAATCACCGCCTCGACCTTCGACAGCTACGAGCGGGATCGGCAGAACACCGAGACCGGCGAGCTGGGCCTGAACTACACCAAGAAGCTGGGCAAGGACCTGTCGTCGGAGACCGTGCTGCTGGAGCAGGCGACGGGCGAGGACTTTCTGGCGTTGATCCAGGCCGATCCGGCCAACGACGGCGACCTGCAGCGATTCCGCGAGCAGCACTTCACCAACGAGGCCATCGCACGCGAGACCCTGACCTGGACGGCCTCGCGCCGCCTGACCTTCGAGACGGGCGCCGAGGGCGACTACAACATCCTCGACAGCCACACCCGCTTCGTCGACGGCGGCGTGGCCCAGGTGCTGCCCGCCGCCAACGTCACGGTGGACGAGCTGCGCGGCGAGGCCTTCGCCAAGGCCACCTGGAAGGCCACCCGCACGCTGAACGTCGAGGTCGGCATGCGACTGGAGGCCTCCAAGCTGACCTCCGATGGCGACGTCGTGCTGGAGAAGACGCTGGTCTATCCCAAGCCGCGGCTGCTGCTCACCTGGTCGCCGACCACGGTGGACCAGTTCCGCTTCCGCCTGGAGCAAGAGGTGGGCCAGCTCAACTTCAACGACTTCATCGCCTCTTCGTCCTTCTCGACGGGGCAGGTGCTGGCGGGCAATCCCGACCTGGTGCCGCAGCAGGCCTTCGTGGTCGAGGGCGCGTGGGAGCGGCACTTCCTCAAGGACGGCGACGCCGTGCTGACGCTGCGCCATTCGGAACTGAGCGACGTGGTCGACCGCGCGCCCATCTTCAGCCCCTCGGGCGCCTTCGACAGCCCCGCCAACATCGGCGGCGGCTCCAAGGACGAGGCGATCCTGACGGTGAGCCTGCCGCTGGCGCGCTTCGGCATCCCCGGCGGCCTGCTCAAGACCGACACCACCTGGCGCCGTTCGGAAGTGACCGACCCCACCACCGGCCAGAGCCGGCCGATCTCGGGCCTGCGCCCGTTCGAAGGCAACGTCGCCTTCACCCAGGACCTGCCCAGGTGGAAGCTGACCTGGGGCGGCTCGGTCAATCTCGGGTGGCGCCAGAAGTACTACTATTTCAACCAGATCGAAATCGACGAACTGACGCCGCTGGGCGACCTCTTCGTTGAGGTGAAGCCGGCCACGGGCTGGTCGGTGCGCGCCGAGCTGGAGGACATCGGCATCAGCTTCAACCGCACCCTGGCGCTCTACGACACCGTGCGCACGGCCGGCCCGGCCGACACCGTGCAGCAGCGCGACCTGCCCTTCGGCCCCACCGCCTTCTTCCGCGTGCGCAAGAGCTGGTGAGAGGGCGGCGGCCCGCGTTCAAAGGCCGCCTTCGGCTCCCAGCGCGCGGCGATCCACCGCCTCGCGGTCGCCGTCGACCGGCGTTTCGGCGAGCGCCGGCTCGGCGAGGTCGGCCGTGTGCGCCCAGCGGCTGAGCCACGGGCTCAGCGCCAGGAACACCACGCCCACCGCCGCCGCGAACAGGCCGATCACGCCGAACACGTGGGCGGAAGTGGCCAGCGCCCGCGCCGGGTCGAGCACCTGGCCCGCGATGGTCTCGGTTCCGGCGAGCTGGGCGATCAGGCCGCCGATCCACTCGGCCCAGGAGATCGACAGGAACCACACCGCCATCATGGTCGCGACCAGCGCCGGCGGCGACAGCTTGGTGATCTGGGACATGCCCACAGGCGAGAGGCACAGCTCGCCCGTGCTCTGCAGGAAGTAGGAAGCCGCCAGGAACAGCAGCGGCGTGCGGAACACCCCGTCGGCATGGCGCGCGCTCCACACCAGCAGCAGGAAGGCCACGCCCACCTGAACGAGCGCCAGGCCGAACTTGATCATGGGGTTGGGATCGAGGCCACGCCGGCTCAGGCGGTCCCACAACGCCGCGAACACCGGCGCGAAGATCAGCACGAAGCCCGGGTTGAAGGCCTGCGCCTGGGCCGAGGTGAAGCCCATGTCGAACCATATGCGCCGTGCATTGGCCCCCGCCGCGGCCAGCATGTCGCGCGAGCCGAAGAACAGCTCGTAGCCCAGAAACGGAACGGCGAACGGGCGCGAGATCAGCCGCAGGTCGACGTTGCGGTCGGCGAACAGCTGCAGCGAACTGGCCGCCTGCTCGAACAGCGTCCAGAACACCACCGAGCCCATCACCAGCGTCATGGCCAGCATCATGCGCTGGCGCTCCACCCGGTCGGCGTTGCGGGAGAGAAAGCGCAGCACATAGACCAGGATGGCGATCGAGCCCGCCGCCAGGAGCCAGCCCACCGCCGCGTTGTGGCGCACCAGCACGAACACCGCGGCTATGCCGACGAGGCCGCCGGCGTAGACGATCGTCTCGCGATTGATCGGCCCCAGCACCGGCTTGACCAGGAGTTGCGGGTTCGGCGGTTCGCCGCGCCCCTCCAGCCAGCCGCGGCCCAGCACGAAGACCACGAAGCCCGCGAGCATGCCGAGCCCGCCGAGGCCGAAGCCCGCCCACCAGCCCACCGTCTCGCCCAGGTAGCCGCACAGCACCGAGGCCCAGAACGAGCCCATGTTGATGCCGAAGTAATAGAGGGTGAAGCCGGCGTCGCGCCTGCGGTCGTGGCGGCTGTAGAGCTGGCCCACGATCGATGAGACGTTGGCCTTGAGGAAGCCGATGCCCATGATGATCGTGGCCAGGGCGAAGTACATGAAGTTGAGGTAGAGCGGGTCGCGCCCCGCCACCGACAGCTGGAACGAGCCCTTCGGCAGGACCGACGGCAGGGGCGCCCCGGCGGGCAGGCCCACGATCGCCAGTCCGCCGTCAGGCGCCGCGCGATAGTCGTACACGCCCGCCCCGAGCTGCAGCTTGGACGGCCGGCCGATGGCCTCGGGCGTGAAGGCGTAGTGGGCGCCCTGGTAGGCGAGCACCTGGTGGGCGGGCTTGCCCTGCACCGCCATCGTCAGCTGGCCGCAGACCAGCAGGAGCGCCCCGAAGGCCACCGCCTTGCGCGTGCCCAGATAGCGGTCCGCCAGCACGCCACCGACCAGCGGCAGCAGGTAGACCAGGCTGAGGTAGGCCCCGAGCTGACCGCCCGCGGCATGGTCGCTGAACAGGAAGTGCTTGGTGAGGTACAGGATCAACAGCGCGCGCAGGCCGTAGAAGGCGAAACGCTCCCACATCTCCACGAAGAACAGCACGTACATGCCGCGGGGGTGGCCGCGCATCTGCCACAGCACGGGCAGGCAGGTCAGCAAGGTGATGAGCACGCCGGCGACGATGACGATGTTCATGCGGTGGGCGCTCGGATCACTGGCGGCGGACGGCCTTTCGAAAATCCCTACCCTCTTTTGAGCGATGGTGGAGGGTGACGTGCCGTCACGTCGAGCGCAGCCGTCGGACCCGCCCCCGCCCCCCGCGCGTTGAGGCCGAACTCACCTCGCGTGGAGCGCTCCCGATGAAGACGCCCGGTCCCGACCATCCCCTCGTGTTCACCGATGCACCAGACAGGGTGCGCGCCCGGTTCGCCGATCACGTGATCGCCGACACCGCCGCCGGCGTGATCTTGCGCGAGGCGGACTATGACCCCGTGCAGTACTTCCCCCGCGCCGACGTCGAGACCGGGTTCCTGTCGCAAACCGACAAGCAGTACACTTGCCCTTACAAGGGGCCCTGCGTGTTCTATTCCATGATGATCAACGGCGACCTGCAGGAGAACGTGGCCTGGAGCTACATGGAGCCCTACCCGGCGGCCGAGGCGATCCGCGGGCGCATCGCCTTCTACCCTGACCGGGTTCAGGTCTACACGGTCAGCGAGGCGGAGACCGACGATCGCCACGCCGACGCCCTGGTCGAACGCTGGCCCGCCGGCCCCGACGGCGCCGCCAAGCGCATGTGACGCGCCCTCAGCCGCCCAGCCGCGCGATCAACGCCTGGGCGGCCGCGGGTGCGCGCACCTTCGCCCCGTTGATCATGAACGCGAACACGTCGCCGCCCGAAGCGGTCTTGGCTGCGGCTGCGATTGGGCTCGCCCCCTCTGGCGTTCGGCCGGCCTCCCAGGCGCGGGCCGTGGCCGCCCAGCGGTCCAGCGCCGCATCGTCGTAGCCGGTAGGGATATCCTCATGAGCGTCCATCAGCCGGGCGTAGGCGAACGGCGCCGTGCGGTCGGGGATCACCGGGCGCTTATCGCCGTCGGCGAAGACGACGGCCACGCCGAAGCGGCGGGCGAGATCGACGAACTCGGCGCAGGCGAAGCTCGGATGGCGCACCTCCACGGCATGGCGCAGGGCCGCGCCCTCCACCGCGTCGGGCAAGAGCGCCAGGAAGGCGGCGAAGTCGTCCGGATCGAAGCGCTTGGTGGGCATGAACTGCCACAGCACAGGCCCCAGCTTCACGCCCAGCTCCACCAGCCCCTGGCCCAGGAAGCGCGCCACCGACTCGCCGGCCTCGGCCAGCACCTTCCTGTTGGTGCAATAGCGGCTGGCCTTGATCGCGAAGACGAAGCCTTCCGGCGTCTCGTCGCGCCACTTGGCGAAGGTGGGCGGCTTGAAGGTCGAATAGTAGGTGCCGTTGACCTCGATGGCCGTCACCTGCCGGCTGGCGTAGTGCAGCTCCTTGGCGTGGGCCAGGCCCTCGGGGAAGAAGACGCCGCGCCAAGGCTCGAACGTCCAGCCGCCGATGCCGACCCGGATCATGCCCGCTCTTCCCGTTACGCCTCCCACGCTAGCGGGCGGCGCGCCGGCGCCCAAGCATCGATTGCCCGCGCCGCGGCGCGCCCGGTAAAGGTCTTCCCGTCGCGCGCGCAAGCCCGCCGCGCCCGGAGGACGCCGCCGTGACCCTGGACGCCGCCGCCTACGCCGACCTGCGCCGCCGCGCCGCCGAGGATCCCGAGGCCGTCTTCGCCGAGGCGGCCCGGCGGCTCGACTGGATGACGCCCTTCACCCAGGTGAAGGACACGAGCTTCGCGCCCGACGACGTGCACATCCGCTGGTTCGCCGACGGCGTGCTGAACGTGTCGGCCAACTGCATCGACCGCCACCTGGCCACACGGGGCGACGAGACCGCCATCGTGTTCGAGGCCGACGAGCCGGGCCACGGCGAGGCCGTCAGCTTCCGCGAGCTGCACCGGCGCGTGTGCCGCATGGCCAATGTGCTCAAGCGCGCGGGCGTGGGGAAGGGCGACCGGGTCACGATCTACCTGCCCATGCGGGTCGAGGCGGCGGTCACCATGCTGGCCTGCGCCCGCATCGGCGCGGTGCATTCGGTGGTGTTCGGCGGCTTCTCGCCCGAGAGCCTGGCGGGCCGCATCCGCGACTGCGGCTCGCGCGTGGTGGTCACCGCGGATGCGGGCGTACGGGGCGGCAAGCTCACGCCCCTCAAGCCCAATGTGGATGCGGCGCTGGAGACCTGCCCCGACGTCAGCGCGGTGATCGTCTTCGACATCTGCGGCTCGGCGCCGGCGATGACCGCCGGCCGCGACCGGTGGTACGCCGACGAAGCCGCCCGGGTGGCGGGCGATTGCGCGCCCGAGCCGATGAACGCCGAGGATCCGCTGTTCATCCTCTACACCTCGGGCTCCACCGGAAAGCCCAAGGGCGTGCTGCACACCACCGGCGGCTACCTGTTCTGGGCGGCCTGGACCCACGAGCTCGTGTTCCAGCACACGCCGGGCGAGCTGTTCTGGTGCACCGCCGACGTGGGCTGGATCACCGGCCACAGCTATGTGGTCTACGGCCCGCTGGCCAACGGCGGGGCCACGCTGATCTTCGAGGGCGTGCCCAGCTATCCCGACGCCAGCCGCTTCTGGCGCGTCGTCGACGCGCACAAGGTGGCCGTCTTCTACACCGCTCCCACCGCCATCCGCGCCCTGATGCGCGAGGGCGACGCCCCGGTGGAGGCGACCGACCGATCCAGCCTGCGGGTGCTGGGAACCGTGGGCGAGCCGATCAACCCCGAGGCCTGGCGCTGGTACCACCGGGTGGTGGGCCGTGGCCGGCTGCCCGTGGTCGACACCTGGTGGCAGACCGAGACGGGCGGCGTCCTCATCTCGCCGGTCGCCGGCGTGGTGGAGGAGAAGCCGGGCTCGGCCACCTTGCCGCTGCCGGGCGTGAAGCCCGAACTGCTCGACGACGAGGGGCGCGTGCTGGAGGGCGAAGCGGCGGGGAACCTCGTCATCGCCGACAGCTGGCCGGGCCAGATGCGCACCGTGTACGGCGACCCCCGGCGCTTCGTGGAGACCTACTTCTCCCTCTTCCCCGGCAAGTACGCCACCGGCGACGGGGCCCGGCGCGACGCGGACGGCTACTACTGGATCACCGGGCGCACCGACGACGTGATCAACGTCTCCGGCCACCGCATCGGCACCGCCGAGGTGGAGTCGGCGCTGGTTGGGGACCCCGCGGTGGCCGAAGCGGCGGTGGTGGGCTTCCCCCACGACCTGAAGGGCCAGGGAATCTACGCCTACGTCACGCTCAAGGCCGGGCAGGCGGCGTCGGAAGCGCTGAAAGAGCGCCTGATGCAGGCGGTGCGCACCGAGATCGGCCGCTTCGCCGCGCCCGACGCCCTGCAGTGGGCCCCGGGCCTGCCCAAGACCCGCTCGGGCAAGATCATGCGCCGCATCCTGCGCAAGGTCGCCGCCGGCGAGACCGATGACCTGGGCGACACCTCGACCTTGGCAGAACCGGGGGTGGTGGACGAGCTCGTGTCCAACCGGGTCGGCTGAACGCGCACCGACGGGTGATCAGGCGTCCAGATCGCGCCCGCGCGTCTCCGGCAGGAACAGCACGAAGACCACCAGCGCCAGCACGCCGCCGACCACGGGATACCAGAGGCCGAAGTAGATATCGCCCGAGGCCACGACCATGGCGTAGGCGGTGGCCGGCAGGAAGCCGCCGACCCACCCCGTGCCGATGTGGTAGGGCAGCGACAGCGCCGTGTAGCGCACCCGCGTGGGGAACAGCTCCACCAGGCACGCCGCCTGCGGGCCGTACAGGGCGCAGGCGCCGACGGTGAAGAGCAGGAGCACGCCGATCACCCCCAAGGCGTTGGTCGCCTTCGGGTCAGCCGCAGCCGGATAGCCCGCCGCCTTCAGCGCGTTGGTGATCCGGTCGCTGGTCGCCGCCTTCAGCCTGGCGAGGTCGCGCTTGCCCAGGATCGCGCCGTCTGGCGAGGCGATCGCCGTCGAGCCCACCCGCACCTGCACCGGCGCGCCCGCGGGTGTGGCCACGGTGCGGTACGAGACCCCGGCGTTGGTCAGCACGCTCTTGGCGATGTCGCAGCCGGTCCTGAACTGCGCCTTGCCCACGGGATCAAACTGCAGCGAGCAGCGCGCCGGATCGGCCTCGACGACCACCGGCGTGGTCATCTGCGCGTGCGCCAGCGCCGGGTTGGCGAGCTGGGTGATGAGGTGGAAGCCGGGGAAGAGGGCCGCTGTGGTCAGGAGCGTGCCGAGCGTCATCACCCACTTGCGCCCGACCTTGTCGGACAGCCAGCCGAACAGCACGTAGAGCGGGGCCGAGGCCACCACGATGGCCACGAAGATGAGGTTGACCAGCGCGGGATCGACCTTGATCACCCGCTCGACGAACACCTGGGCGTAGAAGAAGGCGCAGTACCAGACCGCCCCCTGCGCCACCATCATCGAGAACAGCGCGATCAGCACGCGCTTGAGGTTGCGCCACTCCCCAAAGGCCTCGCGCAAGGGCGCCGCCGAGCGGCCCCCCTGCGCCTCCATGCGCCTGAAGGCCGGGCTCTCGGTGAGCTTGAGGCGGATCCACAGCGAGACGGCCAGGAGGCCAGCCGAGGCCAGGAAGGGCAGGCGCCACCCCCAGTTGGCGAAGGCGGCCTCCCCGAGCGCGCCGCGCGCCGCGAGCGTGACCAGGAGGGCGGCGCAGAGGCCGACCGCGGCCGAGCACTGGATGAAGCTCGTCGCCAGGCCGCGGCGGCCGGCCGATGCATGCTCGGCGACGTAAATCGCCGCGCCGCCGTACTCGCCGCCCAGCGCTATGCCTTGCGCCATGCGCAGCGCCACGAACAGCAGCGGCGAGACGAAGCCCAGCGAGGGCGAGATCGCCGTCAGCTGTCTGTAGCTGGGCAGGAGCCCGATGCAGAAGGTGGCCCCGCCCATCAGGCTGACGGTGATCAGGAAGGCGCCCTTGCGCCCCATCCTGTCGCCCATGCGGCCGAAAACCAGCGCGCCTACGGGGCGGAACGCGAAACCCACCGCGAAGGAGCCGAGGGCGAAGAGGAAGGCCGCCGAATCCGAAAGGCCGGAGGAGAACTGCTTAGCGATGATGGTCGCCAGCGGCACGAAGACGAAGAAGTCGTACCACTCGAAGGCGGTGCCGGCCGCCGACGCCGCCACCACCCGCGCCATCGAGGGCGTTCCTGCGGCCGCCGCAACCGTGCTCATGTCGCCCCCGCGCTACGCCACGGGGCCGGCACGCGCCCGCTAAACGCGCGATACGTCAAAAAGCCGCCCGCATGAATGCGGACGGCTTCTCAAATCCACGATGCGTGACGGCGCAAGCCGCCACGGACCACCACCTAGTGAGGCGTGGCGTCGCGGGCGGTGTCGGTGACGGCGTTGCCTGTGGCGCTGACGTCGCGACCGGCACCGGCGATGGTGTGACAGGCTGAGACGCTGACGGCGGCCAGGACGGCCGCTAGGGCGAACATCTTGCGCATGATTTCGTTACTCCAGGGGTTTTGCCAGGCTTCGAAACGGTCAAGCCGCCGCCTGGTTCCCGAACGGATGACGCAAAGCGTCCGCCTCCACAAGCTCCGGCAGGGGAAAGTGCAGTCGCGTGATCACGCCCCGGTCGCCCTCGGCCTCGACGATCTCCAGCCGGCCGCGCAGCTGGCGGGCGAAGGCGGTCATCAGGGTGCGGCCGACGCCCGCGGGCGCCAGTTCGTCGGCCAGCGGGCCCTCGCCGCTATCGCTGATCTCCAAGAGCACCTCGTCGCCGACGCGGAAGGCCACCCGGATGAGGCCGCCGCCGGGCGTGGCGTGCTTGCGCGCGGCGGTGATGGCCTCCACCGCAAACAGCGCCAGGGGCGCCAGTTTGTCGGGGTCGATCTCCAGGTCGTCGGCGTCGAGCTCAGTACGCACAGGCGCGGGCCGGCCACCCTCTCCCGCGAGCAGTTGGCCCAGAAGCTCCTCCAGGAACTGGCGCACGTCCACGCGTCGCAGGTCGGGGGATTGGTAGAGCGCACGGTAGATCAGGGCGAGGGCCGTGATGCGCTGTCGCGTGTCGGTCATGGCGGCGCGCGCGGCGGGATCGGTCAGCGAGCGCTGCTGCATGTTGAGAAGGCTGGTGATCACCTGCAGGTTGTTCTTCACCCGATGGTGGATTTCGCGCATCAGCGCGTCTTTCTGCTCGAGCGAATCGCGCAGCGAACGGTCGCGCGCCACGATGGCATCGGCCATGGCGTCCATCGTCTGGGCCAGGGTGCGGATCTCCTGCGGGGCGTCGCGCGCCTGCACCGCGCGCACGGAGAATCGGCCCTTGGCGTAAAGCCCCGCGATCCGCTCGAGGTAGGCCAACCAGCGGATCACCACCCTGTCGGTGACAACCCAGATGACGATCCACGCGGTCAGCCACGCCAGAATGGGCAACACCAAGGTGGCGATGGGGTTGAGCCGCGTCCACGACCACATCGTCGGCTCGGGCGCTGAAAGCACCACGAAGACCGCGCCGTTCACGAGCGGCGCGCCTACGTGCGTGCGCCAGCGACCCCGCGCGTCGCGGGCGCGGTAGAAAGCGGCCCCGCGGCGCGTGGCCTGCGCTTCCCACCCCGGCGGAGGCGGTGCGATCTCCTGGGCGTGGCTCTGCAGGATCAGGGCGCCCGTGCTGTCGGCCAGCGCGACCTCGGTATTCGCAGGTAGGGTGGGGTCGTTGATGTCTGGGCGCAGGCTTGAGAGGGGGGTGATCGCGGCCAGGGCCCCGGCGAAGACGCCGTCCGGCCCCACGACCCGCACGGCGGTGAGCAGCGACGGGATCGACGACCCGTCACGTGCGACGACGAGGGGAGCGCCGCGCCGCAGCGCCTGGAACCAAGCCGAAGAGCGGCGGCTCGGATCGGCTGCGACGTCGGCCGCGGCGCACTGGACGCGGCCAATGGCGTTGTAGCGGACGAGATTGCTGTAGCCGTGCAAGTGCGTGAGGCGGTCGGCCAGCCGCTGCGAGCAGTCGAGCCCAGCCGTCTGCGGCGTCAAGGTCTCGAGCAGGCCGACCGCGCCCTCCATGCGGATCCTCGCACCAACCGCGCTGCGTTGAGCCGCGAGAATGAGGTTCTGGCGCCTCACCACGGCGTCGCGCCGAAAATTGTTGTTGGCTTGCAATGCTCCGAGCATGAGGATCGGCGTAAGACCCAGCGCCAGCGCAAGCGCCAGCCTGAAGCGGATACTCAAGCGCCGCGGCATAAGCCGTCGACTGACGCGCTTGCACGCATAATCGCCAGGCGACCGCACGTCCGGCGGCCGGAGCGACGCGCTATCTGCACTTCACTCGCCCTTGGAGGACGGCTGGTCGGCTCGGCGCAGAATGGATAGAAAGTCGTCGGGCAAAGGTTCGTTCACCACGCCGTCGAACATCTGCCGCAGCTTCACTCCGATCGCCTGCTGACGTAGGCGCGCCTCCTCGATGGAGGTCTCGTCTTCGGAAGTGGGCTGTGGCGTGCGCCGGGACTCGGTCATGGATCTCGATCGCCGGCGGTGAGGATCGGCTGGACGTCCGCACCCGCCCTAACGTAGGCGAGGTTGCGCGGTTCCTGTTCCCGCCGCGGCCGGGCACGGCTCTTGGCCTGGGCCTCTTTGCCGCAGGGCCTGCGTCTCCTAGACTAGGCGGACGGCCGCAGCGGCCACAGTCTCGGCGCGGAACGCGCCCCCCGGAGTGAGATGATGGGTCTTCTCGAACGCCTGGCGCCCCACCTTCCCTACGTGCGCCGCTACGCCAGGGCGCTCACGGGCGACCAGGCCGCGGGCGATGCCTACGTGCGCGCGTCGTTGGAAGCGCTGGCGGCGGGCGAGACGCAGCTCCCGCCGCAGCTGACGCCTCGGGTGGCGCTCTATCACGTATTCCACACCATCTGGGGTGGGACCGGCGCGCGGTTGGAGTCTGACGACGACAAGGTGGAGAGCCTGTCGGCGCACGAACTCGGCGACGCGTCGCGCCGGCTGATGCGCATCGCGCCGCGATCGCGCCAGGCCTTTCTGCTGACCGCGCTGGAGGGTTTCAATCCGGCCGAGGCGGGTCAGATCCTGGCCTGTCCACCCGGCGAGATCGAGGCGCTGATCTCCGAGGCTCAGCAGGAAATCGACGCCGAACTCGCCACCGACGTCCTGATCATCGAGGACGAGCCGGTGATCGCCAGCGACATCGAGGCGCTGGTGCGTGAACTCGGCCATCGCGTGCTCGATGTGGCGGCCACCCGCACCGAGGCGGTGGAGGCGGTTGCGCGCGCCACGCCGGGGCTGGTGCTGGCCGACATTCAGCTGGCCGACGGCTCCTCCGGAATTGACGCGGTGAAGGACATCCTGGGCCGCTATGACGTGCCGGTGATCTTCATCACCGCCTTCCCCGAGCGCCTGCTCACCGGCGAGCGGCCCGAGCCGACCTTCCTGATCACCAAGCCCTTCCAGCCGGAGACGGTGAAGGCCGCGATCGGTCAGGCGCTGTTCTTCCATCCAGGCGGCGCGCGGCGCGCCGCCTGACGGAACGTGGCGTCGCGCGCAGCGTTGGCGAGGCTGCAGTTTCAACCGGAGCCGTAGCGACATGCCTTCCGCCACCGACGCCCTCGGCCGCGACGCCGCCCGTGCGGCCAACCATGCTGGAGACGACGCCCGCCGATTCGGCCGCGACGCCGGCCGCATCGCCGATCGCGTACGCGACGATGCTCCAGAGTTCGTTCGTCAGGTACGCGAGATGGTTGACGAGCGCTTCGGCCAGTTGCGCGACCAGGGTCGCGAATACGCTTCCGTCGCGGGCGACGGGCTTGAGGATGCGCGCGCGTTCATGGTCGATCGCGTGCAGGAGCGGCCGATAACCTCCACCCTCGCGGCGTTGGGCGTCGGATTTCTTGTGGGCCTCCTGATCTCAGGCTCGCGCCGCTGATGATCGCGCGCATACTCGCCCTGGCCGCCGCCATCGGGGCGATGATTGGTGCGGCGGGGGCGATCGTGGTCGCTCTCGCCTTTGCACTCTACGCCGTTCTCAAGGACTTGATCACGCCGGCGGGAGCTTCTGCCTGCGTTGCCCTGGCGCTGGCGATTCTTTGCGGAATCGGCGTGCTCGTCGCCGTCTCCAAGGCGAAAGGCCCGAAGAGAGACCAGCGAAACAATGTCGGCGGATCCCCTCTCGACCGCTTCATCGACTTCGCCAAAGAGCGCCCGATCGCCGCCTCCGCGGCGGCGGTCGGAGCCGGCCTATTGGCGCTGCGCAGCCCGGGGCTGGCTGGGACGATCGCCACAATGGCGCTCGGCGGCAGGGGCGGCGGCAAGGGCGGCAAGAAGCGCTGATCATCTGGGGTGACGGGGACCCCGGGGCGGGCGTGGACGTTACAGAAGCGCACATTTCCTCCAGCCGGAACGATATCCATGACGACCTTTGTCCTACCTGACCTCACCTACGACTACGCGGCGTTGGACCCGACGATATCCGAGACCACTATGCGGACTCACCACGACAAGCATCACGCCACCTACGTCAAGAATGTCAATGACTTTCTCAAAGACAAGGGCGATAGCGCCACTGATCTCGAGGGCTTAGTAAAGAAAAGCTCTGGTGGTGCGGATCAGAAAATGTTCAACAATGCCGCCCAAGCGTGGAATCATGGGTTCTTTTGGAACATGATGTCGCCATCTGGCGGTAACCCGTCTGGAAAACTGTCCGATGCTATCGACAAATTTGGCGGCTTGGGTCAATTGAAGCAAAAGTTCGTGGCAGTCGGGACGGGGCAGTTCGGATCTGGCTGGGCTTGGGTTCAGGCCAAGCCAGATGGGACGCTGGACGTCTACGGCACCGCCAACGGCGACAGCGGCCTGCTACGCGACGGCGCGCCGGTCCTGGGCGTAGACGTCTGGGAACATGCCTACTACCTGGATTACAAGCAGGATCGAAAGACCTACCTCGAAGGGTGGTTCGACAAGCTGATCAATTGGGATTTCGCTGGCCAGCAGTTCGATGCGGCGATCGGTTCTGGTCAGCCGTATCGGTACCCAACCCCCCAGGGATGAGACTGAAGGCTGGCTAGGAACGGGTCGGCTCGCCAGCACGTTGCGCCTCCCTGAACAGGGGCTTTCGCTCCTGTCCGCGTTGGGAGGCGTGACATGCTGCAGTGGGCTCTGATCTTCCTGGTCGTCGCGGTCATCGCCGCGGTATTCGGCTTCGGCAACATCGCGGTTGGCGCCGTGGGGATCGCCAAGATCCTCTTCCTGATCTTCTTGGTGCTGTTCGTGGTCTCCCTAGTCATGCATCTGGTCCGAGGCCGCAGCGTCTAGCCTGACGCTCGCCGTTCCAGGCTTTGGACGCCCGGTCGCGGAGAGGCGACCGGGCGTCTGCGCGTCTACTCGCGCAGTTTGCGCGTCAGCGTTTCCACGTCAGCCGCAAGCGTCGGGTCCTCCGCCTTGAGCTTTTCGATCTGACGCACAGCATGCAGCACCGTGGTATGGTCGCGGTTGCCAAAGCGCCGACCGATGTCTGGGTAGGAGCGCGTGGTCATCTGCTTGCACAGGTACATGGCCACTTGGCGCGGCCGCGCCACCGCGCGGGTGCGACGTTCGCTGAGGAGGTCGGCCTGCTTCAGTCGAAAGTGGTCACAGGTCGCCTTCTGGATCTCGTCTACGGTCACCCGCCGCTCGGCGCCCTTCAGATGCGGTCTCAGATAGGTTGACGCCTCGTCCAGCGACAGCTGCGAGAGCCGCTCTCCGGCGCGGGCCACCAGCGTCTTCAGGCCCCCCTCCAGCTCGCGCACCGAATCCACGAAGCGGTCGGCCAGGAACTGAAGCACCTCGGGCTTGGCGGCGCGCTCGCAGCCCACATCCTCGGCTAGCTCGTGCAGCTTGCGATCGAGCACGCCCAGCCGCAGCGCCTTGTCGTAGGGTTCGATCCCGCACACGAGGCCAGCGCAAAGGTGGGATCGCAGGCGCGCCTCCATCTCGGCCAGCTGACTGGGGTGGCGATCGCAGGCGAAAACCACCGGACGGCCTTCGCCCATCAGCGCGGTCAGGGTATGGAACAGCTCTTCCTGGCTGCCCTTCTTGCCCGCCAGGAACTGCACGTCGTCGATGATCAGGAGGTCGGCGGCCCGAAGCTCGTCCTTGAAGGCCGGCCCCGCACGCTCCATCACCGCGCGCACATAGCCCGCCATGAAGCGCTCGGCGCCGAGGTACACCACCCGCGCCCCGGGCCGCGCCATCTGAGCGGCCTGCGCGATGGCTTGCAGCAGGTGGGTTTTACCGAAGCCGTAGGGGCTGTGGAACACAACCGGATTGAAGGCGCCGCCCTTCCACTGCGCCACCTTGTGCGCCGTGGCGAGTGCGAAGGCGTTGGCGGCGCCGGCCACGAAGCCGTCGAACGAATGGCGCGCCAGGACGCCCGCCATTCGCGTGGCGGGCGCGAGCGGCGGCTCGGCGGCGGCCGTCTCGGCGCTCACGCCCTCGTGACTGGCGAGGCGCAATTCGGGTGGGCGCGCGGGGTCGGCGGGCGCGGCTCCCGGCGCGGCCGGAACGCCCCCGTCCTCGACCTCGAATTCGGTGCGCGTCTTGAGGAGCAGGGCGCGATGCTGAGGATCGTGCTCGGCCCAGACCTCGCTGAGGCGCCGCCAGGCGTTCTTGCGCACCCAGTCGCGCGCCACCCCTGTCGGCGTGACCACGATGAGCCGCCCGGCGCGGCCGCGGCGCAGGCGTGCGGGCGCGAGGTATGAGCCGTAGGCCGCCTCGCCGAGCTCGCCGCGCATGTCCGCGCACGCGCGCAGCCACACCGCGCCTTCGCCCTGCCCCGCCGTCGCCCCGTGCATCTCCACGCCCGACCTCCCCGCCGCCAGCCCCTGCATGCGTCTCTCCGCGCCGTGTGCAGTCCCTGCGGAGGCTCAAGCCGCCGCGCCAAACGAGAGACAAGCCGATCCCGTCGCCGAACACATGCGTGTGAGGCCCGGGCCGCCCGAATTGGGGGGAGAAGTTCGTCTCTCGACACGAACAGTATCCCCCGGCGGGGGGGGGTCAACGGCGATTCCCGGGCGATTCGGCGAATAAAGAATTTGACTCGGGCAAGCCCTTTTCCGGACTTGGTTTTGGTCCGGCTGCGACATGTCGCGCCATCGAAGGCGATCCGCACACAGCAAGAAACCCCGCGTGCACCCACGCGGGGTTTCTTTACAAGATCAGTAACTTAACCACGCGGAACTTCTCCGCGCGCAGGATCTAGGCGCTGGCCATGCCCTTCAGCCGCGCGTGCAGGCGCGACACCTTGCGCGCGCCGGTGTTCTTGTGGACGACGCCCTTGCCCACTGCGCGCATCAGCTCGCTCTGCGCCTCGACGAAGGCGGACTTGGCGGCCTCGGAATCACCGCCCTTCACCGCATCCTCGAAGCGCCTGAGGAAGGTGCGCACACGCGAGCGGCGCGAGCGGTTCACCTCGGTGCGGCGCTCGATCTTGCGGATGGCTTTCTTGGCGCCGGGATTATTGGCCATGTGGAGCTGAGGTTCTCATGCGGACGTGGGCGAGCACGACCTGACGGCCGCGAAATCGGGAGCGCGCGGATATACGGGACGCGCGGTGAGGCGTCAACGTGGGCGTGGTCGCGGCGTCTCGCCGGCGCTGTGAGAGCGGCCGCCGTATGGGGCGAAGGCGGTGCAGCTCGATGACAGGCGCGAGCCCAGGCGCGGCGGCCCTCAAGCCCCCGCTCGCTCGGCGAAGCTCCACGCGGCCTGCGCCAGCATCGGCGCCCGGGCGGCCATGGCGGCGGCCTGGGGGCTGGTGGCGGTGCCGTCGCGCACGCGGCCGCCGATGCCGGAGACGATGCCCGCCAGGCGGAAGAGGTTGTAGGCGAAGCACCAGTCGAGATCGGGCAGGCCGTCGCGGCCGGTCAGGGCGCAGTATCGCGCCACCACCGTCTCCATCGACGGGAGGCCCAGCGCCTCCAGGTCGAGGCCCGCGATGCCGCGGCCTTCGGTGGCGGGCATGACCCATTGCATGAGGTAGTAGCTGAAGTCGGCCAGCGGGTTGCCCAGGGTGGAGAGCTCCCAGTCCAGCACCGCCAGTATGCGCGGCTCGCTGGGGTGCAGCACCATGTTGTCCAGCCGGAAATCGCCGTGCACGATAGTGGTGCGGTCGTCCGGCGGGATGGTGCGCGGAAGCCAGTCCATCAGCCGCTCGAGCGTCGGGATCAGCTCCCCGCCCGAGGCGCGGATCTGCTTCGACCAGCGGTCCACCTGGCGCGCGAAGTAGTTCCCCGGGCGCCCGTAGTCGGCCAGGCCCACGGCCGCGGGGTCGAAGCCGTGCAGCTGGGCCAGGGTGGCGATCTGCGCCTCGTAGATGGCGGCGCGCTGGGCCGGGGTGCTCTCGGGCAGGGCGAGGTTCCACAGGATCCGCCCGTCCACGCGCTCCATCACGTAGAACACGGCCCCGATCACCGCCTCGTCCTCGCAGAGGGCATGGGGCCGCGCCACCGGGAAGCCCGTGGGATGCAGGGCTGTGATCAGCCGGTATTCGCGATCGACGGCGTGAGCCGAGGGCAGGAGCTTGCCGAAGGGCTTGCGGCGCAGGACGTAGGCGCGCGACGGCGTGACGAGCTCGTAGGTCGGGTTGGACTGGCCGCCCTTGAACTGGCGCACCGCGAGCGGGCCTTCGAAGCCCTCCACGTGGGCGCCCATCCAGCGGGCCAGCGCCGCCTCGTCGAAACGGTCGCGGTCCGCCACCTCGCGGGTGCCCGAAAACGTCTCCTGCGCCGATGCGGCCATCGCCTCGCCTCCCGCCTCTTTTGCGGGCGAGCCTAGCCGCTCGGCGCGCTTAGGTGAACGGCGTTCAGCGAGCGAGCGCGCGGTGGGCGATGTCGCGCCGGTGGAAGCCTTGCGGCCAGGCGATGGCGTCCACCGCGGCGTAGGCGCGGGCGCGGGCCTGCGCCACCGTGGCCCCGCGGGCGCAGACGTTGAGCACACGTCCGCCGGCGGCGAGAAGGCGCCCGTCGTCGCTCTCGCGCACGCCCGCGTGGAACACCTGAACGTGCGGGCCGAAGTCGGCGCGGGCGCCGCGGATCTCCGTGCCGAGCTCAGGCGCGTCGGGATAGCCCTGCGCGGCCAGCACCACGCAGACCACCGCCTCGTCGCGCCAGCGGGGCGGCGGCAGGGCGGCGAGCCCGCCCACGGCGGCGGCGTGCAGGTAGGGGAGCAGGTCGTCCTGCAGCCGCATCACCACAACCTGGCACTCGGGATCGCCGAAGCGGGCGTTGAACTCGACCAGGCGCGGCGCCCCCGCGGCGTCGATCATCAGGCCCGCGAACAGCACGCCGCGGAAGGGCGCGCCCTCCGCCAGCATGCCGGCCACGGCGGGGCGCACGATCTCGTCCATGGCGCGCGCGGCCAGGGCGTCGGGCAGGATGGGCGCGGGGGCGTAGGCGCCCATGCCGCCGGTGTTGGGGCCGGTGTCGCCGTCGAAGGCGCGCTTGTGGTCCTGCGCCGCGCCGAAGGCGATGGCGCTCTCGCCGTCGCTCAGGGCGAAGAGGCTGGCCTCCTCGCCAGCCATGAACTCTTCGATCACCACGCAGGCGCCGGCGCCGCCGAAGCGGCCGCCCAGCATGTCGTCCACCACGGCCTCCGCTGCGGCGCGGTCGGGGGCGATCACCACGCCCTTGCCCGCCGCCAGGCCGTCGGCCTTGATCACGTAGGGCGGCGCGAAGCTATCGAGCGCGCTGCGGGCGGCGGCGGGCGTGGTCGCAGCGGCCCACGCGGCGGTGGGCAGGCCGCAGCGCTCGGCCAGACCCTTGGCGAAGGCCTTGGAGCTCTCCAGCCGCGCCGCCGCATGCGTCGGCCCGAAGCAGGCTATCCCCGCCTGCGCCAGCGTGTCGGCCAACCCGGCGGCCAGCGGCGCTTCCGGTCCGACGACCACGAGGTCGGCGGCGATCTCGCGGGCGAGCGCGACCAGCGCAGCGACGTCGGCGGGCTCCACCGCGCGCGTCTCGCACAGGCCGGCGACGCCAGGGTTGCCGGGCGCGCACACCAGCCGCGTCAGCCGGGGCGATTGCACGAGCTTCCAGGCCAGGGCGTGCTCGCGCCCGCCCGACCCCACGAGGAGGACGTTCATGGGCGTGCGTCCTCCCGCGCACATAGGCTGTGGTCAAGCTCGGAACGATCGCGCCTCCGCGCCGCTTGATCCCGGATCGTCACATCCATGAGGAGGCCGTCATGCGCAGCTCCACCGCCGGCGCCGTGGGCGGCCTGGTCGCCGGCGTCGTGATCTCAGGCGTCATGCTCATCGGCCGCGACGCGGGTTGGCTCAAGCCGACGCTGGCCGACAACGCGCAGGACTGGCTGGACGAGACCTTCGGCACACGCGCCAAGTACGGCGACGACGGCACCGAACTGATCGAGCAAGCCGGCCACTATGCCGCCAGCCTCGGTTTCGGCGCGGGCTACGGCGCCTTCCGCCCCTACTTGCCGCTGCCAGGCGTAATCTCAGGCGCGCTCTTTGGCGCGGGGCTCTACGCCTTCGGGGTGGCGGGCGCCCTGCCGGAGATGGGCGTCACCAAGGGTGAGCCGCATGAGGACCCTGGCGTCTCCACTCAACGTTTCGCCGTCCATCTGCTGTACGGTGCGGTGTTGGGCGCCGTGTCCGACGCGTTGAACGACCGGCGGGTGAAGATCCGGCGGCGCGTCGAGCGGGTCGGCTACGTAGACGAGGACATGGTGCAGGACTGAGCGGGCGACCCCGCCTCAGGCGTCGCGCTGCGCCGCCTGCGCCAGCCGGCGCTCGTTGGCCAGCTTGCCTGCGATCGCGCCCATGCGGCCGGAGGCGACCAGCCTCAGCCCATTGGCCAGCTTGCGCCGCGTCTGCGGCCAGAAGCTCTTGCGGCGCACGTAGGGCTGTTGCGTCCACTCGTGGGCGGTGAAGGGGGCGGTCTTGCGGAACACCGCGGTGCGGCCCTTGAGCAGGCCCTCGAAGGCCCAGGCCGGATCGCGCTTCAGCACCTCGACGATCATGCCGCCGGTCCACAGGTCGACGTCGTCGATCAGCATGGCGCCGCCGACCTTCAGGCGCGGGGCGAGATACTGGAAATCGACCGCCGGAATGGGGAAGCCGTGGCCGCCGTCGATAAACACCACGTCGTAGCGCTCGCCGGCGTCGAGCCGCGGCAGCACGTCCTGGCTGAAGCCCTCGTGGAAGCGCACGGCCTCCATCGCCAGGCCCTGCAGCGCGCCTTCGGTGCGGATGGCGGCGATCTCTGAGGCCGAAGGCGTCACCACCTCGTGGGCGCACCCGGCGGCGGCGAAGGCCAGGGTGGAGCGGCCCGCGCCGGTCTCCAGCGTTACGAGGCCGGGGCGCAGTTCGCGGCCGAGCCAGGCCAGCACGGCCTCGCTCGCGTCCCAGGCGGCCGCGCCCCCGGCGTGGAGTGCGGTGGGGGCGGGGGCGATCGAGGTGTGCATCATCGGGACGCTCCAGGCTGGGGACGCCTTCGCCGAGGCAATCCCCATGCCGCGCCCGTCAGCGGGGAATGTCGAGGGGCAAGATCGGCGGCTGGGTGACCGGCAGGTCGACGAAGCTTTCCAAAGGGCCGGCCACGGTGATGCGCTGCGTCGCCTTCACGTAGTCGGCCGGCTTGGCCCACATGATCGAGGGCGTGAAGGTCTGCGGGTTGCGGTCGTACAGCGGGAACCAGCTCGACTGCACCTGCACCATGATGCGGTGGCCCGGCAGGAACACATGGTCGGCCGCCGGCAGGTCGAAGCGGTAGGCTAGCGCCGCGTCGGCCTTGAGCGGCTTCGGCGCGGCGAAGCCCTCGCGGTAACGGCCGCGGAAGATGTTCATGGCCACGCCCATCTGATAGCCGCCCATCCTGGCCTCGCCGGTGGTCTCGTCGGGATAGACGTCGATCAGCTTGACCACCCAGTCGCTGTCGGTCCCGCTGGTGGCGGCGGTAAGGTGCACGGCGGGTGCGCCGGTGATGCGCAGGGGCGCGGTGAGAGGTGCGGTGGTGAAGCTCAGCACGTCGGTGCGGCCCGAGGCCTCCACCTGGTTGTCCACAAGCCAGCGCGGCCAGGTCAGGCCGTTGTCGTAGCCCACCGGCTGGCTCGGGCGGCTGCGGAAGGGCACGGGCTTGGCCGGGTCGGACACGTAGTCCTCCGTCTGCGGATGACCGCCGGCGGGTGCGAAGCCGAGGCCGCCGTTTGGCCGCAGGTAGAGCGCGGTGGGCGTGGGCGCCGCACCGTCCGGCGCCGCGGGCCATCGGGGCAGGCGGCGCCACTCGTCCGTCCCGGTCTCGAAGGCGGTCACCAGGGCGATGTCGAGCGGGGGCGGGTCGTCGCGCAGGTAGTGGGCCAGGTAAGGCGCCAGCACGTGTCGGCGGAACCACAGGCCCGTGTCCGACCCCCACTCGATGTCGCCCAGGCTGGAGGCGCCCTCGATCTCCTGGCCGTGATTCCAGGGGCCGAGCACGAGGCGAATGCGCCCGTCCGGGTCCTTCGGCTTCAGCGCGCGGTAGACGGCCGGCGCCGCATAGATGTCCTCCGCGTCGAACAGGCTGTGGACCAGCAGCATGGGCGTGGAGACCGGGCGCGCGGCCAGCACCTTGTCCACCGCCTGGGTCGACCAGAAGTCGTCGTAGGCCGGGTGCGCCAGGATCCTGCGCCAGAAGCCGGTCTGCTCCAGTCCATGCTCGCGGCCGAGCTCGCCCGCGGAGCCCGCACGCATGTAGAGCGTGTAGTCGTCGTGCACGCCCGACCACCACTTGTGCTCGTTGGCCCGGGCGCCCTCCTGCTCGTAGATGTAGGGCAGGTTCTGCTGCACGAAGGCGCCGTTGCGGAACCAGTCGTCGCCCATCCAGCCGTCGACCATAGGGTTCATCGGCACCGCCGCCATGAGCGCGGGGTGCGGATTTATGGTGGCCATCAGCGCCGTGTAGCCGTCGTAGCTGATGCCCAGGATCACCACGCGGCCGTTCGACTCAGGCACGTGCTTCACCAGCCAGTCGATGGTGTCGTAGGCGTCGGTGGCGTCGTCGGTGTCGGTGGGGTTGTACTTGGTGTGCGCCAGCGCCCCGTTCATGGTGAAGGCGCCCTCGGAGCCGTACTTGCCCCGCACGTCCTGCACCACGCGGATGTAGCCGCCGCCGGTCACCACGTCGGGCGCGCTGTCGTAGCCGTCGAGCGAGGTCCCCAGGTGCGTCCCGTGGCGCAGGCGGGTCATGTCGTTGGCGTTGTAGGGCGTACGGGTGAGCAGGATGCCCACGTGGTGCGCGGCGCGGGGCACGAGGATCACCGTGTGAAGCTTCACCCCGTCGCGCATGGAGATGGCCGCCTCGCGCCGGTCGTAGTCGAAGCCGCTGCGCCGCACCTCGAACTCCGCGGGGATCTCGCCCTTGCCTGGACCGGCGTCGGGGGTGGGCGCGCCTTCGCTGTCGGTGGCTTCCTCAGGCCTCGCGCCCGCGTGGTCGCCCTTGGGCTGGCCCGCGTCCGGCGTCTCCTGCGCAAGCGCGGCTGGGGCGAGAAAGGCGGCGGCCACGAAGACGGCGGCGAGGCGGGCGGGAAATCGCACGAGCGAGGCTCCAGGAACGCGGGGCGCGCGCGCCGGACCGTGCGTCATGCGGCCGGGCGAGACAATCAGGCGGGGCGGGGCAGGTAGGGGCGGACGCGGTCCGCCAGCTCGCTCGGCGGCCGGCGCGGGCGGCCCTCGAGGTCGATGCAGGCGGCGTGCACCTGCGCCTGCGCGATCAGGTCGGCGCCGCGCACGATCCGCTGCAGGGCGTCGAGCCGCGCCCCCCTCATGTGCTCGTAGGTGGTGATCACCGTCAGGGCGTCGTCGATCCGCGCGGGGCGGCGGAAGTCGAGCGCGATGCGCTGGATGGTGAAGGCGGCGGGATCGGCCCGGTCGAGCAGGCCCGCGTGCCCCGCCCCGATCAACCGCAGGAAGTCCGACCGTCCGCGCTCGAAGTAGCGCACGTAGTTGGCGTGGTAGACCATGCCGGTGAAATCGGTGTCCTCGTAATACACCCGCACCGCCAGGTGATGCTCGCGCCCCACCATCCAGCCGGCGGACGGATGGGTGGGATCGGCGCCCTCGCCGAGCGCTTCGGCGATCGCCGCCTCCACCGGATCGTCGCTCATGCTCAACCTTCGAACAGGCCCGGCTGCGGCTTGGGCGGCCCAGACGGAGGAACAGACGGGGGTGCGGGCGGGGGCGTGAGGCCGATGTGGCCGTAGGCCGCCGCCGCGGCCACGCGGCCGCGCGGGGTGCGCAGCACGTAGCCCTGCTGCAGGAGGTAAGGCTCCACCACGTCCTCCACCGCGTCGCGGCTCTCCGACATGACGGCGGCCAGGCTGTCGGCGCCGACGGGGCCGCCGCCGTAGGTCTCGATCAGGGCGCGCAGATAGCGGCGGTCCATGCCGTCGAGTCCCGCCTCGTCCACCTCCAGGCGCGCCAGGCCGCGGGCGGCGACGGCGCGGTCGACGCGCTCGGCGCCCTCGGCATGGGCGAAGTCGCACACGCGGCGCAGGAGGCGCCCGGCCACGCGCGGGGTGCCGCGCCCACGACGGGCGATCTCGGATGCGCCGTCTTGGGTCAGGTCGATCTTCATGCGGCGCGCGGCGTGGTGCAGCACATGCTCCAGCTCGTTCGGGGAGTAGAACTCCAGCCGCAGCGGGATGCCGAAGCGGTCGCGCAGGGGCGTCGCCAGAAGGCCCGCGCGGGTGGTGGCGCCCACCAGCGTGAAGGGGGCGAGGTCGATTCGCACCGAACGCGCCGAGGGGCCTTCGCCGATCACGAGGTCCAGCACGTGGTCCTCCATGGCGGGGTAGAGGATCTCCTCCACCGCGGCGGGCAGGCGGTGGATTTCGTCGATGAACAGCACGTCGCGCGCTTCGAGGTTGGTGAGGATGGCCGCCAGGTCGCCCGCCTTGGACAGGATCGGCCCGGCGGTGGCGCGGAAGTTCACCCCCAGCTCGCGCGCCACGATCTGCGCCAGCGTGGTCTTGCCGAGCCCGGGCGGGCCGGACAGCAGCACATGGTCGAGCGCGGAGGCGCGGTCGCGGGCGGCGTCGATGAACACCCGCAGGTTGGCCTTCACCGGCGCCTGGCCGTGGAACTCGTCCAGGCTGAGCGGGCGCAGCGCCCGGTCGGCCGGGTCGACCTCGGGCGAGACGACGCGGCTCACGCGCCGGGCCCCTCAGCTGCGCGACTCATCGGGCGCTCTCCTGCAGGGCGGCCTTGATCAGCGCCTCGAGGGTCGCATCCGCGTCCAACCGCGCGCCGGCCGCCTCCACCGCACGGCGTGCGAGCGGTTCGGCCAGGCCCAGGCCCATGAGGGCGGCCGTCGCTTCGCCGGCGAGGCTCGGGGCCGGCGCCGTCAGCACCGGAGAGGGTCCGCTCGCCGTCAGCACGGCGCCCAACGGCTTGCCGCGCAACTCGGTCACGATCCGAAGGGCGAGCTTGGGGCCCACGCCCGAGGCGCGGGCCACCGCCGCCTTGTCCTCCCGCGCCACCGCTCCCGCCAGCTCGGCCGGCGGCAGCACGTCCAGCACCGCCAGCGCCGCCTTGGGACCGACGCCCTGGATGGCCGTCAGTATGCGGAACACCGCCCGGTCCTCGCGCGAGGCGAAGCCGTACAGCGTCACGCCGTCCTGTTCGGTGGTCCGGCTCTCCACCTGCACCGTCACGTCCTCGCCCACCGCCGGCAGGCGCGCCAGCGGTCGCGCGCCCATGCGCACCACATAGCCGACGCCGCCCGCCGGGCCGCCGACCTCGACCACGGCCGAGTCGGCCTCGACCTCGACCAGCACGCCGCGCAGACGCCCGATCATGCGGCGCGCCGCCCCGCGTGGCCGCGCAAGTGCGCGTGGGCGATGGCGACGGCCAGGGCGTCGCACGCGTCCTCGCCGGGATCGCCCGCCAGCGCGGCGAGGCCTGGCAGCAGGCGGCGCACCATGAAGCCCACCTGCGCCTTCTCGGCGCGGCCGACGCCCACCACCGCCTTCTTGATCAGCGTGGTCGCGTATTCCGCCACCGGCAGGCCTGCCTGGGCGGGAGCCAGAAGGGCGCAGGCGCGGGCGTGGCCGAGCTTGAGGGTGGACTGGCCGTTCATGTTGACGAACACCTCTTCCACCGCCGCCTCGTGGGGGGCCTGCTCGGCCACCACCTCGGCCAGAGCCGCCAGCAGGCGCGTGAGCCGCTCGGCCAAGCCCAGCGTGTCGGGCACGACCACCGTGCCGCAGGCCACCAGTCGCAGGCGTGAGCCCTGCGCCTCCACCACGCCCCAACCGGTGCGGCGCAGGCCCGGGTCGAGGCCCAGGATGCGAATGGGAAGCGCGGAGGCGTTCATCATGCGTTCCGCCGCCCACCCTCGCCGAATTCGCAACGCCTGGGAAGCGCCGCTTCGGTTAAGGCCGCGTGAGCGGCGGGCTCAGCCGGCCATGGCGGCGGTGGTCGCCTCGTCGAACTCGGCGTTGAGGAAGACGGTCTGCACGTCGTCGTCGTCGTCCAGCGCGTCCACCAGCTTGATCAGGCTCTGCGCCGGGTCGCCTTCCACCGGCGTCACGGTCTTCGGCCGCCAGACCACGGCGGTGGAGGTCGGCGAGCCCAGGGCGGCTTCCAGCGCCTCGGCCACCGGGTTCAGCTCTTCGAACGCGGTGAAGACGGTGTGGCCCTCCTCGTCGGACTCCACGTCGTCGGCGCCCGCCTCGATGGCCGCCTCCATCACCTGATCCTCGGAGCCGGCGGAGGCGGGGAAGGTGATCTGGCCCGCGCGGTCGAACATGAAGGCCACCGAGCCGGTCTCGCCCAGGGCGCCGCCGTTCTTGGCGAACAGCGAGCGCACGTTGGCGGCGGCGCGGTTTCGGTTGTCGGTCAGCACCTCGACGATCAGGCCGACGCCGCCGGGGCCGAAGCCTTCGTAGCGGATCTCCTCCATGTTGTCGGCCTCGCCGCCCGCGGCCTTCTTGATGGCGCGGTCGATGGCGTCCTTGGGCATGGACTCGGCGCGGGCGCTGTTCATCGCCAGCCGCAGCCGCGCGTTGGCGGCCGGATCGGGCAGCCCCCCTTTGGCGGCGATGGTGATGTCGCGCGACAGCTTGGAGAACAGCTTGGAGCGCTTCTTGTCCTGCGCGCCTTTGCGGAACTGGATGTTCTTGAACTTGGAGTGGCCGGCCATGGGTGTCGTCTTGGGAAGGGAGCTGCGGCCGGCTGTGTAGCGGGCGGGCGCGGCCGGCGGAAGCGCGGCAACGCGCGGGCCGCCGCGGCGTTCTGCGCCCATGACCAGCTACGACGCCGACGGCATCCCCGACTTCGAGGCCGAGGTCGTTCAGTGGCAACCGAGGAGACCCTCGCGCTTCGGCCTGACGCGCGGCAACGCGGCGATGGGGCAGGCCGCCTTCGCCGTCGCCGTGGCGGTGACCACACTTGGCGCGCTCGCGATCGGGGCGCTGGCCATAGGCGCGCTGGCGATCGGCAGGCTGGGGATCGGGCGCGCACGGATCGGGCGGCTGGAGATCGATCAATTGGTGGTTCGTCGCCGCGGTTGATCGCGCCGCGACGGACACTGGCGCCGTCAGTCCAGGTCGTCGTCCTCGTAGCCCACGAGCCGCAGCGCGCGGGCTGGGTGGCCGTGGGTTTCCGACCATCGCACCAGAGCTTCCTCGCGGCCGTGAGTGACCCATAGCTCACGCGGCGAGAGTTCGGCCACCGTATCGATAAGTTCGTCCCAGTCGGCGTGATCCGACAGGATCAGCGGCAGCTCCACGCCGCGTTGGCGTGCGCGGCCACGCACACGCATCCAGCCGGAGGCGAAGCAGTCCACCGGGTCGGCGAAGCGGCGGCTCCAGCTGCCGGCGATCGCCGACGGGGGCGCGACCACCACTTCACCGGGAAACGCACCGCCGCGAGGCCGCTTCTCACCGTCTTCGATCGCGGGAGCGAGGGGTCCAAGCTCCACTCCCCAGGCTTCGTAGAGGGCGTTCAGCTTCTGCAAGGCGCCATGGACGTAGATCGGCTTGTCGTACCCCGCCTCGCGCATCAGCTTGATCACGCGCTGCGCCTTGCCCAACGCATAGGCGCCGACGATGTGGGTGCGCTCGGGGAACTGGCGCAGGCTCTCGATGAGCTTGGCGATCTCGCCCTCGGCAGGCGGGTGGCGGAACGCCGGCAGGCCGAAGGTCGCCTCGGTGATGAAGAGGTCGCAAGGCACGGGCTCGAACCCCGCGCAAGTGGGGTCGCGCCGGCGCTTGTAGTCGCCCGAGACCACCGCGGTGCAGCCCTTGTGCGCGATCACCGCCTGGGCCGAGCCCAGCACATGCCCGGCCGGGACGAGCGTCAGGTCGACCGCGCCCACCGCAAGCCGTTCGCCATAGCGCAGCGGCTGCGTGGAGCCGGCGAAGTCCTCGCCATAGCGCACGCGCATGATGTCCAGCGTCTCGGGGGTCGCCAGCACGTGGCCGTGGCCGGCGCGGGCATGGTCGGCGTGGCCGTGGGTGATCACCGCGCGGTCGACGGGGCGCACGGGGTCGACGTGGAAACCGCCCGGGGGGCACCACAGGCCCTCCGGCCGCGGCTGAAGCAGGCGCTCGAAGCGGGTGGCGGCGGCGTCCATGCCGCCTCAGTCGGCCGAGGCGTGCAGGACCCGCACCACCAGCGCGTCCTCGCCCACCCTCACGATCCGCACGAGTGCGTCGCCGCTCACCGCCTCGTCGGGTCGGCGGGTGCGCGCGGGGCGGGGCGCACCGTCCACCTCCACCTCGCCCGCACCCTCGACGAAGGGCCCGCGAGCGCGCGCGGTGCGGCCCAGCAGGCGCGCCTCGCCGATCGCGGTGGCCGACGCGCCGCCCCGGTCCGACTCGCCGCCGCGGGTGCGGTGCAGGATCAGGCGGGCGACGAGCACAGCCGCCATGCCGACGAGGGCGGCCGCCGCCTGCGCCCAGGGCGCGGCGGGGTCGACGGTGGCCGCGACGGCCCCGAGGCTCGCGGCCAGGGCGGCGGCCACCGCGACCCGCCGCCCCGCGGCGATCGCGGCCGCCAGCAGGACACCCGCGACCGCCAGCCAGAAGGCGACCGGCTGCTGAGCCAGAAGGGCGGCGGCGCTCGTCATGGGGCGCCCGGCGCGGGCGAGGGAGCGGGCCCGTCGAGGTCGCGCGCGAGATCTCGCCCCCGCGCCGCGACCCGGGCGAGTTCGGCGCGGGAGGCCGGGCCGCAGCGGCGCGTCGTCACGCCCGCGTAACCGGCGTTGAAGCGCAGGGTCAGCCGGTCGCGCAGGGCGGGGGTGGCGTGCTCCACCTCCAGAAGGCGTTGCATCGGCCCGCGCCAGCGGTCGTCCTGCGGGCCGACGCATAGGCGGTGCAGGGCGTGGGCGCGCCCGAGCGTCTCGGCCAAGGCGCCCAGCCGCGCCTGCTCGTCCGGCGAGCGCAGGGCGGAGGCGGCGATCGGAGCGGGCGGGGCGAGGGCGATCACCGGCATGGCGGCGGAGCATGCGCCGCCGCCGCCGCCGCGGGAAGGCAGCCCGCGGCCGCCAGGCGTTCGGCGGCCAGGGCGATCACGCGCTCGGTCTCACCCCACATGCCAAGACGCCCGACCTCGCCGAGGGGCGTGAACGCGGCCTCGCGCGCGTCGTCGCCGGCGCGCGGCTCGCCGCTGCGCCAGCGGGCGGCGTAGTCGACCAGCAGGTAGTGGCGGCCCGGCTCGCCGCCGTCGCCCGGGAACAGGCCGTCGACCACGTCCACGAGGCCGGCGAGCTCGGCCTGGACGCCGGTCTCCTCGGCCAGTTCGCGCAGCGCCGCCTCCGCGGCGCGCTCACCGGGCTCGATGCGCCCGCCCGGCAGGCTCCAGGCGCCGGCGAGCGGAGGGTGGCCGCGGCGGATCAGCAGCACCTCGGGCCCGCGTGCTCCTTCGCGCAGGCAGACCACCCCCACCGCGGGCGTGGGCGGCCCCCAGCCGGCGGGCGACGCGGGAGGGTCGCGCGGGTTCAGCCTTCCGCCTCGTCTTCGGGCAGGCCGATCATGTGGAAGCCGGCGTCCACGTGCACCACCTCGCCCGTGGTGGAGCGGCCGAGGTCGGACAGGAGCCACAGCGCCGCGCCGGCCACGCCCTCGGGCGCGGTGTCCTCCTTCAGCGCCGACCAGGCGCGGCCCTGGGCGATCATCGAGCGGCCGCCGGAGATGCCGGCCAGGCTCAGCGTGCGGATGGCGCCGGCCGAGATGGCGTTCACCCGGATACCCTTGGGGCCCAGGTCGCGGGCGATGTAGCGGGTGGCCGCCTCCAGCGCCGCCTTGGCCACGCCCATGACGTTGTAGTTGGGGATGACCCGCTCCGAGCCCAGGTAGGTCAAGGTGATCATCGAGCCGCCACGCTTCATCAGCGGCGCCGCCAGCCGCGCGGCCTCGACCCACGACCAGGCGCTGACCTCCATCGACTTGAGGAAGTTGGCCTTGGTGGTGTTCTCCACGAACGAGCCCTTGAGCTCGGCCTTGTCGGAGAAGGCGATGGCGTGGACCAGGAAGTCGAGTTCGCCGCCGAACGCCTGGCCGGCCTGCGCGAACGCCGCCTTCATCGAGGCCTCATCGGTCACCTCGCAGGGGATGAAGGTCTTCACACCCATGGCCTCGCCCAGCGGCCTGACCCGGCGCTCCATGGCGTCGAGGTAGGTCCAGGCCATCTCGCCCCCCTGGGCGGCGATCTGGGCGGC
The DNA here is from genome assembly GCA_965199975.1 of Caulobacteraceae bacterium. GTDB lineage: Bacteria > Pseudomonadota > Alphaproteobacteria > Caulobacterales > Caulobacteraceae > JASLDZ01. Next base: position 545,078 of record OZ241340.1, on the reverse strand, counting down.
GATGGCGTGGGCGATGGAGTTGTGGTTGGCCACGCCCATCACCACGCCCCTGCGGCCGCGCATCAGCTCGCCGGTGGGCAGGGCGGGAGAGGTGTCGTCGGCCATGGCGAGTCCGCTTCGAGGTCTGGGCCCGCAGGTCTAGCGCAGCCGCGGCAGGCTTCAAATCGGGAGCCGGCGACAGCTGGTGCTTCGCCTACACCCTCTTCCGCCTGGCGGGCATCGGCGCCGGCATCGGCGGTCGCGCGCGCGACGGCGCCAATGCTGGCGCAGGCCGCGGGGAGCTTCGCCGAGCGCGCGGGGCGTAAGAACCGCTCACCTCCAGCGTGGAGCTGCCGCCGTTTCCGGCTCCTGCTGATCGGCTCACCGCTTGCTAATGCGCCTCGTCCCAGTTCCGCGCCGCCCTCGCGTCCACCTCCAGCGGCACGCTGAGGGCCACCGCAGGCTCCGCCGCGCCTGACATCACGCGCTGGGCGATGCGGCAGACCTCCGGGGCTTCGGCCTGCGGGCATTCGAACAAGAGTTCGTCGTGCACCTGCAGCAGCATGCGGGCCTCCAGGCCCGCGGCCGTGAGCGCGCCGGGCATCCTCGCCATGGCGCGACGGATGACGTCGGCGGCGGCGCCCTGGATGGGGGCGTTGATGGCGGCGCGCTCGGCGGCCTGGCGCTGGCCTTGGCCCTTGGCGCGGATGTCGGGCACGTGGATGCGGCGGCCGAACAGGGTCGTCACATAGCCGTGCTCGCGCACGAAGCGGCGCGTGGCGTCCATGTAGTCGCGGATGCCGGGGAAGCGCTCGAAGTACATCTTGATGTAGGCGCCCGCCTCCTCCTGCGGGATGCCGAGCTGGTTCGAAAGCCCGAAGGCCGAGATGCCGTAGACGATGCCGAAGTTGATCGCCTTGGCGCGGGAGCGCACGTCGCTCGGCATGCCCTCCACCGGCACGCCGAACATCTCGCTGGCGGTGCGGGCGTGGATGTCGACGCCGTCCTTGAAGGCCTGCTTCAGCTGGGGGATGTCGCCGATGTGGGCCAGGAGCCGCAGCTCGATCTGCGAATAGTCGGCCGAGACGATCACCTTTCCCGGAGGTGCTATGAACACCGTGCGCAGCTGGCGGCCCACCTCGGTGCGGATGGGGATGTTCTGCAGGTTTGGCTCGGTGGCGGAGAGGCGGCCGGTGGTGGTCGACGCCAGCATGTAGGTGCAGCGCACCCGCCCGTCCTGCCTATCCGCGGCGGTGATCAGGGCGTCGGCGTAGGTGGACTTGAGCTTGGAGATCTGGCGGTGCTCGAGGATGGCCAGGGGTAGGGGCTGGCCCGACGCGCCCAGCGCCTCCAGCGTGTCGGCGTCGGTGGACCAGGCGCCGGTGGGGGTGCGGCGGCCGCCGGGCAGGCCCTGCTCGCCGAACAGCACGTCGCCGATCTGCTTGGGGCTGCCCAGGTTGAAGGGGTGGCCGGCGAGTTCGTGGGCCTCCTTCTCGCGCTCGGCGATCTTCAGGCCGAACTCGTGGGAGAGCTGGCGCAGGCGCTGCGGGTCGACGAGGATCCCCTCGCGCTCCATGGCGGCGAGCACTGGCGGCAAGGGCCGCTCCAGCGTCTCGTAGACAGTGACGAGGCGCTCGGCGACCAGCCGCGGCTTGAGGAGGGCGTGGAGCCGCAGCGCCAGGTCTGCCTCCTGGGCGGCGTAGGCGGTGGCGGGCGCGAGCTCCACCTGGGCGAAGGCGACCTGCTTCTGGCCCGCGCCCACCACTCCCTTCCACGGGATCGGCGTGTGGCCGAGGTGGCGCAGGGCCAGCTCCTCCAGCCCATGCCCGTGCTCGCCGCCGCCCAGGACGTAGGAGATCAGCATCACGTCGTCGAAGGGCGCGCACTTGAGGCTCGCGGCCTGCAGGGCGCGCAGGGCGGTCTTGATGTTGTGGCCGACCTTGAGCACGCCTTGGCTTTCCAGCAACGGTGCGAGCTTCGAGAGCGCGAAGTCAGGGTCGAGCTGGCGCCAGCCCTCGCCATCGGCCAGCTCCAGGCCGGGGGCGGCGCAGTGGGAGAGCGGCAGGTAGGCGGCGCAGCCAGGGCCGGTGGCCAGCGCCACGCCGTAGAGGCCGTTCTCGCCGCCGGCCGCGTCGGTCTGCACCGACAGGCCCAGCACGCCGGCCTCGTGGGCGCGGGCGATCCAGCGGTCGAGCTCCGCCTCGTCCTGGATCAGCACGTGCTTGGAGGTGTCGATCTCCACCGGCGGCGGGGGAGGCGGAAGCGTGCGGCCGCCCGGCCCGTCCCAGCCGCCGGCGTGGGGCGGCGTGGCGGGGGAGTGCGGCGTCTGGCCTGCGCCTACGCGACGCGCCAAGCCGCGGAACTCCATCGACTCGAGGAAGGGGCCGAGCACGGCGGGATCGAAGGGGCGCACGAAGAGGTCGGCCAGCGGCTCGGGCAGGGGCGCGTCGTCGGCGAGGGTGACGAGCTGGCGCGACATGCGGATCTGGTCGGCGTAGGCGATCAGGGTCTCGCGCCGCTTGGGCTGCTTGATCTCGCCGGCCCGCTCCAGCAGCGTGTCGAGGTCGCCGAACTCGGCGAGGAGCGCCGCGGCGGTCTTGACGCCGATGCCCGGCGCGCCGGGCACGTTGTCGACGCTATCGCCCGCCAGCGCCTGCACGTCGATCATCTTGTCGGGCTGCACGCCGAACTTCTCGAACACCTCGGCGGCGCAGATCTTCTTGTCCTTGACCGGGTCGAGCAGGCAGATCTGCTCGTTGACCAGCTGGTAGAGGTCCTTGTCGGAAGAGACCACCACCACCTCGGCCCCCATGCCGGCGGCCAGGCGGGCGTAGGTGGCGATCAGATCGTCGGCCTCGTAACCCTCGAGCTCGATCGCGGGCACGCCGAAGGCGCGGGTGGCCTCGCGCACCAGCGGGAACTGGGGGACGAGGTCTTCGGGCGGCGGCGGGCGGTGGGCCTTGTATTCGGCGCTAATCGCGTTGCGGAAGGTCTTCTCGCTGCGGTCGAAGATCACCGCCAGGTGGGTGGGGCCCTTGAAGTCCTTGGCCTCGTTACCTTGGCCGTGCTCGGCCAGGAACTTCCATAACATGTTGCAGAAGCCCGCCACCGCCCCGACCGGCAGGCCGTCCGACTTGCGCGACAGCGGCGGCAGGGCATGGAAGGCGCGAAAGATGTAGCCCGACCCGTCGACCAGATAGAGCCGCATAGGCTCGACGATGGGCGCGGGGGGCGGGACGGTCTCGGCCGTCACCTCGAGAGTGTCGTCAAGCGCGTCGGCGAGCGGCTGGGCGTCGTCCATGGCGCCAAGATAGGGGCAAGGCGCGCTGCGGTCGACGCCGAGCCGCATACGAAAACGCCGGCCCGATGGCCGGCGTCTCGTTCGCGGAAGGCCGAGGCCTACGCCGGCGCGGGCTCTCCACCCGGCGGGAAGGGCAGCGGTTTGGGCGCATGCGTGAGCGGCACCGCCACCGAGGCGCCGGGAGCGTGCGGTTCGTCGGGGGCGTCGCGCACCGGCATGATGCCCTGCAGCACCTTGATGATCTCGTCGCCGCTCAGCGTCTCATACTCCAGCAGCGTCTTGGCCAGAGTGTGCAGGTCCTCCATCCGCTCGGTGAGGATGCGCTTGGATTCGTCGTAGCCGGCGTGGACCAGGCGCTTGACCTCGGCGTCGATCTTCTTGGCCGTCTCGTCGGACATGGCGTTGGACCGGCCCATGCTCATGCCGAGGAACACCTCGTCGTTGTTTTCGCCGTACGCCACGAGACCCAGCTCTTCGGAGTAGCCCCACTTGGTCACCATGGCCTTGGCGAGCTTGGTGGCCTGCTCGATGTCCGACGAGGCGCCCGAGGTGATGTTCTCCTTGCCGAAGATCAGCTCCTCGGCCACGCGCCCGCCCATGAGGATGGTCAGCCGCGAGGTCATCTGCTGCAGCCGCATCGAGTAGCGGTCGCCCTCCGGCAGCTGCATCACCATGCCCAGCGCCCGGCCACGCGGGATGATCGTCGCCTTGTGCACCGGGTCGGTGGAAGGGACCGTCAGCGCCACGATGGCGTGGCCGCCCTCGTGGTAGGCGGTGAGCTTCTTTTCTTCCTCGGTCATGGCCATGGATTTGCGCTCGGCGCCCATCATGACCTTGTCCTTGGCGTCCTCGAAGTCGCGGTGCTGCACCATCTTGCGGTTGCGCCGCGCCGCCATCAGCGCCGCCTCGTTGACGAGGTTCATCAGGTCGGCGCCCGAGAAGCCGGGGGTGCCGCGCGCCAGCGTCTTGACGTTGACGTCGGCCGCCAGCGGCACGTTACGCATGTGCACGCGGATGATCTTCTCGCGCCCGCCCACGTCGGGGTTGGGCACCACCACTTGCCGGTCGAAGCGGCCGGGACGCAGCAGGGCGGGGTCGAGCACGTCTGGCCGGTTGGTGGCGGCGATGAGGATGATGCCCTCGTTGGCCTCGAAGCCATCCATCTCCACCAGGAGCTGGTTCAGCGTCTGCTCGCGCTCGTCGTTGCCGCCGCCCAGGCCCGCGCCGCGGTGGCGACCCACCGCATCGATCTCGTCGATGAAGATGATGCAGGGCGCGTTCTTCTTGGCCTGTTCGAACATGTCGCGCACGCGGCTCGCGCCCACGCCCACGAACATCTCCACGAAGTCGGAGCCGGAGATGGTGAAGAACGGCACACCCGCCTCGCCCGCAACCGCCCGCGCCAGCAGCGTCTTGCCCGTGCCGGGGGGGCCGACCAGGAGTGCACCCTTGGGAATCTTGCCGCCCAGCCGCTGGAACTTGGCCGGGTCCTTCAGGAAATCGACGATCTCCTGCAGCTCGTCCTTCGCCTCCTCGACGCCGGCGACGTCCTCGAAGCTTTTGCGGTTCTTGTTCTCGGTGAGGAGCTTGGCCTTGGACTTTCCAAAGCCCATGGCCCCTTTGCCGGCCCCCTGCATCTGGCGCATGAAGAAGATGTAGAACCCGACCAGCAACGCCACCGGCAGCAGCGATTGCAGCAGGATCAGCCAGATCGGCGCCTGCGCCGAGCGTGCCTGGATGTTCACACCATGCGCTTCCATCTGCTTGAGGATGTCGGAATCCTGCGGCAAGGTGGTGGCGAACTGGTGCTTGGCGGCATCGGAGGCGATGACGGTATCGCCTTTGATGGTGGCGTCCTTGATCTCATTGCCGTTGATCTTGGCCAACATCTGAGAATACGTGACATCCTCCACCGTGCCGCCGTCGCCGGCGCCGTGGCGCATCACGCCATAGAACATCATCACCAGGACGGCGAGCAGCGCCCCCCAGACGAGCAGACTGCGCAAATTCATCCGCATTGGCCTTCGAGCACCTCACCTAGAGCGGCACGACGGGCCACTGGCCCGTCGCTGTCAACATAAGAAGCCGTTCCTCGGGGCGCCATTACGGCGACCCGTCGGAGGTGAGGCCGCGCTGCCGCCGCCCGCAACAGCCACGCCCTCTCGCACGACCTGGCCTGGCGCTCGAAGCGATCAAGCTTCGGAGCGATGCGCCCTCGCATCCGGAGACTTTGGCGGCGCCTAGGCGCTCAGCGCCCGCCAGGCCGCCAGGCGCGCCAGGTGCAGGGTGAGCGCCTTGCGCCGCGCCGACGCGAGCGGCTGGTTCGGCGCCTCGATCGCCACCATGCCGCCGAAGCCGTCGGCCACGATAAGGCCCGGCCCCGGCGGCAGCGCGGCGCGGGGGAAGTCCGGATCGACGGCGAAGAAGAAGCGGTCGCAGTAGGGCCCGTAGTGCGCCCACTTGGCGTCGGTGCGGTAGTCCGCCAGCCCGCTCTTCACCTCGACGATGACGATCTCGCCCTTCGCGCCCAGCGCCATCAGGTCGGCGCGACGCCCGTTGGGCAGCGGAACCTCGGCCACCGGCGCGTAGCCCAGCCCGGTGAGGAGCCGCGCGGCGCCGCGGGTGACCCGGTGGGTGATGGCCGGGCGCGAGGCGAGGTCGGCGTAGAGGACCGCCGGCGACTCGACCCCCAGGATCTCCGTGTCGGGGGGGAGCGCGAACGCATCGTCCATGCGGGCAGCATGTTCCCGCTGCGTTCCTTTCGCAAGCGCCGCCCCTCGCGGCGCTTGCGCCTCAGGCGCCGGCGGCGCCCTGCCAGTCGGCGGGGTCCAGCCGCAGGCTCTCGTCGTGCGGATGGCCGTTCAGCACGAAGCGCCGGTCGCAGTAGCCGCACTCGACGAAGCCCGAGGCGCCCATCTCCATGTAGACGCGCGGATGGCCCAGCGCGCCCTCGCCGCCGTCGCACCAGACCCGGTGGGTGTCGACGCGCACGACCTCGGCAGGCTCGAGACCGGAGGGGGCGTCCACGGCGAGGAGGTCGGGCCGCATGGTGTGGGTGGCTCCGGGCGACGCTGCGCAAAGGCCCGCCACCGCTTGTGAGGCAGGGCGCAGCGGCCTACCTAGGCGCGGCCGCGGCGGGCGTCAAACGCGCCGCTGAAAGCCCCCGATCCCGCCCGCATGAGCTCGTCCTCCTCGTCCCTGCCCGACTTCGCCATCGAGGCGCAGGGGCTGGTCAAGACCTACACCGCCAGCCCCCGCGCGCCGGCCAAGACCGCGCTGCGCAGGGTGGATCTGGCCATTCCCCGGGGCTCCATGTTCGGCCTCCTGGGTCCGAACGGGGCGGGCAAGTCGACCTTCATCAACATCCTGGCCGGCCTCGTCACCAAGACGGAAGGGCAGGTCTCGGTGTGGGGTATGGACATCGACCAGCACCCCCGCTCGTCGCGCTCGGCCATCGGCGTGGTGCCCCAGGAGCTGGCGGCCGACGTCTTCTTCACGCCGCGCGAGAGCATGGAGGTGCAGGCGGGCATGTACGGCGTGCCCAAGCGCGAGCGGCGCACCATGGAGATCCTCAATGCGCTGGGCCTGGGCGACAAGGCGGATTCCTACGTGCGCCAGCTCTCCGGCGGCATGAAGCGACGCCTGATGGTGGCCAAGGCCATGGTGCACAGCCCGCCGGTGCTGATCCTCGACGAGCCCACCGCCGGCGTCGACGTGGAGCTGCGCCGCCAGCTGTGGGCCTACGTGCAGGAGCTGAACGCCGCGGGCGTGACCATCGTGCTCACCACCCACTACCTGGAGGAGGCGCAGGCGCTGTGCGACCGCATCGCCATCGTCAACCACGGCCAGGTGGTGGCCTGCGAGCCTACGCGCGACCTTCTGCGTCGCCTCGACACCCGCGCGGTGGTGATCACGCCGGAGGAGGCGCTCGCCGCCGCGCCGGCCGTCCAGGGCTTCGACGCCAAGCTGCGGCCTGACGGGCGCCTCGCCATCACCTTCAAGGCCGAGGGTGCGAGCGTAGAGGCGGTGCTGGCGGCGGTGCGCGCCGCCGGCGTGCGCATAAAGGACCTGGCCACCGAGGAGCCTGACCTGGAGGACGTGTTCCTCTCGCTAACCTACGGCGACCCGAACGCCCCCTCGCCGACCGCCGAGCCCGCCCCCATCCCCTGAGGGCGCAGGCGCCTCACCAGCGCAGCAGGCGCGGGCCTATGGCCGCGCCGATCGCCGCGGCGGTGGCGATGCCCAGGGTGTACCAGACCGCCAGGAAGGGCGCCGTCGGCTCCGGGCAGTGCAGGGCGTAGACGCTCGCGCCCATCCCGCCGGCGGCCAGGCCGATCATCAGCCCCGTCAGCCGCAGCCGCGTCGGCGCGAGGCCCCGCACCGCCCAGATCAGACCCAGGAGCGGCGGCAGGGAGAAGGTTGCGATGCACCACGGGCACACCTGCGACGAGCTCCCCATGATCATCGGCATTCGCATGGGCGCCGGCGCGCGCAGCAGCTCCGACGCGGCGAAGCTCACGACCGCGACCACCGGCAAGGCGAGCCAGACGGCGCGGCGCCCGGCGGCGCCCGAGGGCCGCGCCAGCCGCTCGCAGGCCCATAGAGCCACGCCGCCGATCGCCAGGGTGTAGGCCAGCTTCACCCAGAACATCGCCTCGCGCATGGCCTGCGGCATGTCCGGCCGGAAGCCCAGCGTCGCCCAGGTGAGCAGGGCCGAACCCAGCGCGCCCAGGCCCAGCCCCACCGCCAGCCGGCGCGCCACCGCCAAGCGCGGCACGGGCCGCAGGTCCGCCGCGAGTCGCCCGATCAGGTCGTCGCTCACCGGTCGCCCTCCGCCGGTTCGTCGCGCCGCATGCGGGCGGCCAGGCGCACGAACCCGCGATGAACCGCCACCTTCACCGCCCCCTCCGACATGCCCGTGCGCGCCGCCACCTCGGCGACCGGAACCTCCTGCAGCTTGACGCTGCGCACGAGGTCGCGGGCGCGCTCGGGCAGGTCGGCCAGGCCGCGCTCGATGTCGCGGCGCGCATCGACGGCGGCGCTCTCGTCGGCGACCCACAGCTCGCCCGCTTCTTCGAGCGGCACGTGCACGCGCCGACCGCTGCGGCGGTAGTGGTCGATCAGCTTGTAGCGGGCGATGGCGTAGACCCAGGCGCTCACCGACTGGGACCTGTCGAAGGTCGCGCGCTTGGCGTGCACCGCGATGAGAGTCTCCTGCACCAGGTCCTCCACCTCGCCGACGTCGCGCCCCATGCGGCGCCGGAAAAAGGGCGTGAGGCCGCGCCGCAACGCCTCCAGCAGACGCCTGTAGGCGACGGCGTCGCCATCCAGGCCCGCGAGCAGCCAGCGCTTTAGGTCGGGTTCGGCGAGGGTCATCCGGCGCCAGCGTGTTCGTCGCCGCAGGCTAAGCGGTTACCCGGCGTCATCATACGAGCTTCGCACGATTTCGCAGCCCTGCGCCACGGCGCGCCGCCACGGCCGGCGAGCGGCGCGCCGGGGCGCCTTCAGTGCGCGTCGGGCTGGGGCGGATCGGGTCGGCGCGGCTGCGGGCGGCCCCGCATCGCCCCGGAGACGCCGTTGGCGACCCGGCGCAGCCCGTCCAGCGCGATGGTGTCCAGTTCCGCGAGGGTGCGACCGACAGGCGACTCGGGCCCCAGCGTCTCCTGGATGCGGCGGCCGGCGGCGGCGACCTCCTCGTAGATGCGCTGGCCGGTGGCGCCGTCCAGCGGCGAGCCGCCCACGCCGATCTGGCGGCGCGCGGCGGCCGCAAGATAGCCCGAGCGGGTCATGGCGTGCTCCTCGGCGGCCGCGTCGATGCGGGCGAGCAGGCGCTCGCCGATCGAGATGGTGACGCGCACCGGCGTGTCCTCGACCTCGACGTCGACCCACACCACCGAGCCCGGATGGTCCGGAGCGCTCGCCCGGGCCTCGGCCAGCGTCGAGGGCGTGGGCCAGGCGTCGCCCGCCTTCTCCAGATCGCGCAGCACCTGCGTCAGGCGCTCTCGCGCGCGCAGGAGAAGTTCGATCGGGCTGGCGGCGCGAACGGACAGATCGGCGAAGTCGGGGAAGCTGGCGGTGAGGTCGGCGGGGTCCGCGTCCGACACCAGGGCGGGAAAGACGATCAGGCCCATGACGGCCTCCAGGACGGTCGCACGGCATATCCGCGCAGAGGGAATATGGGCCGTCCGCGCCGTTGTTCCATACAAACGTGCAATTTTGTGGATCGCAGGTCGGCTGAGCGCGTTTGGTGCGGCGAAGCCTGCTTGAGGCTGTTCGGAGAATGACCATGAGCGAAGATCGGATCGAAGGCGGCCTCAAGAAGGCCGGCGGCAAGGTGGAGGACGCCTGGGGCGGTCTCACCGGCGACGCGGGGCGCCAAGCCAAGGGCAAGGCCGACCAGGCCTTCGGCTCGGCGCAGGACGCGTTGGGCCAGGCCAAGGATCGTGCGCAGGACGTGTACGACGAGGTTGAGAGCTACGCCAAGGAGCAGCCGCTCCAGGCGCTTGCGATCACGCTGGCCGTCGGCGCCGTGCTCGGCTTCATGCTCCGCGGCGGCCGCAAGACCGTCTTCGTCCGCAAGTAAGGATCAACGCACATGGGCATCATCGCTTGGCTCATCCTGGGCCTCGTCGCCGGCTTCATCGGCAGCAAGATCGTCAACAAATCGGGTGAGGGCCTCCTCCTCGATATCGTGCTCGGGGTCGTCGGCGCTGTCGTCGGCGGCTACATCTTCAGCTTCTTCGGACACTCGGGCGTGACCGGGCTCAACCTCTACAGTCTCCTCGTGGCTGTGATCGGCTCGATCGTGGTCCTGGTGCTGTATCACATGGTGGTGCGGCGCACCTGATGCGGGGCGGCGCGACCCGCAGGGGTCGCGCCGGTTCGCGCGCGCGTGCTTGATCGCGCCGCCTCACCTGCCCTAGGTGCCCGCATGATTCTCTATCCCGCCATCGACCTGAAGGGCGGCCGCTGCGTCCGGCTCGTCAAGGGCGACATGGCGCAGGCCACGACCTACAACGACGACCCCGCCGACCAGGCGCGCCGCTTCCGCCAGCAGGGCTTTCCTTGGCTGCACGTCGTCGACCTCGACGGCGCCTTCTCAGGAGCCAGCGCCAACGCCCCTGCCGTCTCCGCCATCCTCGCCGCCACCGACGCGCCTGTGCAGCTTGGCGGGGGCGTCCGCGATCGGGCGGGGATCGAACGCTGGCTTGAGGCGCGTGTGTCGCGCGTCATCCTCGGAACCGCCGCAGTGCGCGACCCCGATCTCGTGCGCGAGGCGGCCCGCGCCCATCCCGGCCGCATCGCCGTGGGGATCGACGTGCGCGACGGCCGCGTCGCCATCTCCGGCTGGGCCGAAGCTTCGGCGCTGACGGCGGCGGAGTTGGCGCGCCGCTTCGAGGATTGCGGCGTCGCGGCCCTGATCATCACCGACATCGGTCGCGACGGGACTCTGGAAGGCGTCAACGTCGAGGCCACCGGCGCGCTGGCCGACGCAGTGGCTATCCCGGTGATCGCCTCGGGCGGCATAGCCTCGGTGGACGACCTCCTGGCGCTGAAGGCGCGGCCGGGCGCGCCGATCGCCGGCGCCATCCTTGGCAAGTCGCTCTACGCCGGCTGCATCGATCCCGCTGCGGCGCTGGAGGCTGTGGCGTGAGCGTCAAGACGCGCGTGATCCCCTGCCTCGACGTCAAGGACGGGCGCGTGGTGAAGGGGGTCCAGTTCGTCGCCTTGCGCGACGCGGGCGACCCGGTCGAGCAGGCGCAGGCCTACGACGCCGCGGGCGCCGACGAGCTGATGTTCCTCGACATCGCCGCCAGCCACGAGGGCCGTGGCGCGCTGCTCGACGTGATCGCGCGCACCGCCGACGTGTGCTTCATGCCGTTGGGCGTGGGCGGGGGCGTGCGCGGGGTGCAGGACGCGCGCGCGCTGCTGCGGGCGGGCGCCGACAAGGTGTCGATCAACTCCGCCGCGGTGGCCGATCCCGACGTGCTCGCGCGCTGCGCCGACGCCTTCGGCGCCCAATGCGTGGTGGCGGCGGTCGACGCCAAGCGGGTCGCCGACGGGCCGGGTGGCGCGCGCTGGGAGATCTTCACCCACGGCGGCCGGCGCGCCACCGGGGTTGACGCCGTCACTTACGCCCGCCTGGCGGTCGGCAAGGGCGCGGGCGAGATCCTCCTCACCTCCATGGACCGCGACGGGGCGAAGGCGGGCTACGACCTGGCCCTGCTGCGGGCCGTCACCTCCGCGGTCGGCGTGCCGGTGATCGCCTCGGGCGGTGCGGGCTCGGCGGCGCACATGGTCGAGGCCGTGCGCGAGGGCGGGGCCGACGCCGTGCTGGCCGCCAGCGTCTTCCACTTCGGCGAGATCGGCGTCGATGAGGCCAAGGCCGCGCTCGCTGCAGCGGGCGTGCCCGTGCGGCGAAGCCTGAAGGCGGCGGCGTGATGGAGAGGCTGCTGGCGGCCCTCTCCGCCCTGGCGCAAACGGTGGAGGCGCGCCGCGGCGCCGACACGGCCGGTTCCTACACCGCCAGCCTCCTGGCCGGGGGCGTCGGGCGCTGCGCCAAGAAGTTCGGCGAGGAGGCGGTGGAGACGTGCATCGCCGCCGCCCAGGGCGACGCCGCGGGCTTGGCGGCGGAAAGCGCCGACATGCTCTACCACTGGCTCGTGCTTCTCGCCGCCGCGGAGGTGACGCCGGACTCGGTGGCCGCCGAGCTGGAGCGCCGCGCGGGCGTTTCGGGGCTGGACGAGAAGGCCGCGCGCGGGCGCTGAGCCCCCCGTCAGCGCCGGACGAAGTCGAGGAACACCGGCGCGCCATCGCCCAGCCGCTTGGTTTCGTAGCGCGTAGTCACGTGGTCTTCGGGGGGGATGCGCCAGTCGTGCGCCTCCCGCGCCGACCAGCGCAGGGTCGGCTCGGCGCGCAGGGTGAGCAGCGCCTCGTCGGCGTAGTCGGCCCAGTCGGTGGCGAAGCGCAGCCGCCCCCCGGGCCCCAGCACCCGGCCCAAGTCGCGAGCCACCTGCGCCTGCACCAGGCGCCGCTTGCGGTGGCGCGCCTTGGGCCACGGGTCGGGGAAGAGGATGAACACGCGCGCCAGGCCGGCATCGGGCAGGGCGGCGAGGAGGTCGCGCGCATCGCCCACGTGCAGGCGCACGTTGTGCAGCCTGCGTTCGTCGATATGGCGCAGCGCCGAGGCGGCGCCGTTGAGGAAGGGCTCGGCCCCCAGGAGCCGGACGTCGGGGTGGCGCGCGGCCTGTTCGGCCAGGTGCTCGCCTCCGCCGAAGCCGATCTCCAGCCAGGTTTCGTCCTCGCCCAGCTGTGGCGCGGCGAGATCGACGGCCAGGCGCGGCAGAAGGCTCTCCAGGAGCTCCGCCTGCCGCGGCTTGATCGGGCGTGACTTGAGCCGCCCGAAGGAGCGCAGGGAGCCGTGGGCGTCGCGCCAGCTCACCGACGCCGACGTATCGCCCCCGTCGTTCACAGGATGAACCGGCTCAGGTCAGCGTCCTGCGACAGCGCCCCCACCCGCTCGCGCACATAGGCGCCATCGACAGTCACGCGCATCTCGGTGGTCTCGCCGGCGGAGAAGCTGAGCGCCTCCACCACTTTCTCCATCACCGTCTGCAGGCGGCGCGCGCCGATGTTCTCAGTGCGGCTGTTCACCTCCACCGCCGCGTCGGCCAGGGCCTCGATCGCATCGGGGGTGAACTCCAGCTCCAGCCCCTCGGTGCGCATCAGCGCCTGCTGCTGGCGCACGAGGTTGGCCTCGGGCTCGGTGAGGATGCGGCGCAGGTCGTCGCGGGTCAGCGCCTTGAGCTCCACGCGGATCGGCAGGCGCCCCTGCAACTCGGGCAGGAGGTCGCTCGGCTTGGAGACGTGGAAGGCGCCCGAGGTGATGAACAGCACGTGGTCGCTCTTCACCGCGCCATACCTGGTCGACACCGTCGTACCCTCGATCAGCGGCAGGAGGTCGCGCTGCACGCCCTCGCGGCTGACATCGCCGCCGCGGCGTTCAGGCGCAGCCGCCACTTTGTCGATCTCGTCGATGAACACGATGCCGTCGTTCTGCGCCAGGTCGACGGCTTCGCGCTGCAGGGCGTCCTGGTCGACCAGCTTGTCGCCCTCCTCGGCGGTCAGCGGCGCCCAGGCGGCGCGTACGGTGGTCTTCAGCGTCTTGGTGCGGGTCTGGCCCATGGCCTTGGACATCATGTCCGACAGGTTGATCATGCCGAAGGAGCCGCCGGGCTGGCCGGGGATGTCCATCAGCGGCGCGCCGCCGGCGTCGGCCAGCTGCAGCTCGATCTCCTTGTCGTCCAGCTCACCGGCGCGCAGCTTGGCCTTGAAGCTGTCGCGGGTGGCGGCGCCGGCGGTCGCGCCCACGAGCGCATCAAGAATGCGGCCCTCGGCGGCGCCCTCGGCCTTGGCGTGGACGGCGGCGCGGCGGGTCTCGCGCACCATGAGGAGGGCGGCCTCCACCAGGTCGCGGATGATCTGCTCCACGTCGCGCCCGACATAACCCACCTCCGTGAACTTGGTGGCCTCCACCTTGATGAAGGGCGCGCCCGCGAGCTTGGCGAGGCGCCGCGCGATCTCGGTCTTGCCCACGCCGGTAGGGCCGATCATCAGGATGTTCTTGGGCGTCACCTCGTCCTGCAGGTCGGCGGGCAGGCGGCGGCGGCGCCAGCGGTTGCGCAGCGCGATGGCCACCGCACGCTTGGCCTCGGCGTGGCCCACGATGAAGCGGTCTAGCTCGGAGACGATCTCGCGAGGAGTGTGCTCGGTCATGGACGACGCCTGGTCATGAGGAGGGCTGCGCCCCAGGGGGTCTCGCGCGGAGCGGCGTCAGCGGTGAAGGCCGCCTTCACATAGGCGCGGATCGCGCGGGCGTTGTCGGGGTGCGGGTCGGCGCCGACGGCGGGCGCGCCTTCGGCGAACAGCCGTTCGGCGAAGGCGGCGATCAGGGCGGAGCCGTGGCCGCGCCCGAGCATCTCCGGCTCGCCGATGAACTGGTCGATCCCGCGCGACGCCGGCGGCAGGTGGGCGAACGGGTGGCCCGGCTGCGCGTGCGGGTCATAGTCCTGGAGGAAGGCGAACGGTCGCCCGTCGAGATCGACGATCCAAAGCCGGTGGTCGGCGGCGGCGAGATCGTCGAGCTCAAGCGGCGCATCCCACCAGCGGGCGACCTCGGGCATGGCGATCCAGCCGTTCGCCATCGGCAGGTCGGCCGGCGTCACGCGGCGGAAGCCGTAGGTCACGCGGTGAGCGTCTCCACCACCACGTTGTGGTTGGAGAAGACGCAGATGTCGGCGGCGATGGTCATCGCACGCCGCGCGATCTCCTCGGCGCCGAGGTCCAGCTCCATCAGGGCGCGGGCGGCGGCCAGGGCGTAGGGGCCGCCCGAGCCGATGGAGGCGACGCCGTTCTCCGGCTCGAGCACGTCGCCCGAGCCCGTGATGGTGAAGACGTGGCGGCCGTCGGCGGCGATCAGCATGGCCTCCAGCCGGCGCAGGTAGCGGTCGGTGCGCCAGTCCTTGGCGAGCTCGACGCAGGCGCGGGCGAACTGCTCGGGGTGCTGCTCGAGCTTCTGCTCCAGCCGCTCGATGAGGGTGAAGGCGTCGGCCGTGGCGCCGGCGAAGCCCGCCACCACCTTGCCGCCCGCCAGCCGCCGCACCTTGCGCGCGTTGCCCTTGACGATGGTGTTGCCCATCGAGACCTGGCCGTCGCCGGCGATCACGGTCGTCCCGCCCTTCTGCACGGCCAGGATGGTGGTGCCGCGCCAGCCCGGGAAGACGGGGGTGGAGGGTTCGCTCATGGCGGGCCATGTGGCGGCGTCGGCGCGAGGCCGCAAGCGCGGAGGCCAGGCGCCCTTCCGCGCCGCGGGTTTCTCGTGCAGGCCGTGGTTCATGGCCGTCGCCCGCCGCATCGCCCCGCCGCCCGCTTGGATCCTGTTCGTCGCGGTGGCGGTGATCGGGTTGTCCTACGTGAAGTGGCAGCCCTACTGGGGCAAGGCGCTCACCGCGGCGCATACCCACGCCATCGGCGGCTCCATCCTCACGGGAAAGGCGGCGCATCCGCCGGCGGCGTCGTGGGGTGCGGCGCTGGGCTATGCGGCGGCCTATGGCAAGGCGATCTGGCAGGCGATGGTGCTGGGCCTGCTGCTGGGATCGGGGGTGCAGGCGCTCCTGCCGACGGGCTGGGTGGCGCGACGGCTCGGAGCGGCGCGCTTCGGGACGACGGTGGCGGGCGGCATGCTCGCCCTGCCAGGGATGATGTGCACCTGCTGCGCCGCACCCATCGTGGCGGGCCTGCGGCGGCAGAAGGCGTCGGCCGGAGCGTCGGTGGCCTTCTGGCTGGGCAACTCCGTGCTGAACCCGGCGACGCTGGTGTTCATCGGCTTCGTGCTCGGCTGGCGCTGGGCGGCGCTGCGGCTGGTGCTCGGCGTGGCCATGGTGCTGGGCCTGGGCGTGCTGGCCGACCGCCTGGCCTCACCCGACGACGCCGCGGCGGCCGAGGCGGCGGTGCAGGAGCCTGCGCCCGCAACGATGGGCTCGCCCCTGCGTCGCTGGCTCGTGATCCTCGCCGGCATGACCGTGCGCCTCGTGCCGGAATACGTCGTGCTGGTCCTGCTGCTGGGCGCCGCGCGGGCGTGGCTCTTCCCCGTGCTCGGGCCGGAGGTGGGGAACACCCTGCCCTGGATCGTCGGCTTCGCCGTCGCCGGCGCCCTGTTCGTCATCCCGACGGCGGGAGAGGCGCCGATCATTCAGGCCATGCTGGCGCTGGGCGTCGGCGCCGGGCCGGCCGGTGCGCTCCTGATGACGCTGCCGCCCATCAGCCTGCCCTCGATGGCGATGGTGTCGCGCGCCTTCCCGCCGCGCCTGCTCGCCGCCATCACGGCCGGCGTGGTGGCGTTCGGCCTGGCGGCGGGCGGCTTGGCCGTCGCGCTGCGCCTCTAGTCCCGCATGCCCGCCTTCTCCGACTCCGAGGTCGAGCGCTACGCCCGCCACCTCGTGCTGCGCGAGGTGGGCGGCCCCGGCCAGCAGGCGCTGAAGCGCGCGCGGGTGCTGGTGGTGGGCGCGGGAGGCCTCGGCGCGCCCGCGGCGCTGTACCTGGCGGCGGCGGGGATGGGGACGCTGGGGCTTGTGGACCCAGACGTGGTCTCGCTCTCCAACCTGCAGCGCCAGGTGGTGTACATCACCGCCGACGTGGGCGCGCCGAAGGTGGAGCGCGCCGCCCGCGCGCTGACCGCGCTCAATCCGCAGGTGGACGTGGAGACCCACGCCCTGGCGCTGACGCAGGACACGGCCGCCGCCGTCATCGCCGGCTGGGACCTCGTGCTCGACGGCACTGACGATTTCGCCACCCGCTTCGCCGTCAACGCCGCCTGTGTGGCGGCGGGCGTCCCGCTCGTGACCGGCGCGCTGGGCCGCTGGACCGGGCAGGTGGGCGTCTTCACCGGCCGTCCCTGCTACCGCTGCCTGGTGCCGGAGACCCCGCCCGAGGCCGAGACCTGCGCCGCGGTGGGCGTGGTGGGCGCCTTGGCCGGGGTGATCGGCTCGATGATGGCGCTGGAGGCGGTGAAGCTCGTCACCGGCGCAGGCGCGCCACTGACCGGACGTCTGCTGATCTACGACGGCCTCGCCGGCGAGAGCCGCACCGTGCGCGTCGGCCCCGATCCGGCTTGCCCGGTGTGTGGCGGGGTGGCCGCCCCTGAAGGTTTCGGCCGACAGGCGTAGGCGTAGGCCTGTGCGTAGGGCTTGTCCCAGCAGGCGATGAATCCATCCACTTCCGACAGGTGCTCCGGCCAGACGGGCCGATGCTCCGGCGGAACTTGCAGCACGGCCGAGTCCCACCACTCGGGCTTGGGCAATGCGGTCAGCCGCTCGCGCACGTCTCGCAGGGCGGAAAGGTTTCGGCTCAGAAAGGCGAGAGTGGCGTCTGCGTAGAGCCGGCGCGCAGGATCGATATCAAGGCGACTTCTCCGGAACAGGGCGATCGCCTCCGGCGTCTGCCCGGCGGCGGCGCGAAGCTGCGCCTCGTGCCAATTCAGCCCGCGGATGTCGGCGGGAGACCCTTCGACAAGCGCATTGGCGTTCCGCTTTCGGTAGGCTGCGATCAGGTCCGCGGCCGCCGCCTCGCATCCGGGGTTATCGCCGAGCGGGCGCCATCCAGAGCCGAGCATCTGATCAAAGCGGCGCACATTCAATGTCATGAGCGACGCGTCGGCTGAGCAGGACATCGATGGAGAAGCAGAAAGGACGGCCGCAGCCAAAAGGTGCAAAATCATAAGGGGCCTCCTGCCATGCCATGCGCCGCTTCGGCAGCGACAGGCTTGGCGAAACGCGTTCCCGTTCCGTTTTCGCGTCGACGCGCCTAACCTGCGCAGGTGGACGCGCCCGACGCCGCATCGCTGACCGAGACGGCCGCGCCCTCCGTGGCCTTGCCGACGGCGATCGTGGTGCTGCCCGGACCCCGCGCCGCAATCGACGACGGCGAGGGGCCGGCGCGCGACCTCCTCCCAGGCGCCGCCCGCCACGCCTTGCAGCGCGAGCCGGCGCTAGTGGCGCACGCCAGCCTCACCGCGCGGCGGCTGGGGCTCTCGGCGCCGCCGCGCTCGCCCGACATCTTCGACGCACTGGAGCTCTACGCCTTCGCCCGCCCCGCGCGGCCGTGCGCGCCCTCGCCCGTGGGCCTCGCCCGGGCGCTGGGGCTGGCGGAGCCGCGCACCGCACCCGAGCAGGCGGCGGCCCTGCGCGAGGCGGCGCGCCTGCTGCTGGACGAGCTGGCCGAAAGCCCCCTCCCCTCCCGCGAGGAGGCGCTGGCCGCCGCCCTGCACCTGGAGCGCGCCGGCTGGGCCTGGGGCTCGCGGGTGCGCGAGGCGCTGGCCAGCCGCGAGCACGGGCGGCTGCGCGGCAACGGCCTCGACGTGTGGGCGCGCCTGCCGGAGTGGGAGGACGAGGCGCCGCAGGGGCAGCCGGGCTCGCAGGCCGTGACGCCCGAGGGGGCGCAGGCGCGGCTCGCCGACCTCCTCGCCCGCTCGGGGCTGGACGAGGCGCGCGCGGCGCAGGCGAATTACGCCGCCGAGGCCGCCCACGCCTTCTCGCCACGCGAGCGCGAGGGTGAGCCGCGCCTGATGCTGGCCGAGGCGGGCACGGGCGTCGGCAAGACGCTGGGCTATCTCGCCCCGGCCAGCCTGTGGGCGGAGCAGAACGGGCCGGCGGTGTGGGTCTCGACCTACACCCGCGCCCTGCAGCGCCAGATCGAGCGGGAGAGCCGCAGCGTCTTCCCCGACCCGGAGGTGCACGCCAAGAAGGCGGTGGTGCGCAAGGGGCGCGAGAACTACGCGTGCCTCCTCAACTACCAGGATCTGGCCGCGGGCGCGGCCACCGGCGGGGCGGACGCGGTGGGCGTGGGCCTCGTCGCCCGCTGGCTGCGCGCCACCCGCGACGGCGACATGACCGGCGGCGACTTCCCCGCCTGGCTGCCCACCCTGTTCGCCGTGGGGTCGCTCGCCCAGGCCGGCCCCGCCAACCTGATGGACCGGCGCGGGGAGTGCGTGCACGCCGGCTGCGCCCATTACCGCACCTGCTTCGTGGAGAAGGCGGTGCGCGCCTCGCGCCGCGCCGACCTCGTCATCGCCAACCACGCGCTCGTGCTGAGCCAGGCCGCCTTCGACCAGGGGCGGCGGCGCCAGGACGGCGAGACCGCGCGGCTGAAGCGCCTGGTGTTCGACGAGGGCCACCACCTGTTCGACGCCGCCGACAGCGCCTTTTCCGCCTGCCTCTCCGGCCAGGAGGCGGCCGAGCTGCGCCGCTGGATCCGCGGGCCCGAGGGTCGCCGCCGCGGGCGGGGGCTCGACACGCGGCTCTCCGAGGTGCTGGCTGACCACGAGGGTGCGCGCGACATGCTGGCCGCGGCCGTCCGCGCCGCCGCAGCCCTCCCCGGCGAGGGCTGGAGCGGCCGCATCGCGCCCCCGCCCGACATGGATGGCGACATGCTGCCGCCGCGCCCGATCGGCCCGGTGGAGGCGTTCCTGGCGGCGGTGCTCGACCAGGTGCGCGCCCGCGCCGAAGGCGCGCGGGGCCAGGCGGAGGGCGGCCAGGAGTGCGCCGCCCGTCCGCCCGTCGACGCCGTCTCCGCAGCGGCGTCCGCCGCCGCCTCGGCGCTGGCCGCCTTGGAAACGCCCTTGCTGCAGCTGGCCAAGACGCTGGAGGACCTGCTCGACGAGGAGGCGGACGACCTCGACACCGGCTCGCGCGCCCGCATCGAAGGCGCCCTGCGTGGGCTGGAACGGCGGGCGCGGGTGCAGCTGCCCGCCTGGCGCGGCATGCTGCGCCAGCTCGATCAGGGTGCGGACGATCCGCACTTCGTCGACTGGTTCGAGAGCGTGTGGGCCTTCAACCGCACCGCCGACGCCGCCTACCGCCGCCACTTCGTCGACCCCACCGAGCCCCTGGCCGAGACCGTGCTCAAGCCCGCGCACGGGGTGCTGGTCACCTCCGCCACCCTGTCCGACCCCGGCCACGACAGCCCCTTCGCCCTGGCCGAGATGCGCACCGGCGCCGCGCGCCTGGCCGACGCGCCCAAGCTGCTGCGGCTGGCCTCGCCGTTCGACTACGCCGCCCACGCCCGCGCGCTGGTGGTCACCGACGTGGGCAAGGACGACCCGCGCCAGGTCGCCGCCGCCATGCGCGAGCTGTTCCTGGCCGCGGGCGGCGGCGCGGTGGGCCTGTTCACCGCCATCCGCAGGCTGCGCCTCGTCTACGACCGGATCGCCGCGCCGCTGGGCGAGGCGGGGCTGCCGCTCTACGCCCAGCACGTGGACCCGCTGGAGGCCGGCGCGCTGGTGGACGTGTTCCGCGCCGAGGAGGACAGCTGCCTCCTCGGCACCGACGCCATCCGCGACGGGGTGGACGTGCCGGGCCGTTCGCTGCGGCTGCTGTGCTTCGACCGCGTGCCCTGGCCGCGCCCCGACCTCCTGCACAAGGCCCGGCGCGAACGCTTCGGCGGCCGCGCCTACGACGACGCCCTGGCCCGCGCCCGCATCGCCCAGGCCTTCGGCCGCCTGATCCGCCGCGCCGACGACAGGGGCGTCTTCGTCATGCTCGACGCGGCCGCCCCCACCCGCCTGTTCAGCGGCCTGCCGGAAGGGGTGGACGTGCAGCGCGTGGGGCTCGTGGAGGCGATCGAGCAGGTGGCGGCTTTCGTGGGGCCGGGCTCGCTTGCCGCTCCCGCGCACCCCGCGTAAGGGGCCGAGGACGCACCATAGCCGCGGCCTCGCGCCCGCATAGCGACGATCAGGGAGGGCTCATGCCGCTGCAGACGCCCGCCTTCGCCATGCGCCTGCCGTCGGCTTGGCGGGCGCCCCGCGCGCGGCTCTCGGCGGCGGACGCGGCGGTCTTTTTGCTGGTCATCGGCGTCTTCACCCTTATCGCGCTGGGCGGGCGCCAGACGCTCACCGCGCTGCCCGCCGCCGGACCGCAGATCAGCCTCGATCCGCGCTTCCTGCCCGAGTACGCGCTGCGCACCACGCTGCGGATGTTCGCGGCCATGGCGCTGTCACTGATCGCCACCTTCGTGCTCGGCTACTGGGCGGCCAAGAGTCGGCGCGCTGAGATGGTGATCATTCCGCTGGTCGACGTGATGCAGAGCGTGCCGGTGCTGGCCTTCCAGGCGCTGACGCTGGCCTTCTTCCTCGGCCTCTTCCCCGGCCGCACGCTGGGGGCGGAGCTCGGCGCGGTGTTCCTGGTGTTCACCAGCCAGGCCTGGAACATGGTGTTCAGCTTCTACTACTCGTGCCGCACCCTGCCGAAGGACCTGGTCGAGCTCTCCGACAGCCTGCGCCTGGGCGCCTGGCGGAGGCTGTGGACGCTGGAGGCGCCCTTCGCCGCGCCCCAGCTGATCTGGAACATGATGATCTCAATGTCGGGCGCCTGGTTTTTCGTGGTGCAGAGCGAGGCCTTCGACGTCGGCGCCATCCACATCCAGCTGCCGGGCATCGGCTCGTATGTGGCCGTGGCCATACTGCACAAGAACCTGGGAGCCATCGGCTGGGCGCTCCTGGCCATGCTGGTGGTCATCCTGGCCTACGACCAGCTGCTGTTCCGACCGCTCGTCGCCTGGTCGCAGCGCTTCCGCGCCGACGCGGGCGGACCCGGGACACGGGAGGAGACCGGATCGTGGGCGCTCGACTTCATGCGCCGCGCCGCCCTGGCGCGCCGGGTTCTGAAACCGGCGGGCTCGGTGCTGACTTCGCTCGCCTCGGTGCGCTTCGGGCGACCGATGAGCGTGACGCCGCCGGTGGGGAGGGTGCTCTCCAGCCGCTGGGTGGATTGGGCCTGGTACGGCCTCATCGCGGCCTTAGCGGCGCTGGCGGCGTGGAAGTCCATCGCCTTCATCGCCACCGAAGTGCAATGGCGCGAGGTGGGCTGGGTGGCGGCGCTGGGCGGCTTCACCCTCATCCGCGTCATGGTGCTGGTGCTGATCGCCAGCCTGATCTGGGTGCCGATCGGGGTGTGGGTCGGCCTGCGCCCGAAGTGGACGGCGGCGGTGCAGCCCGTGGCGCAGTTCCTGGCCGCCTTCCCGGCCAACCTGTTCTTCCCGCTGGCGGCGGTGGCCATCGTCACCTTCCATCTCGCGCCCGACGTCTGGCTCTCGCCGCTGATGATCCTGGGCACCCAATGGTACATCCTGTTCAACGTGGTGGCCGGCGCCTCGGCCTTCCCGGCCGACCTCCTGGAGGCGGCGGCCTCCCTGCGCATCAAGGGCTTCGCCTGGTGGGCCAAGGTGATCCTGCCAGGCATCTTCCCCGCCTACGTCACCGGGGCCATCACCGCTGTCGGCGGCTCCTGGAACGCCTCGGTGGTGGCCGAGGTCGCCAACTGGGGCACGACCAAGCTCCAAGCGCACGGCCTGGGCGCCTACATCGCCAACGCCAACACCTCGGCCGACATGCCGCGCGTGGTGTTGGGCACGGTGGTCATGGTGGTCTACGTGGTGCTGCTCAATCGGCTGTTCTGGGAGCCGGTGTTCGCCTGGGGCGCCAAGCGCCTGCGCTCTGAGTGAGGTGACATGGCCGCCACCACCCTGACCCGCCCCGCCGGCGAGGCCTCCCGCCCCAAGCCCGAGGCCCTGCTGCAGGTGCAGGACCTGACGCAGAAGTACCCCCGCACCGGCGGCGCCGACCTCCTGGTCCTCGAGGGCGTCGACATGGCGATCCGCTCCGGCGAGATCGTGGGGCTGCTGGGCCGATCTGGCTCGGGGAAGTCGAGCCTGCTGCGCATCATCGCCGGCCTAGTGCCGCCCGCCGGCGGCGAGGTGCTGTGGCGCGGGCGCCCGCTGACGGGCCCCTCCGAGGGCATCGCCATGGTGTTCCAGAGCTTCGCCCTGTTCCCCTGGCTCACCGTGCAGGAGAACGTGGAGATCGGGCTGGAGCCCTTGGGCGTGCCCGCCTCCGAACGCCACTCCCGCGCCCTGCAGGCCATCGACCTGATCGGGCTGGACGGGTTCGAGAACGCCTATCCCAAGGAGCTGTCCGGCGGCATGCGCCAGCGCGTCGGCTTCGCCCGCGGCCTCGTGATGCAGCCCGAGCTGCTGCTGATGGACGAGCCCTTCTCGGCGTTGGACGTGCTGACCGCCGAGACGCTGCGCACGGACCTGATCGATCTGTGGATCGAGGGCAAGCTGCCCCTGCGCTCCATCCTCCTCGTCTCCCACAACATCGAGGAGGCGGTCTTGATGTGCGACCGGGTGCTGATCTTCCGCTCCCAGCCCGGCTGCGTGGCCGCCGAGATCGCCATCGACCTGGCGCACCCGCGCTCGCGCACCGACCCGCGCTTCCGCGCGCTGGTGGACGAGGTCTACGGCCGCATGACCAACCCGCAGGGACCGGGACGGGCGGCCGATACGTCGAGCCAGCCGGTGGGCGTGGCCCGCGCCCTGCCGGCCGTCTCCACCAACCTCCTCTCGGGCCTGCTGGAGTCGCTGGTGGCCGAGCCCTTCAACGGCAAGGCCGACCTGCCCGAACTCAGCGACGAGCTGGCGCTGGAGGTGGACGACCTCTTCCCCATCGCCGAGACCCTGCAGCTCTTGCGCTTCGCCGAGGTGGCGCACGGCGACATCCGCCTCACCGATGCGGGCCGCAGGTTCGCGGGCGACGACACCGATGCGCGCAAGCGCCTGTTCGCGGAGCACCTGGTCGCCAACGTGCCCATCGTCGCCACCATCCGCCGCGTGCTCGACGAGCGGCCCACCCATCGCGCGCCCTACACCAGGTTCTCCGAGGAGCTGGAGGACTACATGAGCGAGGACTACGCCGAAGAGACCATGTCGGCGGCCATCCAGTGGGGCCGCTACGCCGAACTCTACGCGTATGACGATGAGGCCCGGCAGTTCAGCCTGGAAGACCCCGTGTGAGCGTTGCATCGACGTAATCTGCGCCGCCGGACTTGTGCCGGGGGCGCGACCTGGGGTTAAATCGTAACAACCCCTCGTCTCAGGAAGACTTCCCCGCCCATGCGCCTGACCGCCCTCGCCGCCGCCTCGTCTCTCGCGCTCCTGGCAGGCGCCGCCGCGGCGCAGCCGGCCAACCCGCTCGATCCCGGCACGACCACCCCGCACTACGGGACCTGGGGCTTCGACAAGTCGGGCGAGGACCCCGCCGTTAAGCCGGGCGACGACTTCTTCCGCTACGCCAACGGCGACTGGCTCAAGCGCGT
Organism: Caulobacteraceae bacterium; assembly: GCA_965199975.1. Lineage (GTDB taxonomy): Bacteria > Pseudomonadota > Alphaproteobacteria > Caulobacterales > Caulobacteraceae > JASLDZ01. The sequence continues at coordinate 521,093 of OZ241340.1, read as the reverse complement.
GGACATTCCCAGCGACCGAACCCGCTTCGGCGCCTTCGACATCCTGAGCGTGCTGTCCGAGAACCGCGTGCACGCCATCCTGGAGCAGGCCTCGACCAAGGACCTGGCGCCCACCACGCCCGAGGGCCGCGCTGGCGCGGCCTACCACGCCTTCATGGACGAGGCGGCGATCGACAGGGCGGGCGCCGCGCCCCTGCTCCACGACCTGCAGCGGGTGAAACGCGCCGACACCCTCGCCAAGATCGCCGCGCTGATGGGCGATCACCACCAGGCCTCGGACTCGGTGTTCGGCGTCTCGGTGCAGCAGGACGCCAAGCACCCCGAGCGCTACGCCATCTACATGCGCACGGGCGGCCTGGGCCTGCCCGACAAGGACTACTACCTCAAGGACACGCCGAAGTTCACTGCGGCCCGCGCCGCCTACGTGCCCTACATCGCCCAGATGCTGACCCTGGCCGGGTGGTCCGACCCGCAGGCCAACGCCCAGGCGATCCTCGCCTTCGAGACGCAGATGGCCCGCGCCAGCTGGGACCGGGCCGAGCAGCGCGACCGCGACAAGACCTACAACGCCACCACCATCGCCGCGCTCTCCCAGCAGGCGCCGGGCTTCGACTGGCGCGCCTTCATGGCCGCCGCCGACCTCGGCGGCGAGAGCGACGTGATCCTGACCGACAACACCGCCTTCCCCACCAAGGCGGCCATCTTCGCCAAGACGCCCGTGCCCGTGCTGCAGGCGTGGCTGGCCTTCAACATCACCGAGAACATGGCGAGCGTGCTCCCGGCCCGCTTCGTCGAGGCCCGCTTCCAGTTCCGCAACAAGACGCTGGCCGGCCAGCCCGAACTGCAGACACGTTGGAAACGCGGCGTCGCCGTCACCAACGCCACGGTGGGCGAGGACGTGGGCCAGATCTACGTGAAGGACTACTTCCCGCCGGAAGCCAAGGCGCAGATGCTGGAGCTGGTCGGCAACCTCAAGACCGCCTTCCGCGCCCGGCTCGAGAAGCTGACCTGGATGGAGCCTTCCACCAAGCAGGCGGCCCTGGCCAAGCTCGCCGCCTTCCACGTCAAGATCGCCTACCCCGACACGTGGAAAGACTACTCCGGCCTCACCATCAAGCCCGAGGACGCCTACGGCAACGCCGAGCGCGGCCGCGCCTTCGAGTGGGCCTACCGGCGCGACCGCCTGCACAAGCCGGTGGACCGCCAGGAATGGGGCATGACGCCTCAGACGGTGAACGCCTACTACAACCCGACCATGAACGAGATCGTCTTCCCCGCGGCGATCCTGCAGCCGCCTTTCTTCGACGCCCGCGCCGACCCGGCGGTGAACTACGGCGGCATAGGCGGGGTGATCGGCCACGAAATGACCCACGGCTTCGACGACCAGGGCCGCAAGTCCAACGGCCAGGGCGTGCTCGCCGACTGGTGGACGGCGCAGGACGCGGTCAAGTTCAAGGCCAGGACCGACGTGCTGGGTCACCAGTACGACACCTACACGCTGGCCTCCGTCCCGGCGGGCGAGCACATCAACGGCGCGCTCACCATGGGCGAGAACATGGCCGACTCGGGCGGCATCAATCTGGCGCTGGACGCTTATCACGCCTCACTGAAGGGCAAGCCCGCACCGGTGATCGACGGGCTGACCGGCAACCAGCGGGTGTTCCTGGCCTGGGCGCAGGTGTGGCGGGGCAAGAGCCGGGAAGACGCGCTGATCCAGCAGATCCACACCGATCCGCACTCGCCCAACGAAGCGCGGGTGAACGCCGTCGTGCGCAATGTGGACGCCTGGTATACGGCCTTCGACGTCAAGCCATCCGACAAGCTCTACATCGCCCCGGCGGACCGGGTGCATACTTGGTGAGCTGATCTTTCCGCTCCGAGGACCCCGGTGTTCGCCGGGGACCTCGGAGATTGTACAGCTCCTAGCGGCTCATGAACTCCGTCGTCACCGCCAACACGGCGACCACCGCCAGCACCGCCGGAACCTCGTTGGCGAAGCGCCAGAAGCGTTCGGTGCGGGGGTAGCTCCCCGCGGCGAAGCGCTTGCGCGCGACCGCTAGGTACATGTGGAAGGCCGTCAGCAGCACGACCGCCGTCAGCTTGGCGCTCATCCACGGCTGGCCGAGGAACTTGGCGGCGCTGCCGAAGCGGTAGGTCGAGTCGTACCAGATCAAGGTCAGGCCGAACGCCCACGTCACGATCATCGCCGGGTTCATGATCCCACGCAGCAGCCGGCGCTCCATCACCTGGAAGGTCGCATCCGTCTCGGAGCCTGGCGCAGTGCGGAAGTGATAGACGTAGAGCCGCGGCAAGTAGAGCAGGCCCGCCATCCAGGCTATCACCGCCAGGATGTGCAGCCCCCGCAACCAGTCGTAAGGATCGCCCATCACACCCTCGCCTGGGCCGACTTTTGGCCGAAGCGGGCAGGGCAGCGGCCGAACTCGGCGGGGCAAATGCGCACTTCGCTGTCGCTCTCCACGTCGTCGTCTCGGCGCAGCGCACGATGCACCATCTCGGCCAAGCCGGCGATGAAGGTCTGCGCCACGCCCAGCGCCGGCACGCGCAGGTAGTGCGGGGCGTCCAGGCTCTCAGCCAGCTCGGAATAGTCCCGGTCGAGTTCGACCAGTGTCTCCACATGCTCGGAGACGAAGGCGATCGGCGTGATCATCACCCCCATGCCCTCGCCGGCGGCCGTCTCGATCGCCTCGGGGGTGGAGGGGCCGATCCACTTCAGCGGCCCGACCCGGCTCTGGTAGCAGACGCGCCAATCGACCACGCCGCTCTCGCCGCCGAGCCGCCCGCGCACCCGGTCGACCACCGCTGCGCAGGTGCGCTCCACCTGCCACTGGTAGGGGTCCCCCGCCTCGATCACCCGTTCCGGCAGACCGTGGGCCGAAAACAGCAGGCGTAGGCCGTCGGGCTTGCCCGCCCCCTCCCACACCCCGACGAGATGGTCGGCGTGGGCCTGGATCAGGCCGTCCAGCGTCGGCCAGCAGCAGACCGTGCGGGAGCGGCCCGGGCCCTTGTAGGCGCGCCGCCAGGCCATGAGCGAGCTCGCCGTCGTGGTCGTGGAAAATTGCGGGTAGAGCGGCAGGAGCACGACCTCGTCGGGCCCCCAGGCCGCCACCTCGCGTGCGGCGTCCTCGGTGAAGGGCGTCCAGTAGCGCATGGCGATGAAGGCCTTCACCTCGTCGCCAGGGCGGCCCGCGCCGGCGAGCGCCGCCTCCAGCGCCTGCGCCTGCGCCTGCGTCTCGCGCAGCAGGGGCGTGGAGCCGCCCATGTGGGCGTAGTTGCCCCTCGCCTCCTTGTTGCGGGTGAAGGCGACCAGCGCCGCCAGGGGCAGGCGCGCGATGGCCGGCAGGCCGATGATGGCCCGGTCGCGGAACAGGTTGAACAGGAAGGGCCGCACCGCCTTGAGGCTGTCGGGGCCGCCGAGGTTGAACAGCACCACCGCGACCTTGCGGCCCTCGCGGGGATCGCTCACGGCGCACCCGCCGCGGTGATGCGGGCGAGCACGCGCTCGACGTGCGGGATCGGCGTGTCGGGCCATATGCCGTGGCCCAGGTTGAAGACGTAGGGGCCCTCGCCCCACTGCTCCAGCAGCTGGCCCACCCGCCGGTCGAGCGCTTGGCCGCCGGCGCGCAGCAGGATGGGATCGAGCGCGCCCTGGATGGCCAAGCCCTGCGCCTGCAGCCGCCGGCCCAGCGCCGCGGGCGCCTGGGTGTCCAACCCGATCCCCTGCACGGGGACGGCGGCGGCGTAGCCCTCGACCAGGGCGCCGGCCCCGCGGGGGAAGCCGATCACCGGCAGGTCGCACCCCAGTTCGCGCAGGCGGGCGATCAGGCGCACGTGGGGGCCCGTGACCAACCGGTCGAACAGGTCCTCCGCCAGGCCCTCGGCCCAGCTCTCGAACAGCTGCAGCGCCTGGGCGCCGGCCTTCGCCTGCATGAGGAGGTAGTGCGCCGAGGCCTCGACCAGCACGTCCAGCAGCGCATCGATCGCCTCGGGCTCGGCGTAGGCGCGGGCGATGGCGGCGTCGCGCTCGCCGCCACGGCCCTGCAGCATGTAGGTCGCCACCGTCCACGGAGCGCCGGCGAAGCCGATCAGCGCGCGCTCGGGCTCCAGGGCGCCCCGCACCCGGCTCAGCGTCTCGCCCACCTGCGAGAGCGCTGCGCCCGCGCCTTGCGCCAGGTCGGCCATGGCGCGCACGTCGGGCAGCGCACCCAGCCGCGGCCCCTCGCCGGCCTCGAAGCGCACCTCCTGGCCCAGCGCCTTGGGGATGAGCAGGATGTCGGCGAAGACGATGGCGGCGTCATACGGCAGGCGGCGCATGGGCTGCAGCGTCGCCTCGGCCGCCTTCTCCGGGTCGAGGCAGAAGCTCACGAAGTCCGGCGCGGTGGTCCGCAGCGCGCGGTACTCGGGCAGGTAGCGACCGGCCTGGCGCATGAACCACACGGGGGGCCGCCGGGTGCGCTCGCCCGCCAGCACGCGCAGGAGCGCGGGCCGGGCCAAAGGCGCCGATGGCGGAACGGGCGGGTTCGCCGGGGCGGCGGAGGTCATGGGGCGACTTAGCCCGCCGGCTCCCCCCCGCTCAAGCCTGCCGTGGCTGCGGCCTCTCTCCTTATCTTTTCTTCTAGAAGGACTCTTCGAGAAACGAAGGAAGAAAGGTCGGGGACGACGGGGACGACCCGGCGGTCATACCGTGCGCGACGTGGCGCGTTCACACTTTCTTAACATTCCAGGCGCGAATGCGGCGATGTCTGTGGAGAGCGTTAACAACTCGTAAACGCCAGGCCGCGCCTGGAGTCAGCCGAACCGATGTCGCAGGGACGGCCGTGGTGCATCCCGCGCGGCGCGGCGCGGCGTCGCAGCCGCGACTGCACATGCGGGAGGACGACGGCGCCCCCGCGGGCGTTCTCCCGCCCACGCCTTGGCGCGGGCGGCGAAAGGGCGTTGTGTGCGCGCCCGTCCACAGCGCGGAGCGGAGGCCGCGCCGAGATGTCCGACCCTTCGTCCTCAGCCGCACTGTCGCAGCGGCCGCCCGCCGCACCCCCCCCGCGGTCCAAGCGGCTGGCGGCCTACCTGCACGTGCACCTGGTGTCGGACTCCACCGGCGACACGCTGGCGGCCATGGCCAAGGCCGCCGCCGCGCGCTTCGAGGGCGTGGTGGCGCTGGAGCACAACTACCCCCTCACCCGCTCGCAGCGCGCGCTGGCGCGGGTGCTCAAGGAGGTGGGGGACGCGCCCGGCATGGTGATGCACACCATCGTCGACCGCGAGCTGCGCGCCGAGCTGGAGCGCGGCTGCCGCGAGCTCGAGACGCCCTGCATCGCCGCGCTCGATCCGCTCACCGTGGCCATGGGCCGCTACGTCGGCGCCCAGATCACTGACCGGGTGGGGGGCCAGCACACGCTGGACGCCAGCTACTTCGGCCGCATCGATGCGCTGGACTTCGCCATCGCCCACGATGACGGGCAGAGCGCGCGCAACCTCGACCGGGCGGATGTGGTGCTGGTGGGGGTGAGCCGCACCTCCAAGACGCCGACCTGCATCTACCTCGCCAACCGCGGCGTGCGCGCCGCCAACGTGCCGCTGGTGCCCGGCGCGCCGCTGCCAGAAGGGCTGACCGCGCTCGCCTCCGCGCTTGTCGTGGGCCTGGTCGTCTCGCCCGACCGGCTGGTGCAGATCCGACGCAACCGCCTCCTCACCCTGCAGGAGGAGCGCGAGACGAGCTATATCGACGTGGACGCCGTGCGCGAGGAGACCGTGCGCGCGCGCCGCCTGTTCGAGCGCGAGGGGTGGCCGGTGATCGACGTCTCGCGCCGCTCGGTGGAGGAGACCGCCGCCCAGATCGTCTCGCTTCTCAACAAGCGGCGCGGGGCGAGCCTGGCGCCCTCCACCTCCACCTCCCCCGCATGAGCGTGATCCTGGCCAGCGGCAGCGCCGCGCGCGCCCGCCTCCTCGCCGACGCCGGCGTGGCGTTCGACGTGCGCCGCCCGGGCGTGGACGAGGACGCCGCCAAGGCGAGTCTCCTGGCCGAGGGGCTTGGCCCCCGCGAAGTGGCCGACGCCCTGGCCGAGCTCAAGGCCGTGAGGGTCTCGCAGGCGGCGCCTGGGCGGCTCGTGATCGGCGCCGATCAGACGCTGGAGCTGGAGGGCGCGCTCGTCTCCAAGCCGCGCGATCGCGCGGCCGCCCGCACGCAGCTCCTGGACCTGCGCGGCCGCAGCCATCGGCTGCACAGCGCCGTGGTCGCGGCGCGCGAAGGGGCGCCGATCTGGCGCGAGGTGCGCAGCGCGCGCCTGCAGGTCCGCGCCTTCTCGCACGCCTTCCTCGACGCCTATCTCGCCCGCGAGGATGCGGTGGTGCTGGAAAGCGTGGGGGGCTATCGCATCGAGGGCCTGGGCGCCCAGCTCTTCGCCGCGGTGGAGGGCGACACGCCGACGATCATGGGCCTGCCGTTGTGGGGCCTTCTGGACCTGCTGCGACGCGAGGGAGAGCTGTCGGCATGAAGGCGCTCACGGGGCGGGCGGTGGTGGGGGGCGTGGTCGGCTGGCCGGTGGATCATTCCCTCAGCCCGCTGATCCACGGGGCCTGGCTGAAGGCGGCGGGCATCGACGGCCTCTACGCGCCCTTCGCCGTGCCGCCCGAGCGCCTCGACGCCTTCGTCGACGGGCTGCGCGGCTCCAATGTGGGCGGGCTCAACGTGACGCTGCCGCACAAGGCGCGCGCCTTCGCCCTGACCGACAGCCGCTCGCCGGCGGCGACCGCGGCCGGGGTGGCGAACCTCTTGCGGTTCACCGCCGACGGGGGGCTGCAGGCCGACAACACCGATGGCGCGGGCCTCATCGCCGCCCTGCGCGAGGCCGACGCCCTGCACGGCCCGGTGCTGCTGCTGGGCGCGGGCGGCGCCTCCTGGGGCGCGGCGGCGGCGCTGGCGGGGGTGGGGCTGGAGCTGCGCGTGGCCAACCGCACGGTGGAGCGGGCCGAGGCGCTCGCCGCGGCCTTCGGCGCCCACGCCTACGGCTTCGACCGGCTGCAGGCCGCGGTGGACGGGGTCGCGCTGGTGATCAACGCCACCTCCGCGGGCCTGGGCGGTCGTGGCGAGCTCGTCCTGCCGTGGAGCGGCTTTCGCGCCGGCGCGGTGGCGATGGACATGGTCTACACGCCGTTGCGCACCGCCTTCCTGCGCACCGCGCAGGCGCACGGCCTGGCGACGCTCGACGGGCTCGCCATGCTGATCGCACAGGCGCGCCCCAGCTTCGCGGCCCTCTACGGCCAGGAGCCGCCGGCCGACACCGACGTGCGCGCCCTCTGCCTCGATGCGCTGGGCGAGGCGGGGTGATCGCGCTGGGCCTCACCGGCTCGATCGGCATGGGCAAGACCACCACCGCGCGCCTGTTCGCCGAGGCCGGGGCGCCGGTCTACGACGCGGACGCCGCCGTCCACGCCCTCTACGCCGCGGGCGGGGCGGCGGTGGCGCAGGTGGAGCGGCTGTTCCCCGGCGTCACCGGCGACGACGGGGCGATCGACCGCGCGCGGCTGGCGGCGCGCGTCACCGCCGATCCGCAGGCGCTGAAGCGGCTGGAGGCGGCCGTGCACCCGCTGGTCGCCGCCCACCGCGCGCGGTTCTTCGCCGACCTGGCCGACGCGCCGGTGGTCGTGCTCGACATCCCGCTCCTGTTCGAGACAGGCGGTGAGCGCCAGGTGGACGCGGTCGCCGTCGCCTCCTGCCCGCCGGCTATGCAGCGCGCGCGCGTGCTCGCGCGGCCGCGCATGACGCCCGAGCGGCTCGACGCCATCCTCGCCCGCCAGCTCCCCGACGCCGAGAAACGTGCGCGCGCCGACTTCGTGATCGACACCGGGCGAGGCCTCGAAGCCGCCCGCGGGCAGGTGGCGGCGGTGCTCCACGCCCTCGCCGATCCCGCCTTCGCGCCGCGGCGAGACGCCCCGCCCCCTTGAAGACGCGGGCGAACGGACTCATTCCAGCGACATGGCGCGTGAGATCGTCCTCGACACCGAGACCACCGGGCTCGACCCGCGCTCGGGCCATCGGGTCATCGAGCTGGCCTGCATCGAGGTGGACGACCTCCTGCCCACCGGCTCGCACCTTCACCTCTACATCCACCCCGACCGCGCCATCGATCCCGAGGCGGAGAAGGTGCACGGCATCAGCCTCGCCTCGCTCGAGGGGCGGCCGCGCTTCCACCACGCCGAGGTGGTGGATCGCTTCCTGGACTACGTGGGCGACTGCAGGCTCGTCGCCCACAACGCCGCCTTCGACCGCGGCTTCATCAACATGGAGCTGGAGCGCGCCGCCCGCGCGCCCCTGCCGGAGAGCCGCTGGCGCTGCACCTACCAGCTGGCGCAGACACGCTTCCCGGGCATGTACAACTCGCTCGACGCCTTGTGTAAGCGCTACAAGATCAGCTTGGCCGAGCGCGAGAAGCACGGCGCCCTGATCGACACGCGGCTCCTCGCCCTGGTCTATCTCGAGCTGCAGGGCGGCAAGGAGCGGGGGCTGGAGTTCGCCCCCGCCCGCGGCGCCCCGGGCGCCGTCGACGAGGCCCGGCCGGCCTACGCGCCGCGCCCCCGGGCGCTCGCGCGCCTGTCCACGTCCGAGGAGCGGGCCCGCCACGGCGACTGGCTGCGCGAGGTGCTCAAGACCGACGCGCTGTGGACGGCCGCACTGGGGGCCGCGCCCTAGATCGCGGAGCGTGTCACAGACCTGAAAAGCGGAGCCGTGGAACGCGACGCCGCTCCGCCGTATTTGCGTGTGAAGGTGTTACGTTCCGTCCCGTGACGGACCCTTGTTCCGGAGCCCGCGCATGAAGCGCATCGCCCTCTTCGCTGCAGCCGCCGCCGCGCTCGCGCTCGCGGGCTGCGAGACCGCCACGCCCTACCAGCCCCTCGGCGCGGGCGGCGTCCTGCATTCGGGCGGCTACGCCGATCAGCAGATCGAGTCCAACCGCTGGTCGATCACCTTCAGCGGCAACACCCTGACCTCGCGTCAGACGGTCGAGCGCTACCTTCTGTTCCGCGCGGCCGAACTGACGGCCCAGCAAGGCTATGACTGGTTCACCACGGTGGACCGCAACACCGAGCGCAAGAGCGATTACGTCGGCTTCGACGACGACTTCGGCTACGGCGCCGGCTGGGGCGGCTATTTCGGCCCGCGCTGGGGCCTGTATCGCCGTGGCTTCGGCTGGGGCTACGGCTACGGCGGGTACGGCGGCGGCTTTGGCGGCTTCGGCGGCCCCTGGGGCGGCGGCTCGGTCGATCTGCAGCAGGTCAGCCGCTACACCGCCACGTCCGAGATCCTGATGGGCCATGGCCCCAAGCCGGCGGGCGATCGCCGCGCTTTCACCGCTCGCGGCGTGGTCGAGCACCTGCGCCCGACCATCCAGTACCCCGAGCCGAAGCGTTGAGACGGAACCGGGCGGGCGCCCCCCGCCCGGCTCTGCTGATCAGCGGCCGAGGCGCGGGGCCTTCAGCCGCCGCTTGGCGATGTGATCGACCGGCGCGCCCGCCTGCGGCGCCTCCTCCGGAAGTTCGCCCTTGAAGTAGAGGCGCTGCCAGGCCTCGCGGATCGTCTCCGGATCGCGCTTGGCCAGGCGGCTGTTGAACTCGGTGCGCATTCGCGTCCACGCGTCGTACTGCCCCCGCAGGTCGAGGTCGCTGTTCAGCGCGCGCATGACGGGCTGCACGTGATCCATGGCGCGATGCGGCACGAGGGTGATGAAGCAGAAGGGCTCGCCCTTCTCGAAGCGCACCCGCCCCGGGCGGGTGAAAATCCAGTTCATGGTGAAGGGAAAGGGCAGCCAGTCGGTCTCGGTCAGCCCCTGCAGCGCCTGTATGCCGTCCTTGGGCAGGTTGGGCGGGCCCTGGCACCACATGTCCCACCCCGGCGCGGTGCGGAACAGGTAGCCGGGGTGCAGGGTGAGCACGCCGCCCGAGAAATGGCTCTTGGCGAACTCGTGGAAGTCGGGGTGGGGCCGGTCGGACCTCAGCGTGATGTCCTCCACCTGCGGGCCGCCGGTCCACTCGGCGGTGAAGCTCATCGGGCAGAGGATCTCCCAGCCGGTGGTGTTGGCCACGGTCAGCGGCAGGCAGCGGTAGGGATGGCGCTGGGAGAAGCGGTCCATCCAGCCCCGCTGCGCCCGGCCCGGAACAATCTCCGGCGGCCGGGCGGCCACGGGGAAGCATTCCAGCTCCATGGCGTCGACCTGCAGGCGGCGCGCGCGGGCGTTCACGGGGCTGTCGTCGGGCATGGGATCGGTTCGATCACGTAGGCGCGGGCGCCTCAAGCCTTTCCGCGGCGTCGCGCACCTCGACGACGTCGCCTGGCGCCAGACGCGCCATCACCCGCTCGAGGTCGGCGCGGGCGAGCGCCACGCAGCCCTGCGTCGGAGCGAAGGCCTCGCTCGCACAGTGCAGGAAGATCGCCGAGCCGCGGCCGGGGGCCGGCGGATCGTCGTTGTAGCCCAGCACCACCACGAGGTCGTAGAGCCCGTCCTCGCGCATCAGCCGCTCGTGGCCGAAGGGATGCGGCAGGGCGACCAGGCGGTTGTAGGCCGGGTCTTCGGCGTCGTCGGACCAGCCGTCGGTCTCGACGATGGGGCGCAGCCGCAGGGCCGTCACGGGCGCCGGCCCGCAATCGGTGCGATACAGCGCCTCGCGCACGGGCCAGGCGCCGAGCGGGGTGGCGCCGTCGCCCTCGCGCTTGTCGGCGGCGGGCGTCACGCCGCTGCGGCCCAGCGCGCAGGGCGCCGTCGCCTCCAGCCCCTCGAAGCGGCTGTCGGACCATGCGATCCAGCGCATCTTCACCTCCCCTTGCACGCGCCAAGGCTTGGCGCGGCGGGCGCGACAGCACATCTTCTACGACCATGGCGCAATCCAAGACCGTGCTCGTCATCGACGACGACGACGACCTGCGCTCGGCGCTGGCCGAGCAGCTCGAGCTGGAGGGCTTTCGCACCGCCCAGGCGCCCACCGGTGAGGCGGGGCTGACCGCGGCGGTCGAGTGCCGCCCCGACCTCATCCTGCTCGACCTCGACCTTCCCGGCATCGACGGGCGCGAGACCTGCCGGCGCCTGCGCGAGGCCGACGTCGCCGCGCCGGTGGTCATGCTCACCGCCTCCGCCGACGACGCCGACACCATCGCGGGCCTGGACGCCGGCGCCGACGACTATGTGGCCAAGCCTTTCCGCTTCGCCGTGCTGCTGGCCCGCATCCGCGCCCAGCTGCGCGCGCACGAGCAGTCCGAACTCGCCGTGTTCCAGATCGGCCCCTATGAATTCCGGCCGGCGCAGAAGCTGCTCACCGATGGTCGCCGCAAGGTGCGGTTGACCGAGAAGGAGACCTCGATCCTCAAGTACCTGTACCGGGCCGGAGGCCAGCCGGTGGCGCGCGAGGAGCTCCTGGCCGAGGTGTGGGGCTACAACGCCGGCGTGACCACCCACACGCTGGAGACCCACATCTACCGCCTGCGCCAGAAGCTGCAGCCGGCCGCCGCCGAGGCGGCGCCGCTCCTGGTCACCGACGCGGGGGGCTACCGGCTGCAGCCGTGAGGGCGTCGATCAGCCCGGGAGGTGCAGGTCGACGCTGACCGGCGCGTGGTCGCTGGGCCGCTCCCAGCCGCGCACGTGGTCGTGCACCCGCGCCTCGGCCCGGCCCTGCGCGTCGCGCGCGTGCAGCGCGAGCCCCGGCGAGGCCCACAGGTGGTCGAGCCGCAGGCCGCGCCCGGAGAGGCGGTAGTCGAGCGCACGATAGCTCCACCAGCTGTAGAGCTTCTCCGGATCGGGGATCGCCTCGCGCACCAGGTCGACGAAGCCGAGGCTGTCCTTCAGCTCGCCCATCGCCGCCACCTCGAGCGGCGTGTGGCTGACGATGCGCGACATGTGGCGGTGGTTCCACACGTCGAACTCGCCCGGCGCGATGTTGAGATCGCCCGCGATCATCAGCGGCCGCGCCGGATCGCGCGCCGCCATGCGGCGGGTCAGCCGCTCGTAGACGTCGAGCTTGTGGTCGAACTTCGGGTTGAGCGCCCGGTCGGGCGTATCGCCGCCGGCGGGCAGGTAGAGGTTGTGGACCTCCACCCCCGCCACCACCGCGCCCACCTGCCGCGCATGGCCGTGGCGGCACAGGTCGAGATCGGCGGCGTCCTCCAGCGGCAGGCGCGAGGCGATGGCCACCCCGTGGGCGCCCTTCTGCCCGCGGATGCGCAGGTGCGGCAGGCCCATGGCCTCGAAGGCGGCGGTGGGGAACTCGCCGTCACGGCACTTGATCTCCTGCAGCAGCAGCACGTCGGCCCCGCTCTCGGCCACGAAGCGGGCGGCATGCTCAGCGCGCAGGCGCACCGAGTTCACGTTCCAGGTCACGACGCGCAGGCGCATGGGCGTTCCGGACAAAGAGAAGGCCCGACCGCCGAGGCGATCGGGCCGCTCAAGTGTCTCGCGCCGAGGTCGGGAGGGGAAGGCCGACTGCGACTCGGGCGACGCAGGGCGTCGCCGTAGAGATGTGATCAGATTGCCACTCGGCGGCGGCTGCGTCAACAGAAGAGAGAAGTTTCTTGCGTGTGTCCGAATTGCGACACCTGACTCAGGTCGACGGCGCCTTGCGCGGGTCCTTCACCTCGAAGAGGCCGGGGTTGAGCCCCGGCGCCGCCTGCAGCCGGCCGAGGCGCACGCGCGTGGTGCGGCCGCGGCCATCGGTCAGGTTCCAGCCGGTGAGCGCGGTGGGCGCGTCGGCGAAGTAGATCACCATGCGCCCGTCCGACGGGTGCGCCTTGTCGAGCGCGGTGAGGGCGAACCCCTCGCTGTTGGAATCCACCCGCGCGATCTCCACCCCCCGGTCCAGCCGCACCTGCTTGGCCAGGATCAGGTTGAGCGGCGTGCGCGACAGCGGCGCGGTGTTGAAGCTGTTCAGCCGCCCATCCCACAACCCCACCCGCCGCCCGTCCGACACGATGGTCATGCGCATGGGCGGATCGTACTGGAACCGCGCCCTCCCCGGCCGCTGCAGCCAGATGCGCCCGGCCGACGTCGCGCCCGTTGGCGCGGTCTGGGTGAAGGTCCCGGTCACGCTTGAGATGGCCTGCAGGTAGGCGGTCGCCTGTTGCACCCGCGCTGTATCGGCGGCGGACATGACCGCCGCGTGGCCGGCTCCGACGTTGAGAATCGAAACGGCAGCTGCGGCGGCGATGGGGTGCAATGTCATCTGAGGTGGGCCATCGGAAGTCTGATTGTGTTGTAGGGACGACGCCTGTAAGTGCGGATAGTGTCGCCGCTAATTTTTAGATCTCACTTGTAAGCACATATGCGAGCGGTCTGATTAGTCCAACAAGCACCAGAATGTTGAAGCTTCCCTAAGTCCGTATCAGCATGATTAGAATCAGGTGTAGCGTTCCAGGAACCGTGCGCTCCATCATCTTCCATGTTGACGTAGGCAAAGTATCTACTGCGATGAGTCTGCCCTACACCAATCGCAAAAGACCCGAGATTATCATTTATGGTGATCCGGCAGGTTCCCTTCAGGAAAGCTTTCCCGTGAACCTCAAGAAGACACCGGCCAAGGTGTGAGGGAGCCAATGCAGTTCCTAGGTTTACACCAGAGAAAGCCGTTAGTATCAGCAGCAGTTTCATCTGTTGTTTGCCCTAATCTCTGTTCCTAAGTTTCCAACGATGGCGGCAGCCTGGGTAGGAGACAGATCAAACAAAAGCATCAAGTCTTGCATAACCTCCGGTGCAAGTTCTAGGAAATGCGGCACTGTTGACTTATGATGATGCCGATGGCGACGATGATGCCGGTGCAAAGTCGTCATAGCAAACCTTCTCGCACCGCTCAATTACGTTGAGCCGCATCCCGATGGCAAACGAGCCGACAAGATCGCGCTCCAAGGCTCAGCACATGGCGCTGAATGAAACCTCAGCGCAACGGCCGCCCGTCAATTTATCGGGTTGCCGAACAGCTTCTGCCAGCGGCGGGGCGTGCGGGTCTTCCAGCCGGCGCGGTGGTAGGCGTCGGAGCCGATGAGGGGGACGACGGTGGTGGCTTCGGCGAAGACCATCTGCTCGTAGGTGACGTCCACCTTGCCCCAGCTGCAGGCCTCCTTGAGGGTGGATGAGCTGCAGGCGCCGTCGCGCACGTCGGCGACGGTGATCTGCACGGCGTACTTGTGCATGGGCGCCTCCTGCCCAAGGATCTCGGCGCACACCACCGTGTCCTGCGCGAAGTTCTTGGGCACGCCGCCGCCGACCATGAACAGGCCCGTGGCCCCGGCGGCGATCTTCACGTCGGTCAGCTCGCGGAAGTCGGCCACCGCGTCGATGGAGAGGTAGGGCTGGCCGGCGGCGATGCGCTCCTTCTGGTGCTTGACCAGGCCGAAGCCGGCGGAGCTGTCGACGAAGGCCGGGCAGAAGATCGGCACGCCCTCCTCGTAGGCGGTCTGCACCAGGCTGCCGGTCTTCTTGGCGTTGCCGGCGGCGAGCCACTTGCCCATCTCCCAGATGAACTCGCGCGACGAGTAGGGGCGCGGCTCCAGCTGCTGGCACAGGTCGTAGATGGTGGAGTCGCAGTTCTGCAGCTCCTCCTCGTCGATGTAGGTGTCGTAGATGCGGTCGATGTAGAGGTCGCGCAGCACCCGGTCGTCGACGGTGGAGTCGGCCTGGTAGTGCTTGAAGCCCAGCGCCTCGAAGAAATCCATGTCGACGATGCTGGCGCCGGTGGCCACCACCACGTCGACCATGCCGAACTTCACCATGTCGCGGTACACGTGCATGCAGCCGCCGGCCGAGGTGGAGCCCGCCAGGATCAGCCAGGGCGAGCAGTCGGCGTCCTCGATCGACATGGAGAAAATGTCGGCGGCGCGGGCGGTGTCTCTGCTGGTGAAGCTCATCTTGCGCATGGCGTCGATCACCGGCCGCGCGTCGTAGGCGGTGATGTCGACGTGCTCGACGACCTTGGAGAGCAGCTCGGCCTTGGAGTTGGAGCCGGCGGGGGTGACGGGAGCGTTCATCGGTTTGGTTTCCCTGGACGGTGAGCGCCCGTCGTTGAACCGGACGGAGCGACGGCTGAAGGGCGCCTCCCCCTCGCGGGAGAGGCGCTGGAGACCATTAACCCGTCAGCGTGACGGGAGTTCGATTCAGCGGCGCCGGCCCTTGCGCCCCGCAGCGCCCTTGGGCCGGGAGAAACGCACGACCTTGCGGGCCTCGATCTCCTCCTGCTGGCGCGGCAGGGGGATGGAGCGGCGGGCGAGGCCGAACATCGAGGCCATCGGCGCGTCCTCGACCTCGACGCGCTCAAAGTCGCCGTAGCCGTTGAAACGGGTGCCCATGGTGGTGCCGTAGGCGCCCAGCATGCCGATCTCGATGTAGTCGCCCTCGCGCACGTCCTCGGGCAGCCAATAGGGGCCGGGCATGTGGTCGATGCTGTCGCAGGTCGGGCCATAGAAGCGGAAGGGCTTCAGCTCGCCCGAGCTTTCCCCGTCGCGCACAAGCTTGGTGGGGAAGGGCCACTTGAAGTGGGTGGCGTCGAACAGCGAGCCGTAGCTGCCGTCGTTGAGGTAGAGCGCGTCGCCCTTGCGCAGCTCGACCTTCACCAGGTGCGACGACGCCTCGGCCACCAGCGCGCGGCCGGGTTCGCACCACAGCTCGGCGGTCTCGTGCACGGCCATGTCGTTGAAGCCGCGTTCGATGGCCGAGGCGTACTCGCTCATCTCCGGCGGGATCATGCCCGGATAGACCGAGGGAAAGCCGCCGCCCACGTCCACCACGTCGGCGAACACGCCGGCGCGGACCAGGGCGCGCGAGCACTGGGCCATGGCCGCCTGGTAGGCGGTCGGCCGCATGCATTGCGAGCCCACGTGGAAGGAGACGCCCATCAGCTCCTCGGTCGCCCGTCGGGCGGCGAGCAGCAGCGGCGGAGCCTCCTCCAGCGGCACGCCGAACTTGCCGTTGAGCGAGTAGGCGGCGCCGTCGGTCGATACGCCCATGCGCACGATCAGATTGAGGTCGCGCGCCCCGCCCGTGGCGTCGAGGATCTTGTCGAGCTCGTCGGTGCAATCGAGCGCGAAGGTCTTCACCCCGTAGTCGAAATAGGCGGCCGAGATGGCGCGCCGGCTCTTGACCGGGTGCATGAAGGCCATGCGGGCGCCGGGCGCGTGCTCGGCCACCGCCTCGATCTCGGGGATCGAGGCCACATCGAAGCCGGCGAGACCGGCCGCGTGCAGCGCACGGATCACCCACGGCGAAGGATTGGCCTTCACCGCATACAGGACATCACCCTTGAGGTGCTGCTGGAACCAGTGGGCCGCTACGGCCAGGGCGCCGGGTCGCACGCATGCGACGGGACGCTCGGGGGACCGCTCGCGGACCAGGTCCAGCGGAGTTGGATAGGTGCGCAACGCACGTAACCTCCGCTAATTGTTGAACCTAGACCGGCGTTAGCAGAACGACCTTGCGATCGTTGGCTCGGGTCCGCCGGGAGGCGCGAGATAGGGGACGCGTGTGGCCATGTAAAGGCGCCTTTTCCACAGGGCGCCGCGACGTTTCGCATCCATCGTCCGCGTTCGGCGCCCGAGGCCGCGCCCGTGCGTTCGCATACGGACGACGAGGGAGGGCCGGCATGCAGGGATGGAGGTGGGCGCTCGCCCAGTTGACGCGGCGGCTCTGGGTGCGCGCCTCGATCTACGGCGTGTTGGGCGTGGCCGCGGCGCTGCTGGCGGCGGCCTTCTCGCCCTTCGTGCCGGATGCGCTGGCCAAGCCGTTCGGGGGCGGCACGGCTGCGGGCCTGCTCAACATCCTGGCGACCAGCCTGCTGTCGGTGGCGACCTTCTCCACCGCAGCGATGATCACCGCCTACACCAACGTCTCGACCGGAGCGACGCCGCGGGCGGCGGCGCTGATCACCAGCGACAGCCGCGCGCAGGGGGCGCTGGCGAGCTTCGTGGGCGCCTTCCTGTATTCGGTGGTGGCCTTCAGCGCGCTGGGCACCGGCTATTACGCCAACGGCGGCCGCGCCATCCTGTTCGGCGTCACCCTGCTCATGCTGCTGTGGGTGGCCATCACGCTCCTGCTCTGGCTGGACCAGCTCCTGGACATCGCCCGCGTGGGCCACGCCATCGACAAGGTGGAGGACGCCACGCGCAAGTCCATCGCCAGCCGCTTCGGGGCCGAGCTCGATCCCGCCGGCTGGACCGATCCGCCGGAGACCGCGCTCGCAGTGGAGTCCGGCAAGGTGGGCTACGTAGCCAACGTCGATGTGGCCGCCCTGAGGCGCCTCTCGCACCGGCACGGGCTCGAGATGTGGGTGGTGTGCGGACCCGGAGCCTTCGCCCATGCGCGGCGCGCCCTCCTGCGCGTGCACACCGATCGCGCCTTGAGTGGCGAGGTGATGACGGCGCTGCGCACCGCCTTCGATGTCGCGGACGGCCGCTCCTTCGACCAGGATCCGCGCTTCGGTTTCGTGGTGCTGGGCGAGGTCGCGGCCAAGGCGCTTTCGCCGGGGATCAACGACCCGGGCACGGCCATCGATGTGATCGGCACCGCCGTGCGTCTGCTCACGGACTGGCGACGGATGTGCGAGGAGCGCGAGCCCTTCGCCGGGTCGCAACGGGTGCACATGCGACCCCCCGCTTACGACGAACTGCTGGATGACGTGTTCCGCCCCATAGCCACCTACGGGGCGTCCGACCTTGCGGTGTCCATGCGCCTCCAGAAGGCCTTCGCGGCGCTGGCCGCCGACGCGCACGCGCCGCACATGCGCGAGGCGCTGCGCACGGCGGCGGAAGAGGCGTCCGCCCGCGCCCTCGCCAAGCTCGACACGGTCACCGACAAGGACCGCTTGCGCCGCGCCTACGCCGAGGGCGCGTCATGAAACTGTTGCGGCGCGGCGGCTAAGAGGCGACATTCGCAGAAGCGCCGGCCGCACATGGCCGCGGAGCGAGCGCCCCCGCCCCTCATGGACGCCGACACCGCCTTCGCGGCCCGTGACGTGGTGAAGACCTACGGCGCCAGCCGTGCGCTGGACGGGGTGAGCCTCAGCGTCGGCCGCGGCGAGATGGTGGCGCTGATCGGCCCATCCGGCTCGGGCAAGTCCACCCTCCTGCGTGCGCTGACCGGCTTCGTCTGCGTCGACCCCGGCGGCGAGGTGGATGCGGTGGGCCTGCGCGTGCAGCGCGACGGCAAGGTGGTCGACGACGTCCGCCGGGTGCGCAAGCGCGTCGGCCTCATCGCCCAGCAGTTCAATCTGGTCGGCCGCCTCAGCCTGTTCTCCAACGTGATGATCGGGTGCCTGGGCCGCATCGGCTTCTGGCGCGGCCTGTTCGGGCGCTGGCCGGTCGAGGCCAAGGGCGCCGCCATGACCGCGCTGGCCCGCATGGGCGTGGCCGACTACGCCGGCCAGCGCGCCAACACCCTCTCCGGCGGACAGCAGCAGCGCGGCGCCATCGCGCGGTGCCTGGTGCAGGGCGCCACCGCCATCCTGGCCGACGAGCCGGTGGCCAGCCTCGATCCCGTCAGCGCCCGCAAGGTGATGGAGAGCCTGCAGGCCTTGAACCGCGACGTCGGTCTCAGCGTCATCGTCACCCTGCACCACGTGGAATACGCCGTGCGCTACTGCCGCCGGGTGGTGGCGCTGCAGGCGGGCAAGGTGGTCTACGACGGGCCGACCTCGGGCCTCACCCACGCGCTTCTGATGGACATCTACGGCCCCGAGTTCGAGGACGTGGCGCCGCCCCAGCCCGTGGCGCTGCCCGGCGCGCCTGCGGCGGCGCCCGAGCCCGCGCTCGCCGCGACCCTGCTCGATCCCCTGCCTGCCGACGCCGTTCCGACCGGAGCCCGCTCATGATCCGCCGCGCCGCCCTGACCCTCCTCGCCGCGGCCAGCGCGCTCTCGCTCGCGGCCTGCGGCCCGCCCAAGGACGCCAGGCCCGAGATCGTGTTCTCGATCCTCTCGGCCGAGGATCAGGCCAACTTCGGACCGTTCTGGGCGCCGCTGCTGGCCGACCTCGGGAAGGCCACCGGCGCGCAGGTGACGGCGCGCTTCTCGCCCACCTACACCTCGTTGGTGGAGGGCATGCGCGCGGGCCAGGTGCAGGCCGGCTGGTTCTCCGCCGAACCGGCGCTGGACGCGGTGCAGCGCGCGCAGGGCGAGGTGTTCGCCCGCACGGTCGACCTGCAGGGGCACGACACCTACAACTCGGTGATCATCAAGGAGAAGGGCTCGCCGATCACCCTGGCCAAGGTGCTGGCGTGCGACAAGACGCTCAGCTTCGGCATGGCCGACGTGAAGTCCACCTCCGGCACCCTGGCGCCTCAGTTCTACCTGTTCAAGCCGCACAATATCGACGTGAACACCTGCTTCAAGGTTCTGCGCATAGGCACCCATCAGGCCAACCTGTTCGGCGTCTCCAACGGCCTGCTGGACGCCTCGACCAACAACTCGGTCGGCCTCGACTTCGCCCGTGTCGGCGATGCGGCGGCGCAGACCGCCTACAGCCGGCTGCAGATCATCTGGACCAGCCCCCCCCTGCCCGAGAGCGCCATCGTCTACCGCAAGGACCTGCCGGACGATCTCAAGCGCAAGATGGCCGACTTCTTCCTCCACTACGGCCAAGCCCCAGGCGCGGAGGGCGAGCGGCAGCGCGCCATCATGGCCAAGCTGCACTACACCGCCTTCCACGCCGCGGACGACAGCTACCTCAAGCCCATCGCCGACATGCGCGCCGCCATCCCGGCCAGCTGAGCGGCCCCGCGTACGTGACCTCCATCTCCGCCGCAGCCGTCCCGCCGCCGCCCGTGCGAGCGTGGCGCGAGCGCGCGACCGATTTCGCCGTGTGGGGCCTGGTGGCTGCGCTGCTCCTGATCAGCTTCGGCCCGGTGGAGCTGTGGCGCTTTCCACTGCTCTTCTCGAAATCGGGCCACATGCGCGACTTCGGCGCCGGCTTTCTGAAGCCCGACTTCGGCCTGTGGCGACTGTACGTCAGCCAGATGTGGCTCACCCTCCAGATCGCGCTCTGGGGCACCGTGCTGGCCATACTGATCGCGGTTCCGCTGGGCTTGGCGGCGGCGCGCAACGTGGCCCCGGCGTGGGTGCAGCAGCCCGTGCGCCGCCTCCTCGACGTCCTGCGCGCCGTGCCCGACCTCGTGGTGGGGACGATCTTCCTCGTGGCCGTGGGCCTGGGCCCCTTCGCCGGCGCGCTGGCCTTGGCGGTGAACACCGGCGGCGTCCTGGGCAAGCTGTTCAGCGAGGCGGTGGAGGCGATCGACCCGCGTCCGGTCGAGGGCGTCCGCGCCACCGGCGCCGCCACCCTGCAGGAACTGGCGTGGGGGGTGCTGCCGCAGGTCATGCCTCTTTGGACAAGCTATGCGCTGTACCGGTTCGAATCCAACGCCCGCTCGGCCACCGTGCTCGGGCTGATCGGCGCCGGCGGCATCGGCCAGGTCCTGTTCGATAGCCTCAACGCCTATGCGTATGGGCGCACCGCCGCCATCGTCATCGTCATCATCGCCGCGGTCAGCCTGATCGATCTCCTCAGCCAGGCCCTGCGCTCACGCCTGTTGTAACGGCGCCGCAGTCGCGCGGTGCAGGTCGAACGGTCATCGCGGCTTCGCGCAGCCGTCACAATGCGGCGGTAACCCGGCGCTCGAAGGGCGACGCGAAGGCGCACGCCCCGGGCCTGGGGGACTTCCTTATGAAGACGACGCTGACCGCGGGTGCGGCCGTGAGCGCGCTACTGGTGTTCGGCGCGGGCGCCGCCCGTGCGCAGGACGCCACCGGCACGGCGCAACTTCAGCAGCAGCTGCAGGCGCTTCAGGCCCAGGTGAGCGCGCTTCAGGCGCAGGTGAACTCCGGCCCGGTGGTGACCAACGCCAGCCTGGGCGACCTCGCCGCCGCCGACGCGCAATCGGGCGGCACGGGCCCGGTGAACCAGTCGGGCACCCAGGCCACGCCGATCGGGCCGGCCTTCAAGTTCGACGGCGCGCCGCGCGCCACCGACGACCAGGGAGACATGTTCAAGGTGCGCGGCCGCATCCTGATCGACGCCCTGGACGAGAGCGTGGATCGCGAGGGCGGTGCGGGTCGCGTGGCCAACTACGAGTCGCGCCAGCTGCGCGCCCGTCAGCTCTACCTCGGCGTCGAGGGCCAGATCGGCCAGCACTTCGCCTACAAGCTCGAAGGCGGCTGGCGCAACGGCAGCAATCCCACATGGGACGATGCGGTCATCGAGTACAAGTACAACAAGACCACCTCGATCCTGTTCGGCAACCAGAAGGCGGCCGGCCTGGAGAACATCACCTCCACCCGCTTCATCGATTTCCTTGATCGCGGCGTCTACAGTGACGTCATGCAGCTCGACTATGTGATCGCGGTCGAATCGGTGATCACCGGTAAAAATTACTCGATCTGGGCGGCGCTGCAGGGCAACTCGATCAACACGGCCGACAACACGCAGGGCGCCTACAACTCGACGGCGGCCGACGAGCGCGTGGGCGTGTCGTTCCGGGCGACCTATTCGCCGATCAACACCGCGACCGACAAGAGCCACCTCGGCGCCTGGCTCCGCTATCGCGCCCGCGGCGGCGAGAACGCCTTCGCCTACTCCGCCTTCAACGACAGCAACTACCAGAACGAGGCGAACTCGGCGGCGAACACCACGCTGACGACCACCGGCGCGGTCGGCAATTCCGACGTGACCATCGGCGGCGAGGCGATGTACGAGCACAGGAACTTCGAGATCCAGGCCGAAGCCGGCGCCATCTTCGTCGACCGCATCTCGGCGGCCAAGGTGCCGACAACGGGCGGTGGCAACGATTTCACCATCCCCACCGGCTACGTCCAGGCCTCGTGGTTCCCCACTGGCGAGATGAAGAACTACAACGTCAACGGCCAGTTCGGCCGCATCAAGGTGCTGAACCCGATCGACAAGGGCGGCATGGGCGCCTTCCAGGTCGCCGGGCGCCTCGACTACGTCGACTTCAGCGACATGGGGCGCAACAACGCCGCCCTGGCCACCCAGTACGGCCTCGCCAACCAGCAGGTGCCCACCGCCGGCATCGGCACAGCGGGCAAGTGGGAAGGCGCCACGGTCGGCCTGAACTGGTACCCGATCAGCTACGTGCGCTTCATGGCCAACTACACCTACGGCGTCATCGACAACCGCCAGTTCAACGTGCCGGCGGTGGCCAACGGCGTGCCCGTGCGCAGCCAGAACGACGCCAAGGTCAACCTCTTCCAGCTGCGCGCCCAGCTCGACTACTGATCGCCTCCTCGGCGATGCGCGAGGGCGGCCCGCGGGAGCGATCCCGCGGGCCGTTTCACGTTCCGGCGGGCGGCTCCGGGCCTGCGACAGTCGTGCGACACCGAGGCCTGGGCGCCGTTTGTGGAAAAGCGGCTTAAGGACTCGTCAACCGGTTCAGGCTCCATCATGTTGTGAGCCGACGCGGCTTTGGCACTAGATGTAGGTGGTTCGTTCGATGGCTGAAGCGGCTCTGAAGCAGGCTCCCTCGTCCACCCCGCGCACCTCGCGCCCCGCCGCCGGCGGCCCCCAGCTCACGCTCGTGCGCAAGGTCGAGGTCGATCGTTCGCGCGACGCCCTCCTCACCGCTTTCGGCAAGACCACGCTGGAGGACCGCTACCTCCTGCCCGGCGAGAGCTACCAGGACATGTTCGCCCGCGTCGCCACCGCCTACGCCGACGACGCCGACCATGCCCAACGCATCTATGACTACATCTCGCGCCTGTGGTTCATGCCGGCCACCCCCGTGCTTTCGAACGGCGGCGCCGACCGCGGCCTGCCGATCAGCTGCTTCCTTAACGCCGTGCCCGACAGCCTCGACGGCATCGTCAGCGTGTGGAACGAGAACGTGGCTCTGGCCTCGAACGGCGGCGGCATCGGCACCTACTGGGGCGGCGTGCGCTCCATCGGCGAGAAGGTGAAGGGCGCCGGCCAGACCAGCGGCATCATCCCCTTCATCCGCGTCATGGACTCGCTCACCCTGGCCATCAGCCAGGGGTCGCTGCGCCGCGGCTCGGCGGCCGTCTACCTCGACATCCACCACCCGGAGATCGAGGAGTTCCTGGAGATCAGGAAGCCCTCGGGCGACTTCAACAGGAAGAGCCTCAACCTCCACCACGGCATCAACATCAGCGACGCCTTCATGGAGGCGGTGCGCGACGGCCTGCCCTTCGCTCTGCGCTCCCCCAAGAACGGCGAGCCGGTGAAGGCGGTGGACGCGCGCCAGCTCTGGCAGAAGATCCTCGAGATCCGCCTGCAGACCGGCGAGCCCTACCTGATCTTCACCGACACGGTGAACCGCGCCATGCCCGCCCACCAGCGCGAGCTGGGCTTCAAGGTGCGCCAATCCAACCTGTGCAGCGAGATCATGCTGCACACCGGCAAGGATCACCTGGGCGTCGACCGCACCGCGGTGTGCTGCCTCTCATCGGTCAACGCCGAGACCTTTCTGGAGTGGCGCGACGAACCGATGTTCGTGGAGGACGTCATGCGCTTCCTCGACAACGTGTTGCAGGACTTCATCGACCGCGCGCCCGACGCCATGACCGCGGCCATCTACTCCGCCGGGCGCGAGCGCTCGGTGGGCCTGGGGCTGATGGGCTTCCACAGCTTCCTGCAGGCGCAGGGCGTGCCGTTCGAAAGCGCGCTCGCCAAGTCGTGGAATATGCGCATCTTCAAGTCGCTGCGCCGCGCGGCCGACGCCGCCAGCGTCAAGCTCGCCGAGGAGCGCGGCCCCTGCCCCGACGCCGCCGACCGCGGCGTGATGGAGCGCTTCTCACACAAGCTGGCCATCGCCCCCACCGCCTCGATCTCGATCATCTGCGGCGGCACGAGTGCGGGGATCGAGCCGATCCCGGCCAACATCTACACCCACAAGACCCTGTCGGGCTCGTTCGCGGTGAAGAACCCCTACCTGGAACGCCTGCTGGAGGAGAAGGGGCTGAACACCGACGCGGTGTGGAGCTCGATCCTGGAGCACCAGGGCTCGGTCATGCACCTGACCGACCTCTCGGACGACGAGAAGGATGTCTACAAGACCGCCTTCGAGATCGACCAGCGCTGGGTGGTGGAGCTGGCCGCCGACCGCACCCCCTCGATCTGCCAGGGCCAGTCGGTCAACGTCTTCCTGCCCGGCGACGTCGACAAGTGGGACCTGCACATGCTGCACTGGACGGCGTGGGAGCGCGGCTGCAAGTCGCTCTACTACCTCCGCTCCAAGTCGGTGCAGCGCGCCGCCTTCGCCGGCGCCGACCCCGCGCTGGAGGCGCAGGCGAGCGCCACGGCGGCCGCGCGCACGGACTACGAGGAGTGCCTCGCCTGCCAGTGACCTGATCTCCTCCCCTGCGAAGTAGGGGGAGGTGGCGGCGCAGTCGCCGGAGGGGGCGTTCCGGCGGAACGGCCGTGTGCGGCGGCCCCCTCCGTCACGGCGCTTCGCGCCGCGACACCTCCCCCGCCTGCGGCAGGGGAGGAGAGATTGACGCGCGGCCCCGCATCGCTGTAGAGACGCGCTCCCGCCCGCCGGCCTCGCGCCTGCGGGCGTTCGGTATTTTCAAATGACGCGGTCGCCAGAAAGCCGCGCGTTCCAAGACCAAGAAGGCCTGAAGCGATGTATGCGGTGATCCGAACCGGCGGCAAGCAGTACCGCGTGCAGCCCGGCGACGTGCTGGTGGTCGAGAAGCTCGACGCCGAGGTCGGGGCGGCCGTGACCTTCGGCGAGGTGCTGATGGTGGGCGACGGCGAGGGCGCCGTCACCCTCGGCGCGCCCCTGGTCGATGGCGCCAGCGTCACCGCAACCCTGATCGAGACCCGCAAGGGCGAGAAGATCAAGGTCTTCAAGAAAATCCGCCGCCAAGGCTATCGCCGCACCCAGGGCCACCGCCAGCCGGAGAGCGTGCTGCGCGTAACCGCTCTCGCCGGCGCCGGGTCGAGCGCCAAGTGGGACGGGACGGTCGATATGACCACCCGCGCCGAGCTCGTGGCCCGCGCGCGGGGCCTCGCCCCCCGGGTGAATGCGCCCGACAGCGCCGCCCTGCCGGAAGGCACGCCCACCGCCGAGACTCCCGCGACGGAGACGGTCGCGGCCAAGCCCGCCGCCAGGACGAACGCCGCGCCCAGGGCGATGGTCGAACAGCCGGTTTCCGAGGCGCCTTCGGATGCGGCGGAGACCAGCGTCGATGCTGACGCCGCCACCGAGACCGGGTCGATGGCCGCCGCCGAAGAGGCCGCCGCCAAGAAGCCCCGCTCCCCCCGCAAGCCCAAGGCCGCCCCGGAAGGCGACCTTGGCGACGACGCTTAAGCCGTAGAGCAAGGAGCACCCGATGGCTCACAAGAAATCCGGCGGCTCGTCCCGCAACGGCCGCGACTCGGCCGGCCAACGCCTCGGCGTGAAGAAGTTCGGCGGCGAGAAGGTGCTGGCCGGCAACATCCTGGTGCGCCAGCGCGGCACCAAGTTCTGGCCGGGCGTCAACGTTGGCCTGGGCCGCGACCACACCCTGTTCGCCACCGCCACGGGCGCCGTGCGCTTCACCACCAAGCGCGACGACCGCACCTATGTGTCGATCGAGCCGGCCCAGGCGGCCGTCGCTGCCGAGTAGCCTTCGTGCGCCGACAAGGCGCGCCTGATGCTTCCCGTCCTCCCGCGGCCTACAGGCCCAGTCTTCGCGCGCGCCCGGCGATAGACATGAAGGCGCGCTCGGCGATGAGGTCGTCCGGGCTTCCCGACGACTTGCAGGCGCGGTCGGCGTCCAGGAGGTCGGGCTGCACGCCGTCGAGGTCGGCGAGGCTCCAGCGGCCAAGCTGACGCACGAACTCGGCCTCGGCCTTCCAGAACACACCCGACTGCTTGGCCGCGGTGCGCCCATCGCGCCCGCCCTGCACCAGCACCAGCCCCCGCCTCAGCTTGCCCGCGTGGGAGGAGAGCGCCCGCACCGCCGCGGGGCCGCCCTCGCCCTCGGCCCGCGCGCGGCGCAGCGCGGCCTGCGCCTCCCGGAGCCGACCGCCGAAGGCGTCGGCGGCGGCGTCGTAGAGGCTGGCTTCCGGCTCGACGCCCAGGAAGTCGTCGAGTGCGGCCGGCGGAACCTGGCCTGGGCGACCCGGGCCGAGGAACA
This sequence comes from Caulobacteraceae bacterium, assembly GCA_965199975.1. Classification (GTDB taxonomy): domain Bacteria; phylum Pseudomonadota; class Alphaproteobacteria; order Caulobacterales; family Caulobacteraceae; genus JASLDZ01. The sequence goes on along the minus strand of OZ241340.1, from coordinate 494,973 downwards.
ACGCCAGCCGCTCGATCTCCTGGCGCGCCACACCGCGTTCACGCGGCAGGCGGGCGACGAAAAGATCCAGCGCCTCGCGCGACAGCGTCAGTCCGTCCGTGGCCAGCGCCTCGCGCACCACCCGCGCCACATCGCCCGCCTCGTCCTCGTAGACGGCCACGGCCGCCGCGCCCTCGGCCGCCTCGGCCGCCTTGCGCAGGGGGGAGGACTTCTCCAGTGCGCCCGCCTCCACGATCAGCATGGCGGCGGGGTTGTAGGCGCCCGACGCGTGGGCGCTCAGCGCCTCGGCGGTGGCGCGGTCGAGCGCGATCTTCTCAGACCCGAGGCGCAGGCGCACCAGACGCCGCCCCCCCAGCATCGAGAGCGCCGACAGTTCGTCCGCCAGGCGCGCCGGATCGGCTTCCATGTCGGTCTCGGTAAGCAGCGCCACGTCGAACGGATCGTCCGGCCGGTCCACCACGCGCGCAGCCAGGCGGTCGGCGCGCTCGCGCACGCCGCCGCGGTCGCGCCCGTGCAGCAGGACGGCGCGCACGCCGGGCGGCGGCCGCTCGAGCAGCCGCTCCACATCGGGCCGCTTGGAGACGATCACCGGCGCGCCGCCGGGCCTAGCCGGCGGCGGCCTGGGCGGCGGCGGCGGCCCCCAGAGGATTGGCGGCCAGCCAGCGCGAGACCTGAAGGCGGATGAGCACCGCCGCCTGCTCGGCGGCGCGCTCCTCCCCATCCTTGGCGGCGGAGACCCCGGCGTAGGGCGCATCGGCGCTGTCGTAGCTGACCTGCACCGGCGCCGCGCCGGTGAGCAGCACCCGCCCGGTCGCGGCCTCGGTCAGCACGTAGCCGACATCGAGGGTGAGCTCGTAGCGGTTGGCCACGTTGTTGATCCGCACCCCGCGGGCGAAACGCCGCTCCACCACCGTGAGGCCGATGCGGTAGGTCGGTTCCACGCCCTTGCTGCGGCCGAGCTCGTCGTCCAGCTTCTGGCTCAGCAGGAAGCCTGTGCGGCTATGCGCCGGCGGATCCACGGCGATGCCGGCGAGGCCGCCCGTGACGCCAGGCGTGGCGTAGAGCGGCGTGAAGCCGCAGCCGCCGAGTGAAACTGCGGCCAGCGCAAGGGCGGAGATGAGGGCAGGGCGAAGAGACATCGGAAGGGTCAGCCGGCGACGATGTTGACGATGCGGCCGGGCACGACGATCACCTTGCGCACGGCCAAGCCCTCAAGGTGACGCACCACGTCCGGGTCCGCCAGGGCCTGCGCGCGCACGGCCTCTTCCGCAGCGCCCAAGACGACGCGCAGTTCGGCCCGGCGCTTGCCGTTGATCTGCACCCCCATGACCGCCTCGTCGTCGGCGGCGAGCGCAGGGTCGTAGGAGGGCCAGGGCGCGTCCACAGCCAGCCCCTCGCCGCCGAGGCGCGCCCAGCAGCTTTCGGAGAGGTGCGGTGTGAAGGGGCCGATCATCACCGCCAGCGCCCTGAGCGCCTCGGCGCGGGCGGCGGGCTGCGCGCCGCGCAGAGGGCGCAGCCCGTTGAGGAAGCCGTAGAACTGGGCGATCGCCGAGTTGAAGCGGAAGCCGTCGAGGTGCTCGCCGACGGTCTTGACCAGCTTGTGGGTGGCGCGCTGCAGCTGCGCGGTCTGGGCCGGGTCGTCTCCGGGCGCGACCTCCTCGTCGATCTCGGCCCACACCCGATTGAGGAAGCGCCACGACCCCTCGACGCCGGCCTCGGTCCATTGCACATCGCGCTCGGGCGGACTGTCGGAGAGCACGAACAGGCGTGCGGCGTCGACGCCGTAGTGGTCGAAGATGTCCTCGGGAGAGATGACGTTCTTGCGCGACTTGGACATCTTCTCCACGCCGCCCACGTGCACGGGGGCGCCGGTGGAGATCTCCACCAGCCGGCCGGCGTTCGTCTCGATCTCGGCGGGCGAGAGCCATTTGGCCCCGGCGAAGTCGCGATAGGTCTCGTGGGTGACCATGCCCTGGGTGAAGAGGCCTGCGAACGGTTCGCGCACCTCCAGCATGCCGCCGTCGGCCAGGGCGCGGGTGACGAAGCGGGCGTAGAGCAGGTGCAGCACCGCGTGCTCCACCCCGCCGATGTACTGGTCCACCGGCAGCCAGCGGTCGGCGGCGGCGCGGTGGATGGGGGCCTGCGCAGTCGGGTCGGTGAAGCGGGCGAAGTACCATGAGCTGTCGACGAAGGTGTCCAGCGTGTCGGTCTCGCGCTCGGCCTCGCCCCCGCAGCTCGGACAGGTGGTGAAACGCCAGGTCGCATGGCGGAGCAGGGGATTGCCGGGCGCATCGAAGCTGACATCTTCGGGGAGCTCCACCGGCAGCTGGTCGCCAGGCACGGGCACGACCCCGCAAGCCCCGCAATGCACCACCGGGATGGGGCAGCCCCAGTAGCGCTGACGCGACACGCCCCAGTCGCGCAGGCGATACACGGTGGCGCCCTGGCCCTGGCCCATGGCCTCGATGCGTCGCACCGCCTCGGCCTTGGCCTCCTCGATCTCGAGCCCGTCGAGGACGTCGGAATGGAAGATGCGGCCCGGCCCCGTATAGGCCTCGTGTTCCACGTGGAACACTTTCGGGTCGGTCCCGGGCGGCAGCACCACCTCGCGCACCGGAAGGTCGTACTTGCGCGCGAAGTCCAAGTCGCGCTGGTCGTGCGCGGGGCAGCCGAAGATGGCGCCCGTGCCGTAGTCCATGAGGATGAAGTTCGCGACCCAGACCGGCAGGGTGCGACCTTGCACGAACGGGTGGGTCACGATCAGGCCGGTGTCGAACCCGCGCTTTTCGGCGGTGTCGAGGTCCGCCTGGGTGGTCCCGCCCTTGCGACATTCGGCGATGAAGCGCCTTAGCTCGGCGTTCGCCTGCGCCAGCGCCTCGGCCACCGGATGGTCGGGGGCGACGCCGAGGAAACTGGCGCCGAACAAAGTATCGGGGCGGGTGGTGTAGACCTCGATCCCGTCGCCGGCTGCGAACGACCCGGCATCGGCCCAGCGAAAAGTCATGCGTAGGCCGGTGGAGCGACCGATCCAGTTCTCCTGCATCAGCCGCACCTTGTCGGGCCAGCGGTCGAGCGTCTTCAGCCCGTCGATCAGCGCGTCGGCGTAGTCGGTGATGGTCAGAAACCACTGGGTCAGCTTGCGGGTCTCGACGGGCGCGCCGGAACGCCAGCCCCGCCCATCGATCACCTGCTCGTTGGCGAGCACCGTCTGGTCCACCGGGTCCCAGTTGACCGAACTCTCCTTGCGTTGGACCAGGCCGCGGCGGAACAGGTCGAGGAACCAGGCCTGCTGCTTGCCGTAGTAGGCCGGGTCGCAGGTGGCGAACTCGCGGCTCCAGTCGATGGAGAGGCCCAGCCGCTTCAGCTGGGCGCGCATGGCGTCGATGTTGGCGTAGGTCCACGCCTTGGGATGCACGCCACGCTCCATGGCGGCGTTCTCGGCCGGCATGCCGAAGGCGTCCCAGCCCATGGGATGCAGCACGTCGAAGCCCTTGGCGCGCTTATAGCGGGCGACGACGTCGCCCATGGTGTAGTTGCGCACGTGGCCCATGTGGATGGCCCCGCTGGGATACGGGAACATCTCGAGCACGTAGTACTTCGGCCGCTCGGCGGTGGGTTCGGGCGTGAGGAAGCTTTGCGCCGCCCGCCACGCCTCGGCCCACTTCGGCTCCGCCTCCTTCGGATTGTAGCGCGCCACCTGCGGGGATCAGCCCCGGCCGTTCAGCGTCGACAGGCGGATCTGGCGTGCCTTGGTCAGGATGGCGTTCTCGATGTCGGTGTCTGTCTGGCCAGAGGTGGCCGCGTCGATCCACTGGCCGGCGCCGTCCTTGGTCTGGTGGAAGACGTTGACGTTGAGGCCGTCGGCGCGCAGCCGCGTGTCGAGGATGTAGACGGTGGCCTTGAAGCGCTCGTCCGGCTTTTCGGGGTTGGTGTACCAGTCGGTGATGATCACCCCGCCGAAGGGGTCGGCCGAGGCCAGGGGCATGAAGGCCAGCGTGTCCAGCGTGGCGCGCCACAGGAAGGCGTTGACGCCGATGCCGGCCTGGACGGTGGCCGACGAACGCGCTGGCGCACGGCGGCCGAGATTGAGGAGGCCGCCGCCGCTCTCCTGGCTGACGAAGCCGCCGCCTCCGCCCGGGGCGGCGCCGGCCGTGCCGGGCAGCGGGGTGGCGTGGTGCGCGCAGCCCGCAACGCTCAGGGCCGCCAAGCCCGCCGCCAGCAACAGGGGCGTCGCCCCACGAAAACCCGCCATGACCACTCCGCTCCCGTGCGACCGCTCCGGGCCGTCCCGCCGGTGCGCCTTAGCCAAAATCGCGTGTCGACGCCGCGCGCTCAACGCCGCAGGCCGATCACCGCCGTATGGCGGCTATATCAATGGCGTTCGTGTGGCGTAACCCGTCTCGTGGCGCATCCGCCACACGCGCAGGGAGTCTTACACGCGCGTGAGCCAACTGGGCCGAGTCGCGTTGACGCTGGGAACGACGGCGCTTTAATCGCGCTGTCGCAGGCGACGCCTATATGCACAGGCGCGTCCAGTGACGGGCGGGGAACGAATTCGGGTGACGACGGCGCGCAGGCTCGGCGGATGGGGAGGGGCGGCTGCAGCCGTGGCCTTCGCCGTGCTCGCCGCCGGCGTCGCCCACGCCCAGCCGGCGCGCGCGTTGGCCGCGACGCCGTCGAGCTTCGCCGCCGCCGTCGAGGGACAGGACCTGTCGAAACCCTGGTCAGTTCCCACCGCCCACAAGACGCTGCAGCTCGACAGCAAGGGCCGCTGGGGCGTGCGTCTGGACATGGAGCAGCCCAGCGGCCGCTCCTCCGACTGGAAGGACGTGGAGGCGGGCGCCTACCTGCGCCTGACGCCGCGCCTGCGGGTCGGCGGCTCGGTTGGGCTCGGCGACAAGCTCGCCAACCCCCAGCGCTTCACGCCGGACGACACCGCGCCGCGCGTTCATTTGGAGACGGCGTTCAAGTTCTGAGCGCCTCCACCGCGGCGATCCCGGCGACGCCGACGTCGACCAGCCGCTGCGCCGTCACCGAAGTCACCCCGCCCAGCGCATAGACCGGCAGGGCGACGTGGCGCGCCATCGACGCCATGCGCGTCGGCCCCACCGGGGCGCCGGCCGAAGGGCTGGCGCTCGCAAACGCCGACGACAGGAAGGCGGCGTCGGCGCCGGCCCGGTCCGCGCGATGCAGCGCCGCCATGCCGTGCGCCGCCACGCTCAGCCGCCAGCGGGGGTGGCGTGCGCGCAGCCGCGCCAGGTCGGGCAGCCTGCGCTGAGGGAGGTGCACGCCGTGCGCACCGATCCGCGCGGCGAGGCGGGCGTCCTCGCCGACCAGCAGCACAAGGCCGCGCCTGCGCGCCAGGGCGGCGAGGGCGGGGGCGAGCGCCTCCACGTCGGGCCGACCGAAGGTGCGCAGCACCACGCCCGACCCTGGCGGCAGGGCGGCCGCGGCCGCGAGCGGATCCGGCAGGCGGACGGGATCGGTGAAGAGCCACAGGCTCGGCAGGGCGCCGCCGTGGCCTCGCGGGTTCCCGGGCCGCGCCAGTCGTCCTAGACGGTGGGCGATCCGCGCCAACCGCGCCCGCTTGTCGTCCGATGCCGCCAGCTCCCGCCCCCGTTCCCGCTCTCGACGCCGTGCGCGCCCGTGTCGCCGCCGCGGCGCGCGCCGCCGGGCGCGACGCGGCCGATGTGACGCTGGTCGCGGTCTCGAAGCAACAGCTGTGGAGCGCCGTCGAGCCCGTGCTCGGCGCGGGCCAGCGGGTGTTCGGCGAGAACCGCGTGCAGGAGGCGACGTCGCGCTGGGCCGAGCGCCGCGCGGGCTTGGAGCTGCGCCTGATCGGGCCCTTGCAGACCAACAAGGCGGCCGACGCCGTGACCCTCTTCGACGTGATCGAGACGCTCGACCGCCCCAAGCTCGCCCGCGCCCTGGCCGCCGCAGTCCAGGCGCAGGGTCGCGCCCCGCGGCTCTACGTGCAGGTCAACACGGGCGAGGAGGCGCAGAAGGCGGGCGTGGCGCCGCGCGACCTCGCCGCGTTCATGGCCGAGCTGCGCGGCCCCTTCGGCCTCGCGCCTGAGGGCCTGATGTGCATCCCGCCCGCGGAGGAACCGGCGGGGCCGCATTTCGCCCTCCTCGCCGACCTGGCGGCGCAGGAGGGCTTGGCCGAACTGTCGATGGGAATGAGCGCCGACTTCGAGTTGGCGATCCGCTACGGCGCGACCTCGGTGCGGGTCGGTTCGGCGCTGTTCGGCGCGCGCGAGCCTCGGGGAGACGGCGGCTAGAGCCTGACCGGACCAGGCGCGCATCACCCTGGCCACAGCCGCCGCCTTACCCCATGAGGCGCCGGCAGATCTCGTCGAGCTGCTCGAGCGAGTCGTAGGCGATGCTCACCCGGCCGGCGCCGGCGCGGTCGATGACTTCGACCGGCATGCCGAGCACGTCCGCCAGGTCGCCCTCGAGCGCCCGCACGTCCGCCGATTTGGCCGCAGGCGTCGGCGTCTTGACGGCGCCGCGCGGCGCCGAGGGCCCGCCGCCGCGGCCCAGCGCCTCGGCCTGGCGCACGCTGAGGCCCCTGGCGACGATCTCGTCGGCGAGGCGTCCCGGCTCGGGGGCGGAGGCGATCGCGCGCGCGTGCCCGGCCGAGAGCCGCCCCGCCTGCAGGTGGTCGCGCACGCCGGCGGGGAGCGCCAGCAGACGCAGCGCGTTGGCCACGTGCGGGCGGCTCTTGCCCACCACCTCGGCGACGCCCGCCTGGGTGTGGCCGAAGCGGTCCATCAGCATCTGGTAGGCGGCGGCCTCTTCCAGCGGCTCCAGATCGGCCCGCTGCACGTTCTCGACGATGGCCATCTCGAACACCTGCGTGTCGGTCAGGTCGCGCACGAGCACGGGCACCAGATGCAGGCTGGCGCGCTGCGCCGCGCGCCAGCGCCGCTCGCCGGCGACGATCTGGTATTCGCCCGCGGCGCCCGGCGCCGGGCGGACCAGGATCGGCTGGAGCACGCCGTTGGCGCGGATCGAGTCCGCCAGCTCCTCCAGGTCCGCCTCGGTGAACTGGCGGCGCGGCTGGTCGGGGTTGCGGCGCAGGAGCTCGATCGGCAGCTCGCGCGGCGTGCCGTCGCCCTGATAGCCGCGGGAAGGCCCGGGTGTGAGCAGCACCGGGTCCGACTCGCCGAGAAGGGCCGAGAGGCCGCGCCCCAGGCCGCGCTGACGCGCCTCCGCCATGTTCCGCTCCCCCTACGCCGCCTGGCGGGCGCGGGCCCGCTCGCGGCTTATGACTTCCGACGCCAGCCGCACGTAGGCCTGGCTCCCGGCGCAGCGCAGGTCGTAGATCAGGGCCGGCTTGCCGAACGACGGCGCCTCGGACACCCGCACGTTGCGGGGGATGACCGTGTCGTAGACCTTGTCGCCGAAGTGCGCCCGCACGTCGGCCGCCACCTGGTCCGACAGGCTGTTGCGCTTGTCGTACATGGTCAGCACCAGGCCCTGCAGCTCAAGCTTCGGGTTGAGGCTGGCGCGCACCAGCTCGATGGTGCGCATCAGCTGCGACAGGCCCTCCAGGGCGAAGAACTCGCACTGCAAGGGCGCCAGCACGGCGTCGGCCGCGGCCATGGCGTTGACAGTGAGCAGGTTCAGCGAGGGCGGGCAGTCGATCAGCACATAGCCGTAGCCAGTCTCGGCCGGCAGGGCGGCTATGGCGTCGCGCAGGCGATAGCTGCGCCGCTCCGCCCGGCCGAGCTCCAGCTCCACGCCCGAGAGGTCGGCGTCGGCGGCGGCGAGGTCCAGGCCCGGCACCTGCGTGGCCGTCACCGCCTGCGCCAGCGAGGCGCCGCCGGTGAGCACGTCGTAGGTGGTGAGCACGCGCCGCGCGCGGGGCACGCCCAGGCCGGTGGAGGCGTTGCCCTGCGGGTCGATGTCCACCAGCAGCACGCGCTCGCCTACCGCCGCCAGCGCGGTGGCCAGGTTGATGGCGGTGGTGGTCTTGCCCACGCCGCCCTTCTGGTTGGCCAGCGCCAGCACGCGCGGCCCCTTAGCCACGTGCGAGGCTCCGCACGCGCACGATGCGGCCCTCCGGGTCGGTGGCGCTGGGCAGCAGGTCGGCGCGCACGCGCCACCGGCGCCGCGCATCGACCAGCTCCGCCTGCGCCGCGCGCCCCTTGAGGAAGAGGCCCACGGCCTCGCCCTTCATGAAGGGCAGGGCGTAGCCGAACAGGGTGTCGAGCGGGGCGACGGCGCGGGCGGTGACGACGTCGACCTCGGGCGGCGTCTGCACCTCCGCACGCCCCTCGACCACCCGCGCGGGCAGCTTCAGCTCGTCCACCACCGCCTGCAGGAAGCGGCAGCGCTTCTGCAGGCTCTCGACCAGCAGCACCTGCGCGCCCGGCCGGCGCTTGAGGGCGATGGCGAGGATCAGCCCGGGAAGACCGGCGCCGGCGCCCAGGTCGGCCCAGCGCGACGCCTCGGGGGCCAGCGCCAGCAGCTGCGCGCCGTCATAGGCGTGCCGCGGCCAGAACGCGGCCATGGCGGAGGGGCCGACGAGGTTCATGCGCGCATTCCACTGCGCCAGCATGTCGCGATAGCCCGCGAAGTCGTGCGCGGCCTCCACGCCCAGTCCCAGCCGCGCCGCCAGCTCGGCGGCGGAGCCGGGGAGGGCGCTGTCGGGCGCATCAGGCGGCGCGTCGGACATGGGCCAGGAGCGCGGTGAGGGCGCCGGGCGTCACGCCCTCGATGCGCGCCGCCTGGCCCAGCGTGCGCGGGCGCACGCGGGCCAGCTTCTCCCGCGCCTCGGTGGAGAGGCCCCCTACGGCCGCGTAGTCGAGCACCGGGTCGAGCTCCAGCGCCTCGTCGCGGCGGAAGGCGGCCACATCGGCGGCCTGTCGATCGAGATAGCCCGCGTAGAGCGCATCGGCCTCCACCTGCTCGGCGATCGCAGGCGACAAGGCGGCGAGCTGCGGCCAGATGCGGGCGAGCACGCCGGCGTCCACGCCCGGATAGGCCAGGAGATCGAGTGCGGTGCGGCGCCGCCCGTCGCCACGCACGGTGATGCCGTGGGAGGACGCCTCGTCAGGCGTGAGGCCGAGGTTCGACAGCTCCGCGCGCGCCACCTCCAGCGCCTGCATCTTGGCGCGGAAGGCCGAGAGCCGGCCCGCGCCGACCAGGCCCAGCGCCGCCCCGCGCGCGGTCAGCCGCTGGTCGGCGTTGTCCGCACGCAACGTCAGGCGGAACTCGGCGCGGCTGGTGAACATGCGGTAGGGCTCGCTCACCCCGCGGGTGACGAGGTCGTCCACCATCACGCCGAGGTAGCCCTCGTCGCGCCCGAACACCGCCGCGTCGCAGCCGCCCGCCGCCTGCGCGGCGTTGAGGCCGGCGACCAGGCCCTGCGCCCCCGCCTCCTCATAGCCCGTGGTGCCGTTGATCTGGCCGGCGAGATAAAGGCCGGGAAGCCGCTTGATCTCCAGCGCTGAGGTGAGCTCGCGGGGGTCCACGTACGCGTACTCGATGGCGTAGCCGTAGCGGCGCACCGCCACCTGCTCCAGCCCCGGAATGGTGCGCAAAAAGGCGTCCTGCGTGGCCGGCGCGACCGAGGTGGAGATGCCGTTGGGATAGACGGTGTCGTCGTCCAGCCCCTCGGGCTCCAGGAAGATCTGATGGCTATCGCGGTCGGCGAAGCGCACCACCTTGTCCTCGATCGAGGGGCAGTAGCGGGGACCGACGCCCTCGGCGCGGCCCCCATACACCGCCGACTCGCCGAGGTTGGCGGCGATGATGCGGTGCGTCTCGCCCGTGGTGGCGGTGACGCCGCACGCCACCTGCGCGCGGGTGATCGCGCCTGTGAGGAAGGAGAAGGGCCGCGGATCCGCATCCCCCTCCTGCCGGTCGATGCGGTCCCAGCCGATGGTGCGGCCATCCAGCCGCGCCGGGGTGCCGGTCTTCAGCCGGCCCATGCGCAGGCCAAGCGCACAGAGGCGCTCGGCCAGTCCGATCGCCGGCGCCTCGCCATGGCGCCCGGCGGGGATGCGCTCGTCCCCGCGCAGGATCACGCCCTTGAGGAAGGTGCCGGTGGTGATCACCACCCGCCCGGTGCGATAGCGGCGGCCGTCAGCGTCGATCACCCCGGCGACGCGACCGGCTTCGACGATCAGGTCTTCGACCGCGGCCGCCCGAAGCTGCAGGCCGGGCTGCGCCGCCAGCGCCGCCTGCATGGCTTCGCGATAGAGCCGCCGGTCGATCTGCGCCCGCGGACCGCGCACCGCCGGCCCCTTGGAGCGGTTGAGCAGGCGGAACTGGATGCCCGCCGCATCCGCCAGGCGCCCCATCAGCCCATCCAGGGCGTCGATCTCGCGCACCAGATGGCCCTTGCCCAGGCCGCCGATCGCCGGGTTGCACGACATCTCGCCGATGGTCGCGAGGTCGTGGGTGAGGAGCAGGGTTGCGGCGCCCAGGCGCGCGGAGGCCGCCGCGGCTTCGCAGCCCGCGTGCCCGCCCCCGATCACGATCACGTCCCAGCGGTCGCCGGCCACCATCGCCTCCTCTTGCTGCCGCAGAGATAGAGGGGCGGGGGCTCGGGGTCGAGGATGTTCCACGTGAAACACCGGCCCTACCGCGCGGCTATTTGCCGATGCAGAAGGTCGAGAACACGCGGTCGAGCACCGCTTCGGGGTCCACCTCTCCGGTAAGGCGTCCGAGCGCCCGCGCCGCCAGGCGCACGCTCTCCGCCGCGAGTTCAGGCGAGCGGGCCGCGACTTCCAGGGCGCGATCCGCTTCGGCGAGCGCGGCGGCTATGCTCTCGCGATGGCGGGCGTGGGTGACGAGGGCGGGGGCGTCGCCGCCCGTGGCCTCGACCACGCAGGCGCGCAGAGCCGCGCCGAGGGCGTCCAGGCCGCCATCCGCGACAACGGAGGCGTCGATCCCGCCCGGCGAACGCCGGCGCGCCAGGTCCGCCTTGCTGAACACCTGCAGGTCGTGCGTTCGAAACTCTGCAGGCGGCTCCGGCGGGTCGTCGGGGGCGACCACCCACAGGCGCAGGTCCGCCGCCCGTGCCCAGGCCCGGGCGCGCCGCACACCCTCGGCCTCGATCACATCGGACGTCTCGCGCAGGCCCGCGGTGTCGGCCAGCACGACCCGGCGTCCGGCGATATCGAGCACCACCTCGACCACGTCGCGCGTGGTGCCGGGAACGGGCGTGACGATCGCCGCGTCACGGCCCGCCAGGGCGTTGAGCAGGCTCGACTTTCCGGCGTTGGGCGCGCCGATCAGGGCGATGCGGAAACCATCGCGCACCCTTTCGCCGCGCCGGTCGTCGAGGGCGGCGAGGAGGTCGGCGCGCAGGCGCTGCAGGGGCGGCGCGGCGCGGGCGGCGACATCGGCGGGCACCTCCTCGTCGGGGAAGTCGACGGCGGCCTCGAGCTGGGCGGCGGCTTCGAGCAACCAGTCGCGCCACTGGGCGTGGCGCAGCGACAGGGCCCCGCCAAGCTGCGCGAGCGCCTGGCGACGCTGGGCGTCGGTCTCGGCGTCGACCAGATCTGCGACGGCCTCGGCCTCGGTCAGGTCCATGCGGCCGTTGGCGAAGGCGCGGCGGGTGAAGTCCCCAGGCTCGGCCGCGCGCAGGCCGAGGCGGGCCAACGCGTCCAGCACGGCTGTGACGACAGCGGGGCCGCCGTGCAGGTGCAGTTCGGCGGCGTCCTCGCCGGTGTAGCTGCCGGGGCCGGGCGTCCACAGCACGAGCGCCTGGTCGAGCGTCGTGTCGTCCTCGTCGCGCAGGCGCCGCAGGGAGGCGCGGCGCGGGGACGGGAGCGCGCCTCCCGTCAGCGCTCGCAGCGCCTCGGCGCTCGCCGGGCCTGACAGCCGCACCACCGCCACCGCCGAGCGGCCGGGCGGGGTCGCCAGCGCGAAGATCGTGCCCGTCACGTCGCTCCGGGCGGGCGCCCCAGGGATCCACCCACCGCGGCGCTCATCAGCTTGGTGAACTGTTCCTGCGCCTGGCCGCCCAGCGCCATCCAGTTCTTCATCAGCGCCTCGGGCTCCAACGCGCTGATGTTGGCGTCCATCCGGCGCTGCATCTCGCCCACCACGTGCTCGTTCAGCGGGGTGACGTCGGGCAGGCCCAGGAAGGCCCGCGCCTCCACTGGCGTGCAGTCGATTTCGAAGGTCACCTTCATCGGGGTCTCGTGAACAGCGGCGTGGGAGGCGCGTTTGCACGAGCTATCATCCTCGTCGCCCGACCCCAAGCCAGGAGCCTTCAAGATGCACGGCGAGACCATGACCGTCAGCGGACCGGACGGGTCGTTCGAGGCGCTCGTGCGTCGCCCTGTCGACCAGGAACAGGGCCAGGGGCCGCGGCCCGCGGTGATCGTGATCCAGGAGATCTTCGGGGTGAACCGCAATGTGGTGGAGGTGGCCGAGAGCCTCGCCGCCTCCGGCTTCTACGCCGTGGCGCCCGACCTCTTCTGGCGCACGAAGCCCGGCGTCGACCTCGACGACCGCAAGCCGGCCGATCTCGAGCGCGCGTTCGAGCTGTACCGCGGTTTCGATCCCGGACGGGGCGTGGCCGACATCGCGGCCACGCTCGCCGCCGTGCGCAAGCTCCCGGGAGTGAACGGCAAGGTGGCGGTGATGGGACACTGCCTCGGTGGACTTCTCACCTTCCTCACGGCGGAACGCGCCGATCCGGATTGCGCCGTCGTCTACTACGGCGGCGGTATGGACCAACATCTCGACGCGGTGGACGATATCTCCTGCCCCATCCTGATCCACTTGGCCGGCGCCGATGAGTACATCGGCCCGGAAGCCCAGGTTAAGATCAAGGACGCCTTCGCTGGCGACGATAAAACTGAGGTGTTCGTCTACCCCGGGCGAGGCCACGCCTTCGCCCGGGAGGGCGGCTCACACTACGATGCGGCTGACGCCCAGGCCGCCGACCAACGTACCCATGACTTCCTGAGGCTCAACCTGGGCTGATCGCAGCGATGCGATGATGCGAGCGCGACGCCCCCCGAAGGAAGCAGGCGGCGCGCCCGCCATCACCTGCCGTGATGGCGCATATGTCCATGGCCGCGGCCCTGGTGCTGCAAATCCATCGAGGCGTCGAACACCTTCTGCTGCTCGGGCGAGAGTTGGGCGTAGAAGGCCTTGGTGGCGTCAGCGCGCTTGTGGAAGTTGGCGGCGTGCTGGTCCATGTGCTGCACCATCATGTCCAGCCGCTGGGGCGTGGTCATGCTGCTCATGGCGTCCATCTGCTGACGCGAGTCGCCCCATTCGGCGCGGTCCATGGTGGTGTTCTGCACGAAGGCCCGCCAGGCGCCGTCCTGGCTCGGCCGCAGGCGCAGCACGGTGTGCAGGTTGTTCAGCCGCTCCTGGCGCATCGCCTCCATCCGCGCGTGTATGTCGCCATGCGCCTGATGAGTTGGGTGGGCGGCGGGGGCCGGCGCCGTCTGGGCGGGGGCGGCGCCCGCACCGAGGAGGGCGACGGCGGCGATGGCGGGCAGGGCGTGGCGAAGCATGAAAAGTCCTCTGGTGCACGCAGGCGTCGGCGCTCGCGCATGTTCCCAAGGATAACGCGCGAAGGTCGCCCTTTGTTGTCGGCCGCGCCATGATCGTGACGCGTTCACCCCACATTGGTGAGAGGTAGGTGCGCGACTGGCAGACTTCAGGTGTTCATCGACTGGAAGAAGTCGCCGTTGGTCTTGGACTGGCGCATCTTGTCGAGCAGGAACTCGATCGCGTCCTGCGGCCCCATCGGGTTGAGGATGCGGCGCAGGATGTAGGTCTTCTGCAGATTGGCGCGATCGGTGATCAGCTCTTCCTTACGGGTGCCGCTCTTCAACACGTCGATGGCCGGGAAGATGCGCTTGTCGGCCACCTTGCGGTCGAGCACGATCTCGCTGTTGCCGGTGCCCTTGAACTCCTCGAAGATCACTTCGTCCATGCGCGAGCCGGTGTCGATCAGCGCCGTGGCGATGATGGTGAGGCTGCCGCCCTCCTCCACGTTGCGCGCCGCGCCGAAGAAGCGCTTGGGCCGCTGCAGGGCGTTGGCGTCCACGCCGCCGGTCAGCACCTTGCCGGAGCTCGGCACGGTGGTGTTGTAGGCGCGGCCCAGGCGCGTGACGCTGTCGAGCAGGATCACCACGTCGCGCTTGGCCTCGACGAGGCGCTTGGCCTTCTCGATCACCATCTCGGCCACGGCCACGTGGCGGGTGGCGGGCTCGTCGAAGGTGGAGCTGACCACCTCGCCCTTCACCGTACGCTGCATGTCGGTGACTTCCTCGGGGCGCTCGTCGATGAGCAGCACCATCAGGTAGCACTCGGGGTGGTTGGTCTCGATCGACTTGGCGATGTTCTGCAGCATCACCGTCTTGCCCACCCGCGGCGGGGCCACGATCAGGCAGCGCTGGCCCATGCCGATGGGGGCCACGATGTCGATCACCCGGCCCGAGCGGTCCTTCACCGTGGGGTCGGGCAGCTCCATGGTGATGCGGCGGTTGGGGTAGAGCGGCGTCAGGTTGTCGAACGCCACCTTGGTGCGCACGTTCTCCGGCGGCTCGAAGTTGACGGCGGTCACGCTGGTGAGCGCGAAGTACCGCTCGCCCTCGCGCGGAGAGCGCACCGCGCCCTCGATGGAGTCGCCGGTGCGCAGGGCGAAGCGGCGGATCTGCGAGGGCGAGACGTAGATGTCGTCCGGCCCCGGCAGGTAGTTGGCCTCCGACGCGCGCAGGTAGCCGAACCCGTCCTGCACCACCTCGAGGGTGCCGGAGCCCGACACGTCGACCCCCTCGTCGGCCAGCTCCTTGAGGATGGCGAACAGCAGCTCCTGGCGGCGCATGGAGTTGGCGTTCTCCAGCTCCAGCGCCTCGGCGTAGGCGACGAGCTCGGCGGAGGTGCGGTCCTTCAGCTCGGCGAGCGAGATGTGCTTCAGCCCGTCCTCGGGCGTCTTCAGCGGTTCGGCCGGCTCGACCACCGGCGCGGGCGGCGGCGGCTCGGGCGGCATGTCGGGCACGCGCGGCTTGCCTTGCAGGCTAGGCAGCGTGAGGGTGGTCTCTGACATCGGGTCCGGGCTCTTCAGGCGGTCGGCCGCGCAAGGGGGCGGCACGACGGGCGGCGTACATCGCCGCGAGGATGGGATGACGGTCTGGTCCGCCGGGCCGCGCGAGGGGCGGCGGCAAGCGGAGGGCTGGAGGCGGGGTCCGGCGCAGCCAGCACCGGCGCGCTCAGCGTCACCACACCTTGTGCGCCGGGTCAAGCCACGCAAGGGGCGTCAGCAGAGGCGGGGGGGTGACCGCATCCGGAATGGCAGCGCGCGCCTCGCCTTCCGACGCTGGCCGCCGACCCCGCGTGCGCCGAACCGATCCTCCTGCGGCTGACGACGATGCGGAGTGCGCGGACGCGCTAGAGGGGCGGCGCGGTGACAGGGCGTTCCTCCTCGCGCCCAAGCTTCGGGCGCGGCCGCGTTCCGCCAGGCGCGGACCTGAGTCAGGCGAGCAGACGCTCCCAGTCGACGCTTGCAAGGTCGGGGGCGACCACGTCCGCCCCTCGCAGCGCCTGGGCGTCGCCGATGCCCACCGCGGTCATGCCCGCAGCCTTGATGGCGGCGACGCCGGCCCGGGCATCCTCGAACGCCAGGCAGTCTTTCGGCGCGACGTGCAGGGCGCGCGCGGCGGCGAGGAAGATGGCTGGGTCGGGCTTGCCGCGCGACACCGACGTCGGGTCGACGACCGCATCGAACAGGTGGGCCACGCCCAGGCGCGCCAGCAGCTCAGGCGCATTGCGACTGGCCGAGGCCAGGGCGGTGGGGAGCGCCCGCGCGCGCGCCAGCTCCAGCGCCGCGCGCGCGCCGGGAAGGAGGTCGCCCGGGCCGAAGTGCGAGATCAGCTCGCCGTAATGGGCGTTCTTGCGTGCGGCCAGCGCCTCGCGCTCGCTCGACGACACGGCGCGGGGCGCCGTCGCCAGGATCAGGTCGAGCGAGCCCATGCGGTCGACGCCCTTGAGCGCCTCGTTGACCGTCTCGTCGAAGGGGGCGCCCAGCGCGTCGGCGATGGCTTTCCAGGCGGTGTAATGAGCCCGCGCCGTGTCGGTCAGCACCCCGTCGAGGTCGAAGGCGAGGCCCTGGATGCGCCCCTTCGGCGCGTCGCCGACCACGAGGGTCGGGCGCCTCGCGGCCTCGCCCGGCCGAAGGCTCAGGACCACGCCGTCGTGGCGAAGAGTCAACGCGGGTCCTTCGGCCGCCAGGGCGTAGAGCACGGTCGGCCCGTCCACCTCCACCCGCAGGCGCGCGCCGCGCCAGACCAGGCCGAAACCGTAGCGGGGCAGCCCGGCGGGCGCCTGGGGCAGAAAGTCGAGTCCGCCGTCGCCGGTGATCGTCAGACCCGCGAAGCCCATCGCCAGCGCCTGCCAACCGCCCGCCATCGCCGCCATGTGCAGGCCATGGGCGGCGTTGCCGTGCAGGTCGTCGAGATCGACCAGCACGCTGGCGCGCAGGAAGCCCAGCGCCTGCGCCGCCTGGCCGACCGCGGCGGCCACCACGGCGTGGGCGGCGGCGGAGAGGGTGGAGTCGTGCGCCGTCCGCGGCGTGTAGAAATTCAGGTCACGCCGCTTCTGCGCCCGCCCGGCGCCCTGGGGGTCCTGAGCGTGCGCCTGCACCACGCTGGCCTGCTTGATCACCTGATGGCGATACAAGGTCAGGGGGTGGTAGTGGAGCAGCAGCGGCCGGTCGGCGCGATCCTCGCGGAAGACCCACGCCGCCTTGTCGAGGAAGGCGGCGTCCTGCAGGTGCACGCCGAGAGTGGGATCGACGGGCAGGTGCATGGTCTCGGCCGCCCGCGCCCAGGTGGACTGTTCCTCGGCGTCGGGCGCACAGGGTGCATGCCGGTCCGCACGCCGGGCCAGCTCCAGAGCGAAGCGCAGGTGCCGACGCGCCATGCGGTTGGTGAAATGGTCGTCGTCGACGAGCGCGCTGTATTCGTCCGGGCCCGTCACGCCGCAGATGCGGAAGGCGCCCCCGAGGCGCGCGTCGAATGCGCCCGCCTGCAGCCAGATGCGCGCGGTCTCCCACACCATCTCGGCCGCCTCGCCCAGCACGAAGGCGTCGTCGCCGCTGGCGCGGTCGTAGACGCGCACGGCGTCGGCGATGTCGGCGTTGATGTGCAGCTGGGCCGAGCCGGAGAGGAAATAGGCCGAACCCTCGTCGCCGGCTATGGTGCGCCACGGGTAGAGCGCGCCTGCGGCGAAGTTCAGCTCGCGGGCGTGTACGCGCGCGCGGTCCAGCGTTCGCACGCGAAAGCGCAGCTGGCTGAGCGCGCGCTCTGGGGCGGTGAGCGCCAACACGGGAAGCGCGAAAGCCTCGGAGTCCCAGAAGGTGTGGCCTTCGTAGCCCTCGCCGGTGAGACCCTTGGCGGCCAGGCCGGTGAGGCCGTCCTGCGGCGCCGATTGGCGCAGCTGCAGCAGGTTGAAGCGGAGCGCGCGCCCGAGGGCGGCGTCCTCGCCGGCATGGACGTCGGCTGAGCGCCAGAAGGCTGCCAGCTCCTCCTTCGCGGCCCTGCGCAGGGTCGACACGGCGGCGCCGGCGATCCGGCGCGCCGCCTCATGCGCCAGCGCGCCGGTCTCGGCCGACTTCAAGGTCCCGGGCGCGTAGGCGGCCACGGTCTCGAGATCGATCGATCCGCCTGGCGCCAGATCGCCGGCGAAGACGATGCGCGCGGCGCCGCCCGCGACGCCCGATGCGGCGGCCTCCAGCGCCGCGCCGCGCGCGTGGTGCTCGACCGCACATGCGGCGGCGCGCTCGCCGTGCTGCGCCGCCTGAAGCAAGGCCGCCTTCGCACCCTCGACCGCGGCGTGCAGCGTGCGAAGCGCGGCGCCTTGACCGGCGCCGAACCGCGGATCGTCGCTCTGCGGCGTGGCGGCGCGGCCCGGCGCCAGCCAAGCTGTGAGGCGCACGGGCGCCGCCACGTCGATCGAGCGCAGGCTGAGCCTGCGCGCCATGAGGCCCCCGCCGGAGACCACCCGCGACGCCTCGATCTCCAGCATGCCGGCCGCGCAGCGGTAGCGTGCGCGCCGCACCAGCTCGCCGGTGCGCAGGTCGAGCCTGCGCTCGGCGGCCTCCAGGTGTTCGCGTGCGAGCCGCACGCCACCCACCTCGATCTGCACGCCCAGCGGGTCGGCCACCGGCACGCGGGTGTCGGAGGCGCGGGCGAAGCCTGGAAAGCGCTCGTGGTAGACGATCGGGGTGCGATCGAAGACGGCGTTGAGGAAGACGCCGCCGACGCCCTCCAACTCCTCGGCGCCCCCGCGCACGCCCAGCACGCCGTCGGCGAGTGCGAACAGGCTCTCCTCCTGCAGGCGAGCCGCCACGTCCGTCTGGGCGGCGTCGCGCGCGAGCGTCCACCCGGCGTCTTCGGGCGCCGGCTCCTGATCGGTGGATGTCACGCGGTCGACCCTGCTTCAGCGCTGAAGGACGCTTTCGCGCGGGGATGAAACCGGGTCCAGAGGCGAGAGGCGCGTCACGTCGCCCGAACGCGCAGCTCAACGGGCAGCATTTGCGAGCGCGCGGGGCGGCCCTCGATCAGCGCCAGCACCTTCTCAGCCAACAGGGCGCCGCCGCCGCGCCAGTCCTGGCGCACGGTGGTGAGCGCGGGCACGAAGCTCGCCGCCATGAGCGCGTCGTCATATCCTACGACCGAGACCGTGTCGGGCACCGCGGCCCCCGCCTCCATCAGGGCGCGCACCACGCCCATGGCGCACACGTCCCCCGCGCCGCACAGCACGCCGTCGACGCCGCCCAACCGCAGGATTTCGGCCCCGGCGGCGAAGCCCGCCGCGAAGCTGAAGCCGCAGCTCAGGCTGTGGACGCGGGCGCTCGCCTCCCGCGCCGCGGCTTCAAAGCCGGCGCGGCGGGCGGCGAGTTCGGGATGGTGGGCGTCTCCCACGAACGCCAGGCGGCGGCGGTCGAGCGCGAGCAGGCGGCGGGCGGCGACGGCGCCCCCCGCCCGATCGTCGCCGCCCACGAAGACGTGCCCGCTTGCGTCGTCGGCGCCCCATACGACCAACGGCAGTCTCGCGCGCGAAAGGCCGCCCGCCGCGCCGTTGGCGCCCTGGCCGAGCAGCACGGCGGCGTCGACGCCGCGGGCGCGGGCCTCGGCCCACCGTCGGCGGGTGGTTATGGTGATGGCGTAGCCCGCCTCGTCGGCGTGGTCGGCGAGGCCGGCGAGGAGCTCGAGCGGATAGGGTTCGACCTCTGGGCGGGCGCCGCCTTCCTCCATCTCCACGACCACCGCGATCATGTGGCTGCGCTTCAGGCTGAGGTTGCGCGCCGCCTGGTTGATCACATAGCCGTGCTCGGCCGCCAGCGAGAGGATGCGCGTGCGCGTCTCGCCATTAACCACGCCGCTGTCGTTGATCGCACGCGAGACGGTGACCTTGGCCACGCCGGCGAGTTCGGCCAGCCGCGCCATGGTCATTGGGCGGTCGTCAGCCGCCGGCGCGCGCGCCGCTTCCGCCTGGCTCATCACCACCGGAGATAAACCGCCCTGCGCAGGGCTGTCGACCCGTCAGGCCGCAGTCGTGTCGGCCCGACGGGTCAGCCGCGCCAGCACCAGCAGCGCGCCGAAGAGGAGCGCGATCGGGATCAGGGCGCCCGCCACCGCCTCGCGGCCTCCGAACGCGGCGAAGGCGCGGCCCGTGAGGAAGGAGCCCAATGTGCCTCCCAGCGCGGAGAACACCACGATCAGCCCCGTCATGCCCGCCTGCCGCTCCACCGGCAGCGCGCTCAGCACCACCGAATTCAGCGTGGGGTAGATCACGCTCATCAGGAGGCCGATGGCGGGCAGGATCAGCGACTGCGGCGGCAGCTCGCGCCAGCCGCCCACCACCGCGCCACCGCCGAGGCCGCGGGTGGCGGCGAGCGCCAGGATGAGCAGCGCCGCCATGCCGATCACGCAGGCGTTCAACACCGTAAAGCGCGAGAAGCGCCGCAGCACGGCGCTCCCGCCCAGCCGCCCCAGACACAGCGACCCGGCGTAGACGCTGGCCAGCTGCACGCTGAGCTGGGGCGAGAGGTTCAGCACCTCGTGGTTGAAGGTGGGCATCCAGGTGCCGAGGCTCTGCTCGATCAGCACGTAGAGGAATGCGCACAGCAGGAAGACGCCGACCAGCGGTCGCAGCAAGAGCGCCAGCATGGCCGCGAAGGAGGCGCCCCCGCCCGTGGCGTGAATGCGCAGCCGCCGCTCGTCCAACGGCGTGACGAGCCACAGCCCGGCCACCGCCAGGCTGGCTGCGGCCAGCACCCAATAGACGTTCAGCCAGCCTGGTCCGGTGGCGCCTTCGGGCGGGATGAAGGCGGCGAACAGCCAATACCCGCCGACGACGCCGGCCATGAACAGCCCCTCCACCAGGCTCGTGAGGCTGGCGTGACGGTGGGGCTCGGCGGCCACGAGGCCGATGGCGCCGTACACGGCCACCTTGGCGAGGCCGAAGGTCGCGCCGGTGACCACGAAAGCGACGGCGGTCATCCAGAAGCTGTTCAGCAACGGCATGGCCGCGCACGCGGCGCCCAACGCCAACAGGCCCGCGACCAGCGCGCGGCGGTAGCCGATGGCCGGCAGCGACGACGCCAGCATGAACGACACGGCGGCGATGGAGAGATCCTTGCAGCCCTCGAGCAGGCTGGCCTCGCCCTTGCCGATCGCGAAGGCGCGCACCGCCTGCAGGATCACCGTGCCCACGCTGTTGAGGAGCACGGCGTAGAACACGTAGGTGGCCACGAGCGCGACCACGACGCGTCGGTTTGAGGCCGCCTGCGCCGGCGCCGTCACTCGGCGGCCGGGGAGCGATCGAGGGCGAGCAACACCGTGCTCCACAGCTGGGCGGCGTTGGACTCGTCGGCGTCGCCCGCCGCCGCACCGAACGCCTGAACCCGGTAGCGGCCGCCCGCGTAGGCCCACGACCACAGCTCGCTGGTGCGGGTCTCGCCCACCGCCCGCACCGCCGCGCAGAGCCGCGTGCGCGCCTGGCCGAGCTGCGACTTCAGGGGGCCGGGAAGGTCGCCGCGTGCGAGCTGGCGGTCGATGCCGGCGATCAGCACCGCCTCCTGCCAGGCCCACACGACTGCGCCGTGGTAGGCGGTGCGCCCGAAGGCGCGGCGCACTTCGGCGGGCGCATAGGCGGCGTCGGCGACCACCGGTCCGACGTCGGTCATCAGGCCTGCGGGGAACGGGCGCATAACGCTGGACACCATGCGCGCCAGGGCTTCAGGCGCAGGGCGGCCGAACAGGAGGGCGAAGCCGACGTCCGAGTTCAACACCGCGACGGGGCGCCCGCCTGCGTCGAGCGACAAGGCGGCGAACCGCAGCGCGGTCGCGGGCAGGCTCGCCAGCGCCGGCGCGGCGTCCACCCCCTGCTCGCGGGCGAAGCGGCCTACCGCCTCGCGGGCCTCGCCCGGCGGGAGGCGCATGTCGAAATAGCCCGGCGCCCGCACCTTCCACGCCTGCGCCAGCCGCGCGGCTTCGGCGGCGGAGGGCGCGCCGGAGGCGCCGGCCAGGCCGGCGTCGCGCACGAGCGCGGCCGTCGCGTCCAGGGAGGCGGGCACGAGGACGGCGTTGACGTCGTAGGGGGTGCGGCCGCCCGCGAGTCCGGTGTCGCTGTCACGCCACTCACCCACGGGCACGCCGGGCTTGAGATGGATCAGCGTGTCGGCGGACGGCGTCGCCGCGAAAGGACGCGTGGTGGCCACCACGTGGCGCAGGTTGCGGGCGAGGAGGTCGGCGTAGGGCGTCCCGTCGGGCGCCCGGCGCTGCAGGAAGGCGTGCAGCCGGGCCGGCCCATAGCGCTGGGCGTAGGCCTGCAGCACGGGCGCCAGCATGTAGTCGCCGTCGATCATCTTGTAGTCGTAGACCGGCGTGTCGACCCGGCCCCGCCCCGCCTTGAGGTTCTCCATCACGGCGAACTCGCCGATCGACTCCTCGTGCGCCACCTCGCCCGTGGGCGACAATCGTTCCAGCACCGCGCCGAGGCCGGCTTCCGCCTCCTCCGGCCTCAGCACCGGCAGGAGCAGGCGCACCGACATCAGCGTGTCGCGCCCGAAGTAGGTCAGGAATCGCCAAGAACCCGCCAGCAGCTTCTCGCGGTAGCTGAGGAACGCCAGCGACGCGCGTGCGCGCGGGTCGCTTCCCGCCGCGGCGGTCAGCGCCTCCCCCTCGGCTATCGGCGTCAGGGGCGGGTCGCCGGTGGCGGCGACGATCCGCAGCCGCAGCGCCCCGCCCCGGCTGCGCCAGACGGGGTGGGCGCCTTCGGTGAGGTCGCCGTTCAGCGGCGCGACCGAGAGGAAGTAGCCCGCTTTCGCGTCGAGCCGAGGCCTCGCCCAGACGAGTGCGGCGCCCTCGCGCCGCGGCGCGGCGTTCAGGTCGGGTGGAACGGTGTGCAGCGCCTCGTAGTCGCGCAGCACGCGCACGCTGCCCACCACCACGCGACCCATCGCAAGCGTGGGCGCGTTCACCTCCACCTCGGCCGCTATGCCGCGCAGAGGACGCCCCTGCGCGTCCTTCATCGTCACGGGCGCGACCGGCCCCACCAAACGCCAGTTCACGGGCGCCGAGGTGCGGGCGAACCATGCGCCCACGCCGCTGTTCCCAGCGGGGAAGGCGACCAGGAGGCGAGGATCGGTTCCATTCCGCAGGACGAGGTGGGCCGCGCTCGCCCCGTCGCGCACCAGCACGTTGAGGTTGCGACCCTCGTTCACCTGCAGCCGCAGCGGTGCGGTCGCCGCCGGAGCCTGCGTGGGCGAGGCGGAGATGCAGGCGACGCCGACGCAAAGCGCGCGCAAGGCCGCGGAGCGCGCGAAGTGAAGGCGGCGGTCGGCGCGATCGAGGTCCGTGACAGTTCTCATCGCATCACCTGCGTCTGAAAGTCGCGATCCAACCGACTGGAAGCGGTTCCACCCTCCAGGTTAGACGGGTCCCCAGGCGTCGCAAGGCCGAATGGCGAAGCGCTCGGTACGCCTCGAGGGAGAGTCGCGATGAAGGTCCACCTGCTGCACACGGTGTCGGCCGCGGCGCTGGCCGCTTGCGCCATGGCCCAGGCGGCCCGGGCCCAGACGGGCGCGCCCGCGCCCCAGGCGCCGGTCACGCCGCAGGCGACCGTCGGCCAGGCGACCGGGGCGACGGCGCCAGACGACTCGGTGAACACGGTGGTGGTCACGGGCTCCACCTCCAAGCGGACCCTGCTCAACAGCTCGGTGGCGATCACCAACGTCACCCAGCAGGAGTTGACGCAGAAGGCGCCGCGCAGCACCGCCGAGGTGCTGCAGACCGTGCCCGGCATCTTCGTCGAGGCCACGGCCGGCCCGGTCTCCAACAACTACTCGGTGCGCGGCCTCCCTGGCGGCGGCAGCCAGTTCGTGCGCCTCATCGAGGACGGCCTGCCGCTGATCTACGGCGGCCTGAACGACGACGAGGTGTTCCAGTACGACCTGTCGATCGACCACGTGGAGGCGATCGAGGGCGGCACTTCGGGCATCCTCACCGAGAACGGCGCGGGCGCCACCATCAACTTCATCTCGCGCCCGCTGAACTTCGACAGCGAAGGCGGCCTGTTCAAGGTGACGGGCACGACCTACGGCGAAGGCCGTGCGGACTTCTGGTATTCGGCGCCGATTAAGCAACTGGGCGACAATGTCGCCTTTGCGTTGAGCGGCTATCTCGACCACACGCCGGGTGTAAGAAGCTCGCCGTTCACCTACGACACGTACCACATCAAGGCGCAGATCGAGAAGAAGTTCAACGACGGCGGCTATGTGAGCTTCACCTACAAGAGGTATGACGAGCACGACCCGTACTACGCTGACCAGCCCTACTCGTTCAACAATGGCCAGATCGGCGGCGTGCCTGGGCTTGGCACCCAGTTCGGCAACATCATCGGCCCGGGCTTCGGCTCGATCACCCTGCCTGACAGCCCCGCAGCCAACGAGCCGACCCGCACGTTCAGCTTGCTGGACGGGGTGCACATCACCGGCAACCAGTTCCGCATCGACGCCGACAAGCCGGTCACCGACGACCTGCGCGCCTTCGCCCACGTGCGCTACACCCAGCACACGTTGGACTTCAACGGCGTGTTCGCCGGCAGCGGCACCGGCAACGCCGGCCTGACCTCGGCGGTCAACTACCTGACCTATTCGCTCGGTGGCGCGGTCTCTCCGATCAACGACTTTCTGGGCCTGGGCTTGGCCGCCTTCCCGGGAACGACCCAATTCGGCATCAAGAGCCTGACCAATGGCCAGATCATCGCCGGCTCCAACACCGCGGCGCTCAACGCGCTGAACGGCAACGGCCTCCTGCAGCAGACCGTCCTGAACCGCCAGCAGGTCAAGCTGCGCGATTGGGGCAGCGACTTCGGCCTGAAGCACCACCTGCGCGGCGATTTCTGGGAGAACAGCCTGACCGTCGGCGGCATGGTGTTCTCGCAGAGCAGCTTCAACGACCAGTCCGCCGTCTCCGCGGTCATCAACGACGTGGCCAACGGGTCGAACATCTATGACATTGTCGGGTTGAACAACGCGGGGCAGGTGACCGGCACGCTCAGCAACAACGGCCTGATCTCCTACGGTGACTGGGGCGTGGGCATCAGTGACTCCCAGCTCGACTCGCAATCGGTCTACCTCAACGACGAGCTGACGTTATTCAACAAGCTGCACCTCGACTTCGGCCTTCGCTACGAGCATGAGCACACCGAGACGCGCACCGGCAACGGCGGCCCGATACCCGTCCCGCCCGGCACCGGGGGCGTCGTGCAGATCCAGCCCAACGCGTTCGACGGCGCCTACACCACCGCCTCTGGCTCGGAGAGCCCCGTCAACTACACCTTCGGCGCCAACTACGTGTTCTCGCCCAAACTGTCCGTCTACTTGCGCTATGCGCGGAGCTTCCAGACCAACGGGCTGAACCCGGACGCCATCGGCATCACCCTCTACGAAGGCGGCGTCACCTTCGCCGATTACGGCTTCACCGGCACCGTGCGCGGGTTCCGCACCGAGTTCGACAACCAGTCGGCCGGCACCGGTGTCGATCCGGCCAACCCCAACCTCACCTTCGGTATCTTCGCCGACTCCGAAACCGACGGCGTCGACGCGGACATCATCTATCGCCCGCAGTTCGAGAACTATGAATGGTTGCACAACTTCTCGATTCACGGGCAGGTCACCTACCAGGATCCGACCCTGTCGAACGTCTCGACCGGCGTCATTCTCAGTAACGGTCAGAATATCGCTCAGCAGGAAGCCGCCATCTTCGACGGCAAGGTGCCCGGCCGCACGCCGCAGTGGCTGTACGCCATCACCCCAGCCTACGACTTCCCCAACGGTAAGGGCCAAGTGTACCTGCAGTACCAGTACACCGGCAGCATATTCGCCGACCCAGGCAATGCGCTGGAGTTGCCGAGCTACGGTGTGCTGTCGCTTGGCCTGACCTACGACATCACCCGGCGGCTCAACGTCAGCGCCAACGTGCAGAACGCCAATGACGTGCTCGGCATCACTGAGGGCAACCCGCGCCAGGGCCCGACCCAAACTGTGATCAACGGCTTCTTCTACGGCCGCGGGATCATCGGAACCAACGCACAATTCGCCCTGACCTACAAATTCTAAAGGCCCCCGCTCGGCGGCGGCGGCGGCGTGCGCGTCGGCCGCCGCCAACCGTCCTTCTCCCGCTCGCCTCCTCGTCGGGCAAGGGCTAGGCAGGCGCTCTCATGGTCGACACGCGCATCCGGTCGGTGGTGATTCTGGGCGGCGGCACCGCCGGCTGGATGACCGCGGCCGCGCTTTCCACCGTCCTGCAGCGCACGGGCTGCGCGGTGACCCTCGTGGAGTCGGACGAGATCGGCACGGTGGGCGTGGGCGAAGCCACAATCCCCACGATCCACTGGTTCAACCAGCTGATCGGCCTGGATGAAGCCGACTTCATGCGGGAGACCAAAGCCACCTACAAGCTCGGCATCCGCTTCCGCGGGTGGACCGGCGGGGGCTCGGATTACTTCCACCCGTTCGGAACCTTCGGTCTGCCGGGCGACGCCCAGATGTTTCCCCATCGGCTGATCCGCGGCTGGGCGGCTGGGCTGGACGCCGCGGCGAGCGCGTTCTCCCTGACCGCCCAGGCCGCGCTGGCGGGCAAGTTCGCCAAGCCGGGCGCAAGCGCCACGTCGCTGCTCTCCACTCTGGGCTACGCCTTCCACTTCGACGCCGGCCTGTATGCCCGCTACTTGCGAACGCTGGCCGAAGGCCGCGGCGTCGTGCGACGCGAAGGCAGGGTCGGGCGCGTCGAACAGGACGGGGAGACCGGGTTCGTCGCCGCCGTCGAGACCGACCGGGGCGAGCGCGTCGCGGGCGATCTCTTCATCGACTGCTCGGGCTTTCGCGCTCTCCTCATCGAGGGCGCGCTGAAGACCGGCTACGAGTCCTGGGCCGAGTGGCTGCCGTGCGACGGGGCCTGGGCGGCGCCCTGCGCCGCGGCCGGCGCCTTAACGCCCTATACCGGCGTCACCGCCGGGCGCGCGGGCTGGCGCTGGCGCATTCCGCTGCAGCACCGGGTAGGCAACGGCTACGTCTTCGCCAGCCGCTTCCAGCCGCCGGAGGAGGCCCGCGCGGATCTGTTGGCCGCCCTGGAGAGCCCGCCGCTGGCCGAGCCGCGGCTGATCCGCTTCACGCCCGGCCGGCGCAGGCGCAGCTGGGTCAAGAACGTGGTGGCCATCGGCCTGTCCTCGGGCTTCCTCGAGCCGCTCGAGTCGACCAGCATCCACATGATCCAGAGCGGCATCGCCAAGCTGCTCTCGCTGTGGCCGGCGCGCGACTGCGATCCCCTCCTGGCCGAGCAGTTCGAGCGCGTGTTCGCGCGCGAGATGGAGGAGGTGCGCGACTTCCTCATCCTGCACTATCGCCAGACCGCGGGGCGCGACGACCCCATGTGGCGCGCCTGCCAGCATGCGTCGCCACCTTCGAGCCTGGCCTACAAGCTCGAGCAGTACCGCGGCTCGGGCCGCATCATGCTCGCATCCGAGGAGCTGTTCCGCGACGCCAGCTGGTTCGCCGTTCTGACCGGGCAAGGCGTCTCGGCTCGCGATCATTCTCCGCTGATCGACACCATCAGCGGAGAGGACAACCTCCGGCAACTGCGTGCAATCCGGGAAGCGATTCTCAAGGCGGCTGCAGGTCTATCTCCGGCGCGCCTTCCGTAGCAGGAGTCTGAGGTGTGGGTGAAAGCCTTTCAGGCCGGGGCGTTGCTGACTGACCAGGAACGCGGCGGGGTCTTGCTTCTCGCATATCTTGAGAAGCACTTAGCGCCCGATGAGCCTTGACCTTAAGGTTGCGGAAAGCCCCGACGGGCTGCAGACGCGAGAGGCCGAGGGCGCCTGCGCCCTCGGCTCGTCACCGCGGCGCTCGCGGTCGGCCTGGTCATGCCGTGCCTGGCCCGCGCGCCGGCCGCGGAAGCCGCCGCCTCGACCGACAGCGGCGATCAGCCCGATCAGCCCTGGCTCGGGGCGCCGTAGAAGAAGGTCTCCTCGGCGATCTTGTCGTTCTCGATGCGGTAGAGCGCCATCTCGGCGATCTTCATGCGCTCGCCGCTCTCCTTGTTGGTGATGTCCATGTCGAAACGCACGATGAACTGGTCGCCGTTGACGTAGGCGTCGCTGGAGGTGGCGCTGTGCACCTCGTGGGTCTTGGCCCACCACTCGCCCTTCTCGCGCACCGCCTGTTTGCCGCGAACCTCGTGCATTGGGCCCTGCATGGCCTCGCGCGAGACCACGTCGTCAGCCCAGTAGGTCTCGCCGCTCTGGTCCATCTCGCCGCGCTTCCACATGGCGACGAGGGCGTCGGCGACGTCTTGGGTGCTCATGACGCAGTCTCCCGCGGCCGCGGAGCCGGCCGTCGGAGCGACCCTACCCCGCGGATGTGACGGCTGCGATCACAAAGGCGGGGGCGGGGCGGCCAGCACCTCGCGCTTGCCGGCGTGATTGGCGGCGCCCACCACGCCCTCCTTCTCCATGCGCTCGATCAGGGAGGCGGCGCGGTTGTAGCCGATCTGCAGGCGCCGCTGGACGTAGCTGGTCGAGGCCTTGCGGTCGCGCGTCACCACCGCCACCGCCTGGTCGTAGAGCTCCGCGCCCTCGCCGCCTGCGCTCTCGCCGCCGTAGCCGCCGCCGTCCTCGTCCTCGTCCGGGGCGGCGGTCACTTCGTCGAGGTAGTTGGGCAGGCCCTGGTCGCGCAGGAACTTGGCCACCGTCTCGACCTCGCCGTCGGACACGAAGGGGCCGTGCAGGCGCGTCACCCGCCCGCCGCCGGCCATGTAGAGCATGTCGCCCTGGCCCAAGAGCTGCTCGGCGCCCTGCTCGCCCAGTATGGTGCGGGCGTCGATCTTGGAGGTGACCTGGAAGCTGATCCGGGTGGGGAAGTTGGCCTTGATGGTGCCGGTGATCACGTCCACCGAGGGGCGCTGGGTTGCCATGATCAGGTGGATGCCCGCCGCCCGCGCCATCTGCGCCAGCCGCTGCACCGCGCCCTCGATGTCCTTGCCGGCGACCATCATCAGGTCGGCCACCTCGTCGATGACAACGACCAGGAAGGGCATGGGCTCGGGCGTGAACTCGTCGCTCTCGTAGATCGGGCGGCCGGCGTCGTCGAAGCCGGTCTGCACCGTGCGCGAGAAGCGTTCGTTCTTGGCGATCGCGTCGCGCGCCTTCTCGTTGTAGCCGCCGATGTTGCGCACGCCGATCTTGGACATCAGGCGATAGCGGTTCTCCATCTCCTTCACCGTCCACTTCAGCGCCACAATGGCCTTCTTGGGGTCGGTGACCACAGGCGCCAGCAGGTGCGGGATGCCGTCGTAGACGCTGAGCTCCAGCATCTTGGGGTCGATCATGATGAAGCGGCACTGGTCGGGCGGCAGGCGGTAGAGGATCGACAGGATCATGGCGTTGACCCCCACCGACTTGCCGGAGCCGGTGGTGCCCGCGATGAGCAGGTGGGGCATCTTGGCCAGGTCGGCGATGTAGGGCTCGCCGCCGATGCTCTCGCCCAGCGCCATCGGCAGGCCGTGGCCGCTCTTCTCGAACTCGGCCGAGGCCAGGAGGTCGCGCAGGTACACCGTCTCGCGCCGGTGGTTGGGCAGCTCGATGCCGATGGCGTTGCGCCCCTGCACCACGCTGACGCGCGCCGATCGCGCGCTCATGGAACGGGCGATGTCGTCGGCCAGCGAGATCACCCGCGAGCTTTTGACCCCCGGCGCCGGCACCAGTTCGTAGAGCGTCACCACCGGGCCGGGGCGGATCTGGTCGATCTGCCCCTTCACCCCGAACTCGGCCAGCACGCCTTCCAGCATGCGCGCGTTCTGGCGCAGGGCTCCCTCGTCGTAGCTTGCCTGCCGCGGCTTGGGCTTGGAGAGCATGGCCAGCTCGGGCAGCTGGAAGCCGCCGACGGGCTCCAGCGCGAGCTCCTTCTGCATCTCCCGCGCCTCGCGCCCCGACGGCTTGGCCGCCGGCTTGGGCGCGGCCACCGAGAGCGGGGTGTCGAGAGGGATATCGGCCAGGTCGAAGGGCGGCGCCTCGTCCTCGTCGCCGGCGAGCGGCGGCAGCGGCGCATCGGGCTCGACCAGGGTGAAGGGGAGCGGTTCCGCTCGCGCTGCGGGCGGCGCAACCGGGGCGGCCTCGGATGAGGGATCGATCCCACGGCCACGCCGGACGGGCGCTGGACGCGGCGGCGGTGCGGCGGCGCGGGCGCGCTCACGCGCAGCGGCGAGCCATGCGAGCCCGGCGGCGAGGTCCTCGCGACGCACGCCCGTCGAGGCGGCGAGGGCGGCGACGGCCAGCACCGCGCCTAGCGCGGCGGTGATCGAGCGCGACCCCGTCACATGCAGGGCGCGCAGCGGCCACGCCAGCAGGGCCAGGAGGCCGTCGCCCCCGAGCCCGCCCAAGCCGCGCGCCAGCGGCCAGGCCCGCGGGGCGGGCGCCGCGGCGAGCGCCGAGGCCAGCAGCAGCACGCCCGCCGCGCCGGCCAGCGCGCGCCAGCGCTGCGCGGGTCGGGTCGCGTCGGGGTCGGCCGCCAGCACGCGCCCCGCGCCGAACAGCACGAATAGCAGCGCCAGCGCCCACGAGGAGAGACCCAGGCCCTGCAGGGCGAGGTCGGCGACGGTGGCGCCGAAGGCCCCGAGCAGGTTGCTCACCCGCTCGGGCGAACTCACGTCGAACGAGGGATCGGCCGCGCGCCAGCTCGCCAGCGCCGCCACCACCATCATGCCGCCGGCCGCGAGCGCCAGGCCCCGCGCCCGCGCCACCATCCGCGATCGCCAGGTCCAGCGGGCCACACGCAGGCCGCGCACCCAGGCGGGCGTCGTCGCCGCCGCCCGCCGGGCCCCTCGCGCCGCCGCCGCATCCGCCATGCCGCACTCCCTCGCGCGCCCACGACCGGGGCGCCGAACCACTCGCCTCTCTCTGCGGGTGCGGGGGTTAAGACGCGTTTAGCATCATGGTGGCGGGCGGTTGACGCCGCGCCTGCGCCGCCGCACCTCGCCCACCATGACTGCGCCCGACTGCCGGCTCTATCTCATCACCCCGCCCGCCCTGCCCGACCTGGACGCCTTCGTTTCAGCGCTGGAGCAGGCGTTCACGGGTGGCGAGGTCGCCGTGCTGCAGGTGCGCCTCAAAGGTGCGTCGGACGAGGCGGTCGCCGCCGCCGTGCGCGCCGTCACCGGCCCCGCCCAGGCGGCCGGTTGCGCGGTGATCCTCAACGACCGCCCCGACCTCGCCGCCACGCTCGGCTGCGACGGCGTGCATGTCGGCCAGGAAGACGCTCCATACGCCCAGGCGCGACGGGTGATGGGGCGCGAACGCATCGTCGGGGTCACCTGCCACGACAGCCTGCACCTGGCCTTCGAGGCGGCCGAGGCGGGAGCCGACTATGTGGCCTTCGGCGCGATGTTCGCGACCACCACCAAGTTTGCGCCTGCCCTTGCGCCGCTCGATCTGCTGACCGGCTGGCAGGGCCACATGGAGACGCCGTGCGTCGCCATCGGGGGGATCACGGCTGCGAACGCCTGCGAGGTGGCGCGCGCAGGGGCCGACTTCCTGGCGGTGTCGGCGGGCGTGTGGTCATACCCGGACGGACCGCAACGGGCGGTGGTGGAACTGGCCGGCGAGGCGGCGGCGGGCGTCGCCGCGCGCCCGCGTTAACCATAGGCGACGTGGTTAACATCGCGGGTTGTTCGCTCTGTGTTCTTTACACGTTCCGATTTTAACCGTTAACTCCGCCGGGGCTGTGGAGGGTTTGCGCGATGGCGGCGCGGGTGGTCACGGTGGCGTTCGAGGGCGTGGAGGCGCGACGGGTCGACGTGGAGGTGCAGGCCTCCTCCGGTCCGCCCGCCTTCATGCTGGTGGGGCTGGGGGACAAGGCGGTGGCCGAGAGCCGCGAGCGGGTGCGCGCCGCCCTCGCCGCCCTGGGCCTGGCGCTGCCCAACCAGCGCTGGGTGGCCAACCTCGCTCCGGCCGACCTCCCGAAGGAGGGCAGCCACTACGATCTGCCGATCGCGCTCGCTTTGATGGCGGCCATGGGGGTGATCGAGGCGGACGCGCTGCAGGGGTGGATGGCCTTTGGCGAGCTGGGGCTGGACGGGCAGATCGCCCCCACCGCCGGCGCACTTCCTGCGGCGCTGGCGGCCTCGCAGATGGGGCTGGGCCTGCTCTGCCCCGAGGCCTGTGGGGCGGAGGCGGCGTGGGCTGGGGAGGTGCGCATCCTGGCGCCGCGCTCGCTGATCGCGGTGGTCAACCACTTCCGCGGCAGCCAGCTGATGAGCCCGCCCGAGCCTGGCGCCGTGCGCGAGGGGCCGCCCGGGCGCGACCTGCGCGAGGTGAAGGGGCAGGAGAGCGCCAAGCGCGCCCTGGAGATCGCCGCGGCCGGCGGCCACAACCTGGCCTTCACCGGCCCGCCCGGCTCGGGCAAATCGATGCTGGCGCAGCGCCTGCCGGGGCTCCTGCCGCCGCTCTCGGCCAAGGAACTGCTGGAGACCTCCATGGTGTGGTCGGTGGCGGGGCTGATCGCCAAGGGCGAGCTGACCCGCTCGCGGCCGTTCCGCAGCCCGCACCATTCGGCGAGCCTGGCGGCGCTAACCGGCGGCGGCGTGCGCGCCAAGCCAGGGGAGGTCAGCCTGGCGCATAACGGCGTCCTGTTCCTGGATGAACTTCCGGAATTCAGCCCGCAGGCCCTGGATGGACTTCGCGGCCCGCTGGAAACCGGGGAGGTGATCGTGGCGCGCGCCAACGCTCATGTCCGCTATCCCGCACGGGTACAGCTCGTGGCGGCGATGAATCCATGCCGCTGCGGCCACGGCGGCGCAGGCAAGGGCTGGTGCGGCAAGGCCCCGCGCTGCCAGCGTGACTATCAGAGCCGGGTGTCGGGCCCGCTGATGGACCGCATCGACTTGCAGGTGGACGTGCCGCCGGTCACCCCCGCCGACCTCGCCCTGCCCCCTCCCGCGGAGGGCACCGCCGAGGTGCGCGCGCGGGTGTTGCAAGCCCGCGCCTTGCAGGAGGCGCGCGCCTCCGCTGAAGGATCCGATGCGCTCAACGCCATGCTCGAAGGCGACGCTCTGGAGCGGATCGCCACGCCCGACGAGGCCGGCCGCGCGCTGTTGTCGCGCGCGGCGGAAGCGGGCGGCCTCACCGCCCGCGGTTGGACGCGAACGCTGCGACTGGCGCGCACCATCGCCGACCTCGGCGGGTCGGACGCCGTGCGCCGGTCGCATGTGGCTGAGGCGCTGATCCACCGGCGCACGGTCCAGCCGCAGGGCGCGCAGAAGTTGGAGCGGGTAGAGCGACGTATGCCCCGGCTCGCTTGACCGCTCCCAATGCTCCCGGCTTTCGCCGGGAACATCGGAGTTGAAGAAGCCCTCAAGCCCTCAGTACACCCGCGCCTTTGGCGGGATGTAAGCTACGTCGTTGCTCATGGTGTAGGCGTGTACTGGGCGGTAATCGAGCTTCACCTTGCCAGTGGCTGTGTCGAGCCAGGCTAGGGTGTGCTTCATCCACTCGCCGTCGTTGCGGTCGGGGAAGTCCTCGCGGGCGTGGGCGCCTCGGCTCTCCTGGCGGTTGACGGCCGAGGCGACGGTGACGACCGCCTGCTGGATCAGGTTATCGTACTCCAGCGTCTCCATCAGGTCGGTGTTCCAGATCATGCCGCGGTCGGTGACGCTGATGTCGGCCGAGCGGGCGTGCACGTCCTCGATGCGCGCCAGGCCCTGGTCCAGCGTCTCTCCGGTGCGGAAGACGGCCACATCCTCCTGCATGGCGCGCTGCATGTCGTCGCGCAATTTGGCCGTGGTGGTCGAGCCGTCCGCGTGGCGCAGCCGATCGAAGCGGGCGATCGCCTTTTCCGACCACGCGTCCTTGGTCTCGGGCTTGCTGTCGCCCGCCTTCAGCGTTTCGCCGGCGCGCAGGCCTGCGGCGCGGCCGAACACCACGAGGTCGGTGAGCGAGTTGGAGCCGAGCCGGTTGGCGCCGTGCACGCTGACGCAGGCCGCCTCGCCCACCGCCATCAGGCCCTGCACCACGCTGTCGGGATCGCCGCCGACCTTGGTCAGCACCTCGCCGTGGTAGTTAGTGGGGATGCCGCCCATGTTGTAGTGGACCGTCGGCAGCACCGGGATCGGCTCGCGCGTCACGTCGACGCCGGCGAAGATGCGCGCGGTCTCGGAGATGCCGGGCAGCCGCTCGTGGATGATCGCCGGGTCGAGGTGGTCGAGGTGCAGGAAGATGTGGTCCTTCTTCGGACCCACGCCCCTGCCCTCCTTGATCTCGATGGTCATGGCGCGGCTGACCACGTCGCGCGAGGCGAGGTCCTTGGCGCTCGGCGCATAGCGCTCCATGAAACGCTCCCCCTCGGCGTTGGTGAGGTAGCCGCCCTCGCCGCGCACCCCCTCTGTAATCAGGCAGCCTGCGCCGTAGACGCCGGTGGGATGGAACTGCACGAACTCCATGTCCTGCAGCGGCAGGCCGGCGCGCAGCACCATGGCGTTGCCGTCGCCCGTGCAGGTGTGGGCGGAGGTGCAGGAGAAGTAGGCTCGGCCATACCCGCCGGTGGCCAGGATCACCTTCTGGGCCGAGAAGCGATGCAGGGTGCCGTCGTCCAGCTTCCAGGCGGTGACGCCGCGGCAGACGCCCTCGTCGTCCATCACGAGGTCGAGCGCGAAGAACTCGATGAAGAACTCCACCGAACGCCGCACGCTCTGGCCGTAGAGCGTGTGCAGGATGGCGTGGCCGGTGCGGTCGGCCGCGGCGCAGGTGCGCTGCATGGGGCCGGCGCCGAAGTCGCGCGTCATGCCGCCGAAGGCGCGCTGGTAGATGCGGCCCTCCTCGGTGCGCGAGAAGGGCACGCCCCAGTGCTCCAGCTCGTAGACCGCGTCCGGCGCGTTGCGGGCGAGGTATTCGATGGCGTCCTGGTCGCCCAGCCAGTCGGC
This sequence comes from Caulobacteraceae bacterium, assembly GCA_965199975.1. Taxonomy (GTDB): domain Bacteria; phylum Pseudomonadota; class Alphaproteobacteria; order Caulobacterales; family Caulobacteraceae; genus JASLDZ01. The sequence continues at coordinate 460,510 of OZ241340.1, read as the reverse complement.
GCCCTTGACGGTGTCGTACATGTGCCAGCGCCAGTCGTCGGGCATCATGTTGCCAAGGCTGGCGGAGATGCCGCCCTGCGCCGCCACCGTATGCGAACGCGTGGGGAAGACCTTGGTCACGCACGCGGTGCGCAGCCCCGCCTGGGCGCAGCCCAGCGCCGCGCGCAGGCCGGCGCCCCCTGCGCCCACCACCACGACATCGAAGCTGTGGTCGACGAACTGGTAGGCGGGCATCGGCGGCGCGTCTTTCTCAGAACGGGGAGGTCAGGCGGCGGAGACCGCCACCTTGAGCAGCGCCACTACGCCGAGCGCTCCGCCCGCAAGCGCTACGGCGCTGTTGAGCAGGAGGCAGGCGAGCCGCGCCGAGTGGCCGGGCACGTAATCCTCGATGATCACGCGCATACCGAGGTGGGTATGCTGGAAGCCGATCGCCACCAGGAGGACCGCCAGGGTCGCCTCGATCGGGTTGTGCAGAAAGGCGACCGCGCCCGCATAGCCGCCGGGGGCTGTCGCCACCATGGCCCAGACCGCCCACAGGCAGAGGAACACCAGCGCCACCGAGGTGACGCGCTCGGTGATGAAGGCGCCGACGCCGGAGTGGGAGGCGCCCAGGCCGCGGGTGCGGGAAAGGGCGGTGCGATAGCCGCGGGCGGTGGACATCAGGCCGCTCCCACCGCGAAGGCGATCGCCCAGGTGGCGATGGCCGCGACGATCCCGAAGGCGAAGGCGGCGATCGCGGTGCGGTCGGCCGTGCCCGGCTGGAATCCGCGCCCCGCATCCCACACCAGATGCCGCAGCCCCGCCGCCAGGTGGTAGAACACCGACACCGTCAGGCCGAACAGGACGAGCTTGCCCAGGGGCGAGCCCATCACCGCCAGGTAGTCGCCGTAGGCGGCGGGCCCCAGCGCCAGACACACGGCGAACATCGTCGCGATCAGCGCGCCCCCGTACAGCGCCACCCCGGTCGCGCGGGTGGCGATCGAAGCCGCCATCGTGATGTGCCAGCGCCATATGCCCAGGTGCGGCGAGAGCGGAGCGCTGCGCACCGCCCGCGCCGTGCGGCCGAGGGCCGGCGCGGCGTTCGGCGTGTCGGAGCTGGAGCTCATGGGCGGCGGCGGTCCTGCGGGCGGAGGCGATGTCGTAGGTCCTATGCTCCGGCGGGGGCAGGGGAATCAAGCGTGCTGCACGTGCGAACAGGACCGTGTCGCCCCCGGCGCGCTTGCGGGATATAAAGATCGCTTTATAGGTTCCCGCCCCGCAGCCGACCGGAGCTCGACGTCCGCGTGATCCGCCCGTCCTACATCTTCACCAGCGAGAGCGTCTCGGAAGGCCACCCCGACAAGGTCGCCGACCGCATCTCCGACACGGTGGTCGACGCCTTCCTCGCCGCCGACCCGCAGTCGCGCGTGGCGTGCGAGACGCTGGTCACCACGCAGCGCATCGTGCTGGCCGGCGAGGTGCGCGGCCCGGACGGCGTGGTCGAGTCGCTGGAAGAGAAGGTGCGCGCCGCCATCAAGGACATCGGATACGACCAGGAGGGCTTCTCCTGGCGCACCGCCGACTACGCCTGCCACCTGCACGCCCAGTCGGCCGACATCGCGGTGGGCGTGGATGCGGCGGGCAACAAGGACGAGGGCGCCGGCGACCAGGGCATCATGTTCGGCTACGCCACCACCGAGACGCCCTCGCTGATGCCGGCCACCCTGCAGTACAGCCACGAGATCCTGCGCACGCTGGCGGATTTCCGCAAATCCACGCCCGACAGCGGGCTCGAACCCGACGCCAAGAGCCAGGTCACCCTGCAATACGAGAACGGCCGCCCCGTGCGCGCCGTCTCCATCGTGCTCTCCACCCAGCACCGCGAGGGTCTGTCGCCTGGGGAGGTGCGTGAGATCGTCGAGCCGCATATCCGCCAGGTGCTGCCCGAGGGCTTCATCACCGATCAGACGCAGTGGCACGTGAACCCCACCGGCGTATTCGTGATCGGCGGGCCCGACGGCGATACGGGGCTCACCGGCCGCAAGATCATCGTCGACACCTACGGCGGCGCGGCGCCGCACGGAGGCGGCGCCTTCTCCGGCAAGGACCCGACCAAGGTCGACCGCTCCGCCGCCTACGCCTGCCGCTACCTCGCCAAGAACGTGGTGGCCGCAGGTCTGGCGCAGCGCTGCACAATCCAGATCGGCTACGCCATCGGCGTGTCCAAGCCGCTCAGCTTCTATGTCGACCTCGAAGACGGCGAGATCGATCCCGCCAAGCTGGAGGCCGCACTTCCCGAGATGATCGGCGGCGCCACGCCCCGCGCCATTCGCGAGCACCTGGGCCTCAACCGTGCGATCTACGCGCGCACCAGCGCCTACGGCCACTTCGGACGCGAGCCTGACGCGGACGGCGGCTTCTCCTGGGAGCGGACAGACTTGGCGGACGCGCTGCACCGCTTGGCGTGATGCGACCGCGCCACGGCGCGGGCGGGCGACACCGCCGGTCGGCGAGGCCTTCAACACCGGGACCCGGCGTTATGCTCAGCTGGGAGCGAGGGAGCTGCATCTCCGTGGGGCCACGTCGCCTTCGGATTGGCGGTGCGCTCCGGATCGTCCTGAAGACCGGTCGGCTTCGTCACCTTCAGCCGCCCCCTGTCCTGAGAGGCGTGACGTCTGCCGTGGCTGCGGGTTAACGGATGACCAAAGACGTGCGTGGTGCGCTGCGACTCGTGCTGGGAGACCAGCTCTCGGCGCCGGCGCGGCTGTCCAGCCTGCGTGATCTCGATGTCGAGCACGACGTCGTGCTGATGGCGGAGGTGGCGAGCGAACTCACCTACGTGCGCCACCACAAGCAGAAGCTCGTCCAGACGCTCGCTTCGATGCGTCGCCATGGCGAGGCGCTCGCGGAGGCGGGGATCACCGTGCGCTACGTGCGCTTCACCGACCCGGCGGCGGCGGACGATCTGGTCGGTGAGGTGAAGCGCGCGCTGAGCGACCAGCCCTTCGAACGGGTGGTGATGACGCGGTCGGGCGAGTGGCGCCTGGAACAGGCGTTCGACGTGCTTGAAGCCGACCTCGAACTTCCGTTCGAGCGGCGCGAGGACGACCGCTTCATCGCAAGCCTGGGCGAGTTCTTTGACTGGTCGAGAGGCAAATCCACCCTCACCATGGAATTCTTCTACCGAGAGATGCGCAAGAAGACGGGCCTGCTGATGGAAGGCGGCAAGCCGGTCGGCGGCCGCTGGAACTTCGACAAGGAGAACCGCCGCCGCTTGCCGTCCGGGCTCGAGCCTCCGTCCCGCGTGCTGTGGGGAGACAACGCGACGGTTCATGAACTGAAGGCACTGGTCGAAAGTCGCTTTCCCGACAATTTCGGTACGCTCGATGACTTCACGTGGGCGACATCGCACGGCGAGGCGCAAGCCATCGCAGACAACTTCTTCGAGAACTGCCTGCCGCGCTTCGGTGACTACCAGGACTTCATGCGCTCGAGCGATCCCTGGTTGTGGCATGGCCGCGTCTCCGCCGCCCTGAACATAGGCTTCCTCGATCCGCTCGACCTCTGCCGGCGGGCCGAGCGCGAATGGAAAGAGGGCCGCGCACCGCTCAATGCGGTGGAGGGTTTCATCCGCCAGATACTTGGCTGGCGGGAGTACGTGCGCGGAATCTACTGGCTGAAGGTTCCCGAGTACCGCCAGCGCAACGCCCTAGGGGCCGACAGGAAGCTGCCCTGGTTCTACTGGTCGGCCCAGACCGAGATGGCCTGCGTCCGCGACGTGGTGGAGACCACGCGCGACCACGCCTACGCCCATCACATCCAGCGGCTGATGGTGACGGGCAATCTCGCCATGCTGCTCGGCGTGCACCCCGACGAGGTCGACGACTGGTACATGGTGGTCTACGCCGACGCCTACGAATGGGTGGAGATGCCCAACACCCGCGGCATGGCGACCTTCGCCGACGGCGGCATCGTCGGCTCCAAGCCCTATGCGGCGTCGGGCGCCTACATCAACCGGATGAGCGACTACTGCAGCACCTGCCGTTACGACGTGAAGGCGCGGGTTGGCGAAGACGCCTGCCCCTTCAACAGCCTCTATTGGGACTTCCTGATGCGCAACGAGAAGGCCCTGCGCGGCAACCGCCGCCTTGGCGTGATCTACGGCGCGCTGGACCGCATGGACGGCGAAGAACGAACGGCGCTGAGGGTGCGCGCAACGCAGGTGAAGCAGGCGTTCGGGGCGTCGCAGCTTCAGCTGCTGGAATAGAGGCGCCTCTGCATCTTTCATGATCTTGCGAAGCTGAATGCGGCGCACGGCTCCCGCATGCTGATGACCGGCGAAATGTCCGCGCCGCAGCGCGGCGCCGCTCTTCCCGATGGCGTGTCGATCGGCCCGCTCCCGGACGATTTCCGCAGCCATGCGGCTGGGCGGTGGGGCCGATCGGCCTGGCGGTGACGCTGGCGGATGCAAGCGACATGACTCCCGCCACGGCGAGCATCGTCATCTGGGCGATCGCCGCCGCAGCCACGGCCGGCGTGATCGTGCGTCCGTTCAAGCTGCCCGAGGCGATCTGGGCGGTCCTAGGTGGCGCGATGCTGCTGGCCGCCGGTCTGCTACCGTGGCGCGACGGCCTGCATGCGGTGGGCAAGGGAGTCGACGTCTACCTGTTCCTGATCGGCATGATGCTGCTGTCGGAGACGGCGCGACGCGAGAGCCTGTTCGACTGGGTGGCGGCCGCCGCGGTGAACCGCGCCGGCGGATCGCCCAAGCGGCTGTTTCTGCTGATCTACGGCGTCGGCGTGGTGGTCACGGCCTTCCTCTCCAACGACGCGGCCGCGGTGGTGCTGACGCCCGCAGTGTTCGCCGCGGCCAAGAAGGCCAAGGTCGACGCCCTGCCGCTGCTGTTGATCTGCGCATTCATCGCCAACGCGGGCAGCTTCGTCCTGCCCATCTCCAACCCCGCCAACCTCGTCCTCTACGGCGACCACACCCCGCCGCTGGATCGCTGGATGGCGAGCTTCGCCCTGCCGTCTATCGTCTCCATCGTGGCCACCTACTTCGTGCTGCGCTGGATCGAGGGCTCCAAGCTCGACGACACCTGCGCGTGCGACGTCGCGCAGCCGGCGCTCTCCGTCGGCGGATGGACGGCGTTGGCGGGCGTGGGCCTGACCGCGGGGGTGCTGCTGATCGTCTCGGCGCTCGACATGCAGCTGGGCCTGCCCACCTGCCTCATGGGCGGCCTGATCACGGGTGTGGTGCTCGCTCTCAAGCGTGAGGGCCCTTGGGAGACGGTCAAGGGCGTCTCCTGGCTTGTCCTGCCGCTGGTGGCGGGCCTGTTCGTGATTGTCGAGGCGGTGGACCGCACCGGCTTCACCGCGGCGCTGGGCCAGACCCTGGCCAATGGCGCCCGCCAGTCGGCCGACGCCACGGCCGCCATCGCGGGCGCGACGCTGGCGGTGGTCTCCAACCTGGCGAACAACCTGCCGGCGGGCCTGATCACCTCGACCGCCATCGCCCAGGCGCACCCACCGCAGAAGGTGGTCGACGCCTTGCTGATCGGCGTCGACGTGGGTCCCAACCTGTCGATCACGGGCTCGCTGGCCACCATCCTGTGGCTGAACGCCATCCGCCGGGAGGGCGAGAACGTGGGCTTCTGGCGCTTCCTGAGGGTCGGGGCGCTGGTCATGCCGCCCGCGCTGGTGCTCGCGATCGGGAGCCGCCTGCTCCTGCCGTGACGCGCTGCGCCGGGGGCGGACTCCAGTATCGCTCTAGCTCCCGGACCTTCGCGACCGCTGACCAAATAGGCCGCCGCCGCCGAGGCCCAAAGCTGCGCTGGCCTTCGATCATTCCCGCTTCTAGGGGAGCGTATGCAGTCTGAGTCGGACGCCGAGCTGCGTGGTGAGCTCAAGGCGGCTATCGCCAAAGTGCGACAGCAGATCGCCACCCAGTCGACCGCCGATCATTATGTCGGCTCCGAGGGCGTCACCGCGGACGCGATGGGCGAGCTGCGGTCTGAACTTAGACGGCTGCAGGAGGCGCTCGCCGGGCTCGCGTGAATCCGATCGACAGGCGTGTGACCGCCTTGCGCGAAGCTTGAGCCGGTCCGTCGCCTCTTGGCGGGTTCCCCAGCCGTTAGGCTCAGCTCCGACAGCAACCCGAGTGTGAGGTCCTGCTCCGCTTGCGGCCGCGAGGCTTGGGGATCATGACCGCCGCCTCGGCGCTCCGAGGCCGGAGACGCTTCATGTCCAAACAGTCGTTTGCAAAGGCCGGCGGCGGCCATGGAGACATCGTCTATCCGGCCGCGATTCCCTTTCTGGCGATCCACCTCGCCTGTTTCGCGGCGATCTGGTCGGGCGTGACCTGGAGGGCGGCATGCATCTGCGTGGCCTTCTACTGGCTGCGCATGTTCGCCATCGGGGCGGGCTACCACCGCTACTTCTCGCATCGCGCGTTCTCGACGAGCCGGGCGTTCCAGTTCGTGCTCGCCTTTCTGGCCCAGACGAGCGCCCAGAGCAGCGTCCTGTGGTGGGCGGCCAAGCACCGTCATCACCACCGCTTCTCAGACACCGACGAGGACACCCACTCTCCGGGCCGGCGGGGCGTCTTCTACAGCCACGTCGGCTGGGTGTTCGACAGGCGTCACCAGGGCACGGACCTCGTCCGCGTGGACGATCTCGCTCGATTCCCGGAGCTGCGATGGCTGCACCGCCACGAGTTCGCGCCTGCGTTTAGCCTCGCTGCGGCCGCCTTCATGCTCGGCGGTTGGTCAGGCTTGGTCGTGGGGTTCGTGTGGAGCACGGTGCTTGTCTATCACTCGACGTTCAGCATCAACTCCCTCGCCCACATGCACGGCCGTCGCCGATACATCACCGGCGACGACTCGCGAAACAACTGGCTGCTAGCGCTGGTGACGATGGGGGAGGGCTGGCACAACAACCACCATACCTTCCAGTCGAGCGCCCGGCAGGGGTTCAAGTGGTGGGAGATAGACGTGACCTACTACGTGCTTTGGATGCTTTCCAAGATCGGCGTGGTGTGGGATCTGAAGGCGCCGCCGCGATCGTTGGTCGAAGGCCGCCACCAACCGAGCGTCCGGGTGCAGGAGCTCGCGGCGCGACAGTTGCTGGCGAGGTTCGACGGGCGCGTCTCCTCGCGCCCCGTGCTGGCGGACCTGAACGAGACCGCGGTCGCCATGTTCGCGAGCCAGGCCTGCGTCGAACCGATCGTAAGGCGCGCCGCGCAAATGCTGGGCGGCTGAACCCTTCGCCGGGGGACTCCAAGCCGGCGCGCAGCCGGTCGTGCGCCATCGGGCTCACACGCCCTCGCCGGGCCTCATCGCCGCGCGGCGCGGGCTGGTTCGTCGCCCGCCTCGCAGCCGCGCGCAGCGTCCTCGCCCCACGCGTCGCCGACCATGCGCGCGAGCGCCTGTCGCCGAGGGCGCCAGCGGGTGGCGGAGAGGATCAACGCCGGGTCGGCCACGACCTCGGAGGGGTCCCCCGCGCGGCGCGGCTCGATGCGGCGCGCCAGCGGGCGGCCGATCGCCCGCTCCACCTCGGCCAGGAGTTCGAGCACCGAGGCGCCCCGTCCGTAGCCGCAGTTCATCACCGGCGGGCCATCGCCTTGCGCCGCCAACGGCAGGGCGGCGAGATGGGCGTCGACGAGGTCCTCCACGTGGATGAAGTCGCGCACGCCGGAACCGTCGGCTGTGGGGTGGTCAAGGCCGAACACGGGAACGAAGGGCCGCTGGCCACGGGCGACCTGCAGCGCCACGTCCAGCAGCGAGCCGGGGGCGGCCGCGCGCCCGGCGCCGCTCACGCCAGCGCCGCGACCCACCACGTTGAAGTAGCGCAGGCTCACGTGGCGCAGGCCGTGCGCCGCCGCCGTATCGGCCAGCATGCGCTCGGTCATCAGCTTGGAGGCGCCGTAGGGATTGATCGGCGCGGCGGGCGTCGCCTCCGACACGCGCGTCCGGTCGGGCGTGCCGTACACCGCGGCGCTGGAGGAGAAGACGAAGACTGGCCGGGTGGCCGCGGCGACCACCGCCTCGATCAGCACGCGGCTCGCCTCGACGTTGGCGCGGTAGCACTTCAGCGGCTCGGCGACCGAGGCGGGGGCCGAAGTGAAGGCGGCCAGATGCAGCACCGCCTGCAGGCGCGCCTCGGCCAGCAGGGCGTCCAGCAGCGCCCGGTCGGCCACGTCGCCCACCACCAGCCGTGCGCCGGGCGGGACGGCTTCGCGTGCGCCGGTGGAGAGGTCGTCGAGAACGACCACCCGCCAGCCCTGGCCTAGCAGGCCTCGCACCAGGTGCGCCCCGATGTAGCCGGCGCCGCCGGTGACGAGCGCGGTGCGGCTCACGTGCGCGCCACGGCGAATCGTTCGGTGCGCTGCTGCGCAAGGCGCGCGCGAAGGGCGTCCTCGCCGCCGAACTGAAAGCCGAGCTGGGAGGAATAGGCCGCGCAGGCGTCGGCCTTTCGGGCGCGCAGGCCGTCGTCGAGAGCCGTTTCGATCCATTCGGCCCCCGCGAGGCTCGCCGCTTCCGGGTCGGCGGGGGCGGGGCGCTCGGCGTAGGGCCAGTCGGTCCACCACGTCAGGCGTTCGGACGAGGCGGCCTCGCGAATCGTGCGGTGCACCAAGACGTGGTCGACGTGACCGCCCAGTGCGCGGGGCGCCCACACCTCGTCGGGCGCATGCTCGGCCAGGAGCGCGCGGACCGCATCGCGCAGGCCGTCGGCGGCGGGGTCCGTGGGGTGCGGAGGCCGAAACAGGGCGGCGGCGGTGTCGTAGCCGCGATGGGGCGCCTCCAGCAGCGGCACGTGCGCGGGTTCGACGCCGAGCATGGCGCACGCGCGGCGATCCTCCTCGCGGCGCAGCGCCATGTAGTCGACCTCCGCACTCAGCCCCTTGTCCAGCTGGCAGGCGAGGGCGAAGCCGTGCGGTGCGGCGACGTTGCCGGTGAACAGGGTCGCCACCACCACGCGCCAGCCGTCTCGCACGCGACGCGCTAGGGCGCCGCCGGCCGAGAACACCGCGTCGTCCAGATGGGGCGAGAGGGCGAGGAGCCTGCTCACAGCAGGTGCGGCGCATCGCGGAAGCGGCACGGCGTAAGCGGCAGTTCGGGGACGAAGGCGAGGTCGGGAGCGGCGCCGGCGAGGCGGCGGTAGATGTCCAGGATCTGCACCCCAACCGCCTTCCAGCTGTAGACCCGCCGACATTCCGCCAGGGCCTCGCCCGCCAGTCGGTCGCGCAGGGGTGCATCGCTCAGGAGCGCTTGCAGGCCTGAAGTGAGCGCGTCCACATCGCCCGGCGCGACCAGCAGGCCGTTCTCCCCGTCGCGCACGCAATCGACCACGCCTACCGCGCGGCAGGAGAGCACGGGCAGGCCGCTGGCCATCGCCTCGAGCACGGTGTTGGAGAAGCCCTCGGAATAGGTGGGCGAGACGAAGAGGTCGTGCGCGCGGTAGATGTCCGGCGCGCTCGCATAGTCGGCATAGCCGCCGAAGCGCAGACGCGCCTCGCCCAGGCGCAGCTCGGCTGCCAGGGCGCGGGCGGCTTCGAGGTCGGGGCCGATGCCGGATACGGTGGCCGTCCAGGCGTGCTCCGGGCGATCGAGGCGGTGCAGCGCCTCGATGAAGTCGAGCACGCCTTTGCGGCGGTCGACGCGGCCGTGATAGAGGATGCGCTGCGGCCCCTCGGCGCGCGGAGTCGGCGCCGGGGTGAAACGCGTCACGTCCACCGCGCCGGGCACGAAGGTCCAGCGCTCGGGGACGGGCGCCGCCAGTCGCGCTTCCACCTCCTGCGCGAAGCTCGGCCCGCCGATGAGGAGCGCCCCGGCATGCTCCAGCACGCGCACCATGGCGAGCCGGTGGGTCTCACAGCACGAGCCGACCCAGTGCCCGTCTCCACCCTGGATGGATACGACGTTCGGAACGCCGGTGCGGCGCGAGGCGAGCAGCGTCGCCCAGCCGGTGGGGTAGCCGTATTGCGCGTGCAGCACGTCGAAGGGCGTCAGCGCGTGTTCGGCGGCGATCGCCTGCGCCAAAGCCTCAATGTCGCGCTCGAAGTCGCCGCCGGCCTGCTCGCCCACGCTCTCCAGGCCGATGACTTTCACCCCGGGCAAGGCAGGCGGCGGTCCGCCGCCGTACACGCTGGCGTGGGCGCCGTCGTAGAACTGGCTGAACAGGGTGACGTCCACCCCGGCCGCCACCAGCTCCTTGAGCAGGTTGGCGGCGTAGATGCTCATGCCCGAGATGGCCGGAAAGAAACGACGCGAGACGAAGGCGACCCTCACGCCGCGTGCGCCTTCAGCCAGGCCAGCGACCCGGGGATGGCCACGTGCGCGCGCGGGCTCTCGCGCGACAGCTCCACGCAGACGAGCTTGCGGTAGCCGACCTCCTCCAGGGCGCGGAGCACCGCGGGCACGTCCATGTCGCCCTCACCGAAGGGCAGGTGCACGTGCACGCCGCGGGCCATGCCCTCCAGCGCCACCGTGCCAAGCTGTTCGGCGTAGCGGCGTACGGCGTCGGCCGGGTCCATGTCCTGCGTCACCAGGCAGTGGCCGGTGTCCAGGGCGAGGGTCAGGCCCTCGACGCCCAGCGCCTCCCACTCGGCGGCGGTCTCCACCAGCATGCCGGGCTCGGGCTCGAAGGCGGCGACGACGCCACGGGCATGGGCGTGCGACACGACCAGCGCCAACCCTTCGCGAAGCCAGCTCCGCGCCTCGTTTCGCTCGACGCCGGGCTTGGGTGCGCCCGCCCAGAACGAGATCGCCTCAGAGCCCAGGATCGCGCCGATGTCGATGGCGCGGCGCAGGAAGTCGATGCGCCGCGCGCGGCCCTCCGCGCTCGGCGAGATCAGCGTCGGCTCGTGCTTGTCGCGCGGGTCGAGCAGGAAGCGCGCACCGGTCTCGATCACCGAGGCCAGCCCCAGCGCCTGCAGCCTCCCCGCCACGCGCTCGGCCTCCCGCTCCCAGCCGTCGGCGAAGGGATCGAGGTGGTGGATGTCGAGCGTCAACGCCACGCCGTCATATCCGGCGTCGGCGATGAAGGTCAGCGCGTCGTCCAGCCGGTGATTGGCGCAGCCGTTGGTGTTGTAGGCGAAGCGCAGGCTCACGCCGCCACCTCGCGCTGCTGTGCGAAGGCGACGTGGTGCGCCTCGGGCTCGCGGTAGAGGGGGTACAGCGGCCCGACGATGTGCGCCGCCAACGCCGTGTCGAACAGCGGCTGGGCCGGGAAGCGCGCCAGGGCCTCGTCGGTGAGCCGCACAGGCCGCAGGGTGTCGGTGACCTCCCCAAAGCGGATCAGCGGGTGGTCGCGCTCCATCAGCTTGCGCGCGTTGCGCTCGCCGATGCGGCCGTAGCTCATGGTCTCGACCTCGAGCCCAGGCGTCACCGCCTTCACCACCGCGATCGCCCGATCCGCAGGCGAGACGTCGACGTAGAGCGGGTCGAGCCCGCCCGCCTCCAGCCGCCCGCGGGTCAGCCGCCCGCGAGCCTGAGGGTCGAGGCTGGGGTTGGCGGGCAGTTGGGCGAAAGGCTTGGATGTGCGGCGGGAGAACACCGTCGGCTCCAGCCAGCCCGCCAGGTCGGTGGCCGAGCGCGTGGTCCAGTCGCGCATGGCCTCGAAGGCGCGGCCCTCGCCCGCCTTCCCGTTGAAGCCCGACTGACCCATGAACCGCGCCGCATAGCCCTCGGGCGCAACACGCTCGGCCAGCGCCGCCGGACCGTGGGCGAAGGCCTTGCGCGCGCGGCTGGCGGCGAACTCGGTGAGCGCCTTTTGCAGGGCCACGTCGCGGTCGGGATGGCACCCCTCGCCGCAGGCGGTGAGCATGATCGGCGTCGGCGGCGCGTCGCCGGCCGCCTCGCGACCGACGCAGTAGAGGTTGGCGAAGCCCCACTCATCGGTAGCGAATTTGGGCATCACCTCAACCCCGGCCGCGGCGAAGGCCTCCAGCAGCGAAGCCGTGCGCGGCGAAGGCGTCTGCGGCAGGTCGAGCGCCGCACCTTGGTCCAGCGCACGGAACAGCAGGCCGTTGCCGTCGCGCTGCAGCAGTTCGAGCAGGCCGTGACCCAGCGCCCAGTCCGCGTCCGGCCCCGCGCCCATGCCGTTGGAGATCACGGTGGTGAAGGGTTGGTAGCCGGATGGGATCTCCTTCCTGTTGTAGGCGGCGATTTCCAGCGGCACGAGCACTGTGGCTCCGTCGCGTGCGCGCACGGCTTCGGTCCACAGCAGTTCGGTGTCGCCATCGACGGGGGAGCCGGCCGGCAGGCAAAGCGTCAGCGGATCGGCGACCGCGCCCTCGCCGAAGGTGCGGATCAGGTCGCGCCGGCTGCCGCTGTGCAGGTGTCGTTCGCGCAGGGCGAGGGTGGGGAACACCATCTCGGCGATCTCGCCCAGGGCGCCCAGCACGGCGGCCTCGTCGTCTGCGCCGTAGCCGACGCCGTACGGCATCACGCCCTCCAACCGCGCATCCTGCGGAAAGAGAGCCACCACCCACACGGGCAGACCTATGCGGTCCAGCGGCGTTAGCGAAAAGGCGACCACCTCCCCGTTGGGAAGGGCGTCGAGGTAGGCGCGCGACGCGTCTGAGAGGGGCTCGGGCAGGCCGGTGAGCACCCGCGTCATAAGGGCGCCCTCACCACGCCGGGCGGCCGCGCCAGCGCGTCGTCGAGCAGGCGCACGGCCAGGTCACGGCCGACCTCGGGCGCATATTCGAATGGGGTGAGCACAGCGTCGAAGGCCAGCGGCGCGATCACCTCGCGATAGCGGCGCAGCTCGCGGTGGGTCAGCGGAATGTCCTTGTGGAAGGCCTTGTGGCTGGAGATCGCCGTCGCGCGGCCCTGCGCATCCTGGTCCACCTTGAACATGTCGCCGCAGAACAGCCGCGCGCCCCGCGCGTCGTGCAGCGCCGCCTGCCCCGCGTAATGGCCGCCGACGTGGTGAAGGGTGAAGCCGCCGCCCAGGTCCAGCGTCTCGTCGTAAGGATGCGTGACGCGGAAGGCCTTGGTCATCTGCAGGTCGTCCACCTGGATGGCCACCACCTCGGGCGCGAACGCCTCCTGCAGCTGCCACAAGGCGCCGTAGCCGTGGGCGTGACTGGCGGCGAGCACGGCTATGCCGCCCAGCCGCGCGATCTCGTCCAGCATGGCGGGCGAGTAGAAGGGCGCGGCCTCGAAGGCGATGTTGCCGCCGTCGGGCCGCGCGATCAGCCAACCTGAACCCGCAAGCCCGAGCGCAGGCGTTGTGGTGAAGGCGGTGAGACCGGGCGCAACCTCGCGCCAGGAGCCCGTGTGGGTGCCCGCCACCTTCGCCGCGGGAAGGAAGCGCCAGCCGTCCGGCGGCAGGTCGTTGCGCACGTCGGTGCAGACGGGGCAGTCGGGCGGAATGTCGAAATACCGCTGCCAGAAGCCGCAGTTGGCGCAGGCGTAGGGGCTCAGAGGCACGCGCGCGCCTCCTGATAGGCGGCGTCGAAGCGCCGCGCGAGCGCCAGGTCGCGATCTAACGAGAAGTCGTGCGGCGCGCCCCTCACCGCGGCGGCGAAGGCGGCGGCCTGGGCGGTGAAAGGAGAGAGGTCGCGGTCGAAGGCCAGTGGCGTCACCTCGCCCGAGCCACCGCAGGTGCGTGTCAGCTCCCCGCCGGCGATCTGGCCCAGGGTGTCGAGCGCGGTGAGCTGCCCGCCCTCGCCCAGCACCTCCAGCCGACGGCGGCCCAACGTTTCGGGGCAGTTGTAGGCGACGTGCAGGCTGACCAGCACGCCCGAGGCGGTGGCGCCGCTGATCACGCCGCCGTCCTCCACCGCGTAGGCGTGGACTCGGCGCTGCAGGATCATGTGCAGGCGCTCCACCGGTTCGCCCAGCAGGCGCTCGACAAGGTCTAGGCCGTGGGGCGCCAGGTCGATCACCGCGCCACCGCCGGCCGCCGCCGGATCGGCGCGCCAGTTCTCCGCCGCCGAGGCGCCGGGCGGCCGCCAGCGCGGATCGACCCAGCAGCCGTAGGCGATGCGCACCGCGGCGGGACGACCGATGGAGCCTTCGGCGAGCGCCTCTCGTAGGGCGGCGTGCGCAGGATGGTGGCGCTGGTCGAAGGCCGCGCCCCACAGGACGCCGGCGTCGCGGACGGCCGCGCCCATGGCTTCGGCGTCGGCGAGGTCGGCGGCCATGGGCTTCTCGCACAGCACCGCCACGCCGGCCGCCGCCGCGGCGCGCACGGGGGCGAGGTGCAGGGCGTTGGGCGTGGCCACGTAGAGGGCGTCGGGGCGCTGCGCTTCGAGCAGCGCCTCCACAGTGTCGTAGCCCGCGGCCTCGGGCGCCTGCGCCCGGGCGGCGGGATCGGGATCGGCCACGCCGACGAGCGCGTCGCCCGCCTCGCGGATGGCGGGGGCCATGTGATCGCGCGCCACCCAGCCGAAACCCGCGATCGCCCAACGCAACGGCGCCATCACCAGCGCTCCGGAAGGTCGACGAGGTCGCGGCGCGCGGCCAGCGGAGCGCTCTGCGCATCCATCCGTGCATGGGCTGGCAAGGGCGCGGAGATGCGGCCGTAGGTGGCGCGGGGGCCGTACTCCTCACGGTAGCGGGCGGAGGGCCAACGCACGCCCGCCGAGGTGAGCAGCGGATTGCGCACGAGCGCCGCGCCCTCGGGCGGGCGCGAGACGGGACCGGTGGCGGGGCGCGCTTCAGTCATGGCGGCAGCCCCCGCGGCGAGGGAGAACGCCTCCACCTGCGCCAGCTTCGCCCACCCGGCCGAGCGGGGCGTACGGCCCTCGGCGCCGGCGCGGGTCAGCTCGGCATCGTCGTAGACCACAGCGTCCGGGAACAGCTCGCCCAGCGCTTCGCCCTCCATCGCCCTGCCGCCGGAGAGGTTGGGCCAGCGCGCGTTGTGCACGTGGGAGAGCAGGAGCGCGCCCTCCCCGGCCGCCGCCTTCAACGCCGTCGCCACCGCCGCCTTGTCGCGCAGAAAATAGAAGGCGTCGTGGCAGGCGACGAGGTCGAAGGTCGTGACCAGCGGCCAGGGCGCCTCGGCGTCGAAGCAGACGAGTTCGACCTTCGGGCCGACGACCCAATGGCGCGCCACCCAGAGCTTGGCGAACACCACGTCGCCGCCCGCCGCCCGCACGCCCGCAAGCGCCAACGCCCTCAGATGGCCGCCAACGCCGCACGCGAGTTCGAAGGCGGTGGCGGGCCGGGTCCAGTGCGCGTCGGTCAGCGCCTGTCCGGCGACGAAGGTGGGATCGCTCCAGCGGTGGGCGAAGTAGTCGCCCACTCGGCCCCAGCCGAGCCGGCGCATCACCTCGCGCAGCGAAAGCGCGTCGGCGTCGCGCACCACCGCGCGGAGCTCGGTCTCCGGCGGCGGCGGCTCGTCCCACCAAGCGTCGTTCTCGGCCAAAAGCAGCGCCAGCGCGCTCTCCCGATCGCCGCCGTCGAGCCGCTCGAGCGCGGCCTGCGCCAGCGCGGTCGAACCGGCGCGCAGGTAGGGGACGCCGTCGACCACCGGCCAGCGCTCGCCGGCGCCGTCGCTGAGCGCATGGGGACAGTAGGCCGCCAGAGCGCGCCGAGAGATGGGCGAGCGCAGCGCCAGGCTCACAGCAGGCCGGCCTCGCGCAGGATGGCGTCGTGCAGCGGCTTGACCGGGCCATCATGGACGAGCGCGTAGGGGCCCAGCACGTCGTCGAGGCTGACGTGCGCGACCTTCAGGTGCTGTTCGATCTCAAGCACGCGATCCAGCACGTCGGCCACGTGGAAGGCGCGCGCCTCGGGCGTGGCGTCGCCGCCGATGGGACCCAGCGCCGTGCGGATGCGCTGGGCCAAGCCAGGCGCGAGTTCAGCCAGGGCGTTTTCGCGCGCGCGGGCGATCACCGCGTCGAGCTGTTCGCCCAGCAGGATCTCGCCGGTGAAGCCGCTGTCGGGCATCAGCGCGTTGTGAAGGTGGTGGGCGAGGCCCATCAGGAACGCGGCCTCGGGATCGGCGCCTTGCTCCGGCGAGGCGAGTACGCCGATCACCGCCACGAGCAGGCAGTGCTCCGCGTGCGACTCGGCCGGCTGCAGCAGCAGACGCGCGCGTCCCGGACAGGTGACGCCGGCGCGAGGCTGGCGCGCCAGGCGCTCCACGAAGGGCGGTGTCGCGCCGCCGCCGGGCGCGCCGATCCCGAGCGCGGCCGCGAGCGTCTGCACGAGAGCTGCGTCGAATGGCGCAGCCACCTCGTACAAGGCGCGCTGCAGCACGGCGTCCGCCTCCTCGTCCGTCAGCCCGAGCTCGGCAAGGCTGGCGCGATCCATGTCTCCCAGGCGCGCTGCGGCCAGGGCGGCCGCGGTGGTGCGGAGCATGACTTCGCGCCCAGGCTCGCCGCGCACCAGCGCCGCCCAGGCGGCGGCGAAAAGGCGCTCGGCGACGGAGCCATCCGCCCGCGCCGAGCGGATGCGCTTCAGGTCGCCCAGTTCGCGGTAGAGGGGAAGCTGGGCGGCGAGCCGCCCGCCTCCCACCTCGCCGTCGGCCATGGGGCTCAGGCGTCCAGCCATGTGTCGAAGCGGCGCTGCTGCTCCAGCAGGCCATGCTCGGGCTCCGCGCCATCGCCCATCTGCGGCGCCTTGAAGAACAGGCCCATCTGCTCCTGCACTCCGCCCTCGCCGCGCCTGCGGGCCAGCGCCAGCGACCTCGCGATCTCGATGACGAGCGGCGCCGCCAGGATCGAGTCCTTGCAGAGGAAGTTGACCTTCACCTGCATCTTGCGACCCATGAAGCCCGAGAGATCGATGTTGTCCCAAGCCTCCTTGTCGTCACCGCGCGGCCGATAATAGTGGATGTGGACGATGTGGTCCTCGACCGGGTAGCCGAGCATCCCGTCGAGCGCGCTCTTCTTGGTGTTGACCTTGCTGGCCAGCGACGACGGATCGTCGAGCGCCAAGCCGTCGCGATTGCCTAGGATGTTGGTGGAGAACCAGCCGTCCACATGGAGCGCTCGCGCCCTGAAGCCCGGCGCCAGCACCGTCTTGAGCAATGTCTGACCGGTCTTGCCGTCCTTGCCGGCGATGGGCACCTCGCGCTCGGCCGCCAGCTGGGCCAGCAGCGGCAGGTCGGCGGCCACGCTGGGGGTGAAGTTGCCGTAGGCGGTGTCGGCGGTGATGGCGGCGTAGGCGTAGAGCATCGCCGGGCTGATCGCCGGATCGCTGGCGTCCAACCCCTTCTCGAAGGCCTCGCGCGACTGCAGCGCCGCCGAGCCCTTTTCCGGCGGCCGCTCGGTGGAGGCCAGGTTGATCACCACCACCTCGTCCAGCGCCTGCTCGGCCTTGAAGCGCTTGAGGTCGGCCTGGATGCGCTCCACCGCCTCGCGATGGCCGCCGACCTTCGCCTGGTTGGCTCCGTCGATGTTGCGGCAGTAGTCGCGGCTGCCCACCGCGGGCCACGGCCGCATGTCCTTCAGTGCGGAAGCGCCGTCCTCCAGCTCGGCGGGCGTGAGCACGCCGTGGCCGAGCGCGGCGGTCGCATAGTCGTCCGCCGAAAGATCCCAGCCGCCGAACACCAGGTCGGCATAGTCGGGCAGGCCGCTGACGGAGCGGTCGGCGAGCGGCAGGCCCGCGCGATCGTTGGACCCTGCGCGGATCGCCTCGATCCCCGCAACCGCGGTCGTGGCCACCGCCCCGCCCGCACCCACCACCGCTACGCCAAGCTTGCCCGCCATCCACTCGCTCCTGACACGCCCCGTCGGGGCGCCGCCTTTTGGCGCAGGACAGCACGGCCGGTAAAGCGAAAACCGAGCGAGCCCAATACATTAGCTGAAACGCGCCAGAAATTAACGCAGGTTACCGCCGGCTTTCGCGCTGATGTCTGTGTCGCCTGCCGGCAGCCATTCAACGGATATTTGCGTCAGTCGATCGACGTATCCGCACATCTCGACGAGTCTTTCACGATCGAGAAGCCGGACTTCACGCCCGGAACGGGCGATCAGCCCGCCTTCGCTGAGGGCGCGAAGCGTGCGATTGACGTGGACCTTGGTCATGCCGGTCGCGTCGGCGATATCGGTCTGGCTGAGAAACAGCGTGAGCTCCGAAGTGAGGGCGGGTGCGCCGACGTGCTGGCGCACGTTGAGCTCCAGAAGCAGCAGGGCGGCTCGAGCCGCGGCGCTGGTGCGCCCCACCGACGCGAGGCGGTCGCAGAGTGAAACGCTTTCAGCGATCGCGACGCCGTGACAGAGAGCGGCCAACCGCGGATGGTGGACGAACAGCGCGCCGAAGGCGTCCCGCTCGACCGGCGTCACCACCGCGGGCGTCGCCGCCGCGAGGCTCGCCGCCGTGCGCGCCCAGCCTAGGCTCGACAGGTTCATCAGATCGCCGGGGTGGTGGATGCGCAGTATCTGGCGCGCACCTCCGGGCAACGCTTGCGAAGCCAGCACCGCGCCTTGTCGCAGAACGTACAAAGTCGTCGACGCCTCGCCCTCGGCGCAGAGCATGTCGCCCTTGGCGAGACGGCGCGGCGCCCCTTGGAGAGCGCCGATCGCGTCGACCTCCTCTTCGCTCAAGCGAGCGTAAGCGCCGAGCCGCTCCGCCAATGGATCGGCGCCGCCCGGGGGCGGCGATCGAGCTGGGTCACTGCGGTTCATGCGCGATATGGCTGCCTCCCGAGGCTGGCGGCAAGCCTCCCGATCCGGCGAGCTTCGCAAGCTGGCGCCGGAGCGCCCCTGACGCTTCCCATCGCCCCGGCCGATAGGCGTCGATGCCGTCCACGCGCCCGCTCTGCTCAAGGAGGAACAGTATGCCGTACGGCCTAAGCTTTCCCGACCAAAAGCACGCGTTCGCGGTGCTGGCGTATTCGGCTTTTTCCATCCGTCGGTACCGACCGGCTGGTTGCGTCAGCCTTGGGCGTCCTTCCCGAGTTTGTCGGCGCGCCTGCGGGTGGGTGAGGAGCAAGCCCGCCTCGAAACTTCGCGCGGAGAACGCGCCTGACGGGGATGGCTTCCAGCGTTCCAGCTCCAGTAGACGACTTGCCGACCCGTACCTCGCGGCGACCGCATCTGGGCGTATCCGCCTTCGCCGCAGTGCTGGTCAGCTTGGCGCGCCTGACTGCAGCTCGCATCGCCGTTCTGGCGCCGCTGTCTGAAACCCGCATTTCCGTCTCATCCCGACCAGCGCCACGATCGGCCTCTGAGATTGCTTCAGAAGGCGGACGTTCAGGCGTTCCGGCAGGCTCCGCAGAACGCAGGGATCGTCGTTCCACAGCCGCGCGTATTCCCTACGGTCGGCGGGTCGGATCACCCGGAGCGGCGTCCCTCAGGAAAGAATCGCAAATGTCACAGATCGCCAGTCTCCAGGAACTCTATGTGGATGAGTTGGCAGACCTCTGGTCAGCTAACGATCAGATGATCAAGGCGCTGAAGAAAATCGCGCCGGAGGCCACAAATCCGAAGCTGAAGAACATGCTTCAGTCCTCAGCTGATGGAATCACCAAGCACACCGAGCTTCTGAAAACGTTAATTGAAGGGCAGGGCGAGAAGCTGAAGAAAGAACACTGCAAAGGAATGGAAGGTCTCTGCGCCGAAGCGCTTAAACATACCGTCGAGGAGGCGCCCAAGAGCGGTCCGGTGCTCGATGCAGCGATCATCGCTCAGTACCAACGTATGACGCACTACGGCATCACGGGCTTCGGCACCGTCGCCGCCTTCGCCAAAGCCCTAAAGCTCCGAGGCGATCACGACAAGCTTGAAGCCGCCGTCAAGGACATGCACAGCGCCGACGATCTGATGAGCGAACTGGCCGAGCAGGCGGTCAACATCGAAGCTGTCAAGGCGTAAGTAGTAAGCAGACAGCGTCCGTTCGCGGTCCGCGAATGGACGTTGTCTGCTTGAGCCTGTTCACGAAGCATTTTAGTAAGGATGATGCGGAGTTCTCCGATGTCGCGACCGCATGCGTACGTGTGTGTGCCTGCTCGTAACGAAGCGCTGCTGCTGGAAGGTCTGTTCGCCGCGTTGACCGGGCAGACCGAGACATCTTCGTGGTCGCTTTGCCTCTTGCTCGATGGCTGCAGCGATCGCAGCCTGAAGGTCGCCGAGGAGTTGAGAGGGTGTGCGAAATTTCCGGTCGCCATCCGCAGCGTTGCGTCGAGCTCACCCAACGCCGGTCGTGCCCGGGCGGCCGCCATGCGCATGGCCACTGACCACCATGGCGGTGACGGGGCGGCGATCTACCTGACCACCGACGCCGACAGCGCGCCTGCGCCTGACTGGATCGCGCGCTCTCGCCTGGCGCTCGCCGGGTGCGACCTTGCGACGGGGCGGATCACGCGGGCGAACGGCTCGCCGGTGCAGGATCAAGTGGAGGCCTACTACGACAGGCTTTACGCATTGCGCCGGCGGTTCGACCCGGTCGGCTGGGATCCGGGTCCGCACCACCACTTCACCGGGGGGGCGAACATGGCGTTCCGCAGCGACGCCTATGCGCATTTGGGCGGTTTCGCCGATCAGGTCTCTGGTGAAGACGCGCTGATCGTCGACGAAGCGCAGCGTGCTGGCATGCGGGTGCGTCGCGATGCACGGATGCTGGTCGCTACGTCCTCGCGACGCAGCGGGCGCGCCCCCGACGGGCTCGCCGCCGCTCTGCAAGCGGAGGCGAGTGCGGAGCGTGTCCGGGTTGCACATCCCGAGGCCATGGCCTGGCAGTATGCAGCGCACGCGCTCGCGCGCTCTTTCTACGACGTCCGGGGCGCCGCGCATGCAGCTGAGCTCGGTCACCGTCTGTCGCTCGAGGTGGAGCAGCTGGCTCGCGAGGCCGAGCGCTGCGCCAACGCTGAGAGCTTCGCCACCAGGATCGTGCCGGCGCCGCCCGACCGCCGTACGGTGCCGCTGCCCGAAGCGGAGGCGGCGCTCGCCCGACTTGAGCGGACCGCCTTGGAGGCGGCGGCATGACGGCGAGTCTGGAGGACATGCGGCGCAATCTCGCCGCCTCCGCCGCCGCCCTGCCCACCAACGGCGATCCGCAGAGCGAGGTCGAACTCCTCGGTCTGTTGCGCGCGCTCTACGCCGCCGGCCGCCGAGACCTGCCGCTCGGCCGGCTTCTGGAAGGTCATGTCGACGCCGTGCAGATCGCGCTGCGCTACGGCTCAAGCGAGCAGGTCGACGCTTTTCGCCTGGCGCTTTCGAGCGGCGCCCTGGTGGGCGTTTGGAACGCCGATCTGCCGGAAGCGCCGTTGCGGCTGAAGGGCGAGCTCCTAGCGGGCGGCAAGAGCTTCGCCTCGGGCGCAGGGGTGCTGACGCACGCGCTGGTCACCGCGGCGACCGGGGAGGGCGCCCAGCTGTTGCTGATCGATCTCGCCGCTCATGCCCCGGAGATCGACACGCAGTGGTGGCGCGTGGTCGGCATGCAGCGCTCGGAAACCCACCGGGTGAGCTGGTCCAACGCTCCCGTCGAAGCGAGCGCGCGGATCGGTGCTCCCGGAGACTACGCCCGCGAACCCTGGTTCAGCGGCGGCGCGCTGCGCTTCACCGCAGTGCAGGCGGGTGGGGTGGCGGCCGTATTCGATGCGACCCGCAACCACCTGATGAGCGCCGCCCGGGCGGGTGAGCCGTTCCAATCCGCACGGTTGGCCGACCTTCTCATCTGTGGAGAGCGCGCCGCCTGCGCGGTGCGCAGAGCGGCGCGAATGATGTTTGCAGACGTCGCGCCGGATGGCCGCCTGGCCGCCGTCGCGGCGGCGCGCGTCGATGTCGCGGAAGCCGCAGAGCGCGCGCTCACCGTCGCGCAGCAGGCGGTAGGCTTGCAGGGCCTCTTCATCGGGCATCCGCTGGCGCGCGTGGTCACCGACCTCGCCGTCTACCTGCGGCAGCCCGCGCCGGACGCTCAACGGCTTCGGGTGGGTGCGGCTGTGGTCGCCGGCCTCCTGGCGCCAGCGCTATGAGGCTGTCTTCGGGGGCGCCCACGCGGCTCCTCGTGGTCGCGCCGCATCCCGACGACGAGGTGATCGGCGCCTGGGGTCTGATGCGCGCGGCGAAGCTCGCAGGCGCCACGGTGCGGGTGGTGGTCGCCAGCGACGGGGCCGCCTCACATCCCGCGAGCCGCGCCTGGCCGCCGCAACGGCGGGTGCGACAGCGCCGCCGCGAGACCCTCTGGGCCTTGCGAACGATCGGCGTCACCGCCGCCTACGTACGCTTTCTCGAGCTGCCGGATGGGCGGCTTGACGCCTGCTGCGAGGCGCTGCGCCTCGCCTTCATGCGTGAGCTGAACCGTTCGGACGCTCCCGACCTGGTCGTCGGCCCGACCATAGACGACGATCATCCCGATCATCGCGCCGTCGCCCTCGCGCTTACCGCCGTTGCGCCCCGGCGCATGCGCCGGCTCGACTACGGCGTCTGGGCGGCCCACGCCACGCCGGCGCGAACGGCGTGTTGGACGGCGCCGATCACCGCGCCCTGGGCGGCGAAACGGTTCGCCCTGCGGCTCCATCGCAGCCAAGCCGGCCTGATCGCCGACGATCCCGGCGGCTTCGTATTCACGCCTGCGCAGGAAGCCGCCTTCACGCGGCCGCTGGAGACATTTCACCGTCCCGGCGTCTCGCGATGAGGCGCCTCGACCTCGCGGGCTTCGACGCCAAGTTCCACGCCGACGCCGACCCATGGCGCACCTTCACCGACGCCGACGAAGCGGCCAAGCGACGTGCGATCTTGCAAGCCCTGGGGCTCGGACGACGTGGCCGCGTGTGGGAGCCGGCCTCGGGAGCCGGCGCGAACAGCGTGGCGCTCGCCCCGCGGGCATTGCGGCTGGATGCGACCGACGGCGCCGCGGCCGCGGTGGCTCTGACTGCGGCGGCGCTCGCGTCCGAACCGAGGGCGCGCGCATACCGCTTGGCGTTGCCTGAACCGCCTGCGCACGCGGTCTACGATGCGATCGTCGTGGCCGAGGTGCTCTACTATCTCTCCCCGCGCGCCTCGGCCCGCTTCGCCCGGATTGTCGCGCGCACGCTGCGGATCGGCGGCCGGCTGGTTCTCGCCCACCACCGACACGACTTCTACGACTTTTCTCAACACGCGGTGGGCATCCACGACCGCTTCCTTTCGGGCTCGCACAAGCTCTGGCGACCCGCCCAAGGCGCCATGACGATGCGCTGGATCGTACGCGGCTACGAGTTGCTCAACTGAGCGCAGCAGTACGGGTGACAGGCGCACAACAGTCTCCACAAGGCCGCGCTCGCCAGGAGCGGACATCGGCTCAAGTCCGGAAGGGCGACATACGACTGAGAAGCGCCACCAGCGGCCGTTGGCCTCGCCCGGAAAGCCGCCGCCCGGAGCGGCTGCGCCATCGGCATTGAAGCCAGCCCGTGTGCTCGCCAGCTATGGCCGGTGAACCTCATCCTCCGCTTCGACCAGGCCCAGCTTAGGATCGCCGACGCCGCCGTGGCCTGGCTGTGGACGCAGCTGGGGATTCCGCTACGCACCATTTTGCGTGTTGCGTTGGCAGGCATGCTGCTCAGCGAGCTGCTCGCTCAGATCGCCACCGAGGGCCGCGTCGAAGTCGTCACCCTGGCGTTCGGCGCGTTGCTGATTTTCATGTTCGAGCGAAACGCCCAGAGGTTCGGCGCAAGCCCCGAGCTGCAGCGTGCGATCACATCTGCAAATCGCAGCCGCCCCTTCTCGATGTTCGTGCGCTTGGCCGTCTGGCCGTGGACCGCATATTCGATCTTCTCCAGCTTCTCCTCGCGCGCATTTCCGCTCGAGCTCACAGGCGCGATCTGTTTCGTCGTGCTGGTGTTCGCAGCCCATGCTCTTCCGCCCGTCGGGCCGCGCAGACGCCGCCGGAAAGCGGACAAAGGCGCCGGCGCTCGGCTCACCCTTTCGCCGGTTCGCTTCGGAGGGCGAGCCTGAGGAGAAGGCGGCGGCAGTCCCGCCCTGTCCCGCGCTCCAACGCATGCCTGGGTTCCTACTGTAGGCGCTAGCAGCCTGGACGCGCCACGTGTGGACGACGCTCTCTTGGCATGGCGCCTCAGGCGTCGGCGCAAGATCGCCGCGCAGGTGATGTTGGGAGAGACAACGGCTGGCGCGAGCCGCCCTTCTCCTTGCCTGCCCAATACGACAGACCATCCGCTACGTGGGGCGAGCCGGGCGTGAGGACGTGATCGAGATCGACGGGAGTAGTCGGAGTCCGTCGCTGCGGAGCTCTGCTATCTGACCAACGGGCGCGTGACCGCGCGCCTCGACTTTGAAGCCACCCTCGACGGTCGCACCAGCGGCGGCCGAGGGTGGCTTCGGCTCAGGCCACGCCGCTTCCGCCAGTGGCGCCGTAGACTTCACCCGTGACGTAGCTGGCTTCCTGCGAGGCGAGGAAGACGTAGATCGGCGCGATCTCCACCGGCTGGCCAGGTCGCTTGTACAGCGACTCCTCACCGAAGTGCTGGACCCCCTCCTGCGTCTGTCCGCCCGAGGGTTGCAGCGGCGTCCAGAAGGGGCCGGGCGCCACGACGTTGGCGCGCACGCCCCTCTGCATCGCCTGCTTGGCGTAGCTCTTTGTGAAGGCTGTGATGAAGGCCTTGGTGGAGGCATAGTCCAGAAGGCTGGGGTCGGGGTCGTAGCCCTGAATAGAGGCGGTGTTGATCACGGCTGCGCCGGCCTTGAGGTGCGCGTCGGCGGCCTTGGTGATCCAGAACAGGGCGTAGCAGTTGGTCTTCAGCGTCTGGTCGAACTGGTCGGCGGTGACGTCGGCGATGGTCTTCTGGGTGACCTGCTTGCCGGCGTTGTTGACCAGGATGTCCAGCCCGCCGAGCTGACGCACCGCATCCTCCACCAGGTCGCGGCAGAAGCTCTCGTCGCGGATGTCACCCGGCAGAGCCACCGCCTTGCGGCCGCAGCCCTCGATGAGGGAGATCACCTCGCGGGCGTCGGCGTCCTCGCTTTCCTCGTAGACGATCGCCACGTCAGCCCCTTCGCGGGCGAAGGCGATGGCGGCGGCGCGACCGATGCCGCTGTCGCCGCCGGTGATCAGCGCCTTGCGGCCCTCGAGCCGGCCGGAGCCCTTGTAGCTCTCCTCGCCGTGGTCGGGCTGCGGGTCCATCTTTCTCGCCAGCCCGGGCGCGGACTGGGGCTGCTTGGGAAAGGGCGGCTGCGGATACTGGGTGCGGGGGTCCTGCATGCGCAGGCGTGAATCTTCGGCCATGGATGTGTCTCCTTCGCCGAGCCGAACGGCCGGGGGGCGAGGGCGTTGCGAGGGCCAAGCCTCGGCCGGAGCGGAAGAAAGTCGCGCTCACGGCGGCCTTGCGGCAACGGCCCTGCACACCGCGGCGTTTGCGCGGAGGTGGGAGCGGAGGGGGTGCGGCTTGGAGCAGACGACGCTGACGAAGGCATCGGGCGCTTACTCGACGGCTCTGCGCGACGCCCCCTTCACCGCCGATAGGCGGCTGGTGGTCAGCCACTATCCGGCGCTCCGCCGCCACATGCACCCCGGCGTGTCCGCAGCGCATGATGATCGAGAGGCGTTCGCTCGGCGTCATCCCCGCGCCAGACCGGTGCGTCTGGCGCGTCTTTCACCATGCGCGCCTGCCGTGGCCAGACCGCCTGACCGGCGCGCGAAGGATGAATCTACATGACGGCGAGTGCGCCGCCGCTCTCACCATCGTCTAGCGGCGGGCCCATGACCGGCGCTCCGCCTTGTCGCGTGTGCCGCTCCCGCCCGTCTGGCGAAAAGCCGTGAGCCAGGATCTTGCCGGGCTGGAGGCGGCCACCCGCGCACTCCTCGCCTCCGACCGCCTCACCGCGCCGACCCGCGCGGCGCTCACGGCGCGGATGGAGCGCTGTGCGGACGCCCCCGGCGCGCTCAGCCGGCGGCAATTGGCGACGCTGGCCGCGGCGGCGGCGCGGCTCGTGCCGCTCGGCGCGCTGCAGGACCGGGTGGAGCTCGCGCGGCGGCTGGACGTGCAACTGGCGACCGGCGCGGGTGACGGCTGGCGCTACGCCGACACCTCCCCCGACGCCACGGCTGTCGCGGCCGGGCTGGATGCGCTGGACGCCGACGCCGCGCCGTCAAGCTTCGCCGACCTGCCGGCGCAGCGGCAGCACGCCCTGCTGCAGCAGGCCCGGTCCGGCGACCTGGCGCAGGTCCCGCCGCGATGGTTCGAAGACGTGCTCGCAGCCCTGACGCGGCTCGCCTACGCCCATCCGCTGGTGCAGGTGGCGATCGGCTACGACGGCATGGCCGATGCGCATGGTTTCCAGGACCTCGATGCCCCCTTCCGCTGAAGGCGCGATGCGCCGCTTCCAAGACAGCGAGACGGTGGACGCCGTGGTGATCGGGACCGGGGCGGGCGGCGCGCCGATCCTGGCGCGCCTGGCGCAGGCGGGCTGCAGCGTCGTAGCGCTGGAGGCCGGCGCCTGGTGGACCCCGGCGGAGGACTTCGCCACCGACGAGGCCGCGCAGCAGAAGCTGTTCTGGACCGACGAGCGCCTCAGCGCGGGCGCCGATCCGCTGGCCTTCGGCGCCAACAACTCGGGCACGGGCGTGGGCGGTTCGACCCTGCACTGGACGGCCTACTGCCCGCGGCCGCATCCCGACGACCTGCGGCTGCGCACCGAAACCGGCGAGGGCGTCGACTGGCCGATCGCCTTCACCGCGCTCGAGCCCTACCTCGACGAGGTGGAGCGCTTCATCGGCGTGTCCGGGCCGGCGAGCTATCCGTGGGGCGCGCCCCGCTTGCGGCCCTACCCGCTGCGGCCGCTGCCCCTCAACCGGCCGGCGCAGCTGATGCGGGCGGGGTGCGAGGCGCTGGGGGTGGAGACCTCCCCCGCCCCCAATGCGGCGCTCTCCGGCAGCTACTCCAACCCGGCCTACGGCTGGCGCGGCGCCTGCACCAACCGCGGCTTCTGCCAGGCGGGCTGCTCGGTCGGCGCCAAGGGGTCTATGGACGTCACCTTCATCCCCGCCGCGGCGAACGCCGGCGCCGAGGTGCGGGCGCAGTGCTACGTCACGGGCTTCGAGCGCGACCGGGCGGGGCGCCTCGCCGCCGTGACGTTCCGCGACGGCGAGAGCCGCGAGCGGCGGCAGCGCTGCCGCCACGTCTTCCTCTGCGCGGGCGGGGTCGAGAGTCCGCGCATGCTCCTGATCCACCGCCTGGCCGAAGGTTCCGGGCAGGTGGGGCGCAACTTCATGGCGCACCCGGGCCTGCAGGTCTGGGGGGTGTTCGACGAGGAGACGCGGCCCACGCGCGGCGTCCCGGGCGGCCTGATCAGCGAGGCCATGCACCGCCCTGCCGGCGCCAATTTCGCCGGCGGCTACCTCCTGCAGTCCATCGGCGTCATGCCGGTGACCTATGCCGAGCAGGTGGCGCGCGGATCCGGCTGGTGGGGCGAGCGGCTGGTGGAGCACATGCGCCGCTTCAACCACGTGGCGGGCATCAACATCCTGGGCGACTGCCTGCCGCAGGCGGACAACCGGCTCACGCTCTCCGACGAGACCGACGTGCGCGGCTTCCCCAAGCCCCTGGTCACCTTCGCCAACGGCCCCAACGAGACCGCCATGAGCCGCCACGCGGAGACGCTGATGCGCGCCATCTGGGAGGCGGCCGGCGCGCGCGACGTGTGGGCCTTCGCGCGCAACGCCCACACCCTCGGCGGCTGCCGCATGGGGGCTGACGGCGACGAGGCGGTGGTGGACGCCGACTGCCGCAGCTTCGAGGTGGAGAACCTCTACGTCTGCGACAACTCCGTCTTCCCGAGCGCGCTGAGTGTGAACCCGGCGCTGACGCAGATGGCGCTGAGCCTGCGGACGGCCGATCGATTCCTGGGACGGAGCACCCCCACGTGACGAGCTTCCTGCAGCGCATCAGGGCGCGCCATCCCGATGGCGAGTACGCCGGCGACCAGCGCGGCGGCGGCGCCGGCGAGGACGGAAGCGGGCTGCCGACCGGCTCGCACGAGGCCTTCCGCTTCGCCAGCGGCATCGAATGCTCCTACCCCCTCATCCAGCATGGCTCGGTGCGGCGCGACATGCTGGCGGAATGCGGCCACTACGAGCGCTGGCGCGAGGACTTCGCCCTGGCCCACCGCCTGGGCCTGCGCAGCCTGCGCTACGGCCTGCCCCTGCACCGCATCTGCGAGGCCGAGGGCCATTTCGACTGGGATTTCGCCGACGAGACCCTGGCCGAGCTGAAGCGGCTGGAGATCGAACCCATCCTCGACCTCATGCACTTCGGCCTGCCGAAGAGCTGGGGAGACTTTCAGAACCCCGACCTGCCGCTTTTGTTCGCCGACTACTGCGCGCGCGTGGCCGAGCGCTATCCGTGGATCCGCGCCTTCACTCCGGTGAACGAGATCTACGTCACCGCGCGCAACAGCGCCAAGGACGGGATCTGGAACGAGCAGCTGAAGAGCGACGAGGCGTTCGTCACGGCGCTCAAGCATCTGGTCGCCGCCAGCATCCTTGGCACCCAGGAGATCGTCACCCGCCGCCCCGATTGCATCATCATCCAGAGCGAGAGCGCCGAGTGCATGCACGACATGACGCCCGCGCCCTCCCCAGAGTCGCTGCTCGCCAACCAGCTCCGCTTCCTGTCGCTGGACTTGCTCTACGCCAGCGCGCCGCGGGCCGACGCGATGCTCTATCTGCTCGACAGCGGGCTGACACGGGAGGAGTACGCCTGGTTCATGCGCGGCGAGCCGCCCGGCTATCAGATCATGGGCATCGACTACTACGGCCGCAACGAGAAGGTCAGGAAACCGAACGGCGAAATTCTCGAGTCTGAAGACATCTTCGGCTGGCGGGAAATCACGCAGGAGTACTACGAGCGCTACAAGAAGCCGGTGTTCTTCACCGAGACGAACACCTTCGATCCCGTCGCGGCGCCGGCGTGGCTGTGGAAGCAGTGGGCCAACGTACTGGCGCTGCGCGGAGAGGGCGTGCCCGTGCTCGGCTTCACCTGGTACAGCCTGATCGACCAGATCGACTGGGACACCCAGCTGGCCGAGCGCAACGGGCGGGTGAACCAGTGCGGCCTCTACGATCTGGACCGGCGGCCGAACCGCGTGGCCGGCGACTTCCGCATGCTGCTGGAGACCTTCGGCCGCATCGGCGTCGTGCCCCACGCCGAGCTCCTCACCGTCACCGACAAGCCGGCGCGGCTGAAGGTGCAGGTATGAGCCCGCCCCCCACGATCCTTCTGCTGCACAGCTTCGGTTCCGCGGGGCGCAGTTGGTCGGGCGTATGCGAGCGGCTGGAGGCGCCCAGCCTCGCGCCGGACCTCCCTGGCTTCGGCGACGCCTCGCCGCTCCCGCAGCCCAGCGTGGCCGCCTACGCCGAGTGGGCGCTCGCACGGATGGCGCAGGTGGAGGGCGAGGTCGTCCTCGTCGGCGCCTCGATGGGCGGCAAGATCGCCATGGCTGTGGCGGCGCGGCGGCCGCCTCGCCTGCGCGCGCTGGTGCTGTGCGCGCCCTCGCCCCCGACCCCCGAGCCGATGAAGGAAGGTGAGCGCGAGCGCAGCCTGCACGCCTGGGGAGACGCATCGGCCGCCGCCGAGAGCGTGCGTCAGTCTACGTTGGCTCCGCCAGAGAGCGCGCGTTTCCGCGAGGCGGTCGAGGACCAACTGCGCACCGACCGCTCGGCGTGGCGCTGGTGGTGGGAAGGCGGCAGCCGCGAGACGATCGACGTGGCGCCGGTGCAGCCGCCGATCACCGTGCTCGCCGGCGCCCAGGACGATCACCTGGGCATGCAGGTGCAGCAGTGCGCCACGGCGCCGCGGCTGGCGGGCGCGCGGCTGCAATGCGTCGCCGGCAGCCGCCACCTGCTGGCGTTGGACCAGCCCGACGCCGTGGCCGAGGCGATCGAAAGCCTCGCCAGCCCGCGCTGACGCGCCCTCACTCGGCGGCCGACGCCCTCATGTCGCGGTGGCTCGGCCTCGTGGTGTCGGCGGCGAGGTGGCGGCGTGCGTGCGCCAGCGCCTGCCCCACCACCTGGTCCATGTTGTAGTACCGGTAGGTCGCCAGCCGCCCCACGAAGTCGACGTCCGGCCGGGCGAGCGCCAGGGCCTCGTACTTCTTGTAGAGCGCCTGCGTCTCGGGGGTGGGGATCGGATAATAGGGATCGCCTTCGTCCGAGGGATACTCGTAGGTGATCGACGTCTTGCGGTGCGTCTGCCCGGTGAGGTGCTTGTACTCGGTGACGCGGGTGAAGGGGACCTCGGGAGAGGGATGGTTCACGACGCCGACCGGCTGGAACCACTCCTGGTCGAGCGTCTGGTGGTCGAAGCGCAGCGAGCGGTAGGGCAGGTCGCCGAAGCGCCGCCCGAAGAACTCGTCCACCGGGCCGCAAAACACCAGCCGGTCGAAGAGAACCTCGTCGGCCACCTCGCGGAAATCGGTGGAGAGCGAGACGGTGATGTTGGGATGGTCGAGCATGCGCTCGAACATGCGGGTGTAACCCGCGCTCGGCATCGCCTGGTGGGTGTCGGTGAAGTAGCGGTCGTCCACGCCCGTGCGGGTGGGAACCCGGGCGGTGACGGAGCGGTCGAGTTCGGAGGGGTCGCGGCCCCACTGCTTGCGGGTATAGCCGCGGAAGAACAGCTCGTAGAGCTCGCGCCCGACCGCGGCGACCACCACGTCCTCCGAGGTGCGTATCGTGGGCACGTGCTCTGCCCGAGCCGCCAGGAACGCCGCCGCCGCCTCGTCGCTGGAAAGGTCGAGGTCGTAGAGGCGGTTCAGCGTCGTGCGGTTGATCGGGATGGGCACGAGCCGCCCCTCGACCGCGGCCAGCACGCGATGCTCGTAGCCGCGCCACTCGGTGAAGCGCGATAGATAGCGGAACACCTCGTCGGAGTTGGTGTGGAAGATGTGGGGGCCGTAGACGTGGTGCAGCACGCCGGCCGCGTCCGGCGTGTCGAAGGCGTTGCCGGCGATGTGGGGGCGGCGGTCGAGCACCAGCACCCTCCGCCCCGCCGCCGCCAGCCGCTCGGCCGACACAGCGCCGGCGAAGCCTGCGCCGACCACCACCGCGTCGAAGTGCGAGGACCGACGCGACGGCCACGCCGCGGGCTTGGCCATGGGCTTGACCGGGGGAAGGTCGACGATGATCGGCTCGTCGGCGCGTACGCCCTGGATCAGCCGGGCCATCTGCGCCTGCGTGCGATCCCAGGATTGGCCGGCCAGGCGGGCGTCGGCGGCGTCCAGCCACGTGCGGTCGGGACCGCGGGCGCGCTCCAGCGCTGCCTCGCAGGCGGCGACGAAGGCCGGGGCATCCGACGCGACGGTCACCGCATCCAGGTCGGCGTACGCGCTGACGACATCGGCGATGGGCGTGCTGACCACGGGCCTTCCGCCCGCTAGGTACTCCGGCGTCTTGGTGGGGCTGATGAAGCGGGTGGCGTCGTTGATGGCGAAGGGCATCAAGGCGACGTCCCAGCCCGAGATCACCTCCGGCAGCCGGGCGTAGGCGACCGAACCGGGATAGCTCAGGTTGTCGCGGACCGGCAGCTCGGTCGGATCGATCTTCGCCGTCGGCCCGACGATCTCGATGCGCCAGTCGGGTCGCGCATCGGCCAGACCGGCGATGAGGCCGAGGTCCAGCCGCTCGTCGATCACGCCGTAGAAGCCGAAACTCGGACGCGACGCGGCGGCGGGGCGATGCGTGCGCGCCGCCGCGAAATGGTCCACGTCGACGCTGGAGGGGAAGAGATGCACGTGCGCGTGCCGCGTCCGCTTCGCCTCGTAAAGGCTGCGACCACCGGTGAACACAAGGTCGGCGAGGCCGAAAAGCTCGTCCTCCAGCGCGTGCAGTTCGGGCGGCGCGAAGCGGAAGGCGCCCAGCTCGTCCATGCAGTCGTAGACGACCACCGCCGACGACGCGCGCACCCGCTCGCGGCTGAAGCCCAGCATCATGGGCGTGTAGTACCAGAAGGCGGTCGGGGCCGCGGATGGCCCCTGCGCGTCCAGGTACTCATCCAGGAGCGTTCGCAAGGCCGCCTCCCGACGGGGGCCGACCAGATCCGCGGGCAGCACGGGCACGGCCCGCACGACGCCCGCGCTCGACGCCTGCACTTCGACCCGCAGATGCGGCTGCGCCGCGTCGGGCGCGTCGACGGGCTCCTCCCAGCATGTCACCCTGCCCGCGCGGGCGAAGCGCTCCATCAGGTGTTGCGGCCGCTGGAACACGAAATCCCAGCGGAGATGGGAGAAGCAGACCAGATGCTGCGAGGCATGGCTCATCGCCGTACTGGAAACGTCTAACGCCACGTGTTTTCCTTTTGGGACGCATCATGAACACGGGGGCGGAAAAAGCGTTGCGCGCGGGTAACTTACGCGACGTGCAGGTCGACACCGCCGGCGGCCCCCCGCACAAGGCGGCCATGGGCGGGCTGGAACTCTGGGGCGGGCACGAGTGCTCGCTGAACCGCGTCGGCGACGTCTTCCGCGACCAGACCGTGCTCAGCGGCCACCAGACGCGGATCGACGATCTGGAGCGCTTCGCGGCTTTGGGCGTGAGCGCGCTCCGCTACCCCGCGCTGTGGGAGCGCACCGAACTGCAACCCGGCGTCCGCACATTCGCGTGGCTGGATGCGAGGCTCGCCAGGCTGGCCGAGCTCAAGGTTCGCCCGATCCTCACCCTCGTGCACCACGGGTCCGGGCCGAGATGGACCGACCTCCTGGACGACGGCTTCGCTCCGGGCCTCGCCGCCCACGCGCGCGCCGTCGCCCGTCGCTATCCGGACGTGGCCGACTACACGCCCGTCAACGAGCCGCTCACCACTGCACGCTTCAGCGCCCTCTACGGCCACTGGCATCCCCATGCCCGGGAGCCCGCGCTGTTCTGGCGCGCGTTCCTCAACCAGATCGACGCCATCCGTCTTTCGATGGCCGCCATCGAAGACGTCAACCCGCGCGCCCGGCTCGTCCAGACCGAGGACCTGGGCGTCTGCCAGTCGACGCCCGGGCTGGCCGATCAGGCCCGGTTCGAGAACGAGCGGCGCTGGCTGACCTGGGACCTGCTCTGCGGGCATGTGACCTCCGACCATCCGCTGCACGCGCACATTGCGGGATACGGGATGGCCGACCGGCTGGCGCGCATCGCCGATGACCCGCGACCGCCCGATGTGATCGGGATCAATCACTACGTCACCAGCGACCGCTACCTAGACGAAGATCCCAAGCGCTATCCGCCGGAGACGAGGGGCGGCAACGCTCGCCTCGCCTATGCTGACGTGGAAGCCGTGCGGGTGAGACGGGGGGGGACGGCCAAGTTCGAGGACCTGCTGCATCAAGCCTGGGAACGTTACGCCCGCCCCCTGGCGCTGACCGAGGTTCACATCGGCTGTACGCGCGACGAGCAACTGCGCTGGTTTCTCGAGGGGTGGAGCGGTGCTGAAGCTGCACGCGCGCGGGGCGCATGCGTCGTGGCGGTCACCGCCTGGTCGCTGCTCGGCGCATTCGGGTGGAACGAACTCCTCAGGAGCGCGGGCGCCTATGAGAGCGGCGTCTTCGATGTCAGCACCGGCAAGCCCAGGCGCACCGTCTTGGCCAAACTGCTGCGCCGCGTGGCCTCCGGCCAAGTCTCTTGTCCTGTCGCGCAGACCGCGGGCTGGTGGCGGCGCGACGATGAACGGGCGATCTATAGATGAAGAAGGCGCTGACCGGTGTTGGCCAGGGTGAGCGCAACGATCGGGATAGCGACGCCTTTGGCCGCACTCGACAATGGACATGATGCGCGCAGCTCCAGGGCTGGGCGAGTGTGCACCCGGGGCCGCCCGTCTGATCTTGAGTGCCGCGACCGTCGCCAGCACTAAGAACACGAGCGCTCCGAGCGCCAGCAGCGGGCTCGACCAGCCCGCCAGCAGCACGCTCGCCCACGTGCAGAACGACGCGCCGAAGAAGCTCATTACGAGCGCGCCCCCCCGGACCCATCACGCCTCCCGTTCGAGAGCCTGCCCGGTGAGATATTCGCCGTCGCCTGCATAACAGCGCCGACCAGCAGCGCCGCCACCGCCCGGCTGTCGAGCAGGCTGGCCGTGAGGACGGTTCTTGCCGTCTCCACCGAGAGATCCGCCGGACGCGCCTGCGCGCGCGTTTCGCGGTGGCGCGCGGTTGGCGCCGGCGACGCCCCTCGAGTCCTCGCCACAGTCCTGGTGGATGAGGATGCCTCTTGGAGGCCTTGGGGAAGGGGACGCCGATGCCGCGGCGCCTGGTGCGCACATGACCAGCCGGTGCGCTGACGCTGAAAAGCGCGGCGAACCGCTAGCCGCTCGGGATCGCAGCGCGCCCGATGCGGTAGCGGACGGTCACCGAGGCGCCCGCGGGCAGGGTGAGATGGAACACCTGCTTCCCATCCTCGGCGGCGACAGGGTGGTCGGCGACGACGAGGGCGGCGTCGGCCGGGATGGAGACACGCAGCTCGACCCGCACATCCTGCGTCTCCGCATTGGAGAGTTCGATCCTCTCCACGTCCTCCACAGGAGCGGAGCGCGCGATCAACATGCCGGGAACGACCGGCAGGAAGCTGGCGGCGTCCGCGTCTACGGTGTGGGTCTCGTGCACCTGGCGCACGCGCACGTCGGGGGCGGGGCCGAGCGGCCACTCCACCTTCTCGCCCACCGCTATGTCTCGGGTGGAGGACTCGGCGATCAGCAGGCGCCGGCCCGCCGCCCGCTCGAACACTGCGACCCGGCCTGAGGGGAGCGGCAAGCCGAGGTGGTGCGCCTCGTCGTCGCGCGTTCGTAGCAGCGAGGCGAGTGGCCGGTCGGAAAGGTCTGAGCCGGCGGAAAGGTCGGCGCGGTAGATGCGCTCCACCTGGACGTTCGGGCGGTCCAGAAGGCGCACCTGCTTGGACTGACTGGCCGCCACAGTGGTGCGAAACGGTGTGCGGTAGAGCTTGAGGTCGCCAAGCTGCTCCAGCTCGGCGACGAAGCTACGGCGCGACGGGGCCGGCGCCGGCGCTGCGACCGCCGGGAGGAAGAGTGGCGGTGGTGGGAGATTGGCTCTGCGCACGCGCGACCCGGTCACGACGACAATGCTCTCGTCCTCCGCGATGTCGCTGGTCGAGCCCTGGGGCCAGCAGCGGGCCAGGATCGGCTCGCCGCGGTCGATAGGCTCGACCTCGCCGGTGGCGTGGTTGACCCGCCCGGCCACCACCTGGGTGCGCGCCGCAGGAAAGCTGCCGCTATTGGCGTTCGCCAGCGTCAGCCAAGCACCGAGCTTCAACGTGCGCCCGTCCGGCGCGAGGTCGGCCACGTAGTCGGCGGACCAGTCGAAGCCGCCGGCGAGGTAGGTCAGTGTCACCGTCGCCCGCACCGGGGTCGAGGTGCGCGTCAGCACCGACAACGTGGGCCGCGCGGAGAGGCCCGGCGTCTCGGCTGAGAAGCTGAAGCTCTCCGACAGGCCCGAGCAGCGCAGCGCCTCGATCCCTCCGTCCGCAGTCTCGAACACCACGCCACCTTCGGCGTCGGAGAGGATGCGGCCCTCCACCCGCTCTGCAGCCGCGACCTTGGGCCGACGGCGCATCAACGTCACCGGACGCCCGACCGAGAGCGCCACCAGAGCGGAGGGGCTGAGCAGATGGGCGTCGCGGTTCTTTTCGATCACGTTGGAGGTAGGCCGGTGAGAATGGCGCTGGCGGGTTCGATCCCGTCGGCCACGCCCTCGAAGCGTAGCCGGCTCACGCCCGCGGGGAGGTCGACCGTCCGCGTCTCGCTGATCGAGGCGGCGCTGGACGACGTGCAGGC
Organism: Caulobacteraceae bacterium; assembly: GCA_965199975.1. GTDB lineage: Bacteria > Pseudomonadota > Alphaproteobacteria > Caulobacterales > Caulobacteraceae > JASLDZ01. Next base: position 424,876 of record OZ241340.1, on the reverse strand, counting down.
GCTGACGCGGGCGTTCACCGACGCGGCGGGGGCTTATGTGCTGTGCCCCCCAGACGTCCAGCACCCAGACCCGGTCGGCTCGTACGAGGCGGTCGCGACCGCGACGGCGCAAGCCGCCCGGGCGGCTGGTCTGCAGCGGCTGGTGCTGTTGTCTTCGATGGGCGCGCACCTGTCATCGGGCACCGGACCGGTTCTCGGCCTCCACAAGGCCGAACGCATCCTCGCCGACGCTGCGTCCCATGTGACGTTCCTGCGGCCGGCGAGCTTCATGGATAATTGGCGCGGGCTGGTGGACGCCGCCCGCGGCGGCGTGCTCCCAAGCTTTGTCGCCGACATCGACACGCCCGCACCGACGGTGTCGACGTGCGACATTGGCGACGCCGCCGCCGCCATCCTCCTCGAGAGCGCGCCGCCCCGCGTGGTGGAGCTGGAGGGGCCGCGGCGCTACAGCGTGGGCGACGTCGCCCGCGCCTTCGGTCAGGCGATTGGGCGAGAGGTGCAGCCCGTCGTCATACCGCGCCAGGGTTGGGCGGAGGCCCTCACGCAGGCCGGCTTCGGCCCCGAATACGCCGGGCTGCTGGAGGAGATGTACGCGAGCGTGAACGACGGCCACATGCGGGCGGAGGGAGTATCCGATCACCGCAGGGGAACGGTGACGATCAACGAAGCGGTGGCTGCGTGGGTGTAGAAAGCGCTCAGTGATCTGCGCGGAACCGCCGTCACGCTCTCGTCTCCTTGAGGGCGGACCGGGCGCTACCACCTTTTCGGAGAAGCAGGGCGGCTGAAGCTTCGCCTCATCCGCCGGTGCGAGGTGGCGCTGACAGTGGGCTCGCCCATCTTTGGAGGGCCGACCCGCGCTGGCTCCAGGTGCGGGTCAATCGCCGCTTTCGTCGACGACGATCGCGCAGACTCTGAGCGCTCACGGATCGCTCGGCCTCAAGAAGACGGCCGCGCTGCGCTAAAGCCGCTGCTCGTACAGGCGCCCCGACGCCGTTTCGAAGGATCTGGCGGACGGCGGGCTGATCAAAGTCGTTCCCGATCATCGCCCTACGGCCACTCCCAACTCGGTGCTGCTTCGCTGCAAGCGACAGCTCGCGGCACGTGTCAGGGTGTTCACCGACTGGCTGGTCGATCTGCTCAGGAACGGCTTCGCGGCGGGTTCTTGAGATTGGTCGCGAGTCTCGCGGCTCAGCCGGTGTCTAACGTGGTGGATGGCCCGGTCTTATCTGCGTTCGTGCACGCTCTGCGCAGCGTTCGCTGATACTCTCCCCCCTTACGTGAAGGCGACGATGAGCGACCATCCGTACTCGAAGACATCAGCGAGGCGGCCGGGTCGAGGCCAGATGACGCGCTGGAGGGTCTCCGGCCAGTTGGGGAGACGACGCGATGTTGCTCTACATCGTTCCAGCACTGCCGGTCCGGCCGCCCGCTCAGGCCAAGACTGAGTGGCGTCCAGACACGCCCTCGCGAACGGAAACTTGGAAGGACGCCGACGGCGACGAGGTCACCTGCACCTACTATCCTGATCTCGTTCTAAGGCAGACACAGACCAACACGCCGTCACCCGGCAGGACGACGTTGGCGCGGATTGCGGCGTCACCCGCCCGCTCGCGTCCAGCCGCAGGCGGTCGAGCGTTGGACACATCGGGGTTCAGCTTCGCCGGCCGCAAAGGTCCCTGGCTTTTTTTCGAAGAAGCCGACCCGAACGGATCCACCGCCTTTATGGTCTTCGACGCACGGGATGGCCGCAAGATCCTGAGCGATGCAAGCCTGGGCGCGATCTCGCAAGGAAGCGCACTCCGGCGCTTCGTCTCCACCCCCGACATGCTAAGCGTCAGCTACCGACGCGGCTTGAACACGTCCTGCTCGATCCTCGCCAGACCGGCGACCTGTTGGCGCATGATCACTCGCATGCGCGGCAATGCTGTTCCGCACTCCATCGCACGACTCGGTCCACCAGTGCATGCATGCAGAGTCGCTTACAGTTTTGGCAAGGTCGGTGGAGATGATCCGAGCGTGATCTCCTACGAGGTGAAAGTCATCGTGACACGCCGGGGCGTTGCTCGGATGCAGGCGAGCGGTCCGATCGGCTGCACGCCCCTGCCGTGATCTGCAGCTATGAGCTTGCTACAGAAAGCCGGCCATCCGCTCACCGGCGCCGACCAACCAGGAGGTGCGATCAGCCATGCTCGCCGTCATCGCAACCGCTGTACTCCTGGCGACGGCGGGTCCGCCCGAGAAGTACTTTCCTCAGGACTACCCGAAGGCCGCGTCAGCCCGGCGCCGCCAGATCCGCAGCGCCTCGACCCGCTACCGCTGGCCACGCAGTGGCGATCCGCTCGCGGGCGCAGGCGCCCGGCTTAAGGAGCAACGTCGATGATCTTGCCCATCCTAGTCGCGGCCGCGGCCGCGGCCGCGGCGGCGAGCCCGACCGGGAGCGCTCGGGCCTACGTGGAGGCGATCTACCGCCGGCTTCCCGAAGAGCGCTTCGACTTCCGCCATGTGCGTTACGCACCCTTGCTCCGCACCCTTCTGAATCGAGAGGCGGCTGCAGCTCATGGCGAGGTCGGCCTGATCGACGACGTGCCCTTCTGCGCCTGCCAAGACACCGCCGAAGACTACGCCTTCACGGCCGAGAGCCGCCCCGCGCCGGCCGACCGGGCCGAAGTGCTCGTGCATCTGCACAACGGGGGCAGCTCGACATTCCGCCTCGACATGGTTCGGTTGCGGACGGGCTGGGCGGTGGCGGACATCCATGGGCGCGAGCGACCGAGCCTCGTGGCCTACCTGCAGCGCAACCTGCCTCGTCCGACGCGCAGAGCGCCATGAACCCGCCCGTGACGCCCCGGTCCACCGCGCGACGGCTCCGACGCCGGGCGGATCGAGGCGAGCCTTCGCAGACGCGGCGGGCAGGCGACGATCGAAGCGCTGGCCAAGACCGGTGAGTGGGAGCGAGTGGCCGACCACTTGGGAAGCGGAGGCACGCGTTGGATCGTCGTCGGCAGCATGGACAAGAGCAGCAGGACCACCGACAGCATTCGGAGCGCCACCCGTGGCGCCACGCAGCCCGCACCGTCCCCACGCCGGAGCGAAACGGATTTCGCCCTCACAACAGCCTTGTCCTGTGCCGATCCTATCCTCCCACGAGGTGGGCTCGGACGGGTGGCGGCCCTTTCGCAATCGAGGAGGCGGTGGATGTTGACGGCGCTGATGTCGGCCGCGGCGATCGCGAGCACGTCGGCGCCTCGGGCCGCTCCCGCCGCCTTCGTCTCACAGCAATATGGTCTGACGTTTCGGACGCCTCCGGAGAGCTTTTATTGCGCCTTGGGCAAGGACTGGGCGGGTTCGGATCACGGCACGGTGATCTTTCTGGCGCCGCCCGCCCGTTGTGGCGGAGCCGGCTTTCCCTCCTCGGCTCGTGGATGGCGCGGCTCTCCACCCAGGATTGAAGTCTTCTACGGCTACGACCTGGTCGACGACGACGACAAGTCGATCCCTGCATCGTGCGATCGGGTAGGCTGGATCGCCTTCCTCGGCGGCCGCGCCCCGCTATGCCGCAAGACGGCTCGCGGGAGAATCGAGGTGTCGGTTGCGGCCAAGTACCAGGCCGACGAGCCCGTAGCGGCTGTCGTGACGCTGGTGACATCGCGGGGCAGGCTGGTCGGTGATCTCGGAGTCTTCAAGGTGCTGCTTCGCTCGGCGAGGACGTGCAGCACCGTGTGGCGGGGAGGCGCGGGCAAGCCGTCGTTCACGACAGGCTCGGGACCGCCCTGTCCTCAATCCGCAAGCTGGTTCTAAAGCGAACAGCTGCCATCCAGGCGGACTGCCGCACGCTCGGGCTGTTCTTCTCGATCCCCTGACGGATCCCCCAGCTTCAGGCGCCCGAAAGCTTGACGCGCGCCCGGGCGTCGGATCACCCACGCGTCGTGCATCATCCGAGAGCCGACCTGCGCGAGTTGGGACGTTGGGCTGTAAGGGTCGCAGCGCCGATGGGCCCCGGTGTCGCGCTCGCCGTCGGCGCGGTTGTGGCGGGAGGAAGCGTTCGGGGATCTTAGCTGCCGCCGGTCGCCACCACCTTTGATCAGGTGTTCGGGCGGATGAAGCTGGATATCGAGGCTGGCGGCGCGTTAGGCCTCGTCCTCGGGCTGCTCCTGTGCGCGGCGTTCGTCGGGCGTCCGACCTCCCAGCTCAAGCGCGGTGCGCGGGCGCCTTCAGCAGAGATCGATGGGCTGAGTCGAGCTGACGGAGCCTCATCGGCCCCTCCGTGATCAGCCGACCATCTCCTCCAATTCGCGCCCGCGCGTCTCGTGGACAAGGCGCTGCACGAACACGAAGGAGAGAGCGGCGGCTGCCGTATATCCAGCGTATGTCGTCGCCAGGCCGAGGCCCGCGGCCATCGGCGGGAAGCTGACCGAGACCAGGAAGTTGGCCCCCCACTGCGCGAGCCCGGCGACCGCCAGCGCCGATCCGCGGATCTGGTTGGGGAACATCTCGCCCAGCATGACCCACATAACCGGGCCCCAGCTGAAATTGAAGAACACGGTGAAGCCGTTGGCCGCCACCAGCGCCAGTAGCCCCATGCCGGGCGACAGGGCGAGTTGGCCATCCGTCTTCGTGGCGGTGGCGAAGGCGAAAGCCACAAGCGCCAGCGTCACCGCCATTCCCGCCGAGCCGATCAACAGGATGGGCTTGCGTCCGATGCGGTCGATCACCGCGATCGCCGCCAGGCACGCCACGATCGAGAGCGCGCCAGACAGGATGTTGATCTGCAGCGCGTCGCTCTCGCTGAAACCCACCTGTCGCCACAGCACCGCGCCGTAGTAGAACACCACGTTGATGCCCACGAGCTGCTGGAACACCGCCAGCCCGATCCCGGCCCACACGATCGGGCGTATGCGGCCCGTGGCGGGCGAGCGGAGGTCGGCGAAGCTCGGGCGGTGGCGGTCACCGGCGAGGGAGGCCTTGATCTCGGTGGTCTTGCGCGCACCTTCGGCGTCGCCGAACAGCTTCGCCAGCACGCGCTGGGCATGGACTTCGGAGCCCTTGCTGACGAGGAAACGTGGGCTCTCGGGGATCACGAAGAGGCTCACGAAGAAGATCAGCGCCGGGATCACCTGCACCCAGAACATCCAGCGCCAGGCCGGATACCCGGCGATGATGGCGGTCGAGCCGCCGGCCGTCCTGGTGATCAACCAGTTGACGAGAAAGGCGCCGGTGAGGCCGATAATGATCATCACCTGCTGCACCGAGGAGAGCCGTCCGCGAATGGATGCCGGCGTCACCTCCGAGATGTAGACTGGCGAGAGAACGCTGGCCGCGCCCACGCCTAGCCCGCCCAGGATACGCGCTACGATGAAGGCGCTCGAGCTGGGCGCAGCGCCCGCGGCGAGAGCGCTCACGATGAAAGCCGCGGCCGCGGCCATCATCACGCTGCGCCGGCCCCACACATCGGCCAGCCGACCCGCCGCGAAGGCCCCGGCTGCGCAGCCCAGGAGGATTGCGCCGACGTTCAAGCCGGTGCCGAGCTTGGACAGGTGGAAAGCGGTCTCCAGCCCCTCCTGCGTGCCGTTGATCACGCCGGAATCGTAGCCGAACATGAAGCCGCCGATGGTGGCGACAGCCACGATGGCCCCGATGAAGGCCATGTTGATCCGGGAGCCTGCCGAGACCTCGCTCAAGCCCCCCGATGCGCCAGCGGCTCCGGCCATGTCGTCTTTCCTCCTTCGAAGCGTCGTGCGGCGCGCCTAAGCAGCCGGGTGGGTCCCGATCTCATGGTCACGCTAGTGGTAGCGCAAACAGTGCGCAACGCCCTTTTCAGACCGGCGCCTTCGGCCCTGCGGCGGACTGGCGCTTCACAAGCGTATGCGGAAGCACCTGATCGAGTGCGTCGCCTTCATCCTGGCCGCGCAACCGGCGCAGCAGGAGTCCCACCGCGCAAGCGGCCATGGCGCGGATCGGCTGACGCACGGTGGTGAGCGCCGGCCAGAGCGTCACCGCGGGCGAGGTGTCGTCGAAGCCGACCACGGTGAGGTCGTTCGGCACGTTGAGGCCGCGGCGGTGCGCGACGGAGACGGCCGCCGCCGCCATGTCGTCGTTGAGCGCGAAAATCGCGGACGGCGGTTCAGGCGCGCTAAGCAGGGTCTCCGCCGCGGTCAGACCGGAGGCGTAGTCGAAGTAGCCCTGGGCGTAGGCGACCCAGGCCCCGGGGCATACGGCTACGGCGGCCTCCACGCCTGCGCAGCGCTCGAGACTGGAGGTCTGGTTGGGCGCGCCGACGATAAGGCCGAGACGTCGATGCCCGAGGTCCAGCAGATAGTTGGCCATGTCCGCAGCGGCCTGCCGGTCGTTCACGCGCGCGCAGATCATGCCCTCCGGCGGTCGCCCGGCGCCCACCACCGCTCCTGGCACGCCGGCGTCGGACAGGGCGCGCCGCATGAACGCGGACTCGCTGTGCGGCGGCGGAAGCACGATGCCGGTCGCGCCGCCGTCCAGCAGCCGGCGCAAGGCCGCGAGTTCGGCGTCGCTTCCATCCTCACACCGCACCAGCGCAACCTCGGCGCCTTCTCCCTGCGTTCCGTCCAGAACGCCGATGAGGAATTCACTAAGGAAGGCGGCGCTGGGGTTGGAGTAGAGCAGGCCGATACGGATCGCCTCGGCCTTGGCGAGGCTGCGCGCGGCGAGATTGGGCGCATACCCCAGCTCGCGGATGACGGCGTTGACTGTGTCGCGCGTCGTTTGCTTCACGTTCGGCGCATCGTTGATCACCCGCGACACGGTCATTGACGAGACGCCCGCGGCCTTGGCGACGTGGGACAGCGTCACTCCGCGGCGCACGCGATGCACGGATCTCGTCACCGCTGATCCTCCAGCTTGGCCTTGGCGCAGCCTAACGCGCGGCCCGGTTACGCCAAGCGGAACCCCGCATCCCCCGCTGCGGCAGCCTCGGCCGGGAAGATGCGAGGCTTGCACATGCCGCCCCCTCCATGCACGATGGTAACGCTATCAGCGAACGCTCCAGGGAGAGGTCGATCCTGCGGGTGGGCCGATTGATGGGACGAACGTAGCGCCGTGTATCTGGGCATCGACATCGGTACGTCGGGCGTGAAGGCGATCGTCGCCCAAGCAGGCGGCGGGGTCGTGGGCCAAGCTACGGCGCCGCTCGTCGTATCGCGCCCGCATCGCCTCTGGTCAGAGCAGGACCCGCAGGCCTGGTGGAGCGCCACGTGCGCTGCGGTGCAGGCGCTGGACCCAACGCTGCGCCGCCAGGTGAAGGCGATCGGCTTAGGCGGACAGATGCACGGCGCGACCCTCCTCGGCGAGGACGACCTGCCGTTGCGTCCCGCCATCCTGTGGAACGATGGGCGAAGCTACGAGCAGTGTGCGGAGCTCAAGCGTCGCGCGCCTGACCTGGAGCGCATCGCCGCCAACCTCGCCATGCCGGGCTTCACCGCGCCGAAGCTCCTATGGGTGCGCGAGCACGAGCCGGAGGTCTTCGCCCGCACGCGCAGCGTCCTTCTGCCCAAGGACTATGTCCGGCTGCTGATGACCGGCGACAAGTGCTCCGACATGTCGGACGCCTCTGGCACGCTCTGGCTCGATGTGGCGGCGCGACGGTGGAGCGAGGCCCTGCTCGCCGCCTGCGGCCTCTCGCTCGCGAACGTGCCGCGTCTGGTCGAGGGCAGCGAGGTCGCGGGCGTCCTGCGTGCCGAGATCGCCGCCGTTTGGGGGATGGACGTTGTGCCGGTGGTCGGTGGCGGCGGCGACAACGCGGCCGGCGCCGCGGGCGTGGGCGTGGTGACCGACGGTTCGGCGCTGCTGTCGCTCGGCACCTCTGGCGTGATCTTCGCCGCCACCGACACCCTGCGGCCGGATCCAGCGCGGGCGGTGCACGCCTTCTGCCATTGCCTGCCCGACATGTGGCACCAGATGTCGGTCCACCTCAGCGCCGCCAGCTGCATTGACTGGGTGGCGCGCCTCACCGGCGCGGCCGGCCCGTCCGAGGTGTTCCAGCAAGCCGAAGGCATCGGCGTTCGCCCCGGTCCCAGTCCGCTGTTCCTGCCCTACCTCTCGGGCGAGCGTACGCCGCACAACGACCAGGAGGTGCGCGCCGGCTTCCTGCAACTCGACAACGATACCGACGCGCCGGCGCTCTGCCAGGCGGTGCTGGAAGGCGTCGCCTTCGCCCTGGCCGACGGGCTGGACGCCCTGCAGGGCGTAGGACCGCGCATAGAGGAGCTGTCGGTGATCGGCGGCGGGGCGCGCTCGCGCTATTGGGGCCGCATCCTCAGCGCTGCGCTCCAGACGCCGCTCGCCTACTTTCAGGGCGGCGAGGTGGGGCCGGCGCTGGGCGCCGCCCGCCTCGCCCAGATCGGCGTCGACGGCGGCGATCCCGTGGACGTCTGCCGCCCGCCGCCGGTGGAGGCGATCATCGCTCCCGCGCCCGCGGACGTGGAGGTGCTGGCTCCCCGGCTGGCCGCCTTCCGCCAGACCTATCCCCGCATCCGCCCCCACCACGAGGTCCGTCCATGACCGCCGCCTACTTCGGTGACCTGCCCCCCGTCGCCTTCGAGGGGCCCGAGACCACCAACGAGTTCGCCTACCGCTTCTACGACAAGGACCGCGTGGTGCTGGGCAAGCGGATGGAGGACCAGCTCCGCTTCGCCGTGTGCGCCTGGCACGGCTTCTGCTGGAACGGCTCCGACGTATTCGGCGGGGGCGCCTTCGACCGCCCCTGGCTGCGCGGGGCCAGCGATGCGTCCGCCGCCGCCGCCAAGCGGCGCGCGCTGTTCGAGCTGGTCGGCAAGCTCGACGTCCCTTTCTACACCTTCCACGATGTGGACCTGATGGCCGCGGCCGAGACCGGCGCCGAGCACCGCCGCAACCTCGCCGAGGCCGTCGAAGACCTCCAGGACCTTCAGAGCGACACCGGCCGGGGCCTCCTGTGGGGCACCGCCAACCTGTTCAGCCATCCGCGCTTCGCGGCGGGCGCGGCCACCAACCCCGATCCGGAGGTGTTCGCCTTTGCGGCCCTGCAGGTGCGCGACGCCCTGGACGCGACCCACCGCCTGAACGGCGCGGGCTACGTGCTGTGGGGCGGCCGCGAAGGCTATGAGACGCTGCTCAACACCGACTTGAAGCGTGAGCACGACCAACTGGGCCGCTTCCTGAGCATGGTGGTGGAGCACAAGCACAAGATCGGCTTCAAAGGTTCGATCTGGATCGAGCCGAAGCCGGCGGAGCCGACGAAACATCAGTACGACTACGACGTCGCAACCGTCTTCGGCTTTCTGCTGAAATATGGCCTGGAGAAGGAGGTCGGCGTCAACATCGAGGCCAACCACGCCACCCTCGCCCTGCACACCTTCGAGCACGAGATCGCGACTGCTGCGGCCCTGGGCGTGTTCGGCTCGATCGACGCCAACCGCGGCGACCAGCAGAACGGCTGGGACACCGACCAATTCCCCAACAACGCACCCGACCTGACGCTAGCGTTGCTCGAAGTCCTTCGCGCCGGCGGCTTCACGCAAGGCGGCTTCAACTTCGACGCCAAGGTGCGACGCCAGAGCATCGACGCCGCCGACCTCCTCCTGGCCCATGTTGGTGGTATCGACGTGATCGCCCGCGCCCTCCTCAACGCTGAGGCGATCATGGCCGATGGTCGTCTGGAGAAGGCGCGATCCGACCGCTACGCGGGCTGGTTCGGCGAATTGGGCAGAAAGCTTCAGGACGGCTGCACCCTGGCCGACGCCGCTGACATAGCTGAGAGCCGCGCCCTAGCACCGCGTTCCCGATCAGGCGGCCAGGAGCGGCTCGAGAACATCGTAAGTCGGTTTTGCTAGGCCAGTTCGGTGATCGCAACCTCGCACCGCGACTTGCGCAGCGCTTTTACACTGAAGTCGCTCCATTGAGCTCCGCTGCATAACTGCTAGCAGTGCCACAACATTTGAGCTCCAGGGCTCCGAACGAGAGCGCTCCTCCGGCTCCTCCTGTCCCGTGCGGGGCGCTAAACAGGCTTGGCGGCAGGGCGGTCGGCCCATTTTGCAGCGCGGAGCGGGCTCAATTGAAGGTTCGCTTGCAGGTACGAAGCCAACGCCCCTGCTCTAGGGGCGGCAGTCGGCGCAATTTAAGGCAGAGTAGGAACGGAACGGCAGCCGGGCAGTGTCAATTACCAGGCCAGGAGATAACAAGTCCTGAAATCAAGCCTAGGCAGAACGGGGTTCTGAGGGGGTTGCACGGCTCGCGTTTGCGCGCCATGAGGCGGGTCGTAGTCGCCTTGGAAACTATGCATGCGGTGCGGCGTGGATGTCCCGAAGACGTGTTTGCCCATCTTAACGCGACTGTTCGTGATCGTGAGGTCGCCGGCAATCGAATTGGCTGTGCTACTGTAGGCATACCAGTGCACTACGTTCCCGGTCGAATTGGTGATTGCAGCGGAGGCGAGGGTCAGCGCAATGGCGGACGTGACGGGCGACATCGGCTTTCCTTCAGGTAGTTAGAGCGCGTCTCGGCAAGCGGCGGCAGAGAATCTTTTGGCGACGCCCCCTCGGCCCATGCCCGGGGGGTGCACGCGAGCGGCGGGAAAGCTGTGAAGCGACCGGCGCCCTACGCTCCCCGAGCTGTAGAAACTGATGCGAATCATCCCACGGCTGGTGACCAAGCTTTCACTTGCCGACGTAGGGCGCCGCGTGCAGCCTGCCGCCTGGGGAAGGGACGTTCGGCATGCTGAAGATCGAGGGGCTGGGCCACGTCTACGCCAACGGCGTGCGGGCGCTCGACGGGGTGGACTTGGCGGTCGGACCCGGCCTGTACGGCCTGCTGGGCCCGAATGGCGCGGGCAAGTCCACGCTGATGCGCTGCATCGCCACCCTGCAGACGCCGACCACCGGCCGCATCACTTTCGACGGCGTGGACGTGCTGGCCGAGCCCGAGCGCCTGCGCCGTACGCTGGGCTACCTGCCGCAGGACTTCGGCGTCTACCCGCGCGTGTCGGCCTACGACATGCTGGACCACATGGCCGTGCTCAAAGGGATCGCCGATCCCAAGGCGCGGCGTGAGACTGTCGAGCGCCTGCTCGAGCAGGTGAACCTGTGGGGCGTCCGCCGGAAGGCGCTCGCCGGCTTCTCCGGCGGCATGCGCCAGCGCTACGGCATCGCCCAGGCGCTGATCGGCGGCCCCGCGCTGATCATCGTGGACGAGCCCACCGCCGGGCTCGACCCCGAGGAGCGCAACCGCTTTCTCAACCTGCTTGCCGAGATCGGCGAGAGCGTGGTGGTGATCCTGTCCACCCACATCGTGGAGGACGTGGCCGACCTGTGCCAGGCCATGGCGGTGATCGCAGGCGGGCGCATCGTGCGCCAGGGCGCCCCGGCCGCGCTGATCGCCGAGCTGCGGGGCCGCGTCTGGAGCCGCACGGTCGCGCGCGACGAGCTCGATGGGGTGCGCACGCGCCACGCGCTGATCTCCACCCGCCTGTCGGGCGGCCGCACCCTGGTGCACGTGCTGAGCGACGGCGATCCGGGCGAGGGCTTCGTCGAAGCGCCGGGCGGGCTGGAGGACGTCTACTTCTCCGCCCTGCACACCGCGCGCCAGGCCGCCTGAGGAGCCCGCCGCCATGCTGGCCGCCGTCGCGCGCTTCGAGCTCCGCTACCAGCTGAAAAACCCGGTGTTCTGGGTGTCTGGGCTGCTGTTCTTCCTATTCAGCTTCGGCTCGGTGGCGAGCGACCAGATCCAGCTCGGCTCGACGGCCAATGTGCATATCAACGCACCCAGCGCGATCGCCACCACTTACCTGATCTTCACGCTGCTGTTCATGTTCGTGGCCACCGCCTTCGTCGCCAACGTGGTCGTGCGCGACGACGAGACGGGGTACGGGCCGATCCTGCGCAGCTCGCGCCTGGCCAAGGCGCCCTACCTCTTCGGCCGGTTCGCAGGCGCCTACGCGGCGGTGGCGCTGTGCTTCCTGTTCGTGCCGCTGGGGCTGATCCTGGGCGCGGCCATGCCCTGGGTGGACCACGAGAAGCTCGGCCCCTTCCGGGCGGACGCCTACCTCTACGCCTATGCGGTGCTGGCGCTGCCGACGCTGTTCATGGTCTGCGCGGGCTTCTTCGCCCTGGCCGCGGCCACCCGCTCGATGATGGCCACATATGTGGGCCTCGTCGCGGTCCTGGTGCTCTACCTCGTGACCATCGCGCTGGCGGCGCGGCCGCAGTACCGGGCGATCGTGGCGATCGTGGAGCCGTTCGGCCTGGGCGCGGTCAGCTCGGCCATGCGCTACTGGACCGCCACCGAGCGCAACACCCTGCTCGTGCCCCTGCTAGGGCCGCTCCTGTGGAACCGGCTGATCTGGACCGGGGCGGGCGTCGGCTTCCTGGGCCTAGCCTACCTCGTGTTCCGCTTCGAGGCGCGCCCGCGTAAATCGCGCCGCCGCGAGGCCGAGCGCGAGGTCGTCGACGCTGCCGCGACGCCGCCACGCCTCACGGGCGCCGCGCCGCTCCCGCGCTCCGCGCCCGCCGCGGTCGCCTGGGCGCAGATCGTCGCCCGCACGCGGCTGGACATGGGGCAGGTGTTCAAAAGCCCCGCCTTCTTCGTGCTCCTGGCGCTTGGACTGTTCAACAGCTCCTCTAGCCTGTGGTTCTCCGTCACCGACGGCGCCTACGGCCAGGCGATCTATCCCGTCACCCGGGTGATGATCGGCATCATGCGCGGGAGCTTCACCATCATCCCACTGATCGTGGCGATCTACTACGCGGGCGAACTCGTCTGGCGCGAGCGCGACCGCAACACCGACTCGATCATCGACGCCACGCCCACGCCGGACTGGGTGTTCGTCGCCCCCAAGATCGCGGCCATCGTGATCGTGCTGTTCTCCTTGCTGGCGGCGAGCATCGTGGGATCGCTGTGCGTCCAGCTCTTGCGCGGCTTCCTCGACGTGGAGCCCGGCAAGTACTTGGCCTGGTACCTCTTGCCCGAGACGGTGAACGCCGCCCTGATCGGCGTGCTGGCGGTGTTCCTGCAGACGCTGGTGCCGCACAAGTTCGTCGGCTGGGGGCTGATGCTGGTCTACATCGTTTCGACCATCGTGCTGACGCGGCTGGGCTTCGACCAGAACCTCTACCAGTACGCCGGCACGCCCGACGTGCCGCTGTCGGACATGAACGGTGAGGGGATCGCGGGCGTGGCCCGCGGCTGGTTCCAGGCCTACTGGAGCCTGTTCGCGCTGGCCCTGGCGGTCATGACCTACGGCCTGTGGCGGCGTGGGGCCGACGTGCGGCTGCGGCCACGCCTGGCCCGCCTGCCGCGTCGCATGGCCGGGCCGGCGGGCGCGCTCCTGGCCACGGCGCTGGCCGGTGTGCTGGGGACGGGCGGCTTCATCTACCTCAACACCAACGTGTGGAACCCCCACCGCACCACGCAGGACGACGACCGCTGGCTGGCCGACTACGAGAAGGCGTTCCTGCGTTACGAGGCGCTGCCGCAGCCCAAGATCACCGCGGTCAAGCTCGACGTCGACCTCGCGCCCGAACAGCGCTCGGCCCGCATCCGCGGGAGCTACGTGCTGGAGAACAAGAGCGCAGCGCCCATCCCGGTGCTGCACCTGCGTTTCGACCGCGACCTCAAGGTCGACGCCCTGTCGGTGGCGGGGGCCCGGCCGACGCAGACCTTCGACCGCTTCAACTACCACGTCTTCGCCTTCGATCGGCCGATGGCGCCCGGAGAGCGGCGCACCGTCGCCTTCGACGTCCAGCGCGGGCAGCGCGGCTTTCGCAACCGCGCCAACACGACGCGCATCGTGCAGAACGGCACCTTCCTCGACAGCTTCGAGATCGCGCCCATCGTGGGCATGGACCGCGGCTTTTTGCTGAAGGATCGCGCCAAGCGCCGAAAGTACGGGCTTACGCCCGACCTGCGGCCGCCCAAGCTGGAGGATGTCGCCGCCCGCCGCTTCAACTACATCAGCCACGGCGCGGACTGGGTGAACAGCGACATCACCGTCTCCACCGTCGCCGACCAGACGCCTGTGGCCCCCGGCTACAAGGTTTCGGACGTAACCGCGCACGGGCGGCGCACGGCGGAGTTCCGCAGCGAGGCGCCGATCCTGGACTTCTTCTCGATCCAGTCGGCGCGCTACGCCGTGCGCGACCTCGCCTACAAGGGCGTGAACCTGAGCGTGCTGCATCACCCGCCCCACGGCTGGAACGTGGATCGCATGCTCAAGGCGCTGCAGGTCGGGCTGGACTACGACCAGGCCAACTTCAGCCCCTACCAGTTCCGCCAGGTGCGGATCCTGGAGTTCCCCGACTACGCTCAGTTCGCCCAGTCCTTCGCCAACACCATCCCCTATTCGGAGGGGATCGGCTTCATCAGCGACAACCGCGACGCCTCGAAGATCGACCTCGTCACCTACGTCACCGCCCACGAGCTCGGGCACCAGTGGTGGGCCCACCAGGTGATCGGGGCCGACATGCAGGGCGACACCATGCTGTCGGAGACCTTCGCCCAGTACACCGCGCTGATGGCCATGAAGCGCATCTACGGCCCCGACCACGTGCGGCGGTTCCTCAAGTTCGAGCTCGACAGCTACCTGCGCGCGCGCGGGTCCGAGGCGGTGGAGGAGCTGCCGCTCGTGCGGGTGGAGGACCAGGCCTACATCCACTACCGCAAGGGCGCGGTGGTCATGTACCGGCTGCAGGACGAGCTCGGCGAAGGCGTGGTCAACGCCGCCCTGCGCCAGCTTATCCACGACTACGCCTTCAAGGGCGCGCCCTATCCCACCAGCCGCGACTTCGTGGCCGACCTGCGGGCGCAGCTGCCGGCGGAGCGCCAGGCGTTCGTCACCGACCTGTTCGAGCGCATCACCCTCTACGACCTGCGCGCCGCCCACGCCTCGGCCAGAAAGCGGCCCGATGGGCGGTGGGACGTGACGGTGGAGGTGGTGGGCAAGAAGCTCTACGCCGACGGCCAGGGCAAGGAGGCCGAGGCGCCGCTGAACGAGGCCTTCGACGTCGCCCTGTTCGACAAGTCGCCCGGCGACCCCGCCTTCGGCGTCCGCGACGTCGTGCTGTTCAAGCACTTGCCTATCCGCACTGGCCGACAGACCTTCACCTTCACCGTCGACCGGAGACCCTCGCTGGCGGGTGTCGATCCCTACAACAAGGCCATAGATCGTAACTCTGACGACAACCTGACTTCTATTCAGGGTTGATGACAGGTGCTCTCACGTGGCAGTTCATCGAACTGTCGAAGTGCAGCTTAACAGCGACGCAGGGAGCGCCAACAGCGACCGTTGACTTGGCCCTAGAAAGACGACCTTCGCCGCGAGGCCACGAGCGTGCGCTGTCGGGCCCTGCGCTGGCGGCGGCTTCCGACCCAACTCGGACTCTCAATCCGTTTGTTCGCGAGGGCGTCGTAGCTTGGAGAAGGTTAGCTCTGCGAAGCTTGATCGTCGGTCGCGCCTTCGGTGTGGATCGAGACTGTCGACCACGAGTTCAATCCTGTGTTCGCTGACCCTCACTCACCGGGCGAGGCGGCCTGCCTACATAGCTAGAGAAGCCAACCCATGTTCGACGAACCAGGTTTTGCAGGCGCCGCTGACTTGGACGCAGCCGCGCCAATGCTTTTTACTTTCGTCTACTGCAGTCGTGCCGCCGAAGGTGTCGACGACACCGAGGTCGGCCGCATCGTCGAGTCGGCTCAACGCCGCAATCGTGCCCGCGGCATCACCGGAGTGCTGGTTTTCGGCAGTGGGGTCTTCTTTCAATGGATCGAGGGTCCCGCCACCCAGATGCAGAACTTGATTGCGAGCCTGCATGGCGATCCGCGCCATCGCGATGTCGTCTCGCTGGACCAGAGTGAGGAAAAGCGCGAGCGATTATATCCGGATTGGGAGATGGAGCGGGTCGAAGCCGACGATATCCGCACTGTGCTGCAGGACGCGCTGGGTAGCGCCGAAGACGAGAGCACCATCGCGGCACTGAGGCGCATTCTCGAACACCTCGCTTCGGGACCGCTCGACTCGCTCGGGCGAAATTAATGCAATCGGTAACTAGAACTCTCTAATTGACCGGCCAATAAGACATGGCGGCGTAGCTGTTTACTTCCAATCGAAATCCCAGGAAGAGGTTGTCATCCGTGGACGGCGCCCGCGTCGCGAAGGTAAGCCGGGCTGGAAGCGGCTGGTTGTGGTCACCTATCCGGCCGGCGCCATAACGAATGAAAAAGGCGCCGCGGCGTAGCGCCACGAGCTGCCTCTGGCTGAACTCCAGATAGCGGACCTCCGGAGCTGGGAAAGCGGCGCCTTAGCGGCACGCCGATGAAGCGGGTATGCAGCGGGCTTCAGCGAGTTGCAGGGTCTTGCCAGTGACTGAGTTGCGAACTGTGGAGGTGCTGATCGTAGGCGCGGGCCTGTCGGGTATCGCCGCAGCGCACCACCTGCGGGCCCGCGCGCCCGGGCTGAGTTGGCTGATCCTGGAGGCGCGCGAGACGATCGGCGGCACCTGGGATCTGTTTCGCTATCCGGGAGTCCGCTCCGACTCCGATATGCACACGTTGGGCTACGGCTTTCGTCCCTGGCGTGGCGAGCACGCCATCACCAACGGAGCTTCAATCCGTGAATACATCAGCGACACAGTGCACGAGGAGGGCTTTGGAGAGCACATACGCTTCCAAAGAAGGGCGGTGCACGCCCGTTGGTCATCCGCTCAAGCGCGGTGGACTGTGCAAGTGGATGGGCCGCAGGGCGCGGAGTCCTACAGCTGCCGCTTCCTGTACATGGCCAGCGGCTACTTCGACTATGAGGCCGGCCATCTGCCGTCTTGGCCGGGCATGGAGGAGTTCAAGGGAGATCTGGTGCAGCCTCAGCACTGGCCCGCGGAGCTGGCCTACGCCGGGAAGCGCGTGGTGATCATCGGCAGCGGAGCGACCGCGGTGACGCTGGCGCCGGAGATGGCCAAGACTGCGGCTCACGTCACCCTGCTGCAGCGCTCGCCCACCTGGATCGTATCGCGCCCTGCCCGCGACGCCTTGGCTGACCGCCTGAACCGCTGGCTGCCCCAGCGTCTGGCGCACGCGATCACGCGCTGGAAGAACGTGCTGCTGGGGTCGCTGTTCTACGCCTTCACCCGCCGCCGTCCGAAGGCCGCGCGTGAACGGCTCTTGGCCATGGCGCGCGCCGCGGTTGGACCGCACGTCGACGTCGAGCGCCACCTGACGCCGCGTTACGACCCCTGGGATCAGCGCCTGTGCCTCGTGCCCGATGGGGACCTGTTCGCCGCCCTGCGCCAGGGCTCGGTCGAGATCGCCACCGACGAGATCGAGCGATTCACCGCGTCTGGTCTGCGGCTGAAGAGCGGCCGCGAGCTGACGGCGGACGTGGTGGTGGCCGCGACGGGGCTTAAGTTGCAGCTCCTGGGCGGCATGGCGCTGGAGGTGGACGGTTCCGCGGTGAACCTTGGGGATGCGCTGAGCTACAAGGGCATGATGTTCTCCGACGTCCCCAACCTCGTGCTGGCCTCGGGCTACACCAACGCCTCCTGGACCTTGCGCGCGGAGCTCACCGCGGTTTGGACCGCGCGCCTTCTGTCTCACATGGTCCGGCGAAGGTGGGATTGGGCCAAGCCGCGACGCGGCGATGCTTGCGCCTCCGAAGCTGGAACGCTGTCGCTGTCGTCAGGCTATATCCAGCGTGCCCACGCGATCCTGCCGAAGCAGGGGACGCAAGCGCCCTGGACGACGCGCCAGAGCTACCTCGCCGACGTTCTGGCGTTGCGGCGCGAGCCTCTGGAGGACGGCGTCATGGTCTTCGGTCGCGCGGCCGTCAGCGTCGAGGCCGCCTGAGCATGGCCGCGCACCGAATGGATTTGAGCGATCGCACGGCTCTGGTGACCGGGGCTGCGGGCGGCATCGGGCGCGGTATCGCCCTTGCCCTCGCGCGACGCGGCGCACGCCTCGTCCTGACGGATATCGAGGCCGCCGGCCTCGAGGAGACCGCCCGCCAGGTGGAGGCGCTGGACGCACGCGCCAGCCACCACCTCCTGGACGTGGCTGATCGCGCGGCCGTGGCCGCCTTCCCCGCGGTGGTCGCGCGCGAACACGGCGGCCTGGACGTGCTGGTGAACAACGCCGGCGTGGCGCTGGGCGGCGCCTTCGAGCAGGTGAGCGAGGCGGACTTCGACTGGCTGTTCGCCATCAACTTCTTCGGCGTGGTGCGCATGACACGCGCCTTCCTGCCACTGCTGCGGCGCAGCGCCGAGGCGCGCCTGGTCAACGTGTCCAGCGTCTACGGGCTGGTCGCCCCAGCCGGGCAAAGCGCCTACGCCGCCAGCAAGTTCGCCGTGCGCGGCTTCTCCGAGGCGCTGCGGCGCGAGCTGAGGGGAAGCTGCGTGGGGGTGACGGTGGTCCACCCCGGCGGCGTGGCCACCGCCATCGCCAGGAGCGCCCGGCTGGCGGCGGCGATCTCGCCCGAGGAAGCGGAGCGGGGGCGCAGGACCGCCGCGGCCCTGCTGAGGATGGATCCCGCGCGCGCCGGCGAGATCATCGTGGCGGGCGTCGAGCGGCGCAGGCCGCGCGTGCTGGTGGGCCGCGACGCGAAGCTCCTCGCGCTGGTGGAGCGGTTCTCGCCGGTCGGCTATCTGGGCGTGCTGGAACGGAGCGCGAAGCGATGAAGCAGTGGCCCTGGATCGTGGCCGGCGGCCTCTGCGCGGCGGCGGGCGCGGGTCTGGCGGGCTTCGCCGCCCTGACCGCACGGCGGGTGGAGCGCGCTCTGCCGCCCCGCGGCCGCTTCCTGCAGACCTCGGGCGGGCGGCTGCACTGGCTGGAGGCCGGGGCCGGGCCGCCCGTTGTGCTGATCCACGGCCTGGGTGGACAGGCGGGCAACTTCACCCATTCGCTGGTGGAGCAGCTGAGCGGCGACTTCCGCGTGTTCGTGGTGGAGCGGCCCGGCGCGGGCCACTCCACCCGCGCGCGTGGCGCGGGCGCGGGTGTACGGGCGCAGGCGCGCGCCTTCGCCGACTTCATCGAGGCGCAGAGGCTCGGTCGCCCGCTGGTGGTCGGCCACTCCCTGGGCGGCGCCATCGCCCTGGCGCTGGCGCTGGACCATCCCGAGCGGGTCGGCGGGCTCGCGCTCGTTGCGCCTCTTACGCAGGCCCAGGCCTCGCCCCCGCCGGTGTTCCGCGCGCTGGCGGTCAGGTCGCCGTGGTTCCGCCATCTCCTCGCCTGGACGCTTGCGACGCCGCTGGCCATGGCGCGGGGCCGCGCCACCGTGCGGCAGGTCTTCGCGCCCGAGCGCGTCCCGGCTGATTACGCCACTCGGGGAGGCGGGCTGCTCAGCCTGCGCCCACGCAGCTTCATTTCTGCCTCGACCGACCTCATGGCGGCGTCCGACGACCTGGAGCACCTGCGTGCGCGCCACGGCGACCTCCGCATCCCGGTCGGCGTGCTGTTTGGCCGCGAGGACCAGGTGCTCGACGCCGAGGAGAACGGAGCGGCGCTGCGCGACCTCATCCCCGGTGCGCACGTGGAGATCGTCTCCGGCGGCCACATGCTCCCGGTCACTCAACCCCTCGCTACGGCCGTCACGATCCGCCGCGTCGCCGAACGCATGCGCAAAGACAATGTGCCCGTCTGCCGGCTCAAGCCAACGTAATGAAGACAATCAGCCGACCTGCCTCGGTCTGGTAAGCGCCATCAGCGGACCTTGCGATCGCTCCAGAAAGGCGACGTTCGGGCGTCGCGCTGGCGAGCTGGCTAGCGCAACGCCGGCTTGCATCCCGAACCCTTGCGGCCGCTGCGGCTGACGGCGTTAAAGCGCCATGAGTCTTCTCCAACGCCTCCGCATGACGGCGCCCATCATCCAGGCGCCGATGGCGGGCGTCTCCACGCCGCAGCTTGCGGCCGCCGTCTCCACCGCCGGCGCCCTCGGCTCACTGGGCTTGGGCGCCGCCGGCGCTGGCGACGCAAGAAGGATGATCCAAGATGTCCGCGCGCTCAGCTCCAGGCAGTTCAACGTCAACGTCTTCGTGCACCAGCGAGCTGAACCTGACGCGGCGCGGGAGACCGCCTGGCTGGACGCACTTGCGCCCGAGTTCCATCGATTTCACGCCGAGCCGCCGCCGCGGTTGCAGGCAATCTACCGGAGCTTCGTCGAAGACGACGAGATGCGCACGATGCTCGTGAGCGAAGCCCCGCCGGTGGTCAGCTTCCATTTCGGCCTTCCGGACACGGAGACGGTGGCGGCCTTGAAGGCGGCGAGCTGCGTTCTTTTGGCATCTGCGACGAGTCTGGCGGAGGCGCTCGCGTGCCGTGAAGCCGGGATGGACGCGGTAGTGGCTCAGGGTTGGGAGGCCGGCGGGCACCGAGGCGTGTTCGACCCACAGGCCGCCGACGACCAGATCGGCGTGGCTGCGCTGACCCGGCTCCTGGTGGTGCGCTCCGGTCTGCCGGTGATCGCGGCTGGCGGAATCATGGACGGGCGGGGCGTGCGCGCTGCGCTGGACCTGGGTGCGGTGGCCGCTCAGCTCGGAACAGCCTTCGTCGCCTGCCCCGAAAGCGGGGCTGACGACGCCTATCGCGCAGCACTGAACGGACCGGGAGCGCACCACACGGTCATGACCGCGGCGATTTCCGGACGGCCTGCGCGCTGCCTGGGCAACCGCTTCACCGGATGGGCGGCGCACGTGCAGGCCTCTCCGCCCGCCTATCCCGTCGCTTATGACGCCGGGAAGGCGCTGAACGCCGCCGCCACGGCAGCGGGCGAGGCGGGCTTCGGCGCACAATGGGCGGGCCAGGGCGCGCCTTTGAGCCGCTCCATGCCCGCGGCCGAACTCGTGGCGAAGCTGGCTGCGGAGATGCATTGAAAAGCGGCCGCTAGGCGATGGCTGGCAAGCTCGATGTCGCTGCACAGCTCTAGCTACGATGAAGCATAGGCGCGCCTGCAAGCGCGCTTGGGCGCCGATGACACCTCGATCGATGAGAGCCAGGAAGGTGCGCATCGCGGCGGCGCTGGCGGTTTCCTCGTCGGGGACGGCTTCACCGTGGCGGACATCGCCGTCGCCAGTCCCTTCGTAAACCTGCGACACGCACATTCGCCGGTCGACCCGGCCGTCTACCCACGCCTGACGGCCTATCTGGAGGCGATCCACGCGCGCCCATCGTTCGCGGCGCTGATCGCCAAGGACGAGGCTCTCCTTGACCGCGCCCGCGCGCGATCAGCCTGATCCGCCTGGATTAGCCTGACAGATGCTCTCAAGAATGCTGCGGCTGGCTGCGCCATGAGCGGCCGACTGCAAGGCGAGTGCGGTCGGCTGTGCGCCCACCACCTCGTAAGCGGGCGCGGCTCCGCCTTGGCTTACGACCCCAGGCGGAGCGGCTAGACGTGGCGGTTGATCGCGCGACACGGCATTGTCAGCCCAGATGTACCGGAGCTGGCTTCGCCTCTGCTCGCCTCCACCTTGAAGGCTGCTGTAGGCGCAATCCGAGGCAGAGCGGGAGCTGGGACGGCGCGCGGCACGCTTAAGTACCTGCGCAGAGGTTAACCCCTGCTCAAAAGCGCCTTTCGGTACGCTTGCGCTGACAGTGATCGATGGTGCCCTCCCAGAAGAGCTGATGGAGGGCCAGAGCAGCAAAGGCGGCGTTGGCAGGTGACGTGCAAGGCATGTGCTGCACAGGCCAGCCGTGGGTGGCGCGGCGGGGACCGCGCTGACCACCGTGGCCACCACCGTGGGATCGGCGGTAACCGGGCTCGCGCCGGCGGTCGCCCCGGTCACCACGGCCGTCGCGCCCGTCCTGACGCCTGTGGTCGCGCCGATTACGACGGCGCTCGGGCAGACCTCGCCGGTGGTCGCCCCGTTGACGACGGCGGTGACGGGCGCGCTCGCAGGCGGCGCCCCTTCGACCGCCGGCTCCGCGGTGACGACCATCGCCACGGTGACCGGCTCGGCCCTCGGCGGGGTGACGCCAGTGGTCGTCCCGGTCGTGGCTCCGGTGGTCGCGCCGGTGGCTCCGCTGGTGGCCCCGGTGGTGGCCCCGGTGGTGGCCCCCGTCACGACCGTGCTCGCCACCACGGCGCCGGTGCTGGTCCCGGTGACGGCGCCGGTCACCACCGCCCTGGCTGGCGGCGGGGCGACGGCGCTCCCGTCGGTGACGTCGGTCGTGGCGCCCGTGGTCGCCCCGGTGGTGACCACGCTCGGCGCCGTCGTCACGCCGTTGAGCGGCGGGGCCAAGGCGCCGCCGGTGGTCGCCATCCTCGGCGGCGGCGCGGCGGTGAGCACGCCTGCGGGCGGAGCGGCGGCGGGCGGCCTGCTCGGCGGTCACCATTGAGCGCGGCCACCGTGCGAGGGGGCGGCAGCGTGGCCAGCCGGATCGCCTGGATCGCGAGGGTCGCCGCTTCGGCGGCCCTCTTCGCCCCTGGGATCGGGCACGCGGCCGGGGCGCTGGCCCAGGGCGGCGTCGCCCAGGGCCAGGCGGTTTCGGGGGCGGCGGCGCCCGGCGGGGCGGGGCTCATCGTCGAGCGCAACCGCGCCGACCGCGCGCCGGCCATCCTGCCCCCCAAGGCGGCCGCGCCGATCGGCGGCGGCCGGGCCGCGGCCCCGGTGCAGGCCTTCGCGCCCTTCGTGATCCACGAGGTCCGGGTGGAGGGCGCCAGCGTCGCGCCGGCGCGGGTCGGCGACGCCACCCGGCCGTTCATCGGCCGCTTGGTGGACGTCAAGTCCATCGACGCCCTGCCCGAGGCGGTGGCCAAGGTCTACGCCGGGACCGACGTGGCGCTCTACACCATCGCCCTGCCCCAGCAGACCTTCGCCGGCGGCGTGGTCCGCCTGGTGGCGATCGAGGGGCGCGTTGCGGGCGTGGCGGTGCACGGGCCGGTCCGCGCCTCCGCCCAGCGGCTGGTGCGCGCCTACGCCCAGCGGCTTACCCGTGACCGGCCGCTCAAGCGCTCGCACCTGCAGCGGGTGATGCTGCTGATCGGCGCCCTGCCGGGCGTGAAGGTCGACGCGCAGTTCCTGCCGGGCCGCCGCACGGGTGAGGTGGAGCTCAGCCTGGGCGTGACGCAGAAGCGCGCCGAGCTGGGGCTGGGGATCAACGATCGCGGCCAGAATCTTCTGGGACGCACCCAGCTGGAGGCCGACCTCACGCTCAACGCCCTGCTGCGCCAGGGCGAGCGCACGGTGCTGACCTTCGCCACGCCCACCGACGTGGCGCGTTTCCAGTACTACGGGCTCAGCCACACCGAGGCGCTGGGCGACGACGGGCTGACGTTCACCGGCGCGCTAGCCTACCTGCGCACCCGGCCGCGGGGCAGCCGCGTGCAGGGCGAGGCGGAGGTGGCGTCCCTCTCGATGGCCGACCCGATCTGGCTGGCCCCCAACCGCACCTTGACCGGCACCCTTTCGCTGGACGGGCTCAACAGCAGCAACGCCCTTCTCGGTCAGACGCTGACCGACGAGCGCACGCGGGTGCTCCGCGGCGCACTGGCGTTTGCGGGAAGCAAAGGGCCCACGACCCTCTCCGGCTCGGGCGCCGTCAGCCATGGGCTGGACGCCCTGGGAGCTCGCGTGCTGGCGCCCGGCTACGATGCGTTGAACTTCACCAAGCTCTCTGCCCAGGCGCGGGTGGAGCGCACCTTCGGGCGCTGGGCGGTGCGCTTGCACGCCACCGCGCAGTACAGCTCCGACCTCCTGCCCGCCTCCGAGCAGCTGGCGTTGGGCGGCGACGACTTCGGCCGCGCCTTTCCCGCGGCGCTTGTGACAGGCGACGAGGGGGCGGCCGGCTCGGCGGAGGTGGGGCGCACCTTCAAGACGCCGGGGCCGTTCCTGAACAGCGCCGAGCTCTATGGCTTCATCGACGGCGGCCGCGTGCGCCTGCGCTCGCGCCCGCAGCTGTCGCTGCCGGGCCGCACCTACGACCTGTCATCGACGGGTGTGGGCGTGCGCCTGTCCGTCGCCAAGCGCGCAGTCTTCGACCTGGAGGGCGCCCGCGCCTTGCAGACGCCGGACGTGCCGGGCGCAGCCGGCGACTGGCGACTGATCTTCGCCTTTCGCACGCTTTACTGATCCAACGAGCGAGCTGTGGAGTGCTGTCGGGGCGGAGGAACCGACCAGGTGGTGCTGTCAGTCCAACGGCAACTTGTCTCCGCTGAGATGCAGCTCCCCCCGACCCGGCCGAGACTCGGTCGCGAGGGTCCGCCACGCAGCCAGTGCAGCTGAGCGGTTGGCCTTGTAGGTCTCTCGGCTGGTGAGGTGGCGTTCCTGGTTGAAGTGGTTGTGGAAGGAGGCGTGGACGGAAGCGAACCGCTGCAGCGTCTTCATCCTCCTGAAGCGCAGCATGGCGCGCTCTCGTCGTCGGAACGGCTGGTGGGAGTTCTCCGCCCGGTTGTTGTCCCAGCGGCCCACCTGGCGCTTCTCGCCATTCCCCAGCTCGCGCATGGCGGCGCGGTAGGAGCGCAGCCCATCGGTGGTGATCACCTTGGCCGACCCGTGGCGCTTCAGCGCCTTCTTGATGAACTCGAGCGCGGCCGCCTCGTCCCGCTCCTTGGTGACGAGGACTTCAGCACTTCGCCCTCATGGTCGACGGCCCGCCAGAGGTAGTGCTGCACGCCGTTGATGCGCACGTAGACCTCGTCGAAATGCCAGCGACAGTGGGTGTAGGCCCGCATCCGGTCGACCGGCTTCCTACGGATTTCGGCGGCGAATATCGGTCCAAAGCGGTTCCACCAGAACCGCACCGTCGCGTAGCTGACGTCGATGCCCCGCTCGGCTAGCAGGTCCTCCACGTTTCGCAGCGCCAGCGGGTAGCGCACGCACAACATCACCACGAGCCGAACCACCTCGGCGAGGAGTTGAAGCTGCGAGACGGGGAGGGTGGCGGGCGCGCAGGCATGAGCCACCCTCAGGCGTCATCCCTACCCGCCCATTAGTCTGACATCACCGGCATCTCGAATGGATACAAGGCGGGCTTCCACCCTCAGCCGTCGTTCGAAAGTCCGCTAGCGGGACCCGGCGGCGGCGCGGGCCGCCAATGTCGCCTTCGCGACGAGGAGGCTCGCGACCGCTGCCGACCCGCTTCAGACCTTGCGACTGGCAGTCTGTGGAACCACCAGGCTCATGGCTTCTAGTCGGCTGATCAGTGGCTGCTCAAACGGCGCCTTTTGGAGATCGACAGCCTTGACGGTGATTGATGCCGGAAGCGAGACCGCGATGGCAACGGTTTCGCCGTTAGTCAGCTCGATAGCTATTTGGCTAAGTGGAATAGCTCCGAGTATCCCCTGCGAAAAGGTCGCATTCACGGAGTACGTTCCGGGGTTCAGGCTGATCTGACTGAAGCATCCCCCATTCAATCTAGCGAGCGCATTGCCGTCGATCGCGACGTCTATCCCAAGGTTCGGTCGTCCACCATCGCGGAACACGATGAGCGATGATTGACCCTCACTGACGGGCGCGTGCAGCGCAGTTTGCCGCTCCTCGAAGCCCCCCTTCATTACCGACTGACGGCCGAGGCCATTCTTCAAGCCAAGATTGGTCAGGACAAAAACGACACCACCTACGAGGCCGACTTGCAAAACCCCAAAGCCGATTGCGCCGAGGATGACTCCCGCTGTTAAAGCCGCGAGCGCCGATATGATTAAATTTTTGCGGTTGGCCGACACTGTCCCCCTCCTGTGCACCTGGACCCATTTTCGGCATTAGTGGCGTCATGCTCGCCAGGCAACAAGACGGCTCCACTCGTCATCGGTTCAGCTCACCACCCATCTCGGACACCCAGAAGTTCTGCTTGTGGAAAGGGCTAGGCCCAAGCAAGCTCCTCAAATGAATAATTCGAGCAGAATTGCATGCGCGGAAAGCCACCTGCGAGAGATTTGGGTGACGTTGCTGAGCGAGCGTCAGCACATGTTGGCACGAACCATCGAAGGCGTGCTGGCGGAACTGACAGACCAGACCTTAGACGCTTCCAGCCGACTGGAGGGTGCAGCACGTGAGTGGAAGATGGTGAACTCGTTCCCGCGCGGTCTATCGGATTGGGGCATCTGGCGCGAAGATGAGAAACAGCGCGTTTCGCTAAATCGAGAGTTCGATCGTCACCGTCAGGCTGTCGAAGGCGTGCTGGACTAACTTCTGCTTCCCACATGTAGCGGTTGTTTGGAACGTTCGCATGTTGGCCCGGGACCACCGGCGAGGCAGCATGGCCGCGAAGCGCCATTACCGGCCGTTGGCTCTGCTCTAGCAAGCGGCCGCTGGCTATCCAAGGAGTGTTCCCGCCGACATGACCATGCTTAGGTTTAGCGGAGCCGCAGCCGTTTGGGAAAGGTCGCGAGATGGCGGAGCGGGCGCGGGCGACGCTGACGACGCGCGAGCGGTGGGCGGGGCGCCTGATGATCCTGAGTGGGATCGTCGCCTTGCTGGCGAGCGCCGGGATGGCGGCGCGGTCGGCGGCGTTCCTGCGAGCCGCCGTTCCAGCTGCAGGCTCGATCGCACGCGACCTCGGGCCCGATGCGTCGCCCGGCTGGGCCGATGCTCATCCCGCCGTTGTGTTCACTACCCGCGAGGGCGTGCGCTGGCGCGCCCCGCAGCACACGGGCGGTCGCGCCAGGGTCGGAACGCCCGTCCAGCTGCTGTACGATCCCCGCGACCCGCAGCGCTCTGTCCGGCCGAGCGGCTTCCTGAGCATTTGGGGCGGTGCACTGCTGGCGCTCTGGATCGGCCTCGGCTTCACGCTCTTGCCACTGGTCGGCCCGCGGTTCGGCCTGAAGGCGGATTTCAACGTCTGAACACTGCGCCGCCGGCGCCTGATCGCCTGCGTGCGCGCACGCGAGCTGCAGCTGACGATCAAGGCCGATGACGGGGCTTCGCCAGGAATCGGCTGTCGCGGGGCATTCAACCGGCGTAGTTCGCGATGCGCCAAAGGCAGCCGTTGCAATTAGCTCCGGAAACGCGACGGTCGAGCGTAGAGGAGAGAGTCTAGGGCGCTCGGCTCGGCGGCGTCAGCCGCCAGTGGCGTCCACGAGGATGGCGACCGTTTTGCCCCGAGACAGTGGGTCCCACCCCGCTACGATGGCGGACGTGATCGCCTTCGCTACAACATGCGGAGGAATTTGCGCCGGCTGTATCAGGGGCGTCCCTCGTCTCGGAGGCGGTGCTGGCGGAAACTCTAGCACCGCTTCTCGCTGCCCATCTTGATGACGTACGGCGAGCGCCATTCCGCTCCATCCTGCGGTGTCGCTGGACCACGTTGGCTGCCGCTGAACTCGCCAGACGTAGGCCTGTCCATCAACCTCGATTTCGACCTCGAGCCTTCGATTTTTGTGCGCCATATAAGGCGTTATCGCGCCCATGGCCCAGACGCCATCCTAGGTTACTCGCCACGCAAGCCGTAAAGGCCGTTCCGGCTGGGAAGCGCCAGGAGCGGAACTTGAGAAGCATCCGGCTTCCGGACCTTGCCGTATCAGGGTTTCCGCCGGGGCGCCGTCGCTTCCCTAAGCCGATTTTCACGGCTCCGCTGGCGTCGGTTCGCTGCACTGGCCTACCAGTCAGGCGAACCCCGAGGATCGCATGACCGACACCCTAACCCGCCCCGCCGGCTCCGGCGGCGAGACGCAGCAGATCACCGACGCCGATCATCCCGTGCTCACCACAAACCACGGCATGCCGATCAGCGACAACCAGAACCAACTGAAGGCCGGCCCCCGCGGTCCCGTGCTCCTGGAGGACGAGGTCTACCGGGAGAAGATCAACCACTTCGACCACGAGCGCATTCCCGAGCGCGTGGTGCACGCCCGCGGCACCGGCGCGCACGGCTATTTCGAGTGCACCGAGAGCCTCTCCAATATCACCTGCGCGGACCTGTTCCAGAAGAAGGGTCAGCGCACAGAGGTGTTTGCGCGCTTCTCCACCGTCGCCGGCGGTGCGGGCTCGGTGGATACGCCGCGCGACGTGCGCGGTTTCGCGGTGAAGTTCTACACCCGCGAGGGCAACTGGGATTTGGTAGGCAACAACATCCCAATTTTCTTCATCCAAGATGCGATCAAGTTTCCCGACCTGATCCATGCCGCCAAGATGGAGGCCGACCGCGGCTTCCCGCAGGCGGCCACAGCCCATGACACCTTCTGGGACTTCATCTCGTTGATGCCCGAGGCGACCCACATGGCCATGTGGATCATGTCGGATCGCACCCTGCCGCGCACCTTCGCCAACATGGAGGGCTTCGGCATCCACACGTTCCGGCTGGTGAACAAGGAGGGTAAGTCCACCTTCGTAAAATTCCACTGGAAGCCCAAGGCGGGGCTGGCCTCCACAATCTGGGACGAGACGGTGAAGATCGCCGGCGCCGACCCCGACTTCCAGCGGCGCGATATGTTCGAGCGCATCGGCCGCGGCGACTATCCCGAGTGGGAGCTCGGCCTGCAGCTGTTCGACCAGGCCTTCGCCGACAGCCAGCCCTACGACGTGCTCGACGCCACCAAGATCATCCCTGAGGAGGTTCTGCCTGTCCGCATCGTAGGCAAGATGGTCTTGGACCGCTATCCCGACAACTACTTCGCCGAGACCGAGCAGGTGGCCTTCAGCCCGAGCCACCTCGTTCCGGGCGTGGACCACTCCAACGATCCGCTGCTGCAGGGGCGGCTGTTTTCCTACCAGGACACCCAGCTGTCGCGGCTGGGCACGCCGAATTGGCACGAGATCCCGATCAACCTGGCCAAGGGGCGGGAGGGTTGTCCCTTCCTCAACGACCAGCGCGACGGCCAGATGCAGATGCAGACGCCCAAGGGTCGGGCGAACTACGAGCCCAACAGCCTCGCCCGCGCCGGCGAGGAAGGCGGCCCTCGCGCCGACCCGGCGAACGGCTTCAAGAGCTTTCCGCAGGATGTGGAAGGCCAGAAGCTGCGCATCCGGCCGGAGAGCTTCGCCGATCACTACAGCCAGGCGCGCCTGTTCTGGCGCTCCATGGACGAGGCCGAGCAGGCCCACATCGCCTCGGCCTACGTGTTTGAGCTCAGCAAGGTCACCATCGAGCCGATCCGCATCCAGATGTTGGCCAACCTGCGCAACGTTGACGAGGGGCTCGCCCAGCGGGTCGCCGACGGGTTGGCGATGGACCTGCCCGAGGCCGCCAAGACCTCAGCGCCGGTGATCGACATGGAGCCGTCGCCGGCTCTGCGCATCGTGCGCGGGCCGCTGGAGAAGGCGACGCTGGAGGGCCGCACCGTGGGCATCCTCTTCGCCGACGGGACCGACGCGGGCGAACTCACCAGGCTGAAGGAGGCGATCAAGGCGGCCGGTGGCCGCGCGATGACCATCGCGCCCAAGGTGGGTAAGGTGCCGCTGTCGGACGGCTCCACTGTGTCAGCCGACGCCCAGCTGTTCGGCCAGCCCTCCGTCACCGTCGACGCCTGCGCCGTGCTCCTGAGCGAGGCGGCCTGCGCCAAGCTGGTGAAGGAAGGCGCGGCGGTACAGTGGGTGATGGACGCCTTCGGCCACCTCAAGGCCATCGGCCACAACCCCGCCGCCAAGCCCCTGCTCGACAGGGCCGGCGTGGAGCCGGACGAGGGTGTCACCGATCTGGCCGGCTTCACGGAGGCCGCCAAGCGCCGCTACTGGGACCGGGAGCCGAAGGTGCGCACCTTGGCATAATCACCCTGCTTAGAGCGTAGCTTGCGCAGCTACGCTCTAAGCAAGGTCTGGCTGGCGCCATCAGCAGACTCGCGCGCAGCTCCAGAAAAGCGACCGTGCGTTTGGACCGGGGTCGAGCCTCCAACTCAATTCGTTTCCTCTCGAGCGCAGGCTCTCGAGGATGTCCTCCAGATGCAGGGGACGAAAGTCGCGCGCGTCCACACCGACGTCGAACTGCCGCCGCTGAGGCTTGAGCCGCCCGTGGCTGTGGCCACGGAGGTTGGTCGCGCGTCTGTGCTGGCGATTGCCGCTTCTGGAGGGGTGGTGACAAAGGACCAGGAATGCACCGCCGGCTTCGCTCTCGGCGTAGTGTCCGCGCAGTCGCATGGAAGAGCCAAGGTCGCCGCGTCATCATCGTTGCCGAAGGTGCTGTGATAGCGCAGCGGTGATCTCGGCACGCAGCTCGCGCATGACCGGCGCCGGATAGACGTGCTTGACGGAGCCGAACTTGGTCAGCTTGCGCGAACGCTGGTCCGTCGAGACCCGCCACGTCTGCAAATTCCGCGGCGGCCAACTCGAACAAGGCGGCGTAGGCTTCGCGCCAGCCCGCCACGGGCTGGATGGGCGCCACTGTCAGGCCCACCTTGTAGCCGGCACGCGCCAGGCGGCCGAGGGCGTGCAGGCGCGCGGTGAGCGGGCTGGTGCCACCTTCGAAGCGGATCAGGGGCGCGGCGTTGACCGACATGCGCACCCGAACGCGGCCGCCGTGGTCCAGTCCTATGAGCGGCTCGACCTCGGCGAACTTCGTGGTGAAACGCAACTGAATGGGCGCATCCCACGCGCCGAAGAACCGCACCGTCTCCGACAGTGAGCCCGTGAGGTGCTCCACCCCCAGCGGGTCGGCGTAGCAGGACGCCTCGAAGGTGGTGCCCTCGTCGGCGCGAACGGTGGAGGCGGAGGTGACCGCGCCCTGACCAAGGTAGGCGCCCAGCCCGCCGAGGATTTCCTCCACGTTGGCGTACACGCGCGTGATCGGCGCCCCGGACAGCGAGCCCGCCAGGTAACAGTATTGGCAGTGGGCGTGGCATCCTTCGGCCAGGTCGAAGCGCCAGTCGGCCGAGGGCGGGATCGGCTGCAGCCGCCGCTTGGCGGGCGGGGCCACCACCACCGCCAGCGTCGACTTGGCCAGTCGGTACGCCTCGCGATCGGTGTCCGCCCGCACCGGCGGCAGGCGGTCACCGGCGAGCTCCACCACCTCACAGCCCAGCGCCGCGGCCCGCTCAGCGATAGCGCGCCCGTGCTCCCATCCCCGAGCCGCGCGCGTCACCAGCACGCGGGCGGGCCGCCAGAGGCGCGCCGACGCCGGGGGTGAAGGGGTCTCGCGCGTCAAAGATAGGTTGGTCACCCGCAAGAAACGCGTGACCACGCCGCAGGGCGACGTCGCGAACGCTCTACGCGGGCGCGAACGCAGCTCCTATGTGCGAAGCATGGCGGCTGCGCCCCCTCGAGTCCGCGTGATCGATCTTGAGACCGGTGGCGGCGGCCCCAATGACGTCTGCGAGATCGGCTGGCAGGATGTGCGCCGTGAAGCCGACGGTGTCTGGCGGCTCGATGCCGAGCGCGGCTCGCGCCTCGTGAACCCCGGCCGTCCCATGTCGCCGGATACCGTTGCGGTGCACCACATCCTTGACGCCCAGGTTGCGAACGCGCCGTTCTGGAAGGCCGTCGCGCCTCCGGTGCTGCGACCGCAGGGCGGTGTCGCGGCGTTGGCGGCGCACCGCGCGACATTCGAGCAGCGCTACTGCCGCCCGAGCCTGGCGGGCGGCGCAGAGTGGATCTGCACATGGAAGTGCGCGCTCCGCCTCTGGCCGCACCTTCCGCGCTTCTCCAACCAGATGCTGCGCTACCTGCGCATGCCCGACGGCCTGGATCACGAGGCGGGGCTGCCCGCGCACCGCGCAGGACCGGACGCCTACGTCACCGCGCATCATCTTCGCGACATGCTCAACGAAGCGCCCCTGGAGCAGCTTCTCGCCTGGAGCCGCGAGCCAGGGCTGCTGCCCCGCGTACCGGCGGGGCCGATGCGGGGGCGCGCATGGGTCGATCTGACCGATGAAGCCTTGCGCGGCTACGCGGGCGAGCGCGACGTCGACATCCGGTTCAGCGCGCTGAGCGAACTGCGTCGCAGGGACAACACCCCTGACGCAGCGCCTGCGAGCAGGTCGAGCCAAGCGACGCTTTTCTGAGTCCTTCGCGCGCAGCGCATATGCGCCATAAGCGGCTCCTGGCTTGGCTCCGGAGGGGCGACCCTGGCAGCGCACCGGAGACGGTTGCCCACGCGCTTCCTCTTAGCGTCGAAGATCGGACGATGAGGTCCTAGCCGGCGGCGCTGGAATGCTGATCGTGCCTGTAATCGGCGCTATTGCCCGGGGCGCCTAGCCGGCCCACTCTGAGCTGACTCGAGCGGACGAAGACGGCTTGATGGCGGACCGGGGCGAGACCGTTAGCCAACAGGCGGCGGAGACACGCGATAGCGCCGAAGCGCTAGCGCGCTCGGCCACCGTTGTCGTCGACAGCGCAGACAGGCGCACCGAGCTTGCCGCGGACCGTACGATGTTAGCCGCGGAGCGGACGTATGCCGCCTGGGTGCGAACAGGCCTGGGCGCGCTGGCCAGTGGAGTCGGGGCCAAGGCGCTGCTGGTCAGTTTGCTACCGGCATGGTTCGGAGCGCTTACGGCCTCGATGCTGATCATCTTCAGCGCGTTCTGCTTCGCCGCAGCGGTCTGGCGTGAGGCCGCTCGCATCGCGCCTCCAAAGGCGCCCGACGTGCACCGCCTGCCGCGACCGCTCCTTCTCGTTTTGAACGGCTTCCTGATCATCGTCGACGTCGCCGCGCTGGCCGGCGTCTGGCTGGCCCGGGCTTGATGAGAGGCGCTCGGGGAAGGAGCGGTGAGACAAGTGAGCGAGTGTGTTCTGATCATTCAGACGGCCGAGAAGATCGTTCGGGCGCTGACGCAGCGGCCATCCAATTGACCACCATTGTGAGAGCTTCGCGAGGCGTTCGTCCGCTCGCCAGCGCATTGGCGAAAATGGAGCGCTGCCGGTCCGCGCTGGCGCCTTCCGACACGATCACGCGTGCGCGCGCGGTTTCGGTGCTGCAGCCGAGAGCCTCCGCGTCCTCGGCGACATCGGCTAGGATGCGCTCCAGATACTCGTCGAACGTGCTCGTCTCTCCGCTCTCATCAATGAAGCTGGCGCGAACGCCGTCGCGCTGAGCGCGCCACATGTTCTCAGACGCGATGGCGCGCGAGGGTGCTGTCAGTCCAACGGCAACTTGTCTCCGACAGGGCGCAGCTTCCCCAGCCCAGCCGGAGCTTAGGCCGCGAGGGTCCGCCACTCAGCTAGTGCGGCTGAGCGGTTGGCCTTGAAGGTCTCTCGGCTGGTGAGGTGGCGATCCTGGTTGAAGTGATTGTGGAGGGAGGCGTGGACCGAGGCGAAGGCCTGGAGTGTCTTCATCCTCCTGAACCGAAGCATGGCTCGTTCTCGTCGTCTAAACGGCTGGTGGCTGTTCTCAGCCCGATTATTGGCCCAGCGGCCCACCTCGCGCTTCTCGCCGTTCCCCAGCTCGCGCATGGCCGCACCGTAGGAGCGCAGCCCATCAGTGGTTATGGCCTTTGGCGAGCCGTGGCGCTTAAGCGCCTTCTTGATGAACTTGAGCGCCGCAGCCTCGTCCCGCTCCTTGCTGACGAAGGACTCCAGCACCTCGCCCTCGTGGTCGACGGCCCGCCAGAGGTAGGTATGCTGGCGCATGCGGTCGACCCGCTTCCTGCGGATTCCGGCGGCGAACATGGGCCCGAAGCGCGTCCACAGAGTCGCACGGTCTCGTGGCAGATGTCGGTGCCGCGCTCGTGCAGCAGGTCCTCGACGTTCCTCAATGACAGCGGGTAGCGCACGTACATGAGCACCACCAGCCGGATCACCTCCGGCGAGCTGTCGAACCAGCCGAACGGGTCGTCGGGCTTGCAGCGGCGCGGCATGCCGACCGGGCTACAGCCCGCCGATTACCGCCCGGTGCATTTGGACTGACAGAGCCTTCATGTGGGGTCCGGGTGGGTCGGCGCGGCGATCAGGCCAGGCGCGGGAACAGCCGCAGGGCGTTGCCGCGGTCGACGGCCGCCAATTCGGCCGGCGTGAAGACGCCGCAGGTGTCCAGGCCGCGCGCGGTCTCGAGCGTGGTGCGGTACCAGACGTCGGTCCCGAACAGTATCTGGGAGGTCCCCACCACGGCCTTGAGCGCCCGCATGGCCACGGGGTTGGAGGCCTGGGCGGTGTCGTAGTGGTAGCTGCGCAGCCGCCGCAGCACCTCCTCGCCCGTGAGCGACGGAGCCCCGCCGCGCCGCGCCCCGTCCTGTCCCTTTGTGACGATCCCCGGCAAGATCTGGGCGGACGCGCCGTTCTGGAAGAAGCGCTCGATCAGAACCGGCATGGTCCCGCCCGCGTGCGAGAAGATCCAGCGGATTTTCGGATAGCGGCTCGCGCCGCCGCCGAAGGTCCAGGAGGCGACCGCCCGGCCGGTGTCGGTGGCGTACTCGAGCATGGGCGCCTCGTTCGGCACGCTGCGCGCCACCGTCAGGTCGGTGCAGCAGGCGTTCAGGTCGGGGTGGACCAGCACCACGGCGCGCCGACGGTCGAGTTCCTCGTAGACCGGCGTCCAGCGCGGATCGCCGAGCCAGCCGTCGCCGTACGAGGTGCGGATGCGAAAGCCGTCGGCCTTCAGGGTGTCGAGCGCGTAGGCCATCTCGCGCAGGGCGCCGTCGTTATCGAAGTGGCGTAGCGGCAGGGTGGCGAGCTGGCCGAAGCGGGTCGGGTGGTCGGCGCAAAGGCGCGCGCCGTAGTCGTTGTTGCGCCGCGTGTTCGCCCGCTGCTGTTCCTGCGGCACGCTCTCGTCGGGGATGAAGTTGGAGAGCATGGCCACGGCGGTGCCGCTGCGGTCCATGTCGTCCAGGTCGCGCGAGAGCAACCAGGGGTCGAAACTGCGCAGGCCCGGGATCTGGAAGTGGTGGTGCACGTCGATCCGGCGCGGGCCGCGTGGCGGGACCGCGGCCGCCGCTGCCGTTGCGGAGCAGGCGGATGCGCCCACGAGGGCCAACGCGGCGCGCCGCGTCAAGGCGGACGACCGGGATCTGACCTCGATGAGGGTTGCGTCGGGGTTGCTCACGTCCTGCCAGCGGACCGGATACAGCGAAACGCCCTCACGTTTGGCAACCGCACCGCTTCTTTCCCCCAAGCTTCTTTTACGCCGAACATGAGCGCCGCCATGGCAACGCCAAAACCCAATTGATCGATAGTTGGCATCCGGGTCAGCGATGGTTCATGACAAGCTTGCCTCGAAGCTCCCAGGCGCCCGACAGGAAACGAGGTCGGCGCAGCTCGCCCTGATCTCGGCCCGCGGGACCGTACCTGCGGGAGATCGTCTGCTTCGGTCTCGAACGTTCCGTCTCACTGGTCCGAAACCGCCATTGACGCGCCCGGTGCGCTGTCGCACGCTTATACAAACATGCGGTCCGATCCGCACCGGCGACCCGCTTGGAAGGAATACGGATGCGGTCTTACAAGCTGCTCAACGCCGCCATCGGCGTGCTGGCCAGCGTGCCCTTCTTCGGGGCCGCGGCGGCCGCCGAGCACCCGGACCTTAGCGGCCTATGGGTGCAGACCGCGACCAGCCATCTCACCAATGACCGGCCCGACTGGACAGCCAAGGGGCAGAAGCTGCTGGCCGACGACCAGGCTCAGCACTGGCATGACGGGGTCAGCGAGGAGAACACCTACTGCCTTCCGGCCGGAATGCCCTTCATGATGAACGGCTCTGAGGGGTTCGACCTAGTTCAGAGCCCGCGCGAGCTTGCGGTGATCAACGAGGAGCGGCCGAGCCCGCGACACATCTACCTGGACGGGCGCGCGCACCAGGACCCGAAGGGCTTCGACCGCACCACCGTCGGAGACTCGGTCGGCCACTGGGAAGGCGACACGCTCGCGGTCGACACGGTCGGCTTCAAGCCTGGCGCGACAGTGTTGTTCGTGCGCTCGGACACCAGCCATCTCGTCGAGAGCTACCACCTGGAAGACGGCGGCAAGCACCTACGGATCGCCTTCACCTGGACCGACCCCCAGTTGCTGGCGAAGCCGTACAGCTACACCTACCTCATGGAGCGGTCCTCACCCGGCAGCATCTCGCTGGAGTACTACTGCGATCCTAGAGATCCAGCGCGCGCTCGACCCTAGAGCGCGGCCGACCCTTCGGCTCCGACGAGTGCTAAGGTGAGACCCACTTGTCGAGGCGCGAGGAGAACTCGTTGACGACGTAGAGGGTGTTTTCGTCTGGACAGGCGAGCTGGTGGATGGCGTCGATCGTGCCCGGGAATCGACCATACTTGCCGAACTGGCCCACGATGCGGCCCGTGGTCGGATCCAGCTTGTAGATCTTGCCGACGCTCCCCACGAACAGCGCCGGCGCGGCGCCTTTGGTGAGGCAGAGCGACCAGGGCGGCCCCGGCAGGTTCCACACGTTGAGCAGCTTGCCCTCGGTCGTGAAGGTCTGCACCCGGTTGTTGGCCCGGTCGGCGACGTAGATCACGTCGTCAGAGCCCACGACGAGGCTGTGGGGTATGTTGAAGTTGCCCGGCTCGCGACCTCGCTCTCCCCACGACGACAGGAAGTTTCCGTCCTTGTCGAACTTGACGATGCGTGAGTTGCCGTAGCCGTCGGCCACGAAGATGTGCCCGTCCTTCGACCAACCAATGTCAGTCTCTTGATAAAAGGCCGTCTTGCCGCGCGCG
This sequence comes from Caulobacteraceae bacterium, assembly GCA_965199975.1. Lineage (GTDB taxonomy): Bacteria > Pseudomonadota > Alphaproteobacteria > Caulobacterales > Caulobacteraceae > JASLDZ01. The sequence goes on along the minus strand of OZ241340.1, from coordinate 388,446 downwards.
GCCCCCTCGAAGACGTGTGTGAGGAAGGTCCAGCGCTCTTCGTCGATGCCGAGGATGCCTTTCGTGCGGCCTTCGGGATCGAAGCGATAGATAATGTTGTCGGCCGCATCGACGTACCAGAGGTCGCCCTGCGGATCGAAGCGGAGCACGTGGCCACCCTCGAAATGCGCTGAGCCTTCGCCCCAGGAACGTGCGAAACTGCCGTCCGGTCGGAACACCAGCACTGGATGGGCGCCGCGGTTCAGCGCCAGGATCTCCCCCTTGGGCCCGACGGCCACGCCCGCCATGCGCGACAGGTCATAGTACGCTGGATAATGGAAGAATCCTGGCACCAGTCTGAAAGGTAGCTCCGGCAAACTCGCGACCGATTTCGGCGCGCCGAAGTCTTGGGCGGAAGCGGGAGACACGGCTGCAATGTTGAGCAACGCCAACGCAGCGGCCAAGGCGGGGTGGCGTATCCTCAAAGCACTCTCCGTAAGAACCGCCGTTTCCACCGCGAATACGGTGGCCCGGGCGCTAACGGCGGCTTGGTGGAGCCGCTTTTCCTTGCAGGGCTGCGATGCTCGTCGGCAAAACTGTAGCGGTCAAGGTGGTTAACGGCAGCAATCTCACGCCTATCTTCAAATGGCATCTATCGCAATTCGCGGCTAGCCGAGCCGCGTTCTCGAGATCCTCACGCGCCAGCGGAGGGCAAAATCCTAAGGCTGCACCACGTGTTCAGCAAACAAGGACGTAGCAGAATTCGTGATAGAAAGCATCGACTCGAGCGCTAGCCGCCGCGCAAGAAGGACATGCCTAGATAGATGGATGGCAGGGTGAGAATATGGCGCATCTTACTGGCTTGACTGCGGCGCCATATTTCGAAACATTTGTGGCAACAGGCCAGGTCAGAGCCTGCCGTCTATGGGGGAGTTGCGCGATGAGCATTAAGCATTCACGCCTGCTGGGGGCGTGCGCCTTGACGACGCTGGCGGCGATCCTCGCTGGCGCGAAGACCGCAAGCGCACAGAGCACGACGGCGCAGCCCGATCCCGGCCAAAGCCCTCTTCAAAGCTCAGTGGCGGCCGCGCCGCCCTCTGACAATTCGACCCCCGTTCAGGCCTCACAAGCAAACGGCGGCTCCCCCGCAACGGGGACGCAAGCGAACGCCGGCGCCTCGCCCGGACAGGGAACCTCCGTGAGCGGCGCTCCTGTAGCAGGTTCAAATCAGGCCACTCTCGGCGACATCGTGGTGACGGCTGAGCGGACGCAGACGAACGTCCAGAAGACACCGATCTCTATCGCCGTCGTGAGTGGGCAGCAACTGATCAGCCGGGGCGTCACTAATCTGCAGAACATAGAGAACGTCGAGCCTTCCGTGAAGATCACCACGGGCCAATTCAACAACTCGACGGCGGCCATTCGTGGCGTGAGCAGCAATGGTGGCGCGGTCACGATCAATTTTGACGGGCAATATAATTCGCAGTTCAATGGTTTGCTGTATGACATTTCTCGAGTGGAAGTGCTGAAGGGTCCGCAAGGGACGCTCTACGGCCTTAACGCCACAGCCGGCGCGCTGAACGTGATCACCAACGCGCCCACTCTACGGAAGTACTCCGGCAATGGTTCAATTGAGATAGGCAATTATTCGGAGGTGGTCGCCCAAGCCGCCGTCAACATACCGGTCGGCGATAACTTCGCGCTGCGCCTCTCGGTCGATCATAGCGACCATGACGGCTATCGCACCCATCCGGGGCAACCAGCTTCCGACTACGCGCGCTTCGATTCGGGCCGCATCGGCCTGCTCTGGAAACCCATTCCGCGCCTATCGGTACGCCTAACGGCCGAATACACCGACGAGGATTTCGGCGACACGGCGCTGCAAGGCGTCGCGCTCACGCCGAGCGCCCTGACACCGCCGGGGCAGCCGCCGTACGCGATCAACTCCAACGGGCTCAACCCGCGCTCCTGGGCGCTCGACTTTCCGGGCTACCACTATGGCTTCCAGGAGGAGGTCCGTGGCGACATCGAGTATGATCTCGGATGGGCCAAGCTGACCTATCTCGGCTCCTATCTGCATACCAAGTCTACGCTGTTCCAGTCGGCATACGGCACGGCGGTCCAGGCGGTCGACTACCAGCAGAACGCCACCACCAGCGTGGACCAGCAGGAGATACGGCTCGGCGGCGTCGCCCCGACCGGGACGAAGTGGCAGGTTGGCTTCTTCTATATCGACACCGTGAACCCGAATTTCACCAACATCTACAACCCGGTGACCTCCTTCTCTACACCACGGACGGTTCCGTTCCTGCACTTCGACGATCCGGACAACGATCATGAGAACAAGGCCGTCTATGGACAGTTGACGCAGAGCATCACCGATCAGATCTCCATCACAGGCGGTCTCCGCTACACGTCAGTCGACCAGGCGCGCCCCGGATACTCGCAGCTGGCGCTCAACGTCGGCCCCTACATCGGAAGCAAGGGAGCGGTGATCGGCTTCACCCCGACCGCCTTCAAGGGATCGCTCAGCTATGACCGGCTGACGTGGCACGCGGGGCTGGACTATCAATGGACCCCCGTAAACCTGTTTTATTTCAGCGCCAGCACCAGCTTCAAGGACGGGGGTTTCACACAGATCAACACCTTCCAGCCTGAGGAAATCACCGGGTACGAGGTGGGGTCCAAGAACCGTCTCTTCGGCGGCAAGGTCGAGCTCAACGGCGCGCTGTACCTGTACGACTACACCAACCAGCAGCTGACCGCCTTCCTGCAGTCCAACGGTGCGCCGGTGGCGACCACCCTGAACGCGGGTGCATCGTCGCTGAAGGGCGGTGAGATCAACCTCACCTGGCTAGCGACCCCCGCTGACCGAATCACCGTGGCGGCCAACTACACCGACGCCAAATTCGGCACCTTTTTCGCCGCCCAGCCTACCGTTCCCAATCCCGCCTCGATCAATGCCGACCTGGGCGGTCGCCGACCCCCATTCGCGCCGGAGTTGGTGCTGAACACGGGGTTGGAGCACCATTGGGCCCTGGGCGACGGGCAGGTCGTGGCCACCGCCAACTTCCGCTACACCACCGCCTATTACCTCGATATTTACAACCTCCCCGGTAGCCACCAGGGCGCCTATCACCAGACGGACTTGTCGCTGGGCTACCGCGCCCCCAGCGATCGCTGGGAGGTGGCGGCCTTCGTCCGCAACCTGGAAGACGACGACATCCTGACCAACGCCAACTTCCTGGTGCAGGGCGCGGGCGTTTACGACTTCTCCTGGGCGCCTCCGCGGACCTTCGGCGTGCGCCTAGGCGCGCACTTCTGAGGTCCTGAAGGCGTGTCGGAGGGTGCCCGCGCCTTCCTTCGCGCCCCTTTGCAACCGTGCCATCACGGTAACGCAACCTGCCCACGCCGCCTCCGCCGCCGCATCGACCTCTCGGACGCGCCGCAACCCTGCGGACGCTGTGGAGCACGACCCCCGGGTGACGGCTGAGTTCGCACGTGTGTGGGGCGGAGACGCGGAGACGGAGTTCTCCGCGTGAAGCCGCCGGGCGAGCAGAGACGCGGAATGCGGCCGGTGCTGTCGGCCGCGGTGATCGGGATGGTCGTGCTCGCCGCGGGCTTCGCGTGGTCCGCCGCCGGCTGGCGGACCGGGGCCGAGCTGGTCCGCAGAGACCCGGAGACGGCCTTGTCCAACCCGATGCTCCACGCCTTCGCCCATCGCATGGGCGAAGGCGTGTTCGCCGAACGCTGTGCCGGCTGCCACGGGGCGGAGGGGCGCGGCGACCCGGCGCGGGGTGTGCCGAACCTGACCGACCATGACCACCTGTATGCGCTAGATGACGTGGCGGCGGTCGAGGCGGTGGTGCGGCACGGCATTCGCGCGGGGGACGCGCGGGGCTGGAACCTCGCCAGCATGCCAGCCTTCGCCGCCGCCCAGCCCTACAAGGGAGAGGCGCTGCCGTCGCTGACGCCCTCGCAAGTGGAGGACGTGACGCAGTTCGTACTCGCCTTGGGCGACCGCGCCACCGACGCGGCGGCCGCCCACCGCGGCGCGGGCTTGTTCGGAGACCAGGCCGCCTGCTGGGACTGCCACGGACACAGCGCCCAGGGCGACACCTCCATCGGGGCGCCCGACCTGACGGACAACGTCTGGCTGTATGGGCATGGATCCCACGACGACATCCGCCGCGCCCTCGAGCACGGCCATGCCGGCGTGTGCCCGGCGTTCGCCCACGTGCTGAGCCCCGCCCAGTCGCGCGCCGTGGCCGTCTACGCCTACGAGCTCGGCCACCCGAACGCCACGGCCGGAAAGGCGCAGCATGCCGGCTGAGGGGCGCATCCTGGACCCCGTGTCCTCCAGCAGTCGTCGCGCCCTCCTGTTCGGCGCCATCGGCGCGGTGGTCGGCCTGCTTCTCGCGGGTGTGGCGCTGTTCACCGCCCGGGGCACGCGCACGGCGGGCGTGCCCGCGGAGGACGCGGCGGTGGTGAACGACACCCCTGTGCTGCGCGTCGACCTCAACGACCAGCTGAAGGCGCTCTACGGCGTGTCGCTCGCCCAGGCCACGCCCGCCCAGCGGCGGCGCGTGCTCGACCAGATGGTCGGCGAGGAGCTCATGGTCCAGCGCGGCGTCGAGACCGGGCTGCCCACAGACGACACGGAGGTGCGCACCGCCCTCATCGCCGGCGTCGAGTCGCAGGCTGCAGCCGAGACGCTGATGGAGGCGCCCAGCGAGACCGTCGTGCGGGCTTGGTATGAGGCGCACCTCGACCGCTTCAGCAGCCCCGGCTCCATGGACCTGCAGGAGTACCTCGCGCCGGCCGCTCAGGCGCCGGCGCTCCTGGCATCGCTGGCGGCGGGGCGGGGGAGCGGCGACACGGGCGCGCGGCCCTCCGGACGCGTGGGGGACGGCCCCGAGTTCTACTTCGCGGCCAAGCTGCACCTGGGCGACCGCATATTCGCCGTCGCCCGCGCGCTGCGGAACGGCGAGGCGGCCCTGGCGGGCGTCGACGCCCAGGGCGCGCACGTGCTGCAGATGAAGGTGAACGCGCCGCCGGAGCCGACGCCCTGGCCGGCGGCGGAGGCGGAGGTCCTGGCCGACTACCTCAAGGCGCGCACCGGCGAGGCCCAGGCGGCCGAGTTGCGCTTCCTGCACAAGCGCGCCCAGGTCAGGCTGGCGGCGGACCTGCGATGACGCGCGCGCTGCTGCTCGTGCTCCTGTTCCTGGCGGCCTCCCTGGCGTGGGCGGGCGGCGCGCGGGCGCACACGCGCAGCGAGTCGCACACCAGCTGGGTGGTGGACGGCTCCGTCGTGCGCGTGACCTTCTCGGTGGCGGAGCTGGAGGCCGACCGGCTGACGCACGGCCGCGGGCGCCCGGACGACGCGACGCTGCTGGCCTACCTGGCGCCGCGGGTGCAGGCGCTCACGCCCGCCGGCCCCTGCCCCGCCGCCGCGCCCGCGCAGGCGACGGCGGCCGCGGCCGGCTTCCGCCGCTTCGAGTTCGCCTTCCGCTGCGCGAACGACGACATCACCCTGCGCAGCGAAGCCTTCTTCGACCTGGTCCCGAGCCATGTCGACCTGGCGCAGGTGCGCACGCCGCGCGGCGACTACATCGAGCAGGTGCTCACCGCCGACAAGCCCGATCTGGCGTGGCGCGCCCAGTCGGGGATGAAGTCGGCGAGCTTCCTCACCTTCGTGGGGATGGGCGTGATGCACATCTTCACTGGCGTCGACCACATGTCGTTCCTGGTGGGCTTGGTGCTGATCTCGCGCCGTCTGCGCGATCTGACCTTCGTGGTCACCGGCTTCACCATCGGCCACAGCCTGACGCTGGCGCTGGCGGTCACCGGCGTGCTGCGGCCCCACGCCGAGTACATCGACGCGCTGGTGGCGCTGACTATCGCGCTGATCGGGGTGGAGAACCTGTCGGTCAGTTCCGGAAAACCCGGCGTGCTGGCGGGGGCGATCGTCGTCTTCCTCCTGGCCATGCTCGGGCTGCGGCTGGGCGGGGTGGTGAGCCTGCCCGCGCTGCTGCTCCTGGGCTCGGCCTTGTTCGCCGGCGGCTACCTGCTCGTGTCGGGCCACCTGCGCGAGGCCGGGCGGCTGCGGCTGGTGGTGACGCTGGTGTTCGGCCTGATCCACGGCTTCGGCTTCGCCGCCGACCTCCTGGAGGCGCCCATCCCCAAGACCGACCTCCTGAAGCTCTTGGCTGGCTTCAACATCGGTGTCGAGATCGGGCAGCTCAGTCTTGTTCTGGCGATGTCGGGCCTCGTGCTCCTTCTGGGCAAGCTGAAGCTCGCCCTACCTCGTCCCATTGTCACCGACGTCTTGGCGACACTGCTCGTGGCGCTTGGTACATTCTGGTTCGTCAGCCGGAGCGTCACGTGAGGACGACCTTGCAACATGTAGGAACACCTCGCTATACTGAAAAGACATCAACCGTCTTCGCGATGGTTGCTATCGCCATTCACGATGATCGGCCCGGCGTCGAAGAGACAGCTCGGCCCCTTCAGGAGGACATCCATGAACACGCGCGCCATCGGCGTGGGGGCCGCCCTCGCCCTCGCCCTCGCCAGTCCCGCGCTGGCGCACCACTCCTTCGCCATGTTCGACCGCAGCAAGCCGCTGAGCTGGACCGGCACCGTCGAGCAGTACCAGTGGGAGAACCCGCACACACACATCATACTGATGGTGCCGAACTCGGCTGCGGACAAGCGCACGGTGGGCCGCTGGGACATCGAGTCGGCCGCGACCAACATCCTCATCCGTCAGGGCTGGTCGAATTCAACGCTGAAGCCGGGGGACAAGGTCACGGTGGTCGGCTACCCGCTGAAAAGCGGGGCAAAGGGCGCCGCGTTATTCTACGCGATCACGCCGGACGGGCGGAAGCTCTACCACGACGTCAACCGCGACGAGGGCTCCACGCCCACCAAGTCGTAGCGAATTCGCCGCGCCCCCATCGCGGCGACGGCTGGAACAAGCAACATCAAGGGCCGGCGGCGCTATGCGCGCGCCGGCCGCGCCTGCGGTCGCCGGTGAGCGGCCGGGGTGTCAGAGTCCCAAATAGGTGAGCCGGTGACGATCCAGCAGGTCTGCGACTGGATGAGCGCGACGCCCGTCAGCGCCTTCATTTCCAACGTGTCTTGGGTGATCCCCACGCTGCAGACGGTGCACATCGTGTGCCTGTCTGTGGTGGTGGCGTCCGCGGGCATGTTGAACCTGAGGCTGCTGCAGGTCGTGCACCACCCCCTGTCGGTGGAGCACATGATCCGCCGCTTCACGCCATGGATTTGGGGGATGGTGGCGGTGCTGCTGGTCACCGGCGTGCTCCTGACCTTCGGCGAACCGGCACGCGAGCTCACCAACCAGACCTTCTGGATCAAGATGGTCCTTGTCGTGGTCGGGCTTCTGACCACCATCGGGCTGAGCCTTTCGGCGCGGCGCGGGATCGATTGGTGGAGCGGCACGCCCGCCCGCGTGACCGGCAGCCGCATCCTGGGCGCCGCTTCGCTGGCGGTGTGGGCGGCCGTGGTCGTCTGCGGCCGCTACATCGCCTACACCCAGACGTCCTGAGGCCTAGAAGTGCTCAATCATTTTCTCACTTGGCTTCAGGCGCTGCCTGTCCCCACCGCGATCCGGGAGGGCACGTGGGAGTTCCCGCTGATTGAGACCGTGCACGTGCTCGCGCTGGCGCTGGTCGTCGGCAGCATTAGCATGTTGGACCTGCGGCTGCTGCAGGTCTCGTCGCGCAACAGGTCGGTCACCGGACTCTCCACTGAGGTGCTGCCGTGGACCTGGATCAGCTTCCTCGTCGCGGTCATCGCCGGGGCGCTGATGTTCAGCGCCAAGGCGACGCAGTACTGGGCTGATTGGCCCTTCCGCCTCAAGATGGTCTGCATCGTGCTGGCCGGCCTGAACATGACCTACTTTCATTTCGTGACGTGGAAGACGGTGCACGACTGGGACACCGCGCCGCGCACGCCCCCGGCCGTGAAGCTGGCGGGGGGCTTGTCCCTCTTCTTTTGGCTGATGGTGGTCGCGTTCGGCCGATGGATCGGGTTCACGGTCTGAGACGCGCCTGGGCGCCGCTAGCGGGCGCCCGCTCGCCCGCCGACCCGGCCGGTGATCATGGTGCGCGCGCCGATCGCGCCCGCCGTCTCTGCGGCGGGGATGGCGCGGTCCTGCGCCGGCAGGGCGACAACGGCGCGAAGCCGGATGTCGCGGGAGGAGGCGCCCACCATCACGGGCCGGGCGCCGCCCTGGCGCACCCACCGTTGCTCGGGCTCCGACCAATACTGGAATTGGCGCGCAGGGACGGTCACGGTGATCCGGCGCGCCTCACCCGGCGCTAGGTGCACGCGCTGGAACCCGGACAGGCGCTGCGGCGGCTCGGGAACGGCGGAGGGCGAGGGCGAGCCGAGGTAGACCTGCGCCACCTCGTCGGCGGCCATCCGCCCGATGTTCCTGACGGTGAAGGACACCTGCGCCCCGTCGCCTTCGGGATGCGCCTTCAGGTCCGCGTAGTCGAAGCGCGTGTAGGACAGGCCGTGCCCGAAGGGATAGGCCGGGGTGATGGCGTTGGCGTCGAACCAGCGGTAGCCCATGAACACGCCCTCGCTGAAGACCACCTGCTTGGTCGCGGGATCGCCTTGGTAGCGCTCCGGGTGGCGAGGATCCAAGGCGGCTGTGTCGCTGGGCTTGTCCGGCCAGGTCACGGGCAGGCGGCCGCTGGGGCTGATGCGGCCCAGCAGGATGTCGGCCGTGGCCCATGCGCCCTCCTGGCCCGGGTTCCAGGCGGCCACGATCGCCTTGACCTTGTCGCGCCAGGGCAGTGCGACGCTGGTGGCGGTGTTCATCACCACCACCGTGTTCGGGTTCGCCGCCGCCACCGCTTCTACCAACGCATCCTGGCCGTTGGGCAGGGCGAAGCTTTGCTCGGTGACGTTCTGGTCGCCTCCGCGCCCGTTCCACACGAACACCAGCGCCGTCTTGGCGGCGCGGGCGGCCCGCACCGCCTCGTCCAGCGCCTCTGCGCGCATGGCGGGGGTGATCCAGCCGAGCCGGACCTGCATCGTTTGCATCTGCTCGGCCTGAGCGTCGACCTCCACTGCATAGGTGCGGCCGGGCTCAAGCTGCACGGTGGCGAGAGCATGATCGAGGTTGTCGAGGGTGGGCACGACGCTGGTCCACCGACGCGGCACGCCATGGGCGAACGACAGCTTGGCGGAGGCGCCCAGCGTCTTGCCGTCCAGCTTCAAAGTGGCGGAGCCGCCCCAGCTGGCGATCTCCAGCGTATAGGCGCCGGCCGCCGGCGCCCGCAGGATGCCTGTCCACCGGTAGCCGTGGCCCGGGGGCAGGGGGTCGCGTGTGTGGTCCAGCGCCTCGACAACGGGCGTCGTGCCGTCCAGCGCGTCGCGCGAGAGACCGCGCCCGCCGCCTTCCGCCGGCGAGAGCGCCGATGCCGGGATGGCGACGCCGCTCAGCGGATCGCCCACTGCGTAGGTGATCTGCGCGTCCGGCGCCGTGCGCTTCAAGGCGTCGAGCGCAGGCGTCAGCCGGTCGGGGAAGCCATAGGCGCGGTTTCCGCCCGCGCCGGGCACCTGGCGCGCGTTGGGGCCGATCACGGCGAGCGAGCCCAGCGCCTTCGGCGACAGGGGCAGGGCGCCGTCGTTCTTCAGCAGCACCTCGCTTTCGGCCGCGACCCGCCGGGCGACAGCCGCGTCGCCGACCTCGTCGATGGCCACGGGCGTCGGTTTGCGCGTCCCATCGAGCATGCCGAACCGCTCCATGGCGCTCAGCAGCCGGCCCACGGCCCGGTCGAGGTCCGCCGCCGGAATCTGGCCCGACTGGATGGCGGCCTTGAGCTTGCCCTCGAACTGGGGCGGGTAGCCTTCCGGGTCCATGGGGCCGGCCCCCGGCATCTCGACGTCGAGCCCACGCGTGATCGACACGGTGGCGCGATTGGCGTGCCAGTCGGAGTTGGCCCAGCCCGTGAAGCCGAGCTCATCACGCAGTATGCCCGTGAGGTTGCGCGCGTTCAGCGCGTTGTACTCGCCGTTCACCTTGTTGTAGGCGGCCATGATCGAGGTGGTCCCTGCCTTGATGGAGGCCTCGAAGGGCGCGAGGTAGATCTCATGCAGAGTTCGATCATCGACGATGAAGTCGTAGCCTTCGGCGGCGTCGGCGCCGCCGCCCTGGTGCAGGAACTGCACGTTGGCCACATACTGCTGAGTCATGGTCAGCGCGCCCTGGCTCTGGATACCGCGCACCATGGCCGCCGCCTCCTGGCCGGCGAGGAAGGGATCCTCCCCGAAGGCTCCGGCGGCGTTGGGCAGGCGCGCCAGGTTGACGAAGGGGGCGAGCACCACGTCCACCTTCATCGCCCGCGCCTCGGCGCCGAGCAGGCGCCCGGTGTCATACGCGAGCTCGGGATCGAAGGTCGCCGCTAGCGCGAGGCCCGAGGGCAGCGCCGTCCCATCGTAGGCGCTGTTGATGCCGTTGCCGCCGTCCGCCCAGCGCATAGACGGTATGCCGAGCCGCGGCGCGCCCCGGCTGTAGCCTGCCTGCCCGCCGTAGACAGGCTCCTTGGCGCCGGAGTTGAGGGCGAGCTTCTCGTCCAGCGTCAGCTCGGAAAGCAGCTTGCGCACCCGCGGCGAGAAGTTGTCCTGGTAGGCCGGCGCGGCGGCGGCAGGCAACGCCGAGGCGCAGGACAGAGCCGAAGTCGCCGCCAGGATCGCGACGAGCTTGCGCAGAGCGTTGGCCATTCTTCCCCCATCGCGGTTTGAAAAGGCTACTATCACTCAAATCGATAGAGAAGCCTCGTGCTTATAGCTGAAGACATCTAGTCCAGCGGGGTCGCCGCCGCCAGGGCGTTCGGATTGTGACGGCAACGCGACATTCAGGTGCAAGCTAGCGGGGTACGTGATAGCTGGCGGGCGGGCCATCCGCCAGAGTCGTTAGCAGGCGCCGCGATGACCCTGGAGAACCGCCATGCGTATGGAGAAGCTTGACCTCAACCTCCTGATCGCGCTCGACGTCATGCTCGAGACGCGCAACATCTCCGCCGCCGCGCGACAGCTGAACTTCAGCCAGTCGGCGCTGAGCGGGGCGCTGGGCCGCCTGCGCCTGTTCTTCGAGGACGAGCTCTTGGTGCAGCGCGGGCGCCAGATGGTGCCGACGCCCAAGGCGGAGGAGCTGGCCGGCCCGATCCGCCAGGTTCTCATGCTGATCCGCTCGCAGATCACCACGCCGGCGCGCTTCGAGCCTTCGGAGGCGGAGCGACGCTTCCGCATCATCACCTCGGACTACGCCTACGACGTGCTGCTCGCGGACGCCCTGGTCAGGGCCTCGACACTCGCTCCGAAGATCAGCTTCGAGGTCATCCCCGCCGGCTACGCGTCGCTCCAGCGGCTGGAGCAGGGCGAGATCGACCTCTTCGTCAGCATCAGCAGCTACCTCGCCGAGGCCCACCCCTCGCGCGACCTGTTCGAGGACCGCCACGCGGTCGTGGCCTGGGCGCAGAACCCGGAGGTCGGCGCCGAACTCGATCGCGAGACCTACCTGCGGCTGGGCCACGTGGCGGTGCGCTTCGGCGGCGCGCGGGCGCGCGCGTACACCGAGGACTACTTCACCCAGGTAGGGATCAACCGGAGGATCGAGGCGATCGTCCCGGGCTTCTCGTCCGTCCCGGCCAGCATCGTCGGCACCCATCGCCTTGCGACGGTGTGGCGCAGGCACGCCGAGCATTTCGCCAGACTCTATCCGCTGAGCATCTACGAGCCGCCGATCGACATGCCACACATACGTGAGGGCGTGCAGTGGCACACGGTGCGGGACAAGGACGAGGGCCTGCAGTGGCTGATCGGCCTGATCAGCGACGAAGCCCGCAAGCTCGCCTGAGCGTAATTCCCCGCGTCCGTTCATTGGTCGCCGCGATGGCTTCGATCACGAGATGCGATTAGCCGATAAGGTCGACCTGTGTTGAGGTCTCCTCAAGAAATTAGGTCGCCGTAAAGGCGTCCGGAACCTGGGGGAGCCGTTGGCACATAGCTTTGCGCGAGCGTTCGCGCGTGGGCTTGTCGCAACCGCGGCGCTCGCGGGGCTTGCGGGCGCATCGCGAGCCGCCGCTCCCATCAAGGTTCCGGAGATCCGCTTCAGCACGGCCGAGTTCGGCCGCCTGCCGCCCGGACAGAACTTTGGCGAAGTGCTGGCGGTCGCGGTGAACAGCAACGGCCACGTGGTGGTGCTGAACCACCCGGGCACAGCCACCTCCGGACCGCTCTACGGCAACGCCACCACCCAGCTGCTGGAGTTCGGACCGGACGGGACCTTCCTCCGGGAGATCGGGCGCGGCGTCTACGGCCTGGGCTACGGCCACTCGGTGCGCTTCGACCGCTACGACAATCTCTGGGTCGTCGACAAGGGCACCAGCTCGGTCATGAAGTTCGACCCTTCCGGCAAGGTCGTTCTCAACCTCGGGCGCCGGCTCGAAGGCTACGATTCGGGCCACTACGAGCCGCCGAAGCAATCGGAGGTGACGGCTCAGGACGGCTGGTTCCGCGCCCCTACCGATGTGGCCTGGGACGCCGACGACAACATCTACGTGTCGGACGGCTACGTGAACTCACGCATCGCCAAGTTTAACAAGGAAGGCGACTGGATAAGTTCCTGGGGGCGTTACGGCTCGGGCGGACCGCATGCCGATCAGAACCCGGGCGCCTTCAACAATCCCCACAACATGCAAATCGATCGCCAGGGTCACATCTACGTGGCCGATCGCGGCAACCGGCGCATCCAGGTCTTCGACCGAAATGGCAAGTTCGAGCGCTTCATCTTTCTCAACGCCGTCTATGACAAAGCCCACCATCCAACTCTCGGAGAGCTTCCGAAGGACGTGAACGAGCGTCCAGACGAGTCGGCCCCTTGGGCGCTCTGCATCTCGCCCACGCCGACGCAGTATCTGTTCGTAGTCGATCAGGAGCCGGGCCGGCTCTACAAGATGCGGCTGGACGGCACGATCCTGGGTGAACTCGGCCTCTCAGGCCACCGCATGGGTCAGTTCAACTGGCCGCACTCGCTGGCCTGCCCGACGGCCGACACCGTGTTCGTGGCCGACATGAACAACTGGCGCGTGCAGAAACTGCACCTCCTCCCCTGATGCCGCCGGAGCAAGCCCGCTTGACGGCGACGGCCCCTCTCGAGGGCGAGCCAGGTCGCGGGCGGAGGGCCGGCGTGGCGCTGGTGGTGGCGGGCGCCGCCGCCGGCACCGCCTTCGAGTGGTACGACTTCTTCGTTTTCGGTTCGCTCGCCTCCATCATCGCCAAGACCTTTACGGCGGGCTCGCCGCTGGCGGGCTACCTCTTCGCGCTGGGCGCCTTTGCGGCCGGCTTCTTCGTGCGGCCGTTCGGCGCGCTGTTCTTCGGCCGCCTGGGCGACCGGCACGGGCGCAAACGGGCCTTCTTCGTGACGCTCGTGGGCATGGGCGCCGCCACCGTGGCTATCGGCTTCCTGCCGACGGCGGCGCAGGCGGGGATACTTGCGCCGACGCTCTTGGTCGTGCTGCGGGTGGTGCAGGGCTTCGCCATGGGCGGCGAGTACGGCGGCGCGGCCATCTACGTAGCCGAGCACGCCTCGCCGGACAGGCGAGGCTTCCTGACCAGCTGGATCCAGACCAGCGCCTCGGTGGGCCTCGTTCTGTCGCTGGGCGTGATCCTGCTCAGCCGCACGCTGATGGGGGAAGCGCGCTTCGAGGCCTGGGGATGGCGCGTGCCGTTCTGGGCCTCCGCCCTTCTGCTCGCGGCCTCGCTCGTGCTGCGCGCGCGCCTTGGCGAGAGCCCGGTGTTTCTCGAGATGAAGGCCAAGCGCCGCATCTCCGCCGCGCCGCTGGCCGAGGCGTTCCGGGGCCACAACCTTCGGCGCATGGCTCTGGCGCTGGTGGCCATCCTCTTCGCCCAGGGCGCTGTCTGGTACACGGCGAACTTCTACGCGCAATTCTTCCTCGAGCGGGTAGTGCGCGTGCCGGCGTCGGTGGTGAACGGCCTCATGGTCGCGGGCGTGGTGGCCTCGGCCCCGCTCTACGTGCTGTTCGGCTGGCTGTCCGATCGGGTGGGCCGCAAGCCCGTGCTCGTGCTCGGCATGGCGCTGTTCCTTGTGGCCGCCGTGCCCGTGTTCCGCGCCATGTCCGCGGTGGGCGATCCGGCCTTCGAGGCTGCGAGCCGGGCGACGCCCGTGCAGGTGCGCAGCGACCCGCGCGACTGCGCCTTTCAGTTCGATCCGCTCGGTCTGCGCCCCGCCACGGGGGGGTGCGACCTCGCAAGGGCGACGCTGTCGGGACTGGGCGTTCCCTTCCGCAACCTTCCTGGCGCGGGCGCGACGGTGGTGCAGGTGGGCGCCGCCGCGATCGCCGTGCCGCCAGCCGCCGCAACACGCGCGGGGGCGGCGGCGGCGACGGCGGCGCTGCAGGCGCGACTGCGGACCGCGCTGAAGGCGGCCGGCTATCCCTCCAGCGCGCCCGCCTCCACGAACCTGCCGTTTCTTTTCGGCCTCCTCTTCGTGCTGATGGTCGCTGCGGCGGCGATTTATGGGCCCCAGGCGGCCGCGCTGGTGGAGCTGTTCCCGGCGCCCGTGCGCTACACTGCGTTTTCCGCTCCCTACAACATCGGCACGGGCTGGGTCGGCGGCTTCCTGCCGATAACCGCCTTCAGCTTGGTGGCGGCCACGGGCGACCGCTACGCCGGATTAGCCTATCCCCTGGCCTTCACCGCCATCTCGCTCGTGGCCACCGTGACGCTGCTGCCTGAGACGCGTGGCCGCAATGCCCAGGGCGACGCGGAGCCGCAGGGCGAGGCCGCGCCGGCCGTTCCGACACCCTCCGCCGCCGGATCCCACCTCGCGGAGAGTACGCAATGAGCGTCAAGCCCTCCCTCATCGGAGCGCCGGCGGCTGCCCAAGCTTGCGGCTGTCCCTCCCGTCGCGCGCTGCTGGCCGCCGGCCTGGGGCTTGCCGCCACGGCGGCCGCGCCCGCGCCGGCGCGGCGGCGCATCATTGACGTGCACACCCACTTCATCACCCCGGAACTGCGGCGCATCGGCGCCGCGCCGCCGATGATGGGCTGGGAGCTCAGCCGGCTCCTCGCGGACATGGACGCGGCCGGCGTGGCGGTCTCCGTCCTCTCCATCACCTCGCCGGGCGTGGTCGGCGTCGGGCCCGAGAGCCGCCGGCTTGTGGGCGGCGCCAACGACCTCGGCGCCCGGATGGTGCACGACTACCCGCGCCGGCTGCGCTTCTTCGCCTACCTGCAGCCGCTCGACGTGGACTTCAGCCTGCAGGAGGCGCGGCGCGCCTTCGACACGCTGGGGGCCAGCGGCGTGATCCTGTTCACCAGCCACCAGGGCAAGTACCTGGGCGACTCAGTGTTCGACCCCCTGTTCGAGGAGTTGAACCGTCGCCGCGCGGTGGTGCTGGTCCACCCCAACAGCCCCGCCTGCTGCCGCGGCGTGCTGCCCCTGCCCGACACCGCCATCGAGTACGGGACCGACACCACGCGCGCCATGGCCAACTACGTCTACTCCGGCGCCGCCCGCCGCTTCTCCGACGTGCGGATGATCTGGAACCACGCGGGCGGGACCATGCCGTCCCTGATCGAGCGCTTCGACGTGCTGGATCGCACCGGGCAGTTCCGCACTGCCGCACCCGAGGGCTTCCGCGCGGCGCTGCGCCGCTTCCACTTCGACGTCGCACAGGCCGCCAACCGGGTGAACACGGGCGCGCTACGCCAGATCGTGGGGCCGGACCGCATCCTTTTCGGCACCGACTACCCGTTCCGCACCATGGCCGAGCATGTCGGCGCGCTGGAGGGCGGCGGCGTGTTCTCGCGCGCGGAGCTCGACGCGATCTTCCACGGCAATGTCGAGCGCGATCTGCCCGCGCTTCTGCCGCCCGGCGTCGCGCGCGCGTGAGCCCCTCCGCACCGTCCCCCGACCCGATTCCCAACGGACCTCGCAGATGACCGATCCCACGCCGCGCCAACCCAGGCGCCTCGCTGCAG
The DNA here is from genome assembly GCA_965199975.1 of Caulobacteraceae bacterium. GTDB lineage: Bacteria > Pseudomonadota > Alphaproteobacteria > Caulobacterales > Caulobacteraceae > JASLDZ01. The sequence goes on along the minus strand of OZ241340.1, from coordinate 372,421 downwards.
CCCTGCTGGGCTCCGCCCTCGCCCTCGCCGCCACAGGCGCCTGCGCCGCCACCGGCCGGGGCGTAATGCTGATGAACCGGATCGGGCCGTCGCGCATGCAGCTGTTCGTGTCGGACGCGGACGGCTCCCACGAGCGCGCGCTCCTTCCCCGCGACGGCGTGTACGACTACGACCCGACGTTCTCCTACGATGGCAAGTGGGTCGTCTTCACCTCCGAGCGCGACTCCCAGGGCGAAGGGCAGGCGGACATCTACCGCGTGCACCCGGACGGCTCGGGCCTAGAGCGCCTGACCCGCACCACCAGCATGGAGGACGCGGGCGTGCTCTCGCCCGACGACAGCAAGCTCGCCTACGTCTCCACCCAGGGGGGCGCGCGCACCACCAACATCTGGGTCATGGATCTGAAGACCCGGACTGCGCGCAACCTCACGGGGAACGGGTCGAGCGCGCCGCCCTCGACGATGAATGGCTACTTCCGCCCGTCCTGGTCGCCCGACGGCAAGTGGATCGCCTTCTCCTCCGACCACGGGCAGAGCTGGGCGGGCGCGGAGCTGGGCGCGGGAATCGGCCACTCGCAGCCGCTCAGCATCTATCTCGTCCACCCGGACGGCACCGGCATGCGCCGGCTCACCGCCACGGCGTTGGCGCTCAGCACCGGCTCACCGCGCTGGAGCGCCGACGGCCGCAGCCTCCTGGTCTACCAGCTGCCCACCAAGGAGACCTTTCAGGCGCGCATGCACGGCTTCGGTAGCCTGCCAGCGGGTGAGCCCTCGCAGATTCTGCGCATCGACGTGGCCACCGGCGCAGTCACGCCCATGACCTCGGGCCCCGGGCTGAAGGTAGCGCCGCAGGACCTTCCGGGCGGCCGCGTCGGCTGGCTCGTGAAGGGGCGCGACAAGGCGGGCGCCTTCTCGCAGATCAGCTACTCCGACGGCGGCCACGGCGCGCGCGGCGACATCGGCTCGCCCTCCTGGTCGCCGGACGGCAAGGAGGTCGTCTACTACAAGTTCGATCCCAAGAACCGCAGCCAGTACACGAAGCTGTACAGCTGGAACAAGGATTGGGACTACCGCTACACCGACGTGTTCCCCGGCGTCTGCCCCAAGGCGGGCCGGCTGGTAGTCACCGATTTGAACTTCCCGTTCGGCAACCCCGACGCGTCGGTCAGCGTGATGAACCCGGACGGGACGGACCGGAAGCTGATTTTCCAGCGCCACCAGGCGGCCGCGATGATGCCGAGCTGGTCGCCCGACTGCCAGTGGGTGGCGGTGGGCTACGGCGCCTTCTTCAACGGCCGCGACCACGCGCCCGCCAACATCCTGCTGGTCAAGGCCGACGGGTCGGAGGTGAAGGAGCTGACGCAGGGTGCGGTCAACACGGGCTTCCCGGCCTGGAGCCCAGACGGCAGGACGATCGTCTACCGCGTGTGGGGCAAGGAGCTCGGGCTGCGGGCCATGAACCTGACCGACCATTCGGTGAAGACGCTCACTACCGAGTGGGACAATTTCCCCTACTTCTCGCCCAGCGGCGACCGCATCGTGTTCACGCGGCGGCTGCCGAGCAAGGACTTCGACGTCTTCACCATGAAGTCGGACGGGACCGACATCCAGCGGCTGACCTCCACGCCCGGCGCGGACGCGCACGCCAGCTGGACGGCGGACGGCAAGGGAATCTGGTTCGAGAGCTCGCGCACCGGCTTCAAGGACGAGGCAGTGCTCTACGACACCTCACCCCAGCCCTACGCGCAGATCTTCCTGATGAACCGTGACGGCTCCAACGTCCGCCAATACACCGACAGCAAGTGGGAGGACTCCATGGGCATATTCCTTCCACGCACGTCAGCGGCCGCTCCGGCGGGGCGCGGGAGGGCCGCCGGTGCATGACGCGCCCGCTCCCGATCACGGCGCCGCGGTGGAAGCAGCGGGGCGCCGGCGCGATCTCCTGCTCGGCGCCTGCGCCGCCGGCGGCGGGATGGCGGCGGGCCTGCTCGGCCGGGGCGCGGCGGCGCAGCCGCTGAACCAGGTCACGCCCGCGACGGTGATCCACAGCCGCCTGCAGCAGGTCTCCGCCAACTGCTGGGCCTATGTGCAGCGGGAGGCGCAGGGGCAGAGCAACCTCTCCATCTCCAACCTGGGGCTGATCGTGGGCCCCCGCTCGCTCCTGGCGATCGACTCGTCCGGCGGCCCGCGGCAGGCGCGCGACTTCATCTCCGCCGCCCGCCGCTTCGGCCGCCCCTTTGATCGCCTGGTGATCACCCACGAGCACCAGGACCACATCAAGGGGCTGACCCAGTTCCCTGAGGGCATCGACATCGTCGCCCAGGAGGCGACCCGCGCCGCCCTCGTGGCGACGCCCGCGCCCAATCCGCACCCGCCGCTCTGGAGCGCGAACTCCGCCTGGGGCTCCCCCTCCGACGTCGACCGCATCGTGCTGCCCAACGTCACCTATTCGGAGCGCATGACGCTCTGGTATGGGGCGGTGAGGGCGCAGCTGATCTTCCCCGGCCACGCCCACACCGCGGGCGACACCGTCGTCAAGGTCGCCGAAGAGGGCGTGCTTTACATGGGCGACGTGGCGTTCTTCGACGTGACGCCCCTGAACGGCTCCGGCTACGTGTCCGACTGGATCAAGGTTTGCGACGGGGTGCTGGCCGATCCGCAGGTCTCGGTCATCGTGCCGGGCCACGGCCCGGTGGGCGGCAAGCGGGAGCTGCGGCTGATGAAGGGCTACCTGGAGCTCCTGCTGAGCGAGGGACGGCGCGGCCTAGCGGAGGGTCTCAGTCCCGGCAGGGCGGCCGCACGCATCGACCTGGGCGTCTACGCCGGCTGGACGGATCCGGGGCGGATCGTCAACAACCTCGTGCGCCTCTACTCCGAACTGCGCGGCGTGGACGACCCTGCCGGCGACCGCGCCCGCGTGGCGCAGGAGTACCCGCTTTACTTGGCGGCGCGCCGGGGCTGAAGACGGACGGCGAGAGGCGCTTCGCCCTGAAGGACGACAGGCGCGCCTACATTGGAGCCGATGCCGACACCCGAAACGCCCTTGCCGACGTCCCCATCGCTGCGGGCCGAAGCCGACAGGCTGATCGCCTCCGGCGCGCTGGGGCGCTCGCCGGTGATGCGGCGGCTATTCGACTACCTCGTCGCGCGCTCGGAGGCCGGCTCGCCGCCCAAAGAGCTCGAGATCGGCGCAGAGGTGTTCGACCGCGGAAGCAGCTTCGACGCCTCGGCCGACGCCACCGTGCGCGTCTACGCCCACAAACTGCGGCAGCGGCTGGAGATGGCGGCCCGCGACGCCGGCGCCGCCCCGCGGCTGGCGCTGCTGAGGGGCGAGTACCGGATCGTCGTCGTCGAGCCTGGCGCGCCGACGGAATCGCCCGAGCCGCCCCTGGAGGCGGATGAGTCGCCCCCGGAGGCTGCGCCGCACGCCAGCCGCCGCGCCCTGCTTGCGGGCGTCGCCGGGGCCGCGGCGGTCGGCCTGGTCGCCGGCTGGGCGCTCGGCGCCCACCGCAACGCCGCGCCGGCTTCCGAGCGGGCGCTCACGCAGGGGCCGCTGTGGCGGCCTCTCCTGTCGGACGAACGCCCGCTGCTGCTGGTGCTCGGCGACGACTACCTGCTGGGGGAGAGCCGCGACGGCCGCACCGTCTCGCGGCTGGTGCGCGAGTACGCCATCAACTCCCGCACCGACCTCGACTCCTACCTGATGGAGCACCCCGGACAGATGGGACGGCTCGTCGACTTGGATCTGCGCTACCTGCCCGCCGGCACCGCGCAGGTGCTGGCGCGCGCGAGCGCGCTGCTCGCCGACACCCGCCGGACCGCGCCCCGCGTCGTGCTGATGTCGGACTTCACGCCCGCCATGCTGAACACTAGCGACGTCGTCTACATGGGCTACTTCAGCGGAATGAGCTGGTTCCGCGGCTACGCCTTCGCCGGATCGCGCTTCCGCGTGGGCGAGAGCTTCGACGAAGTGCGCGACCTCAAGACCAGCGACACCTACGTGGGAGAGGGCGGCGCAGGCGATGCTGGCGACCGGCCGTACCACGACTACGGCTACGTATCCGCCTTCACCACGCCCGCGGGCGGCCACGTCGTGATCCTGGCGGGAACGCGCGACGCCGGGCTGATCCATGCCGGCCAGGCGGCGACCTCCGCCTCCAGCCTGGACGAGGCGTTGCGCGCGGCGAAGACCGCGTCCAACTTCGAGGCGCTGTACTTCGTTACGGCCCTGCACGGCACGAGCGTCGGCGGCCGCCTGATCGCGGCGGGCCCGCTCAACCATCCAAACGGCGAGCCCCGCGCGGCGGGCGGGGCAGGGGCGCGGCCCGCGCCTGCCCCGCCGCCGGCCGCCGTCCGCTAGTTTCGAGCCTCACCTCGCGAGGTTCACGCACCGCCAGCGTAACCGTTCGCCAACGGTAATCTCCGTGACTTGCGCGCCTGGCCGGCCTCTCTCCGCACGGGTGACCTCATCCCCGCAACGGCCGTATCGCCGGCGCAAAGCTTGCCTGCTCGCGGCCGCCTTCAGCCTCTCGGCGGGCGGCGTCGCCTCCGCGCAGGCCAGGCGGGAGGCCCCTGACGACGCGACGCCGTCGCCGGCTCCGCCGGCCACGGCTCATGCCAACGTCAAGCCTGCGCCGGCCCGTTCCGGCCTCCGCACCAGCGCCTCCGGCGCCGGCGCGTCCGACGTGGTGGTCACCGCGTCGCGCCTCAACCTGCTGGGGCTGGCGACCAGCGCCAGCCAGGGGGTGGTCACGCGCCAGGAGATCGAGCTGCGCCCCATCTTCCGCGTGGGGCAGCTGTTCGAAACCGTGCCCGGCCTCGTGGTCACCGTCCACTCTGGTGAGGGCAAGGCGAACCAGTACCTGCTGCGCGGCTTCAACCTGGACCACGGCACCGACTTCGCCAGCTTCGTCGACGCCATGCCGGTGAACAAGCCCACCAACACACACGGCCAGGGCTATTCGGACCAGAACTTCGTCATGCCTCAGCTCGTCGCCGGGCTCGACTTCACCAAGGGGCCCTACTACGCGAGCCTCGGCGACTCCGGCGCGGTCGGCTCGGCGCGCCTGCGCCTGATCGACACCATCCCCAACACGCTCGAGGTGAGCGCCGGCACGCTCGGCGACCAGGAGGTCTTCCTCGCGGGCACGCATGCCTTCGGCCCCGACGACCGCCTGCTCGCCGCGGTCGATTATGCGCACCTCGACGGACCGTGGACCCACCCGGACAACTTCCACAGGCTGAACCTCGAGCTGCGCTACAGCCACGGCGACGCGCAGAACGGCTACAGCCTGACCGGGCTCTACGACCACAACCACGGCAACCTGACGACCGACCAGCCGCTGCGCGCCGTGCAGGAGGGCCTCATCGACCGCTTCGGCTCCCTCGATGCCAGCGACGGCAGCCGGACCGAACGCTACAGCCTCTCCGCCCGCTTCGCTCGCACCGCAGAAGCGTCGTCCTTCACCGCCGGCGCCTACGTGATCCACTCGCGGATGACGCTGTGGAACGATTTCACCCACCTCCTGGACGACCCGGTGAACGGCGACCAGGAGGAGCAGACCGAGGCGCGCACCACCGGCGGCGGCGAGGCCGCCTACAAGCTCCGCTGGACGCTCGGCGGGATCACCAACGTCTCGGTCGTGGGCGCCCAGGCCCGCTACGACGAGCTGTTCATCGATCGCCGCCACACCCTGCGGCGGGCGGTGCTCGATTATTGCGCCACCGGCGGGGACGACACGCCTGCGCCGCTAGGCGCATGCAACGCCGACCGAGTGAGCCTGCTGGACCTGGCCCCCTACGTCGAGAACACCACCTACTGGACGCCCTGGCTGCGCACCGTCCTCGGCTTGCGTGAGGAGTACTACCGTGCAACCGACCACAGCCTCGTCAGCGGCTTCAAGGGCGCGACCGACGAGACGCTGGCGCAACCGAAGGGCAGCCTCGTGCTCGGCCCATTCCGCAGGACGGAGCTCTATCTCAGCGCTGGCCGCGGCTTCCACAGCGACGACGTTCGCGGCGTGTTCGGGACCGTGCCGCAGGAGGGTCTCCCCGGCAACGCCAGCGCCACCCCGCTGCTCGCGCCTGCCGTGGGCGAGGAGATCGGGCTGCGCACCAACATCGTCCCGAGGCTCCAGGTGCAGGTCGCCCTGTTCCAGGAGGACTTCGACTCCGAGCTGGCCTACGATGCCGATGCCGGAGAGGACACGGCCTCGGCGCCCAGCCGGCGGCGGGGCGTGGAGGTGTCGGCGCAATACCACCCTCTGCGGTGGCTGGAGCTGAACACCGACCTCGCGGTCACCAGGGCGCGCTACCGCGGCGACCTCGCGCCCTACGGGCTCGATGGCCCCCACATCGCCAACGCCCCGGAGTTCATCAGTTCATTTGGCCTGCTGGTCAACAATCTCGGCCGCTGGTCCGGCGGCCTGCAGTGGCGGATCCTCGGCCCCTACCCGATCAGTGACGGCGACAAGGATCCGAAGGACGACGGCTACGCCGAGATGAACCTGGACGCGAACTACCAGCTCACGCGTCGCATCAAGCTGCGCTTGGCCATCTATAACCTCACCGACACGAGGGCGGACGCGGCGGCCTACTACTATGCCGCGCGCCTTCCCGGGGAGCCGGCGGGCGGGATCCCCGACTACCAGATACATCCGCTGGAACCGATCTCTGCCCGCTTCACCCTTGCTGTCACGTTCTGATCTCTGCTCCGAGCGGGAGGGTGCGCAAGCAGGTGATGATCTGAGGGCGAAGTCGTGGTGACCCGTCTCCGGCTGTGACGCAGCCTCTCATCGCCGGGGCTGCTGCGCGCGCCGAAGGTGTGGCGAGGTTGTGAACACGCGTTCCCCTCGCTCGAGGCTTCCGGAGAAGGAAACGGAGCCTCCCTGTCGCTGAGCCTGCCCGCGAGCATCCGCAGGCCGTGTTGCCACGCGACCTGGCGAGTTAGTTGGACAACTTGTCCAGGAGTTCGGTGAGCAGCAGATGCTCCCCGGGCGACAAGTCGCCCGAGTCGCTCAATCGCGCCCGGAGGCCGATCGCCAGAGAAGCCACCGACCCGACGCGTCGCCTCGGGCGAGCCCGCTCCGTTAGAATGGCTGCGAGCACGGCGTCCAGCACGGCGGAGGAGAGCGCCGCGTCGGGTTGCGCCGCGGCTGTCGAGAGCAAGGTCGTCACCACGCCGGTCCCCGCCGCATGGATCATGGCGACGGCTAGTGGCTCCGCCACACCCAGCTGGCCGGCAAGCGCAATCCGGTGCACCCTCGCCTCCAAGACTGAAAGCCCACGCCGCGCGGCCGGAGAACGACCACCCTCCCGTCCAACCTGGTTCATGATGGCGAAGACGGCGGGATGCTGCAGGCCAAAGGTGATCACGTCGTCCCAGGCCGCGCGCAGGTCCTGTACGGGATCGTCGTGGGGCTCGGCGGCGGCCTTGGCGGCGACGAAGCCGGCCAAGCCTTCTTCAGCCAGAGCGTGCAGCAGGCCGCGCTTGTCGCCGAACAGACGATAAAGGGTGGGCGCCTGCACACCCGCCGCCGCGACCACCGCGCGGGTCGTCAGCCCCGCCAAGCCGCCCTCCGCCACAAGGCGCGTCGCCGCCTCCAGAATGCGTTCGCGGGCGGGCGTCTCAGGTTGGTCGACAGCGTCGGGCTCGTTCACGCCCGCTTCGTAACACCGCCCGCCGCCCCTTGCAGCGTCACCTATCAGGAGGTAGCAACGCTAACGTGCAACCGAGCACGTCGCTATGGGGCCTGCCGCATGATCATCGTCACGGGAGCCGGCGGGAAGCTGGGCGCCGGCATCGTTGAGCACCTGCTCCGGCGCGCGCCCGATGCGCGCATCGGCGTGAGCGTGCGCGATCCGTCGAAGGCGGAAGGGCTCCGCCTTCGAGGTGTAGAGGTGCGCCAGGGCGACTTCGCCGAGCCGGAGAGCCTTGCGCGTGCCTTCGCCGGGGCCGAGCAGGTTCTCATCGTCTCCGCCGACAAACTGGGCGACGAGGCCCTGCGCCTGCATCGGGCGGCGATCACAGCCGCGCGCGAGGCCGGCGCACGCCGCGTGCTCTACACCAGCCACATGGGTGTACGCCGGGGCTCGCCCTTCCTGCCCGCCGATCAGCATGCCGGCACCGAGGCGGACCTGACCAACGCGGGTGTCGCCGCCACTGCCCTGCGCAACGGCTTCTACGCCGAAAGCTGCCTGCACATGGTGGGAGCTGGTCTGCGCAGCGGCGATCTCGTGACACCGGAGGACGGTCCGGTGAGCTGGACGGCGCGCGACGACCTTGCGGAGGGGGATGCGGCATTGCTTCTGGACGAAGAGAGCTGGTTGGGCGCTACGCCGCCGCTTACCGGCGGCGAGGCCGTCACGATGGCGGAACTCGCCGCGACGGCCTCTGAGCTGACGGGGCGGGAGGTCCACCACACGGTCGTTTCCGACGAGGCGTGGAAGGAGAGGGAGGTCGCGGCTGGCCGCCCCGCCGTCTACGCCGACATGCTGCTGGGCATGTTTCAGGCGGCGCGACGCGGAGACTTCAGCGCCACCGACGCGACTCTGGCCCAACTGCTCGGCAGGACGCCCTTGAGTATGCGCGACGTGCTGAGATCTGCAGGTTTCTAAAGGCTCTCCGGCCGAAGCGCGCCACTACCGGCCCTTGGCTTTGCTCCAGGAAGCGGACGTCCACGGACTGATGGCTCCGCGTGATCTGCCCGGTAGTCAGATTAGCGCTCTAGACGTCCTACCAACCGGTGCCAGAGATATTCACCAGCTTGATCCGTTCTTTCGGCGGCCGCCCAGGGCCAACCTTACCGTCCCCGTCACGCTCATCATCGCTCATGTGAATGCTCCTCTTCAAAGAATTGTACAGCTTGCCGATGGCGGCCCTCGATTGAAGCTGGTTCCTTTCATCTGTCACAGATTCAAAACATCGATCGCTTGAAGCAAGCACTGCGTTCTTGCCTGTGAAGACCTCCCACCGTCGGATGATGGTGTCGCAGTAGGCGGGGTCCAGCTCCATGAGCCGAGCGTGACGCCCGGTCTTCTGAGCGGCGATGAGCGTCGTGCCCGAGCCCCCGAAGGGGTCCAGAACAATCTCGTTACGGTGGGTCACATCGCGGATGGCGTCTGCAACCATGGCGACTGGCTTGGCGGTCGGGTGCATGGCGAGCTCTTCCGACCGCTCGACCTTAAAGGCGTTCACCCGGCGTACTGCCAAACGTTCGTGCGGCTTCGGCCGCCTTCTCCCAGGCCGAAGGTGTTCGTGTGCTCCGCTTTCCCGTGCTTCCACACCGTCACCAGCTCGTGCTTGGAGCGGTAAAAGGCTCCTTGGCCGCCGTTCGTTTTCACCCAAACGCACATGTTCTTGAGTTCTAGTGCAGCTTCACGACCAGCGGCGAGGAGCTCGCCTATGTGGCGCCAGTCCATGCGGACGAAGAGGATTGCGCCATCTTTGCAAGCTGGCGCCATGGACCTGAGCGCCTAAGCGAGGAAGGCCGTGAACTCAACGGGTGTCAGCTCGCCGGACGCTTCCACGAAGTCGCCGTGCTTCGCCTTTCCTCGGCCGCTGACGACACCTTCAATTTTCAAGTTGTAGGGAGGATCAGTGAAAACATGTGGGCGCGCTCAGAGCCCATGAGGAGAGCCATAGCGCTCCAGTCCTTCGCGTCGCCGCACATCAGGCGATGGCGGCCGAGGAGCCATAGGTCGCCGGGCCGCGAGGTTGGGGCGCCGTCACGCGGAGCCGGCGCCAAATCCTCGCGCGCGGGCGCCTTCGGCGACTCCTCTGCGACGTCGACGAGGATCTGATCGATCTCGGGCATCTCGAAGCCTGTCAGCTCCATGTCGAAGCCGAGGTCGATCAGCCCGCTCAGTTCCAGCGCCAGCAGCTCCTTGTCCCAGCCTGATTTCGCGGCGATGGCGTTGTCGGCGATCGCGTATGCGCGCTTCTCCGCAGGCGTCATCGAGCCGATGCGGATCCAGGGCGCCTCCTTGAGGCCGAGCGCATTGGCGGCGGCGTAGCGCCCATGACCCGCAACGATGATGTTGTCGCCATCAATCAAAATTGGGTTGGTGAAGCCAAACCGCTTCATTGAAGCCGCTATTTGATTGATTTGCTTCTTTGAATGAGTTCGCGCATTGCGGTTAGCAGGCTTTAGCGATGCCAAGCTTACAGTTTCAATAACGTTGGCGAGCGCAGCTTCCATAGATGGCCTCCTGCCGCCCGGATCGATGAGCGGCGGCCGGCCTATACCGCCGTCATAGGCGGGGGCGCAAGCATAGCCCGCTCCGGCGCAAATTCCTGCTGGGTGAAAAGCCTTGTTGCCCCAGCCAAACCTATAACTCCGCCTATCAATTCGCTAAATATAAGCTTGAAGGTATGCGAATAACTGATGTCGCCAATTGCTGCACCCCTCTGGAGCGCGCCAAACTGCGGTGGCGGTGACGCGCGGAGACCGCAGCTGCGGCGTCGCCGACCGCGCCAAGCGCGAGGAGCCCGGTTGGCGTCACCGGAGACGCGCGGGCTTTGAGAAGGTGGGAGATTTGCGCGACTTAGCTGCGCGTCTCCACCGCCGGGATCAGCCGTTCAAAAGAATGGCGGTGAGAGAGGGATTCGAACCCTCGTTAGGCTTTCGCCTAAACACGCTTTCCAAGCGTGCGCGATCGACCACTCCGCCACCTCACCGTCGCTCCGCGAGGTGTAGCGACCCGCCGCGGAACGGGCGGGATATAGGAGGTGCGCACGCGCGACAAGTCCGAGGTCGAGCGTGCATCAGATGTGGATCGCGTGGCCCAGCGTGCGGCTCACGGCCTCATGGAAGCCTTCCGACAGGGTGGGGTGCACGTGGATGGTGCCCGCGATGTCGTCCAGCGTTGCGCCCATCTCCAGCGCCAGGGTGAACTCGGCCACGAGCTCGCTCACGTGGGCGCCCACGGCCTGAACGCCCAGCAGGCGTCCGTCGGCCTTGGAGGAGAGAACGCGCACGAAGCCGCCGTCGTCGCCCGCCTCCATGCTCAGCGCGCGGCCGTTGGCCTGGAAGGGGAAGACGCCCACCGCCACGTCGGGGCCGCTCCCGCCCGGGTCGCCGGGGAGGAGGCCGGCGCAGACCACCTCGGGCTCGGTGAAGCACACCGAGGAGACGCTGACCGGGGCGAAGCGGCGCGTCTTCCCGGCGATGATCTCGGCGACCATCTCGCCCTGGGCCGAGGCCTTGTGGGCCAGCATGGGTTCGCCCACGAGGTCGCCGATGGCGAAGACGCCGCGCATGGAGGTGGCGCACCGGTCGTCCACGCGCACGAAGCGGCCATCCATCGCCAGGCCCATGGCGTCGAGCCCCCAGCCTTCGGTGAAGGGGCGCCGGCCGACGGTGACGAGCACGCGGTCGCAGGGGAGGCGCTCGGTCTCGCCGTCGGCCGTCTCGATCACCAGGGCGTGGCCGTTCCCGTCGGCTTCCAGCGCCTTGGCCTTGGCGCCGAGCTTCAGCGCCACGCCGTTCTTCTCCAGCCAGCGGCGCACCGGCGAGGTGAGCTGGTCGTCGTAGAGCGGCAGGATGGCGTCCTGCGCCTCCACCACCGTGACCTCCGAGCCGAACTTGCGGAAGGCGATGCCGAGCTCCAGCCCGATGTAGCCGGCGCCGACGACCACGAGCCGCCTGGGCAGCTCGGGCAGGGCCAGCGCCTCGGTGGAGGAGATCACCGGGCCGCCGCCAGGACCGGAGAAGGGGATGTGCGGCAGCTCCACGGGCTTGGAGCCCGACGCGAGGATCACGTGCTCGGGAGCTATGGCCACCGGCCCGGCGTCGGTCTCCACCACGCAGGTCTTGGCGTCGGTGAAGCGGCCGAAGCCGTGCACCACCTTCACCTTGGCCCGCTTCAGTAGGTTGGTGACGCCCGAGTTCAGCTTGTCGACCACCGTCTCCTTCCAGGCGACGGTGCGTGCCATGTCGACCTGGGGTGGGGCGGACAGGCTCACCCCGTGGCGACCGCCAGCGACCGCGGCTCGGCGCATGGCGTCGACCTCCGAGGCCACGTGGATCATGGCCTTTGAGGGGATGCAGCCGCGGATCAGGCAGGTGCCGCCCAGCCGCTCGCCGTCGACCAGCACCGTGTCGAGCCCCAGCTGGCCGCAGCGGATGGCGGCCACGTAGCCGCCCGGGCCGCCGCCGATGACGAGGACCTTGGGCGTGAGGGGCTGGGTCATGGGAGCCTGACGGAGCTTCTGGCGAGGACCTCGCGCAGCGGAATGGCGACGCCGGCGGCGTCAGTGTCGAGCGCGATCGCCGCGACGGCGTCGCGCAGGGCGGCGGGCGAGGTCGCCTTCACGACCAGGAACAGCGTGGCCTGCCGGGCGGGCGGCTCACTCTTGGGGAGCGCTGACCAGTTCAGCGTGAGCGTCGTCCCATGCCGGCCGACGTCGCCGACGGCCACGCAGGCCTGGTTCCGGCAGGTCACGCGGTAGCGGTGGATGTCGATGCAGCCCATGCAGTCGCTCAGCACCACGTCGATCGAGGCGCCCAGCCGCGCGATCGCCGCGGCGCGGGCGGCGTCCGGCTTCGCCGGGCCGATGATGAGCGCTTCCGGCGCCATGGCCGCGGCGTAGGCCGGCGCCACGCAGAGCCCCTGAACCTGGACGCACGGCGCTACCATCACAGCGATCCCGGGGTTGGTCTGAGTCCCCGCATTCGCGGGGATGCGCGGATCGAAAGGGTGGTCACATGAACAGCGTGGCCGGGTGCTCCAAGAGGCCCTTCACCGCCTGGATGAACTCGGCGGCGTCGTAGCCATCGACGACGCGGTGGTCGAAGGAGGAGCTGACGTTCATCATCTTGCGGATGGCGATGGCGCCGCCGCGCACCACCGGCCGCTCGATAATCTTGTTGGGACCGACGATGGCGGTCTCGGGGTGGTTGATCACCGGGGTGTGGGTGACGCCGCCCAGGGGGCCGAGGCTGGTCAGGGTGATGGTGGAGCCGGAGAGCTCCTCCTTTTTGGCCGCGCCCGCCTTGGTGGCGGCGGCCAGGCGGGCGACCTCGGCGGCCAGCGCCCACAGGTCCATCGTCTCGGCGTGGCGGATGACGGGCACGATCAGGCCGTTCGGCGTCTGGGTGGCCATGCCCATGTGCACCGGGGCGAAGCGATGCAGCACGCCGGCCTCGTCGTCGAAGCGGGCGTTGATGTTGGGGTAGGCGGGCAGCGCCTTGACCAGGGCGCGGATCATGAAGGGCAGGAGGGTGAGCTTGGGCTGCTCCTTCGCCTTGGTGGCGTTGAGGTGGGCGCGCAGCTCCTCAAGCTCGGTGACGTCGACCTCCTCGGCGTACATGAAGTGGGGGATGCGGCGCTTGGCCTCCTGCATCTGCTGGGCGATGCGGCGGCGCAAGCCGATGATCTTGAGGTCGTCGATCGCCTCGCGCCTGGCGTAGCGCGCGTCGGCGCCCCGACCCGCGGGCGCCGCCGGGGCGTGGTCGCGGGCGAGGAAGGCGTCGAGGTCGGCGTGGCCGATGCGGCCGGCGGGGCCGCTGCCCGGCACGTACTGCAGCTCGACGCCGAGCTCGTGGGCGCGGCGGCGCACGGCGGGGCTGGCGAGCGGCTTGGCGCCGGGCGCGCGGGTGGCGAAGGCGGGTTGCGAGGGGGCGAAGCCGGCCGCCGAGGGGGCGCGTGAGTGGGCGTCCTCGGGCTGCACGTTGCGTGCGGAGCCCCCTCCGTCTCGGCCTGCGGCCGAGCCACCTCCCCCGCTGGGCGGGGGAGGAGAGGGAGGTGCGGCGTCGTCTCTCCTCCCCTGCGAAGCGGGGGAGGTGGCGGCGGAGCCGCCGGAGGGGACCGCGCGCGTGCCCTTGCCGGTGTCCAGCTCCACCAGCGGCGCCTTCACCGCGATCATGGCGCCCGGCTCGCCGTGCAGGGCCGTCACCACGCCCGCCGTAGGCGAGGTGAGCTCGACGGTGGCCTTGTCGGTCATCACGTCGGCGAGGGGCTGGTCCTCCTCGACGCGGTCGCCGACGGCCACGTGCCAGCCGACCAGCTCGGCCTCGGCGGTGCCCTCGCCCACGTCGGGGAGGCGGAAGGTGAAGTCGCCGGCGGCGGGAGTCCGGTTGGCGAGCGTCTGTCCGGACTGTCCGGCTTGGCTGTAGGACTCCTTGCCGGCATTGGATCTGTCGCCGTTCGACGTCACGGGACTCTTCTCGCGGGAGTCCGGCCGTTCGCTGGCGGGCGTGGTGGGCGGCGTGTCACGGGCGTCGATATTACGCTCGCCCGTGGGGGAGGGGATAACCTGCTGGTCGGAGGGGTCGCTCTCGCCGCCGGCGCCCTCGACGTCGAGGACCACGAGGTCGCTCTTCACCGCGCGCATCTCGCCAGGTTCGCCGTGCAGGGAGCGCACCACGCCGGCCACCGGCGAAGTGAGTTCGACGGTGGCCTTGTCGGTCATCACGTCGGCCAGAGGCTGGTCCTCGGCGACGCGGTCGCCCACGGCGACGTGCCAGGCGACGAGCTCGGCCTCGGCGGTGCCCTCGCCCACGTCGGGCAGCTTGAAGACGAAGCGGCCCATGATCGTCAGACCTCCGCCATCGTCTTTGTAAGGGCCTGCGCCACGCGCTCGGGGCCGGGGAAGTAGTCCCACTCGAAGGCGTGGGGATAGGGCGTGTCCCAGCCGGTGACGCGCAGCACCGGCGCCTCCAGGTGGTGGAAGCAGCGCTCCTGCACCAGCGCGCTGAGCTCGGCGCCGAAGCCCGAGGTGCGCGGCGCCTCGTGCACGATGACGCAGCGGCCGGTCTTCGTCACGCTGCGCTCGATGGCCTCGATGTCGACGGGCACCAGCGTGCGCAGGTCGATGACCTCGGCGTCGACGCCGGCGTGCTCGGCGGCGGCGAGCGCCACGTGCACCATGGTGCCGTAGGCCAGCACCGTCACGTCGCCGCCTTCGCGCACCACCTCGGCCTGGCCCAGCGGCACGGTATAGGCGCCTTCGGGCACGTCGGCCTTGGCGTGGCCGGTCCAAGGCTTCACCGGCTTCTCGTGCCAGCCGTCGAAGGGGCCGTTGTAGATGCGCTTGGGCTCGAAGAAGACCACCGGATCGTCGTCCTCGATGGCGGCGATGAGCAGGCCCTTGGCGTCGTAGGGGTTGCTGGGGATCACCACCTTCAGCCCGGCGATATGGGTGAACAGGCTCTCGGGGCTCTGGCTGTGCGTCTGGCCGCCGAAGATGCCGCCGCCGTAGGGGGAGCGGATCACCAGCGGTGCTGTGAACATGCCGGCCGAGCGGTAGCGCAGCTTGGCCGCCTCGCTGACGATCTGGTCGTAGGCCGGGTAGATGTAGTCAGCGAACTGCATCTCTACCACGGGGCGCAGGCCGTAGGCGGCCATGCCGATGGCCGTCGCCATGAGGCCGCCCTCCGAGATCGGCGCGTCGAAGCTGCGGGTCAGGCCGTGGCGCTGCTGCAGCCCTTCCGTCACACGGAACACGCCGCCGAAATAGCCCGCGTCCTCGCCGAAGGAGAGCACGTTCGGGTCCTGCGCCATCTTGGCGTCGAGGGCGCTGTTGAGCGCCTGGATCATGGTCATCGCGGGCATGGCTAGACCCCCACCTCGCCGCGCTGCTCGCGCAGGCGCCAGTCGGGCTCCTTGAACACCTCCAGGAACATCTCCTTGGTGGAGGGGCGGCTCTGGCCCAGCGTGCCGATGGCCTCGGACTCGCGGGCGGCGGCGCGCACTTCCTCCAGGCACTCGGCCTCCAGCGCTGTGTGACGTTCGTCGTCCCACTCGCCGAGGGTGACGAGGTGCTGGCGCAGGCGCGCGATGGGGTCGCCCAGCGGCCACAGGGTGTGTTCGTCGGCGGGGCGATAGCGGGCCGGGTCGTCGGAGGTGGAGTGCTGGGCGCCGCGGTAGGTGAACATCTCGATGACGGTGGCGCCCAGGTTGGCGCGGGCGCGGTCGGCGGCCCACTGGGTCGCGGCGGTCACGGCCAGGAAGTCGTTCCCGTCCACACGCAGGCTGGGCAGGCCATAACCGACCCCTCGCGCGGCGAAGGTGGTGCGCTCGCCCCCGGCGATGCCGTGGAAGGAGCTGATGGCCCACTGGTTGTTGACGATATTGAGGATCACCGGCGCGCGGTACACCGCCGCGAAGGTGAGCGCGCTGTGGAAGTCGCCCTCCGCGGTGGCCCCGTCGCCGATCCAGGTGATGGCGATCTTGTCGTCGCCCTTGTAGGCGCTGGCCATGGCCCAGCCCACCGCTTGCGGATACTGGGTGCCCAGGTTGCCGCTGATGGTGAAGAAGCCGAAGTCCTTGGACGAATACATGATCGGCAGCTGGCGACCCTTGATCGGGTCTTTCGCGTTGCTGTAGATCTGGTTCATCATCTCGGCCAGCGGATAGCCGCGTGCGATGAGGAGCCCCTGCTGGCGGTAGGTGGGAAAGCCCATGTCCTCGCGCGTCAGCACCAGCGCCTGGGCGGTGGCGATGGCCTCCTCGCCCGTGCACTTCATGTAGAAGCTGGTCTTGCCCTGGCGCTGGGCGCGATACATCCGCTCGTCGAAGGTGCGGGTCAGCACCATGGTGCGCAGGCCGCGCCGCAGGGTGTCGGGATCGAGCCTGGGATCCCACGGGCCGATGGCGCGGCCCTCCTCGTCCAGCACGCGCACGAGGCCGTAGGCCATGTCGCGCATGGAATGCGGATCGGCGTCGACGGACGGGCGCTGCGCCTCGCCCGCGGCCTGCAGCGGGAAGTCGAACACGGGCGCATCGCCCGGCCGGCCGACCGGCTCGGGGACGTGCAGGCTCAGCGGCTGGCTGTTCTTCAAGCGGGCGGCTCCTCCGGCGATCTCTTGCCGTGAGAGCGGCCTGTCGCGCGTGGACGTGCTCTTAGCAAGGCCGCCGCCGGGCCGAAACCTCCCCCGCGCAGGCGGGGGAGGCGATCGGGCTCAGCTGTTCGAAGGATCCCAGCGCTCGCCGCCCGAGCGGCGGGCGTCGCCCTGGCGGCGGGGGGCCGCCGTACCCGTCTCGGCGCCTGCGGGGCGGGGGCGCGGGGCAGCGGCGGCGCGCTGGCCCTGCGCCGGGCGTTGCCCTTGCGGACGCTGACCCTGCGGGCGCGGCGCTTGCCCGTCGGGGCGGCGCTGGCCGTCGGTGCGCGGAGCGGCGTCGCGACGGCCCTGGCCCTGCGGCTGGGCGCCTTCGCGCGTTGCGGCGGCCTGGCGGGCGTCGTGGTTGGGACGCGCCGCGCCGCTTCCGCCCAGCGCGCCGTTGCGGCGCTGGCGGTGCGGCTGGCGGCGGGGGTCGCCCTCCTGGCGCGCCGGGCGGGCGTCGTGGTTCTCCTGCGGGGTGTAGCTGGAGGTGGAGGAGGCCTGCGCCGCCTCCTGGTTGCGCGTGGCCTTGGCCATCACCGCCAGCTGCGGGTCGCGGCGGCGGTCCACGGTCGGGATGGTCTGGCGCGTGGCGCGCTGGATGTCGCGCAGCAGGTTGCGCTCGTCGTCGGCGCAGAACGCCACCGCGATGCCGTCCGCCCCGGCTCGCGCGGTGCGGCCGATGCGGTGGACGTAGGCCTCCGGCACGTTGGGCAGCTCGTACTGGACGACGTGGCTCACCGCGTCGATGTCGATGCCGCGCGCGGCGATGTCGGTGGCCACGAGCGCGCGCACGTCGCCGCGCTTGAAGGAAGCCAGCGCTCGCTCGCGCTGCGGCTGGCTCTTGTCGCCGTGGATGGCCGAGGCGGAGACGCCGCCCTGCTCCAGGAACTTGGCCACGCGGTCGGCGCCGCGCTTGGTGCGGGTGAAGACGATGGTGCGCGACAGGTGCGCGTCCTCGAACAGCTCGAGCAGGAGCTCGCGCTTCTTGTCGGCCTCCACGAACACGAGCTTCTGGTCGACGCGCTCGACGGTGGACGCCTGGGGCGTCACCTCGACCTTGAGCGGATCGCGCAAGAGTTCGCCGGCCAGCTTGCCGATCTCGGTGGGCATGGTGGCGGAGAAGAACAGCGTCTGCCGCTTGGCGGTGAGGTTCTTCACGATGCGCCGAATCGGCACGATGAAGCCCTGGTCGAGCATCTGGTCGGCCTCGTCGAGCACGAAGATCTCGGTCTCGCCCAGGAACGCCGTGTGCTGGCCGAGATGGTCGAGCAGCCGGCCTGGTGTGGCGACCAGCACGTCTACACCCTGCGCCAGCGCCTTGATCTGCGGGTTGATCTTGGCCCCGCCGTACACGACGGCGACCGAGACGCGCATGTGCTTGCCGTAGGTGCGGAAGCTCTCGGCGATCTGGCTGGCCAGCTCGCGGGTGGGCGAGAGCACCAGCACCCGGCAGCCGCGCCGCGGCGCGGGCTTGGGGTCGGCCTGCAGGCGGTGCAGGATCGGGAGTGCGAAGGCGGCGGTCTTGCCGGTGCCGGTCTGGGCTATGCCCAGGAGGTCGCGGCCAGCCATGACGGGGGTGATCGCCTGCGCCTGGATGGGGGTGGGCGTGGAATAGCCGGAGCCCTCGAGGGCGCGCAACAGGGGTTGGGCCAGGCCCATGGCCTGGAAGGTGGTTTCGGTGGTCACTGTGGGTATGTCTTTCGGGATACGGTCCCGGATGTGCGCGTGATCACGGGCGTCAGGCCTCGCGCACACGCCTCCCCGGGGAGGTCGGTGGGGAGCGCCCCGCGTGCCCGGGCGATCTGATGAGACTTGGCGGCGCTCGACAGGCTGGATCGCGATAACGCGACCCTCACGCGGCTGGAGCGCCATGCATCGCCGGGCGGCGAACCGCCCAACGCAGCGCCTAGATCGTCCGCGCCTGTGGAAAAGTCAAGGTGCGGGTAGGCGCCGGACCCTCCTCGCGCCGCACCGCCCAGTACAGCATGACGCTGAGGCAGGCCGCGTAGACGCACCACACCGAGGTCAGGGCGTAGGCGCGCACCAGCAGCACCACCGCCATGCCGGCCAGGTTCAGCGCCCCGAAGGCGCGCACCCACGGCCGCGAGGAGATCAAGGGCGCAGCCGCCGGCAAGGCGTAGGCGAGGGCGTAGGCGGGGTGGTTGGTGATGGGGTTGCGGAAGGCGAGGCACCGCCCCTCCACCGTCACCATGCTGTGCGCGCACATCAGCCCGTAGGCGCCGAACGCGCAAAGCCCCGCCGCGAACACCACGGTGAGTGCGATCCACCGGCGTCGGGCGGGCGAAGGCTCGATCAGCCACACGCCCACGGCCACGAGCAGCGGCAGGAGCGCCTGGGCGTAGAGCATGAAAGCCAGCATGGCCGCCCGCGTCAGGCCGGGCGAGGCGACGCCGTCGGCGCCCAGCCACACCACGCCCTCGGTCGCCTGGTGCGCCGCGAACAGGAGCGGCAGCGATGCGAACAGCATCGCCCGCGGCCTGTGCACCTGCATCAGCGTGGCCACGCCCACCGCCCCCACGACGGCGGCGGCGGCGAAGTCGGCCTGGGCGGAGAAGCACACGCGAAACGTCTTTCTCTCAGCCAGCGCGGATCGGCGGCCGGCTATAGCCGAAACACGTAGGCGCCGCAGGCGTCCGCGATTGTCTGCAGCTACGGTTCGCCCTTAGGGTGTGGGTATGGCGCGGCGTCTTCACCCCATCCAACATTTGGCGACGTTCGCCTTTGCGCTCATCGGCCTGGCCGTGGCGAGCCCCGGCCGCGCCGCGGCGCCGGCCTGCCACATGGACCTGATCGCCGAGTTCAAGGTCAAGCCCGGCATCCGCCCGACTTTCGAGACGCGCGTCGACGGCCAGCCGGTCCGCGCCCTCTTGGACACCGGCGCCTTCAGCAGCGTCCTCACCCGGTCTGCGGCCAACCGGCTGCATCTGCGGCCGGAGGAGCTGGGAGGCGAGAGCTATGGCGTCGTCGGCAAGCGCTCCATGGCGCTGGCCACCCTGAACATGCTGGAGCTCGGCGGCGGTACCTTCCACCGCTTCAAGATCCTCGTCAGCGACGCGGATCTTGGCGACATCGACCTGCTCATCGGCCGCGACTTCCTCACGCCGTCGAACCTGGAGTTCGATCTGGCGCACGGGGTGGTGCGCATGCTGCGCCCGCACGACTGCAAGAGCGACCAGATGGTCTACTGGACTGACAAGCCGTACAGCCAGGCCACGCTCCTGCGGTCGAGCCAGACCGATGCGTTCGGCGTGCGCGTCAAGCTGAACGCGGCGAGCCTCGACGCCATCATCGACAGCGGCGCGGCGCGCTCGGTGGCCTCGCTCGGCGCGGCGACCCGCGCACGCGTGCCGCTGACCTCCACGCCCGGTGTCTTCACCGGGGCGGGTCAGGGCGAGCTGGAGCGGAGCCTCGGGACCGTGGCCTCCGTCAGCGTCGGCGACGAGACGGTGAAGAACGCACGCCTGGAGTTCGCCGACCTGTTCCGCCACACCGGCCGCACGGCTTTGGGCTCGCTGATCCAGGCGCGCTCGGGCGACGATCCCGAGATGCTGATCGGCGCAGACTTCCTGACCTCGCACCACGTGCTGATCTCGCCGACGCAGAACCTCATCTTTTTCACCTACGAGGGGGGCGCGCCCTTCGCCGCCGGCCCCGATCGCCCGACGGCCGCGCCGGCTCGGAAGTGAAGAGCGCCGCGCTCAGCCCCGCCACGGCGGCGGCGGTGAGCCAGGCGCCGGGGATGGCGCGATCGCCCGTCGCCTTGATCAGCCAGGTGGCGATGTAGGGTGTGAAACCGCCCAGGGCGGTGGCCAGGCTGTAGGCCAGCGAGAAGCCCGAGGCGCGCACCTTGGCCGGCACGATCTCGGTCAGGAACACCACCATGGCCGAGTTGTAGGAGGCGTAGAGCGCCGACAGCCACAGCTCCACGGTTAGCAGCTTGGCGAAGCTGGGCGCTAGCGCCAGCCAGCGCATCGCCGGATAGGCGGTGAGGATGGCCAGCACGGTGCACCCGATCAGGAGCGGCTTGCGCCCGATCCGGTCCGACAGGGCGCCCATCACCGGCAGCCACACGAGGTTGGAGAGGCCCACCGCGGCGGTCACCGCCAGCGTGGTCCCGGCCGACAAGCCCAGGATCTTGCCGAAGCTCGGGGTGTAGGCGGTGATGGTGTAGAAGCTGACCGTGGTCATGGCGGTGAGCGCGACGCCCGCCAGCACGGGGCGCCACGCCCGGGCGAGGCCGGCCAGGAGTTCGCCCACCGGCGGCGTGTGCGTGCGCGCGGCGAAGGTCTCCGTCTCGCGCAAGGTGCGGCGCATGACGAGCAGCAGCGGCACGATCAGGCAGCCCACCCCCAGCGGCACGCGCCAGCCCCAGGCGTGCACCGCGTCCGGCGGCAGCACCGCGGCGATGGCGAAGCCCAGGGCCGCGGCCGTGACCACCGCCACCTGCTGCGAGGCCGACTGCCAGGAGACGTAGAAGCCGCGCCGCTCCTGCGGCGCGATCTCCGACAGGTAGACCGACACGTTGCCCAGCTCGGCCCCGGCCGAGAACCCCTGCACGAGCCGCCCCGCCAGCACGAGCACCGGCGCCAGCCACGCCAGCGCCGGCGCATGCGTGGCGAACCACGCCACCGAGGGCGTCAGCGTCAGGGTGAGGATGCCCACGCCCATCAGGAGGAGGGTGAGGAGGAGCCCCGCGCGCCGTCCCCGCCGGTCGGTGAAGGCGCCCAGCACCACCGCGCCGATCGGGCGCATTAGGAAGCCGACGCCGAAGGTGGCCAGCGCCGCCAAGAGGCGCGCGAAGGCGTCGCCGTGAGGGAAGAAGGCGTCGCCGATGGGGCCGGCGAAGTAGCCGAACACCATGAAGTCGTACATCTCGAGGAAATTGCCCGAGGCGACGCGCGCCACGTCCCACGCCTTCCTCGGCGCCGACTCCCGGGCGAACGCCTGCGCCGCTGTCGTCCCCGCGTCCCCGTCCATGCGCCTGCCTAGCGCGGCGGATGGCCCGCACCTAGCCGCCCCGCTTGGTCGCCCGCTCGGACCGCGACGGCGCGTCGCTTGCCAGGGCGGCGCCGGCGCCGCCACATGTCGCCATGGGCGGGCAGGGGGTCTTCACCGGTCTGGGCGCGCGCGCGACGCCACGACGCGCCTGGCGGCGTGACGGCGGCGCGTCCGATGGCGTGCGCCTCGCGCCCGAGGAGACGCCGGTGGCGCTGGTTTACGACGCGGCGACCTACGCGGTGATGATGGCCACCCCCCGCGACCTGGAGGACTTCGGCGTCGGCTTCACCGTCACCGAGGGCATCGGCGCTCCCGGCGACCTGCGGGGCGATCCCGAGGTGGCGGCCTCGGCGCAGGGCGTGGAGGTGCGCATGTGGCTCGCCCCCGGCCGCGCCGGCGCGCTCGCCGGGCGCCGCCGCCGGCTCGCGGGCCCCACCGGCTGCGGCCTGTGCGGGATCGAGAGCCTGGAGGAAGCCTCGCGCGTCCCCGTCCGCGTGCCCGACAACGGCCTGCGGCTCACCCCGGCCGAGGTGCTGGCCGCCATGGCCGCCCTGCCGGACGCCCAGCCGCTGGGCCGGCGCACCCGCGCCGTGCACGCCGCCGCCTTCTGGACGCCGGCCGAGGGGCTCGTCGCCGTGCGCGAGGACGTCGGGCGCCACAACGCGCTCGACAAGCTGGCGGGGGCGCTCGTGCGCTCCGGCCGCGACGCGGCGGGCGGTGCGGTGCTCCTCACCAGCCGCGTGTCGGTGGAGATGGTGACCAAGGCCGCCGCCCTCGACGCGCCGGTGCTGGTCGCCGTCTCGGCCCCCACCACGCTGGCGGTGGAGACCGCCGAGCGCGCCGGGATCACGCTGGTGGCCGTGGCGCGCGAGGACGGCTTCGAGGTCTTCACCCGCCCCGAGCGGATCGCCTGGCCGTGAGCCGCACCTTCGCGCGCGTGGTCGGCTTGGTGCTGGCGGGCGGCCGCTCCACCCGCTTCGGCCAGGAGAAGGCGGTGGCGCAGTGGCGCGGCGCGCCGCTGGTGAGCCACGTGGCGGGCGTGCTGGCCGAGGGCTGCGGCCTGGTGGCGGTGAACGCCGCGCCCGGATCGGGCGCGGCCGCCTTCGCCGCGGAGACGGGCCTGCCGCTCCTGCCCGACCCGCCGGGCGTGGCCGCCGGGCCGCTCGCGGGCGTGCTGGCGGGCCTGCGCTGGCTGGAGCGCGGGGCGGGCGATCTCCTCGTCACCGCGCCCTGCGACACCCCCGCCCTGCCCGACGACCTCGTGCTGCGCCTGTGCCGCGCGCTGCACCCCGAGGCCGGCGCCGCCTACGTGCGCGACGTCGGACGCGCGCACCCGCTCTGCGCGGTGTGGCGCGCCGATGCGGCGGGCCTGGTAGAGGCGCTGGCCGCCGGGGCCGACCACCCGCCCGTGCTCAAGGCGCTGGAGGCGCTGAACGCCGCCGTGGCGCCCGCGCCGGACGCCGCCGCCTTCGCCAACGTCAACACGCTCGCAGACCTGGCAAGCCTCGGCTGAGGCCCTCGCGGCGCTTGCAGGGCGAACGCGTTCCCGATACGTTCCACGTGCGGTTGCGCTGCCGCCGCGCCTGACAGACGCGTCGCACACGCGCATAACCCCGCCGTGGCCACCTCCCTCGCGCTGACCTCCGCTTCCCCGTCGCTGGACGACGCGCGGGCGAAGCTGCGCCAGGTGTTCGGCCACACCGACTTCCGTGGCATGCAGGCCGGGGTGATCGGCGAGATTCTGGCCGGACGCAGCGCGCTGGCGGTGCTGCCCACCGGCGGCGGCAAGAGCATGTGCTACCAGGCGCCGGCGCTGGTGATGGCGGGTACAGCGCTCGTGGTCTCGCCCCTGATCGCGCTGATGGCCGACCAGGTGGCGCAGCTGCGCCAGGCGGGCGTGGCGGCCGCGCGCATCGACTCCGGCTCCGCGCCGGACGAGCGGCGGCGCGCGCTGGACCAGCTGAACGCGGGCGCGCTCGACCTCGTCTACATGAGCCCCGAGGGGTTGATGCAGCCCGCCATGCTGGAGCGGCTGGAGGCGCTGCCCATCGCGCTCGTGGCCATCGACGAGGCGCACTGCGTCAGCCAGTGGGGCCACGACTTCCGCCCCGAGTACCGCATGCTGGGCCGCCTCGCGCAGGTCTTCCCGCGCGCGCCGCGCCTGGCCGTCACGGCCACCGCCGATGCGCGGACGCGCGAGGACATCCGCGCCGAGCTCAGGCTGGAGGACGCCGCCGAGTTCGTCGACAGCTTCGCCCGGCCCGAGCTGGCGCTCTCCGCCGAGCGCAAGACCGGCGGGCCCAAGAGCACCCATGCGCGGGTGGTGGAGCTGGTGCGGGCGCGGCCCGGCCGCTCGGGCGTGGTCTACGCCGGCTCGCGCGATGGCACCGAGAAGCTGGCCGAGGCCCTGCGGGCGGAGGGGGCGCCGGCCGTCGCCTACCACGCGGGGCTCGACAAGGAAGTGCGCCACCGCCGGCTGACCCACTTCCTTGAGGCCGACGAGGCGGTGATGGTGGCCACCATCGCCTTCGGCATGGGCATCGACAAGCCGGACGTGCGCTACGTCATCCACGCCGACCCGCCCGCCTCCATCGAGGCCTACTGGCAGGAGGTGGGCCGCGCCGGCCGCGACGGCGACACGGCCGAGGGCATCACCCTGTTCGGCGCCTCCGATATGGCCTGGGGCATGCGGCGCATCGATGAGCGCGAGGTCTCGGGCGACGTGAAGAGCGTGCAGGTGGGCAAGCTGCGCCGCCTCTACGCCATGCTCGACGGCGCCGGCTGCCGCCCGGCCGCGGTGCGCCGCTACTTCGGCGAGGAGGGCGTGGAGCCCTGCGGCGTGTGCGACGGCTGCCGCAACCCGCCCAAGCTGATGGACGCCACCACCGCCGCGCAGAAGGCGCTCTCGGCCGTGCACCGGCTGGGCGGGCGGCTGGGGCGCGGCCGCATCGTCGACCACCTGCTCGGCCGCACCAAGGAGGTGCACCGCGCCGAGGCGGCGCTGCCCACCTACGGCATAGGCGGCGACCTTCCGACCTCGGGCTGGCGCGACCTGCTCGAGCAGCTCCTGTTCGACGGCCTGCTGCACGAGGATCCCAACGATGGCCGCCCGCTGGTGACGCTGGGCGACCCGGATGCGGTGCGCGCCGTCTACCGCGGCGAGCGCAAGGTGAGCCTGAAGGAAGCGGCGCTGACCGAGCGCGGCAAGAAGGCGGCCCGCACCTCCCAGGCCCCGCGGGCCCAGCTCGGCGCGGGCGTCGAGCTGCGCGAGGGCGACAAGCCGCTGTTCGAGCGCCTGCGCGCCTGGCGCCTCGGCGAAGCGCGCGCCCAGGCGGTGCCGCCCTACGTCATCCTGCACGACCGCACCCTAGCCGAGATCAGCCGCGCCCGCCCCGCCGACCTCGCCGCGCTGGGCCGCGTGTCGGGCGTGGGCGCGGCCAAGCTGGAGCGCTATGGCCTGGCGGTGCTGGACGTGGTGCGCGGCGGGTGAGCGCCCGCACGCTGTTCCCCACCCGCCTGTACGAGGCTGACATCGCCGAGGCGAAGCGCGGCGCGGACCTCATCGCCGAGCTGGAGCACGCCGCCCAGGTGCTGGCGCGCGAGGATCGCGCCGGCCGCGCCTGGTGCAAGGCGCACGGCTACGGCGGCTACACCTCCTACAGCTCGCTCGACGACCTGCCGCGCCGCATGCCCGAGTTCGCCGAGCTGAAGCGGCGGCTCGACAGGCACGTAGCCGCCTTCGGCGCGGAGCTCGGCTTCGACGGTGGCAAGCCCAAGCTCGACAGCCTGTGGGTCAACCTGTTGAAGCCTGGCGCGGCGCACTCGGGGCACATCCATCCCCGCTCGGTGGTCTCCGGCACGCTCTACCTCGCCGTGCCCGAGGGCGCGGGCGCCATCCGCTTCGAGGACCCGCGCCTGCCCTTGATGATGCACGCCCCCCAGCGCCGCCCCGACCTGCCCGAGTCGCAGCGCGCCTTTTTCACCGTGGCCCCCAGGCCCGGCGTGCTCCTCCTGTGGGAGAGCTGGCTGCGCCACGAGGTGCTGCCCAACGCCGCCCGCACCCCCCGCATCAGCGTGAGCTTCAACCATGACTGGACCTGACCCCATGAGCGCCAAGCCGAAGATCGTGGTGGGCGGCGTCTCCGGCAGCGGCAAGAGCGTCATGGCCGCGGCCCTGGCGGGGCGCCTCGGCGTGCCCTTCATCGAGGGCGACGACCTGCATTCCGACGCGGCCAAGGCCAAGATGCACGCCGGCCACCCCCTCACCGACGCCGACCGCGCGCCCTGGCTCGACCGCGTGGCGCAGGCGCTGGCGGCGGCGCCCGAAGGCGCGGTGGCGGCCTGCTCGGCCTTGAAGCGCGCCTACCGCGACCGGCTGAGGGCGGGGGCGCCGGACGTCTCCACCCTGATGCTGGAGGTCCCGCGCAAGACGCTGGAGTGGCGGCTCGCCAACCGCCCCGGCCACTTCATGCCGGCGGGCCTGCTCGACAGCCAGCTCGACACGCTGGAGCCGCCCGCCCCCGACGAGCCGCGGACCGCCACCGTCAACGACGACGCGGCGCCCGACACGGTGCTGGAGCGCATGCTCGAGGCGGTGCGGGGGTTCGGCGGGTAGGCCGGGGGCGGGGCAGGGACGACGCTGTTCGCGGAGGAGGGTCTAGGCGCTGGCTTCCGACGTGGGAGCTGCCGCTTGGCGCGGCCACCTGCGTTCACGTCTGGAGCGGTGCGACCTGCATCTCGCCGGCGATCACTCCGCCGGCTCCCGACTCCCAGCGGAGAGCGGCTCACCTGCTGGACGCCGCCCTATCAGCGAACTGCGGCAGCCATGCAGCCCAGCGTTCGACGCGGGCCGCAAGGCCAAGTCGGATCTATCGAAGGGACGCCCTGCGTCCCGACCCCTCCAGGAGGCCGCCGCGCGCAGGGCGGGTCAAGGCCGAAGAGCCGAAGGCGCGCCTTGAGGCGACCGAGCACGGCGCCATGACCTCACCGGTGAGACTCCGGAAAGGCCCTGGCCAGCGCTCCAACGTCAGACGTGCCCGCCCTCCATCCAGGCGGCGCGTCCGAACTCCCGCCGCCCAGGCGCGTTGCCGCCACGCTTGCCACCGGAACCCACCGCCATGCGCCACCGCGACGAACCCGACGACCTGCGCGCCGCCGCCGTGGGCATAGCCGCCGGCCTCCTGGCCGCGTGGATCATGGATCGCTGGCAGGCGGGCGCCACGCCGCTGCTCTCCACCTACCAGGAGAAGGCCGGCGTCACCTCGCCCGGCGGCGACTCCACCGCTAACGTGGCCGATCAGGTGTCGCAGTGGGTGCGCGGCAAGCCGGTGTCGGACGGCAACAAGGCCACCGCCGGCTCCAAGGTGCATTACGCCTTCGGCGCGGCGGTGGGGTGCGCCTATGCGGTGGTGGCCGGGCGGTGGAGCGGGATCACCACAGGCTTCGGCTCGGGCTTCGCGTTGGCCGTCGACCTCCTGTTCGACGAGGGGCTGGTGCCTGCGCTCAAGCTATCGGAGCCCGACGGCGCTTATCCGGCTTCCAGCCACGTCTACGGGATCACCTCGCACGTGATCTTCGGCGTGGCGCTGGAAGGCGCGCGCCGGCTGCTCCTGGGGCGCGACGCCCGCGAGTGATACAGGCGCGGCCGTGCCCTTCGCCGCCACCGTCCTGACCATGTTCCCCGAGGCCTTCCCCGGGCCGCTCGGCGTGTCGCTGATCGGCACGGCCTGGCGCGAGCAAGGGCTGTGGAGCCTGGAGACGGTGGACATCCGCGGCTTTTCCAGTAGTAAGCGCGGCTTCCTCGACGACACCCCCGCAGGGGGCGGCGCCGGGCAGGTTATGCGGGCGGACGTGGTCGCCTCCGCGCTGGACAGCGTGGAGCGGGGCTTGCGTCCGCTTCTCTACATGAGCGCCAGGGGTCGTCCTCTCACCCAGGCGTGCGTCTCGCAGTGGGCGGCGGGCTCCGGCCTGATCGTCCTCTGCGGCCGCTTCGAGGGGGTGGACCAGCGGGTGCTCGACGCCCGCGGTTTCGAGGAGGTTGCGGTCGGCGACGCGGTGCTCGCCGGCGGCGAGGTCGCGGCGATGCTCGTGATCGAGGCCTGCGTGAGGCTCGTGCCCGGCGTGCTGGGCAATGCGGCGTCCACGCAGGAGGAGAGCTTCGGGGCCGACGGCCTGTTGGAGCATCCGCAGTACACCCGCCCGCGTGATTGGGAGGGCTTGAGTATTCCCGAGGTGCTCACCTCAGGCCACCACGGCGAGATCGCCCGGTGGCGGCGGACGCAGCGGGAAGAGACGACGCGGGAGCGGCGGCCGGACCTATGGGCGCGGCATCTCGCCAACGAACAGGCAAAGGGCCGCTGAAGCCCAGTCATAACCAGCAGGAGTTACGTAGAGCCATGAACCTTCTTCAGACCCTCGAAGCCGAAGAGGCCGCCCGCCTCGGCGAGAAGCGCGACACGCCGAAGTTCCAGCCGGGCGACACCGTGCGCGTAAACGTGCGGATCAAGGAAGGCGAGCGCGAGCGCGTGCAGGCCTTCGAGGGCGTGTGCATCGCCCGCGCCGGCCAAGGCCATCACGAAACCTTCACCGTGCGCAAGATCAGCTTCGGCGAGGGCGTGGAGCGGGTGTTCCCCGTGCTCTCGCCCAACATCGAATCGATCGAGGTGCGCCGCCGCGGCGTGGTGCGCCGCGCCAAGCTCTACTACCTGCGCGACCGGCGCGGTAAGTCGGCCCGCATCGCCGAGCGCCAGCAGGCGCGCGTCGTCAAGGACGACGGCTCGGCCGCCTGAGGCCGCGCGGCGGGGTTCAGCGCGCGGGGTAGGTCGGCGGCCTCGCCGGCAACCCCGCGGCTCCCGGGCCGAAGCGATACCACAGGCCGATGACGCCGCCGCGCTCCTCCAGCGCGTTTCGGCCCGCGACGGTGGTGTAGCCACCGACCTGCACCGACCAGTGGCGATCCAGATCGTAGACGCCGCTGACGTAGACGTTGCTGTAGCGGCTCTCGCCGAAGATGCCCGTGCCCGCCCCCTTCGACACCACGTTGAACGCCTGCGCCAGCAGCAGCACGCGCGTGACCGGCCGCACGCCCACAGTGACGTCGGCGTGGAACTCGTCGGGCGGTCCGCCCTGGCGTACGCGGTAGCCGCCTTCGAGGTCGACGTAGGCAGGCTTGCCGAACACCGGGAAGCCTCGCCCCAGCAGGCCCCGGACGTCGTATTCCTCGCCCGTGGAATCCACCTGCACGCGCCCATCGCGCCGTTCCTCACCCGGGAAGCGGGCGGTGGCCTGCAGCGAGGCCACCCAGGTGTCGCCGCGCGCCACGCGCCAGCGCGCGCCGAGCTCGGTGTAGCCCAGGCCGTTGGTGTCGCTGGAGGCGTCGTCCACCGACACGTGGCGCAGGCTGGGATTGGCGATCAGGGTGATCGCGTCGGTGAGGCCGTACTCGATCAGCAGATAGGCGTCGGCCTTGTCGTAGGTGGCGATGTCGACGCTGTGTCCGCGCGCATCGAAGCCGCGCGGGCTGTCGGACGCTATGCCGGTCAGGATCGCCTGCCCGTCGCCCTTGGGCAGGGTCCAGGCCGCCGCCTGGGCGTCTTCGGGGCGTACTGCGCTCGTGGCGAGCGCGATAAGCGCGCAGAACGCGCCGACGCTAACGAGCGACCCGGGCGCTCGCCGCCCGATGCGCCGGTTTGAGACCGTCCCCGCGTCTCGCGTCTCGCCCGGCATCGCCCACCAACCCGTCCGTGGAGCTTGCGATTGGGCGGAGAGGGTGCGGACGAGTCAATCCCAAAGCGCGACCAAGCCGCGTAATGCCTCTCCAGGTTGCGGCTTGCGCCGAACTGCGGCCGTCGCCCGCCTTGTGGCCACGCCGCCAAGCCGAAGGGGCGCGACCGTTCGCCATCTCTGGACGTAGCTTGCGAGACGACGCACCTTCTGGTCGTCGCCCTGCGCGACGTCGTCACCCCCGCCGACCTCGCGGTGGCGGCCTTCGCCCGGGTGTTGGGTCGCAAAAGGCTGCTTGAGCTCGACTGAGCCCTTTTCGACCCCTGCTCGGGGCCGGTGTTCCCGGAGAACAGCGGTGTGCAACGCGACTGGTTCGTTCGCCATCTGATGGGCGCGGCGCCTGCCCAGGCTGAAGCCTCAGTTCAGGTCCTCCATCACCTTGGCGTGGCGGGCCCTCGACGATGCGCGGTCGGCCTCGAACACGTCGTTCATCGCCAGCGCCATCACGAACGGCTCGACCGAATTGAGCGCGGCCATCAGCCACCGGAGCGAGCGCATGCGTGCGCCGGCCTCGGCCGGGATCAGCTGGCCGGCGCGCTCGGCGATACGCGGGACGATGGCGCCGGACTCGAAGTTGGCGACCTCGTCGTCGCGGTAGGTCGGCGCCTGCCCGAAGGGTTGGGAGCGACGGTGCTCAGGCGTCTTGGCGTCGGAAATGAGCTCGACCTCGTAGGCCTGTCCCACCTCCTCGAAGGCCCAGCGAGGGCGAAGGTCACGCACGAAGCCGCGGGCGAACTGCGGAACCCAGCCGAAGGTGGAGATGGTGGGGATCACCTCCATCCTCCATCCTTCATGCACATGCGCTGGCGCGGGGACGATCCCTAGGCGAAGTCGCGAGCGCGGGCGAGGTCGACGAGGGTGTTCACGCCCATCCAGTGGCCGGTAAAGTACTTCACGCGCACGGGGCGCCTCGCCGCCAGGCGGGTGAAGAGCGTCGGCAGGTCGGCCTGGTCGAGCAGGCCTTCAGCCTCAAGGGCGTCGAGCTCGACGCGGACCCACTCGGCGCCCTGGGCGGTGACGCGCGCCAGGCCCATCCATTCGCCGGTCACGCCCTCGCCGGGCTCGGTGGCGGAGGTCATGGCCATGAGGTTGGCCGGCGCGTCGTCCAGGTAGTCGCCTGTGAAGGCGTGGTCGGCGGTGACGTAGTCGTGGCGCAGGCCCGACGGCGTCTCGGCGAACTTGGAGGCGCCGGCCTGCAGCGCGTCCACCGCCAAGACCACGTCGGCCTTGGAGGAGAGCAGGCTTTCCAGGATGTAGCTGCGGAACAGCACGTCGCCGTAGGCGATCACCGTGTCGCCCTCGATCACTGCGCGCGCCTGGGCGAGCGAGTAGGCCTCGCCCGTCTCGGCGAAGCGGTCGTTGTCGACGAACTTCGCGCCCGGCGCGGCCACCGCCGCCTTGCGCCAGCCGCGCACGATAGTGGTTTCGCGCACGCCGCTCTCGGCCAGGGTGGAGACCAGGCGCTGCAGGATGGGGCGGCCGCGCACGTCGACCATGGCCTTGGGCTTGTCGGCGGTGAGCTCCTCGCCCAGGTCGCCCTTGCTGGCGGCCAGGATCACCGCGCGCTGGCGCGCCTGTGAGGGGAGGTAGCGGCGCTCGGCAGCCTCAAGCTCGTCGTTGCCGACGAGGCGGAAGATCTCCTTCACGGGCACGACGCGGCCCTCGACCTCGCGCAGCGACTGGTCCTCGTGGATGCGCGCGGCGGTCTCGGCCATGGCGGTGAGCGAGGCGCGCAGCAGGTGGTTGGCCCAGATGATCGTCGAGACGCCCGCCTGGCGGAACAGGTCGGTGGGGGTGGCGTGGTACATGGTGGGCACGATCACCACGGGCGCCCGGTCGCCCCACTCGGCCATGAAGCCGAAGATCTCGTCGGCGCTCGACTTCTTGGAGTGGATCAGGATGGCGTCGGCCCCGGCCGCCCGGTAGGCCTCGGCGCGGCGCAGCGCCTCGTGCATGGACCAGCCCGAGATCAGCGCCTCGACGCGGGCGACGATCACGAAGTCCGGGTCGGTCTGGCTGTCCTTGCCGGCCTTGATGCGCCCGCAGAACTCCTCGACGTCCGCCAGCGGCTGGGCTTCGCCCACGAAGCTGTTGGCCTTGGGGAACAGCTTATCCTCGATGCACACGCCGGCGACTCCGCGCTCGCCCAGCTTGCGGGTGAAGCGGCGCATGTTGTTGAAGTTGCCGTGGCCGGTGTCGCCGTCGACCAGGATCGGCAGGCTGGAGGCGTCGGCCATGTACTCCAGCACGTCGACCACCTGGGTCCACGAGGCCTCGTTGGAATCGCGCAGGCCGAGGCTGGCCGAGATCGACAGGCCCGAGGCCCACAGGCCGCGGAAGCCCGCCTCCTGCGCCACCTTGGCCGAGAGCCCGCTGTGCGCCTCCATCAGGAAGGAGAGGTCGCTCGAGCGGATCATCCGGCGCAGCTGCGCCGGCCGCGACAGCTGACGGGTGTCGGAATCGGCGCTGCGGCCGGCGAGGAGGTCTGTCATGAGAGGGAAAAGCTCGCGTGGGCGGCGCGTGAGCGGCGTCGCATTGCCCCGGGGATCGTCCCAACCTAATCGCTCCGGAGCCGGAACGGAACCACGGGAGAGACATCGCTGTCATCGGACATGATCGCCGTGGTGCTGGCCGCCGGCGTCGGCCGCCGCCTGGGCGAGGCCCACGCGGGGCCGAAGATGCTGCTGACCTTCGACGGCCGCTCGCTGCTGCAGCGCCGGCTGCAGGCGCTGGCCGCCTGCGGCGTGCGCGACGTGCGCATCAGCGTAGGTCACGAGGCCGAGGCGATCCGCGCCGAGGCGCAGCGCACCGCGCCGGCGGGCTTGGCGGTGAGCTTCGTGGAGAACCCGCGCTACCGCGAGGGCAGCCTCCTCTCTGTGCTGGTGCAAGGCGAGGCGATGACCGCCGGACGCCCGGTGCTGCTGATGGATGGCGACGTGCTGCACGATGCGCGGATGGTGGCGCGGCTGACGCGGCCGGGGCCGGGCAACCGCCTCCTCGTCGACCCGGAGCTGGAGCCGGGCGACGAGCCGGTGAAGGTCTGCTTCCGCGGCGAGCGCATCGTTGACTTCCGCAAGGTCCCGTTCGATCCCGGCGAGCGGCATGGCGAGTCCGTGGGCTTCTTCCGCTTCGATCCGGCCACCGCTGCGGGGCTGCATGCGCGCGGGATGGAAAGGGCGGCCGCGCCCGGGGGCGGGGCGCTTGAATACGAGGAGGCGATCCGCGATCTCCTGCTTGCCGATCCCGAGCGGTTCGCGGCCATCGATGTCGCAGACCTGCCCTGGACCGAGATCGACTTCCCCGAGGACCTCGCCCGCGCGCGCGACCTGATCCTCCCCGACCTGCAGGACTGACGGCCATGGCTGCGACCCTCGCCCCCGAAACCACGCAAAGCCGTCTCCTCGCCCCCGACCAGATGGCCCGGTACGCGCGCCAAGGGTGGACCGCGGCGCACGGCTTCTTCTCCCCCGCCGAAGCCGCGGACATCGGCGCCTGGACCGACGAGCTGACGCAGCGCCCCGAGCGGCCGGGCGCCGAGATGCTCTACCGCGAGAAGAGCCTGAAGGACCCGACCGCCAAGGTGGTGCAGCGGATCGAGAACTTCTGCCCCTACCATCCGGCGTTCGACGCCCTGGTGCACGGCCGCCTGCTGCGCGCGGTGGAGGCGCTGCTGGGCGGCCCGGCGGTCCTCTTCAAGGACAAGGTGAACTTCAAGGAGTCTGGTGGCGCGGGCTTCGAGCCGCACCAGGACCAGCAGGCGGGCTGGAGCGTGTTCGCCCCCATGTTCGTCACCGCCATGGTGGCCATCGACGACGCCAACCTTGCGAACGGCTGCCTGGAGATGGCCGACGCGCCGCGCCTAGGCGGGCTGATCGGCGAGGAGTGGACGCCGCTCACGCCTGCGCAGATGCAGGCCTTCGACCTGATCCCCGTGCCCACGGCGCCGGGCGACGTGCTGTTCTTCGACAGCTACGCCCCGCACGGCTCGGCCCCCAACCTCACCGACACGGGCCGGCGCATCCTCTACCTCACCTACAACCTGGCCTCCGACGGCGACCACCGCGCGCAGTACTTCGCCGACAAGCGCGCCAGCTTCCCGCCCGACGTGGAGCGCGAGCCGGGACGCGGATACACGTTCCGGGTGTGACCTTGTTCGGCGCGCCGTCTGTGCGCCGGGGCTCTCGTGGTTGACAGCGCTGTCCCCCTCTCGGCACAGATGAGCGAGCGACCGGCCCGGCGAACAGGGCGGCGAGGGTGAGGAAAATCGGCCATGGCGCAGGGAACGACGGCCGCGGCGGCGCCGGGCGGGGTACGCCTGTCGGGCAAGCTGTTCCCGGTGGTGATGGCGCTGTTCTTCGCCTTCGGCTTCTGCACCGTGCTGATCGACACCCTGACGCCCAAGCTGAAGGACCTGTTCGGCCTCAACTACCAGCAGGCCTCCTATGCGCCGCTGACCTTCTTCTCGGCCTATTTCGTCATGGCGGTGCCGGGCTCGTGGCTGCTCTCCAAGCTGGGCTACCTGCAGAGCGTGACGGTCGGCCTGGTGATCATGGCGGCGGGATGTCTCCTGTTCAGCCCGGCCGCCTCGTCGGGCCAGTACGGCTTCTTCCTGGTGGCCATGTTCGTGTTGGCGAGCGGCGTCACCATCGTGCAGGTCGCCGCCAATCCGCTGGCCGCCAACATCGGCGACCCCCGCTATTCGCACAGCCGGCTGACGCTGGCGCAGGCGCTCAACTCGCTGGCCACGACGGTCGGCCCCCTGTTCGGCGCGGCGCTGATCCTCAAGGGCTCCAAGCCGCTGCCTGACGCCCACACCGTCGCTCCGGCGGTGCTGGCGGCCTTGCGCCTCAAGGAGGCCCACGCGGTGCAGGGCCCCTTCATCGCCATCGCCGTCGCCGTGCTGGTGCTCGCGGGGCTGTGCGCCCTCTTCTACCGCTACTCGCCCAAGCAGAAACTGGAGGACGCCAGCGGCTACGCCCGGCTGCTGCGCGACCGCCGGCTGATGTTCGGCGTCTGCTGCATCTTCCTCTATGTCGGCGCCGAAGTCGCCATCGGGTCCTTCCTCACCAACTACCTCCTGCAGCCGTCGGTGGCGCTGGGCGCTCTGCAGGCCTGGACAGCCAGGCACGGCGGCCTGCCGATCCAGGCGGCGAACTCGCTGGTGGCGATCTACTGGGGGCTGGCGATGGTCGGCCGCTTCGCCGGGGCGGCGGTGCTGCGGCGGGTGAAGGCGGGCACGGTGCTGATGGCGGCGGCGGTGCTGGCGATCGTGCTGGCCTCGCTCTCGATCCTGTCGGTCGGGGTGTTCGCGGGGGCGATGATCCTGTGCGTGGGCCTGGCCAATTCGATCATGTTCCCGACCATCTTCACGCTGGGGATCGAGGAGTTGGGCGAGGATTCGGCCGCAGGCTCGGGCCTCCTGGCCATGGCCATCGTCGGAGGCGCCCTGATCCCGTTGCTCGTGGGTCGCCTGGCCGACTCCATCGGCCTGGGCCACGCCTTCTTCGTCCCGGTGCTCTGCTACGTCGGCATCGGCCTCTACGGCCTGGCCACCCGCAACGGCTGGGTCGATCCGCCGGGCGCGCGTCAGCCCGCGGAGGCCGGCAAGCTGGGCTGACGCATGGGGATGCGCGCATGGCGCGGGGCGCCTATCTGCCCGCGCCATGAGAGACCTCGGTCCGCATGGGGCCCCTCCCGGCCGTTGGGCCAAGGCGCCCTTCCGCCGCGCCGTGCTGGTGTGCGCCAAGTGCGCCAGGAAGCTCGACGGCGAGGGCTTCGGCCCCAAGGGGGACCGCTCGGCCAAGAAGGCGCTGAAGCGCGCCGCCAGGTCCGGCCGCTGGGGTCCCAGGGTGCGCATTGTGGAGACCGCATGCCTCGATCTCTGTCCCAGGAAGCGCCAGGTGGTGGCCGCCGCCGACGCGCTCGGACGGGGGCGCCTGTTGGTGATCGCGCCCGGCGCCGACGCCGCCGAGGTGCTCGACGCCCTCCTTCCCCCTGATCCGGAGGCCCGCTGACATGGCCGAGAGCTTCGACCCCGCCGCACTCTCGCGCGACCGCGCCGAGCGCTACCGCGACCTCGACCTGGAGATCGCCTCGGTGCTGGAGGGCGAGGGCGAGCGCACCGCGCGCATGGCCACCATCGCCGCCATGCTGCACGCCGCCTTCGAAGGTCGCTTCATCTGGACCGGCTTCTACGTGGTCGACGCCGCCAAGCCCGACGAACTGGTGGTCGGCCCCTACCAGGGCGCGCTGGGGTGCCTGCGCATCGCGCTGGGCCGCGGCGTCTGCGGCAAGGCGGCCGCCTCGCGTACGACGCTGATCGTGCCTGACGTAGAGGCTTTCCCCGGCCACATCGCCTGCGACGCCCGCACCCGCTCGGAGATCGTCGTCCCGGTGCTGGACGTGCGCGGCGAGCTGATCGCGGTGCTCGACGTGGACGCCGCCGAGCCCGACGCGTTCGACGAGGTGGACGCGCAAGGCCTGCAGGCGGTGCTCGCCACCGCCTTCGGCTAGAGCCGCCGCAGCATATCCACCCGTGCGGCGCCCCAGCGGCGCGTGTCGATCACCTCCCAGCCGCCCGGCTGCAGGTCCGCCTCGTCGGCCGCCCTCTCCAGCACCGCGACCGCGTCGGGCGCCAGCCAGCCGCCGCGCGCCAGACCCAGGAGCGCCGGTTCGCCGAGGCCCTTGCCGTAAGGCGGGTCGAGGAAGGCCAGGGTGAAGGGCGGCCCGGCGCTGCCGGGGCGCGCGCCGAGGTCGGTGGCGTCGCGGCGGTGGATGCGCGACGCGCCGAACAGGCCCAGCGCCTCCAGGTTGTCGCGTATCGCGGCGCGGGCGGCCTCGTCGGTCTCGACGAACAGCGCGAAGGCCGCGCCGCGCGACAGGGCCTCCAGCCCGAG
Organism: Caulobacteraceae bacterium; assembly: GCA_965199975.1. Taxonomy (GTDB): domain Bacteria; phylum Pseudomonadota; class Alphaproteobacteria; order Caulobacterales; family Caulobacteraceae; genus JASLDZ01. The sequence continues at coordinate 335,899 of OZ241340.1, read as the reverse complement.
CGCGCCGGAGCCCGCGAAAAGGTCGATCACCCGCGCACCTTCGAGCGTGGGGGCCCAGTCGGCGTGGACCAGCACGTCGAACAGCGCCTGACGCGCGCGGTCGCTGGTGGGCCGGGTGGCGCGGCCTGGCGGGGCCGCGAGCGTGCGCCCGCGCAACCGGCCGGCGACGATCCTCACCGCGGCGCCCGCGTGGGCGACTTATCCCCCCGCTCCCGGCCGGGGATAGACTGGCCTCCTCCTTCGGGCTCACGCCGCACCGCCCAGACGGTGCAGACCCCGGAGTCCGGCGCCGGGGAGCGAGCAATCATCAACGAAGACAATGGGTTCGCCCGATCGACCGGACAGTCCGGGCAGTCCGGACGCGCACTCGCGCAGACGCCGACGGCCACGACCCGGCCGTCAGCGGCCGCGCCCGCGGGGCGGCCCGGCCCAGTCGGGGCGGCGCGGCGGCTTGGGCTTCGCGGCCGACGGAGGGCCCGGCCGGCGGGAGCGGGCGGGCTCGCGCCGGGGCGCGGCCGCGTCGGTCTTCGGCCGGGTGGCGGGCGAGGCGGCCGCCGGGCGCTCGCCCTTGGGCATGAGGCCGGCGTCGACCAGACCCGTCAGCTGCTCGCGGATCACGCGCGGCCCCACCTCCTCGACCTGGCCCACCGCCAGCGTGCCCAGCGCGAAGGGCCCGTAGGCCAGGCGCACCAGCCGGTTGACCTTGAGGCCTAGCGACTCGAGCACCTTGCGCACCTCGCGGTTCTTGCCCTCGGCCACCTTGACGCTGATCCACAGGTTGGCGGGCGCCGCGCCGGCCGAGCGGGCGCCCGGCCCCGTCGCCTTGTCGATGCGCGCCTCGACGGGGCCGTAGCGCACGCCCTCGACCTCCACGCCCTCCTTCAGGCCGTCCAGCTGGGCCTGGGTGACCCGGCCGAAGGCGCGGGCGCGGTACTGGCGCACCCAGCCGGTGGACGGCAGCTCCAGCGCCCGCGACAGCGCCCCGTCGTTGGTGAGGAGGAGGAGGCCTTCGGTGGCGATGTCGAGGCGTCCCACCGAGATCACCCGCGGCAGGCTTGCAGGCAGGTGCTGGAACACCGTGGGCCGCCCCTGGGGGTCGTTGTGGGTGGTCATCAGCCCGGCGGGCTTGTGGTAGCGCCACACGCGGGTGGCCTGCGCGCCCGCCACCGGCTTGCCATCCACGCTGAGCACGTCGGCGGGGCCGACCTTCACCGCGGGCGTGTCGAGCACCTCGCCGTTCAGCGCCACGCGGCCGTCGGCGATCATGCGCTCCACCTCGCGGCGCGAAGCCACGCCGGCCCGCGCCAGCGCCTTGGCCACGCGCTCGCCGCCGGAAGTCTCCGCGGCGTCGGCTTTGGGCTTGGGGGCTTGACGGGGGGGCCTGGGGCCTGTCGCGTCGGAAGGATGGCGGACCATGACGAGAGCTACATGCGCTGGGCGCTGGAGGCGGCGCAAGCCGCCGCCGCGCTCGGCGAGGCGCCCATCGGCGCGGTGCTGGTCGATCCCGCCACCGGCGAGGTGGTGGCCCGCGGCCGCAACGGCCCGATCGGCGCCCACGACCCCACCGCCCATGCCGAGATCGCGGCCCTGCGCGCAGGCGGCGCGGTCCGCGGCAACTACCGGCTGACGGGGCTGACGCTGTACGTCACGCTGGAGCCCTGCCCCATGTGCGCCGGCGCGATCAGCCACGCCCGCATCGGCCGGCTGGTGTACGCCGCCTCAGACCCCAAGGGCGGCGGCGTGGCGCACGGCGCGCGCGTGTTCGACCACCCGCAGTGCCACTGGCGCCCGACGGTGGAGGGCGGCCTCCTGGCCGAGGAGAGCGCGGCGCTGCTGCGCGGATTTTTCCGCGGCCGCCGGGGCTGAAAGCCGAGGCCTGCGGACCCGCGGGCGAACGGCTTACGCCGCGGCGGCGGTCACGATGTAGCGCAGGCGCCCACGCATGTGGCCGTCGAGCGGCCAGCAGGTGACCAGCGCCAGCCGCCGGCCCGGCGCATGCGCGTCCAGCCCCGACGCGTCGGCCCGGGCCACGTACGCCCCGTCCACCCGGAAGCGTGCGCGCCCGCCATCGATCCGCTCCACCTCCACGAGGTCGCCGGGCTTCAGTGCGCCCAGGAAGGCGAAGTGGGTGTCGCGGTGGGCGGCGTAGACCGCGGTGCCGGGAGCGCCGGCGTCGGGCGTCTGCGACAGGTGGGCGGCGGCGAAGGCCAGCGCCTGCCCGCTCGCCCCCTGTAGCACCATGACGTGTCGGTGCAGGCGCGGCACGTCGATGCGCGCGACCGCCGCGGCGTCGGCCCAGGGCCACGGCCGGGTGGGGCGCCCGGTCTGCAGGCTGCGGGTGAAGGCGCGGTCGAGCAGCACCTGCGCCGCCGCGGCCTTCGCTGGGATCAGCGCCCCCTTTCCGAGCAAAACGAGGCCCCCGGCCAGGGCGGCGAGGCTGAGCGCCCGCCCCACGCCATGGCGCGCCGTCGCGGCGCTCACGACACGCCCCCCGGGGCCGGGCGGCGGCGCAGCCCGGCCAAGCTTGCCGCGCCCAACAGCGTGAGGAGGCCGCCGAAGCCGATCAGGAGCGCGGAGTCCGTCCCGGTCTGCGGCAGGTCCACGCCCGCCGCGGTGACGCGGCCGGCGGTGGGAGGCGCCGCGGCGCTGTCGGCCGCGCCGCCGAACAGCCTGTCGAAGTTCCAGCCCGCCGGCAGGTCGAGCGGCACGTCGCTGCGCGTCATCGGCGCCCCCGCGGGCCGGCTCTGCGCGTGGTCGACCGCCACCAGGCTCGTCTGGGAGGTCACCATGTGATGCTCGAGCCCCAGCGCCAGCACCAGCGCGTCGGCCTGGGCGTCGGGGATGCGGCCCAGGGTGCGGGCGTCCTCGGCGTCCTCGATCTTGCGCCGCGCCCAGACCTTGCCGAGGCCGCGCCCCTCCACCGCCTGCGACAGCGGGATCCGCACGCGCCAGGCCCGCCCGCCCGCCTCGCCGTCGAGCGTCAGGTCGCCCTTCATGTCGAGCACCTTGGCCGAGAGCACCAGCGGCTCGCCGCGGTAGAGGTCGGGCAGCACCGCCGGGCCCACGTCGGCCGTCGTGCCGGTGAAGGCCGCCTTGAGGTCGGTGGCGGCGGGGCTCTCCAGCTTGTCGAACAGCGCGGTCATGCGGCTCTCCACCTCGTCCACCCCGCCCACGTGGGTGAAGGTCCCGCGCCCGACGCCCGCGGCGCGCGACATCAAGAAGGTGTTGGGCGCCGAGCCGATGCCGACCATGAACACTCGGCTGCGGCCGCGGTCCTTGGCGATCTCGCCGAACAGCGCCTGCTCGTCGCTGATCTCGCCGTCGGTCATGAACACGACCTGGCGCAGCCGGCCGGCGGCCTTCGGATCGTGGTCGGCCAGGGCGGCCCGCATGGCGGGCACCATCTCGGTGCCGCCCGCCGCCTGCAGGCCCTCGACGAAGCCGCGGGCGCGGGCGAGATGGGCGGCGTCGGCGGAGACGGTGTCGGCGAAGAGGTCGGTCAGGGTGTCGTCGAAGCGCACCACGTCGAAGCGGTCGCCCGGCCGCAGGTGCGACAGGCCGTAGAGCAGGCTGGCCTTGGCCTCGCGGATCGATTCACCGCCCATCGAGCCGGAGTTGTCGATCACGAACACCACGTCGCGCGGCGGCGGCGCGGTGCGGGACGCCAGCGTGGGCGCGGTGAGGTAGGCCAGCAGGTAGTCGTCGGCGCCCAGCTTCTCGTGGAACAGGCTGGCGGTGGGGGCGGCGGAGGCCGCGGGCTTCCAGCTGAGCACGAAGTCGCGGTCTGCCGGCACGGGCCCGGTCTCCAGCGTCACCCGCCGACCGGCGGCGCCCTCGGGGGTGACGCGCACGCGATGGTAGGGGCTGGTCACCTCGGCGGGCGCGAAGCCTGGGTGCAGGTCCACCTCCACGGTCGTGGGGTTGACCGCCACGCCGGCGCGGGGATCGACGACGGGCGCGCTGGCGGTGGCGTCCGGCTTGAAGCCGGCCGGGGTGTAGCGCGGCGCCGCCACCAGCGGCACGCGCAGGGAGGAGACGCCGTCGGCCACGCGCACCGGGGCCTGGTACTCGATCTCCACAACCACCGTCTGGCCGGGGCCGATGTTGGCCACCGAGTTGGTGAAGAGGTTCGGCCGCTCCTGCTCCACCAGCGCCGTCTTCTGGCCGTTCGCCTTGGCGGCCTCGTAGACGGCGCGCGCCTCGTCCTTCTTGCGCACTTCGCCGACGATGACGCGGCGTCCGACGACCATCTTGAGCGTGTCCACCGCGCCCTGATCGTCGAGCGGGAAGGCGTAGACGCCCTCGACCCAGTGGTCGCTCGGGTTGCGGAACGCCTGCACGATGCGGCCCCGCATTGTGGGGCCGCTGACCGTGAGCTTTACGTCGGTGGCCAGCCGGATGGCCTCCACATAGCCGGCGTCGGTCTTGAGCCACAGCGAGCCGGAGGTCGCCTCGCCGGGAGCATGCGCCGGGACCACCGCGAGTGTGGGCTCGGCCGCGAGCGGCGCGGAACGGGCCAAGGGCGCGGCGCCGGCGAGCAGCGCCACCAGGGCGGCGGACGCCAGCATGCCGCGGCGGCGGGCGGCGGGGACGGCGGGAGGGGACGGGGTCATGGCGGCGCTCCGGGGGAAGTCGACGCCTGCAATCTCCCTCCGGCCCCCCGCCCCCGGTACGGGCGGCTTCGCCCGGCTTGCGCCGCGCCGCGCACGGACTGGCGAGGCCCTGTCCGCGCGTGTGAGGATGCGTGCGGGAATGTACGGAGCGGGCGGATGGCGGACGCGGCGGGCGGGCTCCCACTGGATCAGGACCGCGCGGTGGCCGAGCGGGTGCGCGAGGCGCTGGCCCGCCGGCGCCTGTCGCGCCAGCAGCTCGCCGACGCCGCGCGGATCAGCCTCTCCACCCTGGAGAAGGCGCTGGCGGGCGGGCGCCCCTTCACCTTGGCCACCACCCTGCGGCTGGAGCAGGCGCTGGGCGTCGAGTTGCGCGCGCCCCCCGCCGCCGCAGCGGCCGCCGCCGCGCCCGAAAGCCTGGGCGCCTATTCGCGCGACGCCGCGAGATGGCTGGAAGGCGCTCACCTCACCCTGCGCCCATCGTTCGAGGCGCCCGGCGCCGTCTTCGCCTACCTGACCGAGATCGCCTGGGACGACGCCCGCTCGCACCTGGTGTTCCGCGAAACGGCGCGGCTGGATGCGGCCTTCGCCCAGTCTGGCGTGGTGTCGCTGCCCCGGTCCGGCCAGGTCTACCTTCACACCAGCGAGCGGGGCGAGATGCGCCTGGCGGTGCTGGGCCGACCGATGATCGACGGCACGCTCTCCGGTGTGTTGACGACGCTGCAGGTGGGAGGGGGCACGCAGCTGATCCCGGTCGCCGCGCCCTTCGTGCTCACGCCGATGTCACGGCTGGATTTCGAGCCCGCCTTCGGCCGGATCGGCGCCGAGCATGCGCTTTACGCGACCTATCGCGCCCACTTGGCGCGCGTCACCGAAGGGGCGTTCGCGCGCCTGATCACGCCCTGAACCGTAGGCGCCCGGCGCATCGGGCTGATGCTAGCGGAGCGCGCCCGCGCGGCGCTGCGCGCCCCAGGTCTGGCGCCCGGCCAGGAAGGCGACCCAGCCCCACGCAGCGCCCACGTGGCGCAGCAGCTGGAAGCTGAACGGCTCCACCAGCGACGCCATGAACGCCTGCGCGTAGGACGCGGCGCGCGGCTCTCCCACCCATCGCCGGTAGAGGTGGATCGCCCAGAGCTGGAAGGAGAAGTCCACCACGATCTTCGCCGCGATCACGCCGCTTATGGGCGCCAGCACCCCCAGCCGGCCCTGGACGAGGAAGACGCACAGGAGGGCGAAGGCGGTCAGGCCGTAGAGCGGCTGCAGCGTGTCGATCGCCTTGACCGGGAGCATGGCTAGGCCAAGCGCGCCGTAGCGCCGGTCGCCCACCATGTCGCGGTACCAGTATTGGGTCTGCAGGAAGCCGCCGAACCAGCGCCTGCGCTGTCGCAGAAAGGCGCCCGTCCCCCCCGGAGCCTCTGTGCGCGCCAGCGCGGCCCCCAGCACGCGCGTCGTCCAGCCCCGCCCGTTGAGCACGCCGTAGCGCTTCAGGCGGTGGATCAGTTCGTAGTCCTCCACCAGACAGTCGGGATCGAAGCCGCCGACCTCCAGCGCCGCGTCGCGCCGGAAGCCTGCGAAGGCGCCCGAGATCAGCAGCAGGCCGCCCAGGCGCATCCAGGCGTAGCGCGACAGGAAGTTGCGGATGTACTCGTAGGTCTGGAACCACTGGAACAGGCGCCCGCCCGCGGTGGGGGCGCACACCGGCGTCAGGACGCCGGTCGCGGCGACCAGGTGCGGCTCGGCGGCGAAGGCGGCGCGCACCGCGGCGATGGCGTCGGGTCGCAGCAGGGTGTCGGCGTCGACGGTGACGACCACCTCGGTGTCGATCAGGGGCAGGGCGATGTTCATCGCGCGCGCCTTGCCGCCGTTGGTTAGCCGCAACCAGGCGATGGGGGAGGGCCCGGTGGCGATCTCGCCGATGGGCGCCGGCGTTAGGCCGTAGCGCGACTCCAGGACCTGGGGCGTCGCGTCGGTCGAGCCGTCGTCGACCACCAGGATGCGATCCGGCGGATCGGTCTGGTCCAGCAGCGCGGCGAGCGTCACGGGCAGGACCAGCGCCTCGTCGCGCGCGGCGACGATGACGCCCACGCGCGGCCGCACGCCGCCGGCCGGCGGCGCCGAAACGGGCGCGCCGGCCCGGGCCAGGGGAAGCGTCTCGCGGAAGGTGAAGGCCAGGAGCAGGGTGTCGTAGGTCACGTAGACCAGGCCCGCGGACCAGACCCAAACCCCGTGCAGGCAGAAGGGCGCGGCCAGGAGCAGGGTCCAGAGCACGAACACCGAGGCGTGGATGGCGCGGCTGGCCAGCGGCGTCGGCGGAGGCGACAGGCGCGGAGAGGTGACCCGGCGGCGCGCCGCCAGCGTGTCCGCGTCGGGATTGGCGCTGGAGCGCGCCGGGTCTAGGGTCGAGGTCATGGTTCGGCCCGTCCGGCGGCGCCGCGTTCCGGCGCGGACCGCGAGGCTAGAGCCCGCTCCGACCAGGACCCACCACCATGCGCGCCCTCGCTCGAAGCCGTGGCTACGCCGGCCCGCGCTACACGGGCGTGGCCATGGCGCTGCATTGGATCGTGGCGCTGTTGATCGCCCTCAACCTCGTCCTGGTGTGGTTCGCCGACAAGTGGCCGCAAGGCTGGGTGCGGCCGGCGATCGACCTGCACAAATCGGTGGGCATAACCGTATTCGGGCTGGTGCTGCTGCGGCTGCTGTGGCGGGCCGGCCATCCGCCGCCGCCGTTGCCGCGGGCGTATCCGAAGCTCGAGCGGCGCGCCGCCCATCTCGCGCACGCCGTGCTGTACGTGGTGATCCTGGCGCTGCCCTTCTCCGGCTGGCTGCACGACTCGGCCTGGAAGGGGGCGGCGGGCCATCCCTTGAAGCTGTTCTGGCTCGTGCCGTTTCCGCACCTGGGCGCCCTGTCCAACCTGGCGCCGGCCGCCAAGGAGCACGCCCACGACTTCTGGTTCGCCGTGCATACCTGGCTCGCGTACGCGTTGTACGCCCTGTTCGTGCTGCACGTAGGCGCGGCGCTCAAGCATCAGTGGCTCGACCGCGAGCCCGAGCTGCAGCGCATGTCGCCCGGGCGCAGCGGCGCCGGCTGAGGCGCGCCTCACGCCGCGGCGAACGGCGAGGCGGCCTGGCCTTCGCCCCCGGGCAGCCGGTGGCCCATCTTGTCCCGCTTGGTCGCGAGATAGTGCGCATTGTACGCATTGGGCGCCGGCGCCAGCGGCAGCTCCTCCAGCACGCTCAGGCCGTGCGCCCGCAGCGCCTGGCCCTTGAGCGGATTGTTGGTCAGGAGGCGGACGTCGTCGACGCCCAGCGCGTGCAGGATCGCGGCGGCGACGGCGTAGTCGCGGCCGTCCGTCGGATAGCCCAGCACCGTGTTGGCCTCGGCGGTGTCGAGCCCGCGATCCTGGAGCGCGTAGGCGGCGATCTTGTTGGCCAGGCCGATGCCGCGCCCCTCGTGACCGCGCAGGTATATCAGCACGCCCGCCTCGGCCTGCCCCATGCGGTGCAAGGCGGCGTGCAGCTGCTCGCCGCAGTCGCACCGCAGCGAGCCGAGCGCGTCGCCCGTCAGGCACTCGGAATGCAGGCGCACCAGCGCGCCCCGACCCGGCGCGCCCTTCACCAGCGCCAGATGCTCCAGGCCATCGGCCAGGTCGCGGAAGGCGTGGGCGCTCAGCCCCTCGGCGTAGCGCGAGGGCAGCGGCGCGTGCGCCACCTCCTCGACACGGGCCGGTGCGGGATCGCTCAGGGGCATAACGGGTCTCGGGCCTGCGCGGGTCGGCGGCGAAGGCGCGCGCGGAGTGGATGACGCAGCATTCCGGCCGTCATGGGGCGCACAGCCGGGTTTCGACGTGGTCGGCGGCGCCGGGCCGGGCGGCGCGGCGGAAGACCACCTCTTCGTCCCATAGCCCGCGGGCGATGAGGGCGCCCCGCAGCGTGGGGCCGGCCTCCACCAGGGCGCTGAGCGCGCCGGCCGCGCCCAGTGCATCGAGCATCGCGTCCAGGTCGTCGTACAGGCGCGCATCCAGCCCCCGCGCGGCCGCCTCCCGGAGATAGGCAGGCGGCGTGCGCCCGCGGCGATCCATGATCGCCAGGAGGCGGCGCTTGCCGGGATGGTCGGGAACGCGACGCACGGTGAAGGCGGGATCGTCGGCCAGCACGCAGCCCGAGCCGGTGATGATCGCATCCGCCTCGCGCCGCAGCCGATGCGCATGGTCGAGGGAGGCGTCGGAGGTGAAGGTCCTGGCTCCGGGCGGCGGGATCATGGAGCCTGAGGCGTCCAGCGCGGTCTTGACCACCACCCAGGGGCGGCCCGTGCGGGCAAGCCTGGCGAAGGGCGCGACCAGCCTGGCCGCAGCGCGCGACAGCGCGGGGGCGGCGGGATCGTCGAGCGTGGCGATCTCGTGCACCGCCACGCCGCCGGCGCGCAGGCGCGCGGCGCCGGCGCCCGGCGCCCGCGGATGCGGGTCCAGGGCGCCGATCCGCACATCGCGCACGGGAGTGGCCAGGAGCGCGTCGGCGCAGGGCCCTGTGCGCCCGGTGTGGCTGCAAGGCTCCAGCGTGACCAGCGCGGTGTGGATCCGCGCCGTCGTCCCGGCCTCGCGGCAGATGGCCAGGGCGGCGGCCTCGGCGTGCGGCGTCCCCACCCTTGCGTGACCGGCGCTGGCGAGCACCGCGCCGTCGCGATCCAGCAGCACGCACCCGACGGGCGGATTGGGAGCCGTCGCCCCGACGTAGGCGCGTGCGGCGTCCAGCGCCGCGGCGAAGGCGACGGCGAGCCGCCCGGCGGGTATCGCGTCTGTGAGCGCCATCGCCCGCGTAGATGAGCGCTGCCGCATGCCGATTCCAGACGGCCCGACGTCGGGCGACTTCGGATGGCGCGCACCCGCCGAGTCCCGCGCCACCCTCGCCCGGGGCGCAGAGAGCGCTGCATCCGTCATCGACTCGACACGCCCGTGTCCAGGCTGCATGCACGGCGCCGTTCGAGGGCATGGAGTGCGTGCATGCGTGCGTGGGTCGCCGGCGTCGCGGGCGCAGGAATGGTCATCGCGACGCACGGCGCGGCGCAGTCGCAGAGCCCGGACCGCACCTCTGCGACCGAGCCCGCGGGAAGCGCGGCGCCCAAGGGCGGGGCCCAGGGCGCACGGCTCACGGTCGAGGCTGCGGCGCAGGGCGCGCAGGCCAGCGCGTTCGCACCCCTGCGCTGGCGCTCGATCGGCCCGTTCCGCGGCGGCCGCGTGCTGGCGGTGGCGGGCGCGCCCGATGACCGCTTGCGCTTCTACTTCGGCGCGGTGAACGGCGGCGTGTGGGAGACCAACGACGCCGGCCGCACGTGGAGCCCCATCTTCGACTCCGCTCCCGTCGGCTCCGTCGGCGCTCTGGCCGTCGCCCCCTCGGCGCCGTCCACGATCTACGTGGGCACGGGCGAGGCCGACATGCGCTCAGACATCGCCCAGGGTGTGGGCATGTTCCGCTCCACCGACGGCGGCGCGCACTGGACCCCGATCGGCCTGGCCGACACCCAGCAGATCGGCCGCATCCTGGTCGACCCGCGCGACCCCAAGGTGCTGCTGGTGGCCGCGCTGGGGCGCCCCTACGGCCCCAACGCCCAGCGCGGCGTGTTCCGCTCCACCGACGGGGGCGCCACCTGGACACGCACCCTGTTCAAGGACGCCGACACCGGGGCGATCGACCTCGCCTACAAGCCGGGCGATCCCGACACCGTCTACGCCGCCCTGTGGCAGACGCGGCGACCGCCGTGGAACGTCTACCCGCCGTCCAACGGGCCGGGCGGCGGGCTCTACAAGTCGACCGACGGGGGGCGCACCTGGGCGCCGATCACCGGCCGCGGCCTGCCCGACGCGCCCGGGCGCATCGGCCTGGCCGTTTCGCCCGCCGCACCGCACCGGGTCTACGCGCTGATCGACGCCAAGGCGGGCGGGCTCTACCGCTCCGACGACGACGGGGCGAGCTGGCGCAAGATGAGCGGCGACACGCGCATCTGGCAGCGCGGCTGGTATTTCGGCGAGCTCGCCGCCAACCCGAAGAACGCCGACGAGGTGTGGGTGTGCGACACGATCGTGCTGCGCTCGCGCGACGGCGGCGCCACCTTCATGCCGCTCAAGGGCGATCCGACCGGCGACGACTTCCATAGCCTGTGGATCGACCCCAAGGACCCGGACCGCCGCATCCTGGGCGTCGACCAGGGTGCGCTGGTGACGTTGAACGGCGGCGAGACGTGGTCGAGCTGGTTCAACCAGCCCACCGGCCAGTTCTATCACGTGGTCACCGACGACCGCTTCCCCTACCGCGTCTACGGCGCGCAGCAGGATTCGGGCGCGGCGGCCGTGCCCAGCCGCACGGGGTCGGCCGACGGCATCGCCATGCCCGACTTTCACGAGGTGGCCGCGGGCGGGGAGAGCGACAACATCGCCCCTGCGCCGCACGACCCCGACACGGTGTTCGGCGGCCGCGTCGACAAGCTGGACCTGAAGAGCGGGCAGGTCCGCAGCGTCGATCCCACCCTGGCCTTCCCGGAGCACTACCGCGGCACGTGGACCCTGCCGCTGGTGTTCGGGCCCCGCGACCATGCGCTCTACTTCGGCAACCAGCGCATCTTCCGCACCAAGGACGGCGGCGAACGGTGGACGCCCATCAGCCCCGATCTCACCCGGCCCGACCCGGCCGTGCCCGCCACGCTGGACGCGCCCACCGTGGCCGACGTCAACGTGGTCGGCCCGCGGCGCGGGGTGGTCTACAGCATCGCGCCGTCGCCCGTGGCCGACGGGCTGATCTGGGCCGGCACAGATGACGGCAAGGTCTGGCGCACGACCGACGACAGCGCTCATTGGGCGGACGTGACACCGGCGGGGCTGCCCGCCTGGTCGAAGATCGGCACGGTGGAGGCCTCGCCCCACGACCCCCTGCACGCCTATCTGGCGGTGGACCGCCACCGGCTCGACGACCCCGCTCCCTACGCCTACCGCACCCGCGACGGCGGCCGCAGCTGGACGCGGATCGACCGCGGGCTGGCGCTGGGCGGCGGCCCCGACAGCGTCAACGTCGTGCGCGAGGACCCCGTACGCGAAGGCCTGCTGTACGCCGGGACCGAGCGCGGCGCCTTCGTCTCGCTGGACGACGGCGAGCACTGGCGGCCGCTGCAGGCGGGCCTGCCCCGCACCTCGGTGCGCGACATCGAAGTGCACGGCGACGACCTGGTGATCGCCACCCACGGGCGCGGCTTCTACATCATGGACGACGTGGCGCCCCTGCGCGCGCTGGCCGCCGAGCCGGGCCTCGGCACGCGCCTGTTCGCACCCGCCACCGCGGTGCGCGTGCGCAACCCGGGCTTCACCGGCACGCCCATGCCGGCCGACGAACCCAAGGCGCCCAATCCGCCGGACGGCGCCTACCTCGATTACGTGCTGGCGGGCGCGCCCTCCCAGCCGGTGACGCTGACCATCCTCGACGCGCAGGGCGGCGTGGTGCGCAGCGTCTCCAGCGCCGAACGGGCGCCGCCGCCGGACCTGGCCAAGATCGACGCCGCGCCGGAGTGGATCGTCACGCCCGCGCCCCTGCTGGCCACCCCGGGCGCGCACCGCTTCGTGTGGGACCTGCACTACGCCGCGCCCGTCGGCCTGGGGGGCGGCGAGCACGCAGGCGCGCTCGGCGTGTGGGCGCCGCCGGGCCGCTATAGCGTGGCGCTGACGGTGGATGGGCGCACGTACCGCCAGCCGCTGGCCCTGGTCGCCGATCCGCGCGTCAAGCTGGCGCCCGCCGCCTACGTCCGCCAGTTCGCCCTGGCGCAGCGGATCGAGGCGGATCGCGCACGGGCGCTCGCCGCGCTGACCCAGGCGAAGGAGGCCCGCCGCGCCCTCACCGAGGCGCAGGCCGGCGCCGCCCCTTCCCTCCGCGCGCGGCTTGGCGCGCTCGCCACGCGACTGCAGGTCGTGGCCGACCTGCCGGCCGACGATCCACGCAACTCCGTTCCGGCTCCGCCCGGGGCTCTGGACGGGCTCAACAACCTCAGCGCCACCCTCGACAAGCTTGAGGTCGCCGTCGACGGCGCCGATGCGGACCCGAGCCCCGACGCGGTGACCGGCTACGCCAAGGCGGCCGCGCCCTTGAACGCGACGCTGGCGCGGTGGGCGGCGCTGAAGGGCGAGATCGACGCGGCGCTGGGCCCGCGGGCGCCGGGAGCCGCCGGATGAGTCTCGTCGCCATCGCCGCCCTGGCGCTCGCCGCGGCGCCTGCATCCGCGCCCGTGCCCGCCGCAGCGCCGCACTGGCGCCTGGTGGGTCCCTTTCGCGCCGGCTGGGCCACGATGGTGGAGGGCGTGCCTTCCGAGCCGGACACGGTCTACTTCGGAGGCGCGGGCGGCGGGCTGTGGCGCACGCGCGACGCCGGCCGCACCTGGGCGCCCTTGTTCGACCACGGCCCGGCCAGCGCCGTCGGCGCCCTGGCCGTTGCGCCTTCGGACCCGCGCACGCTCTACATCGGCACCGGTCAGGCCACGCCGCGCTACGACGTGCAGGCGGGGCTGGGCGTCTACAGGTCGACCGACGGCGGCGCGACGTGGGCGTCCGCCGGGCTGCAGGCCACCCGCTACATCGGCCGGATCGTGGTGGATCCGCGCAACGCGAACACCGTGCTGGTGGGCGCGCAGGGCCACTTCTTCGGCCCCAGCCCCGACCGCGGCGTCTACCGCACCACCGACGGCGGCAAGAGCTGGGCGCAGACGCTGAAGCTCGGGCCCTGGACGGGCGTGGCCGACCTCGCCAGCGACCCCGCCGATTCCAAGACGGTCTTCGCCGCCGCCTGGGAGGCGCACCAGTACCCCTGGCAGAGCTATTTCACCCCGATCAGCGGCGAAGGCAGCGGCGTCTATCGCTCGTCCGACGGGGGCCTCACCTGGACGCGGATCACCGGCGGCGGCTGGCCCACGGGCGCGCTCGGCCGCATCAGCCTGGCCACGGCGCGGACGTCCCGGGGCCTGCGGGTGTACGCCGAGGTGGACTCAGCCCATGCGGGGGGCCTCTACCGCTCCGATGACGGCGGCGCCCACTGGCTGCGCGCCAATTCCGACGAAGCGGCTTCGGGCTACTACGCCAGCCGGGTGACCGTAGCCCCGAACGATCCGGACACCGTCTACCTGGTGGGCCAATCCATCCGTCGCTGCCGCGAAGGCGGGCGCGCCTGCGAGATCGTGCGCGGCTCGCCGGGGGGAGACGACTACCACTTCGTCTGGATCAACCCGCTGCACCCCGACCACATGGCCGCGGGCAGCGACCAGGGCGCCATCGTCAGCGTGAACGGCGGCAAGACGTGGAGCGACTGGTACAACCAGCCCACCGGCCAGTTCTATCACCTCGCCGCCGACGACCGCTTCCCCTACCGCATCTACTCCGGCCAGCAGGACAGCGGCACCGTCGGCATCGCCTCGCGCAGCGACTACGGCGCCATCAGCCTGCGCGACTGGACGCCGGTGGGCGGCGACGAGCGCGACTACGACATCCCCGATCCGGTCGATCCCGACATCGTCTACGGCTCGGGCCTGGGCGGGCGCGTCAGCAAGTGGGACGCGCGCACGGGGCAGGTGGCGAACATCTCCCCCTGGCCGATCTCGAGCTACGGCCAGCGTCCGACGCAGGTGCGCTACCGCTACAACTGGGTGACGCCGCTGGCGGTGTCTCACGTGGGGGCGCCGGCGATCTACCTGGGCGCGCAGCTGGTGTTCCGCTCCACCGACCAGGGGCGCACCTGGTCGACCATCAGCGGCGACCTGACCGGCAAGCGCGAGGGCGCCCAGCGCTGCGGCGGCGACGTGGCCATCGCCGACGCGCGCGCGTGCGGCTACGGCACGATCGTGGCGCTGCAGCCCTCGCCCCGCCACGCCGACGAGCTGTGGGTGGGGACCGACGACGGGCTGATCCAGCTCACCCGCGACGGCGGCGCACACTGGGCGAACCTGACGCCGCCGGCGGTGCGCGACTGGTCCAAGGTGCAGACGGTCGACGCCTCGGCGCTGCAGGATGGCGTGGCCTACGCGGCGGTGGACGGCCAGCGGATCGACGACTTCCAGCCGCACGTGATGGCCACCCGCGACTACGGCGCCACGTGGCGCGACATCACCTCCGACCTGCCGCGCGACCACCTCGTCAGCGTGGTGCGCGCCGACCCGGTGCAGGCGGGCCTGCTCTACGCCGGGACCGACGTGGGCGTGTTCGCCTCCTTCGACGACGGGGCGCACTGGGCGCCCCTGCAGGCGAACCTGCCCAGCGCCTGGGTGCGCGACCTCCTGGTGCATGGGAACGACCTGGTGGCCGCCACCCAGGGGCGGGCCATCTGGGTGTTCGACGACCTGGCCTCCCTGCGCCAGCGCGCCACCTCGCCCGCCCCGCGCACGCGGCTGTTCACGCCCTCGCCCGCAGTGCGCGTGCGCGCCGACGCCAACAGGGACACGCCGCCCCCGCCCGAGACCGCACTCGGCGAGAACCCGCCCGCGGGCGCGGTGATCGACTACGAGATCGCCGGGGCCGCGCCCGGCCCGGCGACGCTGGAGATCGACGACGCGCAAGGCCGGCGCGTACGCCGCTGGTCCAGCGTCGCGTCCGAGCCCCTGCCGGCCGCGGAGGTCTATTTCGACAAGGCCTGGCTCCACCCGCCGCAGGCCCTCTCCGCCGCCCCCGGCGTGCACCGTTTCGTATGGGACCTGCACGCCGCGCGGCCGCCGACCATCAGCGCCGACTACACCATCGCGGCCGTATGGGGCCGCGGCGTGCCCATCGCGCCGCGCGGCCCGCTGGCGCCGCCCGGCGACTACACGGTGACGCTGACGGCTGGGGGCCGGAGCTACCGCGCGCCGCTCCACCTCACCGAGGACCCGCGGATCAAGGTCTCGCCCGAGGCGCTGCAGGCGTCCTTCGTCCTCTCGGATCGCATCGGGGCGGCGCTGGCGCGCGCACGCACCGGCTACGGCGAGATGCAGGCGGTGGAGACTCGGCTGGACGCGCTGGCGCCCGCCGCGTCGACGCCCGCCGCCGCCCCTGCGCCCACCGCCAAGGCCGACGTCGCGGGTGACCTGCCGGACCAGGCGCGCACCCTCGCCAGCGGCCTGCGCCAGCCGCCCTCGCCCGACCAGCCGCGGTTCGAGACCGTGGCCGCGACGCTGGCCGCGGTGGAGAGCGACCTCGAGGGCGTGGACGCCGCGCCCACCGGCGCGCAGGTGCAGGTGGTGGACGCCCAGGTCGCCGACCTCGCCCGGGCGCAGGCGCGGTGGGATACCTTCAAGGCGCGCGACCTGCCCGCGCTCAACGCCAGCCTACGGCGCGCCGGCCGCGCGCCCGTGACGATCCCCGCGCCGGGCGCCTTGAACGTGACGCCCCCGGACGCGGGGCAGGACCTGCCCTGATGACCCAGCCTGCGCCCCGGAGCCGAACACTGACCGCATCGCGCCTCTGCGCCCTTCTGCTAAGCGCCTCCGCCCTGGCGCTCCCGGCGCAAGCCCAAGGCGTCGCCACCCCGAGCAAGGCGGGCGCGCAGACGCAAGATCTGCAAGGGCTGCAGTACCGGCTGATCGGCCCCTTCCGCGGCGGCCGCGCCACGGGCGTCACCGGCGTGCGCGGCGACCGCGATGTCTACTACTTCGGCGCCGCAGCCGGCGGGCTGTGGAAGACGGTGGACGCGGGCGTCACCTGGAAGCCCTTGTGGGACAAGCTGCCGGAGGCCTCGCCGGCGGTGGGCGCGGTGGCGGTGGCGCCGTCCAACCCGTCGATCGTCTACGTGGGCACGGGCGAGGTGAACATCCGCGGCGACGTGGTCACCGGGAACGGGCTCTACAAGTCGACCGACGCGGGCAAGACCTGGCGCTTCAGCGGCCTGCGCGACAGCCAGGCGATCGGGCGCATCATCGTCGATCCCAAGGACCCGAACACGCTGTTCGTCGCGGCGCTGGGCCATCCCTTCGGCGACAACGCCGAGCGCGGCGTGTTCAAGTCCACCGACGGCGGCGCGACCTGGCGCAAGGTGCTGTTCGTGGACTTGCACACAGGCGCGTCGGACGTGGCCTTCGACCCGTCCGACCCCAAGGTGCTCTACGCCGGCATGTGGCAGGTCTACCGCAAGCCCTGGATCATGGAGAGCGGCGGGCCGGGCAGCGGGCTCTACAAGTCAGTCGACGGCGGCGAGCACTGGACGCGTCTCACGGGCCACGGCCTGCCCGACGGCCTGTTGGGCCGCATCAACGTGGCCCCCGCCTCAGACGGCAAGCGCGTCTACGCCATGATCGAGGCCAAGCGCGGCGGCCTCTACCGCAGCGACGACGCGGGCGCGAACTGGACGCTGGTCACCGACAAGAACGACTATCGCCAGCGCGCCTGGTACTTCAACACCGTGTTCGCCGATCCTAAGGACGCGAACACCGTCTATGTACTGAACACCAAGCTCTACCGCTCGAAGGACGCCGGCAAGACCTTCAAGCCGCTGGCCACCCGCCATGGCGACAACCACGAGCTGTGGATCGACCCCGCAGACCCGCAACGGATGATCAACGGCAACGACGGCGGGGCGAACATCTCGGTGGACGGCGGCAAGACCTGGACGTCGGAGATGAACCAGCCGACTGCGCAGTTCTACCACGTCGCAGCCGACGACCAGTTCCCCTTCCACCTCTACGGCGCGCAGCAGGACAACACCAGCATCGACATCGCCACCGCCGGGCGCAGCGGCGGCGTGGGGATCGAGGACTGGTTCCCCGCGGGCGGCGGCGAGAGCGGCTTCATCACGCCCGACCCCACCAACCCGAACATCGTCTACGGCGGCGGCTACGACGGCGAACTGACCCGCTACGACAAGACCACCGGCCAGCTGCGCGAGATCACGCCCTGGCCGCGCAACACCATGGGCTGGGCGGCGCAGGACCTGAAGTACCGCTTCCAGTGGACCGCGCCGATCCTGATCTCCAAGCACCCGGGCCACGCGCTCTACTTCGCCAGCCAAGTGCTGTTCCGCTCCACCGATCAGGGCCAGAGCTGGACCACCGTCTCGCCGGACCTGACGCGCAACGACAAGAGCAAGCAGCTCTCCTCCGGCGGCCCGCTGACCAAGGACAACACCAGCGTCGAGACCTACGGCACGATCTTCGCCCTGGCCGAATCTCCGGTCACGGCCGGCCTGATCTGGGCGGGCAGCGACGACGGACTGGTGCACCTGACCCGCGACGGCGGCGGCCAGTGGGCGGACGTGACGCCCAAGGCCACGCCCGACTTCGCCACCGTCGAGTCCATCGAGCCAGGGCCGGCGGACCCGCAGGTCGCCTATGTCGCCGCCGACCGCCACCGGTTGGACGACCCGCGCCCCTACGCCTTCCGCACCCGCGACGGCGGCAAGAGCTGGGTCTCGATCACGCAGGGCCTGCCGGCTGACGGCTACGTGCACGTGGTGCGCGCCGACCCCGCGCGGGCGGGCCTGCTCTATGCGGGGACCGAGCGCGGCCTCTACGCGTCGTGGGACGACGGCGACCACTGGTCGCCGCTGCAGCTCAACCTGCCCGTCACGCCGGTGCACGATCTGGTGGTGCACGGCGCGAGCCTGGGCGTGGCGACGCACGGCCGCGCCTTCTGGGTGCTCGACGACCTGTCGCCCGTGCGCCAGTGGGCGCCGGGCCTCGCCGCGCAGAAGGCCTTTTTGTTCCGGCCGGCGGCGGCGAACCGCACCACCTTCGCCACCCACCCCGCCGCGCTGCGCGATGGCGGGGGCGCCAACCCGCCGGCGGGGGCGGTGATCGACTACCTGCTCTCGCCCGCCTTCGGCACGCCCCGTCCCGCGGAGGCGCCCGACGCCGATGCGGACGCCGACAAGAAGAAGGACAAGGCGCCGGACCCGCTGGCCAAGCGCATCCGGCTCGACATCCTGGACGCCGGCGGCCGGGTGGTGCGCACCTTCCCCGACCCGCTCCTCGCCACCGAGGCCGCGCCGCCCAAAACCAGCCAGGCCCAGCCCGAGCCGGAGGAGGCGGAGGACGACGAGGACTCCGGGATCCCCAAGCCGGTCAAGCTGCCCCACCTCGCGGGCTTCAACCGCTTCCTCTGGGACCTGCGCTACGAGGGCGCCACGCCCGTGCCGCACGCCCCGCTCTGGGAAGGCGGCACGGGCGGGCCGAAAGCGCCGCTTGGCCGCTACCAGGTGCGCCTGACAGTGGACGGCGTGAGCCAGACGCAGCCGCTGGAGATCACAGCCGATCCCCGCGTGCACGCCACGGCGGACGACTACCGCCGCCAGTTCGACCTGCACCAGGCGATCAACGCCGAGCTGACGCGGGTGGACGAGGCGGTGCTGGCCATCCGCGCCGCGCGCACCCGCATCGACGCCGCGCCCGCCTCGCCGCAGCGGACCACGCTGGACCGCGAGCTCACCGCCATCGAGGAGGCGCTGATCCAGCCCCGCACCCACGCCTCGGAGGACGCGCTGAACTTCCCGGTGCGCATCAACAACATCCTGGCCGCCCTGGGCTCGATCGTGGCCGCGGGCGACGCGGCGCCCACGGCGCAGGACGTGCAGGTGTTCGACGAGTACAAGGCCCGCGCCGACGCCCAGATCGACGCCTGGAGGCGCCTGCAGGCGGGCGAGCTCGCCCGTTTCGTGGCCACAGCGCCCGCCAGGCCCGCCCGCGGGGGATGACGGCGCAAGCTCGGCTATATAGTTTGGCCTAGCGGGAGCGCCGGTTTCAACGGCGCCTCGACGCGCAGGGGTATTGATGACGTCCGAGTTCAGGAGGCTGCTCGCCTCCGCCTGCCTGGTCGCCGTCTGCGCCGCAGCGCCGCACGCCGCGGCGCAGACCGCGCCCGACGTGGTGGTCACCGGCGCGCGCACGGCCGATTTCGAGCAGGTGGTGGGCGTCGGCAAGACCGGCACGCCTATCGCCGAGATCCCCCGCAGCATCCAGGTGATCCCGCGCGCGCTGGCCGACCAGCAGGGCGCGGTGCGGCTGACCGACGTGCTGCGCGACGTCAGCGGCCTGTCGCAGGGCGGCCAGTTCGCCTTCGGCTTCTACGACCGGGTGATCTCGCGGGGCCTCAACGTCACCTACCTCAACGACGACCTGCCCGACGGCACGTCCGACCTCGGCGGCATCACCCACACCCTGACCGGCGTGGAGCGGGTGGAGGTGCTCAAGGGCCCGGGCTCGGCGCTGTTCGGCGGCGCCGAGCAGGGGGGCGCGGTCAACCTCGTGCACTACCGCCCCAGCGACGTGTTCGGCGCGGGCGCGAGCGAGCAGTATGGAACGTTCGACACCTCCACCACCGATGTCTTCGTCACCGGCCCGACGGGGTTGAAGGACGTCGACTACCGCATCGACGGGGAATACGCCCGCTCCGACGGCTTTCGCAGCCAGGCGAACCGCATCGGCGAGATCCTGGGCGACCTGAGCTGGCGGCCCAGCCACCACGACGTGGAGCTGCGCGTCGAATACCACCGCTTCGAGAACACGCCCGACGCCACGGGCATCCCGTTCTCACCGCCGACAGGCACGGGCAAGCCCGCGGCGGTGGATGTGGAGAACCGCTACTACACGCCCTACGCCTTCGCCGATCAGAACCTGGAGCGCATCTTCCTCAGCGACAGCTGGACGGTGAACGACCACCTCACCGTCAACCTGCGCAGCGCCTATTCGCGGCGCGACGCGGACATCCTGCGCAACGCGGGGGGGATGGTGCGCGCGACCGGCGGCCTCTTCGCCCTGACCGGGCGCCAGCTGCGCCGCCAGGACGACACGATCGGCGACCTCAACCTGCAGGCCGAACCCACCTGGCGCTTCGACACCGGGCCCGTGCGCCACACGCTCGTGACCGGCTTCGAGCTGCGCCGCATCGACGCCGACACCGAACGCGCCACCGCCGACCTGCCCAACATCGCCAACATCCTCAGCCCCGTGGTGACCGACGGGCCGGCCTTGCGCCTGGCCTTCACGTGCGACGCCGGCCACAGCTGCGACGACGCCGACCTCACCGCCCGCTTCTACGGCCTCTATGCGGTCGACCAGATCGACGTGACCCGCGCGCTGAAGGTGCGGCTGTCCGCGCGCGAGGACGTGTTCGACACGCAGGTCGACGCCCGCGCCCTCCTGCCCGTCAACGGCGGCCAGAGCCGGCCCTGCACCCCGCCGGCCGCCACCGCCTGCCCGCTCGTGCCCGGCCAGCCGGTGTCGCGCGAGGACTCGGCGGTCTCCTACGACGTGGGCGCGGTCTACATCCTCGCGCCGCAGCTCTCGGTCTTCGCCGGCTATTCCGACGCCGCCTACCCCATCTTCAACACCGAGGAGCCGGAGACCGTGGGGCAGACGCCCGAGCGCGGCCAGCAGGCCGAGTTCGGTCTGCGCGCTCATGCGGGGAGCTGGCTCTCCGCCTCATCCTCGCTGTTCCGCGCCACGCGAGCGAACGTCTTCAACCTCCTGGTCCAGCCCAATCCGGCCGGCCCGGGAAACATCGATGTGGTGCAGGTCTTCTCCTACCGGGTGGAGGGCTGGGAGAGCGACCTCGACCTGCGGCCCGTGCCCGCATGGAACGTGATCGCCAACCTGACGGTGCAGGCGCCGCGGATAACCCGCTACCCCCAGGCTCCCGTCGACATCGGCCACGGCGTGCCCAGCGTGCCGTCGGTCCTGGCCAACCTCTTCACCACCTACGATCTCGGCCGCATCGGACCGGTCTCCGGCCTGCAGCTCGCCTTCGGCGTGCGCTACAAGAACCACGAGTTCGCCGACGCCAACGAGACGCGCCTGGTCCCGGGGGTCCCGCTGTTCGACGTCGCGCTCAACCTGCCGGTGGCCCGCTACAGCCTGAGCGTGGGCCTGCAGAACGCCTTCGACCGGCGCAACTTCCTCTACGGCGACGGGACCGGCGGCGGCGCCCTGCCGGGGCCGGGACGCACCGCCTACCTGCGGCTCGCGGTCAAGCTGTGAGGCGCCGCGGGCGCCTTGTAGCCCCAGTCACGAGTGCTACAGTCTAACGACTGCCAAGCTTGCGCCCTCTCGCATCGGCGGGTCAGGAGCCGTATGAAATCCTCCCGGTCCCCGCTCGCGCTGATCGCCCTGGCCGCGCTTTCCGCCCCAGCCGTCGCGCAGACCGCGCGACCGACCACCGAGGCTTTGATCGCCCGCCACCTTCAGGCGCGAGGCGGCGCCGCGGCGCTCAGCGCCATCCAAACATTGACCATGAGCGGAACCCTTCGCCCTCCGGGCTTCAGCGCCGACCTGACCTATCGCGAACAGATCAGCCGACCCGATTCGATCCGCATCGAGACCACGCTCCAGGGATTGACCCCGATCCAGGCCTACGACGGCCACGCCGGCTGGCAGGTGCAGCCGTTCCAGGGGCGCAAGGACCCCGAGGCGCTCTCCGCAGACGACGTCAAGGGCCTGCATGAAGAGGCGGACTTCGAGGGCGCGCTGATCGACTACAAGGCCAAGGGCTCCACCATCGACGACCTGGGTGAGGTGGATGTCGAGGGCGGGCCGACCTACGCTCTTCGGGTCAGCCTGAAGAACGGCGACCAGGAAACCTACTACCTCGATCCCGACAGCTTCCTGACCGTGCGCGTGCTGACGCGCCAGACCATCCGCGGCGCCCAGTCGCTCAGCGAGACGAACTACAGCGACTACGAGAAGGTGGACGGCGTCTACTTCCCCTTCGAGGTCGACTCGGGCCCGAAGGGCGCCACCGAACTGCAGCATGTGACCTACACCAGCATCAAGGCCAACGCGCCGCTGGATCCCGCGATCTTCAGGCCGCCGGCGGGCCAGGCCGCCGGCGTGCAGCAGGCGGTGACGCCCACCCAGCCGGAGGACATGCCCGTGCGGCCCTCCACCACCCGCAAGGGCGTGCCGCCGCCGGGCCCGTCCGTCGTCAAGCCGGCCGGTACGCCGCCGCGGTCGTGAGGAGCTCTTCCTTGGCCCACGCAAAGCTTCTCCTGTCGGGCGCGGCTCTGGCGGCTCTGGGCCTGGCGGTCGGCGCCGCGGCCGCCCAGACCGCAAGCGCCCCGCGCTTCGACGCCAGCACGCTCTATGGCCTGAGCGCCCGCAACATCGGCGCGGCGGTGATGAGCGGGCGCGTCGCGGCCGTGGCCGGGCGAGACGAGCCTGGCGGCAAGACGACGCTCCTGGTCGGCGCGGCCAGCGGCGGGGTCTGGCGCTCCGACAACGGCGGGACGACGTTCCGCCCCATCTTCGACCGCGAGCCGGTGCAGTCCATCGGCGCCATCGCTCTCGACCCCAATCGCAAGGAGACGCTGTGGGTGGGCACGGGCGAGAGCTGGATGCGTGGCTCCGTCTCCATCGGCGACGGGATCTACAAGTCGACCGACGGTGGAGAGACCTGGGCCAACATGGGCCTGCCCAACTCCGAGCACATCTCCAAGATCATCGTCGATCCGACCAACAGCAATACCGTCTATGCTTGCGTGCCGGGCAAGCTGTGGAGCGACAGCGCCGACCGCGGCCTCTACAAGACAACCGATGGCGGCCGCACGTGGGCGCTGATCCTCAAGGGGCCCAACCTCTCCACCGGCTGTTCGACGCTGACGATCGATCCGAAGAACCCGAAGAAACTGTTCGCCGGGCTGTGGGACTTCCGCCGCAAGGGCTGGACCTTCCGGTCGGGCGGCGAGAGCCCCGAGGCGCCGTCGGGCAGCGCGCTCCTGGTGACGCAGGACGGCGGCGCGAGCTGGACCAAGCTCGACGCGCAGAGTGCGCCAGGCCTGCCCAAGGGGCCGTGGGGGCGCGAGGCGGTCAGCATCGCCCCCTCGAACCCGAACATCGTCTACGCCTTCGTGGAGAGCGCGCGCAGCGCGCTGTTCCGCTCCGACGACGGCGGCAAGACGTGGAAGGAACGCGACCGCAGTCAGAGCATGGTGTGGCGCCCGTTCTACTTCGCCAACCTGATCGTCGACCCGCACAATGCGGATCGCCTGTTCAAGACCGACTACGGCCTGATCGTGAGCGAGGACGGCGGCCAAAGCTTCTCGGAGGTGGGCTCCAGCACCCACGCGGACCACCACGCCGTGTGGATAGATCCGGCCAACACCCAGCACATGGTCACCGGCAACGACGGCGGCCTGTGGATCAGCTACGACGGCGGCGCGCGCTGGAACAAGACCGACAACCTGCCGATCTCCCAGTTCTACCACGTCAGCGTCGACGACAAGGATCCCTATCAGGTCTACGGCGGCCTGCAGGACAACAGCGCCTGGGTCGGAGACAGCGCCTATCCCGGCGGGATCAGCAACAGCCGCTGGGAGAACCTGGGCGGCGGCGACGGCTTCTGGGCCTGGGCCGACCCGGCCGACCCGGAAGGCTACGCCTATGTCGAGAGCCAGGGCGGCGCGATCCAGCGGGTGGATCGCAAGTCGCTGCAGTCGCGCGACATCCAGCCCAAGTCGGACTCCAAGAAAAAGCTGCGCTTCAACTGGAATACGCCCGTCGCGCTCAGCCCCAACGAGAAGGGGGCCATCTACATCGGGGCGCAGTACCTGTTCCGCTCGCGTGATCACGGCCAGTCGTGGGACAGGATCTCCCCCGACCTGACCACCAACGATAAGGATCAGCAGAAGCAGGAAGAGTCCGGCGGCGTCACGGTCGACAACTCCGCCGCCGAGATGCACGACACGATCTACACCATCAGCGAGGCGCCCAAGCAGCCGGGCGTGATCTGGGTCGGCACGGACGACGGCAATCTCCAGCTGACGCGCGACGGCGGCAAGAGCTGGACCAACCTGACCGCCAACGTCGGGCTGCCGCCGCAGTCATGGGTGTCGTGGATCGAAGCCAGCCATTCCACGCCGGGCTCGGCGCTCGCCGCCTTCGACCGGCACACCTTCGGCGACACCACGCCCTACGTCTATCGGACCAACGACTACGGCAAGACCTGGACGCCGCTGGTGCGGCCGGGCCAGGGCGTGCGCGGCTTCGCCCACGTGATCAAGGAGGACCCGCAAACGCCGGGGCTGCTCTATCTGGGCACCGAGTTCGGGCTGTGGATCTCGCCTGACGGCGGCCGCCGCTGGGCGCAGTTCAAGGGCGGCGAGTTCCCCGATGTGCCTGTGCGCGACCTCGCCTTCCAGGCGCGCGACGCCGACCTCGCCATCGCCACCCACGGGCGGGGCATCTGGATCATCGACGACCTGACGCCGCTGCGCGCCCTGACGCCCCAGGCCATGGCGCAGGACCTGACCTTCCTGGCCTCGCGCCCGGCGCAGCAGCGCATAGAGGCCAACGGCGGCTGGTCGACGGGCGACGCCCAGTTCGTCGGCGACGACCCGCCCGACGGCGCCTTCATCACCTACTTCCAGCCGCGCCGCCGCCTGATCGGCAAGCTGGCGCTGCAGGTGCTCGACCCCGCCGGCAAGGTGGTCGACACCCTGCCCGCCTCCACTCGCGCCGGGATCAACCGCGTGGTCTGGCCCATGCGCGCGCCCGCGCCGCGGGTCCCGCCCGCCGCCCAGCTGGCGGGCGCTTCGTCGCTCGGGCCGCGCTGGCTGCCGGGGACCTACACCGCAAGGCTCACCAGCAACGGCCATGTGTTGACGCAGGCCTTCCCCGTGGTGCTCGATCGCAGGGCCACCTTCTCCCTGGCCGACCGCCGCAAGCAGTTCGACGCCGCCGAGCGCGTCAGCGACCTGTTCGGCCGCGAGACCGACCTCCTGGTGCGCATCAACGCCGTGCGCGAAGGTGCGGGGGCGCGCGCCGCCGCCCTCCCCGCCGCCGACCCGCTCAGGGCGCGCCTCCTCTCCCTCGCCGACAAGTCCGATGCGCTGCGCAAGGAGATCGTGGCGACCAAGGAAGGCGGCGCCATCACAGGCGAGGAGCGCCTGCGCGAGCACACCGACCAGCTGTACGGCGCAATCACCGGCTGGGAGGGGCAGCCCGCGGACTATCAGCTCAAGCGGATCGACGTGCTGCAAGGCGAACTCACCGAGGTCTCGGACCATTTCACCACGCTGGTGCAGGCCGACCTCGCGCCGATCAATGCGAGTCTGGCGGGTCAGCGCCTACAGCCGATCGCGGCGCCCGCTACGCCGCCGATCGCATCGCAGGCGGCCGGGGGCCAGGCGCTTAAGACGCTGGCCGGCTGGCGCTTCGGGCTGCGTTCGGCCGCCGCTGCGGAGCAGGACGCCGCCGAGCGGGACTGAGGGAGACGCCCGGCCTGTCGGGAAAAGGCATGTCAGCCTCAAATATCGCCCTCCTCAGCCTTGTGCCGAGGACCCCGACGATCCGCAAACCCGACGGCCCCTCGAGCGCATCACCCTGGGTCGTCGGGACAAGCCCGAGAGAAACGGAGAAGGGGGCGGCCGCCCCATCTGATCCGGTCGCACGCTGGGCCGAGAGAGCCCGCCACGCGAGCAGGCTCTTCCGACCGCCGGTGGTGTATCGTCCGGCTTATCCGCAGGGCGCGATCGTCGCTGGATTCTGGTCGATCTGGGCCGTACCGCTGACGTTCGCTTGGTTGGGCCTGGTCTTCTTCATCGGGCCACCGTTGGGGTGAGGCCCATCCTGCGGGCCTGACGCACGCAAGGCCGCAGGCCGACGCCTTGCGCGCGCGATCGCGGCGAAGCTTCCCGTCTCAGGCGGCGTCGAACGCGCGGTGCAACCG
The DNA here is from genome assembly GCA_965199975.1 of Caulobacteraceae bacterium. GTDB lineage: Bacteria > Pseudomonadota > Alphaproteobacteria > Caulobacterales > Caulobacteraceae > JASLDZ01. The sequence goes on along the minus strand of OZ241340.1, from coordinate 309,654 downwards.
CTGCAGTTGCGAGAGTACGCCGTGCGGAGGCGCGGGCGCGGCCTGGGGCTCGGCGTACATGGTGCGGTCGAGATGGACGACGCGGTCGAAGAGGCGCTGGGCGCGGTCGGCGAGTTCGCGCAGTCCCCCGGGCAAGGGCTCGCCCGCACCCGACGCGGCGGGGAGGTCCGCCGCCGAGGGGCCGGCTTTTGCGCCCAGGCGGTAGCGGGGTTCGCGCGCCTCCTCGGGCGTCATGTCGCCCTGCTTCACGGCGCGCTGCACCAGAAGCCAGGAGGCGACCTGCATCAGGCGCGTGGTCAGTTTCATGCTCTCGCCGGCGTAGGCCAGGGCGCCGTTGCGCGACAGAAGCTTCGATTCCTGGCGTCCGGCGCCGTCGAGATACTCGGCCGCCTCCTCCACCAGCCGCATGCCCTCCGCGAAGGTGCGGTCGAACAGCTCGGAGCCGGCGAAGCGCAGCACAGCGCCGCCGTCCGCAAGCGTCGTCTCCCGCTCGATCATCGCGCTCGTCCCCGTTCCGCGGTTGATCCGCGGTCGCTTGCAACCGTCATGCCAGGGCGGGCCTAACCGAAGGAGAACAGGGCGTCGGCTTCGGAGCGCCCCTCGCGCTTCTTGGCCAAGACGCCGCGGGTGCGCTCGATCTCGCTCTCCAGCGCGGCGATGCGGCTCTCCAGGTCGCTGGCGGCGTAGGCGGAGAGGTCCTCCGTCGTCACTGCGCGCAGCACCGCCCCGCGCGACAGGCGGGGCTCGGCAGGCTCATCGAGCATGACGCGGTCTCCCGTGCGGCGACGCTTTCCCGTCGCGGGAGGAACACTGTATCAGATCGGCCGCGCCTTCGGGAGGCGCCTGGAGGCTCGATGCCCCGTTCCGAACCGTTCGAACCCCGCATGCGCGCCGTGGAGATCACCGGCGGCCGCGGCGGCCCCGAGGCGCTGCACGTGGTCGATGCGCCGCGGCCGCGCGCCGGGCCGGGCGAGCTCGTCATCCGCCTGCACGCCGCGGGGGTGAACAGGCCCGACGTGCTGCAGCGCGCCGGCGCCTATGCGCCGCCGCCGGGCGCCTCACCCGTGCTCGGGCTCGAGGGCGCGGGCGAGGTCGTCGAGGTGGGCGAGGGCGCGGCCCGCTGGAAGCTCGGCGACCGCGTCTGCGCGCTTCTGCCGGGCGGCGGCTACGCCGACTGCGTGTGCTGCGACGCGCGCCATGCCCTGCCCGTCCCGCCGGGTTTCACCTGGGCGCAGGCCGCAGCGCTGCCGGAGACGGTGTTCACCGTGTGGACCAACGTGTTCCAGCGCGGGGGCCTGCAGGCGGGCGAGACGCTGCTGCTGCACGGCGCCACGGGCGGTATCGGCCTCACCGCCATGGCGCTGGCCAAGGCCGCCGGGGCGCGGGTGATCGCCACCAGTCGCAGCGCCGCCAAGGTTGCGCAGGCCAAGGCGAATGGCGCCGACATCGCGCTCGACTCCACGGCGGGCGACTGGGTGGAGGCGGTGCGCGCGGCCGGCGGCGCCGACGTGGTGCTCGACATGGTGGCGGGCGACTTCGTGGCGAAGAACCTGCACGCGCTGAACGACGACGGGCGCGCGGTGGTGATCGGCTGGCAGGGCGGCTCTTCGGCCACCATCGACGTCGGCGAGATCCTGCGCCGCCGCCTGACCCTCACCGGCTCGACGCTGCGGCCGCGCACCGACGCCATCAAGGCCGCCATCGCCGCCGAGGTGGAACGCACCGTGTGGCCGTGGCTCGCCGCCGGCCTGTTCCGCCCAACGCTGGAGGCGGTGCTGCCGCTGGAGGCGGCGGCGCAGGCTCACCGGCTGATCGAGGGCGGCGGTCACCTCGGCAAGGTGGTGCTGGCGCTGACGCCGGACGTGCAGGAGGTCGCCGCGTGATCGGCGTGTTCGACTCCGGCGTCGGCGGCCTGACCATCCATCGCGCGCTTGTCGAGCGCCTGCCCGCGGCGGACTTCACCTACCTGGGCGACCAGGCCCACGCCCCCTACGGCGGTCGTCCGGGCGAGGAGATCGTCGACCTCACCCGCGAGAGCTGTCGCCTGCTCTTCGACCAGGGCGCAAGCGTGGTCGTGCTGGCCTGCAACACCGCCAGCGCCGTGGCGCTGCGCCGCCTGCAGCAGACTTGGCTGCCGGGCTTGCGCCGCGAGCTTGGCCGCCCGCTGAATGTGCTCGGCGTGATCGTGCCCACCATCGAGGCGGCCACCGGCCGCCCGTGGACGTCGGACGCGTGGGACCTCGACCCCGAGCGCCGCGGCGAGAAGGCCGAGAAACTCGACGTGGTGGGCGTGTTCGCCACCCGCGCCACCGCCGCCAGCCGCGTCTACGAGATCGAGATCGCCAAGCGGCGCGACGACGTGGCCGCCTTCTCCGAACCCTGCCCCGGCCTGGCGCCGCTGATCGAGGCGGGCGACGACCCGTCGGCCATGCGCGAACTGATCGCCGAGCACGTGCGCGCCCTGACTCTGCGCGTGGGCCGCACCCCCGACCGGGCGGTGCTGGGCTGCACCCACTACGAGATCGTCGCCGACCTGTTCCGCGAGGCTCTGCCCCCCGGCACGCCGCTGATCCACCAGCCGACGGCGGTGGCCGACGCCCTCGAGCGCTACCTCGCCGCCCACCCCGAGTACGACCCGGGCTCGAGCGGCGCGCGCACCTTTCTCACCACGGGCGCCGCGGCCAACCAGAACACGCTGGTGGAGACTTTCTGGGGCGCGCCGGTCCGCTTCGAGGCCGCCTAGGGCCGGGGAAGGCGGGGAGTTAGCCTCGCCGCGTTCGCGCTCTAGAGCCGGTCCAGCCCGAGCGCCTCCACCAAGGCGCCCGCCGGCATGGCGGGCGCCCCGGCGGGGCGGCGGATCAGCGCGTCGGCGGCGGCGAACACCGCCACCAGCGACGAGTCCTGGTCGGGAAACACCTGGGCGGTGCGCAGGCCATCGGCGTCGGTGGAAAGGCGCGCGCGCATCCAATGCTCTCGCGGGCCAGTGGCGGCGAGCGGCGTGGCCAGCCGCACCGGTGCGAGCGGGAAGGCGGGGTCGGCGCCCTGCCAGGTGAGAAGCAGCGGTCGCAGGAACAGCTCCGCGCAGACCAGCGCAGAGGCGGGGTTGCCGGGCAGGCCCAGTACGCGCCGCCCGTCTCCCAGCCGACCGAACCAGGTGGGCTTGCCGGGGCGCACGGCGACGCTGCCCACGCTCTGCTCCAGGCCCAAGCGGGCGAGGGCCGGCTTCACCAGGTCGTGGTCGCCCACCGAGGCGCCGCCTACGGTGACGATCAGGTCGCACGCCACATCTGCGACCGCAGCGGCGATTGCGGCCTCGTCGTCGCCGGTGGGCGAAAGGTGGAAGGGTTCGGCGCCCCAGACGCGGGCGCGGGCGGCCAGCGCAGGGCCGTTGGACTCGTAGATCTGGTGCGGCCCGGCGTGGGCCCCCGCCGGCACGATCTCCTCACCGGTGGAGAGGATCGCCACCCGCGGCCGCGGCGCCACCTGCAGTTCGCCGAGGCCGGCCGACGCCGCCAGCATCAGCCGCCAGGCGTCGATGCGCGCACCCTGCGCCAGCAGCACGTCGCCGGCGCGGAAGTCGCCGCCGCGCGGCCGCACATGGCGGCTGGAGCCCGGCTCGGGCGAGAGGCGCACACGCTCGCCCTCTCGCACCGCCTCCTCCTGGATCACCACCTGGTCCGCCCCCGCCGGCAGCGCCGCACCGGTGAAGACGCGCACCGCACCGCCGGGGGCTAGGGGCGCCTCGAACGGGTGACCGGCGGCGCTCTCGCCCTGCACGTCCAGCGGCTCGCCCGATGCGAGATCGCCCGCGCGCACCGCCCATCCATCCATGGCGGAGCTGTCATAGGGCGGCTGGTCGCGCCTAGCGCGCACCGCCGCGGCCAGCGTGCGGCCGGGCGCGTCGGCCAACCTCGCGCTCTGCGCCGGGCCGGGCGCCACGCCCTCCAGCATGCGGGCGCGGGCGTCTTCGACGGTGAGGAGCTTGATCCCGCTCACCCGCCGGCCGCCTCGTCGCGGCGCCAGTCACCGGAGGCGCCGCCGGTCTTCTCCAGCAGGCGCACGGCCTCGATGGTCATGGCCTTATCGGCGGCCTTGAGCATGTCGTAGAGCGTCAGGCAGGCGACCGAGACCGCGGTCAGCGCCTCCATCTCCACGCCGGTCGCCCCTGTGGTCTTCACCCGCGCCACGACCTCCAGCGCGCCGTCGCCCTCGCGCACTTCGACCTTCACCGAGGAGAGCGCCAGCGGGTGGCAAAGGGGGATGAGCTCGGCGGTGCGCTTGGCGGCCATCACGCCCGCGATCTCGGCCACCGCGCGCACGTCGCCCTTCTTCGCGCGGCCCTCGCGCACCAGCGCCAGCGTCTGCTCAGCCATGATCACGCGGCCCGCCGCCACCGCCTCGCGCACCGTGGCGGGCTTCGCCGAGACGTCGACCATGCGCGCGCGACCCTCGGCGTCGATATGTGTCAGCGAGGCGCCGGCGGAGCGATCGCTCACGCCGTCACCCCCGCCGCGGCCTCCCACAGCTCGATCTTCATCCCCGCGGGATCGAGCAGCCAAGCGAACCGGCCGTGCGGATCGGAGTCGTCGCGGGCCAGCGGCTCTACGCCTTGCGCCGCCGCCTTCGCCAGCACGCCGTCCAGGTCGTCGACCGCGAAGTTGATCATCACCGCCGCCTGCGACGGCGCGAAATGATCGGACTCGGAGGAGAAGGCGCTCCAGGTGGTCGGCGTGCGCGGCATGGGTGGAAAGCTCGCACCGCCCCAGTCGTTGACGTCAAAGCCGAGCACGCGGGCGTACCATGCGAGCAGCGCGGCCGGGTCCGCCACCTTCAGGAACACCCCGCCCAGCCCGATCACGCGCGCCATCGGATCACCGCTCCTTCAGGCGGGGCATGAGCTCAACCAGGTTGCAGGGCGCATGGCGGCTGTCGAGCTGCGGGGCGATCACCCCCCAGCCGTCCTTGCAGGCGCCGTTCGAGCCCGGCAGGCAGAACACGAAGACGCCGCCGATCAGTCCCGCCGTGGCGCGGCTCTGCAGGGTGGAGAGGCCGATCGTGCCGTAGCTGACCAGGTGGAACACCACCGAGAAGCCGTCCATCCGCTTGTCGAACAGCGGTTCGAGGGCGTCAGGGGTGATGTCGCGGCCGGTGAGGCCGGTGCCGCCGGTGGTGACGATCACCTCCACCTGACCGCCCTCCACCCAGGTGAGCACCTGCTCCTGGATGGCCCTCACGTCGTCACGCACCAGGGCGCGGCCGGCGAGCAGGTGGCCCGCGCCCTCGATCCGGCCCTGCAGCACATCGCCCGAAGTGTCGGTGGAGAGGTCGCGCGTGTCTGAGACCGTGAGCACGGCGATCTTCACCGGACGCAACGTGGCGTCGGGGTCGATGCGGCCGCCGGGCTTGAGGCGGGCGGCCTCGTCCAACACCTCGCTCATCGCGCGGGCTCCTCTCGTGGCGCGGGGACGTCCCATCGCGCGGCGTCGTCATAATCCCCGGCGCGGGGCTCGATCCAGCGGGAGCCGGCCGGGCCGTGCTCCTTCTTCCAGAAGGGCGCGCGGCTCTTCAGCCAGTCCATCATCTGGTCGGCCCCCGCGAAGGCGGCGCGGCGGTGGGCGGCGGCGGCGGCCACGAAGACGATCGGCTCCCCCGGCCCCATGCGCCCGGTGCGGTGGCGCACGAGAAGGTCGAGCAGCTGGTGGCGGGCGGCAACGTCGGTCGCTGTGCGCATGATCTGCGCCTCGGTCAGGGCGGGGTAGGCCTCCAGTTCCAGCGCCTGCACATCGCCGTCGCGGCGGACGTAGCCGGTGAAGGAGACCACGCCGCCCACGTCGTCACGGCCCGCACAGAAGCCGGCGAGGAGGGCTGCAGGGTCGAGACTGTCGACGAGGGCGCCGGTCATCCGCCGCTCATGGGGGGCAAGAAGGCGACCTCGGAACGGGCGGTCAGCGCCGCGTCGCCGCGCACGATCGCCTGATCCACCGCCACCTGCACGCCGCCGCCGCCCAGCGCGGTTCCCAGCGCCGCGTCGTGCGCCGCCAGCGCCGCACGCACGGCGGAGAGCCGATCGCCCGCCACTTCGCGCTCGCGCCAGCCGGCGATATCGGCGAGGCGGCCGAACAGGAGCACCCGGGCCACGCCGCTCAGCCGCCTGTGGTCGACATGTGGCGCGCCTGGCTGGGCGCCTGACCGCGGCGGGCGATGGAGAAGTCGTGGCCGCGCGGCTTGGTCATCAGCCCGCCGCGGATCGCCGCCTCCAGTTCGAGATCCGCGGCGCCGGCGCGCAAGAGGCCGCGCAGATCGGTGGCGTCGTCCTGGCCGAGGCAGGTGTGCAGCGTGCCCGTGCAGGTCAGGCGCACGCGGTTGCAGGTGTCGCAGAAGGAATGGCTGAGCGGCGTGATGAAGCCCACGCGACCGCCCGTCTCCTCCACCCGCACATAGCGGGCGGGGCCGCCGGTGGATTCGGTCAGCGGCGTCAGCGTCCACACCGCGGCGAGATCGCGCTTGACCTCCTGCAGGCTGACGAACTGGTCGACGCGGTCCTCGTCGACCTCGCCCATGGGCATGGCCTCGATCAGGGTGACGTCCAGCCCGCGCCCGTGCGCCCAGCCGACCAGCGATGGCAGCTCGGCGCGGTTGTCGCGCGCCAGCGCCACGGCGTTGATCTTCACCTTGAGGCCGGCCGCCTGCGCCGCGTCGATCCCGGCCAGCACCTTGGCGAGGTCGCCGCCGCGGGTGGTGCGACGGAAGGCGTCGGCGTCCAGCGTGTCGAGGCTTACGTTCACCCGGCGCACGCCGGCGGCGAACAGCGGGGCGGCGAACGCGGCCAGGCGGGTGCCGTTGGTGGTCAGCGTCAGTTCGTCGAGCGCGCCGCTGCGCAGGTGGTGACCCAGGCGCTCGAACAACACCATCACGTCGCGCCTCACCAGGGGCTCGCCGCCCGTAAGCCGTAGCTTGCGCGCACCCAGCCGGATGAAGACGGCGCACAGGCGCTCGATCTCCTCCAGGCTCAGCACTTCGGGCTTGGGCAGGAAGCGCATGTGCTGGGGCATGCAGTAGATGCAGCGCAGGTCGCAGCGGTCGGTGACCGACACCCGCAGATAGCGCACGGTCCGACCCAGCCCATCCGCCAGAGGGGCGGGGGCGGCGACCCGCACCGGTGTGGCGGGAGCGGCGGCGGCGTCGTATGGGCTCATGCTGGTCCTGCCGCCTTCATATAGGAGCCCCGCGCCTCGTGCTCCCCCCCTTGCACGCATTGGTGCTGGCGGCCGGTGCGGGAACGCGCTTCGGCGGCCGCAAGCTCCTGGCGCCCTGGCGCGGGCGCCCGCTCGTGGCGTGGGCGCTGGAGAGCGCCTTCGCCGCGCCGGTGGAGGGCGTCACTCTGGTGACCGGGGCCGACGCAAGCGCGGTAGGCGCTGCGGCGCGCGAGGCGGCCGCCGGGCGGCCGCTGGCGATGGAGCGCGCCGAGGATTGGGCGCGAGGCCTTTCGGGCTCCCTGCGCGCCGGCTTGGCGCGGGTCCCTTCCGAGGCGGCTGGCGCCTTCGTCTTCCTGGGCGACATGCCGCGCATCCCCGCCGAAGTGGCGCCCTGTCTCGCCGCCGCCTGGTTCGCGCGGCGCGCCGCGGCCGCCGCGCCGGTGTGGGAGGGGCGGCGCGGCCATCCGGTGCTGCTGGGCCGCGAGCTGTTCGCCGAGGCGATGGCGCTCGAGGGCGATCGTGGGGCCGGCGCTCTGCTCGCGTACATGGGCGCGCGTCTCGCGCTGGTCGAGGCCGACGACGGCGGCGTGCTGTTCGACGTCGACACCCCCGCGGCCCTGGCGGACTGAGCCGTGGACGCCTTCCCCGCCTTTCTGCCGCTGGCCGGCGCCACCGTCGTCGTGGCTGGCGAGGGCGCCGCGGCCGACGCGAAGGCGCGGCTGTTCGACGGCTCGCCGGCGCGCCTCGTGCGGCTCGACGGGCCGCAGGCGGTTACAGCGGAGCGGTGCGTGGGCGCGCGCCTCGTCTTCATCGCCGGCGACGACCCAGCCGCCTGCGCCGCGGCCGCCGTTCGGGCCCGCGCGGCGGGCGCCCTCGTCAACGTGGTGGACCGGCCGGAGCTGGGCGACTTCGCCACGCCTTCCATCATCGACCGGGGAGCGGTGGTGGGCGCGGTGGGTACGGGCGGCGCCGCCCCGGTGCTGGCGGTGCGCCTGCGCCAGGAGTTTGAAGCGCGCTGGCCGGCCCGGCTGGGAGAGGTGGCGCACCTCCTCCAGCGCCTGCGGCGCCCTGCGGCGACCCGGCTGGACAGCATGGATGCACGCCGGCGCTTTTATACCCGAGTGCTGGACGGGGCCCCGGCGCGGTTTGCGCTGGCGGGCGAGCCCGACGCGGCGCTGGCGGCCGCCGAGGCCCTTTTCGACGAGGTCGCCGCGCCGGTGGGATCGGTCGCCGTGATCGCCATCCCCGCCGAGCCCGACCTGCTCAGCCTGCGCGCGGCCCGGCGGCTGGGCGCGGCCGACGTGCTGTTCGCCGACGAGGCTGCGCCGCTCGGACTCCTGGCGCTCGCCCGTCGCGATGCGCCCAGGGCTGCGCCTGACGACCGCCGGATCATGCAGGCGATCGCCGCGGGCCAGACCGCGGCCGTGCTGGTGGTCGATGCGGACCCTTGGGTGCGGCGACTCGGCGTCGACGGCGTCGTGATCGAGCGGCTCGGCTGAATCGCGGCTCACGCGCCCTTAAGCACAGCGCAGCGCTTATCGAGCAGGAACTCCCCGTGGCCACCGAAGCCCGGCGCGGTGCGGCGAGCCAGAAGCGCGAAGCCCGGCGCGCCGTTCTTGGCCTCGAGGCCCGCGACCACCACCGTCCACGCTCCCATCTCGGCGGAGGCTCCCGGCACCTCCTGCGCTAGCAGGCGGAAGGGATCGGGGGCGGGAACGTCGCCGACCAGCCGGCGCGCCCGCCAGACGCCGCCCTGCACCTTCACGTGCGTCCAGCGCTCGGTCAGCACGGACGCGACCGACGCAAGCGCGGCCTTCAGCTCCGGACGCACGCAGTCGATATGGATGTGCAGTTGGTCCTGGCTGCGGCCGGCGATGGCGTTCACCGCCATGCCCATGTCTTCGCTCGGAAGCTGCCCCACGCCGGCGCGCCGCGCGACGAAGCCACGGGCGCCCCAGGCGGCGGTCCAATAGTCGGGCGCACCGGGCGTTTGCAGGGCGGGATCCTCGACACCGCTGACCCGCCAGGTCGGGACCAGCAACACCTCGGTGGCCGAACGCGGATTGGGTACGACCGCGGTATGGCCTGCAAGGTCCACCGCCAAGCATGGCGTGGTCAGGTGCGTCAGGCGACGCAGCGGCACGCAGACGTCGTGAACGACGCGCCATAGAGCATTCGGATGCGCCGCGTACGCCGCATCCGGAGTGGCCGTGAAGAGTACGACGATAGCCGCCGCGACACGACCTGATCCTCGCATGCTGCGCCGCCGCAGACGCCGCCGCCCGTCAGAGTTTGACGTCGCCCACCGTGCCGACGTCGGGCGTTTTGTGGGTCAGATTGGCCGCAGCGATCTTGAGCGGGTAGACGAGGCCACCTTGCGAGGCCCACACTCGGGCGTCCAGCCCATCCAGCCGCATCATGGTGAGGTCGGGGTCGTCTTTGCCCTGCGGATACCAGGCGGCGGCGAAGGGCGACCAGTATTCGTCGATCTTGCTCTGGTCATGGGAGGGAACGAGCTTGCCCATCACACAGGCCTGGAATTCCTTGTCCTTGGCCATGACGCAGACGGTGGCGTCATGCCCGCCGCCGGTGTCGCGGAACAGGTCGCTGCTCTTCTTCGTGTAGAACCACAGCGACCCCTGCTCCTTGTCGGCGAAGGCGGCCATGGGTTGCAGGTGTTGCGCTTCGCCGCCCACGAGACCGAGCATCACGATCCGCTCGTGGTCGATCTCCTTCCATAGCCGCGCTTCGAGTTCGGCGGGGGAGAGGTCCTTGGACATGGTCGTACGCTCCGAAAGGGGTCGCGGAGCGGAAAGCCCAGGCGGGGCGGCGGTTCCGGCCGCGCCCGCCCGCGCCATCAAGGCTGACGCCTCACTTCTTCATGCACTCGCTGGTCCAGACGTTGTAGCCCGACAGGCTGCCGCCCTTCTTGGACTTCATGCCTTTGGCCTTATCGTTGTACTTGCCCTTGTCGCCGGCGCTCATGCCGCGCCATTGACCGGCGCAGGCGCTCATCTTGCTCGTGCCCTTGGTGGCGGGCTTGGCGGATGCCGGGGGCGCGGCCGCGGCGGACGTGGTCAGGGCCGGGCCGGCCAGCAGGGCGGCCGCGGCGGCGGCGAGGATCAAGGTGCGCATGGGTGTCTCCTCCGGGTTGAGCCCCGCTCGTGGCGGAGGCGTGCGCAACCCTGCCGCCACGCGTGGCGCCAGGTCGAGCGGCGGATCATCGCAGGCGCCGGCCTCACCTGTGCACAGCGCACGGTGTACAAGCGCGTAAGGAGGCGCGCGTGCGTTCAGCCCTGATCATCGTGGCCGCCACGGCCGTCCTAGGCGCCAGCGCGCCTACGCCGCCCACGGGCGAGCTCGGCCTGTGCCACGCCGACGCCGGGGCCAAGGCGCAGGCCCAAACCGCCAACGTGCCCCCGCTGCCCGTGCTGCCGGGCTTCGGCTCGACCGGCTACGACGCCGAGCGCGCCACCCCCGCCGCCCGTGCCCAGTTCAGCGCCGGCGTGCGGCTGAACAACGCCTTCAACGAGCCCGAGGCGATCCGCGCCTTCCAGGCCGCGCAGCGCCTCGACCCGACGTGCGCCCTGTGTTTCTGGGGGGAGGCGGCGGCCCGGGCGCCGACCATCAACTACCCCATAGACGCCGCCGAGGCGGGCCGGGCGGTGGCGGCGCTAGACAAGGCGCGGGCGCGGGCGAACGGCCTTTCGCCCAAGGCGCTGGGGATCGTCGAGGCCGAGCGCGCCCGCTACGTCAGGCGCGCCGGCCAGTGGACCACCGACGCGCCCGCCGAGGCGCGCGCCGCCGACGCGCTGGCCGAGCGGTTCTCCGCCGACGACGCCCTGCAGGTGGCCGCCGCCGACGCCCACATGATCGCCGGCGAGGGCTCCCGCTTCGGGTGGACCCGGGGCGGCCCGGATGCGCGCGCCGCCCGCGCCCGGCTGGAGCGCGTGCTGGCCCGCGCACCCGATTTCACCCCCGCGATCCACTTCTATATCCACCTGATGGAGTGGGAGGGCGAGCCGAGGCGCGCCGAGCCCTTCGCCGACCGGCTGGGCCGCCTCGCGCCGGCCGCCGGCCACCTCGTCCACATGCCGAGCCACCTCTACTACCGGTTGGGCCGTTTCGAGGACGCGGGGACGGTCAACCGCTCCGCCGCCGACGCCGACCGCGCCTACGTGGCGGCGGTGAAGCCGCCCGGAGGCCTGCCGGACTTCGCCTTGCATGCCCACAACCTCAGCTTCGGTCTGGCGGGCGCGCTGATGAGCGGCGACGGCGCGCTGGCGCTCGACCTCTCCCGGCGCATGCAGGCGCAGTACCCAGCCGACAGCTTCGTCTACGCGCGCGCCTACCTGGGGCTGGGCGCCTATGCGCCGGTGGACGAGGTGCTGGCGCTGCGCGCCGCTGCGCCCTCGGCGCAATCCCTGCTGCACTTCGCGCGGGGCGAGGCCTTCGCCCGCCGCGGGGACGCTGCGGGCGTGGCCGCCGAGACCGCCGCGATAGGCCGCCTTCCCGCTTCGCCGGCGGCGGACCTGCGAGCTGTCTCCGAGGTGGCGCGCCTCACGCTTGAGGGCCGCGCCGCCATGCTGCGTCACGACTGGCGGGCCGCGGCGACGGCGTATCGCCGGGCGGCCGTGCTGCGGGAGGCGAAGGATCCGGGCCGTGACCCGCCCCTGTGGGGCTGGCCTCCGCGCCGCTCGCTGTCCTCGGCCCTCCTGGCCGGGGGCGACGCCCGCGGTGCCGTGCGCGAGGCGCAGGCGACCCTGCGCGACTGGCCCGGTGACGGGGCGACGCTCAGCGTGCTGGCCCGCGCCCAAGCCGCCCTCCGCGATCCCGAGGCTCCCGCCACGGCCGCCGCCGCCGTCCGCGCCTGGCGCGGAAGCCCCGAGCTGCTGCGGCCCGAGCTGATCTGAAGGGAACGCGCGCCAGCTCTGCGGTTTGATGGGCCGCACCCCAGGAGCGCTCGATGTTCACGAACCAGATCGCCGTCGTAACCGGCGGGGAGTCGGGCATCGGCGCCGCCTGCGTCGTGGCCCTGGCCAAGGCCGGCGCCAAGGTCGCCTTCACCTACTTCAAGGACGCCGATGCGGCCGAGGCGACGCGCAAGGCGGCCGGGGACGCCGCCGCCACAGTGGCGGTGCGATGCGACGTGTCGCAGGAGGACGCGGTCGAGGCGCTGTTCTCCGCGTGCGAGCAGCAGTTCGGCGTCGCCAGCCTCCTGGTGAACTCGGCCGGGCGCAACATGACGGGGGTCAAGCTCGTCGACATGGACCTCGGCCAGTTCACCGGCGTGCTGGGTTCCGATCTCGTGGGCCCCTTCCTCACCTGTCGCCGGATGGTGCGCGCGCTGGAGGCGAAGAAGGCTGGCGGCCGCATCGTCAACATCTCCTCGATCCATGATCGCGATCCGCGCCCGGGCGGGGTGGACTACGACAGCGCCAAGGGTGGGCTGACCCAGCTCGGCCGCACCCTGGCGCTGGAGCTCGCGCGCCAGCAGATCGCGGTGAACACCGTAGACCCCGGCATGATCCTGACGCCGATGAACGCCGCGGCGCAGAAAGATCCAGCCGAGCTCAAGCAGCGCGAGGCCACCATCCCCTGGGGCCGCGCCGGCACGGCCGACGAGGTGGCCGAGCTCGTGGCGTTCCTGTTGTCCGACAAGGCCGCCTATATCACCGGCGGCGTCTTCACCATCGACGGGGCGCTGTCGCTCACCGCCGCTCAGGGAGCCTGAGCGCATGGTCGCCTACGTGGTCGAGGCGCTCGACGAGGTGACGCTGGCGCCCGGCTCCCCGGCCGAAGGGTGCGACCTGATGAGCCCCTTTTGTTGGATCGAGGACGGCGTGGTGCACATGATGCTCCGCGTGGTGCCGCCCAGCGGCCATCCCACCGGCGTGATCTGGGCGGGGCGCAGCGAAGACGGCGTGAATTTCACCCTCTCGCCCCAGCCCGCCATCGGACCCGGCCCCGGACCGGAGGACGCCAAGGGCTGCGAAGACCCCACGGTGGTGCGACACCACGGGGACTACACGGTCTTCTACACCGGCGTGCAGGCCGACGGTCAGGGCCAGCTCCTGGTCGCCGAGGGAAAGCGTCTGCAAGACCTCGTCAAGGGTCCTTCGTTGCTCAAGGCGCCTGAGGGTGAGGGCAACGTCAAGGAGGCGACGCTGGCGAAGGTCGCGGACGGGGAGTGGGTGCTCTGGTACGAGTACGCGCAGAACAACGCCTCGCGCATCGGTTGCGCCCGCGGCCCCTCGGCGCGCGGCCCGTGGACGGTGGTCGACGACCCGTTCACCGTGCGCGACGACAGCTGGGACCGCTGGCATCTCTCCACCGGCCCGGTGGAGATCCTGCCGGGGCACGAACCGGTGATGTTCTACAACGGCGCCACCGAGGACGCCCGCTGGCGCATCGGCTGGGTGACCTTCTCCCCCGACTTCCGGCGGGTGACCGGGCGCGGCGTGGAACCATTGGTCATGCCCGCCCCGCCCACGGATCGCTCGGGCGCCGACATCGCCTTCGCCGCCTCCTCGGTCGTGATCGACGGACTGATCCACCTCTACTACTCGATCGAGGACAAGACGCTGCGCCGCGCTACCATCCGCCGCTACAGCTGAGGCTTCAGCCGGTGCGCAGCATCCGCTTGCGCTCCACCGAGCTGGGGATGCGCAGGGCCTCGCGATACTTGGCCACCGTGCGCCGGGCGATGTCGACGCCGGTCTCCTTGAGCAGCTCGACGATGCGGTCGTCGGAGAGCACGTCGCCGTCGGCGGCCTGCGCCTCTCCCTCGATCATCGCCTTGATGCGGTGGCGCACGGCTTCGGCGGAGTGGGCCTCGCCGCCATCGGTGGCGGCAAGGCCAGAGGTGAAGAAGAACTTCAGCTCGAACACGCCGCGCGGCGTCGCGACGTACTTGTTGGAGGTGACGCGGCTCACGGTGGATTCGTGCATGCCGATGGCGTCGGCCACATGCTTGAGGTTGAGCGGGCGCAGGTGCTCCACCCCGAAGGCGAGGAAAGCGTCCTGCTGGCGCACGATTTCAGACGTCACCTTGAGGATGGTCTTGGCGCGTTGGTCGAGGCTCTTCACCAGCCAGCTCGCCTCGGAGAGCTGCTCGGCCACGTAGGTGCGGTCGGCGGCGCTGCGGGCGCGGCCGGAGACGGTCGCATGGTAGCGCTGATCGACCAGCAGGCGCGGCAGGGTGTCGGAGTTGAGCTCCACCCGCCAGCCGCCCAGGGGGTCCTCTCGCACCATCACGTCGGGAACCACGGTCTGCATGGGCGCCGCGCCGAAGGCGGCGCCGGGCCGGGGCGTGAGCGCCTTCACCTCGGCGATCATCTCGCGCAGGTCCTCGGCGTCGACGCCGCATACGCGCTGCAGGGCCGAGAGATCGCGCCGGGCCAACAGCTCGAGGTGCTCGATCAGCGTCGCCATGGCCGGGTCGAATCGGTCGCGCTCGCGAAGCTGGATGGCCAGGCACTCGGCGACCGAGCGCGCGGCCACGCCCACGGGCTCGAAGCCCTGGAGGACACCGAGCACGCGCTCGACCCTCGCCAGTTCACAGCCGAGGCGTTCGGCGACTACGGGCAAGGTGTCGCCGCGCAGGTAGCCGCCCTCGTCCACCGCATCGATCAGCACCCCCGCCACGACCCGGTCGACGGCGTCGAGGTGGGGGGCGGCGGCGAGCTGGGCGTGTAGGTGGTCGTGCAGGGTGGGCTCGGCGGCCAACGCACCCTCGAAGCCGTCCTCGCCGTCGAAGCCGCCGCCGGAACCTGCGCGCGACCAGTCGACCGCACCGCCCGCGTCCGCCGCGCCCTCAGCCTGGCGGTCGCCGGGGGAGGCGTCGCCGTCCAGCGCATCGGAAGGCGCGTCGAGCTCGGCCCCGCCGCTTTCGGGGCGACCGTCGAGCTCGGTTTCGGGGGAGGCGGACGCGACCGCCTCGGCGGGAGGATCGCCGCCCTCCTCGGCCTCGTCGCGGGCGAGGAGCGGGTTCTTCTCCAACTCACCCTCGATGAAGGCGTCGAGCTCGAGATTGGAGAGCTGCAGCAGCTTGATAGCCTGCTGCAGCTGGGGGGTGATGACCAGCCCCTGGCCCTGCCGGAGCTCCAGTCTCGCGTTGAGCGCCACGGCGCGGGCTCCTGGCCTGCAGATTGCAGGCGTACCCTAGCGACCACCCGCCACCGGCAGGTTAACGCCGACGCTACGGCTTGCGGGGACCCTCCGCCGGGTCGCCCGCGGCGCCCAGGTGGCTCTCCTCGGCATCGACCACGGCGGGCGCGCCCTCCTCGGGGCCGCGGGCGCCTTCGGCCGGGTCCTTGCCCGTCGGTGTCAGCTCGTCCTTGCGCGGGTCGGCCATGGGAGGCTCCTTAGTCTGCCGCCAGCGAGAGCGTCGATCCGGACACGGAGGTTCCGGCCTCCACCTGCGGCATGGCCGGGCGCAGGCGGCCGCCGACGCGGATCGGCTCGCAGCGCAGCGCCAGGCCGGTGCGGTCGTCGGTCTCGACGAACACGCCGCAGACCGTGGCGGGGCCGGACGCGGGCGTGTAGCGCGCGCCGGGCAGGCGGGTGCTGAAGCGGCGCACGGGCTCGGCCTTGTCCATGCCGATCACGCTGTCGTAGTCGCAGCAGCCGCCCGCGTCGGTCTGATAGCCCGCCCCCCCCGGCAGCACCTGGGCGTCGGCGGTGGGCACGTGGGTGTGGGTGCCCACCACGAGCGAGGCGCGCCCGTCGCAGAAGGCGCCCATGGCCATCTTCTCGGAGGTGGCCTCCGCGTGCATATCCACCACGATAGCGTCGGCGGCGACGCCTAGCGGGCAGGCCTCCAGCTCGCGGTCCACGGCGGCGAACGGATCGTCCAGCGCATCCATGTGCACGCGGCCATGCAGGCTTATGACGAGCACGCGCCGCCCGCCCGGCGCGTCGTACAGGTAGGCGCCCTTGCCGGGGGCATGGCTCAGCGGGGGGTAGTTGAGGGGGCGCAGGATGCGCGGCTCGCGGTCGAGCAGCGTCAGCGCCTCGCGCTGGTCCCAGGTGTGGTTGCCCATGGTCAGGCAGTCGGCGCCCGCATCGAACAGCTCGTGGGCGATCTTCTCGGTGACGCCAAAGCCGCCGGCGGCGTTCTCGGCGTTGATGATGACGAAGTCCAAGCCGAGCCGCCGCCGAAGGCCCGGCAGGCGGGTGACGACCCCCTCGCGGCCGGAAGAGCCGATGACGTCTCCGAAGAAGGCCAGTCTCATGGCGGCCATATAGGGCCGAACACCCGCACGCCCACCTCGGTGAGCACGGCGTCGAGCCGCTCGTCGTGCAGCTCGGCGGGCAAGCGCTCCACCTCCTGCCCGGCGTAGGCGAGGCCCAGCGCCGTCACCCGGCCGCGGGCGCGCAGCGCCGCCAGCGTGCGGTCGTAGAATCCGCCCCCCTGGCCCAACCGCGCACCGGTCGCATCGAAGGCCAGGAGCGGGACGACGACGAGGCCGGGCGTGACCTCCGGCGCCTCCGGACCGGGCGCGGGCACGCCCGCGGCGTCGCGCCGGAGGGCCGCGCCCGTGACGTGCAGGCGGAACACGAGCGGCGCGTCCTTCGCCACGGCCACGGGCAGGGCGATGTTCACGCCCCGGCCGCGTAGCCGGGCGTCGAGCGCCGCGGGGTCGAGTTCCGCGCCTTGCGGGAAGTAGAGCGCGACTGTGCACCCCGCGAGCTCGAAAGCGGCGAGGGCCACGGCGGCCCGCTCCGAAGCGTCGGGCGCAGCCTGCGCCAGGCGCCTGCGTTCGGCGCGCATGCTCACCCGAAGCTCCGCCTTGTCAGGGGGGAAGGGTGGCGGCGCCGCAGAGAACCGTGGAGGCGTGTTCAATCCCCTTGAACCTGGTTGACCAGGTGGGCGCCGTGCGTCCGAGCCCACGAGCTCGGCCGGGAACAGCTCCCTAGTAAGGCGATTAAGGTCCCCGGGATATGAAGCCTCCGACGTGAGCCGCAGCACGACCCGCCGGTCGCCAAGTTAGGGGCTCGACCCCTCCGCCTCAAGCATCTTCACCTCCTCGCCGCCGGACCCGGCTCGCGAGAAGAGTCTGTCCGGACTGTCCGGTCGCGGCCGTTGATCCCCGGCCTCGCAAGCGATTGGGCGACGGCTCCGCGCCGGACTGCGGACGGCGCCGCCGCAGAGTTTGGACACTTTTTCCTCCACCAAGGATCGGGCGTCGCGTGCATGGCGCCAGTCTACGTCCGCCCCGCCCGCGGGGCAGAGATCGGCGCCGCGCTTGCGAGGCCGCGCTCACGGCGTAAGAGTGATCGGCGATAACCCGCGGTCGCCAAGGGCCTGCGGGATCGGGAGCGGCCCATGGCCTTCGATGGCGAACTCGACGGTTTCCGCACTGAGGCGCGCACGTGGCTGGAGGCGAACTGCCCGCCCTCCATGCGCACCCCCGCGCCCGAGGACGAGGCGCCTTGGGGCGGCCGCAAGTTCACCTGGAAGAACCCAGAGGCCAAGCTGTGGCTCGAGCGCATGGCCGACAGGGGCTGGACCGCGCCGACCTGGCCGCGCGAATACGGCGGCGGCGGCCTTTCGCGCGATCAGGCGGGGGTGCTGGCGCAGGAGCTGGCGCGCATCAAGGCGCGGCCGGCGCTGGTCTCCTTTGGCTTGTGGATGCTTGGGCCGGTGCTGCTGCACTACGCCAGCGACGAGCAGAAGCGCGAGCACCTGCCGAAGATCGCCCGCGGCGAGATCCGCTGGTGCCAGGGCTACTCCGAGCCGGGCGCGGGCTCCGACCTCGCCAGCCTGCAGTGCAAGGCTGAGGATGCGGGCGACCACTTCCTAGTCAACGGCCAGAAGGTGTGGACCAGCTACGCCGACCAGGCCGACTGGATCTTCTGCCTGGTGCGCACCTCGGCGCCAAAGCACGAGGGCATCAGCTTCCTCCTGTTCGACATGGCGTCGCAGGGCGTCGAGGCGCGGCCGATCCTTTTGATCAGCGGCCACTCGCCCTTCTGCGAGACCTTCTTCACCGACGTGAAGGTGCCCAAGGGCCAGCTCGTCGGCCGGCTCGGCGGCGGGTGGGAGATCGCCAAGGCGCTCTTGCAGCACGAGCGCCAGAACATCTCGACCGACGGCTTCGGCGCCAGCCGCGGCTCCCACCTGCCCGAGGTGGCCAAGCGGCTGAACGGGGCGGCGGACGGGCGCATCGCCGATGGCGACCTGCGCGCGCGGATCGCCAAGCACGAGATGGAGATGGAGGCCTTTGCGCTCACCGCCCGGCGCGTGGCGGCGGAGAGCAAGGCGGCCTCGGGGGTCGGCCCCGCCGCCTCGATCCTCAAGTATCTCGCCGCCACCCTGAACCAGGAGAAGCACGAGCTTCTGGTCGAGGCCATGGGCTTCCAGGGGCTCGGCTGGAAGGGCGACGCCTACACGGCGGAGGAGAGAATCGACACCCGCGGCTGGCTGCGATCGAAGGGCAACTCGATCGAGGGGGGCACTTCGGAGATCAACCTCAACGTGGTGGCCAAGCGCGTGCTGGGCCTGTTTGACCACCAATGAGCGACGCCGTGCCCACTCTCGACTTCTGGTACGACTTCGCCTCGACCTACAGCTACCCCGCAGCAATGACGATCGGGCGGCGGGCGGCCGACGCGGGCGTGGCGATCCGCTGGCGGCCCTTCCTGCTGGGCCCGATCTTCAAGGCCCAGCACGGGGTGGCCGAGACGCCCTTCGCCCGCCACCCGGAGAAGTTCCGCTACATGTGGCGCGACGTGGAGCGCACCTGCGAGGCCGCGGGCGTGCCCTGGAAGGCCCCCTCGACCATGCCGCGAAACAGCCTGTACGCCGCGCGTGCGGCGCTGGCCTGCGAGGCCGAGGGGCTGTCGATCTCGGCCTTCACCCGCGCCGTGTACGACGCCAACTTCGCCCGCGACCAGGACATCGCCGACGTGGGCCGCCTGGGCGAGATCCTGGCCGAGATCGACATGCCCGGCGCCGCCGTCCTCGCCCGCGCGCAAGCGCCCGAGATCAAGGATGCGCTCAAGGCGCAGACCGCCGAGGCGCTCGAGCGCGGCCTGTTCGGCGCCCCCGCCTTCACCACAGCCGACGGCGAGCTGTTCTGGGGCTTCGACCGCATGGACCAGGCGCTGGCCTGGGCCGCCAAGCCCGCTTCGGAGTCCTGACCCCATGGCCTTGCTGAGCGAAGAGCAGACCATGCTGCGCGACGCGGCGCTCGACTGGGGTCGCGAGCAGGCCCCCGTCGACGCCCTGCGCGCGATGCGCGACACGGGCGAGGGCCGCGGCTTCGATCCCGCCATCTGGCGCGGCATGGGCGAGATGGGCTTCCCCGGCGTGCTGGCGCCCGAGGACGCCGGCGGCGCTGGGCTCGACCTTCCGGCCATGGGGCTGGTGCTGGAGGCGCTGGGCCGCACGCTGGCCGCCTCGCCGCTGCTCTCCACCGGCGTGATCGCGGTGACCGCGCTGATGCGCGGCGGCGCGGACGCGCAGAAGGCCGCGTGGCTGGCGAAGTTCGCCGCCGGCGAGGCGGTGGCGGCGCTGGCGCTGGAGGAGGGCGCGCGCCACGACCCGCTCGCAACCGCGATGGCGGCGCGACGCGAGGGCGACGGCTGGGTGCTCGACGGCGCCAAGACCTTCGTGCTCGACGGCATGGAGGCCGACGTGCTGATCGTCGCCGCCCGCGAGAGCGGCGCGCCTGGCGAGGCCGAGGGGATCGCGCTGCTGCTCGTCCCCACCGACACCCAAGGGATCACCTGCGAGCGGCTCGACCTGATCGACAGCCGGGGCGCGGCGGCCATCCATTTCGGGGGCGTGCGCGTCGCCGCCGAGGCGAAGCTCGCCGGCGGGGCGGACCTCCTGGAACACGTGCTCGATGTCGCCCGCGCCTCGCTCGCCGCCGAGATGCTGGGGCAGGCGACCGCGGCCTTCGAGCAGACGCTGGACTACCTCAAGACGCGCACCCAGTTTGGCCAGCTGATCGGCGGCTTCCAGGCGCTGCAGCACCGCGCCGCCAAGATGTTCACCGCCATCGAGCTGGCGCGCACCGCGGTGGAGCGCGCCCTGCGCTCGTTGCAGGACGGCCGGCCCGATGCCGCCGGCGCCGCGTCGCTGGCCAAGGCGCTGGCGGGCGACGCCCTGCACCTGGTCTCGAACGACATGGTGCAGATGCACGGCGGCATCGGCATGACCGACGACCACGACGCCGGCCTCTACCTCAAGCGCGCCCGCGTGGCGGAGGCGGCCTTTGGCGGCCAGGCCTTCCACCGCGACCGCTGGGCCCGGCTGCACGGCTTCTGACCGACACCCCCGTCCCCGACCCCACGACCCTGCTGCTCGCGCCCTTCGCGGGCGAACGGCCGCCTGCGCCCGCGTGGTTCACAATGGCGCTGGCCGACACGCCCGAGGTCACCCGCGTCTTCGTGCACGGTGGCGAGGTCGAGGTGCGCGCCTGGGGTCCGCGCGGCGGCGAGGGGCTCCTCCTGCTGCACGGCGCCGGCGCCCACGGCGGGTGGTGGGACTTCATCGCGCCCGTTTTCGCGCGCGAGGGGCGGCGCGTGACTGCGCTCACCTGGTCGGGCATGGGCGCCTCCGACTGGCGCGAGCGTTACGCCTATGACGTCTTCGCGGCCGAGGCGGTCACAGCCGCCGCAACGACCGGGCTGTTCGAGGGGCCGCACGCCCCCGATCTCGTGGCCCATTCCTTCGGCGCGGGCGTCGCCTGCCACATGGCCGCCAGCCCCGATGGAGCGCGCTTCCGCCGTGTGGTGCTGGCCGACGCCGGCGTGCGCTCACCCGAGAAGCGCTGGCGGGGTCCGCCGTCGCGCACCAACCCCAATCGCGCCTATGGCGATGAGACGGCGGCGCTCGCCCGCTTTCGCCTCGTGCCGCCGCAGCCCTGCGCCAACCCGTATGCGGTGGACCACATCGCCCGCGGCGGGCTGCGCCACGATCCCGACGGGTGGCGCTGGGCGTTCGACCCCTTCATCTGGGCCAAGCTGGATCGCGGCTCGCGCCCGCTGATGCAGGAGGAGGAGCTGGCGCAGGCCCGTGCACCGCTGGCCTTCGTCTACGGCGACGCCTCGCTGGTGATGGACGCCGACACCGTGGCCTACACCCGCGCCGAGGCGCCGGGAGGCTCGCCCTTCGTCGTCGTCCCGCAGGCGGCGCACCACCTCATGCTCGACCAGCCCCTGGCCTTCATCGCGGCGTTGCGGGCGCTGTTCGCGGGGTGGGCGGTCACCCCCGCTTAAGCATTAACGGGCACGGTCGCGGGACGACCCCCTCCCGCCCGCCGGACGCCCGTCTCCCCATGTTCCAGATCATCGGCGTCGTGTTGCTCTTCGCGCTCGTGTTCGGCTCGTACGTGATGTCGGGCGGCAACATGGGCGTGATCATCGAGGCTGCCCCGCACGAGCTGATGGCCATCTTGGGCGCCGGCGTCGCCTCGTTCCTGATCTCCAACAGCATGAGCGTGATCAAGGGCACGGGCGGTGGCATGGGCAAAGTGTTCAAGGGGCCCAAGTGGAAGGCCACCGACTACGCCGATCTCCTGGCGCTGCTGTTCCTGTTGACCAAGACCATGAAAACCAAGGGTGTCATCGCGCTCGAGAACCATATCGAGAATCCGCAAGACTCCACGATTTTCAGCAAATATCCGAAAATTTGCAAGGACCACTTCGCCGTCGACTTCATCTGCGACACCGTGCGGATGATGACCATGAACCTTGAGGATCCGCACCAAGTGGAGGACCACATGGAGCGTCAGCTCGAGAAGCACCACCACGAGGGCCTGGCTCCCGCTCACGCCCTGCAGACCCTCGCCGACGCCCTGCCGGCGCTGGGCATCGTCGCGGCCGTGCTGGGGGTCATAAAGACCATGGGCTCGATCACCCAGCCGCCCGAGGTGCTGGGCGCGATGATCGGCGGCGCCCTGGTCGGCACCTTCCTGGGGGTGTTCCTGGCCTACGGCCTCGTCGCCCCCATGGCCACGCGCATGAACGCGGTGGTGGAGGAGGAGTCAGCCTTCTACCGCATCATCCGCTCGGTGCTGGTGGCCCACCTGCACGGCAACGCCGCCCAGATCTCGGTGGAGATCGGGCGCGGTTCGGTGCCCTCACCCTCCCAGCCCTCCTTCGCCGAACTCGAGACGGCGCTTGGATCGGTGACCCTCGAAGCCGCCTGAACGGGCTGCGAATCGCATTCCGGACTTGCCACCCGGCCCCCATCGGGCATATTGCCCGGCGGCGCTGCATCTGCGCGGCCCGGTTTGTCGAGTCACGAATGCGTGACCGACCTTCAGGGGCGCGGGCTGTTCCCGCGCTCGCTCAACCTCCATCCCGAAGGGACTAGGGACATGACCTCCACTATCCGCAAGATCATGATCGCCGGCGCCGCTGTCGCCGCGCTTTCGGCCGCCGCTTGCACCAAGCCGGCCAACAACGAGACCACCACGACCAACACCACCGACGCCACGACCACGACCACGACAAACACCGACATGAATTCGACCGGCGCCATGTCGTCGAACACCACGGACATGAACGCGACCGGCGGCATGACCGACGGCAACATGACCACGACCACGACCACGACGAACACCTCGGGCCAATAATCCCGACGGTCGTCCTCGTGACGACGCGGCGCGCCCCCGGGCGTAGCCGCAGCGGAAGGGCCGCCCCAGCTGGGGCGGCCCTTCTCGCGTTCTAGCCTCATGGAGCCGGTCGACTGGGCCGACGGGGGCCCGCGCTCGCCGCGCTTCGGCGACATGTACTTTCAGGCCGACGGGCTGGCCGAGAGCCGGGCGGTGTTTCTGGCCGGCGCCGGCCTGCCGCACGCGTGGGCGGGTCGCAGCCGCTTCACCGTGGCCGAGCTGGGGTTCGGGACCGGGCTGAACCTCCTGGCCACGCTGCAGCTTTGGGCCGCCACGCGACCCTGCCCGCAGGCGCGGCTCGCAATGATGTCGATCGAGGCCTTCGCGATGTCGCGCGAGGACGCCGCGCGCGCGCTGCGGCTGTGGCCCGAGCTCGCCGCCCTGGCGCGGCCGCTCCTGGCCCACTGGCCCGACGGGCGGCGCGGGCGGCGGCGGATCGCCTGGCCCGAGCTGGGAGCCGTGCTCGACCTCGTGGTGGACGACGCGCTCCCCGCGGTGGAGGGCTGGGACGGGCGCGCCGACGCCTGGTTCCTCGACGGCTTCGCCCCCGCCGCCAACCCCGCCATGTGGCGCCCCGACCTCCTGGCCGCGGTGGCGGCGCGCACCGCGCCGGGCGGGCGCATCGCCAGCTTCACCGTGGCGGGCGCCGTGCGCCGCGCCCTGGCCGACGCGGGCCTCGACGTCGCCAAGCGCCCCGGCTTCGGCCGCAAGCGCGAGCGGCTGGAGGCGCAGGCCCCCGGCCTCGCCTCGGGGCTCGTCCCCGCCGATCCGCCCGCGCCGCGCGTCGTCGTGATCGGCGGCGGCATAGCGGCGGCGGCGCTGATGCGGGCGCTGCGGGCCGAGGGCGTCGCGCCGCTGCGGATCGACGCGCCCGGCCACGTCGCCGCCTCGGTCAACGCCGCCGCCCTGGTGACGCCACGCCTGGACGCCGGTCTGGGGGCGGCCGCGCGGCTGCACGCCGAGGCCTTCGCACGGGCCGTGACGCTCTACGCCGTCGAGACACCGGAGGCGGTCATCGCCCGCGGCGCCCTGCAGCTCGCCCGCAGACCACAGGACGCCGAGCGCTTCGCCCGCATCGCGGCGTGGGACGGCTTTGCGCCCGCGAGCCTGCGCATGTCCGCGCCCGAGGCGAGCGCCGCCGAGCTCGACGAGGCTGCCGCCCCCGCCACCCTCCACCTCGCCGACGCGCTCGTCGTGGAGCCGGCGGCGGTGCTCGCGCGCTGGCTCGGGCCTGTGGCGCCCGGCGCGGTGGCGGCGGTAGCCCGCGAGGCTCACGAGGTGGTGGTGCACGACGCCACGGGTGCGGTGCTCGCCCGCGGCGACGCGGTGGTGCTGGCGTGCGGCGCGGGCCTGGCGCCCCTCCTGCCCGGCATGGACCTGCGGCCGACCCGCGGGCAGGCCACCACCGCGCCGGTCGCCTTCACCGGAGGCGCCGCGGCCTGGGGCGGCTACGCCATTCCGACCCGCGATGGAGTGCTGTTCGGCGCCACCCACGCCCGCGGCGACACCGACGCTCGGGCGCGGCTGGTCGACGACGCCGCCAACCTGCGCACCCTGGCGCAGGCGCGCCCCGCCTTTGCCGCCCGGCTGCAGGACGCGCCGCTCACCGGGCGCGCCGCCGTACGCCTCGCGGCGCCCGACCACCTGCCGCTGGCGGGGCCGATCCCGGGGCTGAAGGGCGTGTGGACGCTCGGCGCCCTCGGCGGCCGCGGCTTCACGCTGGCGCCCTTGCTGGCCGAGCATGTGGCGGCCGGGATCGTCGGCGCCCCCTCGCCACTGGCCGTCGACCTCGCCGCCCTGGTGTCGCCCGCGCGCATGGCGAGCCGATAGCGCGCGAACGGATCAAGGAGAGGCGCCCGCCGCCCCCAGTCCGCCTTCCTCGGCCTTGTGCCGAGGACCCGACGTCACGCGAACGCCAGGGCCTCCGCGCGCGCATGACCATGGGCCCTCGGCACAAGGCCGAGGGAGGCGGTGTAGGAAGGAAGCGCCCGACCACCTCCCGCTGGCGGGTCCGCTCCCGTGGCGCCGAAAGGGCGGCGTCGGACCAGACAGGCCTACGCGCCGACCTCGGCCAGCGCTTCCGGCGCCACCGCATAGTCGCGGGCGCAGTACTCGCACTTCACGTGGATGGCGCCGTCGGGCTCGACCATCTCGGCGCGCTCGGCCTCGGGGAAAGAGCCCAGCAGGCCGGTGACGCGCTCGGCCGAGCACCGGCACTGCGCCGTAAGCGGCTTGGCCGGGAAGAGGCGCACGCCGTCCTCGTGGAACAGGCGGTAGAGCAGGGTCTCGGCCGGGAGCGCCGCGTCGACCAGCTCGTCCTCGCCGAGAGTCTCGAACAGGGCCTGGGCACGATCCCACGGCTCGGCGGTGGAGCCTCGGGCGTCGTCCTCCGCCACGTTCTGGATCATGGCGCCCCCGGCGCGCCAGGCGCCACCCTCGTGGGCTGTCGCCAGGCGCACGCGGGTGGGCACCTGCTCGGACTGGGCGAAGTACTGCTCGGCGCACAGCGCCAGCGTCTCGCCCTCGATCTGGGTCACGCCCTGGTAGCGGTCCTTCATCTCGGCCGGATCAATAGTCATGACGAACAGGCCCTCGCCCAGCAGCGTGCGGGCGCCGGGCCGGGCGAAGCCGGTGGAGGCTTGCGCCACCGCCTCGGCGTCGAAGCGGCAGTAGCCTCGCAGCGCGCCGGAGGTGTCGTAGTCGCACACCACGTAGCGCACGGGGCCGTCTCCCTGCGCCTGCACGATCAGCCGGCCCTGGAACTTGAGGCTGGCGCCCACGAGCGCGGCCAGCACGCAGGCCTCACCCAAAAGGTTGGCGACCGGCTCGGGATAGGCATGGCGCGAGAGGATCTCGTCGACCACGGGCCCCAGGCGGGCGATGCGGCCGCGCACGGCCTCGCCCTCGATCTGGAAGGGGGCCACGAAATCGTCGAGCAGGGGGCGGGAAGGCGGGAGGGTCTCGGACATCGGCGCCAGATAGGAAGCGCAGGCGCTGGGTGCGAGCGTCAGAAGGCGGCGGAGACGATGCGCCCGTCGGGCAGGAGGGCGGCGCGCTTCATGCCCGCCGAGGCGAAGGGCATGGCGATGCGCCCCGCCGCGTCGACGCAGATCATGCCGCCCTCGCCGCCCATCGCCGCGATCTCGTCCACGGCGGCCTGCGCGGCCGCCTCCAGCGAGGCGCCCGCCCAGCGCATCCGCTGCGACACGGCGGCGGCGGCGGCGGTGCGCAGGAAGTACTCGCCCTGGCCGGTGCAGGAGACCGCGGCGCGCCCGTCCGCCCACACGCCGGCGCCGGGGATGGGCGTGTCGCCCACCCGGCCGGGCAGCTTGTCGAACACTCCGCCGGTGGAGGTGGCCGCGGCGAGGCGGCCCTCGCGGTCGCGCGCCACGCAGCCCACCGTGCCGTGGGCCAGGGCGCCCGGCGCATGGTTGCTCTCGTCGGCGCCCGCGCGGGTGAACCAGGCGTCGGCGTCGGCGACGGGGGCGAAGTCTTGCGCGCCGGCGAACCGCGATGCGCCGTCGCCTGCGAGCATGACGTAGGGCGTGCGCTCCATCACCGCGCGCGCCACCGCCACCGGGCTCGCGAAGCCCACCAGCGCCGCCACCGCGCCGGCGCGCTGCGTCGCCCCGTCCATCAGGCTGGCGTCGAGTTCGTAGACGCCGTCCGCATTGGGCGAGGCGCCGCGGCCGGCGACGTAGAGGCCGCTGGCCTCCAGCGCCCCCACCGTGTGCGTCACCACGTCCAGCGCCTCGGCCCCGCCCGCCAGCGCGTCACGCGCCGCCTCGACCAGGCCGGCCATGTGGGCGATCTCGCGGGCGTAGTCGCGGCCGGGCCTGGCGCCGGCGCCGCCGTGCAGGGCGAGCGCGATGGAGCCCGGGGCCGCGTCGTTCATCTGAACCTCGTTCACCTGTGCGCTTCCCGCCGGCGCGCCGCTCCGATAGCGTCCGCCGCCGATCGAGGCCACAGCGCCCGGGGCGGAGGAGCGAGCATGAAGGCGGTGCTGTCCAAGGCCCCCGGCGGGCCCGAGACGCTGGTGGTGGAGGACGCGCCCGATCCAGGGGCCGGTCCCGGCCAAGTGGTCATTGCGGTCGAGGCGGTGGGGGTGAACTTCCCCGACACGCTGATCATCGAGGACAAGTACCAGTTCAAGCCGCCGCGCCCCTTCTCGCCCGGCGGCGAATGCGCCGGCGTGATCGAGGCGGTGGGCGAAGGCGTCGAGGGCTTCGCGCCCGGCCAGAAGGTCATCGCCTCGCCCGGCTGGGGCTGCATGGCGCAGCGCATCGCCGTGCCCGCCTCGCGCTGCACGGCCATGCCGCAAGGCATGCCGTTCGACGAGGCGGCCGCTTTCCTGTTCACCTACGGCACGAGCTGGCACGCGTTGAAGCAGCGCGCCGCACTCAAGGCGGGCGAGACCCTGCTGGTGCTGGGCGCGGCGGGCGGCGTGGGGCTGGCCGCGGTGGAGCTCGGCAAGGCGGTCGGCGCGCGCGTGATCGCCGCCGTCTCCTCCGAGGACAAGGCGCAGGCCGTGCGCGAGCACGGGGCCGACGCGGCGGTGATCTACCCCCGCGGCCCCTTCGACAAGGAGGGCCGCAAGGCGCTGGCCGCCCAGTTCAAGGCGGCCTGCGGGGAGGCCGGCGCCGACGTGGTCTACGACGCGGTGGGCGGCGACTACGCCGAGGCGGCGTTGCGCGCGATCGCCTGGGAGGGGCGCTTCCTGGTTGTCGGCTTCCCGGCCGGCATACCGGCGGTTCCGTTCAACCTGCCGCTCCTGAAGAACTGCAGCATCGTCGGCGTGTTCTGGGGCGGCTGGGTGGCGCGCGAGCCGCAGGCGCACGCGCAGAACACCGCCGAGCTGATGGACATGTACGCGCAGGGGCGCATCAAGCCCTACGTCTCGCTACGCTTCCCCCTGGCGCGCGCGAGCGAGGCGATCGCCGCGCTCGGCGACCGCAAGGCGGTGGGCAAGGTGGTGGTGACGCTCGACTGAGGCGCGGGCGGCCCCGCGCTTGCCAAGCCCGGGGCCGTGTGGTTCAAGGCGCGCCTTCCCGCGGGACGGCTCCGGCCGCCTCGCCGCGACGCGAGCGGGCGTAGCTCAGGGGTAGAGCACAACCTTGCCAAGGTTGGGGTCGGGCGTTCGAATCGCCTCGCCCGCTCCAATTTTCTCAATCAGATCAGTGACTTGGACGTGACCCCGCCGGGGCTTGCGCCTCGCTGCGTCAATCGCGGGACCAGGGCGGGACCATGTGAGGCTAGGTCGTGACGCCAGCGCGTGAAGTTCGCTCTCTCAGCCGGTATGCAGCTAGCGCAAGAAAAACGGGTGTTTTTCTTGACCACGCGACTCGGCCCATGGCAGGGAAGCTCCGCTGGCGATCGGAAGTAACTTCCGGCCTAGCGGAGGTGGGCAGGCCGCACTGAAGTGTGACCTGCCCGGGTGCTGGCCTACATGACAGCTGCAAGCCTTGGCGACTGGCGGGTCCCCAAGACCAGGAGGAGGGATGGCCGAGGCCGTCCCTCACCTCACCCCTAGAGCAAGCAGGATCGCTCCGTCTAGGCGCCGTTTACCAATTTCCTCAACTTTTTCGCCTTGACAGGCTATTTCGACTCGCCCGCGGTGAGTCACGTTAAGTCTTCCTTAACCCTACTCTTCGCGCTCCGGCGAAAAGTGGACTGTAGAGCCTTCCCAGGGCGGGGCGCCTTTGATCGGTGGACTGGTGCCAACATCGGCGATGACTCCTCGCCATGATGGTGGACGGGCTTGCCGGCGGCGCTAGCGTACATATTCACAACCAGTCACCTCTCTCCGGTGTCATGGGCAGCCTTCTCGGCTTTGCGTAGGCCGCGCATGCCCCCTTTGTTCAGGCGGACCTT
Source organism: Caulobacteraceae bacterium (assembly GCA_965199975.1). Classification (GTDB taxonomy): domain Bacteria; phylum Pseudomonadota; class Alphaproteobacteria; order Caulobacterales; family Caulobacteraceae; genus JASLDZ01. The sequence goes on along the minus strand of OZ241340.1, from coordinate 280,955 downwards.
TGTGCCTCCCGGTCCGATTTCTGCCTCGGCCGCGAAGTTGAGGAGGGAGCCAAGCGCCTCCAGGCCGGGCTCCTCGCGGGTCTCCGTGCGCGCAAATAGGCCATGCGTGACCCCCTCCACCCACCGGTCGGGCACAGGGCTGGCTTCGCGCTCTCCGACCTTCGCGTCGGCCTCCAGGATCGTCTCGATAGCCCAGCTCGCACGGTCGAGGTCGTACCTGTAGCGCTCCAGATCGCGCTCCGAGCGGAGGTCGCTGTCGTGCACCTGGCGCAGCCAGCTGAGGAGGTAGAAGGCGACGCCAGCAAAGGCCGCTACGGCTACCGCTACTCGCCCAGTCAGGATCAGCAACTGCGTGACGCCGATCGGAGTCCTGCTAGATTGCAAGTAAAGCTCAAGCGACGTGACGAACGCGATTGTGGCAAAGACACCCAGCAGAGCAACGCACACGGTTAGTATCTGCCGACGCTGTGACGATGTCGACTCAGAGACAATCGGCTCTTGTAATCTGGCCTTCAGAGCGGAAGTGATTTCCGACCGCATTTGCCGTCTAGCATGCGTGTAAGCGCGATCATCTAAATCTTTCTGGCGGCTGTCCAAGTCTGACTTGATCTTATCCAGGCCCAGCTGGATGGTTTGAACCCCCTGCTGATCGGCTTCGCGACCGGCCTTAGCTTCACTCTCCAACTGCTCTCGCCTTTCAGCGAGCAGCGCCTCACCCTTCGCCCTCTCTTCGGCAGCGTCGGCGATTAGCTTAGTATGGAGATCAGTGAGACTCTTAAACTGCTGCCTGTAAGACTTCATCAGCTCGGGTGATGTTGTGACACCTGGGGCGACGCTAATCTTTCTTCTGAGAGCCTCTACAGCTGAGGCGACAGACCAGACGACAGGCTGATCCTGCTGTTGATTGAAGGTAGTAAAGTCAAACCAGATTTCCGCCTCGTGCTCGCTAGCTATGGGTAATTGGCCACCGTGGGAGTTTGGTTCAGAAACCGAGCGTGAGAATGACAGGGTGAGGCGGGGGCTTACCTGCGACGTCACCAAGTTCAGGGTGCGCGACTGACGCCAGTCAGCTCCAAGTTGCGCGTCGAGCGCCGATACCCCCACCATGGCAGGTAGGCTGACGCCAAGGACGTTGGCGTTGATCGGCGTCTCGCCTGCAACCTCGGCGAAAAAGTCGAGGATCACGCCGTCGGTGGGCGACGGCACCCGCATAATGCCGTCTGCGTTTCTCGGCATAGCTCCTCCCTCGGGGAGCAGCTGCGCTCGCCCTGAGGTCGCAATGCTAGCCGTTGCGCCTTACTGTAAGCGCGTGACTCTCCGTCGCGGTCGCTACTGCCAGCCGAGTCGACAGCTGCCCGCCCCCGTGACAGCCTCTCCCGGGTAGAGGGACGGGTGACATGAAGGCGATCATCGGTGGAGCGGTTCTCTTCCTGTGCCTCCTTCCTGCCTACGCGTCCGCCGGCGACTACTATCTCGTGGCCGCACCGAAGAACAATGCTTACATTGAGTTTATTGACGCCGGTACGCTGAAGTACCCCGAGCCTAACATGCCCAAAGTCTGGGTGACCACCGTCCCCAGCCACAACAATCCCAGCTTCTCGAACATCGACTATTCCATGAGGTTGACCTCATACGACTGCATCAACGAGCGCATAAAGACGCTGAACACGGTGGTATATGCGATCGGCGGATCGGTGCTATCTTCACAGGCAGCTCCAACTTACACGCCGATGGATGTAGTCGTGCCAGACTCTGTCGCATCTGCCGAGCTCGAATTTGTCTGTAAGCCAGAGCGGGGGCAGGATGGTCACCTTGGCTCAGCTGACGATATCGGCATGGTTGGCCGGCGTATACTCAAGTCCATAGAACCAGCGACGCCTCCCCCACCGACTCCTCCAAAAGGGCGAGTGCGGTGATTCTCGCCCTCCTAGCCGCCGCCGCGGTCGCCGGCTCGCCTATGCAGTTCGACTTGGTGTGCACGGGGACGCAGACCTCCGCCGGCGAGACCAAACCATTTCAGGTTCACCTGGCTGTCGATCTCGCCCGTCGCGCATGGTGCTGGCGGCAAGAGGGCTGCCCTACTGCGATTGATGTTCGATCAATCACGCCCTCTGTAATTGTTCTACGATCCGAGCGAGCTGCATTTTCGGACTATGACTTCACTGTCAATCGTACGTCGGGTGCGCTGTATTCTATGATCAACGGCAAGCTCCCCGACGGCGATGTAATCACAATCTCAGAAACTGGAACTTGCGAGAAGGCGGCCTATAGCGGTCTGCCAGCAGCTAAGTTTTAGGTCTGCGCCGACACGGGTCGGATGCCGAGGGTGGCGAGCTGCTCAGCGGCGAGACGGCGCAAGGCTTCTGGGCGAGACGTCCCTGGACACTCCTCAGCGATGAAGCGGTCAAGCTCACTGAGCAGATCGGGCGGCACGCGCACGGAGAGCGGCGTCGCATTCACTCTCGGACGCCCTGTCTTTCTGACGTTAGAAACGGTTGACATGCTCCCTTTCTAATGCCAGAAAGGTCGGGCCAAGGCAAGGGTTGCAGCCCGAGCCAAGGCCCTAACCGCAACGGACCGCTGGAGCGATCACGTCATGGCTACTCAAGCCCCTAGCACGACTCTGCCCGCCGCGCGTGAAGCGCAGCGCTACATCTTCCTCGCCGCCTGGGCCGCCAAGCGCGCCCGGCCGGAGGTCACCTTCGGCGCCTGCCTGCGGGAGGCGTGGGCCTTCCACAAGCGAGCCGAGGCGAAGGCTCACAAGCTCCTGGCGCGGGCCAAGCCGGTCAACGGCGGCGTGCACCTGCAGCTGAGCCCCACGCTCATCACCAACCCGACATGGGCCGCCAGCTCGCGTGAGCGGTACGCCGGCCGTGCGCACTGGCATGCCGGTCGCGTCGCTCGCATGGGGGTGAACTGACCGTGGCGCAGCAAGCCCAGGTTCTCGCCTTCCCCGCACCGCGGCGAGACGCTCCCATCAGCACCTTCATCGACGGCGCCGAGGCTAGGAAAACCGGCACGGTCGCCGACCTCAGCGCCGTGCGCCGCCAGCGGGCCTTCGAGGCGGCTTCCGGTCAGCTCCACGACTTCGAGGTCGATCTGCTCGGCTCCATCATTGGCGCCCTCTCCGACAAGCGGCGGGCGCGCGTAAAGGCCGACCTTGAAGCCTACGCGAGGTGGGCTCCGAACCAGCCGTACAAGGCTGCGGCCTCTCGGCTCCTCTCGCGCTGGGAGCGGCTCTGATGGTCACCGCCGATACCACCCGGCGGACGCTGATGCTCGCCACCGCAGCCGCACCGCTGGCCCTCGCCTCGGACTTCGATGAGCGTCTGGAGTGGTCGTTGCTCTCCGACCTTATCGCCCTGCAGGAGCCGGCGTGATGGCGTCGCCGAGCACGCGCACGTGGCGGCGGCTGGTCGACAGCGCCGCGGCCGCCGCCGCCACACCGCAGCACCCGCACCCGGAGCTGCGCACCGCCCAGGCGGACACGCGCGGGCTGGTGATCCCGGCGGAGAGCTACGCCGATCGCGCGGCCTTCGTCGCCCTGGCGGCGCTTAGCCGAGCCTACGGGGCCGCGGCAGGTGAAAGGCGCCGCGGTCTCAGCGGTGGGCTGCACACCTTGGCGGCCGAGTGCAGGGCGATCCTTGGTGAGGCGCCGGCCCCTGTCCCTGCGGCCGCTTGGCTGGCGCGGGCCGACTGCGGGAGCCGCTGATGCCCCGCCAGTACGAGCGGCTGGAGGGCCTCGACCTGTGGGAGCTGGAGCCCGGCATGCATTGCGACGGCGCCGGGCTCTATCTGCGCGTTGACTGGGATGGCGGCCGGCGGTGGAGCTTCATCTACCACCGCCCGCGCCGGCGAGAGATGAGCCTGGGGCCGCTGCGCGATGTGCCGCTGGAGGAGGCGAGGGCGGAGGCGTGCCGCGCGCGGTGCAGGGTGCGGGCGGGTGGTGATCCGATCGGGGAGCGCTGCGCCGAGCGTTCAGGTCACAGGACACACGATAACGGCCCTTGCGCCCTCCCGCGAACACCGGCAGATGTCGGAAATGAAAGCGTGCGGGGTTCCGCAGCTGACATCTTCTATATCGCTGGTCTGGAGCCGCTATCGATCGCGGTTCACGCCGACGTTCGCTCGGGCACTTGTCAGCCTACGCAAACACCGTCAGACAGGCGCAATGCCAATGTCCAAGAGCTGGGCGCAGGCGACCTCCCTCACAACCTAGTTCACCGTAGCGGCCGATCCAGCCGCCGCCTTCGCACGTCTGCGCCCTCGGGCTCAGGCGCGCTTTCGCGTGCGTGCTCCGCCGCTCCTCAGGAGCCCCACCATGAAGCTTGATAAGCCCCGGCTGAACCGGGTGGAGGCCAGCCGATACCTGCGCGAGCAGCACGGCATCGACTTGGCTCCGCGCACGCTGGCCAACATGGCCGTCAGCGGGAAAGACGGGCCGCCCTACCAGAAGCCCGGCCACCGTCCTGTTTACCCGGTGGAGTCGCTGGACGCTTGGGCGCTGCGTCGCCTGGGCGAGATGGTGACGTGCACCGCCCAGTACCGCCGCGCCTAGCCGGCCATGATCACCTCCCATGGAGCCGAGGTCATCCGCTTCCCGGCCGCCCGGGTGGTGCGTGACTTCTCCTCCGCCACCGTAGGCCGCTGGGATCGCCGCTGCATCGATTGCGGCCGGGCCCCTGCGCACTGCGATCGAGCGGCCAACACGTGGCGCTGCACCATCTGCAGTCAGCCACCAGGAGGGCGGGCCGCATGAATGCGATCACCTTCCCAGGGTGCAAGCCGATGATCGCAGGTGTTGAGGCCGAGCAGGCGCTCCTGGGCGCCTATGCCGTCGACCTCAGCCTCCTAGACGACCGGATCGCCGCCGACACCTTCGGAGAGCCTGTCCACCGGCGTCTCTTCGCGGCGATGATTAAGCTGAGGGGCGAAGCGCCAGCGCCCGAGGCGGTGCTTCCGGTGCTCGCCAGCCGCATGAAGGATGATCCGGCGTTCCGCGGGCTCGGTGGCGCGGCCTACCTGGCCGACCTCATCGACCGAGCGCCGGCGGGAGGGCAGATTGGCCCGCTCGCGCGAGAGGTCGCGTCCAACGCTCTCGACCGCCTGGAGACCGCCCTCCGCGACGATGCGGGCGATCTGTCGCCGGACGCTGCCGACTTCCTCTTCGAGCGGCGCAGGGCGGTGGAGGGTCTGCGCAACTCGGTGTGGCGGGTGCTCGACCCAGCGGCTTGGCAGGAGGGTCACGCGCCCCTCCGCCAGTGGGCTTGGCATGAGCTGATCCTCGCCAATTCGGCGACCTACCTCACCGGCGCGGGCAGCGCAGGTAAGTCGCTCCTGGGACAGCAGCTCTGCTCCCACGTGGCGCTCGGGCGGCCGTTCCTTGGCGCCGAAACCCGGCAGGGTGTGGCGCTCTACGTCACCTGCGAGGATGACGCTCAGGAGCTTCACCGCCGTCAGCTGTCGATATGCGAGGCGCTCGACGTCGAACCCGCCATGCTCAGCGGCTGGCTGCACCTCGTCAGCCTCACGACCATGATCGGCAACGAGCTCGCCACCTTCGACCAGCTCGGCCGCATGTCGACGACACCCTCCTGGCAGCGGCTGCGGAAAGCCGTCCAGGAGTCGGGCGCCACCTTCGTGGTGCTCGATAACGTGGCGCACCTGTTCGCGGGCAACGAGAACATTCGCAACCAAGTGGCCGCCTTCTGCGGGCTGATGAACGCCTTGGCGGCAGACGCCGGTGCGGCGGTGCTCTTCATCGGCCACCCGAACAAGGCGGGCGACGCTTTCTCCGGCTCCACCGCCTGGGAGAACCAGGTGCGCTCGCGCCTCTTTCTCGGCCGGCCGGAGAGCGAGGAAGGTGAAATCCTCGATCCTGATGCGCGCGTGCTGTCGCGGGGCAAGGCGAACTACGCCCGCCTGGGCGAGAGCATAAGCTTCCGCTGGTACCGCGGCGCCTTCGTCCGGCTGGAGGATCTGCGCGGCAACGTCGAGCACATGCTCGACGCCACAGAGACCCTCCGCCTGGAGGAAGAGCGCTTTCTCTCGTGCCTGGCGCTCGCCACCAGCCAGCAGCGCGCCGTCTCTCACCAGAACGGGATCAACTGGGCGCCGCGTCGTTTCGCAGCCATGCCGGCGGCCTTGGGCCTCGGCGAAGCAGCGCTCTCCAGGGCCATGGAGCGGCTCTTTCAAGAAGGCGCGATCGTCGCCGACCAGCCCCTTTGGCGCGGCCCCGATCGTCACTGGAAGAAGGGGCTGAAGGCCTCTGGTCAGGTGCGGGAACCCCCCAGGGAGGCCTCGTGCGGTGACCCCTGCGGGAACCCTGCGGGAAGCTGCGGTGACCCCGCTTCAATCCCTTGCAACGCCTGCGGTGACCCTGCGGAAACCCAGGTGCGGGAACCCCCTGCGGTAACCCCCTGCGGTGACCCGTTGCGGGAACCCGCGGAGACCCCCTCGCAAACCCTTACGCTGCCTGCGGGGACCCCTGCGGTGACCTGCGGGCGGGAACCCCCTTATTATAAATAATAAGAGGGGACGGCCCCTGAGAGGCCGTTCCCCTCTTCAAGAACAACCCTGCTCAACAAACTACCCTCCCGCTCCTTGGGAATGGGACTTCTTCGTGCAGGTGCGCCCCAGACCTGGAGGCAAGCATGACGTTCACTTCAGAGAAGACGCCGGCAGCGGCGCTCTACCGCGGTCAGCACTACGCCGCGCCGAGGCGGCGCTGATCGCCGTCTACGGCCAGCGCCAAGCCGCCGCCCTCAACCACCCCGCCGCCAACCCACGGAGAGCCGCCTGATGGCCGTCACCCAGTCCACCTTCCTCGACAAGCCGCCCCTGCCGCCGCCCGGCGTCGTGGCCAACGGCGAGAAGTCCAACCGCCTGAGCCGAACCGTCGAGGACGCCGCCGGCATCCCGTTCGGCCGGGCTGTCTTCCGCGGAGCCGGCGATCACGGCTGCACCGCCACCCCGGCGGCCGATGCCTTCCTGGGCGTGACGATCACCAGCGCCGGCGAGGTGCAGCTCACCGGGTCGCAGACGGTCGACGCCTATCAGCGCTACGCCTCGGCAGGCCTCCTGAACGAGGGCGTGATCTGGATCACGGCTGGCGCCGCCGCCACGCCGGGCCAAGCCGCTTACGTCGACGGTACCGGCGCCTTCACCACTTCGGAGGCCGCCACCCCCATCCCCGCCACCTTCGACGACACCGCCGCGCAGGGGGCTCCCTGCCGCCTTCGCATCACCCGCCAACCGGCCACCGCCTGAGGAGAGCATTCATGAGCACCACCACCCTCGACCCCGCCGACACGGCTGGCGTCTTCGCCAGCATCCGCCGCATCATTGGCGAAGGCGTCTCGCCCACAATGGCGGACGGTAAGGCGCTGACCGTGAGCATGATGGCCATGGACAGCACGCAGCGGGCCGTCGCCGACGAGGCTCGCGTGTTGGCTGATCGCCGCGAAGCCACGGAGCGTCTGCAGGCGATGTCCGATGAGGCCTTCGCCCGGCGCAACGAGCACTACCGCACCTCGCACCGCGATAGCTCGCCCGCGCACACCGGTAACCTCGCGCCCATCGGCGTGGCGGCCGATCCCAGCCTCAACGCCGCGCACCTGAGCAAGGTGGCGAGCATGGCTCGCAGCGACGCCGAGACCGGCCACGAGGCGGCGATCGCGGCCGAGCGCATGCGAGAGGCGTCCGCGGCGCACGAAGCCGCGCTTGCGGAGCGTAAGGAGCGCTTGGCGAATGGCTGGAAGCGGGGCGCCCAATGAGCGCCGCCGATCTCCATAGCCGCGTCACATCCCTCCTGGGTGGCGAGGGCGGCATCCCAGAGGCGGAGACGCTCCTGGCCGACCTGAGCAGCGAGAAGGCCGCTCTTAAGGTCGAAAGGGCCGACACGCACGCGCAGTCCGTAGACGTGACCACCACGGCAGCCTCGGCCGCCAAGCTGCACGGCAAGGCGTCTCAGCTCGCCTTCGAGGTGGAGCGGCTCGGCCGGCAGGAGACAGCCGTGCTGGAGCGGCTGGTGACGATCCGCGAGGCGGAGCTCGAAGCTGCGGCCGCAAGTGAAAAATCTGCGGCGCTGAAGGAGCGAGACGAGCTCCTGAGCGACGTTGAGTATGGCTTCCCGGCGGCCGTGCAAGCCATCGCCGGTCTGCTCGATCGGATGAAGGCGAACGATGCACGCCTTCGCGCCGCTGGCGTGAGCCCAGAACGCGAAGGGGTGGAGTACCTGGCGCGCGGCTTCAGCCCTGACTGTGGCGGCAAGCCGGGGCGGCTCGCTGTCACCACTCGCCTGCCTCATCTTCACGACGCTGGCGGCGACCTCGCATGGCCGCGTCGCGTGCCGGTGCAGATGTGGGTTCCGCCCGTAGTCGCCCGGCCCGATCCGAGGCCGCTCGACGCGGAGAAGCCACCCCGTTTCCCGATCGACGTCACGCCTCACCGGCTGGCGCTCTGAAGATGCGCCACCGCTCCCCCCAGCAGCGGCGGCCAACCCCCTGGCGCGGGTGTGATGGCCTGCGTCCGGTCCAGTCGGCGGTGACCGTGAGAACACCGACAGCCGGCGGCGCCGCCACAGTGCGCGGCCGGCGCTCACCTATCGCATCTGGGAGCTGATCCATGGCCGCTAAGCAGAACGAGTACCTCCGCCGCGTCGCCGCCGCTCAAGCGACGCACGATCGGTTCTACGGTCAAGACTTCGTCTGGGGCCAAGTCGATTGCGCTCGGCTAGCCGCGCATGTTCTGCGTGAGCTTGGAGTCTCCGCGCCGCTCAGCCGGTTCGGCCGGTACACGACGGCGCTGGGCGCCACGAAGGCGCTGCGCAAGCGTGGCTTCTCCGATCTCGGCGACGTGCTGGACGACATGGGCCTGCTGCGCATTCCGCCATCAATGGCGCTGCCGGGCGACATCATCGGCCTGGAGGGCGAAGGGATCATGCTGGCGCTGACAGTGGCGCTCGGCAACGGCCGGGTGCTCGGCTTTTACGAAGACGTGGCAAAGGCGGTCGTTATGCAGCCGTTAACCTACGCCTTCGCGTGGAGAACAATCTGATGGGCAAGGTCGTCGGCAAGGTCGCTCTCGTCGCCGCAGCAGTCGCCGTCAACTTCATTCCGGGCGTCGGCCAAGCTATCGACGCGACACTCTTAGGGGTGCTGGGTGGGACCGTACTTTCGATCGGAACACAGTTGGCCCTGGCCGGCGTTATAGAAGCAGCCGGGGGCGCGCTGTTGGCTGGCGCGGCGCTTGCCTCAACACAACCTAAGCCCAAGGTCGGCGGCGAATACGGCACGCAGGTCGATTGGAAGGCCGATCCCGCTTCGGGCGTGCCTTATGTTGTGGGACGCACGGGTGCAGCCGGCAACCTTGTCCTTAATTCTCTGGAGATCCGCAGTGACAGCACTCAACGTCATCGTCCAGGCGAACGCGGTTCACCTCATCACGGACGCGGCCGGCTTCGATGCAGAAGGCCGGGTGACCGTGATCGAGTCGAAGGTGATTGCTTGGGATGGGAGCCGCCTGGCACTCGGCTGGAGTGGAACAGGCGGCCATCACGCCATTGCGGCTGCGATCATGGGCGAAAGACCTCCGGCGTCGATCTCCGATCTGCTAACCTTGCTGCCGGCGATCGCTCACCAAGTTAACTTGGGCGCCGTCCGCGACATGGGCCCTGAGTGGGCGGGGCTCCAGATCGTGGCGTGTTTCTGGGATCAGGGCCGCAACAGCCCCCGCGCGTTAGCTGTCACGACCCACCGGACCGGTTGGGCAGCTGCACTTAGGCCAGGCCACCTGACTGAGCTGACGCACCTCACCACCCCGCAGGTCGATCTCTCTGCGGTGCTAGGCCGGCCCTTCGATAAGGCGACGAACGCGGGCTTCGACGCCACGCGGGACGGCCGTGCGCTCCTAGAAGCGCAGCGTCGGGTCACTTGGGAGATCGGCGGCGTGGCTGTGCACCAAGTCGGCGGCTTCGGAGGCCGCCACACCATCACGGCTGCAGGGGTGGAGCGTGCCGAGCTGATCCGCTGGCCGGATGAGGTTGGACGCCGTATCGAGCCTGAGCGGCGAATGGCCCCATGACGACGGGCACGGGTAAGAACGCACCAGCTACGCGAGGTCGCCCGTTCGTTCGGGGCAACCCCGGCCGGCCGAAGGGCGCGCGCAACCGCTCAACCCTGGCCGCTGAGGCGCTCCTGGAGGGCGAGGCGGCCGCTCTGACCCGGAAGGCCGTCGACATAGCCAAGGGGGGCGACGTGGCCGCCCTGCGCCTCTGCATCGAACGCCTGGTGCCGCCACGTAAGGACCGGCCGGTGCGCTTCGCCTTGCCGCCGACGTCGAAGGCGTCCGACCACCCGGCCGCACTCGCCGCGGTGCTGAAGGCCGTCTCTGCCGGCGACATCACCCCGTCTGAGGGCGAGGCCTTCGCCAGGATCCTCGCCGAGCATCGCCGCGCCGTTGAGACGGCCGACCTGGAGCAGCGCCTCGCCGCGCTGGAGGCACGACATGAGCGCTGAGCTGTTCCGCCGCCTCGCCCGCCTCGAGCGCATCGCGCCGCCCGGGCCGCCGAACGAGGAGCAGCTGCGGGAAGCCGCTGTCGTGCTCGCCATGGTCGACGCCTTCCACTTCGCCGGGTGGCGCCCAGGCGACGATCTGTGCGCCGCCTTTCGCACCGCCTGCACGGAGATGACGCGCGCCGAGCGAGATCGCCAGGTCGCGTACCTGGCTGGTCCGCTCACGGCAGAAAGCCGAGCCACGCTGCCTTGGGATGTCAGCGCTCTCCAGTATGCAGACCTGTTCGAGGCCATTCCAGGTGTGACGACCGCCCACGTCGAAGCGGCCCTGCTGCAGGTGCCTCAGCTCGAAGCGATCGACCGCGAGGCAGATATCGACCGCATGTGTGAGGCGAGCCGCTTGGCCGGCTTCAACGAGACGTACGTCTCCCAACGACGTGCTCGGCTGGAGCCTTCCTATGGCGTCTGACCTGAGCCGCCGGCTCCGCAAGCTTGAGGCGGAAATGCCGGAGCGACCTTCGGCTGGTGAGGTCGGCGCCCTGGAACGCATCGTGGCCGAGCTGACCGGAGCGGCGTCACCTCGCGCCAGCGTGGGCCCTCTCGCCACCGACGCCTTCCTGCAGGTTGAGACGCCGCGGCTGTGGGCGCTAATCAAGCGCCACCGCGCATCTCAGGAGCATCCGTCGTGAGCCGCGCCCTGGGCGAGCGCCTTCAGCGGCTGGAGGCGAAGCAGCGCACCCGCGGCGGCCGGCCCGTGGCGCGCGTGGTGATCGTCAGCGACATGAGCGAGCCGGTGGAACGCCGGCCGGGGGAGGTGCTGGTGATCCTGCCGGACAATGGAAGAGGGCTGGCTGCAAGTGTCAGCGCTGGCGAAGACGTGTGACGTTACTATCGAACTTCTCGCCATCGAAAACGGAGTACGACCAGACCAAGTCTTGCATTAACTTGACTGATCCAGCCGCCCTATAAAGAGCATACAGTGCTGCACCCAGCCCTAGCGCGCACAAAACCTTTTGCATGTCGATGCCAATCGCAGCGCAGCATAAAACGAGACACGTTGCGGTGCAAAGCGTAGAAATAATCAGTGCCGCATTGATGAAATTGATGTAGAAAATGTATCCCTCGGTTAGATTCTTTGTCGTTAGGTATTCTGAGAAACCCGGCTTGCACATCGTTTCCTGTACACGCGCAAAGGCTCCCCAGCTAAGCGCTAAAAGAAGGCCGTTCAATGTGAGGAGTGCGCCGTACATGGTGACTATCGCCCCCCAATTTTCGCGATCCCACAGCTTCTCAGGAAGGGACCAAGCGGCAAGCGCTCCGATGCCGAGCGCGAGCAGCGGCTTAGACGGAATGAGCGCGACAGGCCCCGCCTCTTCTAAGTCAGCCTTGATCTCATCGAGCCAAGAAGTCCAAAAATCGGGCCTATCAGAAGATCTATTCGCCATATAGCTCGATCAGAGCACGCGCCGCTGCGCGATATTGCTCTGCCTCCCCTAAGTCCCCACTGATAAAAATCCTGAGCGACTGCGGTTTACGTTGCGCCGCCTCGTTAAGGCGCTTCTCCTCGCTGAACTGTGGTTTAGCGAACTGGATCTCAGCCCCCTCAGCGGTGCGAGCGCGCAGGCCAATTTGTCCGTACCCTGCAGCCGCCAAGCCTGCCGCCTGCTCGATGTAACCGTCCTCGTTCATTCTCATTGGCTTTTCGGGATCAGCCACGGCGGTGCCGCGAAGCTTCCTTATCCCGTCCTTCTTCATTTCCGCATCCAGCTTGGCACCTTGCCGGCCAATATGGGGATTGCTGGGGCGAACGCTGAACGAAAATTCGTAGAGGTCGAAGTTGCGTATCGCTCGATCGATATCTGCGTACCGCGCCGCCGCCGTCAGGCGAGCTTCGGAGTTGCGTACAAGGTGGTTGATCACGCTTTCAAAGCGGAAAGCGGCGCTTTTGGCACCAAGCCCGTACTCGCTTGAGCTGTCCGCAATCGCAACGCGAGCCAAGGCTGGAATAGCAATGCAGGCGGCGTATTTGATACCTCCATTCGTCGCAACATAGTCCATCACCACTTGGTCGAGGTCCTGGTCATAATTAGCACGCACACGACCCTGAACGTCTTGACCCACTCCAAAGATTATGACTCTGTAGCGTCCAACCTTCTCTTCACGAGGAAACATGACAAAAGTGTCGTTGTCGTCTGCAGTGGGGTTGCGCTTGTGATGGTAAGTGCGTCGCCCTTTGATCTCCTGCAGCAGTTTTAATTGCTCTAAGCCGGAGTATTGTCGCTCATTGCGTGATATCGAGTAGGAGAAAACCTGAAACGGTGTCTGCCGAGCCACTCACGCCCTCCGCTGCGCACACTCGTTTGTCGAGCGCATATTGACAGAGGGCCACGGTATCGGAGTGTGCGCAATACGAGTGGCTAGCTCTACGTGAGGCTGCGAGCTAGCAAGCCCCTCGCTGCAGGGAGACAACCACACTTACGCCTCCGTCCATGACCGACAAAATGCGATGGCTGACGCGCCCAGCAGCGCTCACGAGTGCGCTGTCCGCTACGTGAGCGTACCGCGCCGTCACCCCTGGTACCGTATGCCCGAGCAGCCCCGCGATCGTCAGCTCCGAGAAGCCCATCTCTGCCGCCGTGGCCGCGAAGGTGTGGCGCAGCACGTGCACGGTGACGCCCTCCAGCCCAGCGCGTTTGCACGCTCTCGCCAGCGCCTTCGGCAACCCGATGAAGTGGCCCGCGCCGCGTTCAGCTGGGAACGCCCACCCTGCGCCCTCCCGCGCCGGCAGAGCCTCCAGCGCCGCCGAGCCAACCGCACGCACCTGGGCGCCGCTCTTCGTGTCGGGGAAGCGGATGCAGCGTCCGCGAGCGTCCACCCACTCGCGCCGCAGCCCCAGCGCCTCCATTCGCCTGCAGCCGCTCAGGAGAAGGAAGCGGATCGCCGCCAGCACTGACGCAGGCTCGCCGAGCTCAGCACCCACTCGAAGCGCCTCGCCAAGCCGGCCGATCTCTTCCGGCGAGAGGAAGCGACGCTGGCGCCCGTCAGCCGGCCGCTCGACCTTCCTGGCGGGGTTCTCGGCAATGAGCCCCAGGCGCAACCCGAACTCGAGGATCGTGCCCAGCATGCCCACCGTGCGGGACGCGGCCCCCCGCCCGCCTGTGGTGACGCCGCCGCGTCCCTCGCGCGCCGCCGCCGTCCGCCCGGCGATGATGTCGGCCTGCAGCTTGCCGATGTCCTGCGTGGTGAGGCTGGTGACCGTGCGCGAGCCCACCAGCGGCTTGACGTGCCGTTTGATGCGGCTGCGGTCCATCGCCAGCGTGGAAGCCTTCACCCGGTGCGCGGCGTCGGCGACGTACAGGTCGCACAGCTCGCCCACGGTTATTGATTTCCGCAGCTGGTTGCGCTCGGCAGAGGGATCCTTGCCGTGCGCCACCTCACCGAGCCGCCGCCGCGCCAAGTCGCGCGCCTGGTCGGCAGCCAGCTCCGTCGTGCGCCCGAGGGCGAGCTTGCGCTGACGGCCCTCGGCGTTCCGGTACTTGAGCACGTAGGTGGCCACGCCGCTGGGCATCACGCGCACGCCGAAGCCGCGCAGCTCTGTGTCCCACACCATCACCTCGCCGGCCGGATCGGGCCGGAGGGCGTCGATGATCCTCTTCGTGAGCTTCGGCATAGGCGCACCAGAACAAAGCGTGTCGCGGGACCACGGCGGGACCAGACGGCCGGGAGCCGCTGTGTCCGCGTGTGATGTCATAGGAACGGCGAAGCCGAGGCTGCGCAAGAAGTATTGCGGCTTCGGTGACGCGTCGTGATCGTACGGGTTGCACCGTGAGACGGTGACCCTATGGTTGCCAAGGTTGGGGTCGGGCGTTCGAATCGCCTCGCCCGCTCCAGACTTCCTTCTCGGATTTCGCGTGATCGACGGGGCGCAGGCTTCGCCTTCATCGTCGATCGGATGATCCGGCGCAGGAGCTGGCGCGTCTGGCGGCGCCGTCCCTGCGGCGGCCACCGTACGCCGAAGGTCGGCCGAGCGCGTGGCCCGCGGTTGCGCGCGGCCGGGGTGCGGTCCACATGCGGGCGGTGAACGCACGCTCGCCCAACATCGCCTCCGCCTCGCTCCTCGCAAGCCGCGCCGCCACACCGCCCGCGCCGCGGGTGCTGAACGGGGTGAACTGGGAGGGGCTGAAGACCCTCTACCTCAAGGAGGTGCGGCGCTTCTTCAAGGTGGGGCTGCAGACCGTGGGCGCGCCGGTCGTGACCACGCTGCTCTACATGCTCATCTTCGTGGTCGCCGTCGGCAAGACGCGGCCGGAGGTGGAGGGGGTGAGCTTCGGCGCCTTCGTCGGCCCCGGGCTGATCATGATGGCGATCCTCAACAACAGCTTCGCCAACGCCTCGTCCTCGATCATCCAGGCCAAGATCATGGGCACCGCGCCCGACTTCCTCACGCCGCCGCTGTCGCCGTTCGAGCTGGCCGCAGGCTTCGGCCTGGGAGCGATGACGCGCGGCGTGCTGGTGGGGTTCGTCACCGCGCTCGCCGTGTGGCCCTTCTCCCGCTACGGCATCGCGCATCTGGGCGCGGTCATCTACTTCGCCGCCGTCGCGTCCCTGATCATGGCCATGACGGGCGTGCTGGCCGGCCTTTGGTCGGAGAAGTTCGACCATCTGGCCACGGTGACGAACTTCGTCATCATGCCGCTGAGCTTCCTCTCCGGCACCTTCTACAGCATCTCGGCCCTGCCGACGGTGGTGCAGCCGGTGGCGCGGTTCAATCCGTTCTTCTACCTGATCGACGGTTTCCGCTTCGGCTTCACCGGCCATTCCGACGCCTCGATCGCACTGGGGGTGGCGGTTTCGCTCGTCCTGGCGGTGGGGTTGAGCGGACTCGTGTGGGAGCTGTTCCGGCGCGGCTGGCGGCTGAAGAGCTGAGGCCCGTCCACAGGCGGTCCACAGAGGCTGTGTACAACATCTAGGGGTCTGCGGCGATTTCGGCGCTGCATCTATGCGCGCGGCGCCCTAGGGTCCGTCCAACCTCGCGCGATTCCCCCTCCGGAAGGCCGTCCCATGGCGTTCGACATCCCCGCCCCCCTGCCCGGGCTGATGACGCCCAGCCACGCCTACAAGCCCTTCCGCTATCCGTGGGCGCACGAGTTCTGGAAGCGCCAGCAGCAGGTGCACTGGATGCCCGAGGAGGTTCCGCTCGGCGAGGACTGCAAGGACTGGGCGACCAAGCTCAACGACCGTGAGCGCAACCTTCTGACCCAGATCTTCCGCTTCTTCACCCAGTCGGACGTCGAGGTGAACGACAACTACATGGAACGCTACGCCCGCGTCTTCAAACCCACCGAGGTTAAGATGATGCTGTCGGCATTCTCCAACATCGAGACGATCCACATCGCCGCCTACGCGCTGTTGCTGGAGACCATCGGCATGCCGGAGACTGAGTTCTCCGCCTTCCTCGAATACGAGGCGATGAAGGACAAGCACGATTACATGCAGACCTTCGGGGTGGAGACCACCGCCGATATCGCCCGCACGCTGGCCATGTTCGGCGCCTTCACCGAGGGGCTGCAGCTGTTCGCCAGCTTCGCCATGCTGCTGAACTTCCCGCGCTTCAACAAGATGAAGGGCATGGGGCAGATCGTGTCATGGAGCGTGCGTGACGAGAGCCTGCACTGCGAGGGCATGATCAAGCTCTACCACGCCTTCAACAAGGAGACCGGCGCGGTCACCGCCAGCGTAGCGTCCGACATCGTCGAGAACTGCCGCACGGTGGTCGGGCTTGAGGACAAGTTCATCGACCTGGCCTTCGAGGCCGGCGAGGTGCAGGGCATGAACCCCACAGACATCAAGCAGTACATCCGCTTCATCGCCGACTGGCGGCTGCGCCAGCTGGAGCTGCCCGAGCTCTACGGCGTGCGCGAGAACCCCATCCCCTGGCTGCAGAGCCTGCTCTCGGGCGTGGAGCACGCCAACTTCTTCGAGGCCCGCTCCACCGAATACTCCAAGGCGGCCACCGCCGGCCGCTGGGAGGGCGGCGAGGGCGTATGGTCCAACTTCGACCAACTGATGCTGCGTCGAGGCGAGCCGCAGGTTCCGGCGGAATAGGTCGCACGGGGCGCTTGCGGCGCCTGCGCAAGCTGGCGCTGCGGGCGCGGCGGGCTTAGCAATGGGCCCCCGCCCGAAGGATCGCTCCATGCTTCGCCTGCGCCCAGACCTGCTCGCCGCCTCCGCCCTCCTCGCGCTCGGGGCCGCGCAGGCGCAGGCGCAGGCGCAGACGGCGACGCAGGCGCGCGGGCTCACCGCCGCCGACCTCGTGTCGCTCGATCGGGTGAGCGATCCGCGCGTGTCGCCCGACGGCCGGCGCGTGGTCTACGACAGGCGCGCCACCGACCTCTCCGCCAACAAGGGCGTGCACAGCCTGTGGCTCGTGGCCGCGCGGGGCGGTGCGCCGCCGGTGATGCAGCCGGGCTCGCAAGGGGCGACCTCCCCGCGCTGGGGGCGCGACGGGCGGCTCTACTACCTGAAGGACGGCCAGGTGTGGCGCGCCACGGCGGGTGGCGCCGACGCCGCGCAGGTCACCGCGCTGCCGCTGGACGTGGACACCTTCCGCATCGCGCCTGACGGGACTCACCTCGTCGTCTCGATGGCGGTGTTCCCCGACGCCGAGGACCCGGCCGCCACCAAGGCGCGCGAGGACGCGCGCAAGGCCGACAAGGCCAGCGGGCGCATCTACGACAAGCTGTTCGTGCGCCACTGGGACGCCTGGGCGGACGGCACGCGCAACCACCTCTTCTCCGTGCGCCTCGGCCCCGACGGCCGGGCCGGCGCGCCTGTGCCGCTGATGCCCGGCTTCGACGGCGACGCCCCCAACAAGCCCTTCGGCGACGACGGCGACTACAGCATCAGCCCCGACGGGCGCACCGTGTGGTTCTCCGCCCGCCTGGCGGGGCGCACCGAACCCTTCTCCACCAACTTCGATGTCTATCGCACGCCGATGGACGGCTCGGCCTCGCCGGTGAACCTCACCGCCGACAACAAGGCCTGGGACGCCGCGCCCGCCCCCTCGCCCGATGGGCGCACCCTGGCCTACCGCGCCATGAAGCGCCCGGGCTTCGAGGCCGACCGCTTCACCGTCTGGCTGATGGACGCCGCGACTGGCGCCAAGCACGAGCTCACCGGCGGCTGGGATCGCTCGGCCGGGCCGCTGCAGTGGTCGGGCGACGGGCGCAGCCTCTACACCACCGCCGACGAGCAGGGCCGCACCAAGCTGTTCCGCATCGACGCGCGCACCGGGGCTGTGAGCGCACTGACCGCCCGCGGCCACGTCTCGGCCTTCGAGCCGACGCCGCAGGGCGGGCTTGTGCTGCTGCAGGACTCCATGGGCGGCCCGGCGCAGCTGTCCGCCATGACCACGCCCGGCGGCCCGGGCGTGGCGCTGACCCACGCCGATGAGGACCGCCTCGCGGGAGTTGGGATGGCGCCCTACGAGCAGTTCCACTTCACCGGCTGGAACGGCGACACCGTGTACGGCTGGATCGTCAAGCCCGCCGGCTACCAGCCCGGGCGCAAGTATCCGGTGGCGTTCCTGATCCACGGCGGTCCGCAAGGGTCGTGGACCGACAGCTGGAGCTACCGCTGGAACCCGCAGGTCTACGCCGGCCGGGGCTATGCCGTGGTGATGGTCGATTTCCACGGCTCCACCGGCTACGGCCAGGCCTTCACCGACGCCATCTCCGGCCACTGGGGCGACCGCCCGCTGGAGGACTTGCAGAAGGGCTGGGCCGCCGCGCTGAGCCAGGCCTCTTACCTCGACGGCTCCCGCGCCTGCGCGCTGGGCGCAAGCTACGGCGGCTACATGACGTACTGGATCGCCGGCGTCTGGAACCAGCCGTGGCGCTGCTTGGTCGATCACGACGGCGTCTTCGACGACCGCATGATGGGCTATTCCACCGAGGAGCTGTGGTTCTCCACCTGGGAGCACGGCGGACCTTCGGCCCTGCCCTGGCGAGACCCGGCCGCCTACGAGCGCTTCAACCCGATCGACCATGTGAAGGACTGGTCCAAGCCGATCCTGGTGATCCATTCGGAAAAGGACTTCCGCATCCCGCTAGAGCAGGGGCTGGGGGCCTTCACCGCCGCGCAGACCAAGGGGATCGAGTCCAAGTTCCTGACCTTCCCCGACGAGGACCACTGGGTGCTGAAGCCCGCCAACTCGCTGCTCTGGCACAAGACCGTGCTGGACTGGCTGGACGCCCATACCCGCCCCTGACGCATCACGGCTGCGACGGGTCTTGCGCATGCTTGGCGAAGGCGTCGTCGCCGTGCGAGGAGAGCGGGCCCCGCGGCGGCGGCGGCGATGGAGCGGTGCGGCGCGCGCTAACGGAGTTTCCGAGACCATGACCCTGAGAACAGTCGCCGTGATCGGCGTGGCGCTCGTCTCGCTGGAGGCCTGCAACAAGACGCCGGCCAACGACGGCGCCGGCGCGACGGCGACGCCCGCCGCGGCTCCGGCGACGGCCCCCGCGGCGCCCGCCGCCTCCGCCGATCGGGTGCGTGGCACGCTGCAGGCGGTGGCGCCCGACGCTTTGACGATCCAGACCTACGACGGCCGATCGGTCACCGTGCCGCTCGACGCGAAGACCGGCTTCGCCTGGGTCGCCGCGTCCAGCCTCTCGGCGGTGAAGAACGGCGACTTCATCGGCACGGCGACGAGCGGGCCGGACACCGCGCTGCGCGCGGTCGAGGTGGTGATCTTCCCCGAGTCGATGCGTGGCACGGGCGAGGGTCACTACGCCTGGGACACGCCCGGCGTGATCGCCTCCAAGGGCGGCGACGGCGCGAGCGGGTCGAGCGCGATGACCAACGGCACGGTGCAGTCGCAGAGCGCGATGACCAACGGGACGGTGCAGGCGCAGAGCGCCATGACCAACGGCGCGGTGACGGGCAGCACCGTCGGGTCGGCCGGCGAGAAGGCGCTCACCGTCTCCTACAAGGGCGGCGCCTCAAAGGTGGCGGTGCCCGCCGGCGCGCCTATCGTGCGCTTCGAGCCGGCGACGGAGTCGGTGCTGGCCAAGGGCCAGAAGGTGTTCGTCGTGACCACGCCCGACGCCAAGGGCGCGAAGTTCGTCGCCATCGGCAAGGACGGGATCACGCCGCCGATGTAGGCCCGGCGCGGGTGCGGCGGCGATGGCGCCGCCGCGCCGACCCGGCTCACGCCGCCCGGCTGCGTCGCCGCAACCTCGCCAGCCGGCGCAGGCGCTTCCAGAAGCGGCGCTTCTCGCGCTCGGGGTGGGGCTGGAGGTTGGTCACGAACTGGTCGGCCGAGGCGCGCCAGCTGAAGCCTTCCGCAAAGCGGCGCACGTGGGCGCGGTCCAGCTCCAGGCAGGCGAGGCAGGCGGCGCGCAGGTCGTCGTCGCACACGCCCGCACCCGAGCCCGGCAGCAGGTCCACCGGACCGGGGGCGGGGAAGGCGGCCACCGGCGCGCCCGTGGCCATGGCCTCCAGGATCACCAGGCCGAAGGTGTCGGTCAGCGAGGGAAAGACGAAGACGTCGCAGCCGGCGAAGTGCGCCGCCAGGTCCTCGCCGAAGCGGGCGCCGGTGAAGCGCACGGCGGGATAGCGGGCCATCAGCTCCTCGCGCTGCGGCCCGTCGCCGACCACCACCTTGGAACCCGGAAGGTCGAGCGCCAAGAAGGCCTCGACGTTCTTCTCCACCGCCACGCGTCCGACGTTGAGGAACACGGGGCGCGCCAGGTCGGCGAAGAGGTCGGGCTCGCCCTCGCGGCGCGGGTGGAACAGCTCGGTGTCCACCCCGCGCGTCCAGAACGACAGGTTGTGGAAGCCGCGCTTCTCCAGCTCGTCGCGCATGGTGGGCGTGGCCACCATCACCCGGCCCGACGGCTTGTGGAACCAGCGCATGTAGGCGTAGCCGGCCGCCGGCGGCACCGGCAGGCGCGCGCTGAGGTATTCCGGGAAGCGCGTGTGGTAGCTGGTGGTGAAGGGCAGGCCCCACTCCAGGCAGAGGCGCCGCGCGGCCAGGCCGATGGGGCCTTCGGTGGCGATGTGGATGGCCTCGGGCTCGAAGGCCTTGAAGCGCTCCTGCATCGGCTCCCAGGCGTTGGTGGCGAGCCGGATCTCGGGATAGCTGGGCAGCGGCAGGGTCTTGAACTGGTCGGGGGAGACCACCTCCACCTCGTGGCCCATGGCGCGCATCTCGGCGATGGTGCGCGACAGCGTGCGCACCACGCCGTTGACCTGCGGCTCCCACGCGTCGGTGGCGAGGAG
This sequence comes from Caulobacteraceae bacterium, assembly GCA_965199975.1. Lineage (GTDB taxonomy): Bacteria > Pseudomonadota > Alphaproteobacteria > Caulobacterales > Caulobacteraceae > JASLDZ01. Next base: position 260,157 of record OZ241340.1, on the reverse strand, counting down.
GACGCGCATCAGGCGCAGATGGCGGGGCGGCGCGACATGGCCGGTGAGACGAAGCGGGCGCAGCGCCCGGGGTCAAGGGCGAAGGGCGCGGCGCCTCTTTTGCTGCACCGCAGCGACCCTATCTGCTAGCAAGCCTGCGCCAAGGACTTCCCATGCCTCCGACCAGCGCCCTTCGTCGGGTCGATCCCGACCCCGCGCCCGAGCTTGCGGCCCCCCGGCCTCGGCTGGCGGGCGACAGCCCCAAGTCGCGCCGCACGCGCGCCCACATCGTCGACACCGCCGTGCGGATGCTGGTGGAGCGGGGCTACGCCGCCTCGCCCAACCCGGTGATCGCCGAGGCGGCGGGGCTGACGCGCGGGGCCATGCTCTACCACTTCCCCGACCGCGCCAGCCTGGTGGTCGCGGTGGTGGAGCACCTGCAGCGCGAGCGCACGCGCCTGTTCGACGAGACCGCCACCGGCGCCCCGCATGGCGCGGACCGCATCGACCACGCCATCGACAGCTACTGGGCCCTCCTGACTCATCCCGCGTTCGTGGCGTTCGGGGAGCTTGAGGCGGCGGCGCGGACCGATCCCGATCTCGCCGTGCAGATCGCGCCGGCCCGCGACGCCTTCGACCGGGCGCAGCTGAGCGACGCCATGTCGGGCCTGATGCAGGGCGGCGCAGGACCGCGCCTGCAGGCCAGCCGCGACCTCGCCCGCTTCACGCTGGAGGGCCTGGCCCGCGCCCGCCTGGCCGACGATGGCGTCGCACGGACCGCGCGCCTCCTGGCCGTCATCAGGCGCGCGGCCCGCATGCTCAACCGCAAGGGCGAGACCGCCGAACTCTGGCCTGACGCCCACTGACCGCCCGCGACCGCCTGCCCGCTCGCAAGCCGCGCGGACGCCTCTAAGCTCCCGCCATGGCGCGCCAACGCACGGCCCGTATCGAGACGGTGGTCGACGGCGTCAAGCTGCGCGCCCAGCTCTCCGCCGCCGCCCTCGCCGCGAATGACGACGCGGCCCTGCGCGCCCGGGCGCTGGAGCTCCTGCGCGGCGCCCTGTTCCGCGGCCGCATGATCGCCAAGGAGCGGCTGGAGGCCGGCGCCGGCGGCTCGGCCACCGCGCTCCTGCTTTCGCGGGTCACCGACGAGGTGGTGCAGGCCCTCTACGATTTCACCACCACCCACGTGCACCGCGCCCGCAATCCCACCGAGGGCGAGCGTCTGGCGGTGACCGCGGTGGGCGGCTACGGCCGCGGCGCCCTGGCGCCCTTCAGCGACCTCGATCTGCTATTCCTGCGGCCCTACAAATCCACCGCCCACACCGAGAGCGTGATCGAGTTCATGCTCTACGCCCTGTGGGACCTGGGCTTCAAAGTCGGCCACGCCTCGCGCACGGTGGACGAGTGCGTGAAGCTCGCCCGCGGCGACTTCACCATCCGCACCTCGCTGCTCGAACTGCGCCACCTGGCCGGCGACGAGGCGCTCACCGAGGAGCTGCAACGCCGCTTCCGCGCCGAGGTGGCTCGCGGCACGGGCGCCGAGTTCACCGCCGCCAAGCTGAAAGAGCGCGACGAGCGCCACGCCAAGGCGGGGACCAGCCGCTACCTCGTCGAGCCCAACGTCAAGGAGTCCAAGGGCGGCCTGCGCGACCTGAACAGCCTGTTCTGGATCGCCCGCTACCTGCATCCCGCGGAAGGGCGCGCGGGGGAGGTGGTGCGGCTGGCCGAGTTCACCGGGCGCGAGCTGCGCGCCTTCCTGCGGGCGTTCGACTTCCTGTGGGCGGTGCGCTGCCACCTGCACTTCGCCACCGGCCGAGCCGAGGAGCGCCTCTCCTTCGACCTGCAGCCCGAGGTGGCGCGGCGCATGGGCTATGGCGCGTGCGAGGCCCACGCCGCCACCTCCGAGATGGAGGAGACCGTGGCGGTGGAGCGCTTCATGCGCCGCTACTTCCTGATCGCCCGCGAGGTGGGCTCGCTGACCCGCATCTTCTGCGCCAAGCTCGAGGCCGAGCACGCCAAGGCGCCGTCCACGGGGCTGTCGCGCTTCTTCCCCGCCATGCGCCGCTTCGGCCGCAAAGCGCTGGCGCCGGGCTTCCACGCCGAGGCGGGCCGCCTCACGGTCGAGGGCGAGGACGCCTTCGTCGAGGACCCGGTCAACCTCCTGCGGGTGTTCTGCCTGGCCGACCGGCACGACCTCGACCTGCACCCTGACGCCTTCTCGGCCGTCACCCGTTCGCTCAACCTGATCACGCCAGGTCTGCGCGCCGATCCGGGCGCCGCCGAGGTGTTCCTGGAGATACTCAGCCGCGGCCGCGAGACCTTCCGCACGCTGACGCTGATGAACGAGGCGGGCGTGCTGGGCCGCTACATCCCCGAGTTCGGGCGCATCGTCTGCCAGATGCAGTTCAACATGTACCACTCCTACACGGTGGACGAGCACACCTTGCGCGCGGTGAAGGTGCTGGCCGACGCCCGCACCGGACGGCCGGTGGACGAGGAGCGGCCGCTCCTGTCCGTCGTGCTTCCCCAGATCGGCGACGTCGAGGTGCTGATGCTGGCCATGCTGCTGCACGACGCCGGCAAGGGTGGGGAGGGCACGCAGGAGGAGGCCGGCGGGCGCGTGGTGCGCGCCGTGGCGCCGCGGCTGGGCCTGGACGCCGCCCGCACGCAGGAGGCCGCCTGGCTCGTCGAGCACCACCTGCTGATGAGCGACACCGCGCAGAAGCGCGACATTTCAGATCCCGAGACGGTCGCGGCCTTCGCGCGCCAGGTGGAGACGCCCGAACGCCTGCGCATGCTGACCGCGCTGACCATCGCCGACATCCGCGCCGTTGGGCCCGGCGTGTGGAACGGCTGGAAGGGCCAACTCCTGCTCGAACTCCACCGGGCGGCGGAGGCGGTGCTGCGCGGCGGCCGCGGCGGCGACGAGGTGGCGCGGGTGCGCGAGAACCAGGCCGACCGCGCGCAGGACGCCAAAACGCGCCTGGTGACGGCCTTCGGCGAGGCCGACGACCCGGCGCTGCGGGCCTGGGCGGCGCGGCGCGACGACAGCTACTTCTCGGCCTTCCGCGTGGCGGAGGAGGCCATGCACTTCGCCCTGGCCAAGCGCGCCGGCGCAGGCGACGGCGTGGCGGCGCGCGCGACGCTGGGCGCGGACGTGGGCGCCGCGGCCGAGGCGGCGGTGGTCGCGGTGGCGGCGCGCGATCGGCCCGGCCTGTTCGCCGACCTCGTCGGCGCCCTGGCCGACCAGGGCGCCGGCATCCTGGGCGCGCGCATCTACACCGAGACCTCGGGCGAGGCGCTGGACGTGTTCTACGTGCAGGACGCGGCCGGGCGCCCGTTCGGCGACGGCGATCCGCGCGCCCTCGAGCGGCTGGCCGCCGCCGTCGAGGCCGCCGCCCGCGGGCGCACCGCCACCGCGCCCGAGCCTGCGCGGCGCTCGCGCTCGGCCCGCGCCCAGGCCTTCGCGGTCAGCGCCGCCGTCAGCTTCGACCAGGCCGCGAGCACCGCCGCCACGGTGGTGGAATGCTCGGGCCCCGACCGGCCGGGCCTGCTCGAGGCGCTGGCTCGCGCCCTGGCCGCCGCCGGCGCCTCGCTCCAGTCGGCGCATGTGGAGACGGTGGGCGCGCGCGCTGTCGACAGCTTCTACGTCACCGACGCCGCCACGGGCGCCAAGCTGGAGGACGAGGAGCGTTTGGGCGCCCTCGCCGCCGCCCTGCGCGAGGCCCTGCGGTCGCGCCCGGCGAGCGCACCGCGCCGCCTGGCCCGCGCCCGCGCCAGCGCCGGACGTTGACCGCCCAAACGGGCGCCGGTACGGCCGCTGCGTGATCACCCGCGGCCCCATCCTGCCCCCGGTGGACGGTGTCGCCGTGGACGCGCCGCTGGCGGACGATCCGCTCTCCGACGCGCTGGTCCAGCCGCAGACCCGCCGCCAGCCCGAGGCGGTGATCGATCGCGGGGCGAGCGACAGCGGCGGCATGCTGCGCTCGTCGGCGATCTATTCCGGCCTGACGCTGATCAGCCGCTTCATGGGGTTCCTGCGCGACCAGGTGAAGACCTACCGCCTGGGGGCCAGCGCCGCGGGCGACGCCTACGAGACCATGCTGGCCTTCCCCAACCTGTTCCGCCGCATCTTCGCCGAAGGCGCCTTTGCGACGGCGTTCGTGCCCGCCTACTCCCGCTCGCTGGCCGACGATGGGGAGGAGGTGGCCGACGTGCTGGCCGCCGACGCCATGGCCACGCTGGCGGCGGCCACCATCGGCGTCACGGTGGTCTGCTGCCTGGCCATGCCGTGGCTGATGGTGCTGATCAATCCCGGCTACACGAAGGATCCGGCCAAGTACAAGCTGGCGGTGACGCTGACGCAGATCTCCATGCCCTACCTGCCGTGCATGGCGATCTACGCCCATCTTTCGGGTGTTCTGCAAGCGCGCGGTCGGTTCATCTTCTCGGCGCTGGCGCCGACCTTGATGAACCTGATCATGCTGATCGCCATGTGGCCGCAGAAGGGGGCGGTGAACGCCGCCTACGCCGCGAGCTTCGCCGTGGTGGTCTCGGGTGTGGCCCAGGCGGCGCTGCTGTGGTGGGGTGTGCAGCGCTCGGGCGCGCGGGTCGACCTGCGCTGGCCGAGGCTGACGCCCGAGATCAAGGCGCTGATCCTCCTGGCCCTGCCGGGCTCGCTGGCGGCGAGCGTGACGCAGATCAACCTGTTCATCTCGGGCTTCATGGCCTCGTTCGTGGCGGGGGGCCGGGTGTGGCTGTCGGTCGCCGACCGGCTGTACCAGCTGCCGCTGGGCCTGGTCGGCGTGGCCATCGGCGTCGCGCTCCTCCCGCGGCTGTCGACCACCATTCACCGGGGCGACGAGGCGGGCGCGCAGAGCGCCATGGACGAGTCGATCGCGCTGTCGCTGGCCTTCGCCCTGCCGGCGGCCGCAGCGCTGTCGGCCATGCCCTTCTTCCTCATCGACGCCCTGTTCACCCGCGGCGCCTTCCACGACGACAGCGCCCGCGCCACCGCCTCGGCGCTGTTCTGGTACGGGATAGGCACGCCAGCCTTTGTCTTGAACCGCATCCTCACCCAGGCCTTTTTCGCCCGCCAGGACACAAAGAGCCCCATGCGCTTCGCGCTCGTCAGCGTGGCGGTGAACATCGCCGCGGGCGTGAGCATCTTCAATCTGCTGCACCATTTCGGGGGCGGGCCGGCCAAGGGCATCCAGGGGCTGGCCATCGCCACCAGCCTGGCCTCCTGGGTGAGCATCGGGCAGATGTTCTGGGCGCTGCACGCCCGCGGCTGGTATCGCGCCAGCGCGCCGGCGCTGCGGCGGATCGGGCGCATACTGATCGCCAGCTTGGTCATGGCCGCCGTGCTGGCGGCGCTGTCTCACTTCCGCGGCCTCTATCAGCCGCTCCTCCTCCACCGAAAGGAGCTGGCGTTGGCCGTGGCGGTCTCCATCGGCGCCGCCGTCTACGTCGTCCTCCTCGTCCTCCTGCGCGCGGTGACGCCCGCCGAGGTGCGCGCCGCCCTGCGCCGCAGCCCTCGCGGCGGCTCCACGCCCGCACCCGTCTGAGCCCGCCTGTGACCGATGCTCCCTCGCCCGCCTACGCCGGCCCCGCCCGTATCCTTTCCGGCATCCAGGCCTCCGGCTCGCTGCACCTGGGCAACTACCTGGGTGCGCTGAAGCGGTTCATCGCCCTGCAGGAGGCGGGCGTCCCCTGCTTCGTCTTCGTGGCCGACATGCATGCGCTGACCGCCTGGCAGGATCCGAAGAAGCTCGCCGACCAGACGCGCGAGGTCGCCGCCGCCTACCTGGCCGCCGGCCTCGACCCTGCGCGCACGACGATCTGGCCGCAGTCGGCGGTGAGCGGCCACGCCGAACTGGCATGGATATTCAACTGCGTGGCGCGCGTCGGCTGGCTCGACCGCATGACCCAGTTCAAGGACAAGGCCGGCCGCGACAAGGAGGCCGCCAGCGTCGGCCTCTACACCTACCCCGTGCTGCAGGCCGCCGACATCCTGCTCTACAAGGCCACCGCCGTGCCGGTGGGCGAGGACCAGAAGCAGCACCTGGAGCTGACCCGCGACATCGCCCAGAAGTTCAACCACGACTTCGCCGCGCCCGGCTTCTTCCCCCTGCCCGACCCGCTGATCGAGGGTCCGGCTACGCGCGTGATGAGCCTGCGCGACGGCACGGCCAAGATGAGCAAGTCCGACCCCAGCGACCAGTCGCGCATCAACCTACTGGACGACGCCGACGCCATCTCGAAGAAGATCAAGCGCGCCAAGTCCGACGCCGAGCTCCTGCCCGACACGCTGGAGGCGCTCGCCGGCCGGCCCGAGGCGGCCAACCTGATCTCGCTGTACGCCGCCCTGGCCGACCTCACCCGCGCCGAGGCGCTTGCGCGCTTCGCGGGCCAGGGCTTCGGCCGGCTGAAGCCCGAGCTCGCCGACTTGGCCGTGGAGAGCCTCGCGCCCATCAGCGCGCGCATGCGCGGCTTCATGGCCGATCCCGCAGAAGTCGACCGCGTGCTGCGCGACGGCGCCGAGCGGGCGCGGGCCGTGGCCGGTCCGGTGCTTGACGAGACGAAGCGGCTCGTGGGGTATTGGCGCTAGGGGCGCCGGGTTGGAGGGGTGGGCCAAGACGGCCCTGCGCACCTGTTCAGGTTGGGAGCCGGCGGAGTGGCCTGCGGCGGGCAAGGCCAGGTCTCATCGCGTGAACGCAGGTCGCCGCGCCGTGCGGCGTCTGGCGCTGGGCGATGTTGCACGCGGACCATCGTCGGTGGCGTTCAGCCGTCCGCTCGCACGCCCGGGCCGCCTACCCCCTTCGCCGCGCGCGCCGCGTTCGCCTTCGTCGGCGCCGCCGGCAGCGGGATAGGCGCAGGATCCTCCCACCCGCCGCCCAGCGCCTTGAACACGCTGACCTGGTCGTTCACCAGCGCCGCGTCGCTCGCCGCCAGGGTCGCTTCGGCGCCGACCAGCGTCTGCTCGATGACGAAGAGGTCGAGTTGGCTGACGGCGCCGTTCTGCAGGCGCACCTGTTCGAGGCGGAAGGCCTCCGCCGCATTGTCGCGCGCGGCCTGGAGGGCGACGTGGCGGTCGAGCTCGCCGCCGTAGCTGGCGAGCGTGGTCTCGGTGTTCTGGAGCGCCGTCAGCACTACGCCGTCGAAGGTGGCGTAGGCGGCCTGGGTCGTGGCCTGCGCTTCGCGGATGCGGGCATGGGCGGCGACGAGGTTGGGGAAGTTCCAGCTGATCAGCGGGCCGAGCCCGTAGGAGACGCCGCCGCGCGAGACGAGGTCGCCGCCGTTGTGGCCGGCGGTCGAGATCACGCCCCCAAGCGACACGGTGGGGAAGAGGTCTGCGGTGGCCACCCCGATGCGGGCGCTGGCGGCGGCGAGCTGGCGCTCGGCCTGGCGCACGTCGGGGCGCCGTCGGATCAGGCTCGCGCCGTCGCCCACGGGGATGGGGTCGATCAGCCGGGGGGGCCTGCGGCAGGCGGCGGCGGCGGCGTCCACCTGTTCGGGCCGGTCGCCGGTGAGCACGGCCAAGGCGTAGAGGGAGCCGCGGCGCTGCGCCTCGTAGGCGGCGATGGGCGCGCGCGTCTGCTCGACCAGGGTGCGGGCGTTGGCGACCTCGAAGTCGGAGACCGAGCCCAGGCTGCGCTGGGTGACCACCGCGTCGTACTGGCCGGAGACGATGGCCAGCGAGCGGCGCTGCACGTCGGCCTGGAGGGCGTAGGTGCAGGCCTGGGCGTAGGCGCGCGCGGTCTCGGCGGCGGTGTCGACGCGCACGAGGTCGCGCGCCTCGGCGTAGGCCTGCGTGTCGGCGCGGGCGGCCTGGATCGCGCGGCGGATGCGGCCGAAAAGGTCGACCTCGTAGGCGGCGTCGAAGGCGGCGTCGTAAGTCCAGGCGGCGCGGCCGCTGGAGGAGAGGCCGTTGCTGGTCGCGCCGCCGCCGCCGGACGACGTCGTGCCTCCCGTGCCCGTGCCGCCGCCCGAGGTGGTGGTTCCACCCGTGCCGGAGCCCGCTCCGGAACCTCCACCTCCACCGGCTCCTGTCGTCCCGCCCGAGACGGAGCCGAAGCTCGGCACGCTGGAGCCGCCGCCGTTCGAGGAGCGGCCGTAGCTGGCGCCGGCGCCGAAGGCTGTGGCGGGCAGGCGGTTCGAGCGCACCTCCTCCAGGGCGGCGCGCGCTTCGGCGAGGTTGGCCTCGGCCACCCGCAGGTCGGTGTTGCGCACGAGCGCCTTGTCGACCAGCCGGTCGAGGTTCGGGTCGGCGTAGAGCCGCCACCAGCGGCCGGGCGGCGGCGCGGCGCTCACCGCCGCGGTGGTCTCGGCGAACGCGGCGGGCGCAGTCGTGATGCGGTCGGGCGTGCGGTAGGCGGGGCCGACGATGCAGCCGGCCAGGCCCGCGGCGGCCAGGCTCGCCGCGGCGATGCGAAGTGCGGCGCGGGTCAATGCGCGCCCCCCGCCGAGTAGGAGCCCTCGGGCGTGCCGCGCGTGGTGGGCGCCACGGGCGGCACGGGCGGCGGCTTGGGCAGCCACTCCGAAGCCCGGCGCATCAGGACGTAGAACACCGGCGTGAAGATCAGGCCGAACACCGTCACCCCGATCATGCCGAAGAACACCGCAGTGCCCAGCGCCTGGCGCAGCTCGGCCCCCGCGCCCGTGGCGAAGGCGAGGGGCGCCACGCCCAGGATGAAGGCGAAGGAGGTCATCAGGATCGGGCGCAGGCGTTCGCGCGCCGAGGTCACCGCCGCGGCCCAGCGGTCCTGACCCTGCTCCAGCTCGGCCTGGCGGGCGAACTCCACGATCAGGATGGCGTTCTTGGCGGCCAGGCCCACCAGCACGATCAGGCCGATCTGGGTCAGGATGTTGTTGTCCATCCCGCGCAGGTTCACCCCAAGGAAAGCGGCCAGGATGCACATGGGCACGATCAGGATCACCGCCAGCGGCAGGGTCACGCTCTCGTAGAGGGCGGCCAGCAGCAGGAAGGCGAAGACCACCGCCAGCACGAAGACGAGGCTGCCGGTCGAGCCCGCGGCCTGCTGCTGGTAGGCGAGCTCGGTCCACTCGTAGCCGAAGCCTGACGGCAGCGCCTTCTGCGCCACCCGCGCCATGGCCTTGAGAGCCTCGCCCGAGGAGCGGCCCGCGGCCGGGTTGCCGTTGACCTCGGCCGCGCCGTAGACGTTGTATTCGACGGTGCGGAACGGGCCGGTGTCCTTCCTCACCTGAGTCACCGCCGAGAGCGGGACCATCACGCCCGAGTTGGAGCGTGTCTGCAGCTGGCCGAGGTCGCCGATCTCGGCGCGGTTGGGGCCGTCGGCCTGGGCGTAGACCTTGTAGGTGCGGTTCAGGAAGGTGAAGTTGTTGATGAAGGTCGAACCGAGATAGGTCTGCAGCGTGCTCAGGATCGACTGGGTGGGCACGCCCAGCGTATCCGCCTTCTCGCGGTCGATGTCGGCGTGGATCTGCGGCGTCTTGGTATCGAAGGTGGAGTAGACGCCGGAGAGCGCCGGATCCTTGTTGGCCGCAGCCACCAGCGCGTCGGCCGCCTTGGCCAGCGCCTCGGGGCCGGCGCCGCCCTGGTCCTCCACGATCATCTTGAAGCCGCCGGTGGAGCCGATGCCGCGCACCGGCGGCTGCTGCAGGAAACGCACCTGCGCGCCCTGGAAGCCCGTCACCGTCTTGTTCAGCGCCTTGAGGATGTTCGGCGTGGACTGCTCCTTGTGCTTCCCGCGCTCGGCGAAGTCGTTGAGGATCACGTAGGCCGAGGCGTAGCTGGCGTTGGTGGAGCCTGTGGAGCTGTCGATCCCGGCGTAGGCTGAGGTGGCCTTCACGCCCGGCACCGCCAGCACCTTGTTCAGCACCTGGTGCAGCACAGCGTCGGTGCGGCCCAGCGAGGAGCCGGGCGGCATCTTGACCACGGTGATCAGCGTGCCCTGGTCCTGCTCCGGGATGAAACCGCCGGGCGTGGCCGCCAGCCGCCAGCAGGTGAGCAAGATCAGCACGACGTAGATGGCGACCATGACCACGCCCATGCGCACCAGTCGCTTGACCAAGTCGGCGTAGCCGCGGCTCGTGCGATCGAACGCCTTGTTGAAGCCTGCCGCAAATCCCGCGAACGGCTTCTCCCACGGCTTGAGGCGCTTCTTCGAATCGTGCGGCTTAAGCACGAGAGCGGCCATCGCCGGCGACAGCGTCAGCGAGACGAGCAGCGAGATCAGCGTCGCCGTGGCGATGGTCAGAGCGAACTGCTTGTAGAACTGGCCCGAAATGCCGGGGATGAAGGCCGAGGGCACGAACACCGCGGTCAGCACCAGCGCTATGGCGATCAGCGCGCCGCCCACCTCGTCCATGGTGCGGTGGGCGGCCTCCTGGGGCCCGAGGCCCTGGCTCATGTTCCGCTCGACGTTCTCCACCACCACGATGGCGTCGTCGACGACGATGCCGATGGCCAGCACCAGGCCGAACAGCGAAAGGTTGTTCAGCGAGAAGCCGAACGCCTTCATCACCGCCAGCGTGCCGATCAGGGAGACGGGGATGGCCACCAGCGGGATGATGGTGCTGCGCCAGCTCTGCAGGAACACCAGCACCACGATGGCCACCAGCACCAGGGCGATGAACAGCGTCTTCTCCACCTCGTCCACCGAGGCCTGCACGTAGTCGGTGGGATTGTAGACGATGGCGTAGTTCAGCCCGGCCGGGAAATCCTTTTTCAGCTCGACCATCTTGGCCTTGACCAGCTTGGCCGTCTCGATCGCATTGGAGCCCGGTTGCTGCTGGATGGGGATGGTCACCGCGGTGTTCTTGGAGAGGTAGGAGTTCACCGTGTAGTCAGCCGCGCCCAGCTCGACGCGCGCCACGTCCGACACCTTGGTGATGCGGTTCTGCGCGTCGGTCTTGAGGATGATATCCTCGAACTGCTGCTTGGTGAGAAGCCGCCCCACGGCCTGCACCGAGTACTGGAAGGCGGGCGGCGCGCCCGGCGCGAAGGGCGGGGCGCCCAGCGTGCCGGCCGCCACGTCCAGGTTATGGGCGCGCAGCGAGGTGACGATGTCGTCGGCGATGAGCCCGCGCGCGGCGGCCTTGTTGGGGTCGATCCAGATGCGCATGGCGTAGTCGCGCGCGCCGCGGATGGTGATGTCGCCGACGCCCGCCACCCTGAGCAGAGGGTCGAGCACGCGCAGGGTGGCGTAGTTGGCCACGTACTGCTGGTCGAGCGAGCCGTCCGGCGAGAACATGTGCACGACCAGCAAGAGGTCGGGCGAGGCCTTGCGTACGGTCAGCCCCAACGCCTGCACCTGGTCGGGCAGCTGCGGCAAGGCGGTCTGGATGCGGTTCTGCACCAGCACGGTCGCGGCGTTGAGGTCGGTGCCGATCGCGAAGGTGATCGTCAGCGTCATGTGCCCGTCGCCGGTGGACGAGGCGCTCATGTAGAGCATGTCCTCGACGCCGTTGATCTGCTCCTCCAGCGGCTCGGCGACCTGTTCCTCCAGGGTCTGGGCGCTGGCGCCTGGGTACTGGGCGGAGACGGTGACGGTGGGCGGCACGATCTGCGGGTACTGGGCCACCGGCAGCGTCGGATAGGCCAGCGCCCCCATCAGCACGATGAGGATGGCGATGACCCAGGCGAACACCGGCCGGTCGATGAAGAAGTGCGAGAACCTCATCGCGCCGGCGTCGGAACCGGCGCCGTCACCTCAGGCGCGCCCTCGTGTGTCACGTGGCCGAGCGCGGGATCGTGCGTCAGCGTCTCGGCGTCGGGCCGCGGCCCGGCGCCAGGGGGCGGCGTTTCGGGCGAGGCGCCGGGGTCAGGGGCGGTGATCTTCCCCTCCTGCGTGCGCACCTTGGTCCCGGCCTTGGCCGCGCCCAGGCCGTCGATGATCACGAGGTCCTCGGGTTTGAGGCCCTTGGAGATCACCCGCAGGCCATCGACCAGTTGGCCGGTCTCCACCACGCGCGAGGCCACCTCGCCGTCGGCGCCCACCACGTCGACCACCTGGCGCGACTGGTCGGCCTGCACCGCGGCGTCGGGGATCAGCAGGGCGGCGTACGGGCCGGATCCCAGGAGCCGCATGTGGCCGAACAGCCCCGGCGAGAGCAGGCCGTTCGGATTGGAGGCCACCGCGCGCCCGCGGATCGTGCCGGAGGTGGGGTCTAGCTGGTTGTCGACGAAGTCCATCCGCCCCTTGACCGTGTAGCCGGACGCGCCCTCGATGCGGATCTCCACCGGATTTGCGGCGCTGCGCGAGGAGGTCCGCGTGCCCGCCAGGTTGGCGCGCTGGTACTTGAGGTAGGCGGCTTCGGAGCCCGTGAAGATGAAGCGGATCGGATCGACCGAGACGACGGAGGTGAGGACCGTCGTATCGGCGGTCACCAAGTTCCCGGGCGCCACCTTGCGGTCCGACGCGCGCCCGCTCAGCGGCGCGGTCACGCGCGTGAAGCCCAGGTTGAGCGCGGCGGTGCGCACCGTGGCGTTGGCGGCGATCACGTCGGCCTGCGCCGTACCCAGCGTGGCCTGGCGCGTCTGCAGGTCCTGTTGGCTGGTGGCGTGGGCGGCGTAGAGCCGCTGCGCCCGGTCGAGCTCGACTTTGGCGTCGGCCAGCGTGGCTTGGGCGCGCGCCTCCTGCCCGCGGGCCTGGTCGAGTGCGGCCTGGTAGGGGCGCGGGTCGACGATGAACAGCACCTGGCCCTTACGCACCATGTCGCCGTCGCGGAAGCCGATGGATTGCAGGTAGCCGGAGACGCGCGGGCGCACCTCCACGCTGTCCACCGCCTCGAAGTGGCCGACGAAGTCGTCCCAGTCCACCACGTCGCGCTGCAGCGGATGGGAGACGGTGACCATCGGCGGCGGCGGCGGCTCGGCCGCCTTGTGGCAGGCGGCGATGGCGAAGACGGCGGCCGCCAGGACCGGGGCGGCGGCGATGAAGCGCATGACGTCGTCCGGGCCTTTAGGAAGGCCGTACCTCTAAGCGTATGGGTCAGCGCCTCCAACCATCTCCGTGTTGCGCCGGTGTTTCAGCGGCGGGCGCCGTGATGTGGCGCGCGCCTTGCGGAGCCCGCCCGTGACCCGCACCGACCGTCCCAGCCCGCTACAGGCCCGCGTCACGCGGGCCGCCGAGGTCGCGCCGGCCGACGTGGGCGCCTGGCGCGCCATGGCGGCCGCCACCCCCGCATTCGCCAGCCCCCTGCTCGGCCCCGACTTCGCCGCCCTCGTCGGCCAGGTGCGCGACGACGTGCGCGTGGCGGTCTACGTCCAGGACGGCGAGACGGTGGGCGTGCTGGCGCACCACCTGCGCCCCGGCGGCGTGGCCCGTCCCGTCGGCGCCCCGTGGTCGGACTTCCACGCCCTGCTCACCTGGCCAGGGCGCCCGACGCCCTGGCGTGAGGCGCTGGCGGCGGCGGGCCTGCGCAGCTTCCGCTTCTCCCAGCTCGTGGATCCGCACGGCGTCTTCGCCGGCGCGACCTCCGAGACCGTCCCGTCGCACCTCCTGACCGCCGATCCAGCGGGGGGCGAGGCCGCGTGGGAGCGGTTGCGCGCTGGCAGTCCCAAGCGCTTCAAGAACATCCGCCGGCTCGAGCACAAGCTGGAGCGCGAGCTCGGCCCCCTCGTATTCGCCGTGGAGCCCGAGCGCGACGCTTTCGACCAGCTCGTCGGCTGGAAGCGCGACCAGTTCGCGCGCACCGGCGCGCACGACGTGCTGCACCCTGTGTGGAGCCGCGCGTTCATCGACGCCGCCTTCGCGCTCGACACACCCGATCTGCGCGGCCAGCTCCTCACCCTGCGGGCTGGCGGGCGGCTGATCGCGGCGCACTTCGGCGTGCGCTCCGGCGCGGTGTTCCATCCCTGGCTTGCGGCCTTCGATCCCGAGCTTCGCGCCTATTCGCCGGGGCTGATCTTCATGTCGCGCCTGGTGCGCGCGCCGCTGGGCGTCGCGCGTTACGAGCTCAGCGCCGGCTCCGACGACTACAAGACGGTGTTCGCCGACCATGCCGAACCGGTGGCCTGCGGCGTCGCCGACGTGCGGCTGGAGCCAGGCGCGGCGCACGCACCCCGCCTGCAGCTGGTGCAGAAGCTGCGCAGCCGTCTCGACCACATCGCCGAGGTGGACATCACCCTGGCCGACCGGGTGCACGGCGTGGCGCGCGCCGTGTTCGACGCCCCTCGCCTCGCGCGCCGCGCCGCCAGCGATCCGGGAGCCCACCGATGAGCGTCATCACCGACTGGACCGACGACAAGGCGCGCCGCTTCGGGCGTGACGAGTTGGCGCTGCGCCACGACCTGCACACCCGCTCGATGTTCGACGATGCGGGCCTGGAGCGCGTGCTCGACCTCTATCCGCGCGATCGCCTGGGCGTCTTCACCATGGGCGAGGACCCGGTGGACTGGCGCTCATGGCGGCGCGGCGCGGCGCAGGGCCTCACCGGCTCGCAGCTGCTGGAGGCCGCCCATGCCGGGCGTATCTGGCTCAACCTGCGCCGGGTGGACGAGGCGATCCCCGACTACGCCGCGCTGCTGACCGAGATCTTCGCCGACCTGGAGGGCCATGCGCCCGACCTTGCGACCTTCAAGCGCGACATGGGCCTCCTGATCTCCTCGGCCAACGCCCAGGTGTTCTACCATCTCGACGTGCCGCTGGTGACGCTGTGGGGTCTGCGCGGAGAGAAGACGCTGTACGTCTATCCGCCCAAGGCGCCTTTCGTGGAGCCCCAGGAGCTCGAGGCCATCGTGCTCAAAGACAAGCCCGAGCAGTTCGCCTTCGAACCCGCATGGGATGCGCACGCCCAGGTGTTCGCCATGCAGCCGGGCGATATGATCACCTGGCGCCAGAACGCTCCGCACCGGGTGGTGAACGGCCCCATGCTGAACGTGAGCCTCTCCATCGAATTCATGACCCGCGCGGCCCTGCTGCGCGCCAACGTGATCTACGCCAACGGCGTGCTGCGCCGCCGCACGGGGCGCGCGCCCGCCATCCAGGAGGGGACGGGCCCCGCCACCCTGGCCAAGTTCGGCCTCGCCCGCGCGGCCAAGGCCCTGCGCCGCACCCCCGAACGCACCGCCCCCCCGCCGGCCTTCCGGCTGGACGGCGCCCGCCCAGGCGACCTCCTGCCGTTCTGACGCCCGCCAATCCTGTCCGGATCAGGCGGAGTCGTGCCAGCCCTGTCCCGTTCTCCTCGGCCTCGCGCCGAGGAGAACGGTGATCCGCGAAGGTCCGATCCGGTCGCGCTCCGGTCTAGCGACCGAGCGCCGCCAGCGCCGCATCGGCCGCCCGCTCGCCGGTCTCCCAGGCGCCGTGCGCGGTGGAGAAGAACTGCGGCGAGGCCGCCTCGCCAGCGAAATGCAGCCGTCCGTGCGCTGCGGCGAGCGCCTCGCGCGCCGCCGCATGCCCGGGCAGGGCGTGGCTGTAGGCGCCGCGCGACCATGGGTCGACGCTCCACTGCGAGGCGACGAGCGGGCGCAGCCGCGTGCGCCACCGGGCGCCCAGCCGATCGGCGATCTGTTCGCGCGCGAAGTCCAGCATGGCGGCCTGTCCGGCGCCCTCAAGCTCGCGGGCGGTCGCTCCCCCGAAATAGCTCTCCACGTACGATCGGCCGAAAGGGCGGATGTGGTGGCTGGCGGTGCGTGCGGTGGCGATCGCGCCGTAGAGCAGGCTCTCGGGCGGCGCGAGGTCGTCGGGATCGCCCGCGATGGCGTGGAACGCCTTGGCCGCGCAGCCTAGCGGGACGCAGCCGGCGGCCCGCGCGAGATCGTGCAGGGGCGGGTCGAAGGCGATCCACTCTTCGGCCAGGAGGCTCGTGGGCAGGGTGCAGATCGCCTGGGCGGCGGTGAGCGTCGCGCCGTCGGCGAGCGCCAACCGCACCTCATCGCCACCCTGTTCCGCCCGGGCTACCGCCGCGCCATAACGGATAGGCAAGCCGCGCGCGGCGGTCGCGATGGCCGCGCCGTATCCGCCGGGCGCGCGCCAGTCGCCGTTTCCGGCGCGGTAGCGGGCGAAGTCCTCGACCGAGATACGTTCCAGCTCGGCGCCATTGTAGGCGTTCGAGAAGGCCTCGAAGAGCGGGTTCCACCGGCCGCCCGGCTCCAGCAGGTCCGAGGCCGGGCGATCCCCGGGATGGTGCGCCGCCGCCTCGAGGCGCGCCTCGAAGGCTCCGAAGGCGCGTCGGAAGTCGCGCTGCTCATCGGCGGGGAAGCCGGCGGTGAGCGCAGGCCGCCCCCAGGGCGGCGGCGTGCGATCGATCGGCAGGCCGAGGTCGTGCTGGAACACCTCGCGGCACCGGTTCTCCGCCGCGTCGTGCAACCAACCGCACCCGAGATCGAGCGGCAGGCCTTCAACGTTGACGGTGCGCGCGCGCCCACCCACGCGCTCGCGCGCCTCGAGCACGACGATGCGCCCGCCCGCCTGCGCCAACCGCCGCGCCGCTCCGATGCCGGCGGCGCCCGCGCCGATGATCGCCACATCGACATCGGCCATGCAACGCTTCCCACCCTGGAACATTGTGCGAACGAAAGCTACCGCAGCGGAGACCTGTCTACATGGCCGACGAACACAATCCCAAGCTGGACGCCGATCCAGGCTCCAATACCGTGAAGGACCCGGACGACTGGACCACGGGCGACGAGCCGATGACGGGCGCGCAGGCCAGCTATCTCAAGACGCTGAGCGAACAGGCGCACGAACCCGACGCCTTCCGCGACGACCTCTCCAAGGCCGACGCTTCCAAGGAGATCGACCGGTTGCGCGAGAAGGCCGGCGTCCACGGGCGATCGGACCGCGACTAGGCGCATCCTGACCTGATCTTACCCTCCTCGGTCGTGTGCCGAGGTCCCGGCGCTAAGCACGTGAGCGGTCGCCGCAAGCGCGTTACGCTGGGCCCTCGGCAGGGCGCGAGGGTAGCGAAACGGTGGCTGGAAGCCGCCTGATGACGCCGTAGCGTCGTGGTGCTGAACGCCCGGAGGCGTGTGCGACCTCACCTCTCAGCCCAGCGCCTCGAATTCGTCGATCAACCGCTCCAGTCGCGCTGTTCCCGCCGCCCAGAAGCTCTTCTCCCGCGGGTCGAGGCCGAAGGGCGCGAGCGCCTCGACGTAGGTCTGCGTCCCACCGGCGGCGAGCAGGTGCTCGTAAAGCGGTGCAAAGCCCTTAGGGTCGGCGCGCCGCGCCTCCATCAGGGCTGAGACCAGGAGGTCGCCGAAGGCGTACGCGTAGACGTAGAACGGCGCGTGCACGAAGTGACTTACGTAGGCCCAGTATGGCTCGTAGCCGTCGTTCAGCGTCACCGCCGGGCCCAGGCTCTCGGCCTGCACGTCGAGCCAGATGCGGGCCAACTGGTCCGGCGCGACCTCGCCCTGAGTACGGTCGGCATGGAATCGCGCCTCGAAGCGGTGGAAGGCGATCTGGCGCACCACCGTGTTCAGCCCGTCCTCGATCTTGCCGGCCAGAAGCGCGCGGCGCTCGTCTGGCGTGGCCTCCGCCAGCAGGCGTTCGAACACCAGGCCCTCGCCGAAGATCGACGCGGTCTCGGCCAGGGTCAGCGGCGTGTCGGAGAGCAGCGTGCCATGGGGCGCCGCCAGCGTCTGGTGCACGCCGTGGCCCAGCTCGTGAGCCAGCGTCAGCACGTCGCGCCGCTCGCCCATGTAGTTGAGGAAGACGTACGGGTGCTTCTTCGCCGTCACTGGATGCGAATAGGCCCCGGAAGACTTGCCGGCGCGCGACGCAGCGTCGATCCACGGACTGTCGAAGAACAGCCGCGCTGTGTCGGCGAACTTGGGCGCAAGCGCGGAGAAGCTGTCGAGCACCAGCCCCTTGGCTTCGTCCCACGTGTAACGGCGTACCGGAGCCTGCGTCAGCGGTGCGTTGCGGTCCCAATAGTTGAGCGTGGGCATCCCCAGCGCCCTGGCCTTGAGCGCATAGTAACGGTGCGAGGTGGCGGCGTAGCTCTCCACCACCGCGACTTCAAGGGCGTGCACGCTCTCGGCCGCCACCTCGTTGGCCAGATGTCGGCTGGCGGCGGGGTCGGTGAACTTGCGCCAGCGGTCCTCCACCTGCTTCTCGAAGGCGATGGTGTTCAGCGCCAGCGCCTGCACCGGTACGCGCTCGGTCAGCGCCGCCGAGAGGCCGCTCGCCGCGCGTTCGCGCACTGTCGGCGACGGGTCGGAGAGGCGGTTCAACGCCTCCGACAGCGTCAGGCTCTCGATGGCGCCGTCCTGCGTCTCGACATCGGCGGTCAGTCGCGCCAGCGTTTCGTCGAACAGGCGCGACCAGTTGGCGACGGCGGGAGCCTTATCGATCAGGAGCCGCTCCAGGTCGGGCGAGAGCTCGTGCGGGCGCGCCAGGCGAACGCGGCGCAGCCACGGCCGCCAGCGGCTGGCGCGGCCCTGCGCCTTGAGCGCCGCCTCGATCTCCCAGTCCTCAAGCGCGTTGATCTCCAGCGTCAGCCACAACGTGTCGGCGCCGATGGCGGCGCCCCTGGCGCGGATGTCGGCCTCGAACTTGGCCCAGGCTGGATCGTCGCGCGCGGTGGAGGCGGCGAGCGATGCGTAGGCGCCGGCGGCGCCGAGCAGATCGGCCGCCGCCTCGTAGAGGGTGATCGCCTGGTCCAGCCCGACAGCGAGCCGCCCTGCATCGGCGCGCGCGCCGAGCAGCGCGCCCTGCAGCTTGCCGAGCTCGGCCACGGCCGTCTCGGCGGCGGCTAGGTCGCGGGCCAGCGCCGGATCGTCCATGCCCACGTAGAGGTCGTCGAGCCGCCATTCGGGCAAGGCGTCGGCGATGGAGATGGGCGTCTGGGCTGTCATGGTCCCGCCGATATCGGCCGCGGCGCGCCTGCGTTCAACGGCTTGGCGCGCGTGGCCGGCCCAAATCGTCAACGCCGCGGAAAGCTTTGTGAAACCGGCCCTTTACTCCTGTCCCGCTATGGGACCCGCATGGCCAAGAGCATCCTCGTCTGCGACGACGACCCGACCCAGCGCCGGCTGATCCAGGCCGTGCTGGAGCGCGAGGGCTTCGCCGTCGCCCAGGCCGATCGCGGCGAGGCGGCGCTGGACCGCATCGCCAGCGGCCTGCAGCCCGATGCGGTGATCCTCGACCTCGTCATGCCCGGCCTCTCGGGTGTCGACACGCTCAAGGCCATGCGCGCCGAGGGCTACCAGGGGCCGGTGATCGTGCTCACCGCCACGGGCGGGGTGGAGACGGTGGTGCGCGCCATGCAGGCGGGCGCGCAGGACTTCTTCGTCAAGCCCGCCTCGCCTGAGCGCATCATAATCGGCATCCGCAACGCCCTGCGCCTCGGCCAGCTTTCCGCCGAGGTGGGCCGGCTCACCCGGCGCGCCCAGCCGGGCGGCTTCACTTTCGCGGACCTGGTGGGCGACAGCGAGCCCATGCGCGCGGTCAAGGCGCTGGGCGAGCGTGCGGCGAAGAGCGCCATCCCCGTGTTGATCCTGGGCGAGAGCGGCGTCGGCAAGGAGGTGATCGCGCGCGCCGTGCACGGCGCCAGCGAGCGCGCCGAGCGCCCCTTCGTGGCGGTGAACTGCGGCGCCCTGCCGGAGAACCTCGTCGAAAGCATCCTCTTCGGCCACGAGAAGGGCGCCTTCACCGGGGCTTCAGACCGCCACGCCGGCAAGTTCCAGGAGGCGCAGGGCGGCGTGCTGTTCCTCGACGAGGTCGGCGAGCTTCCGCTCGACATGCAGGTGAAGCTGCTGCGCGCCCTGCAGGAGAAGGAGGTCGACCCCGTCGGCGCCAAGCGCCCGGTGAAGGTCGACGTGCGCATCGTCGCCGCCACCAACCGCGACCTGACCGCACGCGTGAAGGCGGGCGCCTTCCGCGAGGACCTGTTCTACCGCCTCAACGTCTTTCCCATCGAGGCGCCGGCGCTGCGCGAGCGCCGCGGCGACGTGCCCGCGCTCGTCGACGCCTTCATCCGCCGCTTCGCCGCCGAGGAGGGCAAGCGCGTGATCGCCGCCTCCGCCGACACCCTGGCCTTGCTGCAGGCCTACGACTGGCCCGGCAACGTACGCCAGCTTGAGAATGCGGTGTACCGCGCCATCGTCCTGGCCGACGGTCCCTACCTGCAGGCGCACGACTTCCCCGCGGTCTCCGGTCTCACCGCTCCGCCGCCCGGCGCCTCCAGCGCCGCCGCCCCATTCACCATCGGCGGGCCGGACGCGCCGGTGCGCATACTCGACGCCCGCGGCCACCTGCGCACGCTGGAGGAGATCGAGCGCGACCTCATCCAGCACGCCATCGAACTCTACGCCGGGCACATGACCGAGGTGGCGCGCCGGCTCGGCATCGGCCGCTCCACCCTCTACCGCAAGGTGCGCGAGCAGGGGCTTGAGGAGGTGGTGGCCCAGGCGGGCTGATCGCGCCGACCCGGCTCTTGCACGCCCGCTTCCTGGGTGTGCCACGGAGGGACGGGCGGAGTGAACGAAGCGGAGCCGATCCTGATCGTGGGCGGCGGCATGGCCGGCTCGCTGCTGGCGCTCGTGCTCGCGCGGCGCGGCGTTGCGGTGGTGGTGTTCGATCCGCACCAGGATCCCCCGCCGATGTTCCGCAACGAGAAGCTCGGCCACGCGCAGATCGCGCTCCTCGAGCGGCTCGACGCGATGGCGCCTTTCCGGGACGCCTGCTGGCCGGAGGGCGCCTATCCCGCCGCGGCGCGGCCTCCGCTCTGCGACTGCGGCGCGCCGCACCAGGCGTGGTTGAAGGCGGTGCGCGCGGCTTGGCCGGCGTCGGTGCGCTTCGTGCGGACCACCGTGGGCGACGTGCGGCTGCAGGAGGGCCGCCAGACGGTGGTCACGGGTGATGGCGGCGAGGTCTCGGGGCGCCTCATCGTGCTGGCGACCGGCCGCATGACGCTGCTGGCGGACGCTTTGGGGCTGGAACGCCGCGTGGTGAGCGCCGCCCATTCCATATGCCTGGGATTCAGCGTGGCGGGGGCGCCCCCACCGAAGGCCCAGGTGTTCCGCGCCGCTTTCGGAACGGCGCTAGGCTACGTCAGTCTCTTCCCCATGCCCGGCGAGCTGCGCGTCAATGTCTTCAGCTACCGCGCCATCGCCGACTCCTGGACGCGGCGGATGCGCGCCGATCCCCTATCCGCCCTGGCCGAGCTCGCGCCCGATGCGGCGGCGGCGCTGCGGGGTCAGACAGTCGTGCGCCGCTGCGAGGCGCGGGTCACCGACATCTACCAGATTCACGGCCACCGCGATCGAGCGGGGCTCGTCGTGCTTGGCGATGCGGCCTCCGCTCCTTGCCCGGCGTCGGGCACCGGCATGCTGCGCATATTGACCGACATCGACGCGCTGGCGAACCGTTCGCTGCCTGACTGGCTCGCGACGCCCGGAATGGGCGCCGGCAAGGTCGCCACCTTCTACGCCGATCCGCAGAAGCGCCGTTGCGAGGCCGCGTCCCTGCGCAGCTCGCTGAACGGCCGCGCCCACGCCCTGTCGTCCTCGCCCCTGTGGCGAGCGCGGCGTCTGGCGGCGGCGGTGCGGCGCTCAGACGGCGCTCAGGCGGTGGCTTCGGCGATCAGCGGCGCCTGGGCGGGCAGGATGCGCCGCAGCGCCTCGGTCAGCGGGAACCACGCCACACGGTCCAGCTCGGGATAGACGCGCCGCGCGCCCGAACGCGGCGGCCACTCCATCTCGAAGGTCAGCGAGGTGAAGCCCGCGAGGTCCGGGTCCGCCTTCACCGCCCAGGCCAACACCCGCTTGCCGCTCTTCTGCCGGATCGCAGAGAGTTCGCGGAACGGCCCTTCGACGCTCAGCCCCGTCTCCTCGGCGAACTCGCGCCGGGCGGCGTCCAGCGGCGTCTCCCCGGGCTCGACCGCGCCCTTCGGAATCGTCCAGGCTCCCAGATCCCGGCGCGCCCACAGGGGTCCGCCCGGATGGCCCAGCAGCACGTCCGCGCCCGCCGCGCCCATGCGGTGCACCACGAGGCCGGCGCTGACAGGAGCGGCCATCCGCGAGCTTCGTCAGCCGCCGTAGCGGTCGACGAAGGCGCCCGCAGCGCCGAACAGGCCAGGCTCCTCGTATGTGATCAGCTTCACCGGCATGTCGCGCATGCGCGTCTCGAAGCGGCCTTTGGCGGTGAAGCGCGTCTCGAAGCCGGACAGCGGCAGGCGATTAGCGATGCGCAGGCCCAGGCCGCCGGCGATCACCACGGCGGTGGCCCCCTGGGCGAGCGCGATGTCGCCCGCCACCGAACCCAGGTTGAGGCAGAACCTGTCGAAGGCCGCCGCCGCCAGAGGGTCGCGGCCGCCCGCCAGCGCCAGCGTCCACAGCTCGGTGTTGTCGAGCGACGGAGTGGCCAAGCCCTCGATATCGGCCAGGGCGGCGTAGGTATTGGCGAGCCCCGGTCCGGAAACCAGCCGCTCCGCCGACACCCGGCGGAAGGTCAGGCGCAGGCGGCCGAGGATCTGCTGGTCGAGCACGTCGATGGGCGCGAAATCAATGTGGCCGCCCTCGGTCTCGACCACCAGGCCGCGCCCGCCGCGACGCACCAGCTGGGCGACGCCCAGGCCGGTGCCGGGGCCGACGATGGAGACCACCCCCTCCGCCGGCAGGTCGCGCTCGGGCCCGCAGACGTGGCGGAAGTTCTCCGGCCCGAGCTGGTTCACCGCGTGGCCGACCGCGCCGAAATCGTTGACGAGCGCATAGCGGTCGACGTCCAGCCGCTCCTGGATCAGCGCGGGGCGGATCACCCACGGGTTGTTGGTGAGCTGCAGCACCTCGCCGGTCACGGGCCCGGCGAGCGCGATCCCCGCCGCGCGGGGCAGGGGGCGACCGACGATCTCGCCGAAGCGGCGCCAGGCGATCTGCAGGCTGGCGTGCTCGGCCGCCTTGAGCTTGGTCACATGGCTGAGGCTGCGCACGCGCCCCCCCTCAAGCTGCGCCAAGGCGAAGCGTGCATGGGTGCCGCCGATGTCGACCGTGACGATCTCGCTCGCGCCGCCGCCGCCCTCGCGAGGATGGGAAGGAGAGGCGGAGGCGCTCATGCCGGCTGGAGCTCCTCAGGCTGCGGGGCCGCGGCCGCAAGGGAGGCCGCGCAGGAGGCGCGGTCCACACGCACGCTCAGGGTGGAACCGTCGCGCAGGGCGAGGCGAAGCTCAAGCCCGGGCGCGCCTGGCGCCTCCCAGCCGCCGACGTCCAATGGGCGTCCGTCGAGGTCGAGCCAGGCCCAACCGGCGAGGCCTGCGGTCTCCAGAAAGGCGGGACCGGCCAGCGCCGGGTGAGCGACGCGGGCGGCGGCGAGGTCGGCCACGAAGGCCTCGAGCGCGCGGTCTCGGCCGGTCCAGTCGAGCCAGCTGGTCGGGTTGTCCTGCGCGTAAGCGTTGTTGTTGCCGCCCTGGGTGCGCCCGAACTCGTCGCCGGCGGCCAGCATGATCGTACCGCGCGAGGCGAAGAGGATACTCAGCAGCAGGCGCACGTCGGCGGCGCGCCGCGCCTCGACGTCGGCATCGCCGCTCGCGCCCTCAGTTTCGCGATTCCAGCTCACCTCCTCGGCGTGGCCGTCTCGATCGCCTTCGCCGTTGGCCTGGTTGTGACGCCGGGCGTAGGAGACGAGGTCGCGCAAGGTGAAGCCGTCGTGGGCGGCGATGAAGTTCACCGTGCGCGTCGCCGCCTCGCCATGGGCGCCGAACACGTCGGCCGAGCCCGCCAGGCGCGTGGCCAGGGCACCCAGAACGCCGTCGCCGCGTACGAAGCGGCGCACGTCGTTGCGGAAGCGGTCGTTCCACTCCAGCCAAGATCGAGGGAAGCCGCCGAGCTGGTAGCCGCCCGGCCCCAGGTCCCAAGGTTCGGCGATCATCACCCGATCGTGCAGCAGGGGATCGGCGGCGATGTCGGCGAAGATGTCCGCATCCGGATCGAAGCCGTCCGGACCCCGCGCAAGCACCGGCGCGAGATCGAAGCGGAAACCGTCCACGCCCAGCCCGGCGAAGTGACGCAGGGTGTCCAGCACGAGCGCGCGCACCTGCGGTCGCCAGCAGGACAGGGTGTTTCCGCACCCGGTGTCGTTGTTCAGCACGCCCGGCCGCCCCGGCGGATGGGCGTAGTACAGCGGGGCGTCGAGGCCACGGAGCGACAGCACGGGGCCGGCCACGTCGGCCTCGCCGGTGTGGTTGAACACGAGGTCGAGGATCACGCCGATCCCCGCCGCGCGCAGGGCGGCGACGGCGGCCGCCAGCTCGTCGGAACCGCCGGGGCAGAGGCCGGGATCGAGCGCGCCCAGCGCCACGGGATTGTAGCCCCAGGCGTTGGCGAGGCCGAGCGGCGGCAGGTGGCGCTCGTCGATACAGGCCACGATCGGCATCAGCTCGATGGCGGAGACGCTCAGGCGCGAGAGGTGGGCGATCACCGCCCGGTGGGCGAGCGCCGCCACCGTACCGCGCTGCGCCTCAGCGACGTCGGGGTGCAGGCGCGTGAAACCGCGGACGTTGAGCTCGTAGATCAGGCCGCCGGGACGAAACAGCGGCGGAGCGGCGGGCGCGATCGTGCGCTCTGGCTCCACCACCGCCCTGGGCATCAACGCTGCGGTGTCCCCACCCGCGCCTCGGGGCAGCGCCAGGCGGGCGTCCTGCACGAAGCGGCGGTCCAGCCGCCGGGCATAGGGGTCGACGAGGAGCTTGTCGGGGTCGAACCACAGCCCTTCCTCGGGCGCCCACGGCCCGTCGGCGCGGTAGCCGTAGCGGGCGCCGGCGCGCAGGCCGGGCGCCTCGCCGATCCAGACGTCTCCGTCGCGGGCGAGGTCGAAGCGCGTCTCGCGCTCGGCGGCGTCGAACACGCAGGCCTGCACCCGCTGCGCCGCCTGCGCGCGCACGGCGAAGCGTACGCCGGTGTCGGTCACGTGCGCGCCGAGCGGCGGCGCCTCGCTCACGTGATCACGTCGGGGGCGTCGCGGCCGGTGCGGGCGCGGATGCCGGCCAGCGCGTCGGCGGCCGCGACGAGGTCGGCCAGGGCGGCGCCCGTCTCCTGGTCGAGGTCGCCATCGGCCGGTTCGTAGCGCTCGATGTAGATGCGAAGGGTCGCGCCCGAGGTGCCGGTGCCCGACAGGCGGTAGACGATGCGCGCGCCGCCCTCGAACATCACGCGGACGCCTTGGTGGCGGCTCACCGAGCCGTCCACCGGGTCGTCGTAGGTGAAGTCGTCCGCGTGGGCGACGACCAGCGGTCCGAAGCGCTCGCCTTCCAGCCCGTCCAGCCGCGCGCGTAGGTCGGCCACCAGCGCGTCGGCGGCCGCGGACTCCACGCCCTCGTAGTCGTGCCTCGCATAGTAGGTGCGCCCGAAGCGGGCCCAGTGGGCGCGGGCGATGGCGTCCACGCTCTCGCGCCGCACGGCCAGAATGTTGAGCCAGAGCAGCACCGCCCACAGGCCGTCCTTCTCGCGCACGTGGTCCGAACCCGTGCCCGCGCTCTCCTCTCCGCAGATGGTGGCCATGCCGGCGTCCAGCAGATTGCCGAAGAACTTCCAGCCGGTGGGGGTCTCGTAGGCCGCGATCCCCAGCGCCTGCGCCACCCGGTCGGCGGCCGTCGAGGTCGGCATGGAGCGGGCGATCCCCTTCAGCCCGCCCTTGTAGCCGGGCGCCAGGTGGGCGTCGGCGGCCAGCATCGCCAGCGAGTCGGAGGGGGTGACGAAGCGGCCGCGGCCGATGATCAGGTTGCGGTCGCCGTCGCCGTCGGAGGCCGCGCCGAAGTCGGGCGCGTCGGGGGCCATCATGCGTTCGTAGAGGTCGTGGGCGTGCACGAGGTTGGGGTCGGGGTGGCCGCCGCCGAAGTCGGGCAGCGGCGCGCCGTTCACCACCGTGCCGGACGCGAAGCCCAACCTGCGCTCCAGGATTTCGTGGGCGTAGGGGCCGGTCACCGCGTGCAGGGCATCGAAGCGCATGGTGAAGCCGCCCGCCACCGCGGCGCGGATGGCGTCGAAGTCGAACAGGGTCTCCATCAGTGCGGCGTAATCGGCCACGGGATCGACCACCTCCACCGGCAGGTCGCCCACGCGCGTTTCGCCCAGGCGGCCGAGGTCTACGTCGGGCGTGTCCACGGTGAGGTAGCGGTCGATCGTGCGGGTGCGCGCGTAGATGGCGTCGGTCACCGTCTCCGGCGCGGGGCCGCCGTTGGCTGTGTTGTACTTGATGCCGAAGTCTTCGTCGGGCCCGCCCGGGTTGTGGCTGGCTGAGAGGATCAGCCCTCCCGCCGCCCCCCTCAGCCGGATCATGTGGCTGGCCGCGGGCGTCGAGAGGATGCCGCCCTGGCCCACGATCACTCGGCCAAAGCCGTTGGCGGCCGCCATGCGGATCGCCGCCTGGATGACCTCGCGGTTGTGGAACCGCCCGTCTCCGCCGATCACCAAGAGGGCGCCGGCCTTGTCCTCGCCGATGGCGTCGAACACCGCCTGGATGAAGTTCTCGGCGTAGTGCGGCTGCTGGAACACGCGCACCTTCTTGCGCAGCCCGGAGGTGCCGGGCTTCTGCCCCTCGAAGGGCGTGGTCGCGACGCTCTTCACGTCGGTCGTCTCGGGGATCATGCGGCGGCTCGTGACTTCAGGAGGTCGGCGTAGAGGTCGGCGTAGCGGCGCCCGGAGCGCGCCCAGGACACATCGGCGCGCATCCCGTGGCGCTGCAGGGCGCGCCAGGCGTCGGGGCGGGCGTAAAGGCGCATCACCCGGCCCAGCACGCGTTCGAGCGCCTCGGGCGTCACGCCGTCGAACTGGAAGCCGGTGGCGCAGCCTGAGGCTAGCGCGGCCTCGTTGGCGTCGATCACCGTGTCCTGCAGCCCGCCGGTGCGCGCCACCACGGGCGTGCAGCCGTAGCGCAGGCCGTAGAGCTGCGTCAGCCCGCAGGGCTCGAACCGCGAGGGGACGAGGATGGCGTCCGCGCCGCCCTGCAAGAGGTGCGACAGCGCCTCGTCGTAGCCGATCCGCACGCCCACGCGGCCAGGATGGCGCGCCGCCGCCGCCATGATCGCGGCCTCCAGCGCAGGGTCGCCGGAGCCCAGGAGCGCGAGGCGCCCGCCCGCGGCGACGAGGCCGTCGAGGGCTGAGGCGAGCACGTCCATGCCCTTCTGCAGGGTGAGGCGGCTGATGACGCAGAACAGCGGCCCGGCGCCCGGCTCCAGGCCGAAGGCGGCCTCCACGGCGGCCTTGTTCGTGGCGCGCCTGGGCAGGGTCTTCTCGGTATAGGTGGCCGCGAGGTGCGGATCGGCGGCCGGGTCCCACACCTGCGTGTCGACGCCGTTGACGACGCCCTGCACCACCTCGCGCCGCGCGGAGATCAGCCCCTCCAGCCCCATGCCGAACGCGGGCTCGCGAATCTCCTCGGCGTACGTGGGGCTGACCGTTGTGATGGCGTCGGCCGCCTGCAGGCCGGCCTTGAGGAAGCCTACGCCGCCCCAGTACTCCACGCCCTCCACGTCCCACGCCTGCGGCGGCAGGCCGAGCTGGGGGAACACGTCGGCCGCGAAGCGCCCCTGGAAGGCGATGTTGTGCACCGTCATCACGCTGGGCGGCGCCCCGCCGTGGGGGGCGTGGCGCAGGTAGGCGGGGGCGAGGCCCGCCTGCCAGTCGTGGGCGTGCACGAGATCGAACGCCGGCCGCGCGCCCAGGCCGCCGGCGATGTCGGCCGCCGCGCGGGCGAGGGCGGCGAAGCGGCGCCAGTTGTCGGGCCAGTCCGCGCCCGTGTCGTCGCCGTAGGGGCCGCCGTCGCGGGCGAACAGCATGGGCGCATCCAGCGCCAGCAGCACCAGACCCGCGGCCGTGCCCGCCACAATGCGCGCCCCCACGCCGAGGAGGTCATCGTAGGCGTGCACAAGCCGGCCACGGCCCAGCGCCTCCATCACCACCGGATATCCGGGGACGAGCGTCGTCACCTCGACTCCGTGCGGGGCCAGGGCGGCGGGCAGCGCCCCCACCACGTCGGCCAGCCCACCCGTCTTCACCAGCGGCGCGCATTCGGAGGCGACCGACAGGACGCGGATGGCGCTCATGCCTCCAGCCGGTCGACCATGGCCTGGGTGATCAGGCACACGCCCTTGTCGGTGCGGCGGAAGCGCTGGGCGTCCAGCTCGGGGTCCTCGCCCACCACCAGCCCCTCCGGAACCACGACGCCGCGGTCGAGCACCACCTTGGAGAGGCGCGCCCCGCGCCCGATCACGCAGCGCGGCAGCACCACCGCCTCGTCCAGGTGCGAGAAGCTGTTGGCGCGCACGCCGGTGAACATCAGCGTGCGCCGCAGGGACGCGCCCGAGACGATGCAGTCGCCCGACACCAGCGACGACACGGCCGAGCCGCGGCGGCCTTCGCTGTCGTGCACGAACTTGGCGGGGGGCGTGACCTCTGAATAGGTCCACAGCGGCCACGTGTGATCGTAGAGGTCGAGCTGCGGCGTCACGTCGGTGAGGTCGATGTTGGCCTCCCAATAGGCGTCCACCGTGCCGACGTCGCGCCAGTAGGCCTGGGGTTCGCCGGGCGCGCGCACGCAGCTCCGCGAGAACTGGTGGGCCACCGCCTTCCCGTGCTTGACCAGATGCGGGATGATGTCCTTGCCGAAGTCGCGGGAGGAGCCGGGCGTCCCGGCGTCGCGCTGCAATTCGTCAAACAGAAGCTTGGTGTGGAAGACATAGACGCCCATGGATACGAGGGAGGCGTCGGGCTGGCCGGGCATCGGCGGCGGGTCGGCGGGCTTCTCCACGAAGTCGGTGATGACGCCCCGCTCGTCGACGGCCATCACTCCGAAGCCCGAGGCCTCGGCGCGGGGCGCCTCCATGCAGGCGACGGTCACGTCGGCCCCGCTGTCGCAGTGTTGCTGCAGCATGAGCTCGTAATCCATCTTGTAGATGTGGTCACCGGCCAGGATCACCATGAACTCGGGCGCGTAGCTCTCGATGATGTCGATGTTCTGGAACACCGCGTCGGCGGTGCCGTCGTACCATTGCGTTTCGCTGACGCGCTGCGAGGCGGGAAGGATGTCGAAGCTCTCATTGCGTTCGGGGCGGAAGAAGTTCCAGCCCTTCTGCAGGTGGCGGATCAGCGAGTGGGCCTTGTACTGCGTCGCCACGCCGATACGGCGGATGCCGGAATTGAGCGCGTTGGAAAGCGCGAAGTCGATGATGCGCGCCTTGCCCCCGAAGTAGACGGCCGGCTTGGCGCGCTTGTCGGTCAGGTCCAGCAGGCGGCTGCCGCGGCCGCCGGCCAGCACATAGGCCATGGCGTCCCGGGCGAGGGGGCCGCGGCGGTCGTGGGGGCTCATCGCGTCTCTCCTGCGGCCGCTCGCCTATGGCGCGTATTCGAGCATGACCGTCGCCATAGGCGGTACGACGATGGCCGCTCCTCCGTTCCGGGCGACGACCTCGCCGAGGTCGCCGACGCCCGAGCCGCCGTAGATGTGCGCGTCGGTGTTGAGCACCTCGCGCCACACGCCGTCGGCGGGGAGCGGCAGGCGGTAGTCGGTCCGAGGCGTGGGGGTCATGTTGACCACCACCGCGATCGGGTTCGCACCGGGGGCGTGGCGGGTCCAGGCGAAGATTGAGTTGGCGCGGTCGTCCACCACCGCCCAGCGGAAGCCGTCGGGCTCGCAGTCGCGGGCGTGCAGCGCGGGGTGTTCGCGGTGCAGGCGGTTGAGGTCGCGCACCAGGCGGCGCACGCCTTCGTGGGCGGGGGCGTCGGTCAGCTCCCAGTCGAGGGCGCGGGCCTCCGACCACTCGTGCCGCTGGGCGAACTCCTGGCCCATGAACAGGAGCTTCTTGCCGGGATAGCCCCACATCAGGCCGTAGAGCGCGCGCAGCGAGGCGAACTTGCCCCAGTCGTCGCCGCTCATCTTCTCCAGCAGCGAGCCCTTGCCGTGCACCACCTCGTCGTGGCTGAGCGGCAGCACGAAGTTCTCCGACCAGGCGTAGGTCAGGCCGAAGGTGATCTCGTCGTGGTGGTGGCTGCGGTGGATGGGCTCGCGCGCCATGTACTGCAGAGTGTCGTGCATCCAGCCCATGTTCCACTTGAAGCCGAAGCCCAGCCCGCCCTCGTGCACGGGCTTGGACACGCCGGGCCAGGAGGTGGACTCCTCGGCGATGGTGAAGGCCCCGGGGTGCGCGCCGTAGAGGCGCCGGTTCACCTCGCGCAGGAACGCCACCGCCTCCCAGTTCTCGCGGCCGCCCTCCTTATTCGGGATCCACTCGCCGGCCTTTCGCGAATAGTCGCGGTAGAGCATGGAGGCCACCGCATCCACACGCAGGCCGTCCACGTGGAAGCGTTCGGCCCAGTAGAGGGCGTTGTTGACCAGGAAGGCCGACACCTCGCGCCTGCCGAAGTTGTAGATCGCGGTGTTCCAGTCGGGGTGGAAGCCCAGGCGCGGGTCGTCGTGCTCGTACAGGGCCGTGCCGTCGAAGCGGGCGAGGCCGTGGGCGTCGGTCGGGAAATGGGCGGGGACCCAATCGAGGATCACGCCGATCCCCGCCCGGTGCGCCCCGTCCACAAGGCGGGCGAAGCCCTCCGGCTCACCGAAGCGCGCGGTGGGTGCGAAGAGGCCGATGGGCTGGTAGCCCCAGCTCGGATCGTAGGGATGTTCCGAGATCGGCAGGAACTCGATGTGGGTGAACCCCATGTCGACCACGTAGGGGATCAACTGCTCGGCCAGCTCGTCCCACGAGAGGAAGCCGCCGTCCGCAGCGCGCCGCCATGAGCCGGCGTGCACCTCGTAGATCGACATGGGCTGGCGACGGGCGTCGGCGCCCGCCCAGAACGCGCGGTGGGCCTCGTCGCCCCAGACGTGTCGTGCGGGCGCCTCGACCACCGAGGCGGTGGAGGGGCGCAGTTCGGAGCGCTGGCCGAACGGGTCGGCCTTGAGCGGCTGCACCGCCCCGTCCGGCCCCACGATCTCGTACTTGTAGGGGGTCAGCGGGGTCACCTCGGGGAGGAAGATCTCCCACACCCCCACGCCCGTGCGGCGGCGCATGGGATGGCGGCGGCCGTCCCAGGCGTTGAAGGGGCCCACCACCGACACGCGCCGGGCGTCGGGCGCCCACACCGCGAAGTGCACGCCGCGCGCGCCCTCGTGGTCGATCACGTGTGCGCCCAGCTTGTCGAACAGGCGCGCATGAGCGCCCTCGGCGATCAGGTGGTCGTCGATGGGGCCCAGCACCGGGCCGAAGCTGTAGGGATCGACGACGCTCCAGCGCGCGCCGCCGCCGCCGGTGGCCGCATGGAGCAGCGGTTCGGGCGCGGCGAGGTCGAGCGGGCCTTCGAACACGCCGCGGTCGTCCACCCGGGCGAGCTCGCCCACGGCGCGGCCGTCCAGCGTGTGGGCGACAAGCGTCTCGGCCCCCGGTGCGAAGGCGCGGGCGAACACGCCATGCGGGCCGGCGTGGGCGCCCAGCAGGCGAAAGGGGTCATCGCAGCGGCCGGCGACGAGGGCGTCGAGCTCGGCCGCCGTGGCGGTCACATCACGCCCCAGATGTCGCGGGCGTATTCGCCGATGGTGCGATCGCTGGAGAACCAGCCCATGTTGGCGGTGTTGCGGATGGCCATGGACCGCCAGCGCGGCGCGTCGCGCCACACCTCGTCGATGGCGCGCTGGGTGGCGTTGTAGCTGGCGAAGTCGGCGGCCACCATGAACCAGTCGTGGTCGTAGAGGCCGCCCATCAGCTCGGCGTAGCGCCCCCGGTCGTCGGGCGAGAACACGCCGGACGAGATCGCCGCCACGGCCTGGGCGAGCTCGGTGGAGGCCGCGATGACCTCGCGCGGGGCGTAGCCGCCCGCGCGCTTGGCGGCGACCTCCGCGGCGGTGAGGCCGAAGATGAAGATGTTGTCGGCCCCCACCCGGTCCCTGATCTCGATGTTGGCGCCGTCCAGCGTGCCGATGGTCAGCGCGCCATTGAGCGCCAGCTTCATGTTGCCGGTGCCCGAGGCCTCCATGCCCGCGGTGGAGATCTGCTCGGAGAGGTCGGCCGCCGGTACGATCAGCTCGGCCAGCGAGACGTTGTAGTCCGGCGCGAACACGACCTTGAGGAGATCGCCCACCGCCGGGTCGGCATTGACCTTCTTCGCCACGTCGCTGGCCAGCTTTATGATCAGCTTGGCGTTGTAATAGCTCGAGGCCGCCTTGCCGGCGAAGATCTTCACACGCGGCGTCCAGCTGACCTCGGGGTGCGAGCGCATCTGGTCGTACAGCGCCACCGTCTCGAGAATGTTGAGCAATTGGCGCTTGTATTCGTGGATGCGCTTGATCTGCACGTCGAACATGGCCTCGGGGTCGAGCCGCACCCCCAGCTGGCGGCGCAGGTGGTCGGCGAGCTTCACCTTGTTGGTGCGCTTCGCCGCGGCGAACCGGTCCTGGAAGGCCGGGTCGTCGGCGTAGGCGTTCAGCGCCTCCAGCTTCATCGCATCGTCCAGGAAACCGTCGCCGATGGTCTCGCGCAGGAGGGCGGTGAGGCCGGGATCGCATTCCTTCAGCCAGCGGCGAGGCGTGATGCCGTTGGTCTTGTTGTTGATGCGGCCGGGGAAGAGGGTGTCGAGGTCCTTGAAGACGGTGGTCTTCATCAGCTCGGTGTGCAGCGCGGCCACGCCATTTACGCTGTGGGAGCCTGCGAAGGCCAGGTTGGCCATGCGCACTCGCCGCTCGCCCCCCTCCTCGATCAATGACACTGCCGAGCGTTCACCGTCGGAGAGGCCCGCGGCCTGCGCCGTCCTCATCAGGCGCGCATTGACGGCGTAGACGATCTGCATGTGCCGCGGCAGCAGCCGTTCGAACAGCGGCAAGGGCCAGCTTTCCAACGCCTCGGGCAGGAGGGTGTGGTTGGTGTAGCCGAAGGTGCGGTTGCAGATGTCCCACGCCGCGTCGAAGCCCACGTCGTGCTGGTCGAGCAGGATGCGCATCAGCTCGGCCACGGCCACCGCGGGGTGGGTGTCGTTCAGCTGCACGGCGGCGTGGTCCGGCAGGCTCGCGATGTCGCCGACGTACTGCATGTGGCGGCGCACGATGTCCTGCAGCGAGGCCGACGAGAAGAAGTACTCCTGGCGCAGCCGCAACTCCTGCCCGGCGGCGTTGGAGTCTGCGGGATAGAGCACGCGCGTCAGCGTCTCGGCGCGCACCGTGTCGGAGAGGGCGCCCAGGTAGTCGCCGGCGTTGAAGGCGTCGAGCTTGAGGGGATCGGTGGCGCGCGCGTTCCACAGCCGCAGCGTGTTCACGCGTGCGCCGCGCCAGCCGACCACCGGCGTGTCGAAGGCCTCGGCGATCAGCTTCTCGGCCGGCTCCCAACGGGTCAGCCCCGCCTCATCGGCCTTCACCTCGCCGCCGAAGCCGATCGGGTAGCTGCTCTCGCGGCGCTGGAACTCCCAGGGGTTGCCGTAGGCCAGCCAGGTCTCGGGCAGCTCCACCTGCCAGCCGTCGTCGATCCGCTGGCGGAACATGCCGTTCACATAGCGGATGCCGTAGCCGTAGGCGGGCAGGTCGAGGCTGGCCAGGCTCTCCATGAAGCAGGCGGCCAGCCGGCCCAGGCCGCCGTTGCCCAGCGCGGCGTCCGGCTCGATCTCCTCGATCAGGTCGAGCTCCACGCCCAGCGACGACAGCGCCGCGGAGATCTCCTCGGTGAGGCCGAGGTTGGAGAGGGCGTCGCGCAGCAGGCGCCCGATCAGGAACTCCAGGCTCAAGTAGTACACGCGCTTGGCGCCGGCGGCGTGGGCCTCGCGGGTGGAGGTCATCCACCGCTCGATGATGTCGTCGCGCACGGTCAAACACGTGGCGGTCAGCCAGTCGTGCGGACGCGCGGCGCGCGCGTCCTTGCCGATGCGGTGGACCAGCGTGTCGAGGATGCGCGCGGCCAGCGGCGTGGGGGCGGCGTCGGGCTTGGGCGCGGCGAAGTCGGTCAAGTTCGAGGTCACGGGGGTCCGGGTTTCCAGGCGCGAGCATACAACGTGCGCCAGCGCTGTCATCGGCGTGGCGCCCAAGCCACGGCGATGATCGGACCGCTCACGCAGGCCTTTCCAGATGAAATGTTATCTCGTAACGGCCATCGTAAGCCGCGATGTTCGCGGCGCGTCCGGAGTTTCGCATGTCGCTGCGCCTCACCCTGCTCGCCGCCGTCGCCGTTGCGGGGATCGGCGCGACCGGCGCCTTCGCGCAGGCTTCGACGGCCACGGGCGCGACCCCGGGTTCGCCGCAGGAGCCCGTGGGCGTCGCGCAGGACGCCGGCGGCCATGCCGCGCCCCCCGGCGCGTCCGCCGACGTGGTGGTCACCGCCCAGCGGCTGGACGCCGCGCGCCAGTCGATCCAGGCCAGCCTGGGCGCCACCACCTACAGCATCACCGACGCCACCATCCAGGCGCTGCCGGGGGGCGACAACCAGCAGCTCAACCAGGTGATATTGCAGCTGCCGGGCGTGGTGCAGGACGGCTTCGGCCAGCTGCACATCCGCGACGACCACAACAACGTCCAGTACAGGCTCAACGGCGTGATCCTGCCCGAGGGCGTATCGGTGTTCGGCCAGACGCTCTCGCCGCGCCTGATCGACCGGATCGACCTCATCACCGGCGCGCTGCCGGCGCAGTACGGGCTGCGCACCGCCGGCATCCTCGATCTCACCACCAAAAGCGGGGTGTTCCACAACGGCGGCCAGGTCTCGGTCTATGGTGGCAGCCATGGGCTCTACGAGCCGTCGTTCGAGTACGGCGGCAATGTCGCCGACACCAACTTCTTCGTCACAGGCTCCTTCACCCGAAACCAGCTCGGCATCGAGAACGTCAACGGCGCCTACGGGGCCGACCACGACCGCACCGATCAGGCGCAGGTGTTCGTCTACCTCGACAAGATCCTGTCGCCCAACGACCGGGTGGCCTTCACCGGCGGCTACACCAACGACCGCTTCCAGATCCCCAACCCCGTGGGCCTGCAGCCCGACGGCGCGTTCCTCCTGGCCGGATCGGACGGGACCTTCCCCAGCGAACAGCTGGACGAGACGCAGCGCGAGACCACCGGCTTCGCCCAGGCCAGCTACCTGCACGACGAAGGCAAGTGGACGCTGCAGACCTCGCTGTTCGGCCGCTACTCCACCCTAGGCTACCACCCCGACGTCGAGGGCGAGCTCCTCTACAACGGCCAGGCGCAGGCGGCGCAGAAGCGCGACACCGCCTTCGGCTTCCAGAGCGAGGGGGTCTATCGCCTCAACGACGCGCACACCCTGCGCGGCGGCGTGATCCTCCAGGCCGAGCGCGGCACGTCCAAGACCAACACCGCGGTGTTCCTGACCGACGACGCCGGCGACCAGATATCAGACATGCCGGTCACCATCCCGGACAGCAGCGCCAAGACGCAGTGGACCTACAGCGTCTATCTTCAGGACGAGTGGAGGATATTCAGAACGCTGACCCTCAACTACGGCCTGCGCGCGGACGACGTGAACGGCTTCCGCAACGAGAAGCAGCTCAGCCCACGGATCAACGCGGTGTGGACGCCGTTCGACGGAACCACCGCGCATATCGGCTACGCCCGCTATTTCACCCCACCGCCCTTCGAGCTGGTGGCCTCGCAATCGGTGGCGATCTTCAACAACACCACCGCAGCCGCGCCGACGACGCTGGACACCACGCCTTATGCCGAACGCCAGAACTATTACGACGTCGGCGTTCAGCAGAAGATCAAGCAGATCGCCGGGCTGACCTTGGGCGTCGACGCCTACTACCGCAATTCGCACAACCTGATCGACGAGGGCCAGTTCGGCGCACCGATCATCCTCACGCCGTTCAACTATCGCGACGGATATATCCAGGGAGCGGAGTTCAGCGCCAATTACGGCCACGGTCCCTGGCTGGCCTACGCTAACTTCGCCTACGCCAAGGCGCAGGGGAAGGACATCGTTTCGTCGCAGTTCTCCTTCGATCCTGGCGACTTGGCCTACATCCAGAACCACTATATCTACCTGGATCACGACCAGACCTACACGGCCTCGGCCGGCGCCTCCTACCGCTTCCGCGAAGGGATGCTGGAGGGCCTGCAACTGGGCGCCGACGGCATCTACGGCTCGGGACTGCGGGCCGACGGCGATGTGCCCAACGGGGCCTCGCTCGCCGACTACCTGCAGGTGAACCTGACCGGTTCCTACGCCTTCGTTGCGCCCTTTGCCGGACCGCTGTCGGTGCGGCTGGACGTGATCAACGTGGGCGATACGCGCTATGAGATTCGCGACGGGTCGGGCGTGGGCGTGGGCGCCCCGCAATACGGTCCGCGGCGGGGGTACTTCGTGGGCCTGACCAAGAGCTTCTGATGAACGAGGGGGGCGGCCTCATCGTAGAAGCGCGGGCGGAGACCTCGGCGCCCCCGGCCGCCCCTGCGCACGACCACATCTTCCTGGGCGCGAGCCACGCCCACCACGAGCGGCGCACCCGCTGGGTGGTGGGCTTGTCGCTCGTGGTCATGGTCGCCGAGCTGGCGGGGGGCGCGGCGTTCCACTCCGTGGCGCTTCTGGCCGACGGCCTGCACATGTCGACTCATGCCGGCGCGCTCGTTGTGGCCGCCGCGGCCTACGCCTACGCGCGCAGGCGGGCGCAAGATCCGCGCTTCGGCTTCGGCACGGGCAAGGTGGGCGACCTCGCGGCCTTCGCCAGCGGCGTGGGGCTGCTGGTGGTGGCGCTCCTGATCGGCGTGGAGAGCGTGCAGCGCCTGCTTCACCCCGAGCCCGTCGCCTTCCTGCAGGCCGCAGGCGTGGCGATCCTGGGCTTCGCCGTCAGCCTGGCCAGCGCGGTGCTGCTGCGCCACGACAATGGACACGGTCACGGCGGCGGGCGCGGCCATCACCACCGCGACCACAACGTTTGGGCGGCCTATCTGCACATGGTCGCCGACGTGGTCACCTCGGTGCTGACCGTTGGCGCGCTGCTGCTCGGGTCGGCGACCGGCTGGACCTTCCTCGATCCAATCACCGGGCTGATCGGCGCCGCGCTGGTCGCCAGCTTCGCCATCGCCCTCCTGCGCCGCGCCTCGGCCGTCCTGCTCGACATGGCCCCGGACGCCGCGCTGGTGGACGAGGCGCGCCGCCGGCTGGAGGCCGACGGCGACGTGGTGGGCGACCTGCACGTCTGGCGCATCGGCCCCGGTCATCTGGCGCTGCTGGCGCAGGTGACGACGAGCTCGGCGCGGCGGCCGGCCGACTACCGCGGCCGCCTCGCCCCTCTGCCCGAGCTTTCGCACGTCACGATCGAGGTCGAGCCGCGCGGGTCGATCGGCTGAGGGGCTTGGCCCTGGGCCGCGGGCTCCCTACCCTTTGGGCATGTCCGAGGCCGCCTGCGACCACGATCACGCCCCGCCATCCGCCGACGAGGCCACGGTGGCCGACGCCCTCAGTCGGGCCGAGGCGAGGTCGCGAGCGTCCGGCGCCCGGTGGACGCCGCCGCGCCAACGGGTCTACGAGCTGCTGCTGCGCGGAGGGGGCCCGGTAAAGGCCTACGACCTGATGCAGGGTTTCGAGGCGGGACGCGCCGCCAAGCCGCCCACGGTCTATCGCGCGCTCGAGTTCCTGGAGGAGCAGGGTCTGGCCCATCGCATCCCCAGCCTCAACGCCTACGTCGCCTGCGACGACGACGACGCGGCCCACACCGCCGCCTTCCTGATCTGCGATTGCTGCGGTTCGGCCGAGGAGTTCGCTCCCGGCCGCATCGCCGCCGCCACAACGGCGGCGAACGCCCGTGGCTTCACCCTCCGCGCCTTAGCGCTGGAGGTGCGAGGTCGCTGCAGGCGCTGCGCCTGAGCCGCCCGTCAGGGTTTCTGTTTGGGGGGAAGTGAGGCGACCTCGGCGGGCGTCAGCTTGCGTTGGCTCTTGACGATGCACCCGGTGAAGAACCCGCCGGGGCCGAACTGGCCCACCTTCAGGTCCCAATCGAGCGGGTCGCAGATCATGCTCGTCCCGCGCACGGTCGTGACCAGCGCCGCCTGCGGGGAGGTGAGCTCAGGGCACGAGCCCTGCACGTCGATGCGGAAATATGCGTTGACGTTGGCGCGCACGATGAAGGCGTGCTCGTCTATCGGCCTGAACCCCTGATAATCCTGTGACCGGAAACACTGGCGGCCCGGTGCGGCGGCGTGCGCCGGCCCGCACACCGCCGCCGCCAGAACCAGCGACGTCATCGTCTTGCGCATGCATCGTCTCCCTTCGCTCTTCGGGTGAGCGCTCGACCAAGCCTTCGCCATCCGCGCGCCGCGGGTAGATGGCGGCGGCTTCGAAGACGATCCCGGCGCGCGCCTCTCAGATCAAGACCGCCGCTCGCCCGGGCCGGCGGCTAGCGCGCTGCGCCTGTCAGGCCGCCGCCGCCGCCGTAGGCGGCGAAACCCAGACCCGCCGCGAGCGGGGTGAGAGCGGCGTCGCAGACCCCGGAGATGTGGCTGCCGGTCGTCGTCGCGTTCGAGCTGGCGCAGCTCGCCGCCGCGTTCAACCCTTTCGGCGTTAGGTTCCGGCCATAATAGCGTGCAGCAGCATCCAGCAAGGGTGGGATCGTCTTACCGGCATCGTTGGAGATGCCCGTCTGATCCACCACGACCTGCCAGAGGATATTCAAGCGATGGCCGTCGTTCCAAGCGGCCGCGTCGACGGCGGTCACCACCAAAGCGCGATAGGATGGGTCACTGACGGGCGACTCGAAGCGCCGAAAGAACGGTATGGCGTAGGCCTTGTAGTCAAGCAGGATGTAGGCGTCGGGCCGAGGGGCGTCCTGCTGCATGTTCAGCCCCGCCTTTCCGAGCGCATCCCCCAGAAAGCTCGCCATCACGTTGAAGTTGGGGTCTTTGCGCTGCTCGGGCGAAACAGCCGTCACCTTCAGCACTTGGCGGCTATCGAAGTCCGGTGTGGTGAAACTCTCGACGAGCCGGATCGGCGCAGCGGCGGAGGCCGGATGGGCCGCCAGCACAGCGATGACAAGGGCGATGGCGAAGGGCCGGCGCATGCACGTGAAGCTGCGCCAATTCATGAGCGGTATCAAGGCGATCTCGCGGGACACGCGGCGCAAGAGGCCACAAGGCCGCCGGGCGGTGCGATCGTGTCAGCGGCGGGTCGAAGAACGCCGGGTCGACGTGAAGCTCTCCCGACGACGCGCCCTAGCCGCCAGCGGGGGACAGATGCGCTGCGAAGCCGCCGGCGCTCCCCAACCTGAAGGAGACGCTGTCGCCCGCAGCGACAATGCGCGCTTCATGCCGCGCGCGCCGAGTCTCGCCCCTGTCGCGGTAGTCGTCGAGCTTCCATCTTCCCGCCGCCAGCATGCTCAAGGGGACGGTGAGGGTGCGCGCATGCGCGTCGGTGATCGCGCCCACCCACCATTCCGCGCCCTTGCGCCGCGCCACCACGACGTAGCGTCCCACTTCGCCGGCGAGCACCCGGGTCTCGTCCCAGGTGGCGGGTATGCGCGCGGCGAAGTCGAAGCCGGTGGCGTCGGCGTAGCGGACGGGGCTGTCGGCCATCATCGGCGCGCCGTTCTCCTCGACGATGTAGGTGGCGAGCGAACGGGCGCGCGTGCCGATCACCTGCGGCGCCGTCTGCCTATTCACGAGCCGACCCGGCGCGACGTAGTCGAAGCCGCCCTCGTGGATGTCCATGGGGCCCGCCAGCATGCGCACGAAGGGTGTCGTGGCCTCGTGCCCGGCGGTGCTCCCTGGATTGTCGGGGAACTTGTCGTACTCCGTCCCGCGCACCGCCTCGCGGCTGAGCACGTTGGGCCACGTGCGGCTCTCGCCCGTGGGCTTGTAGGCGCCGTGGTAGACCACGGTGAGGTGATGGTCGGCCGCCTTGCGCGCGACCTCGTCGTAGAAGGCGACCATCTGCTGGTCGTCGCGGTTCATGAAGTCGACCATGAGCCCGGACACGCCCCAGCGCTCCCAGGTCGTCAGCGCCTGATCCAGCTGCGCCTGCAGCGGCGCCCAGTGGCACCAGACGCGAATCTTCACGCCGCGGGCGCGGGCATGCGCCAGGAGGGCGGGCATATCGATCCCGGGACCCGCGTGCGTCAGGTCCTGGGGCGTGCCGTCCGGGCCGATGGGCCCGCCGTACCAAGCCTCGCCCTTGTAGCCGTCGAGCGTGTGGTAGGCGATGGCGTGGGCGGCGTCGAAGTCGACATAGGCCTCCATCGTCGCGGTGTTCAGCCCGGGGGTGAAGTTCGCCCCCGGCCACCAGTAGTCGTTCCACCAGGGGAAGGTGGTCTTGCCGAGCTTCACCCACGACCAGTCCCGTGCGTCCGCCGGCGGGTTCAGCAGGGCGACGAGGTTGGACTCGATCAGCCGCCCCGGGGCGTCGCCCAGCATCGCCACGCGCCAGGGCGACTGGTGCTCGCCCGCGTCGCCGACCACCGCCACGCCTGTGCGGTCCAGCCGCGGCGACAGGCGCGAGCCGAAGCCTGGCGTACCGTCGTGGCGCACGAGGTAGAGCCCGGCCCAGTCGTGCAGGGCGGCCTCGGTGATCGCGACGTAGGCGCCGCGGTGACGGAACAGCAGCGGCAGGGTCACGAGGCGGCCGGACTGCGCCACATCGCGAGGGGCGCCCGCGAGGTAGTAGGTCTCATACGACGAGCGGAAGCCGTCCTTGTCCGCCATCGTCGCCCAGGTCTGCGCATCGTCGGGCGCGCCAAAGCCTGCATCCTCGTCGGCGATCGCGAAGGGACCCGTGGTGGAGAACCTCCACCTGTAGGCGACGCCGTCATCGTAGGCGCGCACGACCAGTTGCAGCGGGCGCGGCGCGCCTGAAAGCTGGATCACAGCCTCGGCGTAGTGGTCCCGCGCACGGCTGGCCTTGCCGATCAGCCCGCTGACCTCCTCGTCGTGCGCCGCCCGGGCGACCCCGTCCACCTGCAGCCGCGGCGCACGCTCTCCCACAAAGCGCAAGTCGATGGGGGCGGGGTTCAGCACGACATGGCCACGCCAACTCGCCGACCATGTGACCATGCCATCGACGCCTACGCTCACGGCAGCGGACGCCGCGCCGTTCGGCGAGGTCACGCTCACCTCCGCCCGCGTCGCCGACGCCGTGACGACCCATATGGCGAGAAGCCAAAGCGCGACCGCTCCGCAGGCGCCGTTGAAGGCGCGCGCGGAAGAGCGTCGGTCGTGTCGGTCGCTAGTCATTCCGAGCACTTCCGACAGTTCGCGTCACCGCGCCGGCGCACCTGCCGGCGCGAAGCGGCCGACGCTTCGCGGCCCCGGCGCGCCAAGCGTCGGCGATGGAAGGCCGCAAAAAGGTGACCGCCGCCAGATGTCGCGGAGATGGTGGGTGCAGTAGGATTCGAACCTACGACCCGCTGATTAAGAGTCAGCTGCTCTACCAACTGAGCTATGCACCCGCACGCGACGTCGACCGCGGCGAAGCGGGTGCATATACAGGGGGAGACGGGCGAGGCAAGCCCCGCCATAGCGGTCGCGTCAGGCGGGGCGGCCGCCGCCGAAGCGGCTCATAAGGCCGCCCAGCAACCCGCCGAGCGCGCCGCCCTCGGCCGGCTGCCCGCCCGGGGTGAGGTGGTCCATGATCTGCGGCAGGTACTGCGAGATGTGACTCGCCGCCTCCTGCGGGTCGATCCCGAGCTTCTGCGCCACCTCGGCGATGGGGCCCGAGCCCAGCACGCTCTGCACCTCGTCAGGGCTGACCGGAGCGTTGGCGCCGTCGCCCTGCCAGGAGGAGGCCAGGCCGCCCAGGCCGCTCTGCTGGAACTTGCCCAGCACCGCGCCCACGCCGCCCTGGTTCTGCAGCATCTGCACGATGGCGCCGAGACCGCCCGCGGCCTCCCCGCCTTGCGCCCCCTCGCCCTGGGCGCCGCCGCCCATCAGCCCGCCCGCCATGCCTGCGACCTGATCGAAAAGTCCCATGGTCCGCTCCCTTGCGGCTGCGCTCAGCCTCGCCTGCGACTATAGCATGGCTCAGCGGCGCCGGCGCGACGCAGGAGGGACGGCATGGCGCGGCGCGACCTGACAGGGGCTGTCGACTTCGCCCACCTCGAGACCTACGCCGGCCATGACATGGTGCTGGTGGAGGAGGTGCTGGACCTCTTCGCCGAGCAGGTGGCGGGCTGGAGCCGGCTGCTCGATCCCAACGGCGACGCCTGGCGCGACGCGGCCCACACGCTGAAGGGCTCGGCGCTGGGCGTGGGCGCCTTCCGCTTGGCGCAGGCGTGCGGGGAGGCCGAGACGGCCGGCGCCGGCGCCGCGCCCGTCGAGCGCGTGCGGTTGACCGAAGCGGTGCGCACGCAGGCCGACCTCGCCCTGGCCGACGTGGCCGCCTACCGCCACCAACTGCTGCTCGACGGCCTGCGCGGAACAGGCCGCTAGCGCGATGCGCCCCCGCTAATCGAGCGTTAAACGCAAATGTGTACAGCCTCCGGTGAACTCTGGGGGTCCGACCACCATGCGGCGCGCGTTCTTCGCCTGCCTACCCAAGCTGGGCGAGCGCGGCAACGTCGCGCTGATGACGGCCATCATCGCGCCGCTGCTCCTGCTCGTGGGCGGCTTCGCCGTTGATTACGGCTACGCCTCCTACATCAACCAGCGCCTCTCTCAGGCCACCGACGACGCCGTGCTGGGCTCGGTCTCGCAAAGCGCCGCAACCGCGGGCGGCGGCTTTTCCAATACGTCGTGGTTGCAGACGTATGGGACCAACCTTTTCAAGGCCAATGTCGCAAATCTTCCAATTTCAAATGTCAAGTTCACTCTCAACGTAACGTCCAATGGCACAGGCGGTGTGAACTCGGTTGGATCGTACACTTATGATTATCCGACCTTCTTCGCTGGAGTGATCGGCATTTCAACTATGCCATTGAAGAGCCAGATAAAGGCCTCGGCCAACCCGGTGACATATTTAGATTACTACATCGTCGTCGATGTATCGCAATCGATGGGGATCGGCGCTACGCTCCCGGACATGCAGAAGCTTTACGATCTTGTCGTCGCTAATGGCAACGGATCGGGAAACGAAGCTGGATGCGTATTTGGATGCCACGTCATGGCCCCCGGCCAACATATCACGAACGAGCAACTGGCGCATTCCGCCAGCCCAAGGATCAACCTGCGGATTGACGCGGCCGTCTCAGCGATCCAGAGCATCATTTCCGATGCCCAGGCAGCCTCGGGCACCAACAAAAACATCCGTATCGGTATGTATACGATCAGCCGAGATCCGAACAAGCCGGGGGTCTTTGTGAATGTCATAGCAGCGCCGTCAACCGACTATACAACCCTCAATACACAGGCGAATTTGATCGACCTGGGAGGTAATATATCAGCAGGGGCGGGAGACACAGATTATTCGAGAGAAATGGTCGCCTTTAACACATTGATGCCATTGAATGGCAGTGGAGCGAGCGCCATCACTCCGCAAAACTACGTCTTTTTGATCACTGACGGATTGTCAGACGCATCAGACCCACCCACGTGCGGCAGCGTGAACTGCCACCCAACGAAAGCTTTTGATCCAAACGACTGTAAGGCGCTTAAGCTCAAAGCCACGGTTGGTACAATCTACACCACCTACAATCCTATCTATAATCAAAATAA
Source organism: Caulobacteraceae bacterium (assembly GCA_965199975.1). Taxonomy (GTDB): domain Bacteria; phylum Pseudomonadota; class Alphaproteobacteria; order Caulobacterales; family Caulobacteraceae; genus JASLDZ01. The sequence goes on along the minus strand of OZ241340.1, from coordinate 216,700 downwards.
ATCCGCGAACGGTTTGGAAGGCAACTATAACAGCTTGGTGGCTCCCTTCGTTGGCCAAATTGCGAACAATCTAAAGACCTGTTCATCAGACAGTAGCAAGTTTGCCTTTGAAGCCCAGGACGGTCCGGGTATCAACACTGCGATGCGATCGCTCTTCGCCAGTACGCTGCAGAATGCGAGACTGACCCAATGATCTCGTCACGCCGGCGCGTGTTCGGATCGTCCCTCAGCGGGCTGTTCTTTCGGGCTGAAAGCGGCGCTACCGCGATGGAGTTCTCCATCATCGCTGTACCGTTCATTTTCCTCCTGCTCGCGACCCTGGAGCTCGGCCTGATCTTCATCGCCAACACGAGCTTGCAGAACGCGACATTCGCCGCCGCGCGCCAGATCCGAGTCGGGGAGCTGGCCGCCGCTGGCAAATCACAGGCGTCGAGCAAGGGCGCCCAGATCGATCTCGCTGATTTCAAATCGTTGATCTGCAAGAACATGCCGCTGACGTCCGCCGACGATTGCGCCAGCCACCTTTATCTCGACGTCCGGGAGCTGCCCGACTTTTCCGGGACCATGGCGGCGAGCCCATACACGGGATCAACGCTGCACACATCTGCATTTTGCTTCTACTCGGGTGCGAGCGGCAGCATCGTGGAGATGCGAGCGTACTATCTATGGCCGGTTTTCACTCCCCTGTTGCTTGATCCATTGATCAATACCCGTTCGGTGGCTGGAGCTTCGGCCGTCAATGGCAGATGGTTCGCCCTGACCTCGCACGAGGTGTTCCGCAACGAGCCTGGCACGAACTCCGGGAATACGGGGGCGGGCTGTTGACCGAGCGCAGGCCTCGCCGCGAGCGCTGGAGTCTGGGCGGCTTCGCGCGCTCCGTCGCCGGCGTATCGGCGCTTGAGTTCGCCTTGGTCGCGCCCTTCCTCATCCTGCTCCTGCTCGGCATGAGCGACTTCGCGCCGAGCTTTGTCGCCCGCTTCAAGGCGGCGCACGCCAACGGCTCGTTCGGCGATCTCGTGGCCCAGTCTTCCGCTCTGCAAACCACCGACATCGTGGCCGACTACGCAGCTGCGAGCGACGTGATGACGCCTTACGCGAGCGCCGGCCTCGACCTGCGTGTGACGAATGTATATTCGGATGGAAAAGGTAATGCATACGTTTATTGGAGTTGTGGGGAGGGGACGCTACCGCCTCTGGCCGCCAAATCCAAGGTGAAGAGCACACCGACTGGCGTACCTGTCAGTTCGCTGATCTATCTGAATAGCCCTCTCTTGCCGCTGCCGGGGATATTGCCCCAGGCGAACGGAACCAATACCAGCTATATCATGAGCGAGAGCGCTTACAGCTACATGGCCCCGGCCCAGTTCGTGTTGGTCGGTCCGCAAACGATGACGAGCGTGGTCTACCTCTATCCGCGACAGTCGGCCTACATCGGTTTCCCGTGGGACGGGAACGCCAACGATCCGCCGCCCGCGCCCACGGCGACGAAGAAGAAAGCCTCACTCACCTTGAGCAATGGCGCGCAGTGCAACTACGCGCTCTGAAGCGGGCGTTCAGATGCCGGCTCCGTTGTCCTGCGTACGCAGCGTCGCCTCGTGCGCTTGTGCCTCCTCTCCGATCCAGGCGGCGAAGGCCTTGACCTGTTTCAGGCGCCCTTTCGGCTTGGGGTGGACGAGGTAGTAGGCGAAGTCGACCGCGGTGGAGTCGGCCAGCGGCGCGACCAGGCGGCCGGCGTCGAGATCGGCCTGGGCCAGGGCGCGCTTGGCCAGAGCCACGCCGCGACCGGCCGCGGCCGCCTCGATCACCAGGCTCGACTGGTTGAAGCGGGGGCCGCGCGTTCCGTCGATATCACGCAGGGCGCGGGCGGCCAGCCACATGGACCAGTCGGGGCAGCTCTCATCGGCGTCGGGCGAGCCGTCGTGCAGCAGCACGTGGCGGTGCAGGTCTTCAGGCGTGGCCAGGGGCTTTTCGGCGAGGAGGGCGGGGGCGGCGACGGGGATCACCGTTTCGCTCATCAGCCGCACGCTCTCCAGGCCCGGATAGCGGCCCGAGCCGTAGCGGATGGCCACGTCGACCTCGCCGGCGGCGAAGTCGACCAGGTCCATGCCCGCCTGCAGCCACACGTCGACCTCGGGGTGGGCGGCCTCGAAACGGCCGAGCCGCGGCATCAGCCACTTGGCGGCGAAGGAGGGCGGGGCCGACAGCGTCACGCGCCGCCCGTCGACGGAGGAGGTGAGCAGCGCCGCGGCTTCGGCCAGCCGGTCGAAGGCCTCGCGCAGCGCCGGCAGCGCCGTTTGCCCGGCGTCGGTGAGGAGGAGGCCGCGGGGCGTGCGGCGGAACAGCGCTTCGCCTACGTAGTCCTCCAGGTTCTGGATCTGCTGGGAGACCGCGCCGGGAGTGACGTTCAGCTCCTCGGCGGCGCGGCTGAAGTTCATGTGCCGCGCCGCCGTCTCGAAGGCGCGCAGGGCGTTCAGCGGCGGGAGGCGATGGCGGGTCATCAGTTTTGCTGACAGGGCGCGGAGCGCGTGGCGGGTTGCCGCATGCGCCATCGGCGCCCAGTTAGCAAGCCTGGACGCTGTTCACAGCGGCGTCGCTTCCCGCTCTCGCTTGCAGAGCTTCTGACAGCCGAGGCCCGCCGTGGCGCCCTCTTCCTTCGAACCGCACACCGCCCCGCGTCGACCATCCGACCTCGTGCCGCTGGCCGGCGGCGCCGCGCCGCGGCCGGGGCGGGTGACGCTGGTGGGGGCGGGGCCGGGCGACCCGGACCTGCTCACCCTCAAGGCGGTGAAGGCGCTCGCCCGTGCGGACGTGGTGGTGCACGATCGTCTGGTTTCCGAGGCGGTGCTGGCGCACGCGCCTGCGTCGGCGCGGCGGATCTACGTGGGCAAGCAAAAGGCGCGCCACGCGGTGCCGCAGGGCGACATCGACGCGCTCTTGGTCGGCCTCGCCCGCTCGGGGCTGGAGGTGGTGCGGCTCAAGGGAGGCGATCCCTTCGTGTTCGGCCGCGGCGGGGAGGAGCTCCTGGCCTGCCGCGCGGCCGGCGTGGCGTGCGAGGTGGTCCCCGGCGTCAGCGCCGCAGTGGCCGCCGCGGCGGGCGCGGGGGCGCCGCTCACTCACCGGGGCTTGGCCCAGGCGGTGACCTTCGTCACCGGCCACGCCGCGCCCGATGAGGAAGGCGTGCGCGAGCCCGACCTGGACTGGCCGGCGCTTGCCCGGCTCAACCAGACCGTGGCCGTCTACATGGGCCTCTCCGCCGCGCCAGCGATCGCCGCGCGCCTGCTGGCCGCTGGGCGCGACGCCTCCACGCCCGTGCTGATCGTGGAGGCCGCCAGCCAGCCGGGCGAGCGGCGCGCCCTAACCACACTGGCGGAGCTGGCCGAGGCGGCTCAGGTCTTCGCCGGCCCCGCCGTGCTTCTGATCGGCGAGACCGCCGCGCTGGCCGACGTCTCCGCCACCCGGGGCGTCGTGGCCGCCGAGCCGGCGAGGGTCAGCGCATGAGCGACGCCGCGCCATCGAGCGCTCAGGCCGTCACCGCCAACCGGCTCGACACGGGCGAGGTGGTGTTCCGCCGCGCCGCCGGCTGGGCGCCGCGCCTGGCCGACGCCGACCTCTACCCCACGTCCGACGCCGCCGAGGCCGCGGTGGCCGTAGCCAAGGCTGAGCCGCTGCTGGTCGTCGATCCCTACCGGATCGAGCTGCGGCTGGAGGGCGGCCTGCCCATCCCGCAGAGCTACCGCGAGCGGGTGCGGGCGCTCGGCCCGACCATCCATCCCGACATTGGCAAGCAGGCGGAGGGGGGCTCCCTGGTGGAAGCCATGCGCCACGCCGAGGGCGCGGGCCGCTCCACCGGCCGGCTCGGCCTCATCGCGCGGAAGAGGTAGCGCATGCCCGGCTACGCCTACGACCGCATCGACGCCTCGGTGGTGGCCGACCGCGCCGCGGAGTTCCGCGACCAGGTGGCGCGCCGGCTCTCCGGCGAGCTCAGCGAGGAGCAGTTCAAGCCGCTGCGGCTGATGAACGGCCTCTACCTGCAGCTGCACGCCTACATGCTGCGCGTGGCTATCCCCTACGGCGTGCTGTCCTCGCGCCAGCTTCACGGCCTGGCCGACATCGCCCGGCGTTACGACCGGGGCTACGGCCACTTCACCACCCGCCAGAACCTGCAGTTCAACTGGATCGCGCTGGCCGACACGCCCGACGCCTGGGACGCCTTGGCGGCGGTCGACCTGCACGCCATCCAGACCAGCGGCAACTGCATCCGCAACACCACCAGCGATCCCTATGCCGGCGCCGTCGAAGGCGAGGCGGACGACCCGCGCGTGTGGTCCGAGGCCATCCGCCAGTGGTCGACGCTGCACCCCGAGTTCAGCTGGCTGCCGCGCAAGTTCAAGATGGCCGTCACCGCCAGCGAGACCGACCGCACGGCCTTCCGCGTGCACGACATCGGCCTGCAGCTGCACCGCGACACCGAGGGGCGCCTCGTATTCCGCGTCAGCGTCGGCGGGGGGCTTGGGCGCACGCCCTACGTGGGGCAGGTGATCGCGCAGGCGCTGCCGGCCGACCGGCTGTTCAGCTACCTCTCGGCGATCCTGCGCACCTACAACCGGCTCGGCCGACGCGACAACCTCTACAAGGCGCGCATCAAGATCCTGGTGGCGTCCATGGGCGCGGAAGCCTTCGGCGTCGCGGTGGACGAGGAGTGGCGCGCGCTCGACCCCGCGCTTTACGACGTGCCGCCGGCCGAGATCGCCCGCATCCGCGGCCGCTTCGGGATCACGCCATTCGAGCCCGCGCCCGCCCGTTCCGCCACGCTGGAGGCCGCCAAGGCGGACGACCGGGCGCTGGCGCGCTTTGTGCGCAACAACCTGAAGCCCCACAAGCGGCCCGGCTACGCCATCGTCAACGTCGCTCTCAAGGCGCCGGGCGAGGTTCCGGGCGACGCCTCGGCCGAGCAGATGGACGCCTTGGCCGAGCTGGCGCAGCGCTACAGCTTCGACGAGCTCCGCGTCACCCACGAGCAGAACCTCGTCCTGCCCCACGTGCGGCTGGATGATGTGCCCGCCGTCTTCGCCGAGCTGCAGCGCATGGGCCTCGCCAGCCCCAACCTGGGCCTCGTCAGCGATATCATCGCCTGCCCGGGGCTCGACTACTGCGCGCTCGCCAACACCCGCGCCATCCCCCTGGCGCAGGAGATCGCCCTGCGCTTCGCCGACCCGGTGCGCGCCGAGGCGGCGGGCGCCATGACAGTCAACATCAGTGGCTGCATCAACGCCTGCGCCCACCACCACGTGGCCAACATCGGCATCCTGGGCGTCGACAAGAAGGGCGAGGAGTTCTTCCAGCTCACCCTCGGCGGCCGCGCCGACGAGGGCGCGCGCGTGGGCGACATGCTGGGCCCGGCGCTGCCCTACGCCCGGGTGGCCCCGGCGGTTGAGGCGCTGGTCGACGCCTATCTGCGCGAGAAGGCGGGCGCGGAGAGCTTCGTGGAGACCTACGCCCGCGTCGGCCTGCAGCCCTTCAAGGAGGCGGTCTATGCCGACGCTGATCCGGCGTGAGGGCGAGGCCTTCGTCGAGGTCGCCGACCCCTGGCGCACCCTCGCCGACGGCGAGGCCCAGCCGGCGGGCGACGCCGCGCTGATCGTCTCCACCGCCCGTTTCGAGGGCGACGAGCCCTTTGGCGATCGCCCGCTGGGGGTGCGGCTGACGGTGGACGACCCGGTCGAGGCGCTCGCGCCCCGGCTGAACCGACTGTCGCTCGTGGCGCTCGACTGGCCCAAGTTCCGCGACGGCCGCCCGCTGACAACCGCGCGCCTGCTGCGCGAGCGCTGGCGCTTCGCCGGCGAGGTGCGCGCGGTGGGCGACGTGCGCCGCGACCAGGCCTTCCACATGGTGCGCTGCGGCTTCGACGCCTTCCTCCCCGCCGACGGCTCCACGGCCGAGCAATGGGCGCGCTCGGCGAACGCCTTTCGCCACGTCTACATCCGCGCCGACGACGGCCGTTTGGCCGCCTACGAGGAGCGGGCGTCATGACCGCCGCCCTCGCGCTCGCCGATCTCGAGACGCCGCCGCCACAGGCCATTCTCGCCGACGCGCTCGACCGTCACCGCGGCCGCATTGCGCTCGTGTCCTCCTTCGGAGCCGAGTCGGCGGTGCTGCTGCACATGGTGGCCGAGCTCGACGCCGCGACGCCGGTCATCTTTCTCGACACCGGCCAGCTGTTCGCGCAGACCATCGACCATCGCCGCGATTTGGCGCGAGCCTTGCGCCTCACCGACGTGCGCGACATCCGCCCCGCCTACGTCGACCTCGCGCTTAACGATCCTCGCGCCGACCTGTGGCGCACCGACACCGACGCCTGCTGCGCGGTGCGCAAGGTCCAGCCGCTGGAGCGCGCGCTCAAGGGGTTCGACGCCTGGATCACCGGGCGCAAGCGCTTCCACGGCGGCGGCCGCGCCCATTTGCCGGCCGTGGAGCGCGACGCCGACGGACGCTTCAAGATCAACCCCTTGGCCAACTGGTCGAAGGCAGAGCTCGATGCCTATGCAACGGAGCACGAGCTCCCCGCCCATCCCCTCGTCGCCCAGGGCTACGCGTCCATAGGGTGCTGGCCGTGCACAACGAAGGCCGAAGACGGCCGCAACGGCCGCTGGGCGGGTTCCGGAAAGACCGAATGCGGCATACATAGGCCGCCCCGGCCCGCGCCCGACCTCGGCGGCGGCCTCTAGCCCCCTACCGCATGACCGACACGCTCACCGCCCCGGCTTCCGCCGGCGCCGCTCACGATTTCGACGCCCTCGCCGCCGCTCATCCCGGCCAGCACGTGGAGCGCGTGCTGTGGGTCAAGCACTGGACCGACCGACTGTTCTCCTTCGCCATCACCCGGCCCTCGACCTTCCGCTTCCGCTCGGGCGAGTTCGTGATGATCGGCCTGCCCGCCGCGGAGGCCGGCAAGAAGCCCGTTCTTCGCGCCTACTCCATCGCCTCGCCCCACTTCGCCGAGGAGCTGGAGTTCTTCTCCATCAAGGTCTCCGACGGCCCGCTCACCTCACGCCTGCAGCTTATCGCGCCGGGCGACCCTGTGCTGATGGCCAAGAAGCCCACCGGCACGCTCGTGTTCGACGCGCTCAAGCCCGGCAAGCGCCTGTTCCTGATCGGCACCGGCACGGGGCTCGCCCCCTGGCTGTCGGTGGCGCGCGATCCCGAGGCCTATGAGCGGTTCGAGCGCATCATCGTCACCCATACGGTGCGCGAGGTGGCCGACCTCGCCTACCGCGACCTGTTCGAGCGCGAGCTGAAGGAAGACGAGATCTTCGGCGAACTGGCCGGCCCGCAGCTGCACTACTATCCCACGGTGACCCGCGAGCCCTTCGTCACTAGCGGGCGCATCACCAACCGCATCCTTTCGGGCGACCTGTTCCGCGACCTGGGCCTGCCCGGCGGCAGGTTCGATCCCGAGGAGGACCGCGTGATGATCTGCGGCTCCATGGACATGATCAAGGAGCTGGCCGTGATCCTCACCGACCACGGTATGACCGAAGGCTCCAACGCCGAGCCTGGCGACTTCGTGATCGAACGCGCCTTCGTCGGCTGAGCGGGCTTTCCCCAACGTGCTCGCGCGGGTGTAGGGTGCGGTGATGCCCTCGTCGCTCCGTCAGCCCTTCGCCCGAACCGGACAGTCCGGACGGACACTCGCGCGGGCGAGAGTGCGGTAACGCAAGCCTTATGGCGGAAGGGTTTTCACCGCCGGACTCCGCGGTTCTGGAGGTCGGGAGTCCGGGCGCTCCGGTTCCGTCCGTCCTCATATCGGGGGCCGGCCCCGTGGGGCTCGCCCTGGCGTTGGGCCTGCGGCTTCACGGGGTGGAGGTGGTCGTGGTCGACCGCGCCGCGCCCGGCCGCCACGCTCCGCGCGCGGCGGTGGTATGGCCGCGCGAGGCCGAGGCGCTGGCGCAGCTTGGCCTGGGCCCCGCGCTACGGGCCGCCGCCCTGCCGCTGCGCGCGGCCCACGTGCATGCGGGCGGGGCCCGCCTGGGCGCGCTGGCCTTCGGGGCGCTTGAGAGCGCCTGGCCCCGGCCACTGATCATCGAGCAGCACGCGGTGGAGCGCCTGCTCCTGCATCGCTTCGCCGAGCTGGGCGGTGCGGTGCGTTGGGAGACCGCGCTCGAAGGCTGGGAGGAGGGCGCCGACGGGATCGCCGCGCGCCTCTCCACCGGTGAGCGGCTGCGCGCCGGCTGGTTGGTGGGCTGCGACGGCGCCTCCTCGACGGTGCGCAAGGGCATGGGCGCGCGGTTCTCCGGCCGCCGGGTGGCCAATCTCGAGTGCGTGCAGGGCAACGCCTATGCGCAGTGGGGCTTCGACGCGCCGCCGGGGGAGGGCCGCTTCTTCCTCGTCTCCGGTGCGGTCATGGGGTGCTTTCCCACCGCCGACGGCTGGTGGCGCTTCTACTGCTTCAAGCACGACCCCGCGCCACGCCGCGACGGCCCGCCGGCCGCCGCCGAGCTGGAGGCGCTGCTGGTGCGGCTCACCGGCGCGCCCGTGACGCTGACGGCGGCGCAGCCGCAGTGGCTGAACCGCGCACGGTTTCAGCGGCGCATGACCTCGCGCTTCCGTCGCCACCGCGTGCTGGTCTGCGGCGACGCCGCCCACGTGTGGCCGGCGGTGGGCGGGCATGGCATGGCCGCGGGCCTGCTCGGCGCCCACAATCTCGCCTGGAAGCTGGCCGCCGTAGTCCGCGGGGAGGCCACGCCCGCCCTGCTCGACACCTACGGGCGAGAGCAGCGCGCCACGGCTCGGGCGATCATGGGCCACATGCGCCTCGACCTCCTGGAGGCGCCGCAGGGCCGCGCCGCCTCGGCCCTGCTGCGGCGCGCCTTGCCGGCGCTCCTGCGCGCGCCCGCCGTCATGGCGCGGGTCGAGGCCATGCTGGGCGACATGACGCTGCACCATCGCGCCAGCCCGCTCTCCCGTGGCGGCGGTCCCGTGCGCGGCGGCGATCGCCTGCCCGACGGCCCGCTCGCCGCGGGCGGCCGCCTTCACGACCGGCTCGACTATCGGCGCTGGTCGCTGGTCGGCCTCGCAAGCCCGGAGCTGGAGGCCGCGGCCCGGGCCGCCGGGGTGGCGAGCGTGGGGCTTGGGACGGCCGACGCCCGGCTCGTGCGACGCCTCGGGGTGCGGGCGCGGATGCTGCTGGTGCGGCCGGACGGTTATGTCGCCCTGTCGGCGCCGCGTGTCAGCGTCGACGCTCCGGCCCGGTGGCTGGCGCGGTGGGCTTCGGGTCGCAGGCTCGTCACATGCGGAGCCGCCGCCGCATGCTAAGTGCGACGTAGTCCTGCGCCCGAGGGTCTCGCATGCCTTGCCGCCTCCCCGCCCTTTTCGCCGCGGGCGCCGCCCTGGCGATCGCCACCCAGGCGGGGGCCTGGGGGGCCTCGGGCCATCGCTGGATCGGCGTGGCCGCCATGCGCGCGCTGCCCGCCGACCTCCCGGCCTTCCTGCGCACCCCCGCCGCCATGCAACAGGTGGGCGAACTGGCGCGCGAGCCGGATCGCTCCAAGGGCGCGGGCCAACCGCACGACGCCGACCGCGACCCGGGCCACTACGTCGACATCGACGATCAAGGCCACGTATTCAGCGCCGACGGCCCGGCCATCGCCGAGCTGCCCAAGAGCCGCTCCAACTACGACGTGGCGCTGGCCAAGGCGGGGATCGACCCCTTCAAGGCCGGCTGGCTGCCCTATTCGATCGAGGACGGCTACGCGCAGTTGGCGAAGGACTTCACCTACTGGCGCATCGAAACCGCGCTCCTCAAGCGCCACGACCTGCCGGCGGTCCAGCGCGCCTGGATCGCCGCCGACCTGCAGCTGCGCCAGATGCTGACGCTGCGCGACCTGGGCGTGTGGGCGCACTATGTGGGCGACGGCAGCCAGCCCATGCACGCCTCGATCCACTACAACGGCTGGGGCCGCGACTATCCCAATCCGCACGACTACACGCTCGACCCCATCCACGGCCCGTTCGAGGGGCCGTTCGTGCAGGCAAACCTGACCCAGGTGCAGGTGAAGGCCGCCATGCATCCCGTCGCCGCCTGCGGACCGACCATCCAGGCCTGCACCGCCGACTACCTCCTGAAGACGCAGTCCACCGTTGCGCCGCTCTACCAGCTGTGGGGCGCCGGCGGGTTCCAGCCCGGCGACGCCCGCGGCAAGGCCTTCGCCCTGGAGCGCGTGGCGGCGGGCGCGGACGAGCTGCGCGACCTCGTCGTCAAGGCGTGGAACGCCAGCGCCACCGGCTCCATCGGCCGGCCGCCGACCTATGTGCGTGACGTGGAGGCGGGCAGGCCCGTCGCCTTCGAGGTGCTCTACGGCGATGACTGAGCCCGCCCCCCAGTTCGGCGCGCCTCTGCCCGGCCGCGACCACCTCGACCGGCCGACCGCCTTCGCCGTGGCCGAGCGTGACGGCGCGATCGCGGTGGTCCACATCGTGCGCGCCGACGGGACCTACTTCGACCTGCCGGGCGGCGCGCTCGATCCCGGCGAGGACGACGTGCAGGCGCTGGTGCGCGAATGGGGCGAGGAGACGAGCCTCGTGGTGGAGCCCGCGCGGCTCCTCGGCCGCGGCTCGCAGTACATGCTCAAGGTCGGGGGCGAGGCGGTGAACAACCGCGCGGCGCTGTTCGAGGCGCGCATCACCGGCGAAGACCCCGCCCTCAAGATCGAGGACGATCACGAGCTGCGCTGGCTCTCGCCGCTGGAGGCGGTGGCCCTCCTGCGCCATCCCCTGCACGCCTGGGCGGTGGCGCTGTGGCTGCGCGCGCGCCACGCCGATGCGGCAGGCTGAGTGTCCGCGCCGGACCCTGCGGCGTCGGCGGCCGGGGCCCGTGTGCGTGACCACGCCATCGCGCGCTCCGACAGTGGGCGGCGGGGTGGATGGTGCTGGGCGATGCGCTGGCCGCGGGTGGCGCATCTGAAGAGGGCCGCCGCGCTGGCCTATCGTCGTGCTGCTCGTCCGGCTCGTGGTCGACACCCTGGGCAAGGCGGCCGGGCCGAGGCCGTTCGGCGTGGTGATCGACGTCGTGTTCCTGTTCGTGGCCGGCCGGGCGCTGGTCGCCGCCCAGGCTCTGCATGCCGTCCGTAGCGACGGGCGGGATCGCCCCGTCTTTCCCGGCGGTGTTCTAGCTTCGCGTCAGCCGAACAGCTCCATCTGCCCCGCCGCGCCCGGTGGCCGGAACAGGTCGATGCGCAACGGGCGCCGCGCTTCGTTGAGGCCGAGCTTCTTGCAGGCCAGGCGGAATCGGCTGCGCATCAGCTCGGCCACCGGGCCGGACCCCTTCATACGGTCGACGAAGCGCGCATCGTTCTCGCGCCCGCCCCGCGTCTGGCGGATCAGCGACATCACCCGCTCGGCGCGGTCGGGCCGCGCCTGCGCCAGCCATTCCTTGAACAGGCCGGCGATCTCGCGCGGCAGACGCAGCAGGATGAAGCTGGCGGCGGTGGCGCCGGCGTCGCGCGCGCGCTCCAGCACAGCCTCCATCTCGTGGTCGTTGAGGCCGGGGATCACCGGCGCGAAGCCTACGCCCACCGGCACGCCGGCGTCCGCCAGCAGTCGGATCGCCTGCAGCCGCCGCTCGGGCGTGGCGGCGCGGGGCTCCATGTCGCGGGCGAGCCGCCGGTCCAGTGTGGTGATCGAGACGTAGGCGCGGGCGAGGCCCCGGGCGCCCATCTCGCCCAGGATGTCGGCGTCGCGCGCGATCAGGGCCGACTTGGTGATGACGCTGCACGGGTGGCCGCAGGCTTGCAGCACCTTCAGGCAGGCGCGCGTCAGCCGATGGGTGCGCTCCGCCGGCTGGTACACGTCGGTGACGCCGCCGATGTGGATGGGCGTGCAAACGTAGCCGGGTCTGGCGAGCTCGCGTTCCAGGAGGCGCGGGGCGTCGGGCTTGAAGAAGAGCTTGGATTCGAAGTCGACCCCCGGCGACAGGCCCATGTAGGCGTGGTTGGGCCGGGCGTAGCAGTAGATGCAGCCGTGCTCGCAACCCCTGTAAGTGTTGATGGCCTGGTCGAAGGCCACGTCGGGGCTGGTGTTGCGGCTGATGATCGTGCGCGCCCGCTCCGCCGTTAGCGTGGTGGAGAGCTTGGGCGCCGCGTCGTCGCCGAACTCGCCCCAACCGTCGTCGAACGCCTCCAGGGCCTGGACTTCGTAGCGGCCCGAGGCGTTGGACCGCGCGCCCCGGCCGCGCGCGGCGATCCCCGGCGGCATCGCGCCAGACTAATCGCCTAACGGGAACATATCAAGAACCTCAGCCGCCTGTCACGAGCCGCGGCGCTCCCCGAGGCCTCAGTCGTCCAGGGAGGCGAGCACGATCTTGCCGCCGGTGGCGGCCGCGTCGAGCGTGGGAGAGGTCGTCTTGCCGAACGCCTGGCGATAGCTCCAGTAGGCGGCCATCACCTTCTGCACATAGTCGCGGGTGGCCGCGCCGGGCAGGCTCTCCAGCGTCATGAGCGAGTCGCCGGCGTCGGCCTGGCCGCGGCTGAGGGCGGCGGGGCCGACGTTGTAGGCCGCCAGGCCGCGCAGCAGGTCGCCCTTGGCCAGCGCGAGCAGCTTGGTCACGTAGGTCTGGCCGACGCTGAGGTTGGCCGAGGCGTCGTGCAGGCGCGACGGGTTGGAGGCGTAGCGCCGGTCGCCGCTGACGGAGGCGGCGGTCTGCGGCGTCAGCTGCATCAGCCCCCAGGCGTTTCCGCCGTGGGCGGCGGCGTTGAAGCGGCTCTCTTTGAGCACGATGGCGTAGACCAGCGCCTTGGCTATGGTGAAGCCTCCGGCCGGGGCCAGCTCGGGACGCGGCAGGGCGGCCAAGCTCAGCGCCGCCTGCTTGGCGCTCTCCACGCCCGAGGCCAGGGCGATGCGGCGCGCAGCGATAATGCCGTAGAAGGTGTGGGGGAAGGCCGCGGCGGTCTTGAGGTAGACGTCGCCCTGGCTGGCGTCGCCGGCCTTCTCCGCGGCGCGGGAGGCCCAGTAGCCAGCGGCGGCGCGGCGCGCGTCGCTCTGCGAGCGGTCGCTGGCCACGGCGCCGAAGCGGGCCAGGGCGTCGCCGAAGTGCTTCTGCTTGAAGGCGGCGAGTCCGCCGATCCAGCCGTCGTGGGCCGCTTCGGCCAGCGTCGCCGCGCGGACGAGGTCACCGTGGGTGAAGGCGTCCTGGGCGGCGTCCGACCCTCCTGAAGCCGCCAGCGCGCCCGTCGAGGCGCAGAGGGCGACCGCAACGCCGGCGACCAGGCCCGAAAGGGCGGTGCGGACGGCGCGCGGGGAGGGTCGGGGGAAACGCATCGAGCTCTACGCAGGTGACGCCCGGGTCGCGGGCCGCCGAAGTCCTGGGTGCTACGGGGCGGGTGTTACGGAGTCGACACGCGCCCGCAGTGTCAGGATGTCGCGCCACGCCCGCGCCTTGGCGGGCGGCTGGGCCAGCAGCGTCTCAAGCGAGAAGGTGGGCATCAGCGGCAGGGCGAGGCCGAAGTGGGGCCCGGTCCAGTCGCGCAACCGCCCGTGGGCTTTGAGGATGGGCGCATCTTCGCCGGTGAGCGCGCGCAGCGCATCCGCCCCCGCGGCGACCACGATCTGCGGCGCGACGAGCTGCAGCGCCCGTTCCAGCAGCACCGCGTGGGCGGCCGCGGCTGCGACATCAGGTCCACCCCCCAGGCGCGCCGCGGCGGGCGCGGCGGCGGCCACAACGACCCGGCCTTCGAGCCCGATCGCGCCCATCATCCGCGCGAACAGCCGTCCGCGAGGGCCCGCGAGCAGGCGCCCAGCCGCGAGGTCGTCGGCGTCGGGCGCCGCGACGATCCAGGCGACCAGCGGGGCCTCGACCGACTGCAGCAGGAGCGCGCCCGACGTGGCGCGCGCCTCGGCGAGCGCCAGCAGCGCGGGCAGGTCGGCCGCCTCGGCTGCGTGCGCGCGAAGGTCGGACAGGGCGGCGTCCAAGTCGGCGGGGATCGGGCGCGCCGCCTGGTGCCGCGGTGGCGCGAGGGGCCGAGGCGGATCGGGCCGTCGCGGCGGCGGCGCAAGCCTATCGACCGGCGCCTCGGCGTAGGCGGCGTCGACCCCGGCCTCGGCCCAGAAGCCCATGAGGCTCTGCAGCGCGCGTCGCGCGGCGGGATCGGGATCGGGGGTCATGGACGGATGCGAGCTAGGGCGTCCCGAGCGTCGGGATCAAGGGCCTCCGCTCCACGTCTCGTCCAACGTCAGCCTTGCACCCCGTTCCCACCCCGCCGAAGATGAGCGGCGATAACATACGCACATGGGAGACGGGCCGGCATGGCCGAAGATATCGTCGCGGAAGAGCTCGGGGCGCTGACCGAGCCGCGCGAGAGCATGGACTACGACGTGGTGATCGTCGGCGCCGGCCCCGCCGGGCTGGCGACCGCCATCAGGCTGAAGCAGCGCGCCGAAACCGCTGGCGCCGAGATCAGCGTGGCCGTGCTGGAGAAGGGATCCGAAGTCGGCGCCCACATCCTCTCCGGCGCGGTGGTCGATCCCTGCGGCCTGGCCGAGCTCTATCCCGACTGGCAGGCGCAGGGCGCGCCGCTGGAGACGGCGGTCGTCAAGGACCGCTTCCTCTACCTGCGTCCCAAGAGCGCGATCGACATCTCGTGGCTGCCCATGCCCAAGTTCATGAAGAACCACGGAAACTACATCGCTTCGGTCGCCAACCTGTGCCGCTGGCTGGGCGAGAAGGCCGAGGCGCTGGGCGTGGAGATCTACCCCGGCATGGCCGCCAGCGAACTCGTGCGCGGCGAGCCGGGCGCGGACGGCGTGCGCCCGGTGGTCGGCGTGGTGGCGGGCGTGTTCGGCATCGGCAAGGACGGCAAGCCCACTTCCGATTTCCAGCCAGGGCTGGAGCTGCGCGGGCGCTATGTGGTGCTGGCCGAGGGGGTGCGCGGCTCGCTCTCTAAGATCGTGCAGGCCGAGTTCGGCCTCGCGGCCGACAGCGACGTGCAGAAGTACGGCCTCGGCATCAAGGAGCTGTGGCAGGTGAGCGCCGAGCAGTTCCAGCCCGGCCTCGTGCAGCACACCTTCGGCTGGCCGCTCGACGACAAGACGGGTGGCGGCTCGTGGATGTACCACTTCGGCGACAACTACGTGTCGATCGGCTACGTGGTGCACCTCAACTACAAGAACCCGTTCCTGTCGCCTTTCGACGAGTTCCAGCGGTTCAAGACCCACCCGGCGGTGCGCCCGGTGCTGGAGGGCGCCAAGCGCGTTGCATACGGCGCGCGCGCCATCTGCGAAGGCGGCTTCCAGAGCGTGCCCAAGCTGGCGTTCCCGGGGGGCGTGCAGATCGGCGACAGCGCGGGCTTCCTCAACGTGCCGCGCATCAAGGGCAGCCACAACGCCATCCGCTCGGGCGTGATGGCCGCCGACGCGGCGTTCGAGGCGCTGCAGGCCGGTCGCGGCGGCGACGTGCTGCCGCTGGACGCCGCCTACCGCGGCAGCGCGATCTGGAAGGAGTTGCGCGGCGTGCGCAACGTGAAGCCATTGTGGTCGCGCTTCGGCACGATCTTCGGCGTGCCGCTGGGTGGGCTGGACATGTGGACGAACCAGCTGTTCGGCGGCTTCTCGCTGTTCGGCACGCTCAAGCATGGCAAGACCGACGCGGCCTCCACCGAGCCGGCGGCGCAGCACCAGCAGATCGCCTACCCCAAGCCCGACGGGGTGGTCACCTTCGACAAGCTCTCCTCGGTGTTCCTGTCCAACACCAACCATGCGGAAGACCAGCCGGCGCATTTAAAGCTGCGCGACGCTTCCGTGCCGATCCAGGTGAACCTGCCCAAGTACGGCGAGCCCGCCCGCCTCTATTGTCCGGCGGCGGTATACGAGGTGGTCTACGCCGACGAGGCCGCGAAGACTGATCCGCGCTTCGTGATCAACGCGCAGAACTGCGTCCACTGCAAGACCTGCGACATCAAGGATCCGTCGCAGAACATCGTGTGGACCACGCCCGAGGGCGGGGGCGGCCCCAACTACCCGAACATGTGATGGCGTGGCCGGCGCGGCGGTTGCGTGGGCCGGGCGGCGGTGGAAGAGAGGCGGCCGACATGCGCCGCCACGCCGCCCCCCTCGTCCTCGCCCTTGCGGTGGTGCTGCCGCTGGCGGGGTGCGCGACCCCCGGCGCGGGCGGTGGAGGCCCCTCCGCGCCCGAGGTCACCCCGGCGCTGCGCGCCACGACAGAGGACTCGGACGCCTCCACGTATGGCCTCTTCCTCGCGGGAGAGACGGCGCTGGACATGGGTTCCGGGTCGGAGGCGGCCGGATACCTGGCCCAGGCCAGCCGCTCCGATCCGCAGAACGCCGCCCTGCGCGAGCGCGCCTTCACCGCCAACCTGCTCGCCGGGCGGATCGACGAGGCGGCGGGCTTCGCCCCCGGGGTCGTGGCCACCGTCACGCCGGACGCCGCCGCCTCTTTCGGCGGGTTGGGGCGGCTCACGGTCGGCGTATCGGATCTCGCCAACGGGGACGCGCGGGCGTCGGTGGTGGCCCTGTCGCCCACCGCGGACGGTGCGGCGCATGCGGCGGCGTCCGCGGCGCTCCTGCCATGGGCGCAGCTCGCCTCCGGCCGGGCGCCGGTGCTGTCGGCGGCGGCGGCCAAGCCCGGCGACCTCGACGCCGAGCGCGCCATCGCCCTCAACCGCGCCCGCATCTACGAGCGAACCGGCCGCATGGGCGAGGCCGAGCGTGCGTTCCGCCTGGCGGTCAGCCGCGGCGGCGCGGACATGGCGCTGGCGTACGGCGGCTTCCTGGAGCGCCGGGGCCGTCGCGCGGAGGCGCTGAAGGCGTACGACGCGGCGCTCTCCGCCGCGCCGGGCGACCCGGCGCTGTCGGCCGCCCGCGCCCGCGCGGCGGCGGGAGGGTCGGCGCCTACGCAGCCGACGCTGCTGCAGGCGGCGGGTGAGGCGCTCATCGGCCCCGCCGCCGATTTCGCGCGGCGCCGCCAGCCGGAGGTCGCGGTGATCTACCTGCGCCTGTCCCTGCGGCTCGATCCGGGCGATGCACCGGCCTGGGTGGCGCTGGGCGATGCGCTCAACGCGGGCGGCGACGCGCAGGACGCGGTCTTCGCCTGGCGCCAGGTGCGCCCCGATCAGCCCGACTATCCCGGCGCCGCGGGGCGCCTGGCGGTCGCTTTGCAAGGGACCGGCGATAAGGCCGGCGCCCTGACCCTGGCCTCGGCGGCGGCGCGCGCGGCGCCCGACGACACCGCGGTGCAGGTGGTCTACGCCGAGCTCCTGCGCGACGCCGACCGCAACGACGATGCCGTGCAGGTGGCCGACCGGCTGGTCAAGGCGTTGCCGCCCGAGGCCAAGGGGGCGGTCGCGGCCAAGCTCTATTTCCTGCGCGGCTCGCTCCTGGAGCGGGCTGGACGATGGACGCAGGCCGAGCCCGACCTGGCGCGCGCCGTCGCCCTGCAGCCCGACGATCCGGAGATGCTCAACTACCTGGGCTTCGCCCTGGCCGACCGGGGCGAGCGCCTGCCCCAGGCGCTGGCCATGCTGGAGAAGGCCGCGGCGGCGGCCCCGCAGGACGGCGCCATCGCCGATTCCGTCGGCTGGGCGCGTCTCAAGCTCGGGGACGCGAAGGGCGCGGTGCGCGACCTGGAGCGAGCCGTCGGCCTCGCCCCGGCCGACCCCGACATCAACGACCATCTGGGCGACGCCTACGCCCGCGTGGGTCGCCGCGCCGAGGCCGCCTACCAGTGGCGCCGCGTGCTGGCGCTTGACCCCGACGCCAAGCTGCGCGCCGCGGTCGAGGCCAAGCTGCGTGCACAGGGGACGGCGACGCGCGCGTGAGCGCCTTCGCGCCGGCGCGGGCTTTCGCCCCCGCCAAGGTCAACCTCTTCCTCCACGTCGGTGCGCCGGGCGCGGACGGCTACCATCCGCTCTCGAGCCTGATGGTGTTCGCCGATGTCGGCGACACCCTGCGGCTCGCCCCGGGGCCCGAAGGCGCAGGTCTGTCGCTGCGCATGGAGGGCGAGTTCGCGGGCGCCCTGGCCGCGGAGCCGCCCGGCGACAACCTCGTGCTGCGCGGCGTGCGGCGCCTGCTGGCGCGCGCGGGGCGCGCCGAGCCGGACGCGACCTTCGTGCTCGGCAAGTCGCTGCCGGTCGCCGCCGGCCTCGGAGGCGGCTCCTCCGACGCCGGCGCCGCCCTGCGCCTCGCCCGCGCCGCCTTCGCGCCTGAGGCCGGCGAGGCGCAGCTGGAGGCGGTGGCCGCCGAGCTGGGCGCCGACGGCCCGGCCTGCCTGCGGGCGTCCCCGGTGCTGGGCCTGGGCCGCGGCGATGCGCTGGCGCCCGCGCCGCCCCTGCCGGTTCTGCACGCCGTGCTGGTCAATCCGCGCGTGGCGTGTCCCACCGGCGCGGTCTACCGCGCCTACGACGCGGCGGGAGCCGCCGGCGACCCCACGCCCGCCGATCTGCCGCAGACCGGCGCCCTCGACCCGCTGCTCCTCGCGCTGCAGGCCGCGCGCAACGACCTGGAGGCCCCCGCCATCGGCGTCGCGCCGGAGGTGGCGCAGGTGCTGGCGGCGCTGCGCGCCCGCCCGGAGGTGGCGCTCGCGCGCCTCTCGGGCTCGGGGGCCACCGCCTTCGGCCTATGCCGCACCGCCGCGGACGCCATCGCTGCGGCGCAGGCGCTGGGCGAACGCAGCGGGTGGTGGGTGCGCGCCACTCGGCTTGGCGGTCCGTGGCCCGCCGAGGGAACCTGAGCCGTCGCGCGGGCCTTTTCCTTCGCCAGAGCGCTGCGACTTCCTCCGCGCGCCGTCATTTCCGGAGATTACTTGATGCGTTTCGATCGTCTTCTGCTCGCCTCCGCCGCCTGCGCACTCGTGGCCGGAGCCGCGACCGCGCAGACCACGACCTCCACATCGACCACGCGTACTGCGACCGGGTCGGCGATGGGGCAGCCCACCACTGGGGCCGCCACATCCAACACCACGGGGATGACGTCTGACGCGCAGCCGGCTGCCGGAGCGATGTCCAACTCCACCGCGATGAGCTCGGGCGCTCAGCCGGCTACCAGCGGCGCCAACACGACGGGTATGAGCTCGGGGACGGCGGGCGCAATGGGCGCGCCGGCCTCCGCGTCCGCGCCCTTCCGGCAGATCGCCCCCGCGGCGGGCGCTAGCCTGGTGGATGTGCTGAAGGCCAGCGGTCAATTCACCACTCTCCTCAAGGCGGTGACGGCGACGAATCTGACCGCAGTGCTGCAGCGGCCCGGCTCGCTTACGGTGTTCGCACCGACCGATGCGGCCTTCGCCGCCTTGCCGCCCGGCCAGCTCGCAACGCTGATGCAGCCGGCCAACGCGACCCAGCTGCAGCAGCTGGTGCTGTTGCATGTGGTCAACACCCCGATCCGTTCGGCCGACGTGCTCAATCACACCGCCATCAATGTGGCGACGGTAGCTACGGGCAAGTCGGTGCATATCGACGGCTCGAGCGGCGCGATGATGGTCGACGGCGACGCGGTGCTGCAGCCGGATGTGAAGGCGTCGAATGGCACGATCTTCGTGATCGGCAATGTGCTGTCGCCGACCTACGTCCCGCCGGCCGCCCCCTCGGCCGCGTCGCTCGCGGCGTCTTCGTCGGCGCAGTCGGCGACGACCACGGGCGAGACCACATCGACGACCACCACCTCGACCCCCAAGAAGCCCAGGCGCTGAAGACTTAGCTCCTGGCTACGCCTTGATGACGAAGGCGGCGGGCCCTAGGGTCCGCCGCCTTTCGTTTTGCACTGCACAATGGCTCAAAAGTGAGCGCCTCCGCGCGCCTCTCCTTCCAGGATCTCATCCTCACCCTGCAGCGCTACTGGGGCAGGCAAGGCTGCGCTTTGTTACAGCCGTACGACGTGGAGGTGGGCGCCGGCACGCTGCATCCCGCGACAGTGCTGCGCGCGCTCGGCCCCAAGCCGTGGCGCGCCGCCTACGTGCAGCCATCACGCCGGCCGGGTGACGGGCGCTACGGCGAAAATCCGAACCGGCTGCAGCACTACTACCAGTTCCAGGTGATCCTGAAGCCCAACCCGCCCGACCTGCAGGACCTCTACCTCGGCTCCCTGCGCGAGATCGGCATCGACCCCGGCCTGCACGACGTGCGCTTCGTGGAGGACGACTGGGAGAACCCCACCGTCGGCGCCTGGGGCCTCGGCTGGGAGGTGTGGTGCGACGGCATGGAGGTGACGCAGTACACCTACTTCCAGGGCGTCGGCGGGCTGGAAGTGGAGGTGGTCTCCGGCGAGCTGACCTACGGGCTGGAGCGGCTGGCCATGTACGTCCAGGGCGTCGACCGGGTGTACGACCTCAGGTTCAACGATGCGGGCCTGACCTACGGCGAGGTGTTCCTGGAGAACGAGCGCGAGAACTCGGCCTACAACTTCGAGGTGGCCGACGTGGACATGCTCAAGCGCCAGTTCGCCGACATGGAGGCGGAGTCCTCCCGCGCGCTCGCCGCCACGGGCCCTCAGGGCCAGCCTCTGGTGCTGCCGGCCTACGACCGGGCTCTGAAGGCGAGCCACCTCTTCAACCTGCTCGACGCCCGCGGGGCCATCGCCGTCGCCGAGCGCGCCAGCTACATCGGCCGCATCCGCACTTTGGTGAAGGCCTGCGCCGAGGCCAGCCTATGACTCCCTGCCCCCTCGATGGGGGAAGGGCCGGGGATGGGGGTGCAGACGCTCCACTCGACAGGTGGACGCATGAGAGGCACGCGCCCGGCTCCGTCGGCCGTGCACGTCACCTCCGCCGCGAGATAACCCTCGGTGAGAGGGTGCTGTGGAAGGCGCTGCGACGGACTGATCTGCACGTGCGCCGCCAGGCGCCCATCGGGCGCTACGTCGCCGACTTCGCCATCCATGCCGCCGGGCTCGTGGTCGAGGTCGACGGACCGCACCACGAGCATCATGACCGCGCCGCCCGAGACGCAGAGCGCGATGCGTGGCTCGCCACCCAGGGCTACCGCGTCCTCCGCTTCCCCTCCGACCATGCGCTGAACCACCCCGAGCGTCTCGTGCGCCAGATCGTCGACGTCGCGTCCGCACCCCCATCCCCCACCCTTCCCCCATCGAGGGGGAAGGGAGCTTAGATGCCCCAGCTCCTGATCGAGCTCCTCAGCGAGGAGATCCCCGCGCGCATGCAGGCGGGCGCCGCGCGCGACCTCGCCCGGCTCTACGGCGAGCGCCTCGCGAGTGCGGGCCTCACGCCCGAGAGCCTGCGCACCTACACCGGCCCGCGCCGCCTCACGCTCGTGGCCGAGGGCCTGCCCGCCGCCACCCCCGACCGCACCGAGGAGATCAAGGGCCCCAAGGCCTCGGCCCCGCCGCAGGCGCTGGACGGCTTCCTGCGCAAGACCGGCCTCGTCCGCGAGGACCTCGTCGAGCGAGACGGCGTGCTCTACGCCACCCGCGCCACCCCCGGCCGCCCGACGCCGCAGATCGCCGCCGAGGCGCTGGGCGAGGTGATGCGCGCCTTCCCCTGGCCCAAGTCCATGCGCTCGGGGACGAGCGCCTTCCGCTGGGTGCGCCCGCTGAAGAGCGTGCTGGCCCTGTTCGCCGGCGCGGTCACGCCCTTCGAGATCGACGGCGTCACCGCCGGCGACGAAACCCGCGGCCACCGCTTCATGGGCGCACGCGGCGCGCCTTTCGCGGTGACGGGCTTCGACGACTACCGCACCCGCCTGCAGCGCGAGTTCGTGGTGCTCGACGCCGCCGACCGCCGCGCGCGCATCCTCGATGGCGCCCGCGCGCTGTGCGCCGCCCAGGGGCTCGAGCTGGTTGAGGACGCGGGCCTGCTCGACGAGGTGGCCGGCCTCGCCGAATGGCCCACGCCGGTGCTGGGCGCCATGGACCCGGCGGTCCTCGACCTGCCGCCGGAGGTGATCCGCACCTCCATGCGCACCCACCAGAAGTACTTCGCCGTCCGCACGCCGGGCGGGGAGGGGCTCGCGCCGCACTTCGTCGTGGTCGCCAACGTGGAGGCCAGCGACGGCGGGGCGGCGCTGGCCGCCGGCAACGCCCGGGTGCTGGCCGCGCGCCTCTCGGATGCGCGCTTCTTCTGGGACGAGGACCGCAAGCCAGGCGCCTTTGAGAAGTGGCTCGCCAAGCTTGAGGGCGTGACCTTCCACGCCAAGTTGGGCTCCATGGCCGAGCGGGTGGCCCGCATCGAGGCCTTGGCCCGCGAGATCGCCCCCCTGGTAGGCGCTGACCCGGACCTCGCCGCCCGCGCCGCCCGCCTCGCCAAGGCCGACCTCGCCAGCGCCATGGTGGGCGAGTTCCCCGAACTGCAGGGCGTGATGGGCGGCTACTACGCCCGCCTCGCCGGCGAGCCCGACGCCGTGGCCGACGCCGTGCGCGACCACTACAAGCCGGTCGGCCCCTCCGACGACGTGGCCACTGCCCCGGTGACGGTCGCCGTCGCCCTGGCCGACAAGCTCGACACGCTGGTCGGCTTCTTCGCCATCGACGAGCGGCCCACGGGATCGAAGGACCCGTATGCGCTGCGACGGGCGGCGCTGGGCGTGATCCGCCTGCTGAGTGGAGCCGGCGCTCGCATACCACTTCGTAGAAGCATTAGGCAGGCCAACCATATCCACTCTGCGGCTGAAGGTGGTTTCCGCGGCTCAGATGCAGACGCTTACAGCCGCGACCTGCTCGCCTTCTTCGCCGATCGCCTGAAAGTTCTGCTCCGCGACGAAGGCCGTCGCCACGACCTCGTCGACGCCGTGTTCGCGCTGGGCGACGACGATCTCGTGCGCATTGTGGCGCGGGTGGAGGCGCTGTCCGACTTCCTCGCCACCGAGGACGGGGCGAACCTGCTCGCCGGTTACACGCGGGCCACCAACATCCTCAAGGCCGAGGAGAAGAAGGGCGCGGCCGTGCCCGCGCCTGGCGAGGCGCCGTCCGAGCGCGCCGGCTCGCCGCCCGAGCAGGTGGCGCTGCAGGAGGCCTTGCGGACAGCGCTGTCACAGGTGCAACCGCAGCTGGCCTCCGAGGATTTCGCAGGTGCGATGGCGAGCCTTGCTGCGTTGCGGCGCCCGGTGGACGCCTTCTTCGATAAGGTGCTCGTCAACGACCCCGACCCGGAGGTGCGGCTCGATCGGCTGCGCCTTCTCAACCAGGTGCGCGAGGCGGCCGACCGCGTGGCCGACTTCTCGCTGATCCAAGCCTAAGGACCCTACGACGATGGCCGACGGCGCGACCCCTTCCGCAGCGGCCACCACCAAGTGGGTCTACGGCTTCGGCGGCGGGTCCGCCGAGGGCGAGGCGGCGATGAAGAACATCCTCGGCGGCAAGGGGGCGAACCTGGCCGAGATGGCGCGGCTGGGCCTGCCGGTGCCCCCCGGCTTCACCATCACCACCGACGCCTGCAACCACTTCTACGCGCAGGGCCGCCACTATCCCGCGGGGCTGGAGGGCGAGGTGGCGGAGCACCTCGCCAAGGTTGAGGCGATCACCGCCAAGCGCTTCGGCGACCCCGCCAACCCACTGCTCGTCTCGGTGCGCTCAGGCGCGCGCGCGTCGATGCCCGGCATGATGGATACGGTGCTGAACCTGGGGCTGAACGACGAGACGGTGGAGGGGCTGGCCGCGCTCTCCGGCGACCGGCGCTTCGCCTTCGACAGCTATCGCCGCTTCATCCAGATGTACTCAAACGTGGTCTTGGGGCTTGAGCACTCCGCCTTCGAGGCGATCCTGGAGGACCACAAGGAGCGGCTGGAGGCGGCCGTCGACACCGACCTCACCGCCGCCGACTGGGAGCGGGTGGTGGCCGACTACAAGCGCGAGGTGCAGGCCCAGCAGGGCGCGCCCTTCCCGCAGGATCCGCAAGCGCAGATGTGGGGTGCTGTGGGCGCTGTCTTCGAGAGCTGGATGAACGAGCGCGCCAGGTTCTACCGGCGCATGCACGACATCCCCGAAAGCTGGGGGACGGCGGTGACCGTGCAGTCCATGGTGTTCGGCAACATGGGCGAGACCTCGGCCACGGGCGTGGCCTTCACGCGCAATCCCTCCACCGGCGAAGCCAGGCTCTACGGCGAGTTCCTGATCAACGCCCAGGGCGAGGACGTGGTGGCCGGCATCCGCACGCCGCAGGCGCTGACCAAGGCCACGCGCGAGGAGATGGGGGAGAGCAACCCGTCGATGGAGGAGGCGATGCCGCAGGTGTTCGCCCAGTTCCAGGAGGTCGTCGGCCGGCTGGAGAGCCGCTACCGCGACATGCAGGACATCGAGTTCACCGTCGAGCAGGGCCGGCTCTACATGCTGCAGACGCGCAACGGCAAGCGCACCGCCAAGGCGGCGCTGAAGGTCGCCGTCGACCTTGTGGCCGAGGGCGTGATCAGCCAGGACGAGGCGGTGCAGCGGGTGGAGCCCGCCTCCCTCGACCAGTTGCTGCACCCCACCCTCGATCCCTCGGCGGAGCGCGAGGTGGTGGCCGCGGGGCTGCCGGCCTCGCCGGGCGCGGCGGTGGGCGAGATCGTTTTCGACGCCGACGAGGCGGAGCGTCTGGCCGAGCTGGGCCGCCCGGTGATCCTGGTGCGCGAGGAGACCTCGCCGGAGGATATCCACGGCATGCACGCGGCGCGCGGCGTGGTCACCTGCCGCGGCGGCATGACCAGCCACGCCGCAGTCGTGGCGCGCGGCATGGGGCGCCCCTGCGTGTCGGGCGCGGGCGAGATCCGCATCGACCTCAAGGCGCGCACCTTTTCCGCCCGCGGCCGCACCTTCAAGGCGGGCGAGACCATCACCATCGACGGCGCCCGTGGCGAGGTGATGGCGGGCGCGGTGGCCATGGTGGAGCCTGAGCTTTCCGGCGACTTCGCCCAGCTGATGACCTGGGCCGACGCCGCGCGCCGCATGAAGGTGCGCGCCAACGCCGAGACCCCGCTGGACGCGCGCACCGCCCGCGGCTTCGGCGCCGAGGGCATCGGCCTGTGCCGCACCGAGCACATGTTCTTCGACGAGACCCGGATCGCGGCCGTGCGCGAGATGATCCTGGCCGACGACGAGGCCGGCCGACGCGCCGCCCTGGCCAAGATCCTGCCCTTCCAGCGCTCCGATTTCGAGGAGCTGTTCGAAATCATGGCGGGCCTGCCCGTCACCATCCGCCTGCTCGACCCGCCGCTGCACGAGTTCCTGCCGCACACAGACGCGGAGATCGACGAGCTGGCGGCGCAGGCGGGTCTGGACGCGGCCAAGCTGAAGCACCGCCGCTCCGAGCTGGCCGAGACCAACCCCATGCTGGGCTGGCGCGGCTGCCGCCTGGGGGTGGCCTTTCCCGAGATCTACGAGATGCAGGTGCGCGCCATCTTCGAGGCCGCCTGCGCCCGCGCCGCCAAGGGCCCGGCCCCGATCGTCGAGGTGATGCATCCGCTGGTGTGCAAGCGCGAGGAGATGAAGTTCCTGCGCGAGCTGACCGACCGCACCGCGCGCGAGGTCATGGGCGAGCAGGGCGCCGAGCTGGAGTACAAGGTCGGCTGCATGATCGAGCTGCCCCGCGCGGCCCTGCGCGCCGACGAGCTGGCGCAGACGGCGGAGTTCTTCTCCTTCGGCACCAACGACCTGACCCAGACCACCTTCGGCATCTCGCGCGACGACAGCGGGCGCTTCATGGACGCCTACATCCGCAAGGGCATCTTCGAGCGCGATCCTTTCGTCAGCCTCGACCCCGACGGCGTGGGCGAGCTGGTGAAGATCGCGGTGGAGCGCGGCCGCGCCACCCGACCCGACATCAAGCTCGGCATCTGCGGCGAGCACGGCGGCGACACGGCCTCCATCGCCTTCTGCGAAGGCGCCGGCCTCGATTACGTCTCCTGCTCCCCCTACCGCGTGCCCATAGCGCGCCTCGCCGCTGCGCAGGCGGCGTTGGCGGCGCGGCCTGGACCGTGAGCACGGCGGCTGCGCCGTCGCCTCCAGGCAAGGCTCCCCCGCGACTGGGCTGGGTCCAGCTGGCGCTGCTCGCCGCGGCCGTCGTGACATGGGGCGGCGCGGTGTCCACCGAACGCGAGAGCGTGCAGACCGCCGCCGCCGCCAGACAGGCCGCGCTGGCGGCGTCCGCGGCGGCCATCGCCAGCGGGCGCGCCTTGGACGCGCACCAGAAAGTCGAGCTGGACATGATCGACGCCCGCTACGAACACCCGGCGACTCTCGCCAGGCTCGCGCCGCTCGAAGCCCGGCTGAAGCGCGAGCAAGACGCGACCTTGCGCATGCTGGTCGAGATCAGCGGTCGCGAGGACGCGCTCATGTACTCGCGCCGCTTCGCACTCGAACGGCGGCGCGACGACTTGGTGGCGTGGGCGGCCATGTTCGCCGCCGCCGCCCTGGCCACGGGCGTCGCCAGCGTGCGGCCCTGGCCCGTGCGCTACGTCGGGTACGTCCTGGCGGCAGGCGTCATCGCCTGGGGCGTCGCGGCGAGCGCCGCGCGCATGTGGGACAAGATCGGGTGAGCGAGACCGACGTCGCGACCGCGCCGCGCGCGGTGGCTTGGTGGGTCCTGGCGCTCATGATCGCCGCGATACTGGTCGGCGGCGGCGCGGTCGCCGCAGGGCGCGTCGCGGCGGAGGCGGCCTATGATGCGGCGGAGCAGACGTATAACGCGGCGTTCCGGCGAATGATGGTGGAGGACTATGCCCGCATGGAGGCCGACGCGCGGGCGTCGGCGCTGCGTTCCTCATCAGCCAAGGACAGCCGGGCTTCGGCGACGCAACTGGCTGAGCTCCGCGGCCAGGCCGCACACCTTTCGAGCGAGCAGGCCGGCTTCGTGCGAGCCGCCCGGGCGGCTGACGTGCGGCGAGGCCGCGCGCAGCGTTGGCGTGACGCTCTGACCGCAATGGCTGCGGCGCTCGCCGCGGCCACGGGGTTGGTGGGCGTCGCAGCGCGGGTGCGCTCGGCGCAATGGCGGCGTCAAGCTCCCAGCCGGTCTGCGCGCGGCGCTGTCTCAGACAAGATCGACGGATCATCGGCGGCCGACTCCGGCTCCAGTTCGCGGCGGACGTGACCGCGCAGGGCGGTGCTCAAGCTGATGCGGCCACGGCATGCGCGAGCGTCGCCGCCCGCGGTGCTCACCCGTGGGCGCGCAGTCCCCAGACCGCGGCGATCAGGGGCGTGCCGACCAGGATGACCATGATCGAGAGCGGCAGGCCCAGCTTCCAGTAGTCGCTGAACTTGTAGCCGCCCGGCCCCATCACCAGCGTGTTGCACTGGTGGCCGATGGGGGTGAGGAAATCGCAGCCTGAACCGACCGCCACCGCCATGAGGAAGGCGTCGGGGTGCAGCTTGAGCTGCTGGGCCACGGCGACCGAGATGGGTCCCAGCACGAGGACGGTCGGGGCATTGTGCAGGAAGGGCGACAGCGCCATGGCCGTGACCAATAGCGTCCCCAGCGCCAGCATGGGCGAGACGTTGTGCAGCCCTACCGAGAGATAGTGCGCGATCAGCTCGGTGCCGCCGGTGTGGCGCACCGCCTCGCTCAGCGGGGTGAGCGCGCCGATCAGCACCAGAACCTCCCCCTCCAGCGAGCCGTAGGCCTCGCGCATGGAGAGCCCGCCGAAGGCCACGGTGACGACCGCCGCGCCGAAGAAGCCGATGGTCACCGGCACGATCTTGAGCCCCACCAGCACCATGGCGACGGTCAGCACGATGGCGGCGAGGTAGCGCGGCGGCTTCTTGCCGATGCGCACCGAACGCTCGGCCAGGGGCAGCACGCCCAGCTCGCGCATGGCCTCGGGCAGGCTGTTCTCCCCCGCCTGGAGCACGAGCACGTCGCCCGCGCGCAGCTTGATGTCGCGCAGCCGCTCGGTGAAGCGCGCGCCCTCGCGGCTGACGGCCAGGAGGTTGACGTTGAATTGCTGCAGCATGCGCAGACGCCGCGCCGAGCGGCCGATCAGGCGTGAACGCGGGTCCACCACCACCTCCACCGAGCGCATCTCCTCGATGGGTTCGGACGTCGCCATTTCTTCGGACGAGCCCGGGCGCAGGGGCTTGGAGGCGACCACCCGGTCCAGCGCCTCCTGCTCGCCCTGCAGCAGGAGGCGGTCGCCCGGATGCAGTTCGGCCTTGGCTTGGGCGCTGCGCGGCCTGCCGTCGACGCCGATCAGGGCGGTGACCTCGACGCTGTCCTTGTCTAGTTCCAGGTCGGCGATGGTCTTCACGGCGTCGGGCAGGTCGTCCTTCACCACCACCTCGGCGCTGTACGGGGCCGCCGAGGCCACCGCGTCGCCCATGCCCGCGCGGCCCTCGCGCTTGGGCAGTACGCGCCACATCAGGCTGACCACGATCAGGCCGAGGAAGGTCAGCGGCAGGCCGACGGCGGAGAAGTCGAACAGGTTGAAGGGCTTGCCCAGCGTCTCCTCGCGCACTTGGCTGACGATGATGTTGGTCGAGGTGCCGACCAGCGTCACCAGCCCTCCAAGAAGCGACATGAAGCTCATCGGCATGAGCAGCGAGGAGGGAGAGGTCTCCGTCTTGCGCGCCAGCTGCAGCGCTATGGGCATGAGGATGGCCAGCGCGCCCACGTTCTTGGTGGGGATGGAGAGCGCCGCGGTCGCCGCGGCCAGCGCGGGCACCTGCAGGGCGGGTTTGTGCAGCTTGGCCAGCACCGGCCGGGCGATCAGCTCGACGATGCCCGACTTGGCGATCGCGGCGCTGACCACCAGGGCGGTGGCGATGATGACCACGACCTCGGAGGTGAAGCCGGTGAACGCCTCCTTGGGCTTCACCAGGCCCACGAGGATACCGATCAGGAGCGCACCGAGCGCAATCACGTCGTAGCGGAAGCGCCCCCAGGCGAACATGATGATGGCGCCGCCGAGGATGCCGAAGGCGAGCGCCTGTTGGAACGTCATGCACGGCTCCGCGTCGTCGCGAGGGTCGCGCCGTCGCGGTGAGGTAGGCGCCGCGCGCGCGGGCGTCCAGCGCTCAGGCGTCCAGCGCGACGGCGCTGAGCAGCCGGCCGTAGTCGCCTTCGCCGCGCAGCACGGCGCGGCGGTTGGAGAAGAACGGCGCCTCCTCGCCGCAGGTGTCGCGGAAGAGCGCCTCGGCGCGGCCTACGCCCGCCTGCTCCAGGCGCAGCAGAACGAAGCCCGGCAGGTCGAAGCGGCGCTTGCCCGGCGCGTGCTCGGGCGTGAAGAAGCGGTCCGCCTCGGGCGCGGCCGCCAGCACGGCGGTGCGGAAGTCCTCGCCCACCTCGTAGCTGGCCTGGCCGATACAGGGGCCGACGGCGGCGATCAGGCGCTCCGGCCGCGCCCCCAGCGCCTGCATGGCTGCAACGGTGGAGCCCACGATCCCGCCCACCGCGCCGCGCCATCCGGCGTGGGCGGCGGCGACCACGCGCGCCTGCGCGTCGATCAGCAGCACGGGCGCGCAGTCGGCGGAGAGCGCGCCGCACACGAGGCCGGGCGTGCGCGTGATCACGGCGTCGCCGCGTGGCCGCTCGCCGGCGGCCCAGGGCGCCTCCACCGTGAGGGCGTCGGCGGAATGCACCTGGTAGCCGGTGAGCAGCGCCTCGGCCGGGCGCCCGAACCAGGCGGCGCAGCGGCGGCGGTTTTCGGCCACCGCGGCGGGATCGTCGCGTGAGCCCGCGCCGGTGTTCAGGCTGGCGTAGAGGCTCTTGGAGAGGCCGCCCTCGCGGGTGAAGAAGGCGTGGCGCACGCCGGGCGCCGCCGCCAGCAGCGGGGAGGCGAGGGGGGACGGCGTGTCGCTCATGCGGGCTCCTGCGCGAAGCCCGGCGGCTCGACGCCGGGGGGGTGGATGGCGAGCGCCTTGAACAGCGCACCCATCTCGGACGGGTCGATCAGGCGGCGCAGCTGGCGCGCGAGGATGTCGGCGCGATCAGGGCGGGCGGCGGCCAAGGTCGCGGTGCGTGCTTCGGCGCCCAGCGCGCGCAGGAGCGCGCCTTGCGTGACGAGCGCCGCGCCGGCCCCCGCGGCGCGCGCGGCGGCGGCCACGGCGGGAAAGTCGGCGTGCACGGTAAGGTCGGCCTCGCCTGGCCTGGCGAGTGGGTCGACCTTCCCATGGCGGCGTAGCGCCTGCAGGGTGTCGCCGGGCTCGGGACGGTCGCGGCCGTAGTCGATCAGGAGCGCCACCCCGCCATGGCGCGCCACCCGCGCGCCGATCTCCGCGCCGAACGCCGCTTGGGCGGGCGAGACCTCGACGATCACGCCGGGCGGCGTCGCCTCCAGGCCGGGGGGCGGAGCGAAGTCGACGGGCGCAGGCGCGAGACCGAAGGCGAGGTCGCCCGCCTCGGAGAGGCCCACGCGCCGCTCGGCCCATGCGCCGGCGTCGTCGCGCATGAACTGGCGGGCGGGAAGGCAGTCGAGCAGTTCGTTGGCGACGAGGATCAGCGGGCAGTGGCCGGCCGCCTCGGCGAGCGAGGCCGCCCAGCGCACCTGCTGACCAGCGAGCGCCGCCTGCTGGGCTGCGCGCAAAGGCGCGCTCGTCTCAACCAGCACGGTGTCGGCGGCGGCGTAAAAGGCCGGCGCGACGCGGGCGCAGGCGCGGCGCATGTCGACCATCAGCGTGCCGTCGCCGGGTCCCATCTCGATCCAGCGCACGGGGGTGGGGCGGCGCAGCGCGTCCCAGGCCTCCGCGCACCACACGCCGATCAGCTCGCCGAATATCTGGCTGACCAGAGGCGCGGTGAGAAAGTCGCCGTCGCCCCCTAGCGCCGGGCGGGTGGCGTAGTAGCCGTCCCGCGGGTCGTGCAGGCACAGCTGCATGTAGCGCGCGACCGTGATCGGGCCCTCGGCCGCGATCTCAGCTGCGAGGCGCCGCGCGAGGTTCATCGGCCTGATCGAACACGCCCGGCTGGGCGGCCTCGTCGTCGAGAGCGGAGAAGGCGTCGGCGGAGACTTCGGGCGGCATGTCGTCCACCGCGCGCACATCCGCCTCGACCGTCGCGGGCGCGAGCGGGGCCAGCGACTGGCGCCGGCGTGACCACCAGATCAGGGCGATTCCCGCCAGCACCAGCGGGATCGACAGGCGCATCCCCTGCGAGAGCCCGAAGGCGTAGGCGGGCATGCCGCGGTCGGGCTCGCGGGTCCACTCCAGTGCGAAGCGGAAGACGCCGTA
The DNA here is from genome assembly GCA_965199975.1 of Caulobacteraceae bacterium. Taxonomy (GTDB): domain Bacteria; phylum Pseudomonadota; class Alphaproteobacteria; order Caulobacterales; family Caulobacteraceae; genus JASLDZ01. The sequence goes on along the minus strand of OZ241340.1, from coordinate 185,623 downwards.
GCAAAGCAGAAAGAGGCCTGTCACCGCGCCCTGCCGCGTCAGCAGCTTGAAGCGGTGCGTGGCCAGCCGCAGGATCAGGAACAGCGCCACACCTTCCAGAGAGGCCTCATACAGCTGGCTGGGATGGCGGGGCAGCGGGCCGCCGTCGGGGAAGACCATGCCCCACGGCAGGGTGGTGGGCCGCCCCCACAGTTCGCCGTTCACGAAGTTGGCGATGCGCCCGAAAAACAGGCCGATGGGCACGCACGGCGCGGTGAGGTCCGCCAGCCGCAGCACGTCGATCTTGTTGCGCCAGGCGAAGAGCAGGATCGCAAGCGTCACCCCGATCAGGCCGCCGTGGAACGACATGCCGCCTTCCCAGGTGCGCAGCGCCATCCACGGGTCAGCGCGCAACTGGTCGGGCTCCTGCACCGCCATATAGAAGGCGACGTAGCCGATCCGGCCGCCCAGGATGATGCCGGCGGTGACCCACAGCACGAAGTCGTCCACCTGCCGGTCGGTGGCGGTGCGCACGCGACCGGCCCACACGCGGGCGTCGCGCACCAGCGCCACGCCGTAGCGCCAGCCGAGCAGGATGCCGGCCACGTAGGCCAGGGCGTACCAGCGGATCGGCACGCTCTTCCCCCACGGCAGGGGAATGGTGACCAGCACCGGCTTGAGGAAGGTTGGGAACTGCAGGGCCAAGAGGGCGGGGCTCCGGGGTTGGCGCGCGAGCGCCCCTCTAGCAGCGCCCGCGCGTCGCGTCCCGCCTTGCTAGCCTCCCAGGGCGTAGACCACGCAGGCCTCGCGCGTAAGCGTCTGCATCGGCGGTTGCAGCGGTAGGACGACCGCACCCCCGCTCGAGGGCGCCGGCGGGGCCGGCGGCGGTGGCGGTGGCGGCGGAGGTGCGGGGGCGTTGACCCTCGATCCCGTGACCACGACGTCGCTTACATCGGTCGCAAACCCCGGCGTTCCGTAGCTGCGCGGCGCGCCGGCGACGAGCACGTCGGTCTGGCAGGCGCGGCCGGTCGGGTCGATCAGGCGCACCGCGCCCAACCTAGCGCCTGCGTCGGCCGCCGCGCCCCGCGCGCGCCGCGCCGCGTCCTTCACCGCTTCGGCGAACATCTGGTCGTTGAGGGCGTTCGACGGCTCCAATCGGAAATAGACGGGCTGCACCGAGGTCGGCCGCGCGGCCACCACCGCGGCGTACACCCGCTCCAGCCGCGCGAGGTCGCGCACCTCGATGCGCACGTTCGCGCTGACGGCGTAGCGGTCGATCTTGTCGGCCCGGTCGTTGGTCTGCAGGTTCCCCTCCTTGTCGCGGTACTGCTCGTAGAGCGGGCGGGTGGCGAAGGTCGTTTCCACGCGCACCGCATCCGCCCCCTCGGCGGCCAGCGCCTGGCCGAGGGCGCGCACCTTGTCGCCGGCTTGGCGTGTGGCGTCGGCCACCTGACGGTCGACCGCCTCGAAGGCGGCCCCGAAGCTGGCGCGGTTGGCCCGCACCTCGGCCTTCACCTCGCCCGCGCTGGCGATGATCGGCTCGCGCATCCACCACGGCGCCGGGCCATAGAGCGCCGGCTGAGCGCTGAGCAGCGTGGTCTGCGCTCCAGCCGGCCGAGGTGCTGCAGCCACGGCGTGGACGGCCGCGAGGAAGACGAGGAGGCGCATGGCGAGGCTCCGGCGGGGGGAGGAGGCGCCAGCCTCGCCCGGATAGCCGCGCCGGCCAAGACGGGCCCTTTGTGTGCGCTGCAGCGCACGCCTATATGCCAGCGTCCCGTCCAACCACTGCTCCAGGACCCCACCTCGCCATGCTCCTCACCCTGATGCGCGCCAAGCTGCACCGGGCGACCGTGACCCAGGCCGACCTGGAGTACGAAGGCTCCATCGCCATCGATCGCGATCTGCTCGACGCCTCGAGCCTGCTGCCGCATGAGCAGGTGGACGTGCTGAACATCACCACCGGAGCGCGCTTCACCACCTACGTGATCGAGGCCCCGCGGGGCTCGCGCGTCATCGGCGTCAACGGCGCCGCCGCGCGCCTGGTGCAGACGGGCGACAAGGTCATCGTGGTCGCCTACGCCCGCATGGAGCCGGCCGAGGCGAAGGCGCACGAACCGACCGTCGTCATCTGCGACGACGCCAATCGTCCAAGGCTGCAATCGCTCGCCGCCTGAGCGCCCGCCTCAGCGCGCCAGTTCGTAGGTAGCGCGCACCTGCACCTGAACGTCGAGTTCGCCCGCCTCTACAGGGGTGGAGGCCTCCTTCGCGCGCATGGCCATCGCCATCATCGGCCGCGGCGGCTGGGGGCTGTATCCTCCCGTCTCGGCCAGCGTCACCAGCCTCTGCAAGCGCAGGCCCGTCGCCCCGGCGTATAGCTGCGCCTGCGCCTGCAGCTTGTGCACCGCATCGCGCCGCGCCGCGTTCTCGGCGTCTTGCGGGTCCTGCAGGCCGAAGGCGATCCCGCTCACCTCGTCGGCCCCCGCCTTGGCGACCGCATCCACCGCCGTCGCCAGGCGCGACAGGTCGCGCACCTTCACCGTCACGCCGTTGGAGGCGCGGTAGCCGGTGAGCCGCGGCGCTTGCCCGTCGGCGTACGCGTACTGGGGCGAGAGCGAGAGGCTGGAGGTCTGCACGTCGCGCCCGGCGAGCCCGGCGCGGCGCAGCGCCTCGAGCACCGCGCCCATGCGCTGCGCATTCTTCGCCTGCGCCGCCGCCGCGCTCGGCGCATCGCTCGCCACGCCGAGCGTGACCGTGGCCATGTCGGGCGCCATATGAGCCACGCCCTCGGCCTGCACGTCCAGCGTGGTGGCCCGAAACCGCGCGTCGCTTGGCGGCGTCGCGTCCTGCGCCCGGGCGACAGCGAGCGGCGCGCCACAGAGCAGGCCGGCGAACGCCATCAAGAAGAGAGCACGAGGCAGGGTCACGGGTCGGCTCCGGAGCGAGGCGGCGAAGTTGCGCGGACTTGCTTGAACTGCGCCTGAACGCCAAGCCGCTTGCGCCGCTCCCGCCGCGGTGTATGCCACCCGCCGCTGGGCCTGTAGCTCAATGGTTAGAGCCGGCCGCTCATAACGGTCTGGTTGCAGGTTCGAGTCCTGCCGGGCCCACCACTCTCCATGCCGTCTAAGGAAAGCTCGTCGGGCGCGCGTGTGGCTGGTCGCGGTCCTCATGCCCGAATTCAGTAATCGTGCGAGTAGCGAAGCTTGAGGTTCGAGCCACCGAACGATCCGACCTGCGACAGCAGGCGAAGCGACTTGGTCAGCCCGATCTCGATCTGGGTGGCGGTGAAGCCGCGGGCGTCGGTGGTCACCTCCACATAGATGTTGGACGAGATGTACTTGCCGGCGCCGACCGAGGGGCCGCGCCCGCTGGTCTTGTCGGCGCCGTAGAAGCGCAGGCGGTCCAGGCCCGCGGCCGAGCGCAGCTTGCCGAGCGGGTTGAGCCCGCCGCTTCCGCCGCGCAGCGAGTTCAGCGCCGCCGCCAGCTGCAGCGCCTGGATCGGCGAGAGCTGGGTCACCGAGGCGCCGAACAGGAGGCGCGACAGCACCTCGTCCTGCGGCAGCACGGGCGTCGAGGTGAAGCTGATCTGCGGGTGGAGCGCTGTGCCCGCGATGTCGATGGTGGCGGTGACGCCCTCCACGGTGGTGGAGGCCTCGATGTCGAGCGTGGGGTTGGGCGGGCTCGCGCCGTCCAGGTGGATGGTCCCGCGCGAGAGGGTCAGCTCGCGCCCGGCGAAGGAGAAGGTGCCGCGCACCAGGCTGACGTCGCCCACGATCAAAGGGTGCTTGGCCTCGCCGGTGATGGCGAGGTCGCTCGACCATTCCGCCTCCAGCCCCATGCCCGAGACGAAGATGCGGTTGGGCGCGTGCACCTTGATGTTCAGCTTGAACGCGCTGGGCGGTCCCGAGGTGGTCTTGGCCTTGGCGGCCGCCTCGGCGGCGAGCGCCTCCTCGCGCACGCTCTTGCCGTCACCCTTGCGGTGCACCCCCTCCAGGTCGACCACCTGGGAGGCGCCCTGCTTGGCGATGGCGTAGCGCGCCTGGTCGACCGTGATGTCGCCCGAGATCAGCGCGCCCTTGGCGGCGCTGTTGGTGATGGCCAGCGTGCCCGATGCGGTGGCCCCCAGGTCGTCGCTCTTGGCCAGCTGGGCGTTCTTGAGGGTGAAGTTCAGGTCGATGGGGAAGCCGTTGGCCGACGACAGGTCGGCGTAGCCCGAGCCCGTAAGCGTGCCCTTGCCGGCGTTGGCGGTCAGCTTGTCGAGCTGCAGGCGGGTTCCGGCGAAGCGGCCGCCGATGGCGATGTGGTCGAGCACCGTGCCGGTGGTGGCGTTCTCGTAGCGCAGGGCGTCGGCGCGGATCACGCCGGTGATGCTCGGCCGCTCCCACCGGCCCGACACGTCGGCGCCGATGGCGATGGGGCCGGAGAGCTCCTGCCCGCTGATGCCCGAGAGCGCCCACAGCGTCTCGGCGGGCCCGTTGTAGCGCAGGCCGCCGGTGATCGGCGACGAGGCGATGCGCTTGAACCAGGGCGCGCCGCCGGTCGGGATGGGGGCGAGCCTCGCCTGCAGCCGGCCGATCACCGCCCCGCGGCGGCGCACCAGCGCATGCGCCTCGGCCCCGCCGGGGTTGAGCGTGGCCAGGAGCGCCAGGTCCACCGGCTCCGACACCGTGGTCAGGCCCGAGCGGGTGAAGCGCGCCACCTGCAGCTGGGCGCGTACGGTGGGCGTGGCGCCGCCGGAGGGCAGGGTGGCGTCGACCACGCCCGAAGCGGCGCCGTTGACGCCGAGGTTGGGGGCGAAGGCCTGCACCAGGCTGAGGTCGAGGTTCTGCAGCCGCGCCTGCAGGGTGTTGGTCTTGCCGAAACGGCCGGAGAGGTCGACGCGGCCGCCCTGCAGGAGCAGCGTCGTGGGTGAGAGCACGAAGTCGGTCCCAACCTTGCGGATCACCGCCGGCTCGGCCAGCCGCAGGGGGATCTTGTTGACCACGCCCTGCAGGCCGATGCGGTAGATGTCGGGCGCCAGCCCCACGTCGGCGGCCACCGAAAACGGCACGCCGCTGCGGCCGGAGGCCTGGAGCGTCACCCGGCCATTGCCGCCGCGGTAGTCCACCGCCGCGCGGGCGTCCGCCACCAGCAGTTCGCCGCGGCGCACCCCGGAAAGTGTGGCGCGCGCGGTCACCTGCGGCGCGCCGGGGTAGAGCAGGGCGGTGGCGTCGATCACCCCGCGGGCGATGGTCACCGGCGGCTGCAGCGGCAGGCGCGCGTCGTTCGCCCGCAGCGCCAGCACCACGCGCTGCACCTTGCCCTGCGCGCCCAGCGTGGCCGTGCCGGTCAGGCCGGAGCCCGCCAGCCGCAGCACGCCGGCGAACGGCCCCTCGGGCGTCTGGCGCACCGAGCCCGTCACGTTGATCCCGTCGATGCTGGCGCGGCGGATGTCGGCCTGGAGCGCGCCCTTTCCAGGGTGGAGCACCACGTCGGCGGTGATCGGCCCGTACTGCGAGTTCCCCTGGGCGGTGACGTGGAAGCCCTCCGGCCCCATCCCCACCAGCTGCACGTTCAGCCCGGTGATGCCCGCGATCTTGGGGTTGTCGGCGACGAGCCTGACCTGCGGGTTCTTGACCGTGCCGCCTACGCTCAGGTGCAGCGGGCCGTAGGCGTCGGAGACCGCGTTGGCGGTGACCTCCACCCGCCCGTCGGCGCGATAGGTCCCGCGCCCGTCGAGGATGCGGAACTTGGGCGCATGCAGGCGCAGGTTGTCGAATGCGAACACCCCGTCGGGCGAGCGGCTGAAGTCGGTGTCGATCACCGCTTGGCCGCCCAGGAAGTCCAGCGCGTCCTTGTTGTCGATGCGCAAGGTGGCGACGTGCACGTGGCCGGCGATGCGGAACTCGCCCTTGCCGGTGGGGACCAGCTTCGCGTCGGTGACGAGGTCGACGACGCCCAGGCCCTTGATCTCGTAGCGGTTGATCCGCCCCTTCAGCGCCGCGTCATAGCGCCCGGTGTCGAGGGAGAGCGCCAGCACCAGGGTGGCGTCCAGGCGGTCGGAGCGGATGTGCAGGTTGTCCGACGCGATCTGCTTGGGCGTGATCACCACGTCGCCGTCGATGCGCACGTGGGTGGTGAGGCCCCCCGCCGCCTCCGGCAGGCCGACCACGCGCTCGGCGGTGGCGTGCACGGGCAGGCGAATAGTGGTGTTTGCGTCCACCCGCGCCTTGCCGCTGGCGTGCAGCGCCTGGACGATGGTCTTGTCGAAGCCGATCTCGGCGGCGGCGATGTCGTAGTCCACCACCGGGCGGGCGAAGGCGCCGTTCAGCGACAGGTGGGCGCGCACGTCGCGGCCGTTGAGCTTGGGCGAGGCGGCCTGCGGCTTGAGCAGGCGCGCGTCCACCACCACCGCGCGGAAGGCCGAGCGGGCCAGGTCGAGGCGACCCTTGGCGTTCACGTCCAGCGCGTCCGAGCCGATCCGCGCCGTGCCGTCGAGCTGGCGGTCCTGCAGCTTGCCGGTGAGGTCGAAGGCGAGCGCGGGCGCGGTCAGGGCGGCCACGGGGCCGGCCTTGACCACCAGCGAGGGCTGGGCCGTGCCCTTCAGCGAGACCACGCCGCTGCGCGCGGCGATGGCGGTGGTGAGCAACGGCCTGCCGCCCAGGGTGGCCAGCGCCCGGCCGTTCCACTCCGCCCAGGTTCCGCGTCCGTCGAGGTCGAAGGTCAGCGGGGCGTTGAGCTTGGCCAGCCGGTCCACCACCCCGCCCTGGGGGGCCATGAGGTGCGCGTCGACCAGGAGCCGGTTGGCCGAGGGCTGGGCGTCGAGCATCAGCGAGAGCCGGTCGCCGCCGGCGTGGCCGTCCGCCTCCAGCGCCTGCGCGTGCACGTCGACCTGGGCGCGGCCGTGCAGGAGGCGCACCGACCCGTGCAGCCCCACCGCGCGCCGGTCGCCCGTGAGCGCGGGACCCAGCACCACGCGGTCGAAGTCGAGCCGGTTCAGCGTCAGGTGGATGTCGGGGATCAGCGGCTGGTTGGGCTTGGGCGGCGGCCCCTTCCTGAGCGCCGGCGCGCGCAGCACCTCGATCCGCGGCGAGGCCAGCGCCTCCACCAGCACGTGCTTGTGCAGAAGCTCCAGCGGCCGCCAGTCCAGCGTGATCGAAGACGAGGTGGCGAACACGCCACGGAGGTCGCCCACCGCCAGGTCTCGCACGGTCAGCCGCTTGTAGATCGAGCCGTCCAGCCGGCCGATGCGGATGGTCAGGCCGTTGGCGGGGCGCTGTTTCTCGATGATCCGCACCAGCAGGCGGTGCCCGGGCGCGGTGTCGATCGCCACCGCCGCGATGGCCACCAGCGCGACCAGCGCCACCAGCACGCCCACGACCCAGCCCAGCACGCGCGGCCACACGGGGCGGCGCGGCCGCTTTGCGGGGCGCTCGGCGTCCGGCTGGGCAGCGGTGTCCGTCACCTCAGAACGCCTGGCCGATGGAGATGTAGAGCGCGATCACCGGGTCGCCCGACTGCCGGTCCAAAGGCGTGGCCACGTCCAGCCGCAGCGGGCCGAAGTTGGTGTAGAAGCGCGCGCCGACGCCTACGCCGTACTGCAGGTCGCTGAAGCGCGGCGTGGAGGTCTGGTACACCTGCCCGCCGTCGAGGAAGCCGACCACGCCGAAGTCGCCGAAGCGGTAGCGTCCCTCCATCGAGAACTCAGTGAGCGAGGCGCCGCCGATCGGGTTGTTGGACGGGTCGCGGGGCCCGATCTCCTGGTAGCCGTAGCCTCGCACCGAGCCGCCACCACCCGAGAAGAAGCGCCGCGAAGGGGCGATGTCGCTGGCGTCGGCGCCGAACAGCCCGCCGAAGCGCAACCGCCCGGCCAGCACGAAGCTCTTGCCGAACGGCTGGTAGGCCGTGCCTTCCAGAATTGTCTTGAGATAGGGCTGCGTGCCGTCGCCGAACGAGATCTCGGGGCTGGGCCGCAACGTCAGGCGCAAGCCGCGGCTGGGGTCGAGCAGGCTGTCGGAGGTGTCGTAGCCCAGCTGCAGCGGCAGGGCGCCCACCTCATAGGTGCGCCGCACGCTCGAGCCCAGGTTGAGGTCGTAGCCGGTCTCCTGGCTGACCGAGGCCTCGGCGCCCACCGACCAGGTCCAGCGCTTCTGCCAGATTGGCGTCGAGTCGCGCGAAAGGCTGGCGCCTATGCGGATGGTGTTGGCGCGATAGGCGTCGAGGTTCTCGTTGGAGATCTGCGCCAGCGTCTGGAAGCTTCGGTCGCGTTGGCCGGCGTTGGAGCGGCGGAAGGTGGCGCCGAGGGACGACTGGTCGGTGCCGGCCAGCGCCGCCAGCGTCAGCGATCCCTCGGGCGGGAACAGATTGCGGTCGGTCCACGCCGCTTCGGCGCTGGCGCCTAGGCCCGTCTCGTATCCCAGTCCGCCGCTGAGGGTGCGGGTAGGCGCCGCCTTGCCGGTGACCAGGAGGTCGACGGCCTCGGTCCCGTTCGGCCCGGGGCGGCCCGTGTCCACCGGCTGCACGCCGACGGAGGAGAACAGCGTGGTGGCCACCAGCGCGCGGCGCAGGTCGTCGACCTTGCGGCTGTCGTAGAGCTCGCCCGGCTTGAAGCGGCTGATCACGCCCACGTGGCGCTCTGTGAACACCGGATCGCCCGCGACGCTAAAGCCCGCGAACGACGACAGCGGCCCGGGGGCGACCGGCAGGAGGTAGTCGCCGGTGTGCTCCGCGCCGTCGAGCGCGATGTCGCGTGGACCCAGCTTGACGAACGGATAGCCCTGCTCGGGCAGGCGCAGCGACACGCCGGCTTCGGCCGCCTCGACCTCCGGGGCCACGATCGGCTGGCCGGGCTGCAGCGGCAGCGCCGTGCGGGCGATCCCCGGCGGCCGGGTCGAGGGTCCGGTCACCGCCACCGTACCGAAGCGGTAGCGCGAGCCTGGTGTGGCGGTGATCGCCACGGTGATGCGCCCCTGACCCGTCGGCGCAGGCGTCGTCGCCACGTCGGCGCGCCCGTCATAGTACCCCTCGGAGCGCAGCAGTCGCTCGGCCAGCTTCACGTCCTCCGCGGCGCGGGCGTTGATCTGGGCGGTGGTGTCGGCTCGGCCCTTGGCGGCGTAGAGCGCCGACAGGGCGCGGAAGCGCGCCTGCAGCCCCACCTTGGCCAGCCCCTCCACGCTGATCGCGTAGGCGATCGAGGTCGGGCGTGGTGGAGCCTCTCCCTTGGGCGCGGCGGCCTGCACGGTGAACTGGTCGAGCGGCGTCAGCGGCGAGAGGAGTTCGGGATCGACCGGCGCTGGCGGCTGCGCTGGCGTCTTCTGATCGGCGGGGCCCGGCTGTGGCGTCGTCTGCGCCGCCACGGGCGCGGGCGCCGCCGCAACGATCACGGAACCCGCAAACGCTGCGGCCGCCAGGAGCTTGCTGGGGCGCATCCGCCCCGCCTGACAGGCGCTGGCCCTCCCGACAACATCCAGCGGCGATCGAGGGCGTTACGCCGCGGCGTGGGCGTGCGGTTGCGGCGGATAGGGCGCACCCGCACGCGTCTGAGGTTCACTCATCAGCGCGAGGCCATATCGGGCCCGTCGCCGTCGTCCTGGCGCACCACCCTCTGAAAGACGTAATAGCCGACCGGGACAGGCGCGTGCATCACGGCGACGGACGGAGCCGCGCCCGCCGCGACGGGTGCGAGGCCGGTCGTGAAGACCAGCAGTCGAAGGAGGCGACGCATGGCGATGCACGACTCACCGGCGCCCCTGCGCGGAGCGCGGTTGGCGTTCACGACGGCGCGATGCTGCACGCGGAACGACGGCTGATGACGACCCGGCGCCGAGCGGCGACGCAAGGCCTCACCCGGCTCGCGAACGTGCGAGACTGTCTTCGAGCGTCACCCGCGCTCGCCTCGTGGCGTCGCTTAGGCCGCAGGTGCGCACCGCCGGAGGAAGGGGCCGCCAGAACGCCCGGCGCCGTGCTTGATGTCCTTGCCGGCGCCGCCGCCGACAAGCGCGATCCTTCGCTGAAACGCCGTCGAGACCCGCAGCCGCAATGACGCCGACCGACATCGGTGGAGCCTCCAGCGCAAACGTTGCGACGCCAGCGCCACAGTCGCGCAGGGTGTTGGTGCTTGGCGCGACAGGCTCCCTGGGCCTTGCGACTGCGCGGGCCCTCGTGCTGCGAGGGCATCAGGTGGTCTGCTTCGTTCGCCCCCGTCACAGCTCGGGTGTCGCCTCGGCGCAGACCGCGCGCCTCTCGATGCTGGAGGGCGCGGATATCCGGTTCGGCGAAGTGACCGATCCGGGGTCGCTCGCGCGCGACGGGTTTCGCGGAGAGGGGTTCGACGCCGTCGTCTCCTGCCTCGCGTCACGCACGGGCGTGGGCGCGGACGCCTGGGCCGTGGACTATCAGGCCAACGTCCATGCCCTCGACGCGGCGCGGGGCGGTGGGGTCAACCACTTCGTGCTCCTGTCGGCCATCTGCGTTCAGAAACCCGTGCTCGCCTTCCACCACGCGAAGCTCGCCTTCGAACAGCGGCTGATCGCCTCCGGGCTGCGCTACTCGATCGTGAGGCCCACCGCTTTCTTCAAGTCCCTCTCCGGTCAGATCGAGAGGGTGAGGCGAGGCAAGCCCTTCCTGGTCTTCGGAGACGGCGCACGGACGGCGTGCAAGCCGATCGGGGACGAAGACCTGGCGCGCTACATCGCCGATTGCCTGGAGGACGACTCGCGCTGGGATCGCGTGCTCCCGATCGGCGGTCCTGGGCCCGCGATCACCCCGCGGGAACAGGGCGAGGGTCTCTTCGCCCTCGTCGGGCGACCGCGCCGTTTTCTGAGCGTGCCGACCGTCCTCCTGGATGTGATCGTGGGAGCGCTGTCGATCTTGAGCCGTGTCTGGCCGGGAGTCGCCGCCAAGGCCGAGCTGGCGCGGATCGGGCGCTATTACGCCACCGAGTCGATGCTGGTCCTCGATCCGGCGACCGGGCGCTACGATGCGGCGGCCACGCCCTCGACCGGAACGCGAACGCTCTTCGACTTCTACGCCGACGTCCTCGCGGGCGCCGCGTCGCCGGATAGAGGCGACCACGCCGTGTTCGCGCAGGAGGGCCGCGCGAAGTCCCGCTGAGACCAGGCTCACCTCACGCCGAGTGGCCGCCCGTCAGCCGTTCGGGAGCTGCGCCCGGGCGTCCTGCAGCGGCTTGACCGATATGGTGATCGTGCCGCGATCGGGGCGGTCGAGGTCCACCGTCAGCGCCACCAGGAGCGAGAGGGTGACCGCCATCACGACGAGGGCGCCCGTTCGCCGGGCTCCCGCCAGCGCCGAGCTGTAGCCCGAGAAGCCCATGGCGACGAGCGCGACGCCGATCAGCATGATCAGCACCGTCGCCGGATCGTGGTTGCGCAGCGCTGTGACCCGCGCCTCGCTGATGTTGTTCACCTCGTTGAGCGCGGCCACGAAGCGGTAGGCCGGCAGCGACTGTGGCGCGTCCTGCGTCACCTGCACGGCGTGGGCCCACAGCTGCTGCTGGAGCCGCCCGGAGGTCGCGATGTCGCGCTCGAACTTGGCGTCGTCGTGGGGCACGCCCAGCCGTATCCGCACCTCGGTGTAGCCGCGCAGGAGGTGCAGGACGGGGGCGCGGTGCTCGGCCGGCAGCATCAGCGCGTAGTTGGCGGCGGTGCCGACGGCGTTGGCCTCCTCCAGCACCTCGTGGCGACGCGCATCGTAGCGCGACAGCGAGAGCGAGTAGGTGAAGGCGATCAGGAGGGCGAAGAGCCCGAGCGCGGCCGCCGCCAGGCCATCTGCGCCCTTGTCGTCGTCCGGGAACCGGCGCCTGGCCCTGCGCCCCAACGCGCGCCCGAGCTCGGTGGCGGCGATGCACGCGATGACCAGCGCCAGCCCCAGGACCCATAGCCCGACGCTGCGAAGAAGTTCGGCGAGGACGGCCATGCGGCACCCTTCAGGGGCGAGTCCCTGTGAGCGCACGTTTTAGGGCCAAGCACGGAGCAGGCGAAACCTCGGCGCTCACGGCATGTCCGGACAAGCGGTCAGCGGTCCCTGCGCGGGGTCACCTCAGGGGGGCGAGGGCCCGGTTCTGCGGCAGCGGCGGGAGAACGGCCAGGCGCACCGCGCCGATCAGCGCCATTCCGATGAGCACGGCTGCGAAGCCCGCCACCCCGGGCCACCCGGCGTGCGACCAGAACACCCCTCCCAGCGACCCCGCGACGCTCGACCCCACGTAGTAGACGAGCAGGTAAAGCGAGGCGGCCGCCGCCTTGTGCGCGCCCGATCGTCGCCCCACCCAGCTGGACGCTATCGAGTGCGCGCCGAAGAAGCCGAAGGTCAGAATCCCTACGCCGGCGATCACGACCCACAGCGGCTGCAGCGCCGTCAGCCCGACGCCGAGCAGCATGAGCACGACCGGCAGCCACAGCACGCGCCGCCGCCCCAGCCGCCCCGCGGCCTCTCCGAACACGGGCGAGCTCACCATACCCACGAGATACAGCGAGAACACCGCCGCCACCGCGGACTGGCCAAGGCTGTAGGGCGCGCGCAGCAGGCGGAAGGCCAGGTAGTTGTAGACAGTCACGAAGGCCCCCATCACAAGGCCGCCCTCGGCGAACAGCCACGGCAGGCCCGGGTCGCGGAAAGCGGCGGCGAACGCCTGCAGATGCGCGCCCGCCCCGTCTGCGCAGGCGCGCCGATGCCTCCGGCTCGGCGGCAGGCTCCAATGGAAAAGTGCGGCGGCCACGCCGCCGGCCATGCCGACCGCGGCCACGGCCCATCGCCACCCGACGACGTCGGCCAGCGCGCCGCAGCCGAGGCGCCCCAGCATGCCGCCCAGCGCTGTGCCGGCGATGTAGAGCCCCATCGCCAGGCCCGCGGCGTCGGCGTCGAGCTCGTCGGCGACGTAGGCCATGGCCACCGCCGGCGCCCCGGCGAGCGCCAGGCCCGCAAGCGCGCGGAGGAGGACCAGCAAGGGCCAGTTCGGCGCCGCTGCGGCCAGCATGGTGAGGAGCGCCGCCAGGTAGAGCGCCCCCGTCATGACCGGCTTGCGACCCCAGCGGTCCGACAGGGCGGAGGCGAACAGGAGCCCGATCGCCAGCGCCGCGGTGGCGGCGGACACCGCCAGGCTGGCGCCGGCCGCGCCAAGCCCGAAGTCGACGGCGAACAGCGGCAGCAGCGGCTGCACGCAGTACAGCAGGCCGAAGGTCGACAGGCCGGCGCACAGCAGCGCCAACAGCACCTTGGTGAAGGCCCTATCGCTCCGCAGCGCCGGCGCCGGCAGGTCGTCGACCACCTTCGACGGGGTTCCGGAACCGACGTGCGGACCCCTCATCCTGCGATCGGCCTCATCGCAAACCGCCTGCCGAGCGCGGCCAAGACGCGGAGGAGCCTCTGCGCGGCGCCCACCCGCTCGAGCAGGCGAGGGACGTCCAGATCAACCATCGCGCAGCCTGTCCCACCTCTCGAACAGTGCGTCCAGCGGGCGGCAGGGTCCCGGCCGCGGTTCAATCGTTAAGGCCCGTCGTGCTCTACACCTGACCTCTCCGGGCGCCTGTCCGCGGCGACGCACGGCTTCCGAACGACGCTCCGGCCGCGTTCGCGGCGAAGTGGGCCGTCGCGCGTCCGGGCGGCGAGCCCCGATCGGCCATCATCTGCGCTGGGCCCAGGCGTCGAAAAGGTCGCTGGCCTTCGGTGCGAAAACGCGTGAGCTTGCCCGCGGTGGAGAGACCGCGCTGGCCCATGACACACCGACCCCCCACGCTTTCGGCCGCCAGCCGCGTTTCGCTCGCTATCGGCATGGTCGCGCTGTGCGGGCTCGGTGCGATCGCCGTGGCTGCGCTGGGCGGCCCGCAGGCGATCAAACCGCTGTATGTCGCGAGCGGCGCCTTCGTGGGGCTGCTGGTCGGGCTGACGGGCGTGGGCGGCGGCTCGCTGATGACGCCCATGCTCATCCTGCTGTTCGGGTTCCACCCGGCCTCGGCGGTGGGGACCGACCTTCTCTATGCGTCGGCCACCAAGGCCGTCGGCACGGGGGTGCACGCAGCCAACCGCACAGTGGACTGGGTGCTGGTGCGCCGCCTCGCGGCTGGGAGCGTTCCGGCCACCGTCGCCACGCTGGTGGCCGTGCGCGTGCTGCACCTCGACGGCGACAAGGCCGCGCACCCGCTTTCGATCGGCCTCGGCGTGGCGCTGCTCGTGACCGCCGTGGCGCTTCTGGCGCGCGACAGGCTGGCGCGTGCGGCGCAGCGCCTTTCGCCCGGCTTGGACGCAGGTCCGACGACGGCGCTGACGGTGGGGCTGGGCGCGGTGCTGGGGTTTCTCATCACCCTGACGTCGGTCGGGGCGGGGGCGCTGGGCGTGACCCTCCTGGTGTTCCTCTACCCCCGCATGCCGCTCGCCAGGATCGTCGGCTCCGACATCGCCCACGCCGTGCCGCTCACCTTGATCGCGGGCGCGGGCCACTGGTGGATGGGCCACGTCGACCTTCACCTGCTGGTGTCGCTCCTGTGCGGATCCGCGCCCGGGATCGTGGTGGGCAGTTTCCTCACCCCGCGCGTATCGGAGCGCGTGCTGCGACCGATCCTGGCCGCCATGCTCGCGATCGTGGGCCTGAAGCTCGTGATCTGAAGGGGCCCGATCGGGCTGCAGAGGAACCCCGAAGCCGCCAGCCGCGTAAAGCGCATCACGTTCAGGGGATGCTCGATGGCGTCACGATCAACGCTCGCGGTCCAGATCGAGCCCGCGCCGCTCCATGCAATTCTGATCCCTCTGGGGGCCGCGTTCCTCATTGGCGCGCTGGTGACCGACCTCTTGTACCTGGCGACCTTCTCCACCCAGTGGGAGACCTTTTCGATCTGGCTGATCACCGCGGGCCTTCTGATCGCCGCTGTCGCCGCCCTTGCATTGGTGGTCGACCTCGTCAGCAGGCGCACCGCGCGCCTCTCGTGGTGGCGCTTCGCGATCTTCGCGGCCGCGGTGATCGTGTCGATCGTCAACGCCTTCGTGCACAGCCGCGACGGCTATACGGCGGTGGCGCCGTCGGGCGTCTGGCTGTCGGCCATCGTGACCGCTCTGCTCGTTATTGGCGGCTGGGGCGGCTGGAGCCTCAACGCCCGCAGCTATGAGGCGCGCCGGTGATGCGCGCGCCCTCCCTCACACGTACAGTCCTCGCCATCGCAGGCGGGACGCTCATCCTTGGCGCCTGCGAGGGGAAGCCCGCTCCGCCCAGCACCCAGTACGGAGCCAACCCGCGCCTGCCCGCGCCGCACCAGTACCTGCTACCGCCCATGCACATCGCGCCGGTGGCCAAGTGGGGCGTGGGCGAGGCGCCCGCCGTGCCCACGGGCTTCAAGGTGCAGGCGCTCGCGACGGGCCTGCAGCATCCCCGCTCGGTGTACGCCCTGCCCAACGGCGACGTGCTGGTGGTCGAGACGGGGGGGCCGAAAGCGCCGATCAACCGGCCCAAGGACTTCGTCATGGGTCTCGTGCAGAAGATCGGCGGCAAGGGCGGCAAGGCTCCCAACCGCATCCTGCTGTTCCGCGACACGAACGGTGACGGCGTAGCCGACCTGCACACGGTGTTCCTCGACCACCTGACCTCGCCCTTCGGCGTGGCCCTGGTGGGGAACGACCTCTACGTCGCAGATACGAACGCCCTGCTACGCTTTCCCTATCAGCCGGGGCAGACGACCATCACCGCGCCGCCGAGCCTCGTCACCGACCTGCCGGGCGGGCCCATCGACCACCACTGGACCAAGAGCCTTGTCGCCAGCCCCGACGGGTCGAAGTTTTACGTGGGCGTCGGCTCCAATAGCAACATCACCGAGAACGGGCTGGAGGCGGAGGCTGGGCGCGCCGCGATCTGGGAGATCGACCGCGCCACCGGCTTCAAGCGTATCTACGCGAGCGGCCTGCGCAACCCTGCGGGCCTGGCCATCCAGCCGGGCACGGACCAGCTGTGGGCTGTGGTCAACGAGCGCGACGAACTGGGCCCCGACCTCGTGCCCGACTACCTGACCTCGGTGAAGCAGAACGCTTTCTACGGCTGGCCCTTTAGCTACTACGGGCAGCACGTAGATGCGCGGGTGAAGCCCCAGCGGCCCGATCTCGTGGCCCGCGCCATCCCGCCCGACTACGCCTTGAGCTCCCACGTGGCGCCCCTGGGCGTGGTGTTCTCTGACAGCTCCAGCCTGCCGAGCGCCTACCGCAGCGGCGCCATCGTGGGCGAGCACGGCAGTTGGGATCGTACGCCTTTGAACGGCTACAAGGTGGTCTACGTGCCGTTCGTCGGCGGCCGGCCCAGCGGGCCGCCGCAGGACCTCGTCACCGGCTTCCTCACCCGCGACGGCCATGCCCGCGGCCGCCCCGTCGGCGTCGCCCTCGACCGCAGCGGCGCCCTCCTGATCGCCGACGATCTCGGCGGCGTGGTCTGGCGCGTGAGTGCGGGTGCGCCCACGACGCAGGCCGCGGCCCGAAGCGCCGGGAACGCCGGGCCAGGGTGAGCCGCGCCTATGCGGGGTGGGCGTCGGTCGCGGTGGTGACGATCGCCTCGAGGAGATGCGTCAGGTCGGCCTCGCCAATGTTGAGCGCCGGCGTAAGGTAGAGGACGTCGCCGAATGGGCGCACCCAGACTCCGCGCTCCAGCAGTGCGGTGCGCAAGGCGCCCAGGTCGACCGGCGCCGCCAGCTGCACCGCGCCCATCGCCCCCAGCCAGCGGATATCTACGACGCCCGTCCGCCCGCGCAACGGCGCCAGCGCGGCCATGATCGCCTCGCCCACGTCCTGCGCCTGGCGCAGGCGCGGCTCGGTCTCGAACAGGTCGAGGCTGGCGCCGGCGGCGGCGCAGGCGAGCGGATTGGCCATGAAGGTGGGCCCATGCATCAGCGCGGCGGCGGGATCGTCGGACCAGAAGGCCTCGAACACCTCGGTGGTGGCCACGGTCGCGGCCAGCCCCATCACGCCGCCGGTCAGCGCCTTGGAGAGGCAGATCAGGTCGGGGACGACCTCTGCCTGCTCGCAGGCGAACATCGTCCCCGTGCGGCCGAAGCCGGTGAACACCTCGTCCGCGATGAGCAGGAGGCCATGGCTGCGCGCCAGCCGCGCCACCTGCGCCAGCACCTCCGGCGGGTGGGTCAGCATGCCGCCCGCGCCCTGCAGCAGCGGCTCGACGATCACCGCGGCCAGCTCATGGCGGTGGGTCGCCATCAGCACCTCGAGCGCGTCGGCCTGGGCGCGGGTGCGCGGCAGGTCGGCGATCACCTGCGACTGCAGGGCGGCGCCGAAGCGGCGGTGCATGCCCTCCTCCGGGTCGCACACCGACATGGTGGCCAGGGTGTCCCCGTGATAGCCGCCGCGGAAGCTGAGGAAGCGTGTGCGCCCCTCCACGCCGCGGTTCAGCCACACCTGCAGCGCCGCCTTCATGGCGACCTCCACCGAGACCGACCCGGAATCCGAGAAGAACACGTGGTTGAGCGCGCCGGGCAGCAGCGCCGCCAGCCGCCGCGCCAGCCGTTCGGCCGGGGCGTGGGTGAGGCCGCCGAACATCACGTGCGGCATGGCCTCGAGCTGGCGCGTCATGGCCGCCAGGATGTGCGCATTGTTGTAGCCGTGGGCCGCCGTCCACCACGAGGCGACGCCGTCGACCAGCTCGCGCCCGTCGGCCAGCACGATGCGCGAACCGTAGGTGCGCACCGCCTCCAGCGGCGGCGGCGCGGTCTTCATCTGGGTGTAGGGGCGCCAGAGCGCCTGGTCGGCGAGCGATGTCATGGGTGTCGAGCGGGAGGGCGCGCGGCGTACGCTGTCAAGGCGGCGCGGCTTGACCTGCGGCCGGTCGGGCGCTTGATCCGCGCATGCTCAGCCTGGACCGCTTCGCCCAGACCAAGCTCACCGAGCTTGAGGCGCGTGACCTGCGCCGAACGCTGACGCCCACCGCGCGGCGCGGCGGCGCGCGGGTGGAGCGTGGCGGGCGCGCGCTCGTCTCCTTCGCATGCAACGACTACCTCGACCTCGCCCATCATCCGCAGGTGAAGGCGGCGGCGTGCGCGGCGATCACGCGCCATGGCGCGGGCGCGGGCGGGTCGCGCCTCGTCACGGGCGATGCGCCGGAGACCCGCGCGCTCGAAGCGGCGCTGGCCCGCCATGCGGGGACGCAGGCGGCGCTGGTGTTCGGCAGCGGCTACCTCGCCAACCTGGGGGTCATGCCGGCGTTGGTCGGCCCGGGCGACGTCGTCTTCGTCGATGCGCTGACGCACGCCTGCATCTGGGCGGGGGCGAGGCTCTCTGGGGCGAGGGTGGAGCGCTTCCGCCACAACGACGTGGCCGATCTTGAGGCGCGGCTGGGGCGCGTGCGCCCCACGGCGCGCCACGCCCTCATCGCCACCGAGAGCGTCTTCAGCATGGACGGCGACGTGGCGCCGATGGCCGCGATCCTGACGCTCGCCGATCGCCACGACGCCTGGACGCTGGCGGACGATGCGCACGGCCTCGGCGTGCTGGAGGCGGCGGAGGGCCCTCGACCGCCGCTGCAGATGGGCACCCTGTCCAAGGCGCTGGGCTCGGTGGGCGGCTATCTCTGCGCCTCGCGCGCGGTGATCGACCTGATGACCAGCCGGGCGCGATCCTTCGTCTACACCACCGGGCTCGCGCCTTCCGCGGCCGCGGCGGCGCACGCGGCGCTGACGGTGCTGGAGGCCGAACCGGAGCGGGGCGCCCGCGTCCGAGGCGCCGCGCGCAGGCTGGCGCAGCGCCTCGGCCTCGCCGAGGCCGCGAGCGCCATCGTTCCCCTCATCGTCGGCGACGCCGGGCGGGCGCTGGCGCTCTCGGCGGCGCTGGAGGCGCTGGGCTTCCTGGTGGTGGCGATCCGGCCGCCCACGGTGGCGGCCGGGAGCGCGCGCCTGCGCTTCGCCCTGTCCGCCGCACACGAAGACGCGCAGGTCGACGCCCTCGCCGATGCGGTGCTGGCGCTGACGACGCGGCGGGCCGCGTGAGCGTGCTGTTCGTCACCGGCGCGGGCACCGACGTCGGCAAGACCTACGTGGCCGCGGGCCTGGTGCGCCGGCTGCGCGCGGCCGGCCGGCCGGTCGTGGCGGTCAAGCCCGTCGCCAGCGGCATGCCCGACGTCGACGATCCCGCCTTCGCGCGCAGCGATACGGGGCGGCTCCTCACGGCGCTCGGAGGCGAGCTCTCAGCCGGGGCGGTGGAGGCCTGCACCCCCTGGCGCTTCACCGCCCCCGTCGCGCCGGACGCCGCCGCCGCGCTGGAGGGCCGCAGCCTGCGCCTCGACGACCTCGTCGCCTTCCATCGCGGCGTGCTCGCCCACGCCAGCGGGGCCGTGGTGCTTGTCGAGGGGGTGGGGGGCGTGATGAGCCCGGTGACGCGCGATGCGCTCTGCCTCGACTGGGTGGAGGCCCTCGCCTGCCCGGCGCTCCTGGTGGCGGGAAGCTATGTCGGCGCCATCAGCCACGCCCTCACGGCCCACGCCGCGCTGCGCCAGCGCGGCGTCGCCGTGGCGGGCGTCGTCGTGAGCGAAACGGCGGGCTCCGCCACCGGCCCGCAGGAGACGGCGGCCGCCGTCGCCCGATGGAGCGGCGCCCCGGTCGGCTGGCTGCGGCGGGATGTTCGCAGCGGAACGGGCTGACCGGCCTGGGCTTTTCCGGCGGGAACGGAGACTCCTGTCATGCTGAGCCACGCGACCAAGCCCGCTCTCGCCTACGATTCCTCGGTCGAGGAGATCCCCGACGACGAGGCGCAGACCACCCAGGGCCTGATCGACACCATGGCGGGCATTTCCGAGACC
The DNA here is from genome assembly GCA_965199975.1 of Caulobacteraceae bacterium. Lineage (GTDB taxonomy): Bacteria > Pseudomonadota > Alphaproteobacteria > Caulobacterales > Caulobacteraceae > JASLDZ01. The sequence continues at coordinate 165,882 of OZ241340.1, read as the reverse complement.
ACGCTGAAGGACACCGGTTGTCCGTTGCGCAGCGTGCACGCCAAGAGCCACGCCCTGGTCGAAGGCCAGCTGGAGGTCAAAGGCGACCTCGAGCCGGTCCTGGCCCAGGGGCTGTTCGCCAAGCCCGGCCGCTATCCGGTGGTGATGCGCTTCTCCACCATCCCGGGCGATCTCCTGGCCGACAGCGTGTCGACGCCGCGGGGCGTGGCCCTCAAGGTGATTGGCGTGGAGGGCGAACGCCTCCCCGGATCGGAAAGCGATCGGACGCAGGACTTCATCCTGGTCAATGGGCCGGCCTTCGGGGCGCCGACGCCCAAGGCCTTCCTCAACAACCTCAAGCTCCTGGCGGCGACGACAGACAAGGCCGAAGGCGCCAAGAAGGCGCTCTCGGGCGTCACCCAGGCGCTGAATGCGGGCGTGACCGCGGTGACCGGGCAGCCCAGCGGCCTGCTCGCCACCTTCGGCGGCCAGCCGGAGACGCACATCCTGGGCGACACCTTCTATTCGCAGACGCCGTTCCGCTTTGGCGACTACATCGCCAAGTTCAGCCTCAAGCCCGTCTCCGAAGAGCTGAAGGCGCTGAAGGACCAGCACCTCAAGATCAACGGCGAGCCTGACGCCTTGCGGGAAGCGTGCAACGCCTTCTTTGGCGACAAGTCCGGGGTGTGGGAACTGCAGGTGCAGCTGCGCACCGACGACGAGACCATGCCGATCGAAGACGCCTCCAAGGCCTGGGACGAGGCGGAGAGCCCCTATCAGACGGTCGGGCGGATCACCGTCTCGCCGCAGCCCGCCTGGACGCGCGAACGCTCGAAGGCGGTGGACGACGGCCTCGCGTTTTCGGTCTGGCACGGCCTTGCGGCGTTCCGGCCGCTCGGCGGCGTGAACCGCACGCGCCAGCGGACCTATGAAGCGGGGAAGACCTTCCGCAACGCCCACGGCGACGACATCAGCGAGCCGCGCGAGGGCGTGCGCCTCCCGGGCTGATCTGCGCCGCGAGCGCCGTCGCCGCCTGATCCGGCGTGCGGCCGCCGAGGTCGACGGCGGCGTTGGCGGCGCGCATATGCGCCGCATCGATGGCGCCGATCAACGGGGCGAGCGCCCCGCGCAACCGGGCGTCGTGCGCGCGCTTCGGCGAGATCAGCACCACCGCGTCGTAAGCGGGCGCCGCGCCGCGCGGATCGGTGAGGGCGGTCAGGTGATCGCCCGCCAACCGGCCGTCCGAAGAGAAGGCGGTGATCACGTCGGCCTCGCCGTCCTGCAGCGCCCGGTACATGAAGGTCGGCGTGTAGGCGCGCGACGCCTTGAAGCGCAGGGAATAGGCGTCGCGCAGGGCGGCCCATTCGGGGCGCTGCAGGAACTCCAGGTCGGACCCCAGCACGAGCGACGGCGCGCGCGCCGTCAGGTCGTCCAACCTGCGCAGGTGCAGGGTCTGGGCGCGATCGGTCCGAAGCGTCAGGGCGTAGGCGTTCTCGAAGCCGAGCGGCCCGAGGACCTCCACGCCATAGCGGCGCTTCAGCTCTACGCCGAGCTGGGCCAGCAGCTGCGCTCGCGGCGGGGTGTCGCGCCGTCCCAGGACCGTGGTCCACAGCGTGCCGGAGTAGTCGACGTAGGCGTCCAGGTCGCCCGAGCTCAGCGCGCGGAAGATCACCGCCGATCCCAGCCCGGTGCGCTGGTCGACGTGCGCCCCGGTCGCGCGCAGGCGCGCCGACATCAGGTCGGCCAGGATGAACTGTTCGCTGAAGTTCTTTGCGCCGACGACATAGCCGCTCGTCCGCGGCCCGAACGCCCGCACCGCGCCCGGGCCGAGCGACAGGAGGGCCAGCACGACCAAGCCGCCTGCGCCGATCCACGCGCGCTTGGCGTCGCGCCTGGCGGCCGCCTCCTCGATCAGCGCCAGGAGCTGGTCCACGACCACCGCCAGCACCGCGGCGGCGGCGCAACCGAACAGCACGGCCACCCAGTCCTCGGTCTGCAGGCCGGAGAAGATGTAGTCGCCCAGCGACGGCTGGCCGACCGTGGTGGCCAGGACCGCGGTGCCGATGATCAGCACGGCGGCGGTGCGGATCCCCGCCATCACCACCGGCGCGGCGAGCGGCGCCTCGACCCACCACAGCTTCTGGCGCGCCGTCATGCCTATGCCGTCGGCAGCCTCTCGCAGGGCGGGCGCCACGCCGGCGAGGCCCGCGACCGCGTTCCTCAGCATGGGCAGAAGGCCGTAGAGCGTCAGCGCCAGGAGGGCCGGCAGGAAGCCCAGCGCCGGCACGCCCGGCAGGTGCAGACGCTGCAGCCCGGCCGAGACCAGCAGCAGCAGCGGGTAGAACAGCGCGACGAGCGCCAGCCCGGGGATCGTCTGGATCAGGCCGGCGGTGGAGAGCAGCGCCCACCGCAGCCGCGGCCGCCGCACGGCCAGCACCGCCAGCGGCAGGCAGATGGCGACACCCAAGAGGAGCGCGGAGCCCGACAGCGCCACGTGCGCGGCCAGCCGCTCGGGCAGCACGCGCCAGGCGGCGGCGAGGCGCTCATCCATCGCGCCCGCCCCCATCCGCGATCGCGGCCACCCGTTCGGCGGTGCGCCGGGGCGAGCCCATCAGCGCGGCGACATACGGGTCGCCATGCCCCGCCATGAGCACGGCGGGCGCGTCGTCGGCCAGCACGCGGCCGTCGCGCATGACCACGATCCGGTCGGACATGAGGATCGCCTCCTGCACGTCGTGGGTCACCATCACCGTGGTGAGCCCAAGGCGGTCGTGCAGGGCGCGGTAGGCTTCGCCCAGGGCCTCTCGGGTGGCGGGATCGAGCGCGCCGAAGGGCTCGTCCATCAGCATCAGGCGGGGCTGGGCGGCGAGCGCCCGCGCCACGCCGACCCGCTGGCGCTGGCCGCCGGAGAGCTGATCGGGCGCGCGCCCGGCGACCTCGGCCGGCAGGTCCACCAGCGCCAGGAGTTCGGCCACTCTCGAGGGCGCCTCCGCGCGATGACGGTCCGCGAGCCGCAAGGGCAGGGCGATGTTCTCGCCGACGCTCAGGTGGGGGAAGAGCCCCACGTCCTGGAAGGCGTAGCCGATCCGGCGCCGCAGCGCCCAGCCCGGCCCCGCATGCACGTTCTCCCCCCAGAGGCGCACCTCGCCTTCGTCGGCCTCGATCAACCTGTTGATGGTCTTGAGCAGCGTCGTCTTGCCGGAGCCTGAACCGCCGACCAGCGCGACGAAGTCGCCAGCAGCGACGGTGAAGTCCACCGCATCCAGCGCGAGCGCTCGCGCATAGCGCTTGGTCACGCGGTTCAGGCTGACGACGGGGGCTTCGGCGCTGAGCACACCCGCTCTTCGCCGGGATCGGGCTGCGGCGCCAGCCTGGCCAAGACGCCGGGAGGAGTCGTCGCCAGGCAACGCTCCCGCGAAAACGACGTTAGCGGGGCCTGCGCGCCTTTCCTGCGCGCCCGCGTGACATTATCTTCGCCCTATCTGAGACACCCTATCGTCCACCACACGAAAGACGCATGCAGCAACCTAAGAACACCACCTTCGGCGATCGCGCCACAGCGTCGGCGGACGCCAAAAAGGCGATGCTGGCCAAATTCCAGGCCAAGCCTGCAATCCAGGCGACCGAGATCGTCGACCGCGCCGCACGTCGGCAGGCGGAACTCGATGCGGTGCGTGAACAACGCAACGCGGAGAAGGAGGCGGCTCGCGTGGAGCGCGAGGCCGCCGACGCGGAGGCCAAGCGCGTGCGCGTCGAAGCGGAACTAGCCGACCTGGAGAATCGCCGGGGGGCTCGCAAGGAGCGCAAGACGTTGGAGCGCTCCGAGGCGCAATCGCGCCGCGCCGCCCGTCTCGCGGCCTTCATGCGCTGACGCCCGCGACGGGTCGACGCGGATGACGCCTCCGAGGTTCGCCACCTCGGAGGTGTTTTCGTGTCCGGCAAGCGCACGTTCGCGTGAACCAAACGCGAGCGGCCACGTTGGGCGAGTCCGAACCGTTACGGCCTAGGTAGGTCAGACACGGGTTCACCCGCGTCCGCCACGGCCCATTCTGGGCCTCGGAAGGAGAGAACAGTCCATGAAGCGCTTCCTCACCGCTGCGGCCGCCGTGTCGCTCCTTGCCGCTGGCGCCGCCTACGCGCAGACCACGACGGGCGGCGGCTCGATGCCCGACCAGTCGGGCTCAATGGCCGGCGGTTCGACCACGCAGCCCCCTCCTGCCGGATCGGAAGGTGCAGCATCTGCGCCGCAGGACTCGATGGCGACCCCGGCCCCTGCCGGATCCGACGCCATGCAGCCAGGTTCGCAGATGCCTGATCAATCGGGGATGGCTCCGGGTGCGATGGCTCCAGGCGGCGCGACGTCCGATGCGATGGGTCCCTCGCAGTCTGCCGATACGCCTTCCGCTGCTCCCGCCAGCTATCCCGCTTGCACCTCGCGCGGCCAGGATCGTTGCACGCAGTCGGCCAGCACGCAGCGCACACTTCGCAAGGCGTACGGCGGCAAGCGCAAAGCCCGCCACATGAAGCACCATAAGGCTGCCATGGCGGCGAGCATGACAGCCACGCCCGACGCGCCGCAGTAACACCCGCGCCATGATTTGCGGCGACGCCCCGGGATGGTCACATCGCGGGGCGTCGTCGTGTCTGAGCTCAGAGCAGCGAGCGACCCAATACGCGCTCCAGTGTGCGTTGGGGTGAGCGGGCCGGCGCCTCCATCGCCTGGAACGGCATGAGGTAGGTTTGCTCGAAGGCGTGCTGCCCCTCCAGCGCCGCGTGCAGCACGCCATCGGTGTAGACGATCCAGCTCGAGCCTGCCGGAAAGGCGACGCGCCTGCGCGGGGCCGTCGCCTGCCAGGCGTCGTCGAGCTTGGCGCGGTCGTGTAGGTCGAGCATCGCCTGATCGTAGGCGGTGCGCCGCCCGCGTGTGACACCCGTCAGCGAGAGCAGGCTGCGCACCGCCCCACCTCCGCCGCGAACACGTGGAGCGAACTCGGTAGCGAAGGCCTCGAAGCCCTGCTCGCCTACTTCCCACACGCGGTCGCGACCCTGCGGATCGACATTCGAGAACACGCGAAGGATCCGGTCGCTCCCTACTGGGGATGACGGGAAGGCGTCCACATGCAGGCGCCGGTCGTCCTTGCGCGTGCTGAGTGCGCGGGTGGCCACCGCGCCGGGTCGAAAGCTCGTACGCTTACGCTTGAGGTGCGGCGCATAGCCCGGCGCCAGCCGCGCGATCAGCGCGTCGGCGAAATCGGCGTAGCGGCGCGTCATCGCGGCCAGCGCGGCCAGCCGCTCGCCCTCCAGCGAGCTGCCCGAGAGCGCCCCGGTGCGCGGGTCCAGGCTGACATTCTTGGAGCCGCCGGCCAGCACCGCCGGGTCGATCAGGTCGCGCTCGTCGGCACATACCTTGAAGGCCAGCTCCCGCAGCAACACGAGTCCGCCTTCTTCCAACACCTCCGCGGTGCGGCCGGCCTCCTCGCCGTCACCGCGCCCGGGCATGGCGAGGACCTCGGTCATGGAGCGGGACGCCGCGCACTGGCGCTCGCCGCGCGGAGCTCCCTAAACTCCGAGCCCGCCTTCCAGCCCGGCCAGCTCGATGAGTTGGCGATGGCGCGGCCCGCGTCGTAGATCAGCCCGAGATCGACCGCCACGCCGCGCCAATCCATCGACGCCGACCATTCGTCGGCCGGCTGATGGTAGCGCGACTTCACGTAGTCCTCCTGCCACGCCTTGCCCGCCGCTGCGCCGCCCACGTAGAGGTCCTGCCCCGAACCGACCGACACCGCCGGCACGCCGCGCTTGGCGAAGGAGAAGTGGTCGGAGCGGAAGAAGTGCCCCGCTTCCGGGATCGGATCGGGGGTGAAGTAGCGTCCGTCGCGCTTGGCCGCAGTGGCCAGATCGTCCTGCAGCGTGCTTTTGCTGTCGCCGGAGATGGTGAAGTCCCTGGCCGGGCCGTCGGTGTCGAGCGCGTCGATGTTGAACACCGCCGCCGTGGTCGCCAGTGGATAGAGCGGATGGGTGACGTAGTATTCCGAGCCCAGGAGGCCCTTCTCCTCGGCGGTGACGCTCATGAACACGACGCTGCGCTCGGTGCGAGGCGCGCGGGCGAAGACGCGGGCGAGCTCGAGGATGGAGGCCACGCCATCGGCGTTGTCCACCGCACCGTTGTAGATGCGGTCGCCCCTCGCGTCCGGCGCGCCGACGCCCAGGTGGTCCCAGTGGGCGGTGTAGAACACCGTCTCCTGCGGGCGGCGCGCGCCCTTCAGCATGCCCAGGATGTTGTGGCTGACGATGCGGCTGGCGTTCACCGCATAGCTGGCGCTGAAGCTCTCGCCCTTCAGCGTCACCGGCTTGAAGCCGGCGGTCATGGCGCGCTTCTTCTCGGCGTCGAAATTGAGGCCCGCCTTCTTGAACATGTCTACGGCCAGGTCGCGCTGGATCCAGCCCTGCAGCAGCGCATGCGACTTGGAAGGATCGTCGCGCACGATGTCGAACTGGGCGTTGGCGTTGGAGTTCTTGACGGTGTTCCAGCCGTAGGAGGCGGGGGCGGTCTCGTGAACGATCAGCATGCCGACGGCGCCCTGGCGCGCGGCCTCCTCGTACTTGTAGGTCCAGCGGCCGTAGTAGCTCTCGGCCTTGCCGCCGAACTTGCCGGCGACGGGGCTGCCCGCGGGCGCCTCGAAGTCGGGATCGTTGATGAGGACGACGGCGATCTTGCCGTGCAGGTCGACGCCCTTGAAGTCGTCCCAGCCGAGCTCGGGCGCCTTGACGCCGTAGCCGCAGAACACCAGCGGCGCGTTCTTGATGTCCACGTGGTTCACCGGCACGAGCGTCTGCACCACGGCCTGGTCGCCCTGCGTCAGCACCTGCGCCTTGCCGCCCGCACTGAGCGAGAGCGCGATCGGCCCGGTCAGCTCGAAGCGCGCCAGCGGCACGTCCTGCGTCCACGCGCCGTCTGCGCCGCCCGGCTGCAGGCCAGCGGCCTTCATCTGGCCGACGATGTAGTCGATCACCTTCGGCTCGACGGCGGTGGCCGGGCCGCGGCCCGCCATGGCGTCGGTGCTGAGCGCGCGGTCGATCTGCGACAGCCGCGCCGGATCGACGGGCGTGGACGGCAGCGCCGGCGTCTGCGCCAGGGCGGGGGCCCCCATGGCGAGAGCGATGAGGCAAACGGCGGCGCGGCGGATCATGCGGGCTCCTCTTCGGCTGCGACCCCCTGAGCGGGCCGCGACGGCGGATTTCCGTTCCGCAGACCCCGGTTCTCGCCTATATGTCAACCTTCACCGCCCGGCCTCACCGCCGGGCGCCGCTGTTTTCCGGCGCGCGAAGAACCGCCTGCGCCGGTCCGAACAAGGACCCGGGTCGCATGACCGATATTCTGTATCCCAAGGCCACCGCCGTCTGGCTCGTGGACAACACCTCGCTCACCTTCGAGCAGATCGGCGCCTTTTGCGGCCTGCATCCTCTGGAGGTGAACGGCATCGCCGACGGCGAGGTGGCGCGCGACATTCGCGGCGCCGACCCCATCGCCAATGGCCAGCTCACCCGCGAGGAGCTCGACGCCGCGCAGAAGAGCCCCAAGCACGCGCTCAGGGCCCAGCCCAGCCGCCACGCCGAGCTGCTGGTGAAGCCCAAGAAGGCGCCCAAGTACACGCCGGTGTCGCGTCGCCAGGACCGGCCGGACGCCATCGCCTGGTTCGTCAAGAACCATCCCGAGGTGAGCGACCCGCAGATCTCCAAGCTCCTCGGCACCACCAAGGCGACGATCGACGCCATCCGCAACCGCCAGCACTGGAATTCGGCCAACATCAAGCCGACCGATCCGGTGACGCTGGGCCTCGTCGGACAGCTCGAGTTGGACGATGTGGTGCGAAAGGCCGCCGACAAGAAGGCCAAGGACGATGAGAAGAACGGCGTCGCCGACCCCGGCCCGACGCTGGCGCCTTCAGGCGAGCACGCGGTGCTTGAGCCCATGACGGCGGACGACGAAGCCTACTGAGAGGCCAACGGGGCGAACGGTCCCCACCCTGAGATCCACCATCGCCACCCTCGGGCCTGTCCCGAGGGCTTAGCGTTCAGTGGATTGTCGCGGGCGACAACTTTCGCGACGTGGAGTCCTCGGGGCGAGCCCGAGGACGGCAGGCGTGGAAGCGCGGATGGTTCAGTGCGCGCGCGCCCTTCGCAGGCCCTCGATCTCCTCCTTCAGCTTGAGCTTCTGGCGTTTCAGCTCGCTCATGCGCGACTGGTCGAACACCGGACGTCGCACCTCGTCCTGGATGGCGCGGTCGATGGTCTCATGGCGGTTGCCGAGTTCGCGGATGCGGGCTTCGATGGCCATGGGAGGGCCTCCGTTTTCGAGGGTCTGCGGACGGAGTGAAGCACCGCCTTACAAGTCTGTCAGATCACCTCCGCGTGAACGCCTCCGCCGACGCCGCCTTTACCGGGTGCAACCCTTTGGCCATCATGAGGCTGCGCGCGAAGCGGCGCGGAGCGCGGTGTGCATGAACGACGATGAGCCGGGCGCGGCCCCCGGCGCGGCCGGGCCGGACGATGACGCCTTGCGGCGGCGCCTCGCAACCCTGCGCGTGGAGCACGAGGACCTGGACGCCTCCATCGCCGCGCTCACGAGGCTGGGGCACGACCAGATCCGCATCGCGCGGCTGAAGAAGAAGAAGCTCGGGCTGCGCGACGAGATCGTGCGCATGGAGGATGCGCTGACCCCCGACATCATCGCCTGAGCGGCGGTTGTGGCGGCGCGGGCGCGCGCCTATGCTTCGGCGCTTCCAAGCGACCGCGAAGGCCGCATGCGCGCACCCCGTTCCGAACCCCCCGTCGCCCATCCGGTGGCGCCCCCCGTCGCCATCGTCATGGGCAGCCGCTCCGACTGGCCGACGTTGAAGCACGCCGCCGACGCTCTGGATGCGCTCGGCGTGGCGTGGGAGGCCAAGGTGATCTCCGCCCACCGCACGCCCGACCGCATGATCGCCTTCGCCAAGGGTGCGCGCGCCGCCGGTGTGAAGGTGATCGTAGCCGGCGCCGGCGGGGCGGCGCACCTTCCGGGGATGGTGGCGGCGATGACCGAGCTGCCGGTGCTGGGCGTGCCCGTGCGCTCGAAGACGCTGGACGGCTTGGACTCGCTGCTCTCCATCGCGCAGATGCCTGGCGGCGTGCCGGTGGGCACGCTGGCGGTGGGCGAGGCGGGGGCGAAGAACGCTGGCCTTCTCGCCGCACAGATCCTGGCGCTGGCCGACGCCGACCTGACCGAACGCGTGACGCGCCTGCGCCGCGCGCAGACCGAGGCCGTGGCCGAAACGGTGGAGGACGCGCCGGCCGCCCCCCTGCGGGCGCTCGGCTGAGCGCGCCCCCGCCGCTGCCGCCCGGGTCGACGCTGGGCATCGTCGGCGGCGGGCAGCTCGGCCGCATGCTGGCGCTGGCCGCTGCGCGGCTGGGCTTCGACACGGCCGTGCTCGGGCGCGAGGCCGGCGCTCCCGCCGCGCGCGTTGCCGCCCATGCGGTCACCGGCGCCTACGACGACCTCGCCGCCCTGCACGCCCTGGCCGCGCGCTGCGACGCCCTGACCTTCGAGTTCGAGAACGTCTCGGCCGATGCGGTGGAGGCCTTGGCGCGCGACGGCCTGCGCGTGGCCCCGGGTGCGCAGGCGTTGCGCACGGCGCAGGACCGATTGGAGGAGAAGACCTTCCTCAATGCCCACGACTGCCCCACCACCGCCTTCGCCGCCGTCGACTCGGTCGCCGACATCGCGCCAGCGCTCGCCGAGCTGGGCGCACCGGCCCTGCTCAAGACCCGACGCGAAGGCTACGACGGCAAAGGCCAGGCCTGGATCGACGCGCCGGAGGAGGGCGCTGAAGCCTTCGCCCAGCTGGGCCGACGCCCCTGCATACTGGAGGCGCGCGCGCCCTTCGTGCGTGAACTCTCCATCGTCGCCGCCCGAGGGTGGGACGGGAGCTTCGCCGCTTACCCGCTGGCGCAGAACCACCACGAGCACGGCGTGCTGCGCCAGAGCCACGCGCCCGCGGCCGTCTCGCCCGAGACCGGCGCGGAGGCCGACCGCATCGCCCGCGCCATCACTACGGCGCTCGACTATGTGGGCGTGATCGGCGTCGAGCTGTTCGAGTTGTCCGACGGGCGGCTGCTGGTCAACGAGATCGCGCCGCGGGTGCACAACACCGGCCACTGGACCGCCGACGCCTGCGAGGTCGATCAGTTCGAGCAGCACGTGCGCGCCGTCATGGGCTGGCCGTTGGGCCCCACCCGGCCATTGGCCGCCGCGGTGATGGAGAACCTGCTGGGCGAGGAGGCGCAGGACTGGGCGGCGCTGGCCGCCGATCCCTCGGCGCGACTATGGCTCTACGGCAAGCGCGACGCGGCGGCGGGCCGCAAGATGGGCCACGTCACGCGTCTGTCGCCCCTGCGTCGGTGAGGCGCGGCGGCGGCGCTGGCTCCGGCGCCCGACCACGGCCGTAGCGCAGGGTCCCCAGCTTCGCGGCGGCCGACTGCGTCCAGCCCGCGGGCGTCGGCAGCGTCGCCTTCCAGCGCTCGAACCCCGCCACGTCGCGCAGACGGGCGTCGAGCACCGCTTCGGCCTTGTCGCGGCCGCCGCGCAGCCAGGCGGTGATCACCGAGACCAGAACGCCGGCGAGGATGGCGCGCTTCGAATAGTGGTTCTCGTCCGTGGCGGTGTCGCCCGCCCAGCGCCAGAGCCGGTCGGCCGTGGCCCAGGTGAGCCGCGCGCCCAGCGCCGCGTGCTGGGGCAGCGCGAGGTAGGCGCTGGCGCGGCGCACGGCGGCCTCGTCGACCATGGCCGCCTCGGCGCGCGCCATGACGCCGGCGCGGATGCGGGCGCTGACGCGCTCGGGATAGGGCTGAGCGCGCAGGGCTGCAGCCGCCGCCGCATCGTGGCGGGCGAACAGTGCGGCGGCGAGGTCGCGCGCGCCTTGTGGCATCAGCACGACCGCGTCCGCCGGCGAGATACCCGCCTGGCGCGCCGCCGCTTCGAGAAGGCCGGCGCGCCAGCCGACCTGGGGCGCCATGCGCAGGGCGGCGTCGACCAGGCGCGCGTGCATAGAGGCGATCGGATCGGCGGCGCTCTCCGGGGTGTCGGGCATGAGTGGCAAGATACGCCTGCGAAACCTCCGCCGCCAGATCGCGGGCAGCCTTCGCATGGACAGGGTGGGGACCCTCTGCTAGACGCGCGCACCAGTTCGGTGGGCGAAGGCCTTCCGGACGCACTATCCCGTTGTTTCCGTTCTCTCACGGCCCCCCGGACCCCGTTCGGGACCTTCGGCCGACCCGCTAGCGGAAGGCCGAGCAGGAGGGCCTAGCCATCGTCCAGATTTTCGTCCGCGACAACAACGTCGACCAGGCGCTCAAGGCGCTGAAGAAGAAGATGCAGCGCGAAGGCACCTTCCGCGAGATGAAGCGGCACGTGCACTACGAGAAGCCTTCGGAGAAGCGCGCCCGCCAGGCGGCGGAAGCCGTGCGCCGCGCCCGCAAGCTGGCCCGCAAGCGCGCCCAGCGCGAAGGCCTGATCGCCGCGCCCAAGCCCAAGCCCCGCACCGGCGGCCGCTGAGGCTTTTCGCGGATCGACGCGTTGAATGAGCCCGGCCTGCGCCGGGCTTTTTCTTTGCCCGCCATCCAGGGAGCCTGCGCCATGAGCGACCAGCTGCACGTGTTCGGCGACGACAGGCTGCAGGTGAAGGTGTCCGACCACGGGGCCGAGCTGCAATCGATCCGCCACGCCCGTTTCGGTGAGCTGCAGTGGGACGGCGGCCCGGCCTGGCCGCGACGCGCGCCGGTGTTGTTCCCCATCATCGGCAAGCTGAACGACGCCACGCTGCGCCTGCCCGACGGATCGACCCGCCACATGGGCCAGCACGGCTTCGCGCGCGACATGAAGTGGAGCTGGCTGGAGCGGAGCGATGCGGCCTGCACGCTGCGGCTGGAAGACGACGACGCCACCCGCGCCATCTACCCGTGGCCCTTCCGTCTGGAGGTTGGATACGCCGTGGCCGACGGCGCCCTGAGCGCCAGTTTCGCGCTGACCAATCCTGGCGACGACACCCTACCGGCATCGCTGGGCGCCCATCCCGCATTCCGCTGGCCGCTGTCGCCGGACGTGGCCGCCGACGCACACCGCGTGATCTTCGCCGATCCGCAGGAGCCGACGATCCGCCGCCTCACGCCCGCAGGCGCTGTCGATCCGCAACTCAAACCCTCGCCGATCGATGGGCGGGTGCTGGCGGTGAACCGGGCCTTGTTCGCCGACGACGCGATCATCCTCGACAAGCCGGTGGGGGCGGCGCTGCGCTACGAGGCGCCCGGCGCGGTGGCGCTGGAGATCGCCTGGATCGGCTTCACGGAACTCGGCCTATGGACCAAGCCGCAGGCCGGCGACTTCCTGTGCATCGAGCCCTGGCGCGGCTTCGCCGATCCCGAAGGCTTCGATGGCCCGTTCACGGAGAAACCGGGGTTGATGCATATAGCGCCCGGCGAGACGCGAGAGCTCGGCTGGTCGATGCGGGCGGTGGCGGGCTGACCTAGCGCGCTGCGCCAAAGCACCAGGCGAGCACCGCCTTCTGGGCGTGGACGCGATTTTCAGCCTCTTCGAACACACGCGATCGCGGGCCGTCGATCACCGAGTCGGTGACCTCTTCGCCACGGTGGGCGGGCAGGCAGTGCAGGAAGATGGCGGCGGGCGCAGCGGCGTCCATCAGCGCGTCGTCCACCTGGAAGTGCTCGAAGGCATGCAGGCGCGCGTCGTGGTCCACATCGCCCATTGAGACCCAGGTGTCGGTGAACACCGCTTCGGCCCCCTCCACCGCGGCGCGGGGGTCGTGGCCGATGGTGACGCGCTCGCCCACGTCGGCGCGGGCGAAGTCCATCAGGTCGGGGTGGTAGTCGGCCGGGCAGGCGATGTTGAGCTTGAAGTCGAAGCGCCCGGCGGCGTGGATCAGCGAGGCGCACACGTTGTTGCCGTCGCCTACCCACGCCACGGTGCGTCCGGTGATCGGCCCCTTCTCCTCCTCGAAGGTGAGGAGGTCAGCCAGGATCTGGCAGGGGTGGCTGCGGTCGGTCAGGCCGTTGATCACCGGCACCGTGGCCGCCTGGGAGAAGCGCTCCACCTCCTCGTGGTCGATGGCGCGGATCATCACCGCATCGACCATGCGCGAGAGCACCTGGGCGGTGTCGCTGGCCGGCTCGCCGCGGCCGACCTGCGTCTCGCTGGAGTTGACGATGATCGTCGCGCCGCCGAGCTGACGCATGGCCGCGTCGAAGGAGAAGCGCGTACGGGTGGAGTGCTTCTCGAACAGCATGGCGAGCACCCGGTCGCGTGCGGGCGCATCGGCGTCCACGGCTCCCTGCGGCTTGCCCGCGCGCGCCGTCTTGCGGCGGGCGGCGTCATCGAGGATGGCGCGCAGCGTCTGCGCTTCAAGCCTCCACAGGTCGAGGAAGTGCCGCGGCGCGCTCACGCCGGTGCGACCTGCGCGGCGGCCTCTTGCAACCCGGCGCGGGCGGCCTCGCAGGCGCGCTCCAGCTTCTCAACCGCCTCGCGCGCCTCTTCGCGAGTGATGATCAGCGGCGGGAGCAGGCGCACGCAATTGTCGCCGCCGCCCGCCACAAGCAGCTTGGCGTCGCGCGCCAGCGCCATGAAGGCGCGGTTGTTGGTGACGAGCTTGAGGCCGATCAGGAGGCCGCGGCCGCGAATCTCAAGCACGATATCGGGGAAGCGGTCGCGCACGCCGCTGAGCTGCTGGGTGAACCAGCCGGCGGTCTCGCGCACGTGCTCAAGAAGCGCCTCATCGTTCAGAAGGCTGAACGTCTCGCGCGCCACCGCCATGGCCAGCGGATTGCCGCCGTAGGTCGAGCCGTGGGCGCCTACTGTCATGCCCTTCGCCGCCTCGGCGGTGGCCAGGCACGCGCCCACGGGAAATCCGCCGCCCAGCGCCTTGGCCAGGCACATGATGTCAGGCGCGGCGGGTTCGCCCTCGCGCTCGGCCCACTCGTAGGCGAACAGCTTGCCGGTGCGTCCCAGCCCGCACTGCACCTCGTCATAGATCAGCAATACGCCGTGTTCGGAGCATAACTTGCGCAAGCCGCGCAGGCATACGTCGGGCACGAAGCGCGCGCCGCCCTCGCCCTGCACCGGCTCGAGGATCACCGCCGCGGTGCTGGGAGAGGCGATCGCGGCCTCGATCGCGTCGTGGTCGCCGAAGGCGAGCTGGACGTAGCCCGGCAGGCGCGGGCCGAAGCCATCTACGTAGGTCGGGTTTCCCGCCGCGTTCACCGCCGCGTAGGTGCGGCCATGGAAGGAGCCGTCGAATCCGATCACGTCGATCCGCTCGGGGTTTCCGTTGACGGAATGGTACTTGCGCGCGGTCTTCAGCGCGCACTCCACCGCCTCCGAGCCGGAGTTGGTGAAGAACGCCACGTCGGCGAAGCTGGCGTCGGTCAGCGCCAGCGCCAGCGCCTCCTGGTCGGGGATGCGGTAGACGTTGGAGACGTGCCACAGCTTCTGCGCCTGGCGGGTGACCGCCTCCACCAGGCGTGGATGGGCGTGGCCCAGCGCATTGACGGCGATGCCGGCGATGCAGTCCAGATACTCGTCGCCGTCGGTGGAGGTTAGGCGCACGCCCTGCCCGCGTTCGAACGCCAGGGGGGCGCGGTTGTAGACGCCCAGAAGGTGGTCGGCGGGAACGGCGGGCTTCGCCTCCGGAGCGGCCATGAGGGCGCCTCCAAAACGACGGCGTCCCCGGCGGTCAGCCGAGGACGTCAGAGGCCGCGGAACCTGCGTCCCGGCCCCCCCGAAGTCAAGGAACGGGCCAAGTCAAGGAACGGGCGGCTGCGGGCGGCGCACCAGCGTGACGAGCACGAAGCTGATGATCGCCAGCAGCAGCCAGCTGCCCAGCTTCTCCGGCGCGACGAGCGTCCAGGCATGGCGTTGGGCGGGATAGAGCCAGGCGTGGCTGAAGGTGGCCAGGTTTTCGGCGAACCAGATGAACAGCGCCACAAGACCGAAGCCCAGCAGCAGCGGCATGCGCCGGTCCACCCGATCGGGGCGGAAGATCACCATGGTGCGGCGGAACACGAGCGCCGCCGCCCCGAACAGCGCCCAGCGCAGGTCCAGACCGAAGTGATCGAGGAAGAAGTTGGCGTAGATGGCCGCGGCCAGCGCCCAGGTCTCCCAGGCAGGCGGGAAGTCGGTGAAGCGGAAGCTCTGGATGCGCCAGATGCGCGCTATGTAGCTGCCCACCGAGGCGTACATGAAGCCCGAGAACAGCGGCACGCCGCCCAGCCGCAGCAGGCTGGGCTCGGGGTAGCTCCAGGAGCCTGAGGCGGTCTTGAACAGCTCCATGCCGGTGCCAACGGCGTGGAAGAGCAGGATGGCTGCGAACTCGCGCCCGTCCTCCAGCCGCAGGAGGAGCATGGCGGCCTGGATCGCCACCGCCGCCAGGACCAGCGCGTCGTAGCGGGCGAGGGGAGCGTGCGCCGGCCATAGCAGGTGGGTGGCGGCGATCGCCAGCAGCATGGCCGCGCCGAACACGCATCCCCAGGCCTGCTTCAGCCCGAACATCAGGAATTCGAAGGCGAAGCGGCCGACGGCCGTACGCTGCGCCCGGGCCTCCATCGCGCCCAGCAGGCGACGGCCCAAGCGCTCGATCGGCAGCTCCGGCCATCCGCGGGCGGCCCGAGAGGTCACGCCAGGGCGGTGTCGCTGGCGCGCGGCCCGGTGGGGGCGCGCCAGGCGCGGGAGAGCACGTGATAGATGGGCTCGGGCATGATCCAGCCCGAGGCCCAGCGCGCGAGCAGGGCGGCCAGCAGCAGCGGCCCGACCAAGCCGGGGTCGCGAGTCATCTCCATCAGGATCACCGCGGCGGTCAGCGGCGCCTGCACGACGCCCGAGAGGTAGCTGGTCATGCCCAGCACCACCGCGTCGCGGCTGGCCACGTGCAGGCCGATCTTGGTGAAGGCCGCGCCAATGCCGGCTCCTGTGGCAAGCGAAGGCGCGAAAATGCCGCCAGGCGCGCCGGCCACCGACGCGGCGAGGCTCGCCACCGCCTTGCCCAGGGCGAAGCCCGCGCCGCGGTCAGGATGGTCGGCGATGAGCGACTTGGCCTCGGCGTAGCCCGCTCCAAACGTGGCCCCGCCGCTGATCGCTGCCACCGACGCGGCGACCAGCCCGCAGCCCAGGGCGAACAAAAGCGGATGCGCGCGGCGCCAGTTGCTCACCGGGTTGGCGCGCGGCCCGATCATGAAAGCCAGGAGGCGCGAGAACACGCCGCCGCACAGGCCGCCGACCAGGCCGATCAGCGGCGCCGCGATCCAGGCGGGGCCAAGCGCGCTGTCGGCGTTCAGCACGCCGAAGTAGGCGTAGTCGCCCTGCAGGGCGTAGGACGAGAAACCCGCGGCCACGACCACAAGGATGACGGCGGTGTGGGTGCGGCTGTCGAACCCGTGCGCCAGCTCCTCCACCCCGAAGACGATGCCGGCGATGGGGGTGTTGAAGGCGGCCGAGACGCCCGCGGCGCCACCGGCGATGATGATCGCGCGTCGCCCCGGGCCGCCCTTCAGCCCGCGGGTAAGGGTGCGCACGATGCCGGCCACCACCTGCACCGTCGGACCCTCGCGGCCGATGGAGCCGCCGCATACGAGCACCATGGCGGTAAGCAACGTCTTCCACGCCGCCGTGCGCAGGGTGACGCGCTGACCGCCCCAGCGCCCGCGCCAGCGCTGCTGCGCCGCGGCGATCACCTGTGGGATGCCGCTGCCCGCCGCCTCGGGCGCGAAGCGCAGCGTGAGCCATGCGGCGGCGACGAAGCCCAGCGGCAGAAGGGCCAGCGTCGCCCAGGGGCTGAGCGCATAGAGTTGGGCGTGCACACGCATGGCCCCGTCGCACAGCCGCGCGAACAGCGCCGCCGCCGCCCCGGCCAGCGCGGCCACCGCCACCAGCACCGCCATGCGCCAGGTACGCCGCGCACGCAGGTGCAGGCGCAGCCGCTCACGACGCGTGCGCAGACGACTGACGGGCTCCGGTGCGGACATCGACGCGAGCTATGCCGTGAGGGCGAGGCTTGGCGCAACCGGCTTCGGCCCGGCGGTTGAGCGGCGACGGGCGCGGGGCCATCTACCGCGTTCCTCCCGCCGCCTTCGAGCCCCGCCATGAGCGACACCGCCCTCGCCCCGTCCGCCGTCGACGCTTCCGCGTCGACGGACGCGCGCACCCCGGTGACGGTGCTCACCGGCTATCTCGGCGCGGGTAAGACCACCCTGCTGAACCGCATCCTCACCGAGGACCACGGTCGCCGCTATGCAGTGATCGTCAACGAGTTCGGGGAGGTGGGCATCGACAATGACCTCGTCGTCAACAGCGACGAGGAGGTGTTCGAGATGAACAACGGCTGCGTCTGCTGCACCGTGCGCGGCGATCTGATCCGCATACTGAACGGCCTGATGCGCCGGCAGACGGGCAAGCGTGGCTTCGACGCCATCATCGTCGAGACCACGGGTTTGGCCGACCCTGGCCCCGTGGCGCAGACCTTCTTCGTCGACGACGAGGTGCGCGCCAGGACGCGGCTGGACAGCGTGGTGACGCTGGTCGACGCCAAGCACCTCCCCGCCCGCTTGGCCGACAGCGAGGAGGCGCGCGAGCAGGTCGCCTTCGCCGATCAGGTGGTGGTGAACAAGACCGACCTCGTCACCCCCGCCGAACTGGCGCAGGTGGAAGCGGCGGTGCGGCGGCTGAACCCGCTGGCCATCATCCATCGGGCCGAACGCGCCGAGGTCCCGCTGGACCGGCTGCTGGGCCGAGGCGCCTTCGACCTGCAGCGCATCGTCGAACTCGAGCCGGACTTCCTAAACCCGCCTCACGGCGAAGACGGGCACGTGCACGACGCACATTGCGGACACGACCATGGCCATGACGCACCCGCCCGGCACGACCCCGGGCCGCGCGGCCACAACCACGCCGACCAGTCGATCCGCGGCGTCGCGCTCACGCTCGAGCGACCGCTCGACGGGATCAAGCTCACCGCCTGGCTCGACCGCACCCTGCAGGCGCAGGGGCCGGACATCCTGCGCGCCAAGGGCATCCTCGATGTGAAGGGCGAAGCGCGGCGCATGGTTTTCCAGGCCGTGCACATGATCCTGGAGGGCGAACTGCAGCGCCCCTGGCGTGAGGGCGAGCGCCGCTGGAGCCGCATCGTCTTCATCGGCCGCAACCTCGACGAGGCGGCCCTGCGCGCGGGCTTCGAGGCCTGCGCCGCCTAGGGCCGGCCCCGGTTCAGGCGCAAGCGCGCCAGCTCGAAATCCCGCCTTGATCGGCCCGTGCCGAGGCGTCAGCGATCCGCAAACCCGAGAGCGCTCCGTCCTGGTCTTGCGCTAGGCGAAGGAGGTGGAACGGAGAGGGACGCGCGGGGCTTTTCGCAAACGGTGTCAGGCCGACAGCGTTTCGACGGATGTCCAGGGCTATACCAGGGCGTTCCGGGCGATCAGCTGCTTGTACCATAGAGAGCTCAGCTTCGGCGTTCGCTTCTGCGTGGCGAAGTCGACGTAGTGAACGCCGAAGCGCTTGGTGTAACCGTCGGCCCACTCGAAGTTGTCCATCAGGCTCCACAGGAAGTAGCCCTTCAGCGGATAGCCTTCCGAAGTCGCCCGCTGCAGCTGGCCGATGTAGTTGCGCAGGTACATGACCCGGTCGGCGTCATCCACGTGGCCGGCCACCACCTTGTCATCGGCCGAGCAGCCGTTCTCGGTGATGTAGAGCGCCTTGGGCTTCCACAGCTCGCTCACGTGGCGCACGCCCCAGTAGGAGGTTTCCGGACCGACGTAGAGCCAGGGCGAGGACATGTGCGGCGACTCGGGCGTGTGCTCGATGATGGCGTAGCCGCGGGGCGACGCCGGATCGGCCTTGGCGTAGCTTGGCGCGTAGACGTTGAGGCCCACGAAATCGAGCGGGGCGCCGATGATGCGCATGTCGCCCTCGCGCACCTTGGGCGCATCGGGCCCCGCGGCCTGCAGGTAACTGTCGAGGTAGCGGCCCTCCATGATGGCGGTGAGGAAGGGGGCGTTCTCCTCGCGGGTGGCGGCGCGCGCCGCGGCGATGTCGGCCGGCGTCTCGATCACGGGAACGTAGATGGCGAGGTTGTCGGCCAGGCCCACCTGGGTCCCGGCCGGCGCATGGGCGCGCACCGCCTGCACGCCCAGCCCATGCGCCAGCACGCCGTGGTGGCGCACCTGATTCACCTGCGCCGGCGCCAACTGCAGGCCCGGCGCGTGGACGCCGATCTTGTGGCCGAGGTCGGTGAAGCACAGCAGCTCGTTCACCGTCATGAAGTGGCGCACGCGGTCGCCCAGCTTGCCGGCCGTGAAGCCGGCGTAGTCGGCGAAGGCGTAGGCGGTGTCGCGATTGCGCCACTCGCCCGGCAGCGCCTGCGGCAGATCCCAGTGGAACAGGGTGACGTAGGGCGTGATCCCCTGCGACAGCAGGTTGTCGATCACGCGATTGTAGTAGTCGAGCCCCTTGGCGTTCGGCTGGCCGCGCCCTTCCGGGAAAATCCGCGACCAGGCGATCGACATGCGGTAGGTGGAAACGCCCATCGCCTTGAGAAGCTGCGCATCCTCCTTGTAGAGGTGGTAGCTGTCGCAAGCCACGTCGCCGGTGTCGCCATTGGCCGTCTTGCCGCGCGTGTGGGAGAACACGTCCCAGATCGTCGCGCCGCGACCGTCTTCCTTCACCGCGCCCTCGATCTGGTAGGAGGCGGTGGCGCAGCCCCACTGGAAGCCCTGCGGAAATGCGCGTTGGGTCGGCGTGGCGGCCAGCACCGGGCGGGCGGCGAGGAGCCCGCCGGCGCCGATCGCGGCCTGGCCGAACGTCCTGCGGGTGGGGCGCATCTTGAGACCTCCGTCTGGACGTTGCGCGACAGCTTGACAGCGCGCTTTCACGCAATGGAATAACCCAAGTGAAAATTAAAAGCAGCGCCAAGCGCGGGCGGCGAGCGGCGAGCAGCCTCGCCATTGCGCTGCTGGGATGGATGTCTGCGCGTCCTGCATCCGCACAGCTGCGCCTGCCGCATGTCTTCAGTGATCACGCGGTGCTGCAGCGAGAGAGGCCGCTGCACGTGTGGGGATGGGACACGCCCGGCGCGCCGGTGGTGGTCTCGCTCCACGCGCAGCACGTGCGCGCCGAGGCCGACCGCCTCGGGCGCTGGGACGCTTGGCTGCAGCCCGAGGCGGCGGGCGGTCCGTTCATGCTCGAGGTGAGCGGCGCGGCCGGCGACCGGCGAACGTTGCGGGACGTCATGATCGGCGACGTGTGGCTGGCTTCGGGCCAGTCCAACATGGAGATGCCGCTCGCGGGCTTCCCGCCCACCGCCCACGTCAAGAACGCGGCGGCGGAGATCGCCGCGGCGGACAACCCGCACATCCGCCTCCTCCACGTCGCCCACGCCAGCAGCGCCTATCCGCTGCGCGACACGGCTGACGGCTGGGCCCCCTGCACGCCGTCGAGCGCCGCGGGCTTCTCGGCCATCGGCTATCTCTTCGCCCGCAGCGTGGCGGCGCGCGAGCACGTGACTGTGGGGGTGATCGACTCGAGCTGGGGCGGGACCCCGGCCGACTCGTGGGTGTCCCTCGATGCTCTGGGCGCCGATCCCGCGCTGCTGCCGGCCTTCGCCGCGCGCGCCGCCTTTGCGCGGAACGAAGCCGACAGGGCGGCCATGCTGACCGCCGAGAGCCGGGAGGACTCCGACGCGCGCAGAGAAGGATCGCCCCCGCCGGCGCATGACTGGCATCCGGACGAGATCTCGTGGCGCCCCGCAGGCCTCTACAACGCCATGATCGCCCCCTTTACCGGCTACGGCCTCAAGGGCGTGATCTGGTACCAGGGCGAGACCAACAGCGGCCCCGGGCGCGCGCCGTTCTACGAGGCGCTGTTCAAGGGGCTGATCGGCGACTGGCGGCATGACTTCGCGCAGGGCGACCTGCCGTTTCTCTACGCCCAGATCTCCAGCTTCGACTCGCCGAAGGAGGATTGGGGCATGGTGCGCGACGCGCAGCGACGCGCCCTCGGCCTGCGGGGAACAGCGATGGCGGTCACCACCGACGTCGGCGATCCGGGCAACGTCCATCCCAGCGACAAGCAGACGGTCGCGGCGCGGCTGGCCCTGGCGGCGCGGGCGGTGGCCTACGGCGAGCCCGTCGCCTACGCGCCGCCGCTGTTCCGCCAGGTGAGCGCCACCGGCGACGGTCTGCAGGTGTGGTTCGACAATGCGCGCGGCCTGACGAGCCGAGGCCAGCCCTTGGTCGGCTTCGAGATCGCGGGCGAAGACCGGCGCTTCGTCCCCGCCGCCGCGCGCCTGGACGGCGAGACCGTGCGGGTGACGGGCCCCGTCGCGCGGCCCGTCTACGTCCGCTACGACTGGGCCAACGTCGTGCCGGGCAGCCTCTACAACGCTGCAGGCCTGCCAGCCTCCACCTTCACGTCGGAGGAGCGGTTCGAGCCGGTGGTGTCGGCGCGCTGAGCCGACCTCGCATCGCTTGACAACGCGGCTCGGGCGGGCGGAATTGCGAAAACAAAAATACGTATTCGGTGGGGACTCATGGTGGCGGCTGTCTTGGTCCTGCTCGCGCAGGCGGCGATGGCGGCGGTGCAGGCCCCTGCGCCCGTTGCGGGGCCGTTCGATGTGCTCTCGACGAGCGGGTCGGCAGGCGTTTCGCATGCTTTGAAGGGTGAGGCGCCGCCGCCGGGCGCCGCCTTCACAATGGCCGCCTGGGTGCGCGGCTCGAGTCCGCCGGGCGGGGCGCCGCTGCTGTCGCTCGGAGACGCGGGCCAGCCGCCGGGGCGGCTGCTGGGCCTCGACGCGCGCGCCCGTCCAATGCTCTCCGTCGCAGGCCGGGTCGTGGCGACTTCGGCGACGCCGCTGCCGCAGGATCGTGCGCACCTAGTGGCCGCGACCTCCGATGGCCGCACCGTGCGGCTCTACGTCGACGGGGACTTGCGCGCGGAGGCGGCCCTGCCGCCCGTCGCGCCGTCCCAGGCGGGCGTGGCGTCGCCGATCGCGGCGCCCGCCTCCTTCGAGCTTGCGCCGCGCGCGCCGGACGCGGCGGCCAACCAGCACTTCTCGGGCACGCTGCAGCAAGCGACGGTCTACGACCGAGACCTCGGTGCGCACGTCTTGCGGGCGATGGCCGCGCAGCCGCCGGCTCAGCCGCTGCTCGGATACGACCGGGCGCTCAAGCCCTGGCCGGTGCAGGTGCGCCAGCAGGCGGGCTACGACGCGCCCCAGCCGGTCTCCACCGTGCCCCGCAGCGGCGCGCCGCCCACCGCGCCCAGGGCGCAGCCGCCCTATGGCGGTCCGCCCCTGCCGGCGGAAGGGCCGGGGCGCTGGCTCATCAAGGGCGGGTGGCGGCTGGCTTCGGCGACTGAGCTCGGTGGCGCGACCGGCGCCGGCCTTTCGCGCCCGGGCTATGACGCCCGCGCCTGGGTGGCCGCCACCGTCCCGGGCACCGTGCTCACCACGCTGGTCGACCGCGGCGTCTACTCCGACCCCGCCTACGGCCTGAACAATCTCGCCATCCCCGACACCCTCGCCCGCCACGACTGGTGGTACCGCGCCGAGCTGGACGGCCCGAGCGCGACGGCCGGGAAGCGGGTCGAGCTCGTCTTCGACGGGATCAACTACGCCTCCGAGGTGTGGCTCAACGGAGAGCGATTGGGAGAAACCAGCGGCGCCTTCATCCGCGGCCGCTTCGATGTGACCGGCCGCCTGAAGCCAGGGGCCCGCAACATTCTGGCGGTGCGCATCTCGCCCCCGCCGCATCCTGGCATACCGCACGAGCAGTCGATCCTGGCCGGCCCAGGCGAGAACGGCGGCGCGATGATGCTGGATGGGCCCACCTTCGGCGCCACGGAAGGCTGGGACTGGATCCCCGGCGTGCGCGACCGCAACATCGGCATCTGGCAGGACGTGGAGCTGCACGCCACCGGCGATGTCCGCCTGGGCGATCCCCGCGTCGTCACCACACTGCCGCTGCCCGACCGCTCGCGCGCCGACGTCGCGATCACAGCCGAGCTGGACAACCTCACCGCGGGCCCGGTGCAAGGCGAACTCACCGCCGCCTTCGACGAGGTGCGTATCGCCAAGCGCGTGACCCTGGCGCCCGGCGTGAACCAAGTTGCGCTCACCCCGGCGGAGTTCGCTGCGCTGCGGGTGACGCATCCCAAGCTGTGGTGGCCCAACGGTTACGGGGAACCCGCCCTGCACGACCTGCGGCTCGCCTTCTCCACCGCCACGGGCGTGTCCGACGAGCGGCGGCTGCGCTTCGGCATCCGCGAGATCACCTACGAGCTCTCCGCCTACGACGCGCAGGGGCGGCTGCAGCGCGTGGAGGTCGATCCCGCCAAGTCGGGCGGTCGCCAGCTGATCGACGGCTCGCACACCGGCATCCACGATGCGGGCAAGGCATGGGCGGTGTCGCTCGCGCCAGGCGCACAGGGCGCGCCCGGGCTGACGATGCTGCCGGACGATCCGCTCTCGCCCTTCCTCGTCGTGCGCGTCAACGGCGAGCGCATCGCCATCCGCGGCGGCGCCTGGGGCATGGACGACTTCATGAAGCGCGTGAGCCGCGACCGGCTGGAGCCCTACTTCCGGCTCAACCGCGACGCCCACATGAACATCCTGCGCAACTGGGTGGGCCAGGACACCGAGGAGACGCTGTACGACCTCGCCGACGAGTACGGCATCCTGGTCTGGAACGACTTCTGGGAGTCGACGCAAGACTACAACCTGGAGGCGGAAGACCCACAGCTCTTCCTGCAGAACGCCGCCGACGTGGTCAGCCGCTATCGCACCCACCCTTCGATCATGGTGTGGATCGGCCGCAACGAGGGCGTGCCGCAGCCGATCCTCAACCAGGGCCTGGAGACGATCACCCGCGAGCTGGACGGCACGCGTTACTACGCGGGCTCCTCGAACCGCATCAACCTGCAGAACTCCGGCCCCTACAGCTTCCAGCCCGAGCAGGACTACTTCACCAAGCTGTCGAAGGGCTATGCGGTCGAGGTGGGCCTGGCCTCGTTCTCGACGCTGGAAGGCTTCGAGGCGGCGATCGCGCCTCCCGATCGCTGGCCGATCTCGGACGCCTGGGCCTACCACGACTGGCATCAGAGCGGGAACGGCGACACCCATCCGTTCATGGCCACGCTGAGCGCGCGCTTCGGCGCGCCCAGCTCGCTGGAGGACTTCGAGCGCAAGGCGCAGATGATGAACTACGACGGCCACCGCGCCGTCTTCGAGGGGATGAACGCGGGGCTGTGGCGCGACACCAGCGGACGAATGCTTTGGATGACCCAGCCCGCCTGGCCGTCGAACGTGTGGCAGATCTACGGGTCCGACTACGACACCAGCGCCAGCTACTACGGCGCCATGCACGCGGCCGAGCCCGTGCACGTGCAACTCGACCTGCCCGACGACACCATCACCGTGGTCGACACCACGACGGGGCCGCTTGCGGGCGAGGTGCACGCCCAGGTGCTCGCCCTCGATGGCCGGCGCCTGCTCGACCAGCGGCGCGAGGTGCAGGCGCCCGGCGATGGGGCGGTCCACGGCGCGCCGCTGCCGCTCGCGCCGCTGATGGCGGCCGGGCCGGTGCTGGTGAAGCTGGAGCTGACCGGCGACGACGGCCGGCTCCTCTCGCAGAACCTCTACTGGCGCGCGAAGAGCGACGCTGACTACCGCAAGCTCGGCGACCTGCCGCGCACGGCGGTCGCCGTGCAGGCCCGCGCCCGGCCCCAGGTCGAGAACGGCGAGCGGGTGGTCGAGGTGACCTTGGCCAACCCCGCCGCCACGCCCGTGCTCGCCGTCAAGCTCACGCTGCAGGACGGCGCGGGCGCGCGGGTGCTTCCGGCGTACTACGCCGACAACTACGTCTCGCTGCTTCCGGGGGAGACGCGTACGCTGACCATACGCTACCCGGCGGCGCTGGCGGCGCGCCGCCTCGGCGTGCGCGGCTGGAACGCGCGTGACGGCGAGGCCGCGATCCGATGAGTCCTGCGGATGGCGGCTACGCACCGGCAGCGCTTCGCCTGGGCCTGGACCTCGGCGGCACCAAGATCGCCGGCGCCCTGCTCGCCCCCGACGGCTCCCAGATGGATGCGCGCCGCACGCCTACGCCCGCAGCGTACGACGACCTTCTGCGCGCGCTGCGGGATTTCGCCGACGCCATGGCCCCGCGCGAAACGCCCTTGGGCATGGGGATGCCCGGTTCGATCTCGCCCTCCTCCGGCAAGGTGCGCAACGCCAACCTGCAATACCTCAACGGCCGCGACTTCGCCGCCGACCTGAGGCTCTCCACCGGGCGCCAGGTGCGGCTGGCCAACGACGCCGACTGCTTCACGCTGTCTGAGGCTGTGGACGGAGCGGCCGCGGGCGCGCGCGTGGCGTTCGGCGTGATCCTGGGCACGGGCGTGGGCGGAGGTGTTACAATCGATGGCCAGCTCGTGCCCGGGGCGGGGGGCGTCGCGGGCGAATGGGGTCACATCCCGCTGCCCTGGCCCACGCCGCAGGAGATTCCCGGCCCAGCGTGCTGGTGCGGCCTGCACGGCTGCCTGGAGCAGTGGGTCTCGGGCAAGGGCTTCGAGGCGCGCCACCACGCCGCGCCGGGCGCCGATCGCGATCTCTCGGCGCCCCAGATCGTGGCGCTGGCGGCCGAGGGCGACGCCGCGGCGGCGCAGGCGCTCGACGACTATGTGCACCGCCTCGGGCGCGGCCTGGCCGTCATCTGCAACGTCATCGATCCGGCGGTGATCGTGCTGGGCGGCGGCATGAGCAATGTCGAGGCGCTTTATGCGCGGCTGCCCACGGCTATCGCCCCGTGGGTCTTCACCGACCGGGTCGTCGCGCGGGTCGTCAGGAATCGGTGGGGCGACGCCTCCGGCCTGCGCGGCGCAGCCTGGCTGTGGAGCGCCGCGCCTTCGGCCGCGCGGGGCGGCTGAAGGCGCAACGCGCGCACGGTTCAGGTGGCGGGACGCGCCGGGGCGAGCCGCGCTTGCAGCGTCTCGAGCTCCACGCCCTTGGTCTCGGGGAAGGCGAACAGCACCACCACGACCTGCGCGGCCATCAGCGCGGAGAACACCCAGAAGGGTCCCCCCCGCGACCAGGCCGCCACCGCGGGGAAAGCCGCGGAGATCACGGCGTTCAGGAACCAGTGGGTGGCCGCGCCGATCGATTGCCCCTGCGCGCGCACCCGATTTGGGAAGATTTCGCTGATGTAGACCCAGATCACCGCCCCCTGGCTGAAGGCGAAGAAGCCGATGTAGGCGACCAGCGCCCACAGCAGCAGCGCTGGCGCGATCCACCCCGAGAGCGCCGCCGCCGCTCCCGCCAGACAGACGGCCATGCCGGCGCCGCCGACGATCAGCAGCGCCTTGCGACCCAGGCGGTCGATCACGCTCATGGCGATGGCGGTGAAGGCGAGGTTCACAGCTCCGATCACCACCGCCTGCCCGTCGGCGGACACCCGGCCGTAGCCGGCGGCGGCGAAGATGTCGTTCAGGTAGTAGAGGATGGCGTTGATGCCGGCGAGCTGGTTGAACGCCGCCACCGTCACCGCCAGGAGGATGGGCTTGCGGTGGCGGCGCCACGACAGGCGGTCGGCGCCCGCCGAGCGGTCGGCGGCCAGCGCGGCGTCCACCGCCAGATACTCCGCCGCGGCCTCCTGCGGCGCCAGCCGTTCCAGCGCCGCGCGCGCTTCATCGAGGCGGTTGCGCGCCATGAGCCAGCGCGGGCTCTGCGGCACGGCGAGCATGAGCGCAAGGAACGCGGTCGCGGGCGCGGCGGCCACGCCCAGCTTCCAGCGCCAAGCCTGCGGCGACGTCATGAGTACGCCGATGCCGGCGTTGGACAGGTAGGCCAGCAGGATGCCGCTCACGATGGCGAGCTGGAAGGCCGCCACCATCGCGCCGCGCCGCTTCGCCGAGGCGATCTCGGAGATGTAGACCGGCGCCACCACCGAGGAGGCGCCGATCCCGAAGCCGCCGATCAGGCGCGCCGCCACGAACATCTCCCAATTCGGCGCCAGCGCGCAGCCCAGGCTGGAGAGGAGGTAGAGCCCGCCCGCCAGCTTCAGCGTGTCGCGGCCGCCGATCCGCCCGCCCAACCGCCCCGCGCCAAGCGCGCCGACCAGCGTGCCCCACAGCGCAATGGAGACGGTGACTCCGAGCCCCGTCGGTCCGAGCGCGAACACCCGCCGCAGGTCACCCGTCGCTCCGGCGATGACGGCGGTGTCGAAACCGAACAGCACGCCCGCCAGCGCCACGATGACGACGCTGCGGCCCCGAATCCCCGCCATACGGCGCCTCCCACGCCGCAAGACGGCGTTAACAAAACTCTTTTTCGAATTTCGTGGACTTAGCAACCTATGAGACCGTGGTCTCGTAGCTCCCGTCGCTGCCTCATTCACCTCCCGTCAAGCAAGGATACTGGTGCCGCGTCACTCGTCCGCCCCCCATCCGTCGCCCCGACGCGTCGAATCGGCGCCATCCGCGCAGGACGCCGGGCTCTGGGGCACCAACCTTGAGCGCGCGGGCGACTACAACCAGCGTGTCGTGCTGCAGGCGATCCGCGCCAAGGGGCCGATCACGCGCACCGAGCTGGCGGATATCAGCGGACTCACCCCGCCGGCGATCGCCAACATCACCCGCCGGCTCGCCGCCGAGGGCCTGGTGCTGGACGCCGGCCAGCGCCGGGGCGGCCGCGGCCAGCCGGCCACCCGCCTCGCCGTCGATCCCGACGGCCGCTTCTCGCTGGGGGTGAACGTGGATCGCGATCACGTCACAGCCGTGCTCCTGGACCTGGCGGGGGCCGTGCGTGCGCGGCTGTGCCAGGAGGGCCCCCTCGCCAGCCCGCAGGCGGTCGCCGAGTCCGTACGGAAGATGGCGCGGACGCTTCTCGCCACGACGCCTGCGGCGTCCCGGCGACCTCTCCTGGGCGCAGGCCTGGCCATCCCCGACGACCTCGACAGAGTCGATCTGCCAGCCCTGAGACACCAGGCCGGCTGGGGCGCCGTCGACCTCGTCGGTCTGTTTTCGGCCGCGCTGGACCTGCCCGTGCAGGTGGAGAACGACGCCGCCGCCGCCGCAATCGGGGAACTGCACTTCGGTCGTGGCCTCGGCTCCCCGTCCTTTTTCTACGTGCTCTTCAGCGCCGGTCTAGGAGGGGGGCTGGTGGTCGACGGCGAGTACTTCCGCGGGGCGGACGGGCGAAGCGGGGAGATCGGCTTCCTGCCGCTGCATTCGGCTGAGACGAGCGCACGCACGCTGCAGGAGGCGGTCTCGCTTTCGGCCTTGTACGCGCACCTCGCGGCCCAGGGGCTGGTGATGGACGCCCCCGCCGCGCTCGCCCATCTGCCTGCGCACGGTGCGCGCCTGGTGGACGAATGGCTCGAAGTGGCGGCGGATTTCCTGATTGAGCCGCTGGTCGCGGTCAGCTGGCTCATCAACCCCGCGGCGATCCTGTTGGGCGGGCGCCTGCCCGCGCCTCTGCTGGACCGACTGGCGGCGCGCCTGTCGGCCCGCCTCTCGGCGCCGGCCGGAAAGTTGCCGGCGCAGCCACCCGTGCTGCGCGCCGCCGCCGCCGAGGACGCCCCCGCGATCGGGGCCGCAATCCTGCCATTCCTCCAGCAGGTGTTGCCCTCGCGCTTCACCCTGATGAAGAACGGATCGGCGTGAAGGCCACGCTGCGGCTTGAATAAGCCAACTTCAAATAATTAAGTTGACGGCGGCGTTACGGCTCCGTCATCTTCGACACATTCCGCGCAAGCGCCCTCGAAGAGGCGCCCGCGCGGTCGGAGAAACGCGGGATCCACGCCGCGGTCGACGTCCTCGAAGGAGGCCGCGGCCGCTAAAGGCGGGATGCCTCTTGAGGGGATCGAGCCTTGAACTCACCATTGCGCCTGCGCGCCCTGTTCGGGGCCGCCTCGCTGATATCGCTGTGCGGAGCCTTCCCGGCGCTCGCGCAGGTCGCGGCTCAGCAGACCGCGCCAGTCTCGACCGCACCGGGCCAGGCGACCACCTCGGGCGGCACGTCGAACACCGTTGGGGCCGCGGCGAACCACGTCCCCGGCGTGGGTCCGAGCAACGAGGCCCAGCCCGCCGCCGACGCCGCCGTGGCGACCGGGGCCGATCAGAACGAGGTCGTGGTCCTGGGCGTGCGTGGGGCGCAGCGGGCCGCCATCAACATCAAGCGCTCCGCGCCGCAGATCGTCGACTCCATCGTGGCCGAAGACATCGGCAAGCTGCCCGACGCCACCATCGCCGACTCGCTGCAGCGCGTGCCGGGCGTGCAGATCACGCGCTCCGCAGGCGAGGGCGCGGGCGTTAACATCCGCGGCATCCCGCAGGTGCTGACAACCATCAACGGCGAGCTTTTCCTGTCTGCGGGCGTCCCGGCGGTGCAGGGCGGTCAATCCACGGCGGTGGGAACGCTGGGCAACTCGGCCGCCAACTTCGGCGATGTGCCCCCCAGCCTGTTCGCGGGTGTGGACGTGATCAAGTCGCCAACCGCAGACCAGCTCTCCGGCGGCATCGCTGGCATCCTCGGCTTGAAGACGCGCCGGCCGCTGGACCTGCAGCGCGGGATCAGCGCCACGCTCAGTGGCGAAGGTGACTACGGGTTGAGCTCAAAGGATCCCGGTCAGGCCTACAATGGCCTGCTGTCCTATAATCACGAGAACCGCTGGGGCGCGTTGTTGGGCTTCAGCTATGCCCAAGAGCATCTTGCAAACTACAATCCCAATACGAGCTACGCCCAATCCCAAATCACTGATCAGCAGGTTGGCTTCGACCTGCGCAAGGACGGGACGATCGGCAACTCGACAGCCATCGGATCGAAGGATTTCTACTTTCAGCCTCAGGGTTTCTTCATCAACAATCAGACCACCGACCGCGAGCGTGCGGCGGTGTTCGCCTCGGCCCAATACAAGATCAGCGATTCTCTTACCGCCACCTTCGACGGCGATTACCTCCGTTTGAACAACCGCGATCGCGACGTCGAAGCAGAGATCAACCTCAACGGCAACGGTATCGTGCTGCAGCCCGGCGCGTTGATCTCGCCCAACGGCGGGCTGCTCAACGGCACCTACTTCGTTCAGCCGCCCGCGCCTTATAGCGCGGGCGACGGCAACTTCCAGACGCACAGCCAAAGCGGCGGCACGATCTCCAACACCACCAACTTCAACTTTCAGCTCGACTACGACAATCACGGACCGTTGCGCGCCTCGCTACGCTACGCCGGCGCCGTCTCCGAACAGGCTTTCGAGTCGGCCGACACCGACAGCCTGGCCACCAAGCGCGTTTTCAACAGCACCACCGGCGCCATCATCAACCCTAATGGGCTGCCCAATGCGCTTGTCGGGTTGAACCTGCAGGGCGGCGCCCCCGCGTTCAACTTCATCACCGACGTGAGCAATCCAGCCAACTATTCGGCGCAGTCGATTTGGGCCAACGGAAATGATCTGAACGCCAACCTGAACGTCGTGCGCGGCGACGCCGCCTACGACGTCAACTTTGGCCCGCTGAAAACGCTCGAGATCGGCGCGCGCTATAGCCAGCGCAACGTCAAGTTCGACGCCTTTAAGTACGAAACGCCGCTCGGCGGGAACGGCCCGAACAACCTGTACTATTACAAAGATGGACTGATAGGTGATCCTAACTTTGGCGGCGCCTCAATCGTGCCACGGCGACCGTTCTCCTCGATTCCGGGCCTGATTACCCAGGCCAAGGACTTCGGGCCGATCTCGGGCATTCCGGCAGCCGGCCTGCCCGCGATCGATCCACGCAAGATGGACGACGCGCTGGGCTACCTCAACGGCCTGTTCCCGCAAGGATCCTCGCCGTATTCAGACCCGACCGCTAACTTCCGCGTGCGAGAGAAGGAGACCTCCGGCTACATCCAGGGCGACTTCGCCGGCACGCTCCCGCTGCTGCCGTTCACCTACTCCGGCAACATCGGCGTACGGGTCGTGGGCACCGAGCTCGACATCCGCAACTTCAAGACGGACTCCAACCAGTTCATCGGCGCGGGTGGCTCCTACAACGGCGTGCTGGTCAATTTGGGTGAGATCAATAGCGAGAAGAGCTACGTCGACCCGCTTCCCCAGATGAACTTCAACGTCGACCTCACCGAGACGCAAAAGCTGCGCTTGGCCTTCAATCGCGCGGTGGCTCGCCAGAACCTGCCGACGCTGGCTTCGGGCTTCGTGGCCTCCTACATCGCCAACAGCGGCCGCAACCCGAGCCTTCCTGCCGACGCGCAGCTGTTCTTGCAGGCGAGTTCGGGCAATCCGGACCTCGACCCCTTCCGCGCTAACATCGGCCAAGCCTCCTATGAGTGGTATTTCCACAAATCATCCCTGCTGAGCGTGGCGGCCTTCTACGTGGACGTGGAATCGTTCAACCTGCAGTCCACCCTAATCCTGACGGGGGCGCAGGAGGCCGACGCCGACGGGGTGGTGCGCGCGGGTGGCCCGGTGACCACCACCGTCAACGGCGGCGGCGGCAGCGTAAAGGGTGTGGAGCTGGGCTATCAGCAGAACTTCGACTTCCTACCTGGCTGGTTGTCCGGCTTCGGGGTGCAGGCCAACTACACCTATTCCGACAGCTCGACCGAAAATCGGGACGCCACCGGACAGAAGTTGCCTTTGCCCGACAACTCCAAGCACCAGGTCAACGGCGTATTGCTTTACCAGAAGGGCCCGTTGCAGATGCGCGCCGCCTACAATTATCGCAGCACGCAATATAACCAGCAATACGGCGTCGGTAACCTCAATCTGGGTATCTACACTAAGCCGGTGGGCTTCCTTGATGCGTCCGCTAGCTACGACATCACTCCTCACGTCACAATTTTTGCGCAGGGTAACAACATCACCGGGTCCGGACTCGACCAGTACCTGCAGTACAACGATGTTTACTACGCCCAGCAGATCTTCGAGCAGCGAGTGGTGTTTGGGATCCGGATCCGCAATTAAGCTCCTGCTCGAAAGAAAGCTCCCCT
Organism: Caulobacteraceae bacterium; assembly: GCA_965199975.1. Lineage (GTDB taxonomy): Bacteria > Pseudomonadota > Alphaproteobacteria > Caulobacterales > Caulobacteraceae > JASLDZ01. The sequence goes on along the minus strand of OZ241340.1, from coordinate 133,840 downwards.
ACTGGGCGCGACGCGACAGCGCCGCGCCCTTTTTCTTGGATACGGCGGGAACGCGAACGACATGATGTCCGTCACACAGTCTCGCCGCGCGCTGCTGGGCTATGCAGCGGCCCTCGCCTCGATGGCTCCGGCCAGAGCGGGCGCGGTGTTCGTGTTCGAACCCGAGCGCTACGGCGCCCGCGGCGACGGGACCGGCGACGATGCTCCGGCCATCAATCGCGCGATCGAAGCGGCCGCTCGGGCGGGAGGCGGCGTCGTGCGTCTGCGGCCGGGCCGCATCTATCTGAGCTCCACGGTCCTACTGCGCTCTCATGTGACGTTGGAGATCGCCGGTGGAGCTGTTTTGAAGTGCTCCACCGACCGCGAGTTCTACCGCCGCTACGGCTGCCTGATCTTCGCCCAGGACGCCGAGGACATCGCGGTGACCGGGGCGGGCACGATCGAAGGTGACGGCACGGCCTACTTCCCCACCCTTAAAGAGGGCGCCTACGAGGTTCCCCATGCCTTCCTGGGGCCTTGGAATCCGCTGGACGAGACGCCCGGCCGCTTCCACCCCGACGGCCGGCCGCGCATGATCATCCTGGTCGGATGCCGTCACGCCCGCCTCCAGGATTTTCGCATACACGACGCGCCGACCTGGACCATCCATCCGATCGGCTGCGAGGACCTGCTGATCCAGGGCATCACGATCGACAATAATCTGCTTATCCCCAACAACGACGGGATCGACATCGACAGGTGTAGGCGCGTGCGTGTCTCCGACTGCGCCATCACTGCCGGCGACGACTGCCTGGTGGTCAAGACCTCGCGCAACTTCCCACAATTCGGCGACTGCAGTGACGTTGTCATCTCGAACTGCACGCTGCGCTCATCGTCGGCCGGCGTGAAGGTGGAACCTGAGGGGCCGGGCCACCTGCACGACTGCATCTTCCGCGGCCTCACCATCACCGACAGCAACCGGGGCCTGGCGATCTTCAATCGTGACGGCGCCATCGTCGAGCGCCTGCTGTTCAGCGACCTCATCATCACCACCCGGCTGCACCACGACATGTGGTGGGGCAAGGCCGAGCCGATCAACATCTCCAACCTGCCGCGCCGCCCGGCGATCGGGCCTTGCATCATGCGGGATCTGCGCTTCGACAACATCGTCTGCGATGGTGAAAGCGGCTTGTTCATTCACGGTTGGCCGGGCTCGACGCTTGAGCGGGTCACCTTGAGCCATGTGCAGCTCAGGCTAGCCAAGACGACGACGGTTCCTGGCGGCTTCTACGATCTGCGACCGAACGAGTATCCCGGCCACGGCGTCTATCCGCACCGCATCGCCGGCGTGTTCGCGCAGGAGGTGAACGACCTCGTCCTGGACGACGTCTCGGTGACCTGGGCCGGATCCCCGCCGCCCTACTTCGGGCCGGCGATCGAAGCGCACGCCTGCCCGGGCCTTGTATTGGAGAACGTCCGCGGGCAGGCCGCGCACGCTGGCGAAGCCTCGCGCGTGATCGATCCTGCATGATGCGACGCTCGGCTAAAGCCCGCCGGCGGGTGTGGGAGGCAGTGACGTCCTGAACCTCGCGCGAAGACTCAGGCGTCATCCCACGGCGGCGGCAGTCGACCCGCCTTGAACAGGATCGCCGGGTTCTCGTCGTAGTCGCCCATCTCCACGTCGGCGGAAGCGCTGTAGGCGACCACCCCGACGCGGTTCGGGGCCAGACGCTCAGCCTTGCGCTGCGCCTCCGCGGCGTCCTTGCAGCCCACCGCCTGCTCGGCCTTTAGCGCGCGACCGCGGCCGGCGACGTAGGACTGGACGATATGCACTGTCTCACGCGCCATGGTCGTTAGGTAGCACGACGCCGAGTGCGCGAACCACGGGCTTGCGCATGTACGCAGGAGCCGGGCGCCGGACAGCGGCTGCCGCGCCGACCTGCGAAGGTAGCGACAAGGGCTTAGCTGGATCCCAGCTAAGCCCTTGTTTCGATTGGTGGAGCTAAGCGGAGTCGAACCGCTGACCTCTTGAATGCCATTCTGGCGGTGGCCGGTTTCCGAGCGTTTCCGTGGTATTCCGCCGGGTTCCTCAAACCCTTCCGCTGCACCGGGCTTCCCGATATGTTCCGCCTCAAGGAATTGCGCGGCATTCCGCGGAACGGGTTCCCTGCGGTCCCCTGGTGGTTCCCTGAGGAGGTACGAGCGCATGGGCAGGCTGACCAAGCGCCAGATCGACGCCGCAGAGCCGAGCGAGGCTGAGCGGTTCCTGTGGGATGCCGACGTGCGGGGGTTCGGCGTGCGGGTGAAGACGACCGGCTCCAAGTCGTTCGTGCTCAAGTATCGGGTGGGGCGCGCCACCAAGCGCTTCACCATCGGCAAGGTGGGTAGCCCCTACACGGTCGAGCAGGCGCGCGAGCGGGCGTCCTCCCTCCTGCTCGGCCTCAAGGAAGGTATCGACCCTGCGCAAGCGAAGGCTGAAGACCGCCAGGCGGTCACCGTAGCCGAGCTGGTCGACCTCTACCTGCAGGACGGCCCGGCGCTGAAGCCGAACAAGAAGGCCTCCAGCTGGGTGACAGATCGGAGCGTCGCCACCCGCCACATCAAGCCGCTCCTCGGTCGCAAGCTCGCTAGGGGGGTCACCTCTGAGGACGTGGGCAAGTTCCAGGCCGACGTCGCCGCCGGCAAGACGGCCAAAGTGGAGAAGACGGGTCCGCGCGGGCTGGCGCGCGTCACCGGTGGCCGACGCGTGGCCGCCCTGTCGACCGCGGTGCTGGGCGCGGCCTTCCAGTTCGGGATCGAGACCCGGCGAGTGGCCGACAACCCGGCGCGCGGCGTGCCGCTGCTGAAGACCGACAAGCGCGAGCGCTTCCTCTCCATCCGCGAGGTGGCTGCCATCGGCGAGGCGCTCAGCCGCATGGAGGAGGACGGCTCAATCAATCCGACGATGGCCGATGCGGCCCGGCTCCTGATGCTCAGCGGGACAAGGCGCGATGAGGTGCTCGGCCTGCAGTGGTCATGGGTCGACCTGGAGAAGTCGTGCCTTCGCCTGCCGACGGAGGGCTCGAAGACCGGCCAGAAGGTCGTCCCGCTCGGCGCGCCAGCGGTTGAGATCCTCGCGCGGCGTCGTGCCGCTCGGCCGCGGGCTGCGAAAGCCGCTGATGGTGCGGCGCTCCAGTTCTCGCCCTACGTCTTTCCGGGCGCTCGCGGAGAGAGCCACAGCACCGGCCTTGCCAAGAAGTGGGCCGAAGTGAAGGCGCGCGCCGAGGCGGTGGCGATGGAGGAGGTGGAGCGGGGCGAAGCGGCCGAGGGCATCAGCCTCTCAGGCACCCGGCTGCACGACCTGCGCCACTCCTTCGCCAGCTTCGCCATCGCGCGCGGCTCGGCCCTCTACGTGGTAGGCAAGGTGCTCGGCCACCGGCAGTCGCGCACGACCGAGGGCTACGCCCACCTCGCCGACGATCCGCTGCGCACGGTGGCGGAGAACACCTCGGGCGAGATCGCAGCGGCCATGAAGCCGCGCATTGCCAGTGCCAAGGTGGTAGAGCTGCCCGTGCGAATCTAAGGCCGTCTCAGCTCTCGTTCGCTGGAGCAGGCTCAGAGAGGATAGCTTCAAGCCTCTCGGCATAGGCGTCAGCTGCGCCTGCGGAGTATTCGAGCAGCCACGTTCGACGACTTTGCCGAAATTCCTCAAGCTCATATTTTGACTTGCTGCCGTCCTGAAGTTTGGACTTGATCGACAGCTCTAATTCTTTCGCATCAGGCCCTGGCTTCGGCAGGAGGGTGCGTGCGATCGCGCTCCAAGCTCCAAGCATCGCCGCATGAGCACGCCAATCTGCTGACGGCGGCCCATACATCGCTTCGATCTCCTGAGCCGCAGCGCTCATCGCGCGGAAGACAGGTGCGACCTCCCGACCGCCCATCTGCTCCTCAGCGGATGCACGACCTTTCCTGGCGTCCTCAAGCCAAAGCTCGACAACTTGGGAAAGGGAACGGCCAGTGCGGCTCGCCTCGGCGTCAAGAGCCTCTCTAAGCTCCTGCGTGATGCGAGCGCCAAGCTGGTAGCCCTTGCCACCCTTGGGACCGAGGCGCTGAGGCTCTCCGTCTTCCACCATCAGACCCCCGGGACGTTTTCGTTTTCGAGAACAAGGCTTGACGCGCCTTTTCGACGCTGCAACCTTATCGCATGTTCTCGCCCGCGAGAACCCTGATTGCGCCGGAGGTAGGCATGGAGACGATCAACCAGCTGGAGGTGACGGTGCTCCCGTCGGGGCTGGTGAGCCGGCACGATGCCGCCGCCTTCCTCGGCCGCAGCCCGAAGACGCTGGCCATGTGGGCGTGGCGTGGCATCGGCCCCTCTTCCCGCCGCGTGAATGGCCGCGCCTTCTATGACTTCGGCGAGCTGCGCTCCTTTGCGCGCGGCGGCGTCGAGCAGGTGGCGGCCTGATGAGCACGCCCACCCGTCTCAGGCGCGCCGAGGCCTCCTCCTACCTTCGCGAAGCGCACGGGATGCAGGTGGCGGTGCAGACCCTCGCCCGCTGGGCATGCGAGGGCGGTGGTCCCCGCTTCTACAAGGGCAGTGCACCGTGGCCGCTCTACCCGACTACAGAGTTGGACGCCTGGGCGCAGGCCCGCCTCGGAAAGCTGGTAGGCAGCACGACTGAAGCTCAGGCGCGGACCGCTGCCTAGGTCCGGCGAGCATATGTCGGGCCCACCATCATCATGGCCGCCCGAGGTGGTGCCCTTTCCCGGCGCATCACGTGAGCCGAAGCTCGCCGCGACGCTGGCCGTGCTCGATGTCGAGCAGACCCTCATCGGCTTGGTGCTTGCCGACGCTCGGAACTTTCTCCCTGAGCTCTCAGCCGAGCACTTCTACGAGCCCGTTAACCGGCGCCTCTGGTCGCTGCTCGGCCAGTTGGTGCTGGAGGGAGCGCAGGGGCCCGAGGTGCCGGCCTTGGCCAGTGGTCGCATGCGCGACGATCCGGCCATGCGAGAGCTTGGAGGCGCTGCGCGCTACATCGCTGAGCTTATCGACCGCGCGCCCATGGGGGCGGATGGGCGGCGCCTTGCCTCTGAAATCAACAATCAGGCGATCGAGCGCGCGGCTGCGCGGGTCGCAGAAATCGATGCGGCACCCACCCAGGCACACCTGGATTGGCTGAGAGCTCAGCGGGACGAAGCCGCTGCTCTCTGGTCGCCGAAGGGCAATGCGTGGGCGAAGCCGTTCACGTGGCGGCCGCCGGCCAGCCTACCGCAGCGGCAGTGGCTGTACGGCGGCCACTACATCCGTCGCTTCGTCACCACGACGGTGGCGCCCGGCGGCCTGGGCAAGTCCAGCCTCACCATCGCCGAGGCGCTCTCGATGGCCAGCGGCAAGGCGCTCCTGGGCATCCGCCCGGTCGAGCGCTGCCGCGTCTGGCTGTGGAACGGCGAGGATCCGCTCGAGGAGACCGAGCGGCGTGTGCACGCGACCATGCTGCACCACCAGCTCAGCGCGGCCGACGTCGACGGCTGGCTCTTCATGGGCTCTGGGCGTGAGGCCGAGCTCATCATCGCCGAGCAAACGCGCGAGGGCGCGGAGGTACAGCGTCCGAAGGTCGAGGCGATCAAGCGCCTGATCTACGAGCACCAGATCGACGTCGTGGTGATCGACCCCTTCGTCAGCTCGCATCGCGTCTCGGAGAACGACAACAACGCCGTCGACCGGGTGGCCAAGACATGGGCGCGCATAGCAGATGACACCAACACCGCCATCGAGCTCGTTCACCACGTCCGCAAGGGTCAGGGCGGCGGCCAGGAGATCACGGTCGAGGACGGCCGCGGCGCTGTCGCCCTTCTCGCGGCAGCTCGCTCTGCCCGGGTGCTCAACCCGATGTCCGAGGACGAGGCGGCGAAGACGGAGGTTGAGCGCCGGCGCTCGTACTTCCGCGTCGATAACGGCAAGGCGAACCTCGCCCCGCCGCCGGACGGCTCCACATGGTTCCACTTTGTCAGCGTCAGCCTGGGCAACGGCGACGATGGCGGTGACAGCGTCGGCGTGGTCGAGCCTTGGAGGTGGCCGAGCCCCCTAGAGGACGTGACCGTTCCGCATCTGCAGGAGGTGCAGCGCCGCGTCGCCGATGGTTCGTGGCGGGAGAACCCTCAGGCCAAGGGCTGGGTCGGGCACCTCATCGCCGAGGTGCTCGAAGTCGACCTGGCCAAGGGCGCCGGGAAGGCCAAGGTGAAGGGGCTTCTCAAGGCATGGCTGAAGAGCGGTGCTCTAAAGGTCGAGCAGCGCTTCGACGACAACGGTGACGAGCGCCCCTTTGTAGTCGTCGGTGAGTGGGTGACGCTATGACCCGCACCCTTGAAAACGAGGTGCGGGTAGGTGCGGATGGTGCGGGTGAAATCGGCCGGACCCGCACCCGCACCACCCCTATAGGGGGTGCGGGGTGCGGTGCGGGTCACCTTGAGCCAAGTGCTGAAGTGCGGGTGCGGGTAGCCAGCCAGGCGCCGACCCTCTTCGCTCAGCCTCCGATCCTCGGCATCGACCCTGGCGTCACCGGCGCCCTGTGCCTCCTTCGACCGGACGGCACCTCCGACCTCCGCGACGTGCCCACGCTCGACGTGAAGCCGCGCCGCATCCTCGACCTGCATGCCCTGGCCGGCATCCTCGCTGGCTGGGCGCCCGAGCGGCCCACGGCCTGGATCGAGCTGGTGGGCCCTCGCCCGACCGACGGCTGTGTCGGCGCCTTCAGCTTTGGCGGGATGTGGTGGGGCCTGAAGGCCATGTGCGTCGCCCACGGCATGCCCTTAGACGCCGTGGCGCCTATCCGCTGGCGCCGGGCGATGGGCCTGCAGGCCGGCGACGGCAAGGACGCCAGCCGCGCCCGCGCCTCGGCCCTGCTCCCGGGCATGGCCCACCACTGGCCGCTGAAGTCGCATGACGGCCGCGCCGAGGCGGCGCTGATCGCCGTCTACGGCCAGCGCCAAGCCGCCGCCCTCAACCACCCCGCCGCCAACCCACGGAGAGCCGCCTGATGGCCGTCACCCAGTCCACCTTCCTCGACAAGCCGCCCCTGCCGCCGCCCGGCGTCGTGGCCAACGGCGAGAAGTCCAACCGCCTGAGCCGAACCGTCGAGGACGCCGCCGGCATCCCGTTCGGCCGGGCTGTCTTCCGCGGAGCCGGCGATCACGGCTGCACCGCCACCCCGGCGGCCGATGCCTTCCTGGGCGTGACGATCACCAGCGCCGGCGAGGTGCAGCTCACCGGGTCGCAGACGGTCGACGCCTATCAGCGCTACGCCTCGGCAGGCCTCCTGAACGAGGGCGTGATCTGGATCACGGCTGGCGCCGCCGCCACGCCGGGCCAAGCCGCTTACGTCGACGGTACCGGCGCCTTCACCACTTCGGAGGCCGCCACCCCCATCCCCGCCACCTTCGACGACACCGCCGCGCAGGGGGCTCCCTGCCGCCTTCGCATCACCCGCCAACCGGCCACCGCCTGAGGAGAGCATTCATGAGCACCACCACCCTCGACCCCGCCGACACGGCTGGCGTCCTCGCCAGCATCCGCCGCATCATTGGCGAAGGCGTCTCGCCCACAATGGCGGACGGTAAGGCGCTGACCGTGAGCATGATGGCCATGGACAGCACGCAGCGGGCCGTCGCCGACGAGGCTCGCGTGTTGGCTGATCGCCGCGAAGCCACGGAGCGTCTGCAGGCGATGTCCGATGAGGCCTTCGCCCGGCGCAACGAGCACTACCGCACCTCGCACCGCGATAGCTCGCCCGCGCACACCGGTAACCTCGCGCCCATCGGCGTGGCGGCCGATCCCAGCCTCAACGCCGCGCACCTGAGCAAGGTGGCGAGCATGGCTCGCAGCGACGCCGAGACCGGCCACGAGGCGGCGATCGCGGCCGAGCGCATGCGAGAGGCGACCGCGGCGCACGAAGCCGCCCTTGTGGAGCGTAAGGAGCGCTTGGCGAATGGCTGGAAGCGGGGCGCCCAATGAGCGCCGCCGATCTCCATAGCCGCGTCACATCCCTCCTGGGTGGCCAGGGCGGCATCCCAGAGGCGGAGACGCTCCTGGCCGACCTGAGCAGCGAGAAGGCCGCTCTTGAGGTCGAAAGGGCCGACACGCACGCGCAGTCCGTAGACGTGACCACCACGGCAGCCTCGGCCGCCAAGCTGCACGGCAAGGCGTCTCAGCTCGCCTTCGAGGTGGAGCGGCTCGACCGGCAGGAGACAGCCGTGCTGGAGCGGCTGGTGACGATCCGCGAGGCGGAGCTTGAAGCTGCGGCCGCACGTGAAAAATCAGCGGCGCTGAAGGAGCGAGACGAGCTCCTGAGCGACGTCGAGTATGGCTTCCCGGCGGCCGTGCAAGCCATCGCCGGTCTGCTCGATCGGATGAAGGCGAACGATGCACGCCTTCGCGCCGCTGGCGTGAGCCCAGAACGCGAAGGGGTGGAGTACCTGGCGCGCGGCTTCAGCCCTGACTGTGGCGGCAAGCCGGGGCGGCTCGCTGTCACCACTCGCCTGCCTCACCTTCACGACGCTGGCGGCGACCTCGCATGGCCGCGTCGCGTGCCGGTGCAGATGTGGGTTCCGCCCGTAGTCGCCCGGCCCGATCCGAGGCCGCTCGACGCGGAGAAGCCACCCCGTTTCCCGATCGACGTCACGCCTCACCGGCTGGCGCTCTGAAGATGCGCCACCGCTCCCCCCAGCAGCGGCGGCCAACCCCCTGGCGCGGGTGTGATGGCCTGCGTCCGGTCCAGTCGGCGGTGACCGTGAGAACACCGACACCCGGCGGCACCGCCACAGTGCGCGGCCGGGACCTTTCCTGGAGCACCAGATGGCCAAGGTGACGATCGACCTGAGCGCGATGCAGGGTATCGCCGAGGCCAGCGCCCGCCGCGGACTGGAGAAGGCCGTGCTGGTAGGCCAGCGCGTGCTGCAAGCCTCGTACGGCGGCGAGCGCTCAGGACGCGTGTATCGCCGCGGTAAGACGAAGACACACCAGGCGTCGGCGCCCGGCGAGGCGCCCGCGAACGATTACGGCAACCTGCGCCAGAAGACGCAGGCCGACCAGGTGATCGCCCGCGACGGGGACTCTCTCGTCGGGCGCATCGTGGCCAACACCAACTACGCCGAGGCGCTGGAAGTCGGGACGGAGCGCATGGCCGCCCGCCCTTATCTCAGCACTCTAAAGACCGATCATTCCGATGAGCTGTTCGCCGCCTTCTTGGCCGGCGCGAAGGAGGACTGACGATGGCCGGCAACGTGATCGGATCCGCGTCGATCGAGGTGCGCGCCGACCTCGACAAGCTGAAAGGCGACCTTCAGCAGGGCGAGCGACTGGCGCAGGACAGCGCCGGGCGCGCCGGCAAGGGCGCGACCATTCGGCTAGGGGCGGACACCTCGGGGATCGTCGCAGCGGGCAAGGCGGCCGACCAACAGCTCCAGGCGATCGTCACCAACAGCTACCGCCTCAACCGCGCGCAGGTGCTGGAGACCAGCCACGTCATCCGCTCGCTGGTTGACAGCGTGGTGGCCGGGCAGACGCCGATCCGCGCCCTGCTCCAGGAAGCGCCTCGCATCGGCCAGATCGCCGCCTTCGGGGAGGGTGGCTTCGCCGCCTTGGCGAAGGGGGCGCTCGGCTTGGTTGCTCCGCTGGCCGCGCCTCTGGCGGGCTTCGGCGCCCTCGCCGTAGCGGCCGGCGGAGCGGCGCTGGCCTTCATCGGCTTTGAGAAGTCGCAGCACGACGTGGCCACGACGCTCAACGGCCTCGGGCGGGCGTCAGGGGCGTCGTCGGAGCAGATCGACGCCATCGCCGGCCGCGTGTCGGCCTCCGGCCAGACGACGCTGGAGGGTGCGCGCAAGCTGCAGGAGGCACTGCTCTCGACGGGCGAGGTGGGCTCCCGCGCGCTGGAGCCGGCGACCGAGGCGGTGCTCGCCTACTCAAAGGCAACCGGCGTCTCTCAGGACGCGGCGATCAAGGCGCTGACGCCCCTCTTCAAAGATCCCGCAGCCGGCGCGGCCGACCTGAACCACGCGCTGGGCTTCCTGACCGACAAGCAGTTCGAGAACATCCGGGCGACACAGCAGCAGGGCGACCAGCAAGGCGCTCTCATCGCCAGCTCTCGGCTGCTCACGACCGCGCTGGCGGGGCAGGCGGGCGCGGTGGACGTGCAGGCCTCCGCCTGGCAGCGGCTGGCCACCCGGATCGGCAACGCCTTTGACCGGCTGAAGGAGTTCACCGGCGCCAGCGTGGCGCATGCAGTGGGGCAGTTCTCCGGCGACGAAGAGCTTGGGGCACTGCGTCGCTACAAGGCGGGCAAGGCCACGACAGCCGACCTCATCGGGCCTCTCCGCCAGTTCTCCCGCGGCGGGGTGGCGAACGGCTTCGACAACTCTGCGATCGACCAGCGCTTCCGGGCTCTCGACGCCCAGGCGAAGGGGCGTGGCGCCGCCGTCGCCGACCGCGCCGCGGATGATGCCCGCCTGCGGCGTGAAGCCGCCGATCCGAAGGGGACCGAGCGCGAGCGGCTCAGGAACGCCATCAAGGCCGTCGCCGGGGACCTGAAGGGCGGCCAGGACACGCCCGAGCAGGCGCGCGCGGCGACCGCCGGCCTGCAGAAGCAGCTCGCCGACCTCGACCGTCAGCCGAAGGGGCCGCGAGGCCCGAGCGCGCAGACCCTGGAGAACCGTCAGCTTGAGCTGGAGAAGCGCTCCAGCGACCAAGGCTTCGACGCCCAAGCCGCCACCCTGAAGGCGCAGAAAGACGAGCTGCAGGCCCGCCGCGATGGCGTGCTCGATGTGCAGAAGCGGGCGGACCTCGACAGCCAGATCGCCGCCATCGGCGTGCAGGAGGTGGCTGTCGCCCAGAACAAGCGGGTCAGCGACGCCGCCTATGCGCTGAAGCTGAAGCAGATCGACGCCTCGGCCTTTCAGCGCGTGAAGAACGAAGCCGAGGCGGTGAAGAGCAGCGCCGCGGCGATCGCCGCCATCCGCCAGGAGACGCGCGACCGAGACACCGACAACGCCCTGCGCAGGCAGGACCTCGCCCGCCGCGCCGCCCTGGTCGGCTACGACGACGAGATCAGCGCCGCCCGCGCCGGCCTCGCTCGCACGGCCGAGGAACGCCGCCAGATCGAGGTGGCGCAGTTCGACGAGGACCGCCGCCTTCAGCGGTCGCAGCGGAAGCTCTCGCTCGATGAGAGCGACGCTAGCCCAGACGATAAGGCCCGCGACCTTGCCGGTTTCGACGCCGCCACTGCGGCGAAGCGCGAGGAGCTTCGCCGCCGCACGCTCGGCATCGGCGAGAGCTACGCAGACGGCCTGACGACCTCCATCGCCAACCAGGGCCAGAACCTGGAGGTGAGCGCCATCAGCGGCGCTGGAGACGCCCTGGTGAGCCTCGCCACCGGCGCCACCGACGCCCGCTCGGCCATCACCAGCTTCGCCAAGGGGCTGATCACCGACGTCACCAAGGCGGCCGTCGAGCGGTTCGTCGAGAAGCCGCTGGCCGACCGGCTCTTCCCAGCCACCAAACTCCCCGGCGTCGCCAAGCCGACGGTCACCGTCGAGGGGCTGGCTGGTGCGGCGGGCTCCACCACGGCGCTGACGGGGCTCGCCACATCCGCGACCGCGGCGGCCGCCGCCTTGGGAAGCCTCACCCTGTCCGCAGGGGCTCAGACGGCCGGCTCGCTCTTCTCGCCGAGCGACCTCAACACCGCGCCGCCGGCGATCTCCGATCTGGTGAAGCTCGCTCCGCTGCTCGGCTTCGCCACCGGCGGCAAGGTGAGCGGCCCCGGCACTTCTACCAGCGACAGCATCCCCGCCATGCTCTCAACCGGTGAGTTCGTCGTGCCTGCGAAGGCCACGGCTAAGCACCTGCGTCTTCTGGAGAGCATCCGTGCGGACAGGGTGCCTGGGTTCGCGGACGGCGGCCTGGTGGGATTTATTCCAGCACCGAAGCCTGCGTCGAGCACAACGCTCAACGCCTCTATCAACGGAGCCGGCCGCGCGCCCGGAATCACCTACAACCTGCAGGGCGCAGTCCTGCACGACCAGCTCTGGCAGCAGATCAAGAGTGAGGTGGCTCAAGGGAAAGCCGAGGCGGTCCTCACCAGCACGGCTCACACGAACGGGACGATCAAGACAGTTCAGGAGCGGCAATCGCGGCGGGCGAGGTATAGCCGTGGCCTCTAATCCGCTCGCTGCCATGATCGAAGCTCAGCAGTTGGTGAACGGCTTGGTGCTCGGCACGCTCATCAACGCCGAAATCCTGCCCAGAGAGCGGACGCTGGCCTTTCTCCGCGACCGGGCTGCCAGCGATCCCGATCCTCTCGTCAGCTCAATCTTGAAAGGCTTGGCGCATGGCGTCGAGGAGGGCTTCACCATGGCGGCGGGTCCGATCCTCACCCTGGTATCTGGAGGGCGCGACAATGCAGCCTGACACCCCTGCGCTGGAGCTCGACGGCTCCCTGGTGCCCCTACGCTTCACCTGGTCGACGCTCGATGCGCTTGGCACGTCCGGCGTGACGGAAATGCTGGAGCGAGCGCGCAGCCCTGAGCCTGGTGCGCTCGGCATGCTCGCCAACCTCATCGTGGCGGCTGCGCAGGGTGCAGTGACCCAGGAGCAGGTGCTCGCCGCCTCACCGCCGCTCGCTGAGGCCCTCAGCGCGGTCCTGACGGCCTACCTGTACGCGATGCACGGCGAACCGGAGCTAGAGGCGCCACCGCCAGCGCAGCTTGCGCCCCAGCGTGCCCCCTGGTGGAGGCGGGTGGCCGGTCGGGCATGACGGAAGCCCCGCGCAAAAGCGCCACGGAAGCACGCCGAGGCCGACCGTTCGCGCCCGGCAACCCCGGCAAGCCGAAGGGCACGCGCAACCGCTCCACGCTGGCCGCTGAGGCGCTGCTGGAGGGCGAGGCGGCCGCTCTGACCCGGAAGGCGGTCGACATCGCCAAGGGCGGCGACGTGGCCGCCCTTGGCCTCTGCATCGAGCGCCTGGTGCCTCCGCGGGAGGACCGACCCGTGCGGTTCTCTCTGCCGCCACGCTAAGGGCGGCCTGACCTAGACCTTTTTAGCGCCGTTCAGATGCTTAAGAAGTTTAGGTTTCGCACCCCTAGGCTCCGGGCCCCTCGGTTGGACCGGGCTCATGAGGGCCATACTCAGACGCGTCCTCATCTAGCTTTGGTCCGGACTCGCCAAAGAGTTCTATGTAAGACTTATACTGATAAACCCGGTACCTCTCTTGTCCAGTTACTTCATGCAGAATGCCTGTGTCTACAAAGCGTTGGACGAGTTGATTGGCTGGAGGGTACGTGATCTTTAGCTGCGATTGAACCTGACCAACGGTCGTGATCGGTGAGTGAAAAAGCCTCTCAAGCGTTTTTAGTCCGTTGCCGGCGGCTCTGCCAAACTCATCCTGTACTATACGTCTATGATCCTCTCGGAGCGAGACTATAGATCTCGCAGTTTCAGTGGCCTCCAGGCTCACTTCAGCAATTCCCCTCAAGAAGAACTTGATCCAACCTTCCCAGTCTCCTCGGTCTCGGACGGCCTGAAGTCTTTCATAGTACTCGCTTCGATGGCGCTTAAAGTAGTGTGATATGTACAATACGGGCTTTATGAGTATCTCACCTTCAACAAGCAAGAAAGTAATGAGCAGCCTGCCTACTCGACCATTACCATCAAGAAATGGATGAATTGTCTCAAATTGGGAATGCACTAGCCCGATTTTTATTAGAGATGGTATGAGGCTCTTATCATGTATAAACTTTTCTAAATTTGATAGCAGGTCTCCGATGTCTCCGGGCGGCGGCGGTACAAAGCTTGCTGTGCGCAAGTTGCATCCTTGTGGCCCGATCCAGTTTTGCGACCTCCTAACTTCCCCGGGGTTCTTTTCTGTCCCACGCACGTCATGCAATAATTGATGATGTATCTCTGTTATTAGTCTTGTCGATACTGGTAATGTCTCCAGACGCTTGAGGCCGTGGTTCATTGCGGCGACGTAGTTTAGCACCTCTCCGACATCATTCGGGTGCTCTGGGTCAAAGACGCTTGCTTCTACCTCAAGGACATCAGCGAGTGAAGACTGTGTCCCCTCGATTTGTGATGATAGTACGGCTTCCTTTCTGACATACATCAAAACGAATAAATCGGGATTAGGTAGGGTTTGTATTGACCCGTCTAGGCGACCTAAGGCACGATCAGCTCTTGACAGGAGCGCTTGCATCTCATCGTCGATCTGAACGGAAGGATCCGGCGGAAGCTGAGCCGGAATGAAGGCTGAGTAGCCAGTCGGTTGCCTAAGATACCCGCCAGCTCGCCGAGGCTTGGAGGGTGGGGCAGGATCAGGTTGCGACGCAGGTGGGGTTGGCCACCCAGCGGTTGGCGCAGCTAGCGAGTCCGACACGATCTGCTCCTTATTAAGGCCTACCCATACTTATATCGATACCTCTGGCGCTAAGAAAGGGCTGCGCATAATAAACTTAGCTCTGCGTGGCTTTAGAAAGGGGACGCATCCATACCGCCGTTCAAGCGAAGGTTAGCGAAGTGCTGGCCTACATCAGCCCGAAAGTAGCAACCTAATGAAGGGAAGGGCCCGCATTGCGAACGAGCATGTGAAGCCGCTCAGGCGGTCGACAGCCACACGCGCCGCTCGCATCGCCTTGCGCAGCCAGGATTCGAGCCGCGCGGCCCATACCCCACCAGCCTAAGGGGGAAGCGCCTGGGACGCCGTATCGCCGAAATCATTTCGTCGTTGGAGCCTCAGCGCGATCGGGTCGTCGCCCTCGCGAACCAAGCAGCGAGCTCGACAAGCGGCGCCCCGGGCATCCTCTAGGTCGATGTCGCGAAGCGGCCCGAGGCTCATCTCCCGCCGGCGCTGGCGGTGATAGATGAAGCTCCACCGCCGGCCGCCATCCCAATCGACGCGCAGGTACAGCCCTGCGCCGTCGCAGTGCATGCCGGGCTCGAGTTCCCAAAGATCGACGCCATCCAGCCTCTCGTATTGGCGGGACATCATCGGCTTCCGCAGTCGGCGCGCGCCAGCCAGGCGGGCGCAGAGGCGGGCGCGGGCGGTTCACCGAGGATCGCCCTGCACTCGGCCGCCAGGGTTTGCAGGCCGCCGCTGATACCGCGGCGCCTTTCACCCGCCGCGGCCCCGTAGGCTCGGCTCAGCGCCGCAAGGGCGACGAAGGCTGCGCGATCAGCGTAGCTCTCCGCCGGGATGATCAGCCCTCGCGTGTCAGCCTGGGCGGTGCGGAGCTCCGGGTGAGGGTGCTCCGGTGTCGCTGCTGCGGCGGCGGCGCTGTCCACCAGCCGCCGCCATGTCCGCGCGCTTGGCGACGCCATCACGCCGTCTCCTCGAGCGCGAGGAGGTCGGAGAGCAGCGACCAGGTGAGGTCCTCGTCGACATCGGCCTCCTTGGTAGGCGGGCCGCCGAGATAGCTCCCCAAGAGGCGGGCTTTGACCTGCAGCCCGGCGAGGGTGCGAGCCCGCGTCGCAAGAATCTGCTCCCACGCGAGGCCAAGGCTCTCTAACGCGTCGTCGTAGGCCTTCTCGACGGCAGGATGGCGCGTGGAGGCCAGCCGAGCCCTGTAGGCGGCCTCGCGTTGGTCGGAAGCGCTGACGACCTCCTGCGCCCGCTTCAGCGTCCCGCGCTTGCCCTCCGTCGCTCCTTCCGCCACGTGGCGCTGCAGGCGTGCCACCTGCTTGCGGAGCAAGTTCACATTGTGGGCGGTCCACCAGGGCGCGGAAAACGACCAGACGGCGCGATCGTTTGAAGTGACCCGCAGCACTTCGGGCATCGGGGGGCCGGCGGCTTCCACTTCCTCCTCAATCCGCTCGAGATCGACCGCATAGGCAGTCGCCGAGCTGTCGAGCGCGCTGTAGTGCGCAGCGAGCTGGAGCAAGTCGGCATCGGGATGAGCGGCGGCGGCAGCGGTGACGGCCGCCAGGGGCGCGGCAGCGTTGGCGGTGACCATCTCAGTTCACCCCCATGCGAGCGACGCGGCCGGCGTTCCAGTGCGCGCGGCCGGCGTACCGCTCGCGCGAGCTGGCGGCCCACGTCGGGTTGGTGATGAGCGCGGGGCTCGGCTGCAGGTGCACGCCGCCGTTGATCGGCTTAGCGCGCGCCAGGAGCTTGCGAGCTTTCGCCTCGGCTCGCTTGTGGAAGGCCCACGCCTCCCGCAGGCAGGCGCCGAAGGTGACCTCCGGCCGGGCGCGCTTGGCGGCCCAGGCGGCGAGGAAGATGTAGCGCTGCGCTTCACGCGCGGCGGGCAGAGTCGTGCTAGGGGCTGAGGCAGCCATGACCGTCTCTCCTTGGGAGCGGTTGCGGTTAGGGCCTTGGCGAGGGCTCCACCCCTTGCCTTGGCCCGTCCTTCATGGCATCAAGATTTCACGATGTCAAACGTTTCTGACGGCAAAAAGGTTGGTCGCCCGGCGACGGGGATTGGCATTCCGGTGACGGTCCGCCTGTCCGAAGACCAGCTCGCCTCGCTTGATGCCTTCCGCTTGACGCAGGCTGACATCCCCACGCGGCCCGAGGCGCTGCGCCGCCTGATGGGGCTAGGATTGACGCAGGCCGGTGTGGACTAGAAGCGGCGGCTGGGCAGGCCGGAGAAGGGTTCCCGACGGCAGGTCCCCTTCCAGCTGTCCATCGACCCGTCGGCGTTGATCGTCTCGCGGCTGTACGCTCCCGAGGTCCGGTCCACGCGCGCGAAGCCGTCGCGCTCATGCTCGAGGGTGATCTTGTCCGGGGTCAGCTCGAAGATCTGCCTGCGCGCTGGGCAGCCGCCTTCGCAGTAGGCGCCTTCCTGGAGATCGGCCGCTATAGTCGCGCTCCAGGGCGCCCCTGGCGCTGCGTCGATCGTCTGCGACTCGCCATGCCGGTGTGTCCCCGTACACACCAAGTCGAACTGCATAGGCGAGCCGGCGACCGCGGCGGCGGCCAGGAGGGAGGCAATCATCAACGTGCCTTTGAGAAGGTAGGCCCAAAGCTGGTTGCGGCAGCAGTCTCAAGCGCAACGCCAAGAAGCAACAGCGCCAGCGGCATCCAGAACATGATCCGGTACAGCCACTTGGTTTGCATCAAGCCTATGGCGTCCATGAAATCTTCGAGCGATGATTCCCGCGTGAAGAAACGCTGCGCCGTCTGGCTTAAGAGGTTGTAGCGACTACTGCTTAGCTGAAACTGCAGGTAAAGAGATATCGAATACGCTAGCAACGCGGCTGAGAAGGCACCTACCGACAACACAGCGGCGACAGGAATGTTTTTAGCTCCCGCCGCTGCCAGAAATGCCAACGAGGCGGCTGTGCTGCCAGAATAAAGGGCGCCTTGGAAGTTATTGAGGCGAGTTAGTGCTTCCGCTTCCGCCCTACTTCGCGCGTCGACAAGCTCTCTGACTTCCGCCCTGAGGCGTTCACGATGCAGGCCCTCAGGAATGTCGTTGATGAAATTCAAGCTGGTTCGGCCGGGATATTGATCGTCCAGGGCTCGCTCTCCGTCCCCCCCTGTAGGCGCAGGCGCCAATGGGAGAAGACCGTCTCCGGCTCCTCAGCATGACTAAGGGTCAGCGCCGTCCAGTCGGAGAGCCTCACCCAAAGCATCTTCGCCTGCGTGGGATCCATGGGCTGATACAGCCCGCTGATGAAAGCGCCACCGCGAGCGAAGCCGAGATGGCCGAACTTGCCGTCGCGCTGCAGCCAGCGCTCTCCATCGGGGCGCGCCAAATAGTCCACCTCGACGCTCACTCTGCCCTCGACCCCGAGCACGGGCTCGCGCAAAGACCGGGTCTCCAGCAACACCCCCGCCGGCGTGCGCTCATGAAGAGGCTGCAGCATCAGCAGCATCGCTTCTACGGGATCTTCAGGATCGAACTGCCAGGAACACCGAAGGGCCAACGCGTGAGGCCCAGCCTGTCCGATGGTGACCAAGACGAGCGAACCGGGAGAGAAGGCGCTCGCGGTCTTCATCTCGATCCGCTCGGCTGGCAGGTGCAGCGGCATGGCTCAACCTTCTGGACAGGACGACGGGGTGGCGCTCGCCGCACGATAGCCCCGCCGAGCGGGAGAGTCCCGCGGTTCGCGCCTAGGTTCGCACCCACCACGCGCGCGGCTGGTACGCACTGAGGTACGCACCCCTCACGTGCGCGCGAGCCCCAGGCACATTTGGCAACCGCAGCCGCCGCGGCGCGGATCGTCGCTCAGGAAGCTCGCCTGATAGGAAATCAGAGGGTCCGGCCGGATCCTCTATCCTGATGGTGCCCTGATGGACCGAGGCTCGTCTGCTCAACCGTCATAGCTCTGCGACGACTGAGCCGCCTTGATGGAGACGCGCCGGTTTCAGCGCCGGTTTCAGCGGCCTACGCGCGCGGAGATGGGTGGTGCTGAGCGAGTAGGAAATCACCCGCAGCCACCCGCGCGGTGCCACGCCTTGCCGGCGCCGAGTAGAGCATTTCAGAGCATGCGGCGCTCGGCTCTACCCGGCCGGCCCTGCTCACGTCAGGAACTGTCAGGGAGCCGCGACTTTCCTCCTGCGGGTTCCCCTGTGGTTCCCCGGACAAGCGAAGGGCCCGGACGATCACTCGCCGGGCCCTTGCTGCGTATGGTGGAGCTAAGCGGAGTCGAACCGCTGACCTCTTGAATGCCATTCAAGCGCTCTACCAGCTGAGCTATAGCCCCGCGCCGCGACCCCGGCAGGGTCAGGCGAAACGGTGTCGTCGAGGGCGTTCGTGGCGGCCTGGTGGACCGCCCCCTCGCGAGGCGGCGGAACCTATGTCGGAGGCCCCGCCGGATCAAGCGCGTTTAGCGCTCCTCCTCGTCCTTGTCGGGCAGGCCCTCGATGTCGTCGTCGGCGCTGTCCTCGTCCTCGTCCTCGAGGAAGGGCACATCGTCGGCCGCCTCCTCCTCCTCGTCGTCAGCGGCCTCGCCCACACCCAGGTCGCCGCTCGTGGCGCCCTCGGCGGTGTCGTCGTCATCGGTCTCGACCACCGTCTCCTCGGCGGCGGCGTCGATCTCGGGTGTGGCCTCCTCCTCTTCCTCCTGATCCTCCGCCTCGTCGTGAACGGGGGCGGCCTTCACCTCGTCGTCGGCGACGTCGGCGGGGGTGACGCGGGTGCGCGAGCGGCGCGAGCGTAGCGCGTCCTCGGGGTCGAAGTCGGTGGCGCACTTGGGGCAATGGGCCGGGCGCTTGTTGAGGTCGTAGAACTTCGTCTGGCAGTTCGGGCAGATCTGCTTGGTCCCGAGTTCAGGGCTGGCCAAGGGCGGGTGTCTCTCTAGAAGAAGGGGGTGTCGGAGGCGGCGGCTCCCTTGCCACGTTGGCGGAGGCGCTGTCAAAGCGCCGCGCCCCACCGCTCCCAGGAGAGGACCGCCCAGTGCCGGACGATGTGCTGACCGCGCGGCCCGGCGAACGCTTGCGCGGACGCGTGCGGGCGCCGGGCGACAAGTCGATCTCCCACCGGGCGCTGATCCTGGGCGCCCTGGCGCACGGCCGCACCGAGGTCTCGGGCTTGCTGGAGGGCGACGACGTGCGCGCCTCGGCCGCGGCCATGCGCGCGTTCGGGGCCGAGGTGACGCGCACGGGCGAGGGCGCCTGGACGGTGCGGGGCCGCGGCGGCTTCACCGAGCCTTGCGAGGTGGTCGACTGCGGCAACGCCGGGACCGCGGTGCGACTGATCATGGGCG
Source organism: Caulobacteraceae bacterium (assembly GCA_965199975.1). Taxonomy (GTDB): domain Bacteria; phylum Pseudomonadota; class Alphaproteobacteria; order Caulobacterales; family Caulobacteraceae; genus JASLDZ01. Next base: position 114,189 of record OZ241340.1, on the reverse strand, counting down.
CCGCGGCGGGCTTCCCCATCCAGCCGGTGTTCACCGGCGACGCCTCGCTGCAGCGGCGCCCGATGCGGCGGGTGTGGCGCCCGCTGGCCGCGATGGGCGCGCGCGTCACCGCCCGCGCCGGAGACTTCCTCCCCGCCCGCGTGGCCGGCGGCGGCCTACGGGGGATCGCCTACACCCCGCCCATGGCCTCGGCGCAGGTGAAGTCGGCCGTGCTGCTCGCCGGGCTCAACGCCGAGGGCGAGACCGGCGTGCTTGAGCCCAAGCCCACCCGCGACCACACCGAGCGCATGATCCGCGGCTTCGGCGGCGAGGTGCGCGTGATCGACGAGCCCGGCGGCCGGCGGGCCGTCCTGGCGCGCCAGGCCCTGCGCGGCGCGCAGGTGCGCGTGCCGGGCGACCCGTCCTCGGCCGCCTTCCCCATCGTGGCGGCGCTGATCGCGCCGGGATCGGAGGTGACGGTGGAGGGGGTGCTGCTCAACCCGCTGCGCACCGGCCTCTACGAGACGCTGCGCGAGATGGGCGCGGACCTCACGATCGAGGGCGCAGGGGAGGCGGGCGGCGAGCCGGTGGGCGACCTGCGCGCGCGCCATGGCGGCCTGCGCGGTGTGGTCGTCCCCCCCGGGCGCGCGCCCTCGATGATCGACGAGTATCCGATCCTGGCGGTGGCCGCCGCCTTCGCGCAAGGGCCCACGGTCATGCGCGGCATCGGCGAGCTGCGCGTCAAGGAGAGCGACCGCATCGCGCTGATGGCGGCGGGCCTGCGCGCCTGCGGGGTCGAGGTGGAGGAGGAGCCGGACGGCCTCGTCGTCCACGGCCGGGGCGGGCGCCCGCCCGCCGGGGGCGCCCGCGTCGAGACGCATGGTGACCATCGCGTCGCCATGAGCCATCTCGTGCTGGGCCTCGCCGCCGGCGCGCCGGTGGCGGTGAGCGAGCCCGGCATGATCGCCACCAGCTTCCCCGGCTTCGTCGCGCTGATGCGCGGCCTTGGCGCCGGGCTCGACTGAGCGGCGCCTGCGCGATCGCGCGCGCGGCGAACCGCCACGCCCGCTGCGGCGGATTACCGGATGTTCACCCTCTTCTCCGAGGCTAAACCTCACAACCCGGTAAGGGACGGCTGAAGGCGACGAACCTGATGGCTAAGCGTACGACGGTCGCGATCGCAGCGGCCGCCTTCACTCTCCTAGGCGCCACCGCCTCCCACGCGGCCGCCACCTCGGTGGGCGACCTCCTCTCCAGCGTTCTGAAACCTGGCGCCCCCGTCTCGATGACGACGCCGCCGGCCGCCGCCAACCAGGGCTGGCAGTGCGCCCAGTTCGCGCGCCTGTTCACCGGCATCCAGATCTTCGGCGACGCGGGCACATGGTGGGAGAAGGCGGTCGGCAAGTACGCCCGCGGCTTCAGCCCGCAGGCCGGCTCGGTGCTGGTGTTCCGTCCCTACGGCCCGATGACCCGCGGCCACGTGGCGGTGGTCAGCCAGGTGCTGACCGACCGCATCATCCAGGTGACCCACGCCAACTGGAGCCTGATCAACGGCCGCCGCGGCCAAGTGGAAAAGGATGTCACCGTCGTCGACGTCTCCGCCCGCGGCGACTGGAGCCAAGTGAAGGTGTGGTACGATCCGTCCAACAACCTGGGCACCACCGTCTACCCCACCTACGGCTTCATCTATAAGGCCCAGCAGGTGATGCAGGCCGCCGGCGACGCGATGAAGTCGGCCGCCGGCCGCTGGACCGGCGCCGCCTCCGCCGAGATCGCCACGCGCTGAGCGCCGGCGCGCCCATCCTGCAGGCGCGCCTCAGCGGACGTTCATCTTCGCGCCTCATGGTGATGCGCTACGGCGCGGCGTAAGGCTGCGGCGACGCACGCTTGCGCAAGGGGACGCCATGTCGGGATCGGCGCTCAGCCGCAATGCGCTGGTGATCCTGGCCACCATCGCGGTGGGCGCCACGCTTTATTGGCTGCAGGCGATCCTGACGCCCCTGGCCGTCGCCGTCTTCCTGCTGATAATGGTCGACGGCTTCTCGCGTGTGCTGAGCGAGAAGGCCAAGCTGCCGGCCATCGCCGCCATGCCGGCCGCGCTCGCGATCGTGGCGGTGGCGATCCTGCTGATCCTGGCGATCGTGGCCGACAATTCCTACGGCTTCGCCACCCAGCTTGTGCGCGACGCGCCACGACTGAACACGGTGATCGCCTCCATCGCCGGTCTCTTCCACGTGCAGGTGCCGCCCACCGTCTCAAGCCTCGTCAACCAGCTGAACCCGTCCGGCTATCTCGGCTCGCTCGTCGGCTCGCTGCAGACGATCGGCGGTGCGACGATGTACTCGCTGATCTACCTGGGCTTCCTGATCGCCTCGCGCGGCGGCTTCCGCAAGAAGGCGGTGGCGCTGTTTCCGCATCACGAAGAGCGGCACGAGGCGCAGGCGGTGTTCCTGCGCATCCGCAACGGCGTGCAGGGCTACCTCTGGATCCAGACGGTGACGGGCGCGGCGATGGCGGTGCTCTCCGGCTTCGCCATGGCCGCGCTGGGGCTGCAGAACGCGGTGTTCTGGGCCTTCCTGATTTTCCTGGCGAGCTACATCCCCATCCTGGGGGGGCTGGTCGGCTCGCTCCTGCCGCCCTTGTTCTCGCTTTTGCAATTCGAGGCGTACTGGCGCGCCATCGCGCTGTTCGTCGCCCTGCAGGTGATCTTTTTCGTCGTCGGCAGCGTGATCCAGCCGCGCATGCAGCGCGACAGCCTCAACATCGACCCGGTGGTGGTGCTGCTGTCGCTGGCCTTCTGGGGCGTCGTGTGGGGCATCCCCGGCATGTTCCTCTCCACGCCCTTGACGGTCACGGCGATCATCATCCTGGCGCAGTTTCCCGGTTCGCGCTGGATCGCCATCCTGCTTTCCGGCGACGGCGAGCCGGAAGGGCAGGCCACGCGCCGTCAGCCGCTGTCGCAGCGCCTCACCGCCCCCCCTCAGGAGACCGCCGACATCACGGCGTCGTGATTTTGCGCCGGGGTGGCGAAGCGCCGCGCGGCCCCTATCTGTGTGCGGTCCGGGGCGTCCCCTCGCCCTGACCTTGAGCCGTCGCTTCGTCCCCTCTGGCGACGGCTTATGGAAGAGCGCTCCGCCGCAAGGCGTGAGCCCGCGCCGCCGAGCCCGCCCCGCTCGGCGGCGTTTCCATGTCCGGGCCAGGTCCGCGTGCATCGCTGGCGCCCGCCGCGATCCGGGGCTAGGACGACCGCCATCCGCGCCCCTCTGGGCGATTTCGACCCGGCCCGACCATGGACGACGCTACGCTCGACCCCCAGCCCTCCGGCGGCCTGGAGGCGCGGGTGATCGATGCGCTCGGCCCTGACGGGAGCGATGCGGCGGCGCTGGCGTTCGTGCGCCAGGCGGTCTCCGACATGCGCGACGACTCGGCCGCCGCCGATCCCGCCTTGGCCGACGCCTTGGCGCAGACATGGCGCTTCGCGGCTGAGCGCACCCCGGGCGAGCCCAAGATCGAGCTCGCGCCCGCGCCGTCCGGGGGGGTCGACGTGCTGCGCGTCGTGCAGGCGGACCGCCCGTTCCTCGTCGACAGCCTGATGGGCGAACTGGCCGAGACCGGCCTCGACGTGCGCGCCATGGCCCATCCCGTCGTGGAGGTCCGCCGCGACGCGAACGGGCGCCGCACCCCTGACGGGCAGCCGATCACCGAGTCGATGATCGTCGTGCTCCTCGGCGACGTCGGGGCCGACCGTCGCGCCGCCGTGGCCGAACAGGTCGTGGCCACCTTCGCCGACGCCCGCGCCGCAGTGGACGATCACGGCGCCATGCGCGCGCTGATGGCGCACGTCATCGAGGCCTTCGCCATGGCCCCGCTCGAAGGCGACCAGGCCCAGCGCGACGAGGATGTTGCGCTGTTGCGCTGGCTTTCGGACGACCACTTCGTCTTCCTGGGCGCGCGCACCTACGACTACCCGCGCGACGCCGACGGCCGCTACGCCGCGGAGGAGCCGCGCGTCTCGTCGGCGACGAGCTACGGCGTGCTGCGCGACCCCGCCCGCGCCGTGCTGCGTCGCGCCAGCGAGCCTGCGGTGTTGACGCGCGACCTCGGCAAGTGGCTGGAGACGTCGGATCCGCTGATTGTGGCCAAGTCGAACCTGCGCTCGCGCGTGCACCGGCGCGCCTACATGGATTACGTCGGCGTCAAGCGTTACGATGCGCAAGGTTGCGCCGTGGGTGAGGTCCGCTTCGTGGGGCTGTTCACCGCCGAAGCCTATGAAGAGCCGGCGCGCGAGATCCCGCTGATCCGCCGCAAGATCGAGCACGTGCTGGCGCGCGTCGGTCGGGCGCCCAGCGAACACACGCTAAAGCGGCTGCGCTATATCCTTGACACCTTCCCTCGCGACGAGCTGTTCCAGATCGACGAGGCGACGCTGTTCGACATCGCCACCGGCGTGCTGCACCTCTACGACCGGCCGCGCGTGCGCCTGTTCGCCCGCACCGATCCTTTCGACCGCTTCGTGGCCGTGCAACTCTACGTGCCGCGCGACCGCTACGACTCCGACGTGCGCGAGCGCGCCGGGGCGATCCTGGCCAAGGCGTGGAAGGGGCGCGTGTCGGCGGTCTATCCCCGCTATGGCAACGACCCGCTGGCGCGAGTGCACTATGTGTTGGGCGTGTCGCCCGGCGACCACCCGACACCCGACCTGGCCGCGCTCGAAGCCGAGGTGGCCGAAGCGGTGCGCACCTGGCGCGACCGCTTCGAGAGCGCGGCGCGCGGCCGGGGCGGCGATCACGTGGGCGCGCTTCTGGCGCGCTACACGGCCGGCGCCTTCTCGCTCGGTTACCGTGACCTCAACGACGCCGACGAGGCGCTGCGCGATGTGGAGGCGATCGAGACCCTGGCCGGCGAAGGCGGCGTGGCCGTGCGCGCCTATCGCGGTGCGCGCTGCAGCCCGCGCCAGTTCCGCTTCAAGCTGTATCGCGAGGGTGAACAGGCCGTGCCGCTGGCCGAGGTGCTGCCGATCCTCGAGCACATGGGCCTCAAGGCGCTGGAGGAGGACGGCTTCGCCATCCACCGCGCCGGCGCGCCAGTGGTGTGGGCGCACCAGTTCCTGCTGGAGGACGAGCGTGGCGAGCGCCTCTCCTTCGACGACGTGCGCCGCCCCTTCGAGGAGGCCTTCGTCGCCGTATGGGAAGGCCGCGCCGAGGGTGACGGCTTCAACAGGCTGGTGATGGAGCTGGGCGTCGGCTGGCGTGACGCTTCGCTGGTGCGCGCGCTCGCCCGCTATCGCCAGCAGTCCGGCCTCGACCCCAGCGTGGCCACCGTGCAGCTGGCGCTGCGCGATGAGCCGGCCATCGCCCGCGCGCTGCTCGATCTCTTCCGAGTGAAGTTCGATCCGGCGGCCGGCGGGGACGCACAGGCGCGCGGGCCCGCAGCGGAGGCCCTGTTCGGGCAGATCGTCGACCTCCTTCAGGGCGTGGCCAGCCTCGACGCCGACCGGGCGCTGCGCCGGCTGGCGCTGCTGGTCCGGGCGCTCAAGCGCACCAACTTCTACCAGCGCGGCGAGGATGGCGCGCCCAAGCCCTACATCTCCTTCAAGGTCGCCTCGCGCGAGCTGGAGGACCTGCCCGCGCCCAAGCCCTTCCGCGAGATCTTCGTGGCCTCGCCCGTGGTCGAGGGGGTGCACCTGCGCTTCGGCCCGGTCGCGCGCGGCGGCCTGCGGTGGAGCGACCGGCGTGACGACTTCCGCACCGAGGTGCTTGGCCTGGTCAAGGCGCAGCAGGTGAAGAACGCGGTGATCGTGCCGGTAGGCTCCAAGGGCGGCTTCTTCCCCAAGCTCCTGCCCCGCGGCGGCGCGCCAGACGCGATCCGCGCCGAGGCCGTGCGCGCCTACAAGACCTTCCTGAGCGGCCTGCTCGACATCACCGACAACCTGGGCCCCGACGGCGAGGTGGTGCATCCCGCCGACGTGATCGCCTGGGAGGGGGACGACCCCTACCTCGTGGTCGCCGCCGACAAGGGCACCGCCACCTTCAGCGACATCGCCAACGGCGTGGCCGCCGACTACGGCTTCTGGCTGGGCGACGCCTTCGCCTCCGGCGGATCCGCCGGGTACGACCACAAGGTCATGGGCATCACCGCTCGCGGCGCCTGGGTGGCGGTGCAACGGCACTTCCGCGAGATGGGCAAGGATATCCAGACCGAGCGCTTCACGATGACTGGCGTCGGCGACATGAGCGGCGACGTGTTCGGCAACGGCGCGCTGCTATCCCACGAAATCAAGCTGATCGCGGCCTTCGACCACCGGGATATCTTCCTCGACCCCGATCCCGATCCGCACGCGAGCTGGAACGAGCGCAGGCGCTTGTTCGATCTGCCGCGTTCCTCATGGCAAGACTACGACAAGGCCAAGCTGAGCGAGGGCGGCGGCGTGTTCTCGCGGTCGTTGAAATCGATTCCCCTGTCGTCACAGGTACGCGCCGCGCTCGACGTGACCGACGAGGTGCTCGATCCGGCGGCGCTGATCCGCGCCATCCTCAAGGCGCCGGCTGAGCTGCTCTACCTGGGCGGCATCGGCACCTACGTACGCGCCCCCGGCCAGACCGATTCCGAGGTGGGCGACAAGGCCAGCGACACCGTGCGCGTCACCTCCGCCGACCTGCGGGTGAAGGTGGTGGGTGAGGGAGCCAATCTCGGGCTCACCCAGGCCGCACGCATCGCCTTCGCCCGCGCCGGCGGGCGCATCGACACCGACGCCATCGACAATTCCGCCGGCGTCGACACCTCCGACCACGAGGTGAACATCAAGATCCTGCTCGGCCGCGCCATCTCGGACCGGGCGCTCACCTCCGCCGACCGCGACCCGCTGCTGGCGTCGATGACCGACCAAGTCGCCGCCCATGTGTTGGCCCACAATTATGGTCAGACGCTCGCGCTCTCGCTCCTCCAGAACGAGGGCGGCGAGGCGCTGGACGCCCAGGCCCGCTTCATGGCCGACCTGGTGGCTGCTGGACGCCTGGACCGCACAGTCGAGGGCCTGCCCGGCCCCGCCGCCATCGCCGATCTGCGCACCGCCGGGCGCGGGCTCACCCGGCCCGAGCTTGCGGTGCTCCTGGCCTACGGCAAGCTGGAGCTGAAGGCCGAGCTCGTCGCCGGCGATGCGCCGGACGACCCTTACTTCGCCCGCACGCTGAAGGGCTACTTCCCCGCCGAGCTGGCCCGTTTCGGCGAGGCCATGTCCGCCCACCGTCTGCGGCGCGACATCATCGCCACCGTGCTCACCAACCGGGTGGTCGATTGGCTGGGGCCGACGTTCCCCTCGCGGCTGCGCGCCTCGGTGGGCGCAGACGCCGGCGCGCTGGTGCGCGCCTTCGAGGCGGCGCTGGCCATCTTCGGCATGGACGACGCCTGGCGCCAGGTCGACGCGCTGGACGGGAAGGTCGACGCCGAGCTGCAGCTCGACCTATACGGCGAGATCGCCGCGGCCGTGCGCGCGCACGTGTTCTGGATGACGCGCCGCCCGGCCGACGCCCGGCGCGAGGTGCAGGCGCTGGTCGACGCCTACGGTCCGGCCGCTCGGGCGCTCGCCGCCGACGGCGACGGCGGTCTCTCGCCCTTCGAGCGTGAGGAGGCGCGCGCCCGCACCGCCGCGCTGGTGGCCCGCGGCGCCCCCGAAGCGCTGGCCCGGCGGCTCGCCGCGCTGCGCAACGCCACCGTCACCGTCGAGGCGGCCGACCTCGCGCGCGACAAGGGCTGGTCGGTGGAGAGCGCGGCCCACCTTTGGCACGCCGCAGGCGACGCCTTCGGGCTGGACCGCCTGCGCACCGCCGCCGCCGGCCTGAAGGGGGGCGATCCCTACGAGCGGCGCGCCGTGCGGGGCCTGGTGGTCGACCTCCTTGAGGCTCAGGTCCGGCTCTGCGCGCGCATCATGGACGAGGCGGGGGCGCAGCGGCCCGACACGGCCGCGGCGGTTTCCCAGATCGTCGAGCGCTTCGCCACGCCGCGACGCGACGCGCTCGATGGCGCGCACAAGGCGGTGGCCGACATCGCGGCGGCGGGCGGCGGGTGGAGCTTCGCCAAGCTCTCGCTGGCCGATGCGGCGCTGCGCCGCGCGGTGGGCTGAAGAACTGCGCCCGGCGGGGCGAAGCGAGACAATCCCGCAGGAAGACGCCGAGCCGAGCAGGACAGAGGGTGTCCCGCCGCAGGTCGCCTCCTCAGGCGGCTGCGCGGCGACTCGCGCCCCATCGCGCCAGCACCGCCTTCAGAGCGACCGCGTCCACGGGCTTGACCAGGAAGTCGTCCATGCCGGCGGTGAGCGCCGCCCGGCGGTCCTCGGCGAAGGCGTTGGCGGTGAGCGCCACCACGGGCGTGCGGTCGCCGCGCGCGCGCAGCCGCCGCGTCGCCTCCAGGCCGTCGAGGCCGGGCATGCGCAGGTCCATCAGCACGAGGTCGTAGCCGCCGCGGTCGCAGGCGGCGAGCGCCTCCTCGCCCGAGGCCGCGCGGTCCACCTGGCAGCCCTCGCGCTGCAGCAGGGAGCGCGCGAGAAGGGCGTTCACCGGGTTGTCCTCCGCCAGCAGCACTCGCAGGCCGCGCAGGGACGCGGGCGCGGCGGCGCGTTCGTCGTCCGGCCCGGCGTGGGTGCGCCGCCTGGGCGCCTCGGTTCCCAGGAGCCGCGCCACCAGCGAGGCGCGACGCAGCGGCTTGATCAGCCAGCCCGCATAGCCGGCGCGGCGCGCGGGTGCGATCCGCTCGCGCTCCTCAGGCGCCAGCAGCACGAAGGCGCGCACCCCGGCCGGGGGCGGAGGCGGTTCGCGCCCCGCCGCATCCACCAGCACCGCCGCGACGCCTGGCGCCGAGACGTCGCGCACCAGCCGCCCGCCGCAGAGCCGCACGAGCGCCTCGGCCGCCTCGGCCAGCACGTCGGAAGGCGTGATGATGGCGACGACGCGGTCCGCCAGCGCGTTTCGCAAAGGATCGGGTGGAGCGGGGGCCCGCGCCATCTCGGCCTCGAACCAGAAGGCGGCCCCTTCGCCCTCGCGGCTGTCGACGCCCAGGCACCCCTCCAGCGCCTCAGCGATGCGGCGTGCGATCGCCAGCCCCAGACCGGCGCCGCCCGCCGCCGCTCCGGCCTCGGCCTGCTCGAACTCCTCGAACACGCGGGCGTGCGCCCCGGGCGAAAGGCCCGGCCCGGTGTCGCGCACGGTGAAGCGGACCTGCACGCGACCCGGGTCCGGCGCGGGTGCGGCGCTGGCGCTCAGCCGCACGCCGCCGGCGCGTGTCAGCTTCACCGCGTTGCCGGCGAGGTTGAACAGCACCTGCCGCAGCCGCCCGTCATCGACCAGCAGGAGCGGCGGCGGCGCGTGCGGATCGGGCGCGGCGGCGATCTCGAGGCCGGCGGCGTGGGCGCGGGGCGAGAGCAGCTCGGCCACCTGCTGCAGCAGGCGCTCGGGATCGACGAGCGCCGGCTCCAGCTCCAGCCGGCCGGCGTCCAGCCGGGCGTAGTCGAGCACATCGCCGACGAGGCCCAGCAGGTGCTCGCCCGAGTCGCGCAAGGCGGCGAGGTAGGCGCGCTGGGCGGCGTCCAGCTCGGTGGCCGCCAGCAGCCCCGCCATGCCGAGCACGCCGTTCAAAGGCGTGCGGATCTCGTGGCTGAGCGTGGCCAGCATCTGGCCGCGCCGCGCCACCCGCGGATCGACGGCGGTGACCAGCCGCCCGCCGCCCGCCAGCGGCGCATGGCGCCAGCCCTCGCCCGCCGCGAGGGCAGTGGCGATGGCGGCCGCGTCCAGCCCGGCGAAGGCGGCGTTGGCGCAAGCGACGCCGCCCGCGGCGTCGAGCGCGGCGGCCGGCCCGTCCAGCGCCTGCAGGAGGTCGAAGGCCGCGGTCATGCCGGCTTGTCGCCCGCCCCCGCTTAACGCCCGGTCAAGCGAGCTCGCTTGCGCGCGCCGGGCCCGTTCGCCACATGCACGGCGACGGTTCGAGGAGGCCGCGCCCCGTGTTCATCCAGACCGAGCCCACCCCAAACCCCTTGACCCTCAAGTTCATCCCCGGCCGGGACGTGCTGGGCGAGGACGGGGGCGCCCGCGAGTTCCGCACCTACGACGAGGCGGCCGCTGGCTCGCCCCTGGCGCAGGAGCTGTTCGAGGTCGATGGCGTGGCGCGCGTCTTCCTGGGTTCCGATTTCCTGACCGTGACCAAGCATGCGGGCGACGTGGAGTGGCGCCACCTCAAGGCTCCGGTTCTGGCGGCGATCATGGAGCACTTCGGCTCCGGCAAGCCCGTGCTGGAGACCGCCGGCCAAGGCGGCGAGGACGGGCACGACGACACCGTCTACGAGGGTGAGACCGCCCAGGTGGTGGCCGAGATCAAGGACTTGCTCGACACCCGCATCCGCCCCGCCGTGGCCCAGGACGGGGGCGACATCGTCTTCAATCGCTTCGAGGCAGACACCGGCGTGGTGTACCTGCACATGCGCGGCGCCTGCTCGGGCTGCCCCTCATCCTCAGCGACGCTCAAGGCGGGGGTGGAGAACATGCTCAAGCACTACGTGCCCGAGGTGAGCCGCGTGGAGCAGGCGCTCTGATGGCGGACGGCTCGCCCGCGCCACCGCCCGCTGACGTTCCCGCCGACGCGGCGATGCTCGACCGGCTGTTTCACGCCGCGCGCTCGCGCAACGCCTGGCGCGAAGAATCCCTGCCGCTGCAGACTTGGCGCACGCTGTACGATTTGGTGAAGCAGGGACCGACCTCGGCCAACATCTCGCCCGCCCGCTTCGTGTTCGTGACGAGCGCGGAGGCCAAGCGTGCGCTGCAGCCGCTGCTCTCCGAAGGCAACCAGAAGGCGCTGGCGGCCCCCTGCATCGCCATCGTCGGCTACGACATGGACTTTCCCGAGCACCTGCCGAAGCTCTTCCCGCACAATCCCGAAGCCAAGAGCTGGTTCGCCGATCCGGTCGGGCGCGAACAGGCGGCCCTGCGCAACTCCTCTCTGCAGGGCGGCTATCTGATCCTGGCGGCGCGCGCGCTGGGTCTCGACTGCGGCCCCATGTCGGGCTTCGATGGCCCCGCGGTGGACGCCGCCTTCTGGGCCGGCACGGCGGTGAAAACCAACTTCCTCTGCGCGCTGGGCCACGGCGTCGACACCCCCTTTCCCCGCTCGCCGCGTCTGGAGTTCGACGAGGCGGCGCGCATCGCCTGAGCGCGCCGCGTGCGCGTCTTGGCCATCGACACGGCGCTGGGCGCCTGCCAGGCCGCGGTGCTCGACGGCGACGCCGTGCTGGCGACGCGCAGCGAGGCCATGGTGCGCGGCCACCAGGAACGGCTGGCCCCCTTGGTCTCCGAGGCGATGGCCGGGGCGGGGATCGCCTTCGCCGATCTCGACCGCATCGCCGTGACAATCGGCCCGGGCTCCTTCACCGGAGTTCGCGTGGGCTTGGCCCTCGCCAAGGGGTTGGGCGTGGCGCTCGACGTACCGGTGCTTGGTATCGGCACGCTGCCGGCGCTGGCCTGGGAGGCCGAGCCCGCCGGCGTAAGCGTCGCCCTCATCGACGCGGGGCGTGGGCGGCTCCACCTGCAGGTGTTCGACGGCGGCGCCCCGCTCACCAACGCCCTGACCCTGCCGATGGAGGAGGTCGCCGAGCGGATCGCAGCGCTCGGTGTCGCCCGGCTGGTCGGGCCTGGCGCGCAGCTGCTGCTTGGCGGCGTGCGCGCCGGCGCGATCGATGCGCCCGGTCCGGTTGCGGTCGCACGCCTGGCCGCGATCTCCACCCCCGAAGCCGCCCCTCCGCGACCCCTCTACCTGCGCGCCCCGGACGCACGCACGCTCGCCGAGCGCCGCGCGGACGCCGCGGCTGCGGCTGCGGCGTGATGTTGCGCCTGGTCGCGCCCGGCGACGTCGCGGCGCTTGCGCCCGTGCACGCGGCGGCGTTCGAGCATCCCTGGTCGGCTGTGGAGCTCACCGCCCTCGCGCTGGGCCCCGGCGTCGCGGTGATCGCGGTCGAGCAGGGCGGGGCCGCCCTCGGCTTCGTCATGGCGCGGCGCGCGGCCGACGAAGCGGAGATACTGACCCTGGCCGTGGACCCGATCGCGCGGCGGCGCGGGATCGGCCGCGCCCTGGTGGACGCCGTCGCTGCGCTCGGCGCCCGGACGCTCTTCCTGGAGGTGGCGCAGGACAACGCCGCCGCCCGCGCCCTCTACGCCGCTGCGGGGTTCCGCGAGGCGGGACGCCGACGCGGCTACTACGCCCGCCCGCCCGGGCCAGCGATCGATGCGCTCGTCCTTCGCCGCGACGCTTAACACCTGCGCCTTGGCCCGTTATCCTGCCCCTGCGTGAGGGACCCGCCGTGAACCGCATCGAACAGCTTTGCGCCGACAAGGGCATGCGCATGACCGACCAGCGCCGGGTCGTCGCCCGCGTGCTCGGCGAGGCCATCGACCATCCGGACGTGGAGGAGCTTTACCGACGCGCCCACGGCGTCGACCCCAACATCTCCATCGCCACCGTCTATCGCACGGTGCGCCTGTTCGAGGAGGCGGGCATCATCGCCCGCCACGACTTCAAGGATGGCCGCTCGCGCTACGAGGAGGCCACCGAGGAGCACCACGACCATCTGATCGACATGAAGTCGGGCGAGGTGGTCGAGTTCATGGACGACGAGATCGAACGCCTACAGGAGGCTATCGCCCGGCGCCTGGGCTACCGGCTCGTGGCTCATCGGCTGGAACTCTACGGGGTTCCGATGGAGGACGCGGCGCGTTCGTGACACCCTGAGCGGGCAGGCCTCGATCGGGCGCTGGGCCTGGGGCGCTCGCCAGTCGGTCTGAACGCTCAGGGCCGACTAGACGACGGGCGCCTGTTCAGAAACTTGAGCCACATCACCTATGGGGCCGGTCCCGGATCGGCTTGCGGCACGCCCTCACGCAGCTCGTCCAGCCAAGCGTCGGCCGCGGCGTCGGAGGGCATGCGCCAATCGCCGCGTGGCGACAGCGAGCCTCCGCTCGTCAGCTTGGGGCCGTTGGGCAGCGCCGAACGCTTGAACTGGTTGGCGAAGAAGCGGCGCAGGAAGAGCTCCATCCAGCGCACGATCTCGAGCAGGGCGTAGGCTCTACGGTCGGGCAGTGGCGTGCCGGGGGGCCAGGCGCCGTGGGTTGCGTCGCTCCAAGCCGTCCAGGCCAGATAGGCGATGGTGGAGGGGCGGGTTCCATAGCGCGTCAGGTGGAACAGGGTGAAGTCCTGCAGCGGGTAGGGACCGACCACCGCCTGGGTGGACTGCGGACCGGCGCCGCCAGCGGGCACGAGTTCCGGGCTGATCTCACCGGCCAGCACCTTGTTCAGGGTGGCGGCGGCCTCGGGAAATTCGCCGGAGTCGGCGGCGTAGCGGATCAGGTGCTGGATCAGCGTCTTCGGCACGGCCCCGTTGGGGTTGTAGTGGCTCATCTGGTCGCCGACGCCGTAGGTTTGCCAGCCCAGCGCCAGCTCGCTGAGGTCGCCCGTGCCGACCACCAGCGCGCCGTTGCGGCCGGCGAGGCGGAACAGGTAGTCGGTGCGCAGGCCCGCCTGCACGTTCTCATAGGTGGTGTCGTAGAGGGCCTCGCCTCGGGCGACGGGGTGGTCGAGGTCGGCCAGGAGCCGCTCGGCGGCGGGACGGATGTCGATCTCGGCGGCGCTCACGCCCAGCGCGCGCATCAGCGCCCAGGCGTAGCCCTTGGTGGCCTCGGAGGTGGCGAAGCCCGGCAGCGTATAGGCCAGGACGCTCGTGCGCGGCAGGCCGAGGCGGTCGATGGCCTTGCAGGCGACGATCAGCGCCTGGGTCGAGTCGAGACCGCCGGAGACGCCGACGACGAGTTTCTTCAAGCCCGTGGCGCGCAGGCGCCGTTCCAGCCCCTGCACCTGGATGTTCCACGCCTCCTCGCAGGTCTGCGCCAGACGGGCGGGATCGTCGGGCACGAAGGGGAAGCGCGCCACCGGGCGGCGCAAGGCGAGCGCGCCCTCGGGGGCGGCGTAGGCGTGATCCACCGAGCGCCACGCCGCGCCTTCGCTCAGCGCCTGAACCTGGCCGTCGCCCCAGCTGCCGGTGCGCAGGCGTTCGGCGGCGAGGCGCGCGATGTCGACGTCTGCGGCGATCAACGCCGCGCCCGCGCCGAAGCGCTCGGTCTCGGCCAGCCGCTCGCCCAGGTCGAAGATGGCGGCGTGGCCGTCCCAGGCGAGGTCGGTGGTCGACTCGCCCGGCCCCGCGCCGGCGTAGGCGTAGGCCGCCAGGCAGCGCGTGCTCTGCGACGCGCACAGCAGGCGGCGCGTGTCGGCCTTGCCCAGCACGATGTTGGAGGCCGACAGGTTGACCAGCACCTGCGCGCCGGCCAACGCCGCGCGGGAGGAGGGAGGTTGCGGAACCCACAGATCCTCGCAGATTTCGGCGTGAACCACCGCCTCCACCGGGCCGTGCAGGCGGAACAGCAGGTCGACGCCGAAGGGTGTCGCCTCGCCGGCCAGGTCGAGCGTGCGGCCCGTGACCTCGCGGCCGGAAGCGAACCAGCGCCGATCGTAGAACTCGCGGTAGTTGGGCAAAAAGGTCTTGGGAACGACGCCCAGCACGCGCCCGCCGCCCAGCGCCACGGCGCAGTTGAACAGCCGCCCACCCTGCTCCAGCGGTGCGCCGACGAACACGAGCGGACGTAGGTCGGCGGTGGCGCGGGCCAGCGCCGCCAGCTCCGTGCGCACGCGTTCGAGCAGCGCGGCCTGCCCCAGCAGGTCGTCGATGGCGTAGGCGCTGATCCCAAGCTCGGGGCAGACCAGCACCGCGCAACCCTCGGCGTGGGCGTTGCGCATCAGCTCGAGCGTGACGGCGGCGTTGAAGGCGGGGTCGGCCGGGCGCACGGGCGGCGTGCACACCCCCACGCGCAGGAAGCCGTGGGCGTAGGGGCTGGCGAAGGAGAGCGCGTCGGCGCGGGTCATCGAAGCGGCGGTCGCAGGCGCCCGGCGGGCAAGGGCCGCCAGCCTAGCGCATCAGCCGCTCGAGCACAGCCTTAGGGCAGGCGCTTCAAGACGCTCGACTGGCACAGCAGGGGCGCCGCGCAGCCTTTGGCCACCAGCGTCTCCGACCCTTTCGCCGTGAGGGTGACGCCATAGGTGGCGCCCGCGCCCGGAACGTAGATCCGGCCCTTCCACACCCCGGGGCGCGCCGGCTGCAGGTCGTCGAACACCTGCAGGCCCTTGAGGCGGCGCTGGCGCAGCGCGCGATCGTGGTTGTTGGCGTCGCGCGCGTCGGCGTCGGCCAGGAGATGCGCCGACTGCTCGAGCACGCCACATGATGCGGCGCCGCAGGACTGCAGGCGGAACACCGTGCGCGTCCCCTCCATGGCCCAGCGGCCGTCCAGCCCTTCGGCGGCGGCGGCGGCGGGTACGGCCGTCAGCGCCACGGCGATCATGCAGCGGGCCAGGCGCTGGCCGGCGGGAGGGCGCGCGAGGCGCTTGCGGGGCATCGCGTCAGGTCCTGTCGTCGGCGGCCGCCGCAGGGTCGCCCTCGACCTTGGCCGTTTCGCGGCGAGGCTCGAACAGGGCGCCCATGCCCTCGCCCGGCTTCACCACCACCGTCTGCGACGCGCCGGCCAAGCCCAGGCCCGCCTCGCGCAGGCGCCGCAGGATCTCGAAGTAGACGTTGCTGCGCGCGGTGAGCATGTCGCGGGCGCTGGCGACGTAGGCGAAGCTCCTCAACTGCACCGCGCCGCCATCGACGCCTATCGCATACACCTTGGCCGGCGGATCGTGCAGCACGCCCTCCACCGCCTTGCAGGCGCCTAGTATGGCGTCGCGGGCCGCCGCCGCCTGGTTGGGGTCGCCGATCGAGAGGTCGATCGTCATCCGCCCGAGGGCGCCGTGCAGCGTCTTGTTCTGCACCGTCTTGGTGACGAGCTCGGAGTTCGGCACCAGCGCGACGGTCCGGTCGAACAGCTCGATCTCGGTGGCGCGCACGCGGATGTTGCGCACGTTGCCGTCCACACCGCCAACAACCACCCAGTCGCCGATCTTCACCGGCCGCTCCACCAGAAGGATCAGGCCGGAGACGAAGTTCTGCACGATCTGCTGCAGGCCGAAGCCGATGCCCACCGACAGCGCGGAGGCGACGAGGGCGATGCGCTCCAGCCCCAGCCCGGCCGAGGCCAGCGCCCACAGCACCGCGGCGATGGCGCCGACGTATCCCACAGCGGTCGAGACCGAATTGGAGACGCCCGCGTCCCACCCCGTCACCGGCAGGTATTTGGTGTCGAGCCAGCGCTGGAATGCGCGCACCAGCCCCAGCCCGATCGCCAGCGCCACCACGCCGCCGAACAGCGCGGTGGGCGAGATCAGCACCGAGCCCACGTGGAAGCCGTGGCCCAGTCCCGCGAAACGACCGAACAGCGCCGATCCACCCCTACCGAATGGCGAGAGCATCAAACTCAGCAGCGCCAGCGCGATCATCACCCGCACGCCAGCCGAGCTCAGCACCTGCAGCTGGCGTATGGTGTCCGGCCGCAGCCCGAAGACGGTGAACAGCGCCCGCCCGATCCGCCCGTCGGGCTGAAACAGCGCCCCGCAGAGGTCGTCGACGAACTCGAGTACGAGGTAGCCGGCGCCGCAGAGGGCGGCGATCCAGAACACCTGGCGCCCCACGAAAAACCCGAGGGCGCTGTAGCCGGCCACCGCCGCGGCGGCGCTGGCCAGCGCCGCCACGCTCACCAGCAGCGCGATCAGGCTCCAGGCCGAGGAGCGGGCGGCCGCGCGCACGTCGCTCTGCGCCTCGGGCGGCGTGCGGCCGCGACCGAGCGCCACGAGGCACGCACCCATGACGGCGGCGTAGACGAGGGCGAGCAGGTCGTCGGCGGCGACGGTGGCGGGAAGGCTCGCCCCCGCCACCTGGTTGGTCGTTTCCAGAAGGTAGCCCAGCGTGGTGACGACCGCGACCGCCCACGGGTAGGGCCGGAAGCGCTCGGCCGCCCGGTCGGAGATCGGCGACAGGCGCCAAGACGGCCGCTCCACCGAGAGCAGCACCCGCCCGAGCGCCACCAGCGCGGCCCCCCACACGGCCCCCACGGCGAGCGCGTTGGCGAGCTGGGCGGCGCCGGGGGAGAGCACCCCGCTCCACGCCGCCGCCTGACGCAGGACGATCACCGCGGCGGCCGGGATCAGCGTGTCCACCACCACCATCCAGAGCGCGTATCCTGATCGGCGCAGGCTGGACGACGGCGCCTCGCTCACCGCGCGTCGCCGACCCAGCGCTTCCAGCGCCATGCGAAGCGGCCACAGCAGCCCGAGCGCCAGCAGCGCCGCGCCGCCGAGGACGAGGGCCGCGCGCAGCGGGTCCGCGTGCGCGGCGGTCGCCATCGCCTGGCGCCGGATGGCATCGAGTCGGCGCAGATCGCGAGGCACGTTGTCGGTGACGGCCCTCCAGAACTCCGGCGACAGGGGCGAGGCGGCGCGCTGCAGCAGCCGCCCGTTGAACACCGCGCGCCGCCGGTCGGCCAGGTCGTCAGCCGTCTGCCCAGCCTGCACGGAGAGGAGCTTGGCCGCCTTGACCTGACCGTCGAGGGCCCCGCGCTGAGCGGTGAGGCGCCTTCGCTCCTCGCGCAGGGGCTCCGGATCGTTGGCGTCGACCTTGCCGAGCTGGGCGAGGCGCCCGTCGGCGGTGGAGAGCTGGGCGCCGAGCTTGATGGCCGCCGCGTCAGCGTCGGTCTGCACGGAGAAGGCCTGGGTGCGCAGGCTGTCGAGGTCGCGATCCTGCGACGCCTTGGGGGCCGCCGCCTGCACCTGCTGCAGGTCGCTGCGCACGGAGGCGAGGTCCACGGGCTGCGGCTGGGCGAAGGCGCGGGGCGCGACAAGCGTCGCGGCCAGGCCCATGGCGGCCGCCAGCGCCCGCACCGTCCTCGCCGCCTTCGTGCGCATCCGACGCCCCTTCCTACTCCACGGGCGCTCTTAGCACCGGTGGGCGCTTGCGCCTCCCTGTCGCGGCCGTTCTAGTGTGAAGCGCTGCAGGGGAATACGACATGCGCAACGGCCGGTGGAGCTTTGGGGCGGCGACGGCCGTGGTGCTTCTGGGCGTCGCACCCGCCTTCGCGTTCGCGCCTCCTTCCCCAAAGGATGCCGCCGCCGCCGGCAACGCCGATGCGCCGAAGGCCGCCGGCAAGGACGCCGGCGCGGTGGGCGATATCGCCGCGCCCGTAAAGGATTTCGTTCCGCCCAACGCCGACTACGCCAAGCGCGTCGAGATGATCCCCATGCGCGACGGGGTGAAGCTCTACACGGTGATCTGGATTCCCAAGGCGGCGCGCGACGCGCCGATCATCCTGACGCGCACGCCCTACGACGCGGCCAAGCACGTGCGCCAGTCTGGTTCGGCCTCGTTGCTCGCCGCCCTGCCGCTGGAGTCCGAAAACTACGTCAAGGCGGGCTGGATCCGCGTCTACCAGGACATTCGCGGCAAGTACGGTTCGCAGGGCGTCTACATCATGACGCGCCCGCCGCGGGGGCCGCTGAACAGCTCGACCACCGACGACACCACCGACGCCTACGACACCATCGACTGGCTGGTGAAGAACATCCCCCAGACCAACGGCCGTGTCGGCATGATCGGCTCCTCCTACGAGGGCTGGACGGTGGTGATGGCGCTGCTGGGCCCCCACCCGGCGCTCAAGGCCGCGGCGCCGCAGAGCCCCATGGTCGACGGCTGGATGGGCGACGACTGGTTCCACTACGGCGCCTTCCGCAACCCCAACATCGACTACACGCTCGAGCAGACGGGGCAGACCGGCTCGGGCGATCCCGTGCCGCGCGACGCCTACGACGACTTCACGACCTTCCTGAAGGCGGGCTCCACCGGCGACTACGCGCGGGAACACGGCCTGGAGCGCCTGCCCTGGCTGGCGCGGATGATGGCCAACCCGGCCTACGACGCGCTATGGCGCGGCCAGGCGCTCGACCGGCTGATGGCCGAGCACCCCTCCGACGTGCCCACCCTGTGGGAGCAGGGGCTGTGGGACCAGGAGGACATGTGGGGCGCCAACCACTCGTTCGCGGCGCTGAAGGCCGCGGGCAAGGAGAGCACCAACTGGCTGGTGATGGGGCCGTGGTTCCACAGCCAGATCAACCGGCCCGGCTGGTCGCTCGGTCCGTTCCAGTGGAACGGCGACACCGCCGAGCAGTACCGCACCGACATGGTCTATCCGTTCTTCGCCCACTACCTGGCGGGCGGCCCCGATCCGCACCTGGCGCGGGCGATGGTCTACAACGACGCCGAGAACCACTGGGACCGCTTCGCCGATTGGCCGCAAGCCTGCGAGAAAGGCTGCAAGGCGCCGCTGACGCCGCTCTACATGCAGGCGGGCATGGGCCTCGCCCTTTCCCAGCCCGCGGGCGGCGGGGACAGCTACGTCAGCGATCCGGCCAAGCCGGTCACCTACCTGCCGCGGCCCGTGCGCTTCTCCGACAGCGACGCGTGGCGCACCTGGTTGGTGCGCGACCAGCGGTTCGTGGAGGGTCGGCCGGATGTGCTGAGCTATGTCACGCCGGTGCTGACCGCGCCCGTCCGCATCCAGGGGGCGCCCGTCGTAGACCTGCAGGCGACGACCACCGGGACCGATGGCGATTTCGTCGTCAAGCTCATCGACGTCTATCCGGATTCCTATGCACGCCAGCCCGAGCTTGGCGGCTACGAACTTCCCGTCGGGACCGACATCTTCCGCGGCCGCTATCGCGACAGCTTCGAGCACCCCTCGGCCATCCCCGCGAACACGCCGCAGCGCTATCGCTTCGCTCTACCCAATGCCGACCACGTGTTCCTGCCCGGCCACCGGATCATGGTGCAGGTGCAGTCGACGCTGTTCCCGCTGTACGACCGCAACCCGCAGACCTACGTGGCCAACATGTTCGACGCCAAGCCGCAGGACTATCGCCGCTCCACCGTCACCATCCTGCACGGGCCGGGCGCGGCCAGCGCGGTCTGGCTGCCGGTGGTGGCGCAAAGCGAGGCCGAGGCGCGATAAAAAACCGCCTCCGCGGTGCGAATCACCCGCCCGGGGGCGTTGATCCCGGCGCGCGAGTATAGGACAACGCGCGCCGCGCCCTGCGGACGGGGCTGCGGCGAGCTGCAGGATACGTTGAGATGTCGACCGGTACGGTGAAGTGGTTCAATTCGGCCAAGGGCTTCGGGTTCATCGAGCCTGAGGATGGCGGCGGCGACGTGTTCGTGCACGTGAGCGCGATCGAGCGCGCGGGCCTGAACGGCCTGAACGAAGGCGAGAAGGTCAACTATGAGATCGTGACCGACCGCCGCACGGGCAAGGCTTCGGCAGACAACCTTGAGAGCATGGGCGGCGGCACCCCCGGCGGCTCGCGACCGCCTCCGCGTGAGCGCAGCGGCGGCTTCGGCGGCGGCGGCGGTGGCTACGGCGACCGTGGCGGCGGCGGCGGTGGATACGGCGGCGGCGGCGGCGGTGGTGGCGGCTTCGGCGCGGCTCGTGGCGGCGGCGGCGGCGGCGGCTTCCAGGACCGTGGACCGGTTTCCGGCGATCCGGGCGAGGGCGTGGTCAAGTGGTTCAACTCCACCAAGGGCTTCGGCTTCATCCAGCCCGACCAGGGCGGGCAGGACATCTTCGTGCACATCTCGGCGGTCGAGCGGGCGGGTCTGCGCGGCCTCAACGAAGGCCAGCGCGTCAGCTTCGTCTCCGCGCCCGACCGCAAGACGGGCAAGGTCTCGGCCGAGAGCATCCAGGTCATCTGACCGCCCTCGCCGGGGGGTGCGGTCACCTCGGCGATACGAAACGCCGGCGCGGACCCCGCGCCGGCGTTTTTCGTGCGCGTTGCGCCTCGAAAGGTTCATTTCCGGTACAGGTCGAAGCAGCTTAAAGGCCCGGTCGCCCATTATCGGACCCGAGCGACAGGGGAGGTGGCCATGACCCAGCGATTAAAGCGCTTCGCAGCCTGGACTTGGCGAAATCTGCGCATGAGCGCCCACAACCGCCGCCGCCGGCAACGCCTGCTGCGCCTCTACGCCATCGCCTGATCGGCTGGCGCGAGCGCGCAACGTCGCCTAACTGCGCGCCATGCCCGAACTGCCCGAGGTCGAGACCGTGCGCCGCGGGCTCGCGCCGCATCTAGATGGCGCGCGCCTCGCTCACGTAGAGCAGCGGCGACCCGATCTGCGCTTCCCCTTCCCCCCCCGCTTCGTGATGCGGTTGCGCGGCGCGCGCGTTTGCGCGCTGGCGCGTCGGGCGAAATACCTCTTGGCCCCGCTCGACACCGGCGAGACCCTGGTCGCCCACTTGGGCATGACCGGGCGCTTCACCGTGGCCGAACCGACGGGCGCGCAGACGCGGCCCGGCGAATTCGCTCATGCCGCGGGTGGGAGCGACAAGCACGACCACCTCATTCTCGAGACCGATGCGGGCGTGCGCGTGATCTTCAACGATGCACGACGCTTCGGCTATATGGACCTCATCCCCACCGCCGAGCTGGAGCGCCACGCCTGGTTCGCGGGCCTGGGGCCTGAGCCGCTGGGAGAGGCCTTCGGCGCCGCCCACCTGCAGCGCGCCTTCATCGGCAAGGCGCAGAACGTCAAGGTTTCCCTGCTCGACCAGCGCATCGTCGCGGGCCTGGGCAACATCTACGTGTGCGAGGCGCTGCACCGCGCGCGCATTGATCCGGCCACGCCCGCGGGCCACCTCTCCACCCCTCGCCTGCGCAAGCTCGCCCAGGCGGTGCGCGAGGTGCTGGTGGAGGCCATCGCCGCCGGCGGCTCCACCCTGCGCGACTATCGCACCGCGGGGGGCGAGCTGGGCTACTTCCAGCACCGCTTCCGCGCCTATGGCCGCGAGGGCGAGCCATGTCCCACCCCGCGCTGCCGCGGCGTAGTCGCGCGCCAGGTGCAGGCTGGGCGCTCCACCTTCCACTGCCCGACCTGCCAGCGTTGACGCGCCCGCCCGTGGCGCTCACCTGAAGGAATGATCGCTGAACTGATGATGGCCGCCGCCGTGGCGGTCGCGCCCGACGCGATGGCGCGTATGGCCCCCGCCTTCGCCAACACCATCGTCTCGACCTATCCCGACGGCCGTCACGGCCAGCTATATCTCGCCGCGGACGGGAGCTGGCGGGCGCGCAGCCGCTCCGGCTCGGCGTCGCGTGGCCGGTGGAGTGTGAAGGGTGCGCGCGTGTGCATGCGCCAGTCGCGCCCCATCCCGCTGCCGTTCAGCTACTGCACCGCCATCGTCGCCGGTGGCGTCGGTGCGCGCTGGAGCGCGAAGGCGCCCACCGGCGAGCCCATCACCGCCGAACTGGTCGCCGGCCGCGCCGGCGACCCCGGCCCCTAGAAGTCCGCGGTCATCGGATCGGGTCCGATGCGGCCGTCCTCTCGGTCCAGGCCGCCGATCGTCTCCATGTCGTCGGCGTCGAGGTGGAAGTCGAACACATCGACGTTCTCGCGGATGCGCCCGGCGTTGGACGACTTGGGGATGACGATCAGCCCGGAATCGAGGTGCCAGCGGATCACCACCTGCGCCGGCGTCTTGTCATGCTTGTCGGCGATGGCCTTGATCGCGCCGTGCTCCAGCGCCTTGGCCTGGCCGAGCGGGCTCCAGCTCTCGGTCTTCACGCCCAGCTCGTCGTGCACCTTGCGCAGCGCCAGCTGCTGGAAGGAGGGATGCAGCTCGACCTGGTTCACCGCGGGCGTCACGCCCGTCTCGTCGATCAGGCGGCGCAGGTGGTCGGCGTTGAAGTTGGAGACGCCGATGGACTTGGCGCGGCCCTCCTCTCGCAGACGGATGAAGGCCTTCCAGGTCTCGACGTAGAGGTCCTTCTTCGGCGCCGGCCAGTGGATCAGGTAGAGGTCGACGCTGTCGCGGCCCAGGCGGCGGACACTGTCGTCGAAGGCGCGCAGGGTGGCGTCGTAGCCCTGGTGGTCGTTCCACAGCTTGGTCGTCAAGAAGGCGTCGCGCCCGGCGAGCCCCTCGCCCACGCCGCGCTCGTTCTTGTAAATCGCCGCGGTGTCGACCGCGAGGTAGCCGGCGTCGAGCGCGGTGGTGACCACCTTGGCGGTCTCGTCCGCCGACGTCTGCCATACGCCCAGGCCGAACTGGGGCATGCGGCGGCCGTCGTTGAGGTCGGCGTGGGGTTGGTCGGGCACGGGTGAGGCTCCTGGCGGTGTCGGGCCCAAGCGCGGGCGCGGCGTCAACCGTTCCGCCGCAGCGTTGCGCATGACAGCGCGACCGCTAAACAGCGCCCATGTCGCGACGCCTTCTCGCCGGCCTCGGCCTGGCCGCCCTCCTCCTCGGCGCCGCCTCCCCGGTTTTGGCCGAACCGCCGCTGTGGCGGGTGAAGGGGAACGACGGTCGCGAGGTGGTGCTGTTCGGCTCGGTGCACCTCCTGGACGCGAACGAGCCCTGGTTCGGCGCCGACCTCGCCGCCGCGCTGGCGGAGGCGCAGCGGGTCTGGTTCGAGATTCCCATCGATCCCGCGGCTCAACAGGCGGCGCAGGCCGCCGCCATCGCCAAGGGCCGGCTGCCGCAGGGCGAGACCCTGGGCGTCCTGCTTTCGCCAGAAGGGCGCAGCCGGCTCGCGGCCGTCGAGGCGGAGCTGAAGCTGCCGCCGGCGGCGCTGGACCACCTTCGCCCGTGGTTGGCCGACACGCTCGTGTCGATCTCCTACTTCCTCAGGGCCGGAGCCCGCGCCGATCTGGGGGTGGAGCAGGCGATCGACCACGCCGCGCCCGCCAGCGCGGCCCGCGGCGCGCTGGAGACGGTCGACGACCAAATCACCGCGCTCTCCGCCGGCAGCCAGGCCGACCAGGTCGCCGCTTTGGAGCAGACGCTGAAGGACGTGCACGACGACCCGAACGCCTTCCGCCGTCTCGTCGGCGCCTGGGAGCGGGGGGACACCGCCGCGCTGGTGCGCGAGGAACTCGAGCCCATGCGCCGCGAGAGCCCCAGCCTCTACGCCCGGCTGATCACCGACCGGAACCGCCGCTGGGTGGGCGAACTCGAGCCGCTGTTGCGCAGCGGCCCGCGCGGTCGCACCGTGGTGGTGGTGGGCGCCGGGCACCTGGTCGGGACGGGCGGCGTGCCGGCGCTGTTGCGGCGCGACGGCTTCGTCGTGCAGGGACCGTGAGCGCTTAGGCTGCGACGGGCGCCGCGCGGAACAGCGTCTCGACATAGCCGCCGAGCGCGCCGCCCTTGGCGTCGCTCAGCTCGGCCAGCGCCTGGCCCAGGCGCAGCTTGATCTCCGCGCGCGCGGCTTCGGCGCCCACGAGCGAGACGACGGTCGGCTTGCCGTCGTCCTGGCGCACGTCCTTGCCGGCGGCCTCGGGGGTCGAAGTGAGGTCGAGGAGGTCGTCGAGGATCTGGAAGGCCTCGCCCAGACGAGCCCCGAAGGCGCGCGCCGCCTCGCGCCGCTCGGGCGGGGCCCCGCCGGCGATGGCGCCACCCTCGACCGCGGCCACGAACAGGCAGCCGGTCTTCTGGCCGTTGAGCACGTGCAGGGGCCCGCAGTCGGCGACGTCGCGCTCGTGCAGGTCGCGGAACTGGCCGGCGACGAGGCCCTGGAAGCCCACCGCCTCGCTCAGCCGGCGCACCAGCGTCAGCCGGTCGTCGGCCGGCAGGTCGATGGCGGCAAGCACGGCGTAGGCCTCGTTCAGCAGCGCGACTGCGGTGAGCACCGTCACGTCCTGGCCGAAGCGGCGGTGATGGGCTGGGCGCCCGCGCCGCAGCGCCGCGTCGTCCATGCACGGCAGGTCGTCCAGGATCAGCGAGGCGGCGTGCACCAGTTCCACCGCGCATCCCGCATCCAGCGCGGCGGCGCGGCCCGCTCCGGCGACCCCGAACTGCTCGGCCGAGAGCAGGGCTAGGAGCGGGCGCAGCCGCTTGGCGGGGCCGGCCACGGCGTCGGCGGCGGCGCGCACCAGGGCCGCGGGGGTGGAGGCGGCGTCGGGAAGCAGCTGGTCGAGCCGCGCGTCCACCTCCTCGCGCAGCCCCGAAAAGCGCCGATGACCCGTGATGAGCATCCTCCGCTCCCCCTTCACTTCGTTGGATGCAGCTAAGCCCAACTGCGCGGGCGCGACCAGCCCTCTCGCCTGCGGCGTCGACGCCCGTCTCAGGCGGCCAGCGAATAGTCCAGCCGCTGCCGGTCCATCCAGGGGCTGAAGTAGGGGTCGTGGGCGTCCAGCCGGTCGCGCCAGCGGTCGATGAACAGCGCCCGGTCGCCGAAGTCGTAGCCTCCGGGTGCCCGGGTCAGGCTCTCGTGGTGGATCAGCGTCGGGCGCGAGGCGCAGACCACGCTGAGGCCGCGCTCGCGAATGCGCAGGCACAGATCAACGTCCTGGTAGTGCGTGGCGTAGTCGGCTGAGAAGCCGTCGAGCTCGATGAACAGGCGGCGCGGAATCATCAGGCACGCGGCGGTGACCGCGCTGACCTCGCGCGCCGCGGCCAACGAGCCGGCGTAGCCGTCCACGTGTTCGGGGAAGCGGCGCATCACATGGTCGGCGGTCCCGCGCGCGCCCAGGACGACACCGGCGTGCTGCACGGTGCGGTCGGGGTAGAGCAGCACGGGCCCCACCGCGCCCACGCGCTCGTCCTCGAAGTAGAGCTGCAGGCGGCGCAGCCAGTCGGCCTGCAGCACCTCGGTGTCGTTGTTGAGGAAGACGAGGTGCTCGCCGCTCGCCGCCGCGGCGCCGGCGTTGCAGGCGCGCGAGAAGTTGAAGGGCGCGTCGAAAGCGATGCGGCGCACCGGGTGGCGGGCGAAGGCGGCGAGGGCGGCCGGGTCTGTGGTGGCGTTGTCGACCAGCACCACCTCCATGTCCGGGTGGTCGCTCAGGGTGAAGAGGCTGTCGAGGCAGCGGCCGATCACCGCGCCCTGGTCGCGGGTGGGGATGATCACGCTCACCCGCGGCGCGTGCGAGCGGGGGGCGGGGGCGAGCACCATGCGCTGGCGCAGTCTGGGCTCGGGGTGCGGCTCGGCCGACCACGCGCGGCCGCGGCGCTGGATGTGGGCGGTGAGCGCGCGCCGCTGCAGGGCGTCGATGTCGCGCTTGGCGTCGCTGTCGGCGGCCAGGCTCGCGGGCGTCGCGCGCCACTTGTAGAGCGGCGACGCGATGTGGCCGACGGCCGCCGTACGCTCCGATATCCGCAGCAGGAACTCGTAGTCCTGCACGCCGTCGAAGGTGGTGTCGAAGCCGCCCACGGCCCGCGCCAGCCCTGTGCGCACCACCAGCAGGTGGCCGACGTACATCACACCGAGGAGGTGGATGGGCGACCAGTCGGGCTTGAAGTGATGGTCGATGACCGCCCCGTGCGCGTCCACCTTCAGCTGGTCGGTGTAGACGGCCTCGAGCGTCGGCTCGGCGAGCAGGCGCTCGGCCACGGCGACCAGGGCGTCGGGCGTCAGCTCGTCGTCGTGGTCGAGGAAACCGACCCAGGCGCCGCTCGCGGCGGCGAGCCCGGTGTTGGTGGCCGCCGCGATGCCGCCGTTGAGCGTCCGCGCGATCACCCGCACGCGCGCATCCTGCGCCGCATAGCCCTGCGCCTGGCGCAGGACTTCGGGACCGGGCGAGCCGTCGTCCACCAGCAGGAGCTCGAAGCGGGCGTAGGGCTGGTGCAGCACCGAGCACACGCAGGCGTGCAGGAAGGCGGGTGGGGTGGCGTAGAGCGGGACAACCAGCGAGATCGACGGGCCGTCGCTCGCCAGGCAGGCCGCCGCGCGTGCGTCCAGCGCTGCGCGCGCCTGCGGCTCGAGGCCGAAGTAGGGGCGCGCCGCGGACCAGTCGCGGCGCGGCGCCATGCGCACCGCCTCGCGCATCTTCACCAGGGCCGCGTGCAGGTCGCGGGTCGTGACTAGGCTCCGCGCGAGCGAGAGCACGAGGTGCGGCCGGCGCGCGGCCTCGCGTGCCGCGGCCAGGAGCCAGCGCATCCGCGTGCTCACGCGGCCAGCGGCGCGGTTGCGGTGCGGGCCGGGCGTTGCAAGAGGGTGGCGTAGAAGCCCTCCAGCCCGGCGCACGCCTGGTCCCAGTCGAGGTGGCGCAGGGCGAAGGCGCGGCCGGCCGCGCCGATGGCGGCGGCCCGCTCGGGCTCGCGGAACAGGGCGTCCACCTTGTCGGCGATCTCCAGGCCGTGGCCGTCGTCCAGCACCACCGCCTCAACTCCGTCGGCCAGCGCCAAGCCCAGGTTGGCGCGGGGCAGCACCACCGGAATGCCGGTGGCCAGGAACTCGGGCAGCTTCGAAGGTAGGCGGCGCTGGTTGAAGATGTCCGGCGCGCCCGGCTGCACCAGCACGTCGGCGAGCTTGAGGATCGTCAGCATCTCGCGCCGCGGCAGGCGCCCCAGCTCGCGGCTGACCTGGCCGCGCAGGTGCTGGAAGGCCACGTCCAGCCCCGGGCCGTAGTCGTCGCCGGTGCGCACGAGGGTCACGCCCCAGCCGCGGCGGCGCAGCACGTGCACAGCCACGTAGAGGCTGAACATCTCGCGCCGGTTCGCCGGGTGGAGGTTGCCGGGGTAGACGATGATCCTGTGCCAGGCCGGCACGCCCAGGCCGTTCAGCAGGGCCGCGCGACGGGCGTGGCTCAGCGGCGGCCCGATCTCGTCGAGGTCGGCGCCCGGCTGCAGCAGGTGGCGCGGCGCCTTCCCAGGGGCGAGGGCGAACAGCGGCGCCACGATGGCGGTGATCCCGTCGGCCTCGCCCAGGAAGGGCGCCATGCGCCGCGGGTGGCTGAGCGAGGGGCGCACGATGGCGTCGAGTTCGGCGGGCGGCAGCATCGCCAGCTCCGCCCATTTGCGGCCGAGCTGGGCCGCGGTGAGGAGCGTCTCGTCGTCCTCCAGGTGCACGACGAGGCGGTGGTCGGGCGGCGCGTGGCGGCGCAGGCGCTCGACGACGCTGCGCACCGCCTCGCGAGGCGTCCAGGCATGGATCACGAGGTCGCCGCCCGGCGCGTGGCCGTCGAAGGCGAGCGCCCGCTCGGGGCTCTCGTGCAGGGTGCGGCGCGGCAGGGCGGCGAAGCCGGAGCCGCGGAAGTCGCGCGCCCCGGCCGGGTCGCCCTCGGCGAACACCGCCGTCGCATGCCCTCGCGCGGCGAGCCCCGCGGCGAAGCGGGCGATGTGGCCGCCGCTGTTGGCGTCGAAGCGGCCATAGTTGACGAAGACCACCTTCAAGGCCACGCTCCGATTGCAACTTATAAGTGCAACTAAGCGGCTTCCAGGTTAAGCCTTCGTCACTTCAGGCGGGCTCACCCCTTGCCGGACCAAGACAGCGCGCGAACGCCGGGCTCGCCATAGTGCGACGCGGGGTTGTAGGGGTGCAGGATTACGACCGGCGGCGGGGGCGGGCTCGTGGGGCGCAGACAGCAGGGCGCAGGCGGCGGCGCGATGCAGCAGGGGGCCGGGCGTGGGCGCGGCGCGGGGCGAGGATGGTGCACCACGTGCGCCCTGTGTCGCACCGGCCGGCAGCCGCACCTCACGTGATGGGGCCGTGGGCGCGGACGGACGCGCACGACCGCCTTGTGCGGGCAGGCCACGCGGATCCAGCCGTCGACGCCGGGATCGAGCAGCACGGGCGGGCCGCCGGGCTCGGTCACGAAGCACCAGGTGGGGCCGGGCTGGCCGGGGCCGGGAGGCGTGAGGCGCCAGGCCCCGCGCGGTCCGGGCGGCGGCGCGTAGCGCGCCGGGCGCCGAACGTGGGCGTAGCACGCCCCCGGATGGGCGTAGGCCGGCGGTGCGGCGAGGATCTCGTGCGCCTGCGCTGGCGCCGAGACGGCGGCCGCGCCCATGGCGGCGGCGAGGAGGGTAAGGGCGGATCGCATCAAAATGGCGCCTTCCTGGGACGGTCGTCGTTCCCTGAGCAAAGCGCGCGCCAGAGCTTGCCGCCGCGGCGCTTCCGGGCCTAACGCCTTCGCCTCACCCCGGAGGACGCCATGGCGCGACCCACGTCGATCGGAGCGCTCGCAGCCCTGCGCGAGCTGGACGGCTGGCGCGCCGCCGAGCGCCGCGACGCCATCGAGAAGCGCTTCCGCTTCGTCGACTTCAACACCGCCTTCGGCTGGATGACGCGGGTGGCGCTCAAGGCCGACAAGCTCGACCACCACCCCGAGTGGAGCAACGTCTACGACCGGGTCGACGTGCTGCTGACCACCCATGACGCCGATGGCGTCACCGCGCTGGACGTGGAGCTTGCGAAGTTCATGGACGCGGCGGCTGCAGGCGGGGCATCCTCCTGAGCGACGACGACCGATCGGAGGCGCACGGCATGGCGGGACGGGTGGCGGGCAAGCGCGCCCTGGTGACGGGCGCGGCGCAGGGCCTGGGCGAGGCCATCGCGCGGCGTCTGGCGGAAGAGGGCGCCAGGGTCGCGCTCTCAGACCTCAAGGCCGACAAGGCGCAGGCCGTGGCCGACGACCTCAACGCCCGCTACGGCGCCGGCACGGCCTTCGCCTACGCCCACGACGTGGCCGACGAGGCGCAGTGGATCGAGGTGGTCGCCCGCGCGGCCGACGACCTCGGCGGCCTGTCGGTCCTGGTCAACAACGCCGGGGTGGGCACGCGGGAGGACATCACGCAGATGTCCTTCGAGCTGTGGCGCTGGGTGATGAGCGTGAACGTCGACAGCGTCTTCCTGGGCTGCAAGCACGCCATCCCGGTGATGGCCCAGCACGCGCCGGGCTCGATCATCAACATGGCCTCGATCGCCGGGATCATCGCCCAGGCGGAGAGCCCGTCCTACAACGCCTCCAAGGCGGCGGTGACCCACCTCTCCAAGTCGGTGGGGCTCTACTGCGCCAAGAAGGGCCTGGGGATCCGCTGCAACTCGGTGCACCCGGCCTTCGTCGACACGCCGATCCTCGATCCCATGCGCGCCCTGCACAAGGACGTGGACGCCAAGCTCGCCCGCGCCATCCCCCTGCAGCGCCTGGGACGCCCGCAGGAGATCGCCGAGGGCGTGCTGTGGCTGGCCTCGGACGAGTCGAGCTTCATGACCGCCGCCGAATTGCGCCTCGACGGGGGCATCTCCGCCGCCTGAGCGCGCCGCTCAGTTGATCAGGAGCGTGCCCAGGAGCAGCCGTGCGCCCGGCCGACCCAGCACCTCGTCGGTGGCGCGCTGCAGCTTGTCGCCCACCACCTGCGGATCGGGCGCGCCTCCCGCCGGAACGGCCGCCGCGTAGGTGACGAGGAAGCGCGCATAGGCGTCGCGCAGCCGCGGCAGCGATTTTTGCGCGCGGATGCGCAGCGCCGCATCGTGGATGTCGAGGCCCGCCTCCACGCTCAATACGCCGTGGCGCCCGGAGGTGCGCAGGATGCTGGCGTTCAGCGCGGGCAGGGCGATGAAGCTTTCGCCGCCGCCCTTCTTGCGCGACGCCGCCTCGCCCGCGACCGCTGGCGCGGCCGCTGCGACAAGGGCCACGGCGACGGCGGCGTAGGCGAGGAGCGGGGGATGGCGCATGGGCGCCCGATCTACGTTGCCGCTCCTTTCCGCCCGGTGTAGGCGCATCGCCCTGCGGTGACGGCCCCGAGGCGGCGGACTGGGGCCGGCGGAGGGGGAGCAAGCATGCGCGTGGCGATGATCGGGACGGGCTACGTGGGCCTGGTCTCGGGGGCCTGCTTCGCCGACTTCGGCCACGTGGTCACCTGCATCGACAAGGATGCGGGCAAGATCGCGCGCCTGCACCAGGGCGAGATGCCGATCTACGAGCCCGGCCTGGACACGCTGGTCGCCGAGAACGTGCGCGCCGGGCGCCTGCACTTCGCCACCGACGCGCGGGCGGCCGTGGCCGAGGCCGACGCCGTGTTCATCGCGGTGGGCACGCCGACCCGCCGCGGGGACGGCCATGCCGACCTCAGCTACGTCTACGCGGCGGCCCAGGAGATCGCGGGCCACCTCGAAGGTTTCACGGT
Source organism: Caulobacteraceae bacterium (assembly GCA_965199975.1). Classification (GTDB taxonomy): domain Bacteria; phylum Pseudomonadota; class Alphaproteobacteria; order Caulobacterales; family Caulobacteraceae; genus JASLDZ01. The sequence continues at coordinate 83,329 of OZ241340.1, read as the reverse complement.
TGTCGTCACCAAGTCGACGGTGCCGGTCGGCACGGGCGACGAGGTGGAGGCGATCATCGCCAAGGTTCGTCCCGAGGCGGATGTCGCGGTGGTCTCCAATCCCGAGTTCCTGCGCGAGGGCGCGGCCATCGGCGACTTCAAGCGCCCCGACCGGGTGGTCGTGGGAACCAACGACGAGCGCGCCCGCGAGGTGATGCGCGAGCTCTACCGGCCGCTGAACCTCAACGAGAGCCCCCTGCTGTTCACCAGCCGGCGCACCTCGGAGCTGACCAAGTATGCGGCCAACGCCTTTCTGGCGCTCAAGATCACCTACATCAACGAGATCGCCGACCTGTGCGAGGCGGTGGGCGCCGACGTGCAGCAGGTCGCCCGCGGCATAGGCCTCGACAACCGCATCGGCCGCAAGTTCCTGCACGCGGGTCCCGGCTACGGCGGCTCGTGCTTTCCCAAGGACACCCTGGCCCTGGTGCGCACCGCCCAGGACGCGGGCGCCCCCTCGAAACTGGTCGAAACGACCGTGAGGGTGAACGACGCGCGCAAGAAGGGCCTTGCCGGGCGCGTGGAGCGGCTGGTGGAAGGCGGGCTCGCCGGCAAGACCGTCGGCGTGCTGGGGCTCACCTTCAAGCCCAACACCGACGACATGCGCGACGCCCCCGCGCTGGACCTGATCCCCGCCCTGCAGGCCGCCGGCGCCGAGGTTCAGGCCTATGATCCGGAGGGCATGGCGGAGGCGGCCAAGCTTCTGGACGGCGTCGCCTTCCTAGACGGTCCCTACGAGGCCGCGCAGGGCGCCGATGTCCTGGTCATCGTCACCGAATGGGATCCCTTCCGCGCGCTCGACCTCGATCGCATCAAGGACCTGATGCGCGCCCCGGTGGTGGTGGACCTGCGCAACATCTACCGCCCCGACGACATGGCGCGGCGCGGCTTCCGCTACGCCGGCGTCGGCCGCGGCTGAGCCGCCGCCGTCGGACTGGATGGCGCGGGAGGGTCCGTTCGGACTGTCCGGCCTTCGCCGCGAACCCTTCCCTGCCAAGGACGACCCGACTTCGCGCTCCACCGGACGCCCGCTGCGGAGTTCGGCGCAAGGCCAGCGCACGAGCGGGCGTGCGCCCTTCCGGCTCCTCCCCGGAATCCATCTTGCCCCCTGGCCGGGCGCCGGGGACAGATCGACCGCTTAACCTTCGGTCAAAGTCTCGCTGGCACAACTATGACGATAGTTTGGAGGCGTCGTCATCTATCCGTTCGCTGGCAAGCGCGTCTGGATCGCCGGCCATACCGGGCTGGTCGGTTCCGCCTTGGTGCGGCGGCTGCGAAGCGAAGGCTGCATCCTCCTCACCGCCACACGGGCGCGGCTCGACCTGCGCGACCGCCGCGCGGTGGACGCCTGGCTGGCCCGCAACCGGCCCGAGGCGGCGGTGATCTGCGCCGGCCGCGTGGGCGGCTTGGTGGCCAATCGCGACCTGCCGGTCGACTTCCTCACCGACAACGCCCTGATCGCGCTCTCCACCATCGGCGCGGCCAAGGAGGCCGGGGTGGGCAAGCTGCTCTACCTCGGCTCGTCCTGCATCTACCCCCGCGAGGCGCCCCAGCCCATGCGGCCGGAGCACCTGCTGACGGGGCCGCTCGAGCCCACCAACGAGGCCTACGCCCTGGCCAAGATCCTGGGCGTGAAGCTGGTCCAGTCCTACCGCCGCCAGCACGGGGCCGACTTCATCGCCGCCATGCCGACCAACCTCTACGGCCCGGGCGACGGCTACCATCCCACCCGCTCGCACGTGGCCGCCGGCCTGATCCGGCGCATGCACGAGGCCAGGCGCGCCGGGGCGCCGGAGGTGGCGGTGTGGGGCACGGGCCGGCCGCGGCGCGAGCTTCTGCACGTGGACGACTTGGCCGACGCGCTGGCGCTGTTGCTAGGGCGCTGGTCGTCGCCTGAGCCGGTAAATGTCGGCTCCGGCGTGGAGGTCACCATCGCGGAGCTGGCGCGGGCGGTGGCCCGGGCAGTCGGCTACGAGGGCCGCCTGCGCTTCGACGCCAGCCAGCCCGACGGCGCGCCGCGCAAGCTGGTGGACGGCTCAGTGCTGGCAGGTCTGGGCTGGCGGCCGCGCATCGGGCTGGAGGCGGGGTTGGCGGGCGCCTATGCGGATTTCCTGGCGCGGGGGCTGGGCGGGGCCGCGACGCCGCTCTCCGACATGCGCTCCGCGGCTTAGAGTCCGGTGTCACCCGAGCGTCCCGGCCAATGCCGGGATCCAGATCCGAGACATCGAGGCTGGCGTAGGGAGGCCTTCCCCCACGCTTCGTCTGCGTCTGGGCCCCTGCATTCGCCGGAAAGCTCGGGAAAGGAGGTGGGCGGCCTCTGCACTCTCACGCCGCAGCGCCGATCCACTCCCAGTGCCAGGGCTCGAAGGCGTAGTTGACGAAGCCGAAGCGGCGCGCGTTGGCCAGGAGCCAGCGGTAGGTGGGCCCGCGCACCTGCGCCAGCCGGTTGGCGTCGGCCGAGGAGTCGACCGCGTAGCCGGGAGCGGTCCCCACGTCGACGTCCATGGCCAGGCCCGTCCGATGGGCCGAGCAGGCGGCGCGCACAATGCCCTGGCAATTGTTGTCGCGCGCGCAGCGGGCGGCGTCGTAGGCGGGCGAGCGGTAGCCCGAGAACAGCGTCAGGAGCCGCGGGTCCGCCCGCAGCTCGGCGACTTCCCTATGGGCGGCCCCCACCATCCGGCGATAGGCGACGAAGGCGTCGCGGCGCAGCTGCACGGGCTTGCCATCGAGCCCTTCGGAGGGGGAGGCTACGTCCAGCGCGCCGTCGGCGGGCGGGGCGGGGCAGATGTCGCGCGCCCGCAGCGCCACGAAGGGGCGGCGCCCCTGCCAGAGGGTCTTCAGCCGGTTGAGCACCGCCGGACCCATCGCCCCGGTGGCGGTCAGGCCCTGCGCCTGCTCCCAGCGCCGCAGCGCCCGGGCGAACCCCGGCGTGCCGGCGGCGCAGCGCGAGGCGATCTCGGCGGCGGTGGCCGGCGCGTAGACGGCCCAGCCGCTTTCGGCGCGGCCGAAGCCCGCCCACGGCAACGTCTCCAGCGAGGCGCGGTTGGAGAGCGTCGCCTCCTCCGCGCCGCCCGCCGTGTCGCATGGCTGGGGTGGCGCAGAAGGGATGGGCGGCTCGGCGGCCATGCGCAGGGGTGGAGGCGCTGCGGCGCGCTCGGGGGCCGGGCCGCCGACGCAGCTCGCAATGAGCGCGCTCGCCAGGAGGAGGGGGCCGATCCGCCGCAGGCGGACCCGCAGCCGTGCGCCTACGCCCTCGCGGGCGCGAGCGACTCCGGTTTCTGATGCCATGCCCAAGCGTCGCGCACGATCGTGGCGATATCGGACCGTTCGGGAACCCAGGACAAGATGTCGCGGGCCTGCGCATTGGAGGCCACCAGCGCCGGCGGATCGCCGGGGCGGCGGGGGCCGGTCACGCGGGCGAGCGGGCGGCCGGCGGCGTCGGCCACCGCGTCGGCCACCTCCCGCACCGTGGCGCCTTCGCCTGTGCCGAGGTTGACCGGCCCCACCTCGCCACCGGCGTGCAGCCGCGCGGCTGCTGCGGCGTGGGCGCGGCCCAGGTCGTGCACGTGCACGTAGTCGCGCACGCAGGTCCCGTCGCGGGTGGCGTAGTCCTCGCCGTAGATGGTGAAGCGGTAGTCGGGCTGCAGCACCCCGCGAATGGCCAGGGGGATCAGGTGCGTCTCGGGCTCGTGGCGCTCGCCAAGTTCGCCGTCCGGGTCGGCGCCGGCGGCGTTGAAGTAGCGCAGGGCCGCATAGCGCAGGCCGTAGGCCGAGGCGTAGTCGGCCAGCATGCGCTCCACCATCAGCTTCGAGCGGCCGTAGGGATTGATGGGCAGGAGCCGGTGGTCCTCCGGGATCGGCGTGACCTGCGGCTCGCCATAGACCGCGGCCGTGGAGGAGAAGATCAGCGCGGCCACGCCCTGCGCGCGCATGGCCTCCAGCAGTGTGAAGGCGCCCAAGGTGTTGGTGGCGTAGTGGGCGGCGGGATCGACTACCGACTCGCCCACCGAGATCAGGGCGGCGAAGTGGGCCACCACGTCGGGCCGGTGCTCGGCCATGGCGGCCTCCAGCGCGGCGCGGTCGCGGATGTCGCCGAGCACCAGCGGGCCGAAGCACACGAAGTCGCGCCACCCGTGGGCCAGGCTGTCGAACACCACGACCTTCCAGCCGGCGCGGGCGAAGGCCTTGCAGCAGTGGCTGCCGACATAGCCGGCGCCGCCGGTGACGAGGATCGTGGGCAAGGGGCTCTCCCGCGGGCGGTTCCGTCCCGCGCGCGGCCGGGGTAAACGGCGGCGCGCGCCCGGTCCATGTCGCAGGCCGGCGTTCGCGACGCCGGGTTGCCCGGCGCGACGCATGGAGGCGGTCCTGAAGGTTCTGGTCACGGGCGGGGCGGGCTTCATTGGCTCCGCCGTCTGCCGGCTCTACGCCGCGCAGGGGCATGAGGTGGTGAACCTCGACAAACTCACATACGCCGCCGACCCGCGCTCGACAGTCGAGGCGGCCGCCACGCCGGGTTATCGCTTCGTGCAGGCCGACATCGCCGATCCGACTGCGGTCCACGCCGCGTTCGCCGCGCACCGGCCGGACGCGGTGCTGCACCTGGCGGCCGAGAGCCATGTGGACCGCTCGATAACAGGCCCGGGCGAGTTCGTGCGCACCAATGTGGTGGGCACGCTGACCATGCTGCAGGCGGCGCTGGAGCATTGGCGCGGGCTGGAGGGCGAGGCGCGCGCTCGCTTCCGCTTCCTGCACGTCTCCACCGACGAGGTGTACGGCTCGCTGGGCGCCGAGGGCCTGTTCACCGAAGAGACGGCCTACGACCCGCGCTCGCCCTACTCGGCCTCCAAGGCGGGCAGCGACCATCTGGCCTCGGCCTGGTTCCACACCTACGGCCTGCCGGTGCTGATCTCCAACTGCTCCAACAACTATGGGCCTTACCACTTCCCCGAGAAGCTGATCCCGCTGGTCATCCTCAATGCGCTGGAGGCCAAGCCCCTGCCGGTCTACGGCGACGGGTCGAACATCCGCGACTGGCTCTACGTGGAGGACCACGCCCGCGCCCTGAAGCTGATCGTGGAGCGGGGCGAGCCGGGGCGCACCTACAATGTCGGCGGCCGGAACGAGCGCACCAACCTGCACGTGGTCGAGAGCGTGTGCGACATCCTCGACCGCCTCTCGCCGCGCGAGGTCGCTGCGCCCCGGCGCGAGCTGATCGCCTTCGTGGCAGACCGCCCTGGGCACGATGCGCGCTACGCCATCGACGCCTCGCGGCTGGAGGGCGAGCTCGGCTGGCGCGCGCAGGAGACCTTCGAGACGGGGCTGGAGCGCACCGTGCGCTGGTACCTCGACCGGCGCGATTGGTGGGAGCCGATCCGCGCGCGCTACGGCGGCGAGCGCCTGGGCCTCCCCGCGGCCCCCACCCAGAGCGCCGCGGCGTGAGCCGCCTGCTCATCTTCGGCGCCACGGGCCAGCTGGCGCGCGAGCTGGTCCAGCTCGCGGCCGACGAGGGGCGCGAGGTGCGGGCTCTGGGCCGCGCCGACCTCGACCTCGCCGACCCCGCGCTCGACCTCGACGCGGCGATCGCGCGCGCCGTGGCCGACTTCGCGCCCGATGCGGTGGTCAACGCCTCCGGCTACACGGCGGTGGACAAGGCCGAGAGCGAGGCCGCGGCGGCCATGCACCTCAACCGCGACGCCCCCGCCGCCATGGCGCGCGCCTGCGCGGCCGCGGGCGCCACGCCCTTCGTGCACGTCTCCACCGACTACGTGTTCGACGGCCGCGGCGGCCCCTACCGCGAGGGCGATCCGATCGCGCCGCAGGGCATGTACGGCCGCTCCAAGGCCGAGGGCGAGGCGGCGGTCGCGGCTGCGGGCGGGCGGGCGGTGACGCTGCGCACCTCCTGGGTCTACGCCGCCCACGGCGCCAACTTCGTGCGCACCATGCTGCGGCTGGCGGCCACGCGCGACGAGCTGGGCGTGGTCGGCGACCAGCGCGGCCGCCCCACCTGGGCGCGCGAGCTGGCGCAGGCCTGCCTGCTGGCCGCCGGCGCCCTGGCGCGCGGCGACCTGACGGACACGCCGGTGCTGCACGTCTCCGGCGGCGGCCAGGCGACGTGGGCGGAGTTCGCCCAGGCGGTGTTCGACATCTCCGCCCGCAACGGCGGCCCCTCGGCCCGGGTGCGCGCCATCACCACCGCCGAGTATCCTACGCCCGCGGCGCGCCCCGCCGACTCGCGGCTGGACGGCGCGCTGGCCGCCGCACGCATCGGCTTCCACCCGCGTGCCTGGCGCGAGAGCCTTGAGCTATGCATGGCCCAGATGGAGCTCACGCCCGCATGAAGGGGATCATCCTCGCCGCCGGCGACGCCACCGCCCTGCGCCCGGCCACCCGCACCGTCGCCAAGGCGCTGCTGCCGATCTACGACAAGCCGATGATCTATCATCCGCTCAGCACGCTGATGCTGGCGGGTGTGCGCGAAATGCTGGTGATCGTCACGCCGCGCGCGCGGCCTCAGTTCGAGGCGTGCCTGGGCGACGGGTCGCAGTTCGGCGTCTCGCTCAGCTATGCCGAGCAGGCGCAGGCGCGGGGCCTGGCCGACGCCTTTCTGATCGGCGAGCGCTTCCTGGACGGCGGCCCCGCCGCGCTGATCCTGGGCGACAACCTGTTCTTCGGCGCCGGCCTCACCGAGAACCTGCGCGACGCCGCGGCCATCACCGAAGGCGCGCGCGTGTTCGCCGCCCGGGTGCGCGCGCCGGAACGCTATGGCGTGGTCACCTTCGACGCCGAGGGCCGCGCCACCTCGCTGGAGGAGAAGCCGCGCGAGGCCGCCTCCGACTGGGCGGTCACGGGGCTCTACTTCTACGGGGCGGACGTGGTCGACATCGCCCGCAGGGTGACGCCCTCGCCGCGCGGCCAGCTGGAGATCACCGACGTCAACCGCGTCTACCTCGAGCGCGGTCAGCTCGACGTGCGCCGGCTGCCCCGCGGCGAGACCTGGCTCGACACGCGCCGCCACGACAGCCTGGCCGAGGCCGCCGCCTTCATCCGCGCGCTGGAGCACCGCCAGGGCCTGAAGATCGCCTGCCCCGAGGAGGTGGCCCTGCACAACGCATGGCTCACCCCAGCCGAGATCGCGGAGCGCGGCCGCGCCATGGCCAAGACCGACTACGGCCGCTACTTGCTGGAGCTGGCGGGCGCCGCGGCGGGCGCGGGGCGGGCGGCCTGACCGACGAGCGCGTCCTCGACGAGGCCCTCAAGGTCTTCGCCCAGCTCGGCGCCGGCGAAGCGCACGCCGCGCACGCCCGCGGCGGCGGCGGCGGCCATGTCGCTGTCGCGGTCGCCGATCATCAGGCTGAGCGCGCGATCCACGTCGTAGCGGGCGATCAGGTCCTCCAGCATGCCGGCCTCCGGCTTGCGACGGCGGCAGTCGTCCAGGTGGGGGCAGAACTCCCAGGCGTCGATGCGTGCGCCTTCGCGCGCAAGCTCGGCGGCCATCCAGGCGTGCAGCTCGCGCACATCGTCCGCCGTGTAGAGCCCGCGCTCGACGCCGGACTGGTTGGTGACCACGAAGGCCCACAGCCCCGCCGCGTTCACCCGCCGCACCGCCGCCGCCGCTCCGCGCACCCACACGATCTGGTCGGGGCGGTGGGCGAAGACGGTGTCGAGGTTGAGGACGCCGTCTCGGTCGAAGAACACGGCGCCGCGGCGTGCAGTTTGCGTCATGGCGCGCGGCTAGCACGGCGTGCGCCGGGGTGGACAGGGCGGGCGCCCATCGGCTCTAAGCGCGCCCCATGCAGATCACCAAGACCGACATCGAGGGCGTGCTGATCGTCGAGCCGAAGCGCTTCGGCGACGAGCGCGGCGTGTTCTGCGAGACCTTCAAGGCGCCCGAGCTGGCGCAGGCCGGGTTCGAGCTGCCTTTCGTCCAGGACAACTGCGCGCGTTCCGGCCCGCGCGGGGTGGTGCGCGGCCTGCACATGCAGCGCCCCCCGCACGCGCAGGACAAGCTCGTGCGCTGCTCGCGCGGGCGCATCTGGGACGTGGCGGTGGATTGCCGCCCGGGTTCGCCCACCTTCGGCCGCCATGTGGGGCTGGAGCTTTCGGCGACCAACTGGCTGCAGCTGCTCGTGCCCAAGGGCTTCGCGCACGGCTACGCCACCCTCGAGGAGGATTGCGAGGTCCTCTACAAGGTCACCGCCCCCTACCTGCCGGCCGAGGAGGAGGGACTGCTGTGGAACGACCCGGCGCTGGCGATCGCCTGGGGCGTCTCGCCGGGCGAGGCCACGGTGAACGCCCGCGATCAGGCGTGGCCCACGCTGGCGGACTGGTCGGCGGGCCGCGGCTGACCGGCGGTGGCGCCGCGCGTCACCGTGGCAGTGGTCGCCTACGCGGCGGGCGGCTTCCTGCAGCCCTGCGTCGATTCTCTGGCTGGTCAGAGCTTCGCCGACTTCGAGGCGGTGATCGTCGACAACGGGGGCGGCGACGGCTCGGTCGCCTCGCTGCGCCTGCCGGACGGCCGCTTCCGGGTGGAGGGCTCGGGCGAGAACCTGGGCTTCGCCGTGGCCAACAATCGCGTGGCGCGTGAGAGCGGGGCCGAGTTCCTGGCGCTTCTGAACCCCGATGCGGTGGCCGACGCCGATTGGCTGGCCGTGCTGGTCGCCGCCGCCGGGGCGCGGCCCGGCTCCGCCAGCTTCGGCGCGCTGCAGGTGCGGCTGTCGGACGCCGGCGTGCTCGACGGCGTGGGCGACGTCTGGCACGCCGCTGGGCTGGCCTGGCGGGCGGGGGAGGGGTGGCCCGCCTCGCGCACGCCGAACGACGGCCCGATCCTGGGTCCGTGCGGCGCGGCCGCCCTCTATCGGCGCGACGTCTTCCTGGAGGCGGGCGGCTTTGCGGAGAGCTTCTTCTGCTACATGGAGGACGTGGACCTCGCGCTGCGCCTGCGCATGGCGGGGTGGACGTCGTGGCGGGCCAGCGCTGCGGTGGTGCGCCACGCGGGATCGGGCATCGCCGGGCGGGCCAGCGACTTCACCCTGTTCCATGGTCATCGCAATCGCGTGTGGACCTTCGTGCGCAACACGCCCGGCCCCTGGTTCTGGGCGCTCCTGCCGTTCCACATCGCCTTCAACGTCCTCTACCTGGGCCTGGCGCTCAGGCGGGGGTTCCACCGGCCGGTGTGGAGGGCCTACAAGGCGGCGCTGGCGGGGCTGGGTCCCGCCTGGCGGGAGCGGCGGCGGCGGCCCAGGGGCGGCTTCGCGCGGCTCCTGCCGGTGGTGGTGTGGGCGCCCTGGGCGCCCTGGATGCGGACGCTGAAGCCCTCGGCGGCTCCGGCGGTCAAGGACGGATGATGAAGGGCATAGTGCTCGCCGGCGGGTCCGGCACGCGGCTGGCGCCGGTCACGCGCGCGCTTTGCAAGCAGCTGCTGCCTATCTACGACACCCCGATGATCTACCACCCGGTGTGCACGCTGATGCGCGCGGGGGTGCGCGAGATCCTGATCATCTCCACCCCGCGTGACACGCCCTTGCTACGCGATCTCCTGGGCGACGGCTCGGAGTGGGGCGTGGCCTTCGACTACGCCGTGCAAGAGACTCCGCGCGGCTTGGCCGACGCCTTCATCATAGGAGAGCGCTTCGTGGCCGGCGCCCCCAGCGCGCTGATCCTGGGCGACAACCTGTTCCACGGCGCGGGCCTGTCCGACATCCTGCGCGGGGCGGCGGGGCACGACGCGGGCGCGCGCGTCTTCGCCTACCAGGTGCGTGATCCCGAGCGCTACGGCGTGGTGGAGTTCGACGACGAGGGCCGCGCGCTCTCGATCGAGGAGAAGCCCCCGGCGCCACGCTCGGACTGGGCGGTGACCGGCCTCTACTTCTACGACGCCGACGTGGTGGAGATCGCCAAGGCGGTGAAGCCTTCCCCGCGTGGCGAGATCGAGATCACCGACATCAACCAGGCCTACCTTGACCGCGGCGACCTTCGGGTGGAGCGCCTGGGCCGCGGTTTCGCCTGGCTGGACACCGGCACGCACGACTCGCTCCTGGAGGCGTCGGACTTCATCAAGGCCATCGAGCACCGCCAGGGCCTCAAGGTCGCCTGCCCCGAGGAGATCGCCTTGCACCAGGGCTGGATAGATGCGACCGCGGTCGACCGGCTGGGCCGCGCCATGGGCGAGGCCGACTATGGCCGCTACCTTTGCGAAGCCGCCGCCGAGCATGTCGGGGCTTGATTAGCCGTTGCGGATGAGGCTGTTGCGCGCGATGCGGCCATGCCGCGGGGCGGGTATGGCATGCATCTGAACACGCGCGTGTTGGTGACCGGCGGCGCCGGCTTCATCGGCTCCTTCCTGTGCGAGCGGCTGCTGGAGCAAGGCTGCGAGGTGCTCTGCGTCGACAACTTCTTCACCGGCGCACGCGCCAACGTGGCCCACCTGCTGGCCAACCCCCGCTTCGAGGTGATGCGCCACGACGTGACCTTCCCGCTCTATGTGGAGGTCGACCGCATCTTCAACATGGCCTGCCCGGCCAGCCCCGTGCACTACCAGTTCGACCCGGTGCAGACGACCAAGACCAGCGTCATCGGGGCCATCAACATGCTGGGCCTGGCCAAGCGCACCCGCGCGCGCATCCTGCAGGCGTCCACCTCGGAGGTGTACGGCGACCCCGACGTGCACCCGCAGCCGGAGGGCTACTGGGGCAACGTCAACCCGATCGGCCCGCGCTCCTGCTACGACGAGGGCAAGCGCTGCGCCGAGACGCTGTTCTTCGACTACCACCGCCAGCACGGCCTGGGCATCCGGGTGGCGCGCATCTTCAACACCTACGGCCCGCGCATGAACCCGGGCGACGGGCGGGTGGTGTCGAACTTCATCTGCCAGGCGCTGCGCGGCGAACCCATCACCATCTACGGCGACGGCGCCCAGACGCGCTCCTTCTGCTACGTCGACGACCTGGTCGACGGCCTCCTAAAGCTGATGGACGCTCCGGAGGAGACGACGGGGCCGATCAACCTCGGCAATCCGGGCGAGTTCACCATGATCCAGCTGGCCGAGCGCGTGCTCGAACTCACGGGCTCCCGCTCGCCACTGATCCGCAAGCCTCTGCCGGCCGACGACCCCAAGCAGCGCCGCCCCGTGATCGACATGGCCCGCGAACAGCTCGGCTGGTCCCCCACGACGCAGCTGGCTGAGGGGCTGGTCAAGACCATCGCCTACTTCGACGCCCTGTTGAGCGGGGACGACGGCCCGCCGTGCCCGCCTCAGGCGGCCTGACGGGGGCGTGCCCGAAGGCCACGCCCTTCATCGAGCCGCGCGAGACCAGCGCCCTCATCTCGTCGGCCGAGCACTGGAGGTGAGCTCGCCGCAGGGGCGTTTCATGGAAGGCGCCGAGCGCCTGGACGGGCGGGTGTGCGAGGGCGTCGAGGCGTTCGGCAAACACCTGCTCTACGCCTTCGCGGGCGAGCTTTCGCTGCATCTGCACCTGGGCCTCTACGGCCGCTTCCGCACCTACGAAGGCGCAGCGCCCGAGCCGCGCGGCCAAGTGCGCGTGCGGCTCGAGGCGCGCGGGTACACTGTCGACTGCTCCGGCCCCGCCGCCTGCGAAGTGCTGGAACCGCCGCAACGCGCGCGACTGCTCGCTCGCATCGGTCCCGACGTGTTGAGGCCCGACGCCGATCCGGAGCTCGCCTGGGCGCGCATCCACAAGAGCCGCACGGGCATAGGCGCGCTTCTGATGGACCAGTCGGTGATGAGCGGAATCGGCAACATCTACCGCACCGAATTGCTCTGGCGGCGGCGCATCCACCCCCTGATCGCAGGCCGCGAGCTCACCCGCGCCCAGTTCGACGCGCTTTGGGCTGACGCCGTCCACCTGCTGAACATCGGCGTGGAGACGGGCGCCATCGTCACCCGCGAGGGTGCCGGCCCCTCGACCCGGAAGTATCGCGAGCGCGTGAACATCATGGCCAAGGAGACATGCCCGCGGTGCGAAGGTCCGGTGCAGCGGCTGGCCATCGCCGGGCGGCGCGCCTTCGTCTGCCCGCATTGCCAGCCTGCGCCCACGCCGGCCTGAGCGACGAAACGCCCGCACGGACACGATTGCTTCACGGCGCCATGAGAGCCTAGGCGTCCTCTCACCCGCCGCAGGACGCCCGCTTCGTGGACAGTTTCGCCGAACCCGACCGCGCGGGGGTCGCCGCCCGCGTCGCCGCGTCCGGCCCGGGCGGCGTGCCGCTGGTGGTGGACCTCGACGGCACGCTGATCCGTTCCGACCTGCTGGTCGAGTCGTTCCTCTCGTTGCTCTCGGAGCGCCCGCTCGAGGCCCTGCGCCGCCTGGGCGCCCTTCGCCGCGGCAAGGCGGCCTTCAAGGCGGCGTTGGCGGAGCATGCGCTGATCGACGCGCCGACGCTGCCCTACGACCCCGCCGTCCTGGCGCTGATGGAGGCGGCCCGCGCCGAAGGCCGCGCCACTGTGCTCGCCTCCGCATCGGACGCTCGCTACGTGCGCGCGGTCGCCGACCACCTTGGCGGCTTCGACGCTGTTCTTGGCACCGAGGGCGGCGTCAATCTCTCCGGCGCGCGCAAGGCCGACGCCCTGGCCGCCCGCTACGGCGAGCGCGGCTTCGACTACGTCGGCGACCATGCGGTGGACGTGGCCGTCTGGCGCCGCGCGCGCCGCGCCTACGCCATGGCCCCGGCGGCGGTCTTGCGCCGCCGGCTCGCACGCGAGGGGCTCGCCGTGGAGGCGGTGGGCGAACGGCGTCGCCGCACCCGCGGGTATCTCAAGGCGTTGCGGCCCCACCAGTGGCTGAAGAACGCGCTGATCTTCCTCCCGGCGCTGGCCGGCCATGCTCTGGGCTGGCCGCTCGTGGCCTGCGTGGCCGCCTTCGCCAGCTTCAGCCTCTGCGCCTCTTCGGTCTATGTGCTGAACGACCTCTTGGACCTTCGCGCCGACCGCGAGCATGCGAGGAAGCGCCGACGGCCCTTCGCCAGCGGTGACGTTCCCCTGATGCACGGCCTCGTCATGGCGCCGCTGCTGCTGCTGGCGGCGGTGGCGGTCGGGGCCTTTCTGCCGCCGCGCTTCCTCATGGTGCTGGGGGGCTATTTCGCCCTGACGCTGGCGTATTCGCTTGGCCTCAAGCGCATTGTCATGATCGACGTGGTGACGCTGGCCTGCCTCTATGGCGCGCGGCTCCTGGCCGGCAGCGCCGCCACCGACGTGCCGCTGTCGCACTGGCTGGAGGCGCTGGCGGTGTTCCTCTTCCTCAGCCTGGCGCTGGTGAAGCGCTCGGGCGAGCTCGTGGATCGCATCCAGGCCGGGAAGGGCGACCCTTCCGGCCGCGACTACCGCCTCGCCGACCTGCCGATGGTGGAGGCCATGGGCGCCGCGGCCGGCTTCACCGCGGTGCTGGTGCTGGCGCTCTACCTCAACAGCCTCGATGTGGAGACGCTCTATCATCGCTCGCATCGGCTATGGCTGATCTGCGTGGTGGTGCTCTACTGGATCTGCCGCATGCTGATGAAGGCCCACCGCGGCGAGATGCACGACGACCCGGTGGTGTTCGCCGTGCGCGACAAGGTCAGCCTCGTCTGCGGCGCCCTGTGCGCGGCGGTGGTGGCGAGCGCGCTCTAGCCCATGATCCAGCGCCTGATCGCAAGCTTCGGCCAGCGCCGCCACGCCGCGGTGGTGCGCCTCACGCTCGAATACGCCTTCTTCGCCGCCATCGCGACGGCCGTTAACCTGGGCGTTCAGTGGGGGGTGAAGGACGGGCTGGGGCCGCAGCTCCTGCGCCTGCCGCTACCGGAGGTGCTGCGCTCGCCGCGCCTGCTGGTGATCCCGGCGCTGGTGGCGGGCACGGCCGCGGGGCTCGTGGTCAAGTACGTGCTCGACAAGCGTTTCATCTTCCGCGACCGCACCGGCGGCGCGGCGCAGCACGTCAAGAAGTTCGGCCTCTACGCTATGATGGGCCTGGCCACGACGGTGATCTTCTGGGGCGCCGAAATCGGGGCGGCGGCGATCAGCGCCAGCTCCTACGCCATGTACGTGGGAGGCGCCCTGGGGCTCATGGTCGGCTACATCGTCAAGTACCGGCTCGACCGACGCTTCGTCTTCATCCAGGCCTCCAACGACGCGGCCGGCGCGCAGGCGGACGGCTTGGCAGCGCCCGCCGCCGCCCGGTGACGCGCCTTTCCGGCTGGGGGCGCTTTCCCCGCGCCGATTGCCGGATCGAATTGGTGCGCGACGTGGCCGACGCGGCCGTGGCCGTGGCCGCTGCGGGGCGCGGCGGCCTCATCGCGCGCGGCGCGGGGCGCGCCTACGGCGACGCGGCGCTGAACCCCCGCGGCGTGCTGGACATGGGGCGCTGCGACCGCATGCTGGCCTTCGACCCCGCCACCGGTGCGCTGGAGGCGGAGGCCGGCGTGATGCTGCGCGACGTGGTGGCGACCTTCGCGCCCCGCGGCTGGTTCCCGCCCGTCACCCCCGGCACGCAGTTCGTGACGTTGGGCGGCATGGCGGCGTGCGACGTGCACGGTAAGAACCACCATGGCGCAGGCTCGCTCGCGCGCCACATCGCCTGGCTCGACCTCTTGACGGCTGACGGCGCGGTGATGCGCTGCTCGCCCGGGGAGAACGCCGAGCTCTTCGCCGCCACCTGTGGCGGCATGGGCCTGACCGGCGTGATCCTTCGCTTGGCCCTGCAGCTCATCCCCATCGAGACCGGCTGGGTGCGCCAGACCACCGTCGCCGCGCCCGACCTCGACACCGCGATGGCGACCTTCGAGGCCAACCGCGCCGCGACCTATTCGGTCGCCTGGATCGACTGCCTGGCCAGGGGGGCCGACCTCGGCCGCTCCCTCGTCTATCTCGGCGAGCACGCCCGGCGCGAGGAGATCGGCGCACGCCCGGTGGAAGGCCCGCCGCCGCGCCGCCGCCGCGCCGTGCCCATCGACCTGCCGGGCTTCACCCTCAACCGGCTGAGCGTGGCGGCCTTCAACGCCGCCTACTACGCCCGCGGAAAGCCCGGCGACGCGCTGGTCGATCTGCAGACCTACTTCTACCCGCTGGACGCCATCCGCGACTGGAACCGCATCTACGGCCCCTCGGGCTTCCTGCAGCATCAGAGCGTGCTGCCGCCCGAGGGCGCCCGTGACGGCCTGCGCGCCCTGCTGAGCCTCATCGGCGAGCGCGGCGCCGGCTCCTTCCTGGCGGTGCTGAAGCTGCTCGGCGATGAGGCGGGGCCGCTCTCCTTCCCGCGCCCCGGCTACACCCTGGCGCTCGACTTTCCCGCCAGCGCCGCCAACTTCAGCCTCCTGGTCGAGCTGGACGCGGTGGTGGCCGATTACGGCGGGCGCCTCTACCTCGCCAAGGACGCCCGCGCGGGCGTCTCCACCCTGCGCGGCTACGACCGGCTCGACGCTTTCCGCGCCGTACGCGCCCGGGTCGATCCCGACCGGCGCTTCCGATCGCTTCAATCCGAAAGGCTCGGCCTGTGACCAAACCCGTTGTGCGCGGCCCCGTGCTGGTGCTGGGCGCCCGCTCCGACGTGGGGCGCGAGGTGGCGCGCGCCTACGCGCAACTGGGCCTGCCGGTGATCCTGGCCGCCCGCGACGCCACCGCGTTGGAGGCCGACGTCGCCGACCTCTCGGTACGCTCCGGCGCTCCCGCTCGCGCCGTGGCGCTGGACGTGCTCGCCGTCGATCCCAAGAGCTTCTTCGACGCCCTGGGCGAGACGCCGCGCACGGTGGTCAGCCTCGTGGGGCTCCTGGGCGACCAGCGCCGCGCCGAGACCGACGCCGCCTATGCGCGCACCGTGATCGACACCAACTTCACCGGCCCCGCCGCCCTCCTGGCCGAGGCGGCCGAGCGCATGGCGGCGGACGGGCAGGGCGGCGCGGTGATCGGCGTCAGTTCCGTCGCCGGTGAACGCGGGCGCAAGACCAATTACGTGTACGGCTCCGCCAAGGCGGGGCTCACCGCATTCCTCTCCGGCCTGCGCCACCGGCTGGCGGGATCGAACGTGCTGGTGATGACGGTCAAGCCGGGCTTCATCGACACGCGCATGACCGCCGGCATGAAGCTGCCCAAGCCCGTCACCGCTCAGCCGCAGGAGGTGGCCGCCGCCATCCTGGCCGCGCACCGCCGCGGCCGCGAGGTGCTCTACACCAAGGCGGTGTGGGCCCCGATCATGGCGGTGATCCGCCACCTGCCCGAGCCCGTCTTCAAGCGCATGAAGGTCTGACGCGGAGAAAGCGTACCGGTTCTGCGAAATTCGTACGGTCAGGCGCGAACCCCAGACGGCGCGCGGCGTTGGTGGATTCGCCCGTACGTCCGAGAGACTTCCCGCCATGGCCGATCGTACCGCCGTCCTCGTCGTCGAGGACGAGCCGCTGATCATGATCGACGCCATCCAGGCGCTGGAGTCCGCAGGTTTCGAAGTGCTCGACGCCTACGACGCCGAGCACGCCCTGGTGCAGCTCGATCGGCGCCCCGACGTGAAGGCCATCTTCACCGACGTGAACATGCCTGGCCGCTACGACGGCGTGGCCCTGGCGAGGCTGGTGCATGAGCGCCGCCCCGACGTGCAGATCCTCGTCACTTCCGGCCTGATGAAGCTGCAGACCTCCGACCTGCCCGAAGGCGGCCGCTTCGTGCCCAAGCCCTACGACGGCGACCAGATCGCCGTTCTGATCCGCGAGCTGGTCGGCTAGGCGCGACGGGTTCGAGAGGCAGGCGCCCGTCCGTCTGAGCCCCCGTCGCGACGGTCAGGCTCCTACCGTATCGTCCCGGGAAAGAACGTGAGCGCGACCAGTGCGGCGGCTCCGACCATGGCGCACAACGCCGCGACCACACTGAGCGCCACGCTCACCGGTAGGCGCGAGCGCAGGCCGAACCTCACCCACAGCGGCTGCCCTTCGCCTGGCGCATGGGGGCCTCGCAGGCGGAACCGGCGACCAGGCCCAGGGCGGCGCTCCATCTCCAGAAGGCCGCTCTCGGCCTCGCCCGCCTCCGACCTGCGGTGGGAGTCGCCGGAATCGTTCACCCGGCCAGGAGGCCGTAGTCGGTGTGCACGAAGATTGCGGACTGGTGTTCCTGCGAGGCGGCGAGCTCCAGGTAGACGTCGGCCCGGCTGGCGCCGCCATTGAGTTGGCCGGTGAAGGCCGCCTCGCCGCCTGGATCGGCGGCGCGATGCAGCACCTGCTGGTAGAGGGCGTCGACGTACTGCTGGTTGCTCAGCGTTGGCGCGAAGTGGGAGGCGAACTCGGCCGAACTCGCAAGCTCGGCCGCCACGGTGTGCACCGAAACGCCGGCGGCGAGTTGCGCGAAGAAGGCCGCCGCCCCGCTGGGATCGGGCAGGCGGGCGAACCCCGCGTCGTAGAGCGCGACGACCGCGCCCACCCGGTCGTCGGCCTGCCACAGACCGGCGGCGGCGAGGGCCGCGGCGTCGGATACGTGCTCGCCGCTCTCCGACAGTCCGACCAGCACGCTGGCGCGCGAGGCGCCCGCGTTCAACTGGCCCACGAAAGCGGAGAGCCCACTGGGATCCGGCTCGCGATGAAGCAGCGCCTCGTAGAGGTAGGTGACGAAGTGGGTGTTGGAGGTGTCCGGGCCCAGCTTCGCCGCGAACTCTCCGCTGCTGACGATGGCCTGCGCCACGCTCGTCAACGGTCCGCCGCGGATGAGCACCTGCTCGAAGCTGTCCAGCCCCTGGGGGTCGGCGGTGCGCCCGAGAGCTTCGTAGAGCCGCGCCACCTGCGCGGCGAAGCTGGAGGTGTCGGTGGTCAGCGCGCCCTCGGCGAAGGCGAGGGTCTCCACGCTGATCAGCGTGTCCGTGCCGCCTTCCGGCCCGCCGGACACCGCGGCGTCGCCGCCGCCGCCGAGCGAGACGGCGTAGCTGTGCGCCAGGCCCGCGAACTGCACCGTGTCGGCGCCCCCGCCGCCGCTCAGCGTGTCGGATCCCGCGCTTGCGACGAAGGTGTCGCTGCCAAGGCCGCCCTGCAGAAGATTGTTGAGCCCGTTGCCGATCAATGTGTCGGCGCCGTTGCCCCCGATGGCGTTCTCGATCCTGGCGCCCACCGCGATGGCGACGTTGCCGATGTCGCCGCCGACATTGCTGAAGTCGCCCTCCCGCAGGTCGATCAGCTGGGTGGCGTTGGTCACGCTGAAATTGAGCGTGTCAGTCCCGCCGCCATCCCAGATCGCCGCGTAGATGTGGCCTCCAGCATCGAACGAATACCAAGGCTCACCAGAATTGTTGTTGAAGCCGTAAGTCGTGTCTCCGGCGCGAGTGTTGTAGTTCGCGCCGTACATGCGCTGCGCTGCAGCGATGTCGTCGAGCTGCGGGGCGGCGGCGAAGATTGAGGCTGACGCCCCGGTGCTGGCTGAGGCGAAATAGCTCATGATCGAGTACTGCCGAGAATCTTCATAGTACGAAGCGTTCGTAGCGTAGTTAAGATCGTTTCCGCCCATATCTCCTGCGTCGTAGTCGGATGGGTGACTCAATCCAATAGCGTGGCCGATCTCATGAGTCAGCACTTGCTGACCGTATGCCCCCGAAATGGGAAACATGTTATAATCGATCGTGTTGTTGACGAAAACGTCGCCCGTCAACGAGGATGCGGCGCGATTGCCTGGAAGATAGGTGAACGCCGCGCCGTTCGGCACGCCGGTCGAATAATCCGAGAAGAGGATGGTGGCTTCGTCGGAATAGGCGCCGGCGCCCGAGACGCCCGAACCCACGCGCTGGAAGGTGATGTTGGCCACGTCCGACCAGGCGTGCAGCGAAAGCTCGGCGGCGGTGATCTGGGTGGCGGAGAATTGCTGGAATCCGCCCGCTCCGTTGGGCAGGGTGGCCGGAGCGTCGGCGCGGAAGGCGTAGGTGACGGTGGCCGGCTGGCCCAGCGCCGAACTCCAGCTCAGCCCCGCTCGGTCGAGCTGTGCCGCAGCTTGGTCGACGGTGAAGGAGGGCTTGTCGTTGGCTACCGCGCCCGCACGCTGGTCGGCGTTTAGGAACGACTGCGGCGCCGTGGGGTCGAACGGCGTAGTGTCCGAAGCGATGTCGGCCGGCAGAACGTCAGAGTCGAGATTGTCCGACATGTGTGCACTCCGAAACGTGCGCCCAACTCGCCATCTAATCCTCTTTCAGGCTGAATGCGCCTACCTGCGGCATCGTGGGTCAGCCTGCATCCGCTGTCGAATCGAGGAGTACGCGCGCCCGCGCGCTCCACGTCGGTGGGTCGAATATGATGCGGGCGTGCTCGGCCGCCCGTGCGCCCGTGGATGTGCGCAGGGCGCGATCGGCGATCAGCCGGGCGAGGGCGGCGGCGGCCTTGTCGATATCCGGATCCGCCCAGGTTGCGCCATCTCCCCCGTAGAGCCCCTGCGCGTCTTCCACAGGGATCGGTCGCCAGTCCACGAGGATTGCGGAGCCCGGGTCGAGGAATTCCGTCGGCGCCGACCAGCCCGTGGCGACCACCGCGCGCCCCAACCATGACGCTTCCGCCGGCAAGAGGCCGAAGCCTTCGGCGCGGTGCAGGGAGAGGACGATATCGGCGCTCGCGATCAGGCTCGTCATCTCGGATTCGGACAGCAGGCCGGTCAGGAGCACGATGTCGCGCCGAAGCGCGGCGGCGTCGGTCACGATCCGCATCGTCGCGGTGTCGTCGCCCGCTCCTGAGAGCTTGCAGACCAGCAGCGCGCGGCCATCCGGTTCGGGCGCCGCGGCGCAGTAGGCGGCGAGCGCACCCAGCGGGTTCTTGCGCGCAGAGGTCGAGCGCAGATCCATCGCCGCCAGGACGATGCAGGCCTCGTCAGGCAAGCCGAAGCGCGCGCGGTCAGGCGCCGTCTCGACGGTCATGAACACCGGCAGGCGCAACGCGTGCACGGGCGTCCGCCCGGCCGCCAGCTTGCGCAGCGCATCGGCGGCGAATTCGGAGTGGCACCAGACCGCGTCCACGAAGCGCAGGGCCGGCGCCCATGCGCGCGGCGCGTCGGGCAGCTCCCACGCCCAGTAGCCGATATGGCGACGCCCCCTCAGAGCGCGCGCGCCGGTGACGTCCAGCCAGCGCATGAGCTCCGGTGGATTGAGGCAGGTCACCACCGTTCGCGCCTGCGCCACCCCGCTCGCGGGTGGCGCGGCGGCGCTGGGGAGGGTGGAGGCGGCTCCAAGTGCGGGCCCTGCATCAATGCGGATCACGCGGACGCCGTCGCGCTCGAGGGCGGAGGCGAACAGCCGGGCCGCCTGCCCCACGCCCCGCGTGTCGCCGAAGAGCCCGACCACCGCGACGCCACCCTCGGCGTCGGCCAGGGCGCCGCTGCGCCAGACGCTGCGCACGCGCAGGGGCAACACGGCGCGTCGCGTCGCATGCCAGCAGAGCCAGACGCGCCGTCGCAGGCCCGTCGGCAGCCGCCGCCACAGGCGCGCGAGGAGGGAGGCGGGCACGGGGTCGGGCGGCTCCTTGTACCCGTTGGTTTTCCCATCCCGCGGCGCGCCTTGTCCACTCGCCTCGCGCGCGAACGGCGGCGGACGGCCACGGTTGACGCAGGGACGGCGCTGCCCTAGGCCAGCGCACCTTGAGCGGTCGCCGCTCCATTGTCGGCGGACGTTTGGGCGCGCCGTCCGTCGGCTAAACCCGGATTCGGATAAGTAATGAGCTTGGCGCAGGATCGAGGCCCCATGATCAATAACGTGGGCGTCTGGGACTTCGTTACGGGGTTGCTGTCCTGGCGGCTCTGGGCGTTCCTGGGCTTGCAGGACATCCGCCAGCGTTACCGCCGTTCCTCCCTCGGCCCGCTTTGGCTGGCCGCCGGGCTTGGCGTCACGATCCTCGGAATCGGGATCCTGTATTCCCAGATCCTCAAGACGCCAGCCAGCACCTATATACCTTTCCTCGCCATCAGCCTGCTGGTCTGGAATACCTTTTCGGTAGTCATCATCGAGTCCACCTCCCTGTTCCAAGGTGGTGCGGGGATGATCACCACCATGAAGGTGCCCTACACCACCTTCGTATTGCGCTGCATCACCCGAAATCTCATCGTCGCCGCACACTGCGCCGTGCCGGTGGTGATCGCGTTCGTCTACTACAAATATCCCTTGAAGCTGGCGTCCCTATGGGCTCTGCCCGGCCTCCTTATGCTGCTCGCCAACACATATTGGATGTCGCTTCTTGTCGCCATCGTGTGCCTGCGGTTCCGCGATGTCGCCCAGATCGTGATCTACGCTATTCAGATCATGCTCTTCATATCCCCTATTCTGTGGTTGCCGACGCAGGTTTCGCCCAACAATCCGGCGGTGCTATTCAATCCGTTCTATCACCTTTTGTCTGTGGTCCGCACGCCGATCTATCAAGGCGTCGTCCCGGTCGGTAGCTGGAAGTTCGATGCGACCATGCTGGTCATCGGCTCCGTGATCACCGCCTTCACCTTCATACTGAACCGGCGCAAGCTGGTTTACTGGCTTTAAGCTCATGGCGATCGAACTCACCGGCGTGACGGTGGATCTGCCGATCTACTCGTCCAACGCCAGATCACTGCGCAAGCAGCTGATGCCCGCGACCGTCGGCGGCGGCCTGTTCGCGCGCGCCGACCACAAGGTGGTGGTGCGCGCGCTCAGCAATGTCAGCCTGCGCATCGAGGAGGGCGAGCGCGTGGGCCTCGTCGGGCCCAACGGCGCGGGCAAGACCACCCTCCTGCGCGTGATGTCGGGCGCCTTCGCCCCCACCGCCGGCCATGTCGAGGTCAAGGGCCGCATCTCGGCCGCGCTCAACGTCAGCCTGGGTCTGGATATGGAGGTCTCGGGCCGGGAGAACATCTTCCTGCTGGGCTACTATCGCGGACTGTCGCGCGCCGAAATCGAGCGCGAAGTGGACGAAATCATCGCCGCCGCCGATCTCGGCAGCTTCATCGACCTGCCGACGCATACCTATTCGTCCGGCATGATGGGGCGGCTCACATTCTCGGTGGCCACTGCGTTCGCGCCCGACGTACTCTTGATGGACGAGTGGTTGATGGCGGGCGACCGCGAGTTCAACAAGCGCGCCGCCGCGCGTAGCTCTGGCTTCGTCTCCAAGGCGCGCATCCTGGTCCTGGCCAGCCACGCGACCTCCACCATCAAGGACTTCTGCACCCATGCCGCTTATCTGCGCGGCGGCTATCTTGTGAACTATGGACCCGTCGACGAGATCCTCGATCAATACGAGGCCGACGCCCAACAGCACGAACTCGTCGCCTGAGTCATCCACGCCGCCTCTGCCGTCTTGGTGCCGTCAGGAGCGACTGCGGCCAACCTCGGCTGGCCGTCGAGGCGGCCTGACGCTCCGCTAAACCTCAGCCGGCCGGTACGGGCCGCGGGACGGCCACGACCGGCGCGGGAGTGGGAACCGTGCCGAAAGGTGCGCCCGGGGCCGTATGCACGCCCGGTTTGTGACGTACGGCCAGGAAGGTCGCCAGCACCAACACCACCGCGGCGACGACGAACCACAGTTCGCGGCGCAGCCAGCGATTGCGGCGGGGGGTCTCCACGGCGACCTGCTCGGGACCTGCGTCGCTCATGCACCAATCTCCTGCGGGCGAAAGAGCGCGCCGCGGCCCGCTGCGGCGACGCTTGAACGTGCCTGGGCCATACCGGTTTCCGAGCCGCCTGCGCCGGGCTCGGCTTGCACGTTTCCGCGCCGCCTCGCTACAAGCCCCCAGCCGCGACGGGCCGTCTCCGTCTCCGCCGCAGCCTCGACTGGACGCATGCCCGAGCCTTCCGCGCCAACGCCCTGCGTCCTGCTGCATGTGCACGAGACCCTCTCCATCGCCGCCCGCTCGGGCGTCCAGCGCGTCGTGGTCAAACTCGCGCGGGCCCTGGCGGGGCGGGGCGTGCGCCTGGAGCTGGTGCGCTGGGACGCTCAGGAGGGCCGGCTGCGCTTCTGCGACCGCGACGAGTTCGACCGCCTGTTCGGGCGCGCCGCCTGGCCGCCAGGGATGGCGCCGCGACTGGACGCCCGCGCCCTGCGCCGCCGCTTCGGCGACATGCTGGAGGATCCATCGCAAACCTGGCTCGTGCAGGCCGAGATCCCCTACCACTCGGCCGACGGGATGCAGGCGTTCACCACCGCGCTCACGCAGCTGCGCGAGTACGGGGTGCGCACCGCGGGAGTGGTTTACGACCTGATCCCGGTGAGCAATCGCGACTACGCCGACCATCTCGAGCGCCACCTGCGCTACCTGGCCGAACTGACGCGGCTGGACCTACTCCTGCCGATCTCTGCCCACGTGGGCGAAGTCCTGGCGCGTTTCGCGGGGCAGCAGGGGCTTTCGCTGCCGCCCGTGGCCCCCGTGCTCCTGGGGGAGAGCGACCGGCCCGAGCCGGTGCGCGCGCCCGGGGCCGAGCGCAGCATACTGATGCTGGGAACGGTTGAGCCCCGCAAGCGCCAGCTGGACGTGCTGACGGCCTACGCCGAGGCGCGCGCGCGCAGCCCCGAACTCGCCGCCCTGCCGCTGGTGGTGGCGGGCTCGCTGCACGGGGCGGTGGCCGAGCGCTTCCTCGCCCTGGTCGCCTCCACCCCGGGCGTCAGCTACCGCGCCTATCTGCCCGAGGCGGAGGTGGAGGCGGCCTGGCGCGACGCGGCCTTCAGCGTCTTCGCCTCCGACGACGAGGGCTACGGCCTGCCGGTGGCCGAGAGCCTGGCGCGCGGCGTGCCGTGCCTGGCCGCCGACGTGGCGCCGATCACCGAGATCGCCGGCGGCGCCGGCGTGCTGCACGTCGACGTGACCGATACGGCGGCGATCGCCGAGGGGCTGATCGCGCTCGCCTCCCGCCCCGAGCGTCGCGCCGAACTGCGCCGTGACGTCGCCGCGCGGCGCCTGCGCACCTGGGACGACTACGCGGGCGATGTGTTGGCGCGCCTGGCCGCTACGCCATCGGCGGTGCTGGCGGGCCCTGCGGCCAGTCCCGTGGTCATCGCCTCGGCGCAAGATCCGATCGCCGAGTCGTCACGCGCCGACATCGTGCGCCTCGCACAGGCCACGCAGGCGGACGCGGTGGTGCAGGCCGCCGTTGCGGCCGACGCGCCCGCCCTGCTCCCGCACCGCTTGCTGGCGCAGGAGGACGTCGCCGCCGCGACCTCCGAGCTCGACGCCTTCCGCCGCCGGCTGACCGGGATCGCGCGGGTGGAGCGCGCCTACGCCCACGCCTGCCGCACGTTCGCGCCGCGCTGGGAGGCGCGCCCGGTGTTTCTGCGCATCGTCATCTCCACCTACAACCGCAAGCCGTTCGTGGTGCGCAACGTGGCCTGGCTGCTGGACAAGGTGGTCGGCGTGCGCACCGATATCGAGCTGGTGGTGGTGGACAACGCCTCCACCGACGGCACGGCCGAAGCGCTCGAGGCCTTCGTCCGCCGCCCCGTGCGGGTCATCGTCAATCCGGCCAATGTGGGCATGCTGGGCAACATGCGCGTGTGTTCGCAACTGAGCGGCGCAGAGTACGTCTGGCTGATCGGCGACGACGACTTCATTGTTCCAGCGCAGGTCGATCCCCTGGTCGCGGCCTTGAAGGCCAACTTCGGCGTGCCCCTGGCCTACCTCAACTTCGGCGTCTATCAGCGCGAGGCGCTGGGCCCCGCCGACACGCCTCAGGCGCTGCAGGCCGAGCGCTACGAACTGGCGCCGAACGCCATCGCCAGCGGGATCGTGCCGGTGAACGTGGCCGCCGCCCAGCACGACAACCTCTTCACCGCCATCTACATCAACGTCTGGCGCGCCGACGTGCTGGCGGCCGCCTACGATCATCCGTTCGAGGGCCGGCCCTTCGGCGACCTGGTCGAGAGCATCCCCTGCACCAGGACGATCCTGGAGAGCTTCGGCGAGGCCGACTGCTGGTGGCACAAGCCCGTGACCATCGTCGGCAACGGCCACAACAGCTGGTCGCGTCACCGTCCCCGCTGGCACGCGCTGCTGATGCCGCAGGCCCTGCAGCTGGCGCGCGACGCCGGGGTCGATCCGGTCGTGCTGCGCGGCTGGACCGAGCGGCATGCCGACCTCTACGAGGAAGCGCGCGGCATCGCCGCGCGGACCGACCGCCCCCTCGACCTCGCGCCCGAGGACTACGCGCTGAGCTGGCCCAGCTTCCGCCGGCGGGTGGCGGGCGAGGCGGGCGCATGAGCCGCCTTGGTCGCACGCTGAGCCTGCCTCGCGCTGTAGCGGGCGCGGTGCGCCGCAATGGCGTGCGCAACGTTTGGCGCTTCACTCAGGGCCTGGTGGAGCGACACGGCCTTACGGGCACGATCGCCTACGCCATGACGCCAAAGGCGGCGCGGCGCGAGCGGCTGGCGCGGATGGAGACCGACGCCGAGGTGCGGGCCCGCGAGCCGGAGCGCTCCGGCGACTTCGACGCCGATTGGACGGTGTCGGCCGAGCGCTGGCGGGAGCACCTGGCCGCCGCCGCGGTGCGCCGCGCCGCGATCCCCGCGCCCACCCTCGCCGGCCCGCGTCCGACCGTGCACGTGGTCACCGCCGTTGCGCAGGCCGCCGCCCAGCCTCCCGCCGACGCCGCCGACGCCGATTGGGTGGTGGTGCTGGCGCCAGGCGATGCGCCCGAGGCCGAGCTCGCCCCGCGCATCGCCGACGTAGGCGCCGATCCCGCGCTGCAGGTGATCAGTTTCGACATGACCTATGCGGGCGCCGACGATCGCGTGGCGCCCGTGCTGCTGCCGGGCGCCACGCCCTGGCTGGCGCGCTGGGCCGACGTGGGCTTCGGCCGCTACGCAGTGCGCGCGGAACTTCTGCGCGCGGGCCGTGGGCAAGGGGGAGTCCACGGGCAGGTGCGCGGCTGGCTGGCGGGGCGCCCGCTCAACGACGCCCGGGATCGCTGGGCGCATGTCGCCGAGCCGCTGGTCCGCGCCGCGCTCACCCCAGCGGACATCACCGCCGCGCGCGACCGTGGAGTGGCGCAGGCCCGCTCGGCGTTGCGCCCCGACCGCGACGCCCCCGAACGCGTGTCGGTGGTGATCTGCACCCACGACCGCGGGCGGCTGGTGCGTCAGCTCGTGCGCGCGCTGGACGATCCGCGTATCGCCGAGGTGGTGGTGGTGGCCAACTCCACCACCAGCGCGCCCGCGCTGGAGACGCTGGAGTGGGTGCGCGCCCGATCGCGCTGCCGCGTGCTGGTGCGCGACGAACCGTTCAACTTCTCCAAGCTGTCCAACGCCGGCGCGGCCCTCACGACGGGCGACCGCCTGCTGTTCCTCAACGATGACATCACGCCCGTCAGCGACGACTGGCTGGAGCCCCTGCTCCAGCCCCTGCGCGATGCGGACGTCGGAGTGACGGGCCCGCTTTTGCTCTATCCGGACGAGACCGTGCAGCACGCGGGCGTCTACCTCGGCTACCGCACCGCGGCCGGTCACCTGATGCGCGGCGCGCGCCTGCCGGAGGAGGACTACCTCTTCTACGGCGCGCTTCCTCGCGAGATGACGGCGGTCACGGGGGCGGTGATGATGGTGCGGCGCGATCTTTTCGAGGCGCTGAACGGCTTCGACGAACTCCTGCCCACCTTCCTGCAGGACGTCGATCTCTGCCTGCGCGCGCGCGCGGTCGGCCTGACGACGGTATGGACGCCGCTGGCCGAGCTGATCCACATGGAATCCACCTCGATCAAGGTGTTGATCAGTCCCGACTTCCACCGTCAGCGCCACCGCGAGCGCGCCCGCTTCGTCGAGCGCTGGCGTGATCTTGTCGGGGACCCCATGCGCAACCCCGCGCTGGATATCGACGACGAGACTCAGCGCCGGCTGGCGAAGGCCTGACGGCTCATCCGCGGCCGGCGGCGGCCCCGATTGCGCGCAGGCGCTCCAGATAGCGCGCGCCCACCGCGGCCGGGCTGAAGCGGGCGTCGACGATGGCCTTGGCCGCGGCCCCCTTGGCGCGAGTCGCCTTCCGGTCGGCCGCCGCGGCTCGCATCATCTGCGCGGCCGCGGCGATGTTTGGCTCGGCCCAATAGTCGCCCGGGTTGAAGAAGATGTACTGGTCGGGCGCCAGGAAGGTCTTGGTCCACGGGACCAGCCAGGCCGTCTCGTCGGTGCAGAACTCCATGTTGCCCGAGAAGCCGGTGGCGATCGAGGGGAGGCCGAGCTGCATCCCCTCGATCATGCCGAAGCCCCAGCCCTCGCTGCGGTGCAAGGAGACGTAGACGTCGCAGGCGCGCTTCAGCGACATCACCTCCTCGTGCGCCAGGGTCTCGTTGATCAGCACGATGCGCGGGTCGGAGCTGCACAGGCTCAGCACCTCGCGGCGCAGCGCTTCTGCGTTCACCTCACCCAGGTTGGCCAGGAGGTTGTGCGTCTTGACCACCAGCCGCACGTCTTCGCCGCCCTGCGGGAAGGCGGCGCGGAAGGCGCGCAGCGCGCCGATCGGGTTCTTGCGCGCCATGAACGAGTAGGAGTCGAAGGTGACGATGAACACCGTCGCCGACGTGGGCAGCCCGTAGGCGGCGCGCACCTCCTCGACGGGCTTGAGCATGGCGGCGTCGGTTTCCTCCACCGCCATGCCGACCTTGCAGACGGGATGCTCGCTATGGGGTGCGTAGGTATCGCGGTTGTATTCGGAGGAGACCCACACTTCGTCCAGCTGGTGCAGCGCCAAGTGGTGGCACAAGGCTGGCTGCGGCAGCTCCCAGAAGAAGTAGCCGATGTTGTAGGCGCCCGCGAAGGTGGACGGCGCCATGTAGGCCGGGGCCAGCGGCAGGCTTTCGGCGTTGAGGTGCAGAAGGTTGACGGCGAAGGGCGCCGGCGAGGGCGTCACGCTGGCGTATTGGTCGCCACGCGGCGCCGGGTTGTCGAGCACGAAGTCTACCGTCTCCACCGCCACGCCCGCGGCCTCCAGCGCGCGAATGCTTAGCCGCGTGGCTTGGCCCAGGCCGGAGCGGCTGTTGATCGGGCCGATCACGCGCACGGGAAAGGGCAGCACCGAGGGCGCCGCCGGCCGGGGACCGCCGCGGCCCCGGCCTTGCGCGGATTTGGGGGGCGTCCAGCCCGTGGCCATCCAGTCCTGGCCCAGGAGGGAGGCGCAGACCTCCTGCACGCCGGAGCGCAGGCGTTTGTGCTGGTCGGCATAGGCGCGCACGGCCGCGACCCGCGCCTTCAACTCCGCCACAGCCCCCGGAGAGCCGGCCAGCACCGCGGCGGAGTCCGAGAGCTGCTCGATCCGGGCCAGCACATCGGGCGGGACGAACAGGCCCAGGTGCACCCCGTCGGGCTGGCTCAGCACACGCATGTAGGCGCCCAGCCGGCCGGCTTCGGTCTCGAAGTTCCACGCCTTTCCGGGATGGGCGCGGGCGTAGAGGTCGAGGAACTCGTTGATCAGGACCGGCGCTCGGGCCCCCCAGACCGGGGCCGAGAGCGCGGCGACGAAGGCGTCCGGGATCAGCGCGTGCTCGATGTTCAACTCGGGCGCGCGTCGCACCGACCACCAGTAGGCGGTTTCGACGTAGCCCTTGGGGTCGGCGTAGGGGTCGGGGGCGTCCTTCTGGCGGCGCCGGAACCACTCCACCACGCGCGGGATGGCGCGAGCCTCGGTCGCCGCGTCGTTGCTTTCCAGAAGCCAGCGTATCTGGCGGCCGCCGAAGGGCGCGCGATAGGGCCTGCGGCTCGGCGAGTAGGCTTCGATGAACCACATCAGCGCCGCGAAGCGGCCGATATCGTGGGTGGTGTCGTTGGTCAGCCGCAGCCTGCGGATGGTGTATTCCTGGTAGGCGATGAAGGGTGTCTCGCACCCGCAGTCGGGGCGGTGCTCGACGAACATCTCCGCGATGGCGCGCACGGGGCCGGTCTCGGAGCTCGCATTCATGCCGCGGCCACCAGGGCGGCGGCGCCGACGACGTCGTCGGCGGTGAGCGGACCTGTCGCTCCCGGGAGTTCCGTTCCGTCCACGAATATGCGCAGCGGTCGGGCCACGCCGCCGCCATCGGCGCGCCGCAGCGTCTCGGCGATCTGGGCGACATCGAACACGAAGCCGCAGGCGAGGGGGCCCTGGCCGCTGTCCTCCACATCGGGGCGTGGCGTCCGCGCGGCGGCTTGGGCCACGACCAGGTCGCCGTGTCGAAGCTCGACCGAGACGGGGGCGGCGCCGAAGCTGGCCCAGCCGCCGAGCGCCTTCGCGTTCACGCCGTCCAGGCGTCCGCGCAGCACCGCGGGCGGGGCGCCGAGGACGCGACGGCGCGCTTTGGCGATCAGGGAGCGAGAGGTCATACGAGGTCCAGGGCCCGGCAGCGCATCGCTTAGGCCGGGCCGAAGCGCGAGGGCAAGCCGGGAGTGGTCGCAGCCGCCTCGGTTGACCCGCGGAAGCGCTCGCGTAGAAAGCGGCGCCCCGGCCGCCGCCTCGCGCGGCCCTGTGAAAGGTCCTTCGTGGCGCGCGCATTGATCACTGGCGTCACCGGGCAGGACGGGGCGTATCTCGCGCAATTGCTGCTGCAGAAAGGCTACGAGGTCTACGGGCTGGCGCGACGCACCTCCACTGGAGGGGTGCACGACGGACGGCTGAAGTGGCTGGGGGTGCGCGACGACGTGCGCCTGATCGACGGCGACCTGACCGATCTCTCGAGCCTCCTGCGCCACGTGGGCCAAGTGAAGCCCGACGAGATCTACAACCTGGGCGCCCAGTCCTTTGTCGGCGCCAGCTGGGACCAGCCCCTGCTCACCGCTCAGGTCACCGCGGTGGGCGTGACCAACGTGCTGGAGGCCGCGCGCCTGGTGCACCAGGAGGCGCGCATCTACCAAGCGTCCTCCTCGGAGATGTACGGGCTGATCCAGCAGCCGGTGCAGAGCGAGACGACGCCCTTCTACCCGCGCTCGCCCTATGCGGTGGCCAAGCTCTACGGCCACTGGATCACGGTGAACTACCGCGAGAGCTTCGGCCTGCACGCGAGCTCCGGCATCCTGTTCAACCACGAGAGCCCGCTGCGAGGGCTGGAGTTCGTCACCCGCAAGGTCACCGACGCGGTGGCGCGCATCAAGCTCGGCCTGGCGCGCGAGCTGCGGCTGGGCAACATCGAGGCCAAGCGCGACTGGGGCCATGCTCGCGACTACGTCCGCGCCATGTGGCTGATGCTGCAGCAGGACGTGGCCGACGACTACGTGGTCGCCACCGGCCGGACGACGACGGTGCGGCGCATGTGCGAGATCGCCTTCGCCCACTGCGGCCTCGCGATCGACGATCACCTGGTGATCGACCCCAAGCTGTTTCGCCCCGCCGAAGTCGAGGTGCTGCTGGGCGACGCCTCCAAGGCCAAGGCCGTGCTGGGCTGGGAGCCGGAGATCTCGCTCGAGGAGATGATCGTCGAGATGGTCGAGGCCGATCTGCAGCGCCTGAAGGACGGGCGGGGCTGAGGCGATGGTCGCGCGCCTGCTGGTCACCGGCGCCTCGGGCTTCGTAGGCCGCCGGCTGGTCGCCGCGGCGCAGGCGCGCTGGCCGCAGGCGAAGGTGGCGGCGCTGGCCGGCCCAGGCGAACCCGGCGGGGCGGACGTGACCGACGCCGCCGCCCTGCGCGCAGCGGTGGCGCAGGCGCGGCCGACGCATGTGGCGCACCTCGCCGCCATCGCCGCCGTCACCGACGCGCAGGCCGCACCGCAGGCCGCCTTCGCGGTGAACCTGGGCGGCGCGCTCAACCTCGTGGAGGCGCTGCGCACCGAGGCGCCCGAGGCGCGCCTGCTCCACGTCAGCAGCGCCGAGGTCTACGGCCGCTCACTGCGCGAGGCGGCGGGCCGGGCCGTGGACGAGTCCGCCCTGTTGCAGCCCACCAACGTCTACGCCGCCAGCAAGGCGGCCTCGGACCTCCTGGCGCAGGCGGCCGCAGCGCAGGGCATGTCGGTGGTGATCGCCCGGCCCTTCAACCACGTGGGCGCCGGGCAGGCGGAGAGCTTCGCCGCCCCCGCCTTCGCCGCCCAGATCGCCCGCGCCGAAGCCGGACTGCAGCCGCCCGTGATCGAGGTCGGCGGACTGGACGACGCGCGCGACTTCCTGCCGGTGGATGACGTGGTCGGCGCTTATCTGCTCATGCTGGAAGCGCGGCCGGAGGCGGGCGTGGCGGCGATCTACAACATCGCCTCCGGCTCTGCGGTGCGGATCGGCGAGGTGCTCGAGCGCCTGCTGCGCCTGGCGCGCCGGCCGTTGGAGGTGCGCGTCGACCCGGCACGCCTGCGTCACGAACCCGCCGCCGCCTACGTCGGAGACGCCGGCAAACTGCGTCGCGTGCTCGGCTGGCGCCCGCAGGGCGATCTCGACGCCGCCTTGGCGGAGGTGCTCGACGAGCAGCGCGAGCGGCTGGGCGCAGCGGCGTGAGCGACACGCCCGCTCCCGCTCCCGGCCTGGACCGGTTCCTTACCGCTCCGGACGTCGACTTCGGCTACGCCCTGACGCTCGGTCGGGCCCCTGAGAGCGAGGCGGCGCGAGACGACTGGCTAACGCCGGCGCGGCCGGTGGGGGCCATGCTCGTCGAGCTGCTGGGGTCGAGTGAGTTCGCGGAGACCGTCGCGGCGCCGCTGGCCGCGGAAACGTCGTTCGACGCCGGGCGCTTCGCCTCCGTTTACGGGCGCGGCGGCCGCCTCTGGGCGCAGGCGCTGTTCGGCCCCGTCGGCGAAGAGGCGCGCACATGGCTGGAGCTCATGCTGCGGCTCGACGCCTCCGGCGCCCTTCGCGCGCTGGGGGAAGCTCATGGACACGGCGACCTCGCCGCCGGCCTCGCCGCGGTCGCCGCGCGGCGCGAACGCGGAGATCCCACGGGCGACGCCACCCTGCTCGCGGACATCGAGGGCTTCGATGGCGACCGCCTGAGCGGCTGGGTGATCGATCTCGCCAACCCCGACCGCGCCCTGCCGCTGGAGCTGTGGATCGACGGGCGCTTCGCCCGCACCCTCGCCCCCGACCGCTTCCGCCGCGACCTGCAGGACCGCTACGGCGGCGCCGGCCGGGTCGGCTTCGATGCGGCGCTGCCGCTGGGGGCGCTGGACGCCGGGCGGCGGCTGCGGCTGGAGGTGCGCTCGGCACGCGGGCGCACGGTGGCACAGACGGCGGGCGTTGCGGGCGGGGGCGCACGGCTTGACGCGCTGGCCTCGGTCAAGGCCGAGCTCGAGGCCGTACGCGCCGTGCTGGAGCGGATCGAGCGCGCCATGCCCGACCTGCGCGCCCGCACGGCCTTCACCCTGGCGAGCTGGGACGCCTACGCGCGCACCTTCTACGCCGAGCCCGCCGCGAACGCGTCCCGCCCGCCCGCGCCGGGGGGCCTGGCCGGCGTGCAGGTGCGGATTCGCCGAGGCTCGGGCTCGGCCGCCCGGTTGGACGCCGCTTTGGCCAGCCTGTCGGCGCAGAGCCATGGCGACTGGACCGCCGAGATCGCCCCCGACGCGCTGGACGATCCCTCCCAACTGGCCGCGCTGGCGGTGGCGGCCGGCGCGCGCTTCGTGGTCTCCACGCCCGACGCCGCGGGCTCGAAGGCGGCGAATGGGAGCCGCGAGACGCTGGTGCTCCTGATGAGCGCCGACGACGTGCTGGCGGCGGATGCGCTGGCCGCCTTCGCCCGAGCCCACGCCCTGCATGGCTCGGGGCGACTGTTCTACGCGGACGACGACCGCTCGGCGGTCGGGCCTGGCGGCGCGCCCGTGCGCACCGATCCGCGTCTGAAGGCGCCGTTCGATCCCTACCTGCTGCTGCAGGAGGACTACATCGGGTCCGTCTACGCGGCCGACGCCGCCCTGCTCGCAGGCGCCGAGGAGACGCGAAGCGATCATGCACGCCTGCTGCGGCTGACGGAGGCGGCCGGTCGCGAGGGCGTGATCCACATCCCCCGCGTGCTCTCCCACCGCGTGGACACTGAAGCGCGCCCCCCCGATGCGGAGGCCGCCGCCGCCAAGGCCCTGCGCGCGGGCCTGCGCGCGAGGCCGGAGCCGCACACGGACGTGATCGGCTCGTCGCGCCGCGCGGCCCTTCGCCTGCGCCCTCACGGGCTGGAGGGGGTGAGCGCCTCGGTGATCGTCTCCACCCGCGACCGGCTGGACCTGCTGCGCCCCTGCATCGACGCGCTGGAGCGCACGCGCGCCGCCAACCGGGTCAGCTTCGAGGTCGTGGTGGTCGACAACGGCGGCGTCGAGCCCGCCTCCGCAGCCTATCTTGCGGGACTGGAGCGCCGCGGCTCCGGCGTGCGGGTGCTGCGCGACCCCGGGCCCTTCAACTGGGCCGCCATCAACACCCGCGCCGCTCTGGAGGCGTCGGGCGAGGTGCTGGTCTTCCTCAACGACGACACCCTGGCCGTCTCGCCCGAGTGGTGCGACGAGCTGTGCCTCTGGGCGCTGCAGCCGCAGGTGGGGGCGGCCGGCGCGCGCCTGCTCTACGACGACGGCACAATCCAGCATGCGGGCGTGGTGATGGGGCGGGGCGGCTCGGCGCGCCATGAGGGCGTGGGCGAGCCGGGAAGCGAGGGCGGCTATCTCGGCCGCCGCCAGCTCGTGCACGCCGCCTCCGCGGTGACCGGCGCCTGCATGGCCACCCGCGCCGAAGTGTTCCGCAAGCAGGGCGGCTTCGACGCCGGCCGTTTCGCCGTGGCCTTCAACGACATGGACTACTGCCTGCGCCTGGGCGAGGCGGGGCTGGACGTGGTCTACACCCCGCACGCCACCTTCATCCACTTCGAGTCCAAGAGCCGCGGCTTCGGCGACCCGGCCGACCGCGCTGGAACGGGCCGCGCGCGCGAGGAGCTGAACGCCTTCCAGAAGCGCCACCAGGAGGCCCTGCGCGCCGACCGCTGGATGAACCCCCACTTCGAGCGCGAGGCGCCCGCCTTCACCGCCCTGGCCCCGCCGCCGTCGTGAGGCGTGTGCGCTTGCGTCAGCGCGTCGCGTCGGCCAAACCGCCGGACGTGACGGGACCCGGGCTCTCCAGGTGATCGAGACCTTCGCCGATACCGACCAGGCGGTGGACGCCGCCCTGCAGGCCCCCGCGGCGCCGGCCGACGTGGTCGCAGGCTACCGCCTGCTCTTGGGGCGTGAGGCCGCGGCGGCCGACATCGCCGCGCGCTGCGGCCAGCCGATGGAGGTGATGGTCCACGACCTGATCGACAGCGCTGAGCACCGCAGCTTCGTGCGCGCACCCCTGCTCGCCGGCGCTCCCTTCGCAGCCGGCCGGTTCGCGGCGCCGCCCGATGCGCCGATGGCGGACTGGCTGGCGCAACTGACCGCGGAGCCCCTCGCCCCGGAAGGCCGCGCGTCCTGGCGCGCCCTGTTGCGTCGCGCGCGCATCGCCCTGGCGCTGCAGCCGCCGCCCGTGCTCGCGCCTGCGCCCTCCGAGGCCGCTCACACGCAGGCGCCGGTCGGGCGCGAGGACGTGGTGCGGCTCTACGCCCTGGTGCTGGAGCGTGCGCCGGAGTCCGACGCCGCGATCGCTGGCCGTGTCGGCCAGCCCCTCACCGAGGTCGCCGCGGACATGGTCGCCTCGGACGAGTTCCGCCTGCGCGCCGTCGCCGAGGTGGTCGCCGGGCGGCTCTCAGCCGACGAGGACGCGCTGCCTATCGCCGACCTGCACTGGGCCCGCGCACGCTTCGGCCTGGATCTCGCCCCCTACGCCCGCCGCTCCCAGGCGCTGGCCGCGCTGATCGAGGCGCCGGCGGTGGCGCGCGCCCTGGCGGCCCGGCCGCTGGCCTGGTCGCCCCTGGCGGTGGTGGAGTTCATCCGCGCCCAGTCCGCGTTGGACATCGCCGCCGCCGAGCGCCCCCGGGCCATCGAGGCGATGCAGCGCCTGTGCCGCAACGTCGAGCTGCAGGCGATCAAGGACATCGAGACCGCCCCCGGCGGCCTGCGCTTCACCTCCGACGATCCCAACATCGTGTTCCGTCTCGGCGCAGAGGCGACGGCCGCACCGGCTGTGGAGCTGGCCTTCGCCATGGGCGGCGCGCGCAAGCGTGCGGCGGGGGTGCTCCACCTCGACTACGGCGAGGGCCTCGCCGCGGGCGCCATTGCGTTGACCCCCCGCGGCCGGCGCCTGCACCATGCGCTCGTCATGCATCCCGCCCGCGTGCAGGCCCTGCGCTGGGACCCCGACGACCAGGCGGGGGAGGCGGCGCTCGTCTCGATCGCGGCGCGCCCCGTCCTCGCCGCAGAGCTGCAGGCGCTGCTCGCCGCCCTGCCGGCCGAGGAGCTGTTCGCCGACCCCGCGGCCAGCCCCGCCCAGGCCGACGCCGGCCTTTCGCGCCGGCTCACCGTGCACGTGCACGGCCACGGCTCGGGCCGCGACTACGCCGACTGGATCGCCGCCTTCGAGCCCTCGCCGCACGAGGCCCAGCGCCTGTGGGCCGCCGAACTCGCCGCGCTCACCGCCACCCCCACCATCGCCGTGCTGGTTCCGCTGTACGACACCCCCGCGGCCCTGCTGCGCGAGATGATCGAGAGCGTGCTCAACCAGGTCTATCCGCACTGGACGCTGTGCCTGGCCGACGACGCGTCGCCCAGCCCACATGTGCGGGAGATGGTGGAGGGCTACATGGCGCAGGACGCGCGCATCGCCTGCGTCTTCCGCCCGCGCAACGGCCACATCTCCGAGGCCTCCAACAGCGCGCTGGAGCTGGTGGAGGCCGAGTGGGTGGCGCTGCTCGACCACGACGACGTGCTGACCCCCGACGCCCTCCTCGCCGTGGCCACCGAGATCGCCGCCCACCCGGACGCCCAGTTCATCTACTCCGACGAGGACAAGCTCGACGACCAGGGCGTGCGCAACACGCCCTTCTTCAAGCCCGACTTCTCGCCCGAGCTCCTGCGCGCGCAGAATTACCTCAACCACCTGTCGGTGCACCGCACCGCCAACGTCCGCGCCGCGGGCGGCTGGCGCAAGGGCTACGAGGGCAGCCAGGACTACGACCTCAACCTGCGCACGCTGGAGCGCCTGCCCCCCGCGGCGGTGCGCCACATCCCGCGCGTGCTCTACCACTGGCGCGCGGTGGCGGGCTCCACCGCGCTGGCCGTCGGCGAGAAGGACTACGCCGTGCAGGCCGGCCTCAGGGCCCTGCGCGAGCATGTGGAGCGCATGGGCTGGGACGCCACCGCCGCCATGGTGCCCGGCCTGCCGTTCTACCGCGTGCGCTACGAGGTGCCCGACCCCGCGCCCCTGGTCTCCGTGATCATCCCCACCCGCGACCGCGCCGACCTCCTGGGCGCCTGCGTCTCCTCGGTGCTGGCCGACACCGACTACCCCGCCTTCGAGATCCTCATCGCCGACAACGGCTCGGTCGAGCCTGAGACCTTCGCCCTGTTCGCGCGCCTGACGCAGGACGAACGCGTCCGTGTGATCGACGCCGCGGGCCCCTTCAACTACTCGCGCATCAACAACGCGGCGGTGCGCGAGAGCCGCGGCGAGCTCGTGTGCCTCCTCAACAACGACATCGAGGTCATCACCCCCGGCTGGCTGCGCGAGATGGCCGGCTGGGCGCTGCAGCCGCGCATCGGCTGCGTCGGCGCCAAGCTCTACTACCCCAACGACACCATCCAGCACGCCGGGGTGATCCTGGGCATAGGCGGAGTGGCCGGCCACTCGCACAAGACCTTCCCCCGCGACCATCCCGGCTATTTCAGCCGGCTGATGCTGGCCCACGACATCTCGGCGGTGACCGGCGCCTGCCTGCTGGTGCGGCGCGAGGTATGGGACGAGGTGGGCGGCCTTAACGAGGCCCTGACCGTCGCCTTCAACGACGTCGACTTCTGCCTGCGCGTCCGCGAGGCCGGCTGGCGCAACGTGTTCACGCCCTTTGCGGAGATGTACCACCACGAGAGCCCATCCCGCGGGCAGGAGGACAGCCTGGAGAAGGTGGCGCGGTTCCAGTGTGAAATACAAAGTATGATGGACAAATGGGGTTCTGCATTGTTGGTTGATCCGTTTTACTCAAGGCATCTGACGCTTACCTCTGAAGACTTCGCGTTGTTATGGCTAGACTGATGCAGGTGAAACCTACTCGCGGGGATGGCGCGTGACCGCCGCTGTATGTGCTGTCGTTAGAAATGAAAGCGCATCGATTCTGGAGTGGATTGCATATCATCTCGCGATTGGCTTCGATCAGGTTTTGTTGTTTGACAATCGCTCTACAGACAGCACTGCACAATTGGCTCGGCAAGCAGGTAAAAGCCTTCCAGTGCAAGTGATCGAATGGCCCGACACGTCTCCCCGCTTCCAACTAACTGCGTATGAGCATGCGTTAGAGATTTATCGGCATAGTTTTGATTGGATTGCCTTTTTGGACGGCGACGAGTTCCTGGTCCCCCAGAGGGATTTCCATGTGACCTCGCTGCTGAAAAGGCTGGACGCTCATGCTGCAATCGCACTTCCCTGGCTAGTGTTTGGTTCCTCTGGTCGGAAGTTCAAAGCAGAAGGCTTGTTGACTTCCGCATTCTTTCGAAGAGCTGAAAGGAATTTCTCCGCAAATAAGCATGTCAAAAGTATCGTGCGTCCAGACGTAGTTGTTGGGATGAGCAATCCGCACGCGTTTGCTACTAGGTTGCCTTACGTCCACGCAGATGGGTGTTCTGTTCGGTGGAAGGAAGATGGTATTTCATTTGAAGTTGGAGCTGTGGAATTTGCTCACGTGAACCATTACTTTGTCAAATCTCAGGAAGATTGGGGTGAAAAGATGGTGCGTGGACATCAAGATGGGACAACACGTTCGGTACGTGACTTCGAGACTTACGATCGCAATGAGGTTTTTGATGGCTACGCAATGCAGTATAGTGATAAGGTCAAGGAGCTTATCTCCCGAGTAGTGGATCATGATTTTGCGAGTCTTCTAGATGAAAAGAATCGAGGTCAGAGGCATCTCGCCGCAGAGCTTCCTTATAAAGTGTCTGTTGAGGCGTTTGACGCTGAGGCATACCTAACAGCAAACCCCGATGTTGCTAATTCGAGCCTGTCTGCTGTTCACCACTATTTCAACATTGGGATTTTTGAAAACCGCCGGCTTGTGCCTTGAGGCTAAAGAGTGCCCATACAAAGTGAATGTTTACGTTGTTTTTGGAACGTGCATTAGCGGAGGAAATGCGTTGTTTGATGAGACATCTTACCTCTTCGAAAACCCAGATGTGGCCCTCGCAGTGGAGCAAGGACACTTTGTGTCGGGAGAGCAGCATTACAAAGCATTTGGAGAGCTGGAAGGACGTAGCATCAGGGGGGGGCCTAGGGCGAAACCGAGGCTTTTAGATACGCTTGACAGCCAGCCGATCTCAAGGAGGGATAAGCTGTTGGCAGGGATTGACCCGGCTGTGACTACAGGTGTCGAAATTGGCGCTCTAGATAAACCAGCTGTTACGAAGGACGAGGGTGAGATATTTTACATAGACTTTGCAACCGCAGAAGAGTCGCGCCTGAAATATAAAGACGAGCCATCGGTGCTTAAGCATAAAATAGTTAGTGTAGACGGCATCTGGGGTGAGCAGAGCTTAACAGAATGTGTTAGTGGCCGGAGATTTGATTACGTTGTTGCGTCTCACGTGGTAGAGCATGTCCCAGACTTGGTAACTTGGCTAAGCGAAATTGCTTCTATTTTGAAGCCAGGAGGTGAGCTAAGGCTCGTGGTTCCTGATCGGCGCTACACTTTTGACGTTCTAAGGGCTGAATCTAGATCATACGATATTCTCGCCTCGTACGTTGAGCGTCGTCGTCGTCCTCCGGCGCGCACGATCATTGAATATCACACTCTCAGCAGGCTTGTAGATAGCCGTTCTATTTGGGACAATGCAGTTTCTATTTCTTCTTGCCGGCCGGCAAGTTCATTTGAACATGGGTTCCACTTAGCTCAAGATGCCGAGCTAAATGGAAATTATCACGACACTCACTGTTGGGTGTTCACCCCAACGTCGTTTATGCAAGCGCTGTCCGAACTCGCTGAGCTTGGCTTGGTCCCCTTCAGGTGCGCGCATTTAATTGACACCGAAAAGTATGCGATTGAGTTTATGGTTCACATGCAGTTAGACGACAGCCGTGAAGCGATTACAAGAAGTTGGAACGATGTCGTATTGAACGGCTTCACGGCCACTGACGAAACTAAATGTGATCCAAACCTATAGAGGTCCGTCAACGCCTGGCGCGTAGCTAAAGGTGGGCCGATCTACGCGCACTTGCAAATCGAAGACATTTGCTCCTCGTTTGATTTCGCTGATCAAGCTCTGCGTAAGGACAATTCGTCTTCTCGAGCCTAAGAACGACGACCATGTGGCGAAGGTGCTCGGTGGCCCAACAACGACATTGCATCGGCCGAGATTGACAAAATCATTGTCGACAGTCGCGTTAGGCTGACAATCCACGTTGAGATCGGTAGGAAAATAACTTCTTAGAACATTTCGGTCGGAAAAAAGATGAATCACGGCATCGGGACGTGCTCTTCCAATGGAACGCATCACCTCTGCATAATCTTCAATGCTAAAGTGATAACTGCCGCCGTGCCAATTCTTATAGTCGTCAGCCAATCTTAGATGAACGCCGACGTTGTAAGCCCCTGAATCTAGCTTGCGTTCTCCGAGCGTCATATCATTGTGGGTAATTTCTAGCTTCTCGCGAAGGCCGCTTTGCGGTGGGCCATCTGAGGCGAAATACTGTAACCAATAAGCGCCGCTTAGGAAAACTCCATTTCCTCTTACGCAAAGTCGCTTCAAAATGGACTCGAAGCGAGAGAGCTTGTCAAAATGTTGAGGAACGGCTACTGCGATAATCGACTTTCTGACATTCCTTAACTCATCTAGTCTATCAGGAGTTCTCAGCGCGCCGGAAAGCCCGGACATTGCACCGCTTGGACCAACCCAGGAAGCGAAATTGTCAACATATCTGTTGAGAGCGGGAAGGTCGATGTTTGTCGGCGGCCCATTTAGAATAAATGATGGCAGAGTAGCAAACCTGCACAGGCTTCTGGCGCTCGTCCGTAACAAGTCTGGATAAGCGGTGACGATGTTTGCTCGACCGGCCAGTTCGTACATGTTGGACATCGTCGAGAGGGCATTGCCTAGCGGGGCATGTTGAATCGCAGCCACAAAGCCACTGTTGCTAACAACATTCTCACCTATCAGGTCAAACACGATAAAGGCCCCAAAGAAATCTAGCCTATCACAGCTGCAAAGCCAGCCAAGGATGCCGCGCCATCATCCCGTGCACTAGGCGCGCGCGCTCCGCCGTGGTGTCGGTGCGCAGCATCGAGGTCGTGCGCACGTGGTAGCGGCACAGCAGCTCCGGCACGTAGACGCCCTCGAGGCCCGCCTCCACCAGCTTGCACCAGAAGTCGTAGTCCTCCCAGCCGTAGTCGATGTCGGCGTAGCCGCCCACAGCCCGCCAGGCGTCGCGCGAGACGAGCGCCATGGCGTCCACGTAGTTGTCGCGCTTGAAGCCGTCCCGCCGCCAGACGTCGGCCACGCCCAGGCCGGTGCCCGCGCCGAAGAAGGTGATCTGCGAATAGGCGCAGGCCGCGCCCGAGTCCTGCAGCGCCTCCAGCAGGCGCGCAATGGCGGGGGGGCGCAGGGCGTTGTCGGCGTCGAGCACCATCACCGCCTCGCCCTGCGCCCCCGCGAAGGCGAGGTTGCGGGCGGCCGAGAGGCCCCGGTTGGCGGGGTGGCGCAGCAGGCGCACGCGCTCGAAGCGCTCGGCGTGGGCCTCCATCCAGGCGCGAACCACCTGGGGCGAGGCGTCGCGCGAGGCGTCGTCCACCGCGATCAGCTCCAGGCGCGGGTGGGTCTGGGCGGCGACGGCGTCGAGCGCGGCGGCCACCTCCTGCGCGTAGTCGAACACGCTGATCGCCACGGTGACCAGCGCCGCGCCCGCCGCCTCCGGGCCGGGCGGGCGGGCGCGGTCGAGCAGGACGAGGGGCTCGGCGGCGCTCACGGGCGGCTTCGCTCGGGCGGCGCGGAGGCGAGGAGCCGCACCAGGGCCAGCGCCGTGCGGTCGGGCGCGAAGGCGCGGGCCAGGGTGGCGCGCAGGGCCTGCGCGCACGCGGCCGCCTCGGCCAGGCCTTGCGGATCGGCGGCCAGATGGCGCGCCAGGGCGGGGGCGCGACGCGCGCTCGTCTCCCGCAACGCCACGCCGGGCCGCGCCAGCAGGTGGGCGGGGGAGGGCTCGCACACGAGGGCTGCGCCCGCGTCGGCCGTCTCGGCCAGCACGGCGTCGCGCGGGGCGGCGGGGGCGGCGGCGTGCAGGTGCAGCACGAGCTTGCTGCGGGCGTAGACGAAGGCGCGCGCCGCGGCCTCGTGCGGCAGGTGGGCGTCGGCGTCGGCCGGGCGGCGGACCACCAGCGCCAGGTCGGAGTCGGCGAGGCCGTCGGCCATGCGCTCCCAGGCGGAGGTGCGGGCGAAGGTGGCGTCCTCCAGCGCGGCCAAGTCGATGGGACGCTCGGCCAGGGGCAGGCCCGAGGGAGCGGCGCGGGCGACGCGGGAGAGTCCGGCGATCAGCGGGTGATCCGGCGGGGCGGCGGCGGCGGCCGGATCGCGTGGCGGCGCGCCCAGCCACACGGCCGGGCGACCCGCGTGGGCGATGAGGGCGTAGGCCGAGCCCTCGCGGCACGCTACGCCGCGGGCGGCCAGGGCGTAGGGCAGGGTGGCGGCGAAGCCGGCGTCGCCCGCGGCGTCTGTGAAGGCGACCACCGAGACCTCCAACGCCTCCAGCGCCTCGCCCTGCGGGCGCCCGCCGCCGAACAGGCCCACGGGGTCGAGCACGAGCCGCGCCTCCGCGCCGCCGGCGCCGGACGGCGGCCCTTCCAGCACGCGCACGCCGGCCCCGACGTCGGCGAGCAGGTCGGAGAGGCGCTCGGCGAGCGCGCGGGTCTGGGCCGAGGCGGCTCTAGGAAGATGGATGGCCGCCTGCAGGTCGGCGGCCAGGCGGAAACCGTCGGCCAGATCGGCCTGACTCCAGCTGGGATCAGGGCGGGGGGCCAGGGCGGCGGCCCGGGCGAGCCGGGCGGTGAGGCGCTCCGGCGTGGTGGCGGCGCGCCCCTCCCAGGCGCCGAAGTCGACGAAGTGCTCCCAGGGGTCGACCTCGGCCAGGTCGGCGTTAAGTCCGCGGTAGTCGTCGGGGTCGAAGCCGGCCAGCAAGGGGGCGGCCGCCAGCAACCGTCGGCGCACGCGGGTTTCGGGGTCGGCCGCCTGCGCCGCGTTCACAGCCGCCGCACCCGGAAGGCGATGGAGCGGAACGGGCGGGTGAGGCGCCAGCTGCTGGAGCGCCGCAACGCCTCGGCCTCGGCGCGAGCGGCGGCCAGGGCGTTCGCCGACTCGCCCAGCCGCGCGTCGCGCGCGGTCATCTCGCCGGCGAGGGCGTCGGCGTGGTCGTTCGCCGCGTCGGCGCGCGCCTGTTCGCCCTCGCGGAGGCGTTTCTCGGATGCAGCCTCCGTGCGGGCCTGGTCCGCCTGAGCGCGACTTTGCGTCGCCTCTTCACGGAGCGCCTCGTAGGCGGCGCGATGGTCCGCGACCTCGCTGGCCAGCCGGTCGATGGCGTCGTCGAGCGCTTTGCAGCGGGCGCGCTCTGTCTCGCGCTCGGCGTCGGCGTCCCGCGCGGCGGAGGTGGCGGCCCTACGCAGCCCCGTCAGTTCGACCTCGAGGCGATCTCGCTCGGCGTCCCAACCCTCAGCGGCGACGCGTCGCGCGCGTTCCGACTCTTCTCGGGCTTCGACGGCGGCCGCGGCGAGGCGTTCGCGCTCGGCGTCCCAGGCTGCAGCGGCCATGCGGCTCGCCCGTTCGGCTTCGGCGCGGGCTTCCGCGGTCGCGGTGGCGAGCCCGGTGCCGCGGGCCGTCGCGGCGTCGCGCTCGGCCTCGTCGGCGCGCGCGTCCGCGTCCTGCGCAGCGGCGAGCAGGCGGGCGCGCTCGGCGTCCCACGCGGCGCGGCCAGTGCGCAGGGCGGCGGCGGTGCGGCGGTGGGCGAGCTTGAGCGCGGCGTGGCTGCGCTCGAGCTCGGGGTCGGCGTCCGCGGGCGTCGCCTCGGCTCCGGGCGGGGTGAAGGCGGCCAGCCGCGCGACAGCGGCCAGTTCGGCGCGTTCGACCGCCTCGCGCAGGGCGGCGATCATCGCCTCGGCGTCGTCGGCGCGACGGCGCGTCTCGTCGTCGCGCCCGATGCGGGCTTCTAGCGCCCGCAGGTAGTCGCCCAGGAGATCGAGCGAGGCGTCGAACACCGACGTCGCGGCGTCGAAAGCTTCGGCGCCGCCGTCCCGGTCCGTACGGCGCGCGCGCAGGAGCGCAAGCACCTCCGCCGCCAGCCTGGGCTCGCGGTCGCCACGGGCGCGGCGTTGGCGCCGCGCGTCGGGGCGCACGAAGGCGTCGATCTCCTCGGTGGTCGCGCGGTCGGGCTCGATCCAGCCCAGGTCGAGCTGGTCGAACATGCGCCGCGCCTGCGCCCGCCAGTCGCCCAGCATGTCCGCGTAGCCGACGAAGCTGCGTGCGACGCCGCGCGTGGCCCGCTCCATCTCCAGGTGGTGCTTGAGCCACAGCGCGATCACGCGGCCGTGCGGCCAGATTTCGTCAGGGAAGTGCTGCAGCTGGCGGGTGCTGAGCGAGCGCGCCACCTCCCACGGATCGCGGAACGCCAGCACGAACCGCGGGCGTGCGCCGGCGCGCTCCACCCCCGCCCGCCAGTAGGGGGTCAGGAGCGCGATCCGGGGATCCTTGATGGCGATCCGCGCGCCTGGTGGGGCGACGCGCACGAGGTAGGCGCCGATCTCCTCGACGAAGGCGTCGGCGGCCGGCGACTGCGCCCACTCGGGCGAGAGGGCGTGCAGCCCGTTCACATCCGCGCCCGCCGCGAGGAGCGCCCGGTCGTTCATCTCCACGACCTCGGCAGGCTCCCAATGCCCGAGCTCGTTGCCGAGCGAAGGGGGCACCAGCGGCTCGGGCAGGGTGGCGCCCAGGAGGTCGACCACCCGCGCCAGCGCCGAGGTGCCGCTGCGGTGCATGCCCGAGATGAGCACGATCTCGCGTTCCGACATCCCTGGCGTGGCCTCCGCATCGCGGCGCGCGCCGCGCCTGGCCGTCTGCACGGCGTGCAGCGGGACGTAGCGCCATCGAGTGGGGGAGGCA
The DNA here is from genome assembly GCA_965199975.1 of Caulobacteraceae bacterium. Lineage (GTDB taxonomy): Bacteria > Pseudomonadota > Alphaproteobacteria > Caulobacterales > Caulobacteraceae > JASLDZ01. The sequence goes on along the minus strand of OZ241340.1, from coordinate 39,268 downwards.
AAGGGCGCTCGCCGTCCGTGGCGGCGGGCGCCGGCCTGCGCTAGGCGATGGGCGTGATCGCCGCGCCCGCCCTCGCAAGCCCGACGCCCGCCATATCCTGCGGCGTGTGCGAGGCGCCGATCGGGCGTCGGTGGGGCGCGCGCGAGATGATGCTCGGGCTGCGCACGCCGTTCGTCTACGGCGCATGCACGCAGTGTGCGGCGGTGCAGCTGCTCGATCCGCCCGCCGATTTCGCGCCCTTCTACGGCGAGGGCTACTACAGCTTCGCCGACGATCTCGAGGCGGAGTTCGCCGAGCCGGCGGCGCGGGCGGCCGCCGCGCAGGCCGTCGCCTTGCTGCTCGCGCCGGATGTCCCGCAAGCCGAGGCGCCCCCCATGCCGGGCGTCCGCCGCGCCTTGCTGGCGCTGCGTCCCCTCGAGCTGCCATCCGATGCGCGCGTGCTTGACGTCGGCTGCGGCTCAGGGCGGCTGCCTTTCCTGCTGCACCTGGCGGGGTTCGGCGCTGTGCAGGGGGTGGACGCCTTCCTGCCCGCCGATCGGGCCTATGCGCAGGGACCGACGATCCGTCGCGGCCGCCTGGAGGACCTTGAGGGGGGCTGGGACCTCCTGATGATGCACCATGCCTTCGAGCACCTGGCCGATCCCGTCGGCGAGCTTCGCGCCGCCTGCGAACGGATGGCGCCGGACGGCCGCGTGCTGCTGCGGCTGCCGCTGTCGGACAGCTACGCCTGGCGCAGGTATGGAGCCGACTGGGTGCAGCTGGATGCGCCGCGCCACCTGTTCCTCCACACTCGCCGTTCCCTGGCGATCGCCGCGCTCCGGGCGGGGCTGACGGTCGAGCGGGTGGTCTGCGACAGCTACGAATTCCAGTTCTGGGGCAGCGAGCAGTACCGCCTCGGAATTCCGCTCAACGACGCCGCGGGCTGGCGTCACGGCGCGGGCGCGCCATTGTTCACGCCCGTCCAGCTGGCGCGGTGGCGGCGGTGGTCGGCGCGGCTCAACCACCTCGGATGGGGCGATCAGGCGGCGGTCTATCTCCGCAAGGCGTGAGCGGCGTGCAGGCATTCGGCCCGGACGGCCCGGTCCGGAAATCAACCACTTCGCTTGCATTCGATCGTCTGGAGTCGGATGGAACGCCGATACGTGAGAGGGCGGTCATGAGCCACGACACGGTGATCCACCGACTGGTGCGACCCGGCGTACGCGCCCTGCGCCCACTAGGCGTCACCCCCGACCAGCTGACCGGCGGCCGCCTCGCCACGGGCCTCGCCGCCGCCGCCCTGTTCGCGCAGGGGCCAGGCGGCTGTATGGCGGCGGGCGCGGGCCTCTTCCTCGTCTCGGTGCTGCTCGACCGGGCGGATGGCGAGCTGGCCCGCCAGACTGGGCGCTTCAGCGCCGGCGGCCACCGGCTCGACTTGTGGGCCGACGCCTTGTCGACCATCGCCGCCTTCGTGGCGCTGGGTTGGGGACTGCAGCCGACGCTGGGCTGGAGCGCGCCGCTGCTGGGCGCGCTGGCCGGCGTGTCGATCGCGGCGGTGTTCCGCCTCGCCAACGCCGAGGGCGGCACGCCGCCGCCCTCCTTCGCCTCGCGTCATCGCGCGGTGGTGATCGACCCTGACGACGCCATGGCGCTCCTGCCGGTGCTGATCTGGCTCGGACTGGCGACGCCGGCGCTGGTGATGGCGGCGACGCTGACGCCGCTGGTGGCGCTCTTGCTACTGTGGCGGCGCGGGCGCGGCGCTCAGGCCGCGGCGCGCTCGGCGTCGTAGGCGGCCACCGCCTCCAGTCCCAGCATGGCCGCCTTGCGCGGCAGGCCCCAGTGATAGCCGGTGAGCCGCCCGTCAGCCGCCAGGGCCCGATGGCACGGGATCAGCCAAGAGATGGGATTGGCCCCCACCGCCGCGCCGGTCGCGCGATAGGCCCCCGGCTTGCCCGCCGCGGCGGCCACCGCGCCGTAGGTGACGGTGCGCCCGGCCGGGATGCGCAGCAGCGCCTTCCACACCGCCACGTGGAAGGGCGGCCCCATCAAGTCGACATCAAGCCGGCCGCTGGCGCCCTGGAAGGCGCGCGCGGCGTAAAGGCCGAGCGCGGCGTCGTCGTGCCGCCATTCGGCCGCCGGCCAGCGGGCGCGCAGGTCGCAGAGCGCCGGGTCGTCACCGCCCTCGATGTCGCAGAACCCCACCGCACAGAGGCCGCGGTCGGTGGCGGCCAGGATGGCGCGGCCGAATGGCGTGGGGGCGAAGCCATAGCGGATGACAAGGCCCTCGCCGCGGCGGCGCGCCTCGCCCGGCGTCGCCGCCTCATGGGTCACGTAGAGATCGTGCAGGCGCGAGGGGCCGGACAGGCCCGCGTCCCACGCGGCGTCGAGGAGGGTGGCGCCTCCCGCCAGCGCCCGGCGGCTCTCGGCGTGGGCGAGGGCCTGCACGAAAGTCTTGGGGCTCACCCCCGCCCAGCGGGTGAACACCCGTTGGAAGTGGGCGGGCGAGAGGCCGCAGGCGGCGGCGGCCTCGTCCAGCGAGGGGCGGTCGCGCCAGCGCCGCGCCAGCCAGGCCAGCGCCTCGGCCATGCGGTCGAAGTCGGCGGAGCGCAGTTCCGGTCCGGCCGGGGTGGGGGCGTCGTCGGTCATGGCCGTACCCTAGCCAGCTCCATCCCGGCGCGCCGCCCGCTTCTTGCGGCGCTCACCAGCGCTCGGCGCGGGCGGCGATCACGGCCGCCTCGAGCTCGCGCCCGAAGGCTTGGCGCGCCGCAGCCCCCAGGCTCTCCCCGACCGTGAGCGTGCGGCCCGACAGCCGCAGCTGCACCCGCGGCCCGCGTTGGAAGCGGTGGACCACCACCGTGGTGAAGCCCGTGGGGCTGGACCACACCACCGCCGGCGGCCCGCGCGCCCCCTCGCGCTCCACCCGCACCTGCGTCGCCGACACGCTGACCCGCTCGCCCCGCCGCGCCCGGGCGTTGGAGACGCGGAAGGCGATCCACACGCCCAGGAAGTCGAGCCCCAGGAACAGCGGCACGGGATAGGCGCCGATGGCGAACAGGAATGCCATGATCGCCAGGTTGGCGGCGATCAGCGCCACCAGCAGCCACACGAGCCCGCGGGGCGAGAGGGCCCGGCCGGGCGCGATCCGCCGGTCCATGTAAAGGCGCCCCCCGCTCATGCCCGCGATATGGACGCACGCGCCCCGCCGCGCCAGAGACGGGCGCGCCATGCCCGCCTCTCCCGCCAAGCCCCGCCGCCCGAGCCCGACCGAGCGGGCGCGCATCGCCGAAATCTTCCGCCGCTTCTGCGAGGCCGAGCCGCATCCGAAGACCGAACTCGCATACACCAACGCCTATACGCTGGTGACCGCAGTGGCGCTTTCGGCCCAGGCCACGGACAAGTCGGTCAACGCCGCGACGCGGGCCTTCTTCGCGACGGTGGACACGCCGGAGAAGATGCTGGCCTGGGGCGAGCCGAACCTCGTCGACGCCATCAAGTCGATCGGCCTCTTCCGCTCAAAGGCCAGGAACGCGATGGCCGCGGCGCGCCTCCTGGTCGACCTGCACGGCGGCGAGGTCCCGCTGCAGCGGGCGGCGCTGGAGGCGCTGCCGGGTGTCGGCCGCAAGACCGCCAGCGTGGTGCTGAACGAGCTGGGCGCCGAGCCCGCCATCGCGGTGGACACCCACGTCTTTCGCGTCAGCCACCGGCTGAAGCTCTCCAGGGCGACCACGCCGGAGAAGGTCGAACAGGACCTCTTGCGCATCACGCCGCCCGAATACCTCACGCGCGCCCACCATTGGCTGATCCTGCACGGCCGCTACGTCTGCTTGGCGCGCCGGCCTAAGTGCGAGGCGTGCCTGGTGGCGGGCCTGTGCCCGTCGCGCGCAGCCTTCACGGGGGTGGAAGTGGCCTGAGCTTCCGCCTCGGCTGAGACGCTTCGCACCCGGGATCGCAGTGCGCAGGCTGCTGTGGCGTCGACGTTCCGCCGGGCGCACTATGCGCGGCGCATGTCCCCCGTCAGCCTCGGCGCCGCCTTCGTCAACATGACGGCCATCGTGGCCGTGCGCTACCTCGTGGTGGCGGCGATGATCTACGTGCTGCTCTGGGTGCGCCGGCCCGGGCGGGCGGTCCGGCTGAGCAAGCGGACGCCCAGCGCGCAGCAGGTGCGGGGCGAGATCGCCCTCTCGGTGGTGTCCTCGGCGATCTATGCGGCGCCGGCGGCGTTCGCCATGCGAGCGTGGCAGGCGGGGGGAACGCGGATGTTCTCCGACCTGTCGCCCCGCACCTGGCCGGCAATCCTGGTCGGGACCGCCGTGTGTCTGTTGCTGCAGGACGCCTTCTACTACTGGGCGCACCGGGCCATGCACTGGCGGCCGGTGTTCAAGGCGCTGCATGCCGGGCATCACCGCCATCCCGAGCCCTCGCCCTTCGCGGGCTTCGCCTTCGATCCGCTGGAGGCGGTGCTCACCGGCTGGCTGCTGCCCGCGCTCGTGTTCGTGATCCCGGTGGAGGTGCACGTGGCGGTGGCCATGCTGATGCTGACCACCGTCACCGGCGTGCTCAACCACTCGGGCTGGGAGGTGTGGCCGCGGCGGTGGGTGGACGGCGCGTTCGGCCGCTGGGTGGTGGTGCCCACCCACCACAGCCAGCATCACACCCGCTTCGGCTGCAACTACGGCCTCTACTTCCAGTTTTGGGACCGCGCGTTTCGCACCCAGGTCGAAGCTGTCTCCCACCCCGCCTGGCGCTCCGCGGCGAAGTCCGTGGCCGCCGCCTCCGATTGACTCGGGCCGCTACGGCGCCATATTCACGCTCGATCCGGAGGCAGGCTGAGCGATCCGCGCCGCCCCAACGCCCGTAACTTGTGGGCGGCCCCGGCGATCTCTCTCCACACCTTCGAGGACAATTGACCACATTCGCAGACCTGGGGCTCAGCCCCTCCACCGTGCAAGCCGCGGAAGACACCGGCTACACCACCCCCACGCCCATCCAGGAGCAGGCCATTCCGGTGGCTCTGGCCGGACGCGACGTCTTGGGCATCGCCCAGACCGGCACCGGCAAGACGGCCGCCTTCACCCTGCCCATGATCGACCGCCTCTCGGCCGGCCGCGCCAAGGCGCGGATGCCGCGTTCGCTGGTGATCGCTCCCACCCGTGAGCTGGCCGACCAGGTGGCCGCTTCGTTCGACAAGTACGCCAAGGGCACCAAGCTCTCGTGGGCGCTGCTGATTGGAGGCGTGAGCTTCAAAGACCAAGAGATGAAGATCGATCGGGGCGTCGACGTCTTGATCGCCACACCGGGGCGCCTGCTCGACTTCTACGAGCGCCGCAAGCTGATGCTGCTCGATGTGAAGACGCTGGTGGTCGACGAGGCCGACCGCATGCTGGACATGGGCTTCATCCCCGACCTTGAGAAGATTTTCGAGATCACGCCCAAGCAGAAGCAGACGCTGTTCTTCTCGGCCACCATGCCACCGGAGATCACGCGCCTCACCAGCCAGTTCCTCAACGATCCCACCCGCATCGAGGTGACGCGGCCGGCGACCACCAACGAAAACATCGCCCAGTTCGTGATCAAGACGCCGATGGATGCGCCCAAGGGCAAGCGCATGGTGCTGCGCGAGCTGATCGAGAAGGCGGCGCCTGAGAGCGGCATCGTGTTCTGCAACCGCAAGTCGGAAGTCGATATCGTCGCCAAGTCGCTGCAGAAGTACGGCTTCGACGCCGCCCCGATCCATGGCGACCTCGACCAGTCGCAGCGCACCAAGACGTTGGAAAGCTTCCGCGCCGGCGAACTCAAGCTCCTGATCGCGTCGGACGTGGCGGCGCGCGGGCTCGACATTCCGGCGGTGAGCCACATCTTCAATTATGACGTGCCCCATCACGCCGATGACTACGTGCATCGCATCGGGCGCACCGGCCGCGCCGGTCGCTCGGGCGAGGCGTTCATGATCGTCACGCCGAACGACGTACGCAACTACGAGAAGGTCGTGCGCCTCATCAAGATCGAGCCGGAGACCATCACGGTCGACGTCGACTGGGACGAGGCGGCCCGCGGGGCCGAGCGCGACCGCGAGCGCTACGGCGGCCGTCGCGACCGCGACGCGGGTGCACGCGATTCCCGGGGCCGCTCGCACGACCGAGACCGTTCGCGTCCGGTGGCCGATCACGGCTTCCGCGCCTCCACCGAGCCCGTGCAGGTCGACATGGAGGCGCTGTCCGCCGACCCCGTCGACCAGGCGATCGCCAGTGAAGCCGAGGCGACCTCCTCCGGGAGCAGATCCCGTCGGTCACGCGGGGGCCGTGGCCGGTCGCGTCGCAGCGAAGCGGGCGTTGAGGCTGCCCCGGTCGTCGCCGCGCAGACGGAGGCGGTCGAGACGATCGACGAAGAGCCTGTCCGCCGTGAGCCGATCCGCGCGTCGGTCTACGACGCACCCGCTCGCGAAGCACAGCCGCGCGAAGAGCGGAGTGAGCGCGGCGGGCGGGAGCGTGGAGGTCGCGGCCGTGAGGAGGGCCGCCGACCCGAGCGCGATCGCGGTGAGCGTGATCGCGGCGGCCGCGAGGAGCGCGAGGAGCGCGGCGTGGTCGGCTTCGGCGCGGACACGCCCGCCTTCCTGCTGCGCGCGGCGCCCGTGCCCGCGCCGACGCCGCCCTCCAAGAAGGAGAAGGCGTTGGCGGAGGTCGAGGACTGACGGCCGACGCCGGCGGAGAGGCGCTCGCGTCTGCGGCGCCCATGCGCCTCTCCGATTTCGACTTCCATCTTCCCGAGGGCGCCATCGCGCTGCGCCCCGCAACCCCACGCGACGCCGCGCGCCTGCTTGTGGTGCGCGCCGGCGGAGGGCGGGAGGATCGGGCCGTGCGCGACCTCCCCAACCTGCTCGCCCCTGGCGATGTATTGGTTGTCAACGATACCCGTGTCATCCCCGCGCGCCTTTCGGGCGTGCGCACCCGCGGCGAGCACAGCTCCGCGGTCGAGGCCACCCTGCACCGGCGCCTCGCCCCCGATCGGTGGAGCGCCTTCATGCGCCCCGGCAAGCGCCTTGCAGCCGGCGACGCGGTGCGTTTCGGCGAAGCGCTGCAGGCGATTGTGGCCGCAAAGGGCGATGGTGGTGAAGTCGAGCTCGCCTTCCCCTATGCCGGCGCCGCACTCGATGCGGCGATCGCGCTGACGGGCGCCATGCCGCTGCCGCCCTACATCGCGGCCAAGCGTCCCGAAGACGATCGCGACCGCGCCGACTACCAGACGGTCTATGCCCGCGAGGACGGGTCGGTGGCCGCCCCCACCGCCGGCCTGCACTTCACCCCCGACCTGCTGGCGCGATTGGCCACCCGCGGGATCGGCCGCGTGGCCGTCACCCTGCACGTGGGCGCCGGAACCTTCCTGCCGGTGAAGACCGACGACGTGCGCGACCACCGCATGCATGCCGAGTGGGGCGAGGTCTCCGCCGAGACAGCCGACGCCCTCAACCTCGCCCGTGCGCGGGGCGGCCGCATCGTCTGCGTGGGCACGACTTCGCTGCGCCTGCTGGAGAGCGCCTGCGACGACGCCGGCCACATCCACCCCTTCGCGGGCGAGACCGCCATCTTCATCCGCCCAGGTGGCCGCCCGGTGCGCTCCACCGACGTGCTCATGACCAACTTCCACCTGCCGCGGTCGACGCTGATCATGCTGGTGAGCGCCTTCGCCGGCGTGGCCGAGACTCGCCACGCCTACGCCCATGCGGTGGAGACGGGCTACCGATTCTACTCCTACGGCGACGCCGGCCTGTGGTTTCGCTCCCCCGTCCAGGGGGACGGGAGATGAACCGCTTCACGCTCCTCGCCACCGACGGGGCGGCGCGCACCGGCGTGCTGGCCACCGCTCGCGGCGAGATTCGCACGCCGGCCTTCATGCCCGTGGGCACCGCCGGCACGGTCAAGGCGCTGAGCGTGGGGCAGGTGGCGGATTCGGGCGCCGACGTCATCCTGGGCAACACCTACCACCTGATGCTGCGGCCGGGGCCCGAGCGGCTGCAGCGGCTGGGCGGGCTGCACCACTTCATGCGCTGGGAGGGGCCGATCCTGACCGACTCGGGGGGCTTCCAGGTGATGAGCCTGGCCGGCATCGCCAGGATGAGCGAGGAGGCGGTCACCTTCGCCAGCCATATCGACGGCTCGCGCCACGCGCTCTCGCCCGAGCGCTCCATCGCCATCCAGGCCGACGCCATCGGCGCCGACATCGCCATGCAACTCGACGAGTGCGTCGCCTGGCCCGCGGACGCGGCGCGGGCGCGGGCGGCCATGGAGCTCTCCGCCCGCTGGGGCGCGCGGTCGAAGGTGGCGTTCGGCGTACGCGACCGGCAGATGTTGTTCGGCATCCAGCAGGGCTCGCTCTACGAAGCGCTGCGACGCGAAAGCGCCGAGCGATTGCAGGAGATCGGCTTCGATGGCTACGCCATCGGCGGACTGGCGGTGGGCGAGGGTCACGCTGGAATGGTGGAGGTGCTCGACTACGCGCCCGCCATGCTGCCGGCCGATCGGCCACGCTACCTCATGGGCGTGGGCAAGCCGATCGATCTGGTGGAGGCGGTGGCGCGGGGCGTGGACATGTTCGACTGCGTGCTGCCCACACGCTCCGGCCGCCACGGCCAAGCCTGGACCTGGGAGGGGCCGGTAAACCTCAAGGCCGCCCGCTTCGCCGAAGACGAGACCCCCCTGGATGCGGACAGCCATTGCTCGGCGTCACGCGACTATTCCAGAGCCTACCTGCATCACCTGGTGAAGGCGGGAGAGATCCTGGGGCAGGTCCTGCTTTCCTGGCACAACGTGGCTCACTTCCAGGCGCTGACCGCGGCGATGCGCGCGGCGATCGCCGAGGGGCGGTTCGAAGCCTTCCGCCGCGCCTTTCACGCCCGACAGACGCTGGCGCAGGCGGGCGACGTCAGCGGCGGTTGAAGCCCAGCGCCGATGTCGAGGCCAGGGAGGTGCTGGGCGCCCCGATCCGCCAGGCGCCGGCCTGGGACTCGGTCGCCGCCACCGGCGCGGCCGACTTGCGCGAGACGGCTGGCGCAAGACTCGCCATCTGCAGCGCGCCGGCCGAAGGCGTGACGGGGACAGACGCCGCGATCACCGCGGGCGTCATCGGCGCCGGCGGTGGGGCGATCGGGGCTGTGGCCTGCACTAACGACCAGTCCGGCCCGCCCGGCCCGGGATGGAAGCCGGCCGGCGCGGCGGGCCAGGCGCAGTTGTGCTGCATGCCGTAGCTCTTGAGGAAGCCGCGGCGCACCCGCCCAGCGGTCATCGCCTTATCGACCTTCTTCTGCGCGCGGTCGGCCCCGCTGATCTTGCGGATGGTGTCGCGCATGGGAATGAAATGGTTGGCGGCGCTGCGCACCGCGTCGACCGCGGCGGAGGCCACCATCTCGGAGCCGCGATTGTACATGTCGCGGTGCTTCTCGATATCGGGCGTGTCGATGTCGGGCCCGAGGACGAGGTCGAGGTCGGACACCTCGTCGCGCACCGCCTCGCACGTGTTCAGGCCCTTCACGTCGTAGGGCTTGATCCGCGCCTTCTCCAGCGGCGGCGGAATCTTGGCCTTCATCACGCCGAAGTCGCGAAACGGCGAGGCGACCACCGAGCCCATTCCGTTATAGGTCTGGCCCAGCGTGTCCAGGCCGGCGCGGCTGCTGTCGCGATAGGCTTGGCCGGGCTGGATGCCCTGGGCGCCCACGGGCGTCGCCGGGAGGGCGCATCCGATCGCGATGCTGACCGCCGCGCTCACTGGGGTTCGCTTCATGGAAACGCTCCGCGACCAAGTGCGGCCCTTGTACAACACATCGGACGGCCGCGACAGATGGGATGAGGCGCGCTGGTGTCGCGGCCGACACACTTGAGGCGCGCCTATGCGAGGCGCGGTCAGCGCTCGCGGAAGGCGACCTCGGTCACCTGTCGGCGGCCGTCCTTGCGGGAAAGCTGGACGGCCACGTCGACCACCCCGCCCACGTACTCGATGATGTCGGAGCGGCTGAGGCTAAGGCCCCCCTGCAGCACCATCAGCGCGATCTGCTCCACCGCCGCGCGCGGGTTGTCGGCGTGCACGGTGGTGATCGAGCCAGGGTGGCCGGAATTCACCGCGCGCAGGAAGCTGTAGGCCTCCGCCCCGCGCAACTCGCCCAGGATGATGCGATCGGGCCGAAGCCGCAGCGACGCCTGCAGCAGGTCCTCGACCGAAACACCGGCCTCGCCCAATCGGCCGCGCACGGCCACGAGGCCGATGGAGTTGGGCTGCTCGAGCCGAATCTCCGGCGTGTCCTCGATCACCACCAGCCGTTCCTCGGCGGGGATCTCCTTGACCAGCGCGTTGAGAAAGGTGGTCTTGCCGGTCGAGGTGCCGCCCGAGATGATCACGTTCTTACGGGCGCGCACCGCCATGCGCAGGAAGTCGGGGATGCGGCCGGCGTCGAGAAGTTCGCGCAGGCGCAGGTCGTCTTGGGAGCGGCTGGCGAGGTCGACGGCGCGCGCGCGCTCGAAACCGCCGGCCGCGTCGTAGTCGTCCAGCGTGAGGTCGCTGACCACGTGCTTGCGGATGGCCACGGCCATGGGGCCGCGGGTGGCGGGGGGCGCCACCACCTGCACGCGGGCGCCGTTCGGCAGGGTGGCCGCCAGGAGCGGGTTCTCGCGGTTGACGCCCTGGTGCGCGGCGGCGGCGATCTGGGCCGCCAGGCGGCGCAGCGCGGTGTCGTTCAGCTCGGGGGCGGCGTGGCGCTCGGCCGGCCCGCCCAGCGTCTCGATCCACACCTCGCCCGGGCTGTTGATGAGGATGTCGGTGACGTCCGGCCGCTCGAGCCAGGCGGCCAGCGGGCGCAAAAAGGCGTCGAGATAGACCCGCTCGGGAACCGCTACGCTCACCGGTCGGGTTCGACGGGGGTGAAGTCCAGGTCGCGGGCCACGAACACGAGGATCGGGGTGCCCTGCGGCACTTTGATGGTGGGCGAGATGTTCTGCGGCGCGAAGGCGCCCGCCGCGCCCCCCAGCGCGGACTCGCCGGACGAGCCGATCACCACCGAGGTGGAGTTGCCGCTGGTCAGCGCCTGGCCGCCCAGGCTGATGATCGAGAGCAGCAGCGCGCCCGAGAAACGCTCGAAAAAGTGGCGGTCCACCTTGCCGGCCAGGCCCGCACGGCCGAGATCGTCCGCGCCGGACGAGCCGATCTGGATCGACACCCCATCCGGCCTCAGCACCCGCGTCCAGATCACGAAAGCGCGGCTGGCGCCCTGGGCCACGCCGCTGCGGTACTCGCCGATCAGCCGGCTGCCGCGCGGGATCAGCACCTGCGTGCCGTCGAACGAGCGCACGTCGCGGCTCACCACCGCGCGGGTGAAGCCCGGCAAGTCGGAGTTGAGCGCGGTTTCCAGCACCGCCGGGATCAACGCGCCCTGCGCGATGGTGGTGGGCTGGTTGCGCAGCAGGGTGGCGCGGGAGCGGTCGGGCTGGGTGTTCGCGCCGACGCGCGTGGCGAACTGCTCGTCGCCGTTCAGGACCGAGCGCGGCCCGTTGGCGGCGGTGCTCCCGTTCGGAGGCTTGACAGCCGCCTGCTCGCCGAAGTCGACCACCAGCGAAGGCGCGCGACGCCGCTGGGCGTCCGGATTGGGTTGGGCCACGATCGTGGGGGGCGCCAGCCTGACCACCGGGGCCGAAGTGATCGCCACGGGCGGCACGATGACCGGCATGGTGGGCGCGGGCGGCGCGGGCGGCGGCGGCGCGCCGCCGGCGCGGGCTTGCGCCTCCAGGGCGTCGAGTTCCTTAGGCGGGGGCGGCGGGGTGGCGATGGCGGAGGTGGAGGCGTTGGTCGGGGTGGTGAGATCGCGCACGCCGCGGGGCGCGCCGGGTCGGTGGCTCGCCAGGAATGCGAAGGCCACCAGGCCGAGCGCCGCTGCGCCGCCCCACACGAGCCAGGGTCCGCCGGGGGCTGCGGTGGCCGCGACTTCGGGGCGCAGGTGACCGGTCGAGTCGACGCCGGCCGCGTCGCTGGGCGCGGGGCGCGGATCGCCGCCGGCGGGGGTGGGGGCCGACGCCATCAGCGGCCACCCTCGGCGCGGGCGGCGTCGCGCGCGGTGCGCGCGTCGGCCGGGCGGGGCGCTGTGGGCGATATTGGCGGGGGGCGCCACGCCTCGTTGATCACGGTGGTGACCTCCTTGCCGGCGCGCAGCACGAAGCGCTGCGCCACCTGCTCGACCACTTGGTAGCCGCCGCGCATGCTGTAGTTGGCGATGCTCTCCTGCCCGTCGGCCCCCACCACGAAGAGGGCAGGCGTCGAGGCGCGGGCGGGCCACTGGAAGTAGGTGAACTGCCCGTCGTCGAACACGCTGGAGGGCAGGTTGGCGCGCGAGCCGGTATAGGCGTAGTCGGTGTTGCGCGCCTCGGGCGGCGGTGGCACGGGCGGGTTGGCCGCAGCCGCGGCCGGCGGCTTGGGATAGGCGAAGCGCAGCACGTAGGGCGGTTCACGACCGGAGGTCGCGGGGCGCGCGGAGAGCTCGAACAGATAGCTGCGCCGGTCGGTCACCACCGTCATGTTGGTCACCGCGGCGATGTCGAGCGGCTTGATGAACAGCAGCGTCGCCGCCTTGTTGGGCGTCACCTGCCAGGCCGCGCCGTCGCCTATGGAGACGTTCTGGATCTGCTCGTCGGGCCCGAACTGCACCATGGTCTGGAAGCCGAACACCGATTGCAGGGGGATCACCACGTCCGGGTCGTAGGGGATCACGCGAATGCGCGGGTCAATGTAGCCGCGGCCCTGCTGCGCGAGCGCCGCGGCTGGCGCCGTCGCCGCCAGCGCGAGGGCGAGGAACGCCGCGCGCATCACCGCACGGCCGTCGTTGCCGCCGGCGCCGGCAGCGTCACCGCCGCACCGGCGGGGGCCTCGGAATCGCGCCGGTAGCGCGTCACCTGGAAGCCCAGCGGATTCACGAAGCGTTCGCCCTGGGTGGCGGGGGCGGAGGTGTAGCGGAAGGCGATGGCGGCCACGAAGGGCTGGGTGGTTCCGGTCGAGGCCCCGCCGTCGCGCCGGGTGGTGGTGAAGCGCACCAGCGCGGTGGTGGGCGACAGCAGCGACACGCTCTCCACCTGCACGCTGACGGTGGTCTGCGGGCCGTAGAGGTTGAGCGGGCTCTCTGGCGTGGTCTTCTGCATCAGCCGCAGGTAGTCGTCGCGCGCGGGGCCGGCGGAGAGCAGCAGCGTCTTCCGGTAGGCGTCCTTCAGGTCGGTGGCGTCGAAGGTCTCGCGGCCAAGCACATACTGCACGAGATAGGACTGCGTGACGGCGGTGTCCTGGCTGATGGCGCCGGGCGCGAGGGGGCGCACGGTCTCCACATAGCCGGTCTGCCGGTCGACGGTGATGGTGTAGGGCACCACGGTCTTGAGGGGCGCCAGCGCCGCCAGGGCGAGCGCCTCGAAGACGGCGACCGCGCAAGCCCCGGCGGCGACCCACCAGGCCACCCGCCGCGAGGCGCGAAGGCCACCGTGGGTGTCGGCGGCCCAGGAGGCGGCCTCGGCGTAATAGCCCTGCCGCTTGGCGGCGCTGTCCGAGGCGGTGGGCGTGGTGGGCGGCGGCATCAGGAGGCGCTCCGGGCGCTAGAGCGGGCGGCTCGGGGACTGGCTTGGCGGCGCGGCGCCTGGCCGAGCCGGGTCTCGACGGTGACGGGCGCAGGTGCGCCTCGGTCGATGGTGAGGGTCTCGGTAGAGGTGCGCCGATCGGCGCCGCCGGAGAGCGCCGCAGCCGCGGCGCCCGGCCTCGCGCCGCTGCGGGCGAAGGTGGCCTGGTCGCGCATGGCCTGGGCCGAGACCGCATTGGCCGCCCGCTCGGCCCGGCCGAGCGTGGCGGGCGCGGCGGCCGGCGCGGCGGCGGCGGCCCCGGGAGCGGCGGTCGCACGGCGCACGGCGGGGAGCTTGAACCCGCCCGCCACCACGCCGGCCGCCAGCAGCATGCCGGCGGCGACGGCGGCGAACACCAGCACCAGCACCGTCACCCCGAAGGCGACCCCCGGCACGTAGGTGTGCTGATCGCGCATGTCTTCGATCTGGAGGAGGTAGGGGTCGAGCAGCGTCAGCGAGATGCCCATCAGCACCGTCGTCGCCAGCGGCGCGAAGGCGAAGCCCAGGCTCGCCCGCAGCCACCCCTCGAACACGCCACGAGTGCTCTCGAAGAGGAGGCAGGCGATGAAGATCGGCCCCAGCGCCAGCAGCAGCCCCAGCACGATCTTGGCCATGAGCAGCACGCCCAGGGTGGAGAGCAGGAGCGCCACGGCCGAGAAGAGGAGCAGGAGCGAGTCGAACCCGCCCTTGCTGAGCAGGCCCTGACCTGCGGTCCCGGCAGCGCCCGCGGCTCCGGCGGCGGGAACGGCCGCGGCGGGCGCGACGCCGCCGAGCGCCGAGGCCGGGGGAACGGCCGCGTTTGCGGCGGCGGCGGCCGAGCCGGGCGGGGCGGCGGGCGAGAAGGCGGTCAGGTCGTCGAAGGCGCGCTGCAGCCCCTCGAACACGTCGCCGCCGCCGGCCACGCCGTTGGCGGAAAGGCCGTGCATGATGACGCCGGCGATCTGCTGGGGCCCGTCGAACAGCACGTGATAGACCACCGCCTGGTAGGTTCCCCACTGGGTGGCCAGCGCCACCACCGCGCCCAGCTTCACCGCCGTCAGCGCGAACTCGCCGATGGAGAGCTGCGAGCGGCCGAGCAGCAGGCGGTAGCCGATCAGCGCCACCCACACGGTGAGGAGCGCAGTCAGCACGCCGCCGAACGCGCCCGAGCCCTCGAACAGCGATCCGTAGCCCGACCGCACCAGCCCCTGCACGTGGCAATCGGTGCTGTAGAGCAGGCTCTGGACCAGCGGGTCGTCGGGACCGGGAACGGGGCAGGCGTCGGCCATCAGGCGGCGCCTGCGCCCGTGGCGGCCCGCCCGGCGAGGAGGTGCGGCAGCCAGTCGGCCGGCGCGTCGCCGTGGCGGGCGCGCAGCTCGTCCAGCCGGCGCACGGTGCTCTCGCGGCCGCTGAGCACGGTGAGGAGTTCGGGCATGCCCGAGAGGTTCAGCCGCGCCACCACGCTGTCGGTGCCGTGCTTGATCAGGAACACGTGGGCGCTGTCGGGCAGGGTGCGAACCAGGTCGTACTCGTGCTCGGTCAGGCCGAAGCCGTCGATGTAGTCGGCGCGCTGGGCCTTGGGATTGACCATGAAGATCTGGGTGGCCGCCTGCTCGATGATGGCCGAGGCGATCCTCGACTGCAGGGCGTCCGCCGCGCTCTGGGTGGCGAAGCCAACCACGCCGTTGCGCTTGCGGATGGTCTTCTCCCAGTCCTTGATGCGCGCCACGAACACGTCGTCGTCCAGCGCCTTCCAGCCCTCGTCGATGACGATGATGGAGGGCCGCCCGTCCAGCCGCTCCTCCACCCGGTGGAACAGGTACATCATCGCCGGCGTGCGGGCGGTGGGGTCGTCGAGGATGGCGGTGAGGTCGAAGCCGATGGTGCGGGTGTCGAGGTCCAGCCCATCGAGGCCGTTGTCGCGCGCCGGGTGGTCGAACAGCCAGGCGTAGTCCCCCGCGCCGTGCCAGGGGGCCAGTCGCGCAGCCAGGTCGCCGGCCGAGGGCCGCCGGCCGCCGCGGAACAGCTCGGCGAAGTAGCGCAGCCGGCGGAATTCCGGGGCCTGCTCGAAATTGGCGTCCACCGCCTCCGCCACGGCGGCGAGGTCCTCGGCGTCCAGCGGCGGGTTGGCGCCGGAGGTGAGGAGCTTGGCGGTCCAGTCGTTGAGGAAGCGGCGGTTGAGCGGCGTGTCGGGCAGCAGCAGCGGGTTCAGCCCCGTATCGGCGCCGGGTCGCAGCACCTCGTAGCGGCCGCCGATGGCGCGGATGAAGATCTCCGCGCCGCGGTCCTTGTCGAAGTACACCGTGCGCGGGTCGAAGCGCTGCGCCTGGGCCAGCAGGAAGCCCATCACCACCGTCTTGCCCGAGCCCGAGGGGCCGATGACGGTGAAGTTGCCCAGGTCGCCGCGGTGGAAGTTGAAGTGGTAGGGGCCGGCGGAGGTGGTCTCCAGGATTGTCACCGGCGCACCCCAGTGCACGTCGTCGGCCTCGCCCACCGGGAAGTTGTGGCAGGAGGCCAGGCCCGCGAAGTTGGACGAGCTGATCAGCGCCCGCCGCGCGATGTCCTTGAAGTTGCCGGGGAACTGCGCCCAGAACGCCGGCTCCAGGTTCACGTCCTCGCGCACGGCGATCACGCCCAGCTCCGTGAATGCGGACTGCACGTCGGCCGCCGCCTCGTCCACCGCGGCCATGGTGGGCGCCTTGACCATGATGGTCAGGTGGTGCTCGCCGAAGGCCGAGCGCCCGGCCGCCGCCTCGTCCTTGGCCACTACGAGGTCGCGGCGCTGGCTCAGCGCCTCGTCGTCGGCGGCGCGCATGCGGCGCAGCGACAGGTTCATGCGATCCAGCGTGGCCTGCCGGTCGACGAAGCCGAAGCTCTCGGTCAGCGTCATCTCGAAGGGCAGGCGCAGCAGGTCGTCGAGCATGCCCGGCGCGGTCTGGCCGGGGTAGTCCTTCAGCGAGAGCATGGCCGCGAAGCTCTCGGGCAGGCGCCCGGCCGGCCCCAGCTCCAGCGTGTCGCCGCCAAAGGAGATGCGGCGGTAGGGCAGGTAGAGGCCCAGGTCCGCCTTGGGCAGGCGCACCGGGCGCACCTCGCCGTTGTAGAGGAGGCTCAGGAACTCCAGCGGCTCCGAGCACGCCCCCTGCGGCCCATCGTAGGCGGTGAGCAGCCGCGCGCCGTAGGGGGCGAGCGCCGAGACCAGCGTGTCGCGCCCGGCGTTCAGCGCCGAGAGGTCGCGCGCGGCGCTGGCCTGCGCCTCGCGCGTGTCCACAGCGCCCCGGGCGCCGCCGAACAGGCCGGTGAGCAGGCCGGCGCGGCCCTGCAGCGGCCGGCGCACCAGCGTCATGAAGAGGTCGTTGACGTAGAGCCGTCGGGTGGCCAGCCGCGCGCGCCACTCCTCGTCCAGCGCGCGGCTGAAGGGATCGGGGAACTCGCCGCCCAATTCGGGCTGCACCTCGCGGCGCACGATGTGGTGGTAGAGGGCGAAGCGCGAGTTGGCGATGCCGCGCAGCATCGTGTCGCGCACCGTCTTGCGGTAGTTCAGCTCGGCGCTGTCGGCCGTCTCGAACGGGAAGCCGGCCAGGCGGATCACCTGTAGCAGGCGACCGTCGCGGGTCTCGATGGCGGCGTCGTCCACGTGGCGCGCATAGGGCAGGCGGGCGCCTGCGGCCTGCTCCCGCTTCGGATCGGGGCCGGCGGTGCGGGCGGCCATCACGGGCACGGGCGCGGTCTCAGGCCCGGTAGGAGTTGCAGCGCCAGAAGCGCGCGTTCTTCACCCGTGGGCAGCGGCTCGCGCGCACCAGCCAGAGGTCGAAGAAGCGCGGCTCCTTGAGGCAGCCGAAGTAGCCGACGAGGTGCAGCACGCCCGCCGACAGCAGCGCCCAGAAGGAGTGGGTGACCAGGAACAGCTCGATGGTCACCACCGCCTCCAGCACGAACCAGCTGTAGGTCACGCCGGCGAACATCTGCGGGCGGGTGAGTGCGCCGAACACCGTGTCGCGCTCCAGGGGCTCGGCCACGCGGGTTCAGCCTCCCTGCGCGACGGAGCGGACGCCCGCCACGATGGAGGCGGCGCCGAACACGATGAAGCACCCCAGGATCACCACGGCGCCGCGTCGCCAGTCGATCCGGCCGGTCAGCATCAGCAGGCCCGTGGCCGCCACCGCGATCACCGCCAACGCGGTGGCCACGTTGCCGAGGAGCGTGCCCTGCAGCCAGGTCACCGCCGATAGGATCACGTTCGAGCCGGCTGGGTCGAGGCTGGTCGACTGGGCGCGCGCCGCGCCTGCGGCCAGGAGCGCCAGGGCGACGGTCGGAAAGTGGATACGCTTGGCCGTCATGGTCCTCACTCGCCTGCAGCCTCCGCGCGCCGGCTCAGCCGGTCCATCACGGCGGCCACGTAGGCCTGGGTCTCTTTGTAGGGCGGCACGCCGCCGTGTCGGTCCACCGCACCCGGTCCGGCATTATAGGCCGCCAAGGCGCGCTGGAGATCGCCGTCATAGCGTCGCATCAGGCTGCCGAGATAGGCCGCGCCGCCGCGGTAGTTCTGTCGCGCGTCGTTGGGATCGACCCCCAAGCCGCGCGCCGTGCCTGGCATGAGCTGCATCTCCCCGATCGCACCTTTGGGAGAAAACAGCCCATGACGACCGTGCGACTCGCGCCACGCAACCGCTTCAATTAACGCGGGGCTAAGTTCGGCAGCCGTCGCAGCGTCGGTGACCGCCTTGCTTTCGGCGCCGTTCAACAGCTTGGAGCCGAGCGCCACGGGCGGGGTGGCGGGTGGAGAGAAGGCGGCCGCCCCCTCCCGCGAAAACACCGCTGGGCGATCGTAGAGAGTGACGCCCCGCCGATCAATCTGGAGCACCTGCGCAGACGCCCCGCCAAATAGTGGGAAAAGGCTGAGACTAAGAGCCGCTCCCGCACCGAGGCATGAGCGCAAGAGAAACATTGGAACGAAAAACTCAGTGGCTGCGGCGGAGGTATCTAGAAGGCGACCCAGGACGCGCCGCGGATCAGGCCAAAGGCCAGCCACGGCGCGTGCTGAGCTACAGGATCACGTCTCGGCGGTGCTCGTGTTGATCGTGCCGTTCATCCCGTTGGGGAAGAACAAGCCCTTCGTCACCGCGGACGTGGTTCCGTACACCACGTTCAGCACTTGTCCGGCGGTGCGATCGTAGGCGATCGAGTTGCCGTCGACCGGCAGCAGCGTCGGCGCGTTTACTGTGCCTACACCACGGTCGTCGCTGGTGGCCGAACCGTCCAGCTTGTCGCGCAGGGCCGAGATCGCCTGGGTGGCCTGCGACAGCGTCACCGCGGGTGAGCCAACCATCGGGGCGGGCGTCGCCGCTCCCTGGGCGAACAGCGAAGTCCGCACGATACCGGCGTGATAGGCTTCCACCGCCAGAATGCCGGCGGCCGCGTCGAGGTAGGCCTTCGTGGTGATCAGCGTGGCGGCGCCGTGATAGGCCGTGACGCCGACGTCCTCGAAGATGTAGGCGCCCAAGAGGAAGGCGATGTCGCTACCGTAGGGGTTGAACGCCGTCCCGGCGGGGACGAGGCCGGCCGCCTGCGCTGCGGTCGAGAAGGAGCCCGTCGCGGTGGCGCTGACGTCGATCGCAGGCTGCGAGACCGCGGCGTTGCCAAGCGCACTGCGGAGGAACTTGACGTGATTGATCTCGTCGTTGGCGATCTCTTGTGCGTAGGCTTTCACCACCGGGCTCGAGAAGGGAACCGCCGCGGCGCCTGTGGCGATCACCGCACCCTGGGTGCCGGTGCCGGTCTGCAGGCTGGCGTCGAGCCCGACACCGAAGAAGGCGTAAGAATAGAACTGCGCCTCCAGGTACTCGAGGTTCAGCGCGAAATTGAGGATGTCCGCGTCCGTCACCGCAGCCGGCTGCGCCATCGCGGGCGTGGTGGTGCTGCTGCTCGACCCGCCGCCGCAGGCGCTCAGCGCCGCCATGCCGGCCGCACCTGCCGCAAAGGCGCCCGCCGAACGGAAGAAGTCGCGGCGTTCGGTCCGGCGCTCAACCCGACGATTGAACGTTTCCATCAACTGGTTGTCGACGGCCAACTGGTCCTTGTCGCTCATGCTCGTGTCCTTCGCTACGCCCCGTCGCCGAAGGTCCGCGGAGAGCGGCCTCATCAGACGGTGAATTTTCGACGCTGAAAGCCGGCGGGCGCCATTACGGGGCTCGACAGCTCGACGGCTCGCGCCTCGGCCCGTCTCTCCTAGCTACGGCTTGGATTGTCAGCCGGATGCGTCTCCTCCGCAAGAGGGCAGGTCGAGGAGAGATTTGGGCCATTAAAATTTCTTTGACGCGATGCGAAATAAAATACGATCGACCCTGCATCCAGGCGGGACACCGACACGAAACTAGCTCATATTCATATTCGGCCTAACAGGGCCGCGCCCGTGCGTGGCGGCGGGTGGGACGCAAGAGGGGAAGCTATGCGTAGAGCTGTTCTGTTCGCGGGTGTAGCCGCAACGCTAGGCGTCGCCGGCGGCGCGTCGGCGCAGGCGTGGTATACCCCGCAAGGCCTTTGGGACAACGGGCGCATCTACGTTGGGGCGGGCGGGGGCTACCATTTCCCCGAAAGCTTCCATTCGGGCAGCTATCCTCGCGCCGCGGCGGGCGCGCCGCTTGGATACGATTTCGGCACGCGCAAGGACAACTGGGCGGTGTTCGGCAAGATCGGCTATGAGCATAACTCTGGTGTGCGCGTCGAATTTGAATACGGCTATCTTAACGGCGACCTGAGCTCGGCCCATAGCCGCAACGGCGGCCAGCCGATTGCGCTGTGCGCACCCAATTCGACCAGGACCTGCGGCGAGCTCGATGGCAAGTTCCGTGTCGCCACCACCATGGTCAACGTCCTCTACGATTTCCGCGCCTTCATCCCCCCGAACCGCTTCAACATCCGCCCGTTCATCGGCGGGGGCGTTGGCGGCGCCTTCGTGCAGACGAAGGCGTTCGGCCAGCAGTCCAACGTGCCCGGCGGCTACATCGGCACCGAATTCACCAACCTCGACAATGATAAGGCGGCCTTCGCCTACCAGGGCTTGGCCGGCCTGACCTGGGAGGTGACTCCCAACATCGCGGTGGACCTTACGGGCCGCTATCTAGAGGCTGATCGCGTGCGCGCGCCCAGCACGACGGTGGGCGCGCCAACCACGGCGGCCGCAGCGCTGGGGCGCACCTACGATCTCGGCACGTTCAAGGGCGACTACCGGGATTCATCGGTGAGCTTGGGCGTGCGCTTCATGTTCGGCGGTCACCCCGCCCCACTTCCTCCTCCGCCGGCGCCGCCTCCGCCGGCCGCGCCTCCCCCGCCCGAGCCGGCGGCTCCGCCGCCTCCGGCTCCGGCTGAGGCGCGTCAGTTCGTGGTGTACTTCCCGTTCGACCAGTCGATCCTGACCACCGACGCGCAGGCGGTTGTGCAGGCGGCGGCGAACTACGCCACGCAAGGCAACGCCACGCGCATCGTGGTCGTCGGCCACACCGACACCTCGGGCTCGGCCGCCTACAACGTGCGCCTGTCGGAGCGGCGCGCCCGCACCGTGGCCGACGCGCTGGTGGGCCTGGGCGTCAACCAGGGCGCCCTGGCCGTCGACTGGAAGGGCGAGGCGGACCTCGCCGTGGCCACGCCGGACGGGGTCAAGGAGCCCCTCAACCGCCGCGCCACCATCGACATCAACTTCCAGTAAGCCTCAGCGACACCGGCCGGAGCCTTGCGCTCCGGCCGGTGCGCACCTCAAGCGCATGCAAAGCGCCCGGCTGGTCCCCAGCCGGGCGTTTTCGCATGCGGCTTCAGTCGGCGTCCTCGCGCGCCCCGAGGGTTCGCGGCAGCGGGCGAAATCGCTCTCCCACGAACAGGGTGATCGTGCGCACATGCCGCGGGCCCAGCGTCGCCGTCGCCCGTGTGACGCCGCCGACCTGGGCGAAATCGCGCATGGCCTCCCGCGTCCACGGCAGGCTGGCGAAGGCCACGCGAGCGCCGTCCGCGGGTGTGAGCGGGTGCTGCGTCTCGGCCTGGTTGCGGGCCTGCGCCTCGTGCACCCACATGCGCAGCGGCGCGCCCAGGCCGTCGCGCCCGTAGTAGGTCAGCGCGTTGAACAGGAAGCGGTCGTCGACGGCCACCGCCGTCACCGGGCCGGCGCGCCGAACCGCTGACACGTAGTCGCGCACCTGGCGGGTGGTGTGCGCCCAGCCTCGCGCCCGCTTGAACGCGCCGCCCAAGCCGGCGGCGTCGGCCAGCGACGGTTGCAGCGCGGCGACGATGAACAGGCCCGCGACGAGCGCCTGCAGCGCCAGACCCGCATCCCGCAGCCATCGAAGCCTCCCGGCGCCGCACAACCACGCAGCCGCCAAGACGGCGCCGGATGGATAGGCCGCCGCGGCCCAGTTGGCGTTGGCGCGCGCAACCACCGCCTCGCCGAATACGATCACGAGCGCGGGCGCGGTGAAGCACAGCAGCAGGCGGTCGGGACCGGCGGGCGGGCGGCGGTTCCATGCGAGCCAGGCCACGCCCGCGACCAGCGCCAGGAAAGGGGCCGGCCCGAACACCGCGAACTGCCCCAGCAGGAAGCCCGCGGGCCCACGCGGATCGAAATGGGCGCCGTGGCGCCGCACGACCGCCTCTCCGGGCTCGCGCCAGTCGGCGTCCGCGGCGGTGTGCGCCACCGTCTGAAAACCATGCAGAGCGTTCCAAATGAGGTTGGGCGACCAGACCGCGAGGAACACCGCAAGCGCCAGCGCCAGCCGTCCTGCGCTCCACCCCGCCCGCGCGCGCCGGTCCACGATCGCGTGGGCGCCCGCGCCCACGAGCGCGTAGAGGCCGGCGTACTTGGACAGGCACGCGAGCCCGAGCGCCGCGCCGAACAGCGCCGCCGCGCCGAGCCCCGGGCGTCGCCAGAAGGACGCATACGCCAGGAGCGTCAGCGAGAGGAAGAACAGCAGCGGTGCGTCGGTGGCGATCACTCCGCTGGACAACTGCACGCCCGGCATCAGCGTGTAGACCGCCGCCGTCCAGAGCGCGACGCGGCCGCCGTAGAGCCGGGCCGCCACGCCCGCGAGCAGGATCGCCGCGCCGCCGTGCAGCAGCGGCGCGGCCAAGCGCACCCACGCCTCCGCGTCGCCGCCGATGGCGGTGGTGGCCGCGATCAGCCAGGCGATCATGGGCGGCTTGGAGAAGTAGCCGAACGCCAGGTGGCGCGACCACGCCCAGTACTGCGCCTCGTCAGGATAGAGCTCGAGCGGCGTGAGAAACAGCACCGCCACCCGCAGCAGAGTGACCGCCAAAACCCCGCCCCAGATAAGCGGCCAGGGCGCGGCTCCGGCTTCGGGTGGGGGCGGGGCGGGATCGGTCAAGGCGGCTGCGTTTAGCGCCTGCCGAGCCCGACCGCACAACCCCATAGGCCGGCGTATTGCGGCGAAGCGACGCGATCGCCCCCACGCCCCTGTGGCGACACGGCCACGCCGCATTCCAACCTCGCCCGTGTCATCGAACCTTCACCGATATGTCGCCGCGTCTTTCATTTTCGCGGCTAATCGCGGTCCTGACCGCCCCGACGAGCGCCCGCGAATGCGAGCGCCTCGGCGACGGACCAGGGGACGTTGAGACCATGTCGATCATGAGGAAGCTCGCCGCCGGCGCGGCGACGACCGTCTTGGCCGCCTGCCTGTTCGCAGGCGCAGCGAACGCCCAGGAGACGAGCGGCGGCTTGAACGGCGCGATCACCGACGGCGCGGGCAAGGCCGTGGCCAACGCGCAGGTCACGGTCACCTATCTGCCGCGCAACGAGGTGCGCCACCTGACCACCAACGCCTCCGGCGAATTCACCTTGCGCAACCTGGAGCCGGGCGGCCCATACAGCATCACCGCGTCGGACAGCTCTCATGAAGCCAAGACCCTGACGGACGTTCAGGTGCCGCTCGGCGCTCCGGCGCAGATCTCGTTGGCGCTCGGCGGTTCCGACAATACGGTGGTGGTCCGCGCGACGCGCAGCACCGCCGGAAACATCCTGCAGACCGGCGCTCGCTCGACCTTCACCAGCCGCGACCTGCAGAGCCTGCCGTCGCTCAACCGCGACATCAAGGACATCGCGCGCCTAAATCCGTTCGTGACCATCGATCCGACCAATTCAAACGCCTTGATCATCGCTGGCAATAGCAATCGTGCGAACACCATCTACGTCGACGGAGCGAAGATCTCGGACGATTTCGGCCTTAACGGCAACGGTTACCCCGGCCAGCGCCAGCCGATCCCGTTCGACTCGATCCAATCGCTCAATGTCGAGATCGCGCCGATGGACGTGCAGTATGGATCGTTCACCGGCGGCCTGCTGAACATCAACACCAAGTCCGGCTCGAACACTTTCCATGGCGGCGGCTTTTATGAGTACGACTCGGACAAGCTGGGATCAGGTGAAGTGCTGCGTGATCGCGCTACCGTGTTCAACTTCAAAGAGAAATACTACGGGCTCGACCTCGAAGGGCCGATCGTCAAGGACCATCTTTTCTTCTCGTTCGCCTATGAGAAGTATGAAAGCCAGATCAACAATTCGTTTGGTGCGCAAGATTCCACTGCGTTGAACAAGGTTCCTGGTGTGACCAACGCCGAGGTGGCGCAGGTCTCCAGCATCTTGCAATCCAAGTACGGTTTCGATCCCCTCGGCGTGACGGTGACCTCGCCACTGCCAGTCACCGACGAGAAGTTTTTCGGCAAGCTGACCTGGCAAATCAACAACCAGCAACGTCTCGTTTTTGAGGTGCAGGACCAGGCGGGAGTGACGACGTCGACTAACGACCAGTCCACCAGCGGACGCAACCTGTCGTTCCTGTCCGACTGGTACGAATTCAACCAAAATGTTCGTTCGTATATCGGTACCCTGTATTCTGACTGGACGCCCAATTTCCACACTGAAATCAGCTACACGCGCCGCGATGTGGAGAACATAAGCAACTCTCTGGCTGGTAACGACTTCGCCTATTTCCAGGTTCGCCAGGCGGCGATTGGGTCGCAACCGGGTGGCACGCTGTTCGCCGGGCCGAACATCTCACGCCAGGCCAACGCCTTGACCGTTCGCGACCAGGTCGGCCGCATCCGCGGCACCTACACGCTGGGGCAGCACTCGATCCTTCTCGGTTACGAGCGCGAGCAGGTCGACGTGTTCAACCTCTTCGTCCAAAACGCCAACGGCAACTACACATTCAATTCGATCGCCGACCTGCAAGCCGGCAACGCCTCCAGCCTGGTTTACGCCAACGCCTTCGACAACGTGAAGAACGACGGCGCCGCCAACTGGGGCTACGTAATCGACACCTTCTACCTGCAGGACGAGTGGCGTCTGCGCTCGGATTTGACTCTGAAGGCGGGCCTGCGCGCCGAGCTTTATGAGCAGAGCGACAAACCGCGCAACAACACGTATTTCGCCCAGCAGTACGGCCTCTCCAACCAGGGCACGCTGGATGGCGACAATGTGATCATGCCGCGCCTGGGCTTGAACTATCACCCGGACCCGACCTTCAATGCCTATGTTGGCGCGGGTCTGTTCTCCGGCGGCAGCCCGAACGTGTGGGTCTCGAACAACTACACCAACACCGGCAATCTGCTGGGACAGTTCGCCATCTCCTGCGCCACGCCAGGCGCGGCAACCTGCAGCCCGGCGCTGAACAACGTGAACGGTCGCCAAGTCAGCCCGATCGCCCAGGCCGGCAACGCCGCCAGCGCCAACGCAGGCACGGGCATCACCAACGCATTGAGCCCCGACTTCGAGCCGGAATCGGTATGGAAGTTCACCGCGGGGTTCCAGAAGACCTTCAACATCAGCGGTTATCCATTCATCGGCCAGTACACCAGGTTCGGTGGCGACGGGCTGGCCCACAATTTGTTCGATAGCTGGACTTTGCATGGGGACTACCAGTACCAGCACACCAACAAGGCGATCTATTGGACCGACCTGCTCGATACGGTCGGCACGGTCACCAAGGCGCCCGACGGACGGCCTGTGTTCGACGCGACCCGCTTCAACGCCAATGCAGCCACGGGGCGGCTGGCGCGCGCCAACGCCTACGATCTCCTGCTGAACTCGACGGACAAGGGCTTCGTGGCGACCTACGACATCGGGCTGCGCAAGGACTTCGATTGGGGCCTGAGCGTCGATGTCAGCTACACCCATACGCACGCCGAAGAGGTCAATCCGGGCACCAGCTCGGTGGCGCTCTCCAACTACGCCCAAAACGCCTTCTCTGATCCCAACAATCCCACCGTATCGATCTCCAACTACAACATCGCCCAGCAAATCAAATTCAACATCAACTACTCGCGGCGAATTTTCGGGGATAACCTGACGTCGATCCGCCTGTTCGCTTTCCGCCGCTCGGGTCTGCCCTACAGCTACACCTTCCAGGCCACCCTCCCGGGCACGACCAATACCGTCGGCTCGGGCACGCCGATCGATACGCAGTACAATCTTGCCGGCGCCGTCGCCAACCGCAGCAACGAGCTGCTCTACGTGCCGAAGGCCGACTCCACCGGGAACATCACGGCGACGAGCGATCCGATCGTGCAGTACGGCTCCAGCTTCGCCAACTCCACCTACGTCGCGGCCAACGGGCAGGTGCTGAGCGGCGTCGCGGGCTTCAACCAGTTCCTGAAGGATACGGGACTGATGAAGTACAACGGCTCGATTTCTCCGCGAAACGCCTTCGACTCGAAGGGTTTCACCGATGCTGACATTGAGATCAGCCAGGAAGTTCCCGTCTTCTTCCCCTACAAGGCAGCGAAGGCGCAGCTATATTTCGACATTTTCAACATCGGTAATCTGATCAACTCCAACTATGGCGTGCTGGAGCAGTACGGCTTCCCGTACTTCGCCTCCGACGTGGTGGCGCTGAATTGCCAGACGCAAGGCGCCAATTGCGCTGGAGGAACGCAGAACAAGTACCAGTACCAGAGCTTCACGCGGAAAATACCGACGGTGACGACCAGCGCCAACGGCCTGCCGCTCTCGCTGTGGGCGCTGAAGATCGGCTTCCGCTACAAGTTCTGATCGGCCCGGGCCGAGACGCGCAGGGCGGCCCAGGCCGGGGCCGCCCTTTCGTGTTCGGGAGCCGCGGTTGACGCCCAACGCCGCCGCTTCCACCTAGGCGCGCTCACCAGGAGGGCCGCACGGCCGTGATCCCGCCGCCCACGCCGCGCGTGCCCGCCGAATGGGCGCCGCACCAGACGATGTGGCTGGGCTTCCCCAGCCATGCGGAGCTGTGGGAGGACGACCTCGCGCCCGCGCAGGACGAGTGCGCGGCCCTTGCGCGGGCGCTGGCCGGGCCGGGGCGCGAGCGCGTGCGCCTGCTGGTGGCGGGCGATCTCGGCGAACGCGAAGCGCAAGCGCGGCTCTCGGGCGTGCGAGGCGTGGAGGTGGTGCGCGCCGAGTTCGGTGACATCTGGCTGCGCGACACGGGGCCCATCTTCCACCGCTGCGGGGAGCGCTATCGGGCGGCCGCCTTCCGCTTCAACGGCTGGGGCGGAAAGTATCGGCTGGAGGGCGACGAGGCGGTGGCCGAGCAGATCGCCGCCGCCGCCGGCGCGCCGCGCACCGACCACGACTTCGTGCTGGAGGGCGGCGCCATCGATCACGACGGGTTCGGCACGGTGCTCACCACCGAGCAGTGCCTGCTCAACCCCAACCGCAACCCGCACTGGACCCGCGCCGACGCCGAGGCCGCCCTGCGCGACAGCCTGGGCGCCGAGGCTGTGCTGTGGCTGGGCCGGGGCCTCGCCAACGACCACACCGACGGCCACGTCGACAACCTGGCGCGCTTCGTGGCGCCGGGGGTGGTGGCCGTGCCGGTGGCCTGGGGGCGCGACGATCCCAACGCTCCCGCCTTCGACGACGCGGCGCGCCGGCTCGCCACCGCCAAGGACGCGCGCGGCGCGCCGCTGCAGGTGGTGCGCATCCCATCGCCCGGCCGCATCGTCGGCGAGGCGGGCGAGGTGGTCCCCGCCAGCCACATGAACTTCATCATCGCCGACGGGGCGGTGATCATGCCTGTCTATGAGGAGCGCGCCAGCGCGCTCGCGCTGGAGGCGCTGGCCTCGCTGTTCCCCGAGCGCGAGGCCATCGGCCTGGCGTCGCGCGCGCTCCTCACCGGCGGCGGCTCGTTCCACTGCATCACTCAGCAGGAGCCGGCCTGATGTCGCGCACGCTCACGCTCGGCGTGATCCAGACCTCGTACGGCGAGGACATGGCCGCCAACATCGCCAGGACGGCCGATTTCGTGCGGGCCGCGGCGGCGCAGGGCGCGCAGGTGATCCTGCCCTCCGAACTGTTCCAGGGGCCGTACTTCTGCGTCACCCAGGAAGAGAAGTGGTTCGCCACCGCCTTCGCCTGGCGCGAGCATCCCTGCGTCGCCGCGCTGGCCCCCCTGGCGGCGGAGCTGGGCGTGGTGATCCCGATCTCGATCTACGAGCGCGAGGGGCCGCACTACTACAACAGCCTGGTCATGGCCGACGCCGACGGATCGCTGCTGGGCGTCTATCGCAAGAGCCACATTCCCGACGGGCCGGGCTACCAGGAGAAGTACTACTTCCGCCCGGGCGATACGGGCTTTCGCGTGTGGGCCACGCGCCACGGCAGGATCGGCGTGGGCATCTGCTGGGACCAGTGGTTCCCCGAGGCGGCCCGCGCCATGGCCATGGCCGGCGCCGAGGTGCTGCTCTATCCCACCGCCATCGGCTCGGAGCCGCACGACGCCTCGCTCGACACGCGCGATCCGTGGCGGCGCGCCATGCAGGGGCACGCGGTCTCCAACGTCATCCCGGTGGCGGCGGCCAACCGCACCGGGCACGAGCCCGGTCCCCGATCGACGGGAGGCGGCGGAGGCCAGAGCTTCTACGGCTCCTCCTTTCTGGCCGACCACCGCGGCGACCTGGTCGCGGCCTTCGATCGGGAGGACGAGGGCGTGCTGAGCGCCACCTTCGACCTCGACTTCCTCGACCGCCACCGCGCCGCCTGGGGCTTCTTCCGCGACCGCCGCACCGACCTCTATGCGGCGACGGGGCCGGGGCGGGTGTTCGAAGCGCCGTGATCGAGACGCAGCGGCTGATCCTGCGCCAGTGGCGCATGGGCGACCGCGAACCGTTCGCCGCGCTGAACGCCGACGCGCAGGTGATGGAGCACTTCCCCGCCCTCAAGACGCGGGAGGAGAGCGACGCCGCCGTCGACCGCCAGGTCGCGCTCATCGCCGCGTGTGGCGCGGGCTTCATGGCGCTGGAGCGCAAGGCCGACGGCGCCTTCCTGGGCTTCGTGGGCGTCAAGCCGACCTCGCCCGACCTGGGGTTCGGCGGCGCGCCGGAGATCGGCTGGCGCCTCGCCCGCAACGCCTGGGGCCGCGGCTACGCCAGCGAGGCCGCCCGCGCCGCCCTGGCCTGCGCTTTCCGCCGCGGCGCCGCGCGGGTGGTGAGCTTCACGGCGACCACGAACCTGCGCTCGCAGGCGGTGATGGCGCGCATCGGCCTGCGGCCCACGCCCGAGCTCGATTTCGACCACCCCGAATTGCCACCGGGTCACCGGCTGGAGCGGCATGTCGTCTATGCGCTCGACCGCGCGGGGTGGCGCGCCGTCAGTTGATCGCAGCAGCGCCACCTTGTCAAAGACCGGGGCGCACGCGGGCGCCCTCGCCCGCGGAAGCCGCAGGCGGGTGGGGAGGTGGGACGGAGCGCGGGCCGGGGGCCCGGAGTACCGTTGATGTGTGTGGGAGTTTCGGCCCCCGACGCTGATCGCTCCGCCATGGCCGCTCTCCAGGGGCTCCCGCCATCGGGCATTGTCCGCCCAGGTGCAGGAGGGCCGTCGCGCGGGCTTGTGATCCCCCACGCGCCCGCAACCGTGCTCCCACAGCTGCGGCTGGGCGGCGCAGGCGCATCCTCGCGCGCCTGCGGACGCGGCGATTTGGTCAGGGCGCTACACCACCGGCCGTCGCCGCCAGAAATCCCGCACGTCCACTCCCCACGGCCGCCTCGGGCGCGGATCCGAAGACGCCCTCCCCATGCCGTGGGGTGAGAGAACACTACGCGCGGTTTGGGCGAGGGGGAGAGGTGGTGGTCTGTGCCCGGTCTTTCCCCGTATCGCGGGATGTGGGACGAGGCGCTGCATGGAGGCGGCTGCGATCTATGCCCCGGGAGTGCGGGGTAGAGCGCACCTCGGCGGCCGCGTCGGTATCCGCAAGCGGACCATTCGAGTGTCGGCTATGGGTGGGTAGCGGACCCAGGTCTGCGCCGGTCGGATCGGTTCGTCGCCCAGTTCATTCAGAGCTTATGCACACCTTGAGCTTCCCAGGCATCGGCCCCGTCCCCACAATCGGTCAGGGAACTTGGCGCATGGGCGAGGTTGCAAATAGACGGGCTGAGGAAGCCGAAGCTCTGAGGACCGGCGTCGATCTCGGCCTGACGGTTGTCGATACGGCGGAGATGTACGGCGACGGCGCGACGGAAAGCTTCCTCGGCGAGGCGCTGGCGGGACTGCGCGACCAGATCATCCTGGTCAGCAAGGCCTATCCTCAGAACGCCGGTCGCGGTCGGCTCGAGCGGGCGTGCGAAGCCAGCCTGAACCGGCTTCAGACTGACCGTCTCGACCTCTATCTTCTCCATTGGCGCGGTTCGGTTCCCCTGACGGAGACGATCGAAGGCATGGAGGCGCTGAAGCGCGCGGGCAAAATCCGCGCTTGGGGCGTCAGCAACCTGGATCTGGCTGACATGGACGAGCTGTCCGCAGCCGGCGGCGCGAACTGCGCGACAGATCAGATTCTCTACAACGTGACCCGTCGCGGTCCCGAGTACGACCTCCTGCCGGCGCTGGCTGAACGCGGTGTTCCGGTAATGGCCTACAGTCCAGTGGAACAGGGTCGGCTCCCTCGCGGCGGAGCCTTGCAGGCCGTCGCCGATCGCCATGGTGTCACGGCGTATCAGGTGGCGCTGGCGTGGGCCGTGCGCAGCGGAAACGTCTTGGCCATCCCCAAGGCGGCGGACGCATCGCATGTGCGGCAGAACCGTCTCGCGCTTGACCTCCTACTCACCGACGAGGATGTCGTCGACATCGACGGGTCGTTCTCGCCACCCAAGCACGCGAGCCGTCTGGAGATGCTCTGAGCAGCGCAGCAGCGTTGGCTTGTGAGCAGGCCCGCTCCTGCGACCTTCGGAGTCACCCAGCCGGGCGTGCCCCTGACCAAGCCGAGACGCCGCCCGGGCGAGCCGGCTGAAGGCCAGGATGCCGCTCTCGCGCGTTGACGTGTCATGGCCACTCCCTCGAGCGACGGAACTGAACGCAATACGGATCGCCTGGAGGGCTTCAGCGATGCGGTGCTCGCGATTGCAATCACCCTTCCCGTCGTCGAGCTGCACGCGCCCAAGCCTGACGATGGCGACCTGGCAGCGGGCTACCTGAAGCTCGCTCCTGAATATGGCGCCTACGGCCTGAGCGTGATCCTGATCGGGCTGTATTGGACTCACAGCCACTTTAGCGGCAAGCTACTGCAGAAGACCGATCATGGATACAATCTGCTCAGTATCGGCTTCCTTGCAGCCGTCAGCGTCACGCCATTTCCCGCGCGACCCCTGATCGAACATCTTGCCGGTGATGCGGAGAGCCGGACCGCCGCCCTGATGTACCTAGGTATTGCAGCAGCACCATCAACCTGGTGGTTTGTCCGGTGGCTCTACGCAACGGCTAAGGCCCTTCCAGATTCCAGGCTGACAGATGCTTACCTGTCGCGAGTCACTGTTAAGTATGGTCTCACAGCCGGAGCGTTTTGGCTGGCCTTCGCTTTGGCGTTTTGGAACGAGCGCGTTGGACTGTTCGTTGCTGCACTTACAACATTGGTTTACGTCATTCCACCGGCCAGCCCCACTTTCAAGCCTGAGTCCGCCGCCGAGTGCTGAGCTTCGCGCCGCGGGGCTGGCTGACGATGTCTGCAACGGGTCGGGAGCGGACACGTCCTTTCTTTCGCGAACCAGACGGGTGGAAGGTGCCGCCGTGCTCGGTCGCGTCAAGGCACGCTAGGCCTTCGGCTCCGCTCTTCGGCCTTGACCCGGCCTGCGCGCGACGGCTGGCTGATGGGGTCGGGACGCAGGGCGTCCTTAGAAGATTCGACGGCCTGCCGCGCGTCGAACACTGGGCAGGGGCTTGCCACAGTGAGTTGCGACGGCTGCGTTCAACAGGCGAGTTCTGCGCCGCTGGAAAGCGAGAGCCGGCGGAGTGGCCGCCGGCGGGGTGCGAGACGCTGCGCCCGAGCCGAACGCAGGGAGCTAAGCCACACGACGGCAGGTGCTGCTCATTGTTCGACGCGGCCGGCAGGCCACGTCGAAACCTCCTAGGGACGCTCATCGTCCCGACACCTCCGGTCAGCCGCCGAGGGCGGGGCGGGTCAAGGGCGAAGAGCGAAGCGTCCCTTGACGCGGCCTGTCGTCGATGGCGCTCAGCCATCCGCCGAGACGCCGAGAACGCCCTTCACACCGTCTCAACCACAAGCACCTCCAGCGCCCCTTCCGCCCGCGCCACCTTATCCCCGACTTCGCGCCCCAACAGCGCCCGCGCCAGGGGCGATACGTATGAGATCGCGCCCGCCTTGGGGTCGGCCTCGTCCTCGCCGACGATGCGGAAGCTCTGGGTGCGACCGTCGGCTCTCGCGAAGGTGACGCGGCTGCCGAACTGGGCGTCCGTCCGCGCCGGGTCGGCGGGGGTGAGGCGGGCCGAGCCACGCCGCGCCGACCAGTAGCGCAGGTCGCGGGTTGCGCGGGCGAGCGCGGTGCGGTCGGCGGCGACACCGCCCGCGGCCTGCGCCGTCGTGTAGGCGGCGCGGGCCGTCGCGAGTTCGGCCTCGATCAGCGCCAGGCCCGAGGTCGTCACGAGGTTGGGATGCGGCGAGACCGGTAGGTCGGGCAGGTGGGCGGCGGCCGCCTCGTAGTCCTGCTCCTTGGTGAAGGCGACGCTCATGCGAGGGGCAACGCGCGGCGCGTCAGTCGGGCTGCGGCTGGGGGCCGCCGACATGCTTGCGCCGCGCCAGCATGTTGAGCGCCTCGACCAGTATGGAGAAGGCCATGGCGGCGTAGATGTAGCCCTTGGGCACGTGGAAGCCCGTGCCGTCGGCGATCAGCGTCATGCCGATCATCAGGAGGAAGCCCAGCGCCAGCATCACCACGCTGGGATTCCTGCGGATGAAGGCGGCCAGCGGGCCGGAGGCGACCATCATCAGCACGACCGCGACGATCACCGCGGCCATCATGATCGGCAGGTGCACCGTCATGCCCACGGCGGTGAGGATGCTGTCGATGGAGAACACCATGTCCAGCACCACGATCTGAAGCACCACCGCGGTGAGCGAGGCGGAGACCTTGCCGTGGGCGGCCTTGCCTTCGAGGCTCGTCTCGGGCTCATCGCGCATCGACTCGTGGATCTCGCGCGAGGCCTTCCAGATCAGGAACAGCCCGCCGGCGATCAGGATCATGTCGCGCCAGCTCACCGGGTGGGCGGCCACGGTGAACACCGGCCGCGTCAGGCTGACGATGAAGGCGATGGTCGAAAGCAGCCCGAGCCGCAGCACCAGCGCCAGGGCGATGCCCAGGGTTCGAATCCGCCCGCGGTTCGCCTCGTCCAGCTTGTTGGTCAGGATCGAGATGAAGACGAGGTTGTCGATCCCCAGCACCACCTCCATCACGATAAGCGTGACGAGCGCCAGCCAGGCGGCGGGGTCGGCGATGAGGTGGATGATGTCGCCCATGGGCGGCGGCGGACTCCGGTGGACCTGGGCCAGCCATACGGAAGCGGACGCCTGCGCGCGAGGGGCTTCGGTTGCGGACGGGCGCGGGGCCATGTTAAGGCCCGCGCGCGCTCGGTGCGGCCTCGTTTCAGGGCCCGACGTCGTGCGCCAATGACGAATTCCCGCTCCGTCCGCCGGCGTCGATCCTCGTGCAGGGTCCGTCGCGCCGGCCAGGCGCAGTGCAGTGACAGGTCCCCTTGGCCGACGACTCCAAGAACACCGACGTGGGCGAGCGCTACGCGCAGGCGCTGTTCGAACTGGCCGACGCGCAGGCCAAGCTCCCCGCCGTCGAAGGCGATCTCAAGGGGCTTGAGCAGGCGCGCGCCGAGAACCGGGACTTCGGCCGCCTGCTGACCTCGCCCGCCTATACCGCGGAGGATAAGGGCCGCGGCCTGACCGCTGTGGCGAAGGCCGCCGGCGTCGATCCGCTCACCGCCAAGTTCCTGGGCGTGATCGCCCACAACGGCCGCGCCTCCGCCCTGCCGGCGATGGCCAAGGCCTTCGCCGCGCTGGCCGCCAAGAAGCGCGGGGCGGTCGCCGCCGAGGTGACCACCGCCGCCCCGCTCAGCGAGGCCCAGCAGAAGGGCGTCGCCGCCGCCCTGCGCCAGTCGCTCGGCCGCGATCCCGAGATCACCGTGCGCGTCGATCCGGCGCTGCTCGGCGGCATCAAGGTGCGGGTCGGCTCGCGCCTCTACGACGCCTCGCTCAAGACCCGCCTCGACCAGCTCGCCTCCGCGCTCGCGCGCGCCTGACCCTTCAGACCTAGAGACTTAGCCATGGACATCCGCGCCGCCGAGATCTCGGCGATCCTCAAGTCCCAGATCGAAGGCTTCGGCGACGAGGCGCAGGTCTCCGACGTCGGCCAGGTGCTCAGCGTCGGCGACGGCATCGCGCGCATCTACGGGCTGGAGGGCGTGCAGTCGGGCGAGATGGTGGAGTTCCCCGGCGCCGATGGGGTCAAGGGCATGGCCCTCAACCTCGAGCGTGACAACGTGGGCGTGGTGATCTTCGGCTCCGACGCCAAGATCAAGGAGGGCGACGAGTGCCGCCGCCTCTCCGAGATCGTGGACGTGCCGGTGGGCCGCGGCCTGCTGGGCCGGGTGGTCAACCCGCTGGGCGAGCCGATCGACGGCAAGGGCCCCATCGAGTTCACCGAGAAGCGCCGGGTGGACGTGAAGGCGCCGGGCATCATCCCGCGCAAGAGCGTGCACGAGCCCATGCAGACCGGGCTCAAGGCCATCGACACCCTGATCCCCATCGGCCGCGGCCAGCGCGAGCTGATCATCGGCGACCGCCAGACCGGCAAGAGCGCCGTGGCCGTGGACGCCATCCTCAACCAGAAGCGGGTCAACGAAGGCGACGACGAGAAGGCCAAGCTGTTCTGCATCTACGTGGCCATCGGCCAGAAGCGCTCGACCGTGGCGCAGATCGCGCGCACGCTGGAGGAGAACGGCGCGCTCGACTACACCATCATCGTCTCGGCCACCGCGTCCGAGCCTGCGCCGCTGCAGTTCCTGGCGCCGTTCTCGGGCTGCGCCATGGGCGAGTGGTTCCGCGACAACGGCCTGCACGCGCTGATCGTATATGACGACCTCTCCAAGCAGGCCGTGGCCTACCGCCAGATGTCGCTGCTGCTGCGCCGCCCGCCCGGCCGCGAGGCCTATCCCGGCGACGTGTTCTACCTGCACTCCCGCCTGCTGGAGCGCGCCGCCAAGCTGAACGAGGACTACGGCTCGGGCTCGCTGACGGCGCTGCCGATCATCGAGACGCAGGCCAACGACGTGTCGGCCTACATCCCCACCAACGTGATCTCCATCACCGACGGCCAGATCTTCCTGGAGACGGACCTGTTCTACCAGGGCATCCGCCCGGCGGTGAACGTCGGCATTTCGGTGTCGCGCGTGGGCTCCTCGGCCCAGATCAAGGCGATGAAGACGGTGGCCGGCTCCATCAAGGGCGAGCTGGCGCAGTATCGGGAGATGGCCGCCTTCGCCAAGTTCGGCTCCGACCTCGACGCCTCGACCCAGAAGATGCTGGCCCGCGGCGAGCGGCTGACCGAGCTCCTCAAGCAGCCGCAGTATTCGCCGCTTTCGGTGGCCGAGCAGGTGGCGGCGGTCTACGCCGGCACCCGCGGCTACCTGGACGCCATCCCCACCGCGCAGGTGCAGCCTTTCCAGGACGCCCTCCTGGCCAAGCTGCGCACCAGCCATCCCGAATTCTACGAGGGCGTGGCCAAGACCAAGGCGCTTGGCCCCGACCTGGAGGCCATGCTGAAGGAGGCGCTGGACGCGGTGGTCAAGGAGTTCTCCACCGCCCCGGCCGTCGCCGCCTAAGCCAAGCCGAACGGGAGAGACCGCCGGCCATGGCCAGCCTCAAGGAGATGCGCAATCGGATCGGAAGCGTGAAGTCCACGCAGAAGATCACGAAGGCGATGCAGATGGTGGCGGCGGCCAAGCTGCGCCGCGCGCAGGACACGGCCACCGCCGCCAAGCCCTACGCCGCGCGCATGGCGAGCGTGATCGCCAACCTGGCGGCGGGCGTCTCCGGCGACGGGGCGCCCAGGCTCCTGGTCGGCACGGGGTCCGACAGGCGCCAGCTCATGGTGGTCATGACCGCCGACCGCGGGCTGGCCGGCGCCTTTTCATCCTCGGTGGCGCGTGCGGCGCGCGACCGGATCAACGCGCTCCTGGCCGAGGGCAAGGACGTGCGGATCATCTGCGTCGGCCGCAAGGGCCGCGATGTGCTGCGCCGCCTGTTCCCCGACCGGATCGTGAAGACCTACGACTTCTCCGCGCAGAAGACCTACAGCTTCGCCACCGTGCAGCCGGTGGCCGACCAGATCCTCGAGATGTTCGAGGCGGGCGAGGTCGACGTGGTGACGCTGTGCAGCTCCGAGTTCCGCTCGGTGATCAGCCAGGCCCCGCGTTTCCGCCAGCTTGTCCCGGCCGAGGTTAAGGCCGCGGAGCGCGAGGCTGGCCCCGCCGTTGCGTATGAGTACGAGCCCGACGAGGGCGCGATCCTGGCGGAGCTTCTGCCGCGCAACATCGCGGTGCAGCTGTTCGTGGCGCTCCTGGAGAATCAGGCGGGCTTCTACGCCAGCCAGATGACCGCCATGGACAACGCCACCCGCAATGCGGGCGACTTGATCGGTGCGCTGACCGTCTCCTACAACCGCCAGCGCCAGGCCCAGATCACCAAGGAGCTGATCGAGATCATCTCCGGCGCCGAGGCGCTGTGACCCGGGCGGCGCGAGCCGCCTGGCCGGACCGCCCTCCGGTCGAAGACGAGGCGACGCTCGCTACCTACCTCGACCGCGCCGGCGTCGAAGAGGAGACGCGCGCCTTCTGCCGCGCCCTCGCCCGCGACGGGGTGGCGCGCATCGACCTGGGCGAGGAGGGGCGCGCCCTGGCCGACCGGGTCGCCGCCGAGATGGACCGGAGCTTCGCCCGCTACGGCGGGGTCGGCCGCATCCAGGACGCCTGGCTGCGCTCGCGCGCCGTGCGCCGGCTGGCGACCCTGCCCAAGGTCAAGCGCCTTCTCGACCTTGCCTACGGGCGCCCCGCTTTCGCCTTCCAGACGCTGAACTTCCGCCTCGGCACCCAGCAGCACGTCCACTCCGACGCCATCCACTTCCACAGCGTGCCCGAGCGCTTCATGTGCGGCGTGTGGACGGCGCTGGAGGACATCGCGCCGGGCGCGGGGCCTCTCGCCTACCACCCGGGCAGCCACAAGCTGCCCGTGCTCACCATGCGGGCCGCCGGCGTGAACCATTCGCCGCCGACGCCCGATGACTACGGCAAGACCTACGTGCCCGCCCTCGCGGCGCGGCTGGATGCGTCGGTGCTTCCCAGCACGACGGCGGTGCTGAGGAAGGGCGAGGCGCTGGTGTGGGCCGCCAACCTCGCGCACGGGGGCTCGCCGATCACCGACCCGGGCAGCACCCGCCGGTCGCTGGTGACCCACTACTTCTTCAAGGGCTGCCTCTACCACACGCCGATGACCTCGGACGTCGAGGACGGCCGCTATGCGGCGCGCCTGCCGCTCAATCTCCAGACCGGTGGCGTGGAGTGGCCGCGCGATTCCGAGGGGCGCCGCGTGCGCGTATCGGCGGGCTGGCTGATCGAGGCGGCTTGGAAGCTGGCCAGTCGCCGGCCGCACGTCGCGTGACGGCTTCGCCGACCTCCTTCGCCACAGGCGCCATCCACCGCCTTTTCCCCGCCGCGCCAGTCCGCTAGAGACCCCGCCATGACCGCCCAGCCGCAATCCATCACGCCCAACACAGGCGTCGCCACCGGCCGCATCGTCCAGGTGATCGGCGCCGTCGTCGATGTCGAGTTCGAGCAGGGCCACCTGCCGCAAATCCTCAACGCGCTCGAGACCACCAACACCGACCAGCGCACCGGGGAGCCCTTCCGCCTCGTGCTCGAGGTGGCCCAGCACCTGGGCGAGAACACCGTGCGCACCATCGCCATGGACACCACCGAAGGCCTCACCCGCGGCCAGGACGTGACCGACACGGGCGGCCCGATCACCGTGCCCGTTGGCCCCGCCACGCTGGGCCGCATCATGAATGTGGTGGGCGAGCCCATCGACATGGCCGGCCCGATCAGCCGAGAGCACACCGCCTCCATCCACGCCGAAGCGCCGTCCTTCGCCGACCAGTCGTCCAACACCGAGGTCCTGGTCACCGGCATCAAGGTGATCGACCTGCTGTGCCCCTACACCAAGGGCGGCAAGATCGGCCTGTTCGGCGGCGCGGGCGTGGGCAAGACCGTGACCATGCAGGAGCTGATCAACAACATCGCCAAGGCCTACGGCGGCTATTCGGTGCTGGCGGGCGTGGGCGAGCGCACCCGCGAAGGCAACGACCTCTACCACGAGATGATCGAGAGCAACGTCAACGTCGCCGGCGGCGGCGAGGGCTCGAAGTGCACGCTGGTGTACGGCCAGATGAACGAGCCCCCCGGCGCGCGCGCGCGGGTGGCGCTGACGGGCTTGGCCCAGGCCGAGTACTTCCGCGACGAGGAGGGCAAGGACGTGCTGCTCTTCATCGACAACATCTTCCGCTTCACCCAGGCCGGCTCGGAAGTGTCGGCGCTCCTGGGCCGCATCCCCTCGGCCGTGGGCTACCAGCCGACGCTGGCCACCGAGATGGGCAATCTGCAGGAGCGCATCACCTCAACCAACAAGGGCTCGATCACCTCGATCCAGGCCATCTACGTGCCGGCCGACGACCTGACCGACCCGGCCCCGGCGACCTCCTTCGCCCACCTGGACGCCACCACCACGCTCTCGCGCGAGATTGCGGCGCAGGCGATCTTCCCGGCCATCGACCCGCTGGACTCCACCAGCCGGATCATGGACGCCAACATCCTGGGCCAGGAGCACTACGACGTGGCGCGCCGGGTGCAGGAGATCCTGCAGTCCTACAAGGCGCTGAAGGACATCATCGCCATCCTGGGCATGGACGAGCTGTCCGAAGAGGACAAGCTGACGGTCAGCCGCGCGCGCAAGCTCAGCCGCTTCTTCAGCCAGCCCTTCCACGTGGCCGAGCAGTTCACCAACACGCCCGGCAAGTTCGTCAGCCTGGAGGACACCATCCGCTCCTTCAAGGCCATCGTCGACGGCGAGTACGACCACCTGCCCGAGCAAGCCTTCTACATGGTCGGCGCCATCGAGGAGGCCGTGGCCAAGGCGGAGACGCTGGCAGTCTGAGCCTCCGTGATCGGCCTCGGTCTCGCCCTTCTGGGCTTCGCGCAGGCGGCGACGCCTGCGCCGACCGAACCGGCGAAGGCTCCGACGGCCTATGTCGACGGCTTCTGCCTGCACGTCTCCACCGGGAGCAACGAAGGGCCGGAATACTACCGCCTGCTCGCAGTC